>MKTZ01000001.1 GCA_001898505.1 Sphingobacteriales bacterium 50-39
TTAAAGTGGCACGTGAACTGGGTTCAGAACGTCGCAAGACAGTTCGGTCCCTATCTGTGATGGGCGTTAGAAAATTGAGTGGACATGACCTTAGTACGAGAGGACCGGGTCGTACGTACCGCTGGTGTATCTGTTGTGCCGCCAGGTGCAGTGCAGAGTAGCTATGTACGGACAGGATAAACGCTGAAAGCATCTAAGCGTGAAACCTTCCACAAGATGAGTTTTCTTTTAAGGGTCGTCAGAGACTATGACGTTGATAGGCTACAGGTATAAAACTGGTAACAGTAAAGCCGAGTAGTACTAATTGCCCGTATGCTTTAATTTTTTTTCACTTTGTATTACAACCTCCCAATATGACATTATTATGGTCAATATGACCCATGATCTTATGGTGGTTTTGCCGAGGGTGTTCACCTCTTCCCATACCGAACAGAGAAGTTAAGCCCCTCATGGCCGATGGTACTGCACCACAATGCGGGAGAGTAGGTAGCTGCCATATTCATTGAAGGCCCTGTAGCTTGTGCTACGGGGCTTTTTTTTGCCCATACCCGAAGGGTGGGTGACGGGGGAACGGCAGGGACGAGTGCCGGCGGGGACGAGGGCGAACGACCTTTGAACGCTATATTTGCCTTATGAACGTCCTTTTCTGGATCACCCTGCTGCTGGGGCAGCCTGCCGATACTCTTCAACCTTTTCACCTCTCCGGCCACGCCCAGGGTACAACCTGGCACATTACTTACTATTCCACCGATAGCACGGTTCTCTCCAGCCAGATCGATAGCATCCTCGACAAAATCGACAGTTCCCTCTCCCTTTATAAGCCCTACTCCCTTATCTGCCAGTTCAATCGGGACCCACATGGTATTTTGATGGATGAACATATGTCTGTTGTCATGCAGCAAGCCCTGGATACCTACCGGACCAGTTCCGGCCTCTTCGATATAACGGTCCAGCCTCTCGTGGAAGCCTGGGGCTTTAGCGCCCACAAACCGGATGCATACCCGGACTCTGCTGTCATTCAGCATATACTTCCCTGTGTGGGGTCCGACTATCTGTCTATACAGAACGGATATCTATTGAAAGCAAAGCCCTGCGTTCATATCGACCTGGATGGCATCGCCCAGGGATATAGTGTAGATGTGCTGGCGGGATTCCTCGAACAACACCATATCACCAGCTACCTTGTGGAGCTAGGAGGCGAACTTCGGGTAAAAGGCCGGAAACCCTCAGGTGAGCGTATGCGTGTCGGTATCGAGGCGCCACCAGAGAATGAATTTGCGGAAGCGGTCGTACAGAGGATCATGTCGGTGGATAGTGGCGCCATCACCACTTCCGGAAGCTATCGCGCCTGGCATGAACGGGGCGGCAAAAAGTTCAGTCACACCATAAACCCTCGCACGGGATTCCCAGCCGATAATGAACTGATCAGCGTGACGGTGTACGCTAAAAAAGCGATCATAGCAGACGCCTATGACAACGCACTCATGGCGATGGGGCTTGCGAAAGCCATGGAGTTTGTCAACAACCGAAAGGATATGGCGGCATTCTTTATCTATCGGGATAAAAACGGCGCAATCGTTTCCGCAACTTCCAAATCTTTTAATGCCTTACTATATCCCTGATGCCTTATCTTAGTCTACCAATTTACCAGCATGTTAAGAAGGGAATTTATACAACGAACCAGCGCGCTGACAGGTGGCTTGATATTAGGGAATGGATTGCTGAAGAGCTTTGCTGCAGACGGAGAAGTTTTTTCCCGTGACGGCGAACCGGTGTCCATCGGGATCATAGGCTGTGGAGACAGAGGAAAAGGCATCATGAGCATCCTGCTGCAAATGCCGGAGCTCTTCCATATCGTGGCCACCTGCGATGTACTGGACTTCCGCCTGGCAGAGGCCCGGAAGATGGGTTCCTTTACCGAATATGCGGATCATCGCCGGTTGCTGGATGATAAAAAGATCAAGGCGGTAGTAATAGCAGTGCCACTAAATCTTCACCATGACATTGCAGTCGACACATTGTCGGCAGGCAAGCATGTCTATCTCGAGAAGACGATGACCTATAATATCCCGCAAGCGCTGGACCTGGTGAATAAAGCGAAACAATATTCAAAACAGGTGCTGCAGGTGGGACACCAATACCGATACTCTCCCCTATACTTTAAAGTAAAGGAGATGATCGAAAAGAATTATTTAGGCAAGGTGACCCAGATAGACTGCCGGTGGGACAGGAACTGGAACTGGCGACGCCCGGTGCCGGACCCCTCGCTGGAGAGAAAGATCAACTGGAGAATGTATAAAGAATACTCAGGCGGGCTGACGGCAGAACTCCTCTCACATCAGATAGATTTTATCAACTGGGCCTTCGACACCCACCCGGATGAACTGTTCGGAACAGGCGGTATCGACTACTACAAGGACGGACGGGAGACCTACGACAATGTCCAGGTCGTATTACGATACGCGAAGACAGGTATGGTGGGTAATTTTGGAGCCACCTGCGCTAACGCCCACGAGGGATACAATTTTAAGATCAAGGGAACGAGAGGTATGGTATCTCTGCTGGTCGACGACGGCGTATACTATCCCGAACCGGAGACCCGGAAAGAGCTGACGACGGTGGATGGGGTTACAGGCGCTACCAAGCTGGAATGGAACAAGGACGGAGGCATCCCCATCGTGAAAGAAAAATTAAAGGACGGTACCTGGTATGCTTTACAGGATTTCTTTCAATGTATCCAGAACGGCGGGCAGCCTGCGTCCAATGTATTGACGGGCGCTACCACGGCCTGCTGCGTGCATCTTGCCAACCAGGCGGTCTACGGGCACTCCATCGAAAAATGGTCATCGAATTTTAATTTTCTATAAATCACAATTGCATATGAAGAAGACTTTACTGATCCTCGTTGCTACTGCTCTGACTGGTGGAGTGTATGCGCAATCGGGGAACTGGACAAACCTTTTTGACGGAAAAACATTGAATGGGTGGAAAAGACTGGCGGGCACCGCCGACTACAAAGTGGAAAATGGAGTTATCGTGGGAACGACGGTGTTTGGTTCCGGTAATACTTTTTTGGTAACGGAAAAAGAATATGGAGACTTTATCCTCGAGCTGGATATCCGTATAGACGACACCACAGCCAATTCGGGTGTACAGATGAGGAGCCATTACGACCCTGCGGGTCATGAAGGGAAAGGGTTGGTATATGGATGTCAATTTGAAATAGATCCATCATCGAGACGCTGGTCCGGAGGCATCTATGATGAAGGCCGCCGGGATTGGCTTTACCCCGGATCGCTGCATCCGGAAGCACAGTCGGCCCTGAAAGTGGGTCAGTACAATCATATCCGTATCGAGTGCATAGGTCATGAAATGAAGACCTGGTTGAACCAGGTGCCAGTAGCCTGCCTGGTGGATACAGTAGATAAAAAGGGATTTATCGGACTCCAGGTACACGGTATCGGAAAGCAGGAGCTGGCTGGTGAGAAAGTGTATTTTAAAAACATCCGTATACAGACCTCAGGTTTGAAACCCATGCCCTTCCCCAAAGGCATTTATGTAGTCAACAATATTCCCAATACGCTGACAAGCTATGAAAAAAGCAGTGGATGGAAATTGCTCTTCGATGGGCGGACCTCCAATGGATGGGTGGGCGCTTACAAAAAGACATTCCCGGAGAAAGGCTGGGTTGTCAGTGACGGCATCCTGAAAGTGCTGGGCTCCGCCGGGAAAGAATCCGCAAACGGAGGCGATATCGTAACTACGGACGAGTACAAGGCATTTGATCTCTCTTTTGACTTCAAGCTCACGCCGGGCGCCAACAGCGGGGTGAAGTATTTTGTCACGCTGAGTGAGAACAATACCGGCTCCGCTATCGGATTGGAATACCAGTTGCTCGACGATACGCTGCACCCGGATGCCAAGCTGGGCAGAGAAGGAGATCGTACCATGTCCTCTTTATATGACCTGATCAAGGCGAATAAGCAAAAGCGTTTTATTCATCCTATCGGCCAGTGGAATACAGGCCGTATCGTAGTATACCCCAATAACCATGTAGAGCACTACCTGAATGGGATCAAAGTGCTGGAATATGAGCGTGGTTCGCAGGCTTTCCGGGACCTTGTTGCTATCAGCAAGTACAAAATATGGAAGAACTTCGGGGAAGCTCCGCAAGGTCATATACTGCTACAGGACCATGGGAATGAGGTAAGCTTCCGCAGTATAAAGATCAGGACACTATAGGTTCCCAGCCTTTCTCATACGTTCTGCGCCAAAGGGCTGCTGCGGCAGTGTCGTTGAGGATGTGGCCATTGGAAGGATCACAGTGAAGCACACCCGAAGTGCGCTGCGCGATATTGGCAAGATGACAAAGCAATACACTTTTGGAAGCCTCGTCGACCGGAGAGTTGAGCGAGGCTTCTCCTTTTACGGACTTTATGAAATTGTCGAAATGATACAGGTCGAGGTTTCCGCTGGCGCTGACCGGGTTCGTGGGGTCGGCGACCACATCTGATTTCACTTCCTTTACGAGCTTGTTCTTTTCATCAAATATCTTGTAGTCTCCGCCGCCGAGATTGACGAGGGTGCCTTTATCTCCATAGATCACAAACCCTCTGCCGGCATCTTCTACGCCGAAGTTATTACAGCTGCGGCCCTCCCATGTGATGGCTTTGCCTTCGGGGAATTCGAAGCCGGCTACCTGTGTATCGGGCGTCTGCCAATCGTCTTTGAAAGCGTAACGGCCTCCGGCAGAGGTGACCTTCTGCGGGTAGTCCACACCGAGGAACCATCTGCAGCAATCTATTTCGTGTGTGCCGTTGTTGCAGGCTTCGCCCGTGCCCCAATGCCAGAACCAGTGCCAGTTGTAGTGTACGAGATTGTCCTGGTAATCTCTGCGGGGCGCGGGTCCCTGCCAGAGCTCAAAATCCAGGGTTGTGGGGGGAGGAACTTTTTTCCCAAAGCCGATGGACTTCCTGTTATTGGCGTACCAGGCTTTAGCGAAATAGGTTTTGCCGATGGCGCCGTCGTGCACTTGCCTGACTGCATCTATGAGCGTCGGCATCGAGCGACGCTGGTTGCCCATCTGTATATGCTTCCCGTATTTATGCAGGGCCTTTGCGAGCAGCTCCCCTTCATAAGGATTTTGACCGCAGGGTTTCTCCACGTACACGTGTTTGCCATGGGAGGCGCCGAGGATCGCAGCAGGCGTATGCCAGTGATCGGGAGCTGCCACTATGAGCGCATCCAGGTCCTTTTGTTCAACGAGTTTGCGGATATCCTTAATAATAGTCGGTTTGCGTGGTGCGTCTTTCAATGCATCCAATCCATTCTGCAATGCTTTCTCTTCCACATCACAGATATATGCTACTTCCACGTTCGGCAGTTGCGAGTAGGATTTGGCCAGATAGGCGCCACGGCTATTGACGCCCATCACACCCACGATGACCTTGTTGCTGGGTGCCATTTTGCCACGGATAGGAAAATTGATAATTGTCAGGCCGGCAGTGGCCATGGAGACATCCTGTAGGAATTTTCTGCGATGCATAAGGCAAGTTTTTTTAAGAGAGCCTAAGTTAAAGGTTTTGAGTTTTAGCAAGCATTAAAAAACTTTGAAGAGGACTACGTCGGGTGGTGGGGGGAGTAATAAAAAATCCTTTCCGTAATGGAAAGGATTTTGACAAAGAGATATATTGATCGTAATAATTAATAATCCCTGTTGTAGCCGCCGCCACCGCCGCGATCGTAACCACCTTTCTTGTAGCCGCCGCCACCGCCGCCGCCGCCAAAGCTTCTCTTTTTGAAGCCACCGCCGCCACCGCCTTGTTGTTTAGGCTGTGATTCGTTAACGATGATCTTACGACCCATCACTTCGCTGTCGTACAGGTTAGTGATAGCCTGCTGAGCTTCGCCGTCGTCTTCCATTTCAACAAAGCCGAAGCCTTTGCTACGTCCGGAAACTTTGTCCTTGACGATCTTGGCTGAAGCAACAGTGCCGTGTTGTTCAAAAAGGTTCCTGAGATCCTCATCGGTCATTTGCCAAGAGAGGTTGCCTACATAAATGTTCATTGTACAAAAAATTAAAAAATGAAAAAAACTCACTCTACACTGTTGAAGGTATACGATGTACTGAGGGATCTGACTGGAAAGAAAGTTACGACAGCGCATAATACGGCCAATAAACAATAGAGCTATTGTAAAGATAGGGATTTTTATTACTTATTCTAATTTATCCCCAATTTGATAGGATTTAGTATTGGTCAGTATTCCAGCGGGTTTTATCCATCTGAAAAAACGATTTTGTACAGTCGCCTTTTGATGTTTTTTAATGAATCTAACCCTACCTATCGAATATTAACAAAAAAGCCCGTGATTTATTCACGGGCTTCGAAGTATTTGGGTATTTCTTCTAATAATTATTCAGCAGTAACTTCAAATTCCAGTTCCGCTTCATGGTGGTTGCCGAAATCGACCTTGGCTTTGTAAGTTCCCAGTTCTTTTACTTCATCGATGATGTGGATCTTACGACGATCGATATCGTATCCTTTCTGGTCGCGGATGGCGCGGGCCAGCTGTACGGAGGTGACGCTACCGAAGATCTTGCCGCTGGTGCCTGTCTTGGCTCCAATCTTGAGGGGGGAGGCTTTCAGGACCTCGATCACCTTATTGATCTCGGCCATCATCTTTGCTTCCTTCTTCGCGATCTGTTTCATTCTTTCTTCCAGCTGTTTCAGATTGGAGGGATTAGCCTCTACTGCCAACTTGCGGGGAATCAGATAGTTACGAGCATAACCATTCTTTACGCTCACCTTTTCATGTGCGGCGCCCAGGTTATCTACGTCTGCAATTAAAATGACTTCCATGTTTTGTTTTTTGTTCACCGTAGTCCCAATCCGCAACTTGCGAGGCTCCGGGGGGAGCCCAATTGCGAACTGTCTGCCCATGCCCAATTAGGGACGGGATTAGGGTGAGGTTACTTTAAAAGGTCTGTTACATAAGGTAACAGGGCCATCTGGCGGGCTTTCTTTACCGCGTCAGATACTTTGCGCTGATATTTCAGGGAGTTACCGGTGATACGGCGGGGCAATAACTTGCCTTGCTCGTTCAGGAACTTCTTAAGGAATTCAGCATCCTTGTAGTCGATGTATTTAATGCCATATTTCTTGAAACGGCAGAATTTCTTAGCGCGCTTCTCGGGTTTAATGGCGGTCAGATACTTGATCTCGTTTGCTTTTGCCATGGTTTAAGCTCCTACTTTTTCAGTTCCTGTCGGTACACCACTTCTCTTTTTGGCATTGTACTCGACGGCGTATTTATCGAGCTTTGTAGCCATGAAACGTAACACGGTTTCGTCGCGGCGAATCTGAATATTCAGTCGCTCATTGAAGTCGGATGGCGCATTGAATTCCAGAACCCAGTACAAGCCTGTGGTTTTCTTCTGGATGGGATACGCCAGTGATTTCAGACCCCAGGGATTTTCGTGCACCACTTCACCTCCATTGTCTTTAATAAAGGCAGTGTATTTTTTCTGAGCGGCTTTGTAGTCCTCCTCAGATAGCACAGGGGTAAAAATCACCATCAATTCGTAATTGTTCATGATCCCTGTTTTTTGTTTAAAAATTAGAAATAATCAAAATGGGTTGCAAAGGTAGGATATTTGGGGGAAAGGGCCAACGCGGGTCGGAATAAAGTTTTGAGCCGGAACGGCAATGGAAAAGGCCGGGAAGGGGCAACGGAGGGAGCTGGCGGGCCGGCAAACCGGCCGGCTTGACAGTGTGGCAGATCCGGGGGTATGGCATTGGGTTTGTTGGCTGGTTTTGGCCCGATCCCGGAGGCCGGTCGTATCTGCGGCGGGTTCAATTCCTGGGGCCAATAAATAATCCCGGGTGGGGCAATGAGTAACCATTAAACGAGTTTAAAACATGCAAAAAGGAAGTATACGCGTACAGACAGAGAACATCTTTCCTATTATCAAGAAGTTCCTATACAGCGAACATGATATTTTTATAAGAGAGCTTGTCAGCAATGCGGTGGATGCCACCCAAAAGTTAAAAACCCTCTCTTCCTTGGGGGAGGCAAAGGGGGAATTGGGTGAGTTGAGGATTGATATTCAATTAGATAAGGATAAAAAGACCCTTACCATCTCCGACAGGGGTATCGGTATGACAGCTGAAGAGGTGGATAAGTACCTGAACCAGGTGGCTTTTAGCGGGGCGGAGGAATTTCTCAATAAGTACAAGGGGCAGAATGAAGCCAATATTATAGGTCATTTTGGGCTTGGGTTCTATTCCTCCTTTATGGTGAGCGAAAAGGTGGAAGTCGTCACCAAAAGCTATAGGGAAGGGGCCAAGGCCGTGAAATGGGAGTGTGACGGGAGCCCGGAATTTACGCTCGAAGATGCGGAAAGGGAGGGGAGAGGGACGGATATTATCCTGTATATCAATGAGGAAAGCACAGAATTCCTGGAGGCGGAAAGGATCGAGGCGGTGCTTAAGAAGTTCTGCCGATTCCTCCCGGTGCCTATCTTTTTTGAGGACAAGCAGGTAAACAATACGGCGCCGGCCTGGACAAAAAAGCCCAGTGAGCTGACACCGCAGGATTACCAGGACTTTTATAAAGAGCTTTACCCTTTTAGCGAGGCTCCTCTTTTCTGGATACATCTGAATGTGGACTACCCTTTCAGCCTTACGGGCATCCTTTATTTTCCGAAGATCAAGCAGAGCTATGAGATCCAGAAGGATAAGATACAACTATACAGCAACCAGGTCTTTGTGACGGATGAGGTAAAGGATATTGTCCCGGAATTCCTCATGCTGCTGCATGGGGTTATCGACAGCCCTGACATTCCATTGAACGTCAGCCGCAGCTACCTGCAGGGCGATCCCAATGTAAAGAAGATCAATAATCATATTACCAAAAAAGTAGCCGACAAGCTGGAGGAGATCTTCAACAAGGAGCGGAAGGAATTCGAGGAGAAATGGGACAGTCTCGGATTATTCGTGAAATATGGGATGATGACGGATGATAAGTTCCTTGAAAAAGCGGTTCGTTTCCACATTATGGAAGATGTGAAAGGTGATAAATTCTACACATTGGACGAGTACCGGACAGCCACAGAAGCGATTCAAAAGAATAAAGAGGGCAAGCTCGTCATCCTTTATACCACCAACCCCATACAGCAGGATAGCTATATCCGGCAGGCGCAGGCCAAGGGGTATGTTGTGGTCAAGCTGGAGACAATTGTAGATGCCGCCTTTATCAACCAGATGGAGATGAAGTGGCAGGACGTACATTTCGTGCGCGTGGATGCGGATATTGCCGACAACCTGATCGACAAGGCGGAAGGCGGAACG
The DNA here is from genome assembly GCA_001898505.1 of Sphingobacteriales bacterium 50-39. Lineage (GTDB taxonomy): Bacteria > Bacteroidota > Bacteroidia > Chitinophagales > Chitinophagaceae > Puia. Next base: position 9,351 of record MKTZ01000001.1, read on the forward strand.
TCTGTCCTCAATGCCGAGGAGGAAGAGGGGCTGAAAGGGTTGTTCCAACGGCAGGTGCCCGAGCTGCATGTGACGGTGGAAGTAAAAGGGTTAAGCCCGGAGGCGCCCCCTGTTATAGCCACCCGTCCGGAATTTTCCCGTCGTATGAAGGATATGGCTGCTGTCAGCGGACCGATGGGAAGCTTTTATGCCAACATGCCGGATGAGGTGATCCTGACGGTGAATGGCAATCATAAGATATACCAGACGGTGCTGAAGGAGGAAAACACGGACAAGAAGGAAAAGCTGGTGCATAATCTGGCGGACCTGGCGCTGCTGTCACAGGGTTTGTTGAAGGGCAATCATCTTACCAGCTTCATCGACAGGAGCGTGGAATTGATGTCGGGTGAGCAGAAGGGGGCGATTATTCTGGAGGCATAAGGAGGACCGGAAGCGTGATCAATGGTCGATGCTGGAATGGAGGTCAAAGACTTTTAATTGGATATACGATCTGTCATTCCAGACATTTTCTTCTAAAGTATATACGATATCTATGGGCTGCTGGCCGGCGAGTAAAGGGAACTTGCCGGCCAGGTTGTAGCCTATGCCTTTGAATGATCTTCCGTGTCCAACCTGGGCGATATAGAATCGTATATGCTGTTCTTTAACGATCTTGGTATACCCTTTATCCATAACATCGCGGGTAATGAATACGGGCTGAGGGTTTTCGGGACCAAACGGTTCCATTGCTTCCAGGGTTTGGAAGAAAGAGGTGTCGATGTCGGAAAATGAGATCTCCGCATCGATGTTCAGCCCGGGCACCATGGATTGTGGATCGAAGGTTGCGGATACTATTTCTTCGAACTTTTGTGTAAAAGCTTCTACCTGGTCTGGCTGGAGGGTGAGGCCTGCGGCGGCGGGATGTCCGCCATAATCCACCAGGTGGTCGCGGCACGCATGGATGGCTTCGTACATATTGAAACCGGTGAAGCTTCTTCCGCTGCCGGATACAACGCCTCCGTTGCGGGTAAGCACGATGGTGGGGCGGGCGAACTTTTCGGTGAGGCGGGATGCTACGATGCCTATGACGCCTTTATGCCAGTGCTCCCTGTAAAGGACAATGGATTTCTTATTGGTGTGGCTGGCATCTTCTTTTATCATATCCATCGCCTCTTCGGTGATATTGGAGTCTGCAGCCCTGCGCTCATCGTTCATCGTATGCAGGATACCTGCAAATGTCCGGGCCTCTTCGAGGTGAGGGGTAGTAAATAATTCAACCACCTTGCCGGCATCGTCCATTCGTCCCACGGCGTTGATCCGGGGGGCCAGTACGAAAACAAGGTCGGATATTTTCAATGGTCTTGTCAGTCCGCTGTTTTGGATGAGGGCCTTTATCCCGTTGTTGGGGGTGCTGTTGATCTTTTTAAGGCCATGCCATGCGAGGATCCTGTTCTCCCCGTCCACGGATACGATGTCGGCTGCGATGGCAGTCGCTACCAGGTCGAGGTATTGAAAGGGCTCGTCATCCGGGAGACCGAGCTGCCGGGAGAGTGCGGTGATCAGCTTAAATCCTACCCCACATCCGCAGAGATCTTTATAAGGATAAGGGCAATCCGGCTGTTTGGGGTTGAGAATGGCCACGGCAGGAGGCAACAAGCTGTTGGGCAAATGGTGGTCGCAGACGATGAAGTCGATGCCGAGGGCCTTTGCCGCGTCAATATATATGAAAGAACTTATGCCGCAATCCATGGAAATGACCAGTGAGAAGCCGTTGTCTGCGGCAAGATAGACCCCTGACATGGAAATGCCGTATCCTTCCTTGTAACGGTGAGGGATATAGTACCCGATGAGTTCCGGCGGGTGTATTTTTTTTAGGAAACTGACCATGCAGGCGACTGCGGTGGTTCCATCTACGTCATAGTCTCCGTAGATCAGTATCTTTTCCTTTTTTTCCAATGCCTGAAGGATGCGGGTAACGGCTTTGTCCATGTCCTTCATGAGCCAGGGGCTATGGAGGTCCTCCAGCCGGGGATGGAAGTATCTCATTGCCTGGTCGGGGGTGGTGATGCCACGTTGCATAAGTATCCCGCAGATGACGGGATGGATATGCAGATGCGACTGCAATGCAGCTGACTCTGTGGGGTCTGCCTGTAATATATTCCAGCGTTTTTGCATCTTTAATATTTCCGGTCAGTCGTGTACCTGACCAATTCCTCGAGTCCTTTACGTGAGTCGTTGTCTTCGAACGTGTGAAGTATGGTAAGCGCCTCGTCCCGATAGGCATTCATCTTTTTTGTGGCATATTCGATGCCACCTGCTTCTGTCACCTTTTTGATGACATATTGAACTTTTTCATGATCCTTGTTCTTGTTCTTAATAATATAAATCAGCTCCCTGCGGGTGGCTTTGTCGATGTTGTTCAGGGTATAGATCAGCGGGAGCGTTAGCTTTTTTTCTTTAATATCATTTCCGGTGGGTTTGCCTATCTCCTCGCTGCCATAGTCGAAAAGGTCGTCCTTGATCTGGAAGGCGATACCTACTTTTTCTCCGAACTGGCGCATTTTTTCGGTCAGCGCTTCATCCTTCGATGTAGCAAAGGCGCCTGCGGCACAGGAGGAGGCGAGAAGGGAGGCGGTCTTGTTACGGATGATCTCGAAGTATACGTCTTCGCTCAGATTGAGCGAACGGGATTTCTCCAGCTGCAGCAGCTCCCCTTCGCTGATCTTGCGAACTGCGTCTGATAGAAGCTGTAAGATACGGAAGTCGTCGTGGTCCAGGGATAATAGCAACCCCTTGGAAAACAGGTAGTCCCCAACCAGTACGGATATTTTAGTTTTCCACAGTGCGTAGGTGGAAAAAAACTTCCGGCGTTCCAGCGACTCGTCCACCACGTCATCGTGTACGAGCGTGGCGGTGTGCAATATCTCTACGAGGGAGGCTGCCCGGTATGCGGGGTCATTGATGGGGCCGCAGAGCTTGGCGGAGAGGAGTACGAACATGGGTCGCAGTTGTTTACCTTTCCTGTTGACAATGAACCTCATGATCCTGTCAAGCAGCGGTACCTGGCTCTTCATGGCGTCCTTGAATTTTCTTTCAAAGATGACCAGCTCCTCTTGTAATATGGATTGGGCTAACTGCATGTAAAGAATGAACGAGGGGCAAACTTAAGACTTTAGGATTTTAAAATATTTTCTTTTTAAAGCATCAAAAACAATATCAAAGATGTCTAACGGTTTGTTTAATACAACTTTAATTTTATACGTATTGTTAAAAAAATTTGGTTTTTGCTGACCAATATCTATTTTTGCACCATATTCTTCTCAGGTTTAATTCATTCATTCACATAAACTTCAGTTATGGCAAGTAAAAAACTCACTCTTTTAATTGGGGTACTTTGCCTGTATCTATCGTACGCGAACGCCCAAGTTGGAGCGAGCTATGACATACGGGACTCCTCATTGATTCCTACCCGACGACTGGCACAACACAATGAATTCCTGAATAATGCCTATCCTTTTCCTGCTAAACCAAGGAATGAATGGGAGATTGGTGTAAAAGGAGGATATACATATGGGTTTACGTCTGTCCGTAACTGGGGTCCTACCGGAGGCTTTGGCATCCACCTTCGCAAGGCGCTGGGATATGTGGTTTCTTTGCGTGCCGAGTACGATTGGATACGGCTGCGTGGTCTGAATTGGCAACCGTCTGCTGGTTATGGGAAGAATCCTGTGCTGGCCTCTTATTATGGGAATAACACCGGGGAGCTTATTTTTTACAACTTTCGGTCAACCGTTCACGAGCTTACCCTCCAAAGTATGTTTTCCTTCAACAACATAAATTTCCATCGTGCCAAGACGGGCTGGAATGCTTACATATTTGGTGGGGTCGGCGCCATGACCTATAGCACTTTCTATAAGACAGTTGATGGATCAGGCAATCCGTATCATTATAACAGTGTTCTTTCACAGTTCTCCACCTTCGACTATAAGCACAGGAAGGAGATCCGCAATGCCATTAAACAGGTGATCACCGGCGGATGGACAACGTTGGCGGATAGGAACGGAACGACGGCGACACTGGGTGGAGCCCCGCTGGCGGCGGTTGGCGTAGTAGGTCTGGGTTTCGAGTTCAAGCTGAACAACCGATTCAACATCGCCCTGGAAGATAAATATTCTTTTGCTTCCACCGACCTGATCAGCGGTCAGAAGTGGCAGAACAACTATGACCAGGCCGCTTATCTGGCTGTTGCTGAAGTAAAGCACAATGATTCCTACAATTTCCTTTCATTGGGTCTGAACTACAATATCGGCAAGCATGCTGTAGAGCCTCTCTGGTGGCTGAATCCCCTGGATTATGCCTACAACGAGATCAATGCTCCCCGTCACATGAAGCTTCCCAAGCCTGTGCTGGATGACTCCGACGGTGACGGTGTAACGGACCAGTTCGACCTGGAGCCCAACACACCGAAGGGCGCTCCTGTTGATAGTCATGGTGTAAGCCGTGATACGGATGGTGACGGTGTACCTGACTTCAAGGATAAGGAGCTGATCACGCCTACGCAGTGTCAGCCTGTAGATGCTGATGGTGTTGGTAAATGTCCGGATCCGCAATGCTGTAAGGACCTGAAGGCTATGATTGACTCGGGTTATGGCGGCGGTCACGGAAAGTGCAGTATCGGTGATTTGCCCAGCATCACGTTCAAGGGCCGTACTGTAACGCTGAACAATGATAACAAGGCGCTGCTTGCTGCTGTTGCCGTGAAGATGAAGGCTAATCCCAATTGTAAGGTTGCCGTTATCGGTTATGGCGAATCCAGCAAAGCCGCTCAGCAGCTGAGCTGGGATCGGGTAAATGCCATTATCAACTATCTGGTTGAAAAAGAAGGCATTAGCTCCGACAGGTTTATCTTCCGCTATGGTCAGTCCGGCGGTGATGAAAATACAGTAGACCTGAGGGACGGCACAGGCGAAGAAGGTCCAAACACGGTACCTGCTCCGCACCCGAACCTGCGCAAGAAATAAGAGAAATTATTAACTAATAATTTAGAGCCTCCTGGTCACGCCGGGAGGCTTTTTTGTTCAAAAAACCGTAAATTGCAGCCCTTTATGCGCATATTTACCGTATTACTCATAGGGGCATTGGCATTCAGTAGTTGCTCGCACTTCTCTAAAGTGTTGAAAAGCAATGACTACGATTATAAACTCCGTATGGCTGACAAGTATTATGCAGACAAGGATTATAATCATGCCCAGCAGCTGTTCGAGGAGCTTTTCCGGGTGTTCAAAGGGAGCGAGCATTTTGAGGATATCTACTATAAGTTTGCCTATTGCGCTTATTATTTGCGGGATTTTGCCAATGCGGAAAACCTTTTCAAAGGTTTCGTAGAGGTCTTCCCGAATAGCGCGAAGGCCGAGGAAATGGATTATATGCGGGCCTATACGTTTTACAGGCAGTCGCCCAAGGTGGAGCTGGACCAGACGAATACTACCAAGACGATTGGTTTTATGCAGGCTTTTATCAACACGCACCCGGGTTCTCCCAAGATAAAGGAGGCGACGGAGATCATCGACAAGTGTAGAGCGAAGCTGGAACTAAAGGATTATAAGAGCGCCCAGCTGTATTTTGACCTGGGATATTTTAAGGCTGCAGGGGTTGCTACGACGAGCCTGATGAACAGCTACCCGGACTCAGAGAAGAGCGATGAGTATAAATTATTGATCATCAAGGCGTACTATCGATATGCCGAGCAAAGTATAGAAGAAAAGCGGGAAGACAGGTTTAGTCAGGTGGTGACACAATGTAATGAGTTCATCGATCGTTTCCCGGAGAGCAAGCTGATGAAGACCGTACAGGATTATTTGAATTTATCTCAAAACAATATTAAAGCCGTAAAAAATGAGCAGACTAAGAAGGCAAGTTAATGCCAATACCACGAATGTCGTGGAGACCAAGAATCTTACCGATATAAAGGCAAAGACTGGGAACCTGTATGAGTCTATTGCCATTATTGCGAAGCGTGCCAACCAGATCAACATTTCCCTGAAGGAAGAGTTGCATAATAAGCTGGAAGAGTTCGCCAGCCATACGGACAGCCTGGAAGAGATCCACGAAAATAAGGAGCAGATCGAGATATCGAAGGCATACGAGCGGATGCCGAATCCGGCGCTGCTGGCTACCCAGGAGTTCATGGATGACAAGATCTACTATCGTAAGAATGACGATGATCTGTTCAAATAAATTCTTTTGATACATTAAGCGGGCGCCTAAAGGCGCCCTTTTTCTTGGCGGGCCAAGGGCCTGCCGGCCATAGGCCCATCGTTGGCGGATTGCGCGAGATGGGCTAAATTTAAGGGTAGATCAGATCGCGCACATCATGCTGAAGGGAAAGAAGATATTACTTGGGGTGACGGGCAGTATCGCTGCCTATAAATCGCTGCTGCTGATACGGCTGCTGGTAAAGGAAGGGGCCGAGGTAAAAGTGGTCATGACCCCTGCTGCAAAAGATTTTGTCACTCCCCTGTCGCTGGCAACCTTGGCCAAACATCCTGTCCTGCTGGACCTCTTTGAAGGGGACACCTGGGCTAATCATGTGGAGCTGGGGCGCTGGGCCGACCTGATGCTGATAGCGCCTCTCAGCTGCAACACCCTGGCGAAGATGGCCCAGGGGCTTTGTGATAATCTTTTGATGGCAACGTATCTCTCGGCTGTCTGCCCGGTGGTGGTAGCGCCTGCCATGGATGAGGACATGTGGAAGCATCCTTCCACGAAGGCCAACCTGGAGCGTGTACAGGGGTATGGCAACCATGTCATGCCGGTGGAAAAGGGGGAGCTTGCCAGCGGATTGTTTGGGGACGGGAGGATGGCAGAGCCGGAGGCAATACTGGCATATGTGAGAGAGCTATTGCCGCAGAGCGTGAGCAAGAGCTTGACGGAAGATGGGGCTCAGGAATGGACATCCAGCGGAAAAAAGCAAGATTTGGCGGGTAAGAAGGCATTGGTGACCGCAGGACCTACATATGAGGCCATCGATCCGGTGCGATTTATCGGGAACCATTCATCGGGAAAGATGGGGCTGGCCATTGCCCGTGAGCTGGCGGATAGAGGGGCTTTGGTGGACCTGGTGCTGGGACCTACTTCCCTATATGCGGACCATCCGGGCATTGCGGTGCATAGGGTGACTTCGGCGGAGGAAATGTATAATGCATGCGTGAGCATATTTCCCGGGGTGAATATAGCCATTATGTCTGCCGCGGTTGCCGATTTCAGGCCGGTGGCGCCTGCGGAGGAAAAGATCAAGAAGAAGGACGATATATTGATCCTGGAGCTGACAAAGACAAAAGATATTTTACAGGCTTTGGGGCAGCAAAAAAATGGCCAGATATTGGTAGGGTTTGCCCTGGAGACTACAGGAGAGAGGGCCTATGCGCTGGATAAGCTACATAAAAAGAATGCCGACCTCATCGTTCTCAACTCACTCAATGATGCGGGCGCCGGCTTTGGATACGATACAAATAAGGTCACCATTTTTGACAGGTCGGGTGGAGAGACGGTGTATGCGCAAAAGACCAAGCAACAAGTAGCCGCCGACATCGTTGATAAGGTTGTAAACATGCTGTATGCGTAAAAAATATTTTTTCTTTATAGTGGCAATGGGGATGGCGCTGTCCAGCGTGCATGCCCAGGAGCTGAATGCCAAGGTCACGGTGCTGGCCGGCAGGGTGCCTTCCACTGTCGATCATAAGGTATTTCAAACCCTTCAGGGGGCGATCTTCAATTTCCTGAACAACCGGAAGTGGTCCAATGAAAACTTTCAGAACAATGAAAAGATAACCTGTAATTTCCTTATCAATATCAGTTCCGCGGGGGACAACAATACTTATCAGGCCAATCTGACCGTGCAGGCGGGAAGGCCGGTGTTCAATACGTCCTATCAGAGCCCGCTGATCAATTTCAATGACGAGTCGTTTACTTTCCGGTATGTCGAATATCAGCCGCTGGATTTTAATGACAACAGGGTACAGGGGTCGGAACCCTATGCGGCCAATCTGACGGCGGAGCTGGCTTACTATGTGTATCTTATCCTGGGACTCAATTTCGATAGTTTCTCTTTGCGGGGTGGGGACCCTTATTTTCAAAGGGCATTGAACATCGTCAACAATGCCCCTGACAGCCGTGATATATCAGGATGGAAGCCATTCGACGGTGTCCGTAACCGGTACTGGCTGATAGAAAATCTCACTAACAGCAAGTATACGCTGATACACGATGCCTACTACAGCTACTACCGCAGCGGGCTGGATCAACTATATGATAGGGAGGCGGAGGGCAGGACGGCGATATTGAATACGTTGAATATGCTGAATACGGTGAATACCGAGACTCCCAATACGATGATCATGCAGTTCTTTTTCCAGGGGCGGTCGGGCGAGATATCGAAGGTCTTTCAGAAATCCCCGCCGGATGAAAAATCGCGGGCGCTGGAGCTGCTGACCAAGCTGGATATTACCAACCTCAATAAATATAAACAGGACCTGCAATGAGGATAATAGCCGGGCTGATATGCATTGTCCTGATAGCGGGTTGTTCGGAAAAGGATAATATCCCTTCGGGTGTATTGGGCAAGGAGGAGATGGGCAGTATAATTTGGGATATGATGCAGGCGGATCAATATGCCGCGAACTACCTTATAAAGGACTCTGCCAGGGTGAATGTAAAAATGGAGACCCTGAAGTTATATGAAGAGGTTTTCCGTCTGCATAAGGTGACCCGGGAAGAGTTCCGCAAGAGCTTCCAATTTTACCAGGATCACCCGGACATCACCCGGACTATGTTCGATAGTTTGATAACAAGAGGCAACAGGATGAGGTCGGAAAGCTATACACATTCTTCGGTCCCAACGTCTGCTGCGTCTGCTGTAAGGCCTGCGGTGCCTGCTGCAAGGCCTGCTGTGACGGGTCCGATGGGGCGGCCCGGGGGGACCCCGCTTAATCACCCCGTAGGGATTAAGCCTTCTAATAAATTTCCCTTGGGGAAGGATTCTACTAAATTCCACCGGAAGGGTGTTGTGAAAGACACTACGAGGCATTAGGAAGGAACTTCGTATTTTTAGCCAAAAGCTTGTCAGATGAAAAAGATCGTTTCCGGCGCGCAGGAAGCTATTCAGGATATCAAGGATGGGGCCGTCATCATGCTGGGCGGCTTTGGCTTATGCGGGATCCCCGAAAATTGTATTGGGGCCCTTACGAGAAAGGGCATAAAGGACCTGACCTGTATTTCGAACAATGCGGGGGTGGATGATTTTGGCCTGGGACTTTTGCTGAAGACCCGGCAAATAAAAAAAATGATCAGCTCCTATGTAGGGGAGAATGAGGAATTCGAAAGACAATTGCTCAATGGGGAGCTGGAGGTAGACCTGGTGCCGCAGGGGACCTTGGCTACCCGTATCCAAATGGCGGGGATGGGTATTCCTGCCTTCTTCACCCCTGCGGGTTATGGGACAGAGGTGGCGGTGGGCAAGGAAGTGAGGGAGTTCGGTGGCAAGACCTACCTGATGGAAATGGCGCTTCATGCGGACTTTGCCATTGTCAAGGCCTGGAAGGGGGATCATTTTGGCAACCTCGTCTTTCGTAAGACCACCCGCAATTTTTCCACCTCAATGGTCAAGGCGGGGAATATTACCATTGTGGAAGTGGAGGAGCTGGTGGAGCCGGGGGCTATCCCTCCCGATGAGGTGCATGTGCCGGGTATTTATGTGCACAGGATATTCCAGGGAAAAGATTACCAAAAACGTATTGAGAAAAGAACGGTGAGATTAAAAAGCTAAAACCTTCATTATGGCTTTGGACAAATTTGGCATTGCCAAACGTATAGCGCAGGAATTGAGGGATGGGATGTATATTAATTTGGGGATAGGGATTCCTACTCTTGTAGCGAATTATATCCCATCTGGTATTTCCATTATGCTGCAGTCGGAGAATGGTATGCTGGGCATCGGGCCTTATCCAACGGATGAGGAGGTGGATGCGGATCTGATCAATGCGGGGAAAGAGACGGTGACGATACTGCCGGGAGGAGCTTTTTTCGATAGTGCGGAGAGCTTTGGAATGATCAGGGCAGGAAAGGTGGATCTCACGGTATTGGGCGCCATGGAGGTGTCTGATTCGGGGGATATTGCCAACTGGAAGATACCGGGGAAGATGGTAAAGGGGATGGGTGGGGCGATGGACCTGGTGGCCAGCGCAAGGAATATCATTGTGGCCATGCAGCATACGAACCCCAAGGGGGAATCGAAGCTGTTGCCGGCGTGTACCCTGCCGCTGACGGGTGTTAAATGCGTGAAAAAGGTAGTAACGGACCTGGCGGTGCTGGATGTCACATCAGAAGGATTTCGGTTGCTGGAAAGGGCGCCGGGGGTGACGGTGGAGGAGATAAAAGACAAGACAAAGGGCCGACTGATCATAAAGGGAGATATACCGGAGATGAAATTATAATATCACTATCCTTCGGCGGGCAGCTCGTCCCGGTGGGGCCATACTGCCAGCGTGTAGAGCAGATAGCGGACAAGGGCTGCGAGGGATAGGAATATGCTGTTCTCCGGGCTGGGGGATGAGGAGGAGACCCATTCCAGCAATAAGATGATCAGGAGGTAGAAGAGGGTGCCTCCGGCCATCCAGAAGAGGGGGGATCGGAATACATCGAGGCCTTTTGATTGGACAATGGGGGGCAGGCTAAGGAGGATCACGCCGAGAAGGATGCCATTCTTAATCGTCTCCAGGCCCGGGCTATTGTTGCCAAACCCTTTTATGGCGAGCCAGGTGAGCAGGGAGGAGAGGAATGCTACGAGGATGATAGTCAGTATATATCGGGCTGTTTTCGTCCGGATGGGCCGGAATAGGCGGGCAAATAGAAGCAGCTCGATGGGATAGCAGATGTTATTGAGAATGGCCTGGTCTTCCGGAGTGAGCATGTGCAGGTGAGTGGGGATATCCCGGAGGAAATTGACGAGGCAGATGATAAGGATGAGGGTGAAGGGTTCTTTCCCGAAGTTGGAGAAGAGGGTCAGGACGGCTGGTATCAGCGGGAGGAATGTGATAGCAATAAAAAGATAGTCAATAAAGCTATTTCCGGTAATAAGCATAATGCAGATTTGCGATGCACCGGACAGAGGGTCAGAAGGCTAATCTATCAGATTGTTCTTTACGGCGAAGAAAACCAGTCCTGCCGTATTTTTTGCACCAAAGCGTTCCATCAGCCGATCTTTTATTGCCTCTACGGTCCTGGGGCTTACGTCAATCTTTTGAGCGATCTCCTGGGCGGTGTACTCCATACAGATGTACCGTACGACTTCTCTTTCACGATCGTTCAATGTAATCTCCGTATTTAGGCTGGGTATGACCTTGGTCCTGGTATGGGACTTTTTTAACAGGATGCGATTTACGAAGTTATTCAGGTAGTAGCCTTTGGTTGCTACTTCGATGATAGCCCTTTTAATCTCGGAGGGGTCGGCGCTTTTAAGGAGGTATCCGTTGGCGCCTATTTCCATCATATGGCTTACAAAGCGCTCGTCCTCATACATTGTCAACGCGATGATATGAATGGAAGGATATTGTTTGGCAATGATCTTGGTGGTCTCGATCCCGTCCTTCAGCGGCATCCGGAGGTCCATGAGCACTACATCGGGTTCTGAAGCGGCAAGACCGTCGAGCAATTCCTGTCCATTTTCTGCCTCCTGAACGAATTTTATAGCACTATAAGGGCGTAATGATAAAATGACACCCTTTCGGAATATCTTGTGGTCATCGGCTATTGCAACTTTAATAACTCCCATAGGCTTCTTTGGATTTCGGTCTTCTTCTCTTACTTAAAGATAACACATATATTTTATTCCTGCTCACGAAGCTTATCTTCTTCTTCCTTAATCAGTTCTATCGTTACCTTATAGTAGGTCTGGGACATATCTTTTTCAAAAAATATCTTGCCATGGAGGACTTTCAGCCGGCTCTGGATGTTTTTCAGGCCAAGTCCTACATTGCTTTTATTGAGCTTATTAAAATCGTTCTGGGTAATGCCTCTTCCGTCGTGATGCAAACGTATAAAGAACTTGTCGCCGCTGGTGTTTTGGGTGAGGTGTATAAAGCTGGCATTGCTGTGCTTGAGGATATTGTTGACCAGTTCCTGTATGACCCTGAAAATGATCAGTTCATTTTCGGCCTGGAGACGCTCGCGATAGTCATGAAAGCGGGAGCTGGCGTTCATGCTGCCTGAGCCGCTGATCTTCTGGAAGAGGTCGTTGACGGCGGATTCCAACCCAAAGTTCTTGAGGGTGGGGGGCATAAGGCTATGAGAGATATTCCGGATGAGCTGGATGGTATCGTCGATGATCTGCTTGGCATTATAAATGCTTTGCAGCTGGGTAGTCTTGTCCAGATTGACGAGGTTCTCATTGAGGTATAGTCTGGCGGTGGCTAGCAGGGGGCCGGCGTCATCGTGGAGGTCGGCTGCAATGCGCTGGCGTTCTTCTTCCTGCAGGCGGATAGAGGCATTCAGCAGCAATTTTTGCTGATCCTGCTCCATGCGCTGGAGGCGCAGTTGGTAACGAATGACCTTGCGCTGGTGAAAAATAATGAAAACGATGAGCCCGATGGTAAGTGCGAGCATACCAATGGTGCCAAAATATAGCACCAGGGACACGTTGCTGCCGGGATTGGTTGCTTCTAAAATTATCATTTAACAGGGCATCGTCTCCAATGGACGGACGGTTTAGGGTTTAAGTTTCTCATGAGATCCAGGTTTATATCATATGTCTGCATAATAGTTTTCAATAGGATTTGGTGTTTTGTTCTTTTTCATGCTGAAGGCAATACAAAAGAAGATATTCTTTATGATGTCGAATATATTGTTAATGTACCAATAGTTCTTATGCTCCTGGGTTGAAAAGTTACTGGCATACAAAAAGAGGAAAAGGGTGGCGGAAAAGTATATAAAAAAGGCGATCACGACCCAAAATTTCTTGGTGTAATACACAAAGAGGATGGATGGATCCTTGATCTGGCCATAGAGGAAAATAATGCTGTATATGATGATCAGCACATTTTCTCCAGAGGCAGATGGGGAGTCGAAATTGCTTGATCTATTGTGTACGAAGCTGGCAACCACCATGCCAAGAAATGCGAGTGAACCGATGATAGGTACATACCTAAGCCGGGGATCCTTTATGGAGCGATAAAGAAATATGGTTAACAGGAAATATTCGATGATGGTGAAGGCGGAGTACAAGTAAAAGCCGTTTACATGAAACACGTTCTTTAACAGCGGCGCGAGGAACTCCATTGCAAATGAGAAAAGGCAATATGCAAAAATTACCTGTAGCCCTTCCTGCTTGTTCCGTTTATGGAATGCAAGATAAAAGACTACAGGTAACAACTCGGATATAATGAACAGCAGGTACAGCAAATGCCTTTTTTTTCTCAAATATAATTGGCATTGTGCTATAATCCAAGCAAATACGTATTATTTGCTGGTAGTCAGCCATGTCCAGAGGGTATCCCATCCTCTGTCAGCTACGATAGCCGGAGCAGTGGAGATAGCGCCACCTTTTTCTACTACTACTTGTTTCAGCATGTCATTGCCAGATGCATCAACGCCTACATAAACAAGGGTGTTTTGTCCTTTTTCGTTGATGGCATCATAAAAACGCATACCTACGCAGCCAGGTTGAGCCAGGATCTGTTCGATGATGTTACGTCCGATGGTAACACCTGTAAAAGACTCGGGATATTTCTCTTGATAGGATTTTACAAGGTTTGTTGCAAGTTCGTGGTCAATGGCTTCGCCAATGGCGGCCACGTTCAGTTGGGTAAGTAACTCTTTTTGCTGCATAAAGTGAGTTTTTAGAGGTTTGAAGAATGTTAGTTTGTAGAGCTAAGTAACCCCTAAAAAAAAAGATGGGCAACGGCCAAAACTTATGTTAAAATGCTTTAAATTGCTTGTAATTCAAGTCAGTATTGGGTTTGATGGATTTTTCCTAGGGGGTTTACGAGGTCAAAATCGAGTAGTTTCACGTAGGGAAAATAGTATTTTTACTATCGTAAAAGTGGCAAATTGGGATGGGAAAACTACGAGGGATATCCACATTTTAGGTAAAATGTGGATAATTGAGGACAGGGAGTCCAGCTAGAGGGTGTAGATCAAATATCGTGCCTTTGGATGGAGGGGGGGATCTTAAAAACGGGACTATCCGGTGTTGGTGCGGGAGTGACGGACCGGGCTAACGGGAAGGATAATGGGGGTATGTGAAATTTTATGGCTGTTTTGGCGTTTAAATGGTCGGCCTTCGGAATGAAATCCACATAAAAGCAGTACTTTTCTATAAAACGAGGTGGGCTGGCTGCTGAATGAGAAAAAAAGAAGTTGACTGATACTGGATTTTAAAGGACGGCTTTCACGGATATTGAAATCTTTTACTGGACGGTATTGGACGTTGGATGGTTTTGAGATTGATCCGTAATCAATCAACTTCTGAGACAAAACTAGGTGATATAGTGTTGACAGACAATAGGGGAACTGCTCTTTTTAACATATTCGGAAATTACTTTTCAGCGCGTAAAAATGCGCATAGACTATACAGTGTTTTTTCATACCCTATCTAAATAAAAATATAACAACCTGATTATCAACAAAAAAATAAAGACCCATACCTGTTAACTCTACAAACCTGCCGTTATGACTGCTGAACTAGTTATCAAGGTATCGATTGCGGACGACCATAAGATCTTTCGCGACGGTATTAAAATGGCTTTGAAGAACAAGGAGTATCTGAGAATTCTGTGGGAGGCTGAGGATGGCAAGGATTTAGTGCACAAGATGCAGATCAAGCGCCCGGACGTGCTGCTGATGGATATCCGGATGCCGGAGGTGGATGGTATCAATGCTATTGGACTATTGAGGAAAGAGTATGAGGAGGTAAAGATCATTGTGCTCACGATGTATGACGACCAGGAAATGATCTCGAAAATGATGGAAATGGGCGCTAATGCCTATTTGACGAAGACAACGGACCCCGACGAAATATACCAGGCGATACTTACCTGTATGAATGACGACTTTTATTTCAATGACCTGGTCAACAAGGCGGTTCTTTCCAAGCTACAGACCAAGCGGCAGGTGAGGCAATTCTATCCCAGTCCTATCAAATTCTCCGAGAAGGAGATCCGCATTCTCAAGCTGTTAGCAGAGGACAAGACGACGGAAGAGATATCAAAAGAGGTATTCTTAAGCACGCGTACCATCGAGACGATACGGCAGAACATGAAAACGAAGATCGGGGCCAAGACCATTGCGGGGCTGATCATGTATGCCATGCGGAACAAGCTCATCGACTGAACGGACCGGAGGTCCTTTGGATCATTAATATTCCAAGGTGACGACTCCACTTTTTATGGCATAGATAGCGAGCCCGACGCGGCTTTTAACATTCAACTTTACGAACAGGGCATCCCGGTAGTTGTCGATGGTCCTGGGGCTTATTTCCATCATGGTGGCAATTTCCTTATAGGTCATATCGGTGCTGGCCAACTTGAGAAAGGTGAGCTCATTTTCGCTGAGGGAGAGTCTGTCGGCCTGGTTGTTATTGGATTTATCCTTTTTGAACAGGTTGACGAGCTTGCCCGCGGAGTTATAGGAATAAAAGTACCCGGTGGCCATTACGGACTGTATGGCCATGTTCAATTCACCCGGATGGATATCCTTCTTTAGAAATCCCCTGGCTCCGGCCTGCAGCAGTCTCAGCAGCGTTATCTCGGAGTCGTACATGGTAAGTATGAGCACGTAGATACCCGGATAGTTCATCCGCAGGTGCCTGGCTGTCTCATAGCCATCGAGCTCGGGCATGTTGAGATCCAGGATAACGAGGTCAGGGAGGTCGTCGGGCTGCAGTTTCTCCAGCAATTCCTTTCCATGGGCGGCAAGCAAAATGACCTTACAATTATCGAATCTGTCAATGACGGTGGCCAGGGCATCCCGGAGGAGGATGTGATCGTCGACCATGGCTATCTTGACAGGCTTTTTCAGAGATGACATATTTTTCTTTTATGGGTCTGATTAATAAGGTACAATAAGGGTGATCCCGGTCCCGGAGTTCGGGATGCTGTCCACCTGGAAGCCGGCGTCTATCATTTTAGCTCTTTTCCTCATATTGCTTAGTCCGGAGGTGTTTTTCTGGGTTGCAATGATGGAGGTATCGAAACCCCGGCCATCGTCATGGATGGTCATGGTCAAGCTATTATTCTCATATGTAAGGGTGATATGGATGCTGGCGGCGCCTGAATGGCGTATGACATTGCTGATCGCCTCCTGCAAGATACGAAGTATGAATATTTCCTTTTGTTCATCCAGGAACTGATAATCGCCTTTTAATTCATAGATGACCCGGGGGGCGGTGAGCTTTTGCAACTGGATAACGAGCTGTTCGATGGCGTTGGTAAGCCCGCCATTGCGAATGATCTCGGAGCTAAGGCTTCGTGACAGGTCGCGCAATTCATCGAGGGCGCGGGTAAGCAGGTCGACGGTGTCGTTGATCCTTTGAGCGGCATAGCTGTTCTCCTTTATATCCAGGGTATTCAGCTGTAGTTTGGCGAGGGAAATAAACTGTCCGATGTTGTCGTGTATCTCCCGGGAGATGTATTGGAACGTGTATTCCTGGATCTCGAGCTGGGTCTTGAGCAATTCCTTATCATAATTAGCTTTAATGCCTATGAGCTTTGCGTTGAAAAGATTTTGCTTTTTCTGATAAAGGAGCAGGATCACGGCGATGAAGCCGATCAGAATAATGATCAGCAGGGTGCAGATGATGACGATGGATATTACGATCTCCTTATCCTGCATGTGAATCCTTTAATGAATAACATATACGTTACGACGAGTGAAAAGTTGTTGATGGAACCGAGCGTTTTTATGATCCCGTACAGACCGTGGCTCGTTAGATAAAAGCTGGTGACAAGGTATGGGATAATGGTGGTAAGATAAAAGAATATGCCTGTGACGAGCCAGAAGGCGGGTTCCAGGAACAGGTTCACGGGCTCGCTGCGTGCAAAGAGCTCCCGGTACCAGGTGAGGCAGGGAATGATGATAATGACGCTCTCCAGAATAATGGCTATGACATTGATATTCTTCCCAATATCAGATTTCAGGGAATAGATTATGAAAAAGAGACAAAACAGCATCAGCAGGAGGATCAGCAATCTTTTTATCTGGGGTGAATAGATGATCCGGGAGAGGAACCAGGCGAAGATAAACAGCTCAAAAGGGGTGTACAGGTTGTACGTGAGAAATGTGGCATATTCCTGATGGCTTCCAAATGGCTGATAATTGAACAGCTTCGGTATATATGGATTTATGAAGAACTCTATGGCTGCGGATACGAACAGATAGATGGGGAATATTCTCATATAGGGGGGATTATGGCTTCGGTAGCAGTAAAATATCCCTACGGCAAAAGCTACAATGTTTATTATGAGATTGATCAGGCCTGATATATTGTAAATATCCGTTGGCATTCCGCGAAAATTATGTGCAGTTTGGCAAGATACGGCAGCCTTTTAATCCCAGTACCGTGAAAACACCCTATCGATGTAAGAAAAATACGGTGCTCCGGGCGTGTTTATGCCTAAATTTTGAATGTATGCGCCAATAAATTTGAAAAGAGAATTCTAAAACCTTTCCTAAGTCAATCAAGCTATTTTTCTATGAATTTGGAACAAGCTCAGAAGTTGAGAAAGAAGCTTCTTTATCTTGAGGGTCTCATTGCCTGGAATTCCAGAGAATATATCTGGAGGGTAGTTATTGGGCCGCAGGATCAGCTGTTGATGGAGCGTTTTCGGGAACTGGTGGATCCGGCAGTGCCTTTCAATCCCCGGACTATCCTTCAACCTTTCCGCCGGGAGGAGCTAACGGTCTATTTCTTTCTTAAGATAAAAGGTAATCTTATATGCCGGGAATTCAAAGAGTTCCTCACTGTCAATGAGTTGGAGATCCCAAAGGCAGGTTATGTGCTTTCCCCTTTCCCCCTTTAAACGAAATAAAAAATGCCTGCTTCATTGCATTATCCCAATACGGTGGGGTGCAGAAAAGCAGGCAAAAACTATAAGCAAATGGTGCGGCAGATCAGTAAAAAGTTGATTGATATTGGATTGCCGGATTTCATAGAATATTGAAAATCATTCTGGACGGTTTCAAGGACATTGGACGGTCTGAGGTTGCTAATCCTCAATCAATCAACTTATATATCAAAAATAAATGTGAATAACTTTGTGGACAAGAGAAGTATCCCTCAATTTTAACCATACGGATTTTACGGGTGCAATCGTAAAAAAAACAACTTACCTTCGTAAAAGAACGAAAAGAGCCAGGTAATTAAACGTAGATTCCGTAACGCCGTAATTTCGTAAATTTCCTATAGTAAGTGTTGCAATTTTTGTTTCAATTTGCATGGTGGATATCCGAGCGGCCCACCCATCCACTGGCCGCAAGGCCCCTGTTTGTAAAATTCAGAATCGTATGAAAAAACCAGAGTTCGATCAACCTATCAAAGTAGCTATTGCCGACGATCATGCCCTATTCCGGGCCGGCGTGAAAACTGCGCTGGCCGTCAAAAAAGATGTAGAACTGGTAGCAGAGGCGGACAATGGTATGCAATTACTCAACTTACTCAAGCACGTTGAACCTGACGTAATTTTACTTGACATACAGATGCCCATCATGGATGGGATTCAAACCCTGCCTGAGATCCGTAAGGATCATCCTCATGTAAAGGTGATCATCCTTTCGATGCACAACGATCACTCCATGATCTCCAAGCTGATGGAGATCGGGGCTAATTCCTATCTTACCAAGAATTCCGATTCGGAGACGATCTATCAGGCCATCAAGACCTGCTACGAGCAGGAGTTTTTCTTCAACGAATTGACCAACAAAGCTTTATTGACAGGACTCCGGACAAAGCGCCCGGAGGTAGGCGCCCCCCAGGATGTCAACCTGACGGAAAAGGAGCTGACTGTCCTTAAGTTGATGTGTGAAGAAAAAACCACCAAGGAGATCGCCGATATCGTGGATATCAGTCCCCGCACGGTGGAGGCCATACGTGACAAACTGAAGACCAAGACGGGAGCCAAGTCGATGGCGGGTCTGGTCATGTATGCTGTTAAAAATGGTATTATCGAGCAACAGTAGGTGAGCAGCTTTATACACTTCAATGGGGCTTTTTTCCCGTCAAGGACACCTCTTCTTACGGCGGACAGCCGTGGCTTCCGGTATGGGGACGGGCTGTTCGAGACCATGCGGATAAAAGAGGGACGTATACTTCTCCCGGACCTGCATTATCAACGGCTGTTGAACGGAAGCGTTCTTTTGGGGCTTGAACCTTTGACACTTGAACAATTTACGGGAGCCGTTCTTGAACTTTGTCAGCGCAATGGACATAGTGTATCCGCCAGGGTGAGGCTGACGGTGTTCCGGGGAGAGATGGGACAGGATGATGCCGCCATGAGCTATGTCATCCAATCCTGGCCCCTGGAAGAGATGGCAGAGAAGCCGGGGGGATTGGTGCTGGGGACATTCCCCAAAGGCCGGAAGTCATGCGACGGGCTCTCTCACCTGAAGTCCAATAACTATTTATTGTATTCCATGGCAGCTATGTATGCCCGAAACCACGGGTGGGATGACTGTCTGGTCCTGAACAGTCGGGAACGGATAGCCGACAGCAGCATTGCCAATCTTTTCTACGTGATCGGGGATACCATTTATACTCCTCCCTTGTCGGAGGGCGGGGTAGGGGGTGTGATGCGGGAATGGCTTTTGCGCGTCTTGCCGGCGGAGCGCTTGCGGGTGTTAGAAAAGCCGGTGGCGCCGGAGGACCTTCTCCTGGTGGACGAGGTTTTTCTTTCCAATGCCATCCGTGGAGTCCGTCGGGTAGGGCATTTTTCGGGAACGGGCTATGGCAATCGGGTCTTTCAGATGGTGAAAATGATAGTAGATGGTCTCTGTTAATATCTTCTGGTTTCGCCGGGACCTCCGTCTTCATGATAATGCGGGGCTTTATCATGCTTTGCGAGGGGGGCTTCCTGT
The DNA here is from genome assembly GCA_001898505.1 of Sphingobacteriales bacterium 50-39. Taxonomy (GTDB): domain Bacteria; phylum Bacteroidota; class Bacteroidia; order Chitinophagales; family Chitinophagaceae; genus Puia. Next base: position 29,448 of record MKTZ01000001.1, read on the forward strand.
ACTACCATTATTTATCTTCGACCGGGACATACTGGATAAGTTGGAAGAAAAGTCGGATGCGAGGGTTCACTTCATTCGGGATACGTTAGTGACACTACAGGAGGAACTGAGCAAGTGGGGTTCGGGGATGGAAGTAAGAGTCGGACGTCCGGAGGAGGTGTTCCAGGCCGTACTGTCAAGGTTTATGGTTGGGCAGGTGTTCACGAACCACGATTATGAGCCGTATGCCCGAGAGCGTGATGCGGCGGTCGGGAAGCTTTTAGCGAGTCGGGGGATCCCTTTTCATACCTATAAGGACCAGGTGATCTTTGAGAGGGATGAGATATTGAAGGACGACGGTGAGCCTTATACGGTGTTTACCCCTTACAGCAAGAAGTGGAAGGCCAGGGTGAATGATCTTTGTCTGCGGAGCTACCCGGTGGAAAAATATTTGGGCAATCTTTATCAGCGTGCAGCCGGGCGTATACCGTCGCTAATGTCCATGGGGTTCAAGCCATCTCCTATTCCTATCCCTTCCAATGTGGTGAATGCTACGACCCTGAAAAAATATGCCGGGCAGCGGGATTTTCCGGGGATAGAGGGTGGAACGAGCCGGATGGGAGTGCATTTGCGGTGGGGGACGTGTAGTATCCGGGAGCTGGCGCGTAAGGCATCTGCCCTGAGCGAGGTCTATCTGGGTGAGCTGATATGGCGGGATTTCTTTCATATGATCCTATGGCATTTTCCGGCGGTGGGCAAGGGCAAGGCGTTCAGGCCGGCCTATGACCTCATCCGATGGCGGAATAACGAGCAGGAGTTTGAAAAATGGTGTCAGGGGCAGACGGGATATCCTATCGTGGATGCGGGTATGAGGGAATTGAATGAAACGGGGTTCATGCCGGGCAGGGTCCGGATGATCGTGGCTTCTTTTCTGGCGAAACATCTGCTTGTCGACTGGCGGTGGGGGGAGGCTTATTTTGCGGAAAAGCTGCTGGACTATGACCTGGCGGCCAATAATGGGAACTGGCAATGGGCGGCGGGCAGCGGGTGTGATGCGGCGCCTTATTTCCGGGTGTTCAACCCGAAGCTTCAAACGGAGAAATTCGATCCTGATCTGGTATACGTGCGTCGTTGGGTGCCGGAACTGGGAACTTCCGCATATCCGGCCCCTATCGTGGAGCATGAGATGGCCCGTCGAAGGGCACTTGACGCCTACGCTAAGGCAGTGAAGGGCAGTTGAGGTGTGTTTACGCCATGAACGCTTGCATAGGTCCTCATCAGGGTATCCACGGCCCGGCGGCCATCTTCTCCCAACGAAAGGGAATAATTATTTACATAGAGGTCGATGTGCTGTCGCATGACCTGTTCGTCCATCTCCTGGGAATGTTGTCTTACGTAATCGGGAAGAAAAGGATAGTGTGCAAAGGCGTATTCGAGGCTTTTGCGGATGAGCCCGTTGAGCTTTTGTGCGAGGGTGGGGTCATGGTCTTTTCTCAACAGGATACCGCCCAGGGGGATGGGAGCGCCGGTAGTGGCTTCCCAAAATTCTCCCAGGTCGGCGAGTCGGGTGAGTCCTTTTTGCTGATAGGTGAAACGATTCTCATGAATGATGACGCCACAGTCTACCTTGCCGGAAAGGACGGCCTCTTCGATGGAGGAGAAAATCATGAACTCTTTCTTTTTCGCCTGCGGATAGGCGAGCGAGAATAGCAAGTGAGCGGTGGTCCGCTGACCGGGCACGGCAATGGTGCAATGGGGGATGTCTGCCGCTGCGATGTGCTGCCGGGCTATGAGCAGCGGTCCTACACCCTTGCCGAGGGCTCCTCCTGCATCCAGCAGATGATATTTGTCGGTGACGAGGGGGAGCACGCCATAGCTGATCTTGGATGCATCCAGCCGGCCCTGCATGGCCCATTGGTTGAGGGTCTCTACGTCCTCGAGGCGCACTTCGAAATCGAGGCCTTCGGTGTCGATCTTTTTATTTACGAGGGCATCGAATATAAATGTATCGTTTGGGCAGGGGCTGAATCCAAGGGTAAGCGTCATTTTTAATCTAATTTATAATGTTATGATGTCCGGGGTCAGGTCTTCCAATATGCCTGCCAGTTTGCTGTTCAGGGCGGCAATAGAAGCTTTGAAATCCCATTTGCTTTTGTCGCGTTGTCCGACATCGTTGGAGACGGACCTGAGCTGCAGGAATGGTATATTTTCCTGTAAGCATACGTAATGATGTGCCGCCCCTTCCATGCTTTCAACAACGGGAGCTATATTTTGTTGATACCATTCTATGCGGGAGGGGGTGGTGCTTATTTCATTTATGGTGATGGCCCTGACCTGCTGCAGTCCGGTGGAGTCCAGCCATTTTTTATAGGGATTGACGAGGCGGCCATTGGTAAAGGGGGGCGTGTTGCTGTCCATGAGATGGAGGTCAAAGACGGACTTGAAGGCTCCGTTCTCTTGTACGCCGACATCACCGAACGCCTCTTCTTTTATGGCCATGACCTGGCCGATGGCTCCGGGTATAAAGCAGCCGGCAATCCCGGCCTGGATGATACAATCGGGTCTGCGTCTGCCAATCTGGCGCATAAGCGACCATGTAGTGGGGATGGAGCCGACGCCGGTGAGGAGGGCCTCCATTTCATGGCGCCGGGGGAGTTGGGCCATAGTAGGCTGAATTTCAAAGCTTGTGGCGGCTACCAGCAGGATATACATCCTGCAAATATCAGTAATCTGCGCTACGGGCGCAAACCAAAGGTTTGTCGTAACTTTGCGGTCCCAAATGGGCCTTTGGGATCATTTGGTGAAATATATAGACTATGGTGTATTTGACCCGTGTAGAACATTTTAATGCAGCGCACCGGCTATTCAACCCCGGCTGGAGCAAGGAACAGAACGAGACCGTATTTGGCAAATGCGCCAATGAGAACTGGCATGGACATAATTATGAATTGTATGTAACCATTAAGGGGGAGCCGGACTCTAATACAGGATTTTTATTCGACGTGAAGAAACTGAGCGAGCTGATCAAGGACCATGTCATTGAAAAGGTGGATCACAAGAACCTGAATATGGATGTGGATTTTCTGAAAGGGAAAATGTGCTCTACGGAAAACCTGGCCATTGGCATCTGGGAGCAGTTGCAGCCGCACCTGCCTTCTTCGGTGAAGCTGCATTGTATCAAGCTGTATGAGACGCCGAGGATCTATGTGGAGTATTTTGGATAGGGGGCGGAGCTCTGAACAAATAAAATGAGCTATATGAATGTGCTAAATAATAAAGTTGCTGTGTTCCGGAAAGAGCATTTCAATGCGGCGCATCGAATTTTCAATCCTGCATGGGATGATAAGAAGAATGCGGAGGTCTTTGGGAAATGCAGCAATCCCAATTATCACGGACATAACTATGAGCTGATCGTAAAAGTAGTGGGCGTGCCGGATCCGGAGACTGGGTATGTTATGGATATGAAAGTGTTGTCAGTGATCGTGCAGGAGGAGATACTGGAAAGGTTCGATCATAAGAACCTCAACCTGGACACAGAATATTTTAAGGACTTGAACCCTACTGCGGAACATATTGTTATGGTTATTTACGAACTGTTGCGAAAAAGGATCGATCCGAAGCTGGAGCTATGGGTGAGACTACATGAGACGGAACGAAACTTTGTAGAATATCCGGCGTAATCAATGAACCAATAGTATATATCAAAAACACTTTTTGGCCATGGCATATAAGAAGATCGACCAGTATGACGAAAAGATCACTTCGGGGCTCACCAGCAATTACAAGGCGGCATTAAGCTTATTGGGAGAGGATCCTATGAGGGAAGGTCTTCTAAAAACACCCGAAAGGGTCGCCAAGGCGATGCAATTCCTTACGCAGGGATATGAGATGGATGCCAAGGCAATCCTGGACTCAGCCAAATTCCATGAGGATGTCAGTGAAATGATCCTTGTAAAGGATATAGAAATATATAGCCTTTGTGAACATCACATGCTACCCTTTTTCGGAAAGGCGCATGTCGCGTATATACCCAACGGCTGGATCACGGGGTTGAGCAAGATCGCCAGGGTAGTGGATGTCTACTCCCGCCGTCTGCAGGTGCAGGAAAGACTGACTACGCAGATATTAGGCGCCATCAAGGAGTCGTTAAACCCTCTGGGTGTAGCTGTGGTCATTGAGGCTTCTCATCTTTGCATGATGATGAGGGGCGTGCAGAAACAAAATTCTGTTACCACTACTTCTGCCTTCTGGGGTGAGTTTGAGAAGAATGAAACACGCAGCGAGTTTGTCAAACTGATCTCTGCCAGGCTGCATTAAACGTTTCGCATAATAATTTTTTGCCGAAAAATTTTCTTTTTTGAGTCGGGTCTTTGTGGCATATTTGTTTACTAAACCCTATATGTTATGAAGCATGCGTTTATTTTTCCAGGACAGGGATCTCAATTCCCGGGAATGGGAAAGAACCTTTATGAGAATAGCGCTTTTGCGAAGAAGCTGTTTGAGCAGGCGAATGAGATCACAGGGTTCCGTATCTCTGATATTATGTTCTCCGGTAGTGAAGATGACCTGAAGCAAACGAAAGTTACGCAGCCGGCCATATTTCTTCATTCTGTCATTGCCTTTAAAGGGATCGAAAATAATAAGCCGGACATGGTTGCGGGACATTCCCTGGGTGAATTTTCCGCCCTTGTCGCCAACGGTGTATTGAGCTTTGAGGATGGATTGAAATTAGTATCTATCCGGGCGCAGGCCATGCAGCATGCCTGTGAGAAGCAGCCATCGACGATGGCGGCTGTGCTGGGTCTTGCGGATGAAAAGGTAGAGTCGATATGTGCGGAGGTGCAGCAGGAGACGGGAGAGATCGTCGTGCCTGCCAATTACAACTGCCCCGGTCAGCTAGTCATTAGTGGTTCTATCAAGGGAGTAGAGATCGCTTGTGAACGAATGAAGGCAGCAGGAGCGAAGCGCGCATTGTTATTGCCGGTGGGCGGGGCTTTTCACAGCCCGCTGATGGATTCGGCGAAGGAAGAATTAAAAGAGGCCATCGACAAGACCACTTTTTATAATCCCACTTGTCCCATATATCAGAATGTGGCTGCGAAGGCTGTGGTTGCAAAGGATGAGATCAAAAAGAATCTCATCGACCAGCTGACGGGAGCGGTGCGCTGGACACAATGTGTGCAGGCGATGATTGCGGATGGGGCTTCGCAATTCACGGAGATCGGGCCGGGCAAGGTATTACAGGGGCTGGTCCTGAAGATCAACAAGGAAATGCAGGTCAGCGGGGTGAACTAATAAAGTCCGGGTTATTGACGGCACAGTTGATCCACTCGGGATCGAATTCCGCGTTGTATTTCTTATAGAAATTGATGGCAGGCTCATTCCATTCCAGGACCTGCCATACCATGCCATGAAAATTCTTTTCTTTTACTTCCCGGAGCAATGTATCGAATAATAATTTTCCCAGGCCTTTGCCGCGCATCTTCTCTGTGACGTGGAGGTCTTCCAGGTACATCCGCTGGCCTTTCCATGTGCTGTAACGGATATAGTAGAGGGCGAAACCCTGCACCTGGCCATCGACGGCGGCTACGAAGGCCCACCAGACGGGATTGGGGCCAAAGCCGCTATGAATAAAGTGTTCCAGCGTCACGGTGACCTGTTCGGGTGCGCGTTCGTACTCGGCAAGCTCGCGGACAAGCTCCAATAATCGCGGGCAGTCTTCTTTTACTGCACGGCGTATAGCGATATTTTCTGTCATGATGATGATCCGAATTAATGCCCCCACTTTACGAGGGTGGCGCCCCAGGTGAAGCCTCCGCCAAATGCGGCCAGCACGAGGTTGTCGCCTTTGTTCAGCTTGTTCTCCCAATCCCAGAGACAAAGAGGAATGGTACCGGCTGTGGTATTGCCATAGCGTTGTATGTTGACCATGACCTTCTCTCCTGACAGGCCCATACGATGGGCGGTAGCGTCGATGATACGTTTGTTGGCCTGGTGTGGTACGAGCCAGGCGATGTCATCGGAAGAAAGGTGGTTGCGCTCCATCAACTCGGCGCTGACGTCGGCCATCCCTTTTACGGCGAATTTGAATACGGCCTGACCTTCCTGGTAGATAAAATGCTCTTTTGCTGCAACGGTCTCGTAGGAGGGTGGCCTGAGTGAGCCGCCTGCCTTCATATGAAGGTGGGTTCGTCCGCTGCCATCGCTCTTCAGGATGCTGTCGAGCACGCCATAACCTTCGTAATTTGCTTCCAGCAGCACGCCCCCGGCGCCGTCACCGAAGATGATACAGGTAGTACGGTCGCTGTAGTCTACGATGCTGCTCATTTTGTCGGCACCGATGACGACTACTTTTTTAAACCGCCCGCTCTCGATGAACATGGCGCCGGTGGTAAGGGCATATACAAAGCCGGAGCAGGCAGCGCTCATATCGAAGCCCCAGGCATTTTTAGCGCCGGCCTTGTCACAGGTGATGTTGGCGGTGGAAGGGAATAACATATCGGGGGTCACGGTAGCAACGATGAGACAATCGATGTCTTCGGGGGTGATCCCTCTTTTTTTACAGATCTCCAGCAATACGGGTACGCAAAGATCGGAAGTGGCTTTTCCTTCGCCCTTCAATATCCTTCTTTCTTCTATCCCGGTCCGGGTGCGGATCCATTCATCATTGGTATCAACTATCTTTTCCAGGTCGGCGTTCGTAAGACGGTCTTGTGGTACATATCCTCCGACAGCGGTGATGGCGGCGGTGACTTTATTACTCATTATATCTCCAATCAGGTTAATGAAAAATTTTCACAAAGGTGGGGAAAAATATTCATAGTTTCGGGCCTCCGGATACCATAAACAAGATACGCCAACGAAGAACCTGTTAGTATGATCGCTTTTTTACGTGGAGATTTCGTGCTCAAGACACCTGCCCTGGTGCATGTAGATGTCGGCGGCGTGGGATATGAGCTTCAAATAAGCCTGCATACCTACACCAGCATACAGAACCTGGATAAGGGGATTTTGCTGACATTTCTGCATATCAGAGAAGATGCCCATGTACTGTACGGCTTTTTTGACAGGGTGGAAAAGGAGTTGTTCATCCAGCTGATCAGCGTTTCAGGGGTTGGCGCCACCACGGCCAGGATGATGTTGTCGTCCATGAAGCCGGAGGAGATCACCCGAGCCATTTTACAGGGGAATGCCCGGCAACTGGAAGCCATAAAAGGCATCGGGAAAAAGTCCGCTGAGCGAATAATTTTGGAGCTTCGGGACAAGCTGGGTAAGAACAAGATAGAGGCAAATATTTCATCATTGATAGACAATTCTTTGGAACAGGACGCGTTAAATGCACTAATCGCGCTTGGCATAGCCCGACCTGCCGCAGAAAATGCCATCCGAAAGGCCTTACAGGAGGGGGCAGAGGGCCTGAAGGTGGAGGAGATTATTAAGAAAGCTTTAAAAACATTGTAGCCTATCGGTCCTTTTCTCTACTTAACTAATTCTTAAGGGAATTTTGACGAGATATTTGTTTCAGCTGACTGTAACGGTGATCATGACCGCTGCCCTGACGGGGTTTGGCCTTGCCGTATCCGCTCAGCAACCAACAGATACCGCTCGCCTGAGGCTTGACTCCACCCGCAAAGCCGATAGTTTACGCCGCCTGGCAGACACTTCCCACCCTGGTTCAGACAGCCTTAGATTTCCTCTTCGCGACCGCCGAAGCGACCGCTTTACGAGCCCAAACCGGAACCCCTTTGACCTGAAAGACCCGGTAAATATCCGCGACTCCATCGAGTACGACCCGGCCACGAAGCAATATTACATTGTAGAAAAGATTGGTAATCAATATTATAGAAAACCAACCTATCTTACTTTTGACGAATTGATGCAAATGCAGGCCCGGCAGTCGGAAGACGATTATTTCCGCAAGCGGGCGGATGCGTTGAGCGCGCTGAATAAAAAGCTGCTGCGGCCAAAGCTTTATGTTGGCGACAATCTTTTCAACAGGATTTTCGGTAACGGGAAGATCGACATCCGGCCGCAGGGTAATGTGGATATCACGGCGGGCTACCAGGGGCAGAACATTCAGAACCCAACCCTTCCGGAGAGCGCCCGAAGGACGGGGACCTTCGATTTCAACATGAATGCCAATGTCAACGTGCTGGGTAATATCGGGGACAAGCTGAAATTGCCGATCAGCTACAATACCTTGGCCAATTTTGACTTTGAGAACCAATTGAAGCTGGATTATACGGGCGGCCCGGACGAGATCATCAAAAAGATCGAGGCGGGTAATGTATCCTTTACGACCCCCAGTACTTTGATGACGGGGGCGCAATCCCTCTTCGGGATCAAGACAAAGCTCCAGTTCGGCAAGTTATCTGTCACGGCGGTGCTGGCGAATCAACGGAGCCAAAAGCAGACGGTATCCTCTTCGGGAGGGGCATCGGTGACGAGCTACCAGTTCAAGGCGGATGATTATGAGGAAAACCGGCACTTCCTGTTGGCGCAGTATTTCCGGACGCACTATAATCAGGCGATGTCGAAGCTGCCTGTCGTCACCTCCCAGGTGAATATCCTCCGGATGGAGGTGTGGGTGACGAACCGTAACGGGATCGATACCGGGTCCAGGAACATCGTGGGTCTTATGGACTTAGGTGAAAGTTCCCCGTATAACCCAAATGTGCATGCTCTTACGGGGCAGCCCTATCCTTTTAACGCGGCCAACTCGGAATATGGCAGCATCGTCGGCGACCCGGCCAGCCGCAATCCTTCCCAGGCGGCGGGTAAATTGAATTCTTTGGGTCTCACGCAGGTGCAGGACTTTGAAATGGTCTATGCCCGGAAGCTGAATGCCAGTGATTACTATTTCAATCCACAGATAGGGTTTATATCCGTCAACCAGACCCTGCAGTCGAATGATGTGCTGGCGGTGGCGTATCAGTACAGCTATAACGGGCGGATCTACCAGGTGGGTGAATTCTCATCGGATGTCCCCCCCGATACGGCGGCGGGTACGGGATCGGGATCTCAAAAGGTTCTGTATCTGAAGCTGTTGAAAGCTACTTCCCAGCGAACGAACCTGCCTTTGTGGAAGCTGATGATGAAGAACGTCTATTCGCTGAAAACAGCGGGAGGGAGCTATCTGTCCAATATACAGCAGAGTGGTTTTCAGTTCAATATATTGTATGATGAGCCAAGCAAGGGTACGAAGCGGTATATCCCGGAGGGTCCCAAGGCCAATATCCCGCTGCTGACGGTCCTCAACCTGGACCGTCTGAATGCCCACAATGACCCGCAGCCGGATGGGGTCTTTGATTACCTGGAGGGTTATACTGTACTATCGAATCAGGGTAGGATCATCTTCCCTTTACTGGAGCCTTTTGGGCATGATCTGGATTCGATAGCTTTCAATGGAGCTCCACAGACCCTGAAGGATAAGTATATATTCAGTCAACTGTACGATACGATCAAGGCGGTGGCGCAGACATTTGCGAATGTGGACCGGTATGTGCTCCAGGGTGTGGCGAAGGGGCAGGCGAGCTCGAACCTGCAGCTGGGCGCCTACAATGTGCCGCCGGGCTCGGTGGTGGTGACGGCGGGTGGGCAAACCCTGAAGGAAAATGTGGACTATATCGTGGACTATAACCTGGGTACGGTGCAGGTGATCAACCAGGCTATCCTCAATTCGGGGGTGCCGGTGAATGTCTCTTATGAGAACAACGCGTCCTTCGGGCTCCAGCAGCGAAGTTTTATGGGCGTGCGGCTGGATTACCTGGTGAAGAATACCCCTACGGAAATGCTGAACATCGGGGGTACGTTCGAAAGGCTCAATGAACGTCCTTTCTTTAGCAAGATGAGCTATGGGGAAGATCCCATCCGTAATACGATGTATGGGGCGGATGTCACCTATAAGGGACAGTTGCCGCAGCTGACACGGATATTGGACAAGCTGCCTTTCTATACGACGAAGGAAATGAGTACGATCAATGCGTACGGCGAGGCGGCGATCCTCAAGCCGGGGCATCCGCCACAGATAGGAAAGGGGAACAGCGGTGCGGTCTATATCGACGACTTCGAGGGGTCCACGAGCTCCATCGACCTGAGATTCCCCCTGACGAGCTGGGCGCTAGCGTCTACTCCGCAGAACAACGGGCTTTTCCCGGAAGCCAGTCTGAAGGACTCGCTGGATTATGGTTTCAACCGCGCCAAACTGGCCTGGTACAATATCGAGCCGACATTGCAGGATAAGAGTGCGGGTAACAACCCTGTCAGCGGATATGAGGATGCGCGGCAGGACCCGCGGATCGCGCCAGTCAATGTTACGGATATCTTCCCGCAGCAAACGGCACAGACGGGTCAGGCGCAGCTGATCACCTTCGATATGGCCTTCTATCCCAAAGACAGGGGGCCTTATAACTATGATGCCCGCCCCGGAAGTGTGGATGGCAATACGGGAAAGCTGCTGAACCCTCAAAAGCGCTGGGGTGGTATCATGCGCGCCATCGACCAGACGGATTTCGAAACGAACAATATCGAGGTGCTCCAATTCTGGATACAAAGTCCTTTTGTACATGATCCCAATACGAGGGGCCAGATGTATTTTGATCTGGGCAGCGTGTCGGAGGATATTCTGCGGGACGGGAAAAAGGAATTCGAGAATGGGCTGAACACACCCAATATCAATGCGGCCATCGACAGCAGTTCGGTTTGGGGACGGGTGCCTGCCAATCCTATCCAGGTGACGACGGCTTTTAGCAATGATGCTTCGGACAGGCCTTACCAGGACGTGGGTCTGGATGGGATGAACGATCAGCAGGAGAATGCCAAATTCCAGAAATACCTGAGCTCACTGGCGGCACAGTTCGGTGCGAACTCGCCGACGTATCAAAGTGCGACGGCGGACCCTTCGAGCGACAACTTCACCAACTACCGGGATTCGAGGTATGATGCGGCCAGGACGGGCATACTGGGCCGGTATAAGAATGTAAACAGTCCGCAAGGCAACTCGCCTATCGCCACTACGGGTTCGACTACCCTTACCGCCTATACGTTGTATCCGGATCAGGAGGATCTCAACAGGGACAATACGATGAACGAGCTGGAGGAATATTTCGAGTACAAGCTGGAGATCAACCCGGACAGTCTGCGCATGGGTGGAAGATTTGTGACGGACAGCATCACTTTCCGGCCTGCGGGCGCTACCCAGCAGACCTGGTACCAGGTGCGGATACCTATTTCGGAATATTATCAAAAGGTGGGGAATATCCCCGACTTCAAATCGATACAGTTCATGCGTATGTATCTTACGGGCTTCAGCGACTCGGTGGTGTGCCGGTTTGCCAAACTGGAGCTCGTGAGGAACTCCTGGAGGAGCTTCGACTATATCATCGACACGACGGGGAACTATACGCTGCTGCCCGTGAGCTCGCTGACCACTTTCAATGTGACGGCGGTGAATATCGAGCAGAACAGCACGCGGACACCCGTGCCTTATGTCTCTCCGCCGGGTGTAAACCGTCAGCAGGAATTGAGCAATAACAACGTGAACCTTTTGCTCAACGAACAGGCGATGAGCCTGCAGATATGCGGTCTGAAGCAATACGATGTACGGGGTGTCTATAAAACGACGGCGTTGGACCTGCGCAGGTATGGAACCTTGGATATGTTTATCCACGCGGAAGGTACGGGGACGAATACGGCAATCAATGACAATGACCTGCAGGCGATCGTTCGTCTGGGTAGCGATTTTGTCAGCAACTACTATGAGATCAGGATACCATTGAAGCGTACGGATTGGGGCGTGAGCTCGCCGGATGGGATCTGGCCGACGGTGAATAATCTCAACCTTACGTTGCAGCGGCTGATCAACCTGAAGGTGGATCGTAACAATCATGGTACGAGCAATGTCTATTTTAAAGAGACGGATGCGGATGGGAGGGTGTATGCGATACTCGGTAATCCGAACCTGGGAGCGGTGAACGCCCTGTTTTTGGGAGTGGAGAATGCGAATAATCCGGCGCCTGTTTGTACGGAGGTATGGTTCAATGAGCTGCGGTTGAGTGATATCAGTGTGAAGGGGGGCTGGGCGGCCGTAGGCAAGGTGGAAACGAAGCTGGCGGACCTGGGTACGTTGAATGTTTCAGGTAGCGTGCGGACAGCGGGATTCGGCACCATCGATCAAAGCACGAACGAGCGATCGTTCGACAACAATACGCAATTCGATATTGCCACGAACCTGGAGCTGGGTAAGCTGCTGCCCAAGAAGGCGGCAATATCCATCCCGGTGTATGCAGGTGTGACAAAGACGACTAGCACACCGCAATACGATCCCTATGATCTGGATATAAAGCTGAGCGATAAGCTGAAGGGGGCGCCCACTGCGCAGAAGGATTCGATCAGGGAGCAGGCGGTGGACCAGACGACCGTGCAGACGCTGAACTTTACCAATGTGCACAAGAACAGTACAACGGGTAAGAAGCCGAAGATTTGGAGCATCGAGAATTTCAATGTAAGCTATTCTTATATCCGCAGCGAGCATCACAGTCCTTTGGCGGTGGAGGATGAGTTGATCACGAATAAGGCCAACCTGGCGTATACATATAGTCATACGGCGAAATTCTGGGAGCCTTTCAGGCGTATGAAATCCAAATCACCGTGGCTGAACCTTATCCGGGATTTCAATATCAATCCCATTCCTACGACGATGAGCTTCCAGGCGAATGTAATCCGGCAGTTCGGGGCGTATCGGAGCCGTAATGTTGGCGGGCCTAAGGATATACTGCCGGAGACCTTCAATAAGTTTTTCACATTCGACAGGCTGTATACGTTGCGGTGGGACCTGACACGAAGCCTGGCGCTGGATTTTACGGCTACCAACAAGGCCTGGGTAGATGAGGATAGCGGTCGGCTGTCAAAGGCGGGTCGCAGGAAAATGTGGGACAATTTCTGGAGAGGCGGCAGGACGGTGCTGTATACACAGACGGCCAATGCCAGCTATAAGCTGCCTGTTTCCAAGATCCCGGCGCTGGACTGGACACAGGTCCAGCTGGGGTATTCGTCTTCGTACACCTGGACGGGGGCCTCCCAACTGGCGACCTACCTGGGTAACAGCATACAGAATACGCAGCAAAAGACGGCGGTGATAGATCTGGATTTTATACGGCTGTATAGTAAATGGAGATTGTTGAAGGGGCTGGATCAGCAGGGGGGGAATTCTGCCATGCGACCGCCGCCTGTGACGGGAAAAGACACATCGCGGAATAAAAAGCCTGTTATGCAGCGGGCTGCGCCGGAGCTGAAGGGGGCTGCCTGGGGGCTGGCGAAGATGCTGACCTCGTTGAAGCATTTCACGCTTAACTATTCGGATAATTCGTCCTCTACCATCTATGGCTTCCTGGACAGCACACGAGTGCTGGGGATGAACCTGCGGGATGCACAGCCGGGGTGGGGATATGTGTTCGGCATGCGGCCGGATACCAACTTTATCAACAAGCTGGGACGAAAACGGCTGTTGAGCGGGGATACGACGTTCAACAACCAGAATATCATCACCTATGCGCAGAAGATAACGGCTATAGCCACCCTGGAACCTGTGCCTAACCTACGTATCACCGTCAACTGGGATAAGACGTTCGGGAAGAACTATTCTGAATTGTACAAGGACACGACTGGCTCATCGGGATTTGTCCGGCTGAATCCCTATATGGCGGGTACGTTCAGTGTGAGCTATATCTCTTTCAATACACTGTTCACGAAGTACAAACCAAACGAGCTTTCCAGCACTTTCCAAAAATTCGAGAATTACCGGTCCATTATTTCCCAGCGTTTGGGCAGCATCAATAAATATACGGGTGGATTGATCGGAACGGATGGATATGCGCTGGGATATGGCAAGTATGCGCAGGATGTGCTGATACCGGCCTTTTTGGCGGCCTATACAGGGAAGAGTCCGACCAAGATCGCGCTCATCGATGAGAGCGGGGGTAGCAACGTGACCTCCAACCCCTTCTCGGGGTATCTTCCCAAGCCGAACTGGAATATCAGCTATACGGGTCTGGCCAAGCTGCCGGGGTTCAAGAACATCTTTACGAACTTTACGATCACCAATGCTTATACGAGCACGCTGAGCATGAACAGCTTCAATTCGCAGCTGAACTATCGGGACCCGTTGGGGTATGGTCAGCCGGCCTTTATCGACAGCATCAGCGGCAACCTGGTACCATTTTATGCGGTGCCGAACATTACGATCCAGGAGCAGTTTGCGCCACTACTGGATGTGGATATGCAGTTCGTCAATCAAATGCAGGCGAAGATAGGGTTTGCCAAGTCGCGGCAGCTGAGTCTGAGCCTGGTAGATTTCCAACTGAGCGAGCAGCGGTCTACGGAGCTGACGATCGGGGCTGGGTTCCGTAAACGGGGTGTAAAGTTGCCCTTTGCGATCAAGATGCCGGGTGAGAGTGCTGCTTCCAAAAAATTACAAAACGATCTTACGCTGCGGCTGGATTTCAGTATAAGGGACAATGCTACGTCCAGCAGCTACCTGGATCAGAATTCGTCCCTGCCGACGGGCGGGCAGCGGGTAGTGACCATCTCGCCGTCCATCGACTATGTGTTGAACAACAGGATAAATCTGAAGTTCTATTTCGATGAACGGAGGACTACGCCGAAGATATCTACTACGCCGCCCATAACTACGGTGCGGGCTGGGTTGCAGTTGAGGATTTCGCTCGCGCAATAGGACGCGTCCCTGCCGCGCCCCTGCCGCGCCACAGGCGCGGCGTCCGCAGTAAAGGTCTCTAAGCATTCCCTGACCTGTTGTAATAAAATGAATTCGCCTGCGCAAGACACGTAATATTCACCTCATTGATACAGACATGTTCAGGAAGATTGGCACAATAATAAATGGCATCGGCCACGTCCTCTGCGCGTAAAGGCGTATATCCTTCATATATTTTGGCTGCCTGTGTCATATCCCCTTTGAAGCGGACCCTGGAGAATTCCGTGTCGGCAGCGCCGGGGTGGATGGCGGTGACCTTTATGCGGTGCTGCAGCAGATCGATGCGCTGGGATTTGGAGATGGCGTCCACGGCGTACTTGCTGGCGCAATAGACATTCCCTTTCTCATAGACTTCTTTGCCTGCGATGGAGCCGAGATTGATGATATGTCCTTGCTGGCGGGCGATCATCAGGGGAACGACAGCCCTCGATACGTACAGGAGTCCTTTTACATTGGTGTCGAGCATAGTCTCCCAATCGTCGAGGCTGGCGTCCTGGAAGTGGTCGCGGCCAAGGGCGAGACCGGCGTTGTTGATGAGGATGTCGATGGCTGTCCATGTGTCGGGAAGGCTGTTGATGGCGGCAAATACGGCTTCTTTATCCTGTACATCGAATACGAGGGGAAGCACATCGGTGTGCGCTTCGAGTTCCTGCTTCAGGGCTTCCAGCCTTTCCTTTCTTCTGCCTGTGATAATGAGACGGTAGCCGCCGGCTGCGAACTGGCGGGCACAGGCTTCTCCAAATCCGGAAGTGGCGCCTGTGATGAGAACGGTTTTATTCATAATATTTGTGCGTGAATTGGTCTTCGCCGTAAAAATAGCCCAATTCCCGCAAACCGCTAATGTCTGTCCTTCGGACGAGTACCTGTCAGGTGCTATGATCTTTTGTAAAGCTTTCGAGTATGTGTCCTGCTCTGTCGCTGTCTTCTATCATTCCCATATGGCCGGCGTCCTGCAGGATATGGATATGGGCGATGGAAGGCATATGGCATTGCTGCAGGCTGGCTGTCAGGGGAACGGCGCTGTCCTGTCTGCCGATGACGAATAACACGGGACCTTTGAAATTGTTGAGTATATGTGACCGATCCGGCCGGCGTATCATTGCCTCATAATAACGTACGAGGGCTTCGGGATCGAAGCTGCCGTATCGCTGGATGAGGTCCGTCACCCATTCCGGGTGTTCCTGCCGGGAGTGTTCGGAGAAGAGATTGGGGGTGGACTGGCGGATAAAGGGAGCTGCGCCATTATTCTTTATGAATTCGATGCCCTTTCTGCGGGCGGCTTTTTTTTCTTCCGTGTCGGCGTAGGCGGTGGAGTGGAATAGTCCGAGGGCTTTGAGCCTGTCGGGATACAGCTCTGCAAAGGCAAGTGTGACATAGCCGCCCATGCTGTGTCCTACCATGATGCACTGTTCTATATTTTCTGCGTCGAGCCGGGCTTTTACTGCGGCGGCGAGTCCTTCCATACTGGTGTTGCTGTCCTTGTCATTAGCTAACGGGGCGCTGCCGCTGCCCGGCAGATCGGGAATGATGAGGCGGTATTTGTCCTGCAGGAATTCTTTTTGCCTGTCCCATATGGAGCTGTCTTCTGCAAATCCATGGAGAAGGACAAGGGGCGGGGTGGAGGGAACTTTATCCACGGCGTTTGTTTTTTATGATCAAGACGGGAGTTCCGACGGCCAGAAGGAGGGTGGCGATGACCGCCAGCCAGGATACGATGTCGATGTACTTTACGTAGAATGTCTTTTCGTGTGTAGGGGGGACGTATGCCTTTATGAAAGCGGTCTGGGCCCAGGGGCGGGATTGGACGATGTGACCGGCGGGGTCGATGATACAGGAGACGCCTGTATTGGCGCTGCGTACTACCCAATGCCTGGTCTCGATGGCTCGCAAACGTGCATAGGCTTCGTGTTGATACAGGCCGGGTGTATTTTTCCACCAGCCATCGTTGGTGATGATGGCGATGAGGTCGGCGCCATTGGTTACGTATTCGGACATAAATTCTCCGTAGATGCTTTCGTAACAAACGGCGGGTGCAATCGTATAGCTGTGGTTGGAGGTGGGCAGGGGTGTGCGGTCGGGCTGTCCCGTGTAGCCGTCCGTGGTGCCCCCGAACTTTTCAAACCAGGAGTCTAAAAAATGGAGGAAGAAGGGTAGGGTTTCCACGCCGGGCACGAGTTTGGATTTATGATAGAAATGAAGGGGGCCGGTGCTGTCCATGATGACGGCGGCGTTGTAGGCATCGACATACAGGTCGGTGTTAGGAACGGGTCTGGCGGTGCTGCTCTGCGCTCCTTCCCTGTAGGTCCTGTAACTTTCTACACCTGTGAGCAGATTGATCTGCGGGTGACGGCGGAGAAAATCCCAAAGGGGGGCGAGGAAATAGTTGGACTTCATATTGTCCTCGCTGATGCCGTACTCCATGTACAAGGCAGTTTCGGACCATATGACAAGAGTGGTCTTATCGTCGATGGCGGAGTCGCTGAGGCGGATGAGCTTATGGAGCTGGGCATCGAAGCTGCCGGTGGTTAGTTTTTCATAAGGATCGATATTGGGTTGGATGATCACGACATTGGAGGGGTGGGAGGGGCCTGTGGCTGTGATCTGGGATTTGGCGAGGTCAGGGGAGATCATCGTGGAAATGAGCAAGGGGGCTGTAAAGAGAGCAAGCGTGCGGCTAAGGGGCACGGTGGGGAGGGTACGCCATGAGTTTTTGGATATAAGATGAAAGATGGAAATATTCAGGATGAGTATCCACAGGCCGCCGCCGCTGGTGCCCGTGATCTCATACCACTGTACCCATCCGGGATGGTCGGCGAATACATTTCCCAGGGTGAGCCAGGGCCAGCTGAGGCCCCAGTTGTGGAGGTGAATGAATTCAAACGTGAGCCAAAGGGCTATGAGGGCGGGATAACCTATTTTGCCTCCGAGGCGTGCTTTTATAAAGTGAAAGCCCAGCCAGGGGAGACACATGAGCAGGCTGTTGGCCAGGATGGCGCCTACAGCCCCGGGCTCAGAGGCATTCCATACCCACCAGGTGGTGGAGGCATTCCAGATGACCATGGTGAGATAGACCCAGCCGAAGAATTTTCTTCTGCGGATGCCCTGCTGTTCCAGCCATAACAGGGGAACGAAGGCAAAGAATGTCACCAGGGTGAGGGGAGAAGGGGGCCAAGCGGCAAATAATAACAGTCCGGAGACGAGTGACAGTAAAAAGGGATGGAATCTTTTCAAGCCATGAATCTTTGGATAAAAATAAGCCTAATAGTCGTCTGTTGGAGACTCATGGTTTAAATTCTCTGTGAAAAATGGGGATAGATCAATCGTATTGGGTCCGGACGAAGTAATGGCTGGTGTCGAGCTGGAGGGGGGTGTCCTTGAACCATGTTGCAAATGCATCGAATTCTTCCCGATGGCTGTCGCGCCATTGAATAAACTCGTCCTCATTCCCTTTCATGAGTAACCAGTAGTTGTACGCTTCCAGCATACCTTTTTCACTGAGCGTGCGATGGAAGTCGAGAAGTATGTTCGGGTATTGCTCATTGTGTTTTTGTTTGTTGAACCAGATATCGACCAGATTGATCCTTGTCTGGCTCAATAGGGCAATGTTGATCTCTTTTTTCGAAGTGAGGGTGGCTGGTGTAACGGCTATGGTGAAATCCAGAGGATAAACGATGTGGAAGGGGATCTTCAATCCTTTTTTAGGGTCGAAGAAAATATTGCTGTTGGCCAGGTCCACTTTTATTTGACTGGAAGTGTCTGAGAAGGTGATGGATGCTTTGTATAATTTGAACAGGAGCTGACTTATCTCTTCTGTCCTGGCCGTGTTCCTTTCGATGTTCATGAACAGCTCGCCGTAAAATATAGCCCATATACGATCGGTGGTCTGGGCAAAGAGTTTGGTCAGCCTGTAGTAGTTGGAAGCGTAGTTGGGCTGTACCAGTATGCCTTTCTCCCAGGATGCGGCGGCCTTGTTGTAGTTCTTTTCTATCATGTCAAGGAGGCCGGATTCCATGTAGAGCCTGCCGGCAGCGGGGAATTTTTTCAATCCATCGGCATAGGCGTCCCTTGCCTTGGTCCTTTGACCATTCATGTCATATGCGTTGCCGAGCATTTGATAGCATTGGTCGGTGACGTCGGAATATTTAGTGGTCTTACGGAAGATATCAATGGCTTTTGAATAGTCCTTTTTTAAATAAAGGGCATATCCTATCTCGTATAGGTAGGAATGGTCATCGGGGTCGAGTTTTTGGGCGGATTCCAGTATGGTAATGGCTTTATCAGGATCGCCGTTGTCCATTATCTGGACGGCCTCTTGTTTTAGCTGCCGGGCTTGTGCTTTATTGTAGCCGGACTGGGCGAAGGCTGCGGTTAGGGCCGGCACCAGGAAAATGAGAAGGATGAGCTTATTCATACGTGGTGTTATTGGAGTTCAGGGATAAACGATGCAAACCCTCGGAAGATTGCATAAAAAAGCCATCCCAGGTTGGGATGGCCAGTCTATTTGGTGTTGGTCCCGCCGCCGGGATCAACGGCTGTAATTTGGCGCCTCCTTCGTGATCTCGATGTCGTGTGCATGGCTTTCTTTCATGCCGGCATTGGTGATCTTGATGAACTGGGACTGCTGCTGCAGGGTCTTGATATCTTTTGCGCCACAGTAACCCATCCCTGCGCGAAGGCCTCCAACGTATTGTTGAACGACTTCTGCGAGATTGCCTTTAAAAGCTACCCGTCCTTCGATGCCTTCGGGTACGAGCTTTTTGATATCGTCTTCCACATCCTGGAAATAGCGGTCGCTGCTGCCCTGGGTCATGGCCCCGATGGAGCCCATGCCGCGGTACTGTTTGAACTTCCTGCCTTCATAGATGATGGTTTCACCGGGGCTCTCTTCCACTCCGGCAAAGACGCTACCCATCATCACGACGTTGGCGCCTGCGGACAAGGCTTTTACCATATCGCCTGTATAGCGGATACCGCCGTCTGCGATGAGGGGGACTCCTCTGGAGTTGAGCGCGGAGGCGGCTTCCATGATGGCGGTGATCTGGGGGACACCGGCGCCGGCCACGATGCGGGTAGTACAGATGGAGCCGGGGCCTATGCCTACTTTTACGGCGTCTGCGCCTGCGTCTGCGAGCGCCTTGGCTCCGGAGGCTGTTCCGATGTTGCCGGCAATGACCTGGAGGTTCTTAAAGGATTTTTTCAATGTCTTGAGCGCATTGATAACGCCAATATGATGACCGTGTGCGCTGTCCAGGGTTACTACGTCCACCCCGATCTGCTGTAATGCGCTGGCACGGTCGAGCAGGTCTTTTGTGATGCCAAGGGCGGCGCCGACGAGCAGGCGGCCGTAGGTGTCCTTGACGGCATTGGGATGACTGGACAGCTGTAAGATATCGCGATAGGTGATCAGACCGATGAGCCGGCCCTGTTTGGTGATAACGGGCAGCTTTTCGATCTTGTATTTTTGAAGGATCTTCTCCGCCTTTTTAAGATCGGTGCCTTCGGGGGCTGTGATGAGGTTGTCTTTTGTCATGACCTCGCTGACCTTGCGGCGTTTGTTGTCTTCGAAACGGAGGTCGCGATTGGTAAGAATGCCTACCAGCACTTTGTTATTGTCGACGATGGGGATGCCGCCGATCTTATTTTCTTTCATAAGGCGCAGTGCATCAGCGATGATGGCGTCTTCGTGGAGGGTAATGGGGTCGATGATGAGCCCACTCTCGCTACGTTTGACCTTGCGCACCTGTTCGACCTGTTTTTCGATGCTCATGTTCTTGTGCAGGATCCCGATACCACCTTCTCTGGCCAGGGCTATAGCCAGGGTTGCTTCGGTCACGGTGTCCATGGCGGCGGACAGCATGGGGATATTCAATGTGATGTTTTTGGTGAGCTTGCTACGGATGTCCACTTCACGGGGTAATACCTGTGAAAAGGCGGGTAGTAACAGTACATCATCGAATGTTAGTCCTTCTCCGAAAAATTTTGAGGGTGATTTTGACTTGCTGGTGGGGGGATTTATTCTTGCCATGTGCAAAGGTAGGGCAGCGGATAAATACGGCCCAAATTTTTGTGTGCACGTATGGGGGAACTGCTGGCAAGGAGTTAAGAGTGAATTGATTGAGTAAACTATCGGCGAATTATATATGATTTTTATATGATCTGTTGGTGGAAGCAATTAGGGGGCTATTTGTTAACGTCATTAACATTTAATTTTTTAACGAATTTTTAATGCGTTGCAAAAAGCCCTATATTTGACACCGTCACATTTTAAAACAAAACTACTGTCACATGAGAAAAGCTCTAATGCTATCAGCAATGCTGGTATTGTGTGCAATACTTGCATTTTCCCAATCAAAAGAGGTAACAGGTACCATTACAAGTCCAAGTGGTCAGCCCATCCCTGGGGCTTCCATTAAGATCAAGGGCGCCAGGTCAGGTACCAGCGCCGGACAAAATGGTGAATTCAAGATCACCGTGCCTCCGGGAACCACCCTGATCGTAACAGCGGTGGGATATGAACCCCAGGAAATCAACATTGGCGGTCGCACATCTCTCTCCATTTCGATGAACCAGGACAACAAAGCGTTAAGCGAAGTTGTCGTTACGGCCCTTGGCATTACCAGGGAAAAGAAGGCCATCAGCTATTCCACGCAAACGGTCGCCTCTGCGGATATCGTCAGCGGCGGGAGGAGCAATATGGTGGATGACCTGAATGGCAAGGTGGCCGGTGTGCAGATCACCAATGCGGGTGGTCAGGCGGGTCAAGGAACCACTATCGTTATCAGGGGATATAACTCTTTCGGAGCTGCAGGGAACGGTAATCAACCCCTTTATGTCGTGGACGGGATTCCGATAGACAACAGCGCCGAGCAGGGCAGCGGCTCTGCTTACAATATTCCTACAGCCAATAGGGCCGTCGACCTTAGCCCGGATGATATCGAAAGCGTGACCGTCCTAAAGGGAGGCGCCGCTACTGTATTATATGGTATCCAGGCGGCCAACGGCGCGCTGATCATCACTACCAAGAAAGGACGGAGCGGGAGAATAAATGTGGACGCCGGGTATGGTTATTCCATCCAGGAGGCTAATAAATTCCCTGCTTTTTCCCATGGCTATATGAGAGGCAGCAACGGGAAATACAATACGGTGACGACGAACAACTGGGGGCCGATAGCTGCCAATAACCCTGTCTTCCCTTCAGGAACCTCGCTGGACCTTACTGGTACCGGCACAGAAGTGGATGTCTCCGGGCAGAAGATCCCTTATTATCCCAACAACTATAAGAACTTCTTTGTCAAGGGCCATACCAACAAATACAACCTGGCCTTATCGGGCGGCAATGACAAGACCCTCTATTATGTAGGTCTGTCAAGGATTGACCAGGCTGCCATCGTGCGCAACAATACGTATGACAAGACATCCGCCGTGTTCAATGTGAGCACACAGGTGTCCCAGCGGCTGAACATCAATGTAAAGGCCAACTATATCAATACGGGCGGTCTCCGATTTGATGCCGGAAGATTTATGAACGGACTGGATTATTATGTGAACACCTGGGATATTACCACCTTCCCCTGGAAGGATAAGTTTGGGAATGAGACCTGGTGGCAGAAGACCATTTCCTCGCCTATGTGGAGCGTTCATGAGACCGGCGAAAAATACCGTATCAATCACTATATAGCCAATATCGGCGCCGACTACAAACTGGCAAAGGACTGGACGCTGAATTACAAGTACGGGCTCGACAATTATTCGGAAAGCAGGCGCAATGTAGACCCCATCGGGACCCTGGCCTATTCCAACACGAATTACCTGGGAGCCATGCACGAGGTGCGAATCAACAGCCTGCAGGTAAACTCCGACGTTATGCTGAACTACGACCATCAATTCGGCGACGATTTTCATATGCATGGCATAGTCGGTCAGAATATCTTCTATAAGAAATACGATGTGCTGGATATAACAGGTAATTCATTTGTCCTTCCGAACCTGTTCGATATTACGAACACCCAGACACAAACTATTTATCATAATTCCTTCCAAAAGGAAACTATCGGGTTTTACGGTGATCTTCAATTCAGCTATAAGGATCTTTTGTACCTGGAGGGTACCTTACGCAACGACTGGACTTCGACCCTACCCCGCCAAAATGACCGGTTCATGTTCCCTTCCGTCAGCGCCGGCTTTGTATTTTCCGAGCTGATGCATGCGGATTGGCTGTCTTATGGCAGGCTGCGTGGTTCCATTGCGGGTACTGCCAACGATGCGCAGCCTAATTTGACTTCAACGACTTATGTTAATGTAACTCCCACTGTTGCCAGCAATCCCAGATTTTCTTACAGCACTGTGGTCGGCAATCCTAACCTGAAGCCGGAGCATACGACACAAAAGGAGATCGGGCTTGACCTGGGATTCCTGAAGAGACGGATCATGCTGGAGGCGGCTTATTATAACAAGAACTCTTATGATCTTATCGTTACGGCGCCAACATCGAATGTCACCGGGGTGCAATACCAGGTGGTCAATTTGGGTGAAGTGACCAATAAAGGTTATGAGGCAACTCTTACCTTCAAGGACATTGTCCAAGCGAAGGGTTTTTCATGGACCTCGGCCTTCAACTTCTCGAGGAATATAAGTAAGGTCGTAAAGGTAGGTGATAATGGAAATGATAAGATAACCCTTGCCTTCCCATTCAATGCCAATGCTGAGATCGACGCTCAAAAGGGGCAGCCGTTTGGAGCTATATATGGATATGCCTGGACACGTTATGGCGTTGCGGAGTCGGATCCCAACTATACGAAAGCTCCCTACCTGATCGGGGCTGATGGCAAGCCCACTCAGTCGGGTGGCAAGGTATTGTTAGGGAATACGAGCCCGAAATTCATCCTGGCCTGGAACAATAGCATGAGCTATAAAGGCTTCAATTTCGGGTTCACCATAGAATGGAGGCATGGCGGGGATGTCGTCAATGACTTCAATAACCTGCTGACCTATTCCGGTAAGGGTGCATTGACGCAAAACAGGTGGTATTCTGCTACCTATGTTGGCGCCAATTCGACGAAGAGCTATACGGGAGTAGATGCCAACGGCAAGGCGGTCGCGGGCGCCCCGGTGAATTTGTCCAAGACATGGTTTACGGGTACGTTCAAGAATATAGATGAGAATTTTATCGAAGATGCCAGCTGGCTGCGTTTGCGTAATATCTACGTGGGCTATTCCATACCGGAGAGTGTGTTGAAGCCATTGCATATCAAGGGCGCGGATATTACCGTTGCGGGAAGGAATGTGTGGCTGCATACGAAATATACAGGGATCGATCCGGAGGTGAGCTCGGCGGGTTCCGGGCCTAACGGTGTTGTAGGCATCGATGTCAACAGCGTGCCTGCCACAAAATCCTGGGATGTCAGCTTAAAGGTGAAATTCTAAACGTATCCAATAAAAAAAATAATTATGAAAATAAGTCTTAAAATATCAGCTATTTTATTCTTAGGCGCCAGTATACTGGGAGTCAGCTCCTGTAAAAAGGTATTGGATAATATGGCGGACCTCAATAGGAACGAGAACCAGCCCACAAGCGCCTCTTCCCCTACCTTACTTACGGCTGCTGAATTCAGCGGGGTAATGGCGGATGAGGGAAGTTTCATTTCTGCTACGGCAAACGGCGGAGATGGAGATGGATTTCTGGGGATATTCAACCAGCATTTTGCGGGCAATCACGCGGAAGGCATCGATTTCAACCAGTATTTATTGACGCATGGCAGTTTTTCATTCCTCTTCGACGACGCATATGTTTCGTCCCTGATGAACCTGAAGCAGCTGATCCTGCAAGCCCAGTCAAATGAGACAGCGTATATCGGCATTGCAGAGATATTGGAGGGATACCAGCTTGGATATCTGACCTCAGTTTATGGCGATATTCCCTGGTCACAGGCATTGGATCTCGGAAAATATCCTTTCCCAAAATATGACGCGCAGGCGGACGTCTATACAACCGTGCAGGCGCTGCTAAATGATGGTATCCAGAAAGTGAATGGCGGCGGGAACGTGACGGGTGATATTATCTATGGTGGTGACCTGGGTAGGTGGGCGGCTGCGGGCTACCTGTTAAGGGCCCGGTTCTACAATCACCTGAGCAAGAAAGATCCCAGCGGATCGGCTACGAATGCATTGCTGATGGTGGATAGCGCGAAGCTGGCCGGGTTCACGGCGAATGGTGATGGCGGCAATTTTGCATTGCCCTATGACGGCATCACGGGGAATACTACCAATCCCTGGATCGGCATGTACGCCAATGGCATGCTGGTGGCAAACAAGACATTCCTGGATTCCATGCTTTCGCAGAACGACCCCCGGCTGAATGCTTATTTTACGTCTATCAATGGTGTTGGCGCCAGGGATAGCGTATATGGATTGGGCAAGGTTATCGATGGGAACGTGGGTACAGGGCATTATATGGAGATAGGGTCCGATAAATATTCTTATTTCGGTCAGGTGAATTCCAGCGTGCTGATGGCTACTTACCCCGAGCTGTTGATGATCGAGGCGGAAGCTGCGTTCAGGAGCGGCGATCTCGCGCGGGCTGCTACTGCGCATAATGCGGCGATCACCGACCAGATCAATGCGATGTTGTCCCTGCCTGCCTCAAAGGCTACAGATAAGGCGAAGGTGCCTGCCTACCTGGCAAAGTATGCCAGCGAGACTGCGGCTACCATTACGCTGGCGAAGATCATGACGGAAAAGCACAAATTAATGTTCTCTATGGAGGGTGAGTCCTGGATGGATGTACGGCGTATGAACTATCAGTATCCTGTTTGGCTGACCATCCCGGTGGTGGATGCGACGGCGGCAAGCCCTGTGCCGGTGGCTTCTTCTTTCATCCAGCGTCTGCTGTATCCGCAATCGGAGCTTAACAAGAATGCCGCGAATGTTCCAAAAGCGACTATATTCGACAAGCTGCCTATTCTCCAATAGGTCTGGCTTAAGATAAATAGAAAGGCTGCCTTTTGGCAGCCTTTTTTAATGTGTGCCCAGCATGAATATAGACTTGGGGGTGGAAGTCCCCTACGGGCCCTGATAGTGGGAACCGTTAGCTCAAGGCAAGGGTGTCCATCGTGAGGTGGAATCTGAAAGAAGCCGGCGGCAAACTCCCGGTCCGACGAACAGAAACCGCATAGAAGGCAGGTTGAGGGGGACGAGACTGCATTACAAGTCAAAGTCCGAAACTATCGGAGCCGACACCGAGTAAATGCGGCGGATAGATGGGAGGAAGGTCTATGACCTTACCTGGGGAGACCTGAGCAGCAGCAGCCGGAGGTACGAGAGAGAGCTGAAGGTGCAACAAGCGGCAGAGATGCCGTGAGGGCTACTCAGGAGTCAGCTCTGGCAGTAGTACCTGTGTCCAAGCCACAGGGAAGAGCCAGACATTAGAGAGCTAAGGAGTAGTTCTGAAACTGAGCTTGGCATAAAGAAAGCAGAAAACCCGTTGGAAGGCGGGGCTGCGTTGTGAAGGGAAGGCTGGAAGCTGGACAATAGCAACGAGTGCTGAATGACAGGTTTGAAAGCAGGGACGAAACGAGGCGAACAATTTTTTTTAAGGCAAGGGCAATGGAACTACTGGAACGAATCTTAAGTCGGGCAAACATGCGCCGGGCCTACGAACAGGTGATACTGAACAAGGGTAGTGGGGGCGTGGACGGTATTGAGCTACCAGCGTTCAAAGCGCAGGTGGAGCAGGAATGGCCGTTGGTCAGGCAGAAGATACAGGAAGGGAGATACGAGCCGAAGCCGGTAAGAAGGGTTGCGATACCGAAGCCAGGGGGTGGATTACGGATGCTGGGAATCCCCACGCTGATGGATAGGATGATCCAACAGGCGATAGGACAGGTGCTGATGGAGGAGTACGACAGTACGTTCAGCAAGAGCAGCTACGGGTTCCGTCCCGGGCGCAACGCGCACCAGGCAATACTGCAAGCGAAACAGTATATGAACCAGGGGTACAATCATGTAGTGGACATAGACCTGGAGAAGTTTTTCGATCGGGTGAACCATGACTGCCTGCTGAACCTGTTGAGTCAGCGGATTAAGGACAAGCCGGTATTAAAGCTGATCCAGCGATATCTGCGTTCAGGGGTGATGGAGGGAGGAATGGCGACGGTAAACCGGGAGGGTACGCCGCAGGGCGGCCCACTTTCCCCTGTCCTTTCCAATATCCTGCTGGACAAGTTGGACAAGGAACTGGAAAGCCGCGGTCACCGGTTCGTGCGATACGCCGACGATCTACAGGTGTACGTGAAGAGCGAACGCAGCGCGACGCGGGTGCTGGCAAGCGTAAGCTGCTACATTGAAAAGGAGCTAAAGCTGGTAGTGAATCGGACCAAGAGTAAAGTCACACGGCCATGGGGAAGTAAACTACTAGGCTATAGCTTCTACCACAGGAAAGGGGAGATAGGGCCGAAGATTGCAGACAATAGTATAGAGAAGTACAAGACCAAAGTCCGGGAGATTACCTCACGAAGCCGTCCGGTCGCAATGTACAAGCGATATGACGAGCTGAGGAGCCTCAACCGGGGATGGTATAATTACTTCAAGCTGACAGAAGCCAGAGATATTTTGGGGAGGTTGGATAGCTGGGTAAGGAGCCGTTTGCGATTATGCTACTGGAAACAATGGAAAAATCCCCGAACCCGTGTGCAAGAGCTGGTCCGTCTCGGGACGCCGGAGGGACGAGCCTATCAATGGGGCAATACGCGCAAAGGTTACTGGCGGACCTGCCACAGCCCTATCTTAAAACGAGCACTGAACAGTGCCTTCTTAAAGCGAGAAGGGTACCTACCCCTTAAGGAGCTAGGCACCTTCAAAATGTTTTATTCTAATGTGCCGCCGTATACGGAACCGTATGTACGGTGGCTAGAGGGGACGGTGCAGGAAATAATCCTGCACCTCCTACTCAATTACTCCACGAGCCGGAATGTTTTGCCGGGCAGTGAGCTGATATGACCGAGGAGCTCGAGGTTAAGCAGCGTGACGGAGAGTACATCATGGTCCTGGCGGATACTGGTGTGAATATCCGTGAGGGTAAGGGTCTTTTTTTGATCAAACAATTGTAATAAGGTCCTTTCATTGTCGGAGAGGCCGGGCCTTTCTGATCTTGCTGAGGAGAACAGGGAGCCCTGCTGTGTGATGGATGTTGCGGCGGGTATCTCCCAGCACATCTGTTCCTGCAATCCCGCTGTGTCTGTAAGGAGCCGGGCTTTACCTTCCCTGATGAGGGCATTGCAGCCGGAGCTTTTTTCATCATTGATCCTGCCCGGAATAGCGAAGACCTTCCGGTGATAGACGAGCGCATTTTCGGCGGTGAGCAGGCTGCCGCCCTTCGAGCGGGTCTCTGTAACAATGACGGCGTCGCTCATACCTGCGACGATGCGATTGCGGATGGGAAAGTTATAGGCGTCGGGTTTTGTACCTGTAGTGAATTTTGTAAGCAGGCCTCCTTCCCTGAGCATGTTCCTGGCCAGGCGGGTATGTTCACGGGGATACAGCTGATCCAGTCCATGGCCGAGCACTCCTATGGTGGGAATGTGATGTTGAAGGGCGGCCTGGTGTGCGACGGCGTCGATGCCATAAGCGAGACCACTGATGATGAGGATGTCGGGGATGGATGCCATGTCCCGAATGAGGCGTTCCGTTGCCTGTCTGCCATATTCAGAAGGGCTGCGGGTCCCAATAATGGCAACGACCTTTGAGGCATTGAGATCGGCAGTGCCTTTGAAGAATAAAAGGATGGGGGCGTCCGGACAGCGCAACAGGCGTTGGGGATAATCCCTGTCTGTGATGAAAAGAGGGCGAATGGAATATTTTTCTATAAATGCCAGCTCTTCTTCCAGGGTTGTGAATCCTGTAAAGCGGGCGATGTCGTTGGCTCTTTTCGACCCCAGCCCGAAGACCTTTTCCAATGTTGAACTGGATGCGTGGAAGATGGCGCTGGGGGTATCAAAATGATGAAGCAGTCTTCGAGTATATACGGGACCGATGCCGGGGATCCTGCCAAGCGCCAATTGATATAAAAGTTCCTTTTCCATAGAAAGGGTTTGGTGTAGGTATATGTGTGTAAAGGTAGATGGAAAAGGGATCTTTTTGCTAAAAAAATTGGCAGGCGAGGCGGGGGGATCAGCGGCTGATGACCTTCAATTCCGTGCGGCGGTTTTGTGCGCGGCCTTCGGGAGTGGAGTTGTCGGCTATTGGCTGGGTATCGCCCCATCCTTTGGAGGAAAGTCTTTCTGCGTTGATGCCCTTGCTGATGAGATAAGCCGTAACGGACTTTGCCCTGCTCCCGGAGAGGGCGATGTTATCGGAAGCCTTGCCGGAGTTGTCGGTATGTCCGTTGATCTGGATCTTCACTGTGGGGTTGTCCTTTAATAATTGAACGACCTTATCGAGCTCGACCTGGGACTCGGGCTTTAGCTCATATTTATTGGATTCGAAGAAGATGTTCCGGAGTACGATGGCGGCATTGGCCTCGATGGGCTGGAGGGGTATGTCAATGTTGTAGGCGGTGTCTTCTTTGAGCTGGCTAAGGGGAAAGTTCTCGGAGAAGAAAAGATAGCCTTTCCTGTTGACATTGAATGCGTAATCCTTTCCTTTGGGGAGGGTGATGAGGTAGTTGCCTGTCTCGTCCGTCTGCAGCTGGCTGATGACGGTGCGGGTGGATAGATCGGTGAGTTCTACGCCGGAGGGCAATCCTTTGCGGGTGGTCTTGTCAAAGACGCGGCCCCTGACCCAGAGGGTTTGGGCAGGGCGTATGTCTTCCCGTAATTCAAAGGTATACAGGTCGAGGCCTCCTCTGCTGTCGGCACGGTCGCTGGCATAATAAGCTGTCTTGCCGTTGGCGGATATTACGAGGCTGCCTTCATTCTCGATGGTATTGATGGGGTAGCCAAGATTTTCGGGTTTTTGCCACTGGCCGTCGGGACCTTTTCTGGATACGAAGAGATCGTCTCCTCCGTAGCCGGGGTGACCGTTGGAAGTAAAATACAGGCTTTGGTTATCGGCGTGTATGAAGGGGGTGCCTTCGTCACCAATGGTATTGATGACGGGGCCCAGGTTCTCGGGTGAGCTCCAGCGTCCGTTGCGCAGGCGATGGCTGACATAGATGTCTTTGCCCCCAAAGCCGTCGGGGCGACCGCTGGCAAAGTATAAATCTCTTTTGTCAGGGGAAAGGGAGGGGGCTGACTCCCAATCTTCGGTATTGATGCTGTCGCCCAGGTTCTCGGGTGCGCTCCATCCCTGGTTGGTGAGATAGGAGATATATAGGTCGCAGCTGCCGTGTCCTTCGGGGAAATTACACCCTGTAAAGATCAGCCATTTTCCATCCTGGGAAATATTTTGCGCTCCTTCATTCTGGTTGGTATTGATGTTGCCTTCCAGGCTTTTGGATTTGCGAAAGATGCCGTCTATCCTGTCGGATTCATAAAAATCCTCGTTGAAGTTGTTGACGCGACGGGTATAGATGAGCTTGCTGTCGTCGATGGTGATGGTAGGATAGTATTCGGAGACGGGGGAATTGATGCTGTCGCCCATGTTTTGGGGTTCGAACCTGTATCCGTTGTTATTATGGGTGTGTGCGTAGTCGATGGCGAACTGGTAGCATTTTTTCCGGTACTCTCCGGCCTTGCGGCTTTTTTCATTGAGGTTGGTGACGGTGAGGAAGTGATCGACGGCGTCGAGGGCCTTGTCGAAATCGCCTTTACCGGCCAGGTTGATGGAGTAGGGGAGGTTGTAATCCAGAAAGTAGTTGCTATCGATGGATCTGGCCTTTTCGTAGTTGTCGATGGCTTCCTGGTAGTGTTTCAGCTCGCCATACATGCCAGCGAGGGAGAGGTAGGCGTCTTCGAATCCGTTGTCGATCTTTATGGCCTGCTTCAGGGTTTCGATGCCTCCTTTGAAGTCGTCCGCTTCGGCCTGTCCGAGGGCTTTGGAGTAAAGCTGGGCGGCCTTTTTGCTCACTTTTTCGGGCTTGTATTGGGCCCGCGCGGCGGGTGCGGTCAGCAGTGCAGCGGCGAGCAGGAGTATAAGGTGTGAACGGCGGATTTTACTCACGGGAAAGTTGGTTTTTTCAAAGGCGTTCGTGAATGCTGCGCATTTCATACTTGTAAGTTACAAATCAAATTCCTAAACGTAAGTTATAAAGATTTATTCTAAAGAGCCTGTGAATCAGGGGACGTGGATATATTTATGCAATTGCAGGGAGAACTCCCATTTGGGGTTGTCCTTTATATATTCAATGATGAGGGGGGTAACGTCGGAGGATCTGCTCCATTCGGGCTGGAGGAAGAGCCGGCACTGGGGGGTTACCTGTGCAGCCCATTGTTCGGCCCATTGGAAGTCAGATTTGTTATATATAACGACCTTTAATTCGCTGGCCAGGGGTAGTATACCGGGCAGGGGCGCCTTGAACTTTTTGGGGGACAGGCAGATCCAGTCCCAGGAGCCGCTGACGGGGTAGGCGCCGGAGGTCTCGATATTGGTGGAAAATCCAGCCTTTTTCAACTCATTGGTAAGGGCTGTGCAGTCATGCATCAGAGGTTCTCCCCCTGTGATAACGGCCAGCCGGCCAGGATAGCGGAGGGCTCCGGCCACAATGTCTTCTATGGCGATGAGTGGATGAGCATTGGCGTCCCAGCTGTCCTTGACATCACACCATACACAGCCCACGTCACAGCCGCCCAGACGGATAAAATAGGCGGCACGTCCCTGGTGATATCCTTCACCCTGGATGGTGTAGAATGCCTCCATCACGGGCAGGCTTATGGCCCGGCCCCCGGTGGCGATTTGTGGCGTATTGTCGGCTGGCATAAATTTATTTAAATCTGGGTGGCTCCATTCCTTTCTTCACAGGCCAGGAACGTATTTTTCATCAGGGCGGCGATGGTCATGGGACCTACTCCTCCGGGTACGGGTGTGATATAGCTACAGCGAGGGGCCACCTCATCGAATTTAACGTCTCCCTTTAGTGCAAAGCCGCTTTTTCGGGTGCTGTCGGGGACACGGGTGATACCTACGTCTATGACGATGGCGCCTTCCTTCACCATATCGGCCTTTACGAATTCGGGTCTGCCGAGGGCGGCTACGATGATATCTGCTTGTCGGCAAATCTCGGCGAGGTTGTGGGTATGGGAGTGACAGATGGTGACGGTGCAATTGCCGGTGGGGGTATTGCTGCTGAGCAGGATGCTCATGGGGCGTCCCACGATATTGCTTCTGCCGACGACGACGGCATGTTTGCCTTTGGTATTTATTTTATAGTGTTCCAGCATCAGCAGGATGCCGTGCGGGGTAGCGGAAATAAAGGTAGGCAGGCCCTGTACCATTTTACCTACGTTGACGGGGTGGAATCCGTCCACGTCCTTGGAGGGGTGGATGGTATTGATCACCTTCTCATCGGAGATATGTTTGGGAAGGGGTAGCTGTACGAGGATCCCGTCCACATCGGGGTCGTCGTTGAGATCATCAATGATACCCAATAATTTATTCTCGCTGATGTCGTCATCCAGGCGGACGAGCGTGGATTTAAAACCGATCTCGGCACAGGCTTTTACCTTGGCTCCGACATATGTCTCGCTGGCGCCATTGTTGCCAACCAGGACGGCGGCCAGGTGGGGCACTTTCCTGCCTTCTGCGGTCAGCTGGGCTACTTTAAGTCTCAATCCTTCCTTTATTGTCCTGGAAACGAGTTGTCCATCTAATAATTCCATGGCGCAAAGGTACTATTCGGGGAGGATTCCGGAACATCAAAAATATCAGGGCCGGATATTGCTTTTGTGACGGCTGTTTTTTACAGGAAGCTTGGAGGGAGGGCAATAAGACAACAGGATCAATGCCGAGGAGATAATTTGTCGCATGTGGATAAGGTTTAGTAATGGGGCAAGCTGATTAAAATCGGATTAAATGTTAACGTTAATATAATTTTTGGGGCAAATCCCGCTACATTTGATTTGTCACATATACTAAAATTTACTGTCACATGAGAAAAGCACTAATGCTATTAGCAGTGTTAGTAATTTGCACTACACTCGCTTTTTCCCAAGTCAAAACAATTACGGGCAGGATCGTTGATCAATCTGGGGCGCCTGTTCCCTTCGTTACCATTCACATTAAAGAATCGAAGCAGACTGTTAGCGCCGATGCAGAGGGCGGCTTTGCCATTAAAGCGGAGCCTTCCCAAACGCTGGTTATTACAGGCACCGGTTTTGCAACCAAAGAGATCAAGGTCGGTGATCAGACCTCATTGACGATACAGATGTCAAAAAAAGAGAGCAACCTTACGGAGGTGGTTGTTACCGCATTGGGTATCAAGCAAGAGAAAAAAGCCCTGGGATATGCCACACAACAGGTATCCGGGGCGTCACTGGTCCAGGCTGATGCCACCAATACATTATCGGGACTTGGGGGCAAGGTGGCGGGGTTACAGATATCCAGCTCCACGGGAACACCTGGCGCTGCTACTTACATGAGATTAAGAGGAGTTACGAGTCTCGTGGCAGGGCAGCCGCTGATCGTTGTGGATGGGGTTCCCATTGATAACTCCAATACCGGCGTATCTCTCGGGAATGTGGCTCAATCCAACAGGGCCATCGATATCAACCCGGATGATATTGAGAATGTCTCTGTCATCAAAGGGCCTGCGGCCGCAACCATGTATGGGACACAGGGCAGTGATGGCGTCATCTTGATCACCACCAAGCGCGGAGGAAAGGCGCGGAGTGGCAATAGGTTTGATATCACGTATTCTGCTAATTTCACTTTTGATGAGGTCAATAAGCTTCCTGAGCTCCAAATGAAATATTCGCAAGGGTATAATGGTCTATATAATGCGCCCAACTCTTCGGCTAGCGGGCGGAGACTTACTTGGGGAGCATTGATAGATACCCTGAAATGGGATGGTGTTGCTACTGAATGGGATCCACACGGGTCTATCGTAGGGGCATCTAATCCCGCTGGGAAGACAAAGGTTGTTCCTTATAATAATGCCAAGCAATTTTTCCGGACAGCCTTTTCCCAGACACATAATCTCTCTTTAAGCGGTGGGAATGATTTTTCCAGCTATCGGTTTTCATTTTCCAATCTTGCTTCGTCAGGTATCATACCTGTCAGCAGCTTCAACAGGACCACTTTTCTCGTAAGTGGTGATACCAGGCTGAGCGATAAGTTAAAGACAGGAGCAACAGTCAACTATATTGTATCCGGTGGCAATCGCGTTCAGGAGGGGAGCAATACCAGTGGTATTATGCTGGGGCTAATGCGTACGCCGACCACTTTCGACAACTCCAATGGTGTAAGTGATCCAAAGAATACAAAGGCTTTTTTGCTCAGCGATGGAAATCAGCGGACTTTTCGGGGTGAAGGCAGCAGGAGTGGAGGTAAATATGACAACCCTTACTGGACCATTAACCGGAACCCTTTCAGAGATAAGGTTCAGCGGATCTTAGCCAATGCTTACCTTTCATATGACCCCTATAGCTGGCTGAATATTACTGAGCGTATTGGTGTGGATCATTATGGTGATGACCGTTTCCAGTCATTTGCCATCAGTTCCAATGGGCATCCAACAGGACAAATCGATTATACGGATATCTCCAATACGATTTACAACAATGATCTGCTGGTGACTATGACGCATAATCTGACAGATGATCTGAAAGGAACCTTGCTACTGGGCAATAACCTCTATTTTACAGAGTACAACCAGAACAACCTGGAAGGTGACGGTTATGTTGCACCGGATTATTATTCCCTGGCAAATACTTCCAGCCAATTGGCCAGCAACAGCTACCAGCGGACAAGCAGGCTGGCGTTCAATGCCCAGGCAAAATTCGACTATAAAGGCTACCTGTTCGTAGACGGGGGCATACGGGCTGAAAAGTCTTCTACCTTTATTTCTTACGCTGTGCCTTATCCCAGTTTTGTTTACTTCCCTTCTGCGGGTGCCAGCTTTATTTTCTCTGATGCATTCAACATGACAAGCAAAGCTTTTTCATATGGCAAGCTCAGGTTTTCATATGGACAGGCCGGCAGGCTCCCCGGCATTTACGGAACAACGAATACATTTGCCGGAACCTCGGTTGTAGGACTTGCCGATGGCTGGACCAGTGGTATCTCCTTCCCCATCAATGGCCAGCAGGCCGTATTTGGCAACGGCCTTGGAAATGCGAATCTCAAACCCGAACGGACTTCTTCCATCGACATTGGTACGGAGCTACGCTTCCTGGAAAACAGACTTGGACTTGACGTGACTTATTACGTGTCCAAATCTCATGACCTCTTGTTGTCTGTACCTATTTCCCCATCTTCGGGCTATGGCTCCTATTATACGAATGGAGCTTCCATGGAGAACCATGGACTGGAAGTTGTCCTGAATGCCACGCCTGTCAAGGCTGGTGATTTCCGCTGGGACATGAATATCAATTGGAGCTTCAACAGGAGCAAAGTCACTGCACTGGCGCCGGGTGTAAGCACTTATACTATTACCGGATTTACGGGCGCCCTGATCGAGAATATTGTCGGTCAGCCCTATGGTATCGTATATGGAACCGACTTCCTGCGGGACAGCAAGGGCAATCTGATCGTATCGGATGGCCAGGATGGTACACCTGCAGGATATCCCATTGCAGGAACGAATTCAATTCGTATCGGCAACCCCAATCCCAAATGGATCGGGGGCTGGCAAAATACTTTTAGCTACAAAGGGTTTACTTTAGGAGCCTTGTTTGAGACCAAGCAAAAGTTTGATGTCTGGAACGGTACAAAAGGCGCCATGACTTACTTCGGTACGGCAAAGGTCACGGAGAACAGGGGTACGAGTTACACCTTCCAGGGCGTGCTGGGACATGCGGATGATAATGGCAACGCGGTTGTAACAGGCGGCGCTAACAAGACCCCTGTACTGCTCGACCAGAGCTGGTACAGCGATTATATCGGGAACAGCTTTACAGGTCCTGCTGCTCAGTCTGTAGAAGACGGAACATATGTCAGGCTTCGGGAAGTATCGCTGGGATATACATTCAACACAAAGTCCTGGGGTACCCATAATTTTATCAAATCTCTCACTGTAACGGCCATAGGAAGGAATCTGTGGCTGCACACAAAATACAGCGGTGTTGATCCGGATACCGGTCTGGGTGGAAGCGCCGGTCTTGGTATCGACTATTTCAACAATCCCGGCACGAGGACCTTTGGCTTCAATGTTAAAGTAGGACTGTAAGAAACTTATTATTCAAAACACAATATTTTTGATAATGAAAACTCTTTTTATAAGAATATCGGGTGTACTGCTGGTGATCGTTGCCCTGGCGTCATCCTGCAAGAAAACACTTTTCCCCGCCGGGATCAATACGGACCCAAACGCATCAACGAAGGATCGCCTATTACCGAATGTCCTGTTACCCGGTGCTCAATACAGCATTGCCTACACGGTAGGCGGGGATGTATCCAGATTTACGTCTGTATTTATTCAATCAGTAAGGGGAAGCGCCAGGCAGTTCAAAGCCTATGATCAATATGTATTCACAGCACAGGATTTCGACAACTGCTGGTCTAATTTTTATACCCAGGGATTGAATGATCTCTTCACGCTGAAGGAACTGGCTGCGCAGAAAGGATATTCCCACTACAGCGGGATCGCCAAGGTCCTGCTGGCATACCATATAGGCCTGGCTACTGACCTGTGGGGGGATGTACCTTATTCCCAAGCATTCAGGGGAGATTCCAGCGTACTGGAGCCGAAATATGACAAGCAGCAGGACGTCTACGATTCCGTATTTTCTCTTTTAAGCTCTGCGATTACAGATCTGGGTGCTGCAAAAGGCCTGGTAGAGCCGGGCGCCGATGATTTCATTTACGGTGGTACGCTCAGCAAATGGATCAAGCTGGCCTATTCACTGGAAGCCAGGTTCTATCTCCATCTGTCCAAAGTAGATAACACCTATGCGGATAAGGCATTGGCTGCTGCCGCCCAAGGATTTGCCAGCAACTCCGACAATGCTGCCGTACCCTTCTTTGATGATGGTACGGAGGCAAATCCCTGGTATCAGTATGTGACTCAGCGTGGGGATATTTCCTATGACAATGGATATTTGTACCAGCTGATGACGGCAAAGTCGGATCCCCGATTGAACTCCTATTTCGACCTGGCGGGGAATGGAATAGGAGATGCCATTGGAGCTTATAATGCTCCTGTATCTCTTATGACCTATTCAGAATTGATGTTCATCCAGGCCGAGGCGCACTCTGCTAAGGGGGATGGACAGGAGACGACAGCTTATAATACCGCGGTAACAGCGTCATTTAACGCCCTTGGATTGGATGGGACAGCCTATTTGACAGCCAATCCACTGATCGGAGCGGATCATGCTACGCGTCTGCCAACAATCATTACGCAGAAATATGTCGCCTTGTTCTCGGAGCCAGAGCCTTTTATGGACTGGAAAAGGACGGGGATACCTTCACTGACACCTACTACGGGCGCGAATATTCCCAGGAGATTCATTTATGTGCAGGCAGAATTGGATCACAACGGAAAAAATGTGCCTTCCGGATTAACGTTGTATTCCAAGAGCTGGTGGGATCAATAGATTAGGCCATACTTTATTAGATCATGCAGATCATGGAAAAGGTCACCTTTGGTGGCCTTTTCTATTTGCGGTATCTTTGAGGAAACTTTTTTATGTCTGATAATCAGCAGCCGAACAGCCAGCTAAATATAGAGATCAGCGAGGAGACAGCGGAGGGACAGTATGCAAATCTGGCTATCATCACCCATTCCCATGCTGAATTTGTGATCGACTTTGTAAATGTGATGCCGGGTACGCCCAAGAGTAAGGTAAAGAGTCGTATCATACTCACTCCGCAGCATGCCAAGCGGTTTATGAAGGCGTTGACGGAGAATCTGGTGCGGTTTGAGACGGCCAATGGGAAGATACAGGATCTGGAAGAGGTGCAATTGCCGATGAATTTCGGGGGGCCGTCGGCGCAGGCGTAAACTTTTACCTAATACATTCTCATGTATGGGCGGACCAGCGGTCCGCGGCCATTACACGGATGCTAATGATGGCCCTTCGGGCGGCGGAACGCCTGTGGCGTTCCTGGCGGGCGGCATAAAGGGCTGCTTCACAGCAGCCCTTTATCGGCAAAACTATAGTATCCTTCCTCACTTACTATAATATGGTCCAGCAGCCGCAGATCAAGGTGTCTGGCTCCTTCCTTTATTTTACGGGTAAATTCCTCGTCAGCCCGGCTGGGCCGGAGACTGCCGGAGGGATGATTATGGCATAGAATGATGCTGGTAGCGTCTTCTTCGAGGGCTTTTCTGAAGATAATGCGAGGGTCGGCTACGGTGCCGGTGAGGCCGCCCCGGCTGAGGATGCCAAAGTGGAGGATCTTTCCGGAGCTGTTGAGATAGAGGGCTGCAAATACCTCTTGTCGCTGGTCTTTCAGCATGAGCTGTAAATAGGCGGCGGCTTCGCGACCCTCCTTTAGCCGGGGTTTTTTCAGCATGGCGGCCTCGCGCCGACGGCCCAGCTCCATGGCAGCGGATATGATGATGGCCTTGGCCTGGCCGATGCCTTTGATCTTCATCAATTCCTTAACGGGGAGGTTACCCAAGTGGCGGAGATCGTTCCTGCCGAGCTTTAAGACGTCCCTGGCGAGTTCAATTGCGTTACGATCAGGAGTGCCAACACCGATGAGAATGGCCAGCAGCTCGGAATTACTCAGGGCTTCAGGGCTTTTACTGAGTAGTTTTTCGCGTGGCTGATCGTCTTTTGCCCATTTTTTTATGGGGGTTTTTCCAGCTTGCATAAATCAATTTAAACCATTATTTTGTACTTTATAAAGAAGAGTTAAAATAAGGACGCAAGTCTTTCGTTATTAGCTCAGATTGACTGTTTTTTCGAGATAATCCGAATCTATTGAAAATCTTAATCTAAAATCCAATGAAACGAACTACTTTCAACGCAATTGGCGGCTGGCAGCCTTTCCTGTTCTGTATCGGTATGTATGTTGTCGCCCTGATGTTCTCCATCTTCGTTTGCTCCTCCATTTTTTATGTGATCAATTCCAAATCTTCCGACAAGGATGCTGCAAAAGTTGCTATTGTCCCTACCAACGCGGGCAGTCAGCTGGCTTCTGTAAACCACTAAAACTGTTAACTTTTTGAGACCATTTCCTCGTGTAAAACCGGGGAATGGTCTTTTTTTTCAGGTGCGACCAAAGGACAATCATTAACGGTTTGCGTGAATTGAGCTACATTCGTTTAGCGCTCAATTCACGCACATTTTATATCTTCGCCCCACATTTTACCATTTTTATGCAGCATTTAGCCAAGATCTTCTCCGGCACGGGATCACAATACCTGGCTGAGAAAATTGCTCAACAATTCGGTACCCTTTCCGGAAAGATTACTATTCAACGATTTAGCGATGGAGAGATCCAGACGACCTTTGATGAGAGCATTCGGGGGGACATGGTGTTTTTGGTACAAAGCACTTTTGCCCCGGCGGAGAACCTGCTGGAACTGTTGCTCATGATCGATGCGGCCCGCCGGGCTTCGGCTTATAAGGTGGTGGCGGTGATCCCATATTATGGGTATGCACGGCAGGATAGGAAGGACAAGCCCCGGGTGGCAATTGGTAGTAAGTTGATTGCCAATATGTTAGTGGCGGCTGGGGCGGATAGGGTCATTACGATGGACCTGCATGCTCCACAAATCCAGGGATATTTTGATATACCGGTGGACCACCTGGACAGCTCGGCCATTTTTATCCCTTATATTGAGCAACTTAAGGTAGAAAACCTTACCTTTGCGGCCCCTGACGTGGGTAGTGCCAACCGTATCCGGGAGGTCGCTTCTTATTTCAATGCGGAAATGGTGATCTGCGACAAGCACAGAAAGCGTGCGAATGAGATTGCGAGCATGGTGGTCATCGGGGATGTGACGGACAAGGATATCGTGCTGATCGATGACATTTGTGATACGGGAGGAACGCTGGCAAAATCGGCGGGCCTTTTGAAGGAAAAGGGGGCCAGGAGCGTGCGGGCGTTGTGTACGCATCCGGTGTTGAGCGGCAAGGCGTATGAAAATATAGAGAACAGTGTGCTGGAGGAGCTGGTGGTGTGTGATACGATACCGCTGAAGAGGCAAAGCCCGAAGATCAAGGTGTTGAGCGTTGCGGAATTGTTTGCGGTAGCCATCCGGAATGCCCATGAGAACAGGAGTATTACGGGGCTGTTCATTCACTCGCAGTTGCGGAACAAGTAACCAGGACAGCGGCTCAGGTAAGTAAGGTAATTAACAAACACACATAAAATGAGAACGATTACAATCGAAGGACAACTCAGGACCGAAAAGGGCAAACAAGCCACCCGCCAACTTCGCTCTGAGGAAAAAGTGCCCGGTGTAATTTATGGGGGTGCAAAGGAGGTGAATTTTTCAGCTCCTGCGACGTCTTTTAAAACACTGGTCTACACTCCTGACTTCCAATTGGCGGAGGTCAAGGTAGATGGCAATTCTTACAAGTGCATTTTGAAAGATCTGCAGTTTGATAAGGTGACGGACGAGCTGATCCATGTCGACCTCCTGGAGCTGGTGGAAGACAAAAAGGTGATAGCTACCATTCCCATTAAATTCACCGGCGCTTCAAAAGGTGTAAAGGATGGCGGTAAGCTTATCACCAAGATGAAAGCCTTGAAGGTAAAGACCTATCCCAAGTACCTTAAGGAGAATATCGAAGTGGACCTGACGGAGCTGGAATTGAATGGCAACGTACGGGTAGAGGATGTGAAGGCGGAGAACTATGAGATCCTGAACTCGCCCCGTATCCCTATCGCCTCGGTAGTGCTCACCCGTCAATTGAAACAGGAAGAAGCTGGTGCTGCTCCTGCGGCCGGTGCTGCTCCTGCGGCTGCCGCCGCTCCTGCTGCGGCCAAACCTGCTGCGGGTGGAAAGAAATAAAGTAATTTATTAGTAGGAACCCGGTTAAATTTATAACCGGGTTTTTGTTATTTTTAAACCCTTTATGGGTAAGCTTTTGATCCTCGCATATGGCTAAATATCTCATTGTGGGATTGGGTAATATCGGGGCAGACTATGCTGGCACCAGGCATAATATAGGCTTTGACGTAGCGGATGCGCTTGTAAAAAAGCATGAGGGCTCCTTCAGACTGGACCGACTAGCCGAAGTGGCGGAGATCAGATGGAAAGGGAAGACACTGATCACGATCAAGCCGACCACCTTCATGAATCTTAGCGGCAAGGCGGTGAAATACTGGATGGACAAGGAAAAGATCTCTTTGGAAAATGTATTGATCATTGTTGATGAACTGGCTCTGCCGCTGACCAAATTCCGGCTCCGGCCGGCGGGAAGCAGCGCGGGTCATAATGGGCTGCGGAGCATAGAAGAGGTGCTGGGTACGGATGGCTATCCCAGGTTGAGATTCGGTATTGGCAATAGTTTCCCGAAAGGAAGACAGGTAGATTTTGTGCTGGGGAGATGGAAGGAAGATGAGCTCCCCCTGGTCCGTCAGAAGGTCGACAAGACGGTGGAATTGGTGGAAAGCTTTGCCACCAGCGGGATTGAGCGGACCATGAACCAGTACAATAATTTGGATTTTACGCTATGATTTATAAAGGGGAATCTTTATTTTCGCATTAATATTGTATTCACCCTTAAATGTGTAGATATTTAAATATTCAATATTCCTGTGCTGGTGCCCGGGGTCTTTTCAGGCCGAATGAGAACTGGTTTAAAGAATTTTCTATTTAAAAACCCTTATTGAATATGAAAATATTCTGTGTTGGCCGTAACTATGTGGCTCATGCCAAGGAATTAAATAATGAGATACCGGACGAGCCTATTATATTCATGAAGCCAAAGAGCGCATTGCTACAGGCACATACGCCCTTTTATTACCCCGAGTTCACCAACGAGCTTCACTATGAATGTGAACTGGTGCTTCGTATATCCAAGAACGGTAAATATATACAAGATCGATTTGCCAGCAAATACTACGATGCTGTTACGGTAGGCATCGACTTCACCGCCAGGGATATCCAGAATGAGCTGAAGGAAAAGGGGCTGCCCTGGGAGAAGGCGAAGGCCTGGGACAATTCAGCCGCCATCGGCAAATGGATACCTCTTCAAAATGTCAAGAACAAGAAAGACCTTAATTTCTGCCTATACAAGAACAAGGAGCTGGTGCAGCAGGGCAATTCAGGCCTGATGATCAACAGCTTTGACAAGGTAGTGGCTTATATTTCCAATTATTTTTCTGTCAATATCGGAGACCTTGTATTTACGGGAACGCCTGCGGGAGTGGGCGAGTGTGTAGTAGGAGATGAACTGGAGGCATTTATAGAAGACGATAGCTTGTTGACCATAGAGATAAAATAATTGTATCGTCAAGATATTTATGCCCATTCTGAGAAATGCAGAATGGGCTTTTTTTATACATGATAACTGTCGATATTCTTTCCAGGGCTTATGGTCTCATGTGCACGGCACGTGAGATGGCTACGACGTATGAGAACAACCGCGTCCTTTGCAAATATGTACATTCCACTTCCAGGGGGCACGAGGCTATTCAGTTGGCTACGGCTTTTCACCTGCAGTCCTGTGACTGGATCAGCCCTTATTATCGCGACGAGAGTATATTGTTAGGTCTTGGGTTCGAGCCATACCAGCTGATGTTGCAGCTGCTGGCCAAGGGGGGCGATATATTTACCGGTGGGCGGGAATACTATGCTCATCCTAACTACCGGGAGAAGGACAAGCCGGGGATCATCCATCAAAGCAGCGCTACCGGTATGCAGGCCATTCCTACGACGGGGATTGCGCAGGGGCTGGCATATCTGGAAAAGATCGGCTCTACGCTGTTGAGAAGAGGGGAGCATGGGGAGGCGCCCGTCGTCATCTGCAGCCTGGGTGACGCCAGCGTGACGGAAGGGGAGGTCAGCGAGGCTTTTCAATTTGCGGTGCTGAAAAAACTGCCGATCATCTACCTGGTGCAGGACAATGACTGGGGGATCAGCGTGCGGTCGGAAGAATCGAGGGCAATGGATGCTTATGAATATGCGGCGGGTTTTTCAGGGATGGCGCGTATACGTATCGACGGTAGTGACTTCCAGGAAAGCTATGAAGCAATGGACCGGGTGATTGGGGAGGTAAGGAATGGCCGTTGTCCTTACCTGGTACAGGCAAAGGTTCCGTTGTTAGGGCATCATACCAGCGGGGTAAGGAAGGAGTTTTATCGTAGCGCGGAAGATCTGGAGGAGCATGCCCTTCAGGATCCATTGCCAAAGTTAAGGGCGCGGATGCTTGGATTGGGGATGGAGCCCGGCCGACTGCTGGCTATCGAGAAAGCGGCTGTCGCGCTGGTAGCGGAGCATTTCCGGGAGGCGGTAGCGGCGCCTGAGCCGGACCCGGCGACCGTGATGGATTTTGTCTTTGTTCCGACGCCTGTGAAGGAGGAAGAAGGGGAGCGGAGTCCGTCCAGGGGGGAGAAGGTCATCATGGTGGATGCCGCCTTGTTCGCCATCCGTGAGATCATGGAAGACTGTCCGGAGGCATTACTATATGGCCAGGATGTGGGGCGGCGGCTGGGTGGAGTATTCAGAGAGGCGGCCACGCTGGCGGAGCAGTTTGGGGATCATCGGGTCTTTAATACGGCCATACAGGAGGCCTATATCATCGGCTCGACGGTGGGGATGAGTGCGGTGGGGGCGAAGCCAATCGTTGAAGTTCAATTTGCAGACTATATCTATCCGGGGTTCAATCAACTGGTGACGGAAATATCGAAGTCCTGTTACCTCAGCGCCGGTAAATTCCCGGTGCAGACGTTGATCCGGGTACCTATCGGGGCCTATGGAGGGGGTGGGCCTTATCATAGCGGGAGTATCGAGACGACGCTGTTGTCTATCAAGGGCATAAAAGTGGTGTATCCTTCCAATGCAGCGGACATGAAGGGTTTGATGAAGGCTGCGTTCCTGGATCCGAACCCTGTGATCATGTTGGAGCATAAGGGGCTGTATTGGAGCAAGGTGCCGGGGACGGAGGATGCCAAATGTGTGGAGCCTTCCAGGGACTATATACTACCGCTGGGGCGGGCGGGTATTGCCCTGACTGCGGATGGGGCGACTACCGGGAGAGGGGAGACCTGCTGTATCATTACCTATGGCATGGGGGTGTATTGGGCCAAGGCGGCGGCAAAGCATTTCCCGGGATGTGTGGAGGTGCTGGACCTGCGGACTTTGTATCCATTGGATGAGAAACTGATCTTTTCTACTGTCCGGCGGCATGGGAAGTGTCTGGTGCTGACGGAGGAACAACAGAATAATTCTTTTGCAGAGGCGCTGGCCTGGCGTATCTCGTCACATTGTTATGTGCATCTGGATGCGCCGGTGGAGGTGATGGGAGCCCTGGACCTGCCGGCGGTGCCCATGAATATGGGGCTGGAGAGCGCCATGCTGCCGAGTGCGGCCAAACTGGCCGAAAAAATCGAGAAGTTACTGGATTATTAAAAGTCTACAAAAATAGTGGACTATTTATTTGGAGATGCCGAATGTGTGTTTTATATTTACTCTACCAATTTGATAGGATACTTCCTGATACCCTGGTTGACAGGCTTGATCAAATTGGAATGGCAGGTGGTTGTCAATTCCTGTATTGTCACCGGTGGCCAGGGCATCAGGGAGAATTAAAACAAAGTATATGCAACGTCTCGCGGCTTTATCTTTTTTGGGTGTGGTGCTGGTCCTGCTGGCCTTCACGGTGGTGCATGATACAAAAAAGCCGGACCTGGCGGCCCGGACTTGTTTGGTCGGAGCTGTGCTCCGCCCCACGCCTGTGCAAAAATGATCCATTAATATTTTGTCAGCTCGGGCTGGACTTCGTCTATATAAGACAGTATGCCGCCCTTGAGGTTGTACAAATTGGTGAACCCGAATTTTTCTTCCAGCTCGCGGATGGCTTTTGCGC
The DNA here is from genome assembly GCA_001898505.1 of Sphingobacteriales bacterium 50-39. GTDB lineage: Bacteria > Bacteroidota > Bacteroidia > Chitinophagales > Chitinophagaceae > Puia. Next base: position 74,217 of record MKTZ01000001.1, read on the forward strand.
TTCTGCCTCCCATTTTGCAATGAACCACTACTTTTCTTTCGGTGTCGATCCTGCCGGCGTTGTCGCTGACGGTGGCAAGGGGAATGAGTTCGCCGCCAATGTTGACGATGTCGTATTCGTGCGGTTCCCTGACATCGATGAGCTGGAATTTCTCCCCTTTGACCTGCCAGTCGTATAGCTCTTTTGCGGTGATCTCTTTCAGGGGTTTTTCTTCCACTGCCCGCATGCCGCAGAATTGTTCATAGTCGATGAGGGCTGTGATGGTGGGGTTCTTCCCGTTGATGGGGTTGTCTTCCCTTCTCTTGATATTAAAGGTCCTGTTCTCGAAGTTGAGGGCGTCAAAAATGTAAAATCTTCCGGAGAGGGTTTCTCCTACGCCTGTAATGACCTTGATGACTTCGAGGGCCTGCAGGCTGCCGATGATACCGGGCAGGACGCCGAGGACGCCGCCTTCGGCGCAGCTGGGAACGAGTCCGGGAGGGGGAGGGGTGGGATAAAGGTCACGGTAGTTGGGGCCTGTATGACCCTTGCTGTCGGTGTAATTGAATACGGATACCTGTCCTTCGAACTGGAAGATGGATGCGTATACATTGGGTTTGCCCAGCAGGACAGCAGCGTCGTTGACGAGGTAGCGGGTGGGGAAATTGTCTGTCCCGTCCGCGATGACATCGTAATCCTTAAAGATCTCGAGGGCGTTCGAAGAGTTGAGATGGGTATTGTAGAGATGCAGTTTTATATAAGGGTTGAGGGCTTCGAGCCTTCTTTTGGCAGCCTCTACCTTGGGCTTGCCGATCTCATCGATACCGAACACCACCTGCCGTTGGAGGTTGCTGTCATCCACGACGTCGAAGTCGACAATACCGATGGTGCCGACACCTGCGGCTGCCAGGTACAGGAGCACGGGGCTGCCGAGTCCACCGGAGCCAATGACGAGGACCTTTGACTTCTTCAGCTTTTGCTGGGCCTCCATACCAAAACCGGGGATGATGATATGTCTGTTGTACCGGGCCAGCTCTTCTTTTGTAAAGAGGGGTTGGTCGGGACTGCCGCCGGCGATGGCGGGAACGATGCTGATGACGGTGTCGTCCTTTACGGCGGTGTGCTCCTGCTGGAGATCGCGGATATCGTTATTGCCTACAAAGATATTGACGTAGCTGCGGATGCCGCCACCTTCGTCGAGCAGATGCTTTTTAAGATCGGGAAAATTCCGGGTCAGCTCATTAACGGTGTCCTGTATCGTACCGGCCTTGACTTCCAGTCTGGCGGTGTTATTGGTGAATTTCCTCAGCGGTGTGGGAATGATCACGGTTGCCATTTTATTTATCCTTTTTTATTTTATGAGAATTGGTAATCTATTATTTTTTCTTCTTCGAACTGCTGGTTATCGTTCAATACCCAGGAGCGCAGGGTGACGACTTCCTTTTCGAGCACGGACACGATGACATAAGAGAAAAAGGGCTGCGCCGCCACCCTATCATGCTCAGAAGGGATAGCGGGGTGATTGGGATGGGAATGATATATTCCCAATAAGGTCCAATCGTGGTCCAGGGCATGTTGCTCGGCTGTCATATAATCCAGCGGAGAGATCTCAAATCGTCTGCGTTTGTCTCCTTCTTTGGAATTGTCTACGGCCAGTATGTCGACAAGAATGCGTGTGCCGTCATGCTCTTCCCTGCCGAAGAGGAAGCCGCAGCATTCGTCGGGGAATGTGTTTATTGCATCCTCGATCATTAGCTGACGGACCCCGGGTTCGATGATGATCATTGTTGTAAAAGTTTTTTGATTATTTCACTGTATTTATCTGCGTTGTCGGGCAGCACGGTAACAAGGGTCCCTTCGTCCAGCTGTTGCGCGATGCGCAGGACGCCGGCGAGGTTGGCTGCGGAAGAGGGACTTAACAGGAGCCCTTCATATTTATAGGCTGCCTTGATCATGTCGTGCGCTTCTTCGGTGCTGACCTCATAATTCGCATCGGCAACGGTGGGATCATAGATCTTTGGCACGAGGGCTGTCTCCATATGCTTCCATCCTTCCAGACCGTGCAGGGCAAAGTCGGGCTGGAGAGATATGAGCTGAATGGAAGGTTTTAGCTCACGTAGCCGGCGGCCAGTGCCTACAAAAGTACCGGTAGTACCCAGACCTGCGACAAAATGGGTGATCCCGGGCAGGGCTCCATAAATTTCCGGGGCGGTGGTATGATAATGGGCTTTCCAGTTGTTCTGGTTCTTGTATTGATCAGCGTAATAATAGCTTTCAGGGTCTTCCTCCGCCAGGCTTTTGGCGACCTGCTGGGCCCCATCGGTGCCCTCAAAGCGGGATGTGAGGATGAGGCGGACGCCCAGCGACTCGAGGATATCTTTCCTTTCCCTGGAGGCATTTTCGGGCAGGCAGAGGGCGACGGGGATGTCGAGCTCTTTGGCGATATGTGCATAGGCGATGCCTGTATTGCCGCTGGTGGCATCCAGAAGAGTGCGGCGCCGGGAAAGGTCGCCGTTTTCTATGGCCTTGCGGATGATATTGTAGGCGGCGCGGGCCTTGACGCTGCCGGACAGCTGCATCCATTCCTTCTTGGCATAGACGTGTACGTTCTTTTTATTCAACAGACGGGTGACCCGGTGCAGCGGGGTATTCCCTATCTTTTTCTCCAATCCTTTTACGGAAGAGAGGAGGTCGTTATGGGCGATAAGATCGGTTGTTGTTGACATATGCTATAAATAAGAAAAGCTCCACTTGCGGTGGAGCTTTATATGTTTGCTGAAAACAGTTTACTAAGCTTATAAGAGGTCATCCTCCACCAAAATAACCATGGCTTGCTTACAACAGCAACAACAACAAGCTATATTTGCAAATCCGTGGTTCATGTGAATGATGAGAGCATAAAAGTAGGGAATTTGCTGTTCCCCACCAAAAAAGTAGAGTAAACATATATAAATAATTGATAATCATGGAAAACGCTGCTGTTAAAGGAAAAAGAATCGCTGCCGGCAAGGCAATTGAGTACATCAAGGGGGGCATGACGCTGGGGTTGGGGACGGGGTCCACGGCCTATTGGGCCATCCAGGGGATCGGGGAAATGGTAAAAAACGGGCTGTCGGTGAAGGCGGTAGCCACTTCTGAACAGTCGGAGGCGCTGGCGAGGGAGCTGAATATTCCAATCATCCCCTTTTCGGAGGTGGGGCAGCTGGATATTACCATCGACGGGGCGGATGAGGTGGATAGGGGGCTGAACCTGATCAAGGGTGGGGGCGGCGCGTTGTTGAGGGAAAAGATCGTAGCGGCTGTTACGAAGTTCTATATCATCATCGTCGATGAGAGCAAACTGGTGGAGCATCTGGGGAAATTTCCCCTGCCGGTGGAGGTGGTCCCTTTTGCCTGGGAGCTGACGGAGCGTAAGCTGGCGGCGTTGGGGTGTACTCCGCGGATGCGGATGGCGGGGGATAAGCCTTATCTGACGGATAACAGCAATTATATTTTCGATTGTTCCTTTGGAAGGATCGAGGACCCGGCTGGGCTGCACCGGCGGGTGAGTGATATTACGGGGGTGATGGAGGATGGGTTCTTTATCGGCATGGCGGATATCGTCGTGTCGGGGACGGCAGATGGGGGGGCGAGGGTGATAGAGCGGGGGAAATTATAAGATATTGATGGTTAGATACTTGTGGGTTTGGGGAGATTTGAAAGATCAAGGGGAAATTTATATCTTTGGATAAATTTGGAAGATATGGCAAAGCCCAGAGTACAACCCAAACCTAATACGCCTCATCCCAGTATAAGGACTAGGTATAAATAGCACGCACTATTATGAATATAGCTATTGCTATGAGCAGTAGAGATATTTTTAACGTTCTTCTATACTGTGCAGATCTTTTATCATTGGATGTTATCATTCTTTCAATCTTGTCCTGGATACTTTCTATTTCATTGTACAAAACATTTTTGTAAGATTCTTCTTCGGCACGACCCTTAAATATTTCCTGATAGAATATTTCTTCGGGAGGGCTCCCTTTGCAAAATACGTCCTTTGGATATATCAACTGAAATAAGAGGGTAAATGAGTAGGTGGATAGGATAGCAATGCAGATGGAGAAACAGATGATCCAACCACTACCATGGGTAATTTTCGACTTCTCAGAGAATGCATAGCCTAATAGTCCTGATAGCGCTGCAACGTATGACAGCAAGATAGACATTCATCTTTGCGTAATGGCCAGTGATTCCTCTATGATCTCGTCCAGGTGTTCTTTTGCCTGGTCAAGAACAAATTTGTAGGTTTCAACAGAGACCTTCTCCCAATCGGCGACGTCGGACTCCCACAATAATGGCTCGTTCATAAGTAAGGGTTATCTATAAATGTACAACTTACTTATCTTCGGGACATGAATAAATTCCTTTGGATCCTTCTGGTAGCGTTCCTTGCAGGCCATACCCTGATGGCCCAGGACAGGCATGTATTTTCTTTTCGCGACACCACATTCTTGCTGGACGGCAAGCCCTTTCAGATCATCAGCGGTGAGATGCATCCGGCGCGTATTCCCCGGGAGTACTGGCGGCATCGTATCCGGATGGCGAAGGCGATGGGGTGTAATACCATTGCAGTGTACCTGTTCTGGAACTATCATGAGTCCTCTCCGGGGGTATGGGATTTCCGAACGGGCAATCACGATATAGCGGCTTTTATCCGGATGTGCGGCGAGGAGAAGATGTGGGTGCTGCTGCGTCCGGGACCTTATGTATGCGCGGAGTGGGATTGGGGAGGTCTGCCTTTTTATCTGTTGAAGACGCCGGATATGAAAGTGCGTTGTATGGACCCACGGTATATGAGTGCGGTGAAGCGTTATGTCGCTCGTGTGGCGGCGGAGGTGGCGCCTTTACAATGTGACAAGGGCGGTCCCATCTTGATGACGCAGATCGAGAATGAGTATGGCAGCTATGGTAATGACAGGACTTACCTGGAGACGTTGCGAAAATGGTGGCGGGCTTCGGGGATCAGCGTTCCTTTCTATACGGCGGATGGCGCTACGGACTATATGCTGGGGGCGGGGAGCCTGCCGGGCTGCGCTATTGGACTGGACAGCGGTGGCAGCGATGGGGATTTCGCCCAGGCCTTTTCGCAGAACCCTCATGTGCCGGCCTTTAGCAGCGAGAGCTATCCGGGATGGCTCACTCACTGGAAAGAAAAATGGCAACGTCCGGACACGTCCGGGATACTGCGGGAGGTGCGTTATCTTTTGTCGCACGGGCGGTCCTTAAATTTATATGTGGTGCATGGCGGGACCAATTTCGGATTTACGGCGGGGGCCAACGCATTTTCTCCTGTCCAGTTCCAGCCGGACGTGACGAGCTACGATTACGACGCTCCTATCGACGAGCAGGGTAATGCCACTCCCAAATATTATGCATTGCGAAAGCTCATTGGAGAATATGCGGGTAAAAAGCTGCCGGATGTGCCTGCGTCTGTACCTGCGATGGAGACAGCTTCTTTTAGCCTGGAACCATTCACTTCCCTGTGGGAGCATTTGCCTGCGGGGGTGAGATCGCCGCAGCCGCGTCCTATGGAGGATTATGGTCAGCACAGCGGTATGATCCTTTACAGAACTCATCTCATCGGGCATAAGAGCGGCAGTCTCACGATCACGGAGCCGCATGACTATGCGATGATATTCCTGAACGGGCGGCTGGTGGACACGGTGTTCCGTGATGGCGGCAAATGGACGGTGAAGCTGCCGAAGTCGGAGGTGAAGGACCCGCTGCTGGAAATATTGGTAGAAGGGATGGGGCATATCAATTTTGCGCAGTATATGATCGACCGGAAGGGAATAACGGACCGGGTGACCCTGAATGGAATGACCTTGATGAATTGGGAGATATTCAACCTGCCGTTGAGTGAATCATATGTGGGAGGATTGACGAATGGGATGAGCAAGGGAGGCGACCTTAAGGAGGGAATATTTTTTAAGGGGAGCTTTGAGCTTGAGCAGGTGGCGGATACCTATTTCGATATGAGCGGGTTTAAGAAAGGCGTGGTGTGGGTCAATGGCCACAATCTGGGAAGATATTGGTATGTAGGGCCGCAGCAGCGGCTATACTGCCCCGCCTCCTGGTTGAAGAAGGGGAAGAATGTGATGGTGGTATTGGACCTGCAGCAGCATGAGGGAGCTGCCGTGAAAGGCAGGAAAACGTTGGATGGTGAATAAATGGATTCGATCACGCATATAGCGTTAGGCGCCATTATTGGGGATGCCGTGGCGGGGCGAAAAATCGGTAGGATCGCGATGCTGCTGGGAGCGGTGGCGCAGAGTCTGCCGGACATCGACTTCGTGGCTTCTTCCTGGATGGATACCGCGCATGATGTGATGGCGCACCGGGGTATCACGCATTCTCTTTTGTTCGTGGCGGTGGTGGCCCTCTTATTTGCCTGGGTTGGGCGGTGGAGGTGGCGTGGCGCGGGTATGTCTTTTGGGTGGTGGTTCTTTTTCGCGGGGCTGGAACTGTTCATTCACATCTTCATCGACGCATTCAACGCATATGGTACGGGCTGGTTCGAGCCTTTCAGCCATTACCGGGTATCCTTCAATATCCTCTTCGTGGTGGATCCTTTCTTCTCGATATGGCTTGGTATTTCGTTCATAGTACTGCTGTTCCTGAAAAGCCATAGCAGGTGGCGTGTCTTCTGGATACGGTTTGGGCTGATCATGAGCTGTTGCTACTTCTATTATTGTCTTCTGAATAAATACAGGATCGACAAGTGGGCAACGGAGGCGCTGCACAGTCAGCGGATACAATATGACAGGTATTTCACTACGCCGACCCCGCTGAACAACTGGCTGTGGTATATCGTGGCGGAGGATTCGGCGGGTTTTCACGCGGGATATCTGTCTTTGTTGGGCCATACGAGGTCGGTGCAATGGAGCTATTTTCCCCGAAATGATTCTCTTTTAAATACGCTGCGATCGAGGGAGGACGTGCGTGAGCTGGTGCGATTCTCGCAGCGGTTTTATACCATCGAACAATGGGGCGATACGCTGGTGTTCAACGATCTGCGGTTTGGGCAAATACGGGGATGGGAGGATGGAAAGGCGCGGTTTGTCTTCCATTATTTTTTGCACCAGCCGGGGGAGAATGAGATCATATTGCAACGGGGGCGTTTGGCGGGGTGGGACCGAAGGGCCTTTCGAATTTTTTTACAAAAAATTGAAGGGAGATGATCAACTCCCTTTCTCCTGCCGGAAATAAAATGTAAAAAGGAAGAAAAGCAACCGTATGGTCTGGAAGGCCAGCCATTGCATGAACTGAGCGTATACGGAGTGGTGAAAGTTCTTTTCTGTGATGCGGACTGAGTGCCGGGCAATGATCTCGTCCATCTCCTTTTCCACCGTCCCCGCGAACGCTGCATTCCGGACGTCCATATTCAATTCCACGCTGGCGTAGGCGCTGATCTTATTTACATTATAGGAACCATTGGTCATCCATTGTCCATCGTATACGGCGAGCTTGCCGTGGAGAACGGTGTCGAGGTATTCATACACTTCGATGTTGTTGCGAAGGAGCCACCGGTACATGTACCGCTCGGCATATCGTGAGATCTTTACATCGGAGATGCTGCCTACGATGACCTTTATTTTGACACCGCGGCGGGCGGCGAGGGCCATTTGCCGGCGGAAAATGGAGCCGGGTAGAAAATAGCTGGAAAGTATGGTGATATGGGAATGGGCATTCCGGAACATCTCGAGGTAACTTTTGGATATCTGGCTTTTGCCCTGCACCCAGTCGTTGCGTCGCACCCTTACCATGCATTCTTCGGTGGGGGTGGTGCCGGGCAGCCATGAGAATTTTTCCTTGCGTCCTCCGTCCTTTTTCCAGTAGGCTTTTGTCCACATGTCCCTGCAAATGATATGGAGCTTGAGCGCAGCCTCGCCTTCCACGAACAGGGCCCTGTCGAGCCAGGCTTTTTGCCCGCCGATGTCATTGTATCTGTCGCTGATGTTAACGCCCCCGGCCAGGCCATAGGAGGCGTCCACGACCACTACTTTATGGTGCATTCTTCGCCCGAAGTAGAATTGGCGGCTTTTGATCAGGGGCCAAAACCAGCGGAATCGTATGCCGGCCTCCTTCCATTCCCTTATAATATCCCTGGAGAGGTCCTGGGAGGCATATCCATCGAGGAGCACGTATACCTGTACCTTGCGTTGGGCGGCCCGTATGAGCGCGGCGCTGACCGTCAGGCCCGTCTCATCGCCCTCGAAGATATAAGTTTGCAGGTGGATCATGATCCTGGCCTGGTCGATCATTTGTATGAGCGTGGAAAAATAGTCGCTGCCGCCGTGGACGAGTCTGACCTTGTTGTGATGCGTATAGCCTGCCAGTAATTTAGGCTTTCTTTTTTTTGACATGGAATAGTTGAAGGTAAAAAAAAGTAAGCGTTCCATAAAACAAGGCGGACGGGCAGCTCATGGTTGCCTTTTCCTCGTACTATAGAAAGCAGCGCCCTGGCTCAGAACTGACTCAGAACGGGCCGGAGGCCCGTTGTCCAGGACGGACATTTTATTTCCCTACTGTCCGGCCCTTGAGGGTTCGGGATTTATGTTCGAGCTTGTCCTTTACATTTTTCCGTATCAGGAGGGTGACGGAAGCAACGTCCTGGCAGCTGCCGCAGTGGGCCCTGAATTTATTGGAGTCATACATCACGGCGGTGGTGCCATTCTTCCATTCTACGCCATATAACGAATATTCATTAAATGTATATCCGCTGCCGGGGCCAAAAGGGAGATTGTTATTACCTTTTTCGAAGCTTATCATCAGTTTATCTCCTTCCACTCCTTCACAGATGCCTGGAGTAAGGGCGGGAATAATGACCTCGTTGATATATTTCCCATTCTCGAGCTTTACGACACCGGAGGTAACCTCTACCTTCTGATCGCCCAGGTTTCGTTCGAGCACGATCTTCTGATCGACATAGAACTGCACCTGCTTGAGGTCGATATTTCCGCCTTCCAACTTCTGTTTCAGGTCTTTGGTAAAGGGTACCAGGCTGGATCTGGATACTTTGGAGCTGCTACAGCTGGATAGGGAAAGGACTAAGGAACTTACTATCAATATGCCATGGATTCGTCTCATAGTATAGTTTTATGGGGGATTAGACCCGGAAGGTGGGGAATGGTTTAGTTGGGAAGTGACTTTTTTTGGGGCTGTATGCAACAAATGTCGTCGGTGCGCGCCTTTACTCAAATGAGAAAAAACGACCTATGCTAAAGAATTTCTTTAAAGTAGCCATTCGTAACCTCTGGAAGCACAAGGGGTACAGTTTTCTGAACATTTTTGGGCTGGCAATGGGAATGACCTGCAGCCTGCTGATCCTGCTCTGGATCCAGGACGAGCGGAGCGTGGATGCCTGGCATGAGAAGGGGGACAGGCTTTACAGAGTGTACGAGCGGCAGTATTATGACGGGAAGATCGAGGCAGGGTATTATACCCCGGGGCTGTTGCCGGCGGAAATGAAGAAGATGCTGCCGGAGGTGGAGCTGGCGTCGGGGTTCACCTGGGAGGGGGACAATACCTTCCAGGTAGGGGAAAAGACCTTAAAGGAGAAGGGCTGTTCGGCGGGGCCGGACTTTTTTAAAATGTTCAGCTATCCCTTATTGGAGGGCAATCCGGCGACGGCCCTGCCTGGTCCGACGGATATTGCTATTTCGCGGAAGATGGCGGTGGACTTTTTTGGCTCGCCCCGAGAGGCGATCGGCAAACCGATCCGTTATCAGAACAGCAAAATTTTTAAGGTGACGGCGGTGTTCGAGGATGTGCCGGATATATCCTCGGATAAGTTCGACTATTTGAAGAGCTGGGATAATTTCCTGGAAGAGAACAGCTGGGCAAAAGAATGGGGGAATAACGGGCCGAATACGTTGCTGTTGCTGCGGAAGGATGCGAATGCGGACCTGGTGACAAAGAAAATTGCACATTTCCTGGATAACTATAATAAAGAGCAAAGCAAGAGTTTCCGGATCGAGCTGGGCATGCAGCGGACCAGGGAAGCCTACCTGCATTCGACTTTTAAAGACGGGAAGATAGCGGGAGGACGTATCGAATACGTGCGTCTATTCAGCATCGTGGCGGTCTTTATCCTGCTGATAGCCTGTATCAATTTTATGAACCTGACGACAGCCCGGTCGGTGAAGCGGGCCAAGGAGATAGGGATACGCAAGGTGGTAGGCGCTGTCCGGCCGGCCCTGATCCGGCAATTTATCAGCGAGGCGATCCTGCTGGCTTTTTTCTCGATGATACTGGCGCTGGGGTTGCTGGTGCTGGTATTGCCTTTCTTTAATCAGATGACGGGAAAACATATCGCCTTCCCTTATGGATCTTCTTCTTTCTGGTTGTGGATGGCGGCTCTTACGCTGGTGACGGGTGCGATCGCGGGCTCTTATCCGGCGCTGTTCCTTTCCTCCTTCCAGCCGATAAGGGTACTGAAAGGATCTCTGAAATTTGGCGGGGGGGCGGCCTGGCTGCGAAAGGGGCTGGTGATCTTTCAATTCGTACTGTCCATCGTGCTGATCATCGGGACGATCGTCATTGCGAGCCAGGTGAACTATGTCCGAACGATGAACCTGGGTTTTGACCGGGAAAATCTTGTCTATATCCCGCTGGAGGGAGATCTTACGGGTAAGTATAAAACATTCAAGGAGGAGGCCCTGCGTCTTCCGGGGGTGGGTGATGTTTCGCGTATGACACAGGAGCCTACCCAGATCGAGAATGGGACGGGTGGGGTGGGCTGGGACGGCAAGGACCCGAATGTGCAACCTATGTTCACGCAGGCCTCGGTTGGATATGGTATGGCCCGAACGCTGCGTCTGCAATTTGTGGCGGGCAGGGATTTTTCTCAGGACTTTCCAACGGATTCGGTGGGGTATCTCATCAACGAGTCGGCTCTGAAGAAAATAGGATATAAGGACCCTATCGGCAAGCGACTGACCTTTTGGCAAAAAAAGGGAACGATCGTGGGAGTGCTGAAGGATTTTCATTTTAATTCATTGCATGAGCCTATCCAGCCGTTGATCATCCGGCTGCGGGAAGAGGAATCCTGGGGGAGTGCGCTCGTAAGGACAAAGGCGGGGCAGACGAAGCAGGCGCTGGCGGAGCTGGAAAGATTGTGCAGGGAGCTGAACCCGAAATTTCCTTTCACGTATAGATTTGCGGACGAGGAATATCAGAAATTATATAAGAGCGAAGCCATCGTGCACAGCCTGTCGAACTGTTTTGCGTTTTTGGCGATATTTATCTCCTGTCTGGGTTTGCTGGGGCTGGCGATGTTCACGGCGGAGCAGCGGACGAAGGAGTTCGGGATACGGAAGGTGCTGGGGGCAAGGGTCGGTACGTTGTTCGGGCTGTTGTCGAGAGAGTTCCTGCTGCTGGTGCTGATAGCTTTTGTGGTGGCTTCTCCTTTGGCGTGGTGGGCGATGCATGCATGGCTGCAGAATTTCGCGTATCATGTCGATGTGCAGTGGTGGGTGTTCCTGCTGGCGGGTGGGGCGGCCCTGTTGATAGCGCTGATGACGGTGAGCTTTCAGGCATTGAAGGTGGCGGTGGCAAATCCGGTGAAGAGTTTACGGGTGGAGTGAGGGCCTGCCTTTGGCGGATTCGAGGGAGGCTGTGGCAGACCAGTGAGGGCCGCTATCGGAGGCGTCCATGCAGGCGGAGGTGCTGTTGTACGGCCCGTATCTCTCCGAAGCTGTAATCATCGCCCAGCCGGGCTTTGACGGGACCGATCTTTGCGTCGTCCCCGAATTCCAGTAGAGCGACCCTGATGAACTCTATCTTGCGCTCGGGCACGAGCTCTTTTATATCTATCTCTCCTGTGAGGATGAAGGATGCCAGGTGGCCTTCGACGGTGTTGAGGGCGAGGCCGCGGCGGGATGCGATCTCGGCAATGGGGATGCCTGCTTTGTAGAGATGAAGGCTGATACGATGGGTTTCTCCTTTTGGCGTTTTTGTTTTGCCGGAGGTATTTTCGGGAGAAGATGTTGCAGCGGGGTCTGCGTCTGTGGAGGGGTTGAGGGTTTGTGCGTGGGCGAGGCGGGTGTTCTGAAGATCGGAGAGGACCGCGTCTACTCCTTTTTGCAGGCCATCTACCAGGGTGAGCGCGTCTTCCAATTGTTGTTTTTTTCGGGTGAGCATGGTCTTTAGCTCCTTCAGTTCGGTGTGGTATTTCTTTATCTTTTTGCGAACTTTGATCTCCTCTATATGCTGTTGCAGGGGCTGGAGCTGATCTTCTTCCAGGCTCCGCAGGAACCAGGTAGCAGCGGCCTGAATTCTTTCCTGTAATTGCCGGTAGCCATTCTCCCGGGCGGTGTAAAAGAGGTGCTCCAGCTGGCGGGAGAATTTGAGGGCGGTGTCCTGCTGATGGATGGAGGTTTCCAGCCAGGATGCTGTCAGGCTGATGGCATCTGTTTTGCCGGGGATCTGGCGGTGGTCGAAGCCGGCCTGATGATCCCGTATGGCTTCGGTGAGGCGTGACCATTCAAAGGCTTTCAGCAGGGTGTTCCGGATGTAATTGTATTGCTCGTCCCGCAAGTAGCTAAGTATCTCCTCGCCGGACTGCCGGCTGTTGGTATAATCAATGACCCTTGGGTCTGTGCTGATGGACGACGGGTGTATACGGGATTGCAGCACGAGCCCTTCGATGGAGCGGAGTCTGCTAAGGGCTACGTATACCTGTCCGGGGGCAAAGGATTGTCCGGCATCGATGACGGCCCTATCAAAGGTCAATCCCTGGCTCTTGTGGATAGTGATAGCCCAGGCCAGGCGAATGGGATATTGAGAGAAGGCGCCGAGCTCTTCTTCCTCGATCTTGTCTTTCTCCCTGTTGTATTGATAGCGAATGTTTTTCCATGTCTCTTTTTCCAGTATGAGCTCGCCGGGCTCGTTGGGAAAGATGATGATAATCTTGTCGCCTGTGATGGCTTTGATGGCGCCTATCTTGCCGTTGAAATATCTACGGGACTCGCCTTTGTCATTTTTGATGAGCATGATCTGGGCGCCTTCCTTTAGCTGGAGGATCTTTTCGGCCGGAAAGGCTTTATCGCTGAACTCTCCTGTGATGGTGGCATCGAAGGCGTGGAGCTTGCCGCGTAGTCTGCCGAGTTCGGCCTGGTTGATGTTTTCGGCGCGTGCGTTGTGAGAGGTGAGGGTGATATAGCTGCTGTCCCGGGGTGGTGTAAAATCGGGCTGATAATGATCGTGCAATTTTTCCAGGTCATAAGGGGTAGCGCTGTTGTTACGGATATTGTTCAGGATCCCGATAAAGGCCGCTTCCTGCTGCCGGTAGATCTTTTTTAATTCGAGGTAGATGGGGGGCTGCTCGCGGATGACCTTCGCATCAAAAAAGAAAGGGCTGTTATAATATTCCTTTAGCAGCTGCCACTCATCTTGTGATACGACGGGAGGAAGCTGAAAGAGGTCGCCTATATAAAGGACCTGTACACCGCCGAATGGTAGCAGTGGCTGGTTGCGGAAATGGCGGAGAAGGACGTCCACGGCGTCGAGCATATCTGCCCGGACCATGCTGATCTCGTCGATGATGAGCAGCTCGAGCTCTTGGAGCAGCTCGCGTTTGGGGGCGTTGATACGGATGCCGGACAGCAGGCTGTTGGGGTCGGTGGCGCCGGAGCGACCTGTATTCCATCCATATTGTTGCGCGGGGACATAGGGGCCGAAGGGGAGCTGAAAAAAGGAGTGCATGGTGGTGCCTCCTGCATTGATGGCTGCTACGCCTGTGGGTGCGACGACGGCCAATTTCTTGAACGTGTTGTCCCGGATATATTGCAGGAAGGTGGTCTTCCCGGTGCCGGCCCGACCCGTGAGAAAAAGGGATCTGCCCGTCTGGTTTACGAATCGGGCGGCCAGCTGAAAATCCGGATTGGTCAGGTCGGTTGACATACTGCGTAAAGTAGGGGGTGCAAGTTAGGCAAAAGGGGAAGGAATATTTTTTTAAATATTTTGCCGGGCCGGCCTGCGGGGGCGGGGCGGTCCGACCTACTTTTCGAAGACGAGGGCTTCGGGATTGGCGCCCAATTCGGTGAGCAATTGGGTGATGTCGTTGACCATTTTATCGGGTCCGCAGATATAAAAGGGTTTGCTGAAATCTCCTATTTCGCGGAGCAGGAATTCTTTGTTGATGGGGCCTTTGCGATAATTGGGGTTTTCTTCCCGGGTGAGGATATAATGCGCATGGAGGCCAAGGATGCCATCGAACTCTTCTTTCAGGATGATGTCCTGGCTGGTCTTATTGGAAAAATACAGCTGATTGCCTTTGACCTTGCCGTCCTTGTGTAATTGCCGGAATATGGCGATAAAGGGTGTGATACCGGCGCCTCCTGCAATGAAATAGCCTTCGCCATGATAGGAGATGGCGCCCCACACGTCGCGGAGTATCAGTTCATCGCCCGGCACTAATTTGCTGAGCTCGTTCGTAACGCCGTCATGATCGTGGTACGATTTTATGGTAAATTCCAGATAGGGCCAATCGTTGAGACTGGTGAAGGTGAAAGGGCGGCGTTCTTCTTTCCATCTGCCCTTGTTGATGGATATTTCCGTAGCCTGCCCTGGTTCGAACCGATAGCCTGCGGGTTTTTCGATCTGATACGATCGTACGTCGTGTGTCACATTCCGGATGGACAGTATCTTGACAATTTTTTCCATGATACAATTTACGAATAAGTGGGGGATCTTCCTATCGGCGTGGCCGGTGAAAGGGAAAGCCCTATATTCGATGCATGAAAAACACAAAGGTTACAATAATCGATACAAAAGTTCTTTCTGACAACTGGTACACGCTCCGGAAGGTGACTTATGATTATCAAAAAAAGGACGGCAGCCTGGAGCGGCAAACCAGGGAAGCCTATGACCGTGGGAATGGGGCTACGATCCTGTTGTACAATGTGAAAGAGAAAAAAGTGATCCTTACCCGTCAGTTCCGGCTGCCCACTTTTATAAATGGGAATGAATCAGGGATGCTGATAGAGGCCTGTGCGGGGCTATTGGATAAGGACAATCCGGAGGATGCCATCCGAAGGGAGACGGAGGAGGAGACGGGGTATAAGGTGGCCAGCGTGCGGAAGATATTCGAGGCCTATATGTCGCCGGGCTCGGTGACGGAGATCCTGTATTTTTTTGTGGCGGAGTATGAGCGGAGCATGAAAATAAATGATGGGGGTGGTGTGGCTCATGAACAAGAAGACATAGAGGTGTTGGAACTGGATGCGGACAAGGCGATGTCGATGATCGGTACGGGTGAGATCCGGGATGGCAAGACGATCATGTTGTTGCAATATGCCCGGCTGAATGGATTGATATAAAAGCGGGGGAGTATCAACTTTTCCAATATAAGTTCCCCCCGTGCGCAAGAGCAGCTGTCCCGGACATCCTGGCGACAGCTTCGGCAGAACAACCGGCATCTATCAATACAAACTCCGCGGTATCACCAGTTTTTGGCCATTGCTTATTTCCTTTGTCGTCTAAAGGAAGTACATTATGCGTGGCGAAACGCAATGTCCTGGAAAGATCGAATTCGGTGGACCAGCCATATAGCTCCGCCATCAGGTGTGCTTTCTGAAGCATATTGCCGGAGCCGAAAGTGCTCCAATAGTCCTGTACATTATCGTTGCCCACCAGCACTTCTACACCCCGTTGTACCAAGGTGGGAATGGGCATTGTCCTGTTGCGGAACGGGATGGCGGAGACGATACCTACTTTAGCTGTCACCAGTTTTTCTGCCATTTCCTCCACTTCCTTCGGCGGGAGATATGCCAGCGCAAAGGCATGACTTACAAAGGTACGCCCTTGCAGTTGCGGATTGAAAAGCGCCTGCTCCGCCAGGTACCCGATGGTGCGTATGCCTTCTTTTCCTGCGTCGTGCAGGTGGATGTCGATGCCTTTGTTATTGTCTATCGCAAGCCGCACTGTAAAATCGATGGCTTTTTCAATGTTCTTATCGATGCTGAAAGGATCCAGTCCGCCAATGAAAGCCACGCTGTCCAACTGTGCGGCTTCTTTCATCAGGGGAGCCGAATCGGTGTAATAAAGGCCATGCTGAGGGAAAGCTACCAGCTCTGCGCTAAATGTATCTTTTTTGTTGTCAAGCGCTTTTTGCAGATTCTCCAGCGAACGAAGACCTGAAGTTGTATCTACGTTAAAATGGGTTCGGGCGAAAGTGGTGCCGTAGTTTTGCAAAAGGTTGATCAGCAATTCTGCTCTATGGGTGGATGTTTCAAGCAGCCGGGGAATGATCTCCTGTTCGTAAGCGATCATATCCTGAACGGTCTTCCGTTTTGGCGAAAGAGCCTGCCAGGGTAAACCATACAAGGTTTTGTCTATATGCACGTGCATATCTTTGAACGCGGGCAGCATCAGCAGCCCTTTCGCGTCGACAGCCCCGGCCAGCTGCGTATTGTTGGGAAGGATCTTTGTTATTTTCCCGTCGTTGATCTCCATGCAGAACAATTCGGTCCTGGTGCCGAAGACGCCGTCCTCGTCAGCCATAAAAGCTGTTTCCAAGCGGACGTTTTTTAAAACATAATTGTTTTTTGTGAGTGCAGCGTATGTTGTTTCCATTGTATTCAATATAGATGATCAAAAAACGATATTCCCCTGGTATATCAGCGATCTGACAGGCGAAATCCTCGATACGGCTTCGGCCGAGCAGCTTGCATCGATGAGGACGAGATCGGCGGCATCACCCACTTTGGGCCACTGCTGTACGCCTTTGTCGTCCAGAGGCAACGGACCTGTTGTCGCCAGCTTTAATATTCTCGATAAACCGAATTCCGTGGTATATCCATACAATTGCGCGACCAAATTCGCTTTTTGCAGGACACTCCCTGTTCCAAATGTATTCCAGTGGTCCATGATGCTGTCGTTGCCGGTCATTACTTTTACTCCGTGCTTCATTAGGGTGGGGATGGGCATGATCAAACCGCCGAAAGGTATGGTGGAATTGATACCAATTTGGGCAGCGGAGAGCTTTTCGGCCATCTCTTCCTGTTTGGCAGTATCTAATTTCCCTAAAACAAAACAGTGGCTCAGATATGTCCGCCCTTTCAGGACGGGGTTTTTGTTGACCTTATCGATCAGGTATTCCACCGTCTTTAACCCCGACTCCCCCGTCTCATGCAAGTGGATGTCGATGCCTTTATTATGATCCAGGGCTAATTGTACCGTAAAGTCCATTGTTTTTTCAATGGCGCCGTCAACGGTGTAAGGATCTACGCCACCAATAAAATCAATATCCATTGTAGCGGCTTCTTTCAGATAAGGAACGGTATCTGTATAAAACACTCCATGCTGTGGGAACGCTACCAACTCGGCTCCGAAGACGTTCTTTTTGTTTTCCAGGGCCTTTTGAAGATGTTTCAGGGAATCCAATTTGGAGGTTGGTTCGATATTGACATGGCTGCGTGCAAACGCGGTTCCTTTGGATTGCAGCAGTTCAATCATCTTTTCCGCCTTGTAGGTGGAGTTTTTCAGCATTTCCGGCAGGATCTTCTGTTCCAGCGCTATCATCCCTTTCACGCCTCCTATTCTTCTTCTTGTCGCTTGCCAGGGGCCGCCGTAAAAGGTCTTATCCATATGGATGTGCATATCCCTAAATGAAGGAAGCATCAGCATGCCTTTGGCATCGATGGCATTGGCATTGGGCTGATTGGGGCTGATCTTTTTTATTTTTCCGTCCTCTATCTCAATAGAAAAAAGCCCGGTGGTCGTGGCGATGACATCCTCGCCTTCCTGCTCAAAACCTGTCTCCAGACGAACGTTCTTCAACGTATAACGGTTAGCCGCGCTGCCCCAGGGTGCGCCGTTGGGCTGTGTCTGGAATGCCTTTGGAGCAAATGCCAATCCCGCAAGGCCTAATGCGGAGTTTTTAAGGAAATCTTTGCGCGATATGGATGAATGTTGCATGCTGTAACTTTTGACTGAGATGATCCTGTATCAAAGTTACATTGGCGGCGGCCTGCCAAACCTGAAGGATTTATGTCATTCTTTGTAATATTTATCACTTCCCCGGAATCCGGTGGGCGTCAACCCTGTCTGGCTTTTAAAAAAGTTGGAGAAATATGCGTGATCTGCGAAGCCCAATTCAAAAGCAATTTCTTTAATGGAAAGATCGGGGCTTTGGAGCAGCCTTTTGGCTTCCGTACATACCCGTTGTTGTATGAGCCGGGTAGCCGATACTTTCAAATGTTTTTTGCAAAGGATATTCAGATAATTGGCGCTGATATGCAGTTTTTCGGCATAAAAGGCCACTGACTTTTGTACTTTGAAAAATTCATCTATCAGCATATTGAATTTCGCCAGCCGGGGGTTGGACTGGTAAACTTTAAATTCCGTAAAGGCATTCTCTGCTTCCCTGCTTACTATTGCTGCAATAACGGCGGCACGCGCGCTGATCAAATGCACGAGCGAATTCTCCTTCTTCAGCTCATCTTTAATGGCGTCAAATTCATAAAGCAACAGTTGGAAGGCATTTTTAGTCAGGCGGATGACGGGATGGTTTTGGTAATTGGCAAATGAGAATCTGAAATAAGGGGCAAACTGTTCGAAAAAGGATCGCTCTATCATCAGCTGGTAACCTATTGTCCCCGCCCGGATGTCCCATTTATGCATTTGTCCGGGGAACAGTACATGGACCTGGCGATTGCCGATGGGGTGATCTACCGAATCTATGTTATGTATGCCTTTTGCCCGGTCGAACAGGTTGATGATAAAAAAATCGTGTTTATGCGGTGTTTCTATTCGTCTGGCCCCATGCAGCTCATTGAACAAAAGCTCTTTCTGGCCGGCTGTCTGTCCCTTGCGGAATCCTTCAATACCTATGACGGGCACTGGGCTATTCTCCTTATATACAGGCATAATGTCGGTGATTGAGTGTTATCTGGCACCGAACAATGTCCAGGGGTAGGCGCGCAGGGCGGTGAGATATTTTGCCTGCCAGGCATATTCGGGATGCAGCTTGTAAAAGGGGGCGGCGATGAAATCCTGTCCGCAGGGATGACCCATATGAGCCCAGAATTTGAGGTCCTTTGCCAGATCGGCTGTTGTCAGCTTGCTTTGGACGGCTCCTCCGGGATAATAGGCGGGCCAGTCCCATTCCATACACCCCTTTTTATCCTCATCCACGTGGCCGCAAACGACGCATTTATTGTTCGCGTTAGCGTGATGGGTGACATCGTAGTGGTCGGACTCTATCTTTTTGCCTTCCTCGAGATCGATCTTACCCTTCATATCTACGAGCACAAGCTGTTCCATTCTTTTTTTACGGGCATTGGGAGAAGTAGTGGGATCGGTGGTGCTGAAGGTGGTCTCCTCCTTTATCAATTTGGGATCGCTGGCAAAGTTCGATCCAACGATGGCGGTATCTTTCGACCTCCATACCCTGTAGTCTTTCAGCCCCAGCTCGAGCTTGGCAACCTCGTTGGTTTTGATATCCCCGATGAGCCAATCGTTGGCATATCCTCCATTGTTGCCTGTTACAAATATCTGAATGACATCGTCGATGCTGTTGGCATATTGTGCGGACTTCCTGGCACGTACGAACTCGGGTGTCTGGGTGGAGTCGAAGCCTTTGAATTGGGTGATGGTAGTCTCGGTGATGAGGATGCCGTTGCTGGTAATGACGAAATCGTCTCCGCTGTGGATATAGCCGGGCATGCAGTCCATCAGCATATGGCTGCCTTTGTCGGGGACGATGTCGGCGATGACATTCCAATGCTGGCCTATCATATACGACGTCCAGTTGTTGTGGCCTATCACGATCTTACCATCCTTTGTATAGCTGCCGGTGACGATGAATGCGCTGCAATTGCCGGGGGCTTTGTTGTCCCCGCTGCCTGGTTTTTGTTTGTCCATCAGTTGGGGGACATAATAATAAGCCAGCTCTTCTTGTGCATTGAGAGCGGTGATATCGAGGCTGTCGTAATTTTTATGCTTTGCTTTTAATCCGGCCACGATGCCGTTGATCTCGGCCTTGTATTCGGAGTCGACCTTTGGCCATAGGAAACTGGCGGCGCAATGGCGGTAGAACTCCCAATCCTTTTTTGTTTCATGCTGCAGGAAGGAGGACAATGCTTGCAGGGTAGTATCGATGTCTTCAGCAAGCAGATATCCATGCTGGTAACCAATATCGGAAGGGCTGCCCTCCAGGTGGACATAGATCCACCCACTGCTGTCTTTTCTGGAGGCCCTGGCGAGTGGATCGGCGGCGGTGGATGTGGCTTTATTGTCTGTTTTGTCTGTCCCTGTCCCACAGGCGAGGGCGAAAAAGGGAATGAGGAACAAAAGTTTTGGTGTGTAGTAGCGCATAGATCTGAGATTGTAATAAAGTTAGGACAAAAAACGCTCTTCTGGCAGGGCGGGGGAAATTGCGCAGTATATTTGATATTCAAGCTAAAATATGCATACTGTCGAGTCTATTCTTTCCCAACTTCGGGAATTGGGCACACCTGCCGCCAGGGAGGGTATGCAACGGTTTGGCATCGATGTGAGCCATGCGTTGGGGGTGTCGATACCTGCCCTGAGGGCGCTCGGAAAGAAAATAAAAAAAGATCATGCCCTGGCGCTTGCGTTATGGGAGTCGGGCTGTCATGAGGCGAGGATACTTGCTTCGATCATCGATGATCCCGCGCTGGTGACGACCCGGCAGATCGATGCCTGGGTAAAGGAGTTCAATTCCTGGGACCTTTGTGACCAGGTGTGCGGCAATCTTTTCGACAGGACGGCTTTTGCGGTGGAGAAGGCGATAGCATTCAGCAAGCGTAAGGAGGAGTTTGTCAAGCGGGCGGGGTTCGTATTGATGGCGGAGTATGCGGTGCATAATAAAAAGGCGGAGGACGAGGTTTTTTTGTCCTTTTTGCCTCTTATCGAAAAAGAGGCCCATGATGATCGGAATTTTGTAAAGAAGGCGGTGAACTGGGCCCTGCGTCAGATCGGTAAAAGGAATGCGCGTCTGCGGAAGGCGGCTATCTCTACAGCGGAGCGTATTCTGCAGCAGGACAGCAAGGCGGCGCAATGGGTCGCCCGGGATGCGCTGAAAGAATTGAAAAAGATCAGTTAGGCGATTTTATCTCCTGCTCCTTGTTATCCAAGAGGATGATGAATTGTTTTTCCGTATTCATAAGATAGTTGAGGATGAATTTTGCCGGGGCTGTCGGTGAGGCATTGTCGAAATGTGTGATGACGGCGCCCGCAGGCTCGTAGAAGGGATCGCCGGCCTTTAGGATGCGGGCGGAGTCTCCTTTCACCTGGAAGTAGATAGTGCCTGAGACGATGTATCCAACGACGGGGCAGGGATGTTTGTGAAGGGGGCCTTTTTGGTCAGGGGCGAGGTTGATCTCGCGGATGTCGACCCTGGAGATGGGGCGGGCGTCAAACCGGGCCAGCATGAGCTGTTTGCGGAGGATGGGGGGCTGGGGGGCCGGGGATTGGTTGGTTGGCGTTTGCGCGGTGGCCAGGATGCTGTTGAGCACGAGGAGCATGGTGAGTGTGGGGATGTGGTGGAGGCGGGTCATTCTTTTAAAGTTTGCTACAAAAATAGGTTTCTGATTTTGCCATTAGTTCAGTGGGGATTGAACTATGACGGTCGGCTCTGACTGGCCAGGAGGTGATGAGGGAGGGCGGCGATGAGGAGGGTGGGGCTATCTTCTTTTAAAGACGGAGGGGTTCTCGCCTGTCAGGCGCCGGAACAGCTTGTTGAAATAGGACAGGCTTTCAAAGCCGACCTCGTAGCAGGCTTCGGAGACGGTGAGTCCTTTTAGCAGCAATGTCTTTGCCTGTGTGATCCTGTATTGATTTACGAAGTCGGTAAAGGTCATGTTCGTCTGTTTTTTGAAGTAGCGGCAAAAAGCGGCGGTGCTCAAATGCACGCTGGCGGCTACGGTGTTGACATCGGGATGCTTATCGTAATTGGCATGGATGTATTTATAGATGGAGCCCATCCTGATCTTGTCATCGAGGAAAAGCTTGATACTGGTGTCCTGCTGGTTGAGTTGGGTGAACTCTTTTGAAGTGGCGAGTAATTGAAAGACCTCCAGCAAACTGATCAGCTGTTGAAAATGAGGCTGATCTTGCATATAGTGTAGCTTTTCTGCTACTGTCCGTTTGGTCTCTCCGTCGAATGCAATTCCGAGATAAGCCTTTTCAAAGAGGGTGTGTATTTGGGCGAATTCGGGTGTCTCACTGAATGCGTCGCCGAGGAAGCTTTCTTTTAGCTGTACGACAATTTGTTGATAGGATGTCTCTATACCATAGTCGAAATTCAAATGCGGCACATTGGGGCCGATGAGGACGAGATCGCTGCCTGTGAAGTTGGAGATATGACGTCCCACATGACGGATACCTGTCAGGGCTTCCACAAAGACCAGTTCGTATTCGGGGTGATAGTGCCAGTAAAAATAGTTCTTCAGGCTGGGGGTAAAGAGCCTGAATGACTTGCCGGGGTCGACGACCACTATTTCCTTTTGAATTTTGATAGGAGGATATTTGTCTGTAAAGTTCGGAAAATTGATGGTATGGTGATAAAATATGTCAATGGAGAGCAAAAGTTGGTCACTGTGAAGGCTGTAATGCACCTGTCATTGGGGGAGCTTTGTATCAAAATTTGTTATATGGAACAACCTACTATGGCTGCGACGATGGGGGCGACAATGGCTCCGGCTACCGGACCGGAAGGTGCGCATAAAGACATTCCGGGTAATCCTTCTACTTCCAAGACGAGCAGGGTGAAGCTCAATGACCGTAGCAATGGCGAGCCGTTGCGGGT
This sequence comes from Sphingobacteriales bacterium 50-39, assembly GCA_001898505.1. Taxonomy (GTDB): domain Bacteria; phylum Bacteroidota; class Bacteroidia; order Chitinophagales; family Chitinophagaceae; genus Puia. The sequence goes on from MKTZ01000001.1 coordinate 97,018, forward strand.
TTTGTCTGAAGCGGAGTGGCAATTTTGGATACACAATGGCTATATCGTTGTAAAGGGTGCTGTGCCCCGGGAGCAGGTGGCGCGGCTGGCTGATTTTCTCTGGGAGTTCGAGGAGAAGGACGCCCATGATCCTGCGACCTGGTATACGGCGCCGAGAGCTGAGATGAAGATGAAGGAACTGACGAACACCGGCATGGTGGAAGTGTATAATCATCAGTATCTGTGGGATAACAGGCAGTACCCGAAGGTGCACCAGGCGTTTGCGGATATCTGGGGTGAGGAGAAGCTATGGGTTACGATCGACCGGGCCAATCTGAACTTCCCTATTCGTCCGGGTTATGAGTACAAGGGTTTTATCCATTGGGATTATGATCCTGAAACGAAGCCGCAGAATGTGCAGGGGGTATTGGCGCTGGCGGACCAGACGGATGAGCATATGGGTGGTTTTCAATGTGTGCCGGAGCTGTATCGTACTTATGACAGCTGGAAGCTGACGCAGCCGGAGGACAGGGATCATTTTAAACCGGATGTCACCGGGTTTGGGATCGTGAAGGTGGCTATGGAGGCGGGTGATCTTTTGATATTCAACAGCACACAGCCGCATGGCATCCGGGCAAATACCAGTGGGGATAAGGTACGGATGGCCCAGTATATATCCATGATGCCGGCGGAGGAAGATAATGAGGCGCTGCGTGAGTGGCGTATCTCTTCCTGGCGGGAAAGAAGGGCGCCGGAGGGGTATGCATTTCCGGGCGACCCAAGGAAATGGGAGCAGACAAAATACGGAACGGCGGAACTTTCTCCTCTGGGCAGGAAGCTGCTGGGACTGGATAGATGGTAAGGGGCCGGAAGGCCCTTCCCGTTGGATAGATGGTGAGTCGCGGGGGTGGATGGAAGACGCCGGAGGAAAGGCTGCCCGGGCTTGTGGGTGTCCTGCAGGCGCGTATTGCCAAGGCGGGGATCAAGAGTGCGAATGTGGTGGTCGCGGCTCCGCCGCCTATACGGGGTATTGGCCGGGCAGCGGGTTTTTCCATGCAGATCGAGCAGGGCAATACGAGTGACGATGTACACCAGTTCGAGAATGTGGTGAAGAAATTCGTGGCTGCCTGTAAGAAGGTGCCGGCCACTTCTACGGCCTTCTGCTATTATGGCGCGCATACACCGAGCTACAACCTGACGGTGGACAGGGATAAGTGTCAGAAACTGGGAGTGAGCATTTCGGATGTCTTTAATACGATGCAGGCGTATATGGGCAGCCTGTTCGTCAATAATTTCACGTTGTACAACCGGACCTTTCATGTGGTGGTGCAGGCGGATACGGTGTTCCGGGCCCTGATCTCGAATATGGATAAGTATTATGTGCGCAACCAGGCGGGGCAGATGCTGCCGCTGGGGACGCTGATCAGCTATGAGCCGGTGGAGACCGCGCCATTGATCACGCACTTCAATATATTCCGCAGCGCGGAGGTGGATGGATCGACGCCGGTGGGTTATAGCTCGGGGCAGGGTATTCAGGCGTTGAAGGAAATAGCGGCGCGGGTGTTGCCACAGGGATATAAGTATGAGTTTTCGGGGCTTAGTTACGAGGAGATCAAGGCGGGGCAGACTACCATCTATATTTTTGCATTTTCTATTCTGTTTGTTTTTCTTTTTCTGGCTGCCCTTTATGAAAGCTGGTCGGTGCCCTTGTCAGTGATGCTGGCTTTTCCGATCAGCGCCTTTGGAGCGATACTGACACTGACATTTTTGCCCATGCTAACGAATAATGTCTATGCACAGATAGGTTTGATCACGCTGATCGGATTGTCGGCGAAGAATGCGATCCTTATCGTAGAGTTTGCCAAGGTGCGGGTGGACGGGGGTGATCCATTGCTGCAATCCACGCTGGAGGCGGTGAAACTGCGTCTACGGCCTATCGTGATGACGTCACTGGCTTTTATCCTGGGGGTGATGCCGCTGGTGCTGGCTTCGGGGGCGGGGGCGGTGGCGAGAAAAACGATTGGGTTTGCGGTGTTGGGTGGGATGCTGGCTTCTACCTCGATGGCGATCTTTATTGTGCCGGTGCTGTATGTGCTGTTTACCAAGTGGTCGTATGGGAAAAAGCAGCTGGAGTGGTTGAGGGCGCATAAAGATGATCTGGCGGAAAAGGCGCGTCGGGTGGAGGCGCAGAATATCGATCCGGAGCTGGAGTATGAGTTTGGGAAGGGGCGGTCATGATTTGTCCCATTTATTTCTGAATGTCTCGTAAGCCTCTTTCCCATCATAGCAATTCCTGCCGCGATGTGTATTGAAGCGAGTCTTTAACCAGCTTTCAAACTGGCTTATCTTTTCATTGAAAAGGGATGATTTGTCAGCGACATTGCCCTTGTCGAGGTATTGCGTGCAGTATCGAATGGAATAGTGCAAACCATATCCTAACATATGAATGGGGGCGGATAGTTCTATCAATTCCAATTTGCGCCAGCGATCATTTTTTATAACTATTCCATTTTCATGTTCGAATGTGTCCATTTCCGACCTGTCGACAGGCCGGATGGAGAAATAGAAGTCGAGATAACGATGATTGGCAGTAATGATCTCTATGGCTTTTTCATAGGATACCTGTTCAAAGTATCGTTGCTGGCCATGCCAATACCAGCAGTACACATAGAATTGGAGGTCGTTGAATAAATGGGCTAAGAAATCCTTAAGGTCCTGGTTTTTCCAGTAAGAGGAGAGATTTTTGAACTTGTATTTGATCATTGGCTTTTCACAAAATGTAATGGGGTGGGTCAACAGTTCTTCGGTGGGAGAATAGTCAATGTCAATGGACATCGCTGTGGACACTTTTTTACATTGTGTGCAGGTGGTGATGACATCGATATGTTTGACATCGGAGGTTCCTTCTCTTTTGGTGTAGTCGAATTTTACATGGAACCATTCATTTTTGCAGCGGCATTTCTTTTTCTTAGGGTATTCATCCTGGATGAGGTCATACCAGTGATCAAGGCTGTCGAGTATCAGATAATTCAACCCCGTGGCGGCGGTCATCAGGCCTACCCCTTCTTCCTTCAGGAGGCGTAGCTGGAACTCCTGGTGGCCTGTATTGGTGGCAATATCAATAAATATATTCATGAGATATACAAGATACGTCTCTTTCCCGGATTGCCGCTGGATGAGGACTGGTGGTGGCCAGGCTGCCGGATGAACGGTGAGGCTGCCGCTGGTGGAAATTACCCTGTCGTCCTGAACTATTTGGTTTATGTTGAAACATGCGCCGGAAAATTCTTCCATACTATATATGCCAGCTGACCGGGTGGGCCATGGTACTGATCGTGCCTGTGCTCGTAAATATCCGCTCGATGTACTATGCTCCTTTTGTAGTAGTCCCGGGAATGATCAGCTCCCATCTGTTAAGGACTGTCATTGTCAGGGCCGGATGGCTGAAATTACCTCTTACGAGGGTTTGGATGCGTGCGTCTATAGCGGTGCTGGTGACCTGTATCGTAGCGGCATCGCTGTCCTGGATCGGCGATGTGTGGATGACGTACAGGGAATTTACAAAAGGGACCTGGAATTGCGGGTCTCTGCCATGCAGGAGCAATATGAACGTTCCGGTACGGATATGGAGAACATGCTGGCGAGGATGCAACGGATAGCGTCATTGATCGAGGCGGACCCGGACAGATCGCGCGAAGAGATCACGGAATTCAGCAAGCTGTTGCGGTCGGGGTATATGCGGTGAAGGATAATTACCTGCTGTATGTTGATCGGATTCCACAGAGAGGGGAAGAGTTTACTCAATTGATCTTTTGGAAAGACTATCTACCCATGCGAGGAATCTCTGCAACAAGGGAAGATATTCATTGGTATATGCTTTTACGGAGGTATTGCTGCCATAATTCAGCTGGGATTGGAATATATCAATGGCCTGTCGGTGGTCTGTAACCTCGTTGGCGATGTAGGCGATGTCGAATGCAGTGCCTTTAAGCGTTGCTATGGAATTTATCTGGATGCTGTCGGGGCCCTGGGACAGAGGTATCTGCAGGCTGTCCGCGAGGGAGGAGAGCTTTTGCATAGCGTCGTGGTATTTTTGGGCGGTGGTAGCGCCGTAGAGGCGGACATCGGGCGTGGCTCCCCGGGTGGCGGCCATTTGTCCGGTCTGGACCTGGGTCTGATCGAAGGCGCTGGCATCTATAAGGAATTGTTTATCATGGATGGTGTAGGCGGGCAAAGGGTATTCCTGGGTGCGAGGGCAGCATCGGGAGAGTATTGCTGCGGCGATCAGGAAGCCTGAGAGAGCAGTTAGAACCCGTTGAAGGGATGTTGGGGACTTGCTCATAACCAGCTATTTCCTATTTATATACAAATTTTGTGCTATAAGTTGATTTTGATATTGCCATGAGCCGTAAAGCAGAGCAAAGGAATATAATGTTAATGGCTGGTTAACGGAGTGTGCAGTAAAATATATTCTTTGCTGCGGGCAAAATATGAGATGAAAAAATTATATTTTTAAAGTAGAAATTTACTCACACCTATTAGCATATGCCCACCTATTAGGAGTCGCAGGTAGTCCTGGAGAAAATCAAAACATATTGGAGTTTCGGGACAAGCAATAGGTCAATCTAGTCAAAAGGCATAGTCCATTCCCAAGGAAATTTCAGACGGTGTTCGAAAAACGCGGCATATAGTTTCATCGGCGAACACACCATCTTTTTCAAGCTACCGTGGAACGGACAAGTTCATCGTGGGGATTGTCTTGGCTGTCATTACGTTCTGGCTGTTTGCACAGACGACGTTAAACATTGCGCCGGCGATGAGTGCAGATCTTAAGATCGCGCTGCCGGAACATTACTGGTTTCTCTCTCTCTGGTACAAACGGAAGCGGGCCTTTCTTCTTTGCAGCCTGGTCTAATTGCGGTCGGATATATGATCGCCATATTCAGTACCATTCGGGTAGGGGAGAGATTGCTCCAGAAAATGGGGCCCCGGAAACCAAGTGCAGTTGATTAATATGGTTGTAACGACTCAAAGTTTGGCTTTCGGAAGTTTAAAATATTTAATTATGAAAAAATATATGCTTGTTTTCATAGTAGTCGGGTATGCAATTAGCGCTTCTGAAGCCCAGACAAGTTGGAAGAACGACCCCATGCACTCGAAATTGACGTTTACTGTAGTCCACAAAGGGTTTTCGGACGTTTTTGGTTTGTTTCAAAAATTTGATGTTACAGTGACTGCCTCTAAACCTGATTTCAGTGACGCTATATTTCTCCTTTCGGTGGATATGTCATCCGTTAATACTGAAGTCAAAATGCGTGACGATGATCTAAGAAGCCCTAATTATTTTGACGTTGCGAAATATCCAAAAATGATCTTTAAATCGACTTCCATTATCAATACGACTGGAATGAAAGATAGATATAAGATTGCCGGGGACCTGACGCTACACGGTGTGACCAAATCGATAACAATGGATTTGTGGTACAGGGGAACTATTTATGATGCTATGTCAAAAAAAAGCAAGGTAGGTTTTCAAATTACCGGAATTTTGAACCGGGCTGACTTTAATGTGGGGCCGCCTGACCCGACTGACATCAGTACCGACGTTCGCATAAAGGCAGATGGAGAGTTTTTCCCAGGGTAAGAGTGATGGAAGCGGGCAATAAGATTTATCACAAATTTAATTACGGATGTTATGGAAATAAATAGAATTAAAGCGTTCAATAATAAAATGGACAGCATTATCGACAAACTGCTCCCAGACCTGGAAGAGATTTATAAAGATATTCATAGAAACCCCGAACTCTCCATGCAGGAGGTCCGCACATCGAAAATTGCTGCGGATTATTTAACGAAATATCAATTCGAGGTTTCAACGGGTATCGGGGTGACCGGAGTTGTGGGCATTTTGAAGAATGGGGAGGGGCCTACGGTAATGCTCCGTGCTGATATGGATGCACTCCCAGTGACAGAGACGACGGGGCTGCCTTACGCCAGCACGAAAGTAGGAAGAGATGAAGAAGGGACAGAGGTCGGTGTATCGCATGTATGCGGGCATGATATGCACGTGACATGGCTGATGGGAGCCGCAAAGCTTTTTTCGGAGCATAAGGAGGATTGGAAAGGAACGCTAATGGCTGTTTTCCAGCCCGGAGAGGAGGTCGGACGTGGCGCACAAAGTATGATTGATGATCGGATGATCGATCGTTTCCCCAAGCCTGATATCATCCTTGGACAGCATGTAATGGTGGGCGAAGCCGGGACGGTAGGTCATCGCAGTGGCGCTATATTATCTGCCGGGAACAGTCTCAAAGTCAAACTTTTCGGTCGTGGGGCACATGGGTCTCAGCCCCAAACGTCCATCGATCCGGTGATTATGGCTGCTGCTACTACCATGCGTTTACAGACCATCATTTCCCGCGAGGTAGCGCCAATAGAGAACGCTGTTCTGACGATCGGGGCATTGCAAGCCGGCACAAAAGAGAATATTATTCCGGAGGATGCTACCCTAAAGTTAAATATCCGGACTTTTAATGACGGCGTACGGGATCATATTCTTTCGGCGGTCAAGCGTATCTGTTGCGCGGAATGCAGGGCATCGGACGCACCGAAGGATCCGGAGTTTACCACATTGGACAGTTACCCCTTAACAGTGAATGATGCAGCGGCCACGCAGAAGGTGGCGGCGGCCTTCGATGCACAGTTCGGTGATAATTCGCACGAGACACAGCCTGCTTCGGCGAGTGAGGGTTTCAGTGTTTTTGGGCGAAATTGGAAAGTACCCTATGTTTTTTGGTTCGTTGGAGGAACGGATCCCAAGACATACCTGGACGCGAAAAAGAACAACCGCCTGAATTCTATTCCCAGCAACCATTCACCCAAGTTTGCACCAGTAATACATCCAACGTTAAAAACTGGTTTACAAGCTATCATGACAGCTGCTTTAGCCTGGTTTAATTAAACAGTTACTCGGATGGAAAAATTGCATGCGCTTTACAATATTCTTGATTTGGCGGGAACTTTTGCATTTGCCATCAGTGGAGCAGCAGCGGCAAAGCAACGGGGGCTGGATCTGTTCGGGATTTGCGCCGTCGCATTTTCCGTAGCTTGTGGCGGCGGGATCATTCGAGATCTGTGTATAGGCGCTATCCCGCCTGCGGGCCTATCGAACTGGCATTACCTGACAACGGCATTGGTCGCTGCTGGAATGACGGTTGGTCTATATCCATTGGTGCGGCGTCTCAGTCAGCCGGTGGTATTTTTCGACTCTCTGGGCTTATCCTTATTTGCCGTCACCGGTGCTCAGAAAACAATTGCTTTTAATCATAATGCGGAAGTTGCTGTTCTTTTAGGCGTCACGACAGCTGTTGGTGGTGGCGTTTTGCGCGATATTTTACTGAATAGGATTCCAGTTATATTAGAAAAGGAGATTTATGCGTCGGCAGCGCTTGTTGGGGCGCTGGTCGTTGTTTTGGGGAATTATTTTAAATGGTTGACCAGTGATTGGGTATCCGTCGTTGCGATGGCGATGTGTTTAGGTCAGCGTCTATTGGCGCTGCGGTATCACTGGAACCTACCTGTTTATTCAAAGAATACGACTGGATCAGATTCGCAATAGACTGATTGACTTCAGGTGCGGGTTCCTTTGCTTTGATAGCCTTTTTTAACTGATCACCTGATTTCTGACGGCTGGAATGCTAATCGATGTTTTCAATTTGTAGATACGTGGTACAGCCAGCAGAAGAGTTGATAAAACGATCATGAAAACCCCATTGATACGCATCATCTTGCTGATTCCAATTAGATCCGCGCTTTTTCCTACCAAAAAAGAAGCAAACGGCTGGAGTCCCAAAATGGTCATCATAAATGTGCTTACGATCCTTGCGCGCATGTTTTTTGGCGTAAGCTCCTGAGCGAGTCCAACGGATAGCGTGAGTACGTTGGCCGCACCCAGACTTGCCATAAACTGACAAAGGATGGCCAGGGGCTGATTGTGTGTGAAAGAAATCAGGATGTACCAGGCTCCTGCCCAAATTACCCCTCCGCCAATCACAACGCAGGAGCGTTTGACTCGTTGGATAAAGGGCAAAATAACCAAAATCCCAACCAGGGATCCTGCTCCGGCGGCGCCGATTAAATTTCCCAACGTATCTGCACTTCCTTTTAAGACGATCGAGGAAAAGGCCGGAAGCAGTTGTACCAGCGACATGCCGAAAAAAGTTTGAATGGCTGCGAATAAAATGATTAGGCGAAGCAGCTTCTGTCTTTTAAGGAAATTTAATCCTTCCTGAAATTGTTTTAACCCGCCCTCTGGTTCAGCTTTATCTGGCCTTCTTGAAGGGATTATCGCAATACAAATAATAGACACTATAACGCTTACGCCGTTGGCCCAAAACAAAACGGCTGCGGTTGTTGACGCCATAACCCATCCTGCAATGGCAGGACCCGCCAGGCGGGTAAGCTGATTAAGGGAATTGTTTAAAGCGATTGCTTTTTTAATATTCCCAGGTCCTGCGAGTTCGCCAATAAAGGTTTGTTCGGCGGTGACATTGAACGCAGTAGCTGTTCCCAGTAAAAAAGCCAGCACATAAATATGCCACAACAATAGCACATTCTTCTGAATCAGCAAGGCCATTATGAAAGCGAATGCCATCGTCAACACCTGGGTGATCAAAAGTATATTTTTCTTATCAAACCTGTCAGCAAACACGCCTGCCCAGGGGCCAAAAATAAAGAAGGGGATCTGGGATAGAAAGGCTACTATACCGAGTGCGGTTGCTTTATGAGTTAATTCCCATACAATCCAAGCCTGGGCTGTCTGCTGCATCCAGTCGCCGAGTAGGTTTACTAACTGTCCGGTCATGTAGATACGGATGTTCTTTACCTTGAGCGTGGAGAAATTATCTGTGAGGACCGCCAATTTGCTGGGCATCGGCCTTTTGGAGTTTCGTTTCATTACGTGCTGAATTTGCGCTCTTCGGTATCGAACGAACGCCAGATGAACTCGTACCCTCCTTGAGCGCGTCAAGGGATTCATTTTTCATTGTATCTGGTTTGGTTATTAATCAGCCAGTCCGCGATTGGCCAGGATCGAGCACGATATCGCCCATCCGTTTGTGCCATAAGAGTGCTGCCCAATATTTGGGGCGGGGCACGCAACTCGAACATGGAGGTATCCTGGCCGCCGATCACTTCGGCCATTTGGACATTGCAGGATTGGAATCGTTTATCGACCTTCGTAAGGAATGGCATGTCTTACTTGCCGAGGCCCATTTGAGTCATATAGGTCTGGTTATCCCAAAACAATGATTCTTCAATCATTAAGCCGTCTTTCCAATGACCGACCGTGCACATCGGTATTTTAAATGACTTGCCTGTTGGCGGAATTGACTTGCCGTTCCCAATGGGCATGGGCTTTGTAAATGTGCCTTCCATAACACCCGTAACGCATGTCCATTCGCCGGTGCCGCTTCCAAAGCGGATAGGGTGCACTTTAATTCGTGTATCTGGGGCATACACAAACATTGCGATCATGTCTTGAATATGTTTTTCAAGACCGTTTGTATGGTGGCCGTCCGGCCAATTGACAACAATGTCATTTGAATGGGTTTCATGGAAACGGACCCATTGCTGGTTAGTGAATACGACAAAATCAAGCGTGTCAAATTTGGTAAGATGTTGTTCCAGCGTATCGGCGCCATCGACATATTTCTTCAGAACGTTGGTCATTGAATCAACTTTCGATTGCATTTCTGGAGAAGCACCGCTTTGCGTTCCTGAACAGCCTGAACCGGCGATCATGAAATAGCTAATACATAAAGTCAAAATTGCTGGAGATAGGTTGTCAATAGATCGTTTCATTGTATTTGTTTTAGTTGTGAGTGTTAGTGGTTGTCATGGCCGGGAGGGCGTATTGTGAGAGATGAGTGCAGTAACGAATACGAAGCCTTGGGTGATTGGGTTCATTCATCAGGGGAGAAGATATTCTTTTCGAGATATGCATGGCTCAGTTTATTATCCAAATTTTACGGATGTCATGGTAATCGATCCGGCAACCGATTTATCATTGAAAATTAAGATCGGGTCCTTATCTGTTTTCAGCCCCAGGGAATAGATAAGCGGAATGTAATGTTCCGGTGTCGGTATTGCCAGTCTGCTGTCTTTTAATTTTTCGTATGAAATAAGTGTTTGGGAGTCACCCGTCCTGATCAGCTGTTTAATACGATCATTTATTTGCAATGCCCAGTCAAAACCGTAGCCTGGAACCTGCATTTTATCCCAGGCAATCATTCGAAGATTGTGGACGATGTTGCCGCTGCCAATAATCAACACGCCCTTAGAACGGAGAGAATAGAGCTCTTTGGCAAGATCGAAATGATATTGTGCGTCCCGGGTATAATCGATGCTTAATTGGAGGACCGGGATATTGGCTTGAGGGTACATATGTTTAACGACGGACCAGGCGCCGTGATCAAGGCCCCATTCATGATCCAAAAAGGCCTTTGTGGAGTGAATAAGCGATGCTGTCTCTTCTGCCAGCAATGGATAGCCCGGCGCTTTATATTGTACTCTATAAAGTGGCTCGGGAAATCCGGCAAAATCATGTATTGTTCGAGGGAATTCCATCGCCGTTACCATCGTTCCTTCTGTAAGCCAGTGGGCGGATATCACGAGAACCGCCGCGGGTACGGGAATCTCTTTTGCTATTTGTGCCCAACCCTGGCTAAACTCATTATCTTCAATCCCGTTCATGGGGGAGCCATGCCCGATGAACAATACGGGCATCATATAATCTTTTTGTGGAAGACCGCCGGTGAACTTGTTGAATTGCGATAGATTACTCATATTTTCCATGTTGATATAAAGGCATTAGAGATAACAGGATATTCAATACCCGGCCGTCTGTCTCGCGATCTTCTATATTTACCAGTGCCAATCGGATTGATGAAAAACGGAAGTGTCGTATTCAATCAAGTGACAAAAAGGGAAACCTCTCCGGAAATGACCGGGTCATGTTCTTTCTCTTAGAAATACAATAGTGCTTTGCAATATTAATCAAGATGCTATGTAGCTATTCCATAAGGAGCAGAAGCAGTGGTGCAGAAACAACTCTAATAGATAAGGTGTGGAGTATCGCAATTATAAATTTATAGTAAATCAGGTAAATAAAAAATGTTTTTCGCAGAAAGGGAGAAGATGATTTATGACATGTTAACGTCTTCTTAACCAGAAAAGTGAGGTGAAATGAAAACTATTTTGTAGATTATTATAGTGCTTAGGACATGACCAGGAGGAAAGGCGATACCGGAAAACCTTTCGCACTGACGCAGGAAATTCTCCTGTACCTGTTGGTTCTTTGCCAGGGGATTGAAGGGGCTCTGACGGAGGTGATAGAAATGTTTTCCCGTCACGAGCGCACCGGGGGCATTGCTGACGGCAACGTCCTGTCGGCAGTGGCTGTACGCCGGGACTCACGGTAACCTACAGCTGCGTTGTGGATAACGGCGTCAAAATGTCCGAGCTGATTGACCTCTTCGGCGAGCTGAATGGTCTGTTTGATGCTGGACAGGTCGGCTTGCAGTACTGTCCGGGCGTCGGGGATGGGCTGCCATCTGACCGAGACCGTCGGCAGAGCCGGTGATGAAGATGCTTGCCATAGGGAGAAGTTGGATCAAAATTAGGATTTTAAAAGGAGCCGGGTGCAAATTATGGCCCCGCCTGACGGGTGCAGATCTCTTCAATGGTTGATGGGGTGGATCCATCAAAGCCGGTGTGCGTGTAAACAACCTTTCCGGACTTGTCGATGATGACGAGTGTGGGGAAGTCTGCGGCACCATATTCTTTTGCCACTGCCTGTCCATTTGACAAAACGGTGTATTGGATGTTGTGCTTGTTGCAAAACCAGGCAATGTCGGCTTTTGAGTCATAAGCATTAATGCTGATGATCTTAACGGGCCGGTCCTTAAACTTTTCCTTCAGCTGATTCAAATGCGGGACGCTTTGTATGCAGGGGCCGCAATTCTTTATCCAAAAGTCCAAAAGGATGACCTGCCCTTTCAAATCATCCAGGGAAATGGTGGTGTTGTTTGTCGGGGACTCGAGTTTCCAGGTGGGGGCCTGGGCTCCAGCAGCGATTAGCCGGGGGGATGTGGCTTTGTCTTCCGTCCTCCTGTAACTATTGACGTAAGTCGAATAGTACCATGACAGTTCATCCGGGACCACAGGGTTGGCTTGGAGGCGGATAAAGGTTGTCGTGATACGATCGCTGTTTGCGTCGTTGGCTTGTATTGTTTCATAAGGCAGGCCGTCAGCCTTTTGTACCAGGATCTTATAAATGAAATTATATTTTGTGTCCATGGGGTCCAGCGCATGTCCCAGATTTTGTATGCGCCTTTTCCCGAGGTCCAGGGTAATCTGTGTGCAGGGTATGCCACGGGCGGTGGTATCGATGGCCGTGCGGGTTACGGTTGGATCGTTTATAAGCAGGGGCAGTATATTCCTGAGCGTGATAATAGAGTTGTATAAAAAGGAAAGGTGCTGGAAATTGCTTTTGCCGGGGTGATCGTCTATTTGCATCGTCCTGGTTTTTTTCTCCAGTCTAAATTTTTCGGAGCCGTTGTATATTTCTTTTGATGTCGAATCTTCCACCTGGTATTTGAAACCGGTGAGGGTGTCGGTGGTCTCAAGATCATAAAAGACCTTCCATGACGAGGTGTAGTGATAATTCTCGGACGGATAGTTCAACTCCCTTGTATTCTCGTATTCGAACTTCTTCAGGTTGTTGAGCTTGCGGGAGACCTCGCTGAGGATGGAGTCGGGTGATGCCACGACGGGCTGCGTCTTGGGGACGGGGCCTTGCCATGAAAGCAGGATAAGAAGGAGGAGCTTCATGAAAATGGTTTTAGCTACTAATGTACGAATATATTCGTACATTGGTGAATGTTCGGGGTAAATTATTCTGGTTGGACGGATGAAAAAAGCCCTGGCCTGCAGGTTTGCAGGCCAGGGCGGGGTCCCTGAGTTTTCTATGTCTGTCAATATCTAGTATCCGTCGTTCTGCTTAAGATAGCCTGTCAGGTTAGAGGCTGCGTCGATGGCGTTTTGCGGAATAGGGAAGACCCTTTTCTTCGCATCCGAATTGGTTTTTTCCGTCCAGCTGCCTTCGTATTTGCCAAAGCGGACCATATCGGTGCGTCTTACCATTTCCCAATACAGTTCAAAGCCTCTCTCCCTGAAGAGAATATCGCTGGTCATGGAGGTCAATGCGACTGCGGGGGTGGTGGCGGTGCGGGCGGCCCTGATGGTGTTGACGTCGGCCAGGGCGCCTATTGCGTCGTTGGACGCTCTTAGCTTGGCTTCGGCCCTCATCAGATGGATATCGGCCAGGCGGAGAATGACGATGTCGGCCTCGCCTTTGTTCCTTCCGCTGTTGGAGCTTTTGCTGAACTCATATTTCTCTACCCTGTAGCCTGTGCTGTAGTTGCTGCCGGCGGTAGTGAAGTCTACCTGTTCTGTAAAATCCACGGGCAGGGTAGGCTTGCTTCTCGTGGTATTGAAGAGCATGCTGACTTTGAGCTTCCCGTCGGGGCAGGTTATGAATGCGCCGCTGGCATCCTTGGTGAGCCCGTATTGCTGGCCTCTGAGGATACCGCGGTTGATATTGAAAGCGGCGGCATCTACGCAGCCGTCAGCCTGGGGTAGGTTCTCTTTATAAAACCGGGGATCGGCTGCGGCGGGATCGGTGGGGGCGTTGGCATCGACCCATGTGTGATAGAAGTCGGGGGTAATGGCGGGGCCGTCTGTACCGTTGGCGGAAGTAAAGGCGGGCAGCGGGAACTGATCCCCTGACAGGGAGAAGTAGGCCATCCTGTTGTGGCTGTTGCTGATGTCAGGACGCTGGTCTACGGCAAAGATGATCTCTTTGTTGGTATGATTGGCATTGCCGAAGATGGAGAAATATTCGGAAGCCAGGGCATATTGGTTGGAGGAAATGATCTTATTGCAATAGTCGACGACCTTGTTCATATCGTCTGTCTGGAAGGAGAAAGACACGGCATAACGATCCCTGTACACAGCGGCGTTCAGATACAGCCGGGCGAGCAAGCCCCAGACGGCGCCTTTGGTGATACGGCCGGGACCGGTGGTATTGTCGAGCACGGGCTCGATGGCGAGCAGCTCGGACTCGATGTACTTTATGGCCTCATCGCCCCTTACAATTTTGGAGGTGGCATTGGGGTCTTCCTTTACAAATATGAGCCCGAAAAGGTCCAGCGTCAGCAGGGAATAATAGGCCCGCATGCCCCGGGCTTCTGCCAGGAACAAGGGGGCGCTGGCATCCTTGTTGGTCTTGAGGGCGCTGATGGCTGTGACGGCCCTGGACAGACCGGTGACGATAGAGGTCCAGGTGTTTTGTACGTTGGGGTCGGTGCTGACGGTCTCATGTCTGTGCATGGACAAATAAATACCGTTGTCACCCCAGTCGGTGCCGCCTCTGTACGGCAGGATGGCCTCATCGGTGGATATCTCCTGCAGCGTAAAATACCGTGTGTGCAGGAAAATGTCGGGCAATACATTGTATACGGGCGCGATCAGGCCTTCTGCGAGCTGCTTGTCGGTGAGCCCGGTGACGGAAGATTCATCCAACACCTTTTCATTTAATTTCGTACATCCGACCATGGAAAGGCTGGCCAGACAGATCAAATATTTTATAGATAGCTTTTTCATTTTTGTGCTTTTTTAGAGTGATACGTTGATGCCAAAGAGAATGGTCCTTGCTTTGGGATAGCTGTTATAGTCTATGCCATAGGAAGAGACGCCGTCATCGCTGCGATCGGTGTTGACTTCAGGATCATAGCCGTCATATTTGGTGATGACGAACAGGTTCTGTCCCGTCACGGAGATCCGGATGGACTTTGCCCATTTATCGATGCCCATGGCCCTTGTGTTGACATCATATGCAAGGGAAAGGTTATTCAGACGGAGGTAGGCGCCACTCTTAAGATACCTGCTGCTGACGGAGGCGGGATTATTGATGGACTCCTTCGGATCGGCGGCGGCAGCGGGGGTGGTATTTACGCTCTTGGCCAGCCTGGCTTTGTAAAAGTTGGTGTTGGCGGTATTGTCATACAGCTTGTTGCCGGAGATGCCGTTGAAGCCGGCCTGGAGGCTGAATCCTTTGAAGCCGAAGCTGCCGGAAAAGCCATACAGCAGATTGGGAAGCGCGGTGCCCAGTACCTGTCTGTCCTTATCGGTGATGATATTGTCGTGATCGCGGTCTTCGTACTTGCTCAGGCCGTTGTCGCCGATGCCAATATATTTGAGCATATAGAACGAGCCGATGGGGTGTCCGTTGACATAGCCGTTGATGGTGGCGGAAGTCAGTCCGGAACCTTGTGCGGACCCTGTGGTGATGACGGTGTAGGGCGAATGTTTCACTTCATTCTTGATGCTGGTCATATTACCACCTATGGAGAAATTCATGTCCTTGCCGAGCTTTTTGGAATAGTTCAGTTCCACTTCGAGGCCATTGTTATCGACAGTCATGTCCTTGATATTGGACCAGTACTCCTGTGCGGGCTGTACGGGGTCGGCGGGATAACCTTTGAGCAGGATATGGCTGGACCTCTTCTTAAAATAATCGACGGTACCTGTCAGGGCTCCCTGCCATAAGCCAAACTCGAGACCGATGTCTGTCTGGTTGGAGACTTCCCACTGCAGGTCGGGATTGGCGGGTCTTACATAGGTGTAGCTGGCGGGGTAATTTCCCGAAGCATACAGGGGATAGCTGCCGCCGGATGCAATGAACAGTGGCTGGGTTTTTTTGGCGGGGATCTCCTGGTTACCTGTCCTGCCCCAGCCTGCCCTCAATTTCAAATTGCTGAAAGGCGAGGAGCTCTTCTTCATAAAGTCTTCCTCGGTGATGATCCAGCCCAAGGAGAAGGAGGGGAAGTAGCCATATCTGTTGTTGCTGCCGAACTTGGTGGAGCCGTCGGCCCTGAAATTGACGGTGGCCAGGTATTTATTGTCGTATTGGTATGTCACCCGTCCAAAGAAGGATTGCTGCTCATTGATGGTAGCGGAACCCTTTGCGGTGTTGTTGGTGGAAAGAGCGGGCTGACCCGTGCTGGGGTCATATATGGGCTGAATATTGCCCACGGGATAGTTCTGGGTGAGATAGTCCCTGGTCTGGATAAAGAACTTCTGATAGGAATAGCCGCCCAGTACGGACAGGTTATGTACATTCTTTACGAGGGAGTAGGTCAGGTAGTTCTCGATGAGGGTATTCCTATTGGTATTATAAAAGGTCTCGAGGCTGCCGGGCCGGGCGGGTACCGCGCTGGCGAGGCTCTGGTAATTCCGGGTGCCGGTGGAGTTGTCGATGCCGAAATTGAGCTTATAGACGAGCCCTTTCACGATCCTCACGGAAGGGGACAGGCTGCCGATGAAACGATTGATGGTAGCGACGTCCTGGTCGAGATTGAAATAGATCAGGGGGTTGCTGATGTTGAGGTATACGGCGGGCTTGCCGACAGAGTCATAGGCGGGATAGGTGGGGTTATTGGTCAACGCTTCGCCGATGCCAAAGGGAGGGCGGACGTTGTTGGTGCTGGAATAGTTCAGGACGGCATCGATGACGATCCTGTCGTCCAGGAATTTCTGGGTGGCGTTGAACCTTCCGGTGTACCTGTCCAATGTATTCTTTTTGATGACCCCTTCCTGCTTCTGAGCGCTGAAGGAGGCGTAATAGGTCAGCTTATCGCTGCCGCCGCTGAGTCCCATATTATAATTCTGGGTGAGCGCTGTCCTTGTGATCAGCTTCTGCCAGTCGGTGTTGCCGCCTTTGTCGTCGAGGGTGCCGCCAATCTCGGGGACGATCTTCCTGAATTCGGCAGCGCTGTATACGGGCAGGGCCCGGGCCATCTTCGAGACGCCGAGGCTGGCGGACATCGTGAGCAGGGAAGAGCCGGAGCGGCCTTTTCTCGTGGTAATGATGATCACGCCGTTGGCCCCGCGGGAACCATAGATGGCGGTGGCGGAGGCATCCTTTAATACATCCATGGATACGATGTCGGCGGAGTTGATAAAGTTCAAGGGATCGCCTCCACCGGTGGTGGAGTTATCCAGTGGCAGTCCATCCACCACAAAGAGGGGCGTATTGCCTGTACGGATACCGCCGGGGCCCCGGATGGAGATACCCATGGAGGCTCCGGGCTCGCCGCTGGAGGAGGTGACGTTGACACCGGCGGCCTTGCCCTGGATCAATTGTTCGGGGGAGGTCACGACCCCCCGATTGAAATCCTCGGTCTTCAATGATTTTACGGCGCCGGTGACATCCCTTTTTGTCTGGGTGCCATAACCCATGACGACGACATTTGTCAGCTCTGTGGAGGCGGATTGCAGGATGATGTCGAGCTGGGTCTTGTCGCCGACGGGGATCTCCCGGGTGGCAAAGCCGACATAGGAAATAATGAGGATAGCGTTCCCATCGGAGACGGATATGCTATAGCTGCCATTTTTGTCGGTGGTCGCGGTCTGATGGCCGCCTTTGACGGAGATGGTGGCTCCTGCCAGGGGATTGCCGTCAGACTGACTGACCTTTCCGGATATTCTTATTGTTGACTGAAAGGGGGAAAAGTTTTTAAACTTTTCGGTGCTGTTGAACCCATAGGCTGTTTTTAGCGTAAGCAGCGGGATCAGGACAAGGCAAAAGATTGCCTTTGCCGCGAATTTTAATTCTGACATAGTGCTTTAGTTAGGAGTGAGTAACTATTAGTTAGCGCGGCGAAGATATCCAGACTTGTCTATCAACTGCTGTTTTTCTATTAAAAAATATTTAAGTCTGTAGAAGTGACGGTGTTCCCTTTACTCGGTCCGTAGGCTGGTCACTGGACTGGCCAGGGCGGCCTGTATGCATTTAAAGCTGACGGTCAGGATGGTAATCAGCAGCGTTATGATCCCTGCGGCGGCAAACACCCACCCGCTGATATCGGTGCGATAGGCATAGCCTTGTAAAAAAACGTGCAGCCCATACCAGGCGAGGGGGAAGGCGATGGCGGCGGCAATCACCACGAGCATCAGAAAGTCTTTCGAGAGCAGCGTTACGATATGCGGGACGCCTGCGCCAAGCACTTTTCGTACGCCAATCTCCTTCACCTTGCTCCCGGCGGTATAGGTTACGAGGCCAAACAATCCGAGGCAGGAGATCAGGATGGCCAGCGCGGCAAAACAATTAAAGAGCTGCCCGACGTGCGTATCGGTCTTGTAGAGATCGGCAAACTCACTGTCTAAAAAAGTATAGATAAAGTCATAGTTGGGGTTATATTTTTTCCATATCCTTTCAGCGGAGGCAAGGGCCCGGGAGACATCCTTGCCGGTGGTCTTTATATACATCTTTCCCCGCCAGCTGGTGCTATAATGAATGATGAGGGGATGGATGCGGGTGCGCATGTCCTGGAAATGGAAGTCCTTTGCCACACCGGCAATCACCCCGTTGACGCCGTGCATCGTGAAACGCCTGCCGACGGCGGGCTCGCCGATACCGGCCTCTTTTATAGCTGTCTGGTTGAGGATGAAATTAGCGCTGTCGGCGGGCGTGCCGGTGAAGCCTGTCCCTTCCACGAGCTGTATGCCCATCACCTCGGGGAAATTCCTTTCCACGGGCATCTGGACAATATTGAATGCCTGCTGGTCGGGACGCTTGCCGTTCCAACTAATGTCTACGGTGCCTGAATGGCTATCGATAATATCCACTCCGGCCTCGGTGACGCCGAGGATGCCGGGTTGCTGCAACAGTTCGGCCTTTGCGGCCTCATAGTGGTTGTTGATATCGCGCATCCAGAAGCTGAATACATTCTCTTTGTCGTAGCCGAGGTTCTTTTCCCGAATATATTTTAACTGCCGGCCTATGATGATGGTGCCTGTTATCAGCATGATGGAGAAACTAAACTGAACCACCACCAGCACCTTACGAAAATTGCCCTTTCTGCCAATGCCGCTGAGCTTGCCTTTTAGCGCCTCGAGCGGACGGAAGGAGGAGAGGGTGATGGCGGGGTAAATGCCTGCCAGCAGGAGGGTGGCCAGCAGGGTGAGGCCATACACTGTCAATACCTGGGTCGACCAGGGCTTGAATACCATGTTCTTGTCGGCAATATTGTTGTAGAGGGGCAGTACGAGGTAGATGAGACCGGTGGCGAGCGCCAATGCTATGAGGAAAATGAGCATGGACTCGCTCAGGAATTGCAGGAACAGGCTTGTCTTGCCGGCGCCGATGATCTTACGTACGCTGATCTCCTTGCTGCGTTTGATGGCGCGGGCGGTGATGAGGTTTACATAATTTATACAGGCTATGACGAGCACGATGACGGCTACGAGGAAGAACACCTTTACGACCATCATGCCCTGCTCGCTGCCATCTACGGCATAGAGATGGGTTTTGGTCAACGGATTCAGCACATAGCTAAGGTGCTTTGTAAAATCGTCCTTCTCGTTGCGTCTGTGTATCGCAGCCAGCTTTTGTTCGGCGGCGGCGGGGTTGGCGTGGGGCTGCAGTAACAGGTAGGTATCGTAATTGAACTGGCCCCAGCTGCTGTTGAGACTTTTCCAATAGTGGGTGGTGTCGAACTCCTGCTCGAGCTGTTGAAAATTGAACGCTATGTTGAATTGAATGGAAGAGTTCTCGGGTATATCTTTCATCACGCCTGTGACATGGTATATTTTTTTGTCATCGCCTGTGAGCGCCAGGCCGATAGGGTCCTGGTCGCCAAAGATCCTTTTGGCGGTGGTTTCGGACAGGATAATGGAATAGGCATCGGCAAAGGGGTGCTGGGGGTTGCCTTTTACCAGGGGGTAGGTGAACATGCTGAAGAAAGAGGGATCGACATGTTTGTTATGCCACTCCACAAATTTCTTCCCATCGTACTCAAAATAGGTGATGCCCCAGTTATCTATCATGCGGCAGGCGTCCTTTACTTCGGGGGCTTCATTTTTGGCATATATGGCGATGGGGGCAGGTGTAGTGTTCCAAACGGAGGCGCTGCCTGCATTATCAATCTTTGGCAGCAGCCTGTAAAGATCGGCAGCGTGGGTATTAAATCTGTCATAGCTGAGTTCGTCGTGCGTCCAAAGCAGGAGCAGGATGCTTACGGCCAGGCTGAGGGACAGGCCGGTGATATTGATGAATGAATAAGTTTTGCTTTTGCGCAGGTGGCGGAGGGCTATTTTGAAATGGAACATATGAGCAGTTTGACGTTTGAGGATGACGATTACGGTAGCTATAGGGGCGCAGGAAAAATGAGAATGTTGCACGGGGGAAGGTGTAAATTTGAAAGATGAACGGGCAATACAGAAAAGATATCTACCCTGGCCTGGATGTGGCCATTATACTTAAAAAGGATCAGCGAAGCGGTAAACTGACGTACGGGATCGTCAGGGATATACTGACGTCAGCGGCATATCATTCAAGGGGGATAAAGGTGCGGCTGCAGGATGGGCAGATCGGCAGGGTGGCGGAAACGGATGTGACGGGTCCGGAGGGGGAATAAAACCGGCAGACCCTGGGCCTGCCGGTGTCACGGATCAGAAGTAGATGCCTGGCACCAGGTCCTCCAGCAAACCGGGCTGTGTGGGCTGCCAGTCCAGGGCCTTCCGGGTCTTTGCGCTGGATGCGGGGCAGCCGAGGGAGGCAAAATGAGTGAACCAGGTGAAATGCGCTTCCGCCTCCTTTTCTGTCCGGCTGACTACGGGTACGTGCAGGCCCTGACCGATGGCCCCGGCGATGTCGCGGAACAGGATGCCTTCTTCTGCAACGGCGTGGAATGTTTTTTGCGCGGGGGTGCGCTCGGCGATGAGACGGTACAATACTGCCGCGTCCTGGCGATGAACGGCGGGCCAGGGGTTCTTTCCTTCCCCGATATAAACGGATTCACCTTTCTCTTTGGCCATGTTGATGATCATCGGTACAAAACCGTGGTCGCCCTTGTCGTGGACGGTTGGCGGGAGTCGCACGATGTATGCATTCGTGCCTTTGGCGGCAGCGGCATTTGCTGCTTCTTCTGAAGCGGCACGGGGGATAGTGTCCGAGCCTGGAGGAGTGTCATCTTCTGTAACAATACGTTCAGACCTCAGCAAGCCGATGCCGGAAGTGATGATCATTGGACGGTCTGAACCTGTCAGGGCGGCGCCCAGCGCCTCGATGACTTTTCTGTCATCCTCGCAATTGGCTTTGAACCGGGAGAAGTCGTGGTTAAAAGCGGTATGGATGACTGCGTCGCATTCGGCTGCGCCTTTTTGCAGGATGGGGAGATCGTTGACATCGCCCCGATGGACTTGCGCACCTGCCTTTCTTATACTTTCAGCCGAGCTGTCGGAGCGGGCCAGTCCGAGGACCTGGTGACCGGCATCGATCAATTCTTTAACAATAGCGGAGCCTGCAAAGCCGGAGGCTCCTGTAACGAATATACGCATGCAATGATGTTTTATTTATCAAAATTGCAGCGGGATTGGCCGGTGGAAAAGGACATTTGACCATAATTTGCCGGGGTCGACATTAACGACGCAATTGTGCCTGCCGGATGCGGGTGAGGGTCTTTATGGAGATGCCCAGGTAAGCGGCGATCATGTGTAGCGGCAGTCGGGCCAGGAGGTCGGGGGAGGAATGGATGAACTCCTGGTATTTTTCTTCGGGTGTGGCACTCAGCGCTGTCAATATGCGGCGCCCGCTGTTGTAGATATTACGTGAAATGAGCTGCTGGGCAAAAGATTGTAACGATGGGATGGTTGCCAGTAATTTGTCAAAGTCTGCTTTCGGCCAAAGCAGGACCTCGCTGTTCTCTATTGCTGCAATGTTATAGCGGGCAGGCTGCTGCCTGTCGTAACTCTCTACATCCAGCGTCCAGCTGTGTTCGGGTGCGAACTGCAGGATGTGTTCGCTGCCGTCTGCTGCGGTACCGAATGTTCTGAGCAGTCCTTTGCTTATGAAAATCTTGTAGCGACATATTTCGCCCTCGTGCAGCAAAAATTCGTTGCGACGCAGGGTCTTTGGGATTGCCAGCGACCTGATCTGGTCCATATCCCCGTTGTCGAGATGGGTATGAGCGCGAAGATATAATTCAAATTCATCCATGGATATTCAAAGGTACGCAAGGTGCTCGCGGGAAACGCCTTCCCATAAGGTAAAATATTTTACGCCAAAGGAAGCGATACTTGATTTGGCGGCGAGGGATAGTTCGCCGAATACTTCAAAACGGCTGACCTCTGCTATTTCCAGGAGCTGTCCTAATTGAGGGCCCGCATGCGTCAAATGATGCAGGAAGGCATCTGAATCCGGGAAGGTCTCGCTGAGGTACCATTTATCTTCACCTTCATGGAAAAACCACTGACATTGCAGCGTGAGGGGTTCGTCTGCACGTACGATGGCATTCATCTCCCTGGCAATTCTTTTGAAATCAGGCAGTTGATGTCTTTGAACCACCAATTCAACGGTAAATTTTACAGTTGCCATGATCTTGTCTAAGTTATTTGTTTTTTTTGAATTTAAGCGGTTAAAAATCGGTATATTGGCATAGGTCAAAATAACTCTTTACCTATGGGAAGCTCTTCGTTAATTGTTCTTTTTATAGCCGGGGTTGCTTTTTCAGCCGGGGGGATTGCTGTCGCCCGGATCTTTGTAAAGGGGACAAAAAACTGGCAGAAAGGGCAGGCCTATGAGTGCGGTGTCCCAACCGCGGGCAGTCCCTGGAACCAGTTCAATGTGGGGTATTATTTGTATGCCCTGATCTTTCTCATTTTCGATGTAGAACTTGTCTTTATGTATCCCTGGGCGGTAGCGGTCAGGAAAATAGGGATAGCGGGTCTCGTGGAGATCGTGGTATTCCTGTTCATGCTGTTCATGGGATTTTTGTATGCACATAAAAAGGGAGCGTTGAAATGGATGTGAGTCCACAAAATACAGGTAATAAACCTTTTCCGGGGGAAGTGCACCCAACGGCGGGGGGAGGTATCCTGGTGACCAAACTGGATGAGGTGATCAATTGGGCGCGGTCGAACTCGTTGTGGCCGCTGGTATTCGGTACGTCCTGCTGCGCCATCGAGATGATGTCAACGGCGGCCCCGAAATACGACTGGTCGCGGTTTGGGTTCGAGGTGGCGAGGGCTACGCCGAGACAGGCGGATGTGATCATCATTGCGGGGACCATCGTCAACAAAATGGCCCCTGTGCTAAAGAGACTTTACGACCAGATGGCCGATCCTAAATATGTGATAGCCATGGGGGCCTGTGCTACGAGCGGAGGGCCTTTCTTTTACAATACCTATTCGGTGGTAAAGGGTGCGGATCATGTGATCCCGGTGGATGTATATGTTGCGGGTTGTCCGCCCCGTCCGGAAGCGCTGCTGCATGCATTGATCACTTTACAGGAAAAAATAAGGAGCGGCGTTTCATGAATAAAGAAGAATTGAAAATAAGACTGGGGGAGCTGTTTCCTGCGGCTGCGTTCGAGGAAGGTGGGGAATGGACTACGGTGACGATCGATGCTGCAGAATGGGAAGGGTTTGCACGGGAGATCCGGTGGGCCGAGGGGCTTGCATTCGACTATTTGTTTTGTGTGACGGCCGTCGACTGGCGTACACATTTTACCATGGTGTACCACCTTACATCTACCCTTCATCGTCATACATTGGTGGTGAAGGTGAAGCTGGATCATGAGCAACCGGTGATCCGAACGGTGTCGGATATCTGGCGTACGGCGGAATTCCATGAGCGGGAAGCGTTCGACCTGATGGGTGTGGTATTCACGGGTCACCCTGACCTGCGGAGATTGTTCATGACGGATGATTGGAAGGGATGGCCTTTGAGGAAAGATTATGAAGATCCTGTTAATATGATCAAACTATAAAATGATCGAAGAAGTAGGCACGACCGAACAAGGGGACCTGGTGATCAATGTCGGTCCCCAGCATCCATCCACGCATGGGGTGCTGCATCTTGTCATTACGCTGAACGGAGAAACGATCAAAAAGGTAGAGCCTCACCTGGGATATATTCATCGCAGCATCGAGAAGATGTGCGAAAGCCTGTCTTACCGGCAATTTATTTATGTGACCAGCAGGATGGATTATCTTTCTTCCCATATCAATAATCACGGCTGTGCCTTATGCGTGGAAAAGGGAATGCAGATAGAAGTGCCAGCCAGGGCGAAAGTGATCCGCGTCCTGATGGACGAGCTGACAAGGCTGGCCTCCCATCAGCTGTGGTGGGGAGCGATGGCTATGGATGTGGGGGCGCTCACACCTTTTTTCCATGCATTCAGGGAGAGGGAGACTATTAATGATATTATGGAAGAAACCTGTGGGGCCAGATTGACTATGAACTACATGGTGCCTGGCGGGGTAATGGCGGATATACATCCCAACTTTCAAAAGAGGGTAAAGGAATTCCTCCAATTTTTCCGGACGAAGATCGATGAGTACGACGAACTGGTAACGGGAAATATTATCTTTTGCAGCAGGATGAAGGGCATTGGGTATCTGTCTCCGGAAAGTGCTGTCTCTTATGGCTGCACGGGTCCTACGGCCAGGGGCAGCGGCATAAGCTGTGATATCCGGAAATTATATCCTTATGAAGTTTACGGAGAGCTGCAATTTGACGAGGTAACCGTTGCCGAGGGCGATTGCTTTGCACGCTATATGGTGCGTATGCAGGAGATGCGTCAGTCCCTCTCCATTATAGAACAATTGATCGATAATATCCCGGAGGGAGAGTTCCAGGCGAAGACGAAGGCTGTGCTGAAATTACCCAAAGGAGAATTTTATTCGAGAGTGGAAACGGCGCGGGGTGAGTTTGGCGTGTATATTATTAGCGAGGGGGCAACGACGCCGTACCGGATAAAGTTCCGGAGTCCCGGGTTTTCCAACCTCTCTGCGCTGGATCATATGGCAAGGGGACATAAGATCGGGGATTTGGTGGCGATCATGGGGACATTGGATCTGGTGATACCGGATATTGACAGGTGAGACCGGGGCCATCCGGCCAGGGGGCAGGGTGAAAAAATAACGATATGCTGAGCATAGAAAATATAACCCATTCCATCGATGTGTGGCTGAACCGCACATTCAGTCCGACTGTTGCCGTCCTGCTGGAATCACTGATCGTCGGGCTGTGCGTGATCGGATTGTTTGCGCTGCTGGGGCTGGTCCTGGTGCTGATGGAGAGAAAGGTCTCTGCCTATATGCAGATCCGGCTGGGGCCCAACCGTGTGGGACCCGGGGGCAGCTTGCAAACCGTGGCGGATACCCTGAAACTGGCGATGAAGGAGGGGTTGACGCCCGATGGCGCGGACAAGTTCCTGTTCAACCTGGCGCCTTTCCTGGTGATAGTGGTGGCAATGATGATCCTTGCCCCTGTGGCTTTTGCCAAGGGGACCCAGATCTGGGATATCAATATCGGCGTACTGTATATAACGGCTATTTCTTCTCTTTCGGTGATCGGCATACTGATGGCGGGCTGGGCCAGCAACAATAAATATTCTCTGCTGGGCGCCATGCGGAGCGGCGCGCAGATCGTCAGCTACGAATTGTCCGCGGGGATATCGGTCATTTCCATCGTAGTGCTTACGGGCAGTCTGCGGATCTCAGATATCATCGCCTCCCAGCAGGATGGCTGGTGGCTTTTCAAAGGACATGTTCCGGCCGTGATATCCTTTATCATTTTTATCATCGCTGTCACGGCGGAGACCAACCGGGCGCCTTTTGACCTGGCGGAGGCGGAGTCGGAGCTGACGGCGGGATTCCACACAGAATATTCGGGGATGAAATTTGCGCTCTTCTTCCTGGCGGAGTATGTGAACATTTTTATCGTGTGCGCTATTGCCGCGACTCTGTACCTGGGTGGCTGGATGCCTTTGCATATCGGGCACTGGGCGGGGTTCAACGGGGTGATGGATTATATCCCGTCCTCCCTGTGGTTTATAGGGAAGACCTTTTTTTTGATATTCATGATCATGTGGTTCCGCTGGACCTTCCCACGTCTCAGGATCGACCAGTTGCTGAACCTGGAGTGGAAGTATTTGTTGCCGCTGAGCATGGTGAATTTGCTGTTGACGGCATTGATCGCCATCGAACGGTGGCATTTTTGATACAACTAAAAAGAATGTTCTTAAAGAAATATATATCGGAAGTTTTTGGCGCGGTGCGTTCCCTTTTAAAGGGGATGCGTCTGACGGGCTATTATTTCACCCATCATAAGGAGATCATTACCCAGCAGTACCCGGATAACAAAGAGGAAATGAGGCTGCCGGATCGGTTTCGCGGGGAGGTGGTCATGCTGCATGATGAGAAGAACGAGCATGCCTGTACGGGCTGCACTGCCTGTGAGCTGGCCTGTCCCAATGGAACGATCAAGATCATAACCAAATTCGACATCACTCCGGAGGGCAAGAAGAAAAAGGCGCTGGACACTTTTATTTACCACCTGGAGCTTTGTACGATGTGTAACTTATGTATCGAGGCCTGTCCTACGGATGCTATCAAGATGGCGCAAAACTTTGAGCACAGTGTGTATGACCGCAGCAAACTGACAAAAAAATTAAATAAACCGGGTTCTAAAATCAGAGAGGGCGTTGAATAATGAGCGCGTCTGCTGTCATTTTTTATATACTTTCCTTTTTTATCCTGGCTACCGGCCTGCTGGCGGTGACTTCCCGAAAAATATTCCGTTCGGCCATCTG
This sequence comes from Sphingobacteriales bacterium 50-39, assembly GCA_001898505.1. Lineage (GTDB taxonomy): Bacteria > Bacteroidota > Bacteroidia > Chitinophagales > Chitinophagaceae > Puia. The sequence goes on from MKTZ01000001.1 coordinate 123,717, forward strand.
GCTGTTGTTCTCCCTCACGGGCATTGCGGGTTTGTATTTCTGGTTGCAAATGGAATTTATTGCGGCGGTGCAGATCGTGGTCTATGTAGGGGGGATCGTCGTGCTGATCATCTTTTCTATCTTCCTAACCCAGCAAACGGGCAAGGACCTGCCGGCGCCGGTGCGGGTTCGAAGCATTTTCTCGGTACTGGCTGTATGCGCGGGGTTTGTGCTAACCTGTCTGATGGTGCGGCAATATGCGTTTGGGGTGGGACGGACTGTCGGGGCGGGCGTTGATGCCAGCGTGGGTAATATCGGGGCACAAATGCTCAGCACTACGGAGCATGGGTATGTATTGCCTTTCGAGGCGATCAGTATCCTGTTGCTGGCGGCCATGGTCGGCTGTATCGTTATTGCTATCAAAACAAAACCGGGAGACAAATGAGTCCGATACCATTGAGCCATATTTTAGTTGTAAGCGCTGCTCTCTTCTTTATAGGCATGTATGGCTTGTTGACGAGGCGGAATATGATCACGATGCTGATGGCGGTGGAGCTGATCCTGAACAGCGTGAACATCAATTTTGTCGCTTTTAATAAGTACCTGTACCCGGACAAACTGGAGGGGGTGTTCTTTACTTTGTTCATCATCGCCATTGCGGCTGCGGAAGCGGCCGTGGCTATTGCGATCATAATCAATCTATACAGGAATTTTCATTCCATCGATGTGGAGGATGCGGATGAAATGAAATTTTGAATACGCCGCTTATGCCAAACTATGCTTATATCGCCTTGATCCCCTTACTGCCGCTGGCGGCCTTTGTGGTGCTGGGTTTGTTCGGCAGGAGATATTTCCGGGGCTGGTCGGGCGGCATTGGGACATTGGCTGTCCTGTTCTCCACGGGGCTGTCGCTTTGGGCGGCTTATCGGTACTTCTTTGTCGACGGGAAAGTGGGTGAAGGGTATCATCAGGTGATCGCCCTGAAGACGACCTGGCTGTCCTTTTCTCCGGGACTGTCCATCGATATGAGCGTTGTCCTCGACCCTATATCGGTGATGATGATCGTTGTGGTCAGCTTTGTCTCCCTGATGGTACATGTTTTCAGCATGGGGTATATGAAGGGAGAAACGAGGTACGGCACTTATTTTGCTTTTCTCGGGCTCTTCACTTTTTCCATGTTGGGGCTGGTGTTGTCGGGGAATATCTTCGAGATCTATATATTCTGGGAATTGGTCGGCTGTTCCTCGTATCTGCTGATCGGGTATTATTTCGACAGGCCTACGGCGGTCGCTGCGGCTAAAAAGGCTTTTATCGTCACACGACTGGCGGACCTTGGGTTTCTTATCGGGATATTGATCCTGTCTTTCTATGCAGAGACGCTGGATTTTCGCACATTGATCCAACGGCTGACCGATCCTACTTCTCAGCTGGCTGGCATCACTTCGGCGTCTTTCCTGGGGATATCTCTGCTGTCATGGGGGCTGTTCCTCGTATTTGTCGGCGGGGCGGGGAAATCGGCGCTGTTCCCGCTGCATATCTGGCTGCCGGATGCGATGGAAGGACCTACGCCTGTGTCCGCGCTGATCCATGCTGCCACGATGGTGGTGGCGGGGGTGTACCTGGTAGCGAGGTTGTATCCCGTGTATATCTATTCGGACGCAGCCGTGTTGCAGGTGGTCCTTTATGCCGGTGCGGTCTCCGCTCTTTTGGCGGCGCTCATCGCCTGTACGCAGACGGATATCAAGCGGGTGCTTGCTTATTCGACGATGTCGCAGATAGGGTATATGATGCTGGCGTTGGGGACGGTGCATTCTGCAGGAGAAGCGGGGACGCTGGGATTTACAGCATCCATGTTCCATCTCTTCACCCATGCGTTCTTTAAAGCTTTGCTCTTCCTTTGTGCGGGCGTGATCATTCATCGGGTGCATAGCAACGAAATGAAGGATATGGGGGGATTGAGAAAATTACTGCCCTTGACACACGGATGCTTTTTGATCGCCTGTCTGGCGATCTCGGGTATCCCTCCTTTCTCGGGGTTCTTTAGTAAGGAGGATATTCTGCTATCGGCCTGGCATGCGAATAAGTTCGTGTATGGCATTGCGTTGTTTACTTCAGGGCTGACGGCTTTTTATATGTTCCGACTGTATTTTTCTGTTTTTTGGAGGCGTCAGGTGTGGGGCGGGGATGGTCATCATGGAGAGGCGCCCGTGACGATGAAGATACCATTGGTGATACTGGCGGCGGGGGCTGTTTTTGCGGGGTTCATTCCTTTTTCCCGGTTGGTCACTTATGATGGCCTGCCTCAGGAGACCCATCGTGTGGGAGTTTTTGCGATAGCGCCGGTGGCGATGGCGCTCATAGGGATATTTATAGCTCGTTATTTGTACTTTAAAGAGAGTAGCCGGCCTGGCCGGGTTGCCGCTGCGCTTGGTGGGCTGTACAGAACGGCGTATCATAAATTTTATATCGACGAGGTATATTCCTTTGTAACAAAAAAGATCATTTTTAATCTCATCGGAAGGCCGGCAGCGTGGATAGACAGGCATATTGTTGATGGGCTGATGAATCTTCTGGCAACGGTGACGGCAAGGATCTCTGCGGGGATCAAAGGGGTCCAATCGGGGAAGGTACAGGATTACGCCTTGTATTTCTTTGCCGGGATCGCGGGATTAACGGTCTTATTTATTTATCTATACACATGAACCTGTCATTGCTGGTCTTAGTGCCATTGATCACGGCTGTTGCCGTACTTTTCTGCAAGGGGCTTAACGGGATACGCTGGGTATCCCTGGCGGGCGCTACGGTGCAATTGCTGCTGTCTTTTGGGTTGCTGGCGTTGTACTGGAGGGAACGTGCGGCGGGGGATAGTGCGGCCTTTCTTTACGAGTACCGGCATGCCTGGTTCCCGTCCTGGAATATCTGGTATCATGTCGGTGTGGATGGGGTCTCCATTGCCATGATCCTGCTGACCGCCCTGGTCATGGAGGCGGCGATACTGGTGTCCTGGGCCATTAAGCCGATGAGCAGGGAATTCTTTATTCTTTTGCACTTCCTCAGTGCGGGCGCTTATGGGTTTTTTCTTTCACTGGATCTTTTTACGCTGTTCTTTTTCCTGGAGGTGTCGGTCATACCGAAGTTCCTGCTGATCGGTGTCTGGGGCAGCGGACGGAAAGAATATAGTGCCATGAAGCTGGCGTTGATGCTGATGGGTGGATCGGCATTGGTATTTGTGGGACTGATGGGGTTGTACTATAACACGGGCGGGGCCGGGGGGACGCATAGTTTTGATTTGATGGAGATCGCGCAGATGCATATTCCGGTGGAGGTGCAGCGACAATTTTTTCCTTTTTTATTTGTGGGGTTTGGCATCTTTACGGCGCTGTTCCCTTTTCATACCTGGGTGCCGGATGGTCACTCTTCCGCGCCGACGGCGGCGTCGATGTTCCTGGCGGGCATCTCCATGAAACTGGGTGGCTATGGTTGTCTGCGGGTGGTGGTATTTCTGATGCCCGAAGCGGCCCGGGAATATTCACCTGTCATCGTCCTGCTGGCAACGATCGCGATCGTGTATGGAGCCTTTGCCACCATGATGCAGAAAGACCTAAAGTACATCAACGCGTATTCGTCGGTGAGCCACTGTGGCTTTATTATCCTTGGTATCGGGATGCTGACGCGGACGGCGATATCAGGCGCTGTCATGCAGATGATCTCTCATGGGTTGATGACGGCCCTTTTCTTTGCCGCCATCGGGATGATATATGACCGGACGCATACGAGGATGGTCCAGCAACTGGGCGGCCTGTTGAAAATAATGCCTTTTATCTCTACTGTATTTGTAGTCGCGGGTCTGTGCTCGCTGGGGCTGCCGGGGCTCAGTGGATTTGTAGCCGAGATCACGGTTTTTATGGGCTCGTGGGAACGTGCGGGCGAAATGTATCGTCTGGCGACGATACTGGCCTGTGCCTCGATAGTGATCACGGCGGTGTATATCCTTCGGGCGACGGGACAAGCGATCATGGGACCGGTGAAGGACCCGCATTACAACGGACTTGGGGATGCTACGTGGAATGAGAAGCTGGCAGGGATATTGTTGGGAGCCGGCATTATTGCGATAGGTGTTGCGCCTTTTTGGCTGCAGGCGTTAATTAAATGAACTAATTTATGTGGGTGGACATTATTCTTTCTCTCCGGCAGGAATTGATAGTAGCGGTTATCATCTTCCTTCTATTGTTTATAAAGATAGGGGCTGCAGCGTACAGGACGGAAGCAATGTTGCATTTTATCAATTTATTGCTGTTGGCGAATCTTTTGCTTGGTTTTTTCCAGGGTGGGGATGCCACTTTGTTCAGCGGTATGTTCCATACGAACCGGCTGATCGTTCTGGAGAAGAGCATGCTCAACCTGGCGACGCTGATCGTCTCACTACAGGCATATAGCTGGTTGAAGGGGCACCGGCAGGTGCTGGAATTCTATATGTTGTTGTTATCTACCTTGTTGGGCTTTTTCTTTATGATATCGTCGGGCAATCTGCTAATATTCTATCTTGGCCTCGAGCTGTCTACGATCCCGCTGGCGGCGCTTTCTTCCTTCGACCTGGAAAAAAGGCGGTCTTCGGAGGCGGCTATGAAATTTATCCTATCGTCTGCTTTTTCTTCCGCCCTCCTTTTATTTGGTATTTCCCTGCTCTATGGGGCTACGGGGACCCTTGGTTTCGATACGCTGGCCGGGCGACTGGATGGAAGCGCCTTTCAGCTTTTTGCTTTTATATTTATATTATCCGGATTTGCGTTCAAGATATCGGCTGTCCCTTTTCATTTATGGACGGCGGACGTTTATGAAGGGAGCCCGGTGACGGTGACGGCGTACTTATCTGTCGTTTCGAAAGGGGCGGTGTTCTTTATTTTCATACTGGCGCTGTATACTGTCTTTAAGCCGTTGGCGGGCAACTGGTATAAGATCGTAGTCCTTTTGTCGGTGCTGACGATGGTGACGGGTAATCTGTTCGCCTTGCGTCAGGACGGGCTCAAGCGGTTGCTTGCCTTTTCGTCTATAGCGCAGTCGGGGTTTATCCTGGCGGGTATAACGGGTAGCTCGCGGGGAGGCGAGGCGTCGGTGATCTATTTTATCCTGGTCTACATTTTTTCCAACCTGGGGGCATTCGGGGTCGTATCTTTTATCAGCGCGCAAACCGGACGGGAGAGCGTCAATGACTACAGGGGGCTATACGCCACAAACCCTTTGCTGTCCTGGGTCATGGCGATCTCTTTGTTCTCGCTGGCGGGTATTCCGCCTACGGCGGGATTCTTTGGTAAGTTCTTTTTACTGATGGCGGGTGCGGGAAAGGGTAACTTTGTATTCATCGGCATTGCCGCGTTGAATATGGTGATCTCGTTGTATTATTACCTGCGGGTGATAAAAGCTATTTTTATGGATAGTCAGCCGGAACCGATAGGGAAACTGAAGATACCGTTGCTGCCTAAGATCGCTTTTTTGGTTTGTGTGGCGGGTATTGTTATGACGGGGCTGGTGGGGGGGATATACGATTATATTTATTCATTGAGTAAAGGGTTTTAAGGTATATGGCTATCAATCAAAATCATTTATTCGAGGAGCTGAATGGGGTGAAATGCGCCATTGTCGAGAAGAATGTGGCGAGCGGGCGGGTGGATTTTCTTCGGGGGCTGTTGGAGTACAATGGGTTTACGGTGGTGGTGGTGGCGAGTCCGCCGCCAAAGGCGGCGCCGGCGGCCTCGGCTGGTTCGGGGGCTGCGGACCTGGCTGATGGGGGCGTCCCAACTGCTCCGGCGCCTGAGACGTTTACGGTGGGGGTGACGGATGTCATGTTCAATCCGGTGAATGCTGTCTTCGGAAGGTTGTTGAAAACGCCGGGCGGACATGTCGTGACATTGGCTTACTGGCAGCAGCGGGAAGAGGGGGAGGAGGAGGGGAGGCCTTATTTTGAGAAGTGAGGAGCCAGCGGCTCAGGTGATGTTATGTTGTCGTAATCAACACTTAAGATTGTCGCAAGCGCCAAGCGCTCCTTCTGTCTTTTATATTCAATTTTGACATAAGAAATTTTAAATAAACTCTTATGCAAATCGCAGTTAAAAAAATAGTCGGCGCGGCATTGGCAGGAAGCGTTGTAATGTTTATCTGGGGCGGCTTTTCGCACATGGTATTGTTCGTTGGCGCGGGCTTTAAACACTTACCGGACGAGGACAAACTAATAGAAACACTCAAAACCAACAAAGACGAGCAAGGGCTTTACTTTTTTCCAAGCAAGGATTTCAGACACAGCACAAAGGAGCAAGATGTGGTTTGGGAGAACAAGTTTCGCAATGGACCTGCCGGTTTACTGGTTTTTCGTGCCGTTGGAGGTAACCCCTTTTCGGTGGGTAAGCTGGGTATACAATTTTTAAGCAACTTATCATCCGTATTGATAGCGGTATTCATTGCTGCCTCCGTGTGTGCCGGCTTTTGGAGACGAGTTCTTGTCGTCACAGTAATAGGTGTAGCGGCTTGTTCAGCGGTAAGCACGATTTATTGGAATTGGTATGGCTTTCCGACCGAATTCTTTATTGCCCAGCTGTTGGATATGGTCATCGGGTTTTTTCTTTCCGGCCTGGTGATATGCAAATTGGTCCAGGAAAGAAAATTATCTTCAGCCCTTGATAATCAATAATATTGGTTATATTTAAAACGCGAAAAACCACTTTGTTCACGCGCATATGGCCAACGCTACCACAAACCTTACTCTAAGCAATTTTCGGACATTATTTGAATCCGCTCCGGATCACTATCTTGTCCTGTCACCAGAACTCAAGATTGTAGCTGCAAGTGATGCGTATTTGCGTGCCACCCTGACCAAAAGGGAGGATATCGCCGGCAAGCATGTCTTCGAGGTATTCCCCGATAACCCTGCAGAAAACGAAGCATCAGGGGTTAATAATCTCAGGGCATCGCTCAACAGAGTGCTCAGGACCAAAGAGCCCGATGCCATGGCGGTTCAAAAATACGATATACAACAACCCGCCTCCGAAGGCGGAGGTTTCGAAGAACGCTACTGGAGCCCGCTGAATACCCCTGTGCTCAACCAGCAGGGGGAGGTAGAATATATCATCCACCGTGTGGAGGATGTGACGGCGTTCATCCGGATGACACAACAGCGGTCCGATGAGCGCAAGCAGGCAGAAGAGCTCAAAAGCCGCACCGAACATATGGAGGGGGAGATCGTTCAGCGAGCACAGCAATTACAGGCGGCCAACGAAAAACTCCGGGAAGCGGAGCGGGTAAAAAGCGATTTCTTCGCCAATGTATCTCATGAATTACGAACTCCGCTGTCCCTGATCCTCGCGCCCGCCGAATCACTTTTATCCAGCAGGCATGGAGAGATGCCTGCTGCGCAACAGGGCCTGCTCCACACCATCCATAACAATGCTGTCCGGCTGCTGCAAATGGTCACAGGGCTCCTTGACTTTGCGAAGACCGAAGCAGGCAGGATAGAAGTCAGCTCCCGCCCAACCAATGTCATCCGGCTTATGCAAATGCTGATCCATGATTTTCAGCCAATGGCAAGGGAAAAGAATATCGGGGTTTCACTACAGCTGCCGGAAAAGGAAAATCATGTCAACATCGACCCTTACCTGCTGGAACGCATCGTTTTTAACCTGCTGTCCAATGCCATCAAGTTCACGCCCTCCGGTGGTCTTATTTCCGTCCGGCTCGGACTCGACAATGATACCCTTGAGCTAACTGTAAAGGACAATGGTATCGGCATCGCACAGAAGGATCTGCCTCTCCTTTTTCAGAAATTCAGACAGGTGGAAGGCTCCTCCACCCGGAGGTTTGAAGGTACCGGTCTTGGCCTTGCCCTGGTGAAGGAGTTTTCGGGGCTGATGGGTGGCGCCGTATCCGTGACCAGTGAACCAGGCATCGGGTCCACTTTTACTGTAGTATTACCTGCGCCGTTGGTTGCCAGGCCCGAGAAGGAAGCTCCCGACACACACCATTCTATAGAGCTGCTCGAATACAGATCGGCCGTTACCGCGGATTACCATACGAACGATGATCGTGATAAAATACCGGCGGACCATCGGCTCCTGAAAGTTCTTATATGCGAGGATAATGAACAGCTGGCTGGTTACATCGCCTCGCTTTTGCAAGGGGTTTGCCAGATCATGATCTGCCACGACGGAGAAAGGGGGCTTGAGCTTGTGCGGTCCTGGTCGCCAGATCTTGTTCTTACGGATATGATGATGCCCCGTCTGGATGGTATTGGACTGTGTTCTTTTATTAAATCCGACCCGCAGACGGCAGGGATCATCGTCGTACTGCTGACCGCGCAGACGCATCGCCAGGCCATGTTGAGAGGCTGGGAGGCCAGGGCCGATGAATACCTGTTTAAACCATTCCATCCCGACGAACTTGTCACTCGTATCCGGAGCCTGCTGGCAATTATTGCCGAACGGAGGACCCATGCCAAATGGGTGAAGGAGAGGCATGCATTGGAACGCACGAATAAGGAGCTTGAAGAGTTCGCCTATATCAGCGCACACGATATGAAGTCGCCCATTGCGAGTATGACGGGCCTGCTCCGGCTATTGGAACAAAAGGATGCCATAAAAGAAGCACACGGGCAATTGTTCCAAATGCTCAAGCGATCGGCATCGCAGATGCAAAAAACGATCGACACGCTGAATGAGACCATGGCCTTCCGGAAAACCCTAACCATACAGCCGGAAAAGATCCGATTCGAAAATATATTCCAGGGAGTCTGTGAAAGCATCTCTGCATTCATCGTTAGCTCCGGCGCCATCATCCGTACAGATTTTTCGCAATGCGCCGATATCAGCTTTCCATCCATCCACCTGAAAAGTATTTTTCAAAACCTGCTCACCAATGCCATAAAATATGCCGGAGACGGCGCCCCGGTGATCGAGATTACCACTGCCCGCGAGGACCAATACATCGTCCTGAAAATAAAAGATCAGGGGCTTGGAATGGACCTTCAGCTGTATAAGGACAGAATATTTCGTCTGTTCCAGCGTTTTCATACACACAAGGAAGGCGCGGGAATAGGGCTTTATCTCGTACATTCGATAGTGGAGGCCTACGGGGGAAGGATAGAAGTCCAAAGTCAGGTTGGAAAAGGAACAATATTCACTATATATTTCAATAATGGCCAAAGTAAATAAGATCATGCTCGTGGACGATGATGAAGCGTCCAATTTTCTTTCCCGTGTCATCCTGGATGATATAGAAGCAGCCCGGGAGATAGAGGTTGCCGAAGATGGGGATATAGCCTGCAAGATGCTGGATAAGAATGATTGTCCGGATATCATATTTCTCGACATCCGGATGCCGCGCATGAGTGGGTTCGACTTCCTGAACAGCCTGGTCAAAAAGGGCAGCTGTAGTAAGTCCAAAGTCGTACTCCTTACCAGCTCCTTCAGGAAAGAGGACAGGGAAAAGGCTTTACAATATCAAAACGTGATCGACTATTTGGAAAAGCCGCTGACCGAAGAGGCGGCGCAAAAGGTAATTGATGTATACTATTCTTAGTGCGACATGGATTTCAAACCCACTATGGAGCCTATCAATGTTATTATAAAGAATAACCTCCAGAAGCTTACCGTTTCATTAAATACAAATATGCCCATTAGCACGGTGCCCACAGCGCCTATGCCTGTCCATACCGCATAGGCTGTCCCCATCGGCAGGGTCTGGGTCGCCCTCATCAACAAAAGCATACTCGCCACCAGCGAAAATACGAATGCCGCATACCATAAATACATTTCCAGTCCTGTCGTTGCCTTTGCCTTTCCCAGGCTCGAGGTAAAAGCCACTTCAAATAAGCCTGCGATGATCAATATGATCCAATTCATGACCTGTAGATTTTATACCTGCAAGTTCGTGAGCCGACGGCCATAAGGAATTATCAAATGATAAGAAATGTCCTCTCATTTAAACTCAGCCCGTATCCTGCTCAGGGACACCGGCGTTATTCCCAGGTAAGAAGCTATGTGCACCAATTGAACCCTTTTCAATAGATCAGGATCATTATTCATTAATTCTTTGTAGCGTTCCACGGCAACTTTACACTGCCTCGAGATAAACCGCTCCTCGATCTTTACCAACTCCTGCTCTGCAAACTTTCTTCCCCAATTGGCAACCTCTATATCATTTTTGTACAAAGCTCTCAAATCTTCCGTTTGTATTTCATAGAGCTCGCATGGTTCCAGCAATTCAATGGTTTCGTACCCCCTTTGGTCCTCAACATAATTCTTCATGGAAATAACGGCATCTCCTTCCTTTCCAAACCAGAAAGTTATTTCTTCTTCATTCTGATTGGCATAGGCACGCACTATTCCTTTCTTAATGAAATATACTTTTGATGCGATCCTGTTCGCCCTAAATAAAATGGTTGCCTTGGGATAAGCGATCTCGTAGATCCTTTCTTTTAGTAATGCCTTTGACCGATCAGGCAGCGGGTATATATTGTCGATGATGTTATCAAGGTTCATATGCAACGTTGAGAAACGAAAATACCCCGTATTTGCAATATGACCTTGAGAAAAAGGAGGATGAGCCGGAGATTATCATGCCATCTGCCCCATCAATGGATCACTGAAGCTTTCTTTGCCTGTCTCCACATGGCCGGCAAATCTCCTTTCAAAGACGCTGTTACCGGTGATGCGGACGGTTACATCATACCATCCAAAACTCTTGCTACAGTCGATGGCGATAATATCCCTGGCGCCGGACGTTCCTGCCTTATCCAATGTACTCCGGACTACCCTGCCCCCATAGGCGTTGTCAGTGATCGTTACCAGCGCGTGCTGCTCTTTGTTATGATTGGCGATCTCCAATTGTATATTTCCCGTCAACTTCCGCCTGTCCAACCTGCTCCTTTGATATTCGCATGCGATATCCAGCTCAGGGTCGGTCGCGTTGCCTCCAAACACCCTGTAGTAGCCGTTGGGACCGTATATTTCCAGGTGATACGCGGCCTCGTCGAAATCGGCGAGGTTCCAACTATCGGTCAGCGTGTCCCCGGCGGCGACGGTATAGTTCCAGACACGCATCTCTCGGATGGGCGACCAGTTTGCGGCTTCACCGGGAAGGCCGGGATGCCAGGGGCCATCCTTCCAGACGCCGGTGGCATAGACGATAAAGGGGCAGCCGGCCGCCGTATCCCGGAAGACCTCCTTTGACGCATGGAAGGAAACGGAAAAACTTTTTTTGTCCCTGTTCAGACTTCCTCCTGTATACAGCTGATAAGGCAGTGGCCTCGACGGACGAATACCTTTCTCCTGCTGCGGCATAAGGAGAAACTTGCGCGGGTCCTTATTGACTGCTGCGATCTCTGCGGGCGACAAGGGGGTGAACGCGGGAATAGGCGGTTTGAACCGGGCATTCGTGATCAGCTCCATATGCTGGTCTCTTCTCACCGGCTGCAAGGTGGGCATGGTCTCGCCGTGGTAGGGCTTGAAGCAGGCGCTCAGATCGCCGCATACCGCTCTTCTCCAGGCGCTGATATTCGTCTCTTCAATCTTTTTACCGGACTTGTGACTGCAAAACTTTTCCAGGAGCTGCAGCACACTCGTGTGGTCGAATACCTGCGAACAAACTGCTCCCCCTCTGCTCCAGGGACTGGCGACAATCATCGGCACGCGATAACCAAGACCGATGGGACCTGTTCGTCCTTGCTGGCCCGGCTGCTCCTTTCCGTGCTCGATCTCCTGCCAGGGGGCTACGTGTTCGACACGGGTGTCGATATGGGCAGATGCCTTGCCGCTGTTGGGAAAATGAGGGTTGGGAGCTACAAACGGGGGAACATGATCGAAGTAACCATCGTTCTCGTCATAGTTGAGTATAAATATCGTTTTCTTCCATACATCGGGGTTCTTCGTAAGGATATCGATCACTTCGGACAGATACCATACCCCATACCATGGACCACCGGGATGGTCGGAAAATCTTGCGGAGGCCACGAGCCAGGAAACTGCCGGCAGGGCGCCATTATTTACATCTTCACGGAATTGATGTAAGACATCTCCTTTGGGTATGCGAACGGATCTTTCGGTGTCGCCGTCCATATAGGTATGTGTCATCAGCTCATGGAAATGAGGGTCCTTGCTGTTGATGGTAAATGCCTTTTCATGAAGGTTTTTTGACCGCTGGGACAGATTTTCATAACCCTCCGGGGGCCAGTTCTTCAGATCTGCGATCACATTGGGCAGCAGTTCCTCGGCATCGGCGAGGGATTCCATCAACTGGCTTTTCTCCTGTTCAGTACCGGAAAAAGTTTCCAGTTTTTTCTTCATCCCGGCGATTGCCTCCGGCAGCCTGTCCTTTTGATCCTGCAGCCAGGCATAATATCCGGGGGAATAGCGGACATTGAACTGTTCGAACCATTCGATGGGGTTGTCGGTGAAATTGCAGAGCCATTCCTGTTCATCGAATGGCAGTCCTTTATCCAGGCTAAGCTCATTCTGATAAATTTTCCAGGAGACGCCGTTGTCTTCCAATCTCTCGGGAAAGGTAGTCCAGGACGCCCAACGCCAGTAGTCTACATCACTGTTTCTGACATTGGCCTTGGAATGTATGTCCGGCCGCTCCCTGATGGTCCCTGTCCAGTGGTAAACCCTGTTGGGCGTGGTTCCGGTGAGTGACGAGCAGAAATTGTGATCGCAAATGGTAAAGGCGTCTGCCAGCGCATAGTAGAATGGGATATCCTCCCTGTTATAAAACCCCAGTGCGAGGGGCATGGGTCTGTATTCGGGGTTGCCGGATTTTTTTATTTCCAGCCATTTGTCATAACGTCCATGGTTCCGTGCATCGGACTGGTCCTCCCAACGATGAGGGAGGGAGCTCATCCAGGTGATCTTTGTATCCTTGAGGTTATAGCGGAATGGGAGGTAGGTATTGTTCTTTTCGTCCGTCTGCAGCCAGACGCGATTTTGGTTTGGCAGGCTGATGGCTCTGGGGTCGTTGAACCCTCTTACGCCCCTCAATGTGCCGAAGGTGTGGTCGAAGGACCTGTTCTCCTGCATCAGGATCACGACATGCTCTGCATCCAGCCAGGTTGTGCCGGGATCGGGATTGATGGCGAAAGCTTTTTGGATGGATGAGGGGAGTACGCCTGACAGGCCGGCTGCACCGGAAAGGAGGGCTGCTTTTTTCAAAAAATCTCTTCTGTTGTCCATGCGATGGGGGGATTTGTCATATAGAGGAGCGGAGAGGGCCAGGATACTCATTACCGGTGAGAAAGAATAGTTATCTTATTCCGGCAGGCGGAGAGGGAGGTACGAGATCCACTGTTGCATTCAGGGGCTTGATCTGATTGTAAAAAATGTTTCGTTCCCTATCAAATGTCAAGGCGAAATTGCTTGTACGATCATAGCCTTTTTTTGATTTCAGGTATTCTCTGACATCAATGGCCATTTTATAATTGCATACATTTTGACCTTTCAAGTGTAAGTGAAGATTATAAAAGCAGTACTCGTCCATTGTTGCAAACTCATGCACGGACTCTATTTCCATCACTATACAGAATTTACCCTTTTTAATCCCAAGTATCAGTGCATTGTCATATCCATCGTCAGAGCCGCCCCGGGGGCTATATACGACCTCCAACAAATCTTTTCGTAGGATGTGCACTCTTGCGAGGCTATAGAAGTCACGGATCAACAGACTATCGGTGGGGCACCCTATAGTTCAGGTATCGCCATATTTGTGCAGGTGCGGTATAACTACCCGCCAATAGAAAAAGGGCTATCGACATGGTTGCGGCCTTTATTGTGAAAGACATACGGAAGGGGTTTGGGGGTATTTACACGAAGTTAGAATAATCCTGCAAATCGGATCAGGGTTGAGCTGCTTTTTGACTTCTTAACCAATTCAAATGTCAAATTATTAGGAGGTGTAAGCGTTCTTAAGATATTTTTATGGGTATTGTGAAGCCGTCGAAAGAGCGCTGGCGGAAAGCGGGATCTTCCAGGTCGTAAATAGGGAAGTTAGGTTTTTGTTTCCTGTCTTACATGCCGCCAAAAAGAAATTATCCACCGCGTCCTGCGTCGTAACAGCATCTGGACGCAGCGTCACATTCTTCCAGATATTGTACAGAAAATTGTTGCCGCCGTAGTCCCGCTTCAATCTCATACACATCGAGGTAAATAAGTCCGCCGCATTGCAAACTCCGGGTATGCCGCTATTGACAGCAAAGGTGTTGCCCCAATTTAGATTCGGACTGGCTACGTACTGATCAACATAGCCGGCAAACATCGACTTAAATTGTTGATATGTTTGCCCATTGTAGGTGAAGCCAGGAACGCCAACGGCATCTCTTCCCTCTACCGAACCCATCCAAACAGCAAAGGTTCCTGCAACTGGAAAACTGGTTGGTTCCTTGTAATCAAGTTTGCTCCCAAAAAACCAGAAATTTCTTCCAAATTCATAAAAGCACAGATGGTCAAATTGATTATAATTATAGATTGCGTTGTAATTAAAATCAAAAAATCCATTCTGCAATTCGATTCCGGTGAATCCAACATAACTGCACCCTGCGCCACACGTGCTTGGCACGTCTGAAATGGTCGTATGATTATTGATGTATGTGGGTGAATAAACGGCCGGATCTCTTCCCGTGCAGGCTTTGTAATAGTTATACGTGGTGTCCATTGTCTTTAACCAGTTGAACATGGTTGCTCTATCCAGGTTGATATTTCTTGACAGGATCATTACTTTATTTCCTGGCCAATCTCCTTCCCATGCGAATAAGTTCAGCAGCCCTGCGGAGATACTCGAATAGGTTTGCGGGTAAGGTGAAATTCTCAGCTCCTTTGTGATGCTGTCGCTACCACTTGCATTAGTCGCTACTAACTTAATATTGTAAATGCCTCCTGATGTGAAGTTGTCCGTCGGATTGATTTGGGTAGACGTATTGGTCCCAAATGTCCATGCGTAGGTTGTATTGGAACCTACAGTTGTGTTAGTAGTGGTTAGAGTGACCGGCAGCACTTCAAGATTGGACGTGGTAAAATTGAAGCCAGCAATAGGTTTGTTGAGTGTCAGGTTTACCTGTTTAGTGATGCTGTCGCTGCCTGCGGCATTAGTGGCTACCAATTTTACATAAAAGGCTCCTTGGAGAGTGAAAATATTGCTCGGATTGTTTGCAGTATCAGATTTGCCATCTCCAAAATACCATTTCAGCGATGTGGCGTTTTTCGTGGTAGATACAAAATCAACAGTGTCAGGCAAAAAACCTTGCTTTCGGATAGTGAAGTCGAAATCAGGGGTAGGCTTGTTAAGCGTTATTTTTACCTGCATGGTAACGCTGTCGGCGCCGTACTGACTAGACACAACCAACTTAACGTTGTATGTACCAGATCTGGTGTAAACGGTTTGAGGGGTAGCCAGAGTGGAAGTAATTCCATTGTTAAAGTCCCATCTTAAGGAAGTGCTGTTTGTTGCCGTGGAAGTAAAGCTGACCGTGTCAGGCAGTGAGCCTTGATTTTTTATTATAAACGTAAAATTGGCTTTGGGCTTGTTATAGATGCTCCCCGAATCTGTTTTCTTGCAATTCGCTCCAATATATAAAACAACTATTGTCCAGATCATAAACAAAATTGGTCTGACAGCTGGTTGTTTTTTCATTGTTTGTAAGTTATTGACAGTTTGTCATCTTAAAAAGGAATTGTATTCCTGCGGCCTTTGCTCATGAATTGTATATCTGACGGCTATTGAATACCAATTTTCCTAACCTTGTAATTGAGATAATCCGTTATATATAGACCCCCCTGACTATCAATACAGATTCCCGCAGGCCAATTAAACTGTGCCGTTGCTGGATTTCCATCGGCGAATCCTGGGTTACTCCCAGCCAGGGTACTTACAATACCCGAAGGCGTGATCTTTCTGATCCTGTTATTAAAAGAATCTGCTATATAAAGATTCCCCTGGCTATCGACACATATTCCGACAGGCAAATTGAACCGCGCCGCTGTTCCATTTCCATCTGCGAATCCAAAGCTGCTTCCGGCCAACGTGCTTACCATTCCGGCAGGCGTGATCTTCCTGATCCTGTGATTATATGTATCCGCTACATAAAGATTTCCCTGGCCATCGACACAGATTCCGCTAGGTTCATTGAACTGTGCCGTTGTTGCACTCCCATCAGCAAATCCTTGGGTGCTCCCTGCCACCGTACTTACCATTCCGGCAGTGGTGATCTTCCTGATCTTGTGATTATACTCATCCGCTACATAAAGATTCCCCTGTCCATCGACACAGATCCCCGCAGGTCCGTAGAACAGAGCTGTCGCAGTGCTTCCATCGGCGAAACCCTGGCTGCTTCCGGTCAACGTATTCACCATGCCAGTGGGCGTGATCTTCCTGATTCTATTATTCCCAAAATCCGCTACATAAAGGTTCCCCTGGCTATCGACACAAATCCCCAAAGGCCCACTGAATTCCGCTACTGCTGGATTTCCATCGGCGAATCCTGGCTTACTCCCATCCAGTGTACTTACAACGCCCGTTGCCGTGATCTTCCTGATTCTGCTGAAGTCAAATTCAGTCACATAAAGATTCCCGCGGCTATCGACGCAGATTCCCCCTTCAAGTGCATTGAATTGTGCCGTTGCTGTATCTCCATCGACCTGTCCGTTCGTAGTTCCGGCGACAGTCGACACAGTTACGATATACGTATAATTAAATACCGGCCCCGTCGCCGTTTTCCCACCCACGGTAACACTCACCGGTCCCGTCCCAGCCGATACAGGCACTTTCACCGTCAGTTGAGTGGCCGTCGCACTGGACACGACCGCATTGCTATCATTGAATTTGACTACATTATCTGTCGCATTGGCCGAAAAACCCGATCCACTAATAGTCACGGTAGTGCCTAATTGGCCGCTATCGGGCGATACAGAATTGATCACCGGCGCCGGAGCAGGAGGGGGCGTCGAGGCAGACGAGTTTCCCTTGGTACAAGAATAAAAATAACCCGCTCCACCCACCAGGAGGCAGAATAATGCCTTGTTAGAGGTCTTCATGAAATAATTTTTATATGGTATGACTAGTTTTCCCCTCTATTAAAGAAGGAGACTTTACATGCTGCAAAATTTCTTAATCTTTTCAGGTGCTGCAATAGCCTTTTCCAGCTATATTGTGGTCCATTCATAATAACTGATCTATGCCCACCCCCCAAACCTTAGTAATAGAAGGCAAAACAATTGCCGTCAGCGTCAGCGGTACAGGTAACAAAAATATTGTCTTCGTGCATGGCGCTTCCCAGTCGGGAGAAACCTGGCTACCTCAATTGAATGACCCCGCCTTGAAACAGGCATACAGGATGTTTGCGATCGATCTGCCCGGGCATGGCAGCTCGCAGCGGTTGGACCATCCCAATGCCTACGGTTTGAAAGAACTTGCCAATATACTTATGAAGACGATAGAAGCGCTGCAGTTAGACCAATTCATACTGGTCTCTCTTTCATTTGGAACCTGTCTGACAGGCGAGATGGCGCCGCCGCCAGCCAATTGTCTTGGCATCATACTGGCAAGTCCCTGTATACTGAACCATCAACTCGATTTGAGCGAAATTATGACGCTAGGCCCCTTGGGCCATGTTATAGCAGCAGAAAACCCCAGTGACGACGACCTGCGAGAATATATTCGTAATAGTACAACGAGCGAAGTTGTTACCCGAACTTTTTATCATTCCTACCGGAATACCGACCCCGCATTCAGGAAAAGTATCGGCAATATAATGATGAACGGAGAATGGACGGATGAACTGATGAATATCAAAAAATGGGCTGTACCTGTTTGCGTGGTGTTTGGAGAGGAAGAGAAATTGGTAAATCCGAATTATCTGGACAATTTTGATCCATTGTGGAGCGGGAAAGTTGTCAGGATTGAAAATGCCGGGCATGCAATTAATGAGGAAAACCCCGACGCCTTTAATCGATTGATCGACAATTTTGCATCTGAGGTCTTTCGTTGAACAGAAAATAGCCATAAAAGGCTATTGGCAAAGGTAAAATAAGTAGAATCTTCGCCTGCCATTTCAGCAACAATTGTCTACCCCAATGATGAGCAGGGCCTTTGTCATATTTTTCTTGATTGCACTTTCTCTTAGGTCCCTTTCACAGAACTGCAGCATCGATATTTTACAAAACGATACAAGTATCTGTCCTGTAAGTCAGGTCAAATTAAATTCAGTACTGGTCACGAATAATTCGTCGTGCAATACGTACAGCCTGAGTGCTGCATTGCAAAATAACCTTTTAGGTTGGTTCCCCTTTTGCGGAAATACGGATGATATTGGCCCGCAACACAATAATGCAACGGCATTCGGCCCTCTGACATATGGCCCCGACAGATATGGTAACCCCAACGCTGCCATTTATTTTACCGGGAATGGCGAATCAGTCCATACAAGTAAAATCGAAAGAACTACAGTAAATTCATTTACCTATGTTACATGGGTAAACACAGCTAATAGTGTCGTCCTTCCTCAGGAGACGCTAACACCTTATATTGTTCATCCTTCTTTTGGCTGCGATAGCTTTTTTTAACGGGAGATATGCATATATCACAAGCGGCTTCGGCAAAGGGTTCAATCCATCCGGGGTAACGGTGCCGTCCAATAATTTTAAAGGGGCAATTGATGATATTAAAATTTACAACAGAGCGCTTGCTGATGCGGAGATCCTTGAATTATATCAAAAAGATATTTATAAAGTATTATGGAGCACCGGTGATACGGTGCAGCAGATAGGCGTAACGCCAAAACATTCCTCAAAATATTGGGTGACAGCAACCAATGGGCAAATTTCATGTAGTGATACCGTCAATCTGGCTGTAATTATTCCTCCTCTTATATCTCTTGGCAATGATACGACACTCTGCATGGACGATTCTCTCCAGTTAAATGCGCCGGAAATGCCAGGATACTCTTTTTTATGGCAAGATAACAGCACTGGAGACACATACTTCTTTCACTTTAGGGGTTGATACAAGTTTGTGCAATCATCAGGTTTTAAAGCTGAACCCATCTTTACCTAAAGGCTATTACCTATGGAATACCGGTAGCAGTTTGCCATCGATGGATGTGACATCCTCAGGTGTTTACTGGCTCCAGGTATCCAGCCAGGGATGCGCAACGAGGCGCAGACCGGATGGGATGGAAAGCGGAACTTCCATCCGCAGCCCCAAGGTACCTATGTTTGGTTTTTATCTTATAAAGATGGTTTGACGGGAAAGGACGTGCAAAAAAGGGGGACGGTTGTACTAATACGGTAGCCCAGGTTCGTTTGGAGGTGAGATTATGGTCTAAAAATTAGCCATAAACAGCTATTTGTAAAAGCTCCAATTAGCGGGACTTTTACATAACAGGGAGAACGATCTACCCTGGAATAACAGGATATAAAATGGCATACATTGTCGCTCATCTGCCTCTGGGATACAGGCTTTTTGAAGAAATAAATTACCAGTCGAATACGGAGCTCATGGACGAAATGACTGCTGTCGCGGCTCCAAGTTATAACGGGACCCGCAGCTTGCTGGAGCGGGAATTTGCGCACAATCATTTCGTTTACTTTATCCGGAACAAGGGGCAGGAATTAGTTGCCTTCTTCCTGACGAATTTCGATGAAATCGACAATGAGTTGATCAGCTATATGGGCTTGCTGGCCGTCGATACACGCTATAAAAATTCGTTCCTGTCCGCGCCCCTGGTGTTCCACCATATCCGCAGGTTGAAAGAGAAGGAATTCCTTTTAGGTCGATCCATACAAACTTGGGCCACCACGGCATCCCTTACCATCCTAAAACTCTTCTCTTCCTTTTGCCACTATGAGCCGGCGCTGGACGGATCCTTTACAGAAGAAGGCAAGGCTATCGCCCGGAAGATCGGCCATTATTATAATCTCACTTCCGACCGGCAAAATCCCTTTGTCGTGAGAAAGCTCGCCTACGAAACCCAATATTCCAAAGAAGAGAATCTTAGAATGGAGCACGTAGCGCGGCCTAAGAGCGTCAATGTCTTTGAGCAATTCGGGATAGATGAGAAGCTAGGCGACCGACTCATTGTAGTCGTACGCTCCCTGGATGTCCAAAAATTTCTAAAATGGTCACAAAAGCTGAAACTGGATCCTGGCCATATTCAGCCCATCGCTTGCTTTATAGGATAAGATTTGCTACCTTCAGAAACAATCTTTTAACACCTCATGCCCCCTAAAAAGATCATTACCTATACCGGATTATTAACCGACATTTATTACCGGCCCAAAGACATCGGCAGCCGGGAAGTGCTACAGTTATTGAGGCAGGCCGAAGCGATACCCCGGCAATTATTACCTTTTAAAGGCATTATTCATTTAATTGATTATACTCAGCGCAGGCATGTGGCGCTAAGCGGAGAAGCCAAAAATATGATTGGTTTCGATGCCAGAGAAGTCATTGAAAATGGATTGGAATTCGTTATAAGTATCTTTCACAAAGATGATTTTAAGATTTATAATGAAAGCATCTTCGGACAAGCCATTGAATTTTTGCGTCGAACACCTCATGAAGACCACAGCCAGTATGTTTTTACTTATTCCTATAGGATGAAAAGAGCAGACGGGAAATGGATACAAATTTACCAGCAGGGAAGCTATGTTACGGACCCCAAGACCCGGCTGCCTCTTTATGGCATTGCTTTGGTCACGGACATCTCACCACTGAAAAAGGGCAGTTCCATGATCTTTTCCATCGACAAGAAGAAAAATGAAGACAGCCGATTTGACTATGACAATATTCTTACCCATAATTATTATCCGGATCCCGAAGAATCGAGACTAACGGGCCGGGAACGAGAAATACTCGGACGCCTTGCTGATGGGCTCAGCAGTAAACAAATTGCAGGCAAGTTGCATTTGAGTGAGAATACCATTGTCAATCATAGAAAGAATATTCTAAGAAAAACAAACACAAAGAACGTGGCTGAATTGATCCGTTATGCCATCAACAATGGAATTATTTAGGCGAGTTTATACGCCAGTGGAGTCAAAATAATGCCGGATTACACATCGTGTGACGTGGACTCGTTCTCGTCCATCTCTAAGCTATTTTCTGGTACGCTCACTTCCCTTATGGCTACGTCTACCGGCTGTATTTCTGGCAGTACATTTCTGGTATAGGCTGATCCCAGCGCATGCAACTTCCTTGCCTGTGGTGTAAAACGGCTTTCCAGGGATGCCACGGCATTGTTGAAATGTGTCACGGCAGACTGCAATCCGCCACCGATGTTGCTAAAATGTTTCAGCAGAACAGTGGTCCGATTATAGAGCTCGATACCTGTCTCTCTTATTTGATCTATGTTTTCCGCTACGCTACGCTGCTGCCATACAAATCCTACCGTCCGGAGCAGCGTTATCAGTGTGGTGGGAGTTGCCACTATGATGTTGTGACGGATGCCTTCTTCGATCAGCGTAGGATCGACCTGGAGTGCGGCTGCAAAGGAGGATTCAATTTGCATATACAAGATCACATAGTCCGGTGAGCTCGGGAATTGGCTCCAATATCCCTTGGTGCTAAGGTTTTTCAAATGATCTTTTACGGCTACCGCATGTTGCGTTAAAAACATCTGTCGTTCCGTTTCCTTCTCAGTTTCAAAAGCTTTCATGTAGGCGTCCAGGGGAGTCTTGGAATCGACGATGATCGTTTTCTTTTCAGGAAGATTAATGATCATATCAGGTCGAAGCAGGCCTCCTTCTGACTGGACAGTCGCCTGTTCCACAAAATCACAATGCTCCGTCATCCCTGCATATTCAACTACGCGACGAAGGCCGATCTCCCCATATCTACCCCGTGTACTGCTACTTTTTAATGCACTGATCAGATTTTGCGTTCCTTTATCCAACTTCTGGGCGCTTACCTGCATGGCTTCCAGCACAGTCTGCATGCTACTGTATGCGCCTTCTCGTTTGATTTCCAATTCGTTGATCTTTGTTTCCATTTTATCCAGGCTATTCTTTAAAGGGGCTACCAAGCCTTCGATCGCCTTTTCCTTCGTTTCCAATGATCCTTTTGCTTCTATAACTTTTTCATTTAGCCTGGACTCGGCCAGGGAAACAAATGCATGATTATTCTTTTGCAAAGCATCCGCTGCAAGCGATCCAAATGCTTCGCGCATTTCCTTCTCCGAATTTGCATAAAATGCGCTTTGTTCATCAAGTCGCCGTTGAAGCCCGTCGAGGTTACCTTGGGCGAGGGCTAGCTTGGCTGTCCAACGAGCTTTGACGATCTGCCAGGCAAAAAGGGCGCCTAGAAGAAAAGCTACTACAGTAATCAGGATCATCTCAAACGTGCTCATAATCGTCTATATCAAGATCAGAAAATAAATCACTCCCCATATCAACGTGAAGATCGAGCCAAGGACCAATTCAAACCGGTGTTTTTTTGCATCCCTTGCTATGAGTAGCCTATACAGAGCGTAGAGGATAAAGGGACAATCCCGATAGGAAGGAGCATCATGTTTAAGCGATTTTATACGCCTTATAAAGGTACAATAAAAAATTTGTGCTGCCATCCGCTTGGGGTTAATGCCTTCTGCTACTCTTGTGAGTACCGTATCTGTTATAACTACTGGCATTCCGGTAATGACCACCACGGTGCGAAGACCCCGAACCTCCGGCATAGTGACCTCCATGGCTGGTGGTATGATGTCCCCCACCATAGTGTCTGCGTTGTGCCTGACTGACAAGAGCTATTGAGATCAGAAAGATAAGGAAAAGGATTTTTTTCATAATTGTTAGATTTTATAGCCACAATATAATCATTGAGGGTTTTTGCTGCAACCGTTAAAACACCTGATTGTATAACTCTTTGTAAATCAAGTGGTATAATCGTGGCGGACTTTTTGGGGAGCTTTTCCAATCAGGACGAAGCAGAAAGATCTACCTGCCAGGCAGATTGTCCATTTATTACCG
Organism: Sphingobacteriales bacterium 50-39; assembly: GCA_001898505.1. GTDB lineage: Bacteria > Bacteroidota > Bacteroidia > Chitinophagales > Chitinophagaceae > Puia. Next base: position 146,678 of record MKTZ01000001.1, read on the forward strand.
TGAAATTTCCTTAGTCACGCTGACCGCCGGAACCCGAAAATCCAGCTATTAATGTAACTCCCGCCTGTAGCCGCAATACAATGAGAAAATCCTCGTTTTATTGCCAACCCAACCCCTGACCATGAAATATTGGACCCTCCTGCTGTTTTCCTTCCTTACGATCTCCTCCTCTGCCCAGGTCATCAAAATGAGATGTACCCGGACCGTCTTGTCTCACTGGGAATCCGACCATTATGAACGGGTGGACGAGCACGAGACCAATTTTCTGGTAGTCGTCGATCATAAGAACGGTAGGATCACCATATACGCTAATGAAGAGACCAGCTATGACATTGTAAAGGTCGACAGGCAATGGGTGGACGAAAGGGGAGTGGCCTGGATAAATTTCCAGGCCGTTGATGAGGACGGGAAAAAAAGGACCGTTTCATTCGCCGCCAACAGTACAGAAAATGTCTATTCGCTGGGCATCGCAAAAGGAGAGTACATGCTTTTGTATCAGATGAAAAGAGACGAATAAAAGACATATAGCGCATTGGCTATTTTCCTCCATCAGTACCTTTTGAAGGCCTGGGACTGCCGATTTTCATGAGACCAAGATAGAACATTGTTCGTTCAGTCGCAAAGGGATGGGGATCACCGAGGTATCGGCGTGCGCAGGGAGCTGGGCGGTGACGGGCGAGTTGAACACGGCATCCCGGAAAATGGTTTATATTTGAACATGAACAGATTAATGCTGCTTTTCTTGTTTGTCCTGGGCGTCCTGAGCGGTTCTGCGCAGAAAATAGATGCCAGGGGATATATGGATTCGATAAAAGCTTTCCGGGCTGACTACATTCAAACCCATGAACTGCTGACCAGTGCGGAGCAAAAGGCCTTATTGCGATTTTATCCGTTAGACCCGAAGTACCGAGTGGTAGCACACTTTGAAAAATTTACCGACAGCCCTTGGTTTCCGATGGCGACATCGGGAAAAACACCTCAGATCCAGCGTAAATATGGCCGCTTAACCTTTTCGATGCATGATACGGTTGTACACCTTACGATCTACCAATCGCAGGCATTGATGCAAAAAGCAGCTACACACGACTATCTTTTCATTCCCTTCACCGATGCGACCAGCGGTATCGACAGTTATGGCGGTGGTCGGTACATCGACTGCGCGGTTAACGATATCCGGAGCGGCATCATGGTGCTAGATTTCAATAAAGCGTATAACCCCTATTGTGCTTACGCGACTGGATACAATTGCCCGATTCCCCCGCGCGAAAATGATCTGTCTGTGGCGATCCAGGCGGGAGAGAAAAATTATGGGAAGCTACATTGACGAAGGCCGGACCCGTCCTGCACCAAAATGCCGGGCGCGTGCTTTTTTAGGGATTATGTCCCGGGCGCCGAAGCGTATGAACATGTCCGTGATAAAGAGATCCAATCTTTAAGAAAGAATATGGAAAGATTTGTAACCAGCATGGAAGAGATCGGCATCCCCTTCTCTATACATGACAATACCGAGCCATGGAGTAAAGAACACCCTTGGTTGTGTCTGTCCGGTCCAGTTTGGAAATAGTGAAACGGACATGGAATGCGTCATCGTTTGTTTTTCTTCATCCACCTGGAAAGGGCCCGAATAGGCGATATAGGTCGAAGCCTCTTGTTTGTATTCCGCATCCGTTCCATCAAACCAGTCCCCAGATTCAAAGTTTTTTCGATTCTGCTGCATCAATTGCGCGGACATATATCCATCCGGTGTGTACATTATAATGCCCATTGGTTTGTCACTCAACGGGTGGAACGGAGCAGACCCATCGACAGGCCTTTCTTCATAGGATTCCAATTTCCATGCACCGATCAACTGATCCCGTAGTGTTATTGACATAGCTTGTCATTTAAATGGTTGAGAGCGGTTTAAGAGGCTTTTTGGGTATCTCCGTCAATTGGAATGATCTGTCCTGAGATCGATTTGGCGCTGTTCGATGCCAGGAACACAGCCAGTGCTGCTATATCTTCGGGGTCCACAAATGATTTAATGGATTGGATCGATAACGCGTTCCGCCGTTCGGCCTCGACGGTAGTGTGGTGCGCTTCTGCTCCGCCTTTCAACACGTTTTCTATTCTGGCGCCGGCCACCGCTCCGGGCAGGATCGCATTTGCACGAATGCCATATTTGCCCAGTTCTATGGAAAGTGTTTTGGTGAAGCCGACAATGCCCCATTTTGCTGTTGAATAAGGACTCCTGTTCTCATATCCAAATCGTCCGGCGACGGAAGACATGTTAATGATCACGCCAGCGGAAGATTTCTTTAAATAGGGGATCGCCATCCGGGTCGTGTTAAACGTGCCATTGATGTCCACCTGGATGACTTTTTCCCATTCATCTGGCTTAATTTCTTCCACTGGTGCCGTGGGGCCCGAAATGCCTGCGTTATTAACAAGCACGTCCAATCCTCCCATTGTGTCAGCACAATACGTAACCATTGCCTCAATGTCACTTCGCTTGGAAATATCACATACATTAATGACGATGTCGGGTACTTGCTTTTTAAGCGCGGTTAATCCCTTTTCATCTATATCGCAAACAGACACTTTTGCGTCTGTCGCAGAGAAAGATTTCACAATTTCCAGACCGATGCCCGAGGCGCCGGCTGTAACCAGGACTTTTTGGTTCATAGCTGAAATTTAAAAGAATTCAAATCGGGTTATTGGCATTTCTTTTCTCATTGTCAGGTTTTAAGATCAATCGTAGTGACTGATCCTTTGTAAAAAATGCAACGGCCCATCGAAACAACGTAGATACCTTATTTTCGACGTTCACCAAGGAGAGCAGATGCACCGCCAGCCACATCAGCCAGGCGAGAGATCCGTGAAGATGCATTTCGGGTTTGGGAAGATCTGCGACAGCCTTGCCCCTACCGATGATGGCCATGCTGCCTCTGTCGTGGTAGATAAACGGCTTTAAAGGCTTTTTGTCGGCCATAGCTTTAAACGTATCGGCCAGGTGTTTTCCCTGCTGAATGGCTACCTGCGCGAGTTGCGGATGCCCGTTTGGGAAACCGGGATCGGTCGTTTGAAGGCTGGTGTCCCCGATCGCATAGACATCAGTAAGACCTTGAACGGCATTGTGTTCGTTGACAAATAGCCTTCTGCCCCTGCCATAGCTTTCCTTCGGGATACCCTGGAACACCTTTGACGTCACGCCGGCCGTCCAGATCAGCAATTTGGTGGGGATTTTCTCACCATCGGCAAATACTACCGCATCATCCACGTAATCTTTTGCACGCTTGTTTAATTTCACGATCACGTTCATCCGGGTTAATTTTTCCATGGCAAAGCGGGGTCCGATGCGACAAGCCAGCGGACAACGGCCGAAGACAAAGGAGACCACTATATCCTGAATGGAACGAAGAACTGGATCACCAATGGTAAAACGGCCGCCACCAACGGCCCGCCATTTCCGGCGGGCTTTATTTTGTGCCTGCCACCACCACGAGCGTGCCGTCTTCGGGATGCTCCGCCCAATGCTGAAGGAGTTCGCTTTCCAACGGTTCGTAAATGTCTCTCTGCTCTTCCCGCGTGGGAAGTTCCCGATTGGGAACAAGCGACAGCCGGCTCGGCTCCGTATAATCGTAATGATTATCAACCGTGATTCCCTTTACCTGGACAAACTTGTAGCCCTTCTTCCTGAGCGATTCAAGCATTCCAACTGTCAGAATGCGACTGATCGATCTCGCGTCCGCAATGGCTTTTCTCATGGCCGAATATTTGTATCAAAATTACTTTAGGAAGAGATGGGGCAAAACGGCTGTTTAAGTTATTCACCGCCTGATATTCCGGGGGCTAAACCCGCTTTCATAAGGGGGAGCCTGGTCGCCAGGCGGCAACGACTACTACCGTATTGTCCTGTCATGTGGCCTTAAAGCCCGGCGCCTTCCTGGTCGAAATCCGGCGCAAGCCAAATATTTCGCCAAGGGCCGCACGTAGAAAGGGGCCTTTCGGAAGCGACCGGATGACCGCCCAATCCTGTGCAGGGATGCTTTTATTGTCCAGGAAGGCCAGCAGGTCGGGCAAGTCGGTCTTTGTAAATAAAGAAGAAAAGAGCCGTTGCCCGGACAGCTTTTGAGTGACTAGGACATTCAGCAGTATCCTGTCGTATAAATGCCACTTCCGGTCAACAGGCTGGCGGGCGGGAACACCGCGCTGAACAAGCGAATCGACAATGGCATCGGAATCCTGTTGGATATAATTGAAAGTGTAACCACTGGACGGCTTGGTCAGGCCTGCGGCCGAGCCAATTTGGTATATATGATTATGTTGCTGCGGAAAAACGGCGGTGGTCATTGGAATGACGCCAAATTCCTTTTCCATGATAACATAATCCCGTATCCCGAGGATCCGGCTGATATACTGCGTAAGCATTGTTGTATATTCCCGGTCGGGAAGGATATCCCCGGAAAAGAAGGTACATTCCACCAGCGCTTCGGTAGGGGAGAACGGCATCACGTAAAAGAACGATGTTCCCCGCTGCTGGGGTGTCCGGAAGTCCATGATCGTCGCTTCCCCCGGATCGAATACCGGTCGCAGGCTCCTGATCACCCAACCTTTGAAGTGCTGCAGCAGTCGCCAGGCTGGCGTATCGGCTGGCTTGCGCGGCGGCATACTATTGAAGATGAGGCCTGCCGTGATCTTCCGGCCGTCGACGACCGCGTAAGTGGACCGGGCGTTGCTTTCCAGGCTCTCCACAATGCCGGGCCGAAAGCAGACGTTGTCAAGATATTTGATGAAGCCGAAACAGTAGTTGTAAAAGTCGATACCGCGGATCATCTTATAGGTGTAGGGATCGGTAGTGAGCCGGCGCGATTGTTCATTGTCATGGAACAACAGCTTCGACCACTGGCGATACACAAGCTGTTCAAAATAGCCCTCGCCCTTTTCCCAAAAGCACCAAGTGCGATCGTTGGTATTTTTAAGGTGCCCGTCGACAAGCAGGATCTTCTTATGGCGCAGCGAAGGTTGCGCCAGGATACGCATCAGCAAACTCAGGCCGGCACAGCCTGCCCCCGTCAGGCAAAAATCGTAGTCAGGCATATACTATAGTTTTTTACTCTTTTGCCGGTATTTGGGCGGAACGAAAAGGAGGCCGAACGCCTCGCCTTCTTCTTTTCCGAGATGCTTGTGATGCATTTTATGCGCCAGCCGGATCGCTTTGAGATACCGGTTATTCGATCGGGAGAACCACTTGAACCGCTGATGAATGATGACATCATGAACAAGAAAATAGGCCGCACCGTACGTCATAACGCCGAATCCGAAGGCCTGGAGCGCATAATGCCGGTGCAGCGTACCCCACAGAATTGAAAGAAAACTGGGAACGGCAAAAATGAGGAAGAACGCGTCGTTCTTTTCGAAGAACCCCTTGCCAGGCCGGTGATGGTCTGCATGAAGGACCCACAGGAATCCGTGCATGACGTATCGGTGGGTGCACCAGGTGACTGCTTCCATCCCGGAAAAGGTCAATAAGACAATGACAATATAGAAAAAGATAAACATTACGATTGGTTTAATTGATGATGCAAACTGGCACTGAGCAGGATAAACCATTTACGGTAGTTGGGCACGCGGATCCTTTGCTCGAAAATGTTCATTGGCGCGGTGGCCTGTATCTTTTTGAACAAGGATACATAGTATTTGTAGGCCACATACACCCCCAGTCTGGCCTTTACCGGCAGCTGATGGATCCCTTGCTCGGCATGCTGAAAGTCGGCAAGGATATCCTTCTCTATCTCCCGCTTCGCGGATTCGGTGAGTACTCCTCCGGACAGCCCTGGGAAATAACTCCGCTCAAGCTGGTGGTAGTCGGCGCCAAGGTCGCGGAGAAAGTTGACTTTCTGAAAGGCGGACCCCAAACTTCGTGCATAGGAAGCAAGACGCGAGTAAAGCGCGTCCTCGCCTTCGCAAAACACCCGCAGGCACATGAGACCAACCGCTTCCGCGCTGCCGAATATATAACGGCTGTAGGAGCTGGGATCGTGCCGGGTTTCATAAAGATCTGTTTCCATACTCGTGAAAAAGGCCTCGATCAGGTTGGTATCGATGTCGTACTGTTTGACTGTCAACTGAAAGCCGTGAAGGATGGGATTGAGACTGATGCCTTCCTCGATGGCCGAGTAGGTTTGCAGCCGGAATCCGGAAAGCAACTTCGGCTTGTTGTGATGGTGGAATGTATCGACAATCTCATCGGTCAGCCGCACAAAACCATAGATGGAATAAATGGCATCACGCAGATCGCGATGAAGGAGACGGACAGACGAAGCAAAAGAAGTGCTGTAACATTCGGTGACGACACGTCCGCAACGGCGGCTCATGTTGTGAAACAAATTCATCATTAATCAATTTACTCCGCTTCTGACATTACCCTCGGGTTTGTTCAACTTTCATTGATAATGAGCTTATAATTCTTTAACAACGGGCAATACGTGTACGGAAGTCTGGTAACTTGTTCGCGGGGAAGAAATTAACGCGGAAGAAAGGGAACATTGTAAAGTATGAAAACGATTGTTATGGGTTGTCTGATGCTGTGGGCCGGGTCGGGTCATTCTCAGGATTTGCACGCGGTAAGATCGCTTTATTTAGAGGCCGGCTCCAGCGAAAGAGCTTGCCAAGACCTGCTATCAAAGACACGGTCCTGCGCGGAAGCCGACGCTATAATGATGGGATATGGCGGGGCGGCGGCAATGATCATGGCAAAGCATGTAATCAATCCCCTGACTAAACTGGATTGGTTCCGTCAGGGAAAGGAATTGTTGGATAAAGCACTCCTGATGGATGGTCGGTCGGCGGAGCTTCACTATCTGAGGTACTGTATACAACGCAACTGTCCGCGTTTCCTGGGATATAGCGGGAACGTTCCGGCCGACAGGGAATTTCTCTTTCATTTTCTGGAAGGCAATGGAGATTCCGAACTAAAAATGATGATCCATGCGGCCTTGACGAAGGATCCATCCGTGCGCAAACCGCTTCCGTCAATAAAGACCGACAAAGCCCGATGAAGCGGCAAAAAGGGCAAGCCAATCGAATGCAAAACAATAAGCAAATAGCGGTCATCGGGGCAGGCATCAGCGGCCTTAGCGCTGCAGCCTATCTTGCCAATGCGGGTTTTCAGGTTGATATTTACGAAAAGCATGCATCACCTGGCGGCAGAGCCCGGCAATTCTCGGCGGCAGGGTACACTTTCGACATGGGGCCTTCATGGTATTGGATGCCCGATGTGTTCGAACGGTTCTTCCAGGATTTCGGGTCAAGAGTCTCCGACTGGTATCGGCTGCGCCTCCTGGACCCCGCTTTCGAAATGGTTTTCAGTGAAGGCGAGACCCTTCATATCCCCGACGATTTTTCGGGGCTTTGCCGGCTTTTTGAGTCCAGGGAGCCGGGCTCGGCCGCTCGCCTGGCCGATTTTATGCGCCTGGCCCAGTTCAAATACGAGCGGGCTATGGCCGATGTCGTATATAAGCCGGGGCTTCACTTTACCGAACTGCTTGACCCCAAGCTGGTATCGGCTGTACTCCGTTTTCAATTGTTCTCGTCGATCCGGCGCCAGGTACGCAGGAATTTCCGTCATCCTCACTTGGTAGCGTTAATGGAATTTCCCATCTTGTTCCTCGGGGCAATGCCCGCCAGTACGCCGGCTCTCTATACACTGATGAATTACGCCGGTTTGAAGTTGGGAACCTGGTACCCCGAAGGCGGATTCGGGGCAGTCGCCAAGGGGATCGCCGGCCAGGCAGAACGTAACGGCGCCCGCATCTTCTACAATACGGAGATAAGAAGGATCGTAACACGCGGCAACCGGGTCACGGGGATCGAAGCCGGCGGAAAAGTCATTCCGTACGACGGAGTCGTCGCCGCCGGCGATTACAGCAATATGGAAGCGTCCTTGTTGCCGGCGGAATTTCGCAACTACGGCAAGGAATACTGGCAACGGAAGACCTTTGCGCCGTCCTGCCTCCTTTTTTACCTCGGCCTGCGCAAGACCTTCCCAAGCCTCGGGCACCATACATTATTTTTCGAGGAAGACCTCGATGCACACGCGCTCGATATTTACAAAACTCCTGTTTGGCCTTCAAAGCCCCTATTCTATGTCTGCCGGACCACGGCATCCGACAAGACGGTGGCTCCGGTGGGGCACGATAACCTTTTCCTTCTCATGCCGGTCGCAACGGGGCTCTCCGATTCATCACTGACAAGAGAAGCCTATTTTGAATTGATGGCCAACCGGATCATGAGACGTTTAGGGGAAGATATCCGGCCTTATATTGATTATAAGCGTAGCTATTCTATCACCGATTTTATCGAAGATTACGGCGCATATCGCGGCAACGCCTATGGACTGGCAAATACCCTGTTGCAGACAGCGATCTTCAAACCGAAGATCAGGAATCGAAAATTGCCAAACCTGGTCTATTCGGGCCAACTGACCGTCCCCGGACCCGGAGTTCCCCCGGCACTGATCTCCGGCAAGGTGGCGGCCAATATTTTGGCGGGACATTTTAAGACGAAGATCGAATGACCCGCACTTATTGCCCCGCGGCCTCCCTTAGCCATTGGAACCAATTGTCGACCTTGAACCGGTAGTCGAATACCGGTTCAAGATAACGGCTCTTGACCTCCTTCCAGGATTTTTTTTCTGCGATAAAACCGGGCGGGAGCTTGCCGGACGCGAGCGCCGCTGCGGTATAGAAGGTCTTGCGCGTAGGATGATGGGGGCTGACAGCATTGACGGTCAGGTTCAGATTGGGCGTTTCGACTAGTTGGGTAGTGATACGGACACAATCGTCTAAGTGAATAAGGTTGACGGGCGCCAGGCCGTTTGGGATTTTACTGGCGTCCTTGAAGAAATTCGCCGGCGACCTGCCCGGACCGACCAGGCCCCCGAAACGGACACACACAAATTCGAATGCCGGCTCCGAACGGAGAATATTCTCGGCGTCCCGGATCATCCGGGATGAGGGCATGGACGGGGCCACCGGCGAAAGTTCATCTACGATAGCATCGGGCGTGCCGTAGACACTGATTGAACTGGTATAAATGATCCTCCGGATGCCCCGGGCTTTGGCCACCTCGCTCAAAATTTGAATGATGCCGGCATGATCCTCCCCGGCTTTGGGTGGGAGGGTGACGACCAGGATATCGCAATGAAAGAACGGGATAACGCTTGAGTCCTGATGGAGCAGCTGTCGCAAATCAAGCAGGAAGGGCTCTGCCCCCGCGACGCGTATTTTGGGAAATTTGTCCTTCGTGGTGGTAGAACCCTTTACAAGATGGCCCCGGCTGGCTAATTCTGCCGCAAGTGGAAGGCCAAACCAACCGCAGCCAAGAATGCTGATTGTCATATATTATGAGTCCGCCCATTTTTTGAAATCCGCCACGCGGTCACGGCTTACGATCACCTCCTCGGCCTGCAAGGGATTCTTTAATGTTATTCTAAGCCGATGATTGATGAACGGTTTCACCTGTTCTACGGCACGGGCGTGGAGGATAATGCTACGGTTGATACGAAAAAAAGCGGAGGGCTCCAGCTCTCGTTCCAATTGATCGAGGGTATGGTCGACGAGATATTTGGTCCTGTTCATCAGCACGATGTGCACCATCCGGTTTTCGGCTTCGATGATGGCGATATCCTTGGTATCTATAAAGAACCAGCGCCGGCCCATCCTTCCAAGCAGGCGGACCTTATAACAGCAACGCCGGACAGCAGGGGATTCCGGCACCAATTCCTGGCTACAGAAGCCAACCACGGGTTCTATATCGTCAGGCGCGGCGATGATCCGGATCGCCGGTTCGATCTGCCGGAGGAGAAGCACAAGTCTTTCGGCCGCCAGGGGCTCAACCTCGAGTATGATGACCTTCATGCCAGTAAGGATACGAAAAAAAGGCAGCAGGCTTGTTTTATGTTGATGTTTTGACAGCTTATCGGCAGCTTCCGTTGAGCAGGGCTGAACAAAAGGATCAGACCTTTCGCAAAGAAAGGCCTGATCATCAGCGACGCCGGCGGTCTGGAAGCGCTGGCAATACAAGAAAAGACGATCTACGGAAGAAGGACCTGGTCAATGACGTGCACAACACCGTTGGTCGTTACGATATTGGCTGCCATGACGGTCGAGGGAGTGCTGTTCCCATTTCCTTTCACCTGTACACTGCTCCCCACAAGAATGTGGACGGTTTCCCCATTGACGGTCGCGGGCATGCTGTTATTGACAAGATCCGACGAAAAAATCCGCCCGGCAATGACATGGTAGGTGAGGATTTTCGTCAACGTATTCGGATCCGCGGCATTAATGGCCGCTGAATTGACGAACCCGGCGTTGATGAAGGCCTGGTTGGTGGGCGCGAAGACTGTAAAGGGCCCTGTGCCGGAAAGCACCGCGGCCACATTCGTACTTCCCTGGCTGGCGCGCAGGACGGCAGTCACCAACAGGCTGAGATTCGGATTGGCTATCGCCGTTTGTACGATAGTACCCGTCGCCGGCAGCAGAACAGCCGAAATGTCATGGATCACGCCGTTGGTGCACAGGATATCAGCCTTGGTGACGGGTACGCCGTTGATGAACACCTGGCCGCTTGGTGTTCGGGTGGCAAATGCGGGCTGACCATTCAGCGTATTTACAGGGGTATTGGTAGCCTGGGGGATATCCGCCGCCTTTACCTGCCCACCGAGTACATGGTAGAGCAGGATGGCCTTCAGCGTGGAATCGGGTAGGGTAGAAAGAGCCGAGGTAGAACTAAGGCCCAATGCCGCGAAAGCCTTGTTGTCTGGGGCGAATACAGTAAAATCCTCTTCGGATTTGCTGTCGAGGGTGGCTTTCAGCCCTTCTTTATTGATCGCCGCCACCAGGATGGAATAAGAAGGGTCGGCAGCCAGCGTAGCATAGATGCTGCCGTGATGATTGAGATTGGATTTCCTGCAGGCAGTGCCCAATAGGCCAAATGCCAGGAGAATTGCCGCGAAAGTTTTGATGGATTTCATAACATGTTTTTGGAAATCATAACAAAAAAAAGCGCCTCGATAAATAACCAACGGGCGAATCATCGTCTTTTCAGTATCAATCGTCATTCCTATTGAACTGTTTAGATTTGAGGTGAGTGTAGCAGAAAATACGTCAACAAATTTCGCCCGTCCCGGCATCAATCGATATGTTTGTCCCATCGGTGCTGACCAATTGTCAGACAAAAGGCAGATTATGGATACAATTGATACCTTTTCAATGAGGGATGTCGAACGGCTGATGGGAATAAAGGCCCATACCATCCGGATATGGGAGAAACGCTACGGCATAGCGGAACCGCGACGCTCGGCGACAAATATCCGCTTTTACAGCAATGAAGAAGTACGTTTGTTGATGACAGTGAGGATGCTCAATGGCTACGGTCATAAGATCTCGGCGATCGCGGCAATGTCCCGCGATGAACGGAACCGCCGGCTCGACGAGGCGCTCGAACATAAGCCCGTCCCGGGGCAGGCGGAAGAGGCGCTGATCGTAAGTCTGCTGGAGGCGGACGAATGGCGGTTCGCCAGGGTCTTCTATGCTGAGGTGCATCGAACGATAAGACAAGACCGTCGGTGTTACTATTTTTGCCCGAACACGAACTGCATGAGCTGGGGTTATTATTCTATAACTATGCATTCCGGGTGCGTGGCTACAGAACCTATTACTTGGGTCAATCGGTGCCCTTCGACGGGCTCGAACGGATGCTTCGGCTGGCCTGCCCCGATGTAATCGTCACCGGAATGACAAATCCCATCAACCCGCTTGGTTTCCGCCAATTCTATGAAAAGCTGCAACAGCTGACCGGTCCGGCTACAATTTATTATACCGGTCCCCAGCCTTCCACGATGAAGACCTACTATAAAAATCTCCGAACCACGGCCCATCTGATCCGCTTTCTGCAATCGATCCCCCTGAGGGAAGCACATACATAGGAACCATTAATTTCTCGACGGGTCGGGCCCGTTAAGAACAGCGGTCAAATCCTCCACTGTGTGTAGCCATTGAACCCTCCGGTAGTTGGCCGCGTTTGCCGGTCTGGTCGGATTACCTGCTAGGTATATTTTCTTCCCACTGAACGTCAGATCAAGTTCTTTAAGAAAGGCCAGTATGGGCTTCGAGAGTTCGGATTGAAGGGTAAAGATCAGTATCCGGTCCGCACTGATCTCCTTCACAGCGGCCGCCATCGACGCCAGCGGTACATTGGCGCCCAGGTAGACCGCACCATGGCCGGAAAGCCGGATGATATTATAAGCGAGGAGAAGCCCCATTTCATGGAACTCATTTTCAGGAAGCATCAGCAACCATCGTTCGGCGCTGGGGTCCGGCGCTGGGAGCGCATCCACGAGCGCAAATAATTTCCGTCGCAGCAAATTGCTCACGAAATGCTCATGCGTGGGAGATATCTTGTCGCATCGCCAAAGGAGCCCTATCCGCTCGAGCATCGGCAACAGAACGTAACGATAGGTATTCTTTAACCGGTATCGAACGATGCAATACGCAAGGATCTGTTCGAACCGGGCCTCATCGTAGGTCAAACCCGCCGCGATCAGCTGCGATATGAAGTAATCTTCGGTGGCGTTGGTCCGGGTGCTGACAATGGATTCCAACAGCTGATGCAGCTTATCGTCCGAAAGCGGCCCTACCTCGGAGGCCCGGTATCCTGCATTTACCAGGCTGACCATGTTCAGAAGCCGTCTCATTTGGGAACCGTCATAATAACGGGTATTACCCCGTGACCGGGAAGGTGTCAGTGCATTATATCTCGCCTCCCAAGCCCGGATGGTATGCGGCTTAAGACCGGAGAACCGGCCCAACTGGGAGATGGAAAAGAGATTCATTGTTTGTTTAACTATTTAGCAAATTTAGTTAAACAAAATGGTCCGACCAAAAATACAAATTGTTAATAATGAAGTACTAACGATTCATTTCTGTTTAAGGGCGTTTCAATTCACGGGCGAATATCTAAACAAATCTCGATTGAAACGATACCGGTTATTAGATTCCAGTTAAAACCGTCGGATGAAAGTTTGTTTGGTCACAGGGGTCACCCTCGAGCAAGGCCTCGGATTTGCGATCGCCCTTCGCATGTATCAGCGGGAATATGCAGTATATCTTGGCGGCCGCCGCGGTGAAAGAGCCGTTGAACTCGGATTATCTATCGACAAATCAGGCTTCTGGGTAAAAGCTCACACGTTGGACATCACCGATGATACCAGCGTGACGCAATTCCTTGCCCGGGTCCGCGGCGAACAGGGAAAAATCGACGCCTTGATCAACAACGCGGGCGCTGGGTTTGATGCCGGGGTACATCCTTTGGATGTCAATTTTGCAGACGCCCGCCAGACCTTTGAGACCAATCTTTTCGGCGCATGGCGCATGACCCGGGGGAGCCAGATTGGGCCCCCGATATAAATGACGCCAAGTGGGTCGTAGTGGAAAAATTGCAAAGTTATGGTGACAGACCCATCGAAACCCTTACTGCGCCGGAAGCCCGCAAGAATCATACCCCTGCCGATGCTGTAAAAGATGTTGTGCAGGAGCATCATATCCCTATGCCGGTTTCCCAGGTTGATACAGTAGGAAAAGAGATACCGGTCACAGGCGGAGGCATCCATGCCAGGATCTATACACCCAAAAATGCCGGTAGCCCAATGCCTGTCATCGTATACTATCATGGAGGAGGATGGGTGATCGCGGACATCAATACTTATGACGCGTCTGCCAGGGGGCTGGCCGAAAAGACAGGCGCTATTGTGGTTTCTGTTCATTACCGGCAGGGTCCGGAGCATAAATTTCCTACGGCCCACCACGATGTTTTCGCAGCCTACCAATGGGTGTTGCAGCATGCCGCTTCCTGGAGGGGCGATCCTAAAAAGGTCGCGTTGGCAGGCGAAAGTGCAGGAGGTAATCTGGCCTGTAATGTCAGCATAATGGCACGCGATAAAGGCATACAGTCACCGTTATGCCAGGTATTGGTCTATCCCGTCGCGAACAACGATATGAACAGCGTTTCTTATCAAAAATATGCCAACGCAAAACCTCTTAGCAAATCTATCGTAGCCTGGATGGTCAAAAATTATCTGCCGGATATTTCTATGTCGGGCGACCCGCGTATAGCATTGGTAAAAGCCGATTTAAAAGGGCTGCCCCCTACTACGATCATTGGCGCCGAGATCGATCCACTGATGACAGAAGGCGAAATGTTACGAGATAAACTAAAGGAAGCCGGTGTCGCTACAGATTATAAACTCTACAATGGGGTGACACATGAGTTTTTCGGCATGGCAGCCGTAGTCCCCGAGGCAAAGGACGCGCAAAATTACGCCTCCGGCGTTTTGAAAAAGGCTTTCCGAAAATAAAGCAGGGTGAATGATTATGGCTCGAGCGTGGCGAAACCGTGGCGCTGGATATTTGTTTACCTTTTTTGATCCTTTTTGGCTGACTAATTAGACAGATGAGCATAAATAATACCACGGTCGGCTCTCATTTCTAAAGTAACGCCTACAATTGCTATTCCGGCAGGCTGTCAAATGGCAACAATCCAGATGCTCGCTTCTCAGGTCGGGATCAGCGGCTTAAAAAATATTCTGCCTTGTATAAATCCACAGCATTATTGTTTTCCGTATCTATAGTAAAATTTGAAAAATGAAAAAGCACACTATCGTAGCGCTCATTTTATTCATGTTCGCTTTTATGACCCGTACATCTGCACAGACAAAAATGGTTGGTGGAGCACCCATGTATCCGACAAAGAACATTATTGAGAACGCCATGAACTCCAAGGATCATACTACACTGGTAGCCGCCGTCAAAGCGGCCGGACTTGTGCAAACCTTGGAAGGGGAAGGGCCTTTTACAGTATTTGCGCCGACAAATGAGGCTTTTAAAAAGCTGCCAGCCGGAACAGTCGACAATCTTTTAAAGCCAGAGAATAAAGCTACCCTCACCAAAATACTCACCTATCACGTTGTATCGGGCAGGATAACCGCAGCCGATCTTATGGACATGGTGAAAAGAGGAATGGGCAAGGCCGCCCTTGCAACCGTCCAGGGTGGTAAACTAACAGTCATGCAGGATGGAAAGGAACTTTACCTGGTGGATGAAAAGGGAGGAAAATCCCGGATCACTATATCCGATGTTTTTCAGAGTAATGGTGTTATCCATGTAGTTAACACCGTCCTATTGCCAAATTGATCTATCGTTACCAGATAGTTTAAACCAGGGTCGGTCGGTTTCTACCGGCTGTGTCCTTTTTTTACCTTTAATCTTTTGGATAAAACATTCCAGTTCTTTTCCGTTTTTGCATCGACACTAGTCAACACCTTTCCCGGTTGCTTGGAAGAGCACTGGGCTTGTACTCCATGCCTGTCTTGTTTGGCCGGAAATAATCTATAATTCTGGGAACCCAAATTTTGCCACTATCCTGGAATGTCAATGGAAAGAACTTCTTGCATAACCTTCGGGTGACGGCCGAAAAATGCTGCTTTGGCATGTAAGCGTGTACCTTATTCCTTGAGGTCATTTATGTCAACCAATAACTTAACCTGAGCGGGCGGAAACTCACCATGGCACAATTTTATAATAAAATAGAAAGATTCGGAGTATACACAATAGCGTTACTAGTGCATGTACGAAGAATTAGCCCTTCGATGTAGAATCAGTTTCCGAATACAATGCTGCGGAGCCAGGGGCTCATTCGGGCTGCAGTCTATTCCCCCAGGGTCTAAAATAATTGGTGGGATCAAATCCGGACTCAAATAAATAACGTATTTAGATTCATTCAAACATAAAACATCGATGATCATGAAAAAAAGAAGAATCATTAAAATACTTCTTTGGACAGGGACAGTCACACTTGGCCTGGTATTAGCCCTGGCCATCCATATTTATATCGTTATGCGGCCAAAAGCACCCGATGCCAATACCCGGGTCATGGCGCGCATTGATATACATCAACCGCTGACGGACACTGAATCTGACAGGATTACTGCATGGCTCTACAGGCAGAAAGGAGTAGATCATGTTATGTGCAATCCGGGTACTTCCATTGTTGTATTCACCTATTCGCCGCTACAGGCCAATGCCAATAAAATAGTCGCGAGCTTTAAGACCGATTTGAATTATCCCAAAAGTGTTCGTTATATCCCGACTGAAAAGGATCTCCAAGGAAGTTGTCCTGTTGCATCCTCTTCTGCCATGTACAAAATATCTACGTCCATTAAGCATCTGATACAATAAATACAAACACATGAAAGCAGTAAAGTTTTTATCTCTATTAACATTGACAGCAGTAGCAGGTTTGACAGTTCCTTCATGCAGCAAGAGTAAGAGCAGCACGCCTCCTAAACCCACTTTGTACGATTCGCTGGGCGGTACAGTAATGGTTTCTGACCCCGCTCATTCCGGCACCATGATCGAAAAAGGCCGGTTGCTGATCCGTAATATAGTGGACAGCACTATTTTTGTGATCGCCGGGGATACCGCTATTAACGGCCATTTCACTACACTTTTATCAGAGGTCGGGTCTGGCAACTTCAGCGGGTTCCAGACATTAAGTAAAAATCTTACAGATTTTGTTGCTGTAGGCACGGGTGCTAAAGATTATACCTATACTGGCAAATCCATGGTAGCTGCCCATGACCCGGCACAGAACCCCAGGATGAACGGCAAGGCAGATAACAGCGATTTTAATGCATTCGAAACAGACTTGGTTACCGGCGCTGGTAAAGCAGGTGTGCCCTCCAACAACCCTGCATTAATGAGTGTTGCCAAGATAGTGGAGTCATTGCGGTCACAGGTGGTGCAGCAATAGCAATTCCTTATTGCCCCACTCGGTAAGGCAAACTGAAACACAACAATCTTCGTATATTCGGTCTGATATAAACACCGCTTGGTTGGCTAACCCTACCGGGCGGCTGTTTAGTCATAGATGCGTGCCGTGTAGGCTTGGATTTGCAATTGGACTAAGGATGTCGCTTTCATTTTTGTATTTTTTCTGATAAGTGAGGGAAAATCGCCAAATTATCGACTCATTAATGCTTGGCTTATGCAAGACAGTATTCTGTATACAAATCGAATCAAACCAATAGCCTCAATATGGGTTTACAGCTTAATAAAAATAGATTAAGAAGGTTTATTGGGTCAAATTTCTAATGGAGACCAACTGAAATATTTCATTCATATTTTGTCGCGGAAGGATCATTTATGCTATGGAACATTCACAAAAAAGGTATTGTACTGATGAGCAATATATCCGGGTCGGCGCTTACTATTTTTCTTCCTGCACATTTTAGCAAGAACATGGCAGCTGTCGTCTATTTCCCTGGGGTGGTTATTGGTTCATCTGAAATCACTAGTGCTGTAATATCGTTAGCAGCATTTCCTTTGTTAAAGGCTTCATGATAAAATCCGTGATCGCATCTGTCGCCCTTGCCTTACGCTCATCATCCGGGTCCAATGAAGTAGTCAGCATAACAATTTTTATATCATCCTGCTTTTTCTCATGCAGGGTCCTGAATCTTTCAAGGAATTCCCTTCCATCCATGCCCGGCATGTTGATATCCAGGAAAATCAGGTCAGGTTTGGGATGTGTATTACCTTTGATAATGTATTTACCGGTACCCCTCAGATAGTCGAGCGCTTCATACGCTGTTTCTGCCACATGGATCTCATTGGCGCAATCGAGTTCTCTCAGTGTCTGCTTCTTACCCCTCCCGTTCTTCCGGTTAGCCTCTTCCCCTTCCTCAATATGCGCCTCCAACTCGCCTTCGAAAGCCCCTTCCGGGAACTCCTTCAGCAACGGCGTCAGCACACCTTCCTTGCCCAACAGCGTCTCTCCGCTCTTGATCCGCGTCGCAGCTTGCTTTTTAAATGCCTCAAAATCGAATGATTGCTTTTCCATTGTTTATCAGTTTAAAGTTAGTTAACTTTTAGCTGACACAGTTAATGGAATACTCTCGTAAAAATCGCGTAGCATCCCGTCCGGATGCTATGCGTATCGAATAATAATGACCATCAAAAATCATTACCATACTGCTGTCGCAAATAGATTCTTTTTCCGGAGTTTTCGATAAATGCTTTTCAATGCTTTGTTCAAGCAGTTCTAGGACCTTGTTGCAACAGACGCTAGGATTGCAGCCATGAATCGGCTGTTTCTCACCCTCACCTTACGCGTTGTTGCTTGCTTTTTCATTCGACGAATTTACAAAACGTTTTTATTTGAAAACAGGATACAAACGTTATTTAAGCCTTGCCAGGCAACACTAAGGATATCTTTTACTTGATACGTTTGTAAAAATCGATCAACTTTCCGTCCGGGGCTATACACAAAACATGGTAACAGCCGTCAAAATTTATTGCAGTAATGCCAGCACGAGTAAATTCTTTTCCCGGTGTCACCGAAAAATGATGGTCAATATCCTCTTTCAATCTCTCCAGCAACCGAGTAACAATTTTCTTTGCCTTTTCAAAATAAGCGATTAAATGCTCTTCCTTTTTGCTTTGATCTGCTTCAGACATACTTTCTATATACCGGATGGAAATTTGGACACAACTTTCGCAATCCCACCAAACGGCAAATTTTCCATCTGACAGCCTGTCCAAATGATGTGCCTTGAGATGATAGAGAATCTGCGTTCGAAAATGGATATTCATCCGTTGTAAGCTAAGCAATTTGGGTGCTGCCTTTAAAGCACCATGCAGGACCGGCCGCCTTTCTTCCAAACGGTATAGCATAATGCGTTCAAAGGCGTCTGATAGTATTTTTAAGTCGGCTGCAAACGCCAGATACTTGATATGGTTTATTTGAAAAATATGTTAGGCAATATTTATTTTTAAATCCTTTGTAGACTTGTCTATCAAAATACCGTGATATGTCTCATCGGACAATATCTCGGGCTTTATGTCATACAGAAAGGCATGATAATAATCCTGTTCATCCGGCGTCAATCGGTAGCCTTGGTGCAGCAATTTTTCCAAGTTGTCAAAAGAGTAATGCGCAGTTTTTTCTTTAGGTAAGATGTTCATATGATGCTGTCTAGTTCTGGCGATTTTCGATTTAAAAGATGGGCGATTATCTCTCAAGTAGATATAAAGAACCTTGGTTCCAACCTCTTTAATCCTTTCAGATTGGAACCGATAACTACTGATTATTAACTTGTAAGCAAGGGTTTGTGGGCAAAAATCCCGTTCCTTTCCTGGAAAAGAATAATGGGAGTTGAACCCTTCCTCTTGATAATCAATACAGTAACATCAATACGATTTTGGTCAAGGTATTATAAATACCCATATAGATGAGATTGTCAAATTTGTAAAAAAGTGACAATCAATTAGAATATTAAAAAAAGCCACTGTTTTCAGTAGCTTTTTTTAACAAAACTTTAACTTTTGTAGCGAGATCGGGAGTTGAACCCGAGACCTCCGGGTTATGAATCCGACGCTCTAACCATCTGAGCTATCTCGCCGGGTGCCGTTGCGGGAGAGAGACCTCTTCCTAAACGGGTTGCAAATGTAGAGAAATTTGGGGAATAAATTGACAGAAAACTGGGGGAGACTTTGATAGACATTTTCAAGGTGTTGATCGAACCGGGCGGTTCGATCAGGATTTTGCGGCTAATGATGGCCTCCCTGACGGGAGGCGGGCCTTTTTGTTTGTGGCCACAAACAAAAAGGCCCTCTGTAGAAACAGAAGGCCGTCTAACGATTGCTTGCCATATGAAAAGAGATAATGATCTTGTTTGCGAGCACAAAATTAAGCGATGAATTCTAAAACCCAAGAGCTTAAGATTATCAAATAGTTAAAAAGATTATTCACTCTGCTAAAACCTTTTTTTAACCCCTTATTTTCTCTCTAACTACCTGTCTGTGCTATTCTGAATCAAATGTCGGAAGAATTTTTGGAACCTGCAAATTAGTTTGTCAACATTTTCAAAAAAATCGTCTAAAAATAAAAAAAACAGTATATGTAATTTATTTTAATATGTTTTTTGGCTAAAAAAAGGGTTAAAAATGGCCTTTTGGGGTGGAGTTGACAAATGTGTCTATATATGTAATTAATTATAATGTTATTTTGTCTTAATTCTTCCCGGATATTGTTCCAATGCCTTCTCCAGGCAGTCCATTGCTTTGTGGAGTGCGTCGGTGTTGAGGACATACGCCAAACGTATCTCTTTTTTGCCTAACTCGGCGTTGCCATAGAACCCTCCTGCGGGGGCCAGCATGACGGTCTGGTTGTCATATGAAAAGGATTCTAATATCCATTGACAGAACTTGTCGGTGTCATCCACGGGAAGGCTGGCCATGGCATAGAACGCTCCCCCTGGATTGGGACAGAACACACCGGGTATGGCGTTGAGACGGCTGACGAGCACGTCCCTTCTCCTCAGGTATTCGGCTTTGGTGGCGTCGAAGTAATCCATCGGCAGGTCGGTGGCAGCCTCTCCCAGTATCTGGGCGAAGGAGGGCGGGCTGAGCCTGGCCTGGGCGAATTTGAGCACGGTGTCGAGGACAGCCTGGTTGCGCGTGACGAGGGCGCCGATCCTTCCTCCGCAGGCGCTGTACCTTTTGGAGATGGTGTCGATCATAATGACGCGGTCTTCCACACCCGCCAGGTTCAGGGAGGCGATGTGCTGGCCGCTGTAGCAGAAATCACGATAGGCTTCGTCGGCAAAAAGGTAGAGATCGTACTTTTTTATCAGCTCCTTTAGGGTCTCCATCTCCTCCCGGCTGTAGAGATAGCCGGTGGGGTTATTGGGATTGCATATGACGATGCCTTTGGTCCGGGGACCGATGAGCTTTTCGAAGTCTGACACGGGGGGGAGCGCAAACCCTGTATTTATATAGGATGTGAGGGGCTTCACCACCACACCGGCGGCCACGGCAAATCCGTTGTAATTAGCGTAGAAAGGCTCGGGGATGATGACCTCGTCACCGGCATCGAGGCAGCTCATAAAGGCAAAGAGAATGGCTTCGGATCCACCCGTGGTGACGATGATCTGCTGATAGTCCACCTCCATACCCGCGCGCTTGTAGTAAGCTGCCAGCTTCCTTCTGTAACTCTCATTACCTGCGCTGTGGCTGTATTCCAATACCTTAAAATCAAAATGGCGGACGGCGTCCAGGGCCATTTTGGGGGTTTCAATATCGGGCTGGCCGATGTTGAGATGGTATACTTTAACGCCTCGCTTTTTGGCAGCCTCGGCATACGGCACGAGTTTCCGGATCGGCGAAGCCGGCATTTGCTGTCCACGGTGACTGATAGTTAACATCCGGCAAAAATACAAAATACAAAAGGCTCCCCGCTAACGCTGAGGAGCCTTTTATTAAATAGTTGGATTATTATTTACCGCCTGTCTTGGCGCCTTTGGATGCCTCGTATTTGGTATAGGCGTCTGCGGTCAATACTTCGCCGGTGATCTTCAACGTAAGGGGCATATCGATGCCTGCAACCTTTACAGTAATAGACTTATTGAACGGACCTGCTGCTGCTGCGTTGAATCCCGCTGTGATCTTATTTTCTTTGCCTTTGGGAATTGCGCCCTCGGGCTTGACGGGGGTGGTACATCCGCAGGACGGTGTAGCTGATTCGATGATGACGGGAGCATCGCTGGCGTTGACAAAAAGGAAATCATGTGTTACCGGAACACCTTGTTTGATCTTGCCAAAATCGTAAGCCAATTCTTTGAACTTCACAACGTCTTCGGCCTTTTTTTGCGGAGCGGCCTGCTGAGCGAACAGGGTGGTTGAGAGGACAACGGCGCTGGCAAATAGGAATAGTTTCTTCATGGTGATCAATTTATTTGTTTTAATAATTGTATAGAGGGGTTCTCCGGGGCGGAGCTGGCCGGACTTTTCAATACTTCCCCCGAGATGGTGATGGTCTTTGTCATATTGGTATTATAGACCACGGTCACTGTCTTTGTAAAAGGGCCTTCGGCGTAGGCGTTGTACCCGACCTTGATCTGAGCGGTGGCTCCGGGCTCGATGGCGTCACGGCTCCACTCGGGAGTAGTACATCCGCAAGATGCCTGGACATTATCCAGCTTGAGCGGGGTCTTTCCCGTATTGGCCACTTCAAAAACATAGACGGCTGGCCGTCCCTGGGGTATTTTCCCGAAATTGTGGGTGTTCTCCTTCAATTGAAGCGCATCTGCCGGACGGGGCAGGGCTTCTCCCTTTCCATTTGTCAGCTGTGCCTGACTGGAAAAAATGGTGAAAAATAGGCCGACAACAATTGCTATTTTTTTCATAGTTTGCCCGCTGTAAACGTGTATAAAATTAGGTTTTTAACGCCAGTCTGGCCAATAAATTATGGGGGTAACCTATTTTTTTAACAATCAATGGAGTAGGCTGGTTTTGTATCAATAATAGATCGGTAACTTTGTTCCGGACATTCACTTAATTGACTCTAATGGAAAACCTTTCTACTAACACATTGATCGACCAGGAGAAATTATCTTTCGACAAGTTCCGGGAGGAGGTGTTGAAAGACTATCGTTGTGCCTGTGACAGCCGGGAAGCCAGCCTGCTGGGGAGGAAAGAAGTACTGACGGGTAAGGCCAAGTTTGGGATTTTTGGCGATGGGAAGGAAGTACCCCAGGTGGCGATGGCCAAATTCTTCCGGCCGGGCGACTTTTATGCGGGCTATTACCGGGACCAGACCTTTGCGTTTGCCACAGGCGCCGCTACTATCGAAGAATTCTTCTCTCAGCTATATGCAGATCCTGACGTGCGGCATGATCCACACAGCGCGGGCAGGCAAATGAACTCGCATTTTGCCACAGCTTTTATAGACAGGGATGGGGAGACACTGGACCTTGTCCATCGCAAGAATCTCACGGCGGGGCTGGCGCCTACGGCTGCCCAGATGCCGAGGGCGCTTGGGCTGGCCTATGCCTCCAAAGCCTTCCGGGAAATAGAGCAGCTGCATCAATTTACGGGTCTGTCGAACAACGGGAATGAGGTATGTTTCTGCACCATCGGGGATGCATCGACGAGCGAGGGACATTTTTTTGAAACGGTGAATGCGGCGGGTGTGCTGCAGGTGCCACTGGCGATCTTTGTATGGGATGATGGATACGGCATTTCGGTGCCACGGAAATTCCAGACGACGAAGGGATCTATCTCGGAGGCCCTGAAAGGGTTTCAGAAAGAGGAGGGGACCAACGGGGTAGAGATCTACCGGGTGAAGGCCTGGGATTATGCGGGCATGTGTGAAGCATTCGAAGCGGGCATCCGGGCCATCCGGGTAACGCATACGCCGGTGATATTCCATGTGGAAGAGGTGACCCAGCCACAAGGACATTCCACTTCGGGCAGCCACGAGCGATACAAGTCGCCTGAGCGCCTGGAATGGGAGCGGGAATGGGACGGTATCAAAAAAATGAAGGAGTGGATCATCGACAACGAGCTGGCCAGCGAAGAGGAGCTGGACGAGATCGAGACGACGGCCAAAGAATATATCCGTCACTGCCGGAACCTGGCCTGGGAAAAATACCAGGAGCCTATCAAGCGCCAGGTGGCCCGTTCTGTAGAACTGATCAGAGGGCTGGTGGATCATTTCCCCCACCATAGCCATAGCCATGGCGAGACCCCCGACCACAGGGAGACCCTGGAAAAGCTGGCAGCAGAGCTGGCGGCCAACCGGGAGCCGGGGCGTAAGGAGGTTTTGAGAACTTTACATCAGGCATTGGATATCGTGTCGGGAGATGCAATTGGCGGACCGTTGAAGGAATATTATCTCGAGCTGAAAAAAGAGAATGCAGCGTTGTACAATTCACACCTGTATCATGAGGGGGCAAAGAATATTTTGAATGTGGAGGAAGTAAAGCCGGAGTTCGACGAAGAATCTCCCTTGATCAACGGATATGAGATACTGAACCATTATTTCGACACGCTGTTCACGCACAACCCCAAGGTATTGGCCTTTGGGGAAGACCTTGGCAAGATCGGAGATGTCAACCAGGGCTTTGCAGGGCTGCAGGCCCGGCATGGCTCGAGCAGGATCTTCGATACGGGCATACGGGAACTGACGATCATGGGGCAAGGTATCGGCATGGCCTTCCGTGGTCTACGCCCTATAGCAGAGATACAATATCTGGACTATCTCCTGTACGGATTGCAACCTTTGAGTGATGATCTTGCTTCCTTACAATATCGTACGGCGGGCCAGCAGACAGCGCCATTGATCGTGCGTACGCGGGGACACCGCCTGGAGGGGATCTGGCATAGCGGATCGCCTATGGGTATGGCGATCCATGCGCTGCGAGGTTTGCATATCTGTGTACCGCGAAATATGGTACAGGCGGCGGGCATGTATAATACCCTGCTGGAAGGCGCCGACCCGGCGATCATGATCGAATGTCTGAATGGCTACCGGCTAAAGGAAAAGCTGCCTTTCAATCTTCTGGAATTCAGGGTCCCTCTCGGCGTGCCGGAAGTGGTGCGGGAAGGGGAAGACATCACGCTGGTGTCCTATGGCTCAACGCTCCGTATCGTACAGGAAGCGGCTGCCACGCTGGCGGAACTGGGTGTCAGCTGTGAAGTGGTGGATATACAGACATTATTGCCTTTCGACATACATCATAAGATCGTCGAGTCCCTTAAAAAGACCAGCCGGATCATCATCATCGACGAGGATGTACCGGGTGGGGCCGCGGGTTATATCTTCAATAAGGTTATGGAGGAGCAGGGTGGCTATCGTTGGCTGGATACGGCCCCGAGGACCATTACGGCTCAGGCGCATCGCCCGGCCTATGCCAGCGACGGAGATTATTTCAGCAAGCCCAATGCAGAGCAGATCATCGATGCGGTGCGGGAAATGATGTCGGAGTAGGCGGGCGCCGGCCAGAGGAGGGCTATGACGAGGCCGATGGTGGTGCGATCAATCCAAAAATCTTTCTTTCCACTCGGGGCGGGGTAACCAGCAGGAGTCTTCTTTACCAAACCAGCGGTAGCGGTTCCGTGCTACCCAATCGTACAGTTTATCTCTTACAGGGCGGGGAACGATCCATAGACCATATAAGAGGGACAAGAGACCACCCAGCCTCTTCAAAACGCGTAGCGCCCCCGAACTGCGGGTATATATCTTACCATTATCTATCAGTACGAACGAGTCCAGTCCGTCGGTGGGGAGCCCGGACTGTTGCAGAAGAGATTGTCCTAAGGAGCTTTGAAGGGAGGCGAAGCGGAAAATGCCCCGCCTGTCCCTTTTCAAAATAAATTGAACGCTGCGGCTGCAAAGATTACAGACTCCATCGAATAGGACGATGGGATAGAAACCTGGCAGGCCTGCGGGGGGTGGTGAACCAGACGGGCCTCCGATGGATGGCGAACCGGGCGTATGCGCTATTTTAAGTTGTAAAATACTTTCTGAACGTCCTCATCCTGCTCGAGCTTGTCTACGAGCTTCAGTACATCCTGCACCTGTTCTTCAGGTAATTCCACGGTGCTGGCGGGTATCCATTCTATCTCGGAGCTGATGGGGGTAATGCCTTTTTCTTCCAGGGCTTTCTGCATATTGCCGAAGTCGCCGAAGGCAACCCGGAGCACGATGACGGGTATGTCATTCTCGCCTGTGCCTTCTCCCATTTCTTCCAGGCCATGATCGATGAGCTCTAATTCGAGATCGTCCACGTTGAGGCCTTCGGGTTTCAGCTTGAACACACCCATCTTTTTGAACTGGAAGCTGACGCTGCCGCTGTTGCCGAGGGTGCCGTTCCCTTTATTAAAATGGGATTTTACGTTGGCGACGGTGCGGACGTGGTTGTCGGTGGCTGTTTCCACGAGTATGGCAACTCCATGAGGACCATAGCCTTCATAGAGGATCTCTTCATAATTCTCCATTTCCTTGCCCTGGGCGCGTTTGATAGCGGCCTCGACCCTGTCCTTGGGCATGTTGACACTCTTGGCGTTCTGGAAGCAGCGACGGAGGGCGGGGTTGGTGGCGGGATCGGGCCCTCCTGCCTTGACGGCGATGGCTATTTCTTTTCCAATACGGGTAAATTGCTTGGCCATCCGGTCCCAGCGGGCGAACATGGCATGTTTACGTACTTCAAAAATGCGACCCATAGTAAGATGAAATTTATATGCGGCTGCAAAGTTACAAAAAAGGCCCATCTGACGATGAGCCTTTTTATGAAGAAGATCAATTTATTGCAACTTGCTGTGCTTCTTGCTATAGCCAAAATAAATGAGGAGTCCGATGAGCATCCATACCAGCGCTGTCAGTTGGGTTTTCGTATCCAGGCCGATGATCATGGCCGTACAAACGATGACCCCCAGGGCGGGCACAATGGGAACCAGCGGCGTCTTGAAGGGCCGGGGGCGGCTGGGATCTGCCTTGCGCAGGATGATCACCCCAATACAAACCAGGATAAAGGCGAACAGGGTACCTATGCTGGTCAGGTTGCCTGCCACGCTCTCCGGAATAAAGCCGGCGAATAAGCCTACAAAGACAAACAACAACGCATTCGACTTATAGGGGGTGCGCCATTTGGGGTGCAGCTCACAGAATACCTTGGGAAGGAGCCCATCGGAGGCCATGGTGTAGAAGACACGGCTTTGGCCGAGCAACATTACCAGGATCACGGACGAGAACCCTCCCAGGATGGCAATGGTAACCAGGGTCGACAGCCAACCAAAACCGTGCATATAGGTGGAGATGGCATAGGAGACGGAGGCCTCTTTGCCTGCCTTCATGAAATCAGTATAAGGGGCGACGCCCGTGAGCACCCAGGAGAATAATATATACAGGATCGTGCAGATCAGGAGTGAACCCAGGATACCGCGGGGCATATCCTTCGCGGGGTTCTTGGCTTCCTGCGCGGCAGTGGAAACGGCGTCAAATCCAATAAAGGCGAAGAATACGACACCTGCTCCGGAGAGAATGCCTCCCCACCCGTGCCGGAAGAAACCTTCATAGGAATAAAATGTGCCGTCACGCAACTGTACAGGAGGGGCATCGGCTGGTATCACATAGGGTGTGTGGTTAGCCGGATTGATATAGTGCCAGCCGACTGCAATGAATACCAATACGATGGCTACTTTTATAAATACGATGATGGAATTGACGGTGGCGGACTCCTCGGTGCCTTTCATCAGCAGCAGGGACAGCACCAGCAGGATAAAGAGGGCGGGGATATTGATGATACCATGGTGCATTACGCCCGCGGTATCCAGCGCTCTTTCAAAAGGAGAATGGCACCATTCGAACGGAATGCTCCCTCCCAGGAGCTGATTCAGGTATTCACTCCAGGAGATGGAAACCGTGGCGGCGCCCAGGGCGTATTCCAGCACCAGCGCCCAGCCAATGATCCAGGCGGTGAGCTCTCCCATAGTAGTGTAAGCGTAAGTATAAGCGCTGCCCGCAATAGGGATCATGGAAGCGAATTCGGCATAACAGAGACCTGCAAATGCACAACCAACGGCGGCTACCAGAAAGGAGATGGTTACGGCGGAACCGGCATGTTCCCCGGCTGCGGAGGCTGTCCGTACGAACAATCCCGCACCGATGATTGCGCCTATGCCCAGAGCGATCAGACTCCAGGCTCCCAGCGTGCGCTTGAGGCCCTTCTCCGAATCCGCGGCCTGCGCCATGAGGGAGTCCAGGGACTTCTTCCGAGATAAACTCATAATTAGTTTGTTTTGAGTGTAGTTCTTAAATAAGATGACATGTGATGACTAGGGTCGAAAATAAACAAATATTTAATATTCAACCTTCAATTCTGTACTACCGGGGGGATTTTCGGGATTAAAGTTTTGCCAAGTCAGGATTTTTCAATTCATTGCATGATAAACAGGAGTGATATATGCGAAAGATCAGCCTTACAAGCTGGATCATGATCGCCATGCTGACTGGCGTGATCGTGGGGTTATGGGTTCATTATACGGGGTCTGCGGGGCAGATCGATACTTTTTCCAGTGGTATCTCGGTATTGACGGATATATTCCTGCGCCTGGTCAAGATGATCATCGCTCCCCTGGTTTTTTCCACCCTGGTGGTGGGGATCGCCAAGCTGGGAGATGTGAAGGCGGTGGGGCGAATTGGGGGTAAGACCCTTTTATGGTTTATGGGGGCATCGCTCTTATCCCTGATGCTGGGGCTGGTGATCATGCATGCCTCGCAGTTAGGGAGCGACCTGGGTCTTCCGCTGCCGGCTTCCAATGCATCGACGGGGCTGGATCAGGCTTCCCTGAGCTTTAAAGGATTTATCACGCATGTCTTTCCCAGCAGCATATTCCAGGCTATGGCGGAGAACCAAATATTGCAGATAGTCGTATTTGCGGTGTTCTTTGGCATTGCCACGGCCTCTATCGGCGAGCAGGGGAAGATCGTCATCAAGGCGCTGGAGGCGGTGTCCCATGTGATCCTGCGGGTGACGGGGTATGTGATGTATTTTGCACCGGTGGCTGCCATGGCGGCTATCGCCTCGGTGCTGGCGGTGAAGGGACCGGAGCTGTTGTTGACCTATGGGAAATTCATCATCAGCTTCTACCTGAGCATATTGGGTCTTTGGCTGATCCTGCTGCTGATATCCTCTCTGTTCATCGGCAGGAGGGTGATCGATCTGGCGTTGGCGGTAAAGGATATGATCCTGCTGGCTTTTAGCACGGCCAGCTCGGAGGCTGCTTTTCCCCGGCTGACGCAGGAGCTGGAAAATTTTGGATGCCCGCCGAAGATCGTCAGCTTCGTGTTGCCGCTGGGCTATTCATTCAACCTGGACGGGAGCATGTTGTATATGACGTTTGCCTCGCTGTTTATCGCACAGGCATATGGGGTGGAGCTGACGCTGGGGCAGGAGATATCGATGCTGCTGGTGCTGATGCTGACGAGCAAGGGAATTGCGGGCGTGCCGCGGGCGGCGCTGGTAGTTGTGGCAGGGACCCTGACGTTGTACAATATTCCGCAGCAGGGAATGTTATTGTTGTTGGCGATAGACCAAATAATGGATATGGCGCGGAGCGCTACCAACGTATTGGGGAACAGTATTGCGGCAGTGGTGGTGAGCAAATGGGAGGGAGAACTTGGGGAAGCTGCCGTGGATACATATAAATAAACAGAAACCATTGTAGAGCCTAATATACCTATCAAATAGCACCTTTTTATGATCGAACTTTTGGATTTCACCTGGCGACAGCTTCTTAAACCTGACTTCTATATCAACAACGGCGGCTTATGGGTCCTTTTATTTATCGTATTTGCTGAGACGGGACTGATGGTTGGCTTTTTCCTGCCGGGAGACAGCCTGCTTTTTGTAGCGGGCATTTATAGTGAGAACCTTATTGCCAAACTACCTACTGGAGGGACGGGCGTCGAGTTCCTCGACCTGGTTATCCTGCTGGTGCTTGTGTCTGCCAGTGGCATACTGGGAAATTCTGTGGGTTACTGGTTTGGCCGGAAGAGCGGCCCTTTCCTGTTCCATCGAAAGGATAGTTTTCTCTTCAAGCAAAGATATCTTTACCAGGCGAAGGAGTTCTATGACAAGCATGGAGGACAAGCCATCGTCTTTGCCCGATTTTTACCCATCGTGCGGACCTTTGCTCCTATCATCGCGGGTATTGTCAGCATGGATAGAAAGAAGTTCACCTACTACAATGTCGTAGGCTGTGTGGCGTGGGTGTTCCTCATGCTCTTTGCGGGGCATTATCTATGGAAGTTCATTTTGGTGAAGTATCATTTTGATCTGAAGGAACATCTGGAGGTGATCGTTATCGGCATCGTGGTGGTTACTACTTTCCCGGTGCTGTACAAGATATTTTTCGGGAGGAAAAAAACTGTAGAGAAATAATAACATGGAACAAAAGAAACAGTCTCTTTTCAATCTGGCGGTGATCGTTGGAGCGTTGGGTTATTTTGTCGATATCTATGATCTTCTTCTTTTCAGCATAATACGGGTGCCGTCGCTGAAGGCGTTGGGTTTGAGCGCGGACGATATTGCCAAGCGCGGGGCGGACATCATCAGTACGCAAATGATCGGGCTGCTCATCGGCGGGATCATCTGGGGCGTGCTGGGAGATAAGCTGGGTCGTCTGCGAGTATTGTTTGCTTCCATCATATTATATTCCCTGGGCAGCATTGCCAATGGGCTGGTGCATACGGCGGGGCAGTACGAGCTGGTGCGGTTCATCACGGGCCTTGGCCTGGCGGGTGAGCTGGGCGCGGGTATCACCCTGGTGAGCGAGATCATGTCGAAGGAGCGCCGGGGGCTTGGCACTTCGCTGGTGGCGGGGATAGGATTGAGCGGCGCGGTGTTTGCTTATTTCATCCGTGTGTGGCTGGTACAGCCTAACGGAGAGGGATGGAGGACCTGCTATTTTATCGGAGGCGGACTTGGCTTCGTGCTGCTGTTGCTTCGTGTGGGTGTCCTTGAGTCGGGCATGTACAAGAATATGGCGCATGCATCGGTGAGAAGGGGTAATTTTTTTATGCTCTTTACGAATGGGAGGCGTTTGAAAAAATATCTGACATCCATATTGATCGCCCTGCCGAACTGGTATGTCATCGGCGTCCTCATTACTTTCGCGGATAAGTTTGCCAAAGAAATGAATGTGAGTGGACCGGTGGACCCGGGATTGGGCATCATGGTGGCATATGCGGCCATCTCGATTGGAGACGTGGCCATCGGATTTATCAGCCAATGGTTCAGAAGTCGTAAGAAGGCCCTTTGGCTTTTTAATTTTATTACCGTTGTAGCTGTCATATGGTATTTCAACCTGCAGAACGCCACTCCGACCACGTTGTACTGGGCCTGTGTATTGCTGGGTTTGGGAACGGGGTTCTGGGCCATGTTCGTCACGATGGCGGCGGAACAGTTTGGTACGAACATCCGGGCAACGGTGGCTACTACGGTGCCCAATATGGCGAGGGGGTCGTTGTCGCTGGTGGTGCTGCCCCTGTTCCATGCGCTGCAGCCTTCGGCAGGAGCGTTCTATAAAGCGGGCTGGATGACAGGCATCATCGTGTTCGCCGTCGCATTTATCGCACTGGCGTTGACGGAAGAGACATTTGGAAAAGATCTGAATTACATCGAGGTATAGATGAAGTTTCTTATTATACGCTTCAGCTCCATCGGGGACATTGTCCTCACTACTCCTGTCGTGCGGTGTCTGAAAAAACAGGTGGTCACGGCAGAGGTGCACTATCTTACAAAGGCTTCTTTCCGGAGTGTATTGGAGGCGAACTCCTACATTGATAAGTTACATTTGCTGGAAGATGATTGGGATGGATTGATGGAAGAGCTGCGTCGTGAGGATTTTGATTATGTGATCGACCTCCACCATAATGTCCGGACGCTGAAGGTGAAGAAGGCGCTGGGGAAAAAGTCTTTTTCCTTTAACAAGCTGAATGTGGAGAAATGGCTGTACACGAACTTTAAGTGGAACAGGATGCCGGACGAACATATCGTGGACCGCTGTCTTGCCACCGTAAGTTCCTTTGGGGTGCGAAATGACGGGGCGGGGTTGGATTATTTTATTCCAAAGAAAGACGAGCTGAAGCCGGAGGATATTCCCATGTCGCACCAGGCGGGTTATATAGGGCTGGTGATCGGCGCGGCGCTGGCGACCAAGAAGCTGCCATTCCACAAACTAAAAGAATTGTGTACGTTGATCGAGCATCCGCTCGTCCTGCTGGGCGGACCGGAAGATGCGGCGGTGGGTGAACAGCTGGCGGCCATCGATCCTGTCCGGATATACAATGCCTGCGGGAAATTCAACCTGAATGAGTCGGCGGGATTAGTGAAGCAGGCGAAGCTGATCGTAACGCATGATACGGGGTTGATGCATATTGCGGCGGCCTTTGGGCGGCCAGTCATTTCCGTATGGGGCAATACGGTGCCGGAGTTTGGGATGTATCCTTATTATGGCGGGAACTATCTGAGCAATTATAAGCAGATGGGGTCTGTCACTTTCAGCCGGCCGTATGATGTGGTGGAGATAAGGCCTCTGTATTGTCGCCCTTGTTCGAAGATCGGGTATAAAAAATGTCCCAAGGGGCATTTCAAGTGTATGGAACTGATAGACCCCCGGCAGCTGGTGGAAGATATATATAAGAGATTAAAGGGCTGACCCTGCGGCCAGCCCTTTTTATGTTAGAGTGTCTTTAAGACATCGTTCATGCTTCGAACGGCGTCGGCGCTTTTGTTAAAGAGGGCCTGTTCTTCTTCATTCAGACCGAAGTCGAGGATTTTTTCCCATCCATTGCGGCCGATGACTACGGGTACGCCCAGACAGATGTCCTTTTGTCCGTATTCGCCATTGAGGGATACGCAGCAGGTGAAGAGTTTTTTCTCGTCACGCAGGATGCTTTCCACGAGGGCTGCGCCGGCTGCGCCGGGTGCATACCAGGCGGAGGTTCCGATGAGCTTGGTAAGCGTAGCGCCCCCAACCATGGTGTCGGCAACGACCGCCTTCTGCTGGTCGGCGGAGAGGAATTTAGTAACGGGAACGCTGTTCCAGGTGGCCAGGCGGATGAGGGGGATCATGGTGGTGTCACCGTGTCCGCCTACAACTACTGCATTCAGATCGGCGGGGCTGCATCCGAGGTGCTGGCTCAACTGATATTTGAAACGGGCGCTGTCGAGGGTGCCGCCCATCCCGATGATACGATTCTTCGGAAGACCTGTGGCGGTGAGGGCTAGATAGGTCATGGTATCCATCGGATTGCTAATGATAATGATGATGGCGTTGGGGGAGTGTTTGAGAATATTTTCCGCTACGCCCCTGACGATGCCGGCATTGGTGCCGATGAGCTCTTCCCGGGTCATACCAGGTTTGCGGGGCAGGCCTGAGGTGATGACAACCACGTCGCTGCCGGCTGTCTTGGAATAATCATTGGTGCTGCCGACGATGCGGGTGTCGAATCCCAGCAGGGCGGCGGTCTGCATCATGTCCTGCGCCTTTCCTTCGGCAAGTCCTTCCTTGATATCCAACAGCACGAGTTCCTGAGCGAGTGCTGCACGGGCGATATTATCAGCACAGGTAGCGCCTACGGCGCCTGCGCCTACAACCGTAACTTTCATCATTCAATATTTATATGGTTATAGAATTATTTGCGGGGCAAAGGTACGGGTATTGCATTTGTCAATTGTTAGTTTCTTCCTGTCCTTTTGCGTGGAAGGCTTTTACGATGGTCTCTACTTTCTGGGTGCCTTCAAAGGTGGTGATCAGATTGCCCTTTTTGTCATAGAGAGCGAGGTAAGGCAGGTTGCGTATCTTATAGAAGGGGGCTAAAAAGAATTTTTCATCCCTGCCGATCTTGATATTGGGATGATCGGCCAGGTGGTAATGAGCATAGAATTCTTTCATTTCGGAGAAGGGTTGGTAGGTGGCCATGACGATCTCGACGTCCTTGAAATCGTTAAAGTCAGCCAGGATGGATTCTGTCTGGTGCTTGCAGTGGTCGCAATCAGGGCTGAAGAACATGACGATGGTGCGGCGATGCTTCTTTATATCATCCTTTGTCAGGTAACTCGCGCTGTCCAGCTTCAGCAGGTGGAAGGGGGGGATGGTGGGGTATTTGAGATAGGGGGCCTGGTCCTGGGGCTGTGCCTGGGTTGCAGGGGTGGTGGCGGCTGGCGTCTGCTGAGCAAATAAGAAATGGGAAGAGGCAAGGACAAGTACGATCAGGAATGCTCTTTTCATCTTGATATTAATGTTTAAGGAAGTGAAACTGCCAGTAAAATTAAAAGTTTAACGAAAAAAGGAATTTTTTATTTGTTTATTACGAAAATGTCGTAGGTTTACGAAAACTTCGTAATTATATGGAAAAATTGACCACACAGGAAGAAGAGGCCATGCAGGCCATCTGGAAGGTGGGGGAGGGGAATGTGAAGCTTTTTCTGGAACATATGGAGGCGCCGAAGCCGCCCTATACGACGCTGGCTTCTACGATCAAGAACCTTGAAAAAAAGGGTTTTCTCTCCAGCCGTCTGATCGGGAATTCCTATTTATATAAGCCTCTGATCACGGAAGATGAGTACAAGAAGAAGTTCATGAATGGGTTTGTCAAAGACTATTTCGCGGACAGCTACAAGGAGCTGGTGAATTTCTTTGTGGAGGAAAAGAAGCTGAGCGCAAAGGAGCTGAAAGATATTATCAACCTGATTGAAAAGTCCGCCGAAAAATAACCATTAAACTTTTATGTATGCCTTCGATAGTCCTATACTTAATAAAATGTTCCATTAGTTTGTCCATCGTCTGGCTGTTCTATCAACTGCTGCTGCGCCGGCTGACCTTTTACTCCATGAATCGCTGGTACCTGTTGGGATATGCCGTGCTGTCCTTTTTACTTCCACTGATCCATATAACCATTGCGACGGAAGAAGAAATGGCGGGAAAAATGCAGGTGATCCGGTATATCCCTGTCATCAGGGCCCAGCCATCGGTGGGCCCGGCAACGCCCGGGAGGGTTTATACGGGTTGGGATATGCTGCTGGCTGTGCTGGCTTTGGGAGCGCTGGTGTTACTGGTGCGGCTGCTGATAAGGTGGCTGTCGCTGCGCCGGATACAGAAGAGGGCTTTGCTGATCGGGGATGGTAACCTGACCATCTACCATGTGAATGAGCCGATCACTCCCTTTTCTTTTGGTAAGGCCATTTATCTTAATCCCCGCCTGCATTCGGAAAAGGAATGCGAAGAGATCATCCTTCATGAATACGTGCATGTCCGGCAGCGGCATACGGTGGACATCCTGGTAGGGGAAGCCCTGTGTATCCTGTCATGGTTCAATCCTTTCAGCTGGCTGATCCGTCACTCGATCCGTCAGAACCTGGAATTTATTGCGGACAGGCAGGTGCTGGCCAGCGGCCTGGACAGAAAAGCCTATCAATATCACCTGTTGAAAGTGGTGGGGGAGTCCAGCTACCGGCTGGCAAATAATTTCAATTTTTCATCTCTCAAGAAACGCATTATTATGATGAACAAGTCCAGAAGCGCAAAGCTTCATCTCGTAAAATTTCTTTTTATCGTCCCGTTGCTGGGGGTATTGCTGGTGGCCTTCCGGGATAAGGCGGATATTCATCTGCCTGCCCTCCATAAGGATCTGTCCTTGCCGGCTGTGGAAAATACGGCTCCTGTGACCGGCGTGCGGATGGACACGACGCGTCCTTTGAAGGACACGGTAGCTATGGGGCCTATCGTATTCAGAAAAACTACGGATTCTGTGAAACCCATGTTTGTCATCGACGAGGTGGAGCTGTCTCAAGGCGAGATGAATAAGCTGAATCCGGCGGATATTTCTTTTATCAATGTACTGAAGAACGAGCCGGCTGTAGCGACTTTTGGGCCAGCTGCCAAGGGTGGTGTAGTGTTGATATTTACCAAAGCTTATGCCCCCAACAGGAAAAATATGATCCTTTTGAAAAACGGCAAAAAAGTAAAGCTGGCTGTTCCCGAACCACCGCCACCGGGCCCCACTTCACCGGGCGGGAAACAACTTACGCGTGATACCCTAACGCATGCGCAGCTGACGAAACCCGCTGGCGTGGAGGAACTTTCTTCGGATACGACGCGCCTGGACTATCATCCATTAGGGTCTGAAAAATCTATTAAAGAGGCGTTGATCGTATTGGACGGGAAGCCTGTCGACTATGAGAATCTGCGGCTTGACCCCAACCGTATCGAGTCGGTGAGCATCATCAAGAACAAGTCGGCGCGGGCTATCTATGGGCCGAAGGCAGAAAAAGGGGTGGTACTGATCGTGACCAAAAAAAACCTGTCTGTAAAGGGGCAGAGCCTGAACATCGACACGGACAAGGATGGGCCTATGACAATGAAGGCGGATACTATCCTATGGAAGCACAATTGAGGCGGGCGCCCGGAGGAAAGAGGCAGGCGCCCCGAGGAAATGGAAGAATGGTTTACTTCTTATAATGTCCGGTGTCTACCGGCGGAACCCCCGGAAGGGGGTTTGTCCGTCAGGGGGGATGCGATAACCTGGCGTGCATCGACCATTTGATGAGGCAAGGCCAGTAAGTCTTGGCCGGGTGCCGTTTTTGCCTTAGATTTGCCCCCCGCCGGTCTGGGGCCGGTGGCGTAAAAATTCACAGGATATATGGCAAATACAGCAGACATCAGTCGTGGTATGATCATTAAATTGGACGGCAGCTTGTACACCGTCGTTGAATTCGGGGAAAACAAGACTGCCCGGGCCGCCGCAAAGGTTTGGGCCAAGCTGAAGGGGGTGGATAATACAAGGTCTATAGAAAAGACCTGGAATAGCGGCGACACGATCTACCCGGTGCGTGTGGAAAGGAAGAATTTCCAATACCTGTATAAAGACGACTCCGGCTATAACTTCATGGATAATGAGACTTTCGAACAGATAGCCCTCCAGGAACATTTGATCGATGCCCCCCAATTTTTAAAAGAAGCTCAAGAGGTCTCTGTATTGATCAATACGGAAACAGAACAGCCTATGAGCGTTGAATTACCTGACAAGATCGTCGTGCTGGTGACTTATTCCGAACCGGGTGTAAAGGGCGATACGGCTACGCGTACGTTGAAGCCTGCCAAGGTGGAGACGGGCGCTACGGTGAACGTGCCTTTGTTCGTAAACGAAGGTGAGATGATCCGGATCAATACCAAGACGGGTGAGTACGTAGAAAGAGTGAAATAGTCATAGTACTGATTGTCAGACCGTTGAATTTTGAAATTTCACCGGTGTTTTTGGGTATTTTTAGCTTTAATCCCTTAATTTGCCGCCCAAACACTGTAAATTCATCCATATGGATTTTAAACAGATTCAGGAATTGATCAAGATGATCAATAAGTCAAATATTGGTGAGGTTAGTATTGAAGAGAAAGGATTTAAATTGACTATCAAGCAAAAAGAAGAACCCGTCCAACAAGTGATCGCTGCCCCGATCCAGGCCCAGCCTGTAGCTGCTATTGCAGCCGCCGCGGCTCCCGTGGCCCAGTCTGCGCCGGTGGCCGCTCCTGAAAAACCTGCCAAAGCTGCCGAAGCACCTGCCGGTAATACTGTCACTATAAAGAGTCCCATGATCGGTACCTTCTATCGTAGCCCGTCTCCGGATAAACCTTCCTTTGTCAACGTGGGGGACGATATCGAGCCGGGGAAACCTGTATGTATCATCGAGGCTATGAAGCTTTTTAACGAGATCGAGAGCGAAGTAAAAGGCAGGATCGTAAAAGTGCTTGTTGAGGATGCCTCTCCAGTGGAATATGACCAACCTTTGTTCCTGGTAGAACCTGCATAGTTACCACTAAATTGTCAGAATGTTTAAAAAGATACTGATTGCCAACCGAGGAGAGATCGCCCTTCGGGTGATACGTACCTGTCGTGAGATGGGTATCAAGACTGTTGCGGTCTACTCCACTGCCGATAAGGACAGTCTTCACGTGAGATTTGCCGACGAAGCTGTTTGTATCGGCAAACCGGCCAGCTTTGACTCTTATTTGAATATCCCCCATATTATGGCTGCGGCGGAGATCACGAATGCGGATGCTATCCATCCGGGTTATGGTTTTCTGGCCGAGAATGCGCGTTTTGCCGAGATCTGCGGCGAGCATGGCATCAAGTTTATCGGGCCGACCCCATCGATGATCAATTCCATGGGTGACAAAATCACTGCCAAGGAAACGATGATCAAGGCGGGTGTGCCTGTGGTGCCTGGGGGCGAAGGCTTGCTGGAAAGCCTGGATCAGGCCAAGAGCCTAGCCAAGGAAGTGGGGTATCCGATCATACTGAAGGCCACGGCCGGCGGCGGTGGCAAGGGGATGCGGGTAGTATGGTCTGAAAGTGAGATGGAGCGGGCTTATAATACGGCCAAGGCGGAGGCGGGCGCTGCATTCAAGAACGACGGGGTGTATATGGAGAAATTCGTGGAAGAGCCCCGTCACATCGAGATACAGGTAGCGGGTGATCAGTATGGAAAGGTATGTCACCTTAGTGAGAGGGACTGTTCCATACAGCGTCGTCATCAGAAGCTGGTGGAGGAATCCCCTTCTCCCTTTATGACGCCGGAGCTGCGCAAGCGTATGGGCGAGGCGGCTATCAAGGCGGCGTCTGCCATCAACTATGAGAGCGTGGGCACCATCGAATTCCTGGTAGACAAGCATCGCAATTTCTACTTTATGGAGATGAACACGCGTATCCAGGTAGAGCATTGCGTGACGGAAGAGGTGGTGAATTTCGACCTGATAAAAGAACAGATCAAAATAGCGGCGGGCGAACCCATCAGCGGCTTGAACTATGAGCCGGTGGGGCATGCCATCGAATGCCGTATCAATGCGGAGGACCCTTATAACGACTTCCGGCCTTCTCCGGGCCGTATCACGGTATTGCACCAGCCGGGCGGGCATGGCATACGGGTGGATTCCCATGCGTATGCGGGGTATACGATACCTCCTTATTACGACAGCATGATCGCCAAGATCATCGCGGTGGCCCGTACGCGGGAGGAGGCGATCAATACGATGCACCGTGCGTTGAGTGAATACGTGATCGAGGGTATCAAGACGACGATACCCTTCCATCTGCAATTGATGAAGGACGAGCGGTTCCGCAGCGGTGACTTCAACACGAAATTCCTGGAAGGATTTAAGATGGTGTAGGTATAAATTTTTGGTTTAGGTGTTGTTTGCATAAACTTTATGCAGTATCTTCATCCTGCAACCCCTTTTTTCGCTCTTATTTTTAGCAAACGTCAATCCGGACCCGCCCAAGGATTTTACGGATTGTAACTATTTGACCAGTGTCGTAAGCACTGCTCACCCCTAAATCGTTTGCTAAAAATGAAGAAGCTCATCCTTCCGCTCCTCTTTTTGCTCCTGTCAGTATGCTCCCAGAAAAGCATTGGCCAGACGATAGAATATGACTTCAAACACCCTGATACTCTTACGGGGTCATTGCCTTTTGACCGCAAGTTCAGCTTCAAGTTTATCAATATAGACACTGCTGTTAATGCCATTGTCGTACGCGTGTATGAAACAGGCGTCACGAATTACAGGAAGATACTCCGTGGCGCCAGGTACCAGGCGGCTAAGGCTAGAGGGATAACCCGCAGGATAGAGATCACCAACCAGGATATCATCGATGAACAGTGCGCACTGGTTATGGCGCCGGACTCCATCGTCAAAAACAGGGATTTCAAGGATACAGTTGCCTATATGAAGTCGCTGATCACGCTGAGACCCAGCTCGGACTATTTCATCGAGATAACAACCCATGAGTCCAAACCGCTGTCCGACGATGAGAAAACAGCGCTGGCTAAAAGGATCACTGGTTCAGCAGCATTTAGAAAGCTGACTGGCGAGGCGGCAAGCAGTTTTATATCAGAGCCCGGCTTTTCGGGTGGCTTGAATCGGATATCCGATAGCTTGAATGAGACGGTGGCCGATATCGTCCATAAGCAGGGTACGGATTACAACTATCATCCGATGGAACCGAAGAAGTTGTCTAAAATGCTGCGTGACAGTCTTCTTCTTTACGTGGCGAATGCCTCCGTTACGCTGGATGACATTGCTGTGAACTTCAAGACAAGCGAGCAGAACACGAAATTCCTGCCACAATCTGACAGTATTTTAAAGAATATCCGGCAGATGATGTTAAAGGCGGATTGGATCAATATTCAAAAAAATGATACCGCTTATAAAGCCATCTTCGATGAGATCGATAAGCAAAAAAAGGCATTTGCGGGGGCACCAGATGAAACCGGAGCACTTGATAACTTCCAGGACATAATGCAGAATATCGATGCGGCTATCGATAAAAGAAAGTCACTTACAAATAGTTTTGTTAACAACGTGCTGCTCGAGCATGTAGACAAAGGGGCCGCTTTGGCATCGACCTATCCGAGGGAGTTTTTAAAACAGGCAGGAGAATTCATCCGAAGCGATCTGGGGCTGGCGTATGTCTGGGGCATTGGCCGGGTGAATCCCTATGTGGCGGCGCAAATCTCGTTGGGACCATTGGATGATTCCATACCCTTGCGCCAGTTCAGAGGCTTTGGGAATTTTATGCGATCGCGCCTGTCCTTTTTAGTCGGTATATCGGTAGATGCGGTGGCAAAGGACAGTGTAAGAAGAGGCATTATCGGCACCCAGGCGCTCATACTGGGTTCGGGATTCAAGCTATGGCAATGGTTTAAGGTCAACTCCGGCTTTTATATGTACTACAATGAACCCAGGAATCCTCTTGAGGACAGAAGCCGGCTAACCTTTAAAGCATCGCCTTTTGTATCGTTGTCCATCGACATACGGGTACAATCCCTGCTGAACGGCATCGGCAACGCGATATTCAAAACACCATCCACCCAAACACCATAAACCTTAGATAATGCCTAAAATAAAACTTAAAGAATTCTCGATAGACCCGGAGAATATTTCTGCTAACGACACGACATCAGTGACGGTAAATTACACGGTAAACATAACGGCCGCCAGCCAAAGTCCCATCACGGTGAAATTGTCCAGCGGTTCGGGTATAACCTTTGATCCGGACAGTTGGAATGAAACATTAACTGTCGGAGATAATGATCTGTCTAAAGATGTAAGTATCACCACGCATGCTGGAGACGACAGTCCGGCAACAATAACGATGCGGGTGAAGGATGCCGGTGGGTTGATCTCGACGAAAATCGCGGGTATCGATTTTTAAGCAGCATAAAAGAACAAATATGAGAAGAACTGTCAATTGTTTTTTGCTCATCCTTTTGATCTCCTGGTCCGGGTGCAAGAAGGAAGATGACGCATACACGGTAGGTAACAAGGATGGCGTGTCATTAAACAATGTCCTGGCATTTACCTCCGTCACACCTGTACAACTGGATGCTGACAGTGCGTCTATCTCCACCCTGACGGTAAAAGTCGATCCGGAAGCAACTGCTGCCAGCAAGGCGGTAAAGTTCCACACGGACGGAGGCAAATTTTCGAACGGGGATACCACACAGACGGTGACGGCCAATTCGGAAGGCTATGCCAGCGCCTATCTTTTGTGCGACACTCCCAGAAATGCGCATATCCGGGTGTCCGTATTGGATACATACTCGCTGGATACGGTAGTTATGTTCGTGCCGGCATTGCCTGACGATATGCTGCTCGCTCCCGACAAATATGTAGGGGATACCACTGCAAGCTTTATCATGACCAGCTCTTTGTTCCGCAATGCACAACGGGGTAAGGTATCCGGTCATATCAAAGTGGTGTTTTTGGTGGAGCCTGTGGACACGAGTGTCAACCTGGTCTATCCGCCGTTTGCCTTTACCAATGGCAGCAATGCGACTGTTACGCTTTCCAATCCGTACAAGGCAGCCGGGAGGTTCAACGTAACGACAAAGGCCTTGTCTTCCCATGGAGACTCTTTGTCAAGGACTATCCAAATCAAAATCACAAAATAGGATGGTGGAACCAGCGAAACAGGACGATACTTACTTTAGCTGGGGAGGCAATCTGCCTGTCAATATCCCCATCCTGTTTGCCATGGTGGGGCTTATCTATTCCGTGGTCGTTCTAAAGGGATGCAACGCGGTGTATCACGATCTGTATCTCACCAATAAGGGAAAGATGGTGGATAGTGTCTTTATCAAAAGGATGGCGTTGCTGAACGCCCTGAGCGACTCATTGCGACGGCATGCCCCCATCGAGGTAAAGCCGGCGCGTGGCCCTGCCAATGTAAAGTCCGCTGCCAATTCGAAGTCCAGGGACAGCATCGATAAAAAGAGGCGTGATAGTCTGGCGCTGGTGAGAACGGCTCTCATACAGTCGCAAAGAGAATGGGATAATTTCCGGTATTTCAATCCCGATACGAACCTGAAGGTTTTCCTGAACTATTTTTCGGTGAACCGGGACGTATTACGTGATACGCTTGGAGGAGAGGCGCTTGATAAATTCCAACATTTTGAAAGAAAGATAGCGGTCTTCGTCAGGGATACGTTCTCTATTGTGAACGCCGGCATGCATAAGATGGATTCATTGCAGATAGGTTCAGGACCGGATAAACCGGGTCTGATAGATTTTTTTGGCAAGTACCCGATATTCGGTTTCTGGTTCTTTTTGTCGATGGGGCAGATGGTCCTTTGGTTCATATTGATCCCTCTGGTCATCGGGGCTGTTCGACGAACGAAGTCGATCGTATCCGGTCTTAGGTATGATATCGGAAATTTTCTTTTTTTTTCGCTGATCCCTGCCCTGGTCGTCGGTGTGTTCACCTGGATACTCTATACCAAACTGATAGATGCATTTGTCATCAAGAACTGCTATTTCCTGGACAGCTTCAACCCCCGAATGGTCTGGTATGCCATACCGGGATATTTTATTGCCATTCTTTGTTTTGGCTCCTACTTGTTCCTGGCGAACAAGCTGCAATTATTAAATGAAGAGTCCAAGGGCAAGGATCTGTCGACGGACGAGGGGCTGCAGCAAGAGTATGCCTCACTCAAATCGACCTTCGACTTTACGTTTTTGGCCAGCGCCATCGTACTTAGCGCTTTCGTTCTGTGGATTGGAGTGCTGTTCAACGCGTTGAATAACATGGAGGTCTTTCGCTATTATACGCTGATATCGGGCAGGTCTTTTTTCGATCCAAACTTTATTTACCTCATAGGACTGATGCACAGCCTGATACTCCTGATATTTTATGTGCCTGTCCGTCTACAGTTCAATGGACTCTCCATAACGCAACAACAAAAGGAAATGACGATGGAGGATCAGTCGGGGTCCAGGAAAATTTTCAAAGCCTTCTGGGGCTCCATCAGCACTTTGCTGATCACGGCCAGCCCCCTGATCACCACGGTGTTGGAAAAGGCGATATCCAGCATCACCCAATAAAGACTTCCAGTTTCTCTGCTGCGTTGTAATACCCGGCAAGCTTGTCGATGACGGCTTCTACAAGGGCATCCGGACAGGACGCGCCGCTGCTGATGAGGATGCGTACGGGATGTTGTGCCGGCAGCCAGCCGGTGGTTTTTACTTCCTTCTTATTGTGAAAGTTGTAATGTAGTATCTCCGTGGGAGATATTATTTTTTCTTCGGAGCTGATGAAAAATGTCGTCAATTTCTCTTCACAAAGTTCCACCAAATGGGAGGTATTGGAGGAGTTGTAGCCTCCGACGACGATGGCCAGATCGGCGGGCGTATTCAACAGTCCCATGATGGCGGACTGGTTGTCGAGAGTGGCGTAACAAAGTGTGTCGCGGGTGTCAGCGAAATGCTGTTCGATGTTGCCCTCGGCGGGTTGATAGACTTCGATCATGGTCTGTTTTAAAAAGTCTGCGATGGCCTGGGTATCGCTGGCAAGCATGGTGGTCTGGTTGACGACGCCTATGCGACGGAGGTCTTTTTGTACGTCGAAGCCGTGGCTGTACTGGCCTTTGAAGGTGGTATAGAAGGAGTCGGGAGGAAGAGCGCCCTTTATATACTCTGCGAGTATTTTTGTTTGCGCCATGTCTTTTACCACTACGGTAGGAGTATCGGCTGCAGCGTGGGAGAAAGTAGCCCTGGTCTCTTCGTGTCCGGGCTTGCCATGGACGACGATGGTATAATTCTTTTTTGCTATCTGTGCGGA
Organism: Sphingobacteriales bacterium 50-39; assembly: GCA_001898505.1. Lineage (GTDB taxonomy): Bacteria > Bacteroidota > Bacteroidia > Chitinophagales > Chitinophagaceae > Puia. The sequence continues at coordinate 190,232 of MKTZ01000001.1, forward strand.
CCTGTTCCATACCTTCTCCACGAAGGGGCAGGTGGTATTGTATCTTTCTGTCCTGATACCGATGTCGCGGAGCTTTTTTTCTATCTCCAGGGTAGCGCCAAAGGCGGGGATGATCACGATGTCGTCTGCGTTGAGCTCTTCGAAGGAAATAAGCTGCTGTCCATACGTGTCCTGCAGGAAGCGTACGCCCCGGGACCCGAGGTCTGCGTTGACCTGTGGGTTATGGATCATCTCGCTGAGGAGGAAGATACGGCGGCCGGGGTTTTCTTCAATGGTCCGGAAGGAGATCTCAATGGCGTTCTCTACCCCATAGCAAAAGCCGAAATGGCGGGCGAGGTAAATGTGAAGGTCTCCCAGGTCCAGGTGGGTGGGGGAAAAATCTTTTTTCATTTTGTCCTGCTGACGGCGGCTGTTCTTAATAGCGCTGATCAGCGGGCTACGGTAGATGATGGGAACGTTGAAGGTTTTCATTCGTGCCACAAAGGTACAAAATCCGGTGGGGTACAAGAATATATGCTAACTTCCCGCCTTAAGTAAAGTCTTTTAGAAAAACATGGATGCAACCTTTCATCGTGCCGGCTGGATTTCGGGTTCCAATATATACGAGGTCAATCTGCGACAATATACTCCTGAAGGTTCTTTTAATGCCTTTACCCGGGAAATACCCCGTCTGAAGGATATGGGAATAGACATCCTCTGGTTTATGCCCATCACTCCCATCAGTCACCAGGGGCGTAAGGGCAGTCTGGGGAGCTATTATGCCTGTAGCGACTATACGGCGGCCAATCCTGAATTTGGAAAGCTGGAGGATTTTAAACAGCTGGTGCGTGCGGCGCATGAGCTGGGTATGAAAGTAATCATCGACTGGGTGGCCAATCATACGGGGTGGGATCACCGCTGGACGCGTGAGCATCCGGAATATTATCGAAAGAACCAGGACGGCCATTTCTATGAGGCGCACGGATGGGAGGATGTGATCGACCTGAACTATGATAACAAGGAGCTCCGGCGGGCGATGATCGATGCGATGGGCTTCTGGTTAAAGGAATGTGACATCGATGGGTATCGTTGTGATATGGCGATGTTGGTGCCGCTGGATTTTTGGCGGGAGGCCAGGACGGAGATCGATAAACTAAAGCAGGACCTGTTCTGGCTGGCGGAATGTGAAGAGATAGCGTATCACGAGGTCTTCGATGCTAGCTATACCTGGAAGTTCCTGCATAAGATGGAGGCGGTGTGGAGGAAGGAGTCGGGACTGGATGGGCTGGATGAGGTGTTACAATACTATCATTCCATGTTCCCGCCGGATGCCATTCGGGTCTATTTCACTTCCAATCACGATGAGAACTCCCATAGTGGCAGCGAGTATGAAAGAATGGGTCAGGCCGCGAAAGCTTTTGCGGTGATATGTGCTATGTTGCCCGGGATGCCGATGATCTACAGCGGGCAGGAGATGCCTAATTACAAGAGATTGGCATTTTTTGATAAAGATCCTATTCCGTGGACTGGACAGTATGAGCTGCATGGCTTTTACAAGGCCCTGTTGGAATGCCGTAAGCGAAATCCTGCGTTGCGGGGCGGTGACCCGGCTACGTCTATGCGTCGTATCACCACGGGGGATGGCCGCCGTTGTTTTGGCTTTGTCCGTTGTCTGGGACTTAATGAAGTGCTGGTGCTGACGAATATTTCCGGGGAGCCATTGACCGTGCCGGCATCGGATGTGCAGGTATCGGGAATATTTAAAGATATATTTACGGGCGCGGAGTTCCATGGGGATGGGGCGATAGAGATCGAACCCTGGGGATACCGGGTGCTGGAAAGCCGCTGATGGCTGTCCTTCAGACGAGCCGCCTTCGGCGGCTCCTGGAAATAAAAAAGAGCGCCTCGAGAGGCGCTCTTTTTGGGTATATATAAGTAGAATTATTCTCCACTGGTAAGTCGCAACGGGTAGGTATATACACCTTCATAACCGGCGAATACGCCTTCTAATTTCACGGTGCCGGATGCTTTGCCCAGGAGGCTCTGCAGCTCTTCTACAGACTTAACCTCCTGTCCATTGGCGCGGAGGATGATGAATCCCTCTTGTATCCTGGACTTGTCCATCAATCCATTCTCGGTGATGGATTTTACCACCACACCACCTTTCACATCGAGGTTAGCGGCATCCTTTTTAGAAAGGGTTTCCAGGGTTGCGCCGAGCCTGTCGAGGACAGAGGTCTTGACAACGGAGGTAGTGCCGGAATTATTCCTCAATACGACGGGGACGGTGTATTCTTTCCCTTCGCGCTTGTACGTGACGGATACTTTTTCGCCGGGGCTATAGGTAGCTATCAGACCGACCATTTCGGCACCGGTGGTTATCTGCGTATTATTGAGCTTAGTGATGACGTCGCCTTTCTTGAGACCTGCGTGGGAAGCTGCTCCGTCAGGAGTAACGTCCATTACATATACACCGTCTCCATCCTTGATGCCGGCCTCTTTCTTCTGGTCTTCGCTCATATTGTCCCTTGGATACTGAATACCCAGGAACGCTCTCTGAGGAGTACCGAACTTCATGATATCGTTGACTATCTTCTTAACGATGTTAACGGGAATAGTGAAGGAATAGCCTGCGTAGGAGCCCGTGGGAGAAGCGATGGCTGAGTTGATGCCAATAAGCTGTCCCTGGGTATTGATGAGGGGGCCTCCACTGTTGCCGGGGTTAACGGCAGCATCGGTCTGGATAAAGGATTCGATGGGGGTCTGGCTTTGACGCTTGTTGATATCGAGCGTACGGCCTTTGGCGCTGACGATACCGGCTGTAACGGTAGTCTCCAGGGTAAGGGGATAACCTACTGCCAATACCCATTGACCGACCTTGACATCATCGGAGTTGCCGTAGAGCAGGAAGGGCAGGCCCTGTGCATCTATTTTGACAACGGCGAGGTCGCTGCTGGGGTCGGTGCCTATGACCTTGGCCTTGAATGATTTTCTGTTACTGAGCGTTACGGTGACTTCGTCTGCGCCGTCCACTACGTGGTTGTTGGTAACGATGTATCCATCATTGCTGATGATGACGCCGGAACCGGAAGCCAATTCAGGCATGGAGCGCATGCCATTGCCATTCCCGAAGAAATCATCGGGGTCGAGACCGAAGAGATCGGAGAAGGGGTTCCTTTTGGGGAGGTTATTGCTGACGGTGCGTACTGTCTTCGTCTTGATATGCACGGTAGCGGGTATAGCGGCGCTGGCGGCGTCCGTGAAATCTGCGGGCCCGGTGTTCTTGTCACCGCCCTCGAAGAATTTTGCGTAGTTGGAGGGCACTTTCCCGGAGTCCTGGGAATAATAATAGGTCTTGCCACCCGTCACGTGATTATAGCCCCACATGGTAGCAACAGCGGTCGAAGCACTGATCAGGATAACGGCTACTACTTGTTTTGCTTTCATTTTATAAATTCTTTTTTTGTGATTGAGACGATCGTCTTTTTTCGTTTTCGATACCTATGACAACAAAATAACGCCAAGGTTTTAAAAATGATCAGACCAGTGATCCGGTTTAACAAAAAATTTACTAAGACCTTCGTAGATGGGATGGGCCCTGCCTTGGTTAATAGTTCATCCTCAATACGAAACGACGACGCTCACTATAAATTTACGAAAGAAAAACGGGGTATGAAAGGATTTCCCGGCATTAGGAAAAATTAGCAGTCGGCCTGTCATCTGTTCAGGAGATGCGAAAGAACGGCAGGGTGCGGGCTGGCTGACCGGGTGGGCCATTTGGGATCGACGGGGGCGGCTGCTACAAGCTACTGAGGAACTGCAAGGTATCCACTCCGTCGGCATAGTCGGCAAGGCCGGGGTGCTGAGCCTGACCAAAAGGGGTGTGCCCCTGACCTACGACGCACTGGATATCCTGGTGACCGATGAGGAAGGGGAGAGGGTTTTCGCCTGGTCGATAATATTCATAGTGTAATACGCTGATGGGGCTAAAGGGGGAGTCGGCCTCTAAGAGGAGTATGGACTCGTTGGTCATGTAGTACTTTTTATTCAGGATCAGCAGGGTGAGCTGGTAGTCGTAATTGTGCTTGTATTTGGATAAATCGCCGAGGTAATTGTACCGGCGAAAGGCTTCCAGCAGGGAGAGGAAGTCGTAATTCTCGGGGACATAGAGCTTGGTCACATTGCGGCAGCCCAGCCCAAAATACTGGTATACATCGTCGGCGAGCCTGTCGAGGTCGTCCCTGGACTCTTCTCCTGTGAGTATGGCCACGGAGGTGCGATTGCGGCGGATGATATGGGGGTATTTACCGAAATAATAGTCAAAATAGCGGGCTGAATTATTGCTACCGGTGGCGATATAGGCGTCGGCTCCGGTGAGCCGTTCGGGGAATGTTACCAGGGAGGCGACCTGTGGATCGTATTTTTCCAGCTGTTGGACGAGATGACGGATGAGGACGTTGTCCCGGGAGGAGGGTTTGATCCACTGCCGGTGACCGGCAATAAAAATACTCAGAAAATCATGAAACCCTACCAGGGGGATGTTGCCGGCCATGGTGAGCCCGATGGTCCTGGGGGAGGGATTGGTGGCAGGGAGGCTGTAGCTGTCGGCCCATTGGCTCAACTTGTCCCTTTGGAGGTATTCGGTAGCGATCTGCCGGACGGCCAACTGTATGAACTCGGGGGTGAACCATCCGTTCTCGGCATGCGCCCGATGCTGGGCGGATACCCATGGGGGTGTTTGGGATAAGCAATAATCTCCTAATTCTCCCAATAAATTGATACGTTGTTCCAAGTTCATAAATCCGCTTTGTATATTTGTGGTTAGGCAGTAAATTGAGTTAAAACTGTAAAATTAAGTTTAATCATCTCCTAATTTTCAGAATATGGCTATTAAAATAACAGAAGAATGTATCAATTGTGGCGCCTGCGAGCCGGAATGTCCCAATAACGCCATTTATGAGGGTGGAGTAGAGTGGGCGATCTCGGATGGCACAAGCGTAAAAGGATCGTTCACCTTACTGGATGGATCTTCGGTCGAAGCGGGTCAGCGCAATGCCCCTATCAGTGTGGATACGTATTATATCGTGCCCAACAAGTGTACAGAATGTCAGGGTTTTCATGAAGAACCGCAATGTGCGGCGGTATGTCCGGTGGACTGCTGTGTACCGGATGAGATGTATCGGGAGACGGTGGAAGAGCTGCTGGCCAAGAAAGAGAAATTGCACTTGTAAATGTCCGAAAAACGCGCCTTCCGGGAAATGTAGCCCGTTTTGACCCCTGTGGAAAAAAACGTGCAAAATTATTTGGATTTAGAGCGCGGAGAGTAGTACCTTAATGGAAATTAAGTTGAGTTTATCAATGTAACCTTTGTGTTACATGCTAATAGGCGGGTGATATTTCCCGTCATAAAAGGGTGAAGGGCTCTGTTTCCTTCACCTTTCTTATTTTTTGGCGCGCACTTTTGGTTTAAAAGTGATGTGCGCGCCAAAAAATATCTAATACGTCGCGACAAAGGGGCTAGGCCCCTTTGGAATCCCCCCAGACACGGCCAGGTGTGAGAAGCCACTGCAAGGTCCCTTAAGACACTATTAGGCGGTTTTTTTCGTTTATTTGCTGAAAATTTATCTCCATTCAATGAAGCCCACTATCGCATTTGTCACCGGCGGGTATTCCGGCGAGTCAGTCATATCCTATAAAAGCGCCATCACCATCGAGAATAACATCGATAAAGATCGATATACCGTCTACAAAATTGACGTTACGAAGGGGGGGTGGTTTCATGAGCAGAAGGACGGTTCCAAGGTGCAAGTAGACAAAAATGATTTTTCATTGACCCTGGAGGGAAAAAAGATCGTATTTGACGCGGTGCTGATCGGTATTCACGGTACACCTGGGGAGGATGGGAAATTACAGGGCTATTTTGACCTGCTGGGGCTGCCCTATACGAGTTGTGACGCAGCGACCTCGGCTATCACGTTCAACAAGCGATATACGGTGGCTGTGGCGGCTTTTAGCGGGATCAATGTGGCCAAATCGGTGCATTTGGTCAAGGGAAGATTTGCAAATCCTGAAGAAATAGCACGGCATTTGCAATTCCCGGTATTTGTAAAGCCGGCCAATGGGGGATCTTCGATTGGGATGTCCAAGGTGAATTCGGCTTCGGAGGAGTTGGGGGCGGCGATTGAAAAAGCGTTCAGGGAAGACAGCCAGGTATTGATCGAGGAGTTCATTACGGGCAGGGAGTTCACCATCGGGGTGTTCCGGCACCAGGGTGAGATCATTACCTTACCGATGACGGAGGTGAAAAGTAAAAAAGAGTTCTTCGACTTTGAGGCCAAGTATACGGCGGGACTCAATGAGGAGACGACGCCGGCCCAGGTGGAGGAAGCGGTGGCGGAAAAGATCCGGGCTGCCGCAAAAAAGATCTATCAGATATTCAATTGTAACGGGATCATCCGGATAGACTTTATTTACAACGAGGCAAAGGGGGAACCTTTTATGCTGGAGGTCAATACGGTGCCGGGGCAGAGTGAGGCGAGCATCGTGCCGCAGCAGCTGAAGGTTTTTGGGTGGACGTTGAAACAGTTCTATTCGGCCCTCATCGAGGAGGCGCTAACGCAGAAAAAGGCCTCTTAGGGCTGGCGGAAGACAGGCTCAATATTTTTTAAATAAACTATAAAAGGCGTGTTCAAATTTCTCACTACCAAACCTCTCTGGATAAATATCCTGGCGGGCATCGGTCTTTTGCTCTTTCTTTTATTGATATTCCTGGGATCGCTGGCCCTGCTTACGCAGCATGGCAAGACGATGAAGATCCCTTCCGTCACGGGGCTGTCATATACGGATGCGAAAAAGACGCTGGAGTCGGAAGGTTTTGGGGTACAGATACAAGACTCTGTTTATTCCGACACGATGGCGCCGTTGAAGGTGGTGAAACAATTCCCCGAGGCGGACAACCTGGTGAAGGTGAATCGTACGGTGTACCTGACGATCAACCGGAGCGAAGCTCCTTTTATCCAGATGCCAAACCTGGTGAGCATGAGCTTTCGCAATGCGGAAATGATCCTGCGGCAATACGGGCTGAGGTTGGAGGATACTGTCTTTAAGCCGGACTTTGCCAAGAACTCGGTGCTGGATCAGCTGTATAAGGGGGAGACGATCAAGCCGGGCTCGCAGATCCGCCAGGGAAGCGCGATCACGCTGGTGCTGGGCAGCGGGATAGGGGGTATTGGTTATATCGTGCCTGATCTGTTCGGGCTGACCTATCAGCAGGCCAAAAGCCGATTGGATTCCATGAGCCTTATATTCGGGGCTGTCACTTCGGGGCCTGATGTGCGGGATACGGCGGATGGGTATATATACAAACAAACACCTGATCAATTTGGCGAGGACGGCCGTCCCAACAGGATCCATCCGGGGCAGACGATCGATATCTGGCTGGGGGCGCAAAGGCCGATCCGGAGGACGGATACGGCTACAACGAATGGAGGGGCTTATTGACGTAACTTTACGAATAATACAATAATCAATATATTCGTGGTCCAAACAATATAGGTATGCAAGTTATTACTGTAGAGGAGCTAAAAAACAGACTGGACAAGGGGGAATCCCTACACCTGTTGGATGTTCGCGAGCCATCCGAGCATGCGGAGTTCAACATCGGAGGCGTGCTGTTACCGCTGGGCAAGATCATGACGATGCAGACGGATGATATCGACAACTGGAAGGATGAGGAGGTGATCGTCTACTGTCGTAGTGGCAACCGTAGTGGTCAGGCAAGCCTTATACTGGAAACGGCGGGCTTTACCAATGTAAAGAATCTGACGGGGGGCATGATGGCCTGGCAGGACAGGATCGTCAAGTAAATATCGGCCGTTGCCCTCTAACGAGGGGTTATTTCAAATATTTCCCATACCAAGCCAGATATCTTTCTAACCTGTCCCGTTGATAGGAGGGCATGGTGATGCCATGGAACTGTCCGGGATAGATGATGAGCTGGGTGGGGACGCCGAGGGTCCTCAGCGCCTGGTACATCTGTTCACTGCCGGCGGTGGGTACGTTGAAGTCCTTTTCTCCGCTGAGGAAGAGTGTAGGTGTCTTGATCCTGTCGGCCTTTAGCAGGGGATAGGATATCTTTAAATACCTGTCGATACTTTTCCAGGGCGCGCCAATCTCGTTATTATACTGACTGATGTACTGATCTACTCCATAAAGGGAGAGCGTAAATCCTGTGCCGGCGCCGCTGGCAGCGGCTTTGAACCTTGTGTCGGATGCGATGAGATAGTCGGTCAAAATGCCTCCATAGCTCCATCCACCCACGGCCAGCTTGTCGGGGTCGGCAATTCCCTGTTGTACGAGATAATCCACCGCTCCATGCAGGTCGAGTACTTCCTTATTCCCCCAGTCGCCGGAAATAATCTTACAGTAATCCATTCCCCGTCCATTGCTGCCGCGATAGTTGACGGCTGCCACTACATAGCCTCCCGCGGCCAGCATTTGTCTTGTCAGATCGAATCCGAAGTTGTCCTGGCCGACGGGGCCTCCGTGTATATAAAGAATGAGGGGGAGTTTTTGTCCCCGGGAAGCTGTGGCCGGCTTCCATAGTAAGCCGGAGACCTTTGTGCCATCGCTGCTGGTGGAAGTAAATCCTTCCACGGATGCCAGTGCCAATGGGGCCAGGAATCCATCCATATGATGGGTCAGGCGGCGGGGCTTGCCATTTTCCAAAACATATATTTCGGTGGGTGTTTGTGGGTCGGAGCTGGTGGTAAGCCAGTTGCCGGCAGATATTGCCTCGGCGGGCCCGAAGATACGCGGGCCGTCAGTCAGTTTGGACATTTTGCCGTCGATGGGGGAGAAGGAGGCAAGAAACTCTTCTCTGTCGTTCTCAACCTGGGCTATGATGCTCTTCCCGTCTTTGGCCCAGCGGGGGCTGGTGACGGGTCTGTCGAGCGTTTTGCTGAGCAAGCTGGGTTCGCCGCCATTTTTTGATAGGAGCGCGAGCACGGGCTGGTCGTACATGATATAGTCTTCGTCGGCGGTGGAGCGGGTATATGCAATATGTTGTCCGTCGGGGCTCCAGCGAGGAGTATTGTCGGCGCCTTTCCAGGTGGTCAGCTGACGGGGCGTGCTGCCTGGCTGTGCTGTGATGGTATAGATGTCGGTGTTCTCGTTCTTATCGGGATCTTCGGTCCTGTTGCTCACAAAGGCGATAGCGCTGCCGTCGGGGCTCCATACGGCCCCTTCATCGTCATAGGATCCTTTGGTGAGGGTATCGAGTTTTTTGGTGATGATATTGAACAGGTACAGGTGGGTATAGAGCTTTTTGTATCTGTAGCCTTCTACGTCCTGCTTGTATTGATAGCGGTCGATCACATATGGTTTGGTGGTCTTGACCTTACCGGTGTCCTCTGGCTCCTGATCGGTGAGTGTGAGGAGGAGCTTTTGTCCGTCGGGGCTCCAGGCATAATCGTTGACGCCGCCTCTGATATTGGTGAGTTTTTGTCCTTCGCCTCCCCGGCGGTCCATGAGCCAGACCTGGCTGCCTTCGACCTTTGGCCGGGTCACGGGTAAGAGATCGCCCATGTCCATTGCGGATGCCTGGCGGGAAGAGAGGAAGGAAAGATATTTGCCATCGGGGCTCCAGCGGGGGCGTGACTCGCCTTCGGGGCTGCTGGTAAGCCGGAAATTTTGGCTGCCGTCCAGGCTGATCATCCAGATAGCGGAACCGCGCCTGTCCTTTATAGAGTCGATGGTGCTCACGGTATAAGCTACCCATTTTCCGTCGGGTGATAATTGCGGATCGCTGACGGCGGGCAGGCGGTAGATGTCATCGGGCCGGAGGGGGCGTTTGGCTGCGGGGGCGGCTGGCGCGGACGGGGCAGACGGCGCGGGTGGGGCAGATTGGGGGTATGCGTGGAGGCTTTGGCCGAGGAGGGCCAGGCCTGTGAGGACGACAAAAATGCTTCTCATATGCGGTCTGAATTTTTATAGCCGCCAACCAAGGGGTGGGGGTAGCAGACAATTTACAATTTTATATTCACTGCCAGCATAAAATTCGTACCTGCCATGGGGAAGTAGAAATTTTCGGTGATGAGGTTGCCGCCGTAATAATAACTATAGGTATAACCGTTGGGTTCGTATTTCCTGTTGAGTACATTGTTCAGCTGGAAGATAAGATCGATGGCCTTGAAAGGCTGGGGTTTTAATGTATAGCTCATACGCAGGTCCTGTACATAGTAGCTACGCAGCGACCTGTCTTCCTTTTGTGAGTTGTCGAGATATTGTTTGCTGACATATTTGGCGGGCAGGGTGATGGTATAATTGGGAAGGGGCGTGAAATCAAGGGAGGCTGCCCCGACGATGTCCGGTGAAAAGGAGATATCGCTGTGTCTGTAGAAGAAGCTTTTTTGTGTGTTGTTGTCGTAATCGAAAATATACTCGCTGTAGTTATTGATCTTGTTCCTGCTGAGGGCGAGGTTGGCGGATGCGCTTATAAAGGAGGTGAGACGCAGGCTGCCCTGCAGCTCGAGCCCCAGGCGATAGCTGTCCTTTATATTGGTGCGGGTGGCTGCGCCGACGCTATTGATCTGGCCTGTGAGGACGAGCTGATCCTTGTACAGCATGTAATATGCGGTGGCGGCCCAGGAGTAACGGCTGGTCTTTTTTTCATATCCCAGCTCAAAATCGTTGAGTGTCTCGGGCCGGGGTTGCTGATCCTGGTTGGCCTCGAAGTCATCCCTGTTGGGCTCATGACTGGCGTGGGACCAGGAGAGATAAGCTTGTCCGTCGGGCATTGACCAGGTGAGGCCGGCCTTGGGATTGAAGAAGTCGTAGTGCTTGTTGATAAAGAGGGTTGGATTGTTCTTGAATCCTTCCAGCTCGTAACCTATTCTGCGGTATTGCATGTCCGCAAAAAAGGTGAGGCGGCTTGTGAGCTGTTCCTGCCATTTGCCATAGATATTGAAATCTGTTTTATGAGCAGGCAGATTGCCGTAATATTGGTAGTCTTTGTCGATGCCGCCGTTTTGCGCCCAGATGACATTGCCATAATGCTTACCGTCATATTTGTCCCATCCTCCGCCCAGCGTCAGCTGGGAAGAACCACTCTTGTATTGTAAGGAGAAGATGCCGCCATAGAAATAATTATCCAGCCACTGCTGCCGTACGAGGTCGGTGGCGGTAAGGGTATCGGCGCCTACAACGGGGCCGGTGAGTCCATAGTTAGCATAAGCCTGTTGCGGCTCGTATTCTTCATAGTAGCCTCTGCCCCGGGTCAGGAAGCCGGCTATATTGAGGGAGAGCGCTTCGTCTATCTTGTGATTGAAGAATAGCTGATAGTGGTCCTGCTGGTAATTGTCTGTCTGGTTGTTGTAGGTGAAATAATTGTACGTGCGTTTGTTGGAGTTGTAAAGATTCAGGGAGTCGGCCTGTGTGAAATAGAGTGACCCTACGTTATTGGCGTAGTGTTCGTCGAGGGCTGCCTTGTCACCGAAGAGCTTGGCCTGGGGGATGCCGTTCCATGCCTGGTAGGTCTTTTCCTGGCCGGAGAGGACGTTGAACCGGATGGAGGAATTTTTGTCGAGCCAGGCAGCGGAGAGGTAGAAAGAGCGCAGGTTGCTGGTGGCCCTGTCGATGTAGCCGTCGCTGGTGATCCGGGACAGGCGTGCGTCGAGGGTGAAATGACCGTCGATGAGGCCGGAGCCTGCCTTTAGGGTAGTCTTCCAGGTATTGAAGGAACCGTAGCTGTTGTTGGATTCGGCGTATGGCTTGTCATTGAATTCATTGGTGGAGAAATTGATGGTGGCGCCGAAGGCTCCCGCTCCGTTGGAAGAGGTGCCGACACCCCGCTGGATCTGGATGCTGCTGGTAGAGGAGGCAAAATCGGGAAGGTCGACAAAGAATATGCCTTGTGACTCTGCGTCGTTGTATGGGATGCCGTTGAGGGTCATGTTGATGCGGGTGGCGTCTGTGCCGCGTATATGAATGTAGGTGTAACCTACTCCATTACCCGCATCGGAATTGACGGTGACCGACGGGGTTTGGTTGAGGAGGAAGGGCAGGTCCTGTCCGAGATTGGTGGCTTCTATTTCCTTTTTGGTGATATTGGTCTTGGTAAAGGGGGCCTTTTCGCCAGCGCGTAGCGCACGGACCTCTACTGGCTGCATAAAGAGGTTGACCCTGGGCAGGGAAATATGGATGGGGCCGGCTGCCGGGAGGGTAATGGGTGTCTCGTGGGCGGTGTAACCTATGTTGGTGATCCTCAGTGTATAGGCTCCGGGGCGGATATGGCGGAATTCAAAATATCCTTTCTCATTGGTGAGGGTAGAGCCGAAGGGCGGGAACTCGACAGTGGCTCCTGAGAGGGGGGTGTTGCTCGTCGAATCGGTGACCTGTCCCAAGAATATCTGTGCCTGAGGGGGCAGGGGGGATTGGGCGTTGGCGGTGAGCGTGGCCAGCAGGAGGATGGTTAATGCAGTGTATAGCTTTCTCATTCGTAACTAATTGAGGTTGAATAATAAATAGGGGAATGCTACGAAGGAGAAATTGAAATGCTGGTTTACCTTCCCTGCGCAGGCATTACCCTGACCAGGTTCTACGGGTATCATCTCAGCCATTCCGTTGTGAACGGAACAGCACCCCGAGGAATCTGTGAAATACAGCCGGCGTGTTACTACCGGCTGCCTGGGGACAAAGATACGATTTTTTGACCCTTTTGTAACTTTTGGCAGGGCTGGGCCGTCCCACAGGGGGGTGCAACATTTCGGATAAAGGGATGTCTTTACCCAAAACTATTTCAATATGAAGAACACTCTACTTCTTGCGGCTTTTACCATGACGGGACTGCTTGCTTTTTCACAGGATGTCATCAGCGATAAGAATGCGGAAAAAAGGAATGCTATTGGATTCCATGCTATCGAGATAGCCAGCGGGATCGATCTGTATTTCAGCCAGGGCGATGATGCGGTGGCTGTCAGTGCGGGTGATCTTTCGGACAGGGACAGGATCAAGACGGAAGTGTCGGATGGAGTATTGAAGATATATATGGATAACAAGGGATTTCACTGGGGTATGCGGGGTGACAGAAAGCTGCGGGCCTATGTATCTTGTAAGGTGTTGGACCGGCTGGAGGCTTCTGGTGGATCGGATGTATACATAAAGGATGTCCTGAAGGGTGAGAGGTTGGATATGCATTTGTCAGGGGGCAGCGACTTTAAGGGGAAGATTGCCGTGGGTCGTCTGTCCATCGAACAGAGTGGTGGATCGGATAGTTTTATCAGCGGGACGGCGACGGACTTGTCGGTGCATGCCAGTGGCGGGAGCGACTTCCATGGATATGATCTGGCAGCGGATATGTGTCGTGTCGATGCGAGCGGGGGTAGTGATATTCACCTTACGGCCAACAAGGAGCTGACCATCGAGGCCAGTGGCGGGAGTGACGTGTATTACAAGGGGGCGGCTGTCATCCGGGATCAGCATACGAGCGGCAGCAGCAGCATCAGTCATAAGGGATAAATACTTTTGGGGTTCAAGCTATCAACGTACAAAATCATACTATAAAAAATGCGAAAGATAATTTTTCTACTGGCGGCCTGCATTATCATGTCGGCGGCCATGGGCCAAAACACTGTTATCAACGATCCGAATGCGGTAAAGCGCCAAGTGGCGGATTTTCATGCCATCCATGTAGCCACGGGTATCCACCTCTACCTTACACAGGGAAGTGAGAAGGGCGTTGCGGTGAGCGCGTCGCAGTCGGAGTACCGGGACCGGATACAAACGGAAGTAAAAAATGGGGTGCTGCATATCTATTACGATACGGAGAAGTGGAAGTGGTTCGACCTGCATGGGAAGGAATTGAGGGTATATGTATCTTGTGTCACCCTGGATGATCTGGAGGCTTCATCCGGGTCCAAGGTGGAGGTGGATGGAACGCTAAAATCAGGTACTTTTATCATGGAGTTCTCCAGTGGTGCGAAATTCACGGGAAAGGTGGAGGCGTCGGATCTGAAGGTCCAGCAGAGCAGCGGAGCCCAATCGACGATATCGGGAACCGCGGGGCGTCTGCAGGCATCGGCTAGCAGCGGCAGTCATCTGCATGGATATGGTCTGGTGGCAGGGACATGTGATGTGAGCGCCAATAGCGGGGGCGGTATCGAGATATCGGTGGAAAAGGAGATGGAGGTTTCTGCGCATAGCGGTGGGAAGATCCGGTACCAGGGCGCTGGTGTCATCAAGGAGGTGCATACGAGCAGCGGCGGCAGCGTGAGCAGGGGATAAAAAATGTTATGAAGCGTATAATCATTATAGTGATAGCATGGCTGGCGGTGTTGCCGGTCATGGCTCAGCAAACCGTTATCAACGACCCGAATGCGGTGTTGAGGGATGTCAAGGGGTTTCATGGGGTGAGCGTTTCCAATGCCATCGATGTGTATCTTAGTGCGGGCAACCAGGAAACGGTGGCGGTCAGCGCTACCGACGTCAAATGGAGGGATCGTATCCGTACGGAGGTGAAGGATGGGATATTGCATATATGGCTGGAGCATGAGAACTGGTTCAACTGGGGTGAAAGGAACCGGAAAATGAGGGTCTATGTGTCCTTCACCACGCTGGATAAGATAACGGGGTCGGGCGCCACCAATATATATGTAGATGGCGTGATCGAAAGCAGCAGCCTGGATATCTTTCTGACGGGGGCCAGTGATTTCAAGGGGGCGATCAGGGTGGGGACGTTGCAATTGAACCTCAGTGGGGCGTCGGATGCGCGTATAGTCGGTACGGTGAATGGCGTTACCACGGTGCGTTCTGCGGGAGCCAGCGACCTGAAGGGCTATGATCTGGTGACGGATACCTGTAATGCGCATGCATCGGGCGCGAGTGATATCCGCATAACGGTGAATAAAGAATTAAATGCCCACGCTTCGGGCGCCAGCGGCATCTATTACAAAGGGGCTGCTGTGATACGGGAGCTGCATTCCAGCGGAGCCAGCAGTGTCTCGAAGAAGAGCTGATGATCAGAAATAAGTAGAAAGCCCGAAGCTGAATGCTCCTGTATTTCCTATCGTGGCCCCAATGGTATTGCCGGTGATATCCCTTTGCTTTTGGTGACGGTAATTAAACCGGAGGACGGTCTGGGCGGAAGGCCGGAAGCTGATGCCTGGCATAATGCTCCAAAGATCGTTGTACATCCTGGTGCCGGTGGATGTGAACTTACCGACATTCCAGTCCACATACTCTCCTCGTACGGCAAGATTGATGGTCGCCTGGTTCCATCCTAATATCTTTCCCCGGATCATGGGTTGAACAAGATCGACAAAGCCTCCGAATTGTTTATTGGCATATTGCTGCGTGTAATTGGGTGGGATATCTACGAAGACCCATGCCCATTCGGTGGTGAGAGTTGTCCGGAGGACGGGCAGGACAGTGTTGAAATCAACGTCATAAACGTGCACGCTTCTTTTGTCATCTACGGGTGTACCTTCCACCCGCCATGTATTGTAAACACCGCCCATATAGGAAAGGCCGAGCTCCCCGACCTTATTATACCGTAAAGAAATTTTTCCGGTGATCAAAGGTTCCCCGCTGGCGCTGGACGTGAAACGGGCTGTATTCGACTTGGCTGCCGGCAAAAATGTCTTGCCTTGCGTATTGTCAATAATGGAGTCATTAAAGCCCCCGGTGAGGTAGAGCTCATAGCCGAACATCCAATCCTTATGGTAGTGTTTGCCATAGATGCCGAAGCCGGTATTGTTCCAGGTGGCGGGCAGCATTTGTGTCATGGCGATGGGGCGGTCCGTAAATTCCCATTTGGGTCCATCGTGATTCTGATTAAAGGACCCGATGGGATTAATGATCATGCCGCCACGCAGGTTGAGCAAAGGATGGAGTTCCATATCGAGGGCTGCATATTCAATCTCAAATTCACCACCTTTGCGGGCCTGGTCGGGGTCGCCGCTAGGGTCATTCTCATATTCAACCTCCGCGAGGAATTTTAATCTTTGGGTGATGGTGCTGGCGACGAAGAGGCTGAAGCGTCTGAACTGGAATTGATTGCCAACGGTGATGCCGGAGGTGGAGGCGTATTGCCAGTTGGATTCCACATAGCCGCCAATGGATACGGGTGTTTTGCCTAATTTCAGAAATGGCCTGTTGTAGATGGCGTCCATGGTGAGGCTGGGCCGTGTCGTATCGCCTTCCTGTGTTTTCAGTAAAGAGGAGTCGATCTGGGCTAGGGCGGGATTGATCAATAGGAGGGCGATGATCGTGGAATAAAATATATTGATCCTCATTTTAGTGAAATGTTGATTTGGTTATTATTGATCGTTATGGGAAAGGTTCGCAGGTTGGTGTCTGCCGGGCCATTTTGTACTGCTCCTTTGTCGCTGAATTCACTGCCGTGAGCGGGGCATTGCAACCTGTCTCCGAATACCTGCAGTTCTGCTCCCTGGTGAGGGCACCGCATGAGCAGTGCAGAGTACTGGTCTGCGCTGAAGCGATAGACGCAAATGGGATACTTCAGCTTGTCATGGTGGACGACTACATATTTTCGGTATTCATTTCCTTTGGTGAGAAATGCGGAAAGGGGGACGACGAGGTCCGAGTCTACGATCGTCCCTGAGATCGTCTTTGTATTGCTGCAGCTTTCCAGCATGGATGAGAGGAGTGCCGTTCCGCCCAGACAGGTAAGACCGCAAGCCTTAATGAATGCTTTTCTATGCATGGGTTATCACAGGGATTTAAGGAAGGTGACGAGTGCGTTCTTGTCTTTTTGGGAGAGGTTATTAAAGCGGGCTGCACTGACGGCGGCTTCGCCTCCATGGAGTTGTATGGCCTGTTCGATGCTATGTGCCCGGCCATCGTGCATCAGGAAATAATTACCGCCTTGTACGCCGGGCGAAAGGCCGAGACCCCATAGCGGCGTGGTGCGCCATTCGGAGGTTTTGGCATTGCCTTCGGTGTATCCGTCGTCCAGGCCCGGTCCCATGTCATGCACCAGCAGGTCGGTAAAGGGGCTGATGGTCTGATAGGATAAGGCATCAATGGGGGAATAGCCTGTGGTAAGGTTTTGCCGGTGGCATGATGCGCAGCCGATGTTGGTGAACACCTGGTTGCCATATTGTACGGTGGGGTTGGAGGTGTCTCTTTGTACCGGAGTCTGCAGGCAGGTGACGTAAAACACGACTGAGTTGAGGGTGGTGTTGTCAATTTCCGGGGTGTGAGGTGCTGTGGGGACGGTCTGGTCCAGGTAATTGTAAGGGTCAAAGGGCATATAGGATGAGGTGATGCCCATATCGTGGTTGTAGGCGACAACGACCTGTTGAAGCAGGTTGTAAGTCGATGCCTTGCGTCCAAAACGGCAGATATATTTGCCATCCCCCCGGGGAATGGCATTGGCAAATGGGGTGACGTAGGATGGAATAGAATTATAATTTGGATGTCCTCTGACGCCGTCAGGGTTGGTTTGATTTTCTGCGGCCATGGCGAGGATGGCGGAGTCGGGGATGATTTCCAGGAAGCCTACGCCTGCGGTGATGGGGGCGATGAACCGGGAGGTGGTGGCTCCTGTGGGGATCTGCTGCGGCATATAACCTGGCAGATTGGCATTCTGCAATTGCGGTCCTCCTTCAGATAGGAACTGGTTGCCTAAGGTATCGGGCTGGCCGAAGCGGGTGAGTATGGTGAAAGGATGCCCCCTGTTGTCACTGGAATGACATTCTCCGCAGCCGGTGGAGACAAAATAGGGGCCAAGACCTGTGGCTCCGGTCCGGATGGCAAAAAATTGGTCGTTCCCTTTGGCAAAAAAAACGCTTTGGGCATTGGAGAGGCTGACGGGGCCGCAGAGGGTATTAGAAGGGTCGGGCATTTGGGGCAGCATCTTGTAGCAGGAAGTGGATGCCAGGATGGCTACAACGATGACGGATATAATAAGCAGGGCTCTTCTTTTCATGCTGCAAAACAACGGGGGATTTGACGGAACCATTTTCATTATCAGGAAAAAGTCCTGCCGGATGCGGAAAAATTGGGTGGGGCTGGCGGCCAGGGGGGAATTATGCCTATTTTAACAGGAAGTACGAAAAGCGGGATATTGCTTCTACCGTACATTCGTTGGGACTAAACTAATTCGTATGAAACAAATTTCCTTTCTTCTTTTTATTGCTATTCTTTTTGGGTCTTGCGGGACGCATCCGATGGCGTCGGCTGCCACAGACAAAGTGGGTGGGGATACGACGATAGTTGAATCTTTGTTTGACGACAAGTCTTCGAGCATTTCAGAGGAAAATATCCGGAAGCTGCTGGACGGGACCTATCAACTGCCGGCATCGTTGCGGATTGCCATTGTCCGCCTGGGGACATCGAAACAGCGGCGATATTTTTGGAATGACGAGTATTTTCAGAAGTCTCAGCAATCCTATCTGGATTCCTTTACAGTGAGGTTGAGATCTTCTCACCGGGTGGCATCGGTATCGGTGGTGCCTTCCATTATGATGGCCTCGACTCCTTCTTTTACCAGTATACGGGAAGCGGCAGTACGGATGCAGTGTAATATGGTGCTGGTGTATTCGATCAGCGGTGATTATTACTCACGCTATAACCTGTTTAAGAATCCGGATCTGAAGGCATTTGCTACGACCGAGCTTTTGCTGATGGACGTTCGGACGGGTTTGATCCCTTTTTCCACGACCGTGACCAGGGATGTGCTTACGAGGAAGACGAAAGATGACCTGGATGTCGAGCAGACCAGGGACAGGGTGTTGAATGAGGCGGCATTGGCTACGATCAATGATGTTGGGAGCAGGATTGTCAGCTACCTGGGAAATCCTTAAATTGTAAGATGAATATGGACTCGATTAAAATAATGTGTCCAAAGTGCGGTTGGGAGCCTGATGGAAAACCATATTGGCAATGTAGCTGTGGACATATATGGAATACATTTTCAACAGGAGGGCGATGCCCCTCCTGTAATAAAGTTTGGGAAGAGACTCAATGTATTGTCCATGCCGGAGGGTGTAACAAATGGTCGCCTCATTTGGATTGGTATGAAAATCTGGATAACGTAATTCAAGAGATCAAACAGGAGATTGCGGAGCCAGATGGTGGCGTTATTGTTTGATGACATGATAATATCCTTATTTAGTGGGAGATGGTGCTGGCATGGGTGCGTCAAAATTGAGCATTTGGCGAAATATCCTCCGACCTTCGCCTGTCTTTTTCCAGATTATGAGGGTCTTCCCCTTGTTTATAGTGTGTTGAGCGGCATCGAGGAGTTCGACAGCTCCCTGCTGCGTCACATATTCCGCGGTCTGTCCAAATAATCCAAGGTTAGTTAACAGGGCGTCCCTTACTCCTGCCTGGAGGGCGCCCTTAAAGAATTGGGTGATGCCCCGCGATCCGTAGAGTGCATGGTATCGCCTGTGATGAGGGCTTCCTTCGCCTGCAATTCTATCTTTCTTATATCATCGGTGACGGAATCATATGTGGGGGTCCAACGATCAGCGGGCCGGGCGGGGATGGAATTGATAGAGCGGCCGGCAAAGCAAAAAGCTACGACGAGCGTTGAGAACAGGATGAATGTTGACGGGCGAAACGCTTGCCAAATGACAAGAAATTTATCGCGTTGCTCTCCTGATCCATCTTCTGAACTATTACTTGCCAAATGGCAAGCAGGGTTAGAAATATTAAGACTTCCTTTGAGAAGGGTTTATTATTTAATTTCAAACATATTTTAAGATGGAACGTAATCCAATTACATTCGATGGCTCTATTCCAAAAAATTATGACCACTACCTCGGCCCTTTTTTATTCGATCCATATGCCATTGATCTGATCAGCCGGATAGAATTTACGGGCGGATCCAATATATTGGAGCTGGCTTGCGGCACGGGAGTAGTAACGCAGCGTCTGGTAAATCATTTATCCGGAGCCGATGAATTGACCGCTACCGATATCAATCCTGATATGCTGTCTGTCGCCCAGGAGAAAATATCGGCGCCCAATGTTTGTTGGGACACGGTGGATATGAGTGCTATCCCTTATGAGCACGACCTGTTCGATACGGTGGTTTGCCAGTTCGGGCTGATGTTTGCAGCGGACAAGGATAGCGTCGTGGCCGAAATGCACCGGGTGCTGAAAAATGGCGGGAAGCTGCTTTTCAATGTTTGGGCAACTGTTGCGGACAATCCGGTATGGAGGATCTTCAATGTTCTCATGTCCAAATTTTTCACTAATCTACCGCTAAACCCAGCCTTGGGGCCTTTTTCCATGTCCGATGAAAGCTACGGGTTATCCCTTCTGCGACAGGCCGGCTTTAGGCGCTACGAGGTTGAGTCAGTATCTGTAACAGGGATTTGCGATACGGCTTCCAACGCGGCCACTGGTTTTACCCTGGGATCACCGCTCTATAATTTTATCAAAAACGATCCGGCACTGGTGGACCGGTTTCGGGGCGCCCTGGAAGAGGCCATCGGTTTGGAATTGGGCACTGGTCCTGTTCGTTCTCCGCTACGGGCACTGGTTTTTAGTGCTGAGAAATAATTTTACTACTTTTATGGGGACCACCACTTTTATCATTGAAATGAATAGGGAACCTGTTGTCAATTTTATCCGCAGTACGCTGTTGTTGTCAAATGTGTCGATCTCAAAACAGCTGCTCGAGGATGTCGTGGAGAATTTTGAACCGGCGAGTTTTGCAAGGCACGATTATTTTGTGGCGGCGGGAAAAGTGAATACGCATCATTTCTTTATGACGGAGGGTTTTATGCGGGCATTTACGCATAACCCTGAGGGGGAGGAAGTGACAACGGATTTTTTCAATTGCAACCGACCTGTTTTTGAGCCTGATTCCTTTATCACGCAGACGAAATCCCTGGAGAATATCCAGGCTATCGCCAATTGCCAGGGCTTTCTGGTATCGTTCGAAAAGTCAAACGAGCTGTTCCATGCCGTTCCTGAATTTCGGGAATTCGGGCGCCTGATGCTTCTAAATGAATTTGCGGCTCATAAAAAGAGGGCGCTGTCGCTGATCACTCAAACAGCTGAGGAAAGATATGCGGAGCTGGTCGGTACCAACAGGGAGATCTTTCAATATGCGCAATTGAAGCATATAGCGTCGTATTTGGGGATCACGGATTCATCGCTGAGCCGGATACGGAAGGAGTTTTCGAGAAGGCATTAAAACCAACGCATGAAAAATTGTAAGATTTGGGTGAACCTGTCAATACTTTCCCTAGTCACAGTAGGTTTGCTAGGCGTATTGCTGAGAAGCAAAATTGTTTTTTCGATGCCCTTTATCAATTACAACCACTTGGTAGAGGCGCATTTCCGATTCACCTTTAGCGGATGGGTAACGCTGGCTTTACTATTTTTGATGAGAAGAGAACTGTTACAGGCTTCGGAGAATAATAAAAGATACAACTTTTTATTTGCGGGCATTGCCGTTGGATCATGGGTATTGCTGATTGCTTTTGTATGGAAAGGATACACTACTTTATCGATAATAGTTTCGCTTCTATTTATTTTGCTGACATATATCTTCAGCTATTTTTTTGTAAAGGATATTTTGAAGGCGAGGCTCTGCGCCGGCGTCCGCTGGCTGGCAGTTTCATCAATGATCTGTTTGATACTCTCCTCATTCGGGGCTTTTGTAATTGATTATATTTATTTTAGTAATTCGTTCCAGGCAATTTTATACCGTGACTCATTATTCACTTATCTGCATTTTCAATACAATGGGTTTTTCAGCTTATCCATAATGGCCCTCTTATTTAATGCTCTTGGGAGCAATATGTCTCAGGCGGCAAAAGAGAGTATGAAAAGCTTTATCATTGTTCTGATCCTTTCATTGATCCCGTCCCTGTTCCTGTCGTATTTATGGAGGGACCCTAACACCTTATTCCGTATAATCGCCATTGCAGGCAGTATTTTAACGTTGGCGGCCTGTCTGCTTTTTGTCAGGACTTCCTATTTATTAAGATCATTATATCTCCCGGAAAAACCGGTGATCCGGTCTTTGATCTTACTATCGATGGCGTCTTTTGTATTGAAATTATTTTTGCAATGTTTCACTATTTTCCCTGTCATCGGCAATGCCATATTCGGTAACAGACCGGTCATCATGGGTTTTTTGCACTTGGTTTTTCTAGGTTTCGTGAGCCTTTTTATTCTTGCATTCTTCGCGAAAAGGCGATTTCTGGATCCCGATAATATGGTGACCAAGGTAGGGTTGATGGTCTTTGCAACAGGAGTATTGCTGAATGAGATCTTATTGATAAGCCAGGGGCTGATTACGATGTTCGGCCCTGCAAGCATATTATTTCCGTGGATGCTTTGGGGGGTAGCAATATGGCTGTTCACCGGCGCTTTATTAATTGCCGTTGCACGTATGCAGGCAAATTCGACGGAATAGCCGATCTTTATTTTTCCCCATCATTTTTTCTCATGAATTCAAGTACCTGGCGGGCTTGTTCATCTGTAAGGTCCTGATTCGGCATCCTGATGAGGCATACCACCATATCCGCCTGTGCGGCCTGGTCCTTATCCAACATCACTTTTGTATTGGTAATCCAGTTCATGATCCATTCAGGGGTCCTCCGTTTGGTTACGCCATACCAGCCGGGGCCCACCAGTAATTCATCGGTGAGTTTATGACATGCAAGGCATTTTGCCTGATAGATGTCATGCCCGTTTGCGGCCATCTTTTGATCCAATGGGTGCGTTAGTTGTATGCTGTCAAACCTTCCAATACCTTTCGAATTGATGCCGGCCATCATTACCACCGTGTCACTTTTGGGTTTGGATTGCGTACTATCAGATGAAGCCTTATTCCCCGGAGCGGGCTGTGTGTTGGATCCGCACTGAAATGCGAAAAAACCAACAAGAAAGATCATTATAGGAACTAAATAGCGATTCATATATCTCGAGTTTATTTATTAAATCAAGTTTCAGATGCCGGACGGACGTCTTTTGGGACCGGCCGTTACGTGAAATAAGCAATCAGCTCATTTTTTCCTGCCTTTGGCAAGCGTGCGGATGTAAGCGACCAAACCCCATCTTTGTTGTTCGTTAAATATTTTCTTATATCCGGGCATCGGATTCCTGCCTTCGGAAAGCTTCCAGAAAATAGCCCCGTCAGTTTGCTTCTGAACGGATTCCGATGTGTGATCGGCGGGTCGGGGGTTTAATCCTGCGGCTGCCGGGCCATCACCTTTGCCTTTTTCGCCATGGCAGGGACCGCAATTGGTAGTGTACAATGCTTTCGCCTCGACGATTGCCGAAGGGTTTCCTGCAACCGGGTTTTTCACATTATCCGCATCGGGTGGCGCAACCCAAGGCTTATTTTGTGCAAAGGCGCTGTTTAAGATCAATATCAGAAAAATAAGGCCGGCAACCAGCATCCCACCTTTAACTCCTGCGTAAAATCTTAGTGCAAGTTTTTCCTTCATAATATATGGTATTAGACGAATTTGTAATGAATATACAATTTTTCCGGTTAAGCGAAATATTGATAATCAATGAGAGGGTCTTGAAATTAGCGTAATAAACTTTTTATTTATTTGGTAGGGAAGGTAAAGGATCGTACTTTTGCTGCCCACATCGCGAAGTAGAGCAGCGGTAGCTCGTCGGGCTCATAACCCGAAGGTCGGTGGTTCGATCCCACCCTTCGCAACAATAGAGGGCCTCTGCAAGAGGCCTTTTTCGTTAACAGTCAGTTCTTTGTGGATGCAGGGCTGTATTGGGGAACCCCAAAATGTGTAAGCAAGTTAAAATTGGTTCCAACAACAATGCAGCAGACAACTAACCAGTATGTGATCAGCAACGGGGTACCCATGATCCAAACCTGGCTAAGTACGCCCTTCCTTAAAGTCCCATTCAATAAGAACAGAATAATGGCCGTATCCAGGATTAGCGGTACGATCAGAAAGCCGGCGAAGATCAACCATCTTCTTCTGTTGGCTATCGTTTTATAAGCCGTGATCAGCGGTGGCAGGCAAATCAGGGAAATCGCCAGGAAAACGACCAACGTGATAACAGATGCATTGGACCGGTCATGGTTCAGCAGCAGGCGCCTGCTTGCCCATACTTCATCTCCGCTGCCTGTCGCAGCCATATACATTCGGCCGAATGGCATATTCCCAAAGATGAAAACAAGGCCCCATGACCGATGGGCGGGGGATTTGCCATATTTTACCCAATACCAGCCGACCCAAAGCATAGCGAACGTAAAGATGGGCCCTGCAAAGGTGGCCAGGATCGATAGGGGCCGTTCTCGAAGACAATCCCGGCAAAGATCCCACACATTAAAATCCCGGGTTCCCCAGCAGCCACAAATCAGCCTTCCGGTCCAAATATGCGCCAACTCGTGAAGCTCATGCATGGTAAAGAAAAAAAACATAAAGACCAGCAGCGTTTTGAATCCTGGCTGTATCAATAATGGAGGTTGGGGAGTCATGGGGCATCAGACGCAATCTGCAAATCCAATGTTACAGGAAGGTTATTTAAAACTTAGGAGGGGTAAGGAAAAAAGCGTACTTTTGCCGGTTTTTATGAAAGTTGGGTTCGTAAGCATATTTGGGAAGCCGAATGCCGGCAAAAGCACGCTCCTCAATGCGTTGATGGGGGAGAAGCTGGCTATTGTCTCCCCGAAGGTGCAGACGACCCGGCACAGGATCAAGGGAATATTGACGGAAAAGGACTATCAGATCATTTTTTCCGATACGCCGGGGATTATCGAGCCGCGGTACAAGCTCCATGAAAAGATGATGCAGGCGGTGAAGGGCTCGCTGGAAGATGCGGACCTTGCTATCCTGCTGGTAGACATAAAGGATGATTGGGAGGAGAATGACCGGCTGTTTACGGCCCTGCATTTGGGGGCACCGGCTATCGTGGTCCTGAACAAGACGGATGAGGTCAGTGCGGGAAAGATCGGGGAGGGTAAGGCCTTTTTCTCGGCCCGGCCCTATTGTAAGGAAGTGGTGGCGGTGTCGGCGCTGAAAAAACAGCATCTTTCAACCTTGATGTCGGCGATCCTGGAACGGCTACCGGAGGGGGCGCCTTTTTTTGAGGGGGACGATCTTACGGACCTGCCTGTCAAATTCTTTGTAGGGGAGATGATCCGGGAAAAGATATTCCATCTGTATGGGGATGAGATCCCTTATCAGACGACGGTGCTGGTGCAGGAGTTCAAAGAGAAATCGACCCTGACGAAGATAAGGGCGGACATTATTGTACAAAGAGAGTCTCAGAAAGGAATTATCTTGGGGGAAGGAGGGAAAATGATCCGGAAGCTGGGCACGGACGCGCGGAAAGATATCGAAGCGTTCTTAGACGGGAAGGTATTTTTAGAGCTGTTTGTAAAAGTGCGGCCGAAGTGGAGGGACAGCGACATTTTTTTAAAAGAATACGGATACTGAGCGAATAAATGATCTATTACTATGAGCGGATTTACTGTGGCCATTGTCGGCCGGCCTAATGTTGGGAAAAGCACGTTCTTCAATCGGCTGCTGGAGCAGCGGAAGGCCATTGTGGATGACGTGAGCGGTGTGACGCGCGACCGGCAATATGGGGTAGCGGACTGGGCGGGTAAAACGTTCAATCTGATAGATACGGGGGGCTTTGTTCCGGATAGTGAGGATGTATTCGAAACGGAGATCCGCAAACAGGTGCTGATCGCGATGGAAGAGGCGAATGCGCTGATCTTTATGGTGGATGCGGCTACGGGGATCACGAACCTGGATGAGGCAATGGCGGATGTCCTGCGCCGGACGACGAAGCCTGTGTATCTGGCGGTGAATAAAGTAGACAACAGCGACCGGCTGTTGGAGGCGGCAGAGTTCTATAGCCTGGGCTTTGACAATATCTTTTTCCTCTCTTCCATGACGGGTAGCGGTACGGGTGAGCTATTGGATGAGATCGTGGCGTTGATCGAGGATGATCAGGTGGATGCAGAAATGAATGATGTCCCGAAGTTTGCTATTATCGGTCAGCCGAATGTAGGAAAATCCTCCTTACTAAATGCACTGATAGGCCAGGAGCGGACAATCGTGAGCGATATTGCGGGAACCACGCGGGATACGATCCATACGCGATATAACCTTTTTCAGAAAGATTTTATTCTTATCGACACAGCGGGTATACGCCGGAAGACGAAGGTGCAAGAGGACCTGGAGTTTTATTCGGTGATCCGGGCTATCAAGGCAATGGACGAGGCCGATGTATGTATGCTGCTGCTGGATGCCTCGAAGGGGATCACGGCCCAGGACCTGAATATCTTCAGCCTGGCGGTGAAGAAGGGGAAGGGGATCGTTGTGCTGGTCAATAAATGGGACCTGGTGGCAAAGGAGACAAATACGGCCAAGGAATATGAAAAGGAACTGAAGGACAGGCTGGCTCCCTTCACAGATGTCCCGATCATATTTATTTCCGTGCAGGAAAAGACCCGGATATTTAAGGCTATAGAAGTTGCCCTGGAAGTATTCGAGAACCGGCTGCGCAAGGTGCCTACGGCGGAGCTCAACGATGTGATGTTACGGGCGGTAGAAGCTTATCATGCGCCGGTGATACGCGGCCATGCTCTTAAGATAAAATATATCACGCAGCTGCCTACTCCGGTGCCGTCCTTTGCCTTTTTCTGTAATTTTCCGGAGGATGTCAAGCAGCCATATAAGAACTACCTGGAAAACAAATTGCGGGAGAGCTTCAACTTTACAGGTGTGCCGGTGAGACTGTTCTTCCGGAAAAAATAAAGGATTACGCTCTTATGCGAATCGATAGCAAAAGCCTGTTTTTACTCGTACTCATGTATCTGCTTTGTTCTTGTGGCGGCAGGGATGCTGCGACGACGGTGGAGGTGAGTCATGTGGATTCTGCCGCACAGGCGGCCCCGGATACATTGCGGGCCTCGATGGATACAAGTTCGCGCAAAAAGGATACGGCTTTGGCCGGTGCGGGGCGTTAATCCAGCCCTAGTGTGCGGATGATGTCCTCCGTCGCCTTCTTATAATTCTTCAAAGCTGTCTTCTCCTGCCGGATGAAGCTATTGTCTTGCAGAGAACCTACGACGACATTCATTTCCTCCATCGAATCATACACCATCTTACGGAAGGGATTGGAGTAGTCCTTTGCCCGCGATTCGTAAATACCCCTGGTCATCCATTCTTTGGTTGCTACTCCTTTTTGCAGCAGTTCCCGAAGAACGGTCTTTTTGGCGCGACGCAGGTTGATACCGTGCACCTGCCGGAGAGCAGCCAGCGCATGTTGTAATTTATCCTTTGTGTAATTTACTCCCTGTGTTGTGTAGAACTGGTGGATCTGCCGCCATTCCTTTACTTTCCCCGCCTTGATCTGTTGTATCAGCCGCTGGAGCTCGGACTCGCGGATAAGCTGTCCTCCGGCATTGATCCATGGGGTGAGGGTCGTATTGGAGGGCAGGGATCTTTGGAGATCGTCGTAGCTGGTGATATTGTTGGCGTGTATATGCCCGGTGAGCTGGGTGGCCGCGTACCAGGCGATGAGCTCCTTAAAAATGGTATAAGCCTGGTGGACTTTTATTAGTTTGACGGGGCGTTCGCTATTTTCAAAACCTTCGGCGAGTATTTCCAAATCCTCGATGCCATCGGCGGGTCCTTCAAGTAACTGGCGGCCGAGGGTAAAGAGCTCTTCGTCTGTATATTTTTGGGACTTGCCCTCCCGAATATATGCCTGGGCGGTGAAGCGTTGCAATAACGTCAGGGATTGTACGATCTCGCTCACGGTGTCGGGTGCGAGGAAGTCAAATTCGAGCGTCTGCAATTTAGCTATACGTTTGTCCCTGTCGGGGTATTTCCAGGCATTGCGGGCGAGGGCGTACATATTGTGCAGGAACCAGTAGGCGGGCATGATAACGAGCTCGTCCTTGCTGGCGTCGTTGCTGATGAGGGAAAAGGGAATAGGGATATTCAGCTCGGCAGGGTAGTCCCCTTTTGCGAGGATGGAAAAAGAGGCGAAGCGGGAATTATGTTTCAGGCTGACACAGAGTCCGGGCCAGAATCCGCGACCGGCGATGATCTCTCCATCGGGGCTCCTGGAATTATGGTTGGACCCGATGGTGGCGCCGGCGGCCATATTGCTTTGTCCCATGACGAGCGCGGCGCATAAAAATGAGTTGTTGTGGTGCTGCTCATGGGCGGGGAAGATCAGCGAATTCAACACCTCGCAGCAGGAGATGGTGGCGTTGTTGCCCAGGTAAGAGTTGATGAGGCGGGCGCCATATTTCAACTGAGAGTGAGAAGCCATGACAAAACGCACGGCCTTGACGCCATAGAATATGCGACATCCATGTCCCACGATGCCATTGACGAGCTCACATCCTTCCCCGATCTGGGATTTGGCATTGGCGGAGGAGTTGATGGTGACGTTCTTTATCTTGTTGGCGCCTTTGAGATAAGCGTCGCTGCCTATCCAGACGTCCTTGATGATCTTGCAATTCTTGATGACCGTGCGGTCGCCTATCTTACCATAATAGCCTCTTCGATGGTCGAAGATCTTTTCGGTGAACTCTTTGAACTTTTCCTGGAGGGGCTGGTCGCCGCGGAAACGGCTCCATAACCAGGCATCGCCGGGCAGCATGCCATTGAAGGGGATGATGCTGCGCCCCCCGTTCTCGTTACATACTTCGAGCCAGATGCGGATGGATTCGGATTCGCCCTCCTTCAAAATACCATTGCCGAACTTGGCATAGTCGGTGGTGGCGAGCTCATTGGTATTGACGATCATCACGTCGTTGCCGACGATGTAATGAGAAAGGTAGTTGGTATTGTCTACACAGACATTGTCGCCGAGGTCGCAGCTGATGATGGTGCTGTTGTAAAGGCCGACGGGTCTGCGGAGGTTGTGAAATTCCAGGTAGTAAGGATCGAGCCTGCCGATACGCACCAGTCCGAAGAACTTACAGTTCTGTACGAGCTCGGGTGTAAAGGCGTCGGATACGAGTATGTCATTCCAGTTGGCGGAGGTGTTGCGATTGCGCACGAGCACTTCTATCTCGTAGGCTGTCAGCTGGCGGTAGCGAGCGTCCTTGCCCTTTTGGAGATAGCGAAGATAGTATTCGTCCTTGCCTTCGGGAAGATAGCGGCTATCGATGAAGTTATAGCCTAAGGAGTCGATAGGACTTTTTTTGATCTCGTTCATTATTCTACTGTTACGCTTTTGGCCAGGTTCCTGGGCTTGTCTACATCGTATCCCTTGGCCACGCCTATGTAATAGGCGAGCAGCTGTAAGGGAATGACGCTAAGCAGGGGGGCTACCAGCTCATCGGCCTCGGGTACGACCATGCAATCGTCGGACATTTTGCTGATGGTATTATCACCTTTGCTGATAACGGAGATGACCTTGCCTTTGCGTGCCTTGATCTCCTGGATATTGCTGACTATTTTTTCATAATAGGAGTCGCGGGTGGCTACGAAGACTACGGGGAGGTGTTCATCGACAAGGGCGATGGGACCATGTTTCATCTCTGCGGCGGGATAGCCTTCGGCATGGATATAAGAGATCTCTTTCAGCTTGAGGGCGCCTTCGAGCGCGATGGGGAAGTTGTAGCCACGGCCGAGGTAGAGGGCGTCTCCGGCGTCCTTGTATTTGTCGGCCAGTTTTTTTATGTTATCGCTCAGTTGGAGGGTTTCTTTTACCTTTTCGGGGATGGCGTGCAGCTCTTCGAGCAGGTGTATATAACGACCCTCGTCGATGGCGCCTTTTTCTTTGGCGATCTTGAGGGCGATCATAGTCAGGACGGTGAGCTGTGCGGTGAAGGCCTTGGTACTGGCCACGCCAATTTCGGGGCCGGCATGGGTATAGGCGCCTGCGTGCGAGATGCGTGCGATGGAGGAGCCTACGACATTGACCACGCCGAGGATAAAGGCTCCGTTCTCTTTGGCTTTTTCGATGGCAACGATGGTGTCGGCTGTCTCACCACTTTGGGAGATAGCGATGATGACATCGCCGGGGTGTACGACCGGATTGCGGTAACGGAATTCCGAGGCATATTCTACTTCCACGGGGATGCGGCAGAGCTCTTCAAATATATATTCGGCGATGAGCGCGGCGTGCCAGCTGGTGCCGCATGCGATCATGATGATACGGGGTGCTTTTGTGAGCTTGTCGATATTGTTCTGGATCCCGGCCATGGTGATGGTGCCTTTTGTCACGTCCAGGCGGCCACGGAGACAGTCGAAGATGGTATCGGGCTGTTCGAATATTTCCTTGATCATGAAATGATCGTAACCTCCCTTTTCGATGGCGGCCAGCTCGAGGTCGAGCTTTTGGATGTAGGGGGTCAGTTTCTCGTTGCCGAGGTTCTTCAGGATCAGCTCATCGGCTTTGAGGATGGCGAGCTCGTAGTCGTTGACATACACGACTTCCTTTGTGTATTCGATGATGGGGGATGCGTCGGAGGCTAGAAAGTGTTCTCCTTTACCGATGCCGATGACCAGGGGGCTGCCTTTTCTTGCGGCGATGATGGTATCGGGTTGTTCCCTGTCCAGCAGTATGATGACATAGGCGCCTACGACCCTGCGGAGAGCGATGCGGAGGGCTTCTTCGAGTCCGCAGTTGTTATTTTTTTGGATGTCTTCGATGAAATTGAGGAGCACTTCGGTGTCGGTGTCGCTCTTGAAGCTGTATCCTTTTTTGGTGAGCTCGCTTTTTAGCTGGGTATAATTTTCGATGATGCCGTTGTGGATCATGGCGAGGCGGCCGCTGGCGGAGCTGTGGGGGTGAGCATTCCGATCGCTGGGTTCGCCGTGGGTGGCCCAGCGGGTGTGGCCCATGCCGGCGTGGGCGTGTACATCCTGTCCTACGAGGCTTTCTTCCAGCTCAGCCACCTTGCCTTTCTTTTTATGAACCCGGAGGTCCTTATTGAGCAGGGCGACGCCTGAGCTGTCATATCCGCGGTATTCCAGTCTTTTGAGTCCTTTGAGGATAATTGGGTAAGCTTCCCGAGGGCCGATATAAGCGACAATTCCACACATAGTTAAGATTTGTACGATCCAATAAACGGGCAAACATAGGAAATATTATAAAACGAAAAACCCGCAATGAGTTGCGGGTTTTTTGCAAATCTATTTCCAGTAGCCGTCTATCCAGATCCAGCCATCACCGGTGTGTTTCCAGTGTGCTTTTATCCAAACCTTGTCCCGGGTGGGATAATTGCTGCGGGGGGACGACAGGTTGGTACCTGGCTTGTAGGTCAGTGAATCGGGATTGACGGGGCGGCTGTAGTCGTAGTTATCGTCTGCGGGTTGTTGCTGGTTTGATGGTTGCCGTTGCTGATAATTGCGGTCTGAGTTGTTGTCGTTGTAGGGATCGTCTGGTGTGTTGTCGTCGTAATAACCGTTGTCTTGTTGTTGTACTACCACGGGTGGTTGCGCATATGCAACGGGCGGATAGCCGTAGGGGTAGTAATAAGGAGAGTATGGATAACCATAACCGTAGTAGCCGCCGTAGGGATAACCGAAGCCCAGGCCTATACCCAGTCCCAGTCCGAAGCCCCAACCACCGTAATAGGGGCGATAGCCGTAGCCGCCGTAATAGCCACCACGGTAACCACCATAGCCACCACGAAAGCCACCACCATAGCCACCTGCGACATGTCCACCTCCAAAACCGCCGCCTGCGTGAACGAGATGGCTTCCTCCACTATAATGTACGCCACGTTGGGCGGATGCAGTCGTTCCCATTGCTGTCAGCAGCAGGAGCAGGAATGGGGTTAATAGTTTTTTCGGGTTCATAAATACTTGTTTTGTACGGTGGTTATTAGACCTTTTTAAACCCTGTTCGTTTAATAGGATGGCGGACTTTAACAAATTAGACTTTTTGTTAATCCGAGACTATTTTAGCCAGGTCTCGAATAGTTTGTAAATCCTTTTGTACTCATCCGTCCAGCTGCTGGGCTCTACAAATCCATGATCTTCCATGGGATAGACCGCCAGTTCCCAATTGTCCTTATGCAGCTCGATCAGCCGTTGTGTAAGGCGTACGATGTCCTGGAAATGTACGTTCTCGTCGACCATGCCGTGACACATGAGCAAATGCCCCTTCAGGCCTTCTGCGAAATAGATGGGGGAGCTTCTGCGATAGGCCAGGCTGTCGTTAAAGGGCTCGTTCAGGATGGCGGAGGTGTAGCCATGGTTGTAGTGAGCCCAGTCCGTGACCGATCGGAGGCCGGCCCCCGCCGCAAAGACGTCGGGTTCAGTGAACAGGGCCATGAGGGTGATAAAGCCACCATAGGACCCGCCATAGAGGCCTATGTGCTTAGGGTCTACTCCTTCGTGTTCCACCAGGTATTTTACGCCGTCGACCTGGTCGGAAAGGTCCTTTCCTCCCATGTGGCGATAGATGGCGGTGCGCCAATCCCTGCCATAGCCGGCGCTGCCTCTGTAGTCGATGTCCAGGACGGTGTAGCCATTGTCGGCGAGGAGGTTATTGAACATAAACTCCCGGAAATAGTAGCTCCACCATTTATGGGCGTTCTGCAGATAGCCGGCGCCATGGACAAAAATGACCGCGGGGTGGGTAGCGGCAGGGGTAGCGGGGCGATAGATACGGGCATAGACCCTGGCCCCGTCCCGGGCCTGGAAGGTGATCAGGTCTGCGTCCCGCCAGGGATAGGCTTTATAGGCATTGCTCATGGCCATGTTGGTGACCTGTTGTGGCTGGCTGCCTGTCTTGTTGTCCTGGAGATAGAGTTCCCAGGGCCGATTGGTATAAGAGTAAAGGATGGCTAATTGCTTTTCATCCGGGGAGATGGTGACCAGGTTGCCGCCTGTCAGCGTGGTGATACGTTGCGCCTTTCCGCCTGTGACGGGCAGCTGATAGAACTGCTGTTCCCCGGGGCGTACTTCGTTGGTGGTGATAAAGAATCGCTTTTTATCCCTGGACAGGGAGGCCTCCAATATTTCGTAGGGGCCGCTGGTGAGGGCTGTCCGGGCGCCTGTGGTCACGTCGACTTTATAAAGATGGGAGTAGCCGGTGGCTTCGCTCTGGAACCAGAAATTGTTCTCGTCTATCCAGCCGGAGTTACCGCCATTGCCAAAGCCGCGGCTGATACCGGGGCCTCCAATCCAGGCTTCGTCCCGCTGTCTGTCCACGAGAGTGAGCTTGCCGGTGGCTCCGTCGAGGAGCATGAGCCAGCGGTCTTTGTTGTCCTGGGAGCGTATGTCCACGATGGCGTGTGTGCCCTGTTCGGACCAGAGGGGGGTGCTGATGGTGACATTCCGCGGGGAATTTTTGGCTGGGCCATGACCGTGGGTGCTGTCGGAGAGACCTGCCGTGTTACGGGCCGGGTAATCTTTTACGTAGTCGGGCTGATCATTGATGCCGGGGAGCTGGTCTGTCAGGATGGTGATGACAGTGTCCTTGTCCCTATCGTATACATAGGAGGTGGAGCTGCCAAGGGGCGCTCCTACTTTGGTCCTGCCGGGTATATCTTTTGTGAAGCCGCTCTCCGTTACGTAGGCGGGAACGATGGTACTTCTCCCATCGCCGGCTCTTTTAGAAAGGCGCCAGGTAATGAACCGGCCATCGGGACTGATGGTGAGGCCGCCAAGCTGTTTGTCCTCGATGTAAACAGGTTTTAAAGGTTTGATCTCGCGGGCTTTTTCGATGGAGTCGGCCTGATCCTTTTTCTTTTTACGGCTGCGGAGAACGTCGAACAGTTCCAGTTGATTCTGTTGCAGCCATCGTTCCTGCCGGGAGAGATTATCCTTTTTCTCGTCGGGGGGAGCGGCTGTGTGCTGGAAGTTGGTCAGCTGTATGGTCTCGCCGGTGGCTATTTCCCAGGAAAAAAGATTGCCATTGCGGTTGTATACGACACGGCTGCCGAGGAAGGAAAAGACGGGGTTTGATTCAGGATCGACTGTGCGGGTCACTCTTTTTTCTTTGCCCGTCCTTGTATCTATTAAGAAGATGTCCCCATCCCGGGTGAAGACGCCGGCGGTGTGGGTACTGTTATAGGAGACGTTGCCTTCGTTGACAATGGATTGCAGGAGGGAGTAGGGGGCTTTTTGAGGGTGGCGATCTTCCCGGGTGATGTAATAAAGACTGTCATCGGGAGCTTTGTCGGGATTCCATTTGAAGAAAAGATATTTTCCGTCCGCGCTCCAGAAGGGGTCGGAAGGGGAGGAGCCTATCCATTTAGGGTCCTGCATGATCTTTTCGACAGTGAGCTTTTCTGTAGTAGTAGTCTGACTATGGCCTGCATGGGGCAGGGACAACAGCAGTGAGCAGAGGAGGGTGGTGGTTACTCCCCTGGTGAACATGTGTGATTGCATATGGTATATGTAGTATTATAATAAAATTCCGCGCATGATCAGGAAAGCCACCGAGAAATAGATGACGAGGCCTGTGACGTCCACGAGGGTAGCAACAAAGGGGGCGGAAGAGGTGGCGGGGTCGGCTCCGAACTTCTTTAATACGATGGGGAGCATGCTGCCGGCGATGGTGCCCCAGAGCACTACTCCTACGAGCGAGAACCCAACGGTGCTGGCTATCAGCAGGGAATGGTCGCCATAGGTGTGGAATATCTGATTCCACAGCATAACCCGGGTAAAACCGATGATGCCCAATACTGCTCCCAGCATGAGGCCGGAAAGGATCTCTCTGCGGATGACGATCCACCAGTCGGCGATGGTGATCTCCCCGAGGGCCATGGCCTGGATGATGAGGGTGGAGGCCTGGGAGCCGCTGTTGCCGCCGCTGGAAATGATGAGGGGTACGAAGAGGGCCAGTACTACTGCCTTGGCAATCTCATCCTCGAAATAACCCATGGCGGTGGCGGTGAGCATTTCGCTAAGAAAGAGAACGACCAGCCAGACGATGCGTTTTTTAAATAGCTTTACCAGCGGGATCTCGAGGTAGGGTTCGTCGAGGGCTTCGGTACCACCGATCTTTTGAATATCCTCAGTGAATTCTTCTTGTGCGACCCAGAGTACGTCGTCGATGGTGACGATGCCGAGGAGGACATTGTTGTTGTCGAGTACGGGAAGGGCCACGCGGTTGTTCATTTTAAATGCTTCGCTGGCTTTCTCCTGATCGTCGTTGACATTGAGGGCTATGTATCTGTTGTCGATGACGTCCTCGATCCTTTTGTCCGGATTGGCCAGGATGATCTCCCTGATCCGGATGTCATCGATGAAGATGCCTTTATCATCCACCACATAGATGACGTCGATGGTTTCGCTGTCCTTCCCTACCTCGCGGATGTGTTCGATGACCTCCCGGATGGTCCAATCCTTGTGTACGGCGATGTAGTCGGGGGTCATAAGGCGCCCCACGCTGCTTTCGGGATAGCCGAGAAGGGATAAGGTTATCTTTCTTTCTTCGGGGTCGAGCGTCTTGATAAGCTCTTTTACCACCTCGCTGGGAAGCTCTTCGAGGAAGGCGGTGCGGTCATCGGCGGAGAGGTCATTCAGCAGCTCGGCTGTTTTGAAGGCGGGCAGCTCCTGTATGATCCTTTTTTGGGTGGGCGTGTCGAGGATCTTGAAGGCACTGGCGGCCCGATGGGTGCTCATATTGGCGATGATCTGCGACTCATAGTCGGGAAATTCGTATATCAGCTCAGCGATGTCGCTGATGTTCTGATTGTTCAGAAATTCCCTGATCTGCAAGACGTCCTCGGACTGGATCATCGTCTGAAACTGGTCATTGGTATTATCGTGCTCTTGATCTACGGACATGCGCCCCAAACCTACGGTAAAAAACGGTAACTTGTCCCGTCAAAAAAAGAGTTTTCCGGATGATCCTACCAACGCTAGTGATAGCGCCTACCGGCGAGAAGGGCAGGGGAATATTTACTACGGAGGATATTGAAAAGGGGACGATCGTCGAGGTCGCCCCTGTCATTGTTATGACCCGGGAGGAGAGAAAGTTACTGGACCAAACGCTCTTGCACGACTACATATTCGAATGGGGGCGGGACCCGAAGGGCTGTTGTATGGCGCTGGGTTATGTTCCTATCTACAACCATTCGTATCGCAGTAATTGTGAATATGAGATGGATTATGAGGAGGGGTTGATAACTGTCAAGGCGGTACGTTTTATAAAGGCGGGAGAGGAGCTTTCTATCAATTACAATGGGGATTGGAATAATGAGACGCCTGTATGGTTTGATGTAAAAAAGTGAGATGCCCGACGGGCATCTCACGGATGTCTTTTGCGGCTGATGACGGGGGTATAGCGTATGGCGAAATTGATGCCTACGCTGTTCATCCGGACCTTACCAAAGCCCATGTCACCGGTGGGCAATTTCATATACGGGGCTATCAGCACGTAGACGCCGCTGGTGCTGATCCTTGTCTCGACACCCATGGACAGATTGACGGAGGAGAAGAGCCCATTTGGTGTATTTGAATATTGGAATTTGCGGCATGCCTCACTTCCAAAGAAGTCATAATAATAGTTACAGTTTTCTTTTCCAAACAGGTAGGAGGAGACGCCGGCGCTGGCGAAGAAACTGGTATAACCTGTCACGCTGAAGTCATAACGTATGTTGATGGGTATCTCCAGCATATTCATGGTGCCTTTTACAAAGTCCACCGGCTTCATACCATTCTGTCTATAGTAATCGTAAGGTACATGGTAGTCCATGCCCCGGGCGGTATAATTCCTTTTGGAGAAGAGGACGCCTGTGCCCACGTGCAATTTATCAAGGATCTCATAGTCGAGGGTGAGGCCGAAGGTGCTTCCTGGCCGATCGCCTGCCAGGGCGTTGACGGATGTGAAATCGGGTGCGAACAGGAGTCCTATGCCGAAGGCCCGGTTGATACGGAGGGCGGGGCCTGAATTTTGGGCCTGGTCCTTCTGGTTCCGGGCGGCGTATGCCCGCAGGGCGGAGTCTGCATGCAGGGTGAGGTCGCTGGTCCTGGGGTGGCTGCGCAGGGAGAATGGGTGTTGGATAAAGACACGTTCCGGATCGGATGATTTGTCGGAGGGGGCCTGTGTCAGCCGGCCTGTGTGATCTCGCAGGGGTTGGTCCTTCAGTGCTTGATCCTGCAGGGATGTCCGGTCGCTGGTTGTGTGGTCGCCTGGCGCCTGGCCGGCTGCGGCCTGGTCGACTGTCTGGTGGCCGGTGTTGCCGGAGGATCTATTGCCTTTGCCGGATGTCTTGTTGTTGCCGGGATATTTGCGTGAACCGTGGTTGGTCAGACCGGAGGCTGTGCGGTTGGCGCCGGAGACATCGTCATTAAGTCCTGAGGATAGGTGGTCCTGTCCGGGGGCTGTATGGCCGGGTCCGGTGGCCGTATGGTCAGTCCGGGAATTATTTGCTAGTCCTGAAGCCGTGTGATCGCCGGCCGCCGGAAACGTATTGTTAGGGCGGGGGTGTTCCAGTCCAGCATCAGAGAGGCTGTCCCCGCCGGGGTAGAGTGTAGAAGTAGATTTATCGCTATACGCAGGGTTTTTGAGTGATGAATCGGAGGCTGTACCCGGCAGCGTCTGCTGCGGGGTTTTTACGACTGTCAAAGGGGGGCTGCCGGAGGACTCTGTCTTGCGTCCTTTGGCTTTGACAAAATAATAGGTGACCCCTACGACGAGAAGGAGTACCGGGGCATATTGAAAAGGTAAGCGCCGGAAGCCGCGCAGTCCGCGGGACATATCCGGGCCAGCCCTGCCCAATTCCTTATCCAGGTGCAGTTCCAACCTCTCCCATGACTGGGGACCCAGCGGGTCGCCAGGGTCATGCTGGCTGGCAGCTTCCCGGCTCAGGCGGTCCAATTCATTATCGGATAGGTTCAACATATGCTTTATGGTCTGTTTTTTTGGTGAGTATTTTTCGTAGGTTTTCTCTTGCTTTTGAAAGGTTAGATTTGGAAGATCCGACGGAAATACCCAGCTGGCTGGCTATTTCTTCATGCGTCAGTCCTTCTATGACGAACAGGTTAAATACGGTGCGGTAAGCTGGGGACAGGAGGCGGATGGCTTCGATGATCTCTTTGTAGGACAATATGTCGAGGCCTGATTCCTGCCTGTCGGCAATGTTCTCCGTGTCTTCGGACAGCATCTGTCCATTGATGTAGGATGCGTTCTTTCGATAGTGGTCGATGCAGGTGTTGACGAGGATGCGTTTGAACCAGCCTTTGAGGGAAGCCAGGATATCCGTATGGCGTGATTCCTCAAATTGATGGATGTTCTTGAAAAGTTTGATGAAGCCCTCATTCATGATCTCTTCTACTTGTTCAAGGTTGTTTTGGTAACGATAGCATATTTTCATAGCGTAGTCCTTGAGCATCGTATAAAGCTCTTTTTGGCTGGTCCTGTCATTAGACCTGCAGCCCTCAATCAAAGCGAGTATTTGCGAGTTCGATTCGATCAAAATTGATGTGTAGCTTAAGTGGTGAGCGTCCTGTTTGATTAAACGCGCAAACTACCTGTATCCACTAAAAAGTTACGATAATGAAATGTTAATGGTTGCTTCGGCCGGTAAAGAAATGCGGGAATTGTTCTTGCTCGAAAAATAGCCCAATTCCCGCATATGGCTAATGTCTGTTGGCCTTCGGACGAACCGCCTTCTGCGGTTCCTGTTTATTTGGGCAGCCCGGTGCTGATGACGCTGAGATCGGCTTTTACAAAGAGTTGAGTCTGAAGGGATTTTTCCCCTGCCAGGAGGCCTATCATCTTCAACTCCGTTATATTCCCGCGGGTATAGAGATTGGGGGCCAGGGTCCTGTTCATCTGGGCGTCCAGCATGGGGCGATTGGCCTTTAGCACGGCTGCGAGATCGACGTAGGAGCCGCCTTGCAGGTTCTTGCGGATCTTCCTTTTAAAGAAGGTGCGTGCAATCACGATCATCATGTCGCCATCGAGTGTATACTGGATATCGGGAATAGTAACGGATTGTTTGACGGGATCGAGCACGGGGGTACCCCAGAGGCGAAATTCTCCCCTGCGGCTGCCGCCAAAATCCACTATCATCTCTACCTGGTGATGGCCTTTCCCCCTGACTGTCACGTTCTTAATAAGAATGGTTCGGCCTTTGACAACAAAGGATCTTCCCTGGAGGCTGTCGTTCAGCAGCTTGCTTATGAAGGGATAGTCATAATCGGCGCCGAGGTAGACGGAGATGCCTTTATCGCGGACATTGCTGGTCAGGGGAGGAAGGGGTGGAATGACGGAGGAGACGTCTTTTTCCGACGTAAGATCCGGCCGGCAGGTAAGCCCTATATTGACGCGGAAGGTGTCCTGCGTATAATTCAGGGGGCCTATCCGTATGCTCTGAGGATTGGTCACCAAATAGCCATAGGGACCCAGGGGCAGGCGATGCCAGGCGCGCATAGCGGAGTGGTGGAGATAGCCGGTGAAATCGAGGCTGGCGAGGGTTTGATCGAGGGTGCCGCAAAAGCTGTTGATGGAGCTGCGGATGCTATCGACGATCATTTGGGTCATGTCCATGGAAAAAACGGACATAACGCATTTATCCATGGCTTTTAGCTGGTCGAGGTGGGTGACTGTCCTGATCTTGTAATTGGGGAGCAGGGTCAGCTGGGAGCTGAGGGTAATATCCACTTTTCGCATCGGCTCGCTGCCAAAGCCACAATTCCCGGATATCCAGGGTGATACGGGTTTGCCCATGGCGCAGAGACAACGGCCTCCGGCGACCTGGTAGCTGCCTCCCATCTGGAGCGATATCTTATTGTTGGTACAGCTGAGGTTAAAGGCGCTGCGGACGAAGCGGTATTTGTAGCGGAATTCGCAGGAAGTCTGTATGAAGGTGGGCCATCCTTCTGAAGTGAATTCCCTTGGAACGATGGTGTCGGCTATTTGTAACAGGGGGCGGCCGGCGACCTTGAGCGGTATGTCGATCTCGGAAACGGGGAGAGGGGGCAGGCTATCGGGCATCTGCACAATGGTGGCGGGTGCGCTGACCACCTTTCTGGAAGAATGACAGGACCAGCAGGTAGCGGCCAGGACGAGGACGAGTCCGCCAACGGTGAAGACTGAAATGGGCCGGATGGAACGGAGGCGTAGGATAAGATACTTCATTATTGTCCTTTTGCGGGGGTTGTCAATCCTTCTTTTTTTGTGTTATCGATCACATCCAGCAGGCCATCGGTGAACTTATCTTCGGGCAGCTGCCAGAACATGATGCCTCCTAACTTCTTGTCCAGGGCATAACGTGTCTTTAGCCGTACGGATAAGGTATCGTCGTATGTAACGAAAAGCTTTTTATCGGGATTGTACATATAAGGGGCTTGTGCTACGGGGTCCCAGTGAAATATAAACCCGCTGTCCTTTGACAGGTAAGTGGCCTGGTCCTTATAAGAAACGCCGCGCCAGAAACGGCAGGGACGGTAGAGGCCATTGTTGATGCTGTCCACGTGCTCGAAGATGCGGGCATAGAAGGCTACGCCGATGGCCAGCTTGGCTGCGGGCACACCGATGGACTCGAGGTATCGAACGCAATGGTCGGTGGACTCCACCTGTTGTGGTGTTGAATATAAAGGTGTATGATGCCCGGAGATGGTATCGTAGCCGCTGACGAGATCATAGGTCATGAGATTGATATAATTGACGCGGGGGGTCACTTTTTTCCAGTCGATGGAGGTCTGGAGGTATTTGGTAAAGCCGCCGGCTGCGAAGCTGATCTCTTTGGACTTGCCAAGCTTTTTTCTCAACCTTTTTATCAGGATGGTGAAGTGATCTTTGTCCTCCGGTGAGTACGGATATCCGGGAACGTTAGAAAGCGCCGGGTATTCCCAATCCAGGTCGATGCCGTCGGCGTGGAAGTAATCCAGCACTTCCCTGACGGAGCCGACGAATTCGTTACGGCCTTTACGGGTGGCAAATACATCCGGGCAGGTCTTGCAGCCGCCCCATCCGCCCAGGGAAAGGATCACTTTGAGGTTGGGGTTCTTTTCTTTCAGCTGGACCATGTGCTGGATGGTAGCGGTGTCCCGGGCGTTGTTAACATCGAGCCTATTGCCTTTGAGGTGGCAGAAGCTGTAGATGATATGAGTGAGCTTATTAATAGCAAAACTGTCGAGCGCAGAGCTTCTGCCGGCGTAATAGCCTATGACGGCGGGGTTGGGGCCGGGCGCAACGGGTGCATCGGGGGACTGGGCTTGGGATGTCGTGGTGAAAAGGACTAAAAAGGCTATGAAAATCTGTGTTCTGAAACAATGTTGGGTCATAAAATGCTTGCTTAACGTAAAAATAAGCAACTCTGTCCGGAAATCACTCGTATCGATGGATGTGTATTGAAACTGTCACGAACTCAAAGCATATGAAGAAAACGATCAAGATCCGGCTGGCGGCTGTGGCGCTACTGTGTGCGCTATACAGCCTGGTATCGTGCCGTAAAGAAAACCTGAATGGGAACAGTCGGACGACGGACTCTTCGGCCGTCTTTTCAGCAATGATCAACGGGGTGGAATGGAAGACGGATTCGGTCTCTGCCTTCCTGGTAGGAGATTACCGGGATCATAGTAAGGTCATGGCTATTACCGCCTATACCTCGCAAAAGGCTATCTCTATCAACCTGCAGGATACGACAACAACGGGCAATGACAGTTCGATGACGGTGCAGCAGTATGCGCTGGGTGGATGGGGGGATGCGTCGGCCTTTGCCTATGCAAATGGAAAGATCCAGGTGGGAAGAAATCTGGTCTGGCAGCAGCAGGGAGAGGCGGTAAGCGGAGTGGCGAATGTGACGGTCAGCGATGGGGTGAATAAGCGAATATCGGGTACTTTCCAATTCAATGCCCGGGTGCTGTCCATCGACTCGACGGGACTGGCGATAGACTCGGTGACGGTGACGGCCGGTGTGTTCAAGAATATACCATATAGCTATTTAAAGCATCCTTGATGTTGAGGCTGGGGGGCTGGTGATACGGGTCCTGCCGTCTGCAAGGGTATATACTTCATCGGAGATGTCCCAGATGGGTTGATGGAGATGGTCGGTGATCAGGATACCCTTATTTTGTTTTTCTTCTTCCAGTATCGTTTTTATCTTCTCTATCTGTATAGGGCTTAAGAGCGTGAAGGGTTCGTCCAGCATGACGAACTGTGACCTGCTGCGGCTGATGACGTAGATATTGATCAGTCGGCGCTGGCCCGTGGAAAGATCACGTATGCGCTGCCGGCGGAGCGGGTGGAATTCGGGGAAGGCGTTTGCCAGTCCCTGAAAGTCGAGGTTGAAATCGAGGCATATACGTTCGGGTGTCAGGACGCCGGGGATAAAATTGAATTGGGGCATATATCTTACCCGATCGGGCTGTGTATAGGGTCGGGGGAGGGGATTGTTGTCGATGGTGACAGACCTGCTGTCGCAGGGCAAGTCGCCATAAATGATCCGCATAAGACTGGTCTTTCCTGTTCCGTTGCGTCCCAGCAGCCCGGTGATCCTGCCCGTGCGGCACTGGATATGAATACCGGAGAGGATCGGTCTGTCCCCGAACTGTAATTGGATGTCTTTTGCCGTCAATGCGTGGACCAGGGGTGAAGCGGGCGGAGTGTGCATATTCATGGGCGCCATTGATGGGTTAGGATGAGGAGTGTGATGAAGAGACCCATGTCCAGGCCGAGGGTGACGGACCACAGGACGGTGTCGCGCAGGCCGAGATTACGGTAGTAATAGAATTCCTTTTTCTTATAAGTGCGTATGAAGTACCAGGTGAGACCCTGCGTGAGTAGCTTAAACCAGGCAAGGACCTTGAGGATGGGTGGGCCGTATTCCCAGTATAGCAGGGCGGAGGAAAGGGTGATGAGAAAGCTGAATAAGAAAAAACTTTTGTAGAATGTCAGCAGGAGTCGTATGATGGCGGGGAACTTCACTGGTGCAAGATACCAAAACGGACCGGAGGTTCGTCGTCCGAAGGACAGACATCAGACATTTCCGAAAAACGGGCTATATTCCGAGGGGCCCGTTTTTCGGACATAATATTGCCTATTTTTATAGGAGTTAAACTATTGCCAATGTCTTCGAGAAGAGATTTTCTTACCAATACGCTGGCCGTGCTGGCCGGCTCTTCTTTTTTAACTTCGGGTGCGAGGGGAGCGACGCTTGTGAAGGGACAGCCTGTGCCGGCTGGTGCGGAGATGACGATCCGCCAGGCCATTGACCGTATCGTAGCGGATATTCCGGGGGCGCCTTTTGCCGAGACGGTGGATACGGTAAAATCGGGTAACCCGGAGCAGCCATTGAAGGGCATCGTCACTACGATGTTTGCCACGGATGAGGTCATCACGGGGACGATCAGGCAGGGGGCCAATTTTATCATTGCTCATGAGCCTACTTTTTACAATCACGCGGATGAGACGGACTGGCTGGTGGGGGATAAGGTGTATGATTACAAAAAAGCATTGTTGGAAAGCCACGGGATCGTCGTCTGGAGATTCCATGACTACTGGCATTCCTTTCGTCCGGATGGAATACTGATGGGTGTGCTGACGGCCATGGGATGGGACAAGTATTACAATGCGGGTGCGCCGGAGATCGTCACGGTGCCGGAGATCACGTTGGGTGAGATAGTAGCTATGGCGAAGAAAGCGATGGGGATCGACAAGATGAAGATGATCGGAGACCTGTCGGCGAAATGTCAGCGGATCGTGGTGTTGCCGGGGGCGTCGGGGGGCAGGAGGCAGATAAGCGTGTTGCGAAAATATCAGCCGGACCTGTTGATCTGCGGGGAGCTGAACGAGTGGGAAACGAGCGAATATGTGCGGGATGCGCGTTATCAGGGGCAGAAGGTGTCGCTTCTGGTGCTGGGGCATGCTGTGAGTGAGGAGCCGGGGATGGAGGCCCTGGTGCCGTGGCTGAATGCGCGATTGCCGGGAGTGCCGGT
Organism: Sphingobacteriales bacterium 50-39; assembly: GCA_001898505.1. Lineage (GTDB taxonomy): Bacteria > Bacteroidota > Bacteroidia > Chitinophagales > Chitinophagaceae > Puia. The sequence continues at coordinate 234,010 of MKTZ01000001.1, forward strand.
GAAGCATATTGCGTCGGGGGATGCGTTCAGCTGGGTATAAGCGCTGGAAGATATAAAAAAGAAGCCCCCGGCTGGCGCCAGCCGGGGGCTTCGGGGGACTATTTAGCGAATTCGGTGCGGATCACATTGAGGGCTCCGCCGGCCTTGAACCAGCCGATCTGCTGCTCATTATAGGTATGGTTGAGGGATATTTCATCCTTTTTGCCATCCTTGTGGTTGAGCACCATGGTCAGGGGCTTGCCGGGAGCGAATGTGGTGAGGCCTATGATATCGATGGTATCATCCTCTTGTACCTTCTCATAATCTTCTTTATTGACAAAGGTGAGGGCGAGCATACCTTGTTTTTTCAGGTTGGTCTCGTGGATGCGGGCGAAACTTCTCACCACGATGGCGCGGACGCCGAGGTGGCGGGGTTCCATGGCGGCGTGTTCGCGGGAGGAGCCTTCACCATAGTTCTCGTCTCCTACAACGACGGAGCCGATGCCGGCTGCTTTGTAGGCTCTTGCAGTGGCGGGAACGGGGCCATATTCTCCGGTGAGCTCATTTTTTACTGCGTCTGTTTTTTCGTTAAAGAAGTTGACGGCGCCGATGAGCATATTGTTGGAGATATTGTCGAGGTGTCCGCGGAATTTCAGCCAGGGGCCGGCCATGGAGATATGGTCGGTGGTACATTTTCCTTTGGCCTTGATCAGCAGCCTGAGCCCTTTGAGATCTGTTCCTTCCCATGGGGCGAAGGGGGCCAGGAGCTGGAGGCGTTGTGAATCGGACTTGACGACGACCTGTACGTTCTTACCGTCTTTTGCGGGGGCCTGGTAGCCTGCGTCTTCCACGGAGAAGCCTTTGGGAGGCAGCTCTACGCCAGTGGGCTCATCGAGCATAACGTCTTCTCCTTTCTCATTCTTCAGCTTGTCCTTCAAGGGGTTGAAGGTCAGGTCGCCTGCTATGGCAAAGGCGGTGACTATCTCGGGCGAGGCCACGAAGGCGTGGGTGCTGGCGAGACCGTCGTTGCGCTTGGCAAAGTTGCGGTTGAAGGAGGTGATGATGGAGTTCTTCCTGTTGGGGTCGTCGATATGACGGGCCCATTGTCCGATGCAGGGGCCGCAGGCATTGGCGAGCACTATACCGCCAATGGTATCGAAGGTCTTAAGGAACCCGTCCTTTTCGATGGTATAGCGAACCTGTTCGGAGCCAGGGGTGATAGTGAATTCGGCCTTGGCTTTCAGCTTCTTATCGATGGCCTGTTGGGCAAGGGAGGCGGAGCGGCTGATGTCTTCGTAGGAAGAGTTGGTACAGGAGCCGATGAGGGCTACTTCCAGTCGCTGGGGCCAGTTATTTTCCTTTACCGCCTTGGCGAACTGGCTGATCGGTGTGGCCAGGTCGGGTGTGAAGGGACCGTTGACATAGGGTTCCAGCTCGCTGAGGTTCAGCTCGAGGACCTGGTCATAATATTTTTCGGGGTTGGCATATACTTCCTTGTCGGGGCGCAGGTAGTCCTTGATACCGTCAGCCAGGGATGCGACTTCGGCGCGACCGGTGGCTTTCAGGTAGGCTGCCATCTTTTCGTCATAGCCAAACAGGGAGCAGGTGGCTCCTATCTCGGCGCCCATGTTACAAATGGTGCCTTTACCGGTGGCGCTAAGGCTGTCGGCGCCTTCACCGAAATATTCTACGATGGCTCCGGTGCCGCCCTTGACGGTGAGCTGGCCGGCTACCCACAGGATGATGTCTTTGGCGGATGTCCAGCCGCTCATTTTGCCGGTGAGCTTTACGCCAATGAGCTTTGGCATTTTCAGTTCCCAGGCCAATCCGGCCATTACGTCCACGGCGTCTGCGCCGCCTACGCCGATGGCTACCATACCCAGGCCCCCTGCGTTAGGAGTGTGGGAGTCGGTGCCGATCATCATGCCTCCGGGGAATGCATAGTTTTCCAGCACAACCTGGTGGATGATACCTGCGCCGGGTTTCCAGAACCCGATGCCGTATTTATTGGATATAGATGCTAAGAAATCGTATACTTCTTTATTGACGTCCAGGGCTGTGGCCAGGTCGGTGGCCGCGCCTGTCTTGGCCTGTATGAGGTGGTCGCAATGTACGGTGGAGGGGACGGCTACTTTGTCACGACCGCAGGTCATGAACTGCAAGAGGGCCATCTGGGCGGTAGCGTCCTGCATAGCAACGCGATCGGGGGCAAAATCAACATAATCCTTTCCACGGGCATATGCGCGGGTAGGCGTTTCGAACAGGTGGGAGTACAATATTTTTTCGGCCAATGTCAAGGGTGTGCCTACCAGTTTACGGGCGGCATCTACCTTGGCCGGCATTGCTCCGTATAACTTTTTAATTAAATCCAGATCAAAAACCATGATGAATTTATTTTATGTGTTAATTCTATGATATGCGCCTCTAATGGGTTAGTGGCTGTGTCTCAGGTGCCGGGGGCACCTGGTAGGGCTTATGATAGCCTGCCTGCGGCAGGCTTTAGCGCCCTGCTGACGCTGGGCGCTAAATTACCTAAAAATTGCGTTATTGTGATATTAATGTCCTGAAAGGGGCTGGAGGGTTTGACGTTTTTTTTTAAATTTACACTATGAACAGACTGAAGCATTTCATCGAATGGCAGGTATTCGGGGTGTGCTCGGCGATCGGGGAAAGGATGGGTATTGCCACCTCCCGGATCCGGACCTGGTTTATTTACATTTCTTTCCTGACCATGGGTTCGCCGCTGATCATTTACTTTATCCTGGCATTTTGGATGAATATCAAGCGATATATTCTTTCCGCGCGCAGGAATCCTGTGAAATATCTTTAACCTCCCGGAGCCAGACGGAACAAAGTTCCGCAGGCTGGCGGCTTTTTTCGTATCTTACCAGAGGTGAGTCCCCGGACCGCTGGCCTACTGCATAATTCACGGAGAACGTAGATTTATTACGAAAAAATTTTAGCTGCCTTGTTTCAGTTTGATTTCTCCTATACCGACTATGAGCTGTTGCAGAAAGATCTGGCTCAACGGCTGAATACACCAGTGGTGAATCACAAACTCATTTTCCCGGATGCTGTTGCTACGGGTAGTCTGACCTTTGTCCGGCTGCCGAATGGGATACACGTCAATGTGATCAATTGCAGATTCAACCAGGACTGGTTTTTGTGCAGGCGGAAGATAAAGGAGGAGTATTATACCCTCAGATTCCACGAGCTGACGATCCCGGATACGCTGGAGATACGTATCGGGAAAGAGAGTCTGAAGGAGTCGAATACCACCCGAAGCATTGCCTATCTTACCAATACTTTATCGGATTGGGCCTATCTGGGCGCCCAGGGTACCATTTACAAGGGGATCGATGTCCTCTTCGATGCGCAATGGCTGGGGGGGTATCTGGGGGTGAACCGTATCGACGATGTGCTGTCTACCTATCTCTCCCTGCAGGTGGAGAATGTGCATACGGAGCCGTTGGACAGCGAGTACCGTCGCCTGATCCAGGAGATCATGGAGGTGGAGGATGACAATCCCATGCGGCTGGCCATTATCCAGAACAGGGTAATGCTTCTGATCGAGCGATTTTTTACGCGTATTTATGAACGAAGAAAGAACTCTCATTTCGACATACCGCTGTCCAAGGCGGATATCGACCGTATGATGCAGGTGGAGTCGGCGCTGACACGGGATATTTTTGAGCCTGCACCTACCATCAACCAATTGGCGAAGATGGTATCCATCAGCGAATCAAAGCTGAAGAAGGATTTCAAGCTTATCTATGGTCTGCCGGTGTATGAGTATTTTCAGAAGATACGGATGCAGACGGCCAAGGACAAGCTGCTCAGCGGAGGGCATTCGGTGAAGGAGGTGGCGATGGAGCTGGGATATTCCAATCTCAGCAATTTCACGATAGCCTTCAAGAAGGAGTTCGGGTTGCTGCCAAGCAAGCTTTTGAGCAATGTTTAACAGAGCGAGATGCCTTTGATCAGCAGGGGGCCGTCAGCGCGGCCTGTCGTCCGGGGGTCTATAATTTCCTGTAGGAGTGCATTTTATGTTGAGATGACATTTACAGCTATCCTTATCACCTTTGTGAGTATTGAATGGAGGGAAAGCGAGGTAAATTTGCATAGAGTTTGTGTACAAGCCACACATAGCGGACCACGGTCCGTTGGCCGAGAGGCCAGACATTAGCGTACTGCGGGAGATGCGCTAATTTTCTGACAGTGCATCTCCCGCACCAAATGTCCCGTTTTTAATTCCTCGTTTCCAGAAAGACCAGCCCTGTATTCAGTACCTTTCGAATAAACCTACGGACGCCGGAAGCGGTTGAAATTGGAGGTGAAGGTTAAGCGCTAGAACTCCGAAACTACTTTACGGATCTTTACCAATTGTTCCAGTAAACCCTGAAGCAGATCCAGCCTGAGCATGTTGGCGCCGTCGCTCTTTGCTACGGCGGGATTTGGGTGTGTCTCTATGAACAGGCCTTCAGCGCCGGTGGCAATTGCGGCTTTTGCGATAGTTGCGATGAGTTGTGGATTGCCGCCGGTGACACCGCTGGTCTGGTTGGGTTGCTGGAGTGCGTGTGTACAATCCATCACGACGGGGGTCTTGTGTTCCTGCATCCATGGAATATTCCTATAGTCCACTACCAGGTCTTGGTAGCCAAAGGTGGTGCCTCTCTCGGTGAGGATTATCTTATCATTACCCGCCTTGCGTATCTTTTCCACGGCAAATTTCATGGCGGGTCCGCTCAGGAACTGTCCCTTTTTCACATTGACGATCTTACCTGTCCCGGCAGCTGCCAGGAGTATATCTGTCTGGCGGCAGAGGAAGGCGGGGATCTGCAGTATGTCTATGAATTTGGCTGCGGGGGCGGCTTCGTCGTGGGCGTGTATGTCGGAGGTGGTGGGCAGCTTGTAGGTGTCGCCGACCTTTTTTATCAGGGATAGGCCGCTGTCATCGCCGATGCCGGTGAAGGAGCTGGCGCTGGTACGGTTGGCCTTGCGGTAGGAGGCTTTGAAGACATAGGGTATACCCAGATTGCGGCAGATGGTGGAGACCTTTTCCGCCACTTCCATCACGAGCTCCTCGCTCTCCACCACACAGGGGCCGGCAATGAGGAAGAAATTTTTCTTATCGTAGGATTGATGCTGAAATAGATGATGTAAGAATTCCATGATGCGAAGCTAGGGAAAAGTGTAGATTTGCGCCCTAAAACACTGCGATGACGAAAGAAAAAGTCCTGGTCATAGGCGCCAGCGGTCAGATAGGTGTGGAATTGACGCTGGCCCTTCGTAAGATATACGGCAATGCCAATGTGGTAGCATCCGACCTGCGGGAGGAGAATGAGCTGTTGAAAGGTACGGGGCCCTATGTATCGCTGGATGTAATGAACAAGGAGATGCTGCATGTGCAGGTGATCCGGCAGAATATCACCCAGATATACCTATTAGCAGCCATTCTTTCGGCGACGGGTGAAAAGAACCCTAACCTGGCCTGGCATCTGAATATGCAGGGACTGCTGAATGTGCTGGATATCGCCCGTGAGGAGAAATTGCATAAAGTGTACTGGCCGAGCAGCATTGCGGTTTTCGGGCCTACATCCCCGAAGCAGGCCTGTCCTCAGCGTACGATCATCGAGCCGAGCACGGTGTATGGGATCAGCAAGTATGCGGGGGAGTTCTGGTGTAATTATTTCTTCGAAAGATATGGGGTGGATGTGCGGAGTATCCGCTACCCCGGACTGATCAGCTATAAGTCTGCCCCCGGTGGCGGTACGACAGACTATGCGGTGGAGATCTTCCACGAAGCCCTGGAAGACGGCAAGTACACCTGCTTTTTAAAGGAGGATACTTACCTTCCCATGATGTATATGCCGGATGCCATTCGTGCGACCATCGAGTTGATGGAGGCGCCTTCGGCGAGGCTTACGGTGCGTACTTCCTATAATGTATCGGCGTTGAGCTTTGCTCCCAGGGAGATCGCGGCCGAGATAAAGAAGCATATTGCGGGATTCGATATGAGCTATTCGCCGGACTACCGGCAAAAGATCGCCGACAGCTGGCCGGAAAGCATCGATGACAGTGTGGCCCGGGCGGACTGGGGGTGGAAGCCGGAGTATGACCTGGCGAGGATGACGAAGGAAATGCTGGAGAACCTGAAATAAATTCGACGACCAGGCGGACCGGAAGTTCGCTGTCAAAACGAACAAATGGGTTTCCGGTTCGTTGTAATTCAAATGACGGCATGGCTATGATACGTACTTACACGGTGATGTTTTCCTTATTAATATTGGGGGCATATGCGAGCGCGCTGGCTGGGCCGGGTTTGCGCAATGGAGAGTGGCGGGTGGTGCTGGAGCGGAAGGATGGGCATTCCATTGTATTCAACTTCGAGTCGAAGGACAGTGCGGGAAAGAAGATATTATATATCCGCAATGCGGGTGAGCGTCTGCTGGTAGATGACATCAAATACCAGGGGGATTCGGTGCTGATAAAGCTGCCTTTTTTCGAATCGCAGCTGCGGGCGGTGATCCTGGGCAATGGCGATCTGCAGGGGGTGTGGTTGAAGCGGGGGGCGGACAGCTACCAGGTGATGCCTTTCAAGGCTTTTTATAATGTTTCCATGCGATTCCCTCCCGGAGGCGGCGCGCCGAAGGGGGTGGCAGGCCGGTGGAAGGCGGTATTCCGTGATGCCCGTAGTGGCGACAGCACGCTGCGGGTGGGTGAATTCACTCAGGTGGGAGATAGGGTGACGGGTACGTTCCTGGACCCAACGGGTGATTATCGTTACCTGGAAGGGATCATGGATGGGGATTCACTACGATTGTCCTGCTTTGATGGAGGGCACGCTTATTATTTTTCTGCCCGGCTGGAAGGGAATGACCGTCTGACGGGGGGACAACATTATTCGGGTTTTGCAGGCTATGAGACCTGGACGGCTGTGCGGGATGAGTCTGCTGCCTTGCCGGATGAATTTGCGTTGACGAACTGGGATAAGAATGCGGGGCCCTTGCATTTTACCTTTAAGGACATCGATGGCAAGCGGGTGTCGCTGTCGGACAAACGATTCGCAGGGAAGGTGGTGCTGATACAGATCATGGGGTCCTGGTGTCCTAACTGTATGGATGAAACGAGCTTTCTCAGCGACTTCTATAAAGAATATCATTCAAAGGGGGTAGAGATCATCGGGTTGGCGTATGAACGCAGCACTGATTTTGCCCGCAGCCAGGCCAGTCTCCGGAGCTTTCAGCGGAGATTCCAGGTGAAATATCCCATGCTGATCACGGGGGTGGCGGTAGGTGACCCGGACAGGGCTGCCAAGACGCTACCGGTGGTGGATAAGATCGTCGGATTCCCCACTACCATCTTCCTGGACAAATCGGGAAAGATATTCAAGATACATACGGGTTTTAACGGTCCCGGGACAGGGGCTCACTACGAAGAGCAGAAAAAAGAGATCTACCGGACGGTGGATGAGCTGCTGAAGGGTTAGTCTTTGGCCGGCCTACAGATGTTAGCGGTCCTCCAGATAGTTTTGGCTTTTGGCAAAGTCGGAGCGGATATTGGGTGTAAGATGTTTTGCCCAGGCCGGGTCCTTTTCATTTCTCAGGCGTGCGAAGAGCGCAAGGGCATAGCCCCATTCCCGTTGTAAAACATATCCCTTTTTGGCGGTATAAAAAGAGGCGTTCGAGTTGAATACGCCCAGGCCAAACAGCAGGGTGGTCAGGTCCGCGAGCTGATGGCTATCTTCGGGCTGAAGGCTTTCCATCAATCGCATGCGAGCGATCTCATGAGCAATGTCAGCGACGAGCCTCTCAGGGTCCGACAGCTTTTTTTCTTCCAGTCCGATGTGTAATTTTCCGTCCTGCGCCCGGCCCTGGTAAGCGAGGTCGGCGCCGGTGTTTTCGGTGCTGTCATCACTACCGAGGAGAAACTTGCCTCCCATATGGGAGCCGGTGGAGAGGGACCTGGTCACATCGGTGTAGATATCCAGGATGATGCTATCGGGATCGACTTCCATCTGGGCGGCTATGATGTGTAATGTATCCCAGGCCGGCTGTGTCCCGCCGTCATAGCGGATAGGGAAGTCCGCGTAATGAGGGATCAGCACTTTTTTATGCTTTATTTTTTCTTCTCCAAAGAGTCTGACAAGAAATGGGAAAGCTGTCTCAATCCATTTTTGACTTGCTTCCGGAATGGGGCATTTGCGAGGAGCGCTCTTGCCGAAGATGCCTAACATATGATAAGGTTTTATGACGATAAAGATAATAAAAAGACGAGCTAAGAATTCTGTTCAGCCGGGTTGTAAATAAGTTCCTGAATTGATATCGGCGCCGGTTATTTTATCAATTTGTCCAACGCATCTGTCAGCATATTTCCCTGGCTTGGCCGTGGGGCATTGTTGTCGACGATCCTACCTGCCTGATCGATGAGATAGTAATGGGGTATGCCTGAAATATTGTAAGTGCTGCATACGGGGTCGGAAAACTGTGTTATCAGGTTGACGCCTTTGAGCCGGGATTTGACGAGGGTATTTTTCCACTCCTTTTCCGATGCGTCGACACAGATGTTCACGAATACTACATTTTTATCTTTATACTTTTCATGCAGCTGGGCGGTATGATCGTTTATTTCAACCATACAGGGTCCGCAGTATACGCCCCAGAAATCGAGATATATGACTTTGCCTTTCAGGCTGGATAGCGATACCTGCCAGCCATGCTCGTCCGCCAGCGTAAAGTCCGGGGCGGCCGCGCCGGGTTTCAAAGACTGCAGCTTGTTATAATTTTCTTTCAATGCGGCCGCGTAGTAAGGGGCAGGGTCCCTGGTCAAAAAGTCCCGATATACGGCACTGACCTCCTCATAATTATAGAACGCAAAACCATCAAGAATGCATTTCGAAATAAACCAGTCCCTGATCAGTTTCACACGAAAACTACGGAGGCCTGAATAGTAATCTTTCCAGGCAGGCGTAAAGGGCAGTTCCCTTTGTTGTTGCTCTTCAGGTGTTTTGGCCAGCGTTGTGGTGGCGCGAAACGGGTCATAGAAGCGGATATAGTTGTACAGGAAGTCTCTGTACGAAGAAGAGTGTAAAAAGGCATCTTCGGACTCCAATTGGTACAGTTTGCCGTGGTTGAAACCAGCCGTCGCAAAGAAGGGAATATTTTTGAGCTCGGCAGGCGCATCGGCAAGGGAAAGGTCATAAGCCGGAAACAAGTTCAGTGACCGCATTTGTTCAGCGTAACGGTAGTAAAGGTCCATCAACCATGTTCCTGTATGTGCCTGGATCCCGTTTGCCAGGACGGCCTTCATCTCTTCGTTAAACAGTTGATTGAGCCGGGCAGCTTTGATGGAATCCGCAGGCAGATCTTTGTAGAGCGATTGGAGCAACGCTCTGAATTGGGGAGTATAGCTTTTCTCCTCGGAGAGCGCTGCGCGTAATTCCTTTTCTCTTTCAGGCCTGGCAGATGTGATCGTTAAGGTGTTCTTGTCGTCCTGTGCATCCCAATCCATCCTGTGTTGTGGGTGATATGTCCTTTGAGGATGAAAAAACTATCTTTCGGTATTTGGCCGAAAAGGCAAAGCGTGTTCAACGTGATAAGGGTTGCCAGGAGGTGCTTCATAGGAGATGAAGATAAACAAAAGGGAGATATCCGGGTACTGGACCTAGTCGTTTTCTTCCAGGTATGCCTGACTTTTTGAGAAGTCGGAGCGGATGTTTTGGGTAAGATGTTTTGCCCAGGCCGGTTCTTTTTCACCCCTTAGGCGTGCGAAGAGGGCGAGGGCGTAGCCCCATTCGCATTGTTTGAGGTAGCCTATGCGCTCATAGCCCCAGGCAGTTGCCGTCTGTGTTTCCCGAAAGGATACATTGGCATTGAAAATCCCCAATCCAAGGACAACGGTGCACAGGTCTGCCAGCCGCTTGCCTTCCTGCGGCGACGGATGCTCGATGAGCCGGATGCGTGCAAGATCGTGGGCCAGCCATGCTACGAGTCCCTGAGGATCTGCGAGCATTTTTTTCTCCATTCCTATATGGTACTTACCGTCCAGTTCTTTTTTGGGGATATCCTTTTCCGAGGGGGTGGAATCCGCGTGGCCGCAAACGACTCTTGTTCTTTCGCCTTTGTAGATATCCAGTGCGATGCTATCGGAAGGCACTCCCATCCGGGCGGCGAGGATTTGCAAGGTGTCCCATGCGGAGGTGTCGCTGCCGTCGTATCGTACCGGGAAGTCGGTAAAGTTTGGGACGAGAATTTTTTTATGTTTTATTTCTTCCTCTCCAAAACGTTGTACCAGGAAAGGGAAATTCTTTTCCAGCCAGGTATGACTGAATGCCGTAATGGGGCATTGCCGGGGAGACCTTTTGGTGAACAGGCCGAGCATGTAGCAGTATTTGGTTTATTAGGATATTCTAATATATGACTTATCTTTCTTAAAAACAGATTCTGAGGGGGATTTTTTATGAGGTGGGGGAAATGACGACATTAACGTATGAATAAAATGGGGATTTCTTTGATGGACCGCAGTTTGGATGAAGGGCAGAGATTAACGGAGTTTCAGTAAATTGCAGCCATGAAAGCCTACCTGGATCTATTGCAGCATATTCTCGATACGGGCGTGTCCAAGACGGACAGGACGGGGACGGGTACGCTGAGCTGTTTCGGCTACCAGATGCGTTTTGATCTTTCAAAGGGATTTCCGCTGGTGACCACCAAGAAACTTCATTTAAAGAGCATCCTATACGAGCTGTTGTGGTTCTTACGAGGGGATACGAATATCGCGTATCTAAAAGGGCATGGAGTAAGCATATGGGATGAGTGGGCTGATGCAAATGGGGAACTGGGGCCGGTGTATGGCAAGCAATGGCGGAGCTGGGAAGGAGCGGATGGGCAGACGGTGGATCAGATCAGCCAGTTGATCGAACAGATAAAAAAGACCCCGGACAGCCGTCGGCTGATCGTGAGCGCCTGGAATGTGGCGGACCTGCCTAAGATGGCGCTGATGCCTTGTCATACTATATTTCAATTCTATGTGGCGGAGGGTAAGCTGAGCTGTCAGCTGTATCAGCGTAGCGCAGACTCTTTTTTGGGGGTGCCTTTCAACATAGCTTCCTACGCGCTGTTGACCCTGATGATAGCGCAGGTGTGCGATCTGGAACCGGGAGAATTCATACACACGTTCGGGGACGTGCATCTTTATAACAACCATTTAGAGCAGGCGAAGTTGCAGCTGAGCAGGAAGCCATATCCCCTGCCGGTGATGAAGCTGAACCCGGCTGTCAAGGATATTTTCAAATTCCAATTTGAGGATTTCACCCTGGAAAATTACCAGAGCCATCCTGCCATCAAGGCCCCTGTGGCGGTGTAAACGTCTTCATATGATCATAAGCCTAATTGCTGCGGCCAGTACGAATAATGTCATCGGAAAGGATAATAAGCTGCTCTGGCATTTGCCAAACGATATGAAATTCTTCCGGAATACTACCTGGGGTCTTCCGGTAGTGATGGGGAGAAAGACCTATGATGCGCTGGCGGGTGAGCCTTTGCCTGGCCGATTCAATTTCGTCATCACCCGGAACGGGGGATGGGATCCGCATAATGACAAAGTAAAGGTGGTGTCGAGCCTGGAGAGCGCGATAGAAGGCGCGCGCGAGACGGACTGCAAGGAAACATTTGTCATCGGCGGAGGTGAAATATATGAGCAGTCCATGTCCATTGCGAATAAGATATATCTTACGAGGGTGCATACGGTGGTAGAGGGGGATGCATTTTTCCCTGTCATCGATGAAAGCGTTTGGCAGCTGACGAGCAACCTGGACTTCCCGGTAGATGAAAAACATGCCTATGCATACAGCTTCCAGGTATGGGAGCGGAAAAAAAGTTCCTGATGTATTCCCGCCTGCAGATAGCCCGGAAATATATTCGTTATTATCTCACTGCTAAGAATGGGAGGGGGCATGGGGTCCATTCGCCTTTTGTTTATGACTTCATCCGAAATGTATTGAATGACCGGCGGCGGCCTGCTGTCTGGGACCGGATAGAATTGCTGCGTGCGCAGCTGTTAAAAGACGAGACGTGGCTGGAGGTGGAGGATATGGGGGCGGGTTCGTCGGTGGCGAAGGGGCGGCAGCGCCAGGTGAGGGAGATTGCGCGGCATGCGGCAAAGCCGGCGAAGCTGGGACAGCTGCTTTTCAGGATCGCGCGGTATTATCAGCGTGAGCGGGTAGTGGAACTGGGGACCTCCCTTGGGCTTTCGACGGCCTATTTGGGGAGTGGGGCGGCGAGTGTATGGACGATAGAAGGGGCTTCTGCGATAGCGGCGGTAGCTGCCCGAAATTTCCAGGACCTGGGGCTGGGCGGTGTCGAACTTGTCGTAGGTAATTTTGACGAACTGTTGGATGGGGTGCTGGATCGTGCCGGGAGTGTGGACCTCGCCTTTATAGATGGCAATCACCGGCTGGAACCTACATTACGTTATTTTCATGCGCTGATGGAGCGGTGTGCGCCGGGGGCGATACTCATTTTTGACGATATCCACTGGAGTGAGGAAATGGAGGAGGCCTGGGGAAAGATACAGCGTGATCCGCGGGTATATATGACCATCGATCTTTTTTTTATCGGATTGGTGGTCTTTCGTGAGGAATTTAAGGTGAAGCAGCATTTCAGCATACGGTTTTGACGGGTAGGGGATTTTGTGTAACTTATGATCCATGATCATTGGCGTACTCAAGGAACCGGCATTTGAATCAAGAGTTTCGTTATTGGCAGAAGCTGTGACAGCCCTGGTAAAGAAGAAGGTCGAGGTTTGGGTGGAGGCGGGAGCTGGTATAAGCGCTTATTGCGGAGATGACGATTATAGCAAGGCGGGAGCGAGCATCCGAAGCCGGGGGGATGTGCTCGGGGGTGCGGACATACTTCTCTCCATACACTACAACGATATTCCCGGCACGCTGGAACATAAGGTCCTCATTGGCGTCTATCAACCTTTATATAATTCCGCGCATTTAGCGGTATGGGCCAAACAGCATATAACCAGCTTCAGCCTGGACATGCTGCCTCGTACCACCCGTGCGCAAAGCATGGATGTATTGAGCTCACAGGCGAATATTGCCGGCTATAAGGCGATCCTGCTGGCTGCGGGGTTGTCTCCCCATTATTTCCCCATGATGATGACGGCAGCGGGAAGCATCGCGCCTGCCAAGGTCCTGATATTAGGCGCCGGAGTGGCGGGTTTGCAGGCTATTGCCACGGCCCGGCGGCTGGGAGCTGTCGTGGAGGTCTTTGATACCCGGCCTGCTGTGAAAGAGGAGGTAATGAGCCTGGGTGGAAAGTTCATAGAGGTGGAAGGAGCCGCAGATGTATCGAGGGCGGGTGGCTACGCGGTGGAGCAATCGGAAGATTTCCTGCAAAGACAGCAACAAAAGATCGCTGAAAGCATTGCCCGGGCGGATATCGTCGTTGCGACTGCGCAGATACCGGGCAACCGGGCCCCACTGCTGGTGACGAGCGCCATGATAGCCGTCATGCGGAAAGGATCTGTCATCATCGACCTGGCTGCTGCCACGGGAGGGAATACGGAAGTGACGAGGAATAATGAAACGGTGTTCCATAAAGGAGTGATCGTTGTGGGGAATTCGGCGCTGCCTGCTACGATGCCGTATGATGCCAGCAAGCTATATGGGAAGAATGTGTCGAACTTCTTACAACTGATCATTGGTAAAGAAGGAGACTTGAATTTCGGGGACGAGCTGGTGAAGGGCTGTTGTATTACCCATGATGGAAAGGTGGTACATGAAAAAGTAAAAGACATCATAAAAAACGGGTGATATGGAGAGTATATTGAATTGGATCGGCGTGCACCAGCAAATGATCTATATCGTGATCCTCATGATCTTTTTGGGCATCGAGGTGATCGGCCGGGTGCCGGCGGTGCTGCATACGCCTCTTATGAGCGGGGCCAATGCCATTCACGGTGTGGTGATCATCGGGGCCATCATCGTCATGGGCAAGGCGGACCCACACAATTATGTGGCCCTTGGATTGGGCTTTCTGGCGGTGGTGCTGGGTACCCTGAATGTGGTGGGAGGCTTTGTGGTGACGGACAGGATGCTGGAAATGTTTAAGAAACGGAAGTAAAATATTATTGCGGCAGTAAAATGCAATTATGGGAAGCCTGCTCACCATTTGTTATCTCATAGCGTCTGTGACCTTTATTCTTGGGTTGAAGATGTTGTCGAATCCGGCCACTGCCAGGCGAGGCAATCTTATTGCAGCGGGTGGGATGACGCTGGCGATCATCGGCACCATTTTTCTTTATGAAGAGGGTGGGGTGTATCTGCATAATTACGGATGGATATTCTCGGGTATTGTCATTGGGGGGATAGCGGGAACCTTTGCGGCCCGGAAGGTGCAGATGACGGCCATGCCGGAGATGGTGAGTCTTTTTAACGGGATGGGGGGAGCGTGTGCGGCCTTGATCTCGATAGTGGAGTTTGGGAGGCTGCGGCAGGGGCCTTTTTTAAGCGGGGGATGGACTGAATATCCGCCGCTGTCGGCTCTGGGAGATACTGGTGAAAAATTTCATTTGCAGATAGGCGTACCTGTTGGAGAGCTCTTGATCATCTTGCTGGGCGTGATCATCGGATCCGTCAGCTGTGCGGGTAGTGTCGTTGCGTGGGGCAAGCTGAATGGCCGGATAAAGGATATTAGGTTCAAGGGCCAGCATATCATCAACCTGGGGTTGCTGCTGGTGGTATTGGTATTGGCCGGGTATGTGCTTGTGGTCGTGAAACAGCTGCCGGACATCGAGATCGATCCGGGGCACGTATGGTTGTCGGTGTCGCAAGCTGCCAATGCGCCGCTGCCTGTTGTTGTCCGGGTGTTGTTCTATGTCGTCTGCGTCTTGTCGGTGGTATATGGTGTGTTCTTCGTGCTGCCTGTCGGAGGTGCGGATATGCCGGTGGTCATCTCGCTGTTGAACTCTTTTACGGGTGTGGCGGCGGCTTGCGGGGGATTCCTTTATGACAACAAGGCGATGTTGACGGGAGGGATACTGGTAGGTGCGGCGGGGACGCTGTTGACGATATTGATGTGCCGGGCGATGAACCGGAGTCTTCGGAATGTATTGATCGGCTCCTTCGGAGGCGGGCTGGCGGGGGGCGCGACGTCGATGGGGGGTGAGCGGAAGGAGCAGGGCAGCTATAAAGAAATTTCCATCAGCGATGCGGCGATGGTGATGAGCTATGCGCATAAGGTGATGATCGTGCCGGGCTATGGGCTGGCGGTGGCGCAGGCGCAGCATGCCTGTCATGAGCTGGAAAAGCTGCTGACGGAAAAAGGGGTGGAGGTGAAGTATGCCATTCACCCTGTGGCGGGGCGGATGCCGGGGCATATGAATGTGCTGCTGGCGGAGGCGGATGTGAGCTATGACAATCTTTTGGAAATGGAGCAGGCCAATGAGCAATTCCCTTCGACGGATGTGGTAGTGGTGCTTGGAGCGAATGATGTCGTCAATCCTGCCGCGAAGACGGATCCTTCATCTCCCATCTATGGGATGCCGATACTCGATGTGGAGGCGGCCAAGACCTGTATCGTCAATAAACGCAGCATGAAACCGGGCTATGCGGGGATCGAGAACGAGCTTTTCTTCCGTCCCAGGACTTCCATGTTATTTGGGGATGCCAAGAGGGTATTGCAGGACCTGATCTCGGAAATCAAGCGTATTTAATCGGATGTACATGCAGAAAAGAAAATTTACGACGCCTTTTTGGTGGATGCTGGTCCTGGGGATCATCGCCTGTACCATATCGACAGGGATACTATATTTTTTGGTGGCGAAAGGCTATCCGATGAGCTGGCTGACCAGGCTGAGCCTGTTCTATCTTCCGGTGATCATGTTTGTCGAGGCAGTGATGTACTGGACCATACGGAAGCGGATCAACTATCGCAGGGATGCGTGGAACCATCTCCTTTTATTCACCGGGGCCTATGTGCTTAATTATATTGTGAGGATACTGTTGTCGGCTCTTATTATTTTGCACTCTCCCGCTGCGATGCGCATGGCTTTGTATATGCGTATAGCTAATTACGGGCAATTGTATTTGTTCTGGGGGCTGGTCATTGTAGCGCATGTATTCTTTGCGCGGGTGCTTATAAAGGCATTTGCCAAGCCGCCGGTGGAGGAGGTGGTAGAGAGCGGGAATTTGCTGGATGATGTGTTGGATTGATGGAGTTAGGGCAGAAATTGCACATTAGCCAGTTCCCGGCCGACCTGTTGAACCCCTTTCAATATCCTATGCGTCTGGGTCGGAGAGGGTTTTTTGATGCCTTTGATGTATTGAGCTAACAGACTTTGATTCATACCTATCCTTTCAGAAAGGGCTTTTGCATTAATAACTTTGTAGAACGTAAAGAATTGGGGTAGATCCAATACTATTTTCAAGTCATTCTCTGTAACAGATTTGCCAGCTCTTTCAAGGAGAAGGTTGACTGCTTCCAGGATATTGGATTTGAGCTCTTCCAGGGATTTACCTGCCGTATAAACAGGGTATTTTTCAGCATAGGCTGAGTACCCGGTCTTGGTTTTTTCAACGATGATCGTGATCTTCATAATTCAAAGCTTATTTTAATCCAGCGTCTTTTTTAATCTTCTTCTCCAGCCCTTTACCCACTTCCTGACTGCCATGAGAGGGGCAAACAATTTGTCCTTTTTTGGTGGGGTGTTCCATAATCATGTGACTCCCAGACTGTCTTACGACGTACCAGCCATCTCTTTTAAGCAATCTGACAAGCTCGCTGGACTTCATAGAGCAAAGGTAATAAATTTATTACCTTTTCGGAAATGTTTTTTTCGGCGGTATGTCGTCCCTCTATTAAGTACGGAAGATGTAAATTTGCATCACTATTCATAAAAGCATAATTATTGTATTCTTCGCTTCCTAAAGAATTTATCGCGTCCATTGGAGGTGTCAAGGGGTTTGATGCGGCTGCATTCGAGGCGGTGCATGCATCGGGCGGGCAGGTGGTATCGGTGCGGCTGAACCCGGCGAAATGGTCCGGGGCCGGAATGATATGGCCTGGGGACGAGACAGCGGCGGTGCGGATGGAAAAAGTGCCCTGGTCTTCATGGGGCTATTATCTGAACGAGCGCCCTTCTTTTACCTTCGACCCTTTGCTGCATGCGGGGGCTTATTATGTACAGGAGGCGTCGAGCATGTTGCTCGAGCAGGCCTTGCGGCAGACGGTGGATCTGTGCCGTCCGCTGCGGGTGTTGGACCTGTGCGCCGCGCCAGGTGGGAAATCGACCCTTATACAATCATTATTGACGGAGGACAGTCTGCTGGTGAGCAATGAGGTCATTCGCGGCAGGGCGGGAATATTACAAGAGAACATCATAAAATGGGGAGCGGCGGGTGCGGTGGTGACGAACAATGATCCCCGTGACCTGGGGAGGATGGAAAATTATTTCGATGTCATCGTGGTGGATGCGCCCTGTAGTGGAAGTGGCCTTTTCCGCCGTGAGCCGGAGGCCATTGAAGAATGGAGCCCGGAGAATGTGCAGCTGTGCTGCCAACGCCAACAGCGGATACTGGCTGATATATGGCCTGCCCTGCGTAAGGGTGGGATATTGATATACTCTACCTGTTCGTACTCGGTGGAGGAAGATGAGGAGATACTGGATTGGATGATGGATGCGCTGCAGGCAGGCAGTTGCCGGCTGATGACGGACCCGGCGTGGAATATCGTGGAATCGCAAAGCGCGGGAGGAGGATATGGCTACCGGTGTTATCCCGACAAGCTGAAGGGCGAAGGTTTTTTTATAGCCGCCGTACAAAAAAATGAGGGAGATGCGTTCTCCTATCCCAGGCAGAAAAAACAGGGACTGGAAAAATTGTCCCGAAGCCAGGCGGAGGAGATGCGGCCATGGATCGAGGAGGGTAAGGAGCTTTTCTTCTTCCGGCATGAGGGGCTTGTCCGGGCGGCGCCTGCGAGGATAGCGGAGGATATCGCCTATCTGCAATCTTCTTGTTATTTGAAAAAAGCCGGGGTCCTGATGGGAGAGCAGGGAGGGAAGGAATTCATACCTGAACACGAACTGGCGTTGAGCGTGATAGCGGGGCGGCAGTTACCGGCGCTGGAGCTGTCCAGGCAGGAGGCTATCGAATACCTGCGTAAGGAGGAGATCCGTGCGGAACAGGGACGGAAGGGATGGACGCTGGTGCGGTACCAGGGACAAAACCTTGGATGGGTAAAGATCCTGCCCAATCGGGTCAATAACTATTATCCAAAAGAGTGGAGGATACTTAAGAGGATGCCCTGAGTGGGTGGGGGAGCGGAGGATAAATTCAAGATGATCCGGAGGGGAGAACCAGGTTGGACCACGGGTCCAACGACCGAAGGTCAGACATTAGCGAGGTTCACCCCGGAGGATAAATTCAAGATGATCCGGAGGGGAGAACTTATATTTGTGTGTTTTAAAACTTTTTCTATGTCCTTAAAAGTTGTTGTAGTTGCTCTGATCAGCTTGCTTTGTATGAAGACTGTCCGATCCCAATCCGACGAACTAATGATCGAGGGGCAGACGGGGACTTTACATCTACAACATACGGTGGTTGCAAAAGAGAACTGGTATAGCATCGGCAGGCTCTACAATCTCAACCCCAAAGAGCTGGCTTCTTACAATAAGCTGGATATGACCAAACCGCTGTCCATTGGGCAGGAATTGCAAATCCCGCTGACGACTGCCAATTTTTCTCAAAATGGGGTAAAGACCGCGGGTGAGACCCTGGTGCCGTTGTACCACATTGTCCAGGAGAAGGAATGGTTGTATCGTATTAGTGTCAATCATAATAAAGTGCCTGTTGCGAACCTGGAAAAATGGAATAATACCAATAAGGACCAGGTAAGGGCGGGCATGCATCTCATTGTAGGATATCTAAAAGTGAAGACGGCGTTGTCCGCGCTGGCTACAAAGCCTACGGGGACAGGGAAGGTTGAGGGCGGAACTGTTGCAGCGACGACCGCTCCGGCGGGAAAGGCGGGTGCCGAGACGGTGGTGGCAAAGCAAGGTCGGGAGACCCCGGCTGGTGCAGGGAATGAATCTGGCGGCAGCAAGGATACGATGACGCATGTGAAGACAAAGGATACGGTGGTCCATACCATGATGAAGAAGGAGGGAGGAACGGTCATGCCTGGTGCGGGGAAGACAGAGGGGGGGACGGCCACAATCGGTAGAGGAAAGACGACGACAAAAACTGAAGATGAGGCGGGGGCGGTAAAACACGATGGAGCGAAGCCTGTATCCGCCAGTGGTAAATCCTTTAATGGTGGCTATTTCAAGAACGACTACTCGGACGGAAGTAAAACTGCATCGGGACTGGCGGGGATCTTTAAAAGCACGAGCGGCTGGCAGGATGGGAAATACTACGCCTTAATGAATAATGTCCCTGTAGGCACGATCGTAAGGGTCACGGGCGAAACATCGGGCAAAATAATATTTGCCAAAGTGCTGGGGCAATTGCCGGATATGAAGGAAAACGCGGGGCTCACCATTCGTATCAGTAATGCTGCTGCCAGTGAGCTGGGAGAAGGCGATGGTAAGTTCAATGTGGATGTTCGTTATTGAGAAGACTCGTTTTTCCGGACATTTGCTTATATTAGCAGGCGAATTCAAAACTATAACTGCTGCTTGAGTCAACCTTTTCCATATGATGAAAAATCCCTTTTGATACGGGTGTCCAAGGGCGACGAAACGGCGTTTGGCATTCTCTTCCACACCTATCACAACAAGCTGGGTTCCTACATCTTAAAGCTCACCGAATCATTCCCCTTAACTGAGGAGATCGTACAGGATGTCTTCCTTTCCATATGGCAGCACCGGGCAACGCTGGAGGACATCAATAGATTCGAGCCCTATCTGTTCGTCATTGCACGTAACCGGGCTTTCAACTGTCTAAAGCAAATGGCCAGGGAGCGGATGCGGCAGGAGGAATGGGCGAACCAATTCCGGGATGAGCGGGATGTGGAAGAATACATCGAGGGCCAGGATGGTTATGAAACGCCGTGCCGGAACGGTTATGAAACGCTGATCGACCAGGCCATCAGTCAACTGCCGCCTCAGCAGAAAAAAGTCTACCAGCTACATAATCAGCAAAATATGGGGTATCCGGACATAGCCATGCAATTGGGATTGTCGGCGACCACTGTCAAGAAGCATATGAGCCTGGCAGTAAGAAAGATCCGGGACTATGTCAGCTCGCATATGGATCCGGTGAGCATTTTATTCCTCTGTTGTCTCTCTCTCGTTTGGGGATAGGCTAAAAAAAAAATTCCATTCCATTACTCCGCCGGACAGGTCCTGTTGTCATAAGGTGGGGGAACTACACATGGACAAACGACTACACTACCTATTTCACCGATGGTTTGATAAGACGGCCACACCCGACGAGCGGGCCGAGCTGATGGCCTTGTTGGGAATGGCCGAAAATGATG
The DNA here is from genome assembly GCA_001898505.1 of Sphingobacteriales bacterium 50-39. GTDB lineage: Bacteria > Bacteroidota > Bacteroidia > Chitinophagales > Chitinophagaceae > Puia. The sequence continues at coordinate 254,475 of MKTZ01000001.1, forward strand.
ATGAGACCCATGCCCTACTACAGGAGGCCTGGGAGAAGTTAGGGGCGGAGGAGAAGGTTTTTAACGGGGAGCAGAGTAAAGTGATGTTGGATAAGATATTGCGGACTGAGAGGGTGGGGGATGAGGGGGAGGAAACGAGCGCCGGTGCGGTGTATGAGCAAGAAAAGCCTGTTGTCAGGATGGGAAGATGGATGATCGCGGCGGCTGTTGTGCTGCTAACGGGTGCGCTCATCTGGCTGCTGGCGGTGCGACATAGTTCTTCTCAGGGGGAGAAGATGGCATCCGGGCCTGCCATAAAAAAAAGCGGGCCGATCGATGTGCCTGCGCCCAATGGGAACAATGCTATCCTCACGCTGGGGGATGGGTCTACGGTGGTGCTGGACAGTGTGAAGAATGGGGAACTGGCGCGGCAGGGGGATGCGCAGGTGTCCAAGGCGAATGCGGGGCGGCTTGTTTATAATACGCTTGGTCAGGTGCCGAATACCATTGACCAGGCGCCGGGGAAGATCATGTACAACACGGTGTCTACCCGAAGGGGTGGACAATTTCAGATCGTGTTGCCGGATGGCAGCAAAGTGTGGTTGAATACGGTGAGCTCTTTGCGATTCCCCACGGCCTTTACGGGTACTGAAAGAGTGGTGGAGCTGAAGGGCGAGGCTTATTTTGAAGTGGCGAAAAATGCGGCTATGTCTTTTTTAGTGCATGTGGGTACTGTCGGGGAGAAGGATATGGATGTCCGGGTGCTGGGGACGCAGTTCAACGTGATGGCCTATGATAATGAAGCGGAGATCCGAACGACATTACTGGAAGGGGCGGTGAAAGTGATGAAGGGAGATAAGAGCAAGGTGTTGACACCGGGTGAGCAGGTGAAATTAGATAAGCAGGGTGGACTGACGTTAGACGAAAAGGCGGATGTGGAGTTGGCGATGGCCTGGAAGAACGGATTTACTTCTTTCAAGAGCGCGGATATACGGAGCATCATGCGCCAGGTGGAAAGATGGTATGACATAGACGTAGTATACGAAGGGAATGTGCCGGAGCGAACTTTTAGCGGTGGTATTTCCAGGGATGCCAATCTTTCAGAGTTAATACGGCTGCTGGAGGTGAGTAAGATCCATTTTAAAATTGAAGGGAGAAAATTGACCGTTACGCCGTAGCGGTCCTGGACGAGCCCATTGGAGGGGCTTTGCACTTAGCGTAATAGGGTTGCCCAACAAAAAACCGGAAGTGTTCGCAGCACTCCCGGCAGATAGCTTGGGTAAACTTTTATATACAATCGGGAGACTGTTTTATTATTTAACCTAAACTAAAGCAAAGTTATGTTTTTGAAAGTTCTTTTCAAACTCCTGCTTCGCAGGCGGGAGTCATTACCTGGCCGGACCATCGGTGCTTTGTCCGGACTTTTACCCAAAACGCTGTTGATAATGAGACTCACAGCCATCTTTCTACTTGCGGCCTGTCTGCAGGCAAACGCCAGGGGTTATGGTCAGACGATCAGCCTGAGCGAGACGAATACATCCCTATTAAAGGTTTTTAAACAGATCAAAAAGCAAAGCGGCTATGAATTCTTCTATGAGGACAGGCTTATGCAGAAGGCCAGACTGGTGAGCATCCATGTGGAGAACGTTCCGCTGGATCAGGTGCTGGGGCTTCTGTTCAAGGATCAGGCGCTGAGCTATGAGATCATCGGCAAAACGGTAGCCATCCGGGAAAAGGAAATAATGGCGATGCCGCAGCCACCACCTCCTCCGATAGAAGTGCATGGACGTGTGCTGAATGAGAAGGGTGAGCCTGTGGCGGGGGCCACGGTGGGGTTGAAGGGCACGAAAAAAGCTGTTGTCACGAGCGACAATGGAGAATTTACTATCCAGGCGGATAAGGGGCAGGTGCTGGTGATCTCCTTTGTTGGCTATGGGACCAGGGAGGTAGTGATCAGCGAGAGCAATGCCAGCAGTCTTTCCATCAGTCTAAAGATAGCCAACCAGGTGATCAACGAGGTGGTGGTTACTGCCCTGGGCGTAAAGAAGGAAAGGAAGGCGCTGGGATATTCGGTGACGGAAGTAAAGGGTGAAGAGCTGACGCAGGCGCGGGAAGTAAACGTGCTCAATTCCCTGGAAGGTAAGGTAGCGGGTCTTAATGTGAACTCGGTGGCCGGCGGACCGGGTGCGTCTTCCAATGTGCTCATCCGGGGTGTATCCAGCCTGGGTATCGTGGCAAGGCGGGTGTCATCCTCATTACCACAAAGAGCGCAAAGAACAACAGCGTCGAGGTCAACTCCAACTATGTGGCGGAGCATGTGGTAAATCCCACGGACTGGCAGTATGTGTACGGGCAGGGGGGCAACAGCACCAAGCCGGGGAATCAAACGACAGCGTTTGACAACGGTCAGTACAGCTATGGCGATAAACTGGATGGATCGCAGGTGGTGCAATTCGATGGAGTTGCGCGGCCTTATATCGCACAGAAGAACAACCTGAACCGATTTTATCGTACGGGTGGCACCTTTACCAATACGATGGCCCTGAACAGGATATTCGAGGGGGGGGCGGTGCGGCTGGCGGCAAGTGATCTTACCAATCAGTCGATCGTGCCCAATTCGGGTCTGAACCGGCAATCCTTCAATCTAACGGCGATGTTCAGCCCATATAAGCATCTGACCATCGATGCGCGGGCGGATTATATATTGGAGCAGGCTAAGAACCGGCCGTTCCTGTCGGATGGTCCGGGGAATTCCAATTTCAATGTCATGTTCCTGCCAACGAGCCTGGATGTGAATACGCTGAAAAAGGCCACGAATCCGGACGGCTCGGAATTTTCTTATTCCAACAATGCCTATGCGACCAATCCCTGGTTTGCGGCGGAGAAGTTTATCAACAACACCAACCGGGACAGGCTGATATCGTCCATCAATGCACGGTATACATTCGACAATGGGCTCTTTTTACAGGGCCGGGTCGGTCGCGACGCCTATACGGACAGATACTTTGCCGTTGTACCCACGGGGACTGCCTATCGTCCGCTGGGTTCCATCACGGATCAAAGCACCAGGTTCACGGATATAAATGTGGATGGACTGGCGGGTATCGTGATCAAGGCCAGCGCTGATCTTACCATCACCCCCAATGTCGGGGCCAGCTACCGGAGGACAAAGACCGATCAAACGACCAATACGGGGTCGACCTTTGCGGTGCCATACGTATATAATATCGGCAATGCCATCAACAAGTCGGTTGGGCTCAATCCTTCGGACCTGGAGGTGCAGTCTGTATACGGGAATATAGAGCTGGCTTATGCAGGATATCTGTATCTGAATGGTTCGTTGCGGAATGACTGGTTCTCTTCCCTGGCTACTTATGGCAAGTCCAACAAGCTGGATGTGCTGTATCCTTCTGTCAGCGGCTCGTTCGTATTCTCGCAGATGCTGCATCAGAGCTGGCTGAATTTTGGAAAGATACGGGCGGGGTATGCGGAGGTAGGCCAGGCTACCAGCCCTTATCAGACGTTGTTGAGCTACGCCTTGTACAGCCCGACGCTGAATGGCCGTCCGCTGGGTTCCATCTCGAATACAAGCGTTCCGAATGACGCATTGCAGGCTTCGAAGGCATCGGAAGTGGAAGTGGGTACGGAAATGAAGCTCTTTAACAGCAGGGTGTCGGTGGATGTAAGCTGGTATCTTAAGAAATCGCATAATGAGATCGTATCGGCGCCAGCCAGCATTTCATCGGGATATACCGGGGCTGTGCTGAACGTTGGTGAGCTGCAGAACAAGGGTGTAGAAGCCCTGGTGTCCGTGATCCCTTTCAGGACGAGGGAGTTCAGCTGGACGAGTTCGGTGAATGGCTCCGTCAATAGTAATAAAGTAGTGGCCCTGGCGGCGGGTCAATCTTCCCTTTCCATCGGTACGTCACGCAGCGGTAATGGGTTTACGCAGAACATCGTGGGATATGCGGCGGCCCAGGTAGTGGCTTTCGACTATAAATACGATGCCGGGGGCAAGATCGTGCTGGATGGCAGCGGAGTACCGGTGCAGGGTGATCTCAAGCCTTTTGGATCGGCCTATGCCAAGTGGATAGCAGGCTGGAATAATGAATTTACGTACAAGCGGTTCAATCTCTCTTTCCTCATCGATGGGAAATGGGGAGGGAAGATCTTCTCCGCCACGGACTTTTATGGGTATCTGTTCGGTCTGCACAAGGCGACGCTGGCGGGTCGTACGGGCAGCTTTGGGACGGGGCTGAATGCTCAAACCTATTATTCGAGCGTGGCCAACAATATCTCCAAACTTTTTGTGCAGGATGCCAGCTTTATCAAGTTCAGGCAGATAGTTGTCGGGTATTCTTTCCCGGCCAAGCTGTTTGGGAATGTCGTGAAGGGAGCTACGTTGAGCCTGGTGGCGCGTAACCTGTTCACGCTGATGAAGAAGACCGATAATATCGATCCCGAAGCCAACTATACGGCCAATGCACAGGGGCTTGAGCTGGGGGGTGTGCCTCCTACGAGGACCTTTGGCGCGAATCTGAGCTTTAAATTATAAACCATTTTTTGGACGACAATCATTTTAAAGATGAAAAAAATATTTTATGAAGCCTGTGTGTCGATGCTGATGGCGGCGTTGCTAACGGGCTGTACCAAGAAATTTGCGGATATCAATACGAACCCTGCGGGTTACAGCCAGGCGAACTTTCAACCGAACTATATACTTACGACCGTGCAACAGGCGTATACTGGCAGCACGGATTTCAGCTATGACACATGGCGGGCGAATCTCATCTATTGCAGCACGATGATGCAGGGTTTTTCTACGGTGATCGGTTATTGGGTGGGGGATAAGTATATTCTCAATCCGAACTATACAGCGGCATATTGGGGCTTTGGTTCGTCGCAGGGCCCTCCTTTGGGCAATGGCGGAGATGGAGCTTATCCTGAGCAGGTGAAGCCTGTAGTGGACCTCATAGCGTTCACGAAGAACATGCCGCAGTACAAGAACCTCTATCAGATAGCCAGGTTGATGCGGGCGCTGATCATGGAACGTATCACGGACCTGTATGGCGACTGTCCTTATTCGCAGGCGGGGCTGGGTTATTATGACAAGACATTCTTTCCGCAGTATGACAAGCAACAGGATATCTATACGGATCTGCTGAAGGAGATAGAGGATGCGACGGGCAAGCTCGACCCGAATGGGGATCAGCCGTCGGGGGATGTTTTTTATAATGGGAATACTGCTCAGTGGCAGCGATTTGGCTATACGTTGATGCTGCGGGTGGCGATGCGGCTGGTGAAGGTGGACCCGACTACTGCGCAGACCTATGCGCAAAAGGCGGCGGGAAAGACGTTCGCTAACAATGGGGACAATGCATTTGTAAGGGCGGATAATACCGGGGGCCGGGTAACGATCAACCGTAACAGCCAGATACTGGATGGAGATGGGGGGTCGGAGAATATCTATACCAAATGGTCAAAGACCTTTATCGACATGCTGAAGGCGGAGAGTGATCCGCGGCTGGCCAAGATCGCCATTACGCATCCTACCTGGGATGCGTCGAAAAATCCTACGGGTGGGAATGCGGATACGGCCGTGCAAAAAGGGATGCCTAACGGGCATGATCTGAGCGGGATTGCCGGGCAGGATATTTCTACCGTGCCGGGCTATACGAGTATAGCGGATTATTCGTCACCCAGCCAGTACCTTACGAAAAGGGATGGCGTAACCTTTATACTGACCTATGCCGAGTCGGAACTGTTGCTGGCGGAGGCGGCTCAGCGTTGGGGCATTGGCGGCACGGCGGCGCAGCATTATCATGATGGGGTCAAGGCTGCCATCACCTATCTGGGTCAGTATGATCCGGGCGCGGCGATCAGCGATGGGGATGCGGAGACCTGGCTGACGGCACATCCGTACAATGCGGCGGATGGATTGAACCAGATCAATACACAGTATTGGATGCATACCAATACGATGCTGGATTTTTATGAATCCTGGTCGAACTGGCGGCGCAGCGGTTTCCCGGCGCTGGTGCCCGTGGTGTTCCCGAACAACAATACGAATGGCACGATACCCCGGAGATTTCCTTACCCGGTGGGTGAGGCCAATACCAATCCTGTCAATTACAAGGCGGCGCATGATGCGGTGCCGGGTGGTGATAATCTTACCGGAAGGGTTTGGTGGGATAAGTAATGGAATGCCCTGGGGACCTTCTTAAGGGGTGGCGGGACGCCACCCCTTTAAAAAATCTTCTATTTTCATTTTCTTTTTTCCTTCCAGCTGTAGCTCTGTCACGCGGATATAGCCGTCGGCGGTGGCGAAGCGCAGGCAGGTCTTTTTATCCGTATCGTGCTGGCCCGGTGCGGAGGATGGTTTTGCGTGTTCTTTTTCGGCGTGGAATATCTTTAGCATTTTTCCGTCCAGGGTGGTAAAGGCGGTGGGGAAGGGGGAGAGGCCCCTGATGAGGTTGTAGATGCTGTCGGTGGATTGGGTCCAGTCGATGCGGCAGGTGTCGGTAAATATCTTTGGTGCAACCTTCAGACTAACGTCTGAAGGTTGAGGTTTTCCCTCCAGGGTGCCGGCGGCCAGTCCTTCGATGGTCTTTACGAGGAGGCGGGCTCCTATCTCTTTCATCCGGTCGTGTACGTCCCCTGCGGTGTCATTTTCTCCGATGGGGAAGCTGTCCTGGAGCAATATGTTACCCGTGTCGATGTCGTGCTGCAGTTTGAAGGTGGTGACACCTGTCTGGCGCTCGCCATTGATGACGGCCCAGTTGATGGGGGCGGCGCCCCTGTATTGTGGAAGGAGTGATCCATGGAGGTTGATGGTGCCCATGGGGGGCATGTTCCAGACCAGCTCCGGCAGCATGCGGAAGGCAACGACCACCTGGAGGTCGGCCTGTAATGATTTTAGTTCAGCCAGGAAGTCGGGGTTCTTTAGTTTTTCGGGCTGCAGGATGTGCAGTCCTTTTTCGAGCGCGTATTTTTTTACGGCGCTGGAGGTAAGCTGCATGCCCCGGCCGGCGGGCTTGTCGGGGGCGGTGATAACGCCTACGATAGGGTAACCTGCCTGTAGGATAGCGTCGAGGGATGCTACGGCAAATTCGGGTGTGCCCATGAATACGATGCGCGGTCTTTCCTTACTCTGCATATAGTAAATATTTCTTTCGAATGGTCTTGAAATTATCGAGGGCGGGCTGCCAGCTCTGTCTGATCTGATCTTCTGTCAATCCGTCCTTTATCTGTTGTTGTAGTATGTCGTTCCCGGCCAGCCGGTTGAAGAAATTACCCGCGAGAAAAAAATGTTCCTTATCGGGAAATAGCTTGTAGGCCTGAATGACCCATTGGAGGGAAAGCCGGCCTTTGATGGTGCTAAAGACGTCGATGTTGCTGAGATCGTAGCCGTAGCAGGTCTGGTTGAGGAGGGGAGGGTTCTTAGCTCCGGGGAGACTTGCGGGTGTAAAATGATAGAGATCTTTTGGAAAGGAGGGGTGGCCGAATAGTTGGAAGGGGTGATCCGTGCCTCTGCCGAGGCTGATGGGGGTGCCTTCGAAGAGACAGAGAGAAGGATAGAGGTATATGGATTGCATGTTGGGCAGATTGGGTGAGGGTTTTACCGGGAGGATGTATCTGCTGTGATGGGTATAGTTCTTACAGGGGATGATGGTAAGATTGAAGTCGCCCGCCGCCGCGTTAGCGGCGGTGTCCAGCCAAAGTTCTCCGATAAGCATTTTCGCGTATTCGCCGATGGTCATACCGTATACGGTGGGTATGGGTTGCATGCCGACGAAGGACTTGAATTTTGGGTTTAGGACCGGTCCGTCGACATAGTATCCATTCGGATTGGGCCGATCGAGAATAATGAGCGGGCGGTGGTTTACGATGGCGGACTCGACATATTCCTGGAGGGAGGAGATATAAGTATAGAAGCGGACGCCTACGTCCTGGATATCGAAGAGCATGATGTCCACGTCTTCCAGATCGGCGGCGGAGGGTTTGCGTTTGCTGCCATAGAGGGAAATGATGGGTATGCCTGTCTTCGGGTCGACCGCGCTGTTCACGTGCTCACCGGCGTCGGCATCGCCTCTGAAGCCGTGTTCGGGGGAAAATATCTTTGAGATGTGTATGCCCGCCTTGAGCAGAGTGTCTACGAGATGGCTGGGGCCGACCGTGGCCGTCTGGTTGGCAAAGATGGCGACATTGCGCCCTTTGAGCAGGGGAAGATAGCGTTCCATCTGGTCCGCTCCGGTGAGGATATGGTGGACGCTCTTTTTAGAGAGGCTGTGCAGGGGATGGGCCGTCTGGCTTTGGGCCGGGGTATGGACAAGCAGCGTGCCCGCGAGGAGCAGCAGCATCGCATGAAAAGATAATTTCATATCTGATTAGTTTACATTTTTTAATCCTACCTTGCGGGGGTCCGCATTCAGCGGAGTTACAAAATAACGGAATTATGCAGCAAGTTAAAGCAGGTGATACAGTAAGAGTTCATTATCATGGCCGCCTGACTGATGGAACGACGTTCGACTCTTCGGCAGGTCGCGAGCCTTTGGAGTTCCAGGTAGGTAGTGGGATGGTGATCAAGGGTTTTGATGAAGGTGTGATGGGTATGACCGTGGGGCAGAAGAAGACCATTGAAATTCCTGTGGAAGAGGCTTATGGGCCGAAGGATCCGCAAGCGATCATTGAATTCCCGGCTGCTAATTTTCCTCCGGGCATGACGCCGGAAGTAGGTATGCAACTTGCCATGACCAATCAACATGGTCACCAGATACCTGTTACGATCATCGAGGTCCGTCCTGATATAGTAGTGCTGGACGCCAATCATCAGCTGGCCGGGGAAGATCTTGTCTTCGACCTGGAACTGGTGGAGATATTGGGTGGGGGCAGCCGTATCATCATGCCGTAGGGATCATCCTTTTCAGGCTGCCGTAGGACGGGCTGCTGCGGGGTTGTATTTTCTTTCAAAAGCAAGGGCGAGCACCAGTATGGCTATAAGGGAGAGGGCTGTGTTTATAACGGAGCCTTCTATCCCAAAGTCACCGCCTGTCACTAACCAATCCCCTTTTATTTCTGTCACCAGGAGGGTGGGCATATTGAGACCGCTGACGTGTGATCCCAGTATGGGGCCGAGGAAGAAATTCCAGCTGAGGTGCAGAAAGAAGGAGAACCAGAGGTTGCGGGTATAGATATAGTTTACTCCCAATAAGATACCTGCCAGGAACAGATTGGCGAAGGCCAATGGGGTAAGGTCGGGGCCGCTGAAATGAAAGATGGCGAAGGCGAGTGCGGAGAGCAGGAGCGCCACCCATTTGTTGGAGAACGAATCCAGTAAATTGCTAAGCACATAGCCCCGGAATACCAGCTCTTCGCTGAAGGCGATCAGCACTACCATTCCCAGAGAAATAAATAACGTAGACGGGTCAAAGATGATATCGACCCATTGCAGCCGTCCTGTAATCATCAAGAGCAGGGCGAGGAGTCCCATGAGAGCGGGGCCTGTAAAGAAGCCGATGATGGACTCCTGTGTAAAACCGGATAGCTGTAGTCCCAGGCTGGTAATGCTCTTGCGGTCGATGTAGGTGCGGAACAGCCATACGGTGATCAGCGAGACGGCGAATTCCAGCAGGACCATTTCCCAGAGATGCGAGCCCTGGAGAAGGGTTGAGATGGCATGGGTTGGGTCCGCCCGGAGCTGATCCAGGTGGGAAAAGAACAGTCCGATGGCAACAGGAATGGATATCAGCAGGGTGACAATGATAAAACCGAGCCCAAACAGGATCACTCGTAACCAGCCATGTTTTATCCTTGGATTTTTTGTAGTCAGATCGGTCATAGTGATTAGATTGTACGTAATTTACAAACATGTTCGATAATTACATATTTACGGTGGCGGAAAGATTTATCCGATACGCCCAGATAGACACACAAAGTAATCCACAATCAAAGACACATCCTTCCACGGAGAAGCAGAAAGACCTGGGGCGGCTGCTGGTGCAGGAGCTGCAAGATATGGGCATAATGGATGCCGCGATGGACGAATACGGATATGTGTATGCTACTATTCCTCCCAATACGACAAAACAGGTGCCGGTGATCTGTTTCTGTGCACATATGGACACGGCGCCGGACTGTAGCGGAAAGGGTGTCAAGCCCATCGTGCATAAGGGGTATGATGGGGGGGATATTGTATTGCCGGATGATGCGGCCCAGCTGATATCGCCTAAAGATCATCCATATCTATTGGAGAAGAGGGGGGAAGATATCATCACGGCGTCGGGTACCACGCTATTAGGGGCGGATGACAAGGCCGGTGTGGCAGTCATCATGGATGTGGCGCAATGGCTTTTACAGCATCCGGAGTACAAGCATGGGAAGATACGGCTATTGTTTACGCCGGACGAGGAGATCGGAAGGGGGGTAGACAAGCTGGACCTGCAACGGCTGGGAGCCAATTATGGTTATACATTGGATGCCGGGGAGCGGGGGACGTTCGAGGACGAGACTTTTTCGGCGGATGGGGTAAAGATCACCTTCCATGGGGTGAGCGCGCATCCCGGCTATGCGATGGGGAAGCTGGTGAATGCGTTGAAAGTAGCGGCCTATTTCCTGGACTCGCTGCCAAGAGACGAGTGGTCGCCCGAGACGACGGACGGGCGTTATGGTTTTGTGCATCCTGTGCGAATGGAAGGGCTGGCGGAGAAGGCGACGATAGAATTTATCATTCGTGATTTTGTTACGCCGCGGCTGGAGGCCTATGAAGAGCATCTGCGCAGCAAGGTGGAAGATGCGGTAAGGGCTTTCCCCGGCGCGCGGGCGGATTTTGAGATATATGAGCAATACCGGAATATGAGGGAGGTGCTGGATCAGCATCCGCAGGTGTCCGAGTATGCGCTGGCGGCGATAGAGAGAGCGGGGATAGAGCCAAAGAAAAGCAGCGCCAGGGGTGGGACGGATGGATCGAGGTTGTCATTCATGGGGCTGCCCTGTCCGAATATTTTTACGGGGGAGATGGCTTTTCATGGCAAGCATGAATTTGTGAGCGTGCAGGACATGCAGAAGTCGGTGGAGACGATCGTGCATCTTGCGGGATTGTGGGAGGAGAGGAGTTAACCGGGCTGACCAGTCAGCTATCTTTTTTGGCGAGAATGTTTTTGATAATCAATTCCGCGTGTATGCGGGAGTTCTCGATGAACCATACGTGGGTATTCATGCCGCCGCAAACGACGCCGGCCAGATAGATGCCTATTACATTGGTCTCCATGGTGGCGGGATCGTAGACGGGCTGGAGATTTTCGTCCTCTGACAACCGGATGCCTGTCTGGCGGAGGAATTCGAAATTTGGCTGATAGCCTGTGAGCGCGATGACGTAATCGTTGGGGATCGTTTCGATGCCATCGGGGGTGAGGATATCAACTTCGTCGGCACGAATGGCCTGGAGGCTGGAATGCGTATAGGCTTTTATGCTGCCTTCCTTTATTCTGTTCTCGATATCGGGTTTTACCCAGTACTTGACCCGGCGGCCGATGCCTTCGCCGCGGATGACCATGGTGACCTCGGCGCCCTTGCGCCATGTCTCAAGCGCTGCGTCTACGGCAGAGTTGCTGGCGCCTACCACTACCACTTTTTGCATGGCATAGAAATGCGGGTCTTTGTAGTAATGAACGACCTTGGGCAGGTCTTCTCCCGGGATATTCAGCAGGACCGGCAGGTCGTAGAAGCCCGTGGCGATGATGATATTGCTGGCGGAGTAGTTACGGCGTGAGCTGGTGATATCGAACCGCTGGCCTGCGGGCCGGATGGAAAGCACTTTCTCCTGCAGGTGAATGTTCAGGTGATGGGAGGTGGACACGCGCCGATAGTACTCGAGGGCTTCCGCGCGGACGGGTTTGACATTATTGCTGACGAAGGGGATACCACCAATCTCTATGCGCTCCGATGTAGAAAAGAAGGTCATATTGGCGGGGTAGTTATAGAGGGAGTTGACGAGGCATCCTTTCTCCAGGATAAGGTAAGAAAGACCGTTGCGTTGGGCTTCCAGGCCGCAGGCGATGCCGATGGGACCTCCGCCGACGATGATGATATCGTAATTAGTGCTCATGGTTGGGTAAAGTTAGTATATTCACCCCCAAAAACTCCTAAGTTATGGACACCCTTCTTCACTTCTGGTGGATACTGATCATCTTCTTATTTGTCTTTAGCGGCCTGGTGACCGTGAACCAGGGATATATCAATGTGGTCACCATGTTCGGAAAGTATCAGCGTATACTGAAGCCCGGTTTGAATTTCAAGATCCCTTTTTTAGAACAGATATACAAGCGTATCTCCATCCAGAACCGGAGTGTGGAGATGGAGTTCCAGGCCGTGACGGCGGATCAGGCGAATGTGTATTTCAAGAGCATGTTGCTGTATGCGGTGCAAAATTCGGAAGAAGAGACGATCAAGAAAGTGGCATTCAAATTTATCAGCGACCGGGACCTCATGCAGGCGTTGACGCGTACGATCGAGGGCAGTATCCGGAGCTTTGTTGCTACCAAGCGGCAGGCGGAGATCCTGGGGCTGCGCAGGGAGATCGTGGAATTCGTAAAGGATCAGATCGACCATTCGCTGGAGGAGTGGGGCTATCATTTGTTGGACCTTCAGATCAATGATATAACGTTTGACCAGGCCATTATCGACAGTATGAGCAAGGTGGTAGCGAGCAATAACCTGAAGGCGGCTGCGGAGAATGAGGGGCAGGCGTTGCTGATCACGAAGACAAAGGCGGCTGAGGCGGAAGGGAATGCTATCAAGATCTCGGCTGAGGCGGAGAAGGAAGCTGCGCGATTGCGCGGACAGGGGGTGGCGTTGTTCCGGCAGGAGGTGGCGCATGGGATGAGCGAGGCGGCGGAGGAGATGAAGCGGGCGAATCTGGATACGAATGTGATCCTTTTCAGCATGTGGACGGAGGCTATCAAGAATTTCGCGGAGGTGGGGAAGGGCAATATCATTTTCCTGGATGGATCGAGCGAGGGAATGCAGCATACGATGCGGCAGATAGAAGCGCTGATGGTGAAGCAGGTTGGGAAATAGGTGGAATGCAGATGGGACGGGGGCTGGCGGGACAGTGGGTGCGTGCCGGGGGCTGCATGTTTGCCCAACTTGAGTCGCAGAAAGCGACTCGTCCGAAGGACAGACTTTAGAGGCTTGCGGGAATTGGGCTATTTTTGCGCGCAGACCAATTTCCGCACATTTTAGCATTTTGTTAAAAAATAGGGGGAAGCCAGGGGCGTTATAGGGATGAAATCGCATATTTTTACTATACAATCTACTATTGGATGAACTTATTTTTTCTGCAGGTATTGATAGATTCAGCAAAGATCAAGGACAGCCTGGCGAGGGTCGCCGCGGCAGCGGCGCCACCACAAAAAGAGAATTTATTTGATATTCTTACCAAGGGCGGGGTATTGATGATACCGCTGGCCTTGCTGCTGGTGATCGCTATATTTGTCTTTTTTGAAAGGTATATGGCCATTAAGAAAGCATCCAGGCTGGATGACAATTTCATGAGCATCATCCGGGACAATATCGTTTCGGGCAATCTCTCGGCGGCCAGGAGCATGGCGAAGAATACGCCGACGGCGGTGGGTCGTACCATCGACAAGGGGTTGCAGCGGGTGGGTAAAGAGATCGCGGCCATCGAGCGCAGCATGGAGAATGTCGCCAAGCTGGAGCTGTATAAGATGGAAAAGAATGTGTCCATATTGTCAGTGATAGGTACGATCGCGCCTCTCTTCGGATTTTTGGGTACGATCATCGGGATGTTCCAGCTGTTCTATGCGCTGGCATCCACGAACGATTACAGTCTTTCCGTGATTACGGGGGGTATCTATGTAAAGATGATCTCTTCGGCCTCGGGTCTTATTATCGGGATCATTGCCTATGTAGGCTATCGTTACCTGAACTCGCAGATCGACAAGGCCACGCACAAGATGGAGCTGGCGGCCAATGATTTTATCGACATTTTACAAGAACCGACGAGATAAACGGAGCCAATGAATTTAAGAAGACGACATAGGGAAGAAGGGGAAGTGCACACGGGGCCTTTGAACGATATTTTGTTCATCCTCCTCATGTTCTTTCTCATCGTGTCCACGCTGGCCAATCCCAATGTGGTGAAGCTGACACAGCCCAAGGCCAAGAGCGATACGAAGGCCAAGCAGACGGTGGTGGTCTCTATCGACGCGAATAAACAATTTTACGTTGGAACTACCCGTGTGACGGTGGATGAATTGAGAGCAAAGCTGGAGCCTTTTTTGGCAAAGGAAACGGACAAGCCCTCGATCGTGATCAATGCGGACAGATCAGTGCCGGTGGATGATATCGTAGCTGTCATGCGTGTGGCCCGTGACCTGGGGGCGACGACGGTGCTGGCTGTGGACAAGAAGGGGGTGCAATAAGATGAACCCGAAGATGAACCCAAACGACGAGCATATATGGGGATCTATACAACGGAAGGATGGTCCGGCATTTGAGAATTTCTACAAGGAGCATTACAAGCTTTTCTTTCTGACGGCCTGCGGGTATCTGAAGGACGCCCGGCTTGCACAGGAGGTCGTCAATGATGTGTTCGTGAAGATCTGGCAGGAGGCGGAGACGATAAACATCCAAACTTCCCTGAAATCTTATATTTACCGGAGTGTCATCAACCGATGTCTTAACGAGCTCGATAAGGGCAAGCGGGACAAGCAGCATCTGAGCGAACTGGCTCACCGGCCGGAGCCGTATGTCGAGCCACAGAATATGGAGGATACTGAGCTGAAGGCGAGGCTGTACCGGGCCATCGATGAGCTGCCGGAGCAATGCCGGAAAGTCTTTATGATGAGCAGGTTCGATGGGTTGAAGCAACAGGAGATCGCGAACTTGTTAGGTATTTCCATCAAGACCGTAAAAAACCATATTACACATGCTTTGAAGCTGCTGCACAAGGTCCTGCGCGACTGGCATTCTCTTCCCTTGTGGATAGGGGTGATAAAATATTTTTTCCGAAGCTAGGTCCAGGGCAGTAGTTTTTTGTCTTATAACAAATGATGGATCCAAAATCACCATATAATGATCTTCCCTGGGACCTGATCGTCTCTGCGTTGCAGGGCGTACTGTCGGCTGAGGAAGAAACGCAGTTCCAGCAGTGGCTGGCTCTTTCCAGTGACAATCGCAGCACCTACGAGCGGCTGCAGCGGATGTGGGGGGAGGAGATGGCGGATTATCAATTCTACCAGCAGGCGGATGAAGGCGGGGCTTGGAAGGAGCTGCGGAGCCGCATGGGGGAGCTTGCGTTGCCTGAGGGGGCCGGAGTGCTGCCCGAGGAAGAAGTGGAGACCCGACTGGGGGCTATAAGTGGACGGGCTGCCCAGGGTAAGGGGCGGATATTGGCGATGAAATGGGCGGCGGTAGCGGCGGCGCTGTTGCTGCTGGCGGGTGCGGAATGGTGGTATGTATCCCGGAAGGGCGAGCAATATATGACGGCGGCCAATGAAACAAAGCGGATACCTCTCCCGGATGGTTCGATGGTGGTCCTGAACGAACATACTCAGCTCCGGGTGGAGTCGGACTATAACAAGACGGACAGGAAGCTGGTTCTGGTCAGCGGTGAGGCCAGGTTCGATGTCGTCCATAATCCTGAACGGCCTTTTGTAGTGGATATGGGGGATGTCAGCGTAAAGGATATCGGGACGGGCTTTACCATCGACAGGACAGCGGATAGCATAAAGGTCATCGTATCGGAAGGCAGGATCGCCTTTGTCCGGCATGAGACCGGTGAGACCCATGAAATTGGGGCGGGCCAGGCGGTAAGCTTTTATGCGGCGGAACATAAATTCGGGTCGGTCAGCAATCGGGATGATCTGCTGCGATTTGACGATAAACCCTTATCGGACGTAATAGCTGCCCTGGAGAGAACATCGGGCAAAAAGATCGTGCTGAGCGATACGACGATGGGGCAAAAGAAGCTGACCGTCCACCTGGGCGGGGAGTCCTTCGAGGATGCCATAAAGACCATCTGTGCCTCGTTGAACCTGGAATACAGTGTGGTGAACGGGGAGTATGTTTTGACGCAGGCGGGTGCGCATAATTAAGGAATATAGCTATATATAATAAGTTTGCCGTTATTCGCGTTTAAAGGGTATTAATCAGTGCTTTAATACCTTTGAATGAACCGGACGACTGCACACTCCCTCCAATGGCCCACCAGGGCCGCGGTGTTGCTGCTCCTTTTTACATTTTTTGTCCAGTCGGCTGTCGCTCAAAAGGCGGATGAACCTCTTGTCACCGTACAGATAAAAGACCGCCCGCTCAAGGAAGCGTTATCCATCATCGAGTTCAAGATACCTTATAAGTTTGCCTATAGCTCGGATCTGGCGGTAGGACAGGCTCCTGTGTCCGTGTCGGCGGTGCGTATGCCTTTAAGCGAATTGTTGACTCTTCTGTTCCGGGGCAGCACTATTACCTATCGTATCATTGGGGATCAGATCATTTTGCAGAAGGCGGTCCAGCCTGCCCGGGTCACGCTCAGCGGTTTTATAAAGGATGCGCGTACAGGGGAGTCGCTGATCGGCGCCACAGTCTATATACCTTCTGCGGAGACGGGGATCATGACCAATAATTACGGGTTCTATTCCATCTCTGTTCCTTTTGCGGATACGGTGGATTTGGAGGTGTCCTATGTGGGATATAAAACTGTGACCGGCCGGGTGGGGGGGCGGGGGGATATTACGCAGTCTTTTGTGCTGGAAGTGAATGTGGAGCAGGTGGAGATCGGGAAGCTGACCGTAACGAGCGACAAGCGGGAGGATAATGTAAAGAAGAACCAGGCTGCACTCGTCGAGATGTCGACCGATATGATCACGGCTGCTCCTTCTGCTGCCGGTGCGGGGGATGTGATCGGCTCTGTAGAGATGATGCCGGGCGTGCAGGCGGGTATCGATGGGACACCGGGCTATTTTGTGCGGGGTGGGAATGCGGGGCAGAACCTGATCCTGCTGGACGAGGCTACTTTATACAATCCGAGCCATATATTCGGGCTGGTAGGGATATTCAATCCGCCGGCCATCAAGCATGCCAGCCTGCTGAAGGGTGGCTTTCCCGCCCAGTATGGGGACCATATCAGCTCGGTGCTGGATGTTGCGATGAAGGATGGAAACAATCAGCAATTTGGCGGTTCGGGTCAGATGGGCAGCGTTTCGTCGGGTGTAACATTGTATGGGCCGTTGCAAAAGGGCAAGTCATCCTTTCTCGTCTCGGCGCGCAGGAGTACGACGGATGTATTGCTCCATCCATTCCTGCATAAAAATTACTTTTCCAATTATTATTTCTATGATGTCAATGCCAAGGTAAATTTCCAGTTGTCCGCGAAGGATCGTATCCTGCTGAGCTATTATAGTGGAAGGGATAACAATACGTATACGAGAGATTCCTCGGATGTGGCGGGTATCGACTATTCGATGCATTTTGGGAATTCCGCGTTTGTTGCGCGATGGAACCACCAGTACAATGGGAAGCTGTTTTCCAATACGTCCGTGGAGTACAATCGCTATCATCAATGGCTGTCGGCTACGGAGCTGGGTTATTTTGCGCAGCTGTATTCGGGTATCAGGGATATGCAGGCAAAGACCGACCTGACCTGGTATCTGTCTGCGGGGCATAAGATCAATGTGGGTGCGGATTATCTATACCAGACCGTATATCCGGCTTCGCTGAATGGCAAGGGGGCGCCGGGGGATAGTTCGGGCACGATCGTACCGAGCGGGATACCGCCGAAAACGGCTTCCCGTGTGGCTGTATATGCCAGTGACGATATCAGGATCGGGGAGCGATGGAAGGTATATGCGGGGGTAAGGGCGCCGCTGTTCTTCAAGCCCGGGGTGCAATATTTCTCTGTGGAGCCGCGGCTGTCCGTATTGTATATGATCGATCCGTCGACCAGCATAAAGGTCTCGTTTGCGGACATGCATCAATATATTCACCTGATGCAGAGCTATAATGCCACCTTCCCTGCCGAGATCTGGATCGGCAGCAGCAAGCTGGTCCGGCCGCAGGAGTCGCAGGAGGTGTCGGCGGGGTTGTTTAAGAATTTTTCGGAGAATGTTTTTCAGACGAGTCTGGAGGTATATTACCGGCGAATGAAGAACCAGGTGTTGTTTGGTGGAGATACGACATTCATGCTAAATACCTCTTTAGAGAATCAGCTGATATTCGGGAGGGCCTGGAGCTATGGCGCCGAATTGCTCGTTCGTAAGAACAGGGGAAGGTGGACCGGGTGGTTGGCGTATACGCTGGCCTATGCCAATCAGCAGTTCGACAGCCTGAACGAGGGGGTGAAATTTCCTTTTGCGTATGATAGAAGGCATATGCTGAACTTATCTGTTGGTTATTCTATTTCGGCGCACTGGAAGATAGCGGCGAATTTTCTGATCGCCAGCGGGAGGGCGTTTACGTTGAGTCCTGATTCCACCTTTGTTCCTAATGGGGGTGGGGGCGGTAACGGTGGCGGGAATGGAAATGGGAACGGCAATGGAAATGGCGCTGGTGGGAACGGGAATGGGAAAGCCAATGGGTTGTATGACCATCCCAATAACGGGCATAGCAATAATGGGCATGGGGGCACCTGGAATATCATTGCGAATAATTATCGTCTCAGTCCTTATGACCGGCTGGACCTGAATATACATTATATGAAGAGCCGGACTGTGGGTAAGAGGACGCTGGAGACGGAATGGATATTTTCCGTGTACAATATTTATGCCCGACAGAATAACTCCTTTGTTTACAGGACAATAGACCCTTCCACCCGGAAGGTGGTGGCGAGAGAGCTGCCTTTTATCCCTGTCATACCGAGTATTACGTATAGTATTAAATTTTAATGTAATAGGATAAAAAAGTTTCCTTTGGACTAGGACCGGGGGGGATATTTTCTGTCCTTATAGGAGAAACCTGGCATTCCGACCCTATGAGATGAGTATAATCAACTCTAACTCTGTGAGTCGGGTGCATGTGAAAAAATTTATACTCATGAAGAATCTAAAGAGAACAAACGGTATCTGGTTTTTGACGGCATTGATGCTCATCAGTGGCTTTGTTCTTTTCTCCTGTAATAAGAACAGCAGTAGTAGCAGCGGCAATGGGACGGGACGTCTGGAAGTGAGGTTGACGGATGATCCTGCTGTGTATGATGCTGTCAATATCGATGTGCAGAGTATACAAGTAAATATGAGCTCTGATACGGGGACCAGCTCAGGATGGCGGACGATCAACCTGATGCGCCCTGGGGTTTATAACCTGTTGGCTTTTAGAAATGGTATGGATACGATACTGGCCTCGGCGGATCTCCCGTCGGGCCAGCTATCGCAAATGCGTTTGATCCTTGGGAACAACAACTCCGTTGTGATCAATGGTCAGTCTCATGATCTAAAAACACCTTCAGCCCAGCAATCCGGGCTGAAATTCAATATTCATGCGACATTGACGGACGGTATCGTTTATCGTCTCTGGATAGATTTCGATGCAAACCGTTCCATCGTGTCGACGGGTTCAGGCAAGTACATCCTGAAACCAGTGATCCGTACTTATGCGGAGGCAATCGGGGGCAGTATAAAGGGATTCGTGCTGCCTGCCGCTGCCCATCCGGAAGTTTGGGCTGTGCAGGGTACCGATACGCTGTTGTCATTGCCTGATTCAACTACGGGATATTATTTCATAGGGGGAGTTAACCCAGGAAGCTGGAACCTGTTGTTGCACGCCCAGGATTCCAGTTATAAGGATACGGCATTCACGGTGTCTGTCGCCAACGGCGTCGTGACCAATGCCGGGACGATAAACTTACGGAAGAAGTAACCAATCGTCTGAGATCCAATTGATCCGGGCATGAAATCATACTTCGTGTCCGGATCATTCCCATGAAGGGTCCAACTTTAGAAAACTGTAGAAAACCTGAATCCGATGAATTAGAAGAACCTGAATCCACAAAATATGTGACGGCTGGATTCGTTATATTATAAAGAACTTATATCCATGATCCTATGAAAAACTAAGCCCATAGCCTGAAAAGAACTTGAGTCATTAAATCCGTAGCTATGAAACAAACTATTACCCTATTTCTGTTTGTGCTGAGCTGTTTTCCATTTGGCGCCATCGGTCAGTTGAGCAATGGCGGGAAGTATGCCAATTTTGGCGTAGATGCTGATACGAAAAGTAATTGGATGAAATATGGCCTGGTCACGGGACCCGTGGCCAGCGATGACTGGTTTGCTCCTTCCCTGACGGGCAACAATGTGATCGATACTTCAAACGCGGCCAGCTATCTTTCCCAGTTGCAAGGGGGGAGCAATTTTTCTTTCTATAAGCGGATGTCAGCCCCGCTGTATTCCAAGATAGGCGGGAGGTTATGGTTGGATGCCGTCTATGGAAGGGACTATTCCGCAGCGGCTTCATCCAAGGACAGTACTGCCTTTACCATTGCCTGCAAGAATGGCGATGATCCCAACAACTGGCAGGGAGGGGTCAAACCCTTCACCTCCAAGGACGACCTCATCGATGTCTATGCGCATATGCGGAGAGATGGCGTCACGGTAAATGACTCCCTCTGGCTATTCACGGGTGTATCGACCGCCGGTGTCAACGGGTCCCGGTATCTCGACATCGAGCTGTATAAAAATAATTTTTCCTACAACAGTACCACCGGTAAGTTCACCTCTGCCGGTACGAGCGCGGGCCATACGGAGTGGCTTTTCGATGTGATGGGCAACATAATCCAGACGGGGGATATGATCCTGGCTGTCAGTTACACGTCTGGCATGGCCCCCACGGTGGATGTGCGGATATGGGTGAGCCAGTCGACCTACAGCACGGTTGTTCCCGCTGATTTTAGTTTTACCGGCCTTCTCGACGGTAGTACACCGGCCTATGGCTATGTGTCTGTGGTCTCCAATACGGGATCGACGGCTTTTGGCGCGGGCATTGCCAACTATTCGACAACCGCGGCACAAGACACGACTTATTCCACGCCGTGGGGGACCTATAGCGGGGCGGGCTGGAGCAGCCAGTATCAAACTCTGCAATTCATCGAACTTGGCCTGAACCTGACCCGTATGGGGCTCGATCCTGCCCTGTACAGCACTCTGGGATCAAACCCCTGCCAATCTCTTTTCTCCGATATTTTCTTTACATCGAGGGCTTCCTCGTCCTTCACCGCCCAAATGCATGACTTTATGACCCCGCTGACTTTTGTGTCGCCCCCCGTGCTGGATTATACGCTGAAGCCGGATACGCTGCGTTGCAACAAGAATGTGGGTACGATCCAGATCACGAACCATACTACCATTGGCACTTATAGCTGGCAGACGCTGGGCGGCGCGACTATCTCGGGCTCCAATGCGGACAGCTCACAGCTGACGATAACGAAGCCGGGCACCTATATCGTGTCGGCATCGCCTGCAGATGGCTGCCCGGCCACCCGTACGGATACGGTTGTCATACCTATCGATACATTCCGGCCCAAGGCTTCCATTGCCGTGTCGCTGGTAGGGAATTTTTCTTATTTGCAGTTCTGGGGTGGGAATGTCGCGGCCAGTAATTATCCTACTCCTTTTGGCGGATCGCAGGGGCTGACCTGGGCCTGGAGTGGTCCAAGCGGTTTCTCCTCCACGATCCAGAACCCAAGAACGGTGGATACTACGGGCGTCTGGGGCAAGTATCAGCTGATCGTGACGGAAAAAAGGAATGGTTGTAAGGATACGGCGGTGCAAACCGTCAGCGTAGTGGATTTTGTCGTGCTGTCCCTGGGGGATACGACCGTGAAGCCTGCCGGAGAGCCCTCTTCGCGTGTATCGGGATTGCAGATCACGGGGCTTGCCCGGAATGGAGCTGGTGGTGTTCGATTGATAGCGAATGCAGATGCGGACTATCCGGCGACTGTCGCTATCTATAGTCTGTCGGGTCAGGCGCTGCAAAGAAGAAATGTTCAATTCACGAAGGGCCCCAGTACGGTGGAAGTTCCTGTTGGGAATGCCCAGTCGGGAAGCATACAGGTGATTGCCGTGATGGTGAAGGGACAGGTGGTCTATGTGCAGAAGATCATGCTGTGACCAATGTCCTAACAGGCGGTCCGGGGCTTAGAACTCTATGTGTGCCCTGGCTGCGAAGAGATGTACGGCGCCTCTGTCGGGGTTATAGGCGGGATGATCCACGAGCTGATAGTCGAGGGTGACCCAGCAATTGTAGAATACCCGGCATTGATAAAAGAGCTCTGCAATATTTTCCCGGCCGTAATGAGGGAGCTGGCCGTCCCCGATCATGAACCCATATCCACCTGCCGCGAGGAAGTCGCGATGAGGTCCGGAGAGTCCATTGGACAGGAGTGCGATGCCGATGTTGTCGGCTGATCTCTTCCAGCTCTGTCCATATATGCGTATGCCGCCGCTGACGGTGTTATCGATCTCTGCAAATGCCCAGGTGGCAGTCTTCCCATCGTTCCATCCCAGCCGGAGAAAGGCGCTGACGAAATTGGAGAGCTCTTGTTCCGTGTTGATGCCCAATCCGTATTTTTTTCCTCCATAGGCTTTTCCATAGATGACGTCCATGCTGGTATCGGTGCCCCTGAGTTTGGCATCGATGATGTCTGCATAGCGGGGGGCTTTGTTGACATTATAATACGCCAGCAGGCGGAGCGTTCCCTTGTGTTTGTGGAGGGTATATCTTTTTTCCCATTCCAGGTTCTCGCTGTTGGTGTGGGTATAGTGCAAGTCGAGGTCGGGGCCATTCGAGTAGGTGGGCTCCAGGGCCGTGCCCAGCCGGAGGGTCCATGTGGGTTTTATGTATTCCGCCACGAAGCCATATGTATAGCCGCGGGTGTTGGCCGCATAATCATAGGCTCCATTGTTCATGAGCGACCAGTTCATAAAGTCGGAACGGGGATCGTGGCTGACGTTGCTGTTGTCGAAGAAATCACCCAGGCAAAATTTCCCTGCTGTCAGGGTCAGCCGGGTGGTGGAGACGCGTTCCGTTATTTGATTGGCGTCGTCGGTGAGGTTCTCATAGTGGTCTTTATCGAGATCGATGTGCTGACGGAGAAAGATCCTGGCTATGTATACGGTTGGTTCCGGATTGCCGATGCGAAAGGTTTCTCCATTGGGGAAGCCAGCGATGCCGAGGGTGCTGCCGACGCCACGGCCGCCGGCCATTTCCGGATTGAAATACAGGGCTGCTCCTTTCCAAAGATGGCGACCGAGATAGAGTGTGGTGGTGACGGAGTAGGCTCTTTCATGCTTCGGCGACAGGCTGTTCTGTCCGCTGTAGGGAGCGTGGAAATCAGGGTGGGCCTGGATGATGCCTGTGAACTGAAAATGATAGCTCCAGCCGGAGTCCTTAAAAAGAGGATCACCGGATTGGGCTGATGCCGTATGGGTGACGATCAGGATGAAAACTGCCGACAATGCGCGTGATAGGATGCGTCTGTTTTTGAGCATAAGATACTTGTAACGTCCAAAAAACGCGCAAAGCTATATGGGAATGAGAGAGGATTAAAATAAATTAATGTTACATCGTTGCTTTTATCATCCTGTCTTTGCCCTGCATGTCCTGCTTTACCACAATGTTTTGATAGCCAGCCTTTTTAAAGGCCGCTACCACCTGGCCAGCCAGGTCTTCGTGGATCTCGGCATAGAGGGCGCCTGTGGGGGACAGTCTTTCTCTACCCAGCTGGGCGATGGCTTGATAGAAGACGACGGGGTCTTCGTCTTTTACGAAAAGGGCGATATGGGGTTCGTATTCGACGACATGTGGGGACATGGAGGACTTGTCCCGTAACGGGATATATGGGGGGTTGCTGACGATGAGGTCGAGGGTGGGCAGGTATTCCCGTTGGCGGCTGTCGAGGATATCCATCAATTGGAAGTCTACGTCTGCCTCGAGGTCGGCGGCGTTGCGTCGTGCTACTGTCAGGGCGTCGGGGCTGATATCACAGGCATGCACAGTGGCAGCGGGCAGCTTTTTTTTGAGGGAGATGGCGATGCAGCCGCTGCCTGTTCCGACGTCGAGGATGGAGAGGGGTGTATCGGTGGATTCGGAGGTCACCCATTCCACGAGTTCTTCTGTCTCGGGGCGTGGGATCAGGACATGCTGATCGACATAGAATTTCATTCCGCAGAACCAGCTTTCACGGAGGACATATTGGACGGGCTGATTTTTTGACAGGCCGAAGATATACTGGTGGAAGATATCGGTCTGGAAGGGGCTGAGCATGACGTCCTTGTTCAACAGGCGATCGATCTTTCTCTTACCTGTAATGTTCTCCATTACAAGGTCGCCGATCTGTGCGGCTTCCCGTTCCCCGTAGATAGGTATGAGGCGGGCGAGTAATTCCCTTTGTGCCTGTTGTATATCCATGCTTAAAAATAAGTAATTTTACAGCTTGAACTTTTCGGAATTATACCTATATCGTTGTATCGAGCTGGCCCGGCTGGGGAGCGGCCATGTCGCCCCCAATCCTATGGTAGGGGCGGTGCTGGTGCATGGGGGCCGGATCATCGGGGAGGGGTATCACCAAATTTATGGGCAGGCGCATGCGGAAGTGAACTGTATTGCGGCTGTGAAGGAGGAGGACAGGGCCCTGATCCGGGAGTCTACGATCTATGTGTCGCTGGAGCCCTGTGCGCATTTTGGCAAGACCCCGCCCTGTGCGGACCTTATCATACGGGAGGGTATACCCCGGGTGGTGGTGGGATGCAGGGACCCCTTTCCGGAGGTGGATGGGAAGGGGATAGAGAAATTAAGGGCAGCGGGTGTGGAGGTGACGGTGGGGGTGCTGGAGCAGGAATGCCGGGAGCTGAACCGTCGGTTCTTTACTTTTCATACGAAACATCGTCCTTATATCGTGCTGAAATGGGCGCAGAGCATGAATGGAAGGATCGCGGGGGCGGGGGGGAGAGTGTCGATCTCCAATGAATTTACGAACAGGCTGGTGCATAAATGGCGGAGTGAGGAAACATCCATACTGGTGGGGACGAATACGGCGCTGGTGGATGATCCGTCCCTGACGGTGCGGCTATGGAAGGGGGTGAACCCCATCCGGCTGGTCATAGACAGGGAGCTGCGTCTGCCGGGGTCTTTGCGGCTATTTGATGGGGAGGTGAGGACGATCGTTTTCAATGAGCTGTTACATGAGGAGAGAGGAAACTTGCAGTATTATCAGTTGGCGACGGACAGCAGCCTGGTGCAACAGCTTTTGATGGGGTTGTATCAGCTGAAGATCTCGAGTGTGCTGATCGAGGGGGGGGCAGCGTTGCTGCAATCCTTTATCGATGAGGGATACTGGGATGAGGCAAGGGTTGTTACCAATGAGACGTTACAGATACCGGATGGGCTGGCTTCACCCGCATTGCGTGGGGAGCGGCTGGTGGGACAGGAGAAACTATTTTCAGATGTGATCAGCTATTACCGACCGGACTGATGCCGGGGGAGAATACGGGACGGACCAGGGCGTCGGACAGACATTAACATAAACATGGCAGAACAAGATTTTTATTATACCATAGAAAGAGAGGCTACTGCAGAATTCAAGGACAGGGGCAGCAAATTCATCGGGTATGCTATCCCGGTGAGCAGCGTAGATGAGTTCAAGGAGAAGCTGAATGGGGTGAAGAAGCTGCATCCCAAGGCTACGCATCATTGTTTTGCCTACCGGCTGGGGCTGGATGGGAATGTATATCGTGTGAGTGATGATGGCGAACCTTCCGGGTCGGCGGGGCGGCCAATATTGGGGCAGATAGACAGCAAGGAGCTGGTAAATGTGCTGGTGGTGGTGGTGCGGTATTTCGGGGGGACATTGCTGGGCGTGCCGGGGCTGATCAATGCCTATAAGTCGGCGGCGGCCCTGGCGTTGCAGACGACACCGCTGGTACAGAAGCAGGTGGAGCAGGAGCTGGTGGTGCAATTCGACTATACACAGATGAATGAGATCATGCGGGTGGTGAAGCAGTATAACGGGCGGGTGATCCGGCAGGAAATGCAGCTGTTCTGCAGCATGACCATTGGGGTCCCTAAGAACCGGGGTTCCGAGATCCAGTATCTGCTGAAGGAGCTGCGAAATGTGGAGGTGAGCACACGCTAAACATACAGGGCTCCCGCTAAACATACTTTAGGAGGGTGTTTAGCCGTTGTAATTCTCTGAATCAAATCAATATCCCTTGAAAAACCTCCGTCTGACCCTGACCCTCATTGTGTTGGCCTGTATTACGGCCTTTCTTGCCTGTAACAAATACGCAGATACTACCACTTACTCCAATGATCTTCCAGCCGACAAACTTGTGACGGCCAGCCTGCAAGGGCGGGTGCTGGACGAGAATGGAAATCCTGTGCAGGGGGCTGCTGTGACCAGCGGTACCGCGAGCACGACGACGGATGCAAATGGTGTTTTCACCTTTGCCAATATACAGATGTCTTCCCGGTTTGGCTTTGTAAAAGTGACCAAGAACGGGTATTTCACGGGATCGCGCAGCATACTCACGGATGCAGGCAGCTCGAACCTTGTTACTATTACCCTGCTGTCCCGTACATCCAAAGGAACTTTTTCCGCAGCGGCAGGGGGGGCTGTTGTAGTGACACAGGGAGATACAGTAGCTTTTGAGGGGGGAGGGGTGGTAACCGCATCTACCAATACCGCCTATACGGGTACGGTGCATGTATTTGCCGCCTACCTGGACCCCACAGAGAAGGATATGTCCACTCATATGCCGGGTGATCTCCGGGGCATCGGCACGGATGGGAAGGAAACCTTATTGCAGTCATTTGGTATGATGGTGGTAGAGCTGGAAGGTGATGCGGGAGAGAAATTGCAGATAGCCGGCGGGAAAACAGCAACGCTCCGAATGGCCATTCCTGCATCTCTGCAAGCCAGCGCACCGGCGTCGATACCCTTGTGGTACTTCAATGATACGACGGGTAAATGGATACAACAGGGATCGGCTGACCGGCAGGGAAATAGCTATGTGGGTCAGGTGCCTCATTTCTCCTGGTGGAATTGTGATGCTCCTTCGGGGGCGGTGAATTTCAAGGTCCATATAAAGGATCAATCCGGCAATCCGCTGGCCTTTACCTATATGCAATTTGTCTCTGCTAATTTTGGCACCCGTGGTGGCTGGACGGATGCCAATGGCTATGCCAGCGGGATGATACCAAGGGGGCAGACGCTACAGCTGCAGATCATGAATCCTTGCGGCAGCCTGGTTGGAGGCGCCAATGTAGGTCCTGCGTTGACGGATCAGGACCTGGGAACGCTCACGGTGTCGGATACGAGATATTCGCTTGTTATATCCGGCAATGTGGTGGATTGCAACAATGCAGCGGTAGACAGCGGATATGTGTCGGCGTTAGTGGATAAAATGCCGTATTGGACGAAAGTGTCCAAGGGAACTTTTTCATTCACGGTGAAACGCTGCTCGTATGATATCACGTCGGTGTCACTGGCAGCGGGGGACTATAAGAATAATGTGCAGGGCAATGCCGTGGTGTTGACGGCGGATACGGGAAAGCTGGACGCGGGATCGCTAACGGCCTGTGGTACTGTAATAGAGCAATATTTCAACATATCTATGAACGGCCAGACCTATACGATGAACTATCCTACAGACAGCATCGGCTACTGGCTTGCGAACAATATGAGTAATTTCAATTCTTTGCCCGTCTGGGGAAGCGCGGGTAATTCGCTGCAATTCGGGGTGCCGACCCTTACGGGAACGGGTACTTTCCCTGTGAGCGGTTTTTTGCTTGGCATTCCTAATCATACCTACTTCCAAAATGGCGCTATGCAATGTGTCATCTCCCAGTTTGGGAATATAAACGGGTTTATTTTGGGGAATCTCAGCGGGTCTTTGAAAGACACCCTGAGCCAGACTAATTATCCCATGACGGGGAGCTTCAAGGTAAGGCGGACCCAATAAGCTGGTAAGTACTAGCGGTAAATGGGTATTTTTAGTGGTATATGGGTAAAATAACCGGTTCAGGGACAATAAAAGAGTGGTGATATTTTATAGGACCAGGAAGGCCATTTTCTGTCCTTATATGTGAGTGTAAATCTATGTTTTACACGGACCATATATTCTAAGAAAGATCATCAACTCTTTAAATCCTTGAAGTATGAAAGCATCATTCCTATGTGTAACCGTTTTGGCCCTTTCTATCGTATCCTGTAAAAAAGGCGACCCCGGTCCTGCGGGTGCTACCGGACCTGCTGGTCCTGCTGGTGCAAACGGCGCTGCCGGTCCTGCCGGCCCTGCCGGTTCCGCGGGCTCGGCCAATGTCATTTACTCCGACTGGTTCACGCCCACCTCGTATACAAAAGATACGGTTTTCGGCATATGGGGGTTCAATTACATCCAAACTGCGACGGACATAACGCAGAATATCCTGGACACCGGAACCGTCATTGTATATGCGAAGCTGAATCAATACAATTCCTTGTTATGGCCTACCACGCAGGTAGCTCCGCTGCCTGTAACTCTTACGTATATGTCGGGGACTACCACGGAGGTGGATACCTGGTCTGCGCCGGTGTCGCTGGGGCAGGTAAAGATCCGGTTTATCAACGACCAGAATGCCTACAAGACCTATAACTCCTCGAAGAATAAGTTCCGTTACATTATCATCCCCGGCGCGGTTCATTCGGCGAGCTATACTCCGGGTACCGTGACGCGCAGCGGAAATGTGATAAACACGGGGACGCTCCAGAACATCGCAAGCAACTATACCAATATGTCTTACGAGGAGGTTTGTGACAAGCTGGGGGTGCCGAGATAATTACGCTGACATGGGCGGGCTAGTTGTCGAACCTGCCGCTGAC
Source organism: Sphingobacteriales bacterium 50-39 (assembly GCA_001898505.1). Lineage (GTDB taxonomy): Bacteria > Bacteroidota > Bacteroidia > Chitinophagales > Chitinophagaceae > Puia. The sequence goes on from MKTZ01000001.1 coordinate 283,321, forward strand.
GACGAGGTCTTTGGAGCCGGGGGTATATTTATAAAATCCTTCTCCACTCTTGACGCCCAGGTAGCCTGCCGTGACCATATTGGTGAGCAGGGGGCAGGGTGCGTATTTGGGGTTGCCAAATCCGTCGTGTAATACGTGCAGGATGGAATGGCAGACATCGAGTCCGATGAAATCGGCTAATTGAAGGGGTCCCATCGGGTGGGCCATTCCCAGCTTCATTACCGTGTCAATTTCCTGAACGCCGGCCACTCCTTCATAGAGGCTGAAGATGGCCTCATTGATCATGGGCATGAGGATGCGATTAGCGATGAATCCGGGGTAGTCGTTGACAACACAGGGTATTTTTCCCAGCCGGCTTGCTATTTCCACCATTGCTTTTGTGATGTCCTTGCCGGTGGCGTAGCCGTTGATGATCTCGATGAGTTTCATGATGGGGACAGGGTTCATGAAATGAAGTCCTATGACCGACTGGGGGCGGCGGGTGACGGATGCGATCTTTGTTATAGAGATAGAGGAGGTGTTGGAAGCCAGGATACAGCCGGCGGGGCTGTGTTCGTCCAGCTGACGGAATATGGAGAGCTTTATTTCGATGTTTTCGGTGGCTGCTTCTACGACGAGCTGGGCGGCCTTTACCCCTTCTTTTAGGTCTGTGTGGGTAGTAATCGCCTTTAGGGTGGTCGCCTTGGCGTCCTCCGTAAGCCCGCCTTTGGCTATTTGCCGGTCGAGATTTTTTCCGATGGTCTGGAGGGCTTTTTCCAGCTGGGCCGGGTTGGTGTCTATGAGATTGACAATGAATCCATTCTGAGCAAAAACATGAGCGATGCCATTACCCATGGTACCGGCGCCGACGACTGCGATTTTTTCCATATAGATAGCTTGGTTAATCCGGATTGGTCCCGTCCCGGGTGGGGGCGGATCAGTTGTTATTCCTGAAATCGCCCCGTTTCCAGGCCTGGATAAAGTCGGCCCAGGCGACGGGGTTGAAGATATTTTGTGGTGGCGCCTGGCCCTGGTAGTAGTACCGGGTGGCGTTCTGGCGCAGATAGGTGCTGGCCGCCTCGCCTGCGCTGGCTGGAAGAGTCCGGGCCAGGAGGCGTCTCTTTGCTGCGGAGGTATTTTGCCGGGCTACTTCTATGTTGTCATCCGGGACGGGGGTGTTGACAAAATCCCGCTCGAACTGTTCCCGGGTAGGTCGCGGCTTGATGATGGTGGCGGGGAGGTATTGGGCGTCCTGCACCATCAACTGTATGACACTGTATTGATTACCGTGGAATGTATCAGGGATATTGACGAGGACGGGCTTATAGCCGATGCTGGTAAATTCCACCTGGTCGCCTTTCAGCACTACAATGGAGAATACGCCCTGATCGCTCGAATAAGTACCCTGGTTACGTCCCTTGACGACAATGCTCACAGCGGGTATGCCTTTGAGGCTGTCTGCGGTCATGACGACGCCATAAAGCTGTACTACGGAATCTTTTAATTTGTCGAATTGGGCGTGCACTAAGGACGGTGCGGAAAGCAGTAAAATGTATAGTAAAAATTTTTTCATTCAGCGGACTTTTTCGGCTTTAGTGCGGCCAGTACAATGGTTTCAAAATTAAACTTTAAACCTTAAATCGTAAACAAAGTAAGGAGGTCAATGGTTAATTTTGTCTCAAAATAAAGTTTTTAACAAAATCTTGCGCATGACCCGGGAAAAAGTTTTGGAGGCCTTGAGTAACGTACAAGAGCCTGATCTTGGCAAAGATATAGTGACATTGAACATGGTGAAAGATCTGAAGATCGATGGGAATTATGTCACTTTTACCGTGGTGCTGACCACGCCCGCCTGCCCGATGAAAGATCATATCAAGAATGCCTGTATCAATGCGGTGCGTTTGCTGGTAAATAAAGATGCTACGGTGAACGTGCAATTCACGGCCAATACGAGCACCAACCGGAAGGATATACAACCTCAGTCCCTGTTGCCGAAGGTGAAGAATGTCATTGCTGTCATGAGCGGCAAGGGAGGGGTGGGGAAGAGCACGGTGGCTGCCAATTTTGCCCTGGCGCTGGCCAGGGGGGGCGCATCGGTGGGGTTGATGGATGCGGATATTTATGGTCCCAGTGTTCCGATCATGTTTGGTGTAAGAGGCGAGCGCCCCATGATGACGGGGGGCGGTGAAGGCGGAAAGGGGATGATCGTGCCGCTGGAGAAATACGGGATACGGCTGATGAGCATCGGGTTGCTGGTGGATGAGAAGAATGCGGTGGTATGGAGGGGGCCGATGGCCAGCAGCGCCATACGTCAGTTCATCACGGATGTAGCGTGGGGGGAATTGGATTACCTGGTGATAGACATGCCGCCGGGCACGGGGGATATCCATCTGACGCTTTTGCAGACGGCGCCGGTGACGGGGGTGATCGTGGTGACTACGCCGCAGGATGTGGCCCTGGCGGATGCGAAAAAGGGCATAGCCATGTTTGGGCAGGCGCAGCTGAAGATACCTATTATCGGATTGGTGGAAAATATGAGCTATTTCACGCCGGCGGAGCTGCCTGAGAATAAATATTACATTTTTGGCAAGGAAGGAGGGAAGAGGCTGGCGGAAGAATACGATATTCCTTTTTTGGGACAGATACCGCTGGTACAAAGCATACGGGAAGGTGGTGATGTTGGGGTGCCTATCATGGTGAGCGAGGATGTCATTTCCAAAAAAGCCTTTACGGATATGACGGGCAGTGCGGTGAGGAGCATTGCCATGCTGAATGCCAATATGCGGGGGGAGAAGGTCGCGGAGGTGGTTGCTTAGCGCGCTATGCGCGCTAAGATGACGCGGATGATGGTGATGATGATCAATGAGAGCAGGATACCTCCTATGAGACCGCCGGCAATTCCGGCCCAGGCAACAGTGATCCTGGTGAGGTTAAGATTGAATATTTTGTTGGCGAAGTACACGCCGGTGATTCCGGTGATGCTGCCGCCGATGGCGCTGACCAGCATAATTAAGGTTTTGAATCCTGCAGTTACCGACTTTTTATAGAGCCCAACGACGAGGGCGGTGGAGATGATCCCTGCGGCTGCCATGGCTGCTGTGATGGACAAGGCTACCACGGCTATTATAACGCCTGCTGTCATGCATGCAAGAGCTACGGACAGAAGAATAATGCCCATTATAAGCCCAAAGGGCATGTCATCGGCGGGTGGCGTTTCAGTCTGGCCAAAGAGACAGGGGGCGGCCAGCAGTGCCAGGATAAGAAGGGATAAAGTGCGGCGCATGTGGGGGGCTGTTTGCTATAAAGATAGTAATTTTGCGGCCATGTACATTCCCCGGAGATATGAAGAAAAAGACATCGACAAGATCCATTCCTTTATACGTGAGAATTCCTTTGGCATCCTGATCAGCACGAAGGACGGCATTCCGGCCGGGACACATATTCCTTTATTATTGGAAAAAGATATGGATGGGCGTGATATCCTCATGGGGCATATCTCCAGGGGGAACGAGCAAAAATATGCCCTGGTGGATGGCGCGAAGGTGCTGGTGATCTTTGCCGGAGTGCATGCATATATCTCTCCCCGCTGGTATACACAAATGAATGTACCCACCTGGAACTATATTGCGGTACATGTTTATGGGACGGTGAAGATCGTGGAAGGAGATGAGCTGCATGCGGCGCTCAGGCGGCTGGTGGACAATTATGAGCATCCGATGCCCCGTCCTGTGACCGTGGAAGAGATACCGGAGAAAACATACGATGAAAATTTCAGGGGGATCGTGGGTTTTAAGATAGTCATCGACGAGATACAGGCTGCCTACAAGCTGAGCCAGAACAGGGATGAGCAGAGCTATCACCAGGTGGTGGATGAACTGGAAAAAGGGGATGATGTAGCAAAAGGTGTGGCGGAGGAAATGAAGAAAAGAGCAAATTTTAATAAATGACACGTCAGCAGCTTATAGCGCAAATACGGAAAAAAAGGTCCTATCTCTGTGTGGGGCTGGATACGGACAGGACAAAGATACCTGCTCACTTGCAGGGGCATGCGGACCCTGTATTCGAGTTCAACCGGCAGATCATCGATGCTACGAAGGATCATTGTGTGGCCTATAAGATCAATACGGCCTTTTATGAGGCGGATGGAGTAAAGGGCTGGGAGACGATGGAGCGTACGGTGCGGTATATCCCGCGTGACCATTTCAAGATCGCGGATGCCAAGCGGGGGGATATCGGGAATACTTCCACGCAATATGCGAAAGCTTTTTTCGAGACGATGCCTTTTGACGCCATCACGGTGGCGCCGTATATGGGGTCGGACAGTGTGCAGCCTTTTCTGGCATATAAAGACAAATGGACCATTTTGCTGGGGCTGACGTCCAATGCGGGTGCGGCGGATTTTGAGCTGCAGCAGGCTGGGGAAGGGTTGTTGTATGAGAAAGTGCTGCGGACGGCCAGTGGGTGGGGGAGTACGGAGAACCTGATGTTCGTGGTGGGGGCTACCAAGCCGGAGTGGTTTGGGAAGATAAGGGCGCTGACGCCGGATCATTTTTACCTGGTGCCGGGTGTGGGAGCGCAGGGGGGCAGTCTGAAGGAGATATCGGTGAAGGCGATGAATAAGGATGTGGGTCTGCTGGTGAATGTGGGGCGGGATATTATCTTCTCCGGGAAGGGAGAGGATTTTGCGGAGAAGGCGGAGGCTAAGGCGCGGGAGTATGCGATGGAGATGAGCGGATATTTGAAATAATCTTTAATAGAGCCAGGCCTGACGGCCCGGCTCTATTGCCTATCTGGTGAGACCTCTTGCGAAGGCCAGCGTATCAAAGCAGTCGCGGAAATGAACGACCTGATCCTGGTCATTGAATTCCCAGATCATCGACCATGTGGTGGAAAAAGTTTTGCGTGTTTTGCGCCCTGTGGCATTCATATAGCCAGTGGCAATGACCACATGCTCATTTTCGAGAATGTGTTCAACAACCATTTCGTTGGGCTCCACGGAATCGTTGAGTTTGTTAAAGAATTCTTTTACATCATCCGGACCGTGATAAATGCCCGCGAAAGGAACATCGGGCTGACCCATTACCTCCCAAATCACATCTCTGCTCAGGTTTGACAAAATAGAGGAGATGTTGCCCATCTTGTAGGCGTCATACATTTTTTGTACCTGCATGCCATAATGTACTAGAGTTTCCATACAAAAACATTTTAAAGTTAACAATATGAACCTATCCAAATGAGATGTATGTGCTGGCACGGACCGGGTAGCTGGTCAAATGTTCATAACGTGTCGGAAACAGGGGCGGATAGAATAAGGGGAAATCAAAGTTGTGGAGGTAAGTGAGGGAAGCCCGGGGATAAGTTGAGGCCGATAAAGGTACAATATATAATATTCTTACGCTATTTTTTTAGGCCTGCGCGGGGGCGGGTTGTGCTGTGGCGGCTGCCGGGGCGGGCGGATGAAAATCCTTTTCGGATTTTGATATAACCAGGGTGGCCACTCCATTGCCGATGATGTTGGTGATGGCGCGGGCTTCGCTCATGAATTTATCGATGGCGAGCAGGACGGCGAGTCCTTCTATGGGGATACGCTGGATGGCGGTGAGTGTGGAAGCCAGGACGGTGAATCCGCTGCCGGTGACGCCTGCGGCGCCTTTCGACGTGATCATGAGTATGCCAAGAATGGTCAGCATCTCGCCGGTGGTGAGGTCGACGTTATACAGCTGTGCGAGGAAGATGGTGGCCATGGACAGGTAGATGGAGGTGCCATCGAGGTTGAAGGAATAGCCGGTGGGTACGACGAGGCCTACGACGGACTTGCTGCAACCCATCTGTTCCAGTTTGGTCATCAGGGAGGGCAGGGCGGCTTCGGAGGAAGAGGTGCCCAGGACGATGAGTATCTCTTCCTTTATATTCTTCAGGTAGGTGAAAATATTAAGCTTGAAATAGCGCAGGATCAGTCCCAGCACCACGATGATGAATACGGCCATGGTGCTGTACATGGTGATCATCAATTTCCCCAAAGGAAGCAATGTTCTTAAACCATATTTCCCGATGGTGGAGGCCATGCCGCCGAAGGCGCCGAGAGGGGCGAGCAGCATTACCAACCGTAGGGCGAAGAAGACCCATTCTGTAATGGGCTCGATGAAAGCCAGGATCTTTTCCCGATGGCGATTGAGACTTACGATGATGCCCACGATAATGGCGATGGCGAGCACCCATAGGGTAAGGTTATTTAAAAAGAATTTTCCCCAGTCGATGTGCCCTGCCCCCGGCTTTGTGTATTTGGATGCGTCCTGTACCGCCAGGCCGGCCCTGCTGACCTTGCCGGGTTTGATGACCTCCGCCAGCACGATGCCGATGGCGAGGGAGAGGGTGGTGATGATCTCGAAATAAAGCAATGATTTTACCCCGATGCGTCCTACCCGTCTGAGATTGCTCATGCCGCTGATGCCGGGGACGATGGTAAAAAAGATAACGAAGGGTATGAATGTCTTTATGACCGTGATAAACCAGTCTCCCAACGGCTGGGTCTTGACGGCTGTCCTGGGATAGAAGTAACCCAGCAGGACGGCTAACACCAGGGCGATGATCACCAGGAGAGTGAGATGGGAGGTGAATTTCAGCTTGGGAGGTTTCGGGACAGCGAATGTCTTCATGTGTCTTATTCAAAATGGGCTAATATATGATAAAACGCGTAGACATCCTGGAATGAATTATACAAGGGGGCCGGAGCTACGCGTATTACACCCGGCTCGCGATAGTCTACTGTAATCCCGGATTCGATCATTTTCTGGTGTATGGCTTTTCCATGTTCTTTAAAAAAAAGCGAAAGCTGTGCACCTCGTTGGGTGGGATCCATAGGGGTAATGATGTCAAAACGAAGGTTGGTCAACTGTTGCAGCAAAAATGCCAGGTAAGCTGTAAGCTTTATGCTCTTGGCCCTTAGCCTGTCGATACCCGCCTCATCGAAGATAGGAAGGGAGGCCTTCAGGGCAGTCATGTTAAAAACCTGGTTGGTGCTCAGGTTCCATCCGCTGGCAGTGGATTTTGGTACAAAGCCCTTTTCCATTTTAAAGCGTATGGCCTCGTCGTTCCCCCACCAGCCGCCCAGCCGGATATGGTCCCTGTTACGGGCATAGCGTTCATGCACATAGGCGCCACCTACCGCCCCGGGGCCGCCATTGAGGTATTTATACGAGCACCATACGGCGAAGTCTGTGTCCCAGTCGTGCAGGCGGATGGGAACATTGCCTATGACATGTGCAAGGTCGAACCCTGCGAAAGCGCCCGCCGCGTGGGCCGCTGCTGTGATGGCGGCGATATCGAAGAGCTGGCCTGTGTAATAGTTGATGCCGCCGAAGAGTACGAGAGCGAGGCTGTCCCGGTGCTGATCGATGGCGGTGAGGATATCTTCCTCCCTTATAAGCTTTTCTCCCTCGCGGGGCCTGACTTCTATGATGGCGTCAGTGGGATCGTATCCATGCCATTTGACTTGTGTCTCTATTGCATACTGGTCGGAGGGGAAGGCGCCGGCCTCCATGATGATCTTGTACCTGTCGGGGCCGGGATGATAAAAAGAGTGAAGCAGGATGTGGAGATTGACGGTGAGGGCATTCATGACCGTGACCTCGTCCTCGAGTGCGCCGACGATGCGGGCCAGCGGAGCGCGGAGGGGTTCCTGGCAGGTGAGCCAGGGATCTTTTGCATGCATATAGCCGCCTACGGCGAGGTCCTGCCAGTCCTTTAGCTCCTGGCGGATGACATCTTCCGTGCCTCTCGGCTGCAGCCCGAGAGAGTTGCCGCAAAAATAGATCGCCATCTGACGTGGAGAGATCGCGGATGGTATATCGGCGCCTGCCCTGAGGGGAAAATAAAACCGGGAGCGAAAGCTTTGCAGCTTATCCTCCCGGTCAAACAGTTGAGCGCATCGCTGTGTCGTATCGAATGTATCCTGCATGGATTGGTTTTCATGCAAGATAAGTTAATCTGGGGACCACTGTCTGCAGTTCAAAGTCGGCTATGTGGTTTTTTCGTCGCTGTCGTCCTTGTCGCTGTTGTCTTTGTCCTTTTTCTCCTTCGTGCGGGGAGATTTGGGTGCGTCAGGTGCGCCGGGATAGGTGAGGCGAACGTTGCCAAAGCTGCTCTTGATCTTGATGCTGGCCTTGCCGTCGCCTGCCTGACCGCTGTAGTCCTTGTCGAAACGGGGGCCATAGTCGTTGTCGCCACCCTCTCTCTTCTCCCTTATGTTGAACTCACTGTCGTTGTGAAAGTTGCCGAAGCTGGTATGCACGTCGAAGTGGGCGGAGAGGCTCTTGGGGATGACCATTTTCATATCGGAGTAGGATTCGTAAACGGAGAGGTCCTGTATATCCTCGGCCACATTGAATTGTACGTTGTGGGAGAATTCGCTGCTGATCTTGACCTTGCCATTGACCTTCCCGATCATGGATTCCTTATTGAACTTGAACACGACCTTGCCGTTGGTGACCTCGGAGATATAGGCTTTTCCAAATTCCACGTCGATGTTATCGACGTTGGTGAGGGCTCCGGTCTTGAGGCTACCGAATTTGCTTGTCAGCGCGACGAGACCATTGAAATCCCCTATTTCTGTCCTGCCAAAGCTGTTCTCTATGTTGAGCCTGTTGCCGGTAGGCATGTGCACGACATAATCGATGTAGAAGGACCTGTCGTCGTCACCGGAGCCACGATGTTCTTTCTTGTCATTGCTATGTATCTCGCCGACCTTGGTCTTGAAATTGATGATATGGCCGCTCTGCACTTCCTTCACGTCAATCTCGTCCATGATCTCCTTTGCTTTTTCTTCCGAGGAGGCGCGTACGCCGATGGTGATGTCAACATTGATCTGGCTTTTGTCCCAAGTGTCTATCTGGACGTTGCCGAACTGGTTCTCGATCTCGAGCTTGTCGTCGGGCCCTACATTGTACGATTTGTTGATGGTCCTTTTTTTTCTTACTTCTTCGTCACCGCCCGCGGCTTTGCTTATAACCGGTGTAGATAAGACAAGAAAAAGAGATATAGAACTAAACAGTTTTATATGCTTTTTCATATGCTTTTTGTTTTGAATGATTGATTTGTTTAATGATGTTTAATTGATGATTCAGTAGCCCCATCTGCAGCTGAAGATTCTGAAGCATCGCTTCCAATAACTGTTCTTTATTCGGATGATTAGGTAGTTCCTTTTGTAAGTTGTGGTATACACTGTCCAGCTTGTATGCGTCGGAGGCGAACTGCTTGTAGAGCAGGGGCTCATCCTTTTCGATGGACTTGAGCTGTTCCTGTTTAAGCTCTACCAGCCGTGCATAGTGGGTCATTTCCTCATTGATAATAGATTCTTCGTCCCTGGGACCGTTGTTCTTTTCCACTTTTGGCTGGGTAGTGGCCATCTGGTCTTTCTCCGGTGTGGGGGCGGGGGCAACCTTTTGGGTAGTGTCCACCGCGTTGTGATCCGCGGGGGTGCTGCTTTGGCCGGCGGATGGTTTGGTGCCGGTGTTGTTCTTTGCTACCTGCGGGTCGGGCGTACCGGTAGTAGGTTGGGCGCTATGGTTGCCGAGATACCAGAAGCCTACGGCTACGACGAGCAGGATAGCTGCTGCCACGCTAAGGGATGTCCGGGTCAGGCGGAAGATGATGGTTTTTTTTTCTTTAGGAGGTTCCATCTCCAGCCTGATCTTATCCCAGACCTTTCCCGAAGGCACTTCGGTATCGAAGTCTTCGCGATGGTCGTCCACAAAATGTTCTAACCGCTGATTCATGATAATGCTCCTTGTTTTATAAATAACAATAACTTTTGTTTGGCTCTCATGTATTGGGTCCTGACCGTGGCGTGGGTTACTCCCAGTATCTCCGCTATCTCTTCCTGGTCATAGCCTTCGAACAGGTAGAGGGTGAGTACGGTGCGGTAGCCGTTTGGCAGCTGTTTCACTGCCTTTTTTATGTCCTCCACCTTTAGTTCCATTTCCTTTTCGTCCAGGGTATCTTCCTCGGGGAGGTGGCCGACATTGGTCTTGTCAATATCGATGAGGTCCATTTTTCTCTTCCGCAGCTGGTTGATCGATTTGTTGATGACGATCTTTTTCAGCCAGGCTCCGAAAGTGGATTTATAATGAAAATCTTCCAAAGATCTGAATGCGTCGGTGAACGCCTCCTGCAGGACGTCCTCGGCGTCCCCGGTGTGATTGACGATACGAAGGCTGGTGTTGTACATCGCCTTGCAGTATTTATTATACAGCTCGGCGAAACCGCGGGAATCCCCGCGTTTGCACCTTTCTACCAACTCATCATGTAGTATCGGTTCTGTTAGTTCCAATCCTGCAGCTTTTGCGTTCATGATACATTAAGTACAACGTGTTTCATCTCATGTTGCATAATTATGAAATATTTTCTTAAACCGGCCACGGGCCGGTTGTCCGAAGGGCCATTATTAGCCATTTCCGACGAAGGCCTACTTTTGCAGATAGCCGAAGGGGCGGAAATATAATTTCTTTCCGGCAGGGAGGGAAGGGGTTCATAATCAGGCTTTTTCTTACATTAGGGGACAAAACGGACCATGGGTCCGTTGGGGTGCAATCAATAAAAACGAACGTACATGGCTGCAAAAACTGATGTTTTCCAGAGTCCGGACTATTTCCAGGTGGATGATCTGCTGACAGAAGAGCAGAAACTGATACGCGAATCTGTGAGGGCGTATGTAAAAAAGTCCATTTCTCCCATTATCGAGGACTATGCCCAACGGGCGGAATTCCCGCAACAGATTGTATCTCAATTAGGTGAGTTAGGTTGTTTTGGTCCTACCATTCCTGTGGAATATGGGGGCGGGGGGCTGGACTATATCAGCTATGGGTTGATGATGCAGGAGCTGGAGCGGGGGGACAGCGGGGTGCGGTCGACTGCCTCGGTGCAGGGGTCGCTGGTGATGTTCCCTATTTACGAGTATGGCAGCGAGGAGCAGCGGAAAAAGTACCTGCCGAAGCTGGCCAGTGGGGAATGGCTGGGGTGTTTTGGGCTGACAGAGCCGAACCATGGCAGTGATCCGAGCAGCATGCTGAGCAATATAAAGGATGCGGGGGATCATGTGATCCTCAATGGGAGCAAGATGTGGATCAGCAATGCGCCCTTCTCGCAGGTGGCTGTCGTCTGGGCCAAGGATGAGCAGGGGGATATCCGGGGGCTGATCCTGGAGAGGGGGATGGAAGGGTTCAGCACGCCTACGACGCATGGAAAATGGAGTCTGCGGGCTTCGGCGACGGGGGAGCTGGTCTTTGATCATGTGAAGGTGCCGAAAGCGAATATATTACCGGGTGTGAAAGGGCTGAAGGGGCCGTTGAGCTGTCTGACAAAGGCGCGCTATGGGATTGCCTGGGGGGTGGTGGGGGCTGCGATGGATTGTTACGATACGGCCTTGCGGTATAGCAAGGAGCGGGTGCAATTCGACCGGCCCATCGGTGGGTTTCAGCTGCAGCAGAAGAAGCTGGCGGAGATGATCACGGAGATCACGAAGGCGCAGCTATTGAACTGGCGGTTGGGGACATTGATGAATGAGAAGAGGGCCACTCCGGCGCAGGTGTCGATGGCCAAGCGGAATGGCTGCGAGATCGCGGCGCAGATCGCCCGGGATGCCCGGCAGATGCTGGGAGGTATGGGGATCACGGGAGAATACTCCATTATGCGTCATATGATGAATATAGAAAGTGTTATCACGTATGAAGGGACGCATGACGTACATTTGCTGATAACGGGAATGGATGTGACGGGGCTGAATGCATTCAAGTAAGCGGGACCGGTATAGGAGGATCCAACAAGATGAAAATATTTTTGATAGGATTTATGGGATCGGGCAAGACGCACTGGGGGAAACTGTTGTCTTCCAAGCTGCAGCTGCCTTTTCGGGATCTCGACTCGTTGATCGTGGAAAAAGAACAGCGGTCCGTGTCGGACATATTTGCCGTGGAGGGAGAGGAATATTTCAGATATAAGGAAATGGAGGTGTTGGAGGAACTGGTGGGGAAGGAAGAGAACTTTATCCTTTCCTGTGGCGGAGGGACGCCTTGTTTCTTCAACAATATCGAGTTCATGAAGAAGAGCGGGAAGGTGGTTTGGCTGAATACATCGGTGGAGGTGCTGAAGGAGCGGCTGCTGAAGGAGCGGATGAGCCGTCCCCTGATACGGGAGGTGGATGATGAGGAGCTGAAAAGATTTATCATCCGCAAGCTCAGTGAGCGGAAGATGTATTATGAGCAAGCCGATGTCATGGTGAATGAAGAGTCTATAAGTTTGGAGGAATTAATCAGAGTATTGTTACAAAATGAATAAAAGCTTTCTTTCCATTGCCGCCCTGTTAGGGGCATTGTCCGTCGTCCTGGGAGCATTTGCCGCGCATTCGTTGAAGAGCATGACGACTGATGCGAATACGCTGGAGGTGTTTCAGACGGGAGTGCGTTACCAGTTCTATCATGTATTTGCGTTGTTCTTAGTGGCGTTGTTGTCGGAGAAATTTAACAACAAGTGGATGATCTGGGCGGGGAACTGTTTTATCACGGGTATCATTCTTTTTTCGGGGTCGCTGTACCTGCTGACGGCGTTGAAGATCGCGGAAACGGCCCATAGTAAGCTGGTGGGGGTGGTCACGCCGGTGGGGGGGCTGTTCTTTATAGCGGGGTGGATATTTTTGTGGCTGGGGGTGAGTCAGAAGGGGAAATAAGGATAAAAATGCATATTCGGATGTGCAAAAAATGTTGAATCTACAGATCAACTCAAGGGTTTGAAAATGAGAGGAGTAGACTTCGTGATCTACTGATGAATATACCCTTTTTTAATACCCAGTTTTTTCATTTTTGATTTTAGTGTCGATGGCGGAATGTTCAATATTTCGGCAGCACCGCCGGCGCCCCATATCCTGCCATTGCTTATTTTCAATACCGACATGATGTAATCCCTTTCATTCTCCTGGATGGTTTTTATGCGAAATGCATCCGTAGTTGATTCATCCCGCGCTTTCTGCGGTATCGTCAAAGGCAAATGCTCGATAATATTTCCTTTCGCCAGCAATACACTTCTTTCTATCAGGTTTTCCATTTCCCTGATATTGCCGGGCCAGTCATAAGCCATCATCTTTTTAAGAGCATCATCAGAAAAGCCGCTGATCTTTTTAGCCGACTTAAGGTTGTAATGATCCATGAAGTGATAGGCCAGGGCCGGGATATCTTCCGTTCTGTCACGCAATGATGGTAATAGTATGGGAAAAACATTTAAACGATAGTACAGGTCAAGGCGGAAGCGGCCTTCGGCAACCTCTTTTTCGAGGTTTTTATTGGTGGCCGCGATCACCCTGACATCGGTCTTTATCGTCTCCACACCACCTATTCTTTCTATTTCCTTTTCCTGTAAAACCCTCAACAATTTTACCTGCAGCTCGATGGGCATCTCCCCTATCTCGTCTAAAAAAATGGTGCCTTTGTCCGCCTTTTCAAATTTGCCGATCCTTTTTTCATGAGCGCCTGTAAATGCTCCTTTTTCATGCCCGAATAATTCCGATTCTATCAATGTGGCTGGCAATGCAGCGCAGTTCACTTTTACAAAGGGCTTGTCTTTTCGTGTCGACAATTGATGAATATAGTCAGCGATCTTTTCTTTACCAGTGCCGCTTTCGCCCAATATCAATACAGATGTGCTCATGGGAGCAACCTGGCTGGCCATGTCCAGCGCATTCAACAGAAGATGGCTTTTGCCAATCATCCCGTTAAAATCCTGCTTTTTAACAATATTGTTTTCTTTATTGCCGCTGACCTGCCCTGGTGAAACAAAACCGCCCTTGTTCTCGTTTTGCGCCAGGCCGCTAATGCTATTTGCCAATGGCCATTGTATCCGTTGAAACAATTCAAGCTGCTCGGCATTATAGGCATCAGGCCTGCGGCTACACAGGCAAAAGCTGAATGGGTGGTGGGGTGAAATGCTCAAAGGCAGTTCAAGATGCGATCTTAGCTGGAAACAATCAGCAAATAATTTTATTATCGAGGGATGCCTGCAAATATTTTGAAAAGCATCGTCATTATAGTAGGCGGCGTTTGTCTCTTTTGCAGTATTGGATTGCAATGCAATAAGCTCTTCTTTTGTCTTTCCTGTTATGATCTGTAACTCCTGCAGACCGATGGCCTGGTATTCGTTAAGGCCGATGCGAAGGAAGCACCGGCCGTTAAAGCCCGGGTGGCCGATGTTGTCGAAACCTGCTGCAATAAAATCAAAAGGAATATGCGGCTGAAGCATGGTGGCGATCTTTAAAAGCTTTTGCTCCCATGTCAACTGCTCATTGAGAATATTTTTCAGACTTTTTTGCAGCGTAGCCTCTTTCCGGTACCTGGCCTCCAGGCTATGTTCATGGCGATATTTGGCTATTTCGAGGGTAACAAGCAGGTCTTTTTCCCTGAAGGGTTTAACTAAAAAGCCATAGGGATGGGTTGCTTTTGCCGCATTTAAGATGTCTTCATTCGAATTGGCAGAAAGATACACAAAGGGCATATTGTCTTCCGCCAGCTGCTTTGCAAGATCGATGCCGGTGTGCTTCCCTTTCAGAAAAATATCCAGCAGCACGAGGTCCGGCCTTACCTGGCCGATCGTTTCCTGCGCCTGTGATACCGACCGGGCAATACCAGTGACACTATAACCCGCCTGTGTCAGCATGAGCCTTAAATAATCAGCTTCTACGAACTGATCTTCTACTATCAGTATTTTTTCTTTCATTTAAACCGGGATTGTACATAAAATCGATAATGATCTCCGTATGGCTATGACGATTGATCGTAAAATATCCTTCGATGTCATCACTTAGCCCTTTCATTAACCGCATGCCCATCGATGCCGTATGCTGCAAGTCCGCATTGGGAGGCAACCCGATCCCATTATCGCTGATGATCAATCGATACCGTTCCTGTGAAATTCTCTTAAGCGATATGTCGACTATTCCTCTTTTGTTCCCGGGAAAAGCGTACTTTATCGAGTTGGTGATTGCTTCATTCAGGATCAGCCCCAGTGGTATGCAATGCGACAGCGCCAGTTCTACCCGATCGATCTGCAGGTTGAATTGAATGGATTGCCGGATATTGAAGCTGTCCTTCAGATAATCGACCAATTCATGAATGTATTCAACCATATTGATCGCCGATAAATTGTCAGACTGATATAGTTTTTGATGGATCAGTGACATTGAATGGACCCGATGCCGGCTCTCTGTCACCGCCTTTATCGCTTCTTCTGTTTTTAGATATTCGGATTGCGTCCCCAGCAAGCCTGCTACAATGTGAAAGTTGTTTTTTACCCGGTGATGTATTTCTTTGACCAGCCAGTCTTTTTCCTTAACCAGGTGTTGTAACGAAAGATTTTGTCTTTCAATCTCTTTTTGCTGCGCCTGCAACTTTCGATTTGTCCGTTGTTTGAGCCGGGTATTATTTATCAACAATGCTATAATAACAAGAAAGAGAGCCGCAACACCGATGATCCAGTTCTGCGTCTGATTGGCATGTTCCAATTCGCCCTTCTGTAATTTGCTTTCGTTCTCAAGCATCGTAATATCCCGGTCCTTTTTTTCCGTTTCATACCGGATCATCAACTCTTCTATTTGTTTGCTTTTTGCCTGGTTAAACAGCGTATCATTCAGGTCTTTGTAAGACTGGAAATGTTTAATGGCAGAAACAAAATTCCCTTTTGCGGAGTCTACTTTAAAAAGCAATAGTTGCAGGTCTTTCGTTCGGCCGATGGTTGATCTTCCTATCTCCAATGCTTTATCCAGGTAAGGCCCGGCTTTATCGTACTGCCGGATGTCAACATAGAACTTTCCTATATCATAATAAGCTATGTGCAATATCTCGGTATGAAACTGCCCTTCCCTGTAAGCATTGATCATTTCGATGTATTTTTGCTCTGCCTGCTTATATTGCTTGAGTCCCATACAACAATAGGCAAGGCTCTGGCATAATGTGGCATTTTCCTCAAGACCTTTTGGCGGATCTTCTTTTGCCATTTGCAACAGCAGCTTCAGCGCCTCGCGCGCCTGGCCTCCCTTTATCATTTGAACAACCATTAAGGAAGTTGTTCTGTAAATAATGTATTGAGATAACTTATTTTTCCTTTCAGCGATGCATTTTTTGTACCAATAAACACTCTTATCCGGCTCGCCTAATTCTTCGTATACCTGGGCAAGCTCGCCATGGCATTGCTCGTAGACGTTTTTATCCTTCGAACGATCCGCATACTTTACCGCCTCCAATGCATATCCAAGCGCTATGTTCAGATTCCCTTTATATCGTTCATCGCTGGCCAGCAGTTGATAGATAGCAGAGAAATCCTCGAATTTATTTTCGCCTGCCAGTTTTACTACCTGCTTCAATTCTTCTTCAGCCGCGGGCCTGTTACCCTTTTCAGAAAGGAAATTCATTTTCAATATTCTCATCTGCGCTATCTTGCGTGCCTGCTTTGCTTTTGTATAAAGATCAACAGCGCTGTCATAATAGACAGGGATCATTTTATCTTCTATGTTATAATCCCACAGGTCTGATGCCAGCATGCGCCAGGTGTCCGCTGCATCCGGCCCCTGGTTGTACCGATGGTAGGTCCTCACTACCTGCATGCATATTTTCTTAGCTGTCGCCGTATCTCCTGTGTATATATATGTTTCAGCAAGTAAACAAAGGCTCACGTTGGTGATCTCTTTGTTATCGGAATTAACAGA
The DNA here is from genome assembly GCA_001898505.1 of Sphingobacteriales bacterium 50-39. Lineage (GTDB taxonomy): Bacteria > Bacteroidota > Bacteroidia > Chitinophagales > Chitinophagaceae > Puia. The sequence continues at coordinate 300,038 of MKTZ01000001.1, forward strand.
ATCGCCTGTATAAACGCCTTTCCGCAGGTAATAAAAAGCGCTATCAACCATCTTCCTATTCAGGAACGATTCTTTAAAATAGGCTTCACCAATATAATTATATAAATTTTGCCGGACACTGTCCGATGTCTTATGAGTGAGCATCTCCAATGCCTGCTTCTTTGATCCAATCCGGTCGGATTGGCTATAGCAAAAAACTGAACACAATAAGCAAATACACGCGAAAAATCCGTTCAGCGGCATGAAAATATGTTTAGCCTATTAAATGTAATTAAATACGACCTTATTTCACGGTAAACTTTACGGAACCGCGAAATGTCGCGGCGGTTTTTTTGCCAGCATACGTTAATGGTTTGAAACTGAAATGTTTAAGAGTATGGCACGTTGTTAGTTTCGCATAAGTTATATTTTAATTTATGCTTAATACAGGATCTAAACCCGTGTTGTTTATCACAGGAGCATTTGTTCATCATAGTTGCTGGAATAACTGGCGGATCTATTTTGAAAGCAAAGGTTATAAGACTTTTGCGCCCCCGTGGCCATATAAGGACGACACGCCGGAAGCGCTCCGGAATAGTCATCCAAATGCGGATATTGCGTCCAACAGGCTGGCCCCGTTGACGGATTATTTCGCGGCGGCTGTAAAAGAGTTTTCCGAACCACCTGTTCTCGTTGGTCATTCAATCGGCGGGCTGATCGTTCAATTGCTATTGCAAAAGGGGTTGGGGTCAATGGGTGTTGCTATTCATTCCGTACCGCCACAGGGAGTTTTTACGTTTAAGTTCTCATTTTTAAAGGCCGGCTGGGGACCGCTTGGTTTTTTTACTTCTACCCGGAAGACGTTTTTGCATTCGTTGGAACAATGGGGATATGCTTTTACCAACGGAATGACCCCTGATGAGCAAAAGGAAGGTTATTACCAGTTTGCGATACCTGAATCGAAGCTGATAGTAAGGGATACGATCACAAAAGCGGCTAAGATAAACTTTGGCAACCCTCATGCACCCTTGCTATTCGTATCCGGGAGCACAGACCATACGATACCGGCATCATTGAATTATTCCAATTTCCGGAAATACAGGAACAGTAACTCCGTGACGGATTACCAGGAGTTTGCCGGCAGCAATCACTTCGTTTTGGGCCAACCCAACTGGAAGGAATCCGCGGATCATATCCTGGGATGGATCAAAAAGCAGGAAATCTAAATCTCAACATTCAAAATATCAATTATGAAGCCCTTGTTAATTTGTTGTATTGCTATTTTTATGGCGCTATCATGTAATGCTCAGCCTGCATCGCCACCGGGAAATTTTAAACATGCTATGGCAAATGTCAATGGCGTGAATATTCATTATGTAATTGGAGGAACAGGAGAACCCCTTGTGTTAGTACATGGTTTTGGGCAGAACTGGTATATGTGGAACCGTTTGCTGCCGGAGCTGTCCAAATATTTTACGGTGATTGCGCCTGATCTGAGAGGTGTTGGGGAAAGTGATAAGCCGGACAGCGGGTATGATAAGAAAACAATGGCGACGGATATTCATGAGCTTGTTAAAAAGCTCGGATATCAAAGTGTCAATCTGGCCGGGCATGACATCGGGTTAATGGTAGCCTATGCCTATGCTGCTCAGTTTGGCAGTGAAGTAAAGAAGCTGGCGTTGATGGATGCGCTGCTGCCGGGTGTTGAGCCAGTGTGGAGCCAGTCCAAAAATTCCCTATGGTGGTTCGGGTTCTTTGCCTGGCCCGCGTCGGGGCAGCTGGTCAGCGGAAGGGAAAAACTGTTCCTCACCAATTTCTGGCCGGTGGTCGGTCATGTCAGGGACGCATTCACGTCGGAAGAGACCAATGAATTTGTCAGGGCCTATTCCCAGCCGGGATCTACCACCGGGGCTTTTCACTGGTTTGGCAACTTTGAACGGGACGCAAAAGACAACCTGGGATTTATGAAACAAAAGCTGACCATGCCCGTGCTGGCGATGTCCGGTGAATTTAGCGCAGCCCCTTATTTTGGAGCCCACTGCCGGCTCGTTGCTTCCAATGTAAAAGAATCAATCATCAAAGGCGCCGGGCATTGGCTGGTGCAGGAGAATACGGCCCAGGTGCAGCAAGATCTGGCGGGCTTTTTCCAGGGTAAATGATCATTTGTTTTCTCATCTTTTAAAATAAACCTTTATGTTTCGCATACTTGTTTTCATTGTATCCGCCGTTTTGTTTGGCGCCGGCGCTGCCCGGGCCCAGGTCTCCGACAATGCCCGGTTCCGCCTGAATCCGCAGGAAGTCAGGGCGCTTAAGGGCAGCGGTGGAACTAATGCTCCCGGATCTTCCAATTATTCGGCCGTCACGGAAATTGTCGTGATGGGCGATCCTTCTAAACAAGGTGTTTATATGATCCTGCTGAAGATTGCGCCGAATACAAAAATTGCGGCTCACCTGCATCCGGACCAACGGACGGCCACCGTTCTGTCGGGGACCTGGTATTTTGGCTATGGCGACAAATTTGACGAAAAACAGCTAAAAGAATTACCCGCGGGGAGCATTTATTCGGAGGTAGCCGGACAGAATCATTTTGCGATGACCGGAAAAGAACCCATTATTGTTGAGATCACCGGTTTCGGTCCCTCCGGTGTCACCTATGTGAACCCCAAGGATGATCCGGCCCATAAATGAGTTATTCCGCCTGTTTTGAGAGCTGTACTTCAATATCGATCCATATATCTTCGCCTACCAGTACGCCACCGGCTTCGAGGGCAGCATTCCAGTTGAGGCCCCATTCCTTGCGGTTGATCTTGCCCTCAATATTGAATATTGCCTTTTCATTGCCCCACGGATCTTTAACAATGCCGTTGAATTCCACATATAACCTTACCCGCCTAGTGATACCCTTTATGGTCAGGTCGCCATAGAGATAATAATCATTGCCTTTATCCACCTTCTCATAAGTATTCCCGCGGAAGGTGATCTCTTTGAAATTTTCCACGTCAAAGAAGTCGGCGCTTTTCAAATGTTCATCACGTTTGCTATCGTTGGTGCTGATCGAAGCAGGATCGATCCAGCAATCGATCTCGGCTGTCAGAAAATCGTACCCCGTGGTATAGATACTGGCATCGTACTCGTTAAAATGCCCTCTTACGTTGGTGAACATGAGGTGTTTTACTTTAAAGCCGATCTGGCTGTGCATTGGATCGATGGTCCATCTTGTTTTGGATAATACTTCCTGTGTTTGCATGATATTTGTTTTTAATGATTGAATTATAATTGGGTTTACTGTGCAGACTGCCGATAATTGATCCTGCCATATTTGCCGTTATAGAAATCGTTGTAAGCGGCGACGATCTCCTCCTGTGTATTCATCACAAAGGGCCCCTGGGCAACGATGGGTTCGGTATATGGCGCTCCACCAAATACTATAATGATGATCGGTGTATCTGATGCGTTCTTCATTTCGATGGTCCCTTCTTTTGTGTCAAATAGCAACAGCTCCTGCTCCTTATATTCGATGTCATTGATCACCGCACCGGCAGCGGGAAGAAAAGCGGCGTATTCCAGACCTTCTTTTGCATTCAATAAAAACGCCTTTCCGGGCTGCAGTTGAATGTGATAAATAAATTGTTCCGAGTAGGCGGGTATGGGGGAGGCTTGCCGCTCATATTCTCCGGCAACAACCTTTAGCCAGCCGCCGTTATCTTCGAGGGCGATCCTGGGCATTTCATCGGCTTGTACGGGGCGATAGTCCGGCCGCTCAGCCTTATGCTTTGCCGGCAAATTCACCCAGAACTGGAACCCGTGTGTAAGTCCGTCGTCTGTATTGGGGTCGGGATTCATCGCTTCGTCGTGAATGATGCCGGTGCCGGCCTTCATCCATTGCGCGCCGCCGGAGTATACTTTGGCGTGATGCCCGTTGCTGTCGTAATGATCTGCTTCCCCGTTCAGTACATAGGTCAGGGTAGCAATCCCCCGGTGCGGGTGCGCTCCTTTGCCATTCACTACTTTACGGGGTTTGTCAGCCGCATGTAAGATGGAGGGTACATAATCCAGGAAGACAAAGGGCCCTACTGCGCGAACCTCATGATCAGGCAGTGCGCGGTGTATTTTATATTCCCCCACATCAGCTCTGCGGCCGGGTCTGGTGGTAATGACTTTCTTTTTCATGCTATTCCTTTTAGTGTTGTTATTGGTGGTTGAAATTGACCGTACAAAGATGCTAATACCGGAAGGGCGGGAACGATGACATATGGTATTAAAAAACGGTTGTAAATATTAATGGTATTCATTAACATTTATCATCGTATCCCTGGTGGTAATGACTCAACTTTGTCTGCAAAACAATGTTCATTAAAAAGATATAATATGGAAATAGGAATAGACAGCTTTATAGCCACGGGCGCTTATGAAGGCCCATTGAACCCCAAAGAGAACCAGGCGGCCATGGGTGCATTGCTGGACAGGATTGAATTTGCCGACCGGGCGGGACTTCATGTATTTGGACTGGGCGAGCATCACCGGAAGGAATTTTTGGATGAGGCGCCCGTCGTGATACTGGCAGCTGCCGCGGCCCGTACTAAAAAGATACGCCTGACAAGCGCCGTTACGGTATTAAGCGCGGCAGACCCGGTGCGGGTATTCCAGGAATTTGCCACGCTGGATATTATCTCGGGGGGGCGTGCGGAAATTGTGGCCGGCAGGGGTTCTTTTGTGGACGCCTTCCCTTTGTTTGGGCTGAACATTGGTGATTATGATGCGTTATTTGCCGAAAAAGTTGAATTATTGCTTGCGCTCCGGGACCAGGAAAGAATATCCTGGAAAGGCCGGTTCCGTCCGGCCTTGCATGAGCAGCCGGTATATCCGCGCCCCTTGCAGGACCCGCTGCCCGTATGGATCGGCGTGGGCGGTACACCGCAATCCTTTGTGCGGGCGGGTACGCTTGGTCTGCCACTGATGGTGGCGGTGATTGGCGGGGCAACACATCAGTTCCGGTCGTTGATCGATCTGTATTATAATGCCGGGATAAAAGCGGGTCACGCTCCTGAAAAGCTGAAAGTAGGATTGCATTCCCTGGGTTATGTGGCGGCTACCACTCAGCAGGCGAAGGATGAATATTTCCCCGGATACCAGGAAATGATGGGCAAAATAGGGAAGGAACGGGGCTGGTCTACACCCACGCGCGCCCAGTTCGAAGCGCAGGCAGGGCCAATGGGGGCCTATGTAGTCGGCAGTCCGGAAGAGGTTGCTGAAAAGATCCTGCGCCATAGCGAGGCGCTGGGAGGTATTTCAAGGTTCACTTTCCAGATGGATAATCCCGGGCTAACCAAAGAGCAGCTGTATAGATCGATAGAGCTGATAGGGTCAAAAGTAATCCCGCTGGTAAATGGCGCCGGGGCTCATTAAGCTATTTCCGTAAAGCCTGGTTACGTACCCTGCTGAGGGTTTCTTTGGTTACGCCAAGGTAAGAAGCGATGATGTGTTGTGGAAAACGCTGAAGGAATTCCGGGTAAGCTTCTGCCAATGCCGCATAACGCTGCTCAGCAGGCAGACTAATAGAGGCATTTATTCTCTTGATGGATGCGATGGCATGCCTTTCATCCAAATTGCGGGCCAGCTCATTTAAAGCAGGAATGGAGTTAAATTCGACCATACTGGCTTTGGTGATGGTAAGGAGATCCGTGTCTTCCCAGGCATCGATGTTATAATTGGAGGGCGTCAGCATGGCAAAGCTTTCCCTGTCACCCGCCCACCAGTTCTCAATATAGAGGCGAACGATATGTTCCGTGCCTTTGTCATCCACACTATATTGACGCATGGCGCCCCTTACAATAAATCCCATATACCGGCAGACGTCTCCTTCCTGTAAAAAATACTGGCGTTTGCGGATCCGGCGCGGGGTGAAAATGTTTTTGACGATGTCAGCTTCAGTTTCGGTGAGGGGGGTAGTAGCATGGGCATTTATATATTGTATAAGGGCTTCGTGCATTGTTATAATAGTATATTTCCCAAATTTAAGGTTTTTATGAAATTCAATTAGTTGGAAGTGTATTAGCAACAGTTTCAAAGCCGCGTTCTGACAGACTGCATGAACTCTGAAGGCGACTTTCCATATTCTTTCCTGAAGACGCGGGAGAAGTAAGAAGCGCTTTGCAGCCCGATGCGTTCAGCTACTTCGCTCAACGGTACATCCTCATGTGTCATGATTTGGATGGCCTTTTTTAAGCGGACGGTTTTGATAAATTCACCGGTAGACTGCCCGGTAATGCCTTTTATTTTCATGTACAGCTGTGTCCGGCTGGTGAACAATTTGCTGCATAAAAAGTCGATGTCCAGCTCTGGCTCCTGCATATTTGCTTCGATCAGATTCAGCAGGTCCTGTATAAAAGCCTTGTCTTTATTGGTATGAACGAGTTCCGTTGCTTCCGTTAAATAATCCTTCGTGTATTTGATCCTCAATCGGTCTCGGTGATCGAATACATTCTTCACCGTCAGCAGTAACAGCTCGATGCTCACCGGCTTGGAAAGATAATGATCGGCGCCTGATCCCATGCCTGCTATCTGGCTTTCCAGCGCGTCCTTGGCCGAAAGGATCAGGAAGGGGATATGGCTTGTCTCGAAGGTGGATTTGATCTGTCTGCAGAACTCTATCCCATTCATTTCCGGCATCATTACATCGCTGATGATCAGGTCCGGCAATTTATCCATAGCGGCTGCCAGCCCCATCCCGCCATTGCCTGCGGTATGAATTGTATATAGCCTGCCCAGGGTGGCCGACAGGAAATTACAAAGCTCGATGTTGTCTTCGACGATCAGTATGGTTTTGGCGGTAGGCTCTTTGGACCCGCCGTTCTCCGCGGAAGGAGGGGTTATGAGTGCGTCGATGGGCTCGACAATGGGCTCCAATTGAGGCCGGGAGATCGGATCCTGCCGGACGGCACGCTCTTCCATGGTATAATTGTCCAGGCCCAGGGGCAGGCCTACCAGTATTTCGGTGCCTTTATTTCGTTGGCTGTACACGGCGATCGTGCCTTTGTGTAAAAGGGTCAGGCTTTTTACCAGGGCAAGTCCCACGCCGGAGCCGATGTGCTCATTGCTGACCCGGTAATAACGGTCAAAGATATTCCTGATAGATGCCGGAGTGATGCCGATGCCTGTGTCCCGTATGAGCAAATACACATAAGCGCCGGCGGTATAGGAGGTGTTGTTTATAAGAAATTCATGACCAAAGGAGGGCGTGAACTGCTTTTTGTCGCTAATGATCTCGAGTTGTACTGACCCACCCGCGTCTGTATATTTAAAGGCGTTGTATAATAGATTGATGAGGATCTTTTCGACGATCTGACGGTCGAAACAGCCGGTAAGAGGGTCTTCTGTGGCCGGGGGGCCGGCTCCATTATGGGAATGGTTGATAAAGGTAAAGTCGATGGACTTCTGGTCCGCCAGGTTTTGAAAGTCGCTGTGGAGATTTTCGCAAAGGGCTGCCAGGGAAAGCTCCTCCACTCTCAGTCGGATGGCGCCATCGGCTACCTTTTTAAAGTTCATCAGCTCGCTGATCAGGTTGGTAAGCCTTCTGACATTGCGGAGCATTAGTTGATAGGGTTGCTGCCGTGCGGGCTCCCCGGCCTCGCTGATCATGTTTTCCAGGGGACCGGATATCAGGGACAATGGTGTTCTCAGCTCATGAGAGATATTCGCGAAAAAATCAAGCTGTTGCTGGTACAGCTCCTCTTTCTGCAGATGCATTTCCTCGCGCTTGCGTTCATTGACTTCCCGGATGGCGAACTGCCTTTTTAGCCGGTGCCAGCGACCCTGGTAAATATAGATGCCTGCCAGGAAACCAAGGATCAGCAGGGCATAGATCCATTTGGCAGTAGTGGACTTCCACCAGGGCGGTGTTACTACGATAGGAAGGCTGGCGCTATGGTTGCTCCAGAAGCCATCGTTGTTGGTAGCTTCCACCACAAAAGTATAAGCTCCATAGTCGAGATTGCTGTAAGCGGCGGTGGGATGGAGGCCGTCGGTATAGTTCCAGTCCTGATCATAGCCATTCAGCTTATAGCGATAGCGGCATTTCAGGGGATTGGCAAAGTGCATGGCGCTGAAGGCAAGTACAAAATTGTTTTGCAGATAATCGAGCCTGAGCTGTCCGGTAAAGGCTAATGTCTGCGGCAGCCTGGTCTCCCGTTGGCCGGAGTCGCCGTATATTACCGGCTTGTTGTTTATCAGCAGGTCCGTGAAGATTGGTCGGGCAGCAATGGGATTGGCTTGTATGTCGGAAGGATTGAAATAGTTCAGGCCATTGATGCCTCCAAAGAACAGTCGGCCATCAGCTGCTTTGAAGGAAGCATTCACTTTAAAGCTGTTGCCCTGGAGCCCGTCATTTTTATCATACCGGACTATAGAGCCCGTGGCAGGATCGAGGCAGAGCAGGCCATTGCCCCCCATCCATACTTTTCCCGAATTGTCGACCTCGATGCTTTCCACATCGGGGAATACACCCGCGGCCTCTCCATAGGTTTTGACGGCGAAGCTGTGATGGCTGTCGTCGATGCCGATCCTGTCCAGGCCGCCTCCGATGGTGCCGATCCAATAGGCGGTGTCATCGATCTTCCGGATGGGGTAGGTGTAGCTCGAACTAAGGGACGGTCCCGCCGACCTGGCCTGGAAAGTGTCTGTCTGCAATATATTTCCGTCACTGTCGACCGATATCCTTTTCAGGCCGTTGGTGCTGGAGACCATGAGGACGGGTTTTTGCTGATCTGCTACGATCAGAAAGCCTTCTCCATAAAATTTCAGATGCACCCTGCCGTCCTTATCTTTGACAATCACCCCAAATGGGTCGTTGTGATTGCCGAACCATATATTGCCATAGCAGTCTTCTACCAGCGTCTCAATAATGTGTTTTGGGAAGCTTTCGCTGCCGGGGAGATGGATCAACGATCGGCGACCGGGATCGAGGATCTCTATGCCAGACTCGTCACCGATCCAAAGATTGCCTTTTTTATCGGTCATGAGCGCGGCGACGTTATCGCCCTTTAGTTTTACTCCCGAGGAGCCGTCGTTATAAAACTGAAAATGTCCTGTCCTGTAGTCGTAGCTGTTCAGTCCTTTATTTGTTCCGATCCATAAACGCTCGCCGTGTTCATCCAATATACTCTTGACAATATTGCCTGACAGCGTATTGGATTGCCCCTCCTGGGGCTGGATGGTAAAAAATAGTTTTTCATTCAGGTCGCAATAATTGACGCCGTGCCCGAATGTACCGACCCAAAGGCATTGGCTCCTGTCTATGAACAGACTGGTAATGACGCTGGCATGCAGGTCCGTCGGGGCGCCACTGGGTTCTATCGTTTGAATGGGGTGCAGCGCGCTGTCGAGCCTGGTCAGCAGCTTGCCGGCATTTACCCAGTATTCGCCTTTATTGTCCGCGACGGCTCTGCCCAGGCTTTCGCCACTGGGGTTTTGGTAATCGTGCAATAGTCCGATGGGCTGGCCCGGCTGCATTCCCGAGATCAACAGGAGACGGCTACCGCTGGACAAAAGCAACCGGCCATGCGGATCGATGGCAATATTGTTGAAATCGTTAGTCTGAGCTCCGTTAACAGGTATTTTATGTAAATGGTGGTCTGCGGATAGTATCCATAGTCCCTGGTGGCTGGACAGTATCAATATGCCGTCCCGGAGAAGCTGCATATCCGTAAACGACAAGTCCTTCGGTAAAGCCGGCGCCTGCTCTTCCAACCGGGTGTCCCTGATATTGTAACAATGCAGCGTTCCCCCATTCAATCCATAGAGGCGTCCGTCATTTGACTTTATGATCTTATCCAATATGATAGGAGCGCTGCCTGTAGCCAGGTGAAAGTCCGTATACGTTTCGGTCCTGGTATCGAAGCGCTGTAAACCTCCTTCCGTTCCGAGCCAGATCCCTCCTTCCGGGTCCGGGCCAAGACAAATGATCCGGTTTTTAAATGCGTTGCGAAATGGTTCATTCCGATTGTAAAAACGTTTGACATGATAGCCGTCAAAACGGTCCAGACCAAAGAGGGTGGCGATCCAGATAAATCCATTTTTATCCTGAACAATATCATCCGCATCCGTATGGGATAGATCCTCATTTACTGTCAGGTGGAAAAAGCGAAAGGGGTGGGGCTGGATCGGCGGCTGGCCAGCCAGCTGTTTGGTACATATAATAAACAACAATCCCCCAAGCCCTGGTCTGGCTTTAAGGAACAGTTTTCGGATCAATTGTACAAGTTTTTGGATCAATTGTATCTCATTGGGGATTAATCAATTAAGATATTTGTGGCGTCCACTTCGCACTTTTTCCCGGTGCGTTTGCTTCACCAAAACTAATTGTATTGTATGAAATCAGCATTTGTTTTGTTCATCCTTTATCTCACGCTTGCTTGTGCCGGAAACATAGTGGCCGGCCCCCTTGGCGGGAATCATTTCGGGTATTTTCCAGACCGGATCATAAAAGGCAGGGTCATCGATGAGGGCAATGGCCAACCCATTGCCGGGGCCACGGTGACTGTGAAAGGGACTACCGTCTCCGTAAGTACAGATACCAGCGGGGAGTTTACCATCCAGGCGGACAAGAATGCCATCCTTGTCATCTCCCATGTGGGCTATCTGACCATTGAAAGATCGGCCAAAAGGGCTGCCGGCGAAATCTTTCCGCTGCATGCCACCATACAAAACCTGAGTGAAGTGGTTGTCGTGGGGTATGGGACCCAGAAGAAGACCAGCCTCACTGCCGCAGTCTCCTCCACAAGCCCGGAGCTTTTTGCAGAAAAACCAATTGTCGACCTGACGAATGGATTGGTCGGCAGGGCGTCGGGCCTTATTATACAACAGGGATGGGCAGAGCCGGGGTTCGACGGGTCTTCGATCTATATCCGGGGTATCGGGTCTACCGGCAACACGAATCCGCTGCTGATCGTGGATGGGGTTCCCAGGGATTTCAGCCGTTTGGACCCATCTACCATCGAGACAATCACCGTGCTGAAAGATGCCGCTGCGGTGGCTCCTTATGGTGTGGCGGGCGCCAATGGAGTTATCCTGGTGACTACCAAAAGAGGGAAGAACGGTCGTGCGACCTTCTCTTATGACGGGTATGTCAGCATACAGAACCCTACCCGTGTTCCTAAGTTCGTCAATGCCAGTGAATATGCTCTCTTGCGCAATGAAGCTGCTGCAAACGATAGTACGCCTATTCCTTTTACTGCCTCCGACATTCAGAAATTCAAAGATCACTCCGATCCGGACGGCCACTCCGATAGCCATCCGCTGAACGATATCATCATGCCCAATCGGGTATTGACTTACCATCATGTCTCCCTGTCGGGGGGCACTGACGAGTTCAAATATTTTGCCGGGCTTGCTTATACCAGTCAACAGGGTATGTGGAGCACAGACTACATCAAAAAATACAATGCCATCCTGAATCTGACGGCCAATCCGACGAAGACGACCACCGTTGGTTTCTCCCTCAACGGATACCTGGAAGACCAGCATTATCCGGCCCAGCAGGGAGCGGGTAGTATCCTGGACCTGGCCCAACGCCAGATCCCGACAATACCGTTGTATTATAGCAACGGGTTATGGTCGGCTTACCAGGGGTATTCGCTGATCGGTATCATGTATCACAGCGGATACATTCTCAATGAGAATACCGCCCTGCTGTCCCAGTTGTCCATCGAGCAGAAACTGCCTGTGAAGGGACTGTCCCTGAAGGGGACCGTCAGTTATGACAACGGCCCTGATCCTTTGTTTGGTAATAAATCGTCTTATAGCCGTACCTGGTCCCTGCCCATTCCGTTCTGGAATGTAGATACCACTACCCACCCGTATAACTATCAAAAGGGATATGGAGGGGTTGGCAAGCCTTCGCTATCCGAGACCTGGACCCAGAACAAAGCCATCACCTGGCAGGGTATGATCAATTATACTGCTTCTTTCGGGAGGAGCGATATCAGCGTCCTGGCGGTGGTGGAAAGCCGTAATGTCAATTACCGGACTTTCTCTGCTGGCAGGCTCAATTACAATTTGAATATCGACGAACTTAATTTTGGCGGCCCCCTGGCGACAGACGCCACCAATTCGGGTTATTCCAATGGCCAAAAGCAGATTGGATATGTCTACCGGGCCAGCTATGCGTATGATAAAAAATACCTTTTGGAAGCTTCCGGCCGGTATGATGGGAGCTACCTGTTCGGGCCGGGGCACCGATTTGGTTTTTTCCCCGCCTTCTCGGGTGGATGGAGGCTGTCCGAAGAAGCGTTTATGAAGAATGTAACATGGGTCGACAACCTGAAAATAAGAGGGTCATGGGGGCAGTCAGGCGGGTATCCCAGCGCGGGGGGCGGTATCCAAACCTATCAGTACCTGAGCCCGTATAATGTAGTGAGTAGCTCTGCCGTGCTCAATGGTGTATCCACCCAGGGGATCCAGGAGGCGCTCCAGGGCAATCCGGATATCACCTGGGAAAAATCCAATAAGACCAATATCGGCGTCGAGGCTGGATTCTGGAAAGGCCTTCTGGGTATCGAAGCCGATTATTTCTATGAGAAAAGGTCCAACATGCTGGTCAGCCTCGGTAATGCGCTACCGGGTGAATACGGCATCGGTACGGGATTGACCAATGGGGGCATCATGTCGAATCATGGCATCGAGTTGACTATTACCAGTGTTGGGAAACTATCCAAAGACGTCAGTTACGATCTCAAAGGAACCTTCACCTTCGCACGGAACAAGCTATTGAAAGTATATGAAAACTCAGCCACGTATAATAACCCCAATCGCAGGCAAACCGGCCGGGCGTTGGGTACGCAGTTCGGCCTGAAAGCGCTCGGCTATTACAGTGCTGCCGACTTCAACCCCGATGGCTCACTGAAAGGAGGTATACCCGTTCCCAGCTTTGGTCCTATACATCCCGGCGATATTAAATATGCGGATATCAGCGGTCCCGACGGCAAGCCGGATGGGAAGATAGATGCGAATGACCAGACGGCCATTGGTTATCCGTCGACGCCTGAGATCATTTTTGGACTTGAACCGCGTATTTTCTATAAGAATTTCGATTTTGACGTACTATTCCAGGGAGCCGGCAACAGCAGCCTGTTCCTGAATAATTACTGGGTATGGCCTTTCGGTTCATCAGGGTCCGCCACCGAGCTTGCATTTAACAATCACTGGACGCCGGATCATACCAATGCGCTCTATCCAAGGATCAGCGGGACGCCGCCCACCAACAATACACAAATGTCGAGCTGGTGGATGAGAAATACCACTTATGTGCGGGTCAAGAGTTTTCAATTGGGCTATCGTTTTTCCGACCGGCTGCTCCGTGGCGCCATCAAGTCTTTGCGTCTATACGTGGCTGGACAAAACCTGCTGACCTGGACGCCGAATGTGAAAGAAATGCTCGATCCCGAGAATAGCGGCGGCAACAAGGCCTATTATCAGCAGCGAGTATTCTCATTTGGCATGAATGTGACCTTTTAAAAGATTACCCAAAATCAACTGACAATGATCAATAAATATTTTTACCGAGTGTCTTTACTGCTGGCATTAACGATTGCTTTTGGCGCCTGCAAAAAAGATGGGTTCCTCGACGTCCCTCCCAAAGGAAGCCTGACGGATGAAACTACTTTCAGCACAGAATCGAACGCTGATCTGTTTGTAAACGACATCTATAATTCCCTGCCTGATCTGAATAACGAATTCGAGCCGCTGGATCAGTGGACCGACAATAGTCATGTTGGCGCCAACTGGATGGACGGGTTGTTTGTTCGTTCAAACTCGCTCAATCCGGCCAACTGGTCTTCGGGGCCTGGCTATATGTTCGACTGGGTCAATAATTACACCATTATCCGCAAATGCAATGTTTTTTTGCAACAGGTGGCTGCCCGAAAAAGCAATTTTTCAGGGGATTGGTATACCAAAAGAACAGGAGAGGTGCATTTTTTGCGTGCTCTTTTCTATTCCTTCCTGTTTGAAAACTTTGGCGGAGTGCCGCTGATTGCGGCGCCCCTCAACAGCCAGACACAGGGAAATAGCATATTTGTAGCGAGGAGCTCTTTTGATTCCACCCTGGCCTTCATCGAAGCCGATTGCGATACGGCCGCCTCATTGCTGCCATTACAGCCTGACCAGACAGGGAGAGCCACGAAAGGGGCGGCTATGACGCTGAAAGGGGCGGTGGAATTGTTTGTGGCCAGCCCGCTGACCAACCCTTCCAATGATCCTGCTAAATGGGCGAAAGCGGCTGCCTCTAATCTCGCCGTGATGAACCTGGGTGTTTATTCCTTGTTCCCGGACTACAGCGCCATGTTCCTGGCGGCCAATAACTGGAATTCGGAACAGATTTTTTGCCGGGGCTATGCCTTGCCTTCGAATGGGCATGCCAGGGAAGGACACCTGGGGCCAACGATCGTAAACGGTACAGAGCAGGCCTGGGGCAATCTTACCCCGACGCAGAACCTGGTTGATGATTACCTGATGAGCAACGGGAAGCCAATCACCGATGCCACTTCCGGATACGATCCGCAACATCCCTATCTCAACCGGGAAAAACGCTTCTACCAATCCATCGTATATGACAGCTCTGTCTGGCAGGGTTATGTGATTTACACGCGCATAGGAGGCAACAACCAGATCGACCTGGGTTCCACCAGCGATATTGGCAATACAGGATATTATGCCCGGAAGACCCTGGATGAAAGCATTAACGGGCAGACCAGTCTTTCCACTTCCCCCGGTATTTCCAACTACACGTATTACCGCTATGCGGAAGTGCTTTTAAATTATGCTGAAGCACAAAACGAGGCCGTCGGACCGGATCAAACTGTATATGATGCGGTGAACGCTGTAAGAGCGAGGTCATCCGTACCTGCCGTTACACCCGGGTTGTCACAGGCGGATATGCGAACCGTACTGCATAGGGAGCGCAGGATAGAACTGGCTTTTGAAGACAAACGGTGGTATGATATCCGCAGATGGGATATTACCACCAAAGGCCCGGCAGTACTCACTAACCCGACATACGGTATGTTGATACAAGCGGATGCATCGGGCCATCTGACTTATAATCCCAGGGCAGTTGTCTATAATAATAGTTTTTCGGAATATATGAACTGGCTGCCCATTCCGGAAAGCGTAATGGAACAAAATAATAAACTAGTCCAGAACAAGGGCTATTAAAGATGCATTCATGAGTTGGAGAACGATCGTTGTTGCCGCTGCATTTTTGTTTAGTGTTATAAAAGTTTATCCGTACCAGCCTCTGACCTTATTGACGGCGGCGGATACGGCGGGCGTACCCAGGGAGATCGAGGATCCCCAGTGTATCGGAATAAACAAGGAGCCGGCGCATGCCACGCTGATGCCCTATGATAATCTGCCAAAGGCGCTCGCTGCCAACAGACATGCGTCCGGCTTTTGCAGGTCTCTCAATGGGAAATGGAAATTCAACTATGTGTCATGGCCACAGCAAAGACCGAAGGATTTTTATCTTCCCTCCTTCAACGTGGATGGCTGGAAGGAGATCGATGTCCCGTCGAACTGGCAGATCAAGGGCTATGGCAACCCCTACTATAGCAATTACACCTATATCTTCCAGAAGGATTTTCCCCATGTCATGAGCACGCCGCCCGTGGATTGGACGGCATATAAAGAGCGCAATCCCGTGGGGAGCTACCGGAGGGATTTCGACTTGCCGGCAAATTGGGCGGGGCGCCGGGTAGTGGTTTGTTTTGACGGTGTCGATGCCGGCTTTTTTCTCTGGGTCAATGGGCAAAAGGTGGGCTATAGCGTAAACAGTCGCAATGCCGCCGAATTCGATATTACCGATAAGGTGAGGCGGGGAAAGAATATCATTGCGGTGGAAGTATATCGGTTTACGGTAGGCAGCTACCTGGAAGACCAGGACATGTGGCGATTGAGCGGCATCTTCCGCAATGTGACTTTATATAGCACGCCGATGTGCCGTATCAGGGATCTTTCTATCAGCACCTCGCTGGACGCCCAATATAAAGATGCCGTATTGAAGACGGTGGCTAAAATAAAAAATGACGGTCCCGATGCAATGCAACCCGGTCGTCTTTCTGTGGACTTGTATGATGGGGAGAAGCCGGCAGGTAATGGCAGTGTCGAGGTCCCCGGGTTGCAGCCTGGCGAAGAAAAGGTCCTGACGGTGCAAATGTCCGTGAAGGCGCCGAAAAAATGGACGGCGGAGACACCCTATCTTTATACCACTGTACTTACACTCAACAAGGATCAAAAGAGCACGGAGATCGTATCTGCGAAAACGGGCTTCCGAACCATCGAGGTGAGGGGCCGCCGATTTTTGATCAATGGCGTGCCGGTGAAGCTGAAGGGGGTCAACAGGCATGAGAACTGGCCGGATGACGGGCATGCCATTACGGAGGAGCAGATGGTCCGTGATATTGTCCTTATTAAACAAGCCAATTGCAACCATGTCCGGACCTGTCATTATTCGGATGATCCCCGCTGGTATGAGCTGTGTGATCAGTATGGACTTTATGTTCTCGCGGAGGCCAACCTGGAATGTCATGGCGCCTGGGATGAGTTCAATGATGACCCGCGGATAAAGGCTGCTATCATCGATCGCAATGTTGCGAACGTAGAGAACTTTAAAAATCATCCTTCGGTGATCATCTGGTCATTGGGCAATGAATGCGGCAGCGGCGGGACAAATTTCAGGGCGGCTTTAAAGACCATCCGGCAGATAGACCCTACCCGGCCCACCCATTATGAAGGCTTTGGCACCGGCGCGGATAACCCGGCGGACATCGACAGCAGGATGTACCCGGAAGTACAGGAGCTGGCTGCCGCTGCTAGAGATACCACCTTAACGAAGCCCTATTATCTATGCGAATATGCGCACGCCATGTTCAATTCCATGGGCAGTGTGGAAGACTATAATAAGCTATTTGACAGTGAGCCCGCCTTGCTTGGCGGCTGTATCTGGGAGTGGCAGGACCAGGGGATCTACAACAGGATCGATCCTGCCCATCCGATCACTGCCTTTGGCGGAGGGTTCGGTGAGGTGCCTAACGATCATTACTTTATTCATAAAGGAGTGGTGTTCTCGGACCGAAGTCTTAAACCGCACTATCCTGAGCTTAGGAAGGCGTATCAATGGATATCCATTTACCCTGTCGATGTGGCCAAAGGGCGGGTCATGGTGAAGAACAAATATCAGTTTACCAACCTCGCCCAATTCCGGGGTAAGTGGAAGCTGTTGGAGAATGGTGTGGTAGCCGATAGCGGAGCGCTTCGAGGGTTGGCGGTGAGGCCGGGAGATTCGGCGGTGCTGCAGCTGCCGCACTGGCGTCTTTCCAAGCCAGGCACAGAGTACATCGTGCGTATCTCTTTTGAGACTCAAAAGGATGAACTGTGGGCATCCAGCGGTTTTGAAGTAGCCTCTCAGCAATTGATCCTGGGCAAGACACCTGATGGACCGGCTGCCAGCTTAACGCCCTCTTCGTTGACCGTACACGAGGACACGTCTGCTATTACCGTCCAATCCGGGAGATCCCAGCTGATATTTAACAGGAGTAAGGGGGGCATTGTCTCTATAAAGATCCAGGGCCGGGAGATCTTATTTCCCGATGGAGGACCTATACTACATCTCTGGCGGGCGCCGCATCAAAAGGACGACATGTGGGCTTATGCTGTGTGGAAAAAATATGGGTTGGATCAGCTGGCCTGGCAGGTGGTTAAAATGACGCACACGGACGGCGATACGGTGGTAAAGGTGACGGTGGCGCTCGACGGAAAAGGCAAGGACGGATTTGTCGTTCATCATACTGCCGTCTATACTATACATGGCAGCGGCGTCGTCAAGGTAGATAATGACGTTTCATTCAGCCGTACCGATGTTCCATTGGCGCGTTTGGGCATAAGGATGCTAATCTCGCCGGAGTTCAGTAATTTCAGCTATTATGGCAGGGGGCCGATGGAGAATTATGCCGACCGGAAGGAAGGGGCCGATATTGGGATTTATCAAAGCTCCGTTGCGGCGCAGCTGACGCCCTATGAGAAGCCTATGGAGTGTGGCAATCATGAGGATGTCCGATGGGCGGAATTGAGCAGCCCGGTGAATAGTATTGGGGTCAGCGGTAATGGGCAGTTGCTGCAGGTGTCGGCGCTGCCTTATAAAGACGAAGAGCTGGAGCCGGTGGAATATCGTATCGATCTGCCGAACCCCACTTCGACCGTATTGGTTGTTGCGACCAAAACGCTGGGAGCCGGCTCGTGGGGGTGTGGTCCCAAGCCGCTGGATCGATATATTCCGCTGTCCACTGCACAGCAATTCAGCTATGTGCTTCAATTAAAATAGAATCGTATGAGAAAGGCGATCCTGCTTTTATTCTTTTTGCTGGATATTCACTTTGTGTTTGGGCAGCCTGTGCGGACGCCCGGGCAGCCGGAGCTGGTTAAAAAGAACGGCTATACGCAACTGTTGGTAGATGGGAAACCTTTTGTGGCGATAGCGGGCGAATTGCATAATTCGACTTCGTCGGGGCTGGCCTATTTTTCCCAGGCAGTGAAGTACGCCCGGTCGCTCAATATAAATACCGTGATCGCCTCCGTGTCCTGGGAGCAGTTCGAGCCTCAGGAAGGTAAGTTCGATTACTTTCTGGTAGATAATATCATAGAAAAGGCCCGTGCAGAAAACCTGAAGCTGGTGTTGATCTGGTTTGCATCCTGGAAGAATGGCGAGTCGGCTTATGTTCCAACCTGGGTCAAGGCGGATGCGAAGCGTTTTGTATGGGTTAAAACGCGGACCGGGGCAGATGTTCATACCGTCTCGCCTTTCTGCAGGGCGGCCATGGAGGCGGATGCCAATGCCTTCTCGCGATTAATGAGACGGATCAGGGAGAAAGATATCCAGCATAATGTCATCATGATGCAGGTAGAGAATGAATCGGGGGCCTTTTCCGAGATGGACTACAATGGGGAAGCCCTGTATAAAGATGCTGTTCCCGCGGGATTGATCCGCTATATGCGGGAGAATGAGAATATGCTCGAGCCCGCATTGCATGATGCATGGGTGAGGGGGGGACGTAAAATGGAAGGTAACTGGGCAGCTGTGTTTGGCGAAGACAATTATGATGCGCAGAATTTTTTTATGAGCTGGCAATACGCCACCTATATCAATACGGTTTGTGCTGCGGGGAAGAAAGAGTACGATATCCCCATGTATGTCAACTGCTGGCTGGTACAACATCCGGGGGAGAAGCCGGGTGAATATCCTAACGGAGGGCCTGTCTCCCGGGTGATGGACATATATAAAGCAGCGGCGCCGAAGATCGATTTTTGTTCACCCGACATTTATCTTAAGAACTTCCGGGAAATTTGCCGGATGTATTATCGTCCGGAAAAGAATAACCCGCTGTTCATTCCGGAATGTGAGGGAGATAATCCGGGGAAGGCGTACTATGCCATTGGAGAGTGTCGTGCCATTGGTTTTGCCCCTTTTGGAATAGAGTCGATGGCTGCCGACAGGGGCTATGCTCAAAGTTTTGCGGTGTTGGGAGAGATGATGCCATTGATACAGCAATACCAGGGTGCGGGAAAGATCAGGGGAGTCCTGAAGGAAGGCGCAAAGGATAAGGACAGTTTATCGATGGGGAAATACGAGATCGAGGTCGGGTATAAGGGCAGGGATTGCTATGGGATCATCGTACAGACAGGAGAGAATGAGTTTGTGGTCTGTGGTATAAACTTGCAGTTGAAATTCCGGATAAGGGATGAGAGTGGGGATGGGAGTGGTGTTGCACTGGTGGGGCAGGTGCTTGAGGGGGCCATGCGACACGACAAATGGGAAACGATCCGGCTGTTGAATGGAGATGAGTCAGGCAGCGATTACACCGCGGATATCCCCGGCAGGCATTATTATGCTGCTATTGGAAAGGATAAGTTTTCGGCGGAGCCTGCCTGGGTTTATGTTCCGGGACTGGAACAGGTGACGGAGGGTGGGATGACGAAACATCTGGTAGAGGCGCCGGGCATTTACAAAGTGTCCGTTGTGATCGCCGCAGCAAAGTGATACGGTTTAAAAAAGAATCGTATCTTCAAAATCAACAATCGAATATGCTGAACAAGACCATTGGTTTACTCATCGCACTGACTGTCTCGACGATACTCACTGCACAATCCCCATCCGGTCCTCTGCCTTCTCCCCGCCAGCTTGCCTGGGCGGATAAGGAATTTTACCTCTTCACCCATTTCGGCCCCAACACCTTCACCGACCTGGAGTGGGGCAAGGGAACGGAGAACGAGGAGATATTCAATCCCACGGAGCTGGATTGCCGGCAATGGTGTCGCATCGCAAAAGCGGCCGGCGCCAAGGGGATCATCATTACGGCCAAACACCACGATGGATTCTGCCTCTGGCCCAGCAAATATTCGAATCACACCGTTGCGCAAAGTAAATGGCGCAATGGCAAGGGAGACGTTTTGAGAGAGCTTGCCCTTGCCTGTAAGGAGTATGGCCTCGAGGTGGGCATTTACCTGTCGCCCTGGGACCGGAATCATCCCAAATACGGAACATCGGAATACAACGAGGTATTCATCAACATGATGAAAGAAGTAGTGGCGCGTTATGGCCCGCTATTCGAGTTCTGGTGGGATGGCGCCAATGGCGAAGGTCCCAACGGCAAGAAACAGATCTATGACTGGCATCGTTTCCAGCAGACCATGCGGACGATTGCTCCCAATACCCCCATATTTAGTGACATCGGTCCGGATATCCGCTGGGTGGGCAATGAGAATGGAATAGCGGGCGAGACCAACTGGAACCTGCTCGATACGGCGGGGTTTTCCCGGGGCGAAGGTGCGCCGCCTACCGACACATTGAATGCGGGTAATGTAAATGGTCATCTCTGGCTGCCCGCGGAATGTGATGTCAGCATACGGCCGGGATGGTTTTATCACGAGAGCGAGGATACCCTTGTAAAGACCCCGGAGAAGCTATTCGATCTGTATTTGAAGTCGGTGGGGCGCGGCGCCAACCTGCTTCTCAACGTCCCTCCCGACAGAAGAGGGTTATTCACCAGCTTCGATTCTGCTGCATTGATGGGTTTCCGGCGACGGAGAGAAGAAAGCTTCCGTTCTTCGCTGATCCATCAACGGGGGACAACCGTTACAGTGGATGGAGAAAAAAACATAGGGAATCTGTCGGACGGCAACGGTCATACCTTTATCACCCTGGGCAAGGGGAGGGATATTAATGTCGCCTTTGCTCAGCCTACTTTGCTGAACTGTGTCCTGCTACAGGAGCCTATTCAGATGGGGCAGCGGGTGAAGGGTTTTCGGATAGAGATCAAGAAAGAGGATGGCACTGTATTCGAGACCAGCGCCACCACCATCGGGCATAAGCGGATCATTACCTTCCCCGCTCAATCGGCCCGTTCGATACGGATTGTCGTCACGGATTCCAAGAGCGTTCCATTGATCGGTGATCTGGGTGTTTACCTGATCAAAATTTAGCAGCCTTTCTATGAGATCAAGCAAGAGAACCCTTTCATTAATGTTTGCCTTACTGGGGTGGTTTGCCATTATAGCGCAACTTATACTGATGTTCCAAAACACTGAAGTGTCTTTTTTAGAAACCGCCATTCGTTTTTTAAGCTTTTTTACCATCCTTACCAATATTCTTGTAGCCCTTTTTTTTACGGTACAAGTTCCCGGAACGAAGAAATTTAATGCAGGAACGCTTACCGCTGTTGCAGTTTATATAACCATCGTAGGGCTGGTTTACCAGGTTTTGCTCAGGCATTTGTGGGCGCCTACGGGAATGCAAAAAATAGTGGATGAGCTGTTGCACGCTGTTATGCCTGTTTTAACCATATTCTATTGGTTTTGGTACGAAGAAAAACGCAATGTTTTATACAGGCAAATAATATGGTGGCTTGTTTATCCCCTTGTTTATCTTGGTTATATTTTAATACGCGGACATTTTTCAGGATTTTATCCTTATCCATTTATCGATGTAGCTACTCTTGGGTTAGCTAAGGTATTGTTTAATGCTTTCTTTTTGTTTGTGCTTTTTGGCTTTATATCATTCGTGTTTGTTCTTGCGGGCAAGCAATTTAAAAAGGCCCATTGATGATCAAAGGATGATCGGGATCAAGGGCCCGCGTGGTTCTGAGAAAACCACCCTTATCCTGCAATACATGAAATATGATTTGAAAGAATTGGCGCCTCGAGCTCTGTATATCACTGCTGATCATACGTGGTTTTATAGTCACACCCTACTTGATACGGCTACGGACTGGTATAGGCAAGGAGGAAGAATATTGCTTATTGATGAAGTTCACAAATATCCTCAATGGTCAAGGGAACTTAAGAATATTTATGATGGTTTACCAGAAATGCGCGTTGTATTTTCTACCTCATCCGCCCTTGATATCTATCGGGGAGAAGCCGATTTAAGTCGCAGGGCGATCAGCTATTCGCTCGCTGGATTATCGTTCAGAGAATATCTCGCTTTTGCACAAGGCGTAACTTTTGATCCCTTAACTATAGAGGATATACGATTACACCATAGAGATTTCAGTCTGTCCGTATTGGAAAAATTACAACCGCTGCCAGCCTTCGGAAAATACCTCAAGAATGGCTACTTGCCAATCATCGCAGAAGGAGAGGCCGAGTATTTGCCAAAGCTGGAACAGGTGATCAATGCCATAGTAGATACTGATCTGGCCTACATAGCTTCCTACAACGCCGGCACAGCGGTAAAAGTAAAAAGGTTACTGGGCGTAATCGCCGAATCGGTGCCTTTCAAACCGAATATATCGGAGTTAGCCCGAAAAATAGGTATACACAGGGAAAGTGTTTATGAATATATTTATCAATTAAGGGATGCCCGCCTGCTGAATATTCTTGCTGCTGACGGTAAAGGCATATCCAGGCTACAAAAGCCAGATAAGATTTACCTGGAGAATACGAACCTGGCTTATGCAATACATTCCTCTCCGGATAAAGGAAATATCAGAGAAACGTTTTTACTGAATCAATTGATAAATACTGGAGCCGAAGTGTCTGCTCCCAAGATCGGAGATTTCATGTCGTCAGGCATAACAATAGAGGTCGGTGGTAAATCAAAGAATGCGGGACAGGTCAAAGAATTGGAGTCCTATCTGGTAGCTGCGGACGATATAGAAACTGGATTGGGGACAAAGGTGCCCCTTTGGCTGTTTGGGTTTCTATATTGATAAAAGGAAGTCAGATCCCGACCATAGAATTAGAATTCGGGTCCCATACTTTCAACCGAAGGCATGCCATGATATCTAAAGGGTTCAATGTGGTTGTTTTTGCTTCCCGTAATTGCGGAATGCTGGCCATTACTTCGGGAAGGCGGTAAAACGGAATGCGTGAATTGATATGATGAATATGATGATAGCCGATATTCGCTGTGACCCATTTCCAAAAGGGGTTCATGACCATATAGCTGGATGATGACATCGCTGCCGCCTCATAACACCACTCATCTTTTTCCCGGAAGGTGACCCCCGGAAAATTATGTTGCGCATAAAATAAATAGGCCCCTATCATAAAGGCCAGCATAAATGGTATCACGGCAGCCAGCAGCCAGGGGAGCCAGCCCAGGCAAACAAAGATCGATACGCTAATACCGATATGAAGGATAAGTGCAATCAGCGAATCCCAATGACGTTTGGGCGCACAGATGAAGGAACGCACACACATGCCGTAAAGAAACATAGTGAAATACCCGAACAAAATGGTCAACGGATGCCTGATGGCCAGGTAGCTACGTTGCTCTGCTTTGGAAGATTGCAGAAACCGTTGTTTGGTCATAACAGGATATGACCCGATGCTGGCGCTGAATAATTTGCAGTTATGATTGTGATGATAATCGTGCGAGCGCTTCCATATGCTGGAAGGCGCGAGTATAAAAATGCCGTACAATTTAAAAAGAATATTTGCAGGCAAAGACCGGTGCAGAATGGTATGATGCTGATGATCGTGATAGATCACGAACATACGAACCATGGTCAGCCCGGCCCCGATACTGCAGGCAATCCGTAAGAAGATATTATTCAAAAAATAAATACCTGCAAAAAGCGCAATCAGGATCGTAAGCGTGGACAGACTGTAATACCAACTTTTCCATGTTATTTCTTTGGCGAAGGGTTTTGTTGCAAGGATCAGCACCCTGCCCGGGTTGTTTTGCATGACGAAAGGCTAAAGGGGGTTTTTAAATTGATTTATTTTCTGCCGGGCGTTTGTGCTTCCATCGTCTATGTGTCCAAAGCCATATTTCAGGCTGTTCCCGTATATCTTTTTCCAGTCTGGCGGTATGCAGTTCCGAAATTTTTCCATCGGCGGTATATTTAGCGTCTTCCGACAATATTTCCGCCAGTATGTCGTAATAACCTCTTTTCAATCGCTTTATTGTTATGTATACAATGGGGTAACCCATTTTTTTTGCAATTTTTTCCGTTCCCCGGAAAACGGGCGTATCCTGGTTGAGGAAGGTTGTCCAGAATGCATTATCCGGCTGTGGCGTTTGGTCGGCAATAAATGCAGTGGTGGTGACCATTGCCTTATTTTTCACCATGTCTTTATAGGTGTCTTTCATTGCAATAAGTCCGGTCCCAAAACGCGTACGCATGCGATACATCAATCCGTTGAAATACTTATTGCCGAACGGATGATATACCACAAACAATTTTTGATTACAAGTGAGGCTAAACGTATTACCGGCCCATTCCCAGTTGCCGTAATGCCCCATTACGAGCATGATGCTTTTCCCTTCCCGGTGATAACGATCGAAAATATCTTTTGCAGCCGTGCTTAACGTGCAACGGTTTAACATAGTGGAACGCCCGATCGTAAGCGTTTTAAAACTCTCAAGGAAGAGATCGCAGAGGTAATGGTAATAATTCTTGCACAATCTTTTTATTTCTGTTTCAGATTTTTCCGGGAAAGAATTGCGAAGGTTTTGCATGGCTACTTTTTTGCGATAGCCGAAAATGTAATAGAGAACAAAATAGAATCCATCACTGACCCTGTATAAGAGTGGAAAAGGTAGGAGGGAAAGCAAATAGATGAATGGTAATGAAATGTAATAGATCAGGCCTTGCATGGGGGGGCTAAGATACCTTTTAATGGCTGAAAACCAAATAATTCTGACATTATTACAGCAAAAACTACAAAAAACCAAATTTCAGGCGGTCCTCATTCATAAAAACCAAATGAACTCGGTGGTTCGCAGGGAGCCGTAAATGTCTTATTTCAACCATTCGAGCATCGAACCCCTACAACATCAGCCCAAATGTCGTACGGGTGCCCTGATGGTTCTGGATCTCGAACTCCCCGTCGATGGAGGCCATTCTTTTTTTCATGTTGTGGAGGCCGTTGCCGAACTTCCGCAGCTTTTCCATATTGATGCCGACGCCGTCGTCCTGGATCTCGATGGTCAGCTTGTCTGTGACCGTGACATTGATCTTGACCACGGAGCTTTGGGAATGCTTTAGCACGTTGTTCAGCGCTTCTTTTACGGACAAAAACATATTCCTTCTTTTTTCTCCGTTGATCTCACGATGGGGGATGGAGGAGGGCATGCTGAAGTAGCAGTCGATGGAAGTGTTCTCGAAGAACTCCACGGCATAGCTCCGGATGTAGGCGATGAGGTTCTCCACCGAATCGTTAGAACTGGTCATCGTCCAGATGATGGTGTTCATCTTATTGAGCAGCTCGTTGGCGGAGTTGGAGATCTTTTCTATTTCGGGGAGGGTCTGGTCTTTCATCCGGCTCTTTACTATCTCGCTCATCAGGCGGATGGCTGTTACGCCGGAGCCAAGCTCGTCGTGCATGTCGGCGGAGATACGATTGCGTTCGTCCTGTTTGGCGGCGAGGACGGCTACTTGCTTCTCGAGCTCCTTCCTTTCTGTCTCGAGCTTCAGCTTTTCCTCTTTCTGGATGCTCTTGATGATCTCCATCTTATTCTTGTATGTAAGGGCGAAGAGGAAGAAGAGGAGCTCGATGGTGATGCCTACTTCATAATGAAAGAGGGCAAGGTTCAGCACGGAGACGCCTTTGACGACATGGAAGTCGGTGGCGATGATGATCTGTGATAGTATAGAGAGGCCCACGAGGCTGATATTGCCCATCACGATGTAGTTCATCAGCTGGTTGTGGTAGCCGAGGCCTTTGATAATGAAGATGAGCGAGATCGCCATCAGCACGTATTTGGTAAGGGCTTCGATGTTATTGGAGACCCGGAAATCGGGGGCGAAATAATAGGCTATGGTGTAGAGGACCGTGAGCACGCCGATGGTGCAGGCGCCCCAGAAAAGGTAGCGGTCGAGGCTCCGATAGTTCTTATGGGTCTCCAGGAATTTGCGATGGAAGACGATATAGGAAATATGGCCGAGGCAAAATATGATGTTGTCGAAATAGCCTTCGAAAAAGAAGTTGAAGGGTGTGGTGGTATTATGCAGGATGGATTTCAGGAACAGGAGGGTGCTGATACAGAAACAGTAGCCTGCATAATAGAGAAATTCAGGTTTGGCCGTCTGGAGGAATTCGCTGATGCCATAAAAGATCATCATGAGCATGATGCCTGCGAACAGGTTGGTGATGATGTCGATGTTGGTCTTGTTTTTATGATGGTAGTCGACGCCATGAGCGATAAAGGCGTCCTTTGTCAGGCTGGGGTTGATGGAGTTGGTTGGGCTGCGTACAAAGGTCAGGACGGCATAGAAAGTGCCGGTGTCGCGGGCGTCGAGGGTGATCTTTCTGTATCCTTCGCTGTCGGGATCGTTGGGCAGGATATTCGGAACGGGGGTGATGGCCCCGGGTGCGGCGGGTTGTTCGGGATGATCCCATTGGGTAAGATGATCCGTCCGGCGAAACAGCTGGATGGAGTCATAGTAAAAGCCGGGGCAGAAGTATACGCTTTGTGGCTGGGTGCTGCTGTTGGTGAGGGTAAATAGCAACACTGCCTTATAGTTGACCTGGTTGGGTGTGATGAAATGTTCGTATTTTTTTGTTCCCTTGATGGAATAGTCGAGGGTGGACAGCTGATCGAGGGGAACTGTCCGCAGATGGGAAAAGCAAAGACGGGTGGTGGTGGAGATGTTATCGGCCACTCCGACCTGGGCCAGGTCGGGGATCGGCAGTCCGGCGGCTTGCCCGGAATTGGCCTTGCCGGGGTCTGGCGAAGAATGTGCCGTGTCGGGACCTGCCGAGGGGGGTGATTGGGCATGTAGTTTGCCGACTGTCAGGAAGGCCAGGAAAGTTATGAACAATGTCTTCGAGACTGTGTATAAGTTAGTATGGTAGCGGCCTGGCATGTATTGGATAAGCTGTTTTTTAAAGATAAAGTAAAAGTAAATAAATATAATATTGTCTCTATTATCTTTGTATTCATGGCAAACCGACTGAAGTCCAAGAAGAGCCAGGCCTCGGAAAAGCTGAAACCTGAAAAGGATCCTCAGGTGACAGTCAAACAGATCGTCAAAGATGAGCGTACCCATAAGATCACGGGGGCTGTCTTTCTGTTGCTAGCCGTCTTCCTTTTTATAGCGTTCACATCCTATTTATTCACCTGGAAAGAGGACCAGGACAAGGTGTTCCATGGGGCCCGGATCCTGCTGCCTTCATCGGATGTGAAGGTGTCCAATCTGCTGGGCAATCTTGGCGCGCTGATAGCGCATCAATTCTTTTATAAGGGTTTTGGAGTGGCGTCCTATCTATTCTGCTCTTTCTTCTTTATAGTGGGGGTGAACCTACTCTTCGCCCGCAAGGTATTTTCCATCAAAAGAAACCTACGGTATGTCATCGCCGGGCTCGTGTATTTCTCGGTGGCACTGGCTTTTTTCACGCGGGGTAATGGTTTCCCCTGGGGCGGCGCCGTAGGGGATATGATCAGCGACTGGCTGGTGAAGTTCCTGGGCTGGGTGGGAACGGCGGCTGTGTTGCTGGTAGCGGGACTGGCTTATTTTATCTGGAGATTCAACCCGGTGTTCAAGATGCCCGCCCTACCGGTGAGGGAGCGGAAGCCTGCCCTTGCGGAAGTGGAAGAGGAAGAAGAGGAGGAAAAGCTACCCGTGCCGCCTGTAAAGGGTGGGGCCCGGCTGTTCGTGGATGAGGGCTTTAGCAGCATGAAGGGGAATGTGCTGAAAGAAGAGGGAGGTGTTGTGGCTATCGCGCCCGAGGAGGATGAGGAGATGCTGAAATTGGAGCTGGTTGAAAGGGCTAATGATGGTCCTTCGGACGAGGAGCCGCCTTTTGAAGTGACGCCTGTTGTGGAGGAAGAAGAAGAGGAGCCGGAAGTGCTGGAGGAGATACCGCCGCTGGTGCTGCCTCCTGTGGTCCCGCCTGTGACGTCTCCTGTGAAGGGGAAGCAGGCCGTTGCACCCGAGCTGGAACTGGAGATCAAGGGACCTGAGACTAATCAAGTGGGTGAAGGTGCGGAGGGTACAGGGGTAGAAGAGGCGGCCAGCGGGCTACCATTACCGGACTATGAGCCTACGCTGGACCTGCGGGATTATAAGTACCCCTCCCTGGAACTGCTGGAAGCGCATGGCAGCGAAAAGATCGTGCAGGATGCCTCGGAACTGGAGACCAACAAGAACCAGATCATCAATACGCTGAAGAATTACGATATCTCTATTTCCAAGATCAGTGCGACGGTGGGTCCGACCGTGACCTTGTACGAGATCGTGCCGGCGGCGGGGGTGCGTATCTCCCGGATCAAGAACCTGGAGGATGATATTGCGCTGAGCCTGGCGGCGCTGGGGATAAGGATCATTGCGCCTATACCCGGCAAGGGTACGATAGGGATCGAGGTGCCGAATGTGAAGAAAACGGTGGTCAGTATGCGCACTTTGCTGTCATCGGATAAATTCCAGCACAGCAATTTCAGTCTGCCGATAGCCATCGGTAAAAAAATAGACAATGAGAATTTTATCGTGGACCTGGCTTCGATGCCGCACTTGTTGATGGCGGGGGCTACGGGGCAGGGGAAATCGGTGGGGCTGAATGCTATCCTGGTGTCCCTGCTGTACAAGAAACATCCTTCCCAGCTGAAGCTGATACTGGTGGACCCGAAGAAGGTGGAGCTGAGCATTTACCGGACGATTGAGAAGCATTTCCTGGCCAAGCTGCCGGGTGAAGAGGAGGCGATCATTACGGATACGAAGAAAGTGATCCATACTTTGAATGCCTTGTGTATCGAGATGGACAACCGGTACGACCTGTTGAAGGAGGCGAATGCCCGCAATATCAAGGAGTACAATGAGAAGTTCATCAAACGGAGGCTGAATCCCCAGAAGGGGCATCAGTATCTGCCTTTTATGGTGCTGGTGGTGGATGAGTTTGCGGACCTGATCATGACGGCGGGCAAGGAGGTTGAAATGCCGATTGCGCGGCTGGCGCAGCTGGCGCGTGCGGTGGGGATACACCTGATCATTGCCACGCAGCGTCCTTCGGTCAATATCATTACAGGAACGATCAAGGCGAACTTCCCGGCCCGTATCGGGTTCAAGGTATCTTCGAAGATCGACAGCCGTACGATACTGGATGCGGGTGGAGCTGACCAGCTGATCGGCAAGGGGGACATGCTGATTTCCTACAATGGGGAGATCACCCGTCTACAGTGCGCTTTTGTGGATACGCCGGAAGTGGAAGCCATCACCGAGTTCATCGGTGAGCAGCGGGGGTATCCGGAGGCATATAAATTGCCGGAGTATGTGGATGAGAAGGATGCGGAGGCCAGGGAGCTGGATCTGGGTGACAGGGACCCGTTGTTCGAAGAGGCGGCCCGTCTGATCGTACAGAATCAAATAGGATCAACTTCCCTTATACAGCGCAGGATGAAGCTGGGATATAACCGGGCAGGCAGGCTGATGGATCAGCTGGAGGCGGCGGGAGTAGTGGGGCCGGGGATGGGCAGCAAGCCGCGGGATGTACTGATCAAGAGTGAAATGGAGCTGGATCAATACCTCCATCCATAGGCCCGCAGGTCAAGTTTAACGCGTGTTTAATGATATTTAGCCGATAAGTTCAAACTCATTGCTGGTTTTCAGGTATATTTGCGCCCTTAATAAATGCGGGCTGCGGGGCAGCCTGTTTAAACTTGCCGGTCGGGATCCGATCGAAGTTTTACAGAGGATAAAATGAAACAAATATGCGACTGACTATGAATATCAAGAGGATCGTTGTATGTGGGTTGTTATCAGGCTTCTATCTTATAGGGCAGGCTCAGAACAACAGTTTGGGGAAGAATGACCCTGATGCGAAGAAGGTGTTGGATGGATTGAGCGCCAAGCTGAAATCCTATAAGGCAGTGCAATCCAACTTCACGCTGAAGGTGGAGGATTCCAAGGGGAAGCTGCAGGGGAGCAAGAGCGGCGTGGTATACGTAAAAGGTAATAAATATCATATCAGCGTGACTGGGCAGGAAGTGTATTGTGACGGGAAGGATGTCTGGACCTATGATAAGTCTACCAATGAGGTGACGATCACGAAGGTGGATCCTGCCACGCAAACGATCAGTCCGGAGAAGTTCTTCACGGATTTTTATGACAAGGATTTTCTTTACAAGCTGAATGGGGAGGCCAAGGTGGATGGCCGTGTGGTGCAGGAGGTGGAGCTGACGCCAGTGGATAAGACGAAGTCTTTTTTCAAAGCCTTGTTATATGTGGATAAGGCGAAGCATACGCTGGCGAGCATCAAATGGTTTGACAAGAGCGGTAACCACTATACATTAAATACGAGCAAGCTCAATGGGAATGCGCCTTTGACGGATGCGCAGCTGGCCTTTAATAAGGCTAAGTATCCGGGCGTTGAGGAAGTAGACCTTCGGAATTAGTCCGTAGCCGGACGGGCGATAAGGGCAGGCTGATTAGCTGCCCCAACGGAAGGTGGAGATGTCCAGACCGGCGAGATCGAGGGCCCTGTCTACTACGGTGGCGGCTACTTCTTCGATGGTAGTGGGTTTGCTGTAGAAGGAGGGGGTGGCGGGGCAGATGATGCCACCGGCGAGGGTCAGGGTCTCCATATTACGGATGTGTACCAGATTGTAAGGTGTATCCCGCACCACACAGATCAATTTTCTTCTTTCTTTAAGGATGACGTCGGCGGCCCTTGTAATGAGGTCGGAGGATACGCCTGTGGCTATGCGTCCCAATGTGCCCATGGAGCAGGGGACGATGATCATGGTATTGTATTTTCCGGAGCCGGAGGCAAAGGGCGCGGTAAAATCCTTTTGTGAGAAAAAGGGAAGATCATACTTCACATAGTCTTCATTGTCGAGTTCGGTCCTCCAGACTTCTTTTGCATTTTCGGTCATTACGACTGCCAGGGACTGCCATTGATCTTTGAGGGCTATGAGCTTGTTGAGCAATAGCCGGGCGTAGATGGATCCGCTGGCGCCTGTTACGGCAACGACAATTTTGTGCATCTGAATACGTTAAGGTTATGGGACTGGCCGCGTTAGCCGGTCATTCCGGGAACAAAAATAAGGCGCAGGCGTTTAATAACATGTAAAGACCCTTTAATGAATAAATTGAAAACATATTTCGGAGGAGTGACCCTGGGGCTGGCGGTCCTGGCGACGGGGCTGTGGGCCTGGAGGCCTTTGACGGGCGGGGAGCGGGTGAGCGGGGCTGTTGCCGGGGCGGTGAAATCGCCCGTACGGCCTGCCGAGTGGACTCGTGAGAACCTAAGCTGGATGAGCATCGATGAGGTGGCGGGCAAGCTACAAAAGGAGCAGCGACCCATCCTGATCGACCTGTACACGACCTGGTGCGGGTGGTGCAAGGAGATGGATAAGAAGACCTATTCCAACAAGCAGGTGGCTCAATATCTACAGGATAAGTTCTATCCGGTGAAGGTGGATGCGGAGACGCATACGACGATCAATTGGAATGGCAGGACTTACCAGTTCAATCCCAACTACCGCAGTAATGAATTCGCCCTTTATCTGACCCATGGAAGGCTGGAATTCCCTACGACCATAATCATTCCTCCGGGTGGGGAGCCACAGGCCATACCGGGCTATCTGGAGCCGAAGGAGCTCGAGCTGCTGGTAAAATATTTTGGGGAAGGGAAGTTCGGGAAAGTGTCCTTTGACGACTATCAGAAGGGGTTTAAGCCGTCCTGGTAGGTCTAAGGGGCGGAAGGAGTTTAGAGGGGCTGGGCGCTATAACGGTTTAGCTACAAAGGGTCAGGTGAATGCTTATAAAGGATCAATCGATTACAATTTACTTGACGTGGATCAATTTCCCGGTAATTGGGTAAAAAAAAGTACCGGGTAGCAACCCCCATTTCAGCGTGAACGTCTTATATTTGTTTTTTCATAGGATAAGGTTTAATGGTTAATGGTATTTGATTAGTGCAGCCCCGCGTAAGCGGGGCTTTTTTTTGCCCTTTTGGCAAGCGGGGAACCCTAATTTTCTAAGGGAACCCTCAGTTTTCTAAGTGAAATCACTAATAAAAAAAGCCCTGGTAACTTGTATACCAGGGCTATGGGGACAATGTCTTTTATAAATGTTATGCTTGCGCCATATCAGGGATCGCCTCTACCTTATAATCACCGGCATCCAGCTTCTTCTTTGTTTCGCGGAAAGCTTGCAGCGTGAGCTCGATGTCCTCGTCGGTGTGGACGGAGGTGGGTACGAGGCGGTAGATGATATGTCCCTTGGGGATTACGGGATATACCACGATGGAACAGAAAATATTATAGTTCTCCCGCAGGTCCATGACCATGGCGGTGGCTTCGGGAACGTCGCCTTTCATATAGACGGGGGTAACGCAGGAATTGGTGCTACCGATGTCGAAACCGCTGTCCTTCAACCCTTTTTGTAATTTATTCACTACGTTCCACAGTTTCTTGCGGAGTTCGGGCATGGTCTTGAGCATTTCCAGCCTCTTGAGGTTGCCGATGGTAATGGGCATGGGCAAGCTCTTGGCGAAGATCTGGCTGCGGGTGTTATAGCGAATGTAATCGATGATAGCCCTGTCGCCGGCCATGAAGGCGCCGATGGAGGCCATGGATTTTGCAAAGGTCGAGAAATAGAGGTCGATCTGGTCCTGTACGCCCTGCTCTTCGCCGGCGCCGGCGCCGGTTTTTCCCAGGGTGCCGAAACCATGGGCATCGTCAACGAGGAAGCGGAATTCATATTTCTTTTTTAGATCGACGATCTCCTTTAGCTTGCCCTGATCGCCGGCCATGCCGAAGACGCCTTCGGAAATGACGAGGATACCCCCCTGATTTTGTTTTTCGATGAGGGTGGTGGCGCGCTGAAGCTGTTTTTCGCAGTCCTCGATATCATTGTGTTTAAAAACAAAGCGATGTCCGGGGTGGAGGCGGAGTCCGTCGATGATGCAGGCGTGGCTTTCGGCGTCGTAGACGATGACGTCGTGGCGGCCGCAGATGGCGTCGATGGCGCTCATTATCCCCTGGTACCCATAATTGAAGAGGGTGGCGTCTTCTTTCCCTTCAAACTCGGCCAGCTCTTTTTCCAATTGTTCGTGATAGTTGCTGTTGCCACTCATCATACGGGCACCCATAGGCGCGGCCATGCCAAACCGGGCGGCTGCTTCTGCGTCGACCTTGCGGATATCGGGATGATTGGCCAGGCCAAGGTAGTTATTCAGGCTCCAAACGATCTTTTCTTTTCCACGGAAGATCATTCTGCTACCAATCTCTCCTTCCAGCTTGGGGAATGCGAAATATCCATGTGCTCTCTGCCGATGTTGGCCAATGGGGCCATTGTGCTTCACTAACTTATCGAAGATATCTGCCATATTATGGATTTATTAAGTTTCTGCGCGCTGCCGCAAATTTAAAGCATTTGGGCGTACGAAGAACTGCATTAGTGCAACTCCTGTAGAAGGGGGCCTCATTAACCAGCTTTTAATGCTGAAATCGGCTATATCCTATACATTTGCGTGCCGACTGGAGCGGCATCAAAACTTATTACATGCATCGCAGAAATCTATTGTTATTTGCCCTTCTTTTTTCTTTTACTTATTCCTTTGCCCAGACCAGCATGACGCCTATGCAAAATCCCGGCCTGGCAAGACCCAAACTGGTAGTGGGTATTGTCGTGGATCAGATGCGGTGGGATTATCTGTACCGGTATTACAACAGATATGGCAAGGATGGTTTTCGCCGGCTGATGGGAGAAGGTTTTTCCTGTGACAATACATTGATCAATTACCTGCCTTCTTTTACGGCGGTGGGGCATACTTGTGTCTTTACGGGGTCGGTGCCTGCCTTGTCGGGGATCTCGGGCAATGAGTGGATCGAGCAGCTGTCGGGGAAGATGGTGTATTGTACGGATGACAGTACGGTAAGTACGGTGGGGGCGGACAATGCTTCGGGGAAGATGTCTCCTCGCAATCTGCTGGTGTCCACCGTAACGGACGAGCTGCGGATGGCAACGAACTTTCAATCGAAAGTAGTAGGGGTGTCCCTAAAGGACAGGGCCTCTATTCTGCCGGCCGGGCACGCGGCAAACGCTGCCTTTTGGCTGGATGATGCGACGGGGAATTTTGTGACGAGCACCTATTACATGCAGCAGCTGCCGGCCTGGGTGGATGCGTACAACAAGACCCGTCCTATCGAGCAACTGATAAAAAATGGATGGACAACCCTGTATCCCATCGACACGTACAAGAACAGCGACGAAGACGACCAGTCGTATGAGGGAAAATATTCCGGAGAGACGAGAAGTGTCTTTCCGCATGCGGTGGGGGAAAGCTATAAAAAGAGCAAGGGTGTATTCCGTTCCACGCCATTTGGCAATACCCTGACACTGGACTTCGCCCGTCAGGCTGTCGAGGGATATCGGCTGGGGAGCGGACCGGCGACGGACTTCCTCACCATAAACTGTGCATCAACGGACTACGTGGGGCATATGTTCGGGCCCAACTCCATCGAGGTGGAGGATACCTATCTGCGGCTGGACCAGGACCTGGGAAAATTGTTCATATACCTGGACAGCAAGCTGGGTAAGGGGCAATACACCGTGTTCCTTACGGCGGATCATGGCGCGGCGCATGCGATAGGCTATATGCAGAAACATGAGATCCCGGCTGACTTTTGGGATAGCCGTCCGCTGGTGGATTCGTTGAACAGGATACTGGCGGCGAAGTATGGGGCGGAAAAGCTGATCCGCAGCGGGCTGAACTACCAGCTGAATTTCGATCTGGGCAAGATCGACGCCCTGAAGCTGGACCTGGGCGAGATCAAAAAAATATCTATAGCATGGCTGGAGCGTCAACCGGGCATAAACTATGCGGTGGATGTGGCGAAGATTGGGGAAGCTCCTGTGCCTGAGCCATTGAAGTCAATGATTATCAATGGGTATAATTATAAGCGAAGCGGGGCCGTGCAGATAGTGTTGGCGGCTGGCTGGTTCGAAGGATATGGGAAGACGGGGACGACGCACGGGACCTGGAATCCTTATGATACCCATATCCCCCTGTTGTTCATGGGTTGGGGGATAAAGGCGGGGCATACGAATGCGGATGTCCATATGACGGATATTGCGCCTACGGTGGCAGCTCTTTTGCATATTCAAATGCCAAATGGGGCGGTGGGGAAGCCTATCAGGGAAGTGATGGAAGCGGCCGGACGGTAAGGGGTTGAGCCGGCCAGTCGATAAGTTGTTGGGAGATAGCTTGTTAGATATATACTGCTTGCGGCCCTTCGGGCCGTGGAAGTCCGGATTTTTTTTCGGACTTTTGCATTTGGGCCAGACGACGGGCGGAGACCCTGGCCGGCAGGCAGGAGGCGTTCGACGGAGCACCGGTCAAGTGGCTGGGGACGACGAGTTTTTCCGGATGTCGTAAGCGGGGATAAAACCCTATGGTCCATATTTTGTTCTTAATCTAAAGTTGAACACTATGATCACAGTATCA
The DNA here is from genome assembly GCA_001898505.1 of Sphingobacteriales bacterium 50-39. Lineage (GTDB taxonomy): Bacteria > Bacteroidota > Bacteroidia > Chitinophagales > Chitinophagaceae > Puia. The sequence goes on from MKTZ01000001.1 coordinate 335,957, forward strand.
CCAGAAGCAAAGGAGTATATCATCAACCTGATGGCCGAGCAGCATGCTGCTCCTGAGACGTTTGTGCGGGTAGGCGTGAAGAGCGGTGGATGTTCCGGTCTGGAATACCAGATGGATTTCGACACGATTTCCAAGGAAGGGGACCAGGTCTTCGAGGATAAGGGGGTAAGGGTGGTAGTGGATATGAAAAGCCTGTTATACCTGTACGGAACCGAGCTGGATTATTCGGGCGGACTCAATGGGAAGGGGTTGGTATTTAAAAACCCGAATGCGTCCAGAACCTGCAGCTGCGGCGAAAGCTTTTCCGTATAGCGAAAGGGAAAAGCGCCTGTATTGAAGTATCTTGCAGCCTAATTGGGCGAATTGAGGTCTTAGATACCATAAAGCGAGGTCTGAGGCGCCGAAATAAAGGTCCCAGATATCATAATAGCGGAAAATATAATATGCCAAACGACAACGAAATAATTGACAATATAGCGAACAAGGAATACGAGTTCGGTTTCGTCACGGACATCGAGATGGATATCCTGCCTGCCGGCCTCAATGAGAATACGATCCGCTATATCTCCGAGAAGAAGAAGGAGCCGGAGTGGTTGCTGAACTGGCGGCTGAAGGGGTTCCAGGCTTTTCAGAAGCAAAAGCTCCCGGAATGGCAGAATTTTCAGCTTCCTCCCATCGACTTCCAGAAGATATCTTACTATGCCGCGCCTCGTAATAAAAAGAAATACAACAGTCTGGACGAAGTAGATCCGGAGCTGCTCGCCACTTTCGAGAAGCTGGGCATTCCTTTGTCGGAGCAAAAGGCGCTGACGGGGGTTGCGGTGGATGCGGTATTCGACAGCATCTCCATTGCCACGACCTATAAGGATAAGCTGAAGGAGTTGGGTATCATATTCTGCTCGTTTGGAGAGGCTGTTCAGGAGCATCCGGAGTTGGTACAGAAATACGTGGGCTCGGTGGTGCCGCACTCTGATAATATCTTCGCGGCACTCAACGCGTCTGTTTTTTCGGATGGGTCCTTTGTTTACATTCCCAAGGGGGTACGTTGTCCCATGGAATTGTCTACTTATTTCCGGATCAATACGGAGAATACGGGTCAGTTCGAGCGGACGCTGATCATTGCGGATGAAGGCAGCTATGTGAGCTACCTGGAAGGATGTACGGCGCCGATGCGGGATGAGAATCAGCTGCACGCGGCGGTAGTGGAGCTGGTGGCGCTGGAAAATGCGGAGATAAAATATTCCACTGTACAGAACTGGTATCCTGGCGACAAGGACGGGAAGGGTGGTATCTACAACTTCGTTACCAAACGGGGTATCTGCAAGGGCGCGAATGCCAAGATATCCTGGACGCAGGTGGAGACGGGTTCTGCCATCACCTGGAAATATCCCAGTGTGATCCTGCAGGGAGACAATTCCACGGGTGAGTTCTATTCTGTAGCGGTGACCCGTAACCGTCAGATCGCGGACACGGGTACGAAGATGTATCATATAGGACGCAATACCCGCAGCCGGATCATTTCCAAGGGTATCTCGGCCGGGCATGGCAATAACAGCTATCGCGGATTGGTTCAGATAGGCCCCAAGGCGGATCAGGCCAGGAATTTTACGCAATGCGACTCCCTGCTGATAGGTGATCAATGCGGAGCGCATACTTTCCCCTACATCGAGTCGAAGAACAATACGGCTACGGTGGAGCATGAGGCTACCACCTCCAAGATAGGCGAGGATCAGATCTTCTATCTCAATCAACGGGGTATCGATTCGGAGAAGGCGGTGGCGCTGATCATCAATGGGTATGCGAAGGAAGTGTTGAACCAGCTGCCCATGGAGTTTGCGGTAGAGGCGCAGAAGCTGCTTTCTATTACGCTGGAAGGAAGTGTCGGATAACAAAGACTATATACAACAAATAAGAAAATGCTGACGATTAAAAATTTACATGCTGAAGTTGAGGAGAAGCAGATACTGAAGGGGATCAACCTGTCGGTGAATGCGGGAGAGGTCCATGCCATCATGGGGCCTAACGGATCCGGAAAGAGCTCGCTGGCTTCGGTGCTGGCGGGTCGGGAGAATTATCAGGTCACCCAGGGGGAGGTCTTCTTTTCAGGGTTGAACTTACTGGATATGAGTCCTGAGGTCCGTGCCAGAGAGGGTTTGTTCCTTGCTTTTCAATACCCGATAGAAATACCGGGTGTCAGCAATATCAATTTCTTAAAGACGGCCCTGGCTGAGATAAGGGCGCATAAGGGGCTGCCGCCCCTGGATGCCAAGGAGTTCCTGCGGCTGTCGAGGGAAAAACAAAAGCTGGTGGAGTTCGATGCACAGCTGGTGAACCGCAGCCTCAATGAAGGTTTTTCCGGTGGAGAGAAAAAGAGAAATGAAATATTCCAGCTGGCCATGCTGGAGCCGAAGCTGTCTATTCTCGATGAGACGGACAGCGGACTGGATATCGACGCGCTGCGGATCGTCTCCAAGGGCGTGAACAAGCTGCGCAGCGAGAACAATGCCTTTATCATCATCACACACTACCAGCGACTGCTGGAATATATCGTTCCGGATTTTGTACACGTGCTTTATGACGGCAGGATTGTAAAATCGGGTACGAAAGAGCTGGCCCTGGAACTGGAAGAAAAGGGATATGACTGGCTCAAAGAAGAAGCCAGGGAAAAAGCTACTACTATTTAATCAATGATCATGACACCATCACCGTCTATACCCTTGTTCGAAGAGGTCGTGAACGGATTCAATAAATTATCGGTATCCGGCGGGACAAAGAAAGAGAGCAGCGACCTGCGTCGTACGCGGCAATCTGCCTTCGAGAAGTTCCGTTCATTGGGAGGTTTCCCTTCCATCCGGAATGAGGATTGGAGATATACCAACCTGGCGAGGTTCTTAAAGGATGAATTTACCATCGAAGGATGGGGGGGGCCGGAGACGCCTGCTCCGGATGCATCGCTGGTAGAAAAAGCCCATATCGCGGGGCTGGACTGTTACCAGATCGTATTAGTCAATGGTTCCTGGGATGGAACTGTCACGGGCGGCGAGCTGCCCAAAGGCATACAGCTGTTGAAAGTAGCGGATGCCCGTCAGGACCCGGCATTATCGGTGTACTTCGAAAAGCAAGCGGGTTGGAATGAGCATTTCGCCAACCTGAATGCGGCGTTGTTTACTGACGGGATCTTTGTAAGAGTGGAAGCAGGTGTTGTTATAGAGAAGCCACTCCATATCATTCATATTTATACTTCGGAGAACAACCTGCTGGTGCAGCCCCGGAATGTATGGGTGATCAATAAGAATGCGGAGCTGTCGGCCATCGAGTCGGTGGTTTCGGGAGGAAGTGAGGGGGGGATCATCTGGGTCAATAGTCTTTCGGATGTCCTTGTACATGCGGATGCGCGATTCCATCACACGATGCTCCAAACGGCCGGCACGGGTGTGCGGCTTGTGCAACAGACGAGTGTGCGGCAGCATCGCCAGAGCCTGTATAATAACTTCACTTTTACGCTTCCCGGTGCAGAACTGGTGCGGAATGATCTGCAGACCAGACTCGAGGAAGATCATACGGAAACTCATTTGTACGGCCTGTATCTTACGACGGGGAACCAGCTGGTGGACAATCATACACTGGTGGACCATCAAAAGCCCCACTGTTTCAGCAATGAGCTGTATAAGGGGGTGTTGCTGGGGCAATCCACGGGGGTATTCAATGGAAAGGTGTATGTACACCAGGAAGCGCAAAAGACAAATGCCTTTCAACAAAACAATAACCTGGTGATCAGTCCCAAGGCTACCATCGACAGCAAGCCGCAGCTGGAGATCTTTGCGGACGACGTAAAGTGCAGCCATGGCTCTACCGTGGGCCAGTTCAGCGAGGAGGCCTTGTTCTATCTCCGGGCGCGCGGTATCGGGGAAGAGGCGGCAAAGGGTCTTCTTATCAATGCTTTCGCCTTCGACGTGACGGAGAAGATCCGTATCCCCGAGGTAGAGACACATGTCAATGAACTGATAAGCCTCCATATACCTACTAATCATGCATGATTCAGTAACGATAAAGGATAGTAATGTGCTGGATGTCGAGAAGGTCCGGAAGGATTTTCCTATCCTGAGCACGCTGGTATTCGGCCATCCGCTGGTGTACCTGGATAATGCGGCTACTACGCAGAAGCCGGAGGCAGTGCTGAATGCCATGGATGAATACTATCACACGATCAACAGCAATGTGCATCGGGGCGTGCATCATCTGAGCCAGCTGGCTACGGATGCCTATGAGCTGGCGCGTAAGAAGATCGCGGAGTACATTGGGGCAAGGCATGCGCATGAGATCATTTATACCCGTGGTACGACGGAGTCGATCAACATGGTAGCGGCTATTTTTGCCAAGCGCTATTTAAAAGCGGGTGACAGTGTGCTGGTGTCGGGTATGGAGCATCACTCCAATATCGTACCCTGGCAGATGGCCTGTGAGGAAAGGGGCGCTACCGTGAAAGTGATACCCATCGATGGGAACGGAGAACTGGTGCTGGATGGATTGGATAAGCTGCTGTCGGAAGGGGTGAAGCTGGTGTCGGTGAATTATGTATCGAATGCCCTGGGGACGATCAATCCTGTGCGGGATATCATCCGGGCGGCGCACCGGCATGGCATTCCTGTGCTGCTGGATGCGGCCCAGGCGGTGCAGCATATGGAAGTGGATGTACAGGAGCTGGATGTAGACTTTCTCGCCTTCTCCAGCCACAAGATATATGGGCCTACGGGTTTTGGCGTGTTGTATGGGAAGGAAAAGTGGCTGAATGAGCTGCCTCCTTATCAAGGTGGCGGGGAGATGATCAAGACCGTGACCTTTGAGAAGACTACGTATAATGACCTGCCGTACAAGTTCGAGGCGGGGACGCCGGATATAGCGGGCGCTATTGGCCTGGGGGCGGCATTGGATTATATACAGACATTGGGTTTGCCTGCCATCCGTCAGGCGGAACATAACCTGATGGCTTATGCGCTGGATGCCTTACACGAGATAGAGGGCTTGCGGATGATCGGCAGCTCTGTCAACCGGGCGGGAGTATTGTCGTTCTTAGTAGGGGACATACATCCTTTCGACCTGGGTGAGATACTGGATAAGCAGGGTATTGCGGTACGTACGGGACATCACTGCGCACAGCCGATCATGGACCTGTATTGTATTCCCGGTACGGTGCGGGCGTCGCTGGCATTCTATAATACTCCGGCGGAGATCGACCGTTTGACGGCGGGGATACGGAAAGCGATGAAATTGCTGAAATGACTATTAAAGAACAACAGGACGAGATCATCGGGGATTTTGAATTCTTAGGGAACTGGGATGACAAATATGAATACATTATCCAATTAGGCAAAGAGCTTGCCCCGATGGATCCGAAATATAAGATTGACGAGAACCTGATCAGGGGATGTCAGTCGAGGGTATGGATGCATCCGGACTACAAGGATGGATCGATCACTTTCACCGCTGACAGCGATGCTGTCATTACGAAAGGGCTGGTTAGCCTGGTCATCAACGTGTTGTCGGGGCACACTCCCAAAGAGATCATAGATGCGGACCTTTATTTTATCGATGCCATCGGACTTAGCAGTCATCTTTCCCCCACACGCAGCAATGGTCTTTTGTCGATGGTGAAACAAATCAAGCTCTATGCTTTGGCATTCCAAGCAAAATCTCTGCAGTCATGAGTGAAACAACCACATTGCGGGATCTGATAGAAGGGGTCTTACGTACGGTGTACGATCCGGAGATACCTGTGAATATATATGATCTCGGTCTCGTATACGAAGTCAACGTCGGCGACCGGGGAGAGGTAAAGATCACTATGACGCTGACGGCGCCTGCCTGTCCAGCTGCGGGAGAGATCATCCACGATGTGCAGCAAAAAGTAGAGGCCATCGAAGGGGTCATCGACTGTCATGTCCAATTAACCTTCGACCCACCCTGGAACAAGGACATGATGAGTGAAGAGGCGAAGCTCGAGCTTGGGTTCCTTTAAATGGTGCGGAAACGATTGCGTATTTTATTCATGTAAATAGGGGTACATGGGCTATATTGTGTTAAAATAACTTAATAATCAGATAAAATATTTAGTTATTTCTCCGGGTGAATGCACTTTCTTTGAACCTATTTTTATTATTAGCTAACGTTGCTTAATCGTCCGGACATGTCAAAAAACAAATTGCTGGTTCCATTTATCCTGGTGACTTCTTTGTTCTTCTTATGGGCCTTTCTCCACAACCTGAATCCCATCCTGATCCCTCACCTTAGGAAAGCGTGTCAACTGAATGATACTCAGTCTTCTCTGGTGGATTTTCCCATTTATCTCGCGTATTGCCTGGCCGCTATTCCGGCGGGGTTGTTTATGCATAAATATGGGTATAAAAAGGGGATCATTCTGGGGCTGATAATGTTTTCCTTTGGAGCGGTGCTTTTTACTTTCGCCGCCTCGGAGCGGAATTTCATCTATTTCCTGGTGGCGTTGTTCGTACAGGGTAGCGGGGCTGCCTTTCTGGAGACGGTGGCCAACCCTTATATGGCCAATCTGGGTGATCCGGCCCATTCGGAGCAACGGCTGAACTTTGCCCAGTCTTTTAACGGACTCGGAGCGATGGTGGCGCCCCTGGTAGGCGCCCAGTTCATTTTATCGGGTATCGAGCATACGCCGGCGGAACTGGATGCCATGAAGGCGAATGGAACGCTGAATGCTTATTTGCAGTCGGAGGCTGATCTGATCAAGATGCCTTATTATGTAATAGCTGCGGTAGTGCTATTGGTGGCGCTGCTGTTCGTATTCAACAAGATACCTGAGATAAAGGAGCCGGATGCAGAATTGGATGCACCAGTGGGCGCACATGGGCATACGGTGGGTACGAAGTTCTCTTTTAACGTGTTCCGGTTCAGCCATCTGAGGTGGGCCATCCTGGGCATTTTCTTTTATGTGGGGTCTCAGGTGGCAGTAGGGAGCTTCTTTATCAGGTTCTCCCGATTTGTCGCGGATATTCCGGAGAAAGAGGCGGGAAGGATGTTTACGGGTGCGATGGTGGGCTTTATGGCGGGAAGGTTCCTGGGGACCTTCTTTATGAAATATATCAAGCCGGCGAAGCTGCTGTCCCTGTATGCGGCGATCAATATACTGCTGCTGACGGTGGCTATACTTACGAAAGGGCATATTGCCGTCTATTGCGTGATGGCGACACCTTTCTTTATGTCCATTCAATTCCCAACCATATTTGCACTGGGTATCAAGGACCTGGGTGAAGAGACCAAGATGGCGTCCTCCTTCCTGGTGATGGCTATCATCGGGGGAGCCGTTGCGCCGCTGGCGATGGGCGCGATCTCGGATGCAACACATAGTATACAGATCGCCTATATTGTACCATTGATCTGCTTTGCCTACATATTATTCTATGGGCTGAGCGGGCATAAAATAAAACCTGTCAAATCATGAGATACTGTCTGGCATTGGACCTGAAAAAAGACGCGGCGCTGATCGCGGAATATGAGCAATGGCACCGGGATATATGGCCGGAGATCAAAAAGAGCATTTGGGATGGAGACGTTACGGATATGGAGATCTACCGGCTGGAAGACCGTCTGTTCATGATCATGGAGACGGGTGAAGGGTTTAGTTTTGAGAAGAAGGGAGCGATGGATGCGGCCAATCCCGTGGTGCAGAAATGGGAGGAGCTGATGTGGAAATATCAGTCTGCTGTACCGGGTGGCAAGGCGGGGGAGAAGTGGCGACTGATGACAAAGATATTTTCATTAAACGACTCAAAATAATCAGCATGTTCAGCTTAAAAGAAAAGAATGCCGTCATCACCGGCGCGGGCAGCGGGATTGGCAAGGCGGTGGCCCTGCTCCTGGCGGGGCAGGGGGCGAGGGTATATGCAGTGGACCTTAACGAAGGACAGGCATTGGAAACAGTAAAGGAGATCGAGGCGGTGGGCGGATCGGCTTCTGCGCATGCGGCGGACGTATCCAAACAGGAAGAGGTTGTGAGGGTTTTTGCGGCGGTGCCGAAGGTGGATATTGTCGTGAACAGTGCGGGCGTATCGCATGTGGGGACGGTGGAGACCACTTCGGAAGCAGACTTTGACCGACTGTACAACGTCAATGTAAAGGGTGTATACAATTCGCTGTATGCGGCGGTGCCTTTGATGAAGAAGAGCGGCGGCGGGGTCATTGTCAATATGTCGTCCATTGCCGCACTGGTAGGTATTCCGGACAGATTCGCCTACTCCATGACTAAGGGGGCGGTGACGGCCATGACCCTTTCGGTAGCGAAGGATTATATCAAAGACGGCATTCGCTGCAACTGTATCTCTCCTGCGCGGGTCCATACACCTTTTGTGGATGGGTTTCTAAAGAAGAACTATCCGGGGAAGGAGCAAGAGATGTTCGAGAAACTGTCGAAGACGCAGCCTATAGGACGGATGGCAAAGCCGGAAGAGATTGCGGGGCTGATCCTTTACCTATGCAGTGACGAGGCGGCCTTTATTACGGGCTGTGATTATCCCATCGACGGGGGATTTGTAAAATTGAATAATTAAAAACTGAAGGCCCGGGGTGGGCCGGTATAAACTCAACTATATGAAGCTGATACGACATGGCGTACTGAATAAGGAGAAAACGGGGGTGGTGATCGATGGCAAGCACTACGACACTTCTGCCTTTGGTGAAGATTATAATGAACAATTCTTCGAGTCGGGGGGACTGGAGAGGCTGAAGACATTTGTGGACAAGAACAAGGGTTCGTTGCCTGCCCTCGCTGAAGGAGTCCGGCTGGGGTCGCCGATAGCCCGTCCTTCGAAGATAGTTTGTATCGGCCTTAATTACGCAGATCATGCAAGGGAGACGGGCGCTACGCCTCCTCCGGAACCGGTGATATTTTTGAAATCGACGACGGCGCTGGTCGGCCCTTACGATGATATTATCATTCCTCGAGGCTCCAAAAAAACGGACTGGGAAGTAGAGCTGGCTGTAGTCATTGGCAAAAAGGCGAGCTATGTCACGGAGGCTGAGGCGCTGAACTATGTAGCGGGGTATTGTCTGCATAACGATGTATCGGAGCGGGAATTTCAGATCGAGCGCAGCGGGACCTGGGACAAGGGGAAGGGTTGTGATACGTTTGCGCCGCTGGGGCCTATGCTGGTGACGCCGGATGAAGCGGGGGATATCGACAAATTGCGGTTATGGCTTACCGTGAATGGAAGGAAGATGCAGGATGGAACCACTGCCAATTTTATATTCCGTGTGCCCTTTATCATTTCCTATGTGAGCCAGTTCATGACCCTGCTGCCCGGGGATGTTATTTCAACCGGTACGCCCGCAGGAGTTGGCATGGGACTGAACCCGCAAACTTATCTGAAGGCGGGAGATGTGGTTGAGCTGGGTATCGACGGACTTGGAGTATCAAGGCAAAATGTAAAAGCATATGCTGGATCGTAGCCCAACTATCGATGCGCACCCAACCATCGATGCGCATCAACATTTCTGGAAATATGACCCCTTCCAGCATGCGTGGATCAATAACGACATGCGGGTGATACAAAGGGATTTTTTGCCAGGGGATCTGCTGCCTGTGCTACGGGCGACCGGTGTAGATGGTTCTGTGCTGGTGCAGGTGGATCAGACGGATGAGGAGAATGAGCTCATGCTGGAACATGCGGGTAAGCATGATTTTATCAAGGGTGTCGTGGGCTGGGTGGACCTTCAAAACCCTGCTGTGGAGGAGCGATTGGCTTTTTACAAGAGGCATCCCATGATGAAAGGGTTCCGGCATATCCTGCAGGGCGAGAAGGACAGGGCGTTGATGTTGAAGCCGGCCTTTAAGAGGGGGATTGGATTGTTGCAGAAATTTGGCTATACGTACGACATACTTATTTTTCCCGATCAACTGGGTTATTCGCTGGACTTTACGGCGAGCTTTCCGGACCAGCCATTTGTGATCGACCATGTGGCGAAACCATACATTAAAGACAAGCGATTGACGAGCGAGTGGGAGGCGGCGATACGGGCGGTGGCGGCTAGGGAGAATGTCTATTGTAAGATCTCGGGTATGGTGACGGAGGCGGACTGGAAGAGCTGGAAGGCGGAAGAGCTGCATCCCTATATCGACACCGTGGTGGAGGCTTTTGGCATTCGGCGGGTTATGTATGGCTCCGACTGGCCGGTGTGTCTGGTGGCGGCAAGTTACGAGCAGTGGTATGGGTTGATGAAGGATTATTTTTCCAAATTTTCGAAGGATGAGCAGGCGGCTGTTTTTGGTGGCAATGCCAGGAAATTCTACAACCTTTAAAAATGTAATATGGATCTATTGTTAAAAGATAAAGTGATCATCGTATCCGGCGGCGCCAAGGGTATTGGAGAGGGGATCTCGAAGGTGCTGGCGGCGGAGGGGGCTATTCCCTTTATTATTGGGCGGAATGAGGAGGACAACAAGGCGACTGTGGCTGCCATCGAGGCGGCAGGCGGGCGGGCGTATCAATGCGTCGCGGAGTTGACGAAGCCGGAGGAATGCGAGAAGGCCGTGAAGGTCGTGCTGGAAAAGACGGGACGGATCGACGGGTTGGTGAACAATGCGGGGGTGAATGATGGGGTTGGCCTGGCGTCCGGGAACTATAAAGCATTTTTGGAGTCCTTGCATAAGAATGTGGTACATTATTATTTGTTAGCGCACTATTCACTGCCGGCGCTGCGGAAATCAAAGGGGGCTATTGTGAACATCAGCTCGAAGACGGCCGAGACCGGTCAGGGAAATACTTCGGGCTATGCTGCTGCCAATGGCGGGCGTAATGCGTTGACGAGGGAGTGGGCGGTGGAGTTATTAAATGACGGGATACGCGTGAACGCGATCATCGTGGCGGAGTGCTGGACGCCGTTGTATGAGAGATGGATCAAGACACTGGACGATCCGGAAGAGAAATTGAAGTCCATCGTGGCGAAGATACCGCTGGAGAACAGGATGACGACGTCGGAGGAAATTGCGAATATGACGGCTTTTCTTTTGTCGTCGAGGTCGAGTCATACGACGGGACAGTTGATACATGTGGATGGGGGGTATGTGCATTTGGACCGGGCATTGTCGAAGACATAGGATTTGGCGGGCAAAAAAGAAAAAATGAGAACATTGGTTTGTATAAGACCGGGGGAGTTCGAGTACCGGGAGATGGATGCGCCTTTGGCAGGGCCGGGCTGTTCCATTATAAAAATACGGCGGATAGGTATTTGTGGGACGGACCTTCATGCCTATGAGGGGACACAGCCATATTTTGAATATCCCCGCATACTGGGGCATGAGCTGGCGGGAGACCTGGTGGATATGGATCAGGCTCATGGATTCGCGATCGGGGATGCGGTGACGATAATACCCTATTTCAGTTGTGGTCATTGTATTGCATGTAGGAACGGAAAGCCGAACTGCTGTGTTTCTATTAAAGTTTGCGGGGTGCATATCGATGGGGGCATGGTGGAATATCTTTCTGTCCCTTCATCGTCGCTGGCGCCTGGCGAGGGGTTGAGCTATGATCAGCTGGCGTTGGTAGAGCCATTGGCGATAGGGGCGCATGCCGTTCGGCGGGCTGCGGTGCAGCCGGATGAATTTGTACTGGTGGTGGGAGCGGGGCCCATAGGGCTGGGAGTAATGGAGTCGGCGCGCATTGCCGGCGGGCAGGTGATCGCGATGGATATCAACGAGACGCGGCTGGGCTTCTGCCGGGACAGGCTGCATTTGCTGCATACGGTGAATGCGGCAGAAGGGGACGTTATGGAGAAGCTGCGTCATATTACCCGTGGAGATATGCCGACGGTGGTGATCGATGCCACGGGCAGCCGGAAGGCGATCCTCGATGCCTTTTTCTATATGGCGCATGGAGGGCGATATGTGCTGGTGGGATTGCAGAAGGGGACGATCGAATTCAGCCATCCGGAGTTCCATAAGCGGGAGGCAACGTTGATGAGCAGCCGAAATGCTACGCGCGAGGATTTTGTTTTTGTTATGGATTCCATGAAAAAAGGGTTGATCGACCCTACGACCTATATTACGCATCGGGTGGGGTTTGATCGGGTGAAAGAGGAGTTTGCGGGATGGCTGGACCCGGCGAGGGGGGTGATCAAGGCGATGGTGGAAATGAAATAAAATGAGCAAAAAAGTTTTATCATTTGGAGAGTTGTTATTGCGGATATGCCCGGATGGGGATGGCTTGTGGTTAAAAGAAAACACGTTGTCCTGCTACGTGGGTGGGGCGGAGGCCAATGTGGCTACGGCCCTGGCTTTGTGGGGGATACCATCGGCCTACTTTACTGTGCTGCCGGAAAACCTTATGGGGCGTCAGCTGGCGGACTATCTGGGAGAGCGGGGCATCGATACTTCACGAATTCTCTACCAGGGTGCGCGTCTGGGTCTTTATTTCCTTCCCAAGGGAAAGGACCTTAAGAATGCGGGGGTGATCTATGACAGGGGTCATTCGTCTTTTTCGGACCTGCAGCCGGGCAGCATCGACTGGGACAAGGTTTTTTACGATGTGACATGGTTGCATTTCAGCGCCATATCCCCTGCCCTCAACAGCCGGGTGGCTCTTGTATGTGAGGAGGCGCTACGTGCGGCGTCCGATAAAAATATCACCATCTCCGTTGACCTTAATTACCGGGCCAAGCTATGGCAGTATGGGTGTGAGCCTGCGGAGGTCATGCCGGGGCTGGTGGAATATTGCGACCTGGTGATGGGGAACCTGTGGGCCGCGGAAAAAATGCTGGGCATACCGGTGAGCAGCTCCATTACGGAGAACAGTGGGAAAGAAGAATATCTGGCGCACGCGGAGAAGACGAGCAGGGAGATCATGCGTCGATGGTCAAAGACGAAGATGGTGGCCAACACATTCCGATTTGACAAGGTGGATGTGGGAGCGCGGCCGGATGGTGCGGGTGGTATGGGCATCCGGTATTATACGGCCCTTTATGCGGGTGGGAAGCTATATCAGTCGAAGGAATACCTGGCCGACAGGATCGTGGACAAGGTAGGCAGCGGGGATTGTTTTATGGCCGGCCTGATCTATGGTCAATATAGCGGCGCCGGTTACCAGGATACATTGGAATTTGCCACGGCTGCTGCCTATCAAAAGCTTTTTATCTCCAATGATGCCACGAACCAGCGTGTGGAGGAAATACAAAAATTTATGCAATCATATGAGCGATAAAAAAAATATTCTTCAGAGCATATTGGATCAGGGGATGTTGCCTTTGTTCTACTGGGACAGTGCGGAGGTCAGCATAGAAGTGACGCGTGTGCTGTACAAGGCGGGTGTGCGTGCATTGGAGTATACCAACCGGGGCAAGGCTGCGCTGGAGAATTTCCGGGCCATGAAGAAGACATTTGCTGCGGAGGCGCCTGATCTTTATCTCGGTATCGGGACGATCAAGACGGCGGATGAGGCAAAGGCTTTTATCGAGGCGGGAGCGGATTTTATCGTGGCGCCTATCGTCAATCCAGAGGTGGCGGCGGTGGCTGCCAAGACGGATATGTTGTGGATACCGGGTTGTATGACGCCTACGGAGATACACCAGGCGCAGCAATTGCAGGCGGCGGTGATCAAGATATTCCCTGCCAATGTCCTTGGTCCGGAGTTTGTCGGCTCCATCCGGGAGCTGTTCCCGGGCCAGCTGTTTATTCCCACGGGTGGTGTGGAACTGAACAAGGCCAATATCGATGCCTGGTTCAAGGCGGGTGTCTGTGCGGTGGGTATGGGCAGCAAGCTGATCAGCAAGGACATCCTGAAGAACAAACAATACGATGTTTTATACAAGCATACGGTGACCGCCCTGGAGTTGGTCAGCGAAGTCGTCAATGAAAAGTAGTCATATGAATCTATCGAGAAAGAATTTAGCGGTGATCCCTTCCGGGGGTGTTGTAAAACCGGAGGAACGGATATTCGGGCTGCCGGAGAAGGTTTTGCAATTCGGGACGGGGGTACTGTTAAGAGGGCTGCCGGATTATTTTATCGACAAGGCCAATCGGCAGGGAGTATTCAATGGCAGGGTGGTGGTGGTGAAATCCACGGATGCGGGTGATTCGTCCGCCTTTGACAGCCAGGATGGTTTGTATACATTGTGTGTGCGGGGGATCGAAGGGGGGAAGACAATAGCGGAGAATATCATCAACAGCTCCATCAGCCGGGTGTTGTCCGCGAAAAGCCAGTGGAAGGATATCCTGCAATGCGCTCATAATCCCGTCCTGCAGGTGATCATATCCAATACGACGGAAGTGGGCATTCGGCTGGTGGAAGAAGATATCCGCCAGGAGCCGCCGGCCTCTTTTCCGGGGAAGCTGCTTGCCTTTTTGTACGAGCGCTATAAGTTCTGCGGCGGCAGTAAGGAGGGGGGAATGGTGATCGTGCCTACGGAACTGATCGTGGACAATGGGAAGAAGCTGGCTGCCATCGTGCGGGAACTGGCTGCATTTAACAAGTTGGAGGGTGCGTTTGTGGAATGGCTGACGGGGGCCTGCCGTTGGTGCAGCTCGCTGGTAGACAGGATCGTACCGGGCAAGCCGGGTGGGGCCAGCTTACAACAATTACAAGAGGAACTGGGTTATACTGATGAACTGCTGTCCATCTCGGAGGTGTACCGGCTGTGGGCTATCGAAGGAGATGAGAAGGTGCAGTCGGTGTTGTCTTTCGCGGCGGCGGATGCGGGTGTGATCATCAAGCCGGATATAGAGATCTACCGGGAGCTGAAGCTGCGGATGCTGAACGGCACGCATACATTGAGCTGCGGACTGGCTTATCTGGCGGGCTTCGTCACGGTGAAGAATGCGATGGATGACGCCGGATTTGCGGCCTTTGTATCGGACCTGATGTTGAAGGAGATCGCGCCGGCTATACCTTATGCGATATCTGCCGAGCAATCCCGGGAGTTCGGTCTGCAGGTGCTGGACAGGTTCCGCAACCCGCACCTTCAGCATCAATGGATCAGCATCACGATGCAGTATTCTTCGAAGATGAAGATGCGTAATATACCGGTGCTTTTGCAGCATTATCGGCGGCATGATTCTCCGCCTGTGCTGTTTGCACTGGGCTTTGCGGCCTATCTGCTCTTTATGAAGGGCGGGGATTACAAGGTGAATGACGACAAGGCGGAATATTTTGCCAGCCTGTGGAAGCAGTCCGGACCGGACGAGGTGGCAGATAGAGTCCTTTCTGATGCGTCGCTCTGGGATACCGATCTGTCGGTGTTGCCCGGATTTGCCGCGGCTGTCAAGGAAGACCTGCATGCATTGATCAATAAAGGGGCTTTGTCGAAACTGGCCCAATTTGGAAAAATAAAAAGCGTATTATGAATACACAGCAAATTATCCTGAAAGTTCATCCGAACGACAACGTACTGGTGGCATTGGCCAATCTTTTAAAGGATGAGAAGGTAGTTTTTGAGGGGAAGGAGTATACAATGGAAGAAACAGTAAAAGCCAAACATAAGTTCGCCACGGTGGACCTGGCGCCGGGGGACAGCATCATCATGTATGGGGTGCTGGTGGGCAAGGCGCAGCAGCCTATCAAAAAAGGCGGGCTGATCAGCACAACCAATGTGAAGCATGCCGCCAACGATTTTAATGTCGGGGAGCGTCATACGCAATGGGTGAAGCCGGACATATCGGCCTTTAAGGGCAAGACCTTTAATGGCTATCACCGGGCGGACGGCAGTGTGGGAACGGCCAACTATTGGGTGGTGATCCCCATGGTATTTTGTGAGAACAGGAACCTGGATGTGCTGCAGCAGGCGTTGGTAACAGACCTGGGTTATGGCAGGAACAGGAGCTACCAGGTGCAGTCGCAGCAATTGATCGAATTGTATAAGACGGGGAAGAGCGTGGAAGAGATATTGCAAGCGGACCTGCAGGCTGATTATGGGAAGTATGCTTCGCAGCGTTTGTTTCCCAATGTAGATGGGATCAAGTTCCTTACACATGATGGCGGATGCGGCGGTACGCGGCAGGATGCGCAGGCATTGTGCGGATTGCTGGCGGGATATGTTACCCATCCGAATGTGGCTGGCGCCACTGTGCTGAGCCTGGGGTGCCAGAATGCGCAGGTGAGCATGCTGGAGGAAGAGATAAAAAAGAGAAGCCCGCAGTTCTCCAAACCTCTTTATATATTGGAGCAGCAGAAAATTGGGAAGGAATCGGCGCTTTTATCGGAGGCGATCAAGCAAACTTTTGCGGGATTGATACTGGCCAACCAACAGGGGAGGCAGCCGGCTCCGCTGAGCAAGCTGTGTATCGGACTGGAATGTGGCGGCTCGGATGGCTTTTCGGGTATCTCTGCCAATCCGGCGATAGGCTATACCTCCGACCTGCTGGTAGCGATGGGGGGGAGTGTCATCCTTTCGGAGTTTCCCGAGCTATGCGGCGTGGAACAAAATTTAAGCGACCGGTGTGTAGACGTGGCTACGGCAGAACGATTCTCTCACCTTATGCGAACATATAATGACCGTGCCAAGGCGGTGGGTTCGGGTTTTGATATGAATCCTTCCCCGGGCAATATCCGGGATGGGCTTATCACGGATGCCATCAAGTCGGCGGGGGCTGCCAAGAAGGGTGGGACTTCGCCTGTGACGGCTGTGCTGGATTATCCGGAAAAAGTGACGCAGCCCGGATTGAATTTGTTGTGTACGCCGGGTAATGATGTGGAATCGACTACGGCGGAGGTGGCTTCGGGGGCTACGGTTGTCCTGTTCACTACGGGGCTGGGGACGCCTACGGGGAATCCTATTGCGCCGGTGGTGAAGATCGCGACGAATACGCCACTATATGAAAGGATGCAGGATATCATCGACATCAATACCGGAACGATCATCGAGGGTAAGGAGACGATAGAGCAGGCGGGTGGAAGGATATTGGATTATGTGATCGGGGTGGCGAGCGGTGAGATCGAGGTAGCGGCGGTGCGGCATGTACAAGACGATTTTATCCCGTGGAAGAGGGGAGTGAGCTTATAAGGGGTTTATTCCGATCGTAAACTCTCGATGGGGTTTGAGCGCGCCGTCCTTATTGCACGGGAGCTCACGGTTATGCTGTCTGATTGTTCAATAAAACGGGCGAATAGTATGCCATAGAGCTATGTCTTTATCAATCAAATTGATAGAGGGATTCTATTCTTTTGTATTGCCCGGTTTTGATACATTTACTGTATGATCCGGGCTGGTTGTTTTTGCCACTTGTGTGTAAGGGTCGTCCCCGGAGAGCAAGGTCTTCTTTTCCTTGTGAAAATGATGGATGGATTTTAAACATTGCAGGAACAGCCATCGAAAAAAGAACCCCAGCGCTCCGCATGTCGCTGATAAGCACATCCTGGATACCAGCAACGGGAACCAATCCATAAAGACATAACCTTTTACGGGGTTTTTGAGTTCCATGACGAGTATCGACAGTATTGTAATGGTGGAGATAAACAGCGCAGCGGCGAGAATGGAGCTGCCGATCATTATTTTATTCAATACTGCAATTTGTTTATCCAATGCAGCAGTTTGTCCTTCTATTCTATCGGACCCCTTTTCATTCCCCATGTTGTGTGGAGAATAATTCAATTGCGCTATAAAGGAAGATTTTCTCATACCTCAAGGTGCATTCGTCTCCTGCGAAGTTAATGCAGTGTCCGAATGGAGCATTTAATTTTTACACGTTGGTCTATATCGTTTGACTGGTGAAAATCATTACATCCGTCTAATAGTTTATTGAAGTCTTACTTCCTTTTTTTGTAATTGTTAAATTTATTTTATCTGCGCTGAACCTCCCCAACTACTTACGGGTCCGTCTCCCCCTGAAAGGTGTATTATTCATCAAACCTTAAAGTTTTTATTGCTTTTTGATCAACAAAAGCATTGTAAATCATGAAACACTTATCCATGATCAGTCTGATCACGTGTCTGGCATTTACTCCTGCCGGCAAACAATCCTCTCTCCCTGTCGAGCATCCTTCTTCGGTGATCTCTTTCCAGCAGTCCTCTTTGGTCCAGCATTCTTCCGTTGCGCCAGACTGCAACCAGACTGCGGTGAACTGGGTGGAAGCCAATGATCTGTCTGCAGCGGATATGCAGACGATATACTATTGGTTCCTTTACCCGGATGAAATTTATTGGGATCACAAGTCGTTGAACGACGAGATCAATGAGATGTGGATGTATTATGGTGCGCCTGTGGATACCCGGCCGACAGGAGGATCAATCCTAATCGACCGGGGTTATCTGAGCAGCGTATACCCACATATCACGTATGCCTTTCAGTATTTGTATGTGCATTTCTGAGGTCAGTAACCAGGATTTTGTATCAGATTAGGGTTACTTTCCAATTGGCTAAAGGGGATGGGGTATAATGCCTTGAATGGCTCCCATCTCACCTTTTCTTTGCCAAGTACGGTGTCGATGAGCCCCGTTCGTTTCAGGTCCAGCCATCGGTGTCCACATTCTGCGAAAAGTTCTACCTGGCGTTCGTGCCAGATGGCAGGTATGATATCTGCAGATGCATCGATCTTGTTAAGCCCTGCCCGTTGTCGAACGATATTCAGGTCAGCGGCGGCGCCGGTGGCGTTGTTCTGCATGATCCTTGCTTCTGCGCGGATCAGGTACTGTTCGGCGAGACGTAGGATGACGTCGCACTCCAATCCGGCAGGCTTGTTCGAAGCCTGCCGGTATTTAAATGGATAAAACAGCTGATGGTCATTAGTAGACAGCCAGTGTGTGAAGCGCTGGTCACCTGGTTCGAAACCGTTCAGCAGCCATTGCGTTAGACAATATACAGGTCGAGCTCCCGGTCGGGGGATGAAGAAGCTGCCTTCGGCTGAATTTGTATTCTCATGTACAGGCTGTAGTTGCCAGATGATCTCGGGGCTGGCTGTTGAAAAAGTCTTATCCAGATCAGTGGACAATGTATAGGAGGGGTCTTCGATCAGAGTGGTAGCTGCCTCTTCTGCCGAGGTCCAATCTTTCAAATAACAATATACTCTTGCCAACAGGGCTGTGGCTGTTGCCCGGTTGGGCCGTGTACGTGTCTGAATGCCTTCGGCGTCCCCGACATAATGGGGAGAGAGTAACTGTTGTGCATCGAGCAGGTCCATTTTTACTGAACTGTAAATGATCTCTTTAGGAGTCTGAGCTTGTGTCGCGGTGACCTGAAAATCCGGACTAAGGATCAGGGGGATGTTCCCATAGAGATTTATGAGACAAAAGTAGGTGAGCGCACGTACGAATTTTGCTTCTCCTATCAGTTGTCTTTTGGTGCTGTCATCGATGCCCCTTGAAAGGGGAGCATTTTCGATGATCGCATTGGCCTGATAAATCCAGTTAAAGGCGGAACCGTAGAAGCCGGAGACGACGTAGTTCTGGCTGTTAAGGGTATTATTGGTAAATGGGTCTTCGGCTGTCGACGGCTGTGTTCTGAGCAATTCATCTGCACTAAGCCCTTCAAACAAGCTCATGCCTCCGTTGAGCAGGCTCCATTTGGTGTCCATTATCGAAATATAGATGCCCTTTATGGTCTTTGTAGCATTGACAGAATTGGAGAATGCCTGCTGGGCCGTTATGTCATTTTGAGGCGGCGGGACTTCCGTGAACTTTTTGCAGCTGGTAGAGGTAATGGCACAGGCCGTTAGAACGATGAACCAAAAAAATGATAAAATATGTCTGATGAGCATAATAGTTTTTTAAACATTGATTTTAAATCCGATGACGAAAGTTCTTACAGGAGGTAGTATGCTAAAGCTTTGTGTTTCGGGGTCGGAGAAAGGGAAGCTGGTGATAGTCAGGATATTTTGACCCTGAAGAAAGGCGATGCCCTCTTTGAGGTGGCATTTTTTTATGAAGTGGCTGTCTAATTTGTAACCGATGGAGAGACTTTTCAGCCGGATGAAGGAAGCGTCTCTTATCCGGGCGTTGGATATGACGAGGTCGGCAGCGCGTTCGGCAGCTTCGGGATCGGGTATTGCCGTAACTTTCTGGAACAATGCTTTTTCACCCGGGTGACGCCAGTATTGAAGAAATTGAACGGGGAAATTGCCCTGGCTATAATTCCCTGGCATGCCGGGTAAATTCTGGCGCAACATCTCTATCAAAGGGTTGATGCCATTCTGTTGTCTGAACTCCCAGAAAAATGCGAGCTCCCATTTTTTATAAGAAAGGATGTTATCCAAACCACCATAGCAACGCATGTCGAGATTGCCTCCCGGAATAACATCATTTTTATCCAGTACAGCGTTGCTGTCTTTATGCAAAAAAGTGTAGAGGCCTGTCTGCGGATCTACTCCTTTATACCCATAAACGATCTGCTCGCTGAGGGACTTCCCCTCCCGATAGGTTTGGTCATAAGTGGAGTTCTTCAACCCCTGAAAGGAGAGGAGCTTATTCTCGGGTATGGTAAGCACCAGGGAGGAGCTCCAATGGAAATTGGGAGAAGAGACATTGATCGACCTTATGCTACATTCGAGCCCTTTATTCAGGATAACGACTCGCTGATTGGCGGGCTGGCCGGGGAGCCCTGCTTGTGATGCGAGTGATTCGGTAATAACTTCATTGTCTGTCCAGGCGCGGTATGCAGCAGCCGAGAGCGTAAATCTATTTTGCCATAATCCCAGATCGAAACCCAACTCTGCCTTATGGTTGACTTCCCAGGATAGGTTGGGATTGTAAAAACTGGCAGGTACGAGACCCTGTGAACCCTGATAGCCCAGTGCTGCAGAAGTGGGTGTATACAGCGCCGCAAATCTATAATCGCCAATCTGGTCGTTGCCGGTGGTGCCATAGCTGATGCGCAATTTCCCGAAGCTAAGCCAATGGGGCCATGTAACGAAGCTTTCGCCGATGAAGTTCCAGGCTGCGCCGATGGCTCCGAATGTCCCATGTTGTCTGCCCGGTCCAAACCGGCTGGAGGCATCCCTTCTTCCAGAGGCGGTAAGAATATAGCGATCGAGCAGGTTATATTCTATCCTTGCCAGGAGCGCCTCGTATCTATAGACGACCCTGTTGAACGCAGCCTGTGTTTGCCAGGGATCCCCCGAGGACGGAGGCTGCAGCTCGTCATAATTCCCGATGGTCAACGACATGGCGCTCTTTATTTCCTGCTGTCGCGTGGCGCCGACGAGCATGTCTATTTTGCTTCTGCCAAAAAGTTTTGAGTAATTGGCCGTGATATCGACAATAGCGCTGGTGTATTTGTTTTTGACCCAGTAATAGGTGCCTGTGGGCATCAGCAAGGGGTCTTGTGCTGCTGCTGGCAGCCAGCTCTCTTCTTCCACAGCACCCCAGCTGCAGCCAATGATGCCATTGAGCTTAAGGCCTTTAAGAGGCTCGTATCCTGCCCCGGCATGTGCGAGCCAATTGCCGATGCCAGCTTTGTATTGGTTCAGCTGGACTGCTGTGAAATCTAAAAAAGGTGCATTATTGTCCCACCAGCTATATACTCCATCCTTAAAGGTGGAGGCTGGCGTATTGGGGGCCATCTGTATATAGGTGCTGAGATCGATGGCAGGGAGGCGGTTGTCTTCCCGGCTGTAATTGCCGGAGATTTGCAACCGGAGCTTTTTATTGGGTGATTCGTATGCGTATTTGCCATAGACTATGGCACGGCCGTCAAACTGGCGGCCCGGCACTACGGCGGACTCCCTGTGGTAGTTGCCGTCGACAAACCAGTTGTGGGTGGTATTTCCCCCGGAAAAATCGATGCTATGATCGTTGACAAAACCTGTGCCGCCCATGATCGTATTCCTATAGTTGTGGCTTACGGTAGTGTCCCATGCAGATTCAGGAATGGTATATTGGTTGGGGGTAAGACCGTCATTGAGGATGGCGTCCCTGCGCATGGACAGATATTGTTCAGTATTCATGAGCTGGCCACGCCCGATGGACTTTGTTATGCCTGCATAGGTGTGGAAGGAGAGCTGAGGCTTGCCGGGCACCCCTTTTTTTAGTGTGATCAAAATTGCTCCGTTGGCGCCCCTGCTGCCATAGATGGCGGTGGCGGCCGCATCTTTGAGTATCTCGATATTGGCAATATTGTCCGGGTTAATGCCGTTCAGTGTACCAGGACCGGAGGGGCCCAGTACAGCCCCTGAAGCTATAGGACTGAGAATGCCTCCTGATAAGATGACGCCATCAACGATGATCAAAGGTTGTTTACCGTTGTCGATGGAGGATTGCCCCCGTAACAGGAAATTATAGCTGCTACCCGGATAGCCGCTGATCTGCTGTATTGTCAGACCCGGTACGCGGCCTTCCAGTGCCGCCAGCACATTACCTACAGGCTGCTGCTGAAAAACAGAGCCCTTCACTTCGAAGGACGAGCCGGTGTTCAATCGAGGGGTGGTGGTACCGTATGCTCTGACTATATGTTCGTCCATGGATATAGAGTACATCTGGAGCGTCGTCGTGCGTTTCTCCCTATTGTCCAATCTTTCAGTTATAGGCAAATAACCTGTACATGATACTACCACTTCAGATTTGTATGCGGTTACAAAAATGCAGAACCTTCCATTGATATCGGTGATCGCTCCTTTGCCTGTAAGGGGGATAATCACGGAGACATTTGGGAGCGGAGCGCCTTCGGCGTTAATGACCGTGCCTTTTAAAGGACTGAATACGGATGTGCCATTTGACGCGGTACTAAAGACGGAAAAAGAGTTGTCACCTTTTTTATAGCTGAATTCAAGACCGCCGAGGCATGTGCTCAATGCCTTCTCTACAGAGACATGTTTAAGGTCGAGGCTGATGTTCGGCGCATGTTCAAAAACTTCCGTCCGAAAGGCAATCGTAAAACCTCCCTGCCGTTCAATGTCCCGTAAAACCGTTGGAATAGGCGCATCCGCGAAGTGTAATGTAACGTTCTGGGCGAAGCTGGCGGTGCATGTGATCAGGAAAATAATAAGGTACGTAAGGCGAATGCACCTCACTGATAAGAAGGATTTCATAATAGTTTGAAATTTGGGTTGAAAAATAGCAGGGAATTGGATCAAAACCTCTGATAGGATGGTTCGATATAAGGAAGAAAGGTTGGATGGGTTCTGAAACCCGCAATCTAATAGTTTGGTTTGATGGGAAGGGTATTTAGCTAACGATCAGTCTTGTCAGACACAATGATGACGCTGTCGCCTTGATTGTACAGGTGGATGTCGTCTTTGGTATCGTTGATCAGACCTAATGTTTTATCAAGCGTATTGCTTAGGGGAAAGTCGCCATTTACCAATGTTTTTTGTACATGGACCTTGTATACTACTCTTACAAGATATCGTCGCGAGATCATGCGCAATGCATCCTTCAAGTCTGTATTCACAAATTGGAAATGCGGTCGTTGGTCCTGCCAGGCCATGATATTCCGCACATCTACGTCTGTAAGATAAAAGCTCCGGATATGGCCCTTTTCTATACGGGCTTGCCGGAAATGCTGCGTGTCGAGTATGAACGACTCTGATGCGCTGGCCACTTTGACAGCGCCATTCGAAAGGGTGATCTCGGTGATGGAGTCGTCACTGTAGGCTGTCACATTGAAGCCTGTGCCAAGCGCTTCGATACGGGTGCCATTGGCATTTACTATAAAAGGACGACCAGGGTCGCGGTGGACCTCGAAGCTGGCCTGGCCCTTAAGATCGATGATCCGGGGGGCGCCATGCGGCGTTACGGAATACTGAAGCCTGGATGCAGGTGCAAGGGATGTCCAGGTGCCATCGGGGAGCTGAATATGCAAAGGCAGTCTGCCGCCGGTGGTGATCTCGTGGCAGGCATTAGGATATTGGCTTGTCCCGGTGTAAAGAAGCGTGTCGTTGCTTCTTTTTTCCACAGTCAGGGCATCGTTTATATCTATTCTACCAGATCTTGCGGAGTCCAGGACGATGGTGCTGCTATCGGGGAGGGTTAGATACGCTGTGGCATTATCAGCTCCCCTCTGCCTTGCCGGCGCCTGCTGCCTGACTAGTTGTGGTGTAAGATTTGGGTCCTTTGACGAGTGATGTTTTATATAAAGACCTCCCAGGATAACGACCCCGGTGATGCCGGCAGCAATAGCCAGGTATCTTCTTTTTCGAGTGGGTACGATGGGCGCCGGATTGTTATCCATTCTGGCCCGGGAGATCCTGTTCATTAGCTGCTGCTTGAGCTTTTCCATTGGCAGCTCCTCTGTCAGCTGAAGCTGTTCATGGACCCAGGCGGGGTTTGCGAATTGCTCGGGCAGCGCATCGTGGTATACGGAGCGAGACCGTAATTCCTGAAACTGCAATTTTTCTTTTTCGCTGAGGGTTTCTTCCCAGACATACTTCATGATCAGTATGCCATCGTCTTTTATATTGTCTTCCATATTGGGCATATATGGTTAGTACGGAAAAAGGACTTCGTTTGGCTATTGCTCCCTCAAAAAATTAAATATTTTTTTTGCACCTATTGAAAAAGCGCCGATAACGTGTTGTTTTTCATATATAAATGGCGACATGAACAAAAAAAGGATCGCTAGCTCTCCATTCTTGAAAGCCTTCAGAAACTTTTTTCTCAGTGTCTTTATCTGATTGTTTACCGTATTGACGGACGTCCCATGCAGCTGAGCGATCTCGCCGGCGTTGAATCCATACAAACAGTATCTGGCTACGGCCCGTTCTTTTTGGGGGAGGGATGTTAGAAATGCATTGAGCGAATCCAGTAAATCACTGCTGATCTGATGGGCATCGAGAAAGTGAAGATGGTCCAGTGGCGGCATATCGGGAGGAATGCTTTGGTATTTCCTCATCCGGCACCAGTCGATGAAACCATTGCGGGCTACGTGATAGAGGAAGTTTCTTATATGTGCGGGCGCCTCTATCCGGTCACGGCTTTGCCATAATTTGAAGAAGGCATCTAAGAGGACTTCTTCCGCATCTTCCTTTGGCATACCCATCCCCTTTAGTAAATAACGGAGTAAACCTTTGCTATATGTTTCAAAATAACCGTCGAAGGCTTTTTCTTTACCCTTCTTGAAATCATCGAATTGATCTCCAGGGCCATAATATTGACCAAGGCTGCTATCAGATGCCATTTTTTGGTGTTTGGTTTGGGGCGCAAAAACAATACTTTGCCAGCGATATGGCAATAGCGTTTAAAAGTGTCGTTGTTCTGATGTGAATCTTGTGCCTAAGGAAAATCAAAATTAGGCATCTTTTTTTATTTGTCTATGGCGAGTGGAAAAAGATAGACAAAAGTCGATATTGGCAGGGACCAAAACCCTTTTATTGTTGGATGAATCAGCGCTATACATGGATGTCCTGTTACCGGCAGGGGTCAAGCCGTCTTGCGATAGTTCAGGATGGCCCATGTATTCAGCACCAGGCCAATAACGAACATGGCTCCCAGTTCGTAGGTGATGTCGGAGAGACCGCTGCCTTTCAATACTACCATGCGCATGATCTTTATGAAATGGCTGGGCGGGAAGGTCTGAACGATGGCCTGGGCCCAGCCGGGCATGCTGTCGACGGCGGTAAAGGCTCCGCTCATCATATTAAAAATGTTGATGAAGAAGAAGGAGAGGGACATGGCCTGCATCTGTGTGCCGGAATAGGTGGCCAGGAGCAGCCCGAGGCCCAGCATGGCAAATAAATAATCTACCAATGAGAGATACATTACCCCGAGATTGCCCACGGGGACGATACCATAGAATATCCATCCTACCAGCAGACCGAGTGAAAAGATGATGATGCCCAACACGAGGAAGGGTATCATCTTGCCTGTGATGAATATATATTTTTTTATGGGGGTGACATTGATCTGTTCGATGGTGCCGCTCTCCTTCTCCTGGACGATGTTAAAGGCTGTCTGCATGGATGCCATGGCTGTTACGAGGGTGACAAGGATGGCCGGTACGATGTACAGGTGGAAGTTCATGAAGGGGTTGTACCAATTCGAAGAGGCGATGCTGATCTGCGGGGCGTCCTGGATAGAGACCGTAGCGGATGTATGCCAGTCCTGTCGTATCTCCTGGTTGTAGTCCTGAACGATGCTGCTGAGGTAGGCCCCGCCGAGGTTGGCCTTGGTGCCTTCGATGGCGTTGATGGCCACATAGAGCTTTTGCGTATTCTCCCGGACCAGGTCCCTTTCGAAGTGAGCGGGTATTTGGAGGACGAGGTCTGCCCTGTCCTGCTCCACCATGGAGAGAGCTGCTTTATAGGAACCTGTATAGCCTGTGAGCTTGAAATAGCCGGAGGATGTGATCTTGCCTATCAGGCGTTGAGAGGCGGTGGAATGGTCGTTGTCCACGACGGCTATCGAGATATTTTTTACAGAATAGTCGGCCGCCAGGGGGAGCAGTATGAGCTGGATGACGGGTGCAATGATCAGCATGCGGACGATGCCTTTGTTGCGGAGTATCTGTCTGAATTCTTTTTCCAACAGGAATATAAGCGTCTTCATCAGAAGGTTGTTTTTGTTGTTATTGCAATCTGATCTTAAATCTTCTAAGGCTGATGGCGAACAATGCCAGACACATACCGGCCAGGATCAGGGTCTCTTTCCATACGGCGCCGAAGCCCATGCCTTTTAGCATCACTCTTTTTACGATGATGAAATACCACCGGGAGGGTACGAGGTTGGCGAGCACCTGCATGGGCCAGGGCATGTTCTCGATGGGGAAGAGGAAGCCGGTGAGCAGCATGGTTGGCAACATCATGCCCATCAGGGAGGCCATCATGGCGGACTGTTGTGTTTTGGCGTTGATGGATAACAGCAGCCCTATTGAAAGGGAGGTAAGGATGAACAGGATGCTGCAGAATATCAGCAGGAGGGTGCTGCCTTTGACATGCAGGTCAAGGAAGAGTGCGCTGAGCACGAGGATGACAAACAAGTTTACGACGGAGATGAGGAGGTTGGGGGTGAGCTTGGATATAATGATATAAATGGGTTTGAATGGGGAGACAAGGAGTATCTCCATGGTGCCGAGTTCTTTTTCTTTTACGATGGCTACCGAGGTCATCATGGTGCAAACAAGCATGAGCACGAGGGCCATTACGCCTGGTACGAAGTTGGGGGCGCCTTTCAGCTCGGGGTTGTACAGCATTTGTACTTCGGGGAGGATCTGTAGGGGCTGTCCCGTGCTGAGCTCGGATTGGGTATTGAAGTCTCCGACGATGCGGGTGATATAATTGGTAATGGTAGTAGCAAGGTTGGGGTCGGAGGCGTCGGCTATGACCTGGATGGTGGCTTTGCCCGTGTGGGTGAGGTCGGTGGAAAAATTGGCAGGGAAGATGACGGCCATCCGTATGTCCCCTTTTTTAAAGGCGGCGTCTATCTGCTGTGCGCTGTTGAGATTGCGCTGGATATTGAAATAGCTGCTGGAGGAGATCTTATCGATGAGCTGGGTGGTGACGGGGTCTTTGGAGTAGTCGGTGACGGCTATGCGGGAGTTCTTTACCTCATTGGATAAGGCAAAGCCGAAAAGGACGATCTGGGCGATGGGGAGGCCGAAGAGCATCAGGAGGGTCTTCCTGTCGCGGAAGACGTGGAGGAATTCTTTTCGGATGAATGTGAGGAGCTGCTTCATGATTTATGTTTTAGCTTTCGGGCCGGTGAATCCTTTGACGGGCCGGTAATCCTTTTTGATGGCGGGTCGTCAATCCGCCTTGCGGGTGGCTTTACGGGCCAGCTCGTAGAAGACGTCCTCCATATTGTCGCGACCAAATTGTTGTTTGAGCCGTGTGGGGCTATCGAGGGCGGCGACGACGCCATCGACCATGATGGAGACCCGGTTGCAATATTCGGCCTCGTCCATATAGTGGGTGGTAACGAATACGGTGACGCCTCTGTCTGATGCGTGATAGATAAGGTCCCAGAACTGCCTCCGTGTGACAGGGTCCACTCCTCCGGTGGGTTCATCCAAAAAAACGATGTCGGGGTCGTGGACGATGGAGACGGAAAAAGAAAGTTTCTGTTTCCATCCGAGGGGGAGCTCGCTGACGAGCGTCTTTGCTTCCTTCTCCAGCTGCAGCTCTTTGAGGAGCTGGGCCGTCTTTTCTTTTATCGCGGGGCGGCTCATGCCATAGATGCCTGCGTAGAAGCGGATGTTCTCCGCGACCGTGAGGTCGTCGTAGAGGGAGAATTTCTGGCTCATGTACCCGATGCTCCGTTTGATCTTTTCCGTCTGGGTGTACACGTCGTAGCCGGCGATGGTGGCTTTGCCGGAGCTGGGTTTCAGGAGTCCGCAAAGCATGCGCATGGCCGTGGTCTTACCCGCGCCGTTGGCTCCCAGGAAGCCGAATATCTCTCCTTTGGCGACCTGGAAGGTGAGTTCGTTGGCGGCTATGAACTGTCCGAAGCGTTTTGTGAGCTTGTCGGTGGTGATGACGGGCGCCGAGGTGGTGGATGACATGGTTTAATTTTTTAGCAGGTGGATGAAGCAGTCTTCGATGGTGGGGCCGGTCTTTTCGACAGTGGCGTCGGGGTGGTTGCGCGCCTGTAGATATTGCAGGAGAGCCTGCGGCTCGCCGGGGGAGCCTGTGGCAGCGCCAGACGGGGCGTTAGACCCGGATGGCGCGTCCTTGAATGTGACGTGGAGCGAGTCGCCGAAGGCAAAGCAGGTAGCTGTGCCGGGGAAGCTCCTTACATCCTGGAGCAACCGGTGGGTATCCGATGCGTGGACGGCGTACAACTGACCCGGGAAGGAGCGTACGATGTTGTCCGGCTTGTCGATGGAGAGGATATCTCCTTTTTGTATCAGCGCGATGCGATCGCAGAGGTTGGCCTCGTCCATGTATGGCGTAGAGACGAGGATGGTGATCCCTTCCTGTCTGAGCTTTTTCAGCATGGCCCAGAACTCCTTGCGGGAGACCACATCGACGCCGGTGGTTGGTTCGTCTAAAAAGAGGACAGAGGGCTTATGTATCAACGCACAGGACAAAGCCAATTTTTGTTTCATGCCACCCGATAGTTTTCCTGCCCTTCTGTCCTTGAACGGTTCTATTTGCTGGTATATATCCTTTATAAGATCGTAATTCTCTTTTATGGTGGTGCCAAAGACCGTGGCGAAGAAGTTGAGGTTCTCTTCCACGGTGAGGTCCTGGTAGAGGCTGAACCGGCCGGGCATGTAGCCAACGCGGTTGCGTATCTGCTGATAGTCTTTTCGTATGTCGTAATTGTCGACCGTGGCCTCGCCTTCGTCGGGGAGGATGAGGGTGGTAAGTGTGCGGAACAAGGAAGTCTTGCCTGCGCCGTCGGGGCCGATGAGGCCAAAGAGCTCTCCTTTGTCTACGTTGAAGGAGATGCCGTTCAGGGCTTTGACCTGGCCGTCGGTCTTCCTGCCGGTGCCGCCGGGATAGGTTTTCTTTATGTTGGAGAGACTGATCATTTTACAAATTGTTGATCGGAGTTAAGACTAGAATTTTACTTCGCCGTACATGCCTATTTTCAGCAGTCCGTCATTCTTTACTCTTATTTTGATGGCGTACACGAGATTGGCCCGTTCGTCCTTTGTCTGGATGGTCTTGGGGGTGAACTCGGATTTGTCGGAGATCCAGTATACCTGGCCGGGATATTGGCGGAAATTCTTTGCGCCATCATCGGTGTAGACCTTTGCTGTCTGGCCCAGGCGGATGGCGGTGAGCTGGGAGCCTGTGACATAGGCGCGGAGGTTGAGGGTGTCGAGGTTGGCTATCTTATAGAGTGCCTTGCCGGTGGTGGTCATTTCGCCCTCCAGGGCATATTTTGTCAGGACCGTGCCGGTGATGGGGTTGATGACGCGGCCTTTGTCGATCTGGTCCTGGTAGAGTGCGGCGGACTTTTCCATGGGGTCCTGTTCGCTGTAGATGGTCCTGTTCTGGGTAGCGATGTTGGAGTTGTCGAGCGCTATCTGCTGACGGGATACGGCTATTTGTTTTTGGAGCTGATCGATCTGGGAGTTGATGTCATCCAGCTGTTTTTGTGTAGCTGCGTCTGCCTTGAGGAGATTCTCCGTGCGGGTCTTTTCTCTTTGTTGCTGCGCCAGCTGGGCCTCCTGGACTGCCAGTTGTTTTTTTACCAGCTCGATCTGGGGCATTGGGTTGGTTGTCTTTTGGCTCAGGGCTCTTATACTGGCCTGGACCTGTTCCTTTTGCAAAATAATATTGCTGATGTCGATGTTGCCGGCGATGGCGCCCTTGCGCAGGGTATCTCCTTCATGGATCGGGAAGGAGAGGAGTTTCCCGTTCTGCTCGGCGGATACGATGACCTCGTCGGATTCGAATACTCCGGAGGCGTCGGTATCGGGCGCGTTGTCCTTACAGGAAGCTGCCAGGAGGGTGAGAAGGAGGAGCGGAAAGGATAACTTTTTCATTTATACATTATTTAAAGTAGGTGAATTATATTTTAGTTGCCGGCTGTAGTCTTATGATTATACTGGGACAGCAGGAGTTGTATCTCATGCAGGTTGCGATCCTGGCGGGCCAGGGCTTCGGCGTTGATATCGAGCAGGTAGTCATTGGCCGTGATCACGCCATTCTGCAGTTGTACGGCGGAGGTCTGCTTGATGGAATCGCGGAGATTGACGATCTCGTTGTCTGACTGAATGAGCTGCTGATACCGGACGATGTCGGCATTTTGCTGCCGGAGGGTAATGGATGTATTGAAAAGGAAGGTATTGCGTTGGGCGAGTACCATCTCCTGGTTGTTCCTATTGATCAGTTTATCCTTATGATACGTATATAGTCCTCCGAAATTCCAAGAGAGGCGGAGTCCTGTCAAGTAATAACTGGACAGCTGGGTGGAGAGGAAATTGACGGGATTGGGCTTACCCAGGCCGCCCTGGAAGAAGGCGTTGAGCTGGGGATAGTTGGTGATACGGGTGAGGCGTTGCTGTTCGATGTATGACTGTGTCTGCAGGTCATAGCCTTTCAGTTCGGGACGGTTGATGCTATCGGTGAGGGCAGGCGGGGTGGGAGTCTCGAAAGAGGTATTTTCGTCGATGTCCTTATTCAGGAAAAGGGCGAGCATATCGATGTAGGACTTGCGGGTGGCCTTGAGGTCGATGTCATGTTGTCTATTGGTCAGCAGCTCTGCCTGGAGCTTGTTGAGGCTGCTTTTGAAATCCGTACCATTATTGATGGCGGCCTGTACTTTCGCGATGCCTGTCCGGATGTCCTGGGCGGAGAGGTCGTTTTGTTTCAGCTGGCCGTCGATGAGGAGGATGCCGAAGAAGAGCTGGTTGATCCTGTCCTTGAGCTTGTAGAGTTCGGTATTGAGGTTTTCCTGCTGTATCTGTGCGTCGGTGGCGCTGATGGTCCTTTTCTGCTGGTTGATGCCAAAGTCGGTGAGTGTTTGGGATACCTCTCCGTAGAGCTTGTATTGATCCTTAGGTACGGTGGGTATGTTGAGGTTTGAACCGCCGATGGGTGGCAGGGATATCTTTGTCACGTCGGACTGATAGGTGGCGGTACCATTGACCGTGAACTGGGGGAAGATGCCTTTACGGATGTTGTCGATGTTGTATTCTTTTGTCTTGTCGATGAGGGCCCGCTGGCGGGTGAGGGGATAATTGGCCTCCGCCAGCTGGTAGCATTGCTCCAGGGTAATGGGCTGCTGCTGTGCATGCGCTTTTCCCAGAGGAAGGAGCAGTAGCAGGAGTACCGCGAGCTTTTCAACTGTAATCATTTTCTTATTTTTTTGTTTTAATCATTTGATTAATAATGAGGCAAAAAAATACCCTGGTCACCGCGCCCTGTCGAGGGGGGATTTTGCATGCATAATAGCATTGATCCATATGGGTACGAGCTGTTTTCTCTCTTCCATAAAGGCGCGGAACTGCTGATCATCTGTGCTGGTGACCCGTTGCAGGAGAGGGCGTCCGATGAAGGGGAATACGGTGAGCCCGATGAGATTGGCTATAAAATGGAAGGGGTCGATGGGGGTGATCCTGCCCTGGCGACCGGCTTCCTGGATCTGGCGGAACATATGCGCCCGCAGCGGGGCTACCTCTTCATTGATCTGTTGGGCGATCTTGGACGTATTGCCTCTTATCTCGTTGATGATGAATATAGGGAGGTCGGGATTATTATTAAGGAAGTCTATATAGGCCGTGACGATGCGCTGGATCTTTTGTTCCATGGTGGTGGCGCCGTCCAGGAGATGGATAGAGATGCCTTTGATGAACTGGCGGAAGTTGTCGATCATGACGATGTCGAACAATTTCTCTTTACTCCGGAAATAGTAGTTGAGCAGGGCGAGGTTGATGCCTGCCTCGTTGGCTATGTCGCGGGTGCGGGTGGCGGCGAAGCCATTTTGGGTAAAGAGCTTTTTGGCGGCCTGCATGATCTTTTCCTCTGTGGAAAGACTGTCCCGGGAGGGGGTATCCTTCGGGGAGACAGCCCGGCGCTGACCGGTGTTGCGGGTGGCTTTGGCGGAATGGGGACCTTTGGAGGGGTGGGCCTGACGCTGCTTTGTGCGGGATGAACGGGATGCTTTTGCCACTGTGTCGAGGTTTATTCAGGACAAAGGTAGAGCGATTTTCTATTTAAACAAATTTTTTAATCAAATGATTAAATTACGATTTATAACGGTTTATTGTGATAGCAGCCATTTTATTACAGCCTCCGGGTCGGCGATACTCCAGGAATGAGGATGCCGGGTATGCCCCGGCTCCCGAAAACCCTTACCGATCGTTGTCACTAAAATTGCCTTCGCATTTCCTAACTTCTGCAACTCGTTGACCATGGCCGCCTGGTCCCGGATATTGATAAACTCATAATCGTACCCTCTTTGGCTCATCCACCATTGAATATCCGGCTCAGAGATCAGCATAAGGGGAGTGTTGATCAGGTTTTTGACCGCCCTTTGTGTCGTATCCGAAAATGAATAAGGCGAGCCGTCATAAAAATTCTCAATGGCTGTTTGTGGAGTTCCATGCATTTCTTTTTCGATCCGGCCCAGCATATATGGAACTTCCTCATTGACCTTCCCCGGCGCCGACAGCCGGACCACGCGTTTGGCGGCGTTGAAAAAGCGAGCCCAGTCAAGGGGCGGATCAACGGCAAATACCGCTTTGGGTTTTATCCGATATTTGTCTCTAACCGCAAGCTCGGCGTACTTGACAACACAGGTCCCTCCGATGGAGAACCCGCCTATATAAAAGTCCTTCCCTTGCAATTTGTATTTGTCCGATACCATTTCGATCATGCTTTTTAGAGACTGCTGGGAGGCATTATCCGATCCAAAATATAGGGGTCCTGTTTTTAAGACGGGGGCGATGACCAGGATGCCTTGCTTAGCTGCCAAAATGGGGAGTTGGGTTTCAAACAGGAGGCCATTTGGGGAGCCGCCGCCGAAACCATCCAATAAAAATAAGAATGCTTTGATGGGCTTATTTTCAGGTATGACAGCCATGTACATATTGGCCGTGCTGTCTTTTGGGTTCAGATAAGTAGTTTCCAATTTTTGCCCCACTGAGACAACTGCAATAAGTATAGCAAAGACGACCCCTGTTATTTTTTTCATGACATAAGGCTTTTCCCGGCCAGCTTGTAAGTTACGATATTGCTCTCAAAGCAGTTTATGGTCGTTGGGCCGCCAACTCTTCCATCTCCTGGTCTGTGAATATCCGGCTGTGAATAAGAAAACGGACGCCAAGCGGTATTTCGAGGGAGAAGCTGCTACCGCGGCCGGGGGTGGTGTCGAGCGTCAATTGCGTGTGCTGCCAGTATTCGAACTGGTCCCTGCTCATATAAAAGGGGCAGTCATGGATGATGCCGAGGAGCACGTCGCTGTCGCCAGTCCTGAACTCGTCCTGCCGGAAGCACATAGGTTGAGAGCCATCGCAGCAACCGCCGCTGAGGTGGAACATGAGGGGGCCATGTGTTTGCCGTAATGTATCGATCAGCTGTATTGCTTTGCCGGTGGCGAGGATGCGTGGAGGTGTCATGACTGTAAAAATGATGGGGCTGGCGGCCCGTGAATAATAAAAGGCCCGGCGGCTTGCTAACGCCGGGGCCTTTGTCGGGGATGAATGGTCTTAGAAGAAGCCGAGCTTAGTCTTACTATAGGAAATGAGCATATTTTTTGTTTGTCGGTAATGGTTCAGCATCATCTTATGTGTCTCTCTGCCAAATCCTGATTTTTTATATCCGCCGAAAGGGGCATGGGCGGGATAAGCGTGATAGCAATTCACCCAGACGCGGCCGGCCTGGATAGCTCGTGGTACCTGGTAGAGCTGATGTGCGTCCCGGGTCCAAACTCCTGCGCCCAGGCCGTATAGTGTGTCGTTGGCGATGTCGATGGCTTCTTCGGTGGAGTTGAACGTGGTGACGCAGCTGACCGGTCCGAATATTTCTTCCTGGAATATCCTCATTTTGTTGTTGCCTTTGAACAGGGTTGGTTTTATATAGTAGCCGTGTTCGAGGCCGCTGTTCTGGTGATAGGCTTCTCCGCCGCAGAGGACTTTTGCTCCTTCCTGCCGGCCTATGTCCAGGTAGCTAAGTATCTTGTTATACTGATCTTCCGAGGCCTGGGCTCCCATCATTACCGTCTTGTCCAGGGGGTTGCCCATTTTAATGGCTTTGGTCCGGCGGATGACCCTGTCCATAAAGGGTTCATAGATACGCTCGTCTACGAGGATACGGCTGGGGCAGGTGCAGACCTCGCCCTGATTGAGCGCAAACATGACAGCGCCTTCTACCGCCTTGTCGAGAAATTCGTCGTCGGCGTCCATGACGGATGCGAAGAAGATATTGGGGCTTTTGCCGCCCAGCTCCATGGTAACGGGGATCAGGTTTTCGGAAGCATATTGCATGATAAGGCGGCCCGTGGTAGTCTCACCTGTAAAAGCTACTTTCTGTACCCTGGGGGAAGATGCCAGGGGCTTGCCTGCTTCCGGACCAAAGCCTGTGACGATGTTCAATACTCCCGGGGGGAGGAGGTGGCCTACGAGCTCCATCAGGCACATGATGCTGGTGGGTGTCTGTTCGGCGGGCTTGACGACGACGCAGCAGCCGGCTGCGAGGGCTGGGGCCATTTTCCAGGTGGCCATCAACAAGGGGAAGTTCCAGGGGATGATTTGTCCGACCACTCCGATGGGTTCGTGCAGATTGATACTGACGGTGGTCTCATCATGCTCGCTTATGGTTCCTTCTTCACTCCGTATGACCCCGGCAAAGTACCGGAAATGATCTATCACCAGGGGCAGGTCAGCAGCCAGCGTCTCCCGGATGGCCTTCCCATTGTCGACGGTCTCGACGGCGGCGAGATAAGGCAGATTATCTTCGACGACCTGTGCTATTTTCAATAATACATTGCTTCTGTAGGCGGCGCTGGTCCTGCTCCAGGCCGGGAATGCGGTGTGGGCGGCGTCCAGGGCTTTTTCGATGTCGCGGGCGTTGCCGCGGGCGGCTTGTGTAAAGGGTTTCCCATCGATGGGGGAGATATTATCGAAATATTCTCCGCTGTCGGGCTGGACCCATTGTCCGCCTATGTAGTGATCGTATCTTTTTTTGAATTTGGGCCGGGCCACCACGTCAGATTTTGGGGCGGCGGCAGGTGCTGAAGTACTCATGGCAAGAATTATTTTTTTCGTGAAGTAATTACCGGCCCTGGGGCCGATGGGGCTTTGACCGGATGATGGGGCTAATTTGCCACACAAAGCCGGGGGAATCGTTAAACTTTGTACTTATTTATAGCACAATTGTACCTGTCTTTTTTGCTGTAAGGGAAATTTTGCTAAAATTGCCAATGTATAAAGAGTGACGGTGATGCCTGCCAAAAAGTACCTACGTGATATTACGCTGACGCATCCGAAATTTCTCCAGACGCTGGTAGAGAACCGTCGTATTTTCAATCTTCGCAACTGTGAACTGAA
This sequence comes from Sphingobacteriales bacterium 50-39, assembly GCA_001898505.1. Classification (GTDB taxonomy): domain Bacteria; phylum Bacteroidota; class Bacteroidia; order Chitinophagales; family Chitinophagaceae; genus Puia. The sequence goes on from MKTZ01000001.1 coordinate 371,769, forward strand.
TGTATTTGAAAGCTATAAGGAGGCCTATCGGGTGCCATTGACCTTTAGCGACCTTGTCATTACCAGTATGGTGAGGGGGAAGAAGGTGATGCATTTGCCGGGAAGGGAGGCTTTCGACTATCTGCCCGGGGAGACTGTGATCGTTCCGGCAGGGGAGACGATGATCATCGACTTCCCCGAAGCGGCGTCTGTGAACCCGACGCAATGTATCGCATTGGCGGTGGATGAGCATTATATCCATGATACATTGCATTATCTCGACGAATATTATAACAGCGCCATGGACGAGCCCAATCAGTGGAAACTGGAGCTGTCCCAATATCATCTGAATAATGATACGGTGCTTGCAGAGCTGATCAACCGTCTGATAAGGATCTGCAGCGGTACGGATGTGGTGAAGAATGTTTACGCAGACCTGAACCTGAAAGAGCTGCTCATCAGGATAATTCAGTCGCAGCATCTGCAGCGGCTGCCACAGGAGAGCGAGCGGAACAGCAATGGGAGCCGTATACACTTCGTGTTGCACTATATCCATGAGCATCTCACCGAAAGGATACCGGTGGACCTGCTGAGTAGAAAAGCGTATTTAAGCCGGAATATATTTTTTAAATGGTTCAAGGAGCAGTTTGGCATCACGCCGCTGGAATATATCAACAGGGAAAGGATACGGATGGCCAAGCAGCTGTTGTCGGATGAAAGGCTGTCCATTGCGGATGTGGGTTTTCAATGCGGCTTCAATGATGTGAATTATTTTGTGCGGCTGTTCAGGAAGTCGGAGGGTGTTACGCCGGGCGCCTATCAGGAGATGTGCAGCAGGAATGATTGAGGAAAGATCAGCCGTAGCTTAGCAGGACGGCGATCCTTTTGTATAGATCGGCAAATTCAAAGGGTTTTGTCATGTATTCATTCATACCGGACCGGAGACATTGAAGATGCTCCCCTGCCATGGCGGTAGCGGTCATGGCAATGATGGGAGTGGACATCTGCAGGTCTTTTCGTATATATTCCGTCGTCTCGTAGCCATCCATTACGGGCATCTGAAGGTCCATAATAATAAGATCGAAGGTCTGATCGTCCCTCAGGTAGTCGATGGCCTGTGCGCCATTATTGGCCACCTGTACGGTGCCTCCCGCCCTGGTCAGCACATAGTCGATGAGGCGCTGGTTGATCTCGTTGTCCTCGGCGACCAGAAAGCGGCGGCCAGTCAGCAGATTGCTATAATCGTGTATGTGGACGGGGGCGGGGGATGGTTCCAATGCGGGCCTGTCGTTGTATGAATAAGGCAGGTGGAAGCTGAAGGTGGACCCGGCGCCACGTGTGCTGGTGGCTGTTATATCTCCTCCCTGCAGGTGTAATAATTGTTTGCAGATGGCGAGGCCCAGCCCTGTGCCTCCATAGCGATGATTGCCTCCTTCGCCTGCCTGGGAGAAGCTTTCGAATATATAGGGAAGGCTGTCGGCGGCAATGCCGATGCCGGTATCTGCAACAGTGAAAAATAAAGTGGCCTCCCGTTCCGTCCTCTTCTGCACGTCCACCTTGATCTGTATATGGCCCTGTTCGGTGAATTTAATCGCATTGCCAAGGAGATTGATAAGTACCTGGTTGAGCCGATAGGGGTCGCCGGTGAGACGGGCGGGGATATCGGAGGACAGCTCGATGTTGAGGCGTAATCCTTTCTTCTTTATCCTGTGTTCGAAGATGGAGGAGATGTTGTTCAGGATTTCCCTGAGACTAAATTCTATTTTTTCGATGTTGAGCTTGCCTGCTTTTATTTTCGAGAAGTCGAGGATATCGTTGATGATGACGAGGAGATTGTTGGAGGAGCTCTTTATGGTGCCGGCGAGCTCCTGCTGCTTCTGCGACAGGGGTGTATCGAGGAGGAGATCGGTCATGCCTTTGATGCCATTCATGGGAGTACGTATCTCGTGGCTCATGTTGGCGAGGAACTGCTCCTGCATTTGCCTGGCGGCCTGCGCTTCGAGGATGGCCTTTTCCAGGTGTTTCTGTATCTTTTTACGGCGGGTGATATCGTTATTGAGCTGGAAAAGGATGACCAGGACGAACAGAGCAGCACCGACCCGGCCGCCAATGAGGAGGTAGGCTGTCTTTTGACGCATGACCTGATTCTGACTAATGCGGGTGTTAAGCAGGTCCTTTTCTTCCTTTAACATGGATGCCAGCAGGGTGAGCGTGGCGGGCTTGTCGATAGTGGGTTGCTTCAGGTAGCGCTTCAAGGCGGCGATCTGTGGCTGCTGATCCCGATTGACGAAGGAAACCTGTGTCAGGCTGTCTGACTGCTGCTGGAGTGTCTGTGCGGGTGCCGACAGGGATATGGAGAAACTGAGCTGTTGAATGGTGGCGATGGTCTCGTGCGTCAGATTGATCCGGTCGCTGGCTTTTTCCAAATTCTCCTTACTAAGCCAGATCAACCAGCTCGCCAATCCGAGCGAGATGATGGAAAATATCAGCAGCCAGGTTATCTTGCGGTGTATTACGAGCATCTGCGGTGAAATAGGGGTCTGTACTTAATGAAACGTAAAAAGCGCGATTTGATTATGTAAATGCTTCAAACTATGATGATATGTTGTAAATTTATTATATGTATGGGGAATAAATAAAATAAAGGTCTGTTTTATCAGCTTATTGTTGGTCGGCCTGGCGGGGTGTAACGAGTCGACCAGCGCAAAAAATGAGAAGGAATTCGAAGGGGTGATCACGTATAAGATATTGTACAAAGACAAGGATTATTCCTCTGTGTACGGGGATACGATGAAGATATATTATTCAAGGGGGAACATTGCCAAGGTATATAACAGCCAGGGGGCCGATGCGGTAAGGAAGGAGGTTTTTTATGGAGAAAGCCGCAGGTACCTTATCCAGCTGGCTGCCTCGGATACTGTATTTACGTATGATATGGCCGACCGGGGGAACTTCACGCTTGCAGCGACAAAGCGGTCTTCCGAGGATGCGAAGATACTGGGGCATGTTTGTAGAAAAATAGAGTTCGATGAGGTGTATCACCGAGGGGTAGGCGTTAAAATATACAATAGCTTTTTGTATTCTCCTGAGGTGCTGAAAGTGGACAAGCGTCATTTTAAGGATTGGAATTTTGGTCACTTCAACGTCTATGCCGGCGAGGCGGGTGTTTTCTATCTTAAGTTCGAGACCAGCTATAGTGTAGGGGATGATACAAAGCTGATCACCAGGACTTATACAGCGGTGGATATCCAGGAGCAAAAAATAGATAGCAGTATCTTCCGTGTAGATACTACGATAACCAAGCCGATGATATTATAGCGTCACGGCGGCATATACGTTGTGATGCGTATCATCGACGATGACAAGGGTCTCGCAGGGAACGCCTTTACTTTCCAATTGCCGGACCAGGTCTACACTCTGGCTAAAGCAAACGTTCCTGTCGTCATCTCCCTGGATGACCAATACGGGGGACTTCCAGGTATCCACAGAGGCGATGGGGGAGGACTGTCAGGCTGTCTTCAGGGCTTTGTCATAATCGGGCGCCTTCTCATAGCTATCCTTGAAGGTGCTGTCCACTGGTGATATCAATTCCGGATTAAATGCATGTTATCCATTCAGGAATTACATTTCTATAAACACGGTATTTGGGCGGGGTGTTCTATATTCGTGTTATGATCAACAAACTTCATTTATTGGAGCAGGTGCTGGGTGGGCTGATGCGCAGATACCAGGAGCGGGTGCCGGATGTGTCTGCCATCCTGGGAGCGATGATGAGGGAGGGGCTTATCCAATCCCCGGCAGATATTGAGAATGACCATATTGCCTTTCGCAGTCTGGGAGTCCCTCACCTGGGCATTGCCTCGCTGGAGAAAATCTTTTTACATCTGGGGTATACAAGGCGTGATCCTTATTCCTTCCCGGCAAAGAAGCTGAATGCCTGGTGGTATGCCCCGCCGGAGCCGCGTCTACCCAGGATATTTCTCAGTGAGCTGCGTGTACAGGACCTGCCTGAGGCTGCACAGGAAATCATCCACCGATATACAGGGGCTATTACCAGCGATCCTGTGGACGGGTTGGACCTGGATAATGCGGCTGTCATCGACCAGTTCCTGCACAGCAGCAATTGGGCTGTTCCCAGCTGGGAGGATTATGGTTCGCTGGCCGCTGTCAGCGAATATGCTGCCTGGGCTATTTATAACCGCTACTATCTGAACCATTTTACCATCAGCGTTCAGAATCTACCGGAGGGTTATAATACGGTGGCAGCCTTTAATAATTTCTTAGAGAAGCATGGATTCATCCTCAACGACTCGGGTGGCAAGATCAAGACGAGCCCGGATGGATTGCTTTTGCAGAGCTCGACTGTGGCCCGCCTGGTGGAAGCGGAATTTGCCGGGGGCCGGAAGGTTTTTATCCCGGGGTCTTATGTGGAGTTTGCTGAAAGGCGTGTACTGCCCGCGTATGCCCATCTGCCCGCTGCGGCTATTTTGCGGGAACATCGCAGAGAAGGTTTTGAGGCGGGCAATGCGGACAGGATATTCGAAAGTACCTTTACCAGCCAGACGGATAGACGTTCCTGAAATATCTAATGTCCTTCGGACAACGAGCCTGAGGCTCGTTCTGTCACGGCAGGGCGAGCTGGCAGGGGCCATATATTGTGAGTATGTCTTTTCGACTGATACCATTACTTATCCTATTTAGCCTGTCCCTTCAGGCTCAACCTCGTACATCCTCCTCTCACTATATTCGCGGTACGGTGCGCGACAGCAGCGGAACGGAATTGGAAGAAGCTACTGTATCCTGCTGGCCTGTTCCCGGGGACCGGCCTGTTCATAGTCTGCGCAGCGGCCGTAATGGTTTTGCCTTCCACTTGTCTCAGGAAGGTAAATTTCAACTGATAGCCACCTACCTGGGATATGTTCCTGATACGATAGCTATTTCCCTATCGGAAAATGACACGGCGACGGTGTTTGCGAAATTCGTTTTGCGACCTTCCCCCAAACCCCTTATGGAGGTCATCGTCAAGGCCAGCATCCCTCCTGTCATCGTCAAGTTGGATACAATAGGTTTTAATGCTGCGGCCTTCCCCACGAGGCCGTACGCCAGTGTGGAGGATCTGCTGAAGAAGCTGCCGGGGATCGAAGTAGATAAGGATGGTAATGTTACTTTGCAAGGTAAGAAGATAGATAAGATACTCATCGATGGCAAGGAGTTCTTTCTCAGTGATATCAAGACAGCTACCCAAAACCTGCCTGCTGAGATCGTTGCGCAGGTGGAGACATATGACACACAGTCGGAGCGGGGAAAACTTACGGGTATCCGTGACCCTACAGGAGGGAGGACGCTTAATATCAAGTTGAAGAAGGATCGGAAGAAAGGATATTTTGGAAATGCCTATGCGGGTGCAGGCAATGCCAGCAGCTATTCAGTGGGCGGTACGGCTGCCAGCCTGGATCCTACGCGCAATATTTTCTTTAATGGTGCGACCAATAATATCAGCAATCTATTCACCGGAAGAGAGAATAATTCGGGGCCTGTATCGGGTGGGTTGCAGACCCTTTCCAATGCTTCCCTGAACTACAGGGACAACTTTGGTAAGAAGATCGTGGCTGTCCTCAACGGGGGCTTTTCCCGAAATCAAAGCACGATGGAGCAGTCTTCCAGCCGTCAGACCTTTCTCGGGGATTCTTCCCTGATCGAAGATCGTCTCAGCAATTCATTCAATACGGGCAGGGCAGGATATTTCAATGTGCGTATGGAATACAAAATGGATAGTTTGCGGACCATGACCCTGCAGTCGAGCTGGTCCCCCCAATCGGGGAATAGTCGCTCATCGGATACGGTGGGGATCAATACGCAGAAAGGAACGCCGGCCAATGCATGGCGGAGCAGTCACGGACTGACGAATAATACAAGCAGCACGCATGGCAATTCCTTTTCCAATAACGTGGACTTCCGGCAGCTATTCCACAAGCGGGGGCGTACCATTTATTTTGGGCTGAGCCAGTCGGGCAGCCGGCAGCATCTGAATGCGGGTCTTTATTCCCTTGTCGATGCGTTCGACAGCCTGGGAAATAATATTCAACATACCCTGGAGGACCAGCGTTCCACTCAGACATCGAACAACGAGAACTATACTGTTCGGGCGGGGTATACAGAGCCAGTGGGCAAACAAAAGGTGCTTGACTTCGGCTATCAGTTCAGTACGGCTACGAGCCATTCCGACAAGGAGAGTTTCGACTACGACAGCGCCACGGGGAAGTACGATCACCCCGATACAGTTACTACCAACCAGTTCTTCAATCGCAACACCAATCAGAATATCCATGCGGATTTCAATTCGGATGGGACCAAGTGGCATTATCAGGTTGGGCTGGAAGTACAACTGACGAGCCTGTATAACAAGAATTATTCTATCAAGGACCCGGTCGCGCAGCATTTTACCAATTGGTACCCCAGGGCGAGCCTTATCTGGTCTATTTCCCAGAGTAAGAGTCTCCGGATAGGGTATTCAGGAAGCAGCTCGACCCCATCCATCGACCAACTGCAGCCATTGCCGGACCTGACCAATCCCTTCCTGGTGCGGATAGGTAATCCCGGTCTGAGGCAATCTTTTCAGCATAATCTGGATATGGGATTCAACAGTCTGAACACAAAAAGCCTTCAGAACTGGCAGCTTTCCATGCAGGGGGGATTTACGGAACATGCCATTACTGCCTCTACAAAGTTGCTATCCGGGGGTGTTCAGCAATTGCAGTATGTCAATGTAGACGGTAATTATCAGCTATCCGCCTTTCTAACGTATGGATTCCCGTTGTGGTCCCGCCATGGCAATGGCAATATCAACTTGCATGGCAATTATGCGCATCAGAATGGTTTCCTCAACGGGGAGCCGAACAGCACGAATACAAGCGGGGTGGGTGGGGACTTTCGGGTGAATTATCATCCGGCTGAAAAGATATTCTTCGATGCCAGCGCGTCACTGAACTATAATGCTAATGGATACTCACTAAGCCCGGAACAAAATTCAAGCGTGCTGGTGCAGAACTATATGCTGAACTGTTCCTATGAGCTGCCCTGGGCGGTAACAATGTCCAGCTATTATACCTGGCAGCAGACGGGCGCCCAGGGATCGTTGCCGGCGCATGCCATCAGTTATTGGAATGCGGCGTGCTATAAAAGTATATTCCATAATCACAGCGGGCAGATACGGCTGTCTGTATTCAATCTCCTCAACGGAGCGAGCAATGTTTCCCAATCTGCGGGTCCGAACTTTATCTCCACGAGCCGATCAAATATTGTGGGGCGTCTGTGGCTGATCAGTGCGGTCTGGCATTTTAGGAAATTTCCGAGTACGGGAAAGTGAGGGCCCATGACGGTGCAGGATGAAAGATAGAAAAAGGGGATGTACATTGGGTAATGGATCAGATCACAGTCAAAAGATTTCTTGCCGGGCTTTTCTTCTCTTTTTTGCTTATGCAGGCTACATGGGGACAAAACATGTACTCCGGATTTCAGTCTCCGCCGGACTCCATTCAAACAAGTGTATACTGGTACTGGATATCGGGTAATATCTCCCGGGAGGGGGTTATAAGGGACCTGGAAGCCATGAAGAGAGCGGGTATTAACCGGGCCTTTATCGGTAACGTTGGTATCGAGGAGACGCAGAAGGGAAAGGTCCGTATGTTTACTCCCGAGTGGTGGGACGTGCTGCATGCGGCCTTGAAGACGGCGACCCGGCTGCATATCGATATAGGGATGTTCAACAGTCCGGGATGGAGCGGGGCGGGTGGTCCCTGGGTAAAACCTGATCAGGCGATGAGGTATCTTGTTTCTTCTGAGACGGTGGTGCACGGACCGGGGGGGTGCAATGCGGCGCTTCCTGTACCAGCCAGTGATTTTCAGGATGTGCGGGTGATCGCGTATCCGCGGCCAGGGCAATATGAGGCGAGTATCTTTTCTTTGCGTCCGGCTGTTGTTGCGGTACCTGCTCTGTCTGCGGCCGATAGTTTGTCCTGTCTGATAGACGGCATGGAAAATACGGAGATGCATCTGCCGGATGGGCATGAGGGAGATTCTCTGGCTGTCGATGTTTCGGTGGAGTCGCCCTATACCGTGCGGAGCCTGGTGTTGTTGCCGGGGCGTCGTTCCATGCGTATAGAGGGTGCTATAGAAGTGAAGGAGGCGGGCGGGTACCGGAAGATAAGGGAGTTCGATCTGGACAGGAGCAATGATGCGCTAAATGTGGGGTTCATTCCCTATGGGCCTTTGGCAGTGTCGCTGCCGGCGACCTCGGGCAGGACCTTCCGTATCGTCTTCTATCATTGGACAAAGGGGAGCGGCATCCGGGAGATGAAGCTTTCTGCGTCGCCTGTAGTAGGCAGCTATATTGAAAAAACGCTGGGTAAGATGCATCCTACTCCTCATCCTTTCTGGTCGGCCTATCAGTGGCCGGTGGAGCCGGAGGCAGGGGATACGGGGCTTGTCATCGATGCGGATAAGGTAGTGGATATTTCTTCGTATATGGATAAGCAGGGGGTGCTGCGTTGGAATGTCCCGGTCGGGGACTGGGTGATATTGCGTACGGGGATGACGCCGACGAAGGTGGTGAACGGCCCGGCGCCGCCGGAGGGGACGGGATTGCAGGGGGATAAGATGAGCAAGGAGCGGGTGGCGGAGAATTTCGATGCCTTTATCGGAGAGGTGCTCCGGCGTATACCGGAGGAAGACCGGCGGAGTTTTAAAGTGGTGGTAGAAGACAGCTATGAGGTGGGTGGGCAGAACTGGACGGATGGGATGATCACTGCCTTTTCGCGGCGCTATGGATATGATCCTACGCCGTATATACCGGTGATGATGGGACATGTGGTGGGCAGTGAGGACAGGAGTGACCGATTTCTTTGGGACCTGCGGAGATTTATAGCGGACAAGGTGGCTTATGACTATGTGGGAGGATTGCGGGAGGCCAGTCATCGGCATGGTCTTACGACCTGGCTGGAGAACTATGGGCATTGGGGTTTCCCCGGTGAATTCCTGCAATATGGCGGACAGTCGGATGAGATAGGGGGGGAGTTCTGGAGTGAAGGGGATCTGGGAGACATCGAGAACAGGGCTGCTTCATCCAGTGCGCATATTTATGGAAAGAACAAAGTGTCGGCAGAATCTTTTACTGCGGGGGGCGGAACTTATGCGCGTTATCCGGCCCTGCTGAAGCCAAGGGGGGACAGATTTTTTACGGAAGGGATCAACAATACGCTGCTGCATGTATTCATCTCGCAGCCTGACGACAGGATGCCGGGGATCAATACCTGGTTTGGAACGGAGTTCAACCGGCATAATACATGGTTTGATCAACTGGATGTTTTTACCACCTATCTGAAACGATGCAATTTTATGTTGCGGCAGGGGCGGTATGTGGCGGATGTCGCTTATTTTATAGGGGAGGATGCGCCCAAGATGACGGGTGTGCGTGATCCGGAGCTGCCGAAAGGGTATTCCTATGACTATATCAATGCGGAGGTGATCGAAAAGCGGTTGTCCATCCGCGATGGGCGATGGATGTTGCCGGATGGATTGTCGTATAAGGTATTGGTGCTGCCAAAGCTGAAGACGATGCGTCCGGAATTGTTGCGGCGTTTGGATGAGCTGGTACGTCAGGGTGGTGTGCTGCTGGGGCCGGCGCCGGAGCGGTCTCCCAGCCTGGAGGATTATGGGAAGGCGGATGCGGAAGTGCGGAAGCTGGCGGGCCTGATGTGGGGGGATTTGGACGGAGCGACCGTGGGCACGGCGGGGAAACAGGAGGGAGGCAACGTGCGTATGGTAGGGAAAGGGAAGGTGGTGTATGGGGTAGGGTTGCGTGAGGTGTTGGATATGGAAAAGCTGTCGCCGGACTGTGCGATAACGGGAAGCGACAGCGTACTGTTCCTGCATCGTACCGGGGGGGCGGAAGATATTTACTTTATCAGCAATCAGACGGATCATAAGGTCATTGTGGATGCGGCCTTCCGGGTGAAGGGGAAGGCGCCTGAGTTTTGGGACCCTTTGTTGGGGAAGGTGCGGGAGCTGCCTGCTTTTAAGCAGGAGGGAGAGGTGACGAGGGTGCCGTTGGAGTTGGAAAGATATGGGAGTTATTTTGTGGTGTTTAAGCCGGGGGCGGCCAAGGGGGCTGATGGGGGTGTTGTGAAGGGGAATTTTCCTGATGCGAAGATTGTCGCGGAGGTCAAGGGACCCTGGACGGTGCGGTTTGATACGGCGTTTCGAGGGCCTGCTGCGTCTGTGATGTTCGATGAGCTGGTGGATTGGGCGATGAGCAAGGATACTGCTGTCAAATATTTTTCGGGGAAGGCTGTGTATAAAAATACGTTTCGACTGACCGGGAACGTTGGGGGGCGGCTGACCAAGACCGGGGAATCTCTTTATCTCGACCTGGGTATGGTGAGGGATATGGCGAAGGTGAGGGTCAATGGGGTGTATGTGGGAGGGGCATGGACGCCACCATATGTAGTGGATATCAGTGCGGCGGTGAAGAAGGGTGTCAATGTGGTGGAGGTGGAGGTCGTGAATACCTGGGTGAACCGGCTGATTGGAGACAGCCGGCTGCCGGAGGGGGAAAGAAAGACCTGGATGAATGTGAATCCTTTTAAGCCGGATAGTGAGCTGGAATCATCGGGGTTGCTGGGGCCGGTGCGGGTCATTGCCGGACCGTGATGATCGTGCGACCAAATGTGCATATGGTTTTGAGAGCGGGGATGTGATGACTATCCCTTGTTCTTCTGAGCCCTATAAGCTGACGGGGCGACATCGAACTCCTGCTTGAATTGCTGAGCGAAATATTTGGGATTGTTGAAGCCAACGGTATAGGCAATCTCAGAGATATTCATCTGGCTTTTCTCCAATAGTTCCGCGCCTCTTTTTAATCTAAAATAGCGGATGAATTCCACGGGTGTCCGTCCTGTGATGAGCAGCAGGCGTTTATAAAAAGTGCTGCGGCTGGTATTGAGCAGGTGGCTCATTTCTTCCACGGAAAGATCGGGGTTGGTTATATTTTTTTCCAATTCGCGCAATACGGACTGGAGGAATTCGTCATCGGCGGACCGTATCTCTATGTGTGCGGGACCGGCATCCACCTGCCGCTGGTAGATGTTTCGGATGGTCTCTTTGTATTCCAGCAGATTGCGTACGCGGGATTGCAGCACTTCGAAGTTGAAGGGTTTTGCGATGAAGTCGCTGGCCCCTGTCTCCAGGCTTTTGAGCTGTGTGTGCTCTTCGGTGAGCGCGGTCAGAAGGATGACGGGTATCTGTTGCGTACGCGGGTCTGTCCTTATCTTCTTACAAAGTTCGATGCCATTCATGACGGGCATGCTGATATCGCTGACGATGAGGTCGGGGTGCAGGGAAAGGGCTTTTTTCCATCCATCCCGTCCATCCGAGGCTTCGTGTATCGTGTAGTTGGACCGTAAGTTATCCTTTAAATAAAAACGGAAGTCTTCATTGTCTTCGACGATGAGGATGGATTTTTTCTTACGGGAAGTGGATTTGTAGGCGACGGGATCTGCCGGGGGTGGCTCAGAGGGCTCCGAGGTGACGGGATGTCCGTTGCCTGTGGTGAGAAGAGGGGTTCCCCCGGCGGGTGTGGTCAGGCTTTCAGCGGGCGTGGTCAGGCTTTCGTCAATGGACAAACGCTTGCAGGGCAGCATGACGGTGAAGCAGCTGCCTTTGTTGATCTCGCTCTCCACGGTGACGCGGCCGCGATGCATTTTTACGAACTCCAGAGAGATGGCCAGCCCGATGCCGCTGCCCTGGTTGAGGATGGAGTCGGGGGTCTTGGTCTGGAAGAAGCGATCGAATATCTTTTCCTGCTGGTCGGCGGCGATGCCGATGCCTGTGTCGCGGACTTTTATATAAAGCTCCGCCTCCTCATCATTGACATCGATGATGGAGGCGTCTACCCATACCTGACCATTCACGGGGGTGAACTTGAATGCATTCGACAGGAGGTTGAACAGTATCCGTTCGAGCTTGTCGTGATCAAAGTAGGTGTAGAGGGGAGATGTGGAGGAGGCTATATAATTAAATGAAATATGCTTTCTGTCCGCCAGGTCCACAAAGGACATGGAGACATCCTTTACGAACTGGAGGATATTGCCGGGGCGGGCGTTCAGCTTCAGCTCGTTGGCTTCCATTTTTCGGAAGTCGAGCAGCTGGTTGACGAGATGCAGGAGGCGTCTGGCGTTGCGGCGGATCATTTCAAACTGCGGCACCTGTGTCTGCCGGCCGGGCTGTTCGAGCAATTTCTCCACAGGGGCGAGGATCAGGGAAAGGGGTGTTCTCAGCTCGTGGCTCATGTTGGTGAGGAAGCGGATCTTCATCCTGTCTATCTCGTGCATGTTGCGGGCGTTCTCCCGTTCCTGCTCCAGCGAAAAGCGCATCCGTGCCCGGCGGAGGACCATCTTTCTGGCAAAGTAGAGGAGGGCGAGGATGGCTACAACATATAGCGCATAAGCCCAGCGTGTCTTCCAGAAGGGTGGGAATACGTGGATCTTCAGGGAGGCCTCGTTGCTATTCCAGTCGCCGTCCTCGTCGGCGGCCCGGACACGGAATGTATAATCTCCTGCATCGAGGTTGGTATAGGTGGCTTTGCGCACTTTTCCATCCGTGACGAGCCAGCTCTTGTCGAATCCTTCCAGCTTGTAAGCGTATTTGTCCTTTGTATGCTGGAAGAAGTCCAGGGAAGCAAATTCCAGGGAAAAGACATTGTCATTGTGCCGGAGGGTGATCTCGCTGGTGCTGGATAGTGATTTGTCGAGGATGACGTGTCCGTTGACAGGTTCGCCGGGCCGGACGATCCTGTTGAAGAGCTGCAGGTCGGTGAGCACGATCGGGGGGATGGCCTTGCGATGAACGATACGGGAGGGGTCGAAGATATTGAGCCCGTTGTGTCCACCCAGGAGCATGTTGCCGTCACTGACGAGCAGGCCTGCCTTTTCGTTGAACTCTCTGCCCTGCAGGCCGTCCGACTCGTAGAAATTATTAAAAACGGGGTGCAGGCTGCCGGGTGGGGCGGACCAGTCGCCGGACAGACGACTGACTCCATTCAGCGTGCTGACCCAGATGTCGTGCTGTTTGTCCTCAATGATGCATTGGATGGTATTGTCCGGAAGACCATTCTCCGGACTGAATGACTGGAATCGGCGCCGGGCCGGATCAAAAATATCGAGCCCTTCGCGGGTGCCTACCCACATGTATCCATGGCTGTCGCAGAGGAGGTAGTTGACATTATCGGAGCTGAGGTTGTTGCTATCGCTGGAATAGTGGACGAAGCGTCCCGAACCCTTGTCCAGCACATCGATGCCATAGCCTGTGCCTATCCATAATTGATGGCGGCTGTCCTCGGTGATACTCGATACATAGTTATTCCTGATGGAGCCAGGGATACTAATATTATAATGGTAGAAAGCGCCCGTACGTTTGTCGAGCCTGTCCATTCCCTGTGCGAGGGTGCCGACCCAAAGGTCATTCCCGGAATCGTCGTAGACGCACATCACCCTGTCGTCGGCGAGGCTGGACGGGTTTTTCGGGTCATGTCTGTAGTGGATGAATTTTTTCCCATCAAAACAATCCAGCCCTCCAAAATAGGTGCCTATCCAAAGGTTATCATTTTTGTCCATCTTCAGGCTGACGATGACGTTGTTTGACAGGCTGTTGGTTTGTGCAGGGTCATGCCGGAACTGGCGGAATGTGCCTGTAGATCTGTCAAAATGGATCAGGCCTCCGCCGTTGGTCCCGATCCAGATGTTCCCTTTTTTGTCTTCGGCAAAGCCGCTGACGTCGTCGAACGGAAGACTGGAACTATTGCCGGGCTGGCGTCTGTATTGGGGGAACTGGAACCGCTCCTGGTGATAGTAGCTGATGGCGCTCTTGAACGTGCCTACCCAGATGGTACCGGAATAATCTCTGTAGACGGTGCTGATGCTGTTGTCCGGGAGACTTTTTTTATCGTCCTCGACATGGGTGATGGTCTTTATGCCGAAATCCTTTTTGTGTACGATGTCAATGCCGCCATGGTCGGTTGCCATCCAGATGTCGCCGCGGGAGTCCTGGATAACGTTCTGGATCACGTTGCTGCTCAGCCGGGAGGGGCCGGTGTCCTGGGTAAGGTGTTTCAGTTCCCCTGTGAGAGGGGAATAATAGATGGCTCCTTTAAAGACCCCGTTGGAAGAAAGCCAGAGATCATTCTCCCTGTCGACGAAGATATGGCAGATGGACAGGGGGGGAGTGACCGTCTGTTGCAGGATGGCTGTATTCAATACCACCTTGTTCAGGCGGCTGTCTATTTTTTCCATTCTGCCGTCTTCGTGTACGACCCAGCAATTGCCGTCGCCATCCGCCTGGGCGTTGCAGATGGGGGCGGGGCTGAGCGCATGCATGTCCCCCTCCCTGGGCTGGAAGGGGATGATCCGGCCATCCGGCTGCAGGTGGTAAATGCCTTTGTCTTTGTAAATGAACCAAAAGTCGCCTTTACTGGCAACGATGTTCAGTAACCAGCTATCGGGGAGGGAGAGACTTCTCAGGTAGTCCAGGTAGCCGCGGCTGAACTTGTCGGTGGTGAGATCGTACATATTGAACCTGCCCGCGCGGGACTCTACCCAGAGCTTGCCGTCGGGGCCCTGGAACATTTGTTCTATATAGTTGTCGGACAGGGTATTGGTATCGCGGGTGTCGTGTTTATAGACTTTGAACTGGTAGCCGTCCCAGCGATCGAGGCCGGATGCGGTGCCAAACCACATATAGCCGCGGGCATCTTTATATATCGAGGTGATATGGTTATTGGACAGACCGCCTGCCACGTCGAGGTGAGAAAAAGCATAGTCGTTGGATTGACCATATGGCCGGGTGAAGGGAATCCATAATAATATAAGCAGTAGTATTCGGGATTTCATAAACTATACGGCAGGGTATGTGGGGCAAACCCGGCAATCTTATGTTTCAAATATAATGGTTATGGATCATCTATTTGACCCCAAGGGGATCATTTGCGTGTCCTTTAAAACATATGACTACCCAGTTTGATCATTTTGAGGTCCGTCGTCCCCGCTGTTAGCTGCTATTTTTATGGAACCATCAAAATGGATGGGCAAACCAACAATTGATTGCGATATGAAAAAATTATCAGGGGTCCTTTCCCCTCCCTGCTACACATTGTTATTTCTCTTCCTCATTCTTTTTCAATCCCTTTCTGCCCAGCCGGGTACGGCTAAACGGATCACGGGCAAGGTCATTTCCCAGAGCAATGGGGCTGCCGTTCCGGGGGCCAGTATTATGGTCAAGGGGACAAAAAACCTGGTCAATACCAATGACCAGGGGGAATATGTCATCATGGCGGCGTCGGGTGAGACGCTGGTGATCTCTTCGGTAGGTTTCTCCCAGAAAGAGGTGAAAGTGGGCGTTTCGGCGGTGGTGAATGTGGCGCTTGCGCAGGACTTCAGCCATCTCCAGGATGTGGTGGTGGTGGGATATGGCCGTATGAAGAAGACCGACCTGAGCAGCGCGGTCAATACTATTTCGAACACGGACCTGAACAAAACGGTGAATGTAACGCTGGACGATGCTCTTCGGGGGAAGTCGCCCAATGTATATGTCTCTTCCAGCAGCGGGGCGCCCGGTGCGGGGTCGGCGGTGATCATCCGTGGGATCAGCACGGTGACGGGTAATTATCAACCCCTTTATGTGGTGGATGGGGTACAGATACGGCCGAGCATGGGGACGGGCGGTGCGTATAATTCCAACCCGGGTCTGGCCAATGAGGTAGCCGGGATCAATACGGACGATATCGAGAGTATCAGCGTGCTGGAAGGTCCTGCGGCCACCTCTATCTATGGGGCGGCGGGCGCCAACGGGGTACTGATGATAACTACCAAACAGGGGAAATCGGGGACCACGCGGGTAAATGCCAACGAGTCCCAGACCATCCAAACGCGACCAAAGAACCTGCCCGTCATGAATTTAAAAGAGTATGCGGTCTATATCGGTAAGCTCCAGCAGTATGGGCTGGTGGGTGTAGAGCCGCCGGAGCTGCAGGATCCCAGCATACTTGGACCTGGTACGGACTGGCAGCATGCGTTGTACAATAATTCGATCATGCAGAACCATGCCATGTCGATCAGCGGCGGGACGGAAAAATCCACTTTTTATTTCTCGGCCGATTATCTCAATCAGAGTGGCGTAGCCACCGGGTCCGGGTTCCAGCGGGGTACGGTGCGGATCAATCTGGCGAACCAGGCGACCAAATGGCTGAAGTTCGGCACCAATCTCAGTCTCTTTACCACCAAGGAGAAGGCCAATACCTTCCAGAACAATATTATCAACCTGGCCCTGGAGCAGAACCCCACTATCCCGGTGAAGAACCCGGATGGTAGTTTTGGAGGACCGGCCAATCTGGCGCAGGCGCAATATGCCGTCACGAATCCCATCGCGATCGCCAATCTGAACAACAACTACAATACTTCCTTTGGAGCCATTGGCGGTCTTACGCTGGACATCACGCCGATCAAGGGTTTGTTGTGGCATACGGAGGGCAACGGGAACTATACTTTCACCAACGGGTACCAGTTCAATCCGTATTATACGCTGGGGTCTTATTATCAAAGCTCTCCGACATCCGGCAGCCGCAGTGCGGGGAATAACTATTGGGTCTCGCTCAACACGCGGTTGCAGTACAACTTCAATCTCGGTCTTCATAGTATAACAGCGATGGTGGGTCATGAGGCCGCTCAATATGCCTGGCAGTCGTTGAGTGCGTCCGGTCTCCGCTATGCCACCAGCTCGATCCAGGAGCTGAGTGTGGCTGACCCGTTGTCTCCTCCAGGTACGAGCTCGAGAGGGAATGGGGCCAATGAGAGTTATTTCGCCCGTTTGAACTATATCTATAATAATAAGTACATAGTAGAGGGGGTGGTGAGGAGAGATGGAAGTTCTAATTTCGGTCCGTCGAACCGGTTTGGCACCTTCCCCGCCGTATCGGTGGCGTGGAAGCTATCCGACGAGCCTTTCATGCGGGGGCTGCCCTTTATCAATGATCTCAAAGTCCGTGCGGAATATGGTATCTCCGGGAACGCCGGCTCCGGCGGCGCTGTCTATTCCAATCTTTATTCAACTGCCACCGTGTGGGGGACAGGGTTTTTACCCTCCAACTTCCCCAACCCCGACTTGAAATGGGAGCAGGATCAATCTACGAACCTGGGTATCGACGCCCATCTGTTCGGGGACCGGGTCGAGTTTATAGGCGACGTCTATTATAAGAAGATCTCGAACCTGATCCTGGAGGCCAGCGGTCCGATGTATCTGGGCGGCTATTTGAGCGGTGGATATGGAGGGCAGGTACAGTGGCCTGTAGAGAATTATGGGGGTATGGAGAACAAGGGTTTTGGCTTGTCGCTGAATACTGTGAATATTTCCCGTCGCGACTTCCAATGGAGGACCGGCATCAATTTCTCGATGGACAGAAATAAGGTCACCAAGCTCGTTTCGAGCATCTATACGCAATATTATTCCCAGATCAACGACAGGCAGGCTGAATTTGCCACGCAGGTGGGGCAGCCTATCAGCATGATCATGGGCTATCAGGCGGAAGGTCTTTTCCAGAATTATAAGGAGCTGGCCACGCATGCGATACAGACCGGTACCAGCGATGCCCAGGCGCCACGGATCATCGATGCGACGAGGGGTTCATGGGTAGGGGATATCAAATACAAGGACGTGAATGGGGACGGCTATGTGGATACGAAGGATATAACGGCTATCGGAAATCCGTGGCCGAAGTTTACGTATGGGTTCACGTCTACGATGTCCTGGAAGGGATTCGAGCTGAGCCTCTTCTTTATGGGTGTAAATGGCAATCAACTGTTGAACCTTACGCGCTATCAGAATGAGACCCTGCCGCAGGGAACGGGGCCATACAACAATCACTTCAAGAACGTCATCAATTTTGCTGTGCCGAGCAGTCTCAAGCCCGAGGATGTGCTGATCGCGACGTTGACTAATCCCGGTCACCAAGTCCCCAATGTCTTTGTGGATGCGAATGGCAACAACCGGATATCGACATGGAATGTGGAGGATGGCTCTTATCTCAAGCTGAAGAATGCACGTATCAGCTACCGGGTGCCCAGCAGGTATTTATCGCAGACGCATATCCTCCGGGGGGCGCTTGCTACGTTCCAGGTGCAGAATGTCTTTACCATCACGCATTATACGGGGTATGATCCGGAGGTAGGTATTTATAATTACGGTGGCGTGAATCTCGTAGGTGTAGATGAGGGCAGATATCCTTCGACGAGGTCATACACTTTTAGCCTGTCTTTGGATTTTTGATACGGAGCCGCCAAGCGCGGATACATTATACATGAAAAAAAATATAACAATGCGACAAAATAACATTGTCATCTACATAACAGTTCTCGCGGCCATGGCCATGACGGCGTGCAAGAAGTCCTTTTTGGATCGTCCGCCGATAGCGTCACCGACGGCTGCAACTTATTACAAGTCCGATATAGATATATTGAATGGGACCGGTCCCTTATACAATGGCAGTTGGGGCGGGTACAATGGTACTTCGTTGCAATATATCGGAGATATCATGGGGGGCAACAGTCTTACCGACAACTATAATGGCCGGGGCTCCTATCTGAATTTCACCGTGACCGCCCAGGACCCGAGCGGGGCGTTGCAAAGTGCGTATCAGGCGCTGTGGTCAGTGATCGGCAATGCCAATATCGTGGCGCATAATATCCGGGGCGCTGGTCCCGGCGCGAGCGTGACCGCCAGGAACTCCGGGCTGGCCGAGTGTTATGTCATGCGGGCTGCGGCGTATTATTTTATTGCGCTGGACTGGGGTGCCGCGCCGATCATCTACGACAACAGTGTGCAGATAGGGGACAGCTCTATTCGCCGGAACAATCTATCGGATGTGTGGAAGTTCATCATATCGGATCTGAGCTGGGCAGCCCAGAATCTGGGAACGACGCCATTGCAACCTGGTCGTGTCACCAAATGGACTGCGGAGGGGATGCTGGCGAGGGCTTACCTGGTGCGTTCCGGATTGGGGCAGTCTGGTGGTCAGCGTAACCAGGCCGACCTGGACAGCGCTAAGTATTGGGCTGGGGATGTGTGTAACAATAGTGGCATGAGCTTGTACCCGAGCTACTATGATCTTTTCACGAGTGCGGTATTTAGCGGCAATAAGGTGCCTTCGGAATGTCTTTTGGGATTGTACTGGGTGCCTACGGGACAGTGGTTTGTTGAAAACCATATGCAGGCCAATCTCGCGTATGACTCCAAGATAACGCAGACCGGTGATGGATGGGGCGGCGCTTTTGGCGCATCGCCCAGTCTGCTGGCTTATTATATGGACCCAGCCAATGCGGCCGATTCTGTGCGTCGCAAGGCGACGATATTTATGCCGAACACCAACTATCCCGATATCAACAAGGCCGGTGGGGGATGGCATGTAGATACGACGTTGTTCAATGGCGCTACCAGGCAAGGCGACAATGCCAAGATCACGCATCCTATCGACAGCGGTTTATATTATTTGAATGGGGACCGGGCGTATGTCAAGAAATATGTCATCGGCAGCCCCGCGGACAACGGTGGTGTGGGAGGACAGCAGAATGAGAATATCGGCACGTATATCTTCCGGCTGGCGGATGTGTACCTGACTTATGCCGATGCGATCCTGGGGAATAATGCTTCCACTACCGACGCGGATGCTTTGAAGTTCTTTAACGCCGTGCGATCGAGGGCCGGCGCGACAACGAAGACATCGATCACGTATGCGGATATTTATTTGGAGAAGAAGATCGAGTTTGCCTTTGAGGGCCATGCATGGTATGATTGGAAGCAGTGGTTCTATTTCGACCCCAATGCGGCGATGAACTATTTCAATACGCAGAACAGGGGTCTTTACAATATCACGTACAATGGCGGTAACTCATTTGTCACCTGGTTCAACGATGCGACGAACCCGAGAGCTTTGGGGCCGCGCTATTATACTATTACGGCTGACAAGGCCGATCTGCCTTATCCGGCATCGGAGGTGCTGGTAGCGCCAAACCTGGGGTTGCCACCTGTGGCTTTTGACTTTAGTAAAGTAAAATATTGAGACACCGACCTTAAACAAAAATTACTTGTATGAAAAAATACTTATTTCTTCTCCTGGTGTGCTTTGCGGGCCTGCTCGAGCTGGGCTGTAATAAGAACGGGAGCAGCGGGCCGCCCCTGATCACGAATATCAGGGAACTGGATACCACGAAACGCGATCTGAAGGTAATAGGGGCTTCTCCGGGTTCCGAGATCGTTATCCAGGGGCAGAACCTGCAAGGCGCGCGTCAGATATTCTTCAATGACACGTCGGCCTATTTCAATCCTGTATACAATACGAGCACGAACCTCATCGTGGTGATACCGAGCACCGCACAAACCGCGGCCACCAATCCTTCGGTGCCCAGTACGATACGGCTGGTGACGGATCATGGATCGACGACTTATTCTTTTTCGCTGATCCTTCCTCCGCCCACTATCAGCGGGATCTCGCTGGATATTACGGGTACTACGATCGAAATTAACGGGGCGAACCTGGCGGGGATAAAAAAGATAACCTTCCCCGTGCCGGGTAATGATACGGCGTTGTCCTATACCGTGAATAAGACATATACTCAAATCATTGCAAAGGTACCGCCCGGAAGTGCATTTACCGACTCTATGCGGGTGCAGTGTCTTTTTGGTACGGCAGCTTTCCCTTATCCGCCGCCGATGGTCATCGGCTCGTTGTCTAATGAAAATGCGGCGGCTGGAACGACGCTGTTGATCAATGGTACGAACTTCATCGGCGTCAACCAGGTGGTGTTTCCGGGTGGTATTCAGGGTATCAACCTGCAGACTGTCAGTGTCAACCAGCTGTCGGTAGTGGTTCCTCCCGGCATAACGACACCGGACTCTTTGAGGATAAGCGGGCCGTTGGGGACCGCGACGGCGCCGCAGCCATTCGACACTTATCTGACCTATGTTTCACCGGGGTATCTCTCTACTTTCGAGAATCAATGGGCAAATCCTCCTGACAATACAGGCTTCTTAGGCTGGACCGGTGGCTATGCCAATGCGGCTACCGCTACTGCCAATTATCCGGGCGGAACGGGTGGGGTGGGGGTGATCAACCAGTCAAGCCCGATGTCGGGGAACAGCGCCGCGGGTTCGCAGGGCAATGGAGGTTTTCTGCAATTGAATGATGTGCCCTGGGTGGCGGATAAATCCAAGTCTGTCAGCAACTATTCCTTAAAGTTCGAAGTGTATGTGGCTTCTACCTGGAGCAAGGGCGCTATCTGGATAGCCGTGGGCAACTGGTATGGCTGGAGCTCTTATTCCGCCAGATTTGCGCCATGGTCTGACCCGGCGCTGGCTCCGAATGGTAAGTACAAGCCCAATGGATGGGTAACGGTGTCGATACCACTGACGCAGATGATCACCGGTAACCAGTTCTGGCAGACGGCGTGGAACCCGAACGGAAGTGCCGCAAGGACCTTTAATGATTATCCTACGACAGGCGTCTGTTTCATGGTCATGAACGACCAGCCGGATCCGGCGCCTGCGGGCAGCATCAATATTGCCGTAGACAATGTCCGTATTGTACAAGGAAAATAATTAACCTCATCTCCTTATTATGCGTATTAAAACAATCAACATAAAACCTGCAGCGCTGACCTTATCGACTGTATTGGTCCTGGCGGCCTGTACCAAGCATTCTTCTCCCGGCACCATTGAAAAGCCCTATCCGGTGGAGACCGACTCTGTCTATAAGCCGGCAGATCCATCCGTACCGCCGACGGTAGGGTTCTTTTTGGACGGGTGGCAATCGAGGACATTTACGGCGCCCGATACGATGACCGGGTCTGTTCCTTCCTATGCTGCTACGGATTCGCTGACCATCAACGTCAACCAGGTGGTGGCGAAGGTCCCGCCGTATCTGTATGGCAATAACTCCAATCTCTGGATGGGGCAGATAGTCACCGAGCCCAGCCTGATGCAATATATCAAGGACCTTTCTCCAAGGATCATCCGTGCTCCGGCGGGGAGTAACAGCGATGTCTATTTCTGGAATGGGGTGGATACCGCACACCGGCCCTGGGACGCGCCGGACAGTGTGCTGAATGCCAGCGGCAAGCCCGTGTATATCGGGGACTGGTATGGTGGTAACTGGGGGGGCTGGACGCTTGCGCTGGATAATTATTATACCATGCTGTCGCAGACCGGCAGCACCGGCATTATTACTATCAACTATGGATATGCGCGTTATGGCAGGAGTGCGAACCCTGTGGCTGCGGCTGCTCATCTGGCGGCGGACTGGGTGCGTTATGACAATGGCCGGACGAAGTTCTGGGAGATAGGTAATGAGACCTATGGCAGCTGGGAGGCGGGTTATTATATCGATACGACGAAGAATCAGGACGGCCAGCCATACAAAGTGACAGGAGCGCTGTATGGAAGCCATGTGAAGATATTCGCGGATTCGATGCGGGCTGCGGCTTCTCAGGTGGGCGCCACGATCTATATAGGGGCCACGTTGTATCAGCAGGCCCCCGGTGCGGGTGATGATGCGACGTTGCAGGGTTGGAATACCGGCGTGCTGGCAAATGCGGGGGCTGCCGCCGATTATTTTATCGTACACAATTATTTTACTGCCTATAATACCAATTCCGGAGTGGTGGATGTTCTTTCCAGCGGGCTGACCGTGCCCGGGGCGATGATGTCCTATGTCCGTCAGCAGGTGTCGGCGGCCGGATTGAGTCAAAAGCCTATCGCCCTGACCGAGTGGAATATCCAGGCCTCCGGCTCCAAACAGAATGTCTCCTATATCGCGGGTATGCAGGCAGCGCTGACGCTGGGCAGCCTTATCAAGAACCAGTATGGCGAAGCAAGCCGCTGGGACCTTGCGAACGGTTATTCCTCGGGGAATGATATGGGTATGTTCAATAGCGGGGATGAGCCCGGGGCGCCGAAATGGAACCCACGTCCGGCGTTTTACTATATGTATTATTTCCAGAAATTCTTTGGCGACAGGATGGTGGCTGATACGTTGCGGAGGGCGCTGCTCAATAACGACATTAACTGCTATAGCTCTACTTTCAGCTCGGGGCAGGCTGGAACTGTGATCATCAATTCCGGGGCGTTGAACCATGTGGTGGCCGTGGATTTTCAGCACTTCCCCGCGGGAAGTCATTATTACTGGTATACGCTGACCGGTGGTACGGACAATGCGCCTTATTCGGGGCAGGTGCTGGTGAATGGCACCGGTCCTTCCACTGCGACCGGAGGTCCGTTGAACTATGCGACGCTGAAGGCGTACAGCATGCCGCTGAGGGGTTCGATAAAGGTGTGGGTCCCGCCGTACAGTGTGGTGTATCTCGTGGCGGATAAGAAATAAAATGTCTTCATGTATCTAAACATATTTCCGATGCCCATTGTCCGGACCCTCTTTTTTGGGGTGAGTCTGTCGCTGGGGTTGTTGTCCTGTGGAGAGCAGCGCCGGAAGGAGGGGTTGCATTTTACGGTGATGGAGCCGTCTGCTACCGGGGTATATTTTCAGAACACGATCACCGAGAGTGATTCGCTCAACATGTTCGTCAACGAATATACCTATATGGGGGGTGGCGTGGGGATCGGAGATTTCAACCGCGATGGGTTGCCCGATATATTCCTGGCGGGTAACCAGGTGAGCAGCAAATTGTATCTCAACAAGGGCGGGCTGCATTTCGAGGATGTGACAGTGAAGGCGGGATTGACTACTTCCAGCTGGTGTACCGGCGTCAGTGTCGTGGATATCAATAACGACGGCTGGCCCGATATTTATGTCTGCGTCTCCGGCAGGGCGCCGGGAGAGAGGAGAAAGAACCTTCTTTTTATCAATCAGCATGATATGACCTTCCGGGAGCAGGCCGAGGCCTATGGGCTGGCCGACACTTCCTATTCCACGCAGGCTGTCTTCTTCGACTATGACAAGGATGGCAGGCTGGATATGTATCTGTTGAATCATACATTGGACGACTATCATCCCAATGACATCAAGGACAGGAAGGTGGACAGCAATTCTATTGCGCGGGACAAGCTTTTCCACAACGAGGGTGTGGCGCCGGGTATGGATCATCCATTCTTCCAGGACGTGTCCGGGAAGGCCGGCATTGTCGAGGATGGCAACGGGCTCGGTGTTGTGGTGAGCGATGTCAACGGGGATGGATATCCGGATGTGTATGTGGCAAATGACTATATCCGGAATGATCTTTTATGGCTGAATAATAAGGATGGGAGTTTTACCAACTGTATTGCCTCCGCGCTGCGGCATCAGAGCTATTCGAGTATGGGGACCGATGCGGCTGATCTGAATAATGACGGGCGCCCCGATATCATGACGCTGGATATGCAGCCCGAGACGAACCAGCGGAAGAAGATGATGTATTCTTTTCTGGGGGAGGAGCGCAGGCGGCTGGAGGTGGCCAAGGGGTATGAGCCCGAGTATATCCACAATATGCTGCAGCTGAACAATGGGAATCGAATGATCGAAGGACGGCAGGTCCCTTTCTTTAGCGAGATCGGGAATATGGCCGGTGTGTCCGAGACCGACTGGAGCTGGAGCGTGCTGATCGCGGACCTGGACAATGACGGGTGGAAGGATGTTCATATTACGAATGGGCTTGGTCGTGATCCTACGAATATCGACTTTTTGGAATACCGGCATGAGCGGGTGGTGCAGACGAATATTCCTGACAGTGATCAGGGGCAGCGGAGGGCTTTTATGGAGCGGCTGTCGGAGATGGGGCCCGTGAAGCTGCGTAATTATATTTTCCGGAACAAGGGGGGCCTGCGATGGGAGGATGTGTCTGCTGATGCGGGGATAACCGAGGCGACTTTGTCGAATGGGGCTGCTTATGTGGATTTGGATAATGATGGGGATCTGGATCTGGTGACGAATAATGTAAACGGCGTGGCGGGGATCTTAAGGAATGATTTGAGGGATACTGTTGCGGGGCCGGGCGGGACGGCTTCGGGGGCTGGCGCTGCCGCGGCCAATTTTCTCACGGTGCAGCTGAGGGGAGATACGCTGAACCCGGAGGGGATCGGCGCCGTGGTGTATACATACAGTCCGGGGGTGTGCCAGGTGGTGGAGGAATATCCCGTCAGGGGGTATTTGTCATCGGTGGATAGCCGGCTGCATGTGGGGTTGGGGAATGCTGTGCCGGACTCCGTGAAGGTGGTATGGCCCGATGGGAAGCGGCAGGTGGTGGGGGCGCCGGGGGCGAATAGGGTTTTGGAGATAAGATATGGTGAGGCGGTGGCGGGGACTGATGCTGTTGCCGGACAGGGCGGGCCAGGGACTGGGCCGGCCGGGCAGCTCTATTTTAGTGAGGCTGCGGCGGCATTGAATACCGTGTTCCTGCATCGAGAGACCTTTTTTTATGACTATGCTTTTCAACCATTGATACAGCAGAAATATTCGCAGGAGGGGCCTTTTATGAGCGTGGGGGATGTCAATGGGGATGGGCGGGAAGATCTTTTTATCGGCGGGGCTTTCCGGCAATCCGGCAAGCTTTTTCTGCAGGAGGCTGACGGGACCTTTCGTGGGAAGGACCTGACCGTGGGGACAAAGAATGAGGAGGACCTGGGGAATCTGTTCTTCGACGCGGATGGGGATGGGGACCTGGACCTGTTGGTGGCGGGGGGGAGTACCGAGTTCGAGAGCAATTCATGGTTTTGCCGGCCCCGGCTGTATTTGAACGATGGGAAGGGAAATTTCAAGATGGATAGTACCGCATTCCCCGCGCAGGTCATCACGCCGGGCAAGGCTGTTGCGGTGGCGGATATGGACGGGGATGGAGATATGGATGTGTTTGTGGGCGGGCGGGTCTCGCTGGGAGTTTTCCCGGAGCCGCCGCGGAGCTTTTTGCTACGTAATGAACATGGGAAGTTCCAGGATGTGACCGAAGCCGTGTGTCCAGCGCTGAAGAATCCGGGGCTTATCAATGCAGCGATATGGGCGGACATCGATGGCGATAAACGACCTGACCTGATATTGGCCGGGGACTGGATGCCTATCCGGGTGTTCCGGAACAATGGGACGACCATGACCGAGATCACGGCGGGCTGTGGTTTGAAAAACCTGCCGGGTTTTTGGAGAAGCATTGCCCTGACGGATATCAATCATGATGGGTATGTAGATATCGTCGCCGGGAATCTTGGCTCTAACAATCCTTTTCATATCAGCACAGAACGGCCTGCGGAGTTGGTGGCGAAGGATTTTGACGGAAATGGGATCGTGGAGCCAGTTTTCTGTTATTACATAAAAGATGAGCGAGGAGGGTATCAATTGCAGCCCGGCATCTCCAGGGACCTTTGGGCTACACAGATGCCTTCTATCAAAAAAGTATATGACAAGAACGAGCTGTATGCGAAGGGGAGCATGAATGATATTTTTACCAAGGAGATGATGGATGGGGCTACGATCCTGGATTGCCGGGAAGTGCGCAGCGGCTGGTTCGAGAACGATCATAAGGGAAGATTTATCTTTCATCCTTTCCCGTCACTGGCCCAAATAGCGCCTGTGAATGCCATTGTATGTATGGATGTAGATGGAGATGGGAATATGGATATCATATTAGGCGGTAATGAATACCAGGCTGCGGTGACGACCGGGCGATACGATGCTTCTTATGGCGTTTTGCTAAAGGGGGATGGCAAGGGTGGGTTCGGGGCTATCGGTCCGGGGGTGAGTGGGTTGATCCTGGATGGGGATGTCAAGGACCTGAAGGTGGTGGGTACGCCTGAAGGGCGGGTTTTGATGGCCGCCGTGAATGATGGGCCTATGGAGGCGTACAGGATAAGAGGGAGTGGAAAATGATGATTTCTGTATATTTACAGACATGACCCCAGCCTCCTATCCAAAAATGTATTTGTACCGTCGGATCGTGCAGGCCAAGCTTTTTATCGACCAGCATTATGCGGAGCCTTTGGATCTGTCGGCCATTGCGGATGAAGCCTGTTTTTCAAAATTCCATTTTGTAAGATTGTTCAAGTCCGCCTATGGGAGGACACCGCATCATTACCTGATAAAAGTAAGGATCGACCATGCGCAGGGGCTACTTGCGAAAGATGTCCCCGTGGCGGAGGTGAGCATGCGGGTGGGGTTTGAAAGCTCGACTTCTTTTGCGGCGTTGTTCAAAAAGCAAACGGGTATGTCACCTTCCGTGTATCAACGCCGTCAGCGGATCAGAAAAATGATGTACCGGGGTAACCCCCTGACAGCGGTGCCTAACTGCTTTGCTGAAGCGCGCGGCTGGAAAAATAGCAATTTCTAATAGCTGATCTTCCTCTTTAACCAGCATCTTTGTGATCGTAAAACAAGCAATATGATCACAAAACTGACGCATCTATGCGTATATGTGCTGGACCAGAACAGCGCTCATGACTTTTATGTAAACAAGCTCGGATTCAAGGTCCATACGGACGTGCCGATGGGGCCGGGCGCCCGCTGGCTGACGGTAACGCCGCCGGAACAGCCTGAACTGGAGATCACGCTGTTCCCTATTGCCGAGGGAGGAGTGTTTGATGCGGAAACGGTGAGGACGATGAAGGCGCTTGTTCGGAGGGGGACTTTTGGACCCGCCGTCATGACCTGTAACGACCTGCTGGCGACGTATGAGGAGATGAAGAGCAAGGGGGTGGAATTTAAGAAACCTCCAACCAGGGAGTTTTATGGTTTTGAAGCGTTGTTCGTGGATGACTCCGGCAATTTTTTTTCCCTTTCACAACTCAATCCTTAGGCTATGAAGACTGTATTGGATCTCGATGCCCGGGAGGATCTGGTTGTTCGGATCAGCCAGCTTTCCGCGAATGACAGGGCGTTGTGGGGCAAAATGAATGTTGGACAGATGGTGCGACATTGTGCCCTTTCGCAGGAATGGATACTCCAGGGCAAGCGGATGAAAAGGGCGTTGATTGGGCGGCTTTTGGGTGGGTTGATCTTTAGAAAAGTGATGAAGGATGAATTCATGCGAAAGAACACTCCTACTTTGCCGGAGTTGAGTGTTACAGATACGGATATTGATCTGTCTCAGGAAAGACAGGTGCTGATGGGGCTGGTGCGGGAATATGAAACGTATGTGTATCCTGCTGGCGGATTTATTCATCCTTTTTTTGGGCTGATGACAAGGGAGCAGATCGGGGAATTTGTATATAAGCATTTGGATCATCATTTGCGGCAGTTTGGGAGATAGAAGCTATATTCGGGCAAAATTTTAAATAATGCGTTCGTTGAGATGGACTGTTGGAGGGACGCCGGAAATAATGGGATTACAGGTAGCGGACAGGCTCCGTCAGTGTCTGGAAGGAGTAAAGGCCCCGCTGATATGTCCGGCTTCGGGGACTACGCCGGCTCCTTTATATCATGAGCTGGTGCGGCGTCATAGGGCGGGTACAATGGACCTTGGCGCGTGGAATTTTGTGGGGCTGGATGAGTGGATTGGTTTGAATGGGAGTGATGAAGGTTCGTGCAGATGGTGGCTGGATAAGGATCTTTTTCGGCCGCTGGGCGTCGGGGAGGACCGTATCTGTTTCTTTGACGGGAGGGCTGCTGATCTGGCGGGCGAATGTGCGACCACGGAGCGCTTTATTGCCGAGAGGGGCGGGATGAATGTAGTGATCCTGGGTATCGGGACGAATGGGCATATTGCCATGAATGAGCCGGGTACGGATGTGGCAGCGAGATCGCGGGTTGTTACGCTGCATCCGACGACGCAATCGGTGGGACAAAAATATTTTACCCGGCAGACCGTGCTGGAGAAAGGGATCACGCTGGGGCTGGGTACGATACGGGAAGCGCGGCATATTTTCCTGCTGGCTACGGGGGAACATAAGGCTTCCATTATTCAGCAGGCGCTGGAGGGGCCTGTCAGTGCGGATGTGCCGGCGAGCCTGTTGCGGGATCATCCGGGATTGGAGGTGTGGCTGGATGAGGCGGCGGCCGGGAAGCTGGGCGGATGAGCCTGTCTGTGATACATAAAAATAAGAAAATGACGTATGCAATTGGTATAGACCTGGGGGGCACCCAGATCAAATATGGACTTGTCGATGATAGTGGCGGGATCGTTGCCGCATCGATGCGTGCTACGGATTCACAGCGGGATGGGCAGCCTTCGCGGGTTATGGAGAACATGAAAGCGGCTGTTGCGGAGATGCTGGATATTGCGCGTGCGGGAGGGTGGCTGGTGTCGGGTATCGGCGTCGGTGCGCCGGGGATCATCGATGGAGATCTTGTTATTGCATGCGGAGGTAATCTGCCGGAGATGGAAGGAGTGGCATTGGGGCCGCAGTTGGCAGATACATTTGGTCTGCGGGTGGTGGTGAACAACGATGCCAACTGTATGGGGTTGGCGGAGGCAAGGTGGGGGACGGCGCAGGCGGTGGGGGATGTAGTGTTCCTGACGATAGGCACGGGTGTCGGCGGTGCGCTGATCCTGGATGGAAGATTGTATGGCGGCTACCGGAACAGGGGTACGGAGCTGGGGCATATTCATGTGGCAGGGGGAACGCGGCCTTGTACCTGTGGGGCGATAGGCTGTCTGGAGGCGCAGGCGTCGGTGACGGCGTTGGTGGGGGATTATAAGAGCCTGGCGGGCCAGGATTTGCCGGGGGGTGGGAGTCTTTTGGCGGGTGCGGGGGATGCTATCGACGGGAGGGAGATTGTCCGGAGATATCTTGCTGGTGAACCGGTGGCTGTCAAGGCCATGAATTTGCATTTTGACTGTCTGGCTTCGGGTGTGGCAAGTCTGATCAATATTTTTGCACCGCAAAAGCTGATCATCGGGGGCGGTATCTCGGAGTCGGGCGATTTTTATATTGCGGAAGTGCGGGCGAAGGCCATGAAGCTGGCCATGAAGGAGACGTCCGAATATACGGTGATCGAGGCGGCGCGATTGGGGAATAATGCGGGGTTCCTGGGTGCGGCGGCGTTGATATTTTAATCGGCTGAAACCTGTATTTAATCGACCGGAACCTGTATTTTAATCGAATGAAAATAATTGAAGTCGTATGTTTTGTCGTCACCGGCATGCTGATAGCTGTCTATCCGGCGAGGTCGCAGACAGTGACGAGGTCACAGAAAGTGACGAGTGCGCAGAAAGTAATCCCCTTATACTACCCTGACAGTGTCCCTAATTCCATTCCTCATCCTAACGAGGAGGAACGGACGACGAATGAGAAGGGAGTAGAGCTGGTGAGCAAGATATCGCGTCCTACGCTCACCCTTTTTCTTCCGCCGAGGGTGCGGGGGAACACACCTGCTGTAGTGATCTGTCCCGGCGGTGGATACTGGGTCAATGCCGTGAACATCGAAGGGTATGATGAGGCGAAGGTGCTGAACAGCTGGGGGGTTGCTGCATTCGTACTCACCTATCGCATACCCGACAGTGCTTACTGTATACATCCGGAGATTGCGCCTTTGCAGGATGCACAGCAGGCCATACTTCAGGTGCGACGTCACGCAGCAGAATGGCATATCGATCCTCACCGGGTGGGTATTATGGGCTTTTCGGCCGGTGGTCATCTGGCATCGACTGCGGGTACGCATTTTGACAAGGTGCTGGTGCCGGACCCGGATAACATCAGCGTGCGACCGGACTGGATGATCCTGGGTTATCCTGTTATCAGCGGCATCATAGAGCATAGCGGGTCTTTTGACAACCTGTTGGGCAAAAATGCTCCCGACAGTCTGGTACGATACTTTTCCAACGAGACCCGGGTCACGGACAGCACACCTCCCGCCTGGCTGGTACATGCGCAGGACGATGACGGCGTATCACCAGAAAACAGTATTCTCTTTTACCGGGCATTGACGGCCCATCACATCCCGGCGGAGCTGCATCTCTATGAGAAAGGCGGTCATGGATTCGGGCTGCATCTGCCTGTGAAAGAAGAGCAATGGATGGACCGGTGCAGGCATTGGATGGAGCTGAATGGATGGCTGCACTAAATGTCCCAGACAACGAGCCCCCGGCTCGTTCAGTTGCTTTGCGCCGCCACGAGCGATGCGTTCTGGCGTTCCATCTGTTTCATGACACTGCCTACCCAGCTTTCTTCAACGGAACCCGACATGGGGTCAGGGAAGATATCATCTACTCCCTTTTCTACTCCATCAAAGACGCCCTGTGCGATGACCTGTGGCGCCGATTTGGGGATATCGAAACCTTTGGTCATATCCGTGTCGGTGGGACCGGTGAGAACTGCATGGACCCGTACACCCTGTCCGGCCAGGAAGGCGCGTAACGATTGTGTCAGGGAGAATGCGGCTGCTTTGGAGATGGAATAGGATGCGATGGGGGGCAGGGAGGCGAGCGCTACCACGGAAAGATTGTTGACGATGGCTCCGTGTGAACGGATCAGCGCGGGGAGGAAGGCGCGGCTGAGGGCATAGGTGCCAAAGAGATTGACTGCGAGATGTTTGTCGATCATGGAGCGATCGCTGAGGTCATCGTAATAGGCGATCCCGGCATTGTTGATGAGGATATCGAGCGATGTGACCTCGCTGACTGCCTCCCGGATCTGTTCGGGATCGGTGACGTCCAGCATGAGCGGAACGACACGCGGGTCAGGGTGGGTGAATGTCCTGCGTGTGCCCGCATATACTTTTTTTGCGCCGCGTTTCAGGGCTTCTTCGACCAGGGCGCGTCCAATGCCGCGGCTGGCGCCTGTGATGAGAATGATCTTGTTTGAGATGTTCATAAAATTCTTTTTAATTGTTTTGTAAAACTACCGTCCTTAATCGTATCTGAAGGGGTGTGAAATAGACTTTATAGCGGGCTAATTTGGACCTGTATTTTTCTTATATTTATAAAAAATTCAGGTCATGAAGCATCTTACGATAGTCGTTCCGGATGGACCGAACAATATAAGCAGCATCACGGGCTCGTTTGAGATATTGACGAGGGCCAATGATTTTTGGAAGGCCAGCGGGAGGATGCCTTTGTACAAGATAGAATTGGCGGGTGTTGCGGGCACAAACGAATTTGAGGACGGATTGTTCACGGTGAAGCCGCATAAACATATTTCTGCTATTCCCAAGACGGATCTTGTCATTATTCCGTCGCTGAACCACAACTATCAAAAGGCCATGAAGGGGAACAAAGAACTGGCGGACTGGATCGCGTGGCAGTATAAGAACGGGGCTGAGGTTGCCAGTGTTTGTACGGGGGCGTTCCTGCTGGCATCGGCGGGGTTGCTGGAAGGCAAGAGCTGTTCGACCCATTGGAGTGTGGCGGATAATTTCAGGAGCATGTTCCCCAACGTGCATTTGCAGACGGACAAGCTCATCACGGATGAGAATGGGATCTATACCAATGGGGGCGCTTATTCCTTTCTGAACCTGCTGATCTATCTCATCGAAAAGAAATACGACCGGCAAACGGCCATCTATTGTTCCAAGATCTTTCAGATAGAGATGGACAGGCATAGTCAGTCGGAGTTTATCATATTCAAGGGGCAGAAGCAGCATGGGGATGAGATGGTGATGGAAGCGCAAACCTATATCGAAAGCATGATGCATGAGAAGATATCGGTGGAGCAGCTATCTTCTAAATTTGCCATCGGCAGACGGAATTTCGACAGGAGGTTTATCAAGGCGACCGGCAATACGCCGCTGGAATATCTGCAGCGGGTTAAGATCGAGAGCGCCAAGCGGGCATTCGAGACCAGTCGTAAGACGATCAATGAAGTGATGTATGAGGTGGGGTATTCGGATATAAAGGCATTCCGGGAGGTGTTCCGGAAGATCACCGGGATGTCGCCGCTGGAGTACAGGAATAAGTATAATAAAGAGGCGGTGTCCTGATGGACAGTGGGGTAAGGGGAGGCCGTCCCGGCCAACCAGGAAAAGGTCCGCCCGGAAGGGCGGACCCGTGGTGAACTGTTACTGTTCTATATTCCACTTGTCAACCAGCTGGGAGTTAAAACTTTCTACAGGCTCATCGGGTGTGGGCTGTCCCTTACCCGTCATGATCAGGCCACGCAGGCTGTCCTTTATAAAGTGCGTCCATGCCTCGTTGCACACTTCGAAGCATTCGTATTCGGGTACGAGACCCTGGTGGGTGAAATGCAGTTCCGTCTTTTTGCCTTTTTTTGTAATCTCAAAAATGAGCTTTGTATTTTTCCACTCGCTCTTGTCCTTTGTGAAGTTGAAATAGTTGTCCAGGACATGCCAGACCACTTTTTGTTCGGGGATGAGCTCGGTGATCTTGATCCGGCAGAGGTGGACGTCTTTGTAATGATAGTTGTATATGCTGTTGAGCTGGTCGGTGACGCCTTCTATGCTTTCGGACCACCATCCGCGCGGGTTGTTGATGGCGGTGAATACTTCTGCGGGAGTTTGGTCTACCTGGAAGCTGGTGGAATAATCCTTCTCTTTCATAGTCTTACATTTTTTGGTGAATGGTGTATTTTCTGAGACCAAAGCTATCGAGCGTCTGTAACTTTTGCGGGGTGTGAATTAGACATTATAATGGGGCGAATTGGACAGGGGAGGGGGCATGATCGAGCTTTCACGCACCACCAGCCTGGCGTCGATGACAATTTGCTGCGGTCCTTTGCTTTCTCCTTTGATCCGCCTCAATGCCAGGTCGACCGCGCTCTTGCCGATGTCATAAAGGGACTGGCGGACATAGCTTACGGGGGGATAGAAGAGGTCGAATGCATCGCTCTCATCGAAGGATACTACAGCCAGATGGGTTGGGATACGGATGCCCGATGAGATCAAGACCTTTAGGGAAAGGACTGCCAGCGAATTGGTCGCGAAAATAAAACCATCGACCCCGAGCGTGGGTGTTGTAATATTTTTTATTGCCTTTCTGACGTGTCTGGCCAGATCCTGATAGGATACTGTTATCAGCCAGGAGTCGTCGAACCGGATGTTGTTGTCTTTTAGCGCTGTTCGATACCCTCTTATCCTTTCTTTCATGTGTTCCATGCCGGTGTCATATGCCATCATGGCGATCCTGTTACGTCCTGCCTGTATCAGGTGGTTCGTGGCGTTGTAGGAGGCCTGGAAATTATCGATCACGACATAATCGGATCCTGGAAAATAGCGATCGATCAGCACGAGGGGAAAGCGTTGTTTTATCAGGCGCCTGATCTGTTTCTCGGTGTTTTCGGATGGGGCGATGATAAGTGCGTCGACTCCCCGATGGATAAACATATCGATGAGCTGTTTGGACTTATCGGCATCCTCGTCGCTGCTGCTGAAGAAGACCACATAATCCCGCTTCATGGCTTCATCCTCGATGATCCTGGCGATGCTGGAAAAAAAAGGGTTGGATATATCAGCGACGATGACCCCGATGGTATTGGTCTTTCCGCTCTGCAGGCTCCTGGCGATGATATTCGGCTGGTAGTCGAGGGATGCCGCCAACTGACGGATCTTGCGGACCGTCTCATCTCCCACTCTTGCTTTTCTTTCTTTATTGTTCAGTACATAAGAAACAAGGGCAGTGGATACTCCTAACTGTTCGGCGATGTCCTTCAGTGATACTTTTTTGTTCATGCCTGGTGAGATGGCTATTTTAGGTGGTCCGTCATCCATTGCTTTCCAAAGTGGGCGGTGATGCGCAGGTAAGCTTCGGATGCGGCCCCATTGCCCCAGTCATAGATCGTAAATTCGCCGATGCCAATGCCTTCCTTTCCCGTGGCGCCCTCGTGACCGTAATTCTCCATCATAAATCCATAGTCCTCTTTGCCGAAAAAATCCCATTTTTTCTCCCATTGCTGTTTACTTCGTGGGTTGTCCGGGGAATACATCATGACAAAGGATGCTTTTAGCGCCGCCAGGCCGCGCTGGATATATTCCGGAGAATCGAGCTCTTTTCCATATTGCAGGATCAGCTCTGCGAAGAGGCTTTGCCGTGAGTCATTCCATTCCCCGTCCGCATTCATGACGCCAAATCCTCCAAGCACGTTGACATACATATAAGGCGGCTGCCAGCTGGCCTGGTACATCAGCATTTCGTCGAGCACGCGCCGGCCATAGCGCAGGTATTGGGTGTCGCGGGTGGTTTTGAAGGACGCATAGAGGGCCTGTGCCGTCCAGTACATGGAAAGGGTGTTTTGTTTGTACATGTCGTTGCGGGCGACTTTTTTCCCGACCAGCGTGTCCGATCCGTACCGGCTGCAGGACCAGTAGGTCTCGAAGTCCTCCCACCTGCCCTGAAAAATGATGTGGTCGATGACAGCCTGCATTGCCTTTAGGGCTGCCGTTTTGTACTTGCCGTTGCCGGTGAGTTCGTATAGTTTTAACAGGAAGGTTACGGACATGGAGGTTTCGGGTGAGCTGTCCAGCCAGGTCAATGGCTTTTTCGTATCCAGGTCCAGCCAGGCGGGGAAGAACCCGTCTGCGCGTTGTATCAGTAATAGGGCATCGGCGTAGCGTTTGGCATATTGCAATAAACGGTTGTCCTTTTCCAGCTCCTGGTACCAGTCCAGCATCAGCCAGGCGGTATAGCTCATATCCAGGATATGAAAGGGAGATCGTTTTACATCATTAGTGATGGGGTTGCGGTTGGAGTTGCCAAAATAATAGTTATCCCATCCTGTGGACCGGTGGAGCTGTTTACCATTCTTGGTTACCGTCTCCATGGGCGTGGCGATCACCGCATAAAAAAAACCGTCCTTTTGAGGGAAGGCGAGGGCCAGCTCCTTTGTCTGCCGTGCATAGTCCAGCAGCGTACTATCTTTTTTTTCGCGGGCATACCGGTACAGGCCCGAAGCGGACCTCAGGGAACTGAACCAGGCCTGGTTCCAAATGGAACGCATCTCTCTTTCATCGACATCGCCTTTCCAGTTAGGGCTTTGGGTAACGTTGACGATAAATGCCGGGGCGCCTACTTTTTTATCACCCAGCGGGGGCGCCTGCCAGACGCTGTTTTTCCAGGAGCCGAAGGCCCACTGGTAGGTCTGGCTCACGCAAAGAGGGATGTTCCGGGCGGGGAGGGGTTCGCCTTGAAGGAAGAGGGAGCGTCCCCATCGGTCCCAGCAAAAAGAAAGCGGTTTTTTCCAGGGATCGAACAGCTGTGCGGTGTCATCCGATGTGAAGAGATAAAATCCGACCGTCCTCCGGCCCGGAGGGTAGGAGGCTCCCCCCTTCCGGTAATACAATACGTGTTCCTTTATATAGGAGCGGCTCAGGCCCAGGGTCAGCCGGTGTGTCCGGGCATTCATGTCCATATACCAGCCGCTGTACGGATTGCTGGTATTGCCCGGCTGCCCGAGTATATCCAGGTCCGGCACGAGGATGAGCTGCCGGCGATCCGACTGAACGATCATGGCAGGCGTACGAAAGACATGCTGTGCGATGATATTGCTATCGGTGGGGGTCAGGTGCGGCGCCCAGTGAAAGGTCGGTGTAAAGGCCGGGTCGATGGTGATCTGCCAATCGTCCTGTTTTACGGAATCGGTGAGGTCCCAGCTGACCGTGACATGGATCGATCCCTGCTGCCCGGGAGTGTATCGAACAGAAGGGGCTGCCGCTCCCATCCTGTCGTAGTGGATATCGCGTACATAAGCCTGCAAGGGCAGGGGAAGCGCCGGCTGTTGCGTCTGGCAGACCCCGCGATGGGGAGACAAGGCAATCAATGCGGCTGCGAGCGAAGCGCGGACAGCCGGCGCCCAATGGGATAAGAAGGGGAGAGCGTTCATAGATCGAAGATTTTCATCGTCCTCTAATTGCTGTATCCGGGGTTTTGTTTTACGAGGGTATTGGTCTGTAATTCCGTATTGGGTATCGGCGCCAGTAAATTGTGTGCATCGATGCTGATATTATTACCCGGGAACTCATGCGCCAAATTTGTATTCATGATGGAAATGGCCGCCGATTGTCCCATGCGCAGCAGGTCGTGCCACCGGTGGCATTCAAAAGCCAGCTCCACTTGTCGTTCGTGCATGAGCTTTTCGATAAAGGTCCCCGGTGTGGCCGAGCTGATCGGCCCTAAATTGGCCCTTTGACGGACGTCGTTGATCTGGCCATATGCTTCCGTGGTCTCTCCCAGGGCTTCCGCCAGCAGCAGCTTGGCATCTGCGTAGCGCAGGATGGGGAAGTCCGTATTGGCGTCATTGCCCACGGCAACACCGGGGTCTTTGAACTTTTTGATATAGGGCCGGCCGCCCGGGTCGTATGCGATGGAGGCAGCAAGCCTGGTATCGCCTGCCTCATAGGCGTTGATGAGGTCCTGGGTGGGTGTATTGGGGGAAGTGCTTCCATTGGTGCCGCCCGGAACGTTCAGAGAAGGCGGTGCAAAGAAATTCCAGAACGGGCAGCCATTGAGCGGCGGGAGGAATTGGATCTCGAAGATGGATTCCGGGGAATTCTTTGTTCCGGGTGTCCAGATATCTGCATAGTTGGTCAGCAGGGAATAGGGTGATCCAGGGAAGACTACTTTCCGAAGTACGGTAACTGCCGAGGCATTGTCCCCTTTTTGCAGATATACTTTCCCCAGCAGCGCGTTGGCGGCAAAGGAAGTGGCGCGGCCGATGTCGGAGCCCGTGTAGTTGGGGGGCAGATTGGCAGCGGCGGTCTGGAGGTCGGTGATGATCTGCAGGTACATGGAGTCCGTGCTGGCTCTGGCGAGATTGTTGTTCCCGGCGAGCGAGGTGGTTTCGTGAATGCGTAAGGGTACGGGGCCATAGTCCTGGAGCAATAGGAAATAGACCTGAGCCCGTATGAACTGGGCCTCTCCCACGATCTGCGCTTTCTTGGTGGCATCCATGGTGGCGCCGGGCGCCCTGTCGATGACTGCGTTGCAGAGGTTGATGCAATTATAGGCCAGGGCCCACATACCGGTGATGGAGGTATTGCCCGACTGAACGGTGAAATTGTCCACCGCCTTGTGTTCCGTCTGCCGGCCGAAGTCCTGGTTGGTGTTGTCGGAGCGTGTCTCTTCGAGATTGTATAAGGCAAGTTCGGAACCGGTATAGATATTTTTATGGGCCGAGTATACGCCGTATATCGCTGCCGTCATATCCGCCTGGTTCTTGAAGAACTGTTGTTTGGGGATCCTGTCCACCGGAACGACATCGAGAAAGTCTTTTGTACAGGAGGAAAGTATCACGATAAAGAGCAAACTGCCTATGCTGATCTTACGGGCTTTGTGTTGGATTGTATAGGACATAGTGATAGCTTTTTTAGAATGAAAAATTGATACCTAATGTAAATATCCTTGGCAGGGGAGCCGTGGCCACCGAATTGAGACCTAAGGTCTTGTGGTCGCCGAATATCTGGGTGTCGAAGCCGTTCCGGACTGCCTGGGGATTGCCGCCGCGGTATTGTGAAAATGTCCACAGGTTCTCGACCGACACATAGGCCCGGAGATCATTGACCAGTAGTTTCCTGCTGATGCCCGGGGGAATGGTATAGGACAGGTTGAGATTCCTGATCCGCAGGTAATCTGTTTTTTGCACTTCCCAGGATGATACTGCGCCTACATCATTGTATCCCGCCCTGGGTGTGTGGCCGTTGCCCGGCTGAGAGGGAGAGATATAGCGGCCGTCATAAAAGAAATGGTCCATATTGGTGTTGTAAGTATGGAGGCTCATGATCTGATAGACAAAATCCAGCATTTTGGCGCCTGCCTGGCCTTGCAGCAAGGCGGAGAACCTAAAGTTCTTATAGCGTACGCTGGTATTGATCCCATAGAGCCAGCGCGGATTGTTGTCCCCGACCAGCACACCGTCTGCGCCGTTGAAGGCATCGATGATACCGTCTTTGTTGACGTCAAGGAACTTATAGTCTCCGGCCATGTCCCCGACCGCCTTTTTGGCCACCTTGGGATCGTTGATATCGGCCTGTGACAATATGCCGATCTGTTGCAACGCATGTTCCTGTTCCAGCGGTCCGCCGATCTGTGTCACCAATACTGCAAAAAACTGGTAGAGGGGCGCCCCCGTGGGGCCCAGTTTCAGCACCTTCTGACGCAGGTGAGAGACGTTGAAGCCGATGTCCCATCCGAAATCCGACTGCTTGATGATATTGGCATTGACCGAAAGTTCGTATCCCCACTTGCGCATGCTGCCGATATTTTCAAGATTTCCACCATAGCCCGTAGAGGTTGGGACGTTCACATTCAGCAGCAGGCCGTCGCTGGTATTGGAAAAGTAATCGGCTGTGATACTAACGCGATTGTACAGGCCAAGGTCAAGTCCGATGTCCGTCTGTTTCGACTTCTCCCAGGAGAGGTCCGGGTTTCCCGGATCGCCGTTGACATAACCGACGACGTTGGTGTTGCCGAAGGAATGATTGACCGAGACCAGGCTGGACTTGGATGTGAAGTCACCGATGAAATTGCTTCCCGAGATACCGTAGCTGGCCCTGATCTTGGCATGGTCCACCGCCTTGACACCCAGCATAAAGTCCTCGTTGGACAAGTTCCAGGCCGCCGCTACGGATGGGAATACGCCCCATAGTTTATTGGCGCCGAAGCGGGAGCTGCCATCCCTTCGTACGGTGGCTGTCAGCAGGTATCTGTCTTTATAGGCATAGTTGGCGCGGGCAAGATAGGAGAGGAGTGTATTGCCTGAAGCGCCGGAGAATGCGCTTTGGTTCGCACCGAAGCCGATGGTCTGTGCGAGATTGCTGGAGAAGGTGTTTGCATTGGCGCCTGTAATGGTAAAGTCCACTTTCTGTACCGTATAGCCGCCCAACAATTCCAGCTTATGATCTTTGGCCAGCACCGTCTTGTAGGTGAGGGTATTTTCGTTGAGCCAGTTGATCGTGCGGGATGAATTGAGCTCCAGGGCTGTTACAGGGTATAATGCCTGGCCGTTGAGTCCCTTAGCCTGGAACAGCCGGTAGTTGTTATCGTTGAGGTTGGCGCCGATGGAGCTTTTGAACGACAGACCTTTCAGGATATCTACCTGGACGAATGCATTGGAGAGCAGGTACATGCTCTTATTGGACTGATGGTAATTGGCTGCGATGGTCATCGGGTTGACCATGGCTTTGTTCAGTATGCCGAAAGAGTTGGGATCGGAGGGAGTGCCGTCCTTGTTAAAGGCGGGGATGATGGGTGGCAGCAGCACTGCGGCGCCGGCCAGGGCGGAGAAGTCGTCCTCGGGTGCGCTCAATCGCTGTACGGTGAAGCTGGGAGCGAGGTTGAGGCCGATGGTGATGCGTTTGGAGGCTTTGTAATCGAGTTTCATGCGGGCCGTATACATATCATATCCGGCATTGAGCAGGATGTCGTCCTGGTTGAGGAATCCACCGGAGAACATATAGTTCAGTTTTTCGGTGCCGCCGGAGATCGTTGCGTTATAATCCCGGAAGGGAGCTGTTCTATAAATCAAGTCCTGCCAGTTGGTGCTGGTCCCGTCCCAGTTGGTGATCCATGAGGGCAGGGGAGTGCCTGCAAACTGGAATTTTTCCTTATACCATTCTATGTATTCGGCTCCATTCAATGTTTTGTAGAAATCGTGTTTATTGGCTTTTGAGAACCCCGTTTTGAGGCTTACGTCTACTTTGGAAAGACCAGCCTTGCCTGTTTTGGTGGTAATGATAACGACCCCGTTGGCGCCGCGAGAGCCATAAATGGCGGTGGAAGAGGCGTCCTTCAATATATCGATGGAAAGGATATTGGAGGGGTTGACTGCGGCGGCGCTGTTGGCATCGGTGGGGAATCCGTCGATGACGAAGAGGGGTTCCCTGTCGCCGGAGATGGTGCCGATCCCGCGGATGGTTATTTCGGAGATATTACCCGGCTTGGCGCTTCGCGGGGCGACATCGATGCCAGGAACCGTGCCTGCCAGTGCGTCCTCGTAGGAACTGACCGGTCTTTGTTCTATCTGGGCGGCGGATACGGAAGCGATGGAGCCTGTGAGGTCTTTGCGTCGCTGTGTACCATAACCTACGACGACGACGTCGTTGAGCTGTTTTATATCCGTGTCGAGGTGGATGTCGAGGCGGCCCGTCTGGTTCACCGCTATTTCTTTGGTGGTGTAGCCAACCGCGCTGACGACGAGTACCGGACCAATGATATTATCGGGGACATCGATGCTGAAGGCGCCTTTATCATCCGCGGTGACGGCGATGGCAGTGCCTTTGACCGAAATGCTGGCGCCAGCCAGCGGGGAGCCGTCGGAGCTGTGTATATGTCCTGTAACGGTCCGGAACAGATGTATCCGGTCATGCTTTGGAGTTCCAAGGGTAATCGAAGGAGGGAAGGTCAGCAGGCTACAGATCAATAATGAAAGCAGCAGCGGGAATGCAGGCAATCGTCTCATAAATTATGGTTTGGCGTTAAGAATGGATATATAAATGGAGGGGGCGGCCGGAGGAGGGCCGGGTAACCGGGAAACCAGGAGGTGAATGGACTGGGACCACGACTGACATTTAAGATTGAAACAAGCTTAAACGTTTAAACTTTATTCAAGTCATTACGTAACAGTTCGTTACGTAAATTTTGCTTAAACGCTTAAGCAAATATAATGTTAAACGTTTAACAAGCAAATTTTTTTTCAAGGCAATTGTGGGGAGAGGGATAATGCTATAAAAAAACCGCCTGGAAGGCGGTTTTTGCTGGGGGTGTTGGCGGGCCGGTCGGGAGCAGGGGCTAATCCATTTCCTTCTTTAAGAAATTCCCTTGTTGATCGAAAACGAGATCTTTTCCTTTGACCTCGGCCTCGTAGGTGATCTTACCTTTTGCATCTGTGACCTTGCCTGCTTCGGTGATCTTTGTGTCCGGATAGTGTGCCTTTACATAGGTGACGACGCCGGGGGGCAAGTCGGCGACGGGTATTGCAACGACTATTTCAACGAAAGTGCCATCGGGAGTAAAGACGACGGAGTTATCCTCTTTTGATCTCCCGCCCCAGTTGGCTTCAAAATTTCCTTTTTCTTTTTCCCATGTGACGTTGCTGGCGGAGGGGTATTTTTTTTGCAGAGCGGTTTTTACGGCCTCCGGTACGTCGGCGCTTTTTACTTTTTGGGCGGTGACTGTTGTTGTTGTCAGCGACAGGGTGATGATGGTCAGTAAGAGTGTTTGTTTCATGATCAAGCTATTTTGTGTGGGATAATATTAGGATGTTATTCTGGAGGGATTTGGGAGGGAAGATGGGGGGATTTTGTCCGAAATAAAAAGAGTGCCGGAGGAATCCGGCACTCGAGACCAAACCTATATTTGAACTCTGAAACTAACCTATTGATGTAAGATTACCGATGGCATGTGTGTCTCTTCTCCGGCATGGACCTGGACATTATTGATGGTGCTATCCCGGAAGGGGGCCGTTGCTTTGAAGGTGACGGAGTAGGCGGCTGGTTTCAATCCTCTCAGCTGGAACTCGCCTTCATCTTCAGGAATGGCGTAAGCGGTGTCTGTGCCATTTACCGCCATTACCAATGCGTGTGCCTGCGCGGGTCCAACCCTGCCTTCAATTCTGCCTGTATTTTCGTCAGAGAAGGAATTAATCCTTGGTTGGAGGCAGTAACTGCCGTCGTCGAACTCGATGGAGTGGGCGATGTCAAAATCCAGGCGGATGCGGATCTGTCCGCCGCCGACGGTATCGATGGCGTTGGAGGGGACCCGGACATACACGTAGGGCTTGCCGTCGCAGATCGTGAGCGGATAAGTATGCGTGCTGTCAACCACCACGCTGTTGCCGGCGCCGAGGGTAATCCGTATTCTCGTCACTTTTCCGGCGAACGCGGTTCCGGTAGCAAGCAAGGTATCCACTCCATTCTTTAATTTCAGGAGGTCATAAAGTCCCGGACGGATATTTAGCGTGTCCCACTGCCCGAACCGATCGCCTCTGTGGCGGCCTTCATCCTGTCCGTCGTTGCCATTCCCGTTCCCATTTCCATTTCCGTTGCCATTCCCGTTATCGTCCCCTTCGTGGTCGTCGTCATAGTAATCATCGTCATGATGAATGCGTCCGGTGTCCACCTTGACCTCTACATAGCGGATATCGACCAGTACGCTCGTAAGGTTTGGTACGGGGTCGTCATTCAGATATACATTGATCCTCTGCCGGCCGGCAGGTACCGTATTGCCGGAGGTATTCTTCGTGCAGGCTATGGCGAATAGCAGGACTGTCGATGAGAGGATGAGCCCGGCCCCAATGGTAGTTTTTAAAGTATTCATTATCGTGGTGTTAAAAATTTCTAATGTGCGTTAACAATTCAGGATCGTAATTTGAGCTGGTAATTTGCTAACCTATTATTAAAGACTTGCGAATGGGACCCCTGGTCCTAGCGAGCGGGAAAGAATTTTCAAGCACATCCTGTGTCGCAAGCATGCTAAATCTATAACCCATTCTATTACAATGAAAAGCACCGAAAAAAAAGAGACGACCAGTATTTTGCGTACCCGGTTAAAGCTGATCCTATGGCTCGTGATCGGACTGCTGGTGGGAATTTTACTGGTACATTTCCTTTTCTGAATTGTTGCTGACGATGTATTCGACAGTGAGGCGGCTGTGAAAAGATATTTTAGCGGATTTTGGTTTTTTTTAGCAACTTAGCAGAGCGTAAAAATTGAAGTGTACAGGACTCTTGATGATAACGAGCTGTTTGCTTATGTAAGAAAAGACGATGAGCTGGCCTATACTGAGC
The DNA here is from genome assembly GCA_001898505.1 of Sphingobacteriales bacterium 50-39. Taxonomy (GTDB): domain Bacteria; phylum Bacteroidota; class Bacteroidia; order Chitinophagales; family Chitinophagaceae; genus Puia. The sequence goes on from MKTZ01000001.1 coordinate 415,414, forward strand.
TATACAACCGGTATTGGCAAAAGCTCTATTTTCTGGCCCACAAGCATCTCAAATCCGATGCGGATGCGCGGGAGATCGTACAAGAAGTCTTCTTTATCATCTGGGCCGAACGAAGATCACTTTCTATCGCATCTTTTCCCGCCTATGTAGCTGCCATGACCCGATATGCAGTGTATGCGAGCATCGCCCGAAAAAAAAGACTGTTGCTGAAAGAGGAGGCTGGTTCCCAAGCCTTATCAGCAGTGCTGTCCGAGCTGCTGGAAAACAAAATGATGCTGGAAAAAATCTCGAAATTATCTTCCCGACTGCCGGAAAAATGCAGGCTGGTCTTTATCAGGAACAAGCTGTTGGACCAGCCCCTGGCGCAGGTGGCGGAAGACCTTCATATCTCTCCCAAGACCGCTGAGGCTCATCTTACCAAGGCATTGAAGATCATAAGAGGGTCATTGGGTGAAGCCTTCTCTTGCCTGTTGTTTTGAGATCATCGAGGCCCTCGAAGGGACTCGTCTAAGGGCAGGCATTTAAAAAAACTTTTTAGGGACTAAGGGTAAGCAGCCCGCTGAACACTCATAAGGGTATAAAATATCTATTGTGAGTAGTAGCAAAGCGCAACTGTTGGCATCCCTGGCGGAAAAATTTTTAGCCGGAGAGGCGACCCAGGCTGAAGAAGAGCAATTGCACCAACTGTACGACAGCTGGAATGATGATGAAGAAGAGGTGGTTACGGATACTGAACAGCCGGAAGTATTGCGTGCGGAAATCTTTCAGGCATTGAAGGAGCGGATCAACGCGGAAAGAGCGGCTTCGCCGAAGCGATCCCCGGGGCAGGAACGATCTGTGGGCTCGGGACATTCCTATAGAAAGATGTTCTGGCGCAGTGTTGCGGCAGCTGCCGTCATTGCCGTCGGGTTGTTGATCTATAATCAGACGGTGGTAAAGAAAGGGGCCGCCTCCCTGGAACAGAAAGCGCTCGCCATCAATAATCAACCGGTGGTACCCGGTAAGGACAAGGCAACCTTAACGCTTGCGGATGGCTCCGTAGTCGACCTGGACAGCTCCGACGCCAGCAGGATGGCGCAGCAGGGTGATACCCGTATCCGGATCAAGGATGGGAAAATAGTTTATGACCCCAGTAAGGCGGGCAGCGCTGCAACTGTATATAATACCATTACCACTTCAAGAGGGGGGCAGTACCAGGTGGTATTGCCCGACGGGACCAGGGTATGGCTCAATGCCACTTCTTCTATAAAGTTCCCGGTAGCTTTTGCGGGGAACAGCAGGGTAGTCGAGGTTTCGGGCGAAGCCTATTTTGAAGTAGCCAAAAACCCGGCCATGCCTTTTATAGCCAAAGTAAAGGATGTCGAGGTGGAGGTGTTAGGTACTCACTTCGATGTGATGGCTTATGGAGAGGAGGGAAAGATCGCCACCACGCTGCTGGAAGGAAGCGTAAGAGTGTCCAAGGGCAGGGAGAAGTATGCTATTGCACCGGGGCAGCAGGTGGTCTGGAGCGAAGATGGAGCGTTCAGCCTGAACACGGATGTGGACCTGGAAGAAGTGATAGCCTGGAAGAACGGGAAATTTCATTTCAATAATGTAGATATAAAAACCATCATGCGCCAGATAGCCCGATGGTATGATGTCGATGTCGCATATGAAAATGTCGCAGAGGATATACGTCTTGGCGGCGTCGTATCCAGGAAGGAAGATATAAGACAGCTGCTCGATTATTTTGAGGTGGCGGGAAAGGTGCGATTCAGAGTGGAGGGGAGGAAGGTCATCGTGTCGAAATAAACTGTCGGGCGAACTGCCCCGGCGGGTTCTTTTATAGTTGTGATCCACGACCAAAAAAACCGGAAGTGTTGAGACCACCTCCGGCGAATGTTTTGGTTGTCTATTATAGGATTCTGTAACCAATAATTTAACCAAAAACTAAGCAAAAGTATGAAACTTTTACTTGATGGCAATTCGTGCCTATGGCGGGCGAACTGCCGGACCAAAATGCTTATGAGTATGAAGCTAACGATTGCGCTCATTCTTTCGGCAAGCGTGCAGGCGTATGCCCTGAACGGGGAGGCTCAGACAGTGACCATCTCCCAAAGGAATATCTCGCTGCAGCAAGTGTTTAAGGAGATCAACCGGCAGACCGGACTCGATGTCGTGTATGACATGCAGGTGGTCAGGCAGGCGGGCAAGATCACCCTGAATGTGAAGAACATGGCGGTAACGGACGTATTGAAGTTGTGCTTTGCGGGGCAGCCATTTTCATTTGTACAAATGGATGGGACCATTGTTGTCAAAGAAAAGATACCGGAGACCGTCAAGGCGGCAGGACCACCCCTCGTGATCCTAAAGATTAAGGGGAAGATCACGGGAGAGGGCGGAAAACCTTTGGGCGCCGTCACCGTTGTAAATAAATCGACCGGGAAGACTGTCATAAGCAATGACGACGGGGAATTCGAGATCGACGGGGACGCCGGAAATGTGCTGGAGTTCTCTTCGATAGGATACCATACACAGCAGGTGAAGATATCTTCTTCCGGCGCAGTCATAAATGTTGCGCTCACTATATCTGCTGTAGAGGGAGAAATTGTGGTAGTAGGGGTCGGCTATACCACCCAGGAGAAACGCAAGCTGACCAGCGCCGTAGTATCTGTAACGGGTGATCAGATCACCAAGCGTGTTGCTACCGACCCGACCACTCTTCTTCAGGGACAGCTGCCAGGGTTGTCCGTGGTCCAGAACTCCGCGGAGCCTGGGAATGAAGCTGTAGAATTGCGTATTCGGGGAGTAGGTACTTTCAGCGGCGTGGGGAATGATCCGTTGATCATCGTGGACGGATTGCCCGGCAGCCTGTCCGCCATCAATCCAAATGATATCGAATCCGTCAGTGTGCTAAAGGATGCGGCTTCGGCGGCTATCTATGGTTCCCGGGGGGCCAATGGTGTCATCGTCATCAAGACGAAAAAAGGGAAAGGCGGCGGATTTCTGCTTACCTATAATTATAGCGCCGGCATCTCGAAGGCGACCAGGCTGCCTGACCTGGTACATAATTCCACTCAGTACATGCAGCTGTCCAATGATGCCTATACCAATTCTGGTCTCGCTCCCTTGTATACACAGGCGCAGATCGACCTTTATCAAAATGCTACCGACCGTGACAGGTACCCCAACAATGACTGGTTGAAAGATGTTTTCAGAACAGTCACTGTTCAGAACCATTACCTCAATCTCAGCGGCGGAAAGGAAGGCACCAATTACAGCCTGGGGCTTGGTTTCACCGACCAGCCGGGTACGATGATCGGATATACGTACAGGAAGTATACGGTGTCGCTGGGCCTGTCTTCCAAGGTGAATAAAAGGGTAACGCTTGGTTCCAACATACAGGTGCGTTACGGCAACAAGATCAGTCCGGAGGTCAACGCTACGGATTTCTATGCCTCCACGCTGGCCCAAAGTCCCCTGGCCAAACCTCAGCTTGCCAATGGTCTCTGGATCAAAAGCGCCTATCCTAATGAAGCCAACAATAAGAACCCTGTGGCCATATCTGAAAATGCATTGACACTGGCGCCGGACTACTATGGCCAGGGCAATCTTTCCCTCGATGTAGATATTGTAAAAGGGTTGAAATGGGAGAATAGGGCGGGCGTCAATTTCGATGCCAACAAATACAATACGTTCGACCCTGTAGTGCCCATGTATTATTCCCATGACACCAGCTCCGCGGGCAGGCTGGATGACGGCACTCCGGGACTTTATGTAGGGAGGTCGGACAATATCTACACAACCTATTACAGTCAGCTGACATACAAGCGTACTTTTGGATCGCATAATATATCCCTTTTGGGTGGATATCAGCAGGAGCATAATGTGGCCAGCAATATCGATGCGACCCGCACCCAGTTTGCCACCAGCCTGCTCAGGGAGCTGAATGCGGGACCGGCCAGCGGTCAGACCAATGCCGGCACGTCCTCGCAATGGGCAATCCGCTCCTATTATGGCAGCGCGAACTATGACTTTGACGACAGATTCCTGCTTGGCTCCAGCATTCGGTATGACGGTACTTCCCGGCTGCCTGCGAACAGTCGTTGGGGATTGTTCTATTCTTTTTCCGGCGGATGGCGTATTTCGCGCGAAGCATTTTTACGGGATGTCCGCTGGCTCGACGATTGGAAGATCCGCGCCTCCTGGGGAAAGCTGGGTAATCAGAACATAGGCATGTATCCTTACCAGGCCGTGCTGACCAACAGCAATTATGCATTTGCAGGGAATGTGGCGACGGGTTTTACGGCCAGGACGCTTACCGACCCGTCCCTGACCTGGGAGACTACGCGCGTGTTCGATATGGGCACGGATATCACCGTATTGCAGAACAAGCTCAATATTTCAGCCGACTACTTTAACAAATATACATTCAACATACTCCGCAGCTCGCAGGTGCCACTGTGGCTAGGGTTGAATGCGCCCACCATCAACAACGGGGCGGTAAGGAATACGGGCTTCGAGCTCAATGTCCAATACAAAGATCATGTGGGGAAGGATATTCAATATTATGTGGGAGCGGGCTTTCAACACTTTAAGAACAGGCTGGTGTCATTCGGCAATCCTGAGATCGGCAGCAATACGATCATGGAAAACGGACAGCCCATCAATTCCTACTATTTATATGTCAGGGAAGGTATTTTTCAAAGCCAGGATGAGATCAACAAGTCGGCGAAGCAGACGCCTACACCTACTCCCGGGGACATTAAATACAAGGATGTCAATAATGATGGGGTCATCGATGCCAGCGACCGAACCGTCGTCAGCGGGATGTATCCTGATTTTGAATATTCGTTCAATACGGGAGCCAACTGGAAGGGGTTCGATATCAGCGTGCAGCTGTATGGAAGTCATGGTATGAAACTATATATGGACAAGTGGGGGACGGACCCTTTTACACAGGGCTCCATGCCTACCACCGATTGGTTGAATGCCTGGACACCCGCCCATCCTTCTGCCACGATGCCTAAAGTATACGTGGGCTTCAATTATCCCAAGATCACCGGTTTGGCCTCTACTTATTATTTACGGGATGGGAGCTTTATGCGTATCAAGAATGTACAGCTGGGCTATTCTATCCCCACCAAATCCATCAAGGGCATCCGGTCCGTGCGGGTTTATTTTTCGGGAGACAATGTAGCGCTCTTCAGCTCGCTGAAAGGAGCCGATCCTGAGCGATCGAATAGCAGGAGTGGCGGCTGGTATGGGTTTGTAAACTATCCCCAAAATCGCACTTTCACCTTTGGCGCTTCCATTCAATTCTAAAAAGTCAACAACATGAAAACGAGCATTCAATATATTCTTTTGTTCCTGGCTTTCTGCTCAACTTCCTGCCAGAAAGGCCTGCTGGACCAAAACCCTCCCGATGCGCTGACCACGAATACTTTCTGGAAATCTTCCGCGGATGCGGACTATGCGCTCACGGGCCTATACAACTTCCTTTATTCCGGCGGCGGTGGTTATGCCACGTCGCAATACCAGGTTTTTGCCTGGGATAATTTTTCCGATGATTCATATGGACAGTACAATTATGGGGGAGGCCTTACTGCTACAACCGCCGGTATTGTGCCCGCCACGGATCTGGGGGGAACCTATGTAGGCAGTTATTATGCGAACTGCTACAGCGCCATAGCGGCGGACAATTCCTTTCTGGCTAATGTGGGCAAAGTGCTGTCCGGCACTACGCTGAATCAGTACAAGGGAGAGGCTTTTTTCCTTCGGGGCTTCAACTATTTTTGGCTGGCCCAACTTTATGGCAATGTGCCTATTGTTACAGCAGATCCTTATACTTTATCGTACAGCACCAAAATGGCCAAGTCACCCCGTGCGGATGTGCTGAAGCGGGCCTCCGACGACCTGGATTCGGCCATTGCCTATCTGCCGGATGTGGCTTATACGACTGGACATGCGGTAAAAGCAACGGCCCAGGGATATAAGGTCAGGCTGCTGCTGTTTGAACAGGATTATACAGATGCGGCTACCTTGGCCGGCCAGATCATTGCAGGAGGTAAGTTCTCTCTTAATTCCAGCTTCCCTTCCAATTTTTACAAGCCCGATCAGAAGTCAAGTCCGGAGATCATGTTCTCTGCGCAATACCAGCTGCCCACTATCCAGCACCAGGACGTGGCCTTCGCGGTGTCCCTCCAATTATGGAAGGGTGAGCTGGCAACCCAGGACCTGATCAATGAATATGAGTCCGGCGACCCCCGAAAGACAATGACCTTTTTCTTTCCCGGGGATGGGGCGGCTCAGGGATGGCCTTTTACGAATAATGGCGGCGTGGCGACACCTGGCAGCGATAGCTGGATCGTGGGGTATTATGCGGTGAAGAAATGGCTTACACCGGGGATGGTAAATCCCAATTATGGGGCGCTGGATGACAATGATATTGTATTGCTCCGATATGCCGACATCAAGCTGATGTATGCCGAGGCGCAGAATGAGGCTGCTGGTCCGGATGCTACCGTCTACCAGCAGGTGAACGACGTGAGAGCCAGGCCGGGCGTGAATATGCCGCTTCTTCCCGCGGGACTCACACAGGACCAGATGAGACAAAAGATCCGGCATGAGAGAAGAGTGGAGTTCGCCATGGAAGGTCTCCGGTATTTTGATCTGCGGCGTTGGGGCATTGCCACGCAAAAGCTCAATGGCTTTCATCCGAACCCGGTGACTCCGCAGGTGACCTATGTCTATAAGGACAATTATCAATATTGGCCGATACCACAAACAGAAATAGATCGGAATAAGCCGGCGCTGGTACAAAATGATGGATATTAGCGCACATGCTAACAAGAAGAGCTTTAGTAAAAAATGTCATTTTATCGGGCATTGCTGCCCGTAATGTCCTCGATTGGGTTCCCCTGGAGGAGAATTTTACAACGCTCTTCCGGGGGATTCGATCACAGATGATATTGGCAACAGGAGCAGTAACCTGGACTGGAACCATGTGCTGGGGCATGGTTATGTGTATCTCATCGCGAGCAGGTTATCGTGTGATCATCCGTCCAAGCGCTTCCATTTTTTCAATCGGGGGATCAGCGGCAACAAGGTCACGGACCTGGCCGCGCGCTGGCAGGAGGATGTGCTGGACATCAAGCCCAGGCCGCTCAGCATTCTAGTTGGGGTCAACGATGTGAACAGTCTATTCACCCGTGAAAATCCTGTCGCGGCGGATAGTTTCCAGGAAGTATATGCAGGCCTGCTAACCAGGACCAGAGAGCAATTACCTGATGTCCGGATCGTACTGTGCGAACCTTTTTTGCTGCCTGTCGGAAGAGTGAAAGATCAGTGGGAGGCCTGGTCTTCCGAAATGAAAGTGCAACAGACGATTGTAAGAGAGCTGGCCTCGCAGTTCAATGCTATTTTCGTTCCTCTCCAGGGGGAGTTCAATAAGGCCTGTGAAAAAGCGCCGCCCGACTATTGGATATGGGATGGTATCCATCCTATGCCTGGTGGGCATGAGCTTATTGCCCGGAAATGGATCCGGGTAGTTCTGGGCCACTGATATTCGGGAGACTTGACATTCGGCGGTGGGTCGTTAAGAGTTTGGTATTACGAGTGGCCGGTTTCATTGCTCCAGCCTCAAAGGTAGAAAAGACGGCCAGGCCCAGCAAATAGATCTGCCCTGTCTGGGGCTGGAATAGGACCAGGCTCTCATTGAAGCGGTTCAGGATGTCTACGATATCGAAAAAGGCCATGTATTTATCCATGTGACAAATCAGCGGTGAACTTTGTGACAGGGACGTACATCCGGCGGGCATGGGGCGGTGTCAGGAGCGAGCTATCTGCCCGGAGGTACTTTTTTTCCTGAATTCACCGGGGGTTAACCCGGTGAATTCTTTAAATAGCTTATTGAAATTGGAGATGGTATTATATCCACAGTGATAAGCGATGCCGGCTACGGAGGCGGTGGAGCCGATGAGCATCTCGCAGGCGGTGAAGATCCTTACCTCGTTCAGGTAGTCGAAGAAATTTTTGTTGGTGCATTTCTTAAACCATCTGCAAAAGCTCTGGGGGGTGAGTCCTGCTACTCCGGAAATATCTTTTAAAGAGATGTCCTTGTGGAAATTGTGTTGTACGTATTTGTATATCTCGCTGAGCCTGTCGGTGGTCTCTTCCTTATTTTCCTTATTGTTCGGGGTATAGATGTCGTCTGTAATGCACCGGCAATCGGCGGAGGTTGACAGGATATGCAAGATCTCCAGCAGCAGCATGATCCGACGGAATCCCCGCTGTCTGACCAAAATGTCGAGCTTTCTGCTTATCTTATCCCGGGTAGAGCCTGTGACCTGTATACCTCTGGTGGCCAGCTCGAAGAAGCGGGCCAATTCCCTGGATTCTTTCAGGTCGTAGAACTCGTCGCTGAATATTTCCTTGCGGAAATGCACCACTACGGAGCGGGCCCTGTGTCCATTGCTGGTATCGTCATTCAGCCAGATATGGGGAAGATTGGAACCGATGAAGACCATATCTCCTTTTTCAAAGGGATCGATCCTGTTGCCGATGATCCGGCGGCCATGGCCTTCCTTTATCAGGACCAGCTCCAGTTCGGGATGGAAATGAAAGGCGGGATTGAAGGCGTCTTCATTCCTGTCGATGATGGACAACCTGCTGTTGTGCAGGAGGGTGATCTCGGTTTTTATGACTCTCATATGGCGATTATGTACCCACCCCTGGCCGGGGGCAAACGGTAGGTAAAATTGAAGAAAAAAAAGGTAATTCCGAAGTAGAAAGAATGGGAAATCATCCGGAAGTTTAAACAAAATTCCATTTCATGAATAAGATAAGGGTACTATTGATCGCATCATTACTGTCCGGGTCGCTGGCGCAGGCCCAGACGAAAAGGATATTTTCCGAATCCGCGGCTGCCAAAGAGCAGCGCATGGCCTGGTGGACCAATGACCGATTTGGGATGTTCATACACTGGGGCATTTATTCCATGGCGGCGAGGCATGAGTGGGTGAAGCATAATGAGCACATGACCAATGAGGAGTATCAGAAGTACTTTAACTTTTTCAATCCTGATGAGTTCGATCCGACGACCTGGGCCAAACAGGCCAAGGCGGCAGGTATGAAATATGCGGTGCTTACCACCAAACATCACGACGGGTTTTGTCTTTTCGACTCGAAATTCACGGATTACAAGGCCACCAATACACCGGCCCATCGCGATCTGGTAAGGGAATATGTAAACGCCTTCCGGGCGCAGGGGTTGAAAGTAGGGTTTTATTATTCCCTGCTGGACTGGCATCATCCGGACTATACGATGGATGACGTTCATCCGCTGACGCAAACGGATACCAGCCAGGCGAACTATGACAAGTTGAACAAAGGGCGGGATATGCGTAAATACCGGCAGTACCTGCGTGACCAGATCACCGAGCTGCTGACGAACTATGGTAAGATCGATGTTCTTTGGCTGGACTGGACCTGGGGCAAGGAGAGCAAACGTGGCAAGCATGCGGAGGACTGGGGCGCGGTGGAACTGATAAAGCTGGTGAAAAAGCTGCAACCGGGCATCCTGGTGAACAACCGGCTGGGGTTGGACGACTATGAGGATGGGGGCGACTTTGTGACCCCTGAGCAGGTCTCTACGGCAGAACTAGCTAAATACAGGGGTAAGACATGGGAGACCTGTCAGACATTTTCCGGGTCGTGGGGATATTACAGGGATGAGAATACCTGGAAGACCGATCACCAGCTGCTGGACCTGCTGATCACATCCACGGCCAATGGCGGCAACCTGATCCTGAATGTGGGACCGACGGCGCGGGGCGAGTTCGACTACCGTGCAAAGAACGCGCTGGACAGCCTGTCTTACTGGATGCATGCCAACAGCAGGGCTATTTATAACTGTACTTATGCACCGGACGAGTACAAGGTACCGGAGAATACGAGACTTACTTATAATAAGGCCACGCGTCGGCTATATGTGCATCTGATGGAATATCCAGAGGGTCATACGCTGGTGCTGCCCGGATATAAGGATAAGATAAAGTATGTGCAGTTCCTGCATGATGCTTCGGAGATCAAGTCGAAGTCCGAGGGGGATGATGTTACCCTGTTCCTGCCGGAAAGGAAGCCTACTATCGCGATACCGGTGATCGAGATCATACTTAAATAGATGCAATGAACAAGGCGTTTGTAAAGTTTTCCCTGGTCATCCTGGTACTGTTACATGCTCTATTTATTCGGGCGCAGGTTGCCGTTACCTGGACTCCGGTGCAGCCGGGCATATGGAAGGCGGTGATCGGGAAGCCGGAATCCATCAGCCTACTAAAGGCGGCGGATGTGAGCGCCTATGAGAAAGGATTTGCCTTGTTGCCTTCCGTGGGCTTTCCACTGGATAAGAAGGAGATTGTGGTGAGGCAGCGGGATGGGAAGATATATTTGAGATTCCCGCTGCAAAAAGAGGAGAAGATATATGGCTTTGGCCTGAATTTTCAAACGGTGAATCAGCGGGGCAGAGTCCTGGATCTGCATGTCGATCATTATGGCGGAAAGGATAATGGCCGGACGCATGCGCCGGTGCCTTTTTATGTAAGCTCCGGTGGGTATGGGGTATTGATAGACGCTGCACGATATATGACCGTGTATGCGGGTTCTGCCGTCAGGGTGGATTCGGAGCATCCGCCAAAACTATATGACCGGAATACTGACAAGGACTGGAGCGCTCAGCCTTATTCGGATGCGGTAGAGGTTCTGGTACCGGCACAGGGGTTGGAGGTGTATGTTTTTGCCGGTCCCTCGCCAATGAATGTAGTCCAGCGTTATAACCTGATGAATGGCGGTGGCTGTCTTCCACCCAAGTGGGGGCTGGGTTTTACGGAGCGGATGCCTACGCTATCCAGCCAGAGGGATATTGTGGGGGAGGCAAAATTGTTCGAGCAGCATGATTTCCCGTTGGACTTTATCGGAGTGGAGCCCGGCTGGCAAAGCATGGCCTATCCCTGCACATTCGAGTGGGATAAGCAGCGGTTTCCCAACCCGTCGGGTTTTTTGAAGGAGCTGTCTGCTATGGGTGTCCGGGCTAATTTATGGACGAATCCCTATATATCGCCAAAGGCTTCGCTATATCCTTTGATGAAGGGGTTGGCTGGTTCGCATACCGTGTGGAATGGACTTGTTCCGGACATGGCGTTGCCGCAGGCTCGGAAATTACTGAAGGAGCATTTTTTAAAAGAGCATATCAATATCGGCGTCAGCGGGTATAAGATCGATGAGATCGATGGGTTCGACAACTGGCTTTGGCCGGATGTGGCTATATTCCCCTCCGGCTATAGCGGGGAGCAAATGCGGCAGGTATATGGGTTGTTGATGCAGCGGATGACTACGGGGTGGTTCAGGGAGAGGAATCAGCGGACCTATGGCCTGATCCGTGCGTCCAATGCGGGCGCCAGTTCCTTTCCATATGTCATATACGACGATTATTACAGTCACCGGGATTTTATAACCGCGCTGATCAACAGCAGTTTTGCGGGAGTGTTATGGACGCCAGAAGTGCGGGCCTCGGAGAGTGCGGAAGAGTGGGTGAGAAGGATGCAAAGCGTTTGTTTTTCACCCATGGCCATGCTCAATGCGTGGGCGGATGGCACCAAGCCCTGGAGCTTTCCGGAAGTCGAGGGAGCGGTGAAGGAGGTGGCAAGTCTGCGCATGCAATTAATACCTTATATCTATAGCACGTATGCTCAGTACCGATGGGAAGGCAAGCCGCCATTCAGGGCTATGAGCCTGGTAGAGGGTTCAGGGGGTGAAGATCAGAGAGACCAGTATATGATGGGAGACGATGTCCTGGTGGCTCCTATGTTCACGGGGGAGAAGTTTAGGAAGGTATATTTGCCGGCGGGGAAATGGTATGATTTCTATACGGGTGAGCTGGCGGGTGAGCATGAAATAATAACGATCACGCCCGGTCTGGATAAGATACCTTTGTTTGTAAAGGATGGCGGCATTATACCGATGATGCCGCCGCGGCGGCAAGCGCCTGTGCCTGGGCAGAAAGTTCACTTGCTCATACGTCATTATGGGAAGGCCAATGGAAGCTTTGCGCTGTATGATGATGATGGGGTGAGCTTTGATTATGAGAAGGGGGCGTACTCTTTTGTTACGTTGAGCGTGCAGCGTGACAGTAATGGGAATTTGGCCGGCAGCATGAGCGATCCGCAGCCCGGCAAGCCTTACGGATATACGAAAGAGGTGAGCTGGGTGTTTATGACAAAATGATAGAAACTTCGATGTATGATAAAGTATGTAAGATTATTGGCTTTTTTTGTGATGTCCGTGTCAGGGCCTGTGTCTGTCTGCGCACAACAAAACTATGTTGTTATAGATCCGTCGGACAGTGAGAAAGATATTGTCGCCAAGGCCGCGAAGGTGGTGCCTACGCCAGAGCAATTGCGGTGGCAGCGGCTGGAGCTGACGGCTTTTTTTCATTTTGGGATCAATACCTTCACCAATAAGGAGTGGGGAGATGGGACCGAAGATGAAAAACTGTTCAATCCAACGGCGCTGGATGCAAGGCAATGGGTAAGTGTTTGTAAGCGGGCGGGTATCAAACAGGTGATCCTGACCGCCAAGCATCACGATGGGTTTTGTTTATGGCCCAGTAAATACACCGAGCATTCCGTCAAAAATTCTCCCTGGAAGGATGGGAAGGGGGATGTGGTGAGGGAAGTAAGTAATGCCTGTAAGGAAATGGGGGTGGGATTTGGCGTCTATCTTTCGCCATGGGACAGGAATAACCGGGCATATGGTACGGAGGCTTATAACGACTATTTTGTCAACCAGCTGACCGAGCTGCTCACCAACTATGGGAAGGTAGATGAAGTGTGGTTTGATGGCGCCAATGGCGAGGGGCCTAATGGGAAAAAACAGGTATATGATTTTCCCCGATGGTACAAACTGATAAGAAAATTGCAGCCGGAGGCGGTAATAGCTATCATGGGTCCGGATGTCCGCTGGGTAGGGACGGAGAGCGGTTATGGAAGGGAGCAGGAGTGGAGTGTGGTGCCTTTTGATGCGTCCAATATAAAAGCGACTTCGGACGGGTCTCAAACGACAGTCGATGTCAAGCCGGTAGGGGATATGACAGGCGATGTGCTTGGCAGCCGGGAAAAGATCCTGAAGGCGAAAGCATTGGGCTGGTATCCGGCAGAGACGGATGTATCCATCCGTCCCGGGTGGTTTTATCACAGCCATGAGGATAAGGAAGTGAAAACGCCGGAGAAGCTGATGGATATTTATTTTAATTCGGTGGGGAGGAACGGTGTATTGTTATTGAATATCCCTCCTGACAGACGGGGATTGTTAAGTGACGCGGATGTGGAGAGCCTGATGGGATGGAAGCGGCTTCGTGATAAATTGTTCTCGGTGAATCTGGCGGGGAATGCTGGCCCGGCCCGGCTGGAAAAGCAGGGGGCTGGAGATAAGGGAAGCCAGGAATATATAATGCAATACGACCTGTCAGGATCATCGACGTTCAATGTCTGCAGCTTACAAGAGAATATCAGTAAGGGGCAGCGGGTCGAGTCTTTTGTGCTGGAAGGGTTTCAAAATGGAGAGTGGAAAAAAATCGTGGAAGGGACTACCATTGGGTATAAGCGCCTGTTGAAATTCGATCCTTATACTGCTTCGAAGGTCCGGCTGCGTATATTGTCGTCGAGGTTGGAGCCACATATTGCTGAAGTAGGGTTGTATAAGTATTAGCGTTTATTAGAGAGGGTAAGGATTATTATTTCACACAAACGTTTGCGCCAATAATATGAATAATGCTACTCTATTTTTGGCGCTTATGAAACGCTCCTTATTTATTTGTCTTTTCTTTTTGAATATTTTTTATGGGTTTGGGCAGAGTAGCCCCGGGGCCGGCGCTCAAAGAGAGGCCTCGCCGGCTGCCTTCTCCATTGGGGATGAAAGCTTTCTGCTGAATGGCCGGCCTTTTGTCATCCGCTGTGGTGAGATGCATTTTGCCCGTATCCCCCGGGAATACTGGACCCACCGTCTGAAAATGGCCAAGGCCATGGGACTGAATACCGTGTGTGCCTATCTGTTCTGGAATGTGCATGAACCCCAGCCGGGGCAGTTCAACTGGTCGGGAGCGGCGGATGCAGCGGAGTTTTGCCGTCTGGCCCAAAAGGAGGGGCTTTATGTGATCCTGCGGCCGGGGCCTTACTCCTGCGCCGAGTGGGAATTTGGCGGATTCCCGTGGTGGCTGCTTAAGAAAAAAGATATTCAATTGCGGACCCGCGACCCGTATTACCTGGAACGCTGCCGGATGTACCTGGACCAGGTAGGAAAGGCATTGGGGCCTTTGCAGGTGTCCCATGGCGGGCCGATCGTCATGGTCCAGGTCGAAAATGAGTATGGCTCCTACGGCAATGACCGGGAGTATATTGGGGCTGTCCGCGACATGCTGGTGCATGCGGGCTTTGATGTCCCCTTGTTCACCTGCGATGGACCTTCGCAACTGAAGGCAGATGTACGGGAAGATATTTTCAGCGTGGTGAATTTTGGCGCCAACCCCGAGTCTTCTTTTAAGCCGCTGCGGGAGATAAGAAGCAAGGGCCCCCTGATGTGCGGAGAGTTTTATCCCGGATGGTTCGACTCGTGGGGCTCGCGGCATCACACTGGGTCCATCGATAATGTGGTCAAGGACATTGCGTATATGCTGGACCATAAAGCATCTTTCAGCATTTATATGGTTCATGGCGGGACATCGTTTGGATTGTGGTCAGGGGCTAATTGCCCTCCTTTTTTGCCACAGACCTCCAGCTATGATTACGATGCGCCCATCAGCGAGGCGGGATGGGATACCGAGAAGTTCTATGCACTGCGCAAGCTGTTCTCGGGGTATTTGCAGGAGGGTGAAACGCTACCCACGGTGCCGGTGCGGAACCCGGTGATAAAGATCCCGTCATTTCTTACTACGGAGATCGCACCGCTGTTCTCCAACCTGCCAGCGGGTGTTGCGGACCAGCATGTGCATAATATGGAAGAATACAACGAGGGGTATGGGGCGATACTTTACCGGACCAAGTTGCCGGGAGGGGCGGCCGCCACCCTTCATATCAATGAGGTGCATGACTTTGCCTGGGTGTTTGTGGATGGGAAAAAGATCGCCTTTTTGGATCGCCGGAAAAATGAGAACAGCTGTCAGCTGCCGGCCACCCGGAAAGGGGCTGTGCTGGATATTTTAATAGAGGCAATGGGGAGGGTAAACTATGGTGGCGCCTTGCATGACCGAAAGGGGATCACCGATAAGGTCCTGCTGAGCCGTACCGTGGAAGGGAATGTCGAGCTGACCGGGTGGCAGGTGTATCCGATGGCTTTGAGCAATGACGGGGCTCCTTCTTATTTGAAGTTTTCACCCGGCCAGACGGGGAAGCCCGCATACCATAGAGGAAGTTTTCAGCTGGACAGTATTGGCGATACTTTTTTAGATATCAGCACCTGGGGCAAGGGATTGGTATGGGTCAATGGGCATTGCCTGGGGAGGTTTTGGAATGTCGGTCCCACGCAAACCATGTACCTGCCCGGTGTCTGGTTAAAGAAAGGGCGGAATGAAGTTGTCGTCCTCGACTTTGTTGGCCCTGCTACGAATACTTTGCGGGGTCTCGATTCACCCATTCTCGATAGACCGATAGAGAAATCTATGAGTGTGAAACATCGTAAGAAAGGGCAAACGATCCAGCTGGCGGGGTTAAACCCTGTCTGTCAGGGGACTTTCCCTCCGGGTATCGAATGGCAGACGGTGAGGTTTGATGTGGCCAGGGGCCGGTATCTTTGCCTGGAAGCATTGAATTCGCAGAAGAAGGATGAGCCGTTCACGACGGTGGCCGAATTGTATTTATTGGATGCGAAGGGGAAAGAGATCCCCCGCAATAAGTGGAAGGTGCTGTACGCGGACAGTGAGGAGACCGAAGGAGATGATGGGAAGGCCGATAATGTATTCGACCTGCAGAGCACGTCGATCTGGCATACGCAATGGCAGGACGCCTCCCCGCAACATCCTCATCAGCTGGTCATCGATCTGGGGTCAGCCCAGGCGGTCGGTGGTTTAAAATATCTCCCCAGGCAGGACTCGCCCAATGGAAGGATCAAGGATTTCAGGGTGTTTGTGAGTAATGCTATTTTTCCGGGGTTGTAAAGAAGGTCAATTAAAATAAGTATATGACATGCAAGCCAGTTCTTCTGTTCATCTTTTTATGCTGCGCATTTACGGCCGGGGCGCAGCGGGCGTCGGTCAAAAGGGGGTGGATAAAGCTTTTTAACGGCAAGGATCTCAAGGACTGGACCGTAAAGATCAAGGGATATCCCGCGGGGGACAATTTCGCCCATACGTTCCGGGTGGAGGATGGGGTGATGAAAGTGAATTATGATGGCTATGAAGGACTCTTCAGGGCGCGGTATGGTCATATTTTTTACAAGAGGAAGTTCTCCGCCTACCTGGTAGTGGTGGAATACAGATTCACCGGCGACCAGATGAAGGACGGAGCCGACTGGGCTTATCGCAACAGCGGGGTCATGCTGGCCGGACAGACACCGGAAAGTATGGAGCTGAACCAGGACTTTCCCATCTCCCTGGAAGAGCAGTTGCTGGGCGGCAATGGCAAGGACGACCGACCGACCGCCAATCTGTGCACGCCCGGCACCAATGTGGTCCTGCATGACAGCCTGTTCACGCCGCATTGCGTCAACTCCACGGCAAAGACCTATCATGGCGACCAGTGGGTGCATGTGGAAGCGCTGGTACTGGGGGATTCCATCGTCCGGCATATCGTTGGCAGGGATACAGTACTTACCTATACGAAGCCGCAATACGATGGGAGGGACGAGTATGTCAGGAGAGCAGGGTTGCCTGATGGGGGTCTGATCTCCGAGGGAACTATCTCGCTGCAGAGTGAAAGCCATCCTGTGGAATTCAGGAAGGCCGTGCTGTTCGACCTGGGGTCCTATCTGAATGATCCCGTGAAGCTGAGGAAGGTTATCGAACGGCTGCAGAAGAGAAAAAAGAATGTCTGGCGGGCAGATGACAACCAATGACCAATTGTAGCGTCCAATTTACACAAACGTTTGCACGGATGAAGGGTAATATATTTTATTATCTTTCAAATAATGTTTAGCATCGAACCAAACGAACTGCTACGACAGATAGCCGAGGAGAATGACAGGCGCGCTTTCAGAAATTTATACGACATCATGCACAAAAGCCTGTATGATTTCGCCCTGGCTATCGTCAAATTGAGAGAACCTGCCGAAGAGATCACGGCCGATGTCTTTATTCGTCTGTGGGAGAGGAGGGAGAAGCTGGAGCATGGCAGGATACGCAGCTGCAGGCTGTATCTGTTCATGTGTGTCAAGAATGCCTCCCTGAACTATCTACGCGACAACAAACGCCCTGAGCAGCTGGATCTCGATCAGGTGTCACTGGCTGACTGGGAACTGGAGACCAACCCGGAAGAGCTGATGATCACATCAGAAATGGCGGCCTGTCTGGATAGGGCCATCCGCGAGCTACCTGTCCGGTGTGGTATCGTTTTCCGGCTTGTCAAGGAAGAGGGGCTAAGCTATAAAGAAGCTGCTCAGTTGCTGGACCTGTCTGAAAAGACCATCGAGAATCAAATTGCCATCGCTCTCAAAAAAATACGGCAGGCTATCTCTTTCAAAATCCCTGCGAGCCATTCCTGAGAATCTTTTTTAAAAAAATTTAACTCTTCTTTGGGGGAAGAGTTTTAAAACCGTGTCATTTCCAATATGGAGCAGGAAAGGCTATGGATACTATTAGGCAGGAAACTGGCCGGGCTTGCTACGGAAGAAGAATTGCAGGAATTGGAGCTGTTATTGCTAGCCTATGGAGAAGATGCGGCGACTATGGAGATCATTGAAAGGATGTGGGCAAGCAGGGCGGGTAAAACGACTACCGACCGGGATGACAATATTCTCGACCGTATCGAGGCCGCTACGCGCCCTGTACAGCGAACCCGCCGTCTTAGCACCTGGGTATTTTCCGGGGTTGCGATGTGCGCGGCTGCGGTAGTATGCTGGGGCGTGCTTTGGAAGGGGGGTGAGAAGAAGGAGACGATGAATGTGCTCTTTACTCACCGGAAGTCGCACTCCAACCTTCTGTTCCCCGACGGTACTTCCGTGGTGCTGAACGAGAACAGCAGGATATCCTATAATGCGGATTTCGGAAAGGTGAAGAGGGAGATCGTTCTGGAAGGGGAAGCTTATTTCGATGTAGCGAAGAATCCCGGGATGCCGCTGATCATCCATGCCAAAAATGTCGATATCAAGGTATTGGGAACTTCCTTCAATGTAAAGGCCTATCCGTCTGACAAGGGGGTGGAGACCTCCCTGATCAAGGGTGCGGTGGAAGTAAGCTCAAAGCAATGGCCGGAGCAGAAGATACTATTGCGACCGAATGAAAAAATCAATATTCCCGTGTCGGGTGGAGGCCCGGATAAAAATACTGCCGGTGTGCAGGATGAGGTGGACAGCCCTGCGGCTGTGGCGGCTCCCGTAAAAAATCAGCCACTGGAAGATAAAAATAACCTCACTGATACTTTATCCTATAACCTTCACTCCTTAAACATTGAGCGCACAAGCAAACTTATCCCTGAAATAGCGTGGATGTACCGGAAACTGGTGTTCAACCAGGAGTCCTTCGAGAGCGTAGCGGAAAAGATGGAAAGATGGTATGGAGTGAGCTTTTATTTCGAGGACGACGACCTTAAAAAGGAAGTGTTCACGGGATCATTCAGCAAAGAGTCATTGGAGGAAGCTTTAAAGGCGCTGCAGTTCAGCTACTCCTTCAACTTTATCATCAAAAAAAGCGAAGTATTTATTCAAAGAAAGAAATAAAGGAGATGCGCTAACATCCCCCTTATACGACGTAAATAAGAAGACCTTGAATTTGGAGATCCGGGGTCTTCCCATTGTTAACCATCATGCGATAAAGGTATGCTATCTTTTGTATTACCAAAACTATTTCGCGCGCCCTCCCGCGTGCGAAGACAAATTCTGCTTGTTATGAGATTTCTGAGCTTCTTGCTGACGGTGGTCTGTACGCAGGCCTACTCGGTGGGGCTGTCTCAAGAAAAGATATCCCTGGAGTGTCGGGATGTCACACTGAAACAGGCCCTTACGGTGATAGAGTCCAAAAGCTCGTATCGCTTCCTTTACCACGACAGCTCATTTTCCTCGCTGGCGAATGTTTCCATCGATGTTCGCAACAAACCTGTTCTCAGTATCGTCGATCAGCTGATCGCCGGTTCAGCCCTTCATTACCGGGTGCTCGAGAACAACCTCGTTGTATTTGGGGAAGGTGGTTACCAGGCGACAGACAGCATCATCCGGGGCAAGATCACCGATGAGAAGGGGGAGCCGGTTGCCGGCGTCTCGGTGCATGAGTCGGGTACCAAAGGGGGCACTGTTACCAATGAAAAAGGCGAGTTCTCATTGCGGGTGAAGGATGCCAACGGGACGATCGAGCTAAGCTCGGTAGGGTATATTTCGCAGCGCGTCAAGCTGAACAAACGGCTGGTGCTTAGCATCCGCCTGACGGCGCAAGACAGTAAGATGACGGACGTCATCGTAGTAGGAACGCAATCGCAGAGCATGCGGACGACCACCTCTGCCGTGTCCACCATCAGCGGCAAGCAGATAGAGAATTTGCCCGCGCCGTCTTTCGACCAGCTGATACAGGGGCGATTGAGCGGTATCAATGTCCAGGTGAACTCAGGCGAGCCCGGCACCGCCCCATCGCTGGTGGTACGCGGCAATACCCGCGTGAGTCAGAACATCGGTGGTTCCTCGCTGGATGCGGCCCGGGCTCTGAGTGGTCCTTTGTATGTCATCGACGGTATCCCCGTCAACCCGGAGGATATCACCAACAGCATCGACGCCACCGGGACCAACTACCTGGCAGGTCTGAACGTCAATGATATCGAGACCATTTCAGTCCAGAAGGATGCTACTGCTACCGCAGCATGGGGCTCCAGAGGGGCCAACGGCGTTATCTATATCACCACCAAGCGGGGTCGCAGCAGCAAGCCCGAATTCAGGCTCAACTGGTACAGCGGGCTTTCCGTCAAGCCGGAACTGTTGCCTACCGTCACCGGGCAGGAGGAGCGGAGGCAGAAGCTCGACCTGCTGAAAGCATACGCCGATGGGAATGTGTCTTTGCTCAGGCTGATACCTCAAATGCTCACCGACAGTCTCAATCCGGCCTTCAACAATGCGACCGACTGGCAGGGGCTTTTCTATCGGAACGCTTATGTTCACAATGCGGACCTTTCCATGGCTGCGGCGAATGATTTTGTAAACTATCGTCTGAGCATGAACTACTACAATGAAGAGGGGATTATCCGGGCCTTTGGGATCCAGCGATATTCTTTCCGGGGCAACTTCGATTTCAAGCTCAGCTCCAAGCTGAATGCGCAGTTTATTGCGGGCATATCACGCAGCGACCGGCAGAGGGGACGGAAGTACACCAACCGGAGTCTCAACGGAACACAGGCGACGACCAATGACGACAATACGCCCGTCAGCGGCGCAAACATACCTTCTTCGATGTACCGGTTGACATCGTTCGATTCGCTGAATTTCGACGGACTGTATGACAAGCTGCGGAACCAGAATGTCAATAACCAGTATACCGCCTCGCTGACCCTGAATTATAAGGTCTTTCATGATCTTACCCTTGTCAGCCAGGCTTCGATGGATGCGACTACGTCCAACAAGGATTATTTTCAGCCTTCCAATATCGATGCGGTGGCTTACCAGGTGCAGCAGGTCCTGCAGCCCAGCTATGCGGAGTCAGACAGGGGAACCTTTACCAATTATTTCTTATCCAACAGGGCGAACTATGCGAAGTCGTTCCATACCGGAGAGAATTTCGAGCATCATGTGACCTTTACGGCTTCCCAGCAGTTCAACCGAAATATCGCCACTTTTACCCAGTCGTCCGGCTACAATGTACCATCCAATGATATCCAGGTGGTTTCGGGTGTTCCTCAATCCTCTTTGGGCGCCAATTCTTCCTACCAGGCCGCCTCGCTGCTCTCTTATGTAGGACAAATGCAATACGACCTCAATGGGAAATATATAGTGTATGTATCAGACCGGGCCGATGCCAGCTCCCGATTTGGCACAAAGAGTAAATGGGGGAAGTTCGCGGCTGGCGGTATAGGCTGGATCCTTTCGGATGAGAAGTTCATGGACGGAACCAGGGGGTGGCTGAATTATTTGAAGCTGAGGGCAAGCTACGGGCAATCGGGTAATCAGTCCGACGACTATTATGCGCCCTACAATTCCTATACATTGTCCGGCACCTACACCGGCAGTCCCGCTATCCAGCCAAGCTATACCAATGGCCTGACCAAGGACAATCTCACCTGGACCTCTACTACCCAGAAGGACCTGGGGATCGACCTGAATCTCTTTTCCAACCGGGTGTCCATTGTTGCAGACGTTTATGACAAGCTGTCCAAGTCGGATTATTTCAATTTCAATCTGCCGTTCTTCACCGGATACCAGAGCATCAGTTTCAATGCAACGGACCTCTGGGTGAGCAACCGGGGATTGGACCTCACGTTGATAACCCATAATCTGCCTGCCCACAATCCTATCCAATGGACCACGACGCTGAATCTTTCTTACAATAAGAACCTTATCGCCCATCTGCCCAATGGCAACAGGACTTTCCTGCAAGACGACTATTATGGGGTCACGCGTATCTACAGCGTAGGGCAGCCTGTTTACAGGATGTTCCAGATGCAGTACCTGGGTGTTTACAATAATTATTCCGAGATACCTGTCAATCCCCTGACCGGGCAGCGTATCACTTATTTCAAAGGCAATCATCCGGTGAGACCCGGCGACCCTATCTGGAAGGACCAGAACAAGGATTACGATGTATGGAGCGATGAGGACAATGGGGATACGCATGGGGACAGGGTTCCTACCGGCAACCCCAATCCCTTGTTCACCGGCGGGTTTGTGAATGACCTGAGCTATAAGAACTTTTATCTGTCGGTGGTCTGTGTCTTCACCTGGAAAAGAGATATCATCAATACTTTCCGGGAAGGGCAGTTCGACAATATCTTCGATTTTCCCACTGTCAGCACGCTGTATGATTTTGCTTCTAAGCGTCTGCCTTCCCTGTCCGGGTTGAATTATTGGAGACCTGATCAGCAGGCGAAGGATCCCCACTACAGGGCCACCTTCCCCGCCCTGAACCCTTTTTCCGGGCATTATTACGAGTTCCTGCCCTTTTCTACCATGTTCAATGAGGACGGCAGCTATTTCAAGATCAAGAATATCGTACTGGGCTACAGGGTCCCCGAGGCTGTCGTCAAGCGCGCCAAGCTGAATGGTCTCCGGTTTTACGGTGTCATCGACAACCTGGCCACCTTTAAAAAGTCTTCTGTACCGGACCCCGAGGCAGTGGATAACCTGGGCGTATATACGGGAGGCCTGTTCCCCCTGCCCCGCAAATTCACCTTAGGTCTGGAAATACAATTTTAGGTTTTTATCAAACTGGAGTATGAAAAATTATTGCAATAAGATCAATGGCTGCGTGCTGGCAGCGTGCATAATGCTTGCCGGTGTATCGTGCAAAAAATATATCAACGAGGCGCCCATTTCCTCTACTTATGACAGCAAGTTCTGGACATCTCAGCAATCCGTCGAGCAGGCGGCTGTGGCCTTGTATGGTCAGCTGCGGGCATGTCTGAGACAGGATGCGTCTCATTTTTCGTTCGGCGATCTCACGGCCGGCCAGTTCACGACGACGTATCACGGTTATTGGAACTATAATACCATCCAGCCTTCACAGGGATCTAATTTCTCCTACGTTCCTTACCTGGAGGGCAGTCATAAGAACTGGTCGAGGTTTTACCAGCTGGCGGCTCAATGCAACCTGATCCTTGCCCGGGTGCCGTCCATGTCTTTGTCTGCTTTTGGTAATGATTCGACGGCACGCAATAAGTACCTGGGGGAGGCGCTGTTCATGCGCGCTTACCTGTACTTCTATATCACCCGGGTGTGGGGTGATCCTGTGTATATCACGAAGATCTACGACAATGTGGATTATGGCAATATACCGCCTGTGGCGCGGACCCCCGAGGCAGATGTATTGAAGGCTTGTATTGCCGACCTGCAACGGGCGGCAGGGTATCTCCCATTTTCCGGCGGCGATCCGAATAAGGAGTTCAGGGCCAGCAGGGGCAGCGTCTATGCACTTCTTGCGCATATCTATGCCTGGCTGCACGATTATACCAACGCTCACCTGGCCTGCCAGCAGGTGATCAACCAGGGTGGCTATACGCTGGAGCCCATGAGCTCTTATTCGAATATCTGGTCCGACCGGCTGTCACAGGAGAATATCTTTTCCATTGCCATGACCTTTAACAGCAATGACAACAACTTTCTGAACGCGGGTGATAACAGCGCCTGGAGCGAAGCGCATTTCGATTTCTTTTCCGTCTGGCTGAAGGATTCGGTCATCGATTACTGGAATTCCAACTGTTGGGTAGCCAACCCGACGCTGTATGCGGACAGTGACCAACGTTTTGTCACCTTGTTCTATCCTATCAATGCCTCGGGCGGGGATGATGCCGGGTTTGAATTGATGAAATATGCCAATTTCAAGTACAACAACCCAGCCAGCAAGCAGCAGCCCTATATCAACAATAACCTGGTCCTTTTCCGCCTGTCCGATATCTATTTGCTGGATGCGGAGGCCTTTGCGGCGCAGGGTGATGTGGGCAGTGCGGTGCAGTCCCTGAACCATACCCGCGAGCGAGCCGGCATAGGAGATTATAGCGGCGCCCTGGACCAGACGGATGTGATGCAGGAGGTAGTGAATGAACGGGGCAGGGAGCTCGTCGGGGAGGGCACCTGGTTCTATGACCTGATACGGACGGAGGGGTATGTACACAATCTGAGAGATTCATTGGGGTATTCTCCGACACGCGTAACAGAAAAAGGGTATTACTGGCCCATCGATCTGAACACTTTATTCCAGGGAGACCCTTTGTTGACCCAAAACTCCTACTGGTCATCGCATTGATCCATCTATTCAAAACTCATTTATGCAAAAAAGAAGTTATTACAAGCTGCGTTATATGATGCTGTTCGTCATGTCGACAGCCGTGTTGGGCGCCTGCAAGAAGAACAATTATCTATCGGGCGGGACGATCAACAATTCCAACGTGAGGATGACTACCTACGACTACCTGGCGGGTAATTCCCTGAACCAGTTCGATTCGGTGCTGCTTATTATCGACAAGGCCGGTTTAAAGGACCTGATCAACCAGCAGGGAGTTACGTTCTTTGCTCCGACGAATGCGGCGGTTTACGCCTATCTCAACGCCCGGACCATAGCCATGCAAAAGGTGGACCCGTCGGCAAAGTATACGATGGATACTTTATTCAAGTATGATCTGGCGAGGATGGCGGACAGCATGCGGATGTATGTGGTCAACCAGCCCCTGACCTACGACAAGCTGACGGCGGATGGGGCGAAATATGCTACACAGCTGCCTGGCGATACGGCCGTTGTTGCATTCATGCCGACAAACAATGCGGCGCTGGGGTACTTTAACCAGATATCCACTGTGCCGCAGATCGTCACCTATTTCCAGCTATGGCAACCGCTGGCGGATCCGTTCCAGGCGGTGAATATCCCTAACAATGTTGGCGTGATGAATATCTGCCAGACGTCCGGTATACAGACCACCACGGGAACATTGCATGTGCTGGCCAGCTTCTATCCTTTATTCTTTTATGGCACCCAAAAATAATCCTCACCAATAATTCGAATATATGAAGTCCCTTTATAAATACCGAGCAGGTCTGGCACTACTGCTGCTAATTGCCGGCGCCGTTGGTTCCTGTAAGAAATATGCGCAAGGTTTTCTGGGACCTTATGCGCAATATCCCAAGACGAATTATACTGTACCCCGTGGACAATTGTACAGTTCGGATGCGCTGAACCCGGATGGTTCATCAGGGCCGTTGACTATAAAGCTGCTGCATGCTTATGACAGTGCAGGGAATATGGTCGATACGCTGTTCACGAAGACCTATCCCGTAGCCACCTGGACTGCCTCTTTCGATTTTACGACTGATTCCACGGATGCGCTGGTGGCTGCGAAGCAGAAGATCGTGCAAATGCCTGCTATCATTATCAATCCCACCAATGGAGCGATAGAAGGCAATAGCGCCTCGTTGTATTTTCCCCTGGGAACCTATGCCCTTGACCTGCAGCTGAGCAATAATTCGGGGACGGAGGTCCTGAAGCGCATTGTTTCCATTACCGTGGCGGACAAGTCTCCTTTCCTGTCCGTACCTGATCTGGGTTCTACCTATGACAGGCTGTTCAAAGTAGGTAATGAATCCGTCGTCAAGAGCGCTGCGACACCCATTATAGATATCCAAAGGGTGGCCGATACGCCCAACGAGGTGGTGTGGAAGATGGTGGACAAGAATGGGAGGGCCTTCGATCCTCTGGCGGGGGAGATACAAAAGCGGCCGGGCTCGGGCCTGAATCCCAATCCGCCCTATTTGCAGACGCTGGAGGATTATACCAAGAATCATAGCTATACGGATTCGACGATGATCTTCCGATTCCCCATCGTGCCTTTTCCTTTTTCTTCATTGGGTAATGGGTACAATATCTATTATCGTATACCTACGCGGTATATCCATATAGATGGATATGCGGATGATACCTGGAGCGCCAATCCCCGGCTGCCGCTGAGGATATTCCAGTTCGGGAAATATACGGTGACGATGAGGTTTCCGGATATTACGCATAGGTGATCTGTTTATACTTTATTTACATATCGATGAATACCCTGTTTTACTCTTTCATGCTGTCTTTTTTGGGTTTTGGTATTACACCTGCTGCGGATACTGTCACTATCCCTTTGTCGGGCAGCGCCTATGTTCATCCCAACGGCGAGATTAAAGTATATTTTCTGGCCACGCACACCGGCAGATTGCAGGTACAGCTGAAGGGGCGAGCGTCCCGGACTTCGACTGTAATGGTGAGGTTGGATGGAGGTTCTTCCAGGGATACGACGATCAGCCTGGAGGGCTCCGGTGGGGATGCCCAGTTCGATGCCGGGAGTTTTGCGATTGGTGCGACGGGTTATCATTTTATATCGCTGAAACCAACGGAGGGCGGACATTTACCGGACATCTCGGATATGATCTTGTCAGGACCTGCGGCGGAGGGTGTGCTATGCAACTACAGCCGGTACAAGGGAGCACCTTCTACGCATCTCACCTATGTTATTCCCGGTGACAGTGCTGCGGCATGGTTCTACAGCGAGGTCTCCGTTCCGCGGGAAGCAGACCATAGCCCCAATGCCTATTATGAGACAAATGGATTTGCCGGAGGCTATATGGGTATTCAGCTAAACTCTGCGAAGGAGCGGCGGGTGATCTTTTCCGTATGGAGTAATTATAAGACCGACGACCCCAAAGAGATACCAGCCGACTACGCGGTCAAGCTTATCCGAAAAGGGAAGGGAGTCTTCACGGGTGAATTCGGGAATGAAGGATCGGGCGGGCATAGCCATCTTGTTTTTATGTGGAAGCCCGGCGTGACCTATAAATTGCTGATAAGGGCGAAAGCTGCGGGAGATCATACGATCTATACCGGCTGGTTTTGTGGTCCCGAGACCGGCGGCTGGCGGCTGATCGCACAATGGGATAAGACCAAGACCGGAGGCAAGCTGCTTTCTCATCTGTATTCCTTCGTGGAGAATTTTGGAGACAATGGGGAAGATTATTTTACGGCACGGTACGGCAATCAATGGATATGTACGCCTGGCGGCAACTGGATCGAACTCGTTGAGGCCCGATTTTCCACTACGGCTGATAAGGTGAAGCATCCCCGTTTTGATTATGGGGCGGGTGTTGTTCCGATGGATGGGGCCGGGGTTGCTAGCGGGACGGGCAAAGTGCAGGATTGGTTCTATATGTACAGTGGCGGATTCAAGCAGCTGAATAATCTTGCTCCGGGGTTGACGATCCGGAGGAAGGCGGTTGGGGTGGCGCCAGCAATAGATCTTGCTGCATTGCCGGAGGAGTAGACTTTGCCAGGCCGGGCTTTTGCTTTCGCGGGGACCTGACGATGCGTCCAGACGACGGTCAAAAATATTTCCCTAATTTTAGTCCCTATGGCCCGGGACAGAACTTCTGATAGCACTTTCTTATCCAAAATAGCGGCAGGCGATAAGTCCGCTATTCGCTGGGGCATCGTCGTCGTCATTGTACTATGTGTTGGTGTCTGGTGGGCATTCCGCCCCAGGTCTATGTCTGTGGCACAAACTGCGGGTCCGAACGATGTGGGTGCTCCCGCCCGAAACCGCGCCACCCTGACCCTTGCCAATGGGCAGCAGCTAATCCTTGACGGTGCTCCTAATGGCGTTCTTGCAATACAGGGCGGCGTTCAGATCCTGAAGGGTACTGATGGGCAGGTGATCTACCGGGCGGACGCCCAGGGTTCCGGTGAACTTTTGTACAATACGTTGAACAACCCCCGCGGCAGCATCGTCGTCGATGCAAAGCTCAGTGACGGGTCCCGTGTATGGCTTAATGCCGGCAGCTCTCTCCGATGCCCCGCTGTATTCCCGAGCGATGACCGTACTGTCGACATCACCGGCGAAGCTTATTTCGAGGTGGCTTCCGATGCGCGACGTCCGTTCCGGGTGAAAAACGGCAATATGGTTGTCAATGTGCTTGGCACTTCCTTTAATATAAGGACGTATAATGATGACCCATTGCGGCGCGTGACCCTTGTCGAGGGCAAGGTGCGGGTGACCTGCGACAACTCGCTGGTGTTGGATGCCGGTGACCAGGCGGTGGTGGAGAATAGGGCGGAGGTGATAAAGGACGTCCACCTCGATGCGGTCATGGCCTGGAAGAATGGGTTGTTCTCTTTTTCCCATACGGACCTGGTTTCTGTGATGAGGGAACTCAGCTGCTGGTACAATGTGGATATAACTTATGAGAATAATATGCCTGACAGGTACTTTACCGGTGTACTCGACCGGATGCTGACCCTTGATCAGTTATTGAAGAAACTGACCGATGGACGGGTGCATTACAGCATCGATCCAGGGAAAAGGAAGCTGATGATAGGGCCGTAACCGGTGCAACGGTCCTCCTGCAATTATTGTCAGGATACAGAAAGTATTTATGCGCTATTCCATCCTTTATTTGTTGCTTTTCATTCTGCCGCTGGTCAACTGGGGGTGTAAAAAGAATGCTGGTGGGGGATCGGGTTCGATATCCGGCACCTGGGAATTGCGTGAAGCTTCGGCGGCAATGAACCCTGAGATATCCAAGTATGGGGTGGGTAATGGGAATATATTAGCGTTCACGGGTAACAATTATAAGATATACAAGGATGGTCGGGTAATTAAGAGTGGGCAATTTTCTATTGTCCAGGATGCCACCGTTGAGACAAGCGTTTGTCTGATCTTGCCGAAGGGGGAGTATACGAGCCGGATTGTGTATGCTGATTCTACGGCGGGTAAGATATTTTACCAGGTGACGGGGAATAAGCTGAGGTTTTATGCCGGATGTTACGCTTATGATGCGGGGCATAGTGAAGTGTATGAGCGAGTGAGTGGGGAGTGATTGTTCGTTGCAAAGACCATTTTTTCCGGGTCATGGAGGCTGTAAAAGTCTGGCCAGTCATAAATTTTCATGTTCTAAGAGACTTCATGGATAGAGAGGTCAGGGTTTACCCCGGGCTTGCATCAGTTGTGTTGATATTTATCAAAACTTTTATCTGCGCTGAAGATGTAGTTTCGGAGACCTTATCACCTATCAAGTGATCCCCGTCGATGAATTCCCTCGTGGCGCAAACACTCACGGCTGTTACCATACCCGCTTCGACTGAAGCCCTGACACCCGCTACCGCCTGATCGAAGATTCCAGCGTGATGACGAAAGCGATCATGCCTGTCGGCCAGATAATGGTCGATGCTTACAATGACGCCCTTGCATCCCGCGATTTTTAGGGGCAGGGCGTTTTCCCATGTCAAGTTGAATCCGGATGTCACCACATAGCAATCGCTCTTCGCCCGGGCAAAGACGATCACCTCGATCAGGTCCCTTAATCGTGCCAGCGGTTCGCCGCCCGCGAAATGGATTTGATTGACGCCCTGCCGTTGATAAAGGTCCACTATCTGCACCAACTGCTCCCGGGTGAATGTCTCCCGCTGGTTGAGATTGTCCCATTCAAAACAATGCTCGCATCGTATGGGGCACTTACGCGTAACGGCCAGAAAGATCAACCTTAGCTGGCTTTCCGCCGGCAAGTGAGACGTCTTTTCCGTCATAGGCGCTTACAAAAGGACAGGAGCTCTTGGTCGCCGCTACAATTACCACTGCAATCGCGAACACCCCCGCGGTAATACCCAGCCCGCCAAGCACATAACTCATGGTGGTCCGACCTTTATCCCTTAACAACATATCTTCCATATGATACGCGTTGAACCCCGAACGCAGAATAAAATAACGATGGGGATTAGCCGACAGGGTGCTGTCCGGTCGTTGCAAGGCGTTGGGCGCCTTTTCGACCTTATAATAATGGGGGCAGGATGCCAGGACCATCAAAGCCACCAATGCTGCTGCCTCGAAACGAAAGGAGGACAGGGGAGTTCGTCTCATATATCCAGCAATTATCCCTTCAAAAAAATTTTTCGGATGGTGGTTACTTTTCCGCGACCGGGTGCAATTCGTGCTGGAGACAAACTACACCTGAGCTAAAAACATGCGTTTTCAGGAGCTTCAACGACTGCTTTTCTTTAATGCCTTTAAACACCGGAATCCCGTTACCCAACAATACCGGATTGATGAAAAGCCAGCATTCATCGATCAGATCTTCTGCCAGAAGGGCGTGCGCTGTGGTAGGGCTTCCAAATAACAGAATTTCTCCTGTTGTTCCCTTCTTTAAATTTCGAAGGGCAGTAGCATAGTCCTTTCCGATGACAGTCGTATTCGTGAGTGTTGCCTGGTTCAACGTATTTGACAATACCACTTTGTGCGCGCTCTTGTACCAGGCAGCATGTACCTTGTCGTGCTTGCTTGCCCCGGGCTTATCCGCTGCCGTTGGCCAATAGCTTTCCATCATCTCAAAGGTGACCCTCCCATACAATGCGGTATTGGTTTTCGAGATCCTTTCCTCTACGAAGTCAAAAATCTCCTGATCTACATGGATCCAACGCATTTCACCTTTTGTGCCAGCAGCAAAGCCATCGAGCGATGCATGCATAAATAATACTATCTTTCCCATATTGGTTCTTATTTGTGATACAAATCTCGGGGAAATGTCCGGCATAGAAGTGGGAAAAATCGACAAACTCATGCGACGGCCGGCAAATATAGCTGCTTTCCAATTTTTTTTATATTTTAGATCAGGCCTAACAAATTTTCTATGAAACAAGGATCTTCACTAAAGCGGTCACCCGCTGTTTGGATATGGATCAGTGCCGGCGTCGTCATTCTTGCTGGTTGGTTCCTGGTCAGGACATTTGTGATCGCCTCCTACAGCGTGCCCACATCGGCCATGGAGAAAACCATTCCCCACGGGAGTAAGGTTTTGGTAGACAAGTTGAATCATGACCCGATCAAGCGAGGAGACATCATCGTGTTCCATTTCCCCGTGGGTGACACTGTCATCGACCTTCCCGAGTACCAATCCTTGCGGCCCTATTATGACGTGATCCGGGAACTTGGACGTGGAAACGCTGATGCCGGCAGACAAATCCTGCTGGCTAACCCTGCTGACTATCCGCTGAGCATTCGCCCGGTGTATAAGCGGGAAACCTATTTGAAACGCTGCATCGCCGCTGCTGGTGAAACACTGGAGATGCGTGATGAGATGCTCTTTATCAATGGACGCCTGCAAGCCTGGCCACCGGAGTCGCAGACCTATTTTCATGTCATTACCAACGGACAGCCCATCGACGAAGCTACTATAAAGGCGCAGTACGGCATCGATATCACAAACGGGGAAGACGTTCGCCCGTTGGGCAATGCGACTGATTATGAAATGCTACTGACCTGGAAAGCCCGGGAAAAAATGCTAAAGTATGGTTTTGCCCAGAAGGTCAGCCCGGAAATAGACTCTTCCGAAGACGTTTTCCCTTATGATCAATTACATCACTGGACAAGAGATAATTACGGGCCGCTTTGGATCCCTAAGCAGGGGGCATCGATACAACTGACCTCGCTCAACTATCCGATCTATGAACGCATCATCCGAACTTACGAAGGTAACAAACTGGACATGCGGGACGGCAGGATCTATATCAATGGTCGTGAAGCAACCAGCTATATCTTCAAAATGAATTACTATTGGGTGCTTGGTGACAATCTTCATGGGTCCCAGGACTCCCGGTACTGGGGCTTTGTGCCGGAAGACCATATGATCGGGAAAGTATCGAAGATCCTGTGAGATGGTATTAACACCCTAAAATACTTACAGCAGTATGGACAATGGCAAAATTCCGATCCTGGTAGTTTCATTCTTTCATCTGGCGACTATTGTTTTTGCGCAAGACAATAAAATTGAAATTCCTGCTTTTGGTGACAAATATTCGAAATACGTCGGTAAGCTGGAAAGAGGGGAATTAAACATCGACTACACTGATTTTAGGAACAGCTTTTTAGACAGCAAGCAGTTTCGCAGGAAAGCGGCGAATTACGACAGCCTGAAGAAACTGGTATATACTGAAATCAAAAGCAAAAACTACCAGGAGGTAATAAAACTCACCAAAGCTATGTTGAGCATCGACTACTCCAGTATGTTCGCTCATAAATACTTACAACAGACATACAAGATACTGGGTGATACATTAAATCAAAGAAAGTATCACGACATAGAATTTGGACTTCTAAATTCAATTGTAAGAAGTGGTGACGGAAAAACCTGCGAATTCGGCTGGCACGTGACGCAGATCGAAGAAGAGTATTTTATTTGTCAAATCCGAGGAAGAGGAGGCAATATATTGTTTTGAAGTAAATAAATTGTTTGAAAGGGAAAGGAAGCAGTTTGAGAAATAAGCGGCCAAGAGACCGGAGAATAAAAAAGCCTTGCAATCGTTTGATTTGCAAGGCTCTAGTGCGCGGGATGAGATTCGAACTCACACGCCTCGCGGCGCTACCACCTCAAAGTAGTGCGTCTACCAATTTCGCCACCCACGCAACCCTGTGTACTCATTTTTAGAAGTGGCTGCAAATTTAGGGTTTTTGGGCAAATCTTCCAGCTAAATTCAGCGCCTTTTTTGGGGCGGGTATATGGGCGGACCAGCCTACTTTTTCAGCATCACGCGGAAGGTCGTGCCCTTGCCGGGTTCGGACCAGCGGACGAAGAGCTGGCCTTTATGATATTGTTCGATAATACGTTTGGAGAGGCTCAGCCCCAGGCCCCAA
Source organism: Sphingobacteriales bacterium 50-39 (assembly GCA_001898505.1). Taxonomy (GTDB): domain Bacteria; phylum Bacteroidota; class Bacteroidia; order Chitinophagales; family Chitinophagaceae; genus Puia. The sequence goes on from MKTZ01000001.1 coordinate 447,912, forward strand.
CCGCGCTTTTTCGTCGTAAAACCCGGTTTGAAGACCTTTTGTAAGTTCCTGGCGGCAATACCTTTGCCGGTGTCGGTGACATCCACTAATATCTCCTTTTCCTGGTCCTGTATCGTTATGGTGATGCTGCCCTTGCCTTCCATGGCGTCCAGGGCATTTTTCAGGAGATTTTCGATGACCCAGTCGAATAGAGGGCCGGAGATGTGTGCCTTAAGCTGGTCTTCTCCCGGACCATTGACGATGAACTGGACCCTTCCTGCGGCCCTTTTCCGGATGTACTCCACCATATTCTTTATTTGTACAATGAGGTCCCTTTCCTCGAGCTGAGGTATGCTGCCAATCTTGCCAAACCTGTCGGACACCAGCTTGAGCCTGTCCACATCCTTTTGTATCTCCAGGACGGTACGTTGATCTATCTGGCTTTCCTTCAACATTTCTACCCAGCCCTCCAGCGAGGAGACGGGGGTACCCAACTGATGAGCTGTCTCTTTGGCCATGCCTGCCCAGAGCTGGTTTTGTGTGGCAGTATTGCGAATGGTGATCGTATAAATAATAAAGAAGATAAAGAGGAACACAATGCACAGCTGTACCAGCGGATAATACCGTACTTCATCCAGCAGGGAGGTATGCCCATAATAATAACGATTGGCAATATATGGGCTGTCACTGAGCTTGATCACGAGGGGGCCATTCTCCGAGCGGAACTTCTTCAGCTCATGATACAAATAATTCCTGTCCTTCTCTGCCTGTGCAGAGTCGAGGTTGATATACCCCATGATGCTGTCGGCCTCATTGGTCTCGATGATAGGAATAGACTGCTGACCATTGCGGATGAGATTGGGAAGGGTGAGGTCCATGCCGGGATCGCTGAGAATGGCCTTGCTGGCGGCTACCCACATTTCTACCTTTTTCCGCTCGTCCACGGCGATCTTACGGGCGAGGTACTGCGAATAAAAAATGGTGGCGCTCACGATGACGATAGCAATCAATGCCAGTAAGGACCTCCAGTTTAGCAATGCTCGAATCATAGACCGAATTTATAAAAACCGCCTCACTAAATCCCTATTCCCGTATTTTTGGGCTTTATTTATTAACTCGTCGTAGTGCCAACCATAGCCATTGTAATCCTCAACTTTAACGGACGCCACCACCTGGAACAATACCTCCCTTCTGTAATGGCCAGTACCTGCCCCACCATGGAGGTCATCGTGGCGGACAATGCGTCGACGGATGATTCAGTGTCTTTTCTCCAACAATATTACCCTGCCGTGAGGATCATTCAACTGGACAGGAACTATGGTTTTGCGGGTGGATATAATCAGGCGTTGAAGCAGGTGAAGAGCGACTATTACGTGCTGTTGAACTCGGATGTAGAGGTAGAGCCGGGATGGATAGAACCCATACTGGCATTGATGGAGAAGGACCCCACTATCGGAGCCTGCCAGCCTAAGATCAAGATGTACGCCAATAAAGAGCTTTTCGAATATGCAGGGGCGGCGGGCGGATGGCTGGACTACCTGGGCTATCCTTTTGCCAGGGGGCGGATCTTCGATGTATTGGAGAAAGATATCGGACAATACGACCAGACGGAACCCATTTTTTGGGCCGGGGGATGCGCCCTTTTTGTCCGCGCGGAGCTTTATCATCAACTGGGTGGGATGGACACCTACTTCTTCGCACACCAGGAGGAGATCGATTTCTGCTGGCGGCTACAGCTGGCGGGATATAAGGTCTATGTATGTACGGATTCCGTAGTCTATCACCTGGGAGGGGGGACATTGCCTAAGGGGAATGAGCGAAAGGTGTTCCTCAATTTTCGCAATAACCTGATCATGATGGCTAAGAACCTGCCTGCGGGACAGATGGCCTGGAAGATCCCTTTCAGATTCTTCCTGGATACTATCTCCGCCTGGAAATCGTTGCTGGCAGGGGAGGGGGTGTATTTCCTGGCGGTGTTGGAAGCACATTTTGGGTTCCTTAAATGGCTGTTTTTCAAGCGAAAACAAAGTGTTTTTCCCATCCGGAAGGGCGGGAAGGTAGAAGGCTGGTACGGCCATAGCATCGTATGGCAGTACTTTGTGGCGGGGAAGAAAACTTTTAGTGAAATAGTGAATGGGAAAAAGTGATCTTTTCATCTCAATGTCCTAAATTTGCCCTGTCGAAAACGTAATTAAATAATTATGGATCAACACACAGAGACCAGAGACCCGAAATTGAAGGACTTTGCCTATAGCTGGGTAAACTCTTCTGTATTCTTATTTTATCTGCAAGTATTTTGTATCGTAGCCCTGGTCATCGGTGGCTCGTTTGCATTGTGGTCGCATCGTTATAAGGGTAAACCTGAGGTGAATGTGCCGGCTAATACCCTGTATACTCCTCAGTATAAGTAATTGAGAAAAAATTTTTTCGGAAGCGCAGAACCTTCTATATTTGCACTCCCAAAAAGGAAAAGTTCTTTACACTGTTGGGTTGTCAGGAAACTGTCGAAGGCCCTACGGTAGCATGCGGAAGTAGCTCAGTTGGTAGAGCGCAACCTTGCCAAGGTTGAGGTCGCGGGTTCGAGCCTCGTCTTCCGCTCTTTGAAATTCCATCCGCCGAGTCTGATAGATTTGGGTCGATGGAATTTTTTTTTGATCCTGGTTTTTTGCCCTGGTGGCGGAACTGGTAGACGCGCAGGACTTAAAATCCTGTTTGCCGAAAGGCGAGTGCGGGTTCGATTCCCGCCTGGGGCACGAAGGCCTTCCGACGAAGTCGGGGGGCTTTTTTTTGTTTGGGAGCGCGTGAGCTCGCTCGCAGGCGCGGACAAGCGAAAAAGACCGCTCCCGCGAAGCGGGAGGTAGGCCTTCGGGTAAGACCCTCGCAAGGGTATAGGGAACACCGAGGCGGGCCGTAGGTAGTTACGAACGAGGGAGACCGTCTCGAAGCAGGTCTGCCGAAGACTCGCGATAGACGTACGCGCTGATTTATCGGTTGTACTGAAAGACTTTAAATTGTCTCTCCAGTAAACCTTCAAAATATTGCCTTAACTGCTCTCTTAGTGTAAAACAAGATGGTTCAAATTTTGATGAAGAAGATGCTGAGCAAGATAATTGGTCTTTATTTTCGTCATTTTATAGGCAATTCAAAAATGTCAAAATGCTAAGTTTTCAGAATTAAAATTTATGGCCCTGTCGTAGGGAGTCAGCATGCCCGTTTATTGGATCCCCACTTGACCGGCTGATCCAATCCAGCCGGTCATGATTGCCGTCACCAAAACTTTCATTGAACCGGGGAATAGGCCCCCACCACCAGTTCCTATTTCGGGCATGGAGGGCCATCTAAAGGCATAGGTATGCAAAATAATTGCATGATCTATTGGTTGATCGAGCGGCAAAACAGCAAAGGGATGGATTTGCCAATCTAAAAAGAATAGAAAAATCTTTATATTTGATTAGACAAAGGCTGTTTTTTGTAACCATTGTTTATTTAACATTAATGAAGATTATTCGTACTGAGATAAGGCCCCTTATAAACAATTGTATTTACCTAGATTACAGAGAACAGCATTTTCTTTCGTCTTTTAGCCAATCGTCGGCGTCATTTCATCAACACCCGGAGTTACAGCTAACATTCATACTCGAGGGCTATGGAAAGCGGATCATTGGTAACAAGATTAATCGTTTTGAGCCGGGAGACATGGTATTTATTGGTTCAAATGTTCCACATATCTGGCTAAGCGATGCAGCATTTTACGACGAGGAGAGCGGCCTTCGATCCAAAGTAATTACGGTATATATTCATCCACAGATCTTCCAGCAAATGTTCGACTATGTCGAAGAGGCAAATGGTATCAAGAAGATGATCTCCGAGGCTTCCAGGGGTATTAGCATTTATGGGGAAACAAGGAAGATTATTGCGGAGAAATTGATTTCCTTGTCGCAAATTGATGGATTTGAAAGAGTGTATGGCCTCCTTCATATATTGGACTTAATAAGCAAATCTTCGGAAAGGAATCTTATTATCAACAATGATGAGGACGTGCCAAAAGGCGTACACTCCGACCGGCTGATCGAAATATTGAAGTTTATTAAGGATAATTTAGCCGAAGAAGTTACGCTGGAGCAGTTAGCACAAATTGCCTGTATGACCAAACAGTCTTTTTGCCGATTTTTTAAAGAGAGAACCAATAAAACATTTTCTCAATACATTCTGGAGTTGCGAATGTCCAACGCTTGTAAGCTGCTTATTGAGCTAGATCGTCCCATTTCAGTGGTCGCATCGATGTGCGGATACAGCTCTAACTCTCATTTTTCGAAAATTTTCAGAGAATATGTAGGCCAGACACCTTACGAGTTTAGGGCGAATGCCTTGAAGAACGATTAGATGTTTGGTGGACAATTGCTTATTTTATACGGTTCCACCGTTTTGTCAAGAGCCTCTTCCCATGGATTTTTATAGCCATTTGCAGTCATTTTGACTTGGTTAAGTCTGTTACACTTTACGGTAATACCAGAACATTCTTGTTTTTATTGAATTTCTACTTTTATAAAATAGATGTTAGTCGTTAGCTGCCGGAGGGCCTGTGCTTATTTATCGTAATAACTCTGAAGGCAAATAGGGCATTTGGAAGATATTTATCGCGACCGAAATAGTTATAACATCAAAACACTCAATATTGAAACTATGCGCAAAGGCTATGATAGAAAGAGAAGTAAAAGGTACATCTACATGACCGTTTTTGTCGCTTCAATTGGTGGGTTTTTGTTTGGGTTTGATTTGGTGGTGATAGCGGGAGCGCTTCCCTTTATTGAGCAAGCTTTTCATCTTACGCCCGCGATGAAAGGATTTGCGGTAAGTAGCGCAATTTTGGGTTCCATGTCCGGGCCGCTTATAGGTCTTTGGTTTACAGAGAGGGTTGGACGCAGAATGACAATGATGCTCGCGGCGGTCTTCTTTGCCTTTTCTACCATCGGAACTTCAATAGCAGGTACTATCATGACGTTTGCATTGTGGCGCTTCATGGGTGGGGTGGGGATTGGCTTGGCGATGATGTCTTCTCCCATCTATATTGCTGAGTTGTCTCCCCCAAATATGCGAGGTGTTCTAGTGAACATAAATCAGCTTTCCAATGTAATTGGAATCAACCTGGCCGTTATGGTGAGCTATGTGTTTTCTTCCAAAGGATGGGGATGGCAGTGGATGTTTGCTTCACAGGCCGTTCCTGTCATACTGCTTTTTATAGGGTTGCTACTAATACCAGAAAGCCCTCGTTGGCTGGCGAGCAAAAACCGCGCGCTGGAAGCTTTCGAGATACTGTCGACGATTAATGGTGACGAAGTAGCGAAAAAGGAAATAGGAGAGATAAAAAGCGAACTGTCGCTGGAAACAGGGGGCATAAGGGAGCTTTTGCAGTCAGGCGTAAAGCGCGCGTTGTTTATCGGCGTAGTGCTGATGATCTTTTCACAGATAAATGGCGTGAACATGATGTTGTTGTATGCGCCTACGATACTTGCCGACGCTGGTATAAAATTCGGCTCTCTTTCTATACTGAGCTCGATCCCGATATATTTGTTGATACTTGTAACAACTATAATCTCGTTTAGGCTTATAAAAAGGTTTAGCAGAAGGGGGCTTTTGATTACAAGCGTGTTGTGTATGGCGGCAGGCCATCTTCTAATGGCAATCAATCTTTTTAATAATTGGAATCCGCTTTTTACAATTATCCCGATGCTGATAGGCGCTGGATCTTTTACGTTGGGTTTCGCACCCCTGAGTTGGGTCATCGTATCGGAAATTTTCCCCAATAAGGTGAGAAGCATCGCATTCGCCGTGGTTTGCTTCTTTTTATACGCGGCATCATTTGTTACAGCCCAAATCTTTCCGATCGTAACGGAGTGGTTTGATAAGAAATTTCATAACGCTGGCGGTGTATACCTGATCTTTGCCGGAGTCTGTTTGTTGTGCGCACTGTTTTCGTGGAAAATGGTACCCGAAACGAAGGGCCTTAGCCTTGAACGAATAAGCTCCTTCTGGCAGGACCGGCAGAAAGAAAGGAAATTTTCGATAAAGTCGAAGGGTACAATTGTATGAGGAATAGGATGAGACACCAACAAACTAAGAACACATGAGACTAAAAGGTAAAGTGGCAATAATTACAGGTGCTGGACAATCAATTGGTAGAGCAATAGCGATCCGTTATTCGGCTGAGGGCGCCAAGGTGGTTGTCAATTATCACTCTAAACCCGAATTAGCTGATCAGGTGGTACAGTTGATCAGGCAAAGGGGGGGCGAGGCATTTGCCTACAAGGCGGATGTGTCCAATGAGCTGGAAGTTCAGCAAATGGTAAGGGAGACGGTGGAAAAATTTGGGACTGTCCATATACTGGTGAATAACGCTGCGATAGATCCTAGAAAGGTTTGGCACGAAATATCAGTGGCGGAGTGGGACGAGGTGATGGCTAATAATGTGCGCTCGCAATTTATATGTTCTAAAGCAGTCTATCCCCATATGAAGCAGCAACGATATGGAAAAATCGTGAACGTTTCTTCTGTGACATTTTTAACTGGTCAGAAAAATTATGTGCACTATGTAGCTTCAAAGGGCGCCATTATAGGGTTCACTCGTGCGTTGGCTCGTGAGGTGGGGGATGATCAAATCACGGTGAATTGCATTACGCCCGGTGCTGTCCTCACAGAAACGGAAATCGAAAAGGTTGGGTCGGTGGCAGCACAGGAGAAAGCGACGGAGATGCTGTTAAAGGTACAAGCCATCCCGCGGAGAATGTTAACCGGGGATATAGAAGGACTGTTTGTTTTTTTGGCTTCAGAGGAGAGCGATTTGATCACCGGACAGACGATTAACGCAGACGGCGGATGGATGATGCATTGATCAAAGACAATATTTGAATAGGGATTTTAGCTGGGAATATGCAACGAACGTTCTATAAAGAGTTTAGTAGTTTACCTTGGTACACGGAGGGCCCAGTGACCGACTTGCAAGGGAATGTTTATTTTACCACGCTAAGAGGCGGCCTGATTATGAAAATGGATGCGGGAGGCGTGGTATCCAATTGGGCGAGGGCGACATGTCCGAATGGCCAACTTATAGTGCCGAATGGTGATCATTTGATTTGCGATAGCGGTAACAGTTCGATTAGCAGATACGATAGTGGTGGTCATTTTTTGGGGAACGATATTTTACATAGCTGTGATGGACAATCCATTCATTGCCCTAACGATCTTGCAATCGACGCGGATGGCGGCATTTATTTCACAGATTCAATTCGGGGAGAAGGAAAGGTTTGCTACTATTCGCCCAACGGCGAAGAGCGGGTCATTGCCATCAATCTCGACTTTCCCAATGGCATTGCGCTGGCAGACCAGGGAAAGCTTCTGCTGGTAGCAGAAAGCTATTGTAACAGGATTGTTGCTTTTCATCTAAGATCACCTGGAATACCGGAAGGCACAATGGATGTTTTTGCAACACTGCCGAGCCATCCTTCCGGCTATCAGATCATGAATCTACCCGATGGGATTAGGTTGGATGATAGCGGAAATTTGTGGGTAGCACACTATGGTATGCGGGCTGTGCAAGTATTGTCGCCGAAAGGGGAACATATAAATTCCATTCGAACAGAGTTTCCATTACCTAGTAACTTGTGTCTATATGGCGACGTATTATTTGTAACAGGCGGATACAACGAACCTGGACCGGGCGGAATCTCCATGATAGAAATTGCGGGAATTTGCGAATAGAAGTACATCTCACCTTCATTACTATTATCATTTGAATCATCAAATCTAATTTGATCAGTTTCTTAATCGTCAACATAGATAACGAGGTTACATTTTTGGAAAATTATGAGATAATTCCTCTTTTTTAGTGAATTAACTTTATATTAAATAAGACAGATTAACAACCAAAAACTGCTTGCAAATGAGAAAGAATTTCTTCAGGTACCGATTTCAATGGGAGCGTATTCTTTTATTGGCTATTATCTGTTGTTACAGTTCGTTGGGTTTTTCTCAAATTAGCACCGTTACCGGTACTGTTAGAGATTCGCTGGAGCAAACGGCCCTGTACAATGTAACAATTATGGTATCCGGGACCAGAACGGCCGCCCGGACGGATCTGCATGGGAAATTCAGCATTATCGCATCTCCGGGATCCGAGTTGATTTTTACACATGCCGGCTACCGGGAAAAGAGAGTCTTGGTAGGTAATTCGTCTACTATTGACGTCAGCATGGCAAATGCAAAAAAGGAATTGGATGAGGTGGTCGTTGTGGCCTACGCCAAGCAAAAAAAGGCAACCGTCACGGGTGCTATTGCGTCTGTCAGTACCAAGGAGATCAAGCAGAGCCCCGCGGCCAACCTTGCCGTTTCGCTGGCAGGTCGCCTGCCAGGGTTGACGACACTTCAGACAAGCGGTGAACCAGGTAGGGATGTAACCGCATTATTCATAAGAGGGAGGGCGACCATCAATTCGACGAATCCGATCGTGTTGATAGATGGCGTGGAACGAGATTTGACCTATATAGATCCGAATGAAGTTGAATCCGTCACCATTCTTAAGGACGCATCCTCCACTGCCCTATTCGGCGTGAGGGGAGCAAACGGAGTCATATTGGTTACTACCAAACGAGGTGCGTCAGAAATACCTGAGATGAATTTCAGCTACGAGGCAGCCGCGCAGAATTTTCCATATTTTATTAAGACGGTTAATGCATATGACTATGCTTCATTGCGCAACCTGGCTTTGAGCAACGATAATTTGCCGCAGCAGTTCTCCCAAAAGACATTGGATGTGTACAAAACGGGCGCAGATCCCGTAAACTATCCCAATACAGACTGGAGGAAGGTGATATTGAAAGATTTTTCCATGCAGCAGCGGTACAACTTGAATATTTCCGGATCAACCAGCAACCGCGCCATGAGATATTTTGTGAATGCGACATACCTCAATCAAGGTGGCCAGTTTCGCGTGGAGAAGGACTTGCCTTATGATCCTTCCTTCAGGTTGAAACGGTATTCATTTCGGTCAAATATCGACTTGAAACTGAACAGGCGATTGGATGTCTATCTTAATGTAGGCGGATATTTGGAAAAACAAAACATGCCCATGGGCATATTGAACAGAGTTGGGGACATAACTGCGACGTTGGCGAGCATGTCGCCAGCTGTTTATATTACTTCCTTTATGTCAAGAGTGCCGGCGAACGTACCTGTTCTCACGCCTTCAGGGGATGTGACGACCGGCCCAAATGTGGATTGGCCGGCCTATGGGTTGTTGAACAGGTCGGGGTATATCCAACAGACCCGGAGTAACGTGCTGGCTACATTTGGCATGAGACAGGATCTTGGTAACATTACCGAGGGGTTGTCAGCCGAAGCTATCATGTCATTTGACACTAAATCAACGAATAATTTATACGGCGGAAGAGAGTTTGTCAGGTACATGCAGGCGCTTACGCCTAGTTTGGGGAATCCAAGTGGACCGGACTCGGTTTATTTTACGCAATATGGCGGATGGCTGAATACACCTTTGACGATTGGAGGGAGCACAGATTTCAGTTCTCTTTCCAATTTCCAGGCACGTTTGAATTACAGCAGGGCCTTCAATAAACATAATGTTACGGGGTTGGTGTTTTACCAACAGCAACAAAATATACAGGGGGTGCAACTACCCTTTAATTTGCGTGGTGTCTCTGGCCGGGTGACATATGGGTACGACAATAGATTTTTTGCAGAGTTCAACGCTGGATACAATGGATCTGAACAATTTGCGAAAGGCAAGCGGTTTGGATTCTTTCCTGCGGTGTCGGGCGGATGGTTGATCTCCAACGAGTCCTTCATGAAAAATCAGAATATTATTACGCATCTAAAGATTAGAGGATCGTACGGGAAGGTCGGTAACGATCAGTTGGGGGGACGCCGTTTTCTCTACCTGGACGATATCCATATACAAGGGGGCGGATATTCAACGAGCCTGGGTTTGGGGCAGCAGATTGCCATCAACATGCTGAAAAATGCTAATATTAGTTGGGAAATCGCCAGGAAGGCCGACATTGGTTTTGAACTGGGATTGGCTCCGGGGATCGATCTCGTGGTTGACATATATAAGGAACGAAGGGATAATATTTTGCGAAACAGGTCCACGATCCCGGCGCTAAATGGTTTTGACCTGAGCGTCTTACCCCCTGTAAATATTGGGGTGATCGAAAATAAGGGATACGAGGTCGAACTGGGATATCGCAAAGCTGTTTCCAGGAAATTGACCGTATTCGGGAAGCTCAACTTCAACTATGCTAAAAATAAACAGATTGCTGCGGATGAACCCTTGTTAAGCCCCAACTACGCCTATCGATATCGATCCACGGGATACTCCTTAGGTCAAAATTTTGGATACATCGTAGACCGATATTTTACGGATCAGAGTGACATTGACCGGTCGCCGGTTCAAAGTGTAGGCGGCCACGCAGCTCGCCCCGGCGATTTCAAATATGTTGACTTAAATAAAGACGGAATTATCGATGAACGTGATAAAGCGCCAATAGGATATACTGCTGTGCCGGAGTATACATATGGGCTGGCATTTGGTGCGAGCCAGAAGCAATGGGATATCAGCGTGCTGTTCCAGGGTGTCGCCAATGTTGGTCGGTTGTTGAATGGAGCCGGCATATGGGCTGGTGCAGGCTATACAAATTATTCCGACTGGCACAATTACAGCTGGACGCCGGAGAGGGCGGCTAAAGGAGAAGTAATTCGCTATCCAAGGCTTACTACCCAAGTGTCGCCCGACGAACAAACGAACAATTTCTTTTACGTGAATTCGAGTTATGTCAGGCTTCGCAACATAGAGATCGGGTACACTTTTACCCGGACATTAGTGAACAAAATAGGGGTGAATAAAGTTCGCGTATACCTCAATGGCCAGAATCTGTACACATGGGATAAGCTGCCTTTTAAGGGAATTGATCCAGAGCAGCTGACGAGTTATACGTATCCTATCCAAAGGATTTTCAACGCGGGAGTTAATGTTACTTTTTAAAAAACTAATGGAAATGAAAAAAATATTCATATTTATAATTGGCGCAGCTCTTTTCCTGGCTTCTTGTAAAAAAGATCCCCTCAACATAACGCCCGATGGGCGGTTGACATTGGACCAGGTATTTAAGGATCAGATTCAAACGGAATCATTTGTCAATACAATTTATGGTAAGATCCCACTGTATTTCTTTAATTATAATAGCTATGGGTTTTTAGCCGGGATCACCGACGAAGCGCAGGATAATCGTAATACGTTTATTGGAGGTATGGCCCTGCAATGGCAGAATGGTGCGCTTACGCCTTCTTCCAGCCCATTGGCTGGAATGCTGGATTATTCCATATGGTGGCAAGGGATAGGATATTCCAACTTGTTCCTGGCAAATATCGATAACGCAAATATATCGGATACGGCAAAGAAAAGTCGCCTCAAGGGCGAGGTGCAAATGTTGAGGGCTTTTTTCTATTGGGAGTTGGTCAAGCAATATGGTCCGATGCCGGCAGTATCAAAGCCCTTTGCTGCGGGGTTTGATTTTTCTGCACTGACCCGACCATCATTTCAGGAAGTAGTGAATTTTATAGTAAGCGATTGTGATGCGGTGATCGCCAATCAAAATGTGCCGTTACGAATAACAGATGCTTCTGAAAGAGGCCGATTTCCGAAGGCCGTGGCATATGCGATTAAAACGCAGGCATTGCTATTCAACGCGAGCCCGCTCTGGAACCAAAGTAATGACGTTTCAAAATGGGCGGCCGCCTCTCAGGCCGGCCAGCAGGCGATTCAGGCTTTGACGGTGCAGGGGGATTATCAGCTTTACCAGGACTATGGTCAATATTTCCTGAAGACGCAGGATTTAGGGGGCTCCATCCTTGACCACGAGACTATTTATGAACTTCCTTATCCTGCGGGTGTGTTTTCGGTTATTAATACCATTCCCACGAATGGATTGATTATAGGTACGAGTGCGGGAGCTTGCCCCTCACAGGAGCTGGTCGACAGCTATGACATGCAAGGCACGGGTGAACCCGCCGTATTGGGTTACTCGGATGCCGACCATTTGCAGCCAATTATAAATCCTGCATCAGGGTATGATGAAACCAACCCCTATGTGGGGCGTGATCCACGGTTTTATGCCACCGTTTGGTTCGATGGATCGCACTATGGCGTTATAAATGGGGTAGATCACAATATACAAGCTTATGTTGGTGGAAGTGATCAACTCTTGCCATACTTGCAGTTCGCAAACACGAGGACCGGTTATTACCTGCGGAAGTGGTATGACCCATTAATTCCTGCCAATCAATTGGTGCAGCAGAGCAAATGGAAGAAATATCGGCTGGCTGAAATTTATCTTAACTATGCTGAGGCGGAAAATGAGGCGAATGGACCTGCTAACGCATACGCAGCGGTAAACATAGTGAGAAGCAGGGCTGGTATGCCAAATTTACCTGCCGGACTGACCCAGGATCAAATGCGGGATCGAATACATCGCGAGAGAAGGGTGGAGTTTGCCTATGAGGAGCACCGTTTTTGGGATGTAAGGAGATGGAAAATATTGTCTCAAACAGATAAGCTGGTTACGGGTCTGCAAATTGCCAAGAATGGAGGGTCGTTCACCTATTCCCGTTTTGTAACAGAGCGCCGGGGCTTTGGATGGCAAGACAAGTATCTGTTGTTTCCAATTCCACTGAGCGAGGCGTCCCTTATTCCTGATTTTTCCAAAAACCAAAATCCCGGGTGGTAATGCTGAGATAGTTTTGGAAAAATGTGCGACATTTTAAGTAGATTTTTGGGGTAGCTTTGGTAGGTGCGATGAACTCTTTTTAAAAAAATCTAATATGAGAACAATTGTTGGTGTATTTGCGATTTGTTGTAGTCTGCTCTGTATCGGTGATAGTGCACTTGCACAGGTAAACGGTAGTAGTAAAACCGGGGAGAAATTGATCGGGATGTACATCCACCAGCATTGGTCCTATAACCATCCGTATGCAGCCCGTACCTGGACGATCCAGGACTGGCGAGGGTATCTCGATGGGTTACATCAGTTGGGGTTCAATGCTATCCTGATCTGGCCAATGCTCGAGACAATGCCCGATCCGCTGACTCCAAGCGATGAAGCGAATCTGAAGAAGATCGCTGCGGTGATAGATATGGCCCACCAGGATTTTAGGATGAATGTTTCCATAGTTCTTTGTCCGAACATATCGCCGAACAACGCAGAGGCCAGTAAATACACGTTTGAGAAAAGGCCATTCTTTCACACCGACGAAAGGGTTGATCCGGGTGACCCGGTGGCATTCGGGAAATTGATTGAACGGCGGGAGGAGTTATTTCGCCCGCTGGCCCAGGCGGATGGCGTCACTATTATCGATAGCGATCCTGGCGGCTATCCTAAATCCACTAATCTTGAATTCGTCTATCTCTTAGGGGCGCATCGTCGAATGCTGGACCGCATCCGTCCCGGCATAAATATCGACTATTGGGCTAATTTTGGATGGGAGTCGTATTGCTACTTTTATTCCACCGGCGAACTAAAGAGAGGTGACCCCTCAGAAATTCGGAGAACCATAAGCCTTATGTCCAAACAACGTATGGAGCCGTGGGGCGTGGCCAGCGGCTATGGTCCGGACATTGCAGACTCACTTGGGATGGCTGGCCGTGTTATCTCTTATAACTATGGAGCTATCGAAGGGGAACCTTCTTTCCCATTTACATTATTTGGCGGGGATCGAGCTTACAATGCCGGGAAAAATGGAGGAGGAAAAGGGGTGATGGGTAACGCGCAAACACATTGTATCCAACTGCCGAACACATTTGCATTCGCAAGAGGTGCGCGTGGGCTACCCCTCGAAACAAAAGATTATGTCGATTTCGCCAACGATTTGATCCCGGGCCAAGGCAATCTTATCGTGGAAAGCTGGCAGGCATTGCAGGGTGAAGATGTGCAAAAGATGAACACGTGCGCGGAGAGATTGGCAGCATTAAAACCGGGGTCGTTAAAAGGCGGACCGTTGCAAGGGCTTTTCTTTGGAGATCCGGCCCGGTTTATCAATGATCTTGTTCTTCAACTCAGGGCAGTGGGATCGATGTATGATTTCAGAGCCGCTGTCAATGCCTCCGCAAAAAAAGATATGGTGAAAAGGAAGTTTTCCGCCTTTATCAGTGCTGCGGAGACCTGGCAGAGAAAGCATGGTTATAGTAACCATTGGGCCTGGCCAGTGATGCAGGAAACGTTGGCAAAACTAAAATCCAAGCAATTGGACGCAACACTTGCTACCTTGACCTGGGTAAGTGACGAAGGAGACACGCCCTTTGATAAGGTGAAAAACGGATTGGCAAGACTCGAAGACTATACCCCACGGCTGATTGCATCAATGAAAAAGGCGTTGCAGGAGATGGACTAATAGGCAATAGGCATTTAATCTGAAGAAAGCGAATCTATTAACAGTTATGGATAGAAGAGAGACCATTAAGACGTTAGCGCTGGGCTCGCTCGGTTTGGCGGCGCCAATGATGTCCTGGAGCAGGATTCCTAAAGATGAGGCAACAAGCGGTCCGAGGCCGGATGAACATGCCACTTGCACAAACGGCTTGTCCCCTTTAAGTGAATACCATCCGGGGTTGCACCTGGTAGCAGATAGCGAATGGTTGGATCGTTTTGCAGGGATGTTGCCTGATTACGTAAAGAAGACCTCCCGGGCGGCCCTAAACCCGGAGGAACTGATAAAGAGTTTGGCTCAGGGGGACGGGTTGATATGGATCGGGAATCCCGAAGGAGTTCCCAGAGAGTTGTCGGTCGGTGCATTTAGGCCTTCGGAGATGGACCTCGATTTGCAGCCGATAAGTGGATCTCCCCTGGCTGTGGACAAATTGACGTTTTCGGCTTCGAGAGTGCACTCGGCTTTTATTGCTCCTCCGAAGGAAATGCCAAATCACAACATCGACGAAGAGGTGCGTGCTGATTTTTTGCCTGTTTTACAAGCGGTGGACAAGTTTGGTAATACGGTCGGATATCCGGCAGTTGTGATGAGCTACTATGCACCCTCGCTCGCTTTAGCGAGATTTAGAGGCAGCGAATGCTTTTTCTTTTTTTTAGAAAAGCCGGTGGAAGCTTTGGATGTCACTGGATGGAAAAATATACTTGGAAATATTGTGCGTCGCAGGGAAGGTGGTTTGCAGGTGACAGCTTTCGCAACAAATTACGCGTCTTACCATCCTGGCGAACGGGCCCAGATCAGCACTCGTATCCGGAACAATAGGCCGGAAGCTGTTTCTGTAATATGTCGATATTCAGTAAAAGGGCCAAACGACAGGGAATTCAGGCCCATTACGGATATGCGGCGCGTGCCAGAGGGGGGAAGTGATACCGTGGCAGTGTGTGATTTTCGCCCCGGCGCTCAAAATGGCATGTGGACCATACGGGTGGAGATCCTGCAGGATGTGGAACAGGCCGAGCTGCTGTCGGTTGTGGGGAATCCCGTGCTAATCGACCGGCGGGAACTTGGATTTATGGTACTGGGGCAGCCACTTAAAACCCCTCCAATTATAAGTTTCAGAGGTCCGTCAATTCTGATCGACGGTAAAGAGGGTTTTTGGGCAGGGACGCATTATTATCCATCTACCTCCTGGTGGGAGTGGGTGTGGCGCGAATTTCAACCGCTAAAAGCAGCGGAAGACCTTGCGGCTATTCGCAAGGCGGGCTATCGTATTGTTCGGGTATGGGTTGATCCCGTGATCGACGAACCTGTATTAAGAGCCATGGACGTGGCCATTCATCTTGCTGCGCAAAACGGCATTGTACTGGATATATGCATTTTTACGCAGTGGGCGCGAAAAATGGGTTTCGAGCGCGCCTCCGGGGAGCAGGTTCTTTTTGACTACCGCGGCCCAAGGGATTTTAATATCATAAGTTTTTCGCTGCGCAATCTTAATCTGCAAAGAGAGTTTGTAACCGTGTTGGCGAGTAGATGGAAAAATGCCGGTAATATAATGTATAATTTGGCCAATGAGGTATATATGAGGGATCCTGATCCTTCTGAGATGGATAAAGAGGTCTTAACGTGGAAAGGCATTCCTACTGAAAGGGGGACGGTGCGTGATACATTGCTATTCCGGCAATGGGCGAGGGAAATGACCAATGCCATCCGAAAGGCTGGCGCCAATCAGGCGACGATGCCTGGTTATATGTTTTCTACGATGAATGGCGGGGATTTTTATTTGGCCAACCAGGACGCCCCCGTACTTCCCTGGCATTGTTATCTTGGCCCCGAACAAACGGGATTGACGGTTCAATATTTTGATCCAATTGCTGTCAACAAGCCGTTGTTGCTGGAGGAGTTTGGATATGGAAAGTGGAACCACGAAAAAAATTATGATGGCAATGCACATTATGCTTTGGGCGCGGGTGCGGCAGGGGCCATGTCCTACGAATGGGGAATTAGCTGGCTTGCACGGGAATCTTGCTACTGGCCTTTACCCCTTCGGGAAGCATCGTTGGATAGATCGCCTGATCCTCGTTGGTTCCCGCCTTATTTGGACTTAGGGAAGACATGGGATGAGCGGGGGGTAGGGCTTTGCCCAACACCTAGTGGCACGGGCTACGGTTCGATCTATCACGGTACGGTATTTCCAGCCGCTGCGGCGTTAGCGCTTGGCCGTCTGGGTATTATGGGGGGCGGCCTGCAGCGGGTTCAAAGCAGGGAGCACGTATACGTGGTAATACCCGCTGCGCAACTACAAGGCCTCGATCCCGTAAGAACTACACTGGCGGCGCTATGGTCGGTCAAAGCGATATTCGGCATTTGGCAGGAATCGAGCTTAAGCAATCTTCCCGAATCTGCAAAGGCTATTATTTGTCCCTATCCGCTATCATCAGCCTCCGAGATGGCAGTGCAGTCCTTGCGGGCAAGAGGTGTAAAGGTATATACGGGTGTTGATGGGTGGAAGTCCTGTAGTGTGTTGGAGAAAGTATCTGTCACACCAGGCGCGCAAATAGACCTGCTTTCCCGGCGCACTGTAAAAGGTCAGCTTTTTACACTCGCTGCACGAAAACCCGAAAAACAAGTTACAGTAAAATATGGCCGGTTGTCCGCTACTGTCGACGTGAATGACTTCGGGATCGTCCATATGACGACGGAAGGGGTCTCGCTGCTCGAAGGTACGGGTCAAATAAAGGTCAATGACCAGGTTCTCTGTACTGTAGAAGGGGAGCGACTGATTATAGGTACGGAAGATGATAAAGACCTGTTGCAAGCACAGAAAATGAAATTGCTGGTAACAGGTCCTGCCCGCATCCATTTCAAACGTACTATAAAGGCGATATCTATCAGTGACGGCGCGGGATCGGGGCCTGTTCGGGTCAAGCAGGACGGGATACCTGGTCAGGTACTGATGGTGGGCGATCAATTGGCAAAATATATTATTCATATTTTATTTTAATAAATACAATAGAGAGGTATGAGCAATACACAGTACGCAGCGTCGGCGGCGTTATTACAAAGAGCGAGGAAAGTGCTGGCAGGCGGTGTCTCTTCGGAGTTCAGAAAATATAACCATCCTCATGCAATTTTCTATACACATGGTAAGGGAAGCCGTATCTACGACGTAGACGGAAATGAATACCTTGATTTCACCTTAAGCCAGGGGCCATTGATCCTGGGTCATTCACATCCGCATGTTTTGCGATCTATAAATGAATACTCGGAGCAAGGGCAGCTTTTCGCTGGTCAGCATATTCGTGAAATAGAACTGGCAGAAAAGCTAAATGAGCTTATTCCCTCCGCGGAGATGATGCGTTTTTGCCTGGATGGTTCCGAAGCTGTGCAGACAGCCTTTCGGGTTGCGCGTGCAAAAACGGGGAGGAATAAATTCCTTCGATTTGAAGGGCATTACCATGGATGGTTGGATAATGTTGCATGGGGGATCTCGGCTCCTTCTGCGAAGGATTTAGGCAGCCGTGAGCAGCCAAATGTTTTTCCCTGGAGCCAGGGCATTTCCCCTGCAACGAAAGATGAGTTTATCATTCTTCCGTGGAATGACCTTGATCTTCTAAGGAAAACGGTAAAACTCCGCCACAAAGAAATTGCAGCTATCATTACGGAGCCTGTAATGTGCAACAACGGATGTATTCTTCCTCAACCGGGGTATCTTTCAGGGATAAGAGAATTGTGCAACGAGTTCAACATCGCGTTGATTTTCGACGAAGTAATCACCGGCTTCCGATTGTCGCTCGGCGGAGCTCAACGATATTTTGAAGTAACTCCCGACCTTGCCATATTCGCGAAGGCAATGGGCAGCGGCTATCCGATAAGCGCCATTGTCGGCAAAAAAGAATGGATGCATTTAATTGAAGAAGGCAAGGTGATTCACGCGGGGACAATGAATTCATGCAATGCGACGGTCGCGGCTGCTCTGGCGACCATAGAGGTCTTGCAAAAGGAAAACCCGTATGAACGCATGTTTCAACTGGGGAAGAAGCTGATGTACGGGCTAAGGAATGCTGCACTGGAAAGCAACCAGAATTTATTGGTGCAAGGGGCGGGGCCCATGTTTGTAACATCCTTTACCAGCCTGCCTGGTTTAAATGATTATCGGGATACGCTTTCGAGTGATAAAGAGAAGCTCGGACGATTCATCGCCGCCATGCATGACAGGAAAATAAGGATAATAGGACGGGGGTTATGGTATATGAGCGCTGCACACACGGAGCAGGATGTCGATCATGCCATTAAAATTGCGGGCGAGGTTTTGAGGGCGATGTAAAAGCGATAATTATGGTCATCGCTACAGTGTCCTTATGTATTGCATCCCTGGTATTACTTATTACATGGCTCAAGCTGAACCCATTTCTTGCCTTCTTGCTGGTTTCTATCGTCGCTGGTTTAGCGTTTGGTATCCCTGTTGAGCGGATTATAAATTCTGTTCAAAAAGGCCTGGGTGATATTTTGGGGTCTCTTTCGATTGTTATCTGTTGTGGCGCCATGCTTGGGAAACTGGTGGCGGAGAGTGGAGCCGCGCAAAAAATCGCATCGGTGCTGATGGGAATTGCCGGAAGGAAATATATTCGATGGGCGCTGTTGCTAACGGGATTTATAGTCGGTATTCCATTATTTTACGCGGTAGGTTTTGTGCTGGTAATGCCATTGGTTTTTACGATTGCATACAGGTATGATCTGCCCGCCGTAACGATCGCTATTCCGGTGTTAGCCGCGTTGTCTGTTGCTCAGGGTTACTTGCCACCACACCCTGCACCAACGGCCTTGATAGTCCAACTTGGCGCCGGTATTGGCAAGTCGCTTTTGTATGGCGTCGCAATCGCTGTACCTGCCATGATCATCGGAGGCCCATTTTTCTCAAGAATTGTTCGTATCAAATCGGCAGTAAAGCCTGGCATTTTTGAGGTAAGGACATTGTCCGAAGAAAAACTTCCCGGAGCATGCAATGCTTTTTTATCTGCACTATTGCCAGTCATCCTGATGCTGTTGTCGGTATTCGCCAATTGGGCCTCCAAAAACAGCATATTCTTTCATAAGGCAGCGGTATTTTTAGGGGAACCTTCAGTGGTCATTCTTTTGTCATTGGGTGTTGCAACTATTACCTTGGGTCGTTCAATGAAAGTTAAAATGACTCAATTGATGAATATGTATGCTGATGCGACAAAAGAGATTGCAATGGTATTACTCGTGATGGGCGGTGCTGGTGCTTTGAAGCAAGTATTCGTTGACAGTAATGTCAACAGGGAGCTGGCAGATAGTCTTTCGACCCTTTCTATTCATCCATTGGTTTTGGCGTGGCTGATCTCAGCTACTATCAGGGTTTGTTTGGGTAGTGCGACCATAGCAGGTTTGACCACTGCCGGTATCATTGGACCGTTAATGGCTCGCGCCCACATGGATCCAAATCTTGTAGTCCTGTCCATAGGATCTGGCAGCCTGATGTTTTCGCATGTTAATGACCCTGCCTTTTGGATGTTCAAAGAATATTTGGGATTAAGTTTTAAGGATACGGTATTGTCCTGGTCTTTAATGGAAAGCATCATAGCGCTGGTCGGTCTTGCGGGCGTATTAACACTGAACTACTTTCTATAGCCATACCCAGTGAGAATTTCACTACAATTCATGGTAACTGCGAAACATTTTGCAAAGTGTGTGCGTCTATCTTTAATATAACTAAATTAAACCATAGCCATATGAATTTATCAGCACGCCGTTTCAAATGTTTTTCTGCATGTTGTCTTACGGTAGTTACGATGCTTTCAGCGTCATTTATGAACAATGCAACTGCCGGTACAGTCTATAAATCTATTAGAAAAGCCCCATCCGATGCACCATATGTCCTGATCACCGACTACGGCGCTATTGGCGACGGCAATATCGCCAATGCCAATGTCAATGCTACTGCAATGGCAAATGCCTTGGCAACAGGCAAGACGGTCAAAATTCCTTACACGGCTGCAGGGTACCATTTTGGCGCCAATCAAATTACGGTAGGCACGGGACAAATTATAGAGGGCGAAAGCCAGGTGTTATTGAAGTCGACCGCGACCACTTCTCTATTCCGGCTGACTGGATTCGACAAGACGTCTGGTATCAGCAATGTCTATATCGACATGACGGGTTCGGGCGCGTCATCAACGGCTATCCGTTTTGGCACTAATTCAAGTGCACCCGTCACCCGGGTCAGGATTTCCAAGGTTCGGTTTTCAAACTGCGTGGAGGCCATTGGAGACGAAGCCAGCACTTCGAACTATGTTGTGGACGTTATGATCGAGGATTGTTTAGCCTGGCAGACCCGAGGACGTCAGATCTATAGCCGCCGCTCCCGGGGCTTCTTCCTTATCCGATCGACCATTGTGGATTTCACGCAAGATTCTGCTTCAGTCGCATGGGAGGGTATCCGCCTGGAAGACTATGCCGGCATCGAACTCGAACGTGTGGATGTACTAGGGTGGGGTGGCGGCCCGCGGACTTATAATTCCGCCATTCGCGGAATTGTTCTAAATAATGGTGCAGCTGTTTGGCTGACCCGTGTTTTTTCAGACAGTGTAATAGGTGACGGTATGTACATAGGCAACACCCAGTTCGTCTTTTCGCTGAGCCTTGAGTCCTCCCTTGCGCTGGGCCATGGCATTATCCTGGATAATATATCTAAAGGCGTTTTTACCAACACGCTTATCAATGGCGCCACCGGAATCACCGGCGCAGTGGCCGGCGCGGCGGGTCTCTTTGTCCAAAATTGCACAGATAACGTCTTTACGAATACCTATGCGTACAATTGTACGGGATCGGGGATTTATGTCACTACTGGCTGTGCCAGAAATTCTTTCTCTAACAGTTCGGTCAATAGCAACGGATTTGGGCTGGCTATTCTTAGTACGGCGGCTACTACGAAGTTTTCGGGTGGTAGTATGACAGCCAATACCACTCCCGTTTCTAACACTGCCACGGGTACCGGCAATGTCATCCAGGACATTACGGGCTACAACCCGGTGGGTGCGGCCGCAGTTACTACAGGCGGCTCTCCATGGACTTACACGGCGGGCGCCTCGCCTGAGATATTGTACTACAGTGCTACAAGCGGTATCTCTGCGGTGTCCCGGGGTGGAGTTAGCGTTCTGCCTGCCGCGGTAGGGGCAAATATCCCCATCACAACCGTTTTAGCACCTGGCGAATCCATTGTAATAACCTACACAGGCACCCTAAATGCTAAAAAAATGATTCATTAAGCGTGGTAAAGCCGAAAGTTATGAAACGAAAAGCTAAGGGTAGGAAGCTGGTTACTATGGTTTGCGCCATTGTTCTTTTCAAGCTGGTTGCGGCACAGGAGAAGGACAAGGACAAAATGGTGGGTATGTATATTCATCAGGCTTGGGCTTATAATCATCCCTATGCGGCCAGAACCTGGACACTTCAAGACTGGCGCAGCTATCTGGGTGGGATTTGCCAAATTGGCTATAATAGCATACTAATTTGGCCGATGCTGGAAACCATGCCAAACCCGCTGACGCCGAGCGATCAGGCTGAGCTGGGCAAAACAAAGTCCATTATCGAGGTGGCACAGAAGGAATTCAAGATGAAAGTGTTTATCGTGTTATGCCCCAATATTGCGCCTAAAAGTGAAAAGGCCTCACGATACACGTTCAAAGATCGTCCGCTATATGGCATGGACGAATATGTGGATTCTGGCGATCCTGTAAAATTGGGTAAATTGATGGAATGGCGGGAGAAGCTTTTTAGGCCACTAAAACAAGCAGACGGCGTCTTCATCATTGACAGCGATCCAGGAGGCTATCCCAACTCGACAAATGTGGAATTTGCATATTTGCTGACAGCCCATAAGCGAATGCTCAACCGCTTGAGGCCCGGAATCGAGATTTATTACTGGGCGTGGACGGGATGGGAATCCTACGGTAAGTTTCATGCAACTGGACATTTCACCATGGGTACCCAGGCGGAAATCCAGGATGCGTTGGGCCTTATTCAACGGCAAGGTATTGAGCCCTGGGGTGTTGCCAGCAATTGGGCGTCATTTGGCCAAGGAATTGACTCGGTGATGAAAGATCGGCTGCTTGCATTTAACTATGGCGCCATAGAAGCAGAGCCGGCATTTCCGTTTACCGGTTATGGAGACGCAGCCTATAACGCTGGGAAACTGTCTGGAAGCAGGGGCGTCTTTGCGAACGCCTTGACCCATGCGATTCAATTGCCCAACACATTCGCATTCGCGAGGGGGGCCATGGGCTTGTCCGCTGAGACTGCGGACTATGTGGCCTTTGCTAACCAATTAATCGAAGATGCCGGTGACGAAATAGAAGAAAGCTGGAAGGCATTGCAGACCACCGATGTTTCACGAATGGAAGCAGCGGTCGCGGAACTTTCCAAATTGCAAAAGTCAACACTTAAAACCGGTAGATTGGGGGGGCTATTGTTTAACGATCCGCGACGTTTTATTGCCGATCTGATTAGCGAACTCCATATGGCTGCCAGCTTGTATACTTTGACGCAGACTTTGAAAAGCGAGAATGGCAAGGCTACCCCCCGGAGCATCGGCGAGTTTGGCGCCTTCATAAATGCCGCGGATGACTGGCATAAGAGGCATGGCTACAATAGTTTTTGGTATTGGCCACCCATGACTGAAGCTTTAAAGGCATTTCCGTCAAATTATCTCCATCCGTTCCTTACGGGCGAACCGTGGTGGGAATTGGGCAAAGGGGAAACTTTGACTGAGCGTGTTGCCGATGCCTACGTCCAAGTTCAAACATATACTCCCCGGCTTATCTCTGCAATGAAGGCTACGCTCAAGGACCTTAATAGACAGAAGACTTTTAAGCAAAACTTTCAGACGTTAGCTGTTTATTTGCACCCTTCCTGGCATATGGAGACCAAGCGCGACTATGATTTCTGGAAGGCTTGCGGGTATAATACTATTTCTTTTCTGATAACGGGAGTAACGGTAAGCGATGCGATCCTGGATCCGTATTATTCCCGCATGGTAAATGCTCAACAAGCGGGATTCAAGGTAGAAATAGTTGTTCTCTCCAATATAGGCGGCAATGGACATGGATTTGATCCCAGGGACACCGGCCAAATGCGAAAAAGACTTAACGACATCGAGTCTATAATCAAGCGACTTTCGATTACCGATGTAATCACGTTGGTTGCCGGGGATCCGGGTGGCAGCCCTGTTGCGCTGGGAGAGGCCGGGGTAGGTTACTTTCTTGAAATGGCGCTAAAAGTGCGTGACATGGCGAGGATGCATGCCGCAAATGCGCAGTATAACGTGAATTTGTGGGCGTTGGCATATTGGGACAGTGAGGCTACATCTCCCTTTACGGTGGATTTTTGGGATAAGGAAACACTGTATAGCAGAATGATGATCGCCGACCCTGCGGTTAAGGATATGGGAATCGAATTTCCCATGCACAACTACTATCGATCCTTAGCATTGGATATGTATTCAAAAGCTAACAAGGCTCCCGACTTATTTCCAAATAATAATGACATCAGGTCCTTGGCCCCAAGTGGTAAAAACCAGCTTTTGGCCTGGCCCTATTTTTTGGTGGATGAGGTGGATGATGGATACACGGGATATCTGGCGAGCGGAATTCATCCAACCCAATCGGAAACCAGATACCTCAATAGCCTTATCGATAGCGCAAGAAAGCTTGGTCTCAATGGCGTTGTTGTCAATGTCGGCATCGATTCTTCCGATATTGAGACGGAAGTGCTGAATATATACGCTACGGGGAGATTTTGTCAGGATTCCTTATTAAGACCGGAAGAAGTCATAGATGAATTTGCATCCTTGATTGCAGATAAGGGTACGGCACCTGTTTTAGGAAAGATCCTTAGGTTTGTAGAGAATCACAGCACCTGGGAAGCAAGTTTGCCGCAGGCGTATCGCCTTCATCCGTTTGTTGTTGATTATCCCAATGCCAATCAGGCTTTAAACGCCCTGGCAGGTGTACGACCCATCACAAAGCAAAAGTTTCCGCTGCCAATTACGCCCGGCGAATTTTTGCGCCGTGTAAAAATTCGATTATTGGAAATTCATTAATGGCATGAAAGATAATTTATGACGAACTATTTAAGAAAATTGGCCTTATCTGCTTTATGTATTGGTCTTTCCTGCGGACTATCCGCATATGCGCAAAACGGCGTCCAGAAAATACGTTCTATCGGGTTATATGCGTACGAACCTGCCGAGGCGAAGCACTATCGATTTTGGAGGGCGTGTGGTTATAACACATTGCAATTTATAGATGTCGCAGTGTCACTTCCCAGGGAGCAGCATCAGAAATTCTACGACCGGATTGCAAAAGGGATTGCAGATGCTCAAAGGGCAGGTTTCAAGGTTGGTATTATCATCCAATCAAATATTGCGCCCTACCCGAGGGAGTGGTGGGAAACCTATAATCCTGCCATTAAAGATTCGATGGATGCGCGGCTCAATGATATCGCGGTAGGCGTGAAATTGTTGTCGAAGGCGGATTTCTTTACTTTTTTTGGGGGCGATCCTGGGGGATCACCAGTACCACTGGGCCAGAAAGGAATTGAAAGGTGGATGGAGATGTCGCGGAAGGTACAGTCTATCGTAAAAAGAGAAGCGCCGCATGCGTTCTACAATGCCAACATTTGGGCTGTTTCGCACTGGGATGATAAGACATTTAACCCATTTTATGTGCATTTCTGGGACAAGGAAGTCGATTACGGGAAAAAGATAGTTGCCACAGATAATTTTATTAATAAGGACTGTGGGATAGAGTTTCCGCTGCATAATTACTATCGTTCACTGGCACTTAAGGCATACTTCGACGTCAAGCGTGACCCCGAGCCGTATCCTGTCGCTGACGATGTAGGTAAATTGAAAGCGCGGGGTGTAAAGCGCATGTGGGGGTGGGCGCATTTTCTTATTGATGAGGTAGATGATGGTTATACCGGGTACAGTGGTACAAAGCGACATCCCGCGCAGGCTGAAACAAGATATATCCATCATCTGATCGAAAATGCAAGAAAGGTTGGGCTCAATGGAATGTTTAGTTTTACGAGCGGCCCGGGCTCCGAAATTGAAGCGATGAATGTATATGCATTCGGAAAGTCTTGTACTGACGCTTCTTTAACTCCTGAACAGGGCATCGACGAATTTTCGGGTTTTATTGCGGATAAAACCTCTAAGCATTTGCTGTCCCAGGTGATTCGTTTTATAGAGAACAACAGTACCTGGGAAGCTAGTATTCCGGAAAAATTCCAAATAGAGAAACTGGGCTGCGATTTGGCAGGTATTGACGGGGCACTGCAAGCCCTGGCGGCTGTAAAGCCCAATCCCGATCCATCATTCCCGTTGCCGGAAACACCTGGCGAATATTTGGAAAAACTGAGGAGCAGGCTCAAGGATATCAAGGCCAAGGATACTGCTGGTAAGGTCGAATTGTGGAGAACACAGAATGAGAGGTTAAAGCAAGATTGGGCTTGTCTGAAATGTTTTCAGGAGGAAAATAGGCAAATAGGCCTGCCAAAACCTGGAGAAAGGCGGGTGGTATTCATGGGCAATTCCATTACAGCCAGGTGGGGGCAGGTCGACTCTATTTTCTTCGCCGGCAAACCGTATTTTAACCGAGGCGTCAGTGGACAAATTACGGCGCAAATGCTTATTCGGTTTAGGCAGGATGTCATTGACCTGGGTCCTGCCGCTGTCGTTATACTAGGTGGCACAAATGACATTGCGGGTATAGGAGGCCTGGTGAGTGTGGAAACTGTCTTTGGAAATATTGTTTCAATGGCCCAGCTGGCGAAGGCGAATGGAATTCGGGTAGTACTGTGCTCGGTTTTGCCGGTGTTCGACTATGCCTGTTGCCCTGGTATGGAACCTGTAGCTAAAATCGCCGATTTGAACCAGCGGCTGAAGGCCTATGCAGACAAAAACGATGTAGTATACCTGGACTATTTTACCAGTATGGCGGCTGAAAATAAAGGCATGAAAACATCGCTTACGTCCGATGGCGTTCACCCCAACAAAGAGGGGTACCATATTATGGAACCTCTTGTAGACGAGGCAATCAACAAAGCACTGAAAAAGTAACGAATTACCGGATCGGGATCATCATCTCATCGACTAAATAAAGAATGGATTCATAGTTGGCTTTTACGGCCTCTGACATGGCTATTTCGCAGGTTTTTGTGGAGGAATAGTATCCGTCATATTGGACCTTTTGGACCTCGATAGCTTCTGCCTGGGTAGCGGATTGGGTGAGCTCCGGGAATAGAAAGCCACGGTCTCCCGCCATGCCGCAGCATCCTGCAGATTTGGGTACGGTCACCTCCTTTGCAAAATATTTGGCCACCCAAAGGAATTTATCTTCCGTCTTCATTTTTTGCAGTGAACAAACCGGGTGCAAAACAATATGTTTATCATTGGGTTTTGCGCCGACAAAAGGCATGACCATGTCACGTAAAAAGTCAACGGTATCGAGGATGGTTAGTTGGTCGAACTTTCTTTTGTTTTCATTATTGAGAATGGGCCGTAACATTTTCAGTGTGTAGGCGCAGGAACTCACATCGATGACGACTGGTAGCTTTCCGAAATTGGTACTAAGCCACAATTGTTCTATGATCTTGTTGCCCGTAAAACTATAAGCTTGGGAGAATCCTTTGGAGGAAAAGATCTGGCCGCAACAACTTCCTAGAACATTGTCTAAAACCAGGAGCTCAATGCATGCCTTGGTACAAATGCTCGCGAAGGTTTCCATTAGATTTTGTCCCTGACCCGGATAGGAGCCCATGGTTCTTGATATACATGCGGGGAAATAGACAATGGTGGGACGGTGTTTCAATGGACGGGAGCGCTTTTTTCGCAGAACGCCAAGGTCGGTTGCACGCAGTAGCTGATCTGACCACAATGGCACGGATGGGATCGCCTTTTTGAGACACCTGGTGACCCGAGCCATCGCATGGCTGCCGAAGAGTTTATTTATCACGGCGCCAAAATTCAGGCCGCCCCTGATCAGCCATTCTACCGTTTTGAAATGCTTTGCTGTAAGCATGGCTATTTTGTTTGCTCTTTTAGAGTGATTTTCGCGCCGTAGCCTTTTGATCAGGTCTCCGGTATTGATATCGACCGGGCAGGCAGTAGCACACAAACCGTCAACCGCGCAGGTGTCTAGTCCGTCAAACTGATATTGGTCTTTAAGCAGGCGGTATTGTTTCTTGTCACCTGAGTTCTCGAGATGCTTTAATACTCTTCGAATGACAATTCTTCTACGAGGTGTCGTGGTGATGTTTCGGCTGGGGCACTTGTGCTCGCAATATCCGCATTCAATACAGCGGTCGACTTCCTCCTCAACAGCGGGAAGATTTTTAAAATCCTTAATATGGATGTTCGGGTCTTCATTTATGATGACACCCGGATTTAAAATTCCAGCGGGATCGATGGCGTTCTTTATTTGTTTGAATATTTGGTACGCTTCGCCGCCCCATTCCGTTTCGACAAATGGAGCCATGTTGCGACCGGTGCCATGCTCCGCCTTAAGCGTACCATCATATTTATTTACGACAACGTCAACTACATCTTTGATAAATAGGTCATACCGGGTGATATCTTCTTTCGTGTTAAAAGATTGTGTGATGACAAAATGGATATTTCCGTCTTTGGCATGTCCGAATATAATTGCGTTTGAATAATCGTACTTGGAAAATAGTTTCTGCAGGTCCAGAATAGCATCGCCTAATTTTTCGATGGGAAATGCAACATCCTCGAGAATTACCGTAGAGCCGCTGGCCCTAACCGCGCCCACGGCCGGGAAAAGCCCTTTTCTAACCTTCCAGAGAAAAGCCTGCTCTTTCGTGTCCGTTGTAAACATCGGGCGGTGCATTAGTGAAAGTTCGGAAGAGGCAAGTAGAAATTGCTCGACCCTTTGATTCACCTGGTCGAGGGATTTTTCCTGGAATTCAATGAGGAGCGCGGCGGCACCCGGCGGAAGAGATTTCACATCGGGTGAAATTCCCTCAAGGTTTTCAATGGCCCGCAGCGAGGACCGGTCCATGAGTTCGACCATCATCGCGCCAGCGTCATTAAGTGGTTCAATAGCCTGACAGGCATCATAAATTGTCGGAAAGTATAAAAGAGCGGTTGCTTTATACGGAAGGTCCGGAATAGTTTTCATTACCGCCTCTGAAATAAATCCCAAGGTCCCTTCTGCACCGATAAGTAGATGCGCTAAAATATCCAATGGATGTACGAAATCAATAAAGGCATTGAGTGAATACCCGATGGTAGTTTTTGTTTGATATTTCTTTCTGATCTTATGATAAAGGGTACGATCACGGGAGATTTGCTGCCTAATATCAGTGAGGGTTTGGAATAGTGCCGGGCATTGATTTTCAAACGTTTGGTAATCGAAGGGATTTTCTGTACTGAACAATTTACCATCTGGTAGAATGAACCGGATGTATTTCAGCGTATGATACGAGTTTAACTTAACGCCGCAACACATGCCGCTGGCGTTGTTTGACAATATACCGCCTATCATGGCGGCGCTGATGCTGGATGGATCAGGCCCGAGTTTTCTTTTATGTCTTCGTAGGTAGGAATTGACAGCGGCCCCTGTGATACCTGGTTGTACGCGTACCAGGCGGCCTTGATCTTCAATGGCGATCCTGTTCCAGCGCTGGCTCAAGTCTACTAAAATGCCGTCGGTGATAGATTGACCGGAAAGGCTAGTGCCGCCCGTTCGGAAAACGACCGGCATTTTGTGTTGGTGGCAGAATTGAAAAAGCGAAATGACCTCTTGTTCGCTTTCCAATTGAACTACGGCTTTTGGAAGCAGATAATAGAATCCTGCATCAGCAGCAAATGAGACCAAATCGATGTATCTGTCCCTTATCCGACCGTCCGGCAAGAGTTTTCTAAGTTCGCTGAGCATACTTGTAATCGTTTTTATGCCGGGGTACAAACCTGTTTTTGGTTACCCAAACCATCAATACTAAGTTCTATTATATCACCTTCCTTTAGAAATTGTTGAGGATTCATGCCGAGCCCTACGCCCGGTGGCGTACCCGTGTTGATCAGATCGCCTGCTTCCAGCGTCATGAACTGAGATAGATAGTGCACCAAATAGAAGCAATTGAATATCATATTCCGTGTATTTCCTTTCTGCATCTTTTGGCCGTTGACCAGCAGTGACATCGGCAGGTTATGGACGTCTTCGATTTCGTCTTTTGTAACCAGGCAAGGCCCCAAGGGATTGAAATGATCACAGGACTTGCCTTTAGTCCATTGACCACCTCTCTTTAGCTGGAATTCCCTTTCGGACACGTCGTGCGAGATGCAGTAACCTGCAATACAGTTTTCGGCTTCTTCTACGGATTGGAGGTACCGGGTGTCTTTCGCAATTACGACGCCCAGCTCTATTTCCCAATCCGTCTGGGTACTTTTTCTTGGGATCAATACCGGATCGTAGGGTCCCACAACGGTATTGGCAGCCTTTTGGAATAGGATGGGTTCTTCCGGTATGGGCATTCCGCTCTCTTTTGCGTGGTCCGAGTAGTTGAGGCCAATGCAAAGGACTTTACCTGGCCTGGCTATACAGGAGGCCCAGCGGGTATCTGGAGCAATGTCGGGCAGGGTTGAATGGCTAGCGAGTAATTTTTGCACTTCGTTCAGCCCGCCGCTCTGAAAGAAAGCACGATCCCAATCAGTAAAGTGTTTGGAAAGGTCTTTTCGCATCCCATTTAATAGCACGCCTGGCTTTTCATTTCCTTGATCTCCGAAACGTATTAGTTTCATTATTCGTTTTACTTTTTTGGATAATTAAATACAGGTGACTTGATACCCTGGAAGCCACAATCTTTGACAACGAAAAGCGATCCCGCAAGAGGTTGCTCATCGTATTGTTTTTCATTCAAGCCAACACAGGCGGATGTAACGTACAGGTCCTGAAAACTACTACCTCCAAATGTGCAGGATGTGACACGGGCAACCGGCATTTGGAAACTAAATATCTTTTTTCCCGTCCGCGGATCCCATCGGGCTATTTGCCAGCCGTCCCAGTGAGCGATCCAAAGCTTTCCCTCGATGTCCATGGTCATGCCATCTGGTAAGCCTTCCTTTTTAGGTATGGTGAACGCTACTCTTTTATTGCTGATTTGGCCCGTTTCAAAATCATAATCGTAGGCTGCTACTTCAAAACTAGGGGTATCGATATAGTAAAAGGTGGTGTAGTCTGGACTCCAGGCCATGCCATTGGAGAGCGTGACCCCTTTAATTTGGGTGGAGCAGGTGAGGTCATGATCGATCATGTACACGCTGCCTGCTTTTTTAGTGTCATGTAGTGACATACTTCCAATCCAAAATCGACCTGCGGGGTCACACTTTCCATCGTTATAGCGATTATGTGTCATATGAGCATCGGGATGCGTCAAAATCGTAACAGTACCACTGCTTCGTTCAACCATCGCGAGGCCCTGCTTAAGGGCAGCTACAAAATTTCCATTATTGCATATCGCTACGGCGCCCACCATATCTTTGACCTGAAGGGTTCGGAAAAGATTTCTGAATGGAGTAAATTCATGGATTTTGCCGGTCAGAATGTCTACCCAGCAAATGCTTCCAGTGATATCATCCCACACTGGTCCTTCGCCCAGTAAGCTGCAATGTGGAACTACAACACTATAGGCTGTTTCCTGTGCCGTTATCATATGGATGCGGGTTCCTTCAGCCACTTGTTTTCAATTTTATGGATCGCTTCGTTTGTCTTAAGAAATGAGTCCGGGGTGATGGATAGGGAGTCGATGCCTTGTTCAACCAGGAACTGCGCAAAATCGGGAAAATCCGAAGGCCCCTGTCCGCAAACCCCGACCTTTATATTAGCTTTCTTTGCGGCATCAATCAGGCGAATGATCATTTGTTTTACGGCTTCATTTCGTTCGTCATAAATGCTGGCCACCAATGAAGAGTCGCGGTCGAGACCAAGCACCAGCTGGGTTAGGTCGTTAGATCCTATCGAAAATCCGTCGATGTGTTTGGCGAATTCATCTGCCAAAATGATGTTGGAGGGGATTTCGGCCATTAGGAATACCTGTAAACCGTTAACGCCTCTTTTTAAACCATATTTTTCCATTACGGCATATACGGCATATAATTCTTTGACTGTCCGGCAAAATGGGATCATAACGATGACATTGTCCAAACCCATTTGTTCCCGTACTTTCTTTATTGCCTTACACTCCATTCCAAAGGCCTTCTCGTAGGCCGTGGAGTAATAGCGTGAAGCGCCTCGCCACCCCAACATCGGGTTCTCTTCTTTTGGTTCATAGTATTTTCCACCAAGCAAATTGTAATATTCGTTGGTTTTGAAGTCACTGAACCGAACAATGACCGGCGAAGGGTAGAAGGCGGCGGCAATTTTCGCGATCCCGTAGGAAAGTTTTTCGATAAAGAACGTTTCACCGTTCTCAAAGCCTTTTATCAGCTGTTTTATTTTTCCCGATAGTTCCTCGTCCTTAAGTGTAGAATGGTTTAGCAGCGCAAGAGGATGTGCCTGAATATAATTGTTTATGATGAATTCCTCTCTTGCCAGACCAACGCCTTTGCCTGGCAGGTTGGAAATATGGAAAGCTTGGGACGGAGAGGCTACATTGAACAAAATGGTCGTTTTGACCTTGGGTATGTTGCCAATCTTCGTTTCATTCAAGGAGAAATCCAGCCTCCCTTCAAATACCATCCCTTCCTCACCGCTGGCGCAGGTAACAGTAACTTCCATTTCGTCATTTAGCAGCTCCGTAGCATTGCCGCAGCCGACAATAGCGGGAACACCAAGCTCCCGTGCGACGATGGCGGCGTGACAGGTTCGGCCGCCTTTGTTGGTGACAATGGCGGAAGCTTGTTTCATGATGGGTTCCCAATCAGGGTCGGTCATATCTGTTAC
This sequence comes from Sphingobacteriales bacterium 50-39, assembly GCA_001898505.1. Taxonomy (GTDB): domain Bacteria; phylum Bacteroidota; class Bacteroidia; order Chitinophagales; family Chitinophagaceae; genus Puia. The sequence continues at coordinate 480,356 of MKTZ01000001.1, forward strand.
GAGGACACTTCCTTTTTTGAATTCAAAATGTTCACCAATTCTCTTATCCAGGGAATACATGATATTGACCTGGCCGCTTCCGATCTTATTGCCGACCGCGATCCCCTTTATGATAGGGTTCTTTTGCTCTATATTCTCATTAAGCCGGTATTCGACCAGCACGTCACGGTCTTTCCTTGAATGGATAGTTTCCGGTCGTGCTTGCACGATGAATAGGTGGTTGGTCAATCCATCAATGGCCCACTCGACATCCATGGGGCACCAATGTCCGCGAAGCTTTGAATAATATTCCTCAATAATGCAGACCCATTTCGCCAGTTGGAGGATTTGAGTTTCCTTCAAGCAAAACTGGTTTTGCATGGACCTGTCGACAGGGATAACTTTCACCCGCTCATCGGGGTCATCGCCATAGACCATCATCTGATCTTTTATGCCTATTTTTTTCTCTAAGATGGCAGGAAAGCCCTCGTTTAGCTTCGGCTTGAATACGATAAATTCGTCGGGAGATACGCTCCCTTGTACTACCATTTCGCCCAATCCGTAGGAGCCGTTTATGACTACTACTTTGGAAAATCCTGACTCGGTGTCGAGGGAAAAGGCGACACCCGAAGTGCCAAGGTCGCTTCTAACCATTTTTTGAACACATACCGAAAGACCGACTTTGAAATGGTCAAAGCCGAAAGTAGAGCGGTAGCTGATGGCGCGATCGGTGAACAGGGAGGCAAAGCAATTCCGTACGGAATCCATGAGCGCTGCCGGCCCACGGACATTTAGATAGGTTTCCTGCTGGCCCGCAAAAGAAGCGTTGGGTAAATCTTCAGCTGTTGCAGAAGAACGAACGGCCACATCAGTTGCTTCCTGGGAATAGAGCTTTGATAATTTATAGTATGCTTCAATTATTTCATTGCTGAGTTCTTTCGGGAAGGGGCTATTCCTTATCAGCTGGCGAATGGAAAGCCCACAACGCCTTAGGGACTCGACATTGTTGTGGTCGATGCCGTTGACCAATTGCCTGATCTTTTCGTCCAACTTATTATGAGCTACAAAATGATTGTAGGCTTCGACCGTAATAACAAATCCACCCGGGATGGAAATTCCCAAGGCGCTTAAGTTTTGAATCATTTCTCCGAGCGATGCATTTTTGCCTCCCACCAAAGAGATATCTCCAATGCCGACACTTTTTAAATCTAAAATCAGAGTTTTTGCATCCATAGTATCTGTCTATTTTAGTCAAAAGTAGATCGGTTTATGCAGCGGAGATGTATACATATTAGCATTGTTTATCGGCATCTTATCTAAATTTCCTGCATACACAGGGGGCGCAAAATAAGATGTTTGGATTTAGATAACTCCCTCACAAATTGGGGTAACATCACAACAATTTTTTGTTGGAACAGAACTAACTTTATACTATCTCTCAAAAGATCGCGCGATTTAATTTTATCTATCCTATATAGCTAGTTCTATTGCCTTAAAAATGTTGGCTGTGATAGCCAATTACTAAACTATTGAAAATGAGAAAGGAACAAAAATTAATGACTGCTTGTATCGCTCATGTGAGGAAAAGAACCAAAGCTATTGGTGCGCTTTTTCTGTGTTTTCTTTTCTTTAACGCTGTTGAAGCTGGTAGTATTTATAAAAAGACGGGCGAACTTAAGGGTAGCGTAAGAGACAAAGCGACCGGTGAGCCACTGGTAGGAGCCACCGTGGTCGTAAAGGGTACGAGTCAAACTACGATTACGGATACTGCCGGCTCCTTTAGGTTAGATGCTCCCATCGGCTCAGTTCTAATTGTTAGTTTTGTTGGGTATGGAACGGAGCAAGTGACAGTTCATACTTCAACTGTCTTGATTTCATTATTGGCAAAAGGCGGAGGGAGTGCGGACTCTGTTGTAGTCATAGGATATGGAACACAAAAGAAATCGGATTTGACAGGAGCTGTCGGCACGGTGCGACTAGGTGAAATAAAGCAACGTAATGTCGCATCTTTGCAGCAGAGCCTGGCTGGGCGTGTCCCTGGAGTGCAGGTGAACGTGAATTCCGGTAGGCCAGGTGGTAAAAATAATATTCGTATTCGCGGATTCAGCTCCATTAACTCATCCAATAACCCCCTGTATGTCGTTGACGGTGTTATGTTGCCGATGGGTGACAATACAATGACTGGAAGCTCAAATTACAGCCAGTATATAGACTATATCAATCCCAATGATATTGAGTCTATAGAAATACTAAAAGATGCTTCTGCCACAGCGATTTATGGCGCCAGGGGCGCAAATGGAGTAGTTTTAATTACGACGAAAAGGGGCAAACCCGGGCAGTCCAGGGTAACCTATGACGGGTCTTTTAGTGTTCCTACAATTGGTCCGATCCGGGCCCACAATTTGAATGCTGCTGAGTTTCTGCATGTCGAAGATGTGGCTTATGCAAACATGCAAAAATACGACTCTGTAGGGTGGGCCAACGGCATTTATGCCTTTAGAAACCCTGCTCTGGCCAGGACAGACCCCCGGCTATTTGACCCCAATGGTAAGCCATTGTACAATACCGACTGGTTAAAGGAAGCCACCCAGAGCAAAATATCCCAGGATCATCAAATTGGATTCAACGGCGGAAAGGGGGGAACAGCCTATTCTGTCACGTTGGGATATAGGGATGATGAAGGACTTATCAAGTCCTCTTACCTTAGACGATATTCAGGAAGATTTACTATCGACGACCAGGTTAAATCGTGGCTTAAGATCGGTGGCACGTTGAGCTATTTGACGCAGGAGGAAAATCTGGTTGATCAGGACTATTTGGTGGTTCGCACGATCTCCGAGGCGCTACCTTTTATGCCCGTGAAGTATAAGGATGACAGTTGGGCGGACAACCGCAATTATCCCAACGCAGAAGGACAATACAATCCTGTTCACTATCTGACGGATCGAAATTGTGTCGTTAAGAACCAAAATACGATCGGGAGTTTGTTTGCTAACATAAATGTTACCAAAGAGCTTGAATTCCGATCTGTTCTTGGTGCAAATTTTATCCGATCGGACCTGAGTTCGTATACGGGGAAATCTTTAAATCCGTCGCTTGGCGGATCCGCGGTTCAGGCGGAGAATACCAATTCGTTTTGGTCATTTGAGAACTATATGACATACAATAAGAAGTTGGGTGACGATCATTCATTGACGGCTGTTTTGGGTACTTCGCTTCAAAAGACAACGACTTTTGGATTTCAGGCATCAGCTTCTGGATTTTCAACAGATTATTTTCAGACGAATAATCTTGGCGCCGGGAGCACGCAGTATGGCGCAAGTACGGTTAAAACCAGCTATGCATTCAACTCTTACTTTGGTCGGATCAATTATTCCTATCAAAACAAATACCTATTGACGGTTACAGGGCGGGAAGATGGTTCGTCTAAATTTGGTGATAATAATAAGTATGCTTTCTTTCCTTCCGCAGCTGTCGCCTGGAAGATATCGGAAGAGAAGTTTATGAGTGGCGCTTCGGTCATTTCAAATTTGAAGTTGCGCGCAAGTGTCGGTGTAACGGGGAACTCGGAAATAGCTCCCTATTCCTCTTTGCCTACACTTAGTTCCAATTATGCGGATATTGTCAATGACCAGCGTCAGAGCGGGACAGGGATTTCCAGGCTTGCCAACCCTAATTTAAAATGGGAGAAAACGACGCAGAAGGATCTGGGCGTAGAGCTTGGTATCTTGGGGAACAGAATAAATTTTGAAGGAGATATCTATTATCGAAAGACCACCGATATGTTGTTGGATGCTCCCGTTCCTACTTCTTCAGGGTACGCATCGATAACCAGGAATATAGGATCGATGGAGAATAAAGGTTTGGAATTGAGTCTGAGGACGGTGAATGTTCAAACCAGGAATTTCAATTGGCAAAGCACCTTCAACATTTCCTTTAACCGGAACAAAGTGCTTAGCCTGGCGACTCCGGGAGATATTTACGGGGTTGGGGGAACTTACTTCATAAGTCCTACCAATGTCATTAGTGTTGGCCATCCTGTCGGATCTTTCCGGGGCCTGGTTCGCTTGGGCGTTTGGAGCACAGCCGAAGCCGCTGAGGCCGCAAAGTTTGTAAGCTACAGGGGTGGGAAGCCTATTTTGCCAGGAGATATCAAATACCTGGATGTAAACCATGACAATGCTATAACTGACGCGGATCGAATGATTATCGGCAACGGAAGTCCGAAGTACTGGGGTGCGTTTATCAATAACTTTACTTACAAAGATTTTGACTTGCTTGTCGATCTCCAGTATTCTTATGGAAACAATGTGTACGACCTTAGCACTGGATCGGGAGAAGATCGTGTGGCGCTGGCAAACAGTTACTCGAGTGTGCTAAACGCATGGACACCTCAGCATCAAAACACCATGGTTCCCGAGTGGAGGGACACTAGAGCCGGATACATCATCAATGAAGACACCCATTGGTTGAAAGATGGGTCTTTTGTCCGGGTAAGAAACATAGTGCTTGGATACACTTTCCCCACTAGCGTATTGTCCAGATTAAGGATGAATCGGCTACGGATATATGGTTCTGTTCAAAATGCCTTCCTCTTTTGCAGTAAAGCATTAAACGGAGATCCGGAAACGGTCGGTTCTACGTTTGGCACAGGAGCATTTGCACAAGGGCTGGCGTACTATGCGTATCCGAAACCAAGGATGTTTTCCTTAGGGCTGAACATTGTTCTATAAAATATAAACTAAAAGACAATGAAAACAAAATATATAATAGTTTTAGTGTATGTGACGGCCGTGTGCATGTGTACCTCCGGTTGTAAGAAGTTTTTGAAAGAAGTGGACCCGTCAAATCTCGCGCCGGCAACCTATTTTACCACACCGGATCAGGCAGAAGCAGGTCTGGCGGCTATTTACGCTGATACGCGCTTCATTGCGCATGGTGCGGCAATTTTCTCATTTAACTGGCAATTGTTAGACGCTACAACAGGTATCAGCAGAACCGAAAGTACAGAGAACACCAATTTGAGTAACCTCTATACCCTGACCTATGACGGAAACAACCTGCATGTTACAAATTGGTGGATTGGACTTTATCATGTAATCGCTAACGCCAACCTGGTATTGGCAAAGGTTCCCGGGATCAACCCCATGGATCCGGTGGAGAAGAAGAAAGTGTTAGGACAAGCACATTTCCTGCGGGCCTGGGCCTATTTTTATGCGGTAAGAATATGGGGTGATATTCCTTTAATCACTCAGCCACAGACAGCATCATCGCCGGATTTCTTGCCTACACGTACTCCTCAGGACCAAGTATATAATCTTATTGTTAGCGACTTGCAGGCCGCGGATAGTTCAGGGCTTGCCTGGACAGATGCCAGTGGGCACGCGTCCTTAGCAGCCGTAAAAGCTGAATTGGCAAAAGTATATTTGACAATGGCGGGCCAACCTTTGAACAAGGGAGCCGGTTATTACAAGCTGGCTGCTGAAAAGGCACTGGAGATTATAACCTATGCAAACGCCAATCCCGGTCAAATTGGTCTATTTCCCAGCTACGGGGACCTGCACGATGTACATAAAGAGAATGTACTGGAACAACTTTTTGAAATCCAGTATCAGGACGGCATCGATGCTAACTCAGGCCTTATCAATTTGCTCCCTAACTTCAAGCCTGTAACCGTCTATGGGCTGTACGGAACTGGTACTACGGTACCCACGCAGGATTTTGTAAATTCTTATGAACCTGGCGACCTCAGAGCCGTGGACAGGCAAGGATTTTTTTATTCTAACTATTATACCAACGGAAGCGGACCGCTCTTTAGCCTGGGCGCGCCTTACTTGTTCAAATATTTTGATGTCACTTCTTATGGCACACAAAATGTCCCGGGTATTGGAAAGGAAAACTTAAACATGATGAACATCCGATATGCCGAGGTGCTTTTGACCTATGCGGAGGCGCAGGACCAGGCGGATGGTGCTCCCAATGCTGACGCTTATAATGCATTGCTGCAGATTAGGGGAAGGGCGCAGCTGAGTACTCCTCCCTTAGGGTCGTTCAGTCAGCAAACATTCCTGGAAGCCGTATGGAGAGAAAGGTGGCATGAGCTATGTTATGAGGATATTCTGTGGTTTGATATGGTTCGACTTCGCAAGGTTTACAACGAGATGACGAATGGATTTGACGATTTTGTGGGGCATGTGAATAGAAGTTCAAGTCAGACATTGCAACAGAAGCATTTACTATTCCCTATACCGCAATCTGAGATTTACAGCAATCCGAATTTGAAACAAAACACCGGCTATTAATTTCCGGAGGTAGAGGAGACGCGGCAAGTGTAAATGGGTCTATTAACATTTTTGCAATACCGACATGGGGGGTGATATAGAAAAGTCAAAAATAATGCTTTGCAACGATGACGCTGTGGTAGAAATTGATGAGTGCGGAGCAGCCATTACAGGATTTTATTTGAAAGAAGACGGGATAAATCCCTTAAGCTTCGAGTTGCCGTTAACTCAAATGTCGCCCACCGATGGGATGGTAAAAAGTTTTAAGGGACATTTTCTGTGTCTCGGTAGATGGGGGCCGCCTTCAACAGGTGAATTGGCCAGCGGCGCTGTGAAACATGGTGATTTTGCAACGCGGCGGTGGCAGACATCGGTAGGAATATGTGAGAGCGCGCTGGATATGTCTGCCACCAGCTCCGTGGAAGGATTGCGGGTTAAGAGGCGGATGGTTTTAGACCGGCAGGAACCTGTCTTATTCGTACGTGAATCCGTAACTAACATCAACCCACTGGGGCGATTCTATAACATGGTGCAGCATCCGACAATCGCCGCGCCGTTTTTGAACGACTCGACACGGGTATTTTGCAATGCGAGCAGAGGGTTTTGTCAGGGTGAAAGACCAGCGAAGGCGCGATCTTACACGGAATGGCCTTTGGGTATGTCGGACAATGGGAATTCTGTCGATCTCAGTATGTCAAATCACCCCGACAACAACGTATACTCTTTTGTATTGGGCAAGCAGTCGAAATTCGGATGGATCGTTGCCTACTCGCCTGCAGCCCGGTTGGCGATTGGGTACATCTGGCTTCGAAGCGATTACCCCTGGGTGAACTTTTGGCAAGACTGGTCTAATGGAAAAATGCGTTACAGAGGACTAGAATTTGGGACTACCGGCGTACATGAACCATTGCATCGTATCATAGAGATGGGGCGGTCTACTATTTTGGGTGAAAAGACAATCCGGTATTTGGACGCAGGAGAACAAGTTGATACCTGTTATACTTCATTCCTTTTGAGAACGGAAAGGGAATTGGAATATGTTTCGGATGTTGCAGTATCGGATAAGGAGATTTACGTAAAGACAGATCGGGAGGTTTATAAGATCGGTGTCGCAGATAAGGGCAATTTATTTTGATCTCCCTGTCATAACCATTTGCATATTTTAAAAAGATCAATTAAACGGTAATTCGGGGTATGTCGAAAAAGTATAAGATTGCAATTGTAGGGATCTATCATGAATCAAACACGTTTGTTGAAAATTCAACTACGATAGAAGATTTTTATAATAGTCACTTTTTGCGGGGATTTGAGATAGTCACGGAGTACAAAGAAGCTTTTCATGAAATTGGGGGAATGCTGCAGGTACTGCTTACCCGCGAGGTTGAAATTCTTCCGTTGATCTTTGCAGAAGCGACGCCAGGAGGAATTATTACACGGGACACCTATGAGGAATTATTGAGTGAAGTGTTGCTGCGGGTTCGTCAAAGCATGCCACTGGATGGATGTCTGGTAGTGCCTCATGGCGCTGCTGTGGCAGAGGGGCATCCGGATATGGATGGCGATTGGTTGTTGAAAGTAAGAGAGGTGTTAGGAGATAGTGTACCTATTGTGGGTACGCTGGACCCGCATGCGAATGTAAGCGACAACATGATTGAGGCGACAAATGCGCTTGTAGCTTACAAGACGAACCCGCACCTTGATCAACGGGAGACCGGGATTGTCGCTGCCCAATTGCTTCTGCAATATCTCGATGGACTAATCATCCCACGGCAATATCTTGTTCAAACCAATGTTGCTATCAGCATTGAACAGCAAAATACCTCGGCGCAACCATGCCGGCCGCTTTACCAGTTGGCTGAAGAACTGGCTCAGGAGACTGGGCTTTTGTCGGTGAGTATAATATTGGGATTCCCCTATGCGGACGTGCCGGAAATGGGGACCTCTTTTATCGTGGTTACGAATAATGACCCTTTAAAGGCGAAGTCTGCCGCTGAAAGGATGGAAGGATATCTTACGGCGCATCAGGAAGAATTTTTGGGCACGAAGCTTTCCATTTCCGCGATTATAGACAAGATCGGGCGGGCGGAGAAGCCGGTACTTTTGCTGGATATGGGTGACAATGTTGGTGGCGGCGCGGCAGGGGACAGCACCTTTCTTTTATCTGAATTGGAGAGCAATCAGGTCGCCAATAGTTTCGTGAGTATAGTAGATCAGACGGCAGTCAGGGAGGCTTGTAAGCACGAAAAGGGCGACTCTTTTCAATTGTCTTTCGGACGGAACCCGGATGGCAACAATTTGCCTTACGAAACGAAAGTCGAATTGTTGGACTGTTTTGACGGGAGATTCAGCGAAAAGAACCCCAGGCACGGCGGGCAAACCCAGTACAATATGGGTAGGACGGTTCTTGTACGAACAGAAAAAGGAACTACGGTAATGATCAGTTCATTGCGTGTCCCTCCATTCAGTCTGAACCAGCTCACCGCCTTTGGTATAAAGCCGGAGCAATTCAATATCATTACTGCCAAAGGTGTGAATGCGCCAATAGCCGCTTATGGGCCTGTGTGCGCCACTATATTGCAGGTAAATACCCCCGGAACGACTAGCGCAGATATGATGACATTCAATTACAGGCACAGAAGGCGACCGCTCTTTCCCTTCGAAAAGGAGATACGCCCGTTGCTGCATAAATAAGGTTCTCAATTTAGTTAAGCCCGCTATACTTTATGTTAATAACAGAACACTCAGTTTTTTTTGAGTTTTTACTTTTATGGAGAAAATGATGTTCGTCTGGGCGGGTAAGTTTAGGTCTAACTTAATAAAACGTTGTATATGAAGACGCATAAGGTACTGTTAATCATTGTTGCTTTTGCTTTAGCTAAATTTAGCTACGGACAAGATAAAGCAGCGGCACCATTCAATGGAGAGAAAATATTGGGTTTGTATATGCACCAGCACTGGTCGTACAACCATCCCTATGCTGTCCGAACCTGGTCGATGGAGGATTGGAAGGCCTTTTTGGGCTCTTTACATCAATTGGGTTATAATTACGCGTTAATCTGGCCGATGCTGGAGACCATGCCTGATCCGCTTACGCCAAGTGACTCGGCAAATATTAAGAAAATTGCGCGTGTTATAGATTATGCGCACCAGGTGTTGCAAATGAAAGTGGGCATTGTATTATGTCCTAATGTAGCGCCTAACAACGAAGAAGCTGCAAAATACACCTTTGAAAAAAGACCTTTTTTTCACACCGACGAAAGAGTTGACCCGGGAGATCCTGTGGCCTTCGGCAAACTAATGGCGTGGAGGGAAAAGTTGTTCCTCCCGCTGAAGGAAGCTGACGGAGTTTACATTATAGATAGTGATCCTGGTGGTTATCCCAACTCCTCGAATCTGGAGTTTGTTTACATTTTGAATGCACACCGGAAGATGCTCGATCATTTCCGGCCTGGAATTGAGGTAGTTTATTGGGCTCATTTCGGATGGGTTTCGTACAGTAAATTTTACGCAACGGGCAATTTGATCAGTGGCACCGTTGATGAACCGAGGGATGCCATTACGCTCATGTCGAAACAACACATGGAACCATGGGGAGTAGCCAGCAGCAGGTATGGGCCGCATTTGGCCGATGCGATCGGGATGGGAGATCGGGTTATCAATTTTCCGTACGGCGCTATAGAAGATGAGCCTTCTTTTCCGCTTACGCTCTACGGCGGTGATCGGGCTACAAAAGGAGGGAGCAGCGGGGGAGAACGGGGTGTAATAGGTAATGCTCAATCCCATGTAGTACAGTTACCAAACATTTTTGCTTTTGCCAGGGCTGCGCAAGGCCTCTCGATCAGCAAGGAGGATTATATACATTTCGCTGACGACCTTATACCAGGGATGGGTATAAAAATAGTCGAGGGCTGGGAAGCGTTGCAGGGACAGGACCCGGCAAGAATGAGGAAAGCCGCGCAGGAGTTGGATGTTGCCACTAAAAAGACGCTACCGGTAGGTAAGTTAGCCGGTTTGATGTTTAACAATGCCTCCCGCTATTTAAATGATTTGTTCTTGCAGTTAAATATGGCCGCCAGCTTGTATGATTTTCGAAAAAGCCTGGATGGAGGCGACAAGTCTAAGATCAAGATGTCGTTGACCCTTTTTGCTGATGCTGCCGCGGCATGGCAAAAAAAGCATGGATACAGTAGTGCCTGGTACTGGCCGCCAATGTCTGAAGCTCTTCACAGACTCCATGACCCCTCGGTCGATGCGGTGCTGGATGAGGGATTTGTAGCGAAAGAAGGGGATAATGGGTTTGATCGGGTAAAGAAAGGATTGGCCACGATGGAGACCGAAACGCCACGTCTGATCGAAGCAATGAAAGGGGCGGCTGCACGGATGAAATAGACGACATTAATACTATACTTTTTAAACTCTAAATTTAATTCTGATGATGTTGCTAGCAGACGTGCTTTCGGAGTACCCAGATAGACTGTGGCATTGGGATAGACAGGTGGGTGTTACACATGCGGTGGGCCGAGTACCGACAAGGGACAATGGAGAACCTTCATATGATTACAAGGATTTACGCGCGATGAAGATGCGGTTTGAGGAATTCGGGTTCAAACTGGAGGTGATCGAGCCCGGCCTTAATGCGCAGATGCACGAAGCTAAACTGGGAATTGATGGAAGGGACCAACAAATCGAGTTCTGCAAGACCCTTATTCGGAATATGGCTGCATTGGAAATTCCGGTGCTTTGTTACAATTTTATGGCGAAGTTCAACTGGATCAGGACAGCCGTCAACACGCCGGCAAGAGGCGGCGCCTTGGTTACCAGCTACAAGCATGACCTTATTAAAGACGCTCCATTGACGGATGTGGGAATGGTGAGCAAGGAGAAATTATGGGATAATCTAACTTACTTTTTGGAGCAGATCGTGCCGGTGGCGGAAGATGCCCGCGTCAAATTAGCGCTTCATCCAGACGATCCGCCCGTTTCGCCTATTAGGGGGATTTCCAGGATTATCACGAGTGCCGAAGCAATAAAGAAAGCGATCAATTTGGTGCCTAGCGAATACAGCGGAATAACAATGTGCCAGGGTTCTCTTTCTGCCGCGGGCGAAAATATCCCGAAGCTGATTAGAGAGATGGCAGGAAAGATATTCTTTGTTCACTTTCGAGATGTAAAAGGTACGAAGGAGGATTTTTGTGAGACATTTCATGATGACGGTCAAACGGATATGTTTGAAGCCATTAAAGCGTACCGCGAGATCGGCTACAATGGCCCCATACGAATCGACCACGTTCCCACCATGTACGGCGAGCAAAATGACGAACCAGGTTATGGGGAGATTGGACGTCTGTTCGCGTTGGGCTACCTGAAGGGGCTGATTGAAAGCAGGGAGAAGATCGACCATGTGGCAATTAAGGATAATAGACCTCCATCGGCTCTTAAGGACTATTGACGCCTTCTATAGTGGCTTTGGCTGATTATCAGCTCCATTATTTTAGTGAATCCTCGTTATGTCATAGCAAGGATAAGGTTTAGTTGGTCTGGTGTTTCCACATCGGGCGTTTCTTTGGTGGGAGGGCATTGCTTCGCATTCATCTAAATGGCTGACTTCTTTGCGCCTCGATATTACAAGTTAGACAGCTTTACATTCCCATTTTCACTGGAGCATTTGAGGGAATTGCAAACATTGCGTCTGTTAATGCCATGGGCGTAATCTCAGTAGCCGTCATTTCCAACCTGAATTGTTTATTCTCAATAACGCTTTTAAGGGGCAGCGCACCAGCTTTAGCCGCCAAAAAAGACCAGTTCCCAAAATTATGATTCGCAAACTTTGCCTTATCCAGCCTGTATTTACTGCTGTAATAATAAATGGTGGTTCCTGTTTTGGTAGTCAATATCAGGGCATCACAAAGATTACCCAAAATGGTTTCTGCATTTTTTTTGATCTCATAGCTTGTCACCTCATCTTCATTTTCCCCAGCATCCATCCAATATAAGGTGTCGGAATTCGGACGTTTATTATAGAGCTTATTTGTAGTTGGATCATATATCTGCATCGTTATCATCTGACCATTGGAGAGGGATTTGTATTTTCCGCCTTTTATAAAATAATCCTGACTTAAACCCAGCATGTTACTCAATCTTTCATCGGGAAGGCCCGGGATCTTGCTTTTTATAGTAATACGGGAAACCATCTTTCCTTCAAAATTCTGGCTTCTGGCCACGAAAGTCAGCATGGTTAAAAAAAGCAATGACATTGTTCTTACAGTCATAATCTGATTATTAATAATGAGTAAATTATCGGCTTTACACGGAGCTAAAAATACAATAAAAAGGTAACCGAATAGCACAGTCTCGGCAATAAATCCGCAGCGTTCAGCGGTAACAATAACGAGACCTTTACCGACTTTAGGGAGGCATCCTGGACCTCTACCGTCCAGCAGCTGAATCAAGTCATGGCGGACTGGGAAAAAGCGATCGAAACCTGTGACGAGGCGAAACTGAAGAAATGGGCCTCCGGATCATCATCATGCGCAAACTCGCCAACAACTGGGACCCATCAAAAGGCGTAAAATAAATTTACCGCGGCAATGCGAGTGCGGGATCGATTGCCGCCCGGGCAACGTACTTCACTCACTTCGCAAACTATCAATGGGGTTGCCCATGGCTGATTTGATAGATTCAAAACTGATGGTTACCAAAGCAATGGCCAGGGCTACCAATCCTGCCAATGCGAATACAAACCATCCTATCGAGACCTTGTAGGCAAACCCTTCAAGCCATTTGCTCATCCCATAATAAGCCACCGGGACCGCCATGACAAAAGCGATCAAAACTAATCTTACAAATTCGGTGGACATCATCACCACTATCTGAAGGACGCTCGCGCCCATGACTTTGCGAATTCCAATTTCCTTAAACCGTCGCTCAGCCATATAGGAAGACAACCCATACAAGCCTAAGGCGCAAATGATCATGGCGATGATCCCGAAACTGGAAATGATCCTGGAGACCCTCCGGTCTTCATCGTACTGCTTCTGGATCGTCTGATCCAGGAAAGAATACTCAAAAGGGGTATCATGGATCAGCGTTTTCCAGGTCTGCTCAATCGCTTTTACCGTCCGCTCAAAATTGGCAGAAGCAACTGACGCAATTACATAGTCATAACGCTTGTTGTTGTTCTCCATTTCAAACAAGGTTGGTTTGATCTCCTCATGGAGTGAGTTCTGATGAAAATCTTCCATCACGCCAATAACCTGAAAATCATATTTCTTTCCCAACCAGTCGAAATGCAGACTTTGGCCAACGATCTTATCTGGCGTAAACCCAAGCTTGGAAACTGCTGTGCGGTTCAATATAAATTTACGATTACCATCCAGGTTGCGGCTCTTTTCAAACGAGCGACCGGCAATCAACTTCATATTCAACAGCTCAAGGAATCCGACATCAACCACATTCCGATTAATATCAACAGCCTTATTTATGTTCCCTCCGTCGACATAAAAATTCATGTCCCTGAAAATCGGCGTCCCGGGAATGAAGGAACAACCTGAAACACCCTTGATATTGCTGTTTTGTGCAATTTTGTCTTTTAATGCATCATATTGTTTATGCGCTTCGTCGGTGCGAAGGGGCAATACGATTTTTTCATTTGCATTAAAACCAAGATCACTACCTATCATGAAATTCACCTGACGTGAGATAATAAATATACCACATACCAGGGCAATGGCAATCATAAATTGAAACACAACCAGGGTTTGCCGTAATCCGCCAGAGGATCCGCCGGAATTTAATTTCCCCTTCAGCACCCGGGCAGGTTGAAACGATGTCAGGTAAAATGCCGGATAGCTGCCTGCCAGGAGACCTGCAACTATAGTGAGAGAGAAGGCTGCAATCAGGAAGAACGTGATATTTCCTGCATTGATCGAAATACTTTTATTCGTCAATTGATTAAAAAGCGGAAGAGATAATTGCGTTAGAATAAAACTAATGATGATCGCTATAACAACAGTGACCATCGCATCGCCCAATATTTGCCTGATGAGAGTAGAACGGAGCGCACCTAAGGTTTTACGGATGCCTATCTCGGTGGCCCGTCTGGCCGCCTTTGCTGTTGATAAATTCATAAAATTGATGCAGGCAATCAGTAATATAAATAGTGCAATGCCCCCCACTACGTACAAATAAGCAATTCGAGGTCTTTGCCCGACGTCAGACTTTAGGTAGATATCCTTTACCGGCTCAAGGCTTAAAGTCTTGTAAATACCTTCTGCTTTCATCGCCTCTGCACCGTGCCGAAGTAAAACGTCATTCATTTTTTTCTCAACAGCAGCTTTATTATGACCTGGCACCAGCTTCAAATAGCCTGGTACAAAATTTTGACCGGCCCATTCCTTTTCATTTAAAACATTTTCGCTCGATCCGGCACTGGTGATGGAGGTAAAAAAGCTTGCTTTGATGTGGCTGTTGTATCTTTCATTGAATACGCCCGTTACTTTATAGTCGTCCAGCTTCCCGCCTTGACTTATGGTGATCACTTTGTCTAATGCGGGTTCTTCACCAAAGAGCCTGTAGGCAATTTTTTCGGAGAGAACAACCGAATTTGGTTGCGCCAATGCCTTTTTAGCGTATCCTTCTTTCAACTCGTAAGTGAATACATCAAAAAGCGTCGAGTCTGCCAAAAAACCTTCACTTTCATAGAATAACTTATCCTTGTATTGCATCAAGCTACGGGCCTTTTCTTTTTCGCCTGTAGTAAAGTATTCTTTCACACCAGGAGGATTTAAAATGCGCACCGCCGCCTCTACTTCAGGTACTTCATCTTTGATCGTCATGGTAATGGGCGGTGAAGTAGACCCCACTCTGTCCACAACCGATCCGGACTGAAAATTGGTGATGATCCGGTATATGTCGCCTGCCCGTTGATGATGCTTGTCGTAACTCATTTCGTCCCAGATGTATAGAGATAGCAGCAAACAACAAGTAAGACCAAGCGCCAGGCCGAAAATATTGATAAAAGAGTACACTTTGTTGCGCACCAGATTGCGCAGCGATAGTTTTAGGTAGTTGGCTAACATCTTATTCCAATATTTTAGATTAAATGTACAAAAGCCCCCCGATACAATCAGGGGGCTTTTTGTTAACAGACGAAAAGACGGCCCGACGAAGGGAACCCTTGGGAGAAACCTTAGCTAACCCAACATCTTCTTCACATAATCCTTCTCCGCCTGAAAAGAAGTAAGTGATAGCGCCTTATTCAAATGAAAATTACTTTTATCATATTCCCCTTCCAGTAAATACAATTTCCCCAACGCGGCATGCAATAGATAATACTGTTCAAGAAAAGTCTTACATAAGCCCTCCAGCACGGCAAAGGCAGAAAGCTTTTGGCCATCATGGTAAAGTGCAATGGCGTAGTTGAGCGAGATAAAGGGATTGGGGTTGCCGTGCAATAACTTCGAGTATAATTGCGTGATGGTAGCCCAATCGGTGGCCGCAAAGCTTATTGCATGGGTATGGAGGTAGGCAATCGCCGCCTCATAGTGGTAGGAAGAGATTTCCCCCATGACCTGTGATTGAGAAAAGTAATAATGGCCAAGGGCGATCAGGTCGCTGTCCCACAAAGTCCTATCCTGCTCGTCGAGATCCAGTAATTCTCCCGACATAGTAAGCCGCGCACCCAGCCTTGCTGCATTGAACAAGAGCAAAGAATATAATGCTGCCGTATCCCCATTGCAAATGTGATTGTCCAGTAAAGATTTTGTCATGATCAGGCCTTCTTCGCACAGGTCCTCCCGGATGATATCTTTACCGCTGCCTGCCCGGTAGCCTTCATTGAATATCAAGTAAATGATCTTATGTACGATGGGTAATCTTGTTTTCAATTGCTGGGGCGTGGGTTCTTTCAGAAATATATTTTCCATCCTGATCAGGTTTTTCGCCCGCAACAGGACCTTATCGATGCCGTCAACGGTTATGCCCAACGCCCTGGCCAGTGACTCCCCCCGAAGGTTAGCCACATATTTCAACGTAATTACCACCTGCATTTTCGAGGACAGGCGGGGGTGCGCGCAGGCAAACAGCAAGTACATTTTGCGGTCATCAAAGGGGTCCTCATTCGGCTCCGCACCCTCGTCATTTGCATACTCGTCTTCGAAAGGGTTTTTAAATGATCTGTTCCTTTTAAGAAAATTGAGGGCATTGTTTCTGCTGACCTTATACACCCATCCTGCGGGATTGTCCGGGATGCCCGTATGCGTCCATGTTGATAACGCCGAATAAAAAGCATCCTGTACCAGGTCTTCAGCCGTCCCAAGGTCCAGATCCCTTGAAAACTGAAGCATGGCTGTTACCATTTTTCCAAAATGGGATTTGTATAATTTGTCAACTGCCTGTTGTTCTTCCTTCATCGCCTAATTCCCTTATATCTTTTACGCCCATGAGGGGGCGGATCTCAATGGCCATCTCTCCTCTTTGAACAAAGGAACATTTTTGCGCCAGAGATATGGCGTCCTGCATATCGGCTGCCTCCATAAATAAAATGCCGCTGATGCCTTCCTTCGCCTCAATGAACGGGCCGTCGGAAAGCACCTGGTTTTTGTTTACGTAGCTCCCGGCGATCCGTAATGCATCGCCGGATATATAATTGCCCTTTTCAACTAGGTGCTTCACCCATTTATCCATTTCGCGAATGGCATTATACCGCTGTTCTTCATTCCACTGCTTAAGCTTGCTTAGGTCCTCCCGGATAATGAATAGGAATTTTTCCATACTGTTCCGATTTACTTGACATTGGTGGGATAACCCGCCCCCGAGCCACCGAAAAAGCATTCGATGGACTTGATCCTGCCATTGCTAAAGGTATAATATTCTGCGTTCCGGATGACCTTGTCGTCGGTGGTAACGAGATTATAGAGGGCGAATGCATGGTCACCTTCCTGGATAATGCTAATGAATTCGAACTTTTTAATAAATTTTGACTGCGGCCAACACCGCTGTTTGTACACATCAAGGGGGATGTGGTCATCGGGAGCGGGACTGGTGAACGTGAACCCGTCCGCAAGCTGGCTGGAAGTGATGCTCCAGTCTTTCTTTTCGTACCCCGAAAAGTAGGTCCTGATGATGTTTGCAGCATTTTGGGCTTTGCAGGCTACCATTATTCCGCAAAACATGATGGCGAGTAAAATCGAGCGCATAGACAACTTTATACTAAGACAACCGGGAACCGAATTTCCGTACAAAATGGGCAATTATTTTTAAATACCTGGATAACAAACCATTACGGGAGATTGGACAGGCAATAATCATAGCCCAGGCGGAAAAGCTCATCCGCCCGTCCGGTGTCGAACAGCCGGAAGCGGGCAAGTCCGGGATGATCCAGGAATAGATGGCATTTTGCAGCTTTCTCATAGACGCTGCGTGCAATAGCCAGGTGAAAACATCGCTCCAATATCTGGCTCTTATGCTCCGAACCAGCTGGTATCGTCCACTCGCTCTGCCGATTGACATGCGAACCAACGATGTAATCGCATCGAGAGACCAGCGGATCCACCGGGAAATTATCCATGACGCCCCCGTCAACCCATTCACAGCCGCGATAGACCACGGGCTCGAAGACGGCGGGAACACATGCGGAAGCCATCAGAGGTTCCACCAAAGGCCCTGTCGAAATGATCTCGACCGTCCCCGCCGTAAGATTGGTGGCAGCCACAAAGAGCCGTAGCGGCAGCTCTTCAAATGTTTTAAAGCCAAGGTGTTTTTCCAGCGCTGTCCGCATCTTGCTCATATTGAAAAGCCCTGGCCCACCTATCAAATGATGGGACAGGCCAAAATAGGCCGTGTCATGGAATAGGCCTTTTATCTCTTCCGGCGATGATCCGGCGGCATAAAGCGCTGCTACCAGGGCGCCGGCACTGGTCCCGGCCAAAGCCACAGGCCGCATGCCTTTCTGTTCCAATGCCTGAAGAACCCCAAGGTGAGCAATGCCCCTCGCTCCACCGCCGGAAAGTACGATGCCAGTTCGTCGCATATCTTTTTTGGCTGAAGATAATCTTTTCTTAAGAGCAGTATTGCTATCTTAGTTTCGGATCCGAAAATCTTTCTTTCAATCGTTGATTTGCCCGATTGTTCAGTGGCTTGCCATGACCAAATACGGCTCGATCAAACGGGTATTTAGCTACTCGTAATAATGTCTCCCGGGCTAAAGATATGTCTTCATTCAGTACGCTATAGCTTAGTCCCATGATGTTTGAGCAAAGGTCGCCGGCTATCAACACGCCATCATTCCGCAACAGAAGCACCACCTGGCCGGCGCAGTGCCCCGGGGAATGAATGATCTCTATATCACTCGCTATGGCCAATAATTCACCGTTTTGCAACACGTGGTCAATGGTAACGGGCTCATATTTGGTGCCCCCGGGTTTAATAAGAAGCCGGTATACAATGGCAGGAATGGTAATTAATTCAAGTTCAATGGCATGGGCGTATGTTTGTGCACCCGTGCGCCGCTGCACTTCGGCAGCGCTGCCGGCATGATCGATGTGACCGTGTGTAAGAAGCAAATGCCGGATGTCACGGGGGGTATGACCACTTTCCCGAACAGCCGAAAATATTTTTTCCGCCTGACCGGGCCAGCCTGCATCGATCAGGAGAAGGCCATCATCCGTCGTCAAAAGGAAACTATTGACCATTCCCATTTTCAATTGCCAAAGGCGAGGTGATATTTGCAGGACATTTGACATAAATTGTTACGCTGAGTCGAGTAATTTTGGTATCAAAAATAAGGCGGGACGTGTCGAAATTTGTGACACAAATGTGTCATTCTATTATATAAGGATATCTTTAACAACACAGCAATGCAAATACAAATTCAAACTTTTCTCGAGTATATAAAAGGTATTTGTCCATTATTAGCGAAAACCGAGTTAGACAATCTGGCGCCCAGCTTATCGATCCGCGAACTTAAAAAAGGGGATTATTTCATACGGGCCGGGGAACTGCAAAAGGATTTAGGATTTATCATTAAAGGGTTAGTTCGATCGTATTGCATCGATACGCATGGTGACGAGCAAACTATGCGATTTATGACAGACAGACAATTTGTGTCTAACTATGCTGCGTTGCTCAGCTGAAAAAAGTTGTCAAATGCATCAGGATCGCATTGAAGCTTTTTTATTTGAAACGGCTGAACAGCGATACCTTAACTTTATCCGGCAACAGCCGGAAATATTTAGTCGGGTATCGGTAACACATCTCTGTAGTTATATAGGGGTAAAAAGACAATCGCTGACCCGCATTAGGAAGAAGTTGATCAAATCGTCCGGGGCTTAGCGTTGAGGCGCGACTTATTCGCTACGCAAAGATCCCCACCGACAGGTCCAATACATTGATGATCGAAAAAACCTTGTGCCGGTAAAAATTTGTCACTGTTTCAAATAACGAAGCGCAACACATCCTGATTTAAAGGCCTTTGTCCCGACAAGTTTTAATGGTATTCTATCCAGGAGGCTGACATCTTCAAACAGCCGTCTGCCTTTTCCCACGATGACCGGGTGAATGACAATTCGATATTCATCAATCAGATCATGCCCTAAGAGTTGCGAGGAAAGGGTTACGCCATCGAGTAAAATATTTTTGCCTTGTTCCTGTTTCAATTTTAGTATTTCGTCCTGAAGGTTCGAACGAACAATTCTCGTATTTTTCCCTTCGACCCTGTCTAACGATTTTGAGAAAACAATAGTTTTGTCGACGGATCCCCACGCCTGGGCAAAATCGTTCATTGCTTTTGTATTCCCGGAATTGTTTTTTGCAATATCGGGCCAGAATGGAACCATCAATTGATAGGTGATACGCCCAATGACGATTGTGTCAGCCTCTCGCATGAGCTGCGAAAAATATTCGTATGTTTCATCATCACCGCCGCCCATTTTGGTGTGGTCGCAGCAGCCATCTAAAGAGAGGTTGATCGAGAAGATTACATTTTTCATTGGATTTCTTTTAGGGAAGGTAGAATATTTTTATGTCTCAGTGGAGACTTAATTCCACGATCTTTCCTTCTTCAACTCCCGCCGGAGATGGTATGGCCATCCCTCCATTGGTAGATATATAAAGAACGGGGTCACCTGAGGGGTTTGTTGCCGATACAATGGCGGTGCAGCCTGCAACGCCCTCCTGTAAACCGGCCACGATGGTTATCTTCTTTTCTGGCGTAATTTTAATTACGTAATTGTAGACATTGGTTGCTGCATAAATATTCCTTGCCTCATCGAAAGTAAAATCATCGATATTCACTTTGTCCAAATATAATTCCGGGGTTCCGGGTTTCTCGCCTTGCAAAGGCAGTTTTACCAGTGTTTGCTTTTCCGTATTGGATATGTAAAGTTGATCTTTATAGATCTTGAGACCATTGGCTGCCGGATATTGGGATTTTTCGGATGATCTTTCCAACAGTTGGCTTTTTAACCAGGTGGAGATCGAATTGTCGGCCGCATCATACAACCAAATGCATCCTGCAAAGGAATCCGTGATCAGGTATTTGTTCCAGGAAAAATACAGGATGCCATTGGGGAACATGCCGTTCTGTATATGAACCAGCAAACTAACATTGCCTTTTGCATCGATCCGAAAAAGGGCGGGTTTGCCCCCGTCATCCCAGCCGACGACCAAAAATTCATTTTTGTGGTATCGCGCAATCCCTGCGATCTTCCCTTTAATCGTCGCATAAACGCCGGCTGTTCCGCTGCGGGAGACCTTAAAGACCTTTCCCTCCGGGTAATCGGTGACATACAATTCACCGTCATCCCCCATCACGAGATTTTCCAGCCAGGTGTTCTTTGGAAAAGATACCAGGACCTTCGATTTGAGGACCCGGCGGGGCGTCGATCCAAAAATAGGGGGGAGAGCCTGGGAGAGAACAGAAGAAAAGGGGAGAAGCGTTGCCAAGGCAAACATGAAAGTTTTCATTTTTTTTGATGTTTTAGTGTTGGAGATAACTGATGCTATCAGAGATGGGATCAGAAGGAAACATTTATTCCATATGTCAGCCGGAAATTATAGGGGTGGACATTTGCGGCTACAAAGCTCTCATAACTTCCGACAGCGCTGGCCCGCAGGGAAATTTTGCCGGTGAGCGGAAAATCCAGGCTTCCCAAAAGGGTCCAGCGATAGTCGGTAAAATCTTTGATGTCGGGCTGAATAAAGAAATCGTAAGACAGGATAAGCTTACCGCGGAATAGATCGTTTTTCCCCTTAAGCCGGATATATACCTGGTCCGACTGCCGGATATAATGAACATGATCCTTGTCGACGGGCGGAATGAACGCACGGGGCTTATATTGAGTAAGTTCATGATTATACCCGGCGCCTAATTTGATCGATTGCCCTTTTGAACGTAGCAGGTTATAGACCAGGGTCAACCCTGTGCTCAGTCTATAATTGATCTTCCTCAGAAAACTGCTTTCAAAAGAAAGCCCCAGGGC
This sequence comes from Sphingobacteriales bacterium 50-39, assembly GCA_001898505.1. Lineage (GTDB taxonomy): Bacteria > Bacteroidota > Bacteroidia > Chitinophagales > Chitinophagaceae > Puia. The sequence continues at coordinate 502,092 of MKTZ01000001.1, forward strand.
CGGATAAAAACTATGCTCCTGCCCATACAGGACAAGAATATTTTCCAGGTATTCGCCTTCCACCTGTGCGCCGGGCTTTGAACTATATGCAATACTGGTTAGGGGCTCCACCTCATAGATATGGTTCCCCATAGTAACCAGAGAAAGGAGCGTAGCCACGGTACGATTTTCATCTCCCGTCTGGATCAACCCTGTTACTCCTACTGAACCTCTTATGAACGCGGTATCGGGAGGCTTGAAGGTGGTATCAGGGGGCTGCGCCTTTGCTATACAATGCGAGATGACGGCCACCGTCGCTATCGTCGCTGAAAGGAAGTTCATTATACGCCCAGCGCCTCAATGACCAACCCGGCAGCGAGTGCGGCTGAATACTGCTGTTGCCCTGTGATAAGATTGCCATCACGTAATGCAAAGGGCCAGAACATGCCTCCCGTGATGAAATTAGTATTGGCCATCTTTTTGGCTTCATCCTCAATTCGGAACGGTTGGATCTTTTGCTTTACAAAATTGTCGGCATAGTCCTCTTCGGTATTGGCGAACCCGGTCCAGGTCTTGCCTTTGACCAGCAGCGAGCCGTCGGACAGTTTTGTCTTTAGCAACATGCAGGTAGCATGGCAGACAACTGCGGTGATCTTATCTGCCTCATAAAAAGAGACCAGCAGCTTTTGCAACGGGGCATTGTCGATGAATGTATACATGGGCGACTGGCCACCTGCCACAAATATGGCATCATAATCCTCTACGGAAACTTTTGAAATGCTTTTTGTATTCTCCAGGAGGGCCGCATGCCGTGGGCTGCAAAGGAATCCCAGGCTCAGGATATCATGCTCCGAATAGCCGCTCTTATCTCTTGGGTCGCTCCAGGAGTCATGTATTACTTTCCCTCCTTCCGGGCTGACGATCTCGATTGTGTAGCCCTTCTCGACAAATGCCCAATAGGAATGGATGAGTTCCGACGCCCAAAAACCTATCTCCCATCCTGTCTGTCCGGATATGGCAGGGTTGGCGGCCACCAGCAGGATACGCTTAGGCGTCTGCGGGTGAAGAATGCTAATAGTTGCGCTCATATATTGTTGTTTTAATGTTGAAGATCCGAAGGTGAAAGTAAGACAGGGGTATAATTCCGTATTGTAAAAAAGAGAAATGCCGCTGCTAAATGACCAACCAACCAGCTAATTTTTGCGTTCATACCAGTCTGGGGGCTGGGATGGGTCCTTTCGAGTAATTTACTACTATGGCATTACGATGAAAAAGTTGAATAAAAATATCCAGACATTGCACCCGCGTGTCATTGGTGCTGAAATCAAGAAAAAACTGCCGGCCGGCCTCCGGAAAGATATCCATGACTTCAGCCAGCCGGATATCTTTATTATTACGAGGATAGAAGAAAGCGCCCCCTATATTGAATTTCCGATAAAATTGCACCGGAGGGATCAATTTGAATTTCTGCTGATCACCGAAGGACATGCGATCCGTACGAAGGGCCTCAATTCATACAGGCTAAATAAGAACTCACTGTTTTTCCTGCCGCCCGGCCAGATCACCTCTACTGAATTTGTAAGCGAGGATTGCAAGGGATACTTCTGTATGTTTGACGCGGCATTCTTTTACTCGTTCTCCCGGGAGAACAATTATCTCGATCGGTTCTCCTTCTTTCAAACGGAGGGCGACCCTCTGATCGCGCTGCCGCAAGAAAGCATGCGGGATATCCTTTTCCTGCTCAATAAATTGTATAATGAATTTATGGAGGCCACCGTGAATAAGCAAGATATCGCGGCGACCCTCATCCGCGCGGTATTGCTCGAAGCCGACAAATACCAGACGATACCCAAGGAGGGCCCACCCATTACCCCGGCCATTCCTGTCGAATTGGTGAGAAAATACAAATACCTATTGAACAAGTATTTATTATCAAAAAAATCGTTGAAGGAATACGCCGATCTCTTATTCGTCTCCCCCAATCACCTCAATAAATGCGTTAAGGAAGTCACAGGCAAAACGGCCGGGATGTTGATCGTCGATATGCAGCTATTAGAGGCAAAAGTGCTGTTGAAACAAACCGATCTCACCGTCTCACAAATAGCCGGCCGTCTGGGTTTTTACGATAGCTCTTACTTCTCCCGATTCTTCAAAAAAAACGCGGGAGTAACGCCCTTTACCTACCGGAAAACCTCCTGAATTATCCTGTCTTTCGATTGAATAGTCCTAGTTATTCCTATTTCTCCCGGATAACTTCGCACCTTTCAAAAAAGGCTTATGACATCGAAGATATTCTTAGTTTATATTTTGTCACTGGCGGCCATTAAAGGCGTCAATGCGCAAAATACTCCGGTCACCTACCCATTTGCGCAAAAATACAATGCTGAACAGTTCAGCGGATTAGGAGTGGCGTTCGGGATCGACATGACAAATTTTGGAGGTACGACGACGATTAACGTCAGGGGGTATATCCCTTTGTCCACTTATTTTGCCATAAATGCAAGGGTCTTTTATATACCGAACAGCGATAGCACCCACGACAAAAGTATCGGCTTCCGGCCTGAATTGATCCTCCGCTCGATGGTAGTTCTTAATGTGGTACGGGTGTACTGTGGCTTTGGGCCGCAATTTTTTTATGGAATAAGCGGTCTTGACAAAAGTACCCATGATATCAGCGGGGGCTGGGAGATCGGTATAGAGGTTTTTGCCCATCCGCAGATCTCGGCCCACCTTGAAATTGGAACGGGAGGAGGTACTGTTGGCGGTATCGGCGCCGGGTCGACCTTTGGCGCCGGGTTCCAATTTTACCCATTCTATAAAAAATATAAAAAGGCGGGGTAGTAAACAGCATGATCTTAAGAACCTTAGAACCGGAATGCCAACTCCGGCCATTTGTGGATTCGATCTGGGTGTTTGAAAGTGATCATGGTATCCTGCCGGAGAGTGGGGGTATGATCGTGCCGAACGGGAAAGTGAGGATCATTCTTCCTTATAAAAACTCTCTCTTTGGGAACAAACCCGGAGGCAACCGCGTTCGCCCGGAGAATCTGATCTATTTGGTTGGCCCCAAGGATGAGCCGGTGACGATTGGTTCACCGCCCGGCAGGACGGCATTGCTTATTATACAATTGACATACAAGGGAGGGTACCGGTTTACGGATGGCGCCCTGTCTGAATTGACCAACCGGCTGGTAAGTTTCGGCGAACTCTATGGCCAGCAAGGCTGCGAATTGCAGGAGGAGCTTACCGGCGCGGAGAATGTTTATGCAAAAATCTCACTGATCCAACAGTTCCTGACCCGAAAGCTTTTAAGGACCCGGAAAGAGCATATGATCGTGGACTATGTAACGGAGACTATCATGCAAAATGAAGGGCTTGTTGAAATGAAGAAAATGGAAAAGAAGACCGGATATTCCAAACGATATCTGGAGCTGCTCTTCCAGCATTATATAGGGCTTTCACCCAAGACGCTGGCGTGTATCACCCGATTCCAAAAATTCTATCATTTGTGTATAAACAATAACTCCCGGGGGTCCTACAAGAATTCCCTCCATAGCTTTTATTACGATCAGTCGCATTTTATAAAAGAATTCAAGACCTACACGGGGTATGCTCCCGAAAAGTACATGGAAATCAATAATGAATTCGGAAGAATACTAAGCAGGAGAAAAACAAACTAAAATGAAACAGAAAATTATCTTACGGACGGCATCTATTGTCATGTTCCTTCATGACGTCGGACATAGCTTCGGGGCTTTGACATGGAAACGAGCTACGGACCAGGCCAAACAGAAAGTGATCAACGAGATGACGGATAACAAATTTCCGTTAATGGGCGCCTCCAGGAGTATGGCTGAGACCTATGATGGATATGGCTTTGCTATAATATTGGCATTGCTGTTAATGGCGATCCTTTTATGGTTTGTTTCTGATCCGAAGGAACAAAAGACGGCCCTGTCCCGGAAGATAATCGTTACGCTGGCCGTTGTGCTTTTAGCCTGGGGGATCGTTGAATTGCTATTCTTTTTTCCGTTTGCTGCGGCCTTTAGTCTAATCGCGAGCTTACTTTGCATTTATTCATTCGCTACGCAATGATCCCACGGGGTTGGCCATCGCGGCCTTCATCGATTGCAAACCAACGGTGAGCACGGTCAGCGTCAGCAAAGCTCCTCCCGACAGCAGGAACACATCCACTCCCACGCTGACCCGATACGCATAGTCCTGCAGCCAGCGGTGTGTAAGATACCAGCCGCCCGCAGAGGCGATTACCAGCGCGATCAGCACGAGTCTCACGAAGTCCTTACCCAATAATACGAGGATATCTTTCACATTTGCGCCCATCACTTTCCGGATGCCGATCTCCCGGGTCCGTCGCGCGGTCGTGAACAGTGTCAGACCGAACAGCCCGATACAGCTGATAAACAGGGTAATTCCTGTGGCAATGTTCAGCAGCCATTCCATCGTCTGCTCCCTCTTGTAGAATTTTGCAAGCTCCTCATCGAAAAATGCGTATTCGAAAGGCTTATGCGGGTACACAGTCTTCCATTGCCGCTGGACCCGGGCAATGATGGCATGCGCGGCCTGTGCCGACTTTTCCTTCGTATCCAACCGTACGGCCAGATCGGTACACGCCATGCCGGCAATCAGCAGCGGCCGGATGGGTTCTTTATAGGAGTATTTGTGAAAATCCGCCACTACGCCGACGATCGAGACATTCCTGTTCCAGGTATACAGCTGTTGCCCGATGGCTTTATCCGGGCTGCGGAACCCCAGCAGTTTGGACAGGTTCTCATTGATCACTACCTCTTTCAGCGTATCGCTGGGGAACAGGTTGCGGCCGGCCAGCAATTTGATATCATACAAAGGAATATAATGTTCATCCGCCTGGATGGCCTCCACCCGTATGGGATCATCGCTCTTTGCTCTATGCCGGACGGTGAATATCCCCCGGTCCATTCCTGATGGCGGCATATTCGAACGCGAGATATCGGCGACACCTGGTAATTTGCGGATCTCTTCCTGGAGAACCTTCACTTTGCTGACGCTGTCCTTTCTTTCGTCCGTATCAAAAAGAATGATCGCATTCGACCTGAAACCAAGGTCCTTGTGCAACATAAACCCTATCTGCCGTCCCATGGTCATTGTCCCGATGATAAATAATAGCGAAACGGCAAACTGGAATACGATCAGCCCTTTCCTCAACAACCATTTCGACCCACCGCGGGGTCCGCCCTGTCCTTTCAGACTATTCACCGGTGAATGGGTTGAAAGCATCTTCGCGGGATAGAGACCTGCCAGCAGCGTCACTGCGATGGTGATTCCCGCCAGGAATAACAGGTTGGCCGGCGTAAAAGGTATGAAACGGATCCCGGCAGGGACAAATTCCCGGAACACATTGAGCACCGGACGTACAGCCAGGACAGCGAACAGCCCGGCCACTATCGTCAGCAGGAATGTCTCTGTCAGCAATTGCAGGATCAGATGGTTGCGGCCGCTACCCATCACCTTGCGGATGCCGATCTCTTTTTCCCTGGTCAGCGATTGCGCTGTAGCAAGGTTGACATAATTGATGATGGCCAATACCAGGATAAACGCTGCGATGCTCAACAGCGAATACAAGGTTGACAACTGCGAGGTCCGAATGTTCCCATCATCAAAGCCCGGGGGAGTAAAATGCACGTCACTCAGCAACTGTAGCGCTACGCGTGGGTAAATTCCTTTGTCATTGTTACGGCTATGATAGAGCGTCGTCAAGGCGCTCTGTACTTTATTCAGATCCGCATGCGGCGCCAGCCTGACCAGCGCCGATACCAGCACGGGAAATTTGTGTTCCTGGTCCGGAGCGAGCCCCAGGCTTTGGAGAAGAAAGCTGTGGTCTATCGTAGCGAAGGAGATAAAGTCGGTGTATGGAAAATCCGTGCGTCCCTCCCAGTCACGGACAATTCCGCTGACGTTGACCCGCAGGCTGTCCTGGTAGACGATGTCCTTGCCGATGATCCCATTCAGCGAACCCTTCCCGAAGTATTGCCGTGCGCGGCTCTCTGTCAGCACGACGCTGAAAGGATGGGATAGGGCCGTTAGCGGGTCGCCCGCCAGCCACTTATAACCCATGATGTTTAGATACTCCGGCGTCGCTACAATGGCGGTGTCATTACTCAGGACATAATAGGGCGCCGTCATCTCCACCCCCGGGATATGTTTTTGCACTGCGTCGGGAAGGTCTGCCAGCACACCCGGCGCCAGGCGCTCCGGCTCGTCCTTCAGGAATTGCTCGTAGGAATTGATCCGATAGATCCGCCGGCTTTCGGGATGGCCGCGGTCAAAACTGAACTCATAGCGGACGATGACCCAAATGACGAGGCAGGCGCAAATGCCAAGGGCCAATCCGAGGACATTGATCAACGTATACAGACGATGGCGAACCAGCATACGCCAGGCGCTGATCCAATAGCTTTTGAACATGTGATTCGATTTAGTTGGGAATTCCGGCTGGTAACTGAACGGCATATACAGTGCCGGCGGGATAACTAATGCATAATCAATAATATAGACGTCGGTGATCCTTGTACGTTGTCCGCTTCCGATACACAGACTGTCCGGTGAACCCTGTTACTGCTGTGCTGTAATGATTACCCGCCGGCTCTGATAGTTGGCGGCCGGATCACTAAGTTGAGCCGGATCGCTTTCGGCAGCCGGGTTGGCGGTCATTCTGTTGCGGGGTATGCCTTTCTTTTGCAAATATTTAGCGACGGCTTTGGCGCGGGCTTCACCTACTGTCTTTTTTTCCGTTGTCCTTTCGCCATCACAATAATGGCCTACGATAGAGAGACGGATCCCGGGGTTTCGCTTCAGGAGGTTAGCCAGATCGTCCAAATGGGATCTCTGGAGTTCAGGAATAGAAATTTCGCCTACAATACCGAAAATGATGGGCTCGTCTATGATGGCTGCGTCCTCAGAGCTGAGAGTCGTCGGTGCGGGCGGTGACAACGGCTGAGCGGTGACTTTTTCGAGTGGAGCGGCTGTGTCGGGCCGGGTGATCGATCTTGCCCGGCCGTGTCCGAGGCCGAGCCTGATTTGCAGACCGTAGGAAAGTAATGTTGACCGGTCAGTATTCTTCGTATTCAACACACTGCTCGCCTGCGGTCCATTCGTGCCATTGGAATTGTATGTTACGAAGCGCGAGGTATCGCTGTTGTCTTTTAGATTGTTCAGACCATAGTCGATAAATAGGCCGGTATAAAGGGACATACCAGGTGAAAGCTTGAAAATGATGCCGGTCCCTGCATGTAGTGCCGCCGCGGGTCTCAATTTTAATGTGCCGGTAGTTTTCCAATTATCGAGCGTACCAAAGCCATGCTGCGGCAGATCGGACAGCTCTACATTAAAATCGGGATAATAGCCTGTAAGGTCCACCTGTCGTGCCGAGATCTGTGTGCTGGCGTTGAAGGGAATGAGTAGTTTTGCGCCACCTTCGATGTACCATTGCATACCGTCGCCACCGGTATGGTATTGTAACAGCAGGGGAATGCCCGCTGCCAGAAAATGCTGCGTTTCTTTGTAGCCGGTGAATTTCAGTCTGTATTCAAATGCAGAGCCCATATCGTCTACCGCATTGTAGGTAAAAAGCTGGCCGTCGGGCAGCGTGATCTGTGTACGGTACAGTCCGGCGGTAACGCCGGTGAGAAGCCCCAACTGGCTGCTTAGCCTAAACGTATAATTCAGGCCCAAAGAGCCGGCCGGCAGTAGTTTTGTCTGGCCGTTCTTTAGCGAATACTGCATTCCCTGCAGGCCGCCGTTCAGCTCAATACCAAACTCCTGGGCATTGACTTGCGTCGAGACTGCTGTGAAACACAGCATCATCCCTATTATTTTCCGGATCATTTTTATCGCGTTGTATCGGTGTAATATCAATTTAAAACCAGCGCGTTCGTGCTTGCCATTTGTCCGTTGGCCAGTAATAGTCTGATGATGTATATGCCGTGTTCAGAGGGCATCGTTATCTGCATCGACGGCTGGACGGATGTCAACTGCTGCCACATTTTTCCGTTGAGGTCTATCACCTGCAAAACTGCTCCCTGTAAGGCGGTGGCCGTGTAGTTGTTGGTCACAGTGACCGCTGCGCCTGAGCTGATCGGATTAGGATGAATTTTTATCCCCCCGGGTATCACCGTGTCACCGGCAATGGTAAGTACACAGGTTTGGATCTGCCGGCCGGCTGTAGTCGTTGCTATCACATAATATTGGCCATTCAGCGTGGGTGTTTCGCTATAAAACGGGCTGGTTGCGTCCGGAACTGCCTGGCCGTTCTTATACCATTGCCATTGTACAAAGTCGCCGCTGCTGTTGTCGAAAATGATAACATCGTTCCAATGTTGCCTTATAAGGGAGGCCGACTGATAAAGCAGGGTATCTGCAACGGGCTGGGCCGCGGTATGACTGGCGTCCCCGGGCTGATTGGCGGTAATCACTGTGCTGCCCGGGCGCAGCAATGTCAATATATTCCCCGTGATGGCGGCTATACTTGTGTCCGCTACCGAATAGGTCACGGGCAGGCCGCTGCTGGCGGTGGCGGTCAGTTGCAATGTCGTACTGGTGTTGCACCCTACCAGCAGGCTTTGCGTCCATGTAATATGTTGTTGAACGGGCGTTGGAGGGGCGGAAATGGTCAAATAATTGCCCGTGTAGCTGATCGTATAGTTGAGGCCGGCGCTTAAGCTGCCCATGGTTATGGGATAGGTCCCGATGGTCTCGCCCGGGGCCCGGGTCAGGCTACCGGTGAATACCCCTGTATCGTCCCCATTCACGAAACCGTTGGATGTGTATGTGAAGACCGGATCTGCGGCGCCAGAATCTTTTTTCTGCGCATTTGCGATTACGGTCAGTGTAGCCGGATCGATGACCAGGATATAGTCCTGCGAGACTGAAATGGGGCCATGATCATTGCTGCCCACGGCAGTAACCGTGAACTTAAAGGTGCCGGCAGCAGTGGGGGCACCGGACAAGATCCCATTACCGGATAAAGGTATGCCCGGAGGCAGGCTGCCGCTGGAAACAGAGAAGGCATAAGTTCCTTTGCCACCGGTGACTTTCAGGTGCTGATCTTTATAGGCTGTCCCATACTGCCCATCAGGGATCGTCGCCGGAGAAATATGCAAATCAGCCGCTGCCGGTAAAAAAATTTGTGGAGCATTTTCCCCATTGGGGGTGAAGGACATCAGCGTGCTTACTACAATTAAATGGAACGTAACGATAAATTGTTTCCCTTGCATATAATAAACAGATAGAGTTGGACCATGGATCAAGACATCTGTCTGCAATTATTATTCCCGCAAGAGATAGAGGGGCGCCCTTCGATGAAGGTGGGCAGCCATCGGTGAAGATGTGGGGTTACTCGATCAGCCCTCTTTTGAGGGCTTCTTTTACCAGTCCGGCCGTATTCTTTACGTCCAGTTTTTGATTGATGTTAAGCCGCCAACGAGAATACACCTGGCTGTAGATAAAAAAAGGCCGCCAGAATTTTCCTGGCGGCGATTTGAACATAGGGTGTGCAACGCTGTTCATTTTCCCCAATTGACCTCGGAAAGCGGCCTCGGCATGGCATCAAATATTATCTGCCCCGGCTGGTCGAGCGGTAATTGGCCGAGCCGCCCGTAGCGCCGCATGTCTATCCATCGGTGTCCTTCGTAGAACAATGAGTAGCGGCGCTGTTTCAACAATTCATCGATGAGTGCGTTCTGCGTCAGGCCCCCGGTGTAGGGCCCCAATCCGCCCGCCTGGGTCCGGATGATGTTGAGGGCTTGTACGGCATTTTGCAATTGGCCCAACTGGATCATGCATTCCGCGTAGATGAGGATCAATTCCTCGTTGCGGATGATGGACACCGGGGTGACGTTGGCAGGATACAGGTTTACATCATAGGCCCCGCCTACACCGACCAGGGTATTGGGCGCACTGCGCAAGGCAATCTTGTTCAGCCGCCAATCACCGGGCTCTGCTTCCGCGGCAAAGGAATTGTTGGCTACTACGGAAATAGAGTTGTCAAGGGGTTGATAAAGGGGGTTGAGGACGTCGGGCGCCAGTCCCCAATTGAAGACCGGACCGGTAGACAACGATCCGTTGAGGTTGAAGTAAGATGCATTGAGGGCGTTTAATGCGCCCTGCCAGTCCTTCTGGTAGATGGCTATCCTGGCGGCGATAGCCCTGTTGAACAGGAGGAAGGTCATCGGGGCATCGAACCCGGCAAATCCCGCCGGGGACGTGAATAGGAAGGCATTCCCGGCCTGCTGCAGCTGAGTGGCTGCCGAATCCAGCCGCCCTTTGATCGCGGCCAGAGCGGAATCATAGGAAACAAAGGGTCCGGGGTTGAGATAATCTGCCAGATTGATCCGGATGCCATTTTTTCCCTGCATATTCAGGATATGCAGCATCTCGAAGGCGATCACCGTATTGGTGAAGCCCAGGATGCCCTCTCTCTCCTGGCTGTCGATGCTGTTGGTATTGAGGGCGGACTGTTGCAGGATAGCGGCCGTCTGCCGGCAACTGCTGAACGAGAAATAGTAGCCGTTATAGAAAGCCCCTGGGTCGAGCGCGCCATTAAGGCCGGCTAATTCATTCAGCCACCGGGTCTCGGAACTGTTGATCACATAGACCTCCCGTCCCAGGGTGCCGGCTACCTTGCAGTAGGATTCGTAGCTGCTGGTACCGTTGCCGGGATTGGTATTATAGCCCGTGCGCATGGCTGAGAAGGTGCCGATAGCCAATTGGGTCAACTGATCCCTGGTGGCGTTGGTGAGCACAGTAGACAGCTCGGCGCCATTGGGATTGCCAACATGGGGCGTATTGATGATCTTATTGCAGGATACAGTAAGCAAGAGAGTGATCGCTGCAACAATAAGTCGTACTGTTGTTATGAAACGGATCATTTGTAATGCGTTTTAAAATGTGTGCTAAGCATGTGGTTAAAAATCGACACCCAGATGGAACATCAGACGCCGTGTGTAAGGAGCGCTGACGATATCGTAATTGGCGCCCACAGATGTCTGGCCAAAGGCCGATACTTCCGGATCGAAGCCAGTATATTTGGTAATAGTAAAGATATTGTAGGCGGAGACCCCGACTTTCAGGCCCTTGACCCGGCCACCGGAAAGCCTTTCGAGCTGGCTCTTGCTGAAGACAAAGTTAAGCGCGGCCTCCCGCAGCTTGATATAGCTGGCATCTTCGATGAAGTAGGCGGCTGTAAGCCCCAGCTGTCTTGCGCGACCCATAGGCAGAGCCGGGCCGGGTATCTTGTTGCCGGAAGCGTCATAATTGGTAGAGACCATCCAGTCAGGGCTTTGACCGCCCTGGTCCTGCTGGAATCGGGTGAAATTGCTGACATAGCTTTTGTAATTCCAATGCAGCAGGAAGGAAAATTCGAAATACTTCAGGAACTCGACCCTGTTATAGCTGCTCAATTGGAATTTAGGTTGCGCGTCCCCGTACCTGGTCGGGCTGCCGTCGGCCTTTATCGGACTGCCGACAAACAACGTGGGAGACTGGTCAACCCGGAGTTCATTGTATCCGTAGAGAGCGCCCAGGTTGGGACCGGCATCCGAGGGCGGGATGATCAGCCTGGTGATCTTGCTCCGGTTGTACCAGTAATTGAATGTCGTGGTCCATCTTACGTTCGACTTGTTGACAGGCAAAAAGGTCAGCGATGCTTCCAGCCCTGTGTTCTGAAGGTCGCCTATGGGATAACCGGTGATGCTTTGATACCCTACCGAAGGGGCAAGACTGAAGGGTTGGATCAGGTTCCTTACCTTCTTGTTGTAGAGGGTGAGTTCGAGCGTGATCTTGTTGTGAAAGAGCCCCAGGTCGACGCCATATTCCAGCTCGCTGGCAACCTCGTATTTGATATTTTTGTTGCCGATGGTCACCGGGGCAGTGACACCCAGGGTATTCTGGTATACGATGGCGTTCAGCTGGCTGAAATTGCTGCCGAAGGATGCTGGCCCGCCCGTTTGACCGTAGGCTGCCCTGAGTTTGAGTTGGCTGATATCCTGAGCCCTCCACCAGTTGAACCTGACCAAATTGACAGCGAGTGCGCCTTTGGGGAAGGGATAGAAGGTATTGTATTGCGCATTGGTGGTGTTTTTGTCTACCCGGATGGCGCCTGTTGCAATGACCTTATCCTGCCAATTAATCTCATGCTGCAGGAAGGCGCCCGCGTTGTTGATCTGCTGGGTAAAATTATAGGTTGTATGCACCACCGCATTGTTGGGGTTGATCTGTCCTGCCACTAACCCTTCGCCTTGTGTGGCTTGGATGCTCAGGTTCTGGTTGAAACGGACCAGGCCGGCCGAGGTCCTATGTATCAGCACATCACCGGTGAAGGTATTGACCAGCGCTAATTGGAAGTTGGTGTTCAGGCTCCTGTTGTCCGTGAACCGGGAGGCGCCCGCATAGCCGCTGATGGCGTTGATCTGCGACTGGGCGTCGGAAGGTGCATAGAGCTCGTCTTCGGTGAGCAGGTAGTCGATGCCGGCCTGGAAACTGGCTTTGAGTTGATCGTGCCGGCTCCTGAAGAGGGTATAATTGGTCTGGAAGCTTTGAATGAAGCGATTGGTCGTTTCCTGATTGATGAAATTGTCGATGACCATGAACGGGTTCTCGCCATAGTAGGGATTAATAGGGTAGGTCCCATCCGGCAGCCGGTGTATCTGGGCATAGGCGGGCAGGGAAGTAATGTTCGTACCGATGTCGACGCCATTGTTATCATTGTTCTCCCATCCCCGGTGGGTAAGATTATAGATATAGGTGCTGTTGAGCTGGATATCCCAATTGTTGTTAATGGAATGGTTGAGATTGGTGCGAATGGTCGAACGTTTGAACCCGGTATTCCTGACCAGACCGTTCTCGCTGATGGCACCGCCTGAGATATAGAACCTGGTCTTTTCGTTGCCGCCGCTGATACCCAATTGGCTATAGGCGCCAAAGGCCGTGCCGCCATATATCTCTTTCGGGTAATCGATGTAATCCTTCCCGGCGGCTTTTGCGGCCCGATAGGCAGCTATTTCCACATTCGCCCTGGCTGTATCACTATAGTAGTCCGATATTTTTGCTTCATCCCAATGGGCATAGTTGAGAAAATGAGCAGCCCGGATGGCGGCAAAATCCTGGCTGAAGCTGACCTTTGTCGGTCCATTTTGGCCTTTTTTGGTGGTGATGATCACTACACCGGCGTTGGCCAGGGTACCATAGATGGCTGCCGCGCTGGATCCCTTAAGAACCTCGACGGATTCGACGTCTTCGGCATTGAGATCAGCCAGGCGGTTGGCCAGGTTGTCCTGACCCCGGGAGATACTATTGGATCCGTTAAAGGCGTTGGTACCTCTGCCCGCGTCAAAGCTGGAGTTATTGAGGATGACGCCGTCGAGGATGTAAAGCGGTTGCGAGCTGCCGGTGATGGAGGAGATGCCCCGCAGCTGCACGGAGGAGCCGCCGCCCGGTGCACTGCTCATCTGGGTGATAGTAGCCCCTACGATCTTGCCGCTGAGCGCTCCTTCCAGCGTGGAAGGCGTTGTAGTGCCGACGAGGCGGTTAGCGGAGAGAGAGGCTACAGCATTGGCCGCATTGCTCTTTTTGATATTGGTAACGAGGCCGGTAGTGATGACGACATCCGACAATTGCTGACCTTCAACCTCCAACACCACATCCAACCTGGTTTGAGAGCCTGGCCGGATGTCCTTTTTCCTGAATCCGACAAGGCTATAGGTTATTATGCTCTCTTTCGATGGAACATTTATTCGATATATTCCATTGGAATCGGAAGTCGTCCCGCCGCGGACACCCGATATCGTTATACTTACAGCCGGCAGCGGCTCACCTTTGGAAGATGTAATCCTGCCGGAAAGAATGCCTTGTGCGAAAGCGCCTCCGGTACAGACAAATAGCAGGAGGCAGGTCATTGCAAAAAATGATCTCATAAAACGTAGTTTAAAAAATGGATGTATTAATGTACCAGGCAGATAGCCACATAAGTGCAAATCACTACCAGGCCCAGCAACGGACAGAGCCAACCGATGATGAACTTCCTGCGGCGTGTCCGATGATACTTTGAAAAAATCCCGCGGTCTTCTTTGGAAAGATAATGTGTAGCCGGTGGGATAAAAATGTCGATCTCCTCTCTTCTAAGCATAAAAGATGTTTTGTTCCCGTTGCCGGAGACTGCTTAAAAGAGGTGTCCGGCTTTACGGAAGATTAGGTAATATTTCGTTCTTACTTCGACTGTCTTCCATCGTGTAGTGAAGTTTTGATTTGCGAGGCAAAGGTAGAAGGGGATATATTGCCTGCCAACGAATTTCCAATAGAGTTTCTTTAGAAATGAATTAGAAGATCATTAGAGCGTAAGGTTATCAGGTTGCTGCTTGTCTTTCAGCATAAACCCGAATCCGGTTTGTGTGTGGATGAGCTTGGTCGGAAAGCCGGTGTCAATTTTTTTACGCAGGTAGTTGATGTAGACGTCGATGAAGCTGGTCCTGGTATTGGGTGTATGCCAGACGTTCTCGGCCAGTTCGTCCCTGGATAGCGGTCTTTCCGGATTCCGTATGAGGTATTCCAGCAAATGGAATTCCCTGGGGGTGAGCTCTACTTCCTTCGACCCCCTTATGGCCGATAGCCGGTGAAAATCCAGTTGGAGATCGGCATATTGCAGCACGGTGGCTTTTTGTGCCGGAGGCGTGGGTCTATTGCATTGGATCAGCGCGTGAATGCGGGCATTCAGCTCTCTGGGATGGAAAGGTTTTTCTACATAGTCTGTGGCGCCCGCCTCGAACCCGGCGATCTTGTCATCTATGTTGTCAGCTACAGAAAGCAGGATGATAGGGAGTCCCGGTCTTGCCGATCGCCATTTCCGGCAGAGTTCGAGTCCATTTCCGGGTGGTATGGGAATATCGATGATGAGCAGATCGACGTCGGAAGAGACAGCTTCTGCTTTTTCCGGCAGGCTTGCCTGGATGGTCGTATGGGGAGAACCCGGCGCATTCAGCAGGGGTTTCATTACGGTGGCGACTCGTTGTTTGGTTTCAATAATGAAAATGTTCATAATCGCATATTTGGCCCCGCGCCGGTGGGGTTGCAGCATGCGATCCATCGGGCAGAAGTTAGTAAATGGGACGATGTCGTGAATGACTCTCCATAGATGTTAATGATGTGCTCTGCATATGATGAGCGGAGCAAAGTTAAGGTGGACTGTGCTTATTTTCCTATTAGAAAAAAATTAGAGAATCTACAGATGCTAAAACCATGATCTCTCATGCGTTTTTCTCCCTATTGTAACTTTTACGATCGACCTGTCCGTATTGTCGCTGAGTCCGATGCCGTAGCCGAAATTCACTATATAATCACCTATATTATTCAGGTCGAATGTAATGAACAGCTGCTGTTGCTGCTGCTGATAAGGATAGAAATGGCTCAAAGGACCCAGTTCGCTGTAATATTCAATTCCTGGAGCCAGATACCTATCAATGAGATAATTTATCTTAAACGCCGGAGTGAACGAAAAATTTTGTTGAGAATATGGCCCTTGCAGAGATCTTACAAAGGAAAGAACTTTTTGTTCAGGAACCCACCATCAACCACCAACCCCAATCCTATATTGCCAGGCAGGCGGTATTTTGGGGGCAACAAAATAAGATTGTGAAAATGAGCCCCTGCAATATCGCTTCTGTTATTATCCCCAACTGCCCAGTACAGCATTAAAGCCGATTCCCACCAATCTGAAAACCAGTGGCTGAACTCCAAAGCCGATGTCGATAAATGTTCCCGGGAAACAACCTCTTTTTGAAATTTTTTTGGACCCTTGAAAACAAAGGCGCTATGAATCTGTAAGGTAATGTCATGCCTGATATTCGACTGTGTGCCATGAACTTCTATGACATAATTATCCTGAGCTTCAGCACTAACAGATGCTGCAAGCACATGTAATAAGAATATATTCCGGAAATGACGCCGGATGATCCCATCAGACATAGTATAACTATTTGGAAATGGAGCAATAGCGTATACCCCGCATTGGCAGGTCTACGAAAATCCGAATGAAAAAGAAAAAATAGTTATACTAATTGAGGAGGCTGCCAGACAGGAATGTATACATCTATAAGGGCGGATGAGAAATAAGGAATAAAGCTGATAGTTACACCAGGCTGGATAATTTCAATGCAGGCTATAGTGTGGTCAATCGAAAACCCGCCACAACATGAACAATGGCAAAAGGGGGAGCAACACGAATTGTCGTGCTTCTCATCGGCGCAAGGCATTGCGCTTTGCGCCAAAATTATAATTCCCAAAAGGAAAGCAGCTAACCGCATGCCCCCAAATTAATATCTTGCGGGTAAGAATTGCTATTTACAAACCTGTAAAAACTCAACGGAGTTGCAAAAGCGGAAAAAAGTAGAGAATGACAAGTTCTTTTACTGTTGGCGGGTAACTTTCGCGCCAGTACTTCAGATCTTCGTTCCCTGCGTTCCGGCCCGGGTTGGCTTCCTCTCTGGCGGCTTTGTATTTCGCGGAGAATTCCGGGGATTCGGTGTAAGTCCTGATAAAATTGGGCAAAGCTATTCGCGGCCTTTTGGGTTTTTCTCCGTAGAAGTACTTGGTTTTAAAAATCAGGGGGCGTAGTTAACGCTTAAATAATTTTCCCGGTGTCTTGTTTGTCCTAATTTGCGCCTCCTATTCCTAATTTTCCTAATTTACTTATGATGAAAATATTTACTTCGTATCTATTCACAGCTGGTCTTCTCCTATTCGTATCCTGCTCGAAGAAAGACCAGGTTTCCATTTCTTCACAGGAGTTTATGGCTGGTTCTTTTATTCAGGATGGCGACACGTTGAACTCCAAGAACGGCTCCAACGGCAGGGCCATCAAGGGTACCCTTCAGGCAGGGGAGACCTACTATCTTTCCAGCGATTTTTCCGATGCTACAGTGAATAGCGGGGATACGCTTGTCGTGCAAAGCGGTGTGAAGGTGTTGGTGGTTGGCCCTTCTTCCGGGGCAAATGCCATTGGTACGGAAGGCCATGCTCCGGCGCTGTTGATCAATGGTGTCTTTCTCTGCTTGGGTACCAAGGCCAAACCAATTCTTTTCAGTGTGGCCGATCCGGCCCTCAAATCGGACCCCGCCAAGGACCCACAGGACCCGAATACCGACCCTGCATTCAAAGGTTATTGGGGAGGAATCCAGGGCGGCGCCGGCTGCGGCGACATCATCATCAAATGGACAAGGCTGGAATATCTGGGGGGTATTGCGCCGGCTACAGCCGCCAGCAGGCCTGGTCAGGCCCGGTATGGCATTTTTGTAAATAATCCATCCGCCAATTTTGTGTTGGAGGATTGCTGGCTTTATGGCTCTAAAAATGATATGGTGCGGCCGGCCGGATGCAAGTTCGAGATCTTCCGCAATACCTTCGAAAAGGTTGGGTTCACTGCCGGGGAATGTGTGAATGTCAAAAGCGGCAGCGTCGGCGACATCGCGTACAACCTGGTTATAGGAGGTACCGGAAATGCTTTTAAAAGTGCGAATGCAGGCGGGCTTTCACCGCAGAGTAATATGAACGCTTACAATAATACAGTGATCACTACGGGCTTCCGCCAGGCCAAGGCGGGTGAGGGCGGGTCAATCGATTTCGAAAATGGCGGTCGCGGCATGGCCTATAATAATTTGCTGGTTGATTGCGCGTATGGCCTGGGTGTGCGGGGTGGCGGGGGAACCACTCCTGCTGCCGATACGATCAATACTAAATATGGGTATACTTACAATTATGGGGAGAATGTGTCTATGACTACCCAGTTCCTGCCGGTGGGATTTATTACTGTACAGCAGCCTTCGGATATCAACGGCGGCAATGCTACGACGCCGGGGGCCAACAATCCCTCCTTCGTCAATTATTCCCTGCCCTTGCCGGCTACGGTGAACTTCAACAGTGCTAATTACGCAGGCGGCTATGATTTTCACCTAAGGCTCAACTCACCGGCCATCGGAAAGGGAAATATTGCTTTCACCCCTTATGCCGTCGTAAAAGTCGATCCGGTATTCGGTGTTACAGAAATAACATTTCCCGGCAAAGACATCGGCGCATTTCAAACCAATGGGTCAGGTAACCAGCATTAGCCATGGAAAAGTGCGTGATCTGCTGTATTGTATTTTGCTGTTTTTTCTCACTCGCCGTTGACGCAGCGGTCATGGATCAACGTGATACGTTACCGAAGGTAACCGTTGTGGGGTATACGGACAGCGGATCGGAGAAAACTGCCTTACGTCTGCAACATCAGTCATCCACCATCGTGGAGATCGTCTCGGCAGAAAATGTGGCACAGTCCTCTGACCAGACTGTGGCAGACATCACCCGTCGCGTGAATGGGCTATCCGTCACCACGGATCATTCGGGACAGTCAGACAGAACATTCATCCGCGGTCTGGACCCGAAATACAATTACACCCTGATAGATGGTGTAAAAGTGCCGAGTCCGGGGGACCGTAGCCGATATGTTCCGCTCGCGATATTTCCCGCCGATGTGGTCCAGCGGCTGGAAGTCTATAAATCCCTTACGCCGGAGATGGAAGCCGACGCCATCGGCGGAGCCGTCAACCTGGTGCTGCGCAATGCACCGAATGCGCCTATGTTGAAATTTAGATTGGAGGGAGGGTATAATCAAACCTTTATCGGACATCCTTACTTATCTTTCAACAGTAAGGTGGTACAGAAGCAATCGCCTTACCAGACGTATGGCTCCGATTATGCAGCCACGGGCAGCGATTTCACCAAAGCAAATCTTTATTTTATGGACAAGCAGCCGGGACCAGATGTGCTTGGCAGCCTTACCTGGGGACAGCGTTATTTCCATAATAAACTGGGTGTTCTTATTGCCGGTGACTATCAGAATATCAAAAGAGGGGTGAGTAATTTCTTTATTCCACAGAATAACGAGCCTCAGTTGAATAACGCGCCGGGCCTGACGGATTTTTATCTCGATCAAAATTCTGCCACCATTCTCCGCAGGAGCGTGCACGCCAAACTGGATTTTGCCATCGACCCAAAAAATACCATCGACCTGTACCAGTTCTATACGAGCCAGAAAGACATCGAAAGCCGCCACCGTATCGACACCAGCCTGTCGCTGGGCCGGACTAAACCTGGTACGGGCAGGATCACCCTATCGGATCGAAGCCGTCTGCATTACCAGGATCTTTACAGCGTGAGTTTCCGGGGAAGCCACCTCCTTGGCGCACAGTGGTCGGTAAAATGGACGATGGCATACGCAAGAGCAGCGGGGCTTTATCCTGACTGGTCGGCACTTTCTGCCGGCACTGCGCTGATCGAGCAGTCCAACGGTAGTATCTCTCAAAGCCCGCTTCTGCTGAACCCTCTGAACCGGATCTGGCTGCGCAACGTCGAACAGGACCTGTCCGGCTATGTCCATGCCAACTACCATCGAACGATCATGGGCCGGGAATTTAATTTTTCAACGGGCGGTCTTTACCGGGCAAAGGGCCGCGACAATTTCTACAACAGCTATACCTTCCAGCCGGCTATCACGGATTCATTCGGTCAGCGCTTTGTCGATATCTATCACGCGACCTGGACCAATAACAACGGCCCGCAGAACCCATATGGCGCAGTGGCTAATCCCAATACCTATACGGCCCATGAATATATCGGCTCCGCCTACGCTGCTGCGACCTTCGCCGGAAAAAAAATGGAGTGGACGGCCGGTGTCCGGTATGAGAACACCCGTCAGCAATTCGTCTCTTCTGTGGACCCCACGGTGAGCTATGGCAAGCGGGGCAGTATCGAATACTCCGACTATCTACCCTCTGTGCAAATGAAATTCAGGCTGGCTGAGCGGCAGTTGCTCCGGGCTTCCTGGTACAGGAGCTTATCACGTCCGGCCTTGTACGACGTTACATTTTATTCGGTGACTTATGAGGATTATCTCGAAGCAGGCAACCCCTTTCTTAAAAGATCGCGAGCAGACAATGCCGACCTGCGGTACGAATGGTATTCCGGAAACCTGGACTTCCTGCAGGCCGGACTGTTCTACAAGCATATCATAGACCCCTACGAAAGGGTGCTACTCAACGCTGGCGATGAACTTTATCCACTGCCTTCACAGGGACTGTCTTACACGCCGGCAGGTGAACTTACGGCTCAGATGCGGAACGTCCCGTCAGCGAATGATTATGGGGTGGAGTTCGCCGCGGCCAAATATATCGGGAAAGTAGGCGTCCAGGTGCAATACTCTTATATTTACAGTCGGGTCACTGTTCCGGCCAAGTTCAAGACTCGCCAGGACCCAACCGATCCTTCCAGCAACCTCGTCACGGTCACGAGGGATGAAACAAGACCCCTGCAGGGCCAATCCCCCCATCTGGCAGGGCTCAGTCTGATCTACCGGCATGACAGAAAAGGTTGGAGAGCCCGCCTTACCACGGTATATACCGGCAGAAGGATTTATTCTGCATCCGGCTGGTATGGACTTAACTACTGGCAAAAAGGTTACGCTATGCTGGATGCTGCGGTTGAAAAGAAGCTCGGCAGGCATATAAAAGTATTCGCGAAAGCGAACAATCTGTTTAACACCATCACCACCGTCGATCTTTTAACTCCTAATCCTGAATACTCGTCGGGGTTTATCCCCGGTCAGCAGTCGGCGGGTCGCATTACCGTCATGCGCCAGGTAGATAAAGCAGCTTATTATGCGGGGCTGGAATGGGGATTGCCATAAAGTTCCGTAATTTGTATGGAGCCGGAGCCGCCAACCGTTCAAACAAATGACAACAGACGCTTTTACCATAACCATACATATGGTTTCGAGCCTGGATGGGATTATTGCCAGGAAAGACAATAGCGTTTCATGGTTTGAGACGACTTCCCGTTATGAGAAAGGGGTTGTTGGAGAAAATATCGAGGAATTCCTTAAGACAATAGATTGCTATGT
This sequence comes from Sphingobacteriales bacterium 50-39, assembly GCA_001898505.1. Taxonomy (GTDB): domain Bacteria; phylum Bacteroidota; class Bacteroidia; order Chitinophagales; family Chitinophagaceae; genus Puia. The sequence continues at coordinate 523,045 of MKTZ01000001.1, forward strand.
AATGGGCGCCCGGACATATGAGCATGCCCTGGAGCTTTCGAGGTCTTACGGGTGGGCCTATGGGGATACACCCACCATTGTAGTAACGCATCGAGACCTGCCGATCGAAAGAGAGAACATCGAGCTTTATTCGGGCGAGCTGAACAAATTGGTGGACGAGCGGCTAAAACCGAATTATAAGAATGTTTGGATCGTTGGCGGGGCAATGCTTGTCAAAGACTTTATCCGGGCGAAACTGGCGGACGAAATAAGGATATCCATTTTGCCTATCGTTTTGGGTGACGGGACATTGTTTTTTGACCACCTGGGACTGGAGCAGCCGTTGCATCTGAAAGACGTAACGGCTTATAAGAACGGGATGGTAGAACTGTGTTATGAAATAAGAAAATAGACAGATATACGGGTAACCATTTAGCGTTAAGTGGTTAGCTTTAGTATCCGTAGGGCCTGCCGTGAATATTTCGGGATATTGTTTGCCGAAACTTGGAAATAGACTGTGGCGCTTATGGAAGTTCTCGTGATCACGGATACTTCCTTTCTATCCTGGGAGCTGCGTGCAAACGAAGACCCCTCCCGGAATAGTACTCCTTCGAAAGATGAGCAGCTGGAGGAAGCCTGCTGGAAGGGGGTGCTGCAATCTATGCTTCCGGAGATCTTTGAGCAAAGCGAGGGGGATAACCTTCTGTACCTTTGGGAGGTTAAAAGGACCGAATCCTTCCTGCATCTCAATCTGGGCGCAGTCCCTCCTACGATGGAGAGCTGCTTTTCGATAGTGCCTTATTTATTTCTTCCTACGCTGTGTTGTAGTTGAAAGCCTAAACTTCCTCATTTAATCTGATCATACAGGTGACCCGGCGGTTAGTGACAGACCATGTCGGAGAGACGGGGGGAGGGCCTATGTATTTGATAATTCATTGGCCTGGGAGTTTTTTTCTGAAGGTGAGGCTGTCGAAGTAGGGGATATTGAATAATCCTTTTTTGAGATCTACCTGCAATGTATCCCCGATATTTGGTCTGATCCGATATGCGGACTTTGACAGGGTGTCATCTATTTGAAGGCTTTTTGCACCAATGTCATATAGGTGCAGATTTGACGCTTTCGTTTCATCACCATTGAAATATTCCGCTACATAAGCCCTCCGAACCACGCCGTGGGAGGTCTGACGGTTGATAAAAAGACCTATTGCGGTGGCAGCGTCATGAAAGAATAAATAAAATAAGGCCAGATAGAAAGTAGCGATCAGCGTGCTTTGCAGGACTGCCCAGGCACGTCTGAGCATCCCTGTGGCTTCAACCTTCAGGGAGAGCCATACTATAAGAAAGGAAAGTGCAGCCGCTTCAAAAAAGACGAGGAAACGATGAGAAGCGTCTGAAAAATTATCCTTGTCGGAGCGTAAATAAAATTCGTCTTGCCGGGGGATAAAATAAAATATTATTAAGGTCCATAGTGCGAGCCATGCTATTTTCCATTTATATTTTTTTAGAAATTTCATGTCAATTGTTCAAACCAATATACATTTTTTCTCATGATCCGGCAAGTGTTGGAGACAGGCGGGTATGCGGGAAAATCTATACATTAGCATTATGGCCAAAATTCAAATACCGTCCGATTGTGGCAACGCCCCCAGAAGGTTATTCCTTAAAAATATGTATATAGCTCTTGCCAATGGCGACCTGGATTTTATAACCTCTACTGTCCCGGAAGAGATAAGCTGGGAGACGGTGGGGAAGAAAACGGTGACGGGGAAAAAAGACAGTTCGGGGTTTGAATTCAAGGATGAATTCGACTAGTTTTATGCGTATGCCACAATGGTCATTAACCAAAACTTTAGCCCTTATATCCATATCGGTGATCCAAATCTTTGGCGACTGCAGATCCGTTATGATTACACCGTACAGGCATCATTTTCTTCAGAAGGTGGATCTGACCCCCTATAAGAAGATCTACCACATTGGGGATACCATCCGATTTGAATTTACGGGCACGGGAAAAATGTTATTCGATACGATAACCAACAGCTTTGTCAAGGCAGATTCTGTGGGATTTGTTGTTCGGACCGGAATGGCGAGATTAAATAAGTTCGAAAGAGCAGGACGTATACGTCCTGAACATTTTTTTACCAGCAGTGATGGGACTAATTTTGCGCTAACAGCTACTGATCTGGATTTTGGAGTAACCTGGTTTTACACAAGGGTGACAGCATGCGGTGCCGGACCTGATCTTCATTTTTCAGCGGGAATAATTCCAAGGTATGCGGGGGTATATGAGGTCGATCTCTTTTCTGAGCATGATGCGTATAATTGTTACAGCGGTGTAAACTCCCGCGCGGATATAGATTTTGTCTTTAACCTTCAGGATTGCAACGGAGACCTTGTGACCAGTATGGGAGATTCTTTGAAGATATCCCCGGCGGACACCGCTGATTATACCAGGCTGGCGGCGCAGAAGAAAATATTTTTCTTCAGGGTGGAATAGGGTCGCGGGGCGGAGAAAATTCAGTAACTTCCGGAAGGGGATTCTATTACGCAACACCAAAATCTGACTGTATGCGTCCGGGGCAGGGGAATCAACTGTTTGTCTTATTGCTTTCAACCATTCTGGTTGCATGCGGGAGTGATCATTCCATACCATCTGCAAAAGTTATCGACGGGCTGGATCTGAAGAAGGGAGGGCTTATTTTCTGCGGACCTCCGGAGGCGGAATTTGGAGCCCTGGATTTTGAGACCACCTGCGACCCGTCTATTAAAAAGGATTTCAATATTGCTGTCGAACTGCTCCATTCCTTCGAGTATGACGAATCTGAAAAGGTCTTTGCGGGGATCATCGGGCGGGCGCCGGGATGCGCCATGGCATACTGGGGAGTGGCCATGTGTAACTTCCATCCTTTGTGGGAACCGCCAACGAAGGCCGATCTTAAAAAAGGGGGTGAAGCCGTGGACATTGCCCGATCCATTGCCGGAAAATCAGAACGTGAATCCGGGTTTATCGATGCGGTAGCGGCCTATTATAAAGACTGGGATAAGGATATACCTTTTCGTGTGCGGACCGCAGCATTTGAAAAGGCAATGGAGCAGCTGTACCTGCAATATCCCGCCGATGCGGAGGCGGCTATCTTTTATGCGCTGGCATTGGACGCGGCGGCTTCTCCTACAGACGGGTCTTACAGCAAACAACGAAAGGCGGGAGATCTTCTAAATGCCCTATACAAGACCGCACCCAATCATCCCGGCATCATCCATTATATCATTCACACCTATGACTATCCCAATATAGCCGAACTGGGGTTAACTGCCGCAAGGAGATATGCGCAGGTCGCGCCGTCCTCGGCCCATGCGCTGCACATGCCTTCGCATATTTTTACGAGACTGGGGCTTTGGGATGATTGTATCCGAAGCAACAGAGCATCGGTGGCGGCGGCGCAATGTTACGCACAGTTGGTGGGAATACGGGGACATTGGGATGAGGAGCTGCATGGACTGGACTATCTTATTTACGCCCATTTGCAAAGGGGGGACAACAAAGCTGCCGAAGAGCAGCTTAGATACCTGGACAGCATCCGGGAGGTGTATCCGGTGAACTTTAAGGTCGCCTATACTTTTGCTGCCGCTCCTGCCCGCGTGGCGCTTGAAAATAAAGACTGGGCTATGGCTGCTTCGCTGACCTTGCATTCAGGCGGACTGGAGTGGGGCAGATTCCCCTGGCAGGAGGCGATCAACCATTTTGCCCGTCTGCTGGGTAATGTCCATTTGCGAAAGATGGAAGCCGCGCAATCCGAACTGATAAGACTCGGACAGCTGCATGATGAGCTGGTAAAGCAAAATGATACGTACAAGGCGGGCCAGGTGGCCATCCAAATGAAGGCGGGCGAGGCGTGGATAAAGTTCGGAATGGGTAAGAGGCCGGAGGCGTTAAGCCTGATGAGACTGGCGGCAGATATGGAAGACAGCACTTCAAAACACCCGGTGACGCCGGGAGAGGTCCTGCCGGCGCGAGAGCTTTATGCCGACATGCTGCTTGAAAATAAAGAGTATGCTGTTGCCCTGCAGGCATATGAGGGTGTATTGCAAAAATGTCCCAATCGATGGAATAGCTTGTATGGAGCTGGGCAGGCTGCCGGCATGGGGGGCGATGTTCGAAAGGCATTTTTATATTTTAGAGAGCTGCCGGTGATGGCGGATACCGCTTCGAAGCGGCCGGAACTGAGTGTGGCAAAGAAGTTTCTGGAAAAGCATTCTTAGGACATAACCATGTGGTACCATTTCCTGAATATTTTCTTCTTTGTCTTTCATACCGCCCTGACCCTGTTCAATTGTACCGGATGGGCTTTCCGGGCGACCCGAAAATGGAATCTTGCTACGTTGCTGCTCACGGCCGCGTCCTGGTTCATTTTGGGAATATGGTATGGTTGGGGCTATTGTCTGTGTACGGACGCGCATTGGATGGTGCGGCGGCATCTGGGCTATCATGATGAAAGCAGGTCCTACATACATTTCCTGATCCTGAAGCTTACGGGGGCCAATCTTGATCCGCAGTTGGTGGAGCGGGGCACCCTCATCGTTTTTATTCTTAGCTTGGTTTTGAGCATATGGCTCAATTTCTGTGACTGGCGCCGGAAAAGGGCCAGGAGGGGGTAAAATGGACATTGCGGAGGGTTGTTCAGGACAAGCGGTCTTGCTAATTTTGTCAAAAATCATGCGGATGAAGCACCTTACCATTCTGGTCCCTGACGGGCAAAGTGATCTGAGCACCCTTGCCAGCATCGTCGGGGCTTATGAGATATTTGCAAGGGCCAACAAGTATAAAAGAGAGAACGGTGAAAGGGAGGTATTCAGGATCGAACTGGCGGGTATCTCTAAAATAACGGAGTTTGACAGCGGCATGATCAATATAAAACCGCAGATCCATATTTCATCGATCACGAAGACGCATCTTATCATCGTTCCGCCCTCGCTGATCCGCAATTATGAAAAAGCCGGGAAAGGGAACCGGCTGCTGATCGACTGGATAGGGGAGCGGTATAAGGCGGGGGCGGAGATAGCGAGCATATGTACGGGGGCCTTTATCCTGGCATCGGCGGGTCTGCTGGAAGGAAAGAACTGCTCTACGCATTGGGCTTCGGAGGCATCTTTCAGAAAATTCTTCCCCAACGTGAAGCTACATCCGGAGAAGCTGATCACGGATGAAAATGGGATCTATACGAATGGGGGCGGCTATTCCTTTCTCAACCTGGTGATCTACCTGATAGAGAAATATTTTGACCGGGAGACCGCCATTTTTTGTTCCAAGATCTTTCAGATCGAGCTGGACAGACAAAGCCAGTCAGCCTTTAGCATATTTACGGGACAAAAATCACATGGAGATGAAGTCGTGAAAAAAGCACAAGCCTATATCGAGGCGCATCTGGAAGAAAAGATATCGGTAGAACATATGTGTGCCAAATTCTCGGTGGGCAGGAGAAATTTCGACCGGAGATTTATCAGGGCCACCGGCAATACCCCGCTGGAATATTCGCAAAGGGTCAAGATCGAGAGTGCGAAAAAATCGTTCGAAACCTGTCGCAAGACTATCAATGAAGTGATGTATGAGGTGGGCTACTCAGATGTAAAAGCATTTCGCGAGGTATTCAAAAAAGTTACGGGCATGTCTCCCCTGGAATACAGGAGCAGGTACAACAAGGAGGCGTAGCTCATTTAGCCTCGGGCGTGATAACGTTTATGCCTTTTTTCCGGATGGATGCGAGATGCGGGCCATTCCTGTCGGTGATCAGGTTCTGGATAAGCGACAGGTCGGCGAATTTAAAATAGGCTTCCCGATCGATCTTCGAAGCATCGCAAAGAAGGTAGGTTGTTCTGGCCCGGGCGGCAAATGCCAGCGTGATCGAGGCTTCCAGTTCCGTGTTGGCGAACAGCCCTTTGGCTGAGACCCCATCTACTCCCAGAAAGGCTATTGACGCCCGGTACCTTAAAATATGTTCCTTTGCCATGACCCCGTGAACTGCCTGGCGATCGTGATCGAACTCGCCGCCGATGATATTGAGGGAGACGACCGTATTCGAGAGCTCGACCACCACGGGCAGAGAGTTGGTGATCACTTTTATTCTTTTGTTCCGGATGAAATGGCATAGCCTGAAAACCGTGCTTCCGCAGTCCATAAATATCGTATCTCCTTCCCTGATCTGTTCGGCGGCGAGCTGGCAGATAATATCTTTCGCGGCCAAATTTGCAGCCGCCTTGTTCTCGAACTTTTGTTTGTGTACCAGCAGGTCAACCTTCATGGCCCCGCCATGGGTGCGCAGGATCAAACCCTGAGCCGCCATGTGGTTAAGGTCACGGCGGATGGTCATGTCCGATGCGGAGAGTTCGGTAACGAGCCGGGTGGTGCTGACCTCACCATTGGTTTCGAGAAGATCCAGGATTTTTTTTTGTCTGCTTTGAGATGTCATAGGAAAGTTCTATTTTAAACAAATGTAAACATATTCGAACAAAATCGAACATTCTATTTTTATGAGCCAGACAAAATTGATGGTCCTTATTGCGGGCCCCTACAGATCGGGGACGAACGATGATCCTGTATTGATGAAACAAAATCTCCGTAAGCTGGAGGAGGCGGCGCTGCCTATTTTTCGTGCGGGGCATATTCCGGTGATCGGGGAATGGTTTGCGTTGCCATTGTTGGAGGTGGCGGGGAGCAAGTATCCCGGGGATCCGGTGTATGAGGAGATATTATATCCCGTGGCGGCAAGGATCATCAACAAGTGTGATTGTATCCTGCGGCTGGAGGGCGCGTCGAAAGGGGCAGACGAGGATGTCCGGCTCGCCAGGACATTGGGGCTTCCCGTTTATTACAATTTGGAGGATGTGCCTGGCCTTTCATGAGTTGTGTGCTTATTGCGTACCTTGCACCCTATTAAAATAATAGGGTATGGAAATTAATCCGGAGTTTGGCAGTATGTCGTCGTATGCTATTCATGGACTGGGGCATGAAAATGCGGAGCATGCGCATCTGCTGCCTATTTTTTCTTCCTCTACATTCACTTTTGACAGCGCGCAGCAGGGGATGGATCGTTTCTCCGGCAAGGAGCCAGGCTATATGTATTCGAGATTTGCCAACCCGACCGTGCGGGCGGCGGAGAAGCTGGTGGCGGGGCTGGAAGCTTTTGGTCTTAAGGGCGCGGATGGGAAGCCGCTGGAGCTGCGGGCGTTGTTGCATGCGAGCGGTCAGTCTGCAATGGCTACGATGATGCTCGCCAATCTTTCGGCCGGTGATGTGGTGCTGTCCCATCCTTCTTTGTACGGAGGTACGTATGAATTTATATATGGGATGTTGCCGCGGTTTGGCATCCATGCGTTGTTGGATGATCTTAAAGACATGGACCGGCTGTCGATGCTTCTTGAGAAGACACCAGGGCTGAAACTTATCCATATCGAGACGCCTGCCAATCCTACGATGGGGTGTATCGACCTGGAGGCGGTCTGTGCGGTGGCGGGTAGCCGTGGGGTCAAGGTGACGGTGGACAATACTTTCGCAACGCCATATTTGCAACAGCCTTTCCGGTATGGGGTGGATTTTGTGTTCCATTCCACGACGAAGTTCCTGAATGGTCATGGCACTTCCATCGGCGGGGTGTTGATCGGAAGGGATATTGCCTTTATGAATACCCGGGGGTATGATACCTACAAGCTGTTGGGGGGCACGAGCAGTCCTTTTGATGCCTTTCTGCTGACACAGGGGATCAAGACGCTGGGATTGCGGATGGACCGGCATTGTGATAATGCCGAGCGTGTGGCGGAGTTCCTGACGGGGCATCCGGCGGTGTCGAAGGTGCATTACAACGGGTTAAAGGACCATGCGGATGCGGCCCTGACGGCGAGGCAGATGCGCCGGGCCGGCGCGGTGATGGCTTTTGAGCTGAAAGGGGGGATGAAGGCGGGTATGCGATTTATCGACAGGCTGCGTGTATGTACGAGGGCGGTGTCGGTAGGTACGATCGATACGCTTATTTCTCATCCTGCCTCGATGTCACATTCGGGGATGGCGCCGGCGGACAGGATCAAGGCGGGGGTGACGGATGGATTGATCCGGATGAGTGTTGGGCTGGAGGCTCTCGATGATATTATTGGGGATCTTGGCCAGGCGATGAAGGATTAGAACGGGGCCGACCATGGCGAGGTCAGGGGATGATCTTGAGCTCCGCGAGGACCCTGTCTACGATGCGATCGCAGCGGGTGAGGTGGAAGGCATAGACATGTTCTTTCATGTAACCTTTCAGGTGGTCCTTTAGCATGGTCTTGGCCCTGTTGAGGCGGGTCTTGACATTGGAGGAAGCGATATCCAGCACTTCTGCGGTCTCTTTTACGGACAGATCTTCTACTTCCCTTAAAACAAATACGAGCCGGTATTTTTCGGGCAGCTGTTCGATGGCGTTCTCAAGGAGGGCGGAAAGCTCTTTATTATGCAGTTCACTATCCGGAGTTACCATGTTGATCGAATTGTCTTGTGAAATGTTTCTTGCCGAGCGCGTCTTTCTGATCTGACCCAGGCACTGATTGATCATGATCCTTGTGATCCAGGTGCCAAAAGAGCTGTTATTCTTAAACTTATCGAGGTGCAGATATGCATTTATATAGGCTGTCTGCATGGCATCTTCTACATCGGCGTCGTTATTCAATATCGACATGCCGGTGCGGAACAACCGTTGGTTATATCTCCTGATGATGTATTCGAAAGCCTTCTTATCTCCGTCGAGGATGATCTTTATCAAGGTCTCGTCGGGGATCTGACTTCTGGACTCCTGTTGGATCATATTTCCCGTTAGATGCATCAATGTCAAAAAGGTTACAAGAAATAATATGGCTGGCCGTGTGACCCTTTGGGAGGGTCATTTATCTAATAGGAAACAAAATTATATTTTATGGCTACTGTAAAACAACTTTCTCAGACTTTGAGGCTGACTTTTGGAATAGTGCCCATCGTGGCGGGTCTGGACAAATTTACGAACCTGCTGACCCATTGGTCGGATTATCTATATAAATCCATGTTACCCATGGATCCCGAGACCTTTATGAAGATAGTAGGGGTGATCGAGATCATTGCGGGGGTTATTGTGTTCGTAAGAACGATGGTGGGGGCCTATGTTGTGATGGCGTGGCTGATCTGTATTGCAATACAGCTACTTATAAGCGGGCATTATTTCGATGTGGCGGTGCGGGACCTGGTGATGGCGGTGGGGGCGTATACGCTGGCGCAGCTGACAAAAATGAGCTCGGCGGGGCCGGTGGCGGCATAAAAGGGGGCGGGCTAGTTTACATTATATAAGGTAGCAAGTTCTTTTAGCTGCAGGACATTGCTGGTCCTGGTCTTTTCGAAGATGCGGCTTTTGAGGGTGGAGATGGTGTTGTGTTTGAGGTTGAGGTTGCGGCTGATGTCGTTACCGCTCAGTCCCTGGAGCATATAATGCAATACTTCGAACTCCCGGGCGGAGAGTTTTACAAATGGGTTGTACGGATCACCCGTAGGGACTTCCTTGCCGGGTGCGATGTTGCTCTGAAAGAATTTCCTGATCTGGGTGGTCGTTTCTTCTTCGGAGGCCGTTTTGGATAAATAGTGAGACAGGCCGTATTGCTTTTTCAACACTTCTCCATATACTTCTGCGGGCTGCATAGAGAATATGAGTATCTTAAGCTGGGGATAGAGCGTTTGGATCGTGGGCAAGACTTCGAGGGTGCTGCCATCGGACAGATTGATATCCAGTACGAGGTGGGTATATATCTTTTTGTTGAGCTCTTTCATCATTTCGCTGCAGGCGGCTACTCCCCGGACATCTGTGTACCCAAAATTCAACTCCAGGATCAGCTTGACTGCCTTGCAGATCATGCTGTGATCATCCGCCAGAAGTATTTTGGGTTCCATCTCATATAGGTTTTGTTATATGATAAAGCTATGTAAATATTTACTACGCTGAAGGGTAGCATATTGTCTGGCATGATTGAGCGCCGATGGGGATAAAAGAAGGTTTGAGGAAAACTGTCCGGATTAGGAGGCGTGTAGAAGTATTTCTACAAACTTTTTTGCAGGAGCTGTCTAATTTTAAGTTCTAATAGGATAAGGTTTAATGGTTATGGTATTTGATTAGCGCATCCCTGCAGCAGTGTGGGGATTTTTTTTGTTTGTTCCGGGCAGGCGAGGGGTTTGCTAAAACTTGCTAAAATTTTATTGGCTAGGGTGCATGGAAAAAAAATTTGGATTTATTCCGAAGATTGGATTATGTTTGTTTTGTTAAACGATTAAGCAGTCTGTTAGGAGAAAATAAGAGTATATTTGATCGATGGATAAAAAAGTGTCGCTTAAAGATATTGCGAATCATCTGGGAGTATCGACAGCTCTTGTTTCCTATGCGTTGAATCACCGTGATAAGGAGGCGAGGGTAGGGGCTGACATGGCCGAGAAGATACGGAAGGCTGCGGCGGAGCTGAACTACCAACCGAATGTCATAGCGAAGAGCTTAAAAAGCGGAAAGACGAACACGATCGGCCTGATCGTGGCGGATATCTCGAACCCTTTTTTCTCCAATATTGCCAGGATCATCGAGGATGAGGCCAGGAAGCACGGCTATATTGTAATTTTTGGGAGCAGCGACGAAAGCGCGGAGAAATCCAAGTTGTTGATCGATGTTCTTTTAAACCGGCAGGTGGACGCATTTATTATTGCGCCGTCGGAACATACAGAGAAACAGATCCGGAACCTTCAAAAGCGAAAAGTGCCTGTGGTGTTGATCGACCGGTATTTTCCAAACATCGAAACCGACTTTATTCAAACCAATAATTTCCAGGCTGCCTACCAGGCGGTGGATCATCTGATCAAGAATCGCCGGGAAAAAATAGGCATGGTGGCGTATGACACGGGGTTGTTACATATGCGGGAAAGGATCGAAGGGTATAAGGAAGCTTTGAAGGACAACGGCATTCGCTTCAAAAGCGACTGGTTGAGGAAAGTCTCGTACCAGCATTTTACCAGGGATGTGGAGCTGGGCATCAAAAGCCTTATAGAGCCAACGTTACGGGTGGACGGGTTCTTTTTTGCCACCAACACTATTGCGGTGGAGAGTCTCAAGATCATTAATCAGTCAGGGTTTAAAGTCCCGGACGACCTGGCAATCGTATCATTCGATGAAAGTATCGCCTTCGACTTCTTCTACTCCCCATTGACGTATATCCGTCAGTCCGTGGAAGAGATCGGCAAGGAAGCCGTCAAACTGGCCTTGTCAAGGATCGCGGACAAGACAAAAAAGCCAACGTCAGTAGTGATCGATGCGAGTCTTGTGGTGAGGAGCAGTTCGAAAGGGGCCGGGAAGAAAAAATAAATTTTTTTATTTGATAGCTTAATCGTTAAAGCTGCTATCATCAGCGCATTTGCGGAATAAACTTTAAAATATTAAACGGAACAGAGCAATGGCAAATTATCCCAGGATCGGTATCAGGCCGATCATCGACGGGCGCCTGGGTGGCGTACGTGAGTCCCTGGAAGAGACGACTATGAAGATGGCCAGGAATGTCGCGAGTTTGTATGAATCGACACTGCGATATCCGGATGGAACACCTGTGCAATGTGTGATTGCAGATAGTTGTATCGGCGGGGTGTATGAGGCTGCTGCCTGCAGCAGTAAGTTCGAGGCAAACAACGTCGGTGTGTCTTTGTCTGTGACGCCGTGCTGGTGTTATGGCAGCGAGACCATGGATATGCATCCATTTTTGCCCAAGGCCATCTGGGGTTTCAACGGGACGGAGCGGCCCGGAGCGGTGTATCTGGCTGCCACGCTTGCTGCGCACAACCAGATGGGATTGCCGGCATTCGGTATTTATGGCCGGGATGTACAGGACCTGGGTGATGAGGCGATACCGGAGGATGTAAGAGAGCGCTTGTTGAGTTTTGCAAAAGCTGGTCTTGCGGCGGCTATTATGCGAGGCAAGGCGTACCTGGCCATTGGTTCGGTGTCGATGGGGATTGCCGGATCGATCGTGGTACCTGACTTCTTCCGGGAATACCTTGGCATGCGGAACGAATATGTCGACTCTTCTGAAATATTGAGACGGATAGAAAAGAAGATCTATGACGAAGCGGAATTTTCAAAGGCGCTGGATTGGACAAAGAAACATTGCAAGGAAGGAGAAGATCTCAATGCTGTGGCAAAGCAATTCCCCCGTGCGCAGAAAGACAAGGACTGGGAGTTCGTGGTGAAGATGGCCATTATCATCCGCGACCTTATGACGGGTAATCCCCATCTGAAAGAAAAGGGTTTTGGGGAAGAATCATATGGTCACCATGCGCTGATCTCCGGATTCCAGGGCCAGCGTCAGTGGACGGATTTTTTGCCCAATGGAGATTTTGCAGAAGCTATTTTGAATTCCTCTTTTGATTGGAACGGGATACGGGCGCCCTATCTGGTTGCTACGGAGAATGATGCGCTCAATGCGGTGAGCATGCTCTTTGGTTATCTGCTGACCAACGCCGCGCAGATATTTGCGGATGTGCGTACTTACTGGAGCCCCGATGCTGTGCAACGTGTCGCGGGATGGCGTCCGGAGGGGGCGGCAGCGGATGGGTTTATTCACCTTATCAATTCCGGCTCGGCTGCGCTGGATGGGAGCGGGCGGCAGGAGGTGGACGGCAAGCCTGTCATGAAGCCATTCTGGGAGATCAGCAAGAAGGAAGCTGACGCGTGTCTGGAGGCGACGACCTGGTATCCCGCCAATAACGGTTATTTCAGGGGCGGGGGGTATTCTTCCAAATTCGTTACACGCGGCGGTATGCCCGTGACCATGTGCCGGCTGAACCTGGTAAAAGGCCTGGGGCCTGTGTTGCAGATCGCCGAGGGGGAGACGATCGATCTTCCCGGACGTGTCCACCAGATACTGGATGACAGAACGGATAAAGCATGGCCAACGACCTGGTTTGTCCCCAGGATCACCGGAGAAGGGGCGTTTACGGATGTATATACCGTCATGGCCCGCTGGGGGGCCAACCATGGCGCTATCACCTATGGTCATATCGGGCATGACCTTATTTCACTGGCGGCCATACTTCGTATACCTGTGTGCATGCACAATGTGCCGGACCAGCGCGTCTTCCGTCCTTCCGCGTGGAATGCGTTCGGGTCGGATGGAGAGTCTGCGGACTACCGGGCGTGTGAGAATTATGGGGCGCTGTATAAGTAAGAGACACTATATACTAAGAAAATCTTTATAACAGGAACTTGCATATGAAAAGGAATTTCATCTCTCTGTTTCGCGCGGAGGATGGCCGCAGCTATCTGCGTCCTTTCTCGATGGTGACGAGTCTCTTTTTGCTTTGGGGGTTTGCCCACGGGTTGCTGGATGTGTTGGATAAGCATTTTCAGAATACGCTGCACATATCCAAGGCACAATCGGGCATGGTCCAGTTTGCTCTTTATATCGGCTATCTTGTTATGGGGGGGCCTGCGGGTGGGTTTATGAAGCGGTATGGTTATAAGAAAGGTATCATTCTGGGCTTGCTTCTTTTTGCGGCCGGTGCATTTCTATTCTATCCTGCTGCCCGGCTGGCTGCTTTCGTACCCTTTCTATTGGCGCTTTTTATTATCGCATGCGGCCTGTGCTGCCTGGAGACTGCCGCGAATCCCTATACGACCGTGCTCGGACCGATGGATGGAGCGGCCCGACGTATCAATATTGCTCAGTCCTTTAACGGTCTCGGATGGATACTGGGGCCGTTGCTCGGAGGGCTTTTGATATTTGGCGCGGGCGGGGCCGGTGGTGTCGCCGGGACATCTGGTATAGGAGGGGGAACATCCGGCGATGCGGGAACGTTCGAATCGTTGACAACGCCCTATATGTGGATCGGCTGTATCGTTGTCGGAGTGGCTGTTCTGTTTGCTTTTACCCGGCTGCCGGTGATCGTGGAGGAGAATAGTGAAGGTATTGCTGAAAATGCTTCGGCGCGCGAGCTTTTGAAACACCGGGGATTCGTGCTGGCGGTGATCGCACAATTCCTGTATGTGGCTGCTCAGACCGGTGTCAATTCCTTTTTTATCAACTATGTCACGGAGACTATGACGGGGGTACAGGCGGCGGTAGGGAATATGATGGCTCACCTGGGGGCTTTTGGAAGGGTGTTCATGCCAGTGAGCCCGGAGATGGCAGCCTCCTCTATTCTCGGTCTCGGAGGTATGGGCTGTTTCTGGATCGGGCGGTTGTCGGGATCGTACCTGATGAAATTTATCGCTCCTGCCCGGTTGCTGGCGACATATGCCATTGTCAATACCTTTCTCATGGTCCTGGTGATCTTCCATCTGGGGTGGGTAAGCGTGATCGCGCTGCTCCTGACCTATTTCTTTATGTCAGTCATGTTCCCCACCATTTTTGCGCTGGGTCTTAAGGGGTTGGGGCCTTTGACCAAACGGGCGGCATCCATTCTCGTAATGGCCGTGGCCGGAGGGGCTTTTTGTCCGCCGCTGATGGGACTTATAGCGGATCATTCCGGAATGCCCGTTGCCTTTATCATACCCTTGTTTTGTTTTGCTTTTATCTCATGGTTTGCCCTCCGGAAGAACAAAGGTTCTGACGCCGAAGCCGGTGTGGCGAGCGTGGTCCGATATCATTAAGTGGCCATCATTAAACAGTACAGATATGTCCAATGATCAATATTGTATAGGCGTCGATTTCGGCACTGATTCCGTGCGGACCATTATCGTGAATGCCCGTACCGGAGAGGAGATGGCATCGGATGTTTACCATTATCCCCGCTGGCGGGATGGGCTCTATTGCAATGCGGCCCTCAACCAGTTCCGTCAGCATCCCCGGGATCATATGGAGGGGCTGCAGCAGACGATCACACGCTGTCTTAGTCTGGCAGGGCCTGCGGTAAGACGTCATGTCAAGGCTATTTCGGTGGATACGACCGGCTCGACGCCGGTGGCGGTGGATAGAACGGGCATGCCGTTGGCGTTGCTTCCTGCCTTCGAGCATGATCCCGATGCGATGTTCGTGCTCTGGAAAGATCATACTGCCGCGGGAGAGGCGTCGGAGATCAATGCGCATGCGGGGAGGTTCGAAACCGACTATTTAAAATATGTCGGTGGCACTTATTCATCGGAATGGTTCTGGAGCAAGCTCTTGTATATATTGAGAAAGAGCAGCCGTGTAAGAGAGGCTGCCTGTTCATGGGTGGAGCATTGCGATTGGATACCTTTTCTTCTCACCGGGGGCAGGCGGGCGGAGGATATCAGACGAAGTGTATGTACGGCGGGGCATAAAGCGCTCTGGTCCGGGGATTGGGGCGGATTGCCGCCAGAAGATTTTTTTTCATCGCTCGATCCATTGCTGTCGCCTTTTGCGAAAGGGCTTTATGATCGCACCTACACCGCGGACCAGGCGGCGGGAAATCTTTGTCCCGAGTGGGCGGAGCTGTTGGGATTAGGGACGGATGTAGTCGTCGGTATCGGCGCGATGGATGCGCATATGGGTGCGGTCGGCGGGCAGATAGAACCCTATTATCTCAGCAAAGTGATGGGAACTTCCACCTGTGACATGCTGGTGGCGCCTGTGGGTGAGATGCAGGGAAAATATGTACGGGGTATCTGTGGTCTGGTGGATGGTTCGATCATTCCCGGTATGATAGGTATGGAAGCCGGTCAGTCCGCCTTTGGGGATGTTTATGCGTGGTTCAGGGAGCTGCTGGCATGGCCGATAAGACATATTCTCCATGGAGGGGAGGGGGCGATCAACAGCGGGGAGAGAGCGGTTAATGAAGTGGAGATCGAAAAGATCATCCCGGAGCTGAGCAGACAGGCTATGGGACTGTCACCGGAGGGGGTAGGGGAAATGAGTGTGGACTGGTTCAATGGCCGGCGTACGCCGGATGCCAATGCATCTGTAAAGGGGAGCATAACGGGGCTGAGCCTGGGGAGCGATGCGCCGAGGATATTTTACTCGCTGGTAGAGTCCACTTGTTATGGGGCGAAGGCGATCGTGGACAGGTTTATAGAGCAGGGTGTGCCGGTGAAGGGGATTATGGGGCTGGGGGGGATCCCTCAAAAATCGCCCTTTATCATGCAGATGCTGGCTGATGTGTTCGATATGCCCATCCGGATCAGCCGATCGACGCAGGCCTGTGCTACGGGTGCGGCCATGTTTGCTGCTACCGCGGCCGGGATCTATAAGAAAGTGGAGGATGCCATGCAGGTGATGGGGCATGGGTTTGAACGGGAATATATCCCTGATGGCAAAAAGGTCCCGCTATATCGGGAGCGATACAGAAGCTACCTGCGGATCGGCGAATTCCTGGAAGAGCTGGGCGGGGCCGGATAATAGTCGAGGGGCCTGCTGATACTCGAGGGGCCCGTTGATACCCATGAAGAGGAAAAAACCTGGATGTTATTTTCGGGATATTTATTTTACTCATTGCTTAACCATTAAAACACTTGCCATATGAAGGATTTTCTACCATCCTGTCTTGTTTTTTCCCGGCGCTTCGCCGGGCCATAAAATTTTTTTTGGAGAAAACGCTTAATCGTTTAAGCATCAGCTTGTTATTATTCTCTCTCTTAACCAAACCAAATGAGATTTTATGAGAAATTTTTTGTTACAAAAAAAGTCAGACCGGGCATGTTTACGACTGTCTGTGCTTTTAGGGGCATTGCTACTGTTCAACATGGCTGTTCTTGCTCAGCATAAACAGATCACCGGCAAAGTAATAGATGCGTCCGGGCAGCCTATTGCAGGTATTTCAGTGACCATCAAGGGAAGCAGTACGGGGGTTACCACCGGCAATGACGGTGTTTATAAAATTGACGCCGCCAAAGGGCAGGTATTGATATTTTCCTTTGTGGGCAAGACACCCCAGGAGATCATTGTCGGGAGCGGCAGTGTGATCAATGTATCGATGAAGGAAGGCGATGCATTCGACCTGAACCAGGTAGTAGTCACCGGGTATATGACGCAGAAAAAGGCGGATCTGACGGGAGCGATATCCGTAGTGTCGCCACAGGACCTCACGAAGAACCATGGCACGACCAATATTTTAGAGTCCTTACAGGGGGCTGTCCCCGGTATGCATATCACGACGGATGGAAGCCCGGTGGGTAATTACAGCGTACAGATACGTGGATTGACATCGGTGAACGGCGCTGCGCCCCTGATAGTGATCGACGGTGTGCCTACCTATATGAACCTCCGGGATATCAATGCGGACAATATTGCTTCTATCCAGGTATTGAAGGATGCGGCCTCGGCCAGCATCTATGGCGCCCAGGGCGCTGCCGGGGTTATCCTCATCGAAACGAAAAAAGGGCAGGCCGGGAATGCAAAGATCAGCTATAATGGGTCATTTGGCGCGTCGGCGTTCCTGAACAAGGTCAAGATGATGAATACGCAGCAGTACGGGCAGGCGTTGTGGCAGGCAGCGGTCAATGACGGAAAGGATCCCAATCTCGTCACGCAGATATATACGTACGACTGGCATACGGATGGTCAGGGAATCCCACGCCTGGATAAGGTGACGCCGCGCAAATATCTCAACGCGGACTCCACGATGCTGTCGGCCAATACCAACTGGCTCGACGCCATTTCTCAGCTGGGTATCCAAAACAATCATCAGATCACTATCTCGGGGGGGAATGATAAAGCCACCAGCCTGTTGTCATTTAATTTTTTCCAAAATCAGGGTACGCAGATATATACGGGATACAAAAGATTCTCCCTGCGGGTGAATACCTCTTACCGGACATTGGGGAATCATCTTACGATAGGAGAAAACCTGGAAGCCTCCCGAATGAAGATCAACGACCAGAACCAGATGCACCAGGCGCTTGTGGAGCCTCCGATCATCCCGGTGCATACGACGAATGGAGGTTGGGGCGGATCGGCTGTGGCATTGGGAATGGACGATTACTGGAACCCTGTCCGGGAGCTCACCTTGAACAAGGACAATGGAAACAGTTACAATAAAGTATATGGGGATGCATTTGCCAGTCTGAGTTTTCTGAAGCATTTCACCCTGCGTTCGCAATTGGGTCTTATTTACACGGATGGGTACCATCGTACTATCCAGTTTACCTTCCAGGAAGGCGGGGGGAAGTTCAATCCCATCAGCAGTGTGGATCAGTGGTATTGGACGGAGTCGACGCTGGATCTCACCAATACGCTGTCCTATAAGCTGAGCGTGGGCAAACACAACCTGGACGCCATCGCAGGTATGGAAGCTACGAAATACCAGACGGAGACGGTGGATGCCAGCCGCCAGACTATCCAGTTCCAGAACTATGACTATGCCTATTTGGGCAATGCTACGGGAAATATAACGTTGGGGGGCAGCGGAAATAAATACAATGCGCTGTCGTATTTCTCGAAATTCAATTATGTCTACAATTCGAAATATCTCTTGTCGGCCTCCCTGCGTTATGACGGGTCTTCCAAGTTCGGTGTAAACAATCAATATGGTCTTTTCCCAGCGGTGTCTGCCGGCTGGAGATTGAGCGAGGAGGATTTTATGAAAAGCGTAACGGTTGTGTCGGATCTGAAGCTCCGGGCCAGCTGGGGTAAGAACGGTAATTCGAATATCCCTACGGGCGCCACGCAAACCTATTTCGTTTCCGACTATAACGGCACTTCTTATGGCATTGCGGGGAATGAGACAGGGAGTAATCCTTCCGGCTATCGGAGAGTGCAAACGGGAAATCCCAATCTGAAATGGGAGACAACGACGCAGACGGACATCGGCGTCGACTTCGGACTACTGAACCGCAGGATCGTTGGTTCTATCGACTATTACCACAAACACACCAACGGGATGCTTTTTCAGCCTCCTTACCTTGGTACGATCGGGGAAGGCGGTTACAAATGGGTGAATGCGGCTGACATGTCGAACAATGGCATCGAGCTGGAGATCGGTTATCAAAGTGACCCGACCCGGAAATTTACCTATAGCATACGGGGTAATATAGCCCATAATAAGAACAAGATCACCAATCTGCCCAAGTCCGTGCAATATTCTTATGGCGGCAGCGCCTTGAAGGGAGATGATATCCAGGGGCGTCCTCTCGACTCTTACTATGGATTTATTACTGACGGGATCTTTACCAGCGACGACCAGGTAAACAATTCTGCTGCTCAACCGGGCAAGGGGCTGGGCCGGATACGATATAAAGATATCTCGGGGCCGGGTGGAAAGCCTGATGGGAAGATCGATTATGACTATGACAGGACCTGGATCGGCAGCTGGGATCCCAGCATCGAATATGGGATAACCTTCGCGGCCAATTATAAGAATTTCGATTTCTCCCTATTCTGGCAGGGTGTCGCGGGCAATACGGTGTATGATGGATGGAAGAGCTACAGCGATTTTTACAATGTATGGGTCCAGAACGGCTTTAATCATCCGACACGGGTCCTGGATGCATGGTCCAAGGCCAATCCCAATTCGAAGATACCTGCCTTGTCATTGATAAATCCCAATGACGAGCTAAGGATGTCAACCTATTTTATGGAGTCGGGCTCCTATCTGAAACTGCGTAATGTTCAGGTGGGGTATACCTTCCCGAAGAGGATGGTCTCTGCCATCGGTATGGAAAAACTGCATTTTTACCTGATGGCCGAAAACGTTGTGCTATTGAAGAAATGGTGGGGGAACAATGCTTTTACCGGCGTCGATCCGGAGACTCCCAACGGCAGCTCCTATGACAATCCTTATGTAAGACCGCAAACGTTCAAACTGGGAGTGGATGTTGCTTTTTAGGGAACCGAGGTTTCGAAACAATCAAAACAGCGTTATGAAAAAAATAGCATTTTATATAATAGGGGGAATGATGTTTCTTTCCCTGTCCAATTGTAAAAAGTTCCTGGATGTAAAACCGCAGGGAGCGATCACGGAAACTGATCTGGCGACCCCGGAGAATGTAGATGGCCTTGTCATTGCGGCTTATGCATTTTATCCGCACGAGTGGACGCTGGGTGAAAAGATGAGTCCCTGGCTGGCGGATATCAAGTCGGATGACTCCTATAAGGGCGGGGGTGGTCTTTCGGACCAGACGCCCTGGTATCAGATGGAAGTGTTCTCGCTGGTGACGCCCAGTATCGGCAATAATGATGGGGTGTGGTATGGTCAATACAGGGGGATATCCCGGTGCAACACGGCCCTGAAAGCGCTGAATTCCATCGACGAATCGAAATACCCGCTGAAAAGTCAACGTATAGCGGAGGTGAAGTTCCTCCGGGGGTATATGTATATGCAGCTGAAGAAGTGGTATCGCTGGATACCTTATTACGACGAGACGGTAGGTGCGGATTCGATCGTTAAGATCCATAATCATCCGGATACGGCAACGAGCGATCTATATCTCTGGAATGATATTTACCAGGATTTTGCCGCCGCTATGAATGGTCTGCCGCCGACGCAAACCGACAAGGGCCGTCCGACAAAATACGCAGCGGAGGCGGAGCTGGCTAATGTATTGCTATGGATGGCTTATGAGGAGGATGCTAATAATAAGGTGGTCAATGTCAATAAGGCCCGGTTGACACAGGCGCTGGCCAATATCGACGATATCCTCAACAGCAACCGATACAGCCTTACGCCTGACTATGGGGACAACTTCATGTTCTCGGAAGACAACCTGACCCCCGAGAGTCTTTTTGAATGGCAATATACCCATAACGATGGTACGCCCAATGGCAATACCAACGGGAGCACGCCTCTGAACGCACCCTGGTGGCCACCCTATTTCAGCTGTTGCGATTTTCATAAAGCGTCGTATAATATGGTGAATGCATTCCGTGTCGACAACAATGGCTTGCCTCTTTTCAATACATTCAACACGGAGGAAATAACGGACAAGGGAGCGTACTTCGCCGGCAATTCCTGGGACCCGCGGATAGGCCATACCGTAGCGATACCGGGTCTGCCGTGGAAATACCAGACGAACCTTCTGTTCGACAGCAGCGGGGCGCGTGATCCCAACAACTACGGGTATTTCAATTCGCTGAAGGAGAATGTGGAAGCCGGAAGTCCCGGGCTGGTCAACCTGTTCTGGATGTGGAACTCCAAGAATGAGACAGCCATAAGGCTTGGCAGGATACTGTTGTGGAAAGCGGAGATACTCATACAACTGAATCGTGAAGCGGAGGCATTGCCCATCATCAACCAGATAAGGCAACGTGCGGCCAGCAGTCTGGGCAAGTTGAAATTTGCCGACGGGACGCCTACCTTGCCGTATAAGATAGGGTTGTACGAGGATGGGGTCAATTGCAACTGGACCCATGACTTTGCATGGAACGCGCTGATATGGGAGAATCGATTGGAGTTTGCGATGGAAGGCGAGCGATGGTTTGACCTTGTGCGATGGGGGATCGCAGAAAGCGTATTAAACTCCTATTTTGCCGCAGAGTATCCAAGAGGGCGTTCCTGGCTAAAGGATGGGCATTTCACGGCGGGGCGGGATGAGTATATGCCTATTCCGCAGCCGCAGATGAATTATTCCTATGGAGTGTATAAGCAGAATGTTGGATATTGATAGCTTAATCGTTAAATTGCTCTACCTTCTCCTATAATTATTTAAAATAATGCCATATGAATCTGTATCTCCAGGGTAAGGTATTTATCGTTACAGGGGGAGCCAGCGGGATCGGCGAAAGCATTGTCCGGAAACTTGCCGACAACGGAGCGATCGCATGTATCGTCGATGGCAGCGAGAAGGCTTCGATGCGGCTATGTGATGAGCTATGCACTGGGGGGAAGCAAGCATATTTTGTCCCGACGGAACTGTCCCGGACTGAGGCATGTGCGTATGCCGTAAGCCAGGTAATGGCTGAGTACGGACAAATCGACGGGCTCGTGAACAATGCCGGACTGAACGATGGGGTAAGTCTCGAAAATGGCAATTACGAAAAATTTATAGGTTCATTGCATAGGAATGTCGTCCATTATTATAACATGGGGAATTTTTCTTTGCCGTATTTGAAGAAATCCCGGGGCGTGATCGTCAATATCTGCTCAAGGGTTGCGGAGACGGGGCAAGGGGGCGCATCGGGATATGCTGCGGCCAACGGTGTAAGGTTTGGTCTAACCAGCCAATGGGCATGTGAATTGTTATCCTTTGGGATTCGTGTAAATGCTGTGGTACACGAGCTGCCGGGGGCGGGGGCGATGATCCCTTTAGGTAACAGGATGACGACGCCGGATGAAATTGCCGACACGGTGCTTTTCCTTTTGTCGCGAAAGTCTGGATCCGTCAACGGCGAGTTTTTACATGTAGATGGAGGATATGTTCATTTGGACAAATAGGAAATGTACTGGCTGTGAGGACGGGTATATTCTTTTCAAAATTAAACTCAACACGCTTATGAAAAGGAATCAGAAAATCCGATGGGCATTTTCCGGGCTTTCTCTTTTCCTCTGCCTGGTGGCCGCGGCGCAGAAACCCAGCGGGCATTTGTATAACGGGGTTTACAAGGGCGCTTATCTGAAGGAGGTGGCTTTTCCCATCGGAGGCATCGGGGCAGGTATGTTTTGTCTGGAGGGGACGGGCGCCATCTCACATCTGAGTGTTCGTAACAGTCCGGATATGTTCAATGAGCCGGCGGTGTTTGCCGCTATTTCCATCAAGCAGCTGTCTAACAGTGCGCGGGTGCTGGAAGGGCCGGTGCCTGCCTGGAAAAAATTTGGACAGCATGATGCGGGGTTGGGAGCGCCGGGTATGACCTGGGGGCTGCCGCGCTTCAGAGAGGCGGAGTTCCTGGCAAGATTCCCATTTGGGGAGGTGACGTTGCGGGATAAAGAATTACCCTTGGAGGTACATATAACGGGGTGGAGTCCTTTTATACCTACGGATGCGGATAATTCGAGCCTGCCGGTGGGGGCGTTGGAATATACTTTCCGTAATGTGTCCACGAAGACAATGGATTATGTCTTTTCCTATAATGCCAGGAATTTTATGGTCACGGGGGATGAACGTGAAGCGGCCAATCATATCAGGGCCATCCGGCAGGGATTTGTCCTTTCACAGGATGGGACAAAGGAAGCGCCTGAGAAGAAGGGGGATTTTGCCATATTTACGACAGATGCGGGGGTAGTGGTAGACCATTGCTGGTTCCGCGGCGGATGGTGGGACCCTTTTTCCATGGCCTGGAACAATGTTGAAAAGGGGCAGGTGAAGGTGGTGGCTCCGGTGGAGAAGGATGCACCGGGGGCCTCTCTTTTTGTGCCGTTCACCCTAAAGGCGGGGGAGGAAAAGAAGATCGTGGTGCTGATGGCCTGGTATGTGCCGGATACGCATCTGCGTATAGGAGATGAACCCACAAGCCCAAAGGATAGTACGGTGCCTGATCTTTCGCGGCAGCTGCCCTCTCCCTATCACAAACCCTGGTATAGCAGCAAATTTCCCGATGTGGAGGCTGTGGCTTCATACTGGAGTGAGCATTATAACGAGCTGCGGGGGAATTCTTCTCTGTTCCGCGATGCCTTTTATAAGAGTACGCTGCCGCCGGAGGTGACGGAGGCGATAGCGGCCAATCTGACCATTCTTAAATCACCGACCGTCATGCGGCAATACGACGGCAGATTCTGGGCCTGGGAAGGCAGCGCCGACTCCTGGGGGAGCTGTCATGGCTCGTGTACGCATGTATGGAACTACGCACAGGCGGTATCGCATCTATTCCCTTCGCTGGAGAGAAGTCTTCGCAATACCGAGTTTGGAGAAAGTCAGAATGCGGATGGGCATCAGACCTTCCGGACCTCACTGCCTATTCGTCCCGTGGCGCATAATTTTTATGCTGCCAGCGATGGGCAGCTGGGGGGTATCATGAAAGTCTATCGGGAATGGAGGATCAGTGGTGACAGCGCCTGGTTGAGGGGTATCTATCCCCGGGTGAAGGCGAGCATGGATTATTGTATACGGACCTGGGATCCCCGTCATGTGGGGGCGGTAGAGGAACCGCATCACAATACCTATGATATCGAGTTTTGGGGACCGGGTGGGATGACTACGAGCTTTTATCTTGGCGCCCTGGAGTCGATGTGCGTCATGGGAAAGTGGCTCGGCGAGGATGTGAGTCTGTATGAGGCGCTGTATGAGAAGGGGCGGAAGTTTATGGAGTCCGAGCTTTTCAACGGAGAGTATTTTATCCAGAAGATCAAGTGGACAGGGTTGAATGCGGCGGACCCGGTGGAGGCGGCTAAGAAATCTTTCGGGGGCGGCTATTCGGCGGAAGCGGTGCAATTGCTGCAGCAAGAGGGGCCTAAATATCAGTATGGGACAGGCGTGCTTTCGGACGGGGTACTGGGTTCCTGGATAGCCCGGGTCTGCGGTCTGCCTGAACCGGTGGATACGGCAAAGATCAGACAGCATCTGTTGTCGGTGTATAGATACAATCTCAAAAAGGACCTGACAGATCATAGTAATCCCCAGCGACCTGGTTATGCCATCGGTGATGAAGGCGGCCTGCTGTTGTGCAGCTGGCCAAAGGGAGGTAAGCTATCGCTGCCTTTTGTATATAGCGACGAAGTATGGACCGGTATAGAATACCAGGTGGCATCCCATCTTATATTCGAGGGGCGGGTAAAAGAAGGGCTAGATATCGTGCGTACGTGCAGGGATAGATATGCGGGCAATGTGCGCAATCCTTTTGATGAATATGAGTGTGGTCACTGGTATGCGCGGGCCATGTCGAGCTATGCGTTGCTGGAGGCCCTGACGGGTGTGCGCTATGATGCGGTGGAGAAGACGCTGTATGTGAACAGCAGGGTAGGGGATTTTACAACCTTTCTATCGACGGCTACGGGGTTTGCAGATGTGAGCTATCGTAGGGGCAAGGTGGATGTGAAGGTGGTGTATGGGAAGATACCGGTGGAGAAAATCGTAATTGGAAAAAAATAATTAACACTTAAAATCGACTTAGTATGAAGAAAACGCTCTTTCTGGCCTGTCTCTTTGTGAGTGGACGGCTATTGGCGCAGCAAGCGCCGAAGTTCAACGGCATCGATGCCGGCATGAGCAACATTTATCGGCTGTCAGATGCCAAAACCAGATCCATCAGCCCTGAAAATTTCAATGGCGCCAAGGGAGGCGGGGGCAAGGCTACTACAGGGACGGGGCAGGGGGCTTCGAGGGATCTGGGGCAAGGTTGGAAGGTGAGTCCCAGTGTGGTCATAAAGGCGCATACAACTTTTACTATTGCGGAGATAGACGGGTCAGGATCCATTCAGCATATCTGGATGACGCCAACGGGCAACTGGCGTTATTCCATCCTGCGATTTTATTGGGATGATGAGGCGACGCCTTCGGTGGAGGCGCCCGTAGGCGACTTTTTTGGAATGGGGTGGGGGAGATATTCGCCCTTGCGCAGCCTGCCGGTATGTGTCAATCCCGGCAGCGCCTTCAACTGTTACTGGCCTATGCCTTTCCGTAAGAAATGCAGGATCACGATGGAGAACATCGATGAGAAGGACATGGTTTTATACTACCAGGTAGATTATATACAGACGGAAGTACCCAGTGATGCGGCTTATTTTCATGCGCAATTCCGCCGGGTGAACCCGCTGCCGTACAAGACCAACTATGTGCTGGTAGACAGCATCAAGGGCAAGGGGCAGTATGTGGGTACCTACCTGGCCTGGGGTGTGCATAACAATGGCTGGTGGGGCGAAGGGGAGATCAAGTTCTTTATGGATGGGGATACGGATTACCCCACCATTTGCGGAACGGGTACGGAGGATTATTTTTGCGGATCGTATGATTTCGACACGCAAAAGAAGGTATCGGAAGGGGTGACGGTGAGCGACTATACGGAGTTCAATACGCCTTATTCGGGGTTGGCGCAGGTGATCAAGGGTGACGGGCATTATGATATCGCGCAGCGGTTTGGACTTTATCGTTGGCATATAACGGACCCTGTCCGATTTGAAAAGAACCTGAAAGTGACGATACAGGCGTTGGGATGGAGAGATGGGGGAAGGTATCTGCCGTTACAAGATGATATATCTTCGACGGTGTTCTGGTATCAGGCGGAGCCGCATGGGGCGTTCCCGAAGTTGCCGTCGAAGGATCAACTGGAGGTGAATTAACCGGGTCGGGTCAATGGGGCGGGCCAGGAGAAATTTAAAAATTGCATATGAATAAAAGACTGTTAGGATCGATGATGACGGCGGTGATGCTGGCTGCTGCGTGTAATAATAATCAGCCTGTGAAGCAGGAAGAAGGACTTAAGGCAAATTCGGAAGGTACATTTGGCTATGACCTGGACTTTCTGCGGGCACATGACAGCGTCATTGTCCTGCAAATCGATGGGGGCAAGTCGCAGGTGATCGTATCACCCAGGTACCAGGCAAAGGTCTTTACGTCCACGGCGGATGGGGAGCGGGGGAAAAGTTTTGGATGGATACATTACAAGGCTTTTACGGGACCGGTGGATGCCCATATGAATGCCTATGGCGGGGAGAACCGTCTCTGGCTGGGACCGGAGGGAGGAAAGTATTCTCTCTTTTTTCCAAAGGGGGCGGCGATGGAAATTGCGAACTGGAAGACGCCGGCGGCCTTCGATACGGAGGCATGGAGGGTGATCCGGCAGGATTCGACGTCCGTGAGCATGCAAAAGGATATGCAGCTGGTGAATTATGCGGGAGCGCCCTTGTCTCTCTCTGTTATGCGGGATGTAACTATTCTGAACAGGAGCGTTATCGACGGTATGCTGTCATCGCATGACC
Source organism: Sphingobacteriales bacterium 50-39 (assembly GCA_001898505.1). GTDB lineage: Bacteria > Bacteroidota > Bacteroidia > Chitinophagales > Chitinophagaceae > Puia. Next base: position 549,770 of record MKTZ01000001.1, read on the forward strand.
CGGCCTTAAAGGTAGTCGGGTATCGGACCAACAATACGCTGACCAATACGGGCGCCAGGGGATGGACGGAGGAGACAGGTATGCCTTGTATCTGGATGCTGGATATGTTCAATCCCTCGCCGGCTACGGTGATCGTTATACCTCATAAGAAGGGGGGAAAGGGGGAGAAGATAGCCACTACCGACTATTTTGGAGAGATACCTTCGGATAGGATCAAGATCACGGATAGCACGCTGTATTTCAAGGCGGATGGGAAGAGCAGGGGCAAGCTGGGTATTCATCCCGCCAGTGCGCTGCCGAGGGCGGGGAGCTATGATGCGCAGAACAAGGTGCTGACCGTGACGATATTCGATGTGGACTCTACGGGCAAATACCTGAACCAGGAGTGGAAGACGACGAAACCAGCGTTTAGCGGGGATGCGGTGAATGCGTATAATGACGGTGCGTTAGCAGATGGCAGTCAGATGGGTCCTTTTTATGAAATAGAAAGCGTCTCGCCGGCGGCCTTTTTAAAACCGGGGGAATCGCTGCATCATCAGCATATGGTATTCCATTTTACAGGGGATGAGGCGGCGCTGGACAAGGTGAGCCGTGCGTGGCTGGGGGTGTCGCTGGAGGAGATCAAAAAGGTTTTTTAGTATATTTAGCAGACAACTGCTAAAATATGGGAAAACTTTGCTTTGCTGTCCTACTGTTTGTGTGGAGTGCCGGGAAAGCCCAGACTTTCCGGGTCAATATTTCGCCTCAGCTGCATTCGGCCGCCTGGGATGGGAGGCTTCTGTTGCTGTTATCCAATAACGATACCCAGGAGCCACGATATCAGGTAAGCGACGCTGCGGGTACGCAGCTGGTATTTGGGGTAGATGTGGATGGATGGCAGCCGGGTGTGTCGGAACTGGTGGACATGCGTGCGTTCGGCTATCCCATCGAGCGGCTGCGGGATGTACCGGCAGGTGACTATTATGTGCAGGCGCTCCTGCACAAATATGAGACCTTTCATCTGAAGAACGGCCATGCGGTGAAGCTGCCGATGGACAGGGGAGAAGGGCAACATTGGAATATCGCTCCCGGCAATATCTATTCCAAGCCTGTCCGGATACATTTTGATCCTGCGCGTATGGGTGAGGTGGTGTTGACGATCGACCAGGAGATCCCGCCTATTGCGGAGCCGCAGGATACCCGTTATATCAAGCATATCAAGATACAAAGCAAGCTGCTCACCGAGTTTTGGGGGCGGCCGATGTTTATCGGGGCGCATGTGCTGTTGCCGGAGGGGTTTGACGGACATCCGAATGTCAAGTACCCGCTGGCGGTTTTCCACGGTCACTTTCCGGAGGATTTCGGCGGATTCCGCATGACGCCACCCGATGAGAACCTGAAGCCCGACAGCAGCGCCCGATTTCGCATCACCGGGTATAACAAGATCGTACAACAGGAGGCTTACGACTTTTATAAGCAATGGACAGGGCCCGGATTTCCCCGGGTGCTGGCGATAGAGATAACACATGCCAATCCTTATTATGACGACTCGTATGCCGTGAATTCGGAAAATTTAGGGCCTTATGGGGATGCGATCACCTATGAGCTGATCCCGGAGATCGAAAGGCGGTTCCGGGGCATCGGGCAGGGTTGGGCCAGATTCACCTACGGAGGGTCTACGGGGGGATGGGAAGCACTGGCCGTACAGGTGCTATATCCCGACGAATACAATGGATGTTATGCCGCCTGCCCGGACCCTGTGGATTTTCATCACTACACCACTATCGATATCTACCATGATAAAAACGCCTATTTTGTCGAAAGCGATTATAAGAGGACGCCACGTCCAGGCTACCGGGATTATCTGGGGCATGTGAGCGCCATGGTAAAGGACATGAACCAGCGGGAACTGGCGTTGGGTACCCGCAGCCGAAGCGGGGATCAGTTCGACATTTGGGAAGCGGTCTTTTCTCCGGCAGACCAGGATGGATACCCGAAGCGCATCTTCGACAAGTATACCGGGGCTATCGACAGTTCGGTGGCGGCCTATTGGATGGAGCACTATGATCTCACCCATATCATCCAGCGGGACTGGCCGAAGATCGGGGAAAAGCTAAAGGGCAAGATCCATATCTATGTGGGAGATATGGATAGCTATTATCTGAACAATGCGGTGTATACGGCGGAGGATGTCCTAAAGAAGCTGCAAAACCCTGTCTGTAATTGTGAAGTGGATTATGGCGACCGGGCGGAGCATTGCTGGAACGGAGATCATGCACATCCCAATTATATCAGCCGTCTGCGCTATCACCAGATGTATATAAAAAAGTGGGCGGAAGAAATGCAGCGCCGTGCTCCTAAGGGTGCGGACCTGCGCTCGTGGAGATACTAGATATTCCTGGAGATACCGGACAATTGGAGTTCCAGCATCTGCTTATAGATCATGAACCGCTGCTGTCCGAAATATTCCGCTGTCCTGATCGCAAGGCCGGTGAGCTCATTGAGCTCGTCATCGTTGAAATGGTCGATGATGAAATAGCGATAATCCTTCCCGATGAATGTTTTTAGCGAGGTATAGAGCTCGTTGTTGCCCGCGAGTGTGATAAGCCCCTTATCCATCAGCTGGGTATATGCTTTTCTTAATTCCGGTTCGTATTTTTCCTTCAGGGTCGCTATAATACTCATTACCGTGTCGTGCGAGATGCCGCCTGCATAAAAGGGGTTGATGGTCTTTAATGTCATATTGACCAGGCCGGCATATTCTTCATACTCGCGGCTGATGGATTGATAGGAGCTATAAGCATTGCGGAGGGCTTCTTTGTTTGATGACTCTGACTGCTGCAGGAAGAAATAATAAGCTTCGCGGTCCAGGGACTGGAGGCGGGCGTTGAGGGCAGCGATGTCTTGTTCCAGAGACTTTATGACCGTGTCGGCGTCCTTGCGGGAATGTTTTACACCGTCGAGGTCGAAGCTGGTGACGTCGAGACGTTTGTCTTTGATGGCTTTTACTATTTCAATATCCTTTTCCAGGGAGTTGATGGAGGTTTGGAGCTGGCCTGTCTCTTCGTTGAAGAGCTGATCGAAGGATTTGACGGGGGGGACGTTGAAAGTGTCCGACGAACCGGTGGGAGAGCCGGGGCCGGGGCTATCGAGGTCCCAATCGACTGTGACGAACCTGCCATCGTAAAATCCATTATAAGCCGGTGGTAGGGCATATTTTTCTTTTCTGGCGCTGTACCAGCGTTCGAATTCCTGGCTGTCGTATGGCTTTACATCGTCGCTAAGGGTAACATTTGCGTAGAGATTGCGGGTCAGCTGTTCCTGGAGGGTCTGTGGCTGGTCGAAGAGGAGCCAGGGGCTGCTGGTGTCGGGAGGGGCTTCGATGGAGAACCGGTCGAGATGCGTCCGCCTCTCTGCGAGTGTAGGGTGGCTGGCCCATTGATCCTTATAGTTGATACGGCTGCGGGAAAAGGACTGTATAAAATGATAGGATATTTCGGGCAGGCCATTCTTTACGGGAAGGTGATAATCCCCGGCGAGGGACTGGAAGACGACGAGCTGGTCTGCGTAGATGTTGGCGGCGATCCTGTTTTCCTTCAGCTTGTCGTTGGCGTTGTTGAGCGCGCTGTTATAACAGTTGGCTGCTACTTCGATACGGCTGAGGGCGCTGATGACGTTGTTGCCCCCCGATACCGAGGCGGCGACCGTGTCGGCATGGAATTCCATCTCCCGGCTAAGGCTTCTGTAATTCTTGTTTATCAGCCGGTACATGCCCCGGAGTATCCACTGGATGCCTTCGGCGATCCTGATGGTGATGCTGACGAAGATGCGGAGGTAGCCGTGTAAATTACCCCATGCACTGAGAAAGGAGCTGTAGCTGTTGTTCTCGAAGAGCATGTTGTGGATGACCCTGTTCACGTTGTAGGTAAAGCTGCCCAGCTTCATGCTCTTCTGGCTGAAGTGCCCGAACTCATGGGCAACGACCGCCTTGAATTCGCTGATATTAGTGCTATTGACCAGTCCGAGCCCTATCTCGAGGTTCTTCCGGACGGGGAAGAACATGCTCCAGAAGCTGGAGTTATAAAATACACAGGCGTTGACGTCGGGGGATATAAAGATCTTTTTTGGGAAGGGGGTTTGGGTCTCTGTGGTGAGGCGCCGGATGAAGGCGTACAGGCGGGGATGCTGCTCTTCGGTGATCTCTACCCGCTGAGAGTTTTCGTCTTTGGCTACGGCGAAAATGAATTTTACGAGAAATACGATGACGGAGACACCTACTGCCATCAATCCCAACCCTAAGATAAGGGTGAGGAACATGGGTTTTGCAATGATGATGGCAACGCCGAGCCAGCAAAGGACGATGGCCAGGACGATGGCGGCGGCTACGAGGAGGAGGTAGACGATGGCGAAAAGGACGATGGAGGTGATGACGGTGCCAACCTGTTTGCGAAAGGCTGGAGAGATATCGAGCACTCCGGGATCGACATTGGTGGGAGATGGGGGATATAAATTATTTTCCATGATAAGGTCTGGGGGCGAGATCACTTGGTAAGGAACCCAAAATCCACTACACGGCGAAGGTATTGTTTGTCCCGGATGACCCAGGTGAACTCGCTGCCTCCGCTATTGATATTCAGCATATAGATATAAAAAGTGTGTTTGTCGTTGGAGGGAAAGACGCCATTACGGCTACGGTTTGCGCCTCCCTGATTGAAGCTGAACTGGGGGTCAAAGAGATCGTTGTATGCGGTGGGGGGTATGGCCACTGTGTCCTTGCCTACGACGACGGTAATGGATTCGATGGTGGTCTGCGGGGCCACGCCATAGGTGCCGCCGTAATAAGGGTGGTTGTCGATGCGGAGAAGGTGCTTATCTGTGTACATCATCTTGTGTTTGGAGGGGAAGAAGACGCCCGTACGGATGGTGACCTGGATATTGCCGTCATCGAAGGTCATGGAATTGCCGCTTACTTCTTTTACCGGCAGGCTGTTGAGGGGCGCTTTACCGATGCTTTCGTCCACGCCCGCCAGTACGAAGCTGGCCAGGTCTGACCGGATGTCCTTATCGCTGATCTTTGCGAAATTGTCCTTTTTGCTGCGATAGTCGGGGAAGTCCAGGTCCTGGGCTGTGAGGGTGGATGTGACGAGCGCGAAAAGAAGACAGGATAGTAGTACACGCATGACCTAAAATTTATAGTTGTACTCGATGTGGCCGAGCATTTCTTTCTGCTTGTTATAGACCGTCTCGTTGACCTTTAGCTCTTTATCGTCGTATATGTAGTACCATTTCTGATAGTCGGAGGTGCCTTCGTATACTACGAGCATGGTGGCGAGCTTGTTCCCTTCGTATTCGAACACGTAATCGGGGAGGAGGCGCTGGGCTTTTCTATTATATCGCACGATGTCGGTGAGGCGTCCGGCGTCGTCGTAATAGTAAAAAACCGTGGGGAGGTCGATCTTATAACGGGTAGCGTGCTCCTCGACGATATTGCCTTTTTCATCCTGTACGAAATGGATGAAGGTAGTGTCCACGCCATTCTTGATCTTGAGCATGCCGGTGGGTTTGCCTTTGGCGTCGTATTGCCAGAGGTGCTGTTCCACGGCGGTGAGGTGGTTATCCGTCTCGGTAGAGGTATTGGTGATGGAGATGATCCGCCCCTGGGGGTCGTATTTGTATTCGGAGACGCTGCTGTATGTGTCGCTGGTGTCAATGGTACGAGTGGGCCAGCCTGTGGGTGAATAGTAGGCGAGGAGCCAGGATTCGGGACTACCTTTTGTCTGGGTATGGGTGGTGATGAGACTGAGGCTTACCATATCCTGCTGGCCCTGGAAGCCTTCGGAGGGCTTGCCATCGGCCTCGAAGCTGCTGAGCGTGACGGACTTTACCTTATTGTCCTTATACAATTTCCATTGGCTGGCGGTATGGGCAGTGACGATCAGGTCCTTATAGTAGTACTGGGCGCTACCGACCTTTACCAGCGATATGAGCAACAAGGAGCCAACAATTGACTTAAATACAGGTGCCATGTTAGAGCAAGTAACGAAAAAATCCCTGTTTTAATACATTGGAAGTGGCTAAGTTGCTTATTTTTATCAAAATAACCCCCGGTGTCGCATTTAAAGGAAAGAAAAGAAAAAATATGTCTTAATTGTAATACTGACCTGATAGGGCGGTATTGTCATGTATGCGGACAGCAAAATTTGGAGCCCAAGGAGACGGTTTGGCATCTTGTAACGCATTTTTTTAATGATATTACCCACTTCGACGGGAAATTCTTCGAGACGGTGAGGCTGCTGCTGCGGAAGCCGGGGTTTTTATCGGCCCAGTATGTGGCGGGGCGGCGGGCATCATTTTTGAACCCTATCCGGATGTATGTGTTCACTTCGGCCATATTTTTTATCATCCTGTTCTCGCTGACGAGCCCGATAAATATGAATGGGACGGGACAGGATCGGAAGAGGGGGCTGGTGGAACTGGAGCGGGCCAGGCTCAGGCAGGACAGTATCGCAACCCATGCGAAGGACAAGGGGGACCGGGAGGATGCGGAAAAGGCATCGATAAAGTATAAGATGCGGATAGCGGCGGTGAAGCATGTTTATGGGGACAGTACGGACCGGAAGTTCGATGATGAGGAACTGGACATGGCGATCATAACGGATATGACGGATAGTTTGCAGCGTGGGGATTTGCCGCAGGTGGTAAAGGACCGGCTGAAGCAGAATATAACGGAGCGTCAATTTAATGAACGCAATGGGAACCTGAGCTTTTTCGATCTGGGCCGGGGATATCGTACGGTGGAGGCATATGACAGCGCCGAACGGCGGCTGCCGGAGGACCTTCGGGATGGCTGGTTCAAACGGGCGATGGTGCATAAGCTGATACATCTGCAAGAGGAATACCGCGACGACAAAAAGGCTTTTAAAGAGCATCTGAAGGAAAATGTCCTTCATTCCTTCCCCAAGATACTTTTTATCACGCTGCCGATATTTGCCCTGATACTGAACATCCTCTATTTCCGGCATAAGAAGCAGTATTACTATGTGGATCATGGCATTTTTACCATCCATGTCTACTGTGCGACCTTTATCCTGCTGATGGCGGCCATACTGGTGAATAAGCTGGGAGATGCGATAGGGGTGGGTTGGGTCCAGGTCATTTCCATGATACTACAGCTGGGTATCTGGTTCTATATCCTGATATATCTGTACAAGGCGATGCGGGGCTTCTATCACCAGGGGCGCTTTAAGACCTTTATAAAATATTTTATTACCTGCCTCCTGTCCTTTATCATCAACGTTATTTTGTTCCTGGTGTTTATCGCGATATCTGTGATCAGTCTGGGTTGACGGTCGGGAGGGTGATCAGCTGGGTTGACCGTCGAGAGGAGGCCAGCGCTAAAAAAAATTTTATGAGTGAGCACAATGATGCATTTCAGCGGCTAGTGACTATTATGGATGATCTGAGGGAGAAATGTCCCTGGGACAAGAAGCAGACGGTGGAGACCCTTCGTCCTCTCACCATCGAGGAAACATATGAGCTGGCGGATGCCATTACGGAGGGGGACTGGAAGGGGATCAAGGAGGAGCTGGGGGATATGTTGCTGCACATCGTTTTTTATGCGCGGATAGGCCGGGAGCAGGGTCAGTTCACGCTGGAGGAGGTGATCAATGGGATATGTGATAAATTGGTGGCCCGCCATCCGCATGTGTATCCGCCGCCTGAGAGCGTGTCACAGGAGGGGCTGGTGAAGGTGACTGATGAGGAGGATGTAAAAAAGAATTGGGAGAGGCTAAAGCTGAAAGAAGGGAAAAAGTCTGTATTGGGCGGGGTGCCGGTGTCCTTGCCTGCGACGGTGAAAGCAATACGACTCCAGGAAAAGGCGGCGCAGGTGGGTTTTGAATGGGATGAGACGGCGCAGGTATGGGAAAAGGTCAAGGAGGAGATGGAGGAGCTGCAGGAGGCGGTAGCCTCGAAGGACCGGGGGCAAATACAGGAGGAGTACGGGGACCTGGTCTTCTCATTGATCAATTACGCACGATTTTTGCAGATAGATGCGGAGAATTCCCTTGAACTGACAAACCGCAAGTTCATCGCCAGATTTACCCGGATGGAGCAGGAGGCGCTCGCGCAGGGCAAACAGCTGGCCGACATGACCCTGGAGGAGATGGATGGGATATGGAATTCTATTAAAAAGCAAAAAAACCAGGATTGAAGGCCTTTTTTACTGATATTTTTCGCAAGAACCGTTGGCTGATGCTGGAGGCGCTTGGGCTGTTCTTGTGCGGCTATTTCCTCAACTTATATTTCAACAGTGACGCTTCTGTCCGAAGTCTACGGAACTCGATACAGTCCTCGCTGCAGGACAGGGAGCAGGATTTTGAGCGATTGACAGGGGACACGGCGATGGTGGAGCGGCTGGTGGACCGGCAGTATACGGAGCAGGAGATGGACAAGCTGGTGGATAAGAAATACGCGGTATTCCTTTATGATGCGGATTCCAGCGGGGTGGCGTCGACCCTGCTGTTTTGGAACGATCAGCGTTCCCTTCCTACGCCGGAGATACTGGGGATGAACGATGGGTATATCTTTTCCCAGCTAAGCAATGGTCAATACAATGCGGTGAAGAAGACGCTGCGGCGGCGTGATGGGCGGATGCTGATAGGCGTAGCGCTTATCCCTGTGCGCTGGCAGTATTATATTTCCACGACCAATCTTCCGCCGGAGTTTACGAGCGATGAAGCCGCAGAGGCGCGGGTATCCATATCGGCCGTTCCGACTGAATTCTCTGTACATACCTCCCTGGGGAAGGGGGGGATATTATTTTACCTGGCCAAGAAGCCGGCCTATCATGCCGCAGCTCATATTTGGATCATACCGCTGGTGATCCTGCTGGGTGTGCTGCTGGTGCTGGTGCTGATCCACAATATAGCGCATACGATCCGGGAAAGATGGGGCGCGGCCTTGGGGATCGGCTTTCTCATATCGGTGATCTTGCTGTTGCGCGTACTGGTCTATATCTATCCGGGGGTGCTAAACCTTCGCCAGTTCGAGCTTTTTGATCCTACTATCTATGGTTCCAGTCTCATCCTCAGCTCACTGGGAGATCTGGTGATCAACGCCTTCCTGTTCTGCTGGATCATCCTTTTTATCAAACGGGAGATCAGCGAATATACCATCCCGCAATCGGTGCATCGCTGGAAGAACTGGCTATGGACTATTATCGGGCTGGTGCTGCTGGTGATTGCGACGTTTGGGTTTGCCAATATCATTCAGTCGCTGGTGACGGACGCGAAGATATCCTTTAACGTGACGAACTTCTTCAGCCTGCTGACAAACTACAGTTTTGTGGGGTTCCTGGCGTTGGCTGCGCTGGCGCTGGGATATTTCTTCCTGTCGCAGGTATTGTTCCAGCTGGTAGGGTACCTGGTGCGGGCGTTGTCCATCGTGCTGTATATCATTATCGCCTTTATGGGGCTGTTGTTTCTCACGGCTGTCGTGCTCTTAAGTCATAATTCGGCGGCGGCCCAGACGACGGTGGAGCTGGATATCTTTGTTTTGTTGTGGCTGCTGGCATATACCTGGCTGATGCAGCGGAGGGTATTCTCGGACCTGCGATTCCGGCTGAATGTATCGGAGGTGCTGTTCTGGCTTTTTATTTTCTCCACCTCCATATCGGCGGTGATCCTGTTTGAGAACCGGAAGAAGGAAGAGATACACCTCAGGGGGATGGCAGAGCAGCTGGGCAACCAGGCGGACCCCACGAGCGAGAAGATGCTGAGCATTTCCTTCAGCTATATCGATGGGGATTTCCTTTCCCTGATCTTCTCCCGATTTAAGGACCCGGTGCAGAATTCGGCGATAAAGGATAGCATGGTGAACAGCAATTTCCTTGGCTATCAGCAGAAGTTCGATACGCATATCTATACCTATGACCAGAATGAGAAACCGTTGTATAACGACCGGACCATTTCCTATGATACGCTGAATACGATCTTTACCCTGTTGGGCAAGAATACGGGTATCCAGGACCTGAAGTATTATGAGAAATCCTTTGACAAATACACGTATATCTATCGTAAGGCGGTGCATGGCAGCGGGGACAGCGCTTCGAAGGTAGCGGGCTATCTCTTTATCCTGTCGGAGCCAAAGACCTATAAGGGGAACAATGCGCTGATCCCGGAGCTCTTCCGGCAGAAAAGCGAGGACCTGCCGGAATACTATGCCATCTATAACAAGCGGGAGCTTGTCAGTGACAACAACGACTATCCTTTTTCCACGCGTCTGTCGGATGAGCAGATACCGAAGTCAGATTATGCGCATGTCCGGAAGGGCCCTTATGATGAGCTCTGGCACCGGTTCTCCCCGGACGACAGCTTTGTGGTGGTGGTGAAACGGGACAATTCAGCGCTGGAGGATATCACTCTCTTTGCCTATCTGTTCAGCGCCTTTTTGTTCCTGGTCTTCCTTTTCCGGCTGTCGGCCCTGCTGATCTGGTCCCGTCTGCATTGGAGCCAGCTGAGGAGCTACTGGCAATTGAATATCCGAAGTCAGATACATACGACGATCATCTTTATCAGCCTGTTCTCCTTTATCGTTATCGGGGTGGCGACGATCATCTTCTTTATCAACCGATACAACCGGAATAATCAGGATAGGCTGAGCCGGGCGATGCAGGTGATGGTGAACGAGGTGCAGAACAAGCTGTCGGGGCAGATCATTTATGGGGATGAATGGAAGTTCTACTATCCTGGCGCCCGGGGCGAGCTGCAAAAGATGATCGAGGAGCTGGCGCAGGTCCATAGTACGGATATCAACGTGTATGATCTGAGCGGCAACCTGCAGATAACGTCCAGCCTGCTGTTGTACAGCAAGGGGATACTCAGCAAGAAGATGCATCCGCAGGCCTATTACAACCTGCACCAGCTGAACTCCATCCAGTATACCAATACGGAGCAGGTGGGGAACGTCAGCTATGTCAGCGTCTATCGACCGTTGCGGGATGCCAGCGGGAATGCGTATGCCTATCTGAACATACCGTCTTTTTCGACACAGAATGAGCTGAAGGAAGAGATATCCAACTTCCTGGTGACGATCATCAACCTGAATGCTTTTATATTTTTGATCGCGGGTACGATCGCCCTGTTCCTGACGAACAGGATCACGAGCTCCTTCCTGCTGATATCGAAAAAAATGCAGGAAGTGAACCTGGGCAAAACGAATGAGGTGATCCAGTGGGGGCGGAATGATGAGATCGGAGGGCTGGTAAAGGAGTATAATAAGATGGTGAAGAAGCTGGAGGATAGTGCGGCGGCGCTGGCGAAGAGCGAGCGTGAGGGAGCCTGGCGGGAGATGGCGCGGCAGGTAGCGCATGAGATCAAGAATCCGCTGACCCCGATGAAGCTGAGCATCCAGTATCTGCAGAAGGCCATCGACAATAATTCCGTCAATGTGAAGGAGATGGCGGGGAGCGTGGCCAAGACGCTGGTGGAGCAGATAGACCATCTTTCGAAGATAGCTTCGGACTTTTCGCAGTTTGCTAATATCGGTAATCCAAAGAAGGAAGTCTTCGACCTGCATGAGATGCTGTATTCGCTGGTGTCCTTGTATGAGACGACCGAGAACCTGTTGTTCAAATGGGTGCCGGTGCATCAGAAGATCATGGTCTATGCGGATAAGACGCAGCTGAACCGGCTGTTCACGAACCTGCTTCAAAATGCGCTGGAGGCCTGTACGGATAAGTCGAAGCGGGTGATCAGTGTCAGCGAGGAGGTGTTGGAGGAGTCGATACTGGTGAAGGTGACCGACAATGGGGAGGGGATCCCGCTGGAGATGCAGTCGAAGATATTTACGCCGAACTTTACTACCAAGTCATCGGGTACGGGGCTGGGGCTGGCCATGAGCAAGACCATTGTGGAGCAGGCCAAGGGGACGATATGGTTTGAGACCGTGGAGGGGGAGGGGACGACATTTTTTGTAGAGCTGCCTGTGCTGAGGGCGACATAAGCTTGTACCAGGGCCGGCCAGGGGCCGGCCTATATTCCACGATTTTTTTTGCGGGTGATGAGATGCTCCCGGAACTGTTGCAGGGTGAAGCTGCTGAGGTTCCTTTGGGGGGTGAGGAGGGCTTTTTGTGCGGCGAGCACGCCATATTTTGTATCCGCATAGCCTTCGATGGAGTGTGCGTCGGGGTCGATGGAGATAAGGACGCCTTTTTCGAGGGCGTAACCTATCCAGCGCCAGTCCATGTCGAGCCTCCGGGGATGGGCGTTGAGTTCGATGGTCACGTGGTGGGCGGCGCAGGCGTCGATGATGGTCTTGTGGTTGACCGGATAGCCGGGGCGACTGAGAAGGAGCCGGCCTGTCATGTGTCCGAGGATGGTGGTATAGGGGTTTTCGATGGCGCGGAGCAGGCGCATCATGGCCTTGTCTTCGGACATTTTCAGGTTGGAATGTACGGAGGCTATGACGAGGTCGAAGGTGGAGAGGATATTGTCCGTGTAATCGAGATTGCCGTCATTCAGGATATCGCACTCGATGCTTTTAAAGATATAGAAGGGGGCGAGCTTTTTATTGAGGGCTTCTATCTCCTGGTGTTGTTGTTTGATCCTTTCTTCCGTGAGACCATTGGCGTAAAAGGCGCTCTTGCTGTGGTCGCTGATGACGAGGTATTCCAGGCCGTGGGCGATGCAGGCGCGCGCCATCTCTTCCAGTGAATTGCTGCCGTCGCTCCACTTGCTGTGGCTATGTATGATAGCCTTGATATCGCCGGGCTGTATGAGCGCAGGCAGTGGATTTTTGCCGGCGTGGGTGATGGTGGCTTCCAGCTCGCGGGCGGGGGCGGGTATATAATGCAGGGAGGCCTCTTCGAATATCTCTTCTTCGGACTTGTATTTTGGGGTCCCGGGGTCGAGATAAGTCTTTCCTGTGACCGCGTGCCAGGTGGTGCGGAATTCGTCGGAGCTGCTGTAATGAAAGAGGGTGCTGTAAAAATGCCCTGGCGCCGGGAAATAGATATTGACGAGCACGCCTTCGGGGCTACGGAAGTAGTGAATAGCGGGTTTGTGATCGGGGTTGGGCTGTTCGTGTGTGTAGCCCTGTGCGATGAAGTATTCTTTTATCTTTTGTTCGGGAGCGGTGGTAACCCATTCCAGCTTGTCGATGATGGGTAATTGCCGGCGGAATTCGCCGGTGAGGGTGAATTGTTCATCGGGAAATTCGTTCAGCAGGGCCTTGTCCAGCGCGAGGGCGAAGGATTCGATATCGGCGTAGAGGTGGGAGCCTTGATTTTTGAGATAGAATTCGATGGTCTCGCGGACATTGGTCTGTGTTTTTTCGCCGAAGCCTTTATAGAGCAGGAGTCTGTTCTCCTGGCAGGCGTATAGTAATTCTCCGATGGATTCGATACTCATCTCATTCCAGATGGTGGAGATCTTTTTAGGACCGAGACCTTTTATCTGCAGCATTTCGATGACCCCGGAGGGGGTTTTTTCGATGTATTCTCTCAGGAGGGGTAATTCGCCTGTTTCGAGGATTTGGGTTATTTTTTTGCCGATGGCGTCCCCGATGCCCTTGATGGAGACGAATTTTTCGGGTGGCATGTCGGCGAGCTGGCCGGGTAATTTCTCGATGGTGAAGGCGGCGGACGAGTAGGAACGGGTCTTAAAAGAGTTCTCGCCGTGTATGTCCATGAGCTTGGAGAGGAGGGAGAACTGGTCGGCTATATAGTAGTTATCTGGCATGATATAGTGTATGTGCGGCTAAAGGTAGGGAAACTTATGCTTGTGTGTTGGGAGGGGTTGGAAGCCTTGCTGGGCGCGGGTTTGAGGGGAGGTTTAAAAAAGAAAAAGTCCCGAAGTATTTCGGGACTTTGATATTTTCTGCCTAACTAAGAAATAAGAACTATTTCTTCTTAGCAGCTTTCTTAGCAGCTTTCTTTTTAGGAGCAGCTTTCTTTTTGGGAGCGGCTTTTTTCTTAGCGGCTTTCTTTGCAGTTGCCATTGTTTTTGAATTTAATTGGTTAGTAAATCAATTTACAATAGTAAAAATATAAATATCTTTCAAACAACCAAAAAAAATTTTTGATTTGTTCAAAAAAATTTCTATTTCTAGGCTCCTACTTCAACTGAATTGATACTAACGAAGGTCTTGTCGCCTTTACCTTTTTTAAATTCAACGAGGCCATCGGAGAGTGCAAACAGCGTATAGTCTTTTCCGACGCCTACATTTTTACCGGGATGGTATTGAGTACCGCGCTGGCGAACGATGATGTTGCCTGCAACAGCGGGTTGTCCGCCGTAGATCTTTACTCCAAGGCGTTTGCTTTGCGAGTCGCGGCCGTTCTTTACGCTACCTTCACCTTTTTTATGTGCCATGATCTGAGGATTGACTTTTTTAAAAAACCTGATTACTTACTTATGCGATGTCGCTGATCTTGATCTTCGTGTAGTGGGTACGATGACCATGTTTCTTGCGAAATCCTTTTCTTCTTTTCATTTTGAAGGCGATGACCTTGTCACCCTGAACATGACCGATGATCTCGGCCTTGATGATTGCCTTCACGTCCTTACCTACGGTGAGGGCGCCGTCAGCGTCAACGAGGAGGACGTCTCCGAATTCCACTTTGTCACCTGCATTGCCTGCAACGCGGGGAACGTACAATGTTTGGTCCTTTTGGACTTTAAATTGTTGGCCGGCGATTTTTACAACTGCAAACATAAAACTTCGTTTTTTGTACGATCCTGAGTGGATCGGATATTAGGGCTGCAAAGGTAATGTAAATCCGGGAATAAATATAAAAGTAAGGGCGGAAAAATGGGGGGATTTGGGGGGTGAAGTTAGGAAAAATCAGTGAAATAAGGGAAAATATTGAAAAAGAGGGAGTTAGGAGGGTATTGCCGATTGGTCATTTTCATGTAGGTTTGCCGGCATGAATATGAAGATCAAATCCTTTTTGGCAAGACCATTTGCCTCCTATATATATAAGTCCATTCAGAAGGGGATGACGACGGCGGTGAGCGACCAGGAGACCATTCTAAAAGACCTGTTGCGCGTGGGGAGTAAAACGGCGTTTGGGGAGGAGCACCGGCTGGGGGAGGTAAAGACTTACGAGGAATTCAAGCAGGCCGTGCCGATCCGGGATTACGAGCAGTTCGCGGGATATATTGCGCAGATAAAGGAGGGCCGTCACAATGTGCTGTGGCAGGGCAAGCCCATCTACCTGGCGAAGACCTCGGGTACGACCAGCGGGATCAAATACATCCCCATTTCCAAGGATTCCATCTCGAACCATATCAATACGGCCAGGAATGCTCTTTTATGCTATATGGCCTCGACGGGGAATACGGCCTTTTCGGACGGGAAGATGATCTTTCTTTCCGGGAGTCCGGAGCTGGAGCGGATCGCGGGGATCCCTACGGGCCGGCTGAGCGGGATCGTCAACCACCATGTACCGCGTTACCTTCGTACGAACCAGCTGCCTTCCTATGAGACGAACTGTATCGAGGACTGGGAGACGAAACTGGACAAGATCGTGGAGGAGACGCTAAACCAGGATATGACATTGATCAGTGGTATTCCGCCCTGGGTGCAGATGTATTTCGACCGACTGATCGAAAAGACCGGGAAACCGATAAAAGATATATTCCCCAACTTCTCGGTGCTGGTGCACGGAGGGGTCAATTTCGAGCCTTACAAGGCCAAGCTGTTCGACAGCATCGGGAGAAAAGTGGATACGATCGAGACATTTCCGGCTTCGGAGGGTTTCTTCGCATTTCAGGACGTACAGGATGGGGAGGGGCTCTTATTAAATACCAATAGTGGCATTTTCTTTGAGTTTGTTCCCGTGGGAGAGTTCGGAAAGGAGAACCCGGAGCGGCTGAGCCTGAAGGATGTGAAGGTGGGAGAAAATTATGCGCTTATTGTGAGTACGAATGCGGGGCTTTGGGGATATAGTATCGGCGATACGGTGCGTTTTGTCTCCACGGAGCCATACAGGTTAGTCGTTACGGGGCGAACGAAACATTTTATATCCGCATTTGGAGAGCATGTTATAGGGGAGGAGGTGGAGTACAGCCTGATGAAGGCGGCGGATGAAGAAGGGCTGCATATTACGGAATTCACGGTAGCGCCGATGATCCAGCAGGGCGAGGGCAAGTCCTATCACGAGTGGTTTGTCGAGTTCGAGAACAAACCGTCGGACCTGAGCCAGTTTGCCATAAAAGTTGATACCAACCTACGCAATAAAAACATCTATTACGACGATCTGATCACGGGAAATATTCTGCAACCTCTTCAGATCCGCGCCGTCAAGAAACATGGTTTTATCGATTATATGAAATCGGTGGGGAAACTGGGAGGACAAAACAAAGTGCCCCGGCTGAGCAATGACCGAAAGCTGGCGGGCGAACTGGAAAAATACATTGAGTAAAATGTCAAACGGCGTAACAAAAAAACGTGTTGCTATATTCGGATCGACGGGATCGATCGGCAGGCAGGCCCTGGAAGTGATCGATGCAAATCCGGCCCTTTTTAGCGTGGAGGTATTGACGGGGCAGTCCAATGATGACCTGCTGATCCGGCAGGCCTTGCATTTCAAGCCAGAGGTGGTGGTGATCGGGGATGAAAAGAAATACCCGAAAGTGCGGGAGGCGTTGTCGGCGGAGCCTATCAAGGTTTTCACCGGCGAAAAGGCCCTGGAAGAGGTGGCGGCCATGGACATCTATGACATCATGCTGGCGGCTATTGTGGGTTTTGCGGGTCTTCGTCCCACGCTGCAGGCCATAGGCAATGGCAAGGCGGTGGCATTGGCCAATAAGGAAACATTGGTGGTGGCGGGGGATATCGTCATGCAAAAGGCGATCGAAAAGCGTGCGCCTATCATCCCGGTGGATTCGGAACATTCGGCCATTTTCCAGTGTTTAGTAGGGGAAACCCGCAGCCGGATCGAAAAGATAGTACTTACTGCGAGCGGGGGGCCTTTCCTGGGAAAGAAGCCCAACTTCCTGGTGAATGTAAAAAGGGACCATGCGCTGCAACATCCGAACTGGAATATGGGGGCCAAGATCACGATCGACTCGGCTACGCTGATGAACAAGGGGTTGGAGATGATCGAGGCCAAATGGCTTTTCAACCTGCAGCCGGACCAGGTGCAGGTGGTCATCCATCCCCAAAGCATCATCCACAGCATGATCCAGTTCGAGGATGGGAGTATCAAGGCGCAAATGGGGCTGCCGGATATGAAGCTGCCGATACAATACGCGTTGTCGTTCCCCCGGCGGATCGCCAGCAATTTTCCCCGCTATGACTTCCGGAAGCCGGGAACCCTGACATTCGAGGAGCCGGATGTGAAGACGTTCCGGAACCTGACGCTGGCTACGGAGGCGCTGTTCAAGGGGGGGAACCTTCCCTGTGTGCTGAATGCGGCCAATGAGATCGCGGTCTTTGCCTTTTTACGCAACCGGATAGGGTTTTTGGATATGACGGACCTGGTGGAGCGTACGATGCAGCAGGTGGCTTTTATCGAGCATCCTACGCTGGAAGAATATTTTGAAAGCGATGGGGAGGCTCGTAATTTTGCGGCGAGCCTGATCAAACTGTAAAAGTTAAATATTATAGGTGGGGGCCTGAGAATAGAAATTTAGCAGATATTTGAAAAATTTCGCATCTAAAATCTAATAAAACACTCCGCCTACAGGAGTCTCTGGACTTATGATACTATTAGCAATCGACTGGTCAGCAGTTGGCATCAAGATACTGCAATTCATCTTATCGTTCTCTATACTGGTAGTGCTGCATGAAGCGGGGCATTTTTTCCCGGCGCGCTGGTTCAAATGCCGGGTAGAGAAGTTCTATCTCTTTTTCAATCCCTGGTTCTCCCTTTTTAAGAAGAAGATCGGCGAAACGGAATATGGTCTTGGATGGATACCTTTTGGGGGATATGTAAAGATCTCGGGTATGATCGACGAGAGTATGGACAAGGAGCAGATGAATCAGCCTCCGCAGCCCTATGAGTTCCGCAGCAAGCCGGCCTGGCAGCGTCTGATCATCATGCTGGGCGGGGTGACGGTGAATGTGATACTGGCCCTTGTCATCTTTATCATGATCATGTGGATATGGGGGGACCGTTATATACCTGTGGCCAATTTAAAATACGGTGTGTCAGTGGACAGTCTGGCCACGAAGATCGGGATGCAGGAAGGCGATAAGATACTGGCGGTGGCGGGCAAGCCCCTGGAGAGAGTGGGTACTACCGGGTCGGAGATCATCATGAACGAAGCGAAGAGCATTACGATCGAGCGAAATGGTCAGCGGATGGAGCTGGCTATACCGCCCGGGTTTATCAATCAGCTGAACAAGAACAGGCTGGGGGGCTTTACCTATATTAGATACCAGATGGTGGTGGATTCGGTATTGAAGGACGCCAAATTTACAGGACCTGCGTTGCAGAAGAGCGATACGATCCTGACGCTGGCGGACAAGCCTGCTTATTGGAATTCCGACTATCTGAAAGCATTGCATTATGCGGAAAAAAATAAGCTGACTACTGTGGCGGTGACCGCGCTGCGTGGTATGGATACGATCCGGACAAACATGTCTGTGGTGGAGAAAAGAGATTTTCACGTATATCCCAAGGACCCGGAAAAGATATTGGGCTATAAGCAGATCAACTATACGTTTGCACAGGCCATCCCGGCGGGGGTGAAAAGGAGCGTGCAGACATTGACGAACTATATCCGTAATCTGCGGTTGCTGTTCACGTCCAAGGAAGTGAAGCCGGAGGATTCGCTTGGGAGCGTGGTCAGCATTGCGAATGTATTCCCGCCCGTATGGGACTGGCAGGCTTTCTGGACTTTGACGGCGATATTCAGTATCCTGCTGGCTTTTATGAATGTGCTGCCTATCCCGGCACTGGATGGGGGGCATGCGCTCTTTACGCTGGTGGAAATAATCACGGGCAGGAAACCGAGCGATAAGTTTATCGAGTATGCGCAGATGGTGGGAATGATACTGCTGTTCGCGTTGATGGCGTATGCGTTGGGGCTGGATATATTCAGGATATTCAGGAAATAGTTTTTGCGCATGGCGCGTAGACGATATGAGGGGCCCCTGCCGATGGCGGGGGCCTTTTTTTACCATGTGATGCCCAAAGCAGCGGGGGTGTCTTTGTCATGAGAAATGCGGGAGCTATGACTGTTGGCTATTTTTGATTATATTAGTATTGCCCAAACCGTGTAATGAAACCTGCTATAAGTGCTCTATTTTTCTTCCTATCTTTTTGCCCAGCCGTGGCGCTGTATGCGCAGACCATCACTACCATTGCCGGAACGCCAACAGTTTTTGGGTTCAGCGGGGCGGGCGGGCCTGCTACATCAATAGTTATGCGGGAGCCATTCAACGTGGCGGTTGACAATGGCGGAAATGTATTTTTTACCGACCCGGACAACAATCGGATATGGAAGGTCAATACCGCGGGTATTGCAAGTATCTATGCGGGTACCGGCGTCTATGGTCATACAGGGGACGGGGGACCGGCGACGTCCGCTGCGATCGAGGGCGCATTCTGGCTCACCGTGGACAATACGGGAAACCTCTACTTCAGTGGGAATACCGGAGCGGTGCGGAGGATAGATGCATCGGGTATCATCAGTACGCTCATTACGGCAGCGCAGGCCAATGGAGGGGCCAGTATGGGCGACGGCGGGCCGTTGTCGGCAGCGACCTTTATCGGGATAACGGGATTTGTGCCAGACAATGCGGGAAATTTTTATATCTCGGACTATAATGCGGGCGTCGTACGCAAGGTGAACAGTGCGGGGATCATCAATGCTTTTGCAGGTACCGGCGTACCCGGATTTAGCGGCGACGGCGGCCCGGCGGCCCTGGCGCAGCTGAAAACCTGCTATGGGGTTGCTTTTGACCATACCGGCAATATTTACATACCTGACGCAGGGAATGGCAGAATACGGAAAATCGATGCGGCGGGGATCATTACCACGGTGGCCGGTAAAGGAACAACGGGGTATTCGGGCGATGGCGGTCCGGCGACGAATGCCGAATTCTATGGCGCGTGGCAGGTGGCGTTCGATGGCAGCGGGAACATGTTTATCGACGATGCCGCCAATAACTGTGTCCGGAAGGTAGACAACACGGGTATGATCAGTACCTATGCGGGTGTGGGTGGGCCTATGAACGCTGGCTATAGTGGCGACGGAGGGCCGGCCAATGCTGCCAGGATGACGAATGTTACGGGTATTGCCGTTGACAACGGGGGGAATCTTTATATAGCCGACCAGATGAATTTTATCATCCGGAAGGTGAATAATTGTCTGTTTGCGCAGATTGCACAGCAGCCTGCCGGCAATACGATCTGTGCGGGCGGGAATACAAATTTTGCGGTGACGGCGACTGGTTCCACGGGCTTCCAATGGCAGTTTAATTCCGGCAGTGGATGGAATGATCTGACTGACGCCGGAGTATACAGCGGAACAACGACCAATAGTCTCACGATCACCTCCGCTGTGACGGGCATGAATGGGTTTCAATACCGTTGTGCGATTGTCAATGGCTGCGGAACTATCGCTACCGTGCCGGCTGTTCTGACGGTCAACACTCCTTCTGCGCCGACGGTAGTGATCTCGACGGCGACGGGTGCTGTTTGTGCGGGGACGGGCGTCCTCTTTACGGCGAGTGCAACCAATGGGGGTGTGACGCCATCCTATCAGTGGCAGTTGAATGGGGCGAATGTCGGGACGAATAGCGCCACCTATACGAACGCAGGATGGAATAACGGGGATGTAGTGAGCTGTGTGCTGACAAGCAACTCCACCTGTGCAACGACGCCGACGGCGAATTCCAATTCCGTGACGATGACGGTGAATCCTTTAGTGACGCCTGGTGTCAGCATTGCTACGGCGACGCCTGCTGTATGCGCCGGAACGGCTGTGAGTTTTACGGCGAGTGCAACCAATGGGGGTGTGGCGCCATCCTATCAGTGGCAGGTGAATGGGGCGAATGTGGGGACGAATAGCGATACGTATGTGGGTCCGGGATTGAATAACGGGGATGCGGTGAGCTGTGTGTTGACGAGTAATGCAGTTTGTGCGACGACGCCGACAGCGACTTCCAATTCCGTGAGGGTAACAGTGAATCCTTTAGTGACGCCTGGCGTCAGCATTGCTACGGCGACGCCTGCTGTGTGCGCAGGAACGGCTGTGAGTTTTACGGCGAGTGCAACCAATGGGGGTGTGGCGCCATCCTATCAGTGGCAGGTGAATGGAGCGGATGTGGGGACGAATAACGATACGTATGCGAATGCCGGATTGAATACCGGGGATGTGGTGAGCTGTGTGTTGACGAGTAATGCAGTTTGTGCGACGGCGCCGACGGCGGGCTCCAATTCCGTGACGATGACCGTGAATCCTCTGGTGACGCCAGCTGTCAGCATTGCTACGGCAACGCCTTTTGTATGCGCCGGAACGGCCGCCAGTTTTACGGCGAGTGCAACCAATGGTGGTGTGGCGCCTGCCTATCAATGGTTGGTGAATGGGGTGTCCACCGGCGCGATGGGGGCCAGCTATATTAGCTCGTCGTTGAATAATGGCGATGCGATCAGCTGTATTATGACCAGTAACGCCGTCTGTCCCGCTGCGCCGACCGCTGTCTCCAATACCATCGTCGAACAGGTGAGGCTGGCGCCGAACACTTCGGTGAGTATTGCTGCGTTGACGACGACCATCTGTTCCGGAGCGCAAGCGAGCTTTACGGCGACGCCCGTGAATGGGGGGCCTTCGCCCGGCTACCAATGGCAGGTGAATGGGAATGATGTGGGGGCTGACAAGGCGGTGTTCACCACCAACGGTCTCGTCGATGGAGACGTGGTGAGCTGTATCCTGACCGGCAGCCTGAGCTGCAGCGTCCCAACGGCTTCTCAAAACCAGGTGGTGATGACCGTGAATGCCAATCCAACAGTGGTCCCGATGCCGGATACTATCATTGGATTGGGGCAGTCGGTGGTGCTGAAAGCTGGTGTTACGGGGCCGGTAGTGAGCTATCAATGGATGCCAGCGGTGAGCCTGGATGATCCGTATGCCGCGGCTCCCGTGGCTACCCCGGAGAATACTACGACCTACCGGGTGATCGTCACGACCGGTGCAAATTGTACCGCGAGCGGGAAGGTAACGGTGGGTGTGTTCAAGGCCGTGCAGTTACCCGGCGCCTTTACACCGAACGGGGATGGAAGGAATGATCTATTTCGCATGCCACCGTCGACGGCGGTGAAGATAAGGGCGTTTGTGGTATATGATCGCTGGGGCACGCGAGTTTTCTATACCTCTGATAGTTCGGTGGGGTGGGATGGAAGTTTTGGAGGGCGGCCGCAGCCCACGGGGACATATGTATGGGTAGTCGAGTATGAGGATCCGCTGACGAAGAAGTGGGTAGAGGTGAAGGGGGCCGTGGTGTTGGTGAGATAGCCCTTACTCCGACCGCAAGATCCCGGCAGGATTGGTCGTGCCCGCCTTTATGGCCTGCCAGCTGACGGTCAGCAGAGCAATGAGCATTACCAGAATCCCGGCTCCGATAAAAATACCCGCGCCTATCGTCATCCTGTAAACGTAATCCTGGAGCCACCAGTGCATGATCCACCAGGCGATGGGAGAGCCAATCACGATCGCAAGGGCCACGAGCCGCAGAAAATCACGGGACAGCAAACCTGCCACCTCCATTACCGAAGCGCCCAGGACTTTACGGATGCCCATCTCCTTACGCCGTTGTTCCGCCATAAAGGCCGAGAGGGCAAACAATCCCAGACAGGCGATACAAATCGCCAGGGCCGCCAGTGAAGTGAAGATATTTCCCGTCGCCTGCACGTCGGCATACATATGTGCAAATGACTCATCCAGGAAACTATAACGGAGAGCCTGGTGCGGAGAAAAAGTCCGCCAGGTATTGTCGATGCCGTCGAGCAGGCCTTTAATGTTTGTTGTATTGGTCCGCACTGCCACGGTTGTCGTCCAACTCCCCAGCATCAGTACCACGGGACCGATCTGCTGTCTGACCGACTCGTAATTGAAGTCTTCCACCACTCCGATGATCGGTACGCCCTGCCCCTGTCCCCAGTTGATCCGCTGTCCTACCGGGTGGGTCATGCCCATCTTGCGGGCCATCGTCTGATTTATGATCACGGCCTGTGAGTCGGAGGCCAAGGTTGGGGAGAAGTTCCGGCCATCGGCAAGTTTCATACCCATCACCTTCAGATAATCCACATCGACATTCCACATCTGGACACCTGTTCCGGGATCCAGCTTTTCCCTACCTACCCGGTACATTGTATTGCCGTTGCGTTTGCGACCGCTGATCGGCAGGAAATCGCTGTTTGTTACGGCCTGTACTCCCGACAACCTGAGCAATTGATCTTTAAAGTCAGGAAGCCGCTGGCCGAGGGTGCCTGTTCCTTCGATGAGCAGGACCTGGTCCTTATTGAAACCCAACTTGCTGTTGAGGATGAAATGCATCTGCCCGTAGACGACGAGGGTCGCGATGATAAGCACCACGGAGGTCGTAAACTGAAAGACCACCAGTCCGCTGCGAAGTCCCGAATGACGGGCGCCACGGCTGACATCACCCTTCAACACCTGTACGGGGCGGAATGCCGAAAGATAAAAGGCGGGATACAGTCCGGCGATCAATCCGATGAGTGATGATGCAAGTATCACACCCGGAGCAAGCCACCATGCTGTCCAGGGGAAATGCATCGAAGTTCCTGCCAGCTTGTTGAAGTATGGGAGCAGGAGCGCTGCCAGACCGATGGCCAACAGGAATGAAAAACCGCTGGTCACGATGGACTCCAGCAGGAATTGCCGGATCAGTCCCTGCCGATCCGAGCCTACCACCTTTCGCAGGCCCACTTCCTTTGCCCGGCCAGCGCTGCGCGCCGTAGAAAGATTGATAAAATTGATACTGGCCAGCAGCAATATAAAAATGCCTATTGCTCCAAACAGCCAAACGTATTTCCTGTCCACATGCGTCATCATGTCTTCTATATCCGCCGTCCCATGGATGTCCGATACCGGCTGGAGCATAAAGCCCAGTTTGTCCAGGACATGGAGCGCATCCGGTACGCCTTTTTGCACCATCTCGGCAGTCCAGTACTTTTTGGAGATCAGGGTGATATTGCCGGCCAGCTTTTGGACGTCGGCATCCGGGCGCAGGAGCATATAGACGTCATAGTTGCCAGCCATCCAGGTGTCCTGTTCCCCCTTCCAGAGCTCGTGTCCCGTCAGGGAAAGATAATAATCGAACTGCAGATGGGAATTTCCCGGAGGGTCCTGCATTACACCGCTGATGGTCCAGGGGTGGCTGTTGTCGTCGTTGAGGATGATCTGACGGCCGATTGGGTTCTGGCCAGGATAGAATTTCTCTGCCCGGCTCCTGGAGAGGATCAGGGTTTGGGGCTCGCTTAGCGCTTTGGTCCTGTCGCCATAAACCATCTTGAATTGGAACAGGTCGGGGAGGCTGGAATCGGCATAGGCAAAACCCTGCTCAAAGGTGCTCTGAGTGCTTTCAATGGGCCGCAACTGGTTGCTGCCGGCCCCGGCGAACAAGGTAGAGGGCATCAGCCGGGCTGTTCGCTCCACCGTAGGAAATTCGGTCTTCAGGGCTTGCGCGAAGAGGGCCGGCCAGCCGCCGGCCGCTCTGCGAATCCTTCCATCCTGGGGCATATAGCCTGTCAGACGATAAAGCCTGTCGGACCCGGGGAAGTCCCGATCATAGCTCAGCTGGTTATGGATATATAGTCCGATCAGCAGACAGGCGGCGATCCCGAGGGCAAACCCGCCTATTTTGACAGCGGAATAGAATTTTTGTTTCCCCAGTTGGCGAAGAGCGATCTTCCAGAAGTTTTTAAGCATCAGACGGGCTTTGGCCCTATGGGACGCCGGGAACTACCGGGAGGTTACCGAGGAGGGGAAATAAAAAAATGGAGGGTACGGAGAACATTGGGTGCGGAATCCGCATGCTGTGGGTGCGGAGCCCACATCTATTATTTTAAGGGTTTGTATGTAAACTTTTGTCCGCCCAGGGAAGCTTCCAGCATCAGACCTCCCTTTTCCTGTGAAAATACGACTACGCCATCTCTATAATTCACATTGGCAGATGCGCCCGCCTTGACGGCTACTGCTGAAGTTTGTGCGCTGAACTCAAGTTTGTTATGCATGAAGCGGTCGACGGCTTCTTTATTTTCAAAGAAGATTATCTCCCGATAGGCTTGCCCGCCAGCCTGGGCGCCCACGGTGACCTGTACCATCTTCGCAGTACCGACCATCTCTCCTTTTTCATGGAATGCTCCTCTTCCTGCCGCTCCGCCTACTCCTACCGCACCCTTGCCTACATTGGGGAATATGACATATCCGGCAGAGTGTTTAAAGAGATTCTCCATTGACGGGTCTGTCTTTATGAAGGCAGCTCTAGCCTCTTTACTGTCTTTGATTATTCTCTCCTGGGTTTCATCCTGTGCCTTTGCTATCCGTGGTAAGAACAGGCCTGAGAATATCATTAGGAATATTATCTTTTTCATAAGTAATAAATTATAAGTTAACTGAAAATATATACGATAAGCGAGGCAAAAAATCTGCCAGCGGAGGAGTTGTGCTGATAAGCGCTTGAAGAGCAATATTTATCTGTATAGAGAGATGGGTTTTCGCTGCAATAATGGGAATATTTGTCCCCACCACAATCCGTTTTATTTACTCACCGGCACTTCCAATTCAATGGTAATTGTACTGCCCACCGATCCGCCTGGATGGCCCACTTTGTAGTCTTCCCTGTTGATGGTAAACCTGCCTTTGAATACGCCGGTGCTACCGGATGCTGTGAAGCTAAATGGGATCTCTACCGGACGCGTAGTCCCTTTTAAAGTCAGCTCACCCACCGCCTTGTAGTCCCTGGGGGCTTTCTCGATCTTCGATGATTTAAAGCTGATCAGGGGGTACTTATCGGTGTTCAGCCATTCCTCTTTATTGCGAAGATCGCTGTTGCGAAGACCAATACCCGTGCTCACTGTTTTTGCATCGATGCTGGCGGAAACAGTGCTGCCTGGCAAATCCTTTTCATCAAAGCGGATGGTTGCCTTCAATCCGGAAAAGCTGCCGTGCACTGTTCCGAAAGGGAAGGGGCCTTTCACTGTAAAAAGGACCTTGGCTTTGGATGCATTCGCTGTCCAGGTTTGGGCGGTTCGGCCTTCGCCAGGTGGGAGTACTGAAATTATTGCAACCAGGCAGATGAATAATGCGGGCCTCATATACTTTGCTTTAAGATGTTTTACTTCTTCCTGAAAAAATGAACGCCGATGTAAAAATCCGTTCCATACATATTACGGAGCTTGAACAAACCAGCCGGGGCATCGGCCCCAAAGAACAGGTAGCCAGCCCTGACGGCAAAACCCAGCCGCGGACGCCAGTGACCATAATATATAAGAGAAAAGGGGAGGCTTGCTTCCAGCCATTTGCTTTCATACCGCGGTGTAAGGGAATACACATCCGGCTGGACAACACCCTGCCCATGGCCATGACCAAAGCCTTTGATGACCGTGAGATTGACAAAGAGGTTGTCATAGCAGTTCCAATCGGCCTGGAAGCTGAGGGCTGTGGGCAGTCCCATTTTGAATGAATTGCCAGCATATGATCTGGTGGAGTCACCCTGGTAGAAAGCGGCGCTTATCGTACGGTCCACCTGCTCATTGGTTTTGAGATCATACGTATACCAATTCGTGAAATTGGCGCTATCGGAATGAAGGTGGAAGGCGGAGGTATTCCGGGAAAAGCGGATGGCGCCGACATCGACCAGGGAAACGCCCAATTTATACAGGTAACTGGTGTTGTGCCGGCGGGTATATGTAAATCCAATATTGGCCCCCAAGCCGTAACCGTGAGTCAGTTCGCGGCGGCCTGTGCTTTTACGGTATGTATCGTAATCTGTCCTGCCGTAATCGAGGTTGGAATGCGTGAAAATGAGCTGTGTGGTATCACCGATGGTGTAGTTCAGACTGGTATTCTTTACATAGGCGGCGCCCAGGCCCTGTAAGTATTTCAACCCAAGGCCTGCTGCCAGCTCGCCCTTGCAGTCCTTGTATATGGTTGCGGCATAGTAGAACCCATATTCCAGCCAGGCCATGCCGTCGATACGTGTGGAATTGTCGTGGAAAGGCTTGTACCAGAGAATCTTATTTCTCATATAATCAAATGCATTCTGGGCCACATGGCCGGTGAAATTGTCGATATTGGCAAAGGCGCGGGCGCGGAAAGTGAATCCGATGGTCTGGCCCTCTTTGATCTCTGCCTGAAAAGACGGCCCCAGGACTTCGCTCGCCAGCATAAAGTGATAGCGCTTATCCGGATTGGAGGGGTCAAAAGTGGTGACAAATTTGTTCTGATGTTTGATCCCCTCGATGATGGAGCGAAAGCCCAATACGGGAATGGCGCCTTTGGGGATATACAGGTAATTATTGTCGAAAAGGGTTCCCGCTGACGCCACATTTACGTCCCATTTTACATACTGTCCTTCCATGCCGGCAGGGTTCAGCAGGGCAGCCTGTATACCGGCATAATGGCTATTGCGGATGCCCAGATCCTGTTGTGCGTGCAGGAGGGATGCCCCTTGCAGGGATAGCAAAAGCATTATTATCCTGTTCATTTCAATGATTTTAGCGTTCCGGCAGGGTCGTGGGATGCGTTGGCGCTTAATAGGAATGAAGATCCTTAATAGGAAAGAAGATATGGGAGTGAAAGTTGGCGGTCTTCAATTGGAAAACGTGCAATAATCTATCCAAGGTTGCTCGGGATGGGAAATTTGTCCATGTCTTTCTGGGAGGGTATCTTCGGTTGAATGCCGCCCTAAAGGATTCGGAAATTTCCCTTCCATATTCATCAAATTTTCTCCTGACCATGTATACTTCCTCGGTATATGTTTTCAGCGGCTGACCGTTGAGCCCATAGTTGGCTTCCTGAATTGGCCTATTCTTTTCATCCCTCACATACACAATGGAATCCGCTTGTTTGAATTCGCTGAGGATCCCATGGGAAAATGTCACGGTGGCTATTTTGACAGCAATGCCAGAGGGGTTGAGCTGCGTGACAATCACATTTTGCTGCCCATCCCTGGCTATTTTAAAGCAGGTCCTTGCTGCCGTCTTTGTCAGACGAAAGTTGCCATATAGTCAAATTACTCGGTACGTAATGCCGAGACGGGACTTGCCTTCACTGACCTCCAGATCTCATAGCTCACGGTGAGCAACGTGATCAATAATAGTCCCACCAGGCTGAATATAAAGATCATCGGGGTGATCGGAACCCGGTATACAAAACCCTGCAGCCATTTGTGTGCAAAGAACCAGGATACAGGGATAGCTATCAGGCTGGCAACTATAAAAATCTTCAGGAATACCCAGGCAAACAAGGTAACCACTTGTCTGTCGCCGGCTCCAAGGACTTTCCGGATCCCAATCTCCTTTGTGCGTTGTTCCGCCGTGTAGGAAGCCAGGCTTATTACGCCCAAAATGGTTATCAGGATCGCTAACGTGGCGAAAATCTTTGCGAGGGCAGATATCGTGTTTTCCACCTGGTACATGCGGTTAAATTCGTCGCTGACAAACCAATGGTCGAATCCTGCTCCCGGGAATGCGGCCTTCCATTTTTTTTCTATGACGGCAATCTTCTCGCGGAATGTTCCGACAGGCAATTTTATATAGGCGATCTTGTCGATCTGGTCAGGCTGTGGTTTTAGCACCAATGGTTCGATCGGCTGGTGCATGGACCGGAAGGGAAAATCCTTCACGACCCCTATGACCCGGTAAAGCCTGTTGGTATCCCTTGTATCTTTAGCCATCGTACCCACCACATCGCCAAGGGATCTATTCAAAGCACGAACAGCGGTCTCATTCAGGATAAGTGCAGCGCTATCATTGATGTTCCCGATTTGAAAATCGCGTCCGGCAATGAATTGCAATTGAAATGTCCTCGGAAAATCATAATCCACGCTAAGCTGATTCCATTGCAAATCCTTATTCCCTAAAGAGGGGAATTTATACGTCCGGCCGATGAATCCAAAATAGTCAAGTCTCGGCAAATGATTTCCCATCGTCACATGCTCAATCTGCGGGTCTTCCAGCACCGTGCGTCTAAACGTTTCAAACGTGTCCTGCCGTGCAATCCCGCCAAAACGAATTGCAAGCAATTGGCTGCCCTGTTCGTTCAACTTGGTAGTTTTCAAATGATCCATTTGCTGCATGACGATCAGGGTATATACGACTAACCCCA
Organism: Sphingobacteriales bacterium 50-39; assembly: GCA_001898505.1. GTDB lineage: Bacteria > Bacteroidota > Bacteroidia > Chitinophagales > Chitinophagaceae > Puia. The sequence continues at coordinate 579,055 of MKTZ01000001.1, forward strand.
ATGAAACACTATATTGTATCGTAACGAGGGTCTTTCGCAAAAATTCGGCGCCTTTTCCTTTTACGATATGCCCTTTTAGTACTTTTACCGGCTGAAACGCCGATAGATACAATGCCGGATAAAAACCAGCTACAAAAGTCATAAAGAGCACGATAGCACCGGCAATTGTCAGCATATAGGGATCGGCTAATGATCCCATGGAAAAAGATTTGTGCGCTACCTGGTTAAAAGGGTGGAGAAACAGCAATATCAGGAGCACAGACATTGCCAGGGCGCAAATCGTCATTAAAAAAGATTCGAGAAAGAATTGTGTGGCTATTTCAAAACGCCGGCCCCCAAAGGACTTTCGCAAGCCTACCTCTTTCGCCCTTTTTATCGAACGGGCAGTGGCCAGGTTTGTATAGTTGATACAGGCAATAACCATGACCAGGACAGCGATGATGCCAAAAATAGCCAGGTAAGTCCTGTCGCCATGCGTATTGGAGTTGTCTTCCCATAAATTCTTCGGGTCGAAGTGCATGTCCGTCAACCGGATAGCTGTAGCTTCCAATTTTGATCCGGCGGGCGCCACTCCGGCGCTGGATTTCAGCATTTGAGCCGCCAGGGTATTTAAAACAGCATTAACAGGTTTTATATCCGCACCGGGCTTCAGTACGATGTAGTTCTCGAAGAACGACGTATACTGGCCAAATTGGGTGCCTTCCAGGTATTCTGCAAAGTGATCGCCGTAAATGCCATGCAGGGCGTTGATATTGATAATATAGTCGGGCTTAAAATGGGAATTGGCAGGATAATCGCGATAAATGCCGGTGACCTGAACATTCACTTCCTGACCGCGGGTAGCAAATATGTGTTTTAGGGAGATGATCTTGCCGATGGGGTCTTCTTTTCCGAATAAATTCCGTGCACCCGTCTGACTTAATGCAATGGTGTTAAAATCGTTGAACATTTTTTCCCTGTTGCCCCTGAGCAGATCGAAATAGAGCACCTTGTTAAAACCGGGTTCGGCCCAGACAATTTTTTCCGTCAGTACGATCTTGTCGGTTGGCTTGTAATTAAGGGAAGTGGGGTAACCAATATTGTCAATGCGGCAGGAATAAAGTACTTCCGCACGATTGTCTTTCAGATAGCGCATAAAAAAACCCGGAGAGACGGTATTTTCAAAACGCTGGCCGTCGGGGTTTGTAAAAACAGTGCCGATACGGTATGTATCCTTATAGAACGGCTGCATGGTGTCGTAACGCAATTCATCGCTTACATACAGGAAGATAAGGACGGCGCTGGCCAGGCCAAGGGCAAGTCCGAAAATATTCAGGAGGGAAAATAATTTCTGGCGTTTGAAATTCCGGAGGGTGATCAACAGATAATTGCGGAACATGGGTAATTATTTTTGCTATTAACCAATAATCTCCCACGTGACTGGCGATCTTCCACGTGACTCTCCATCTTAAGATCCATATATTTTGACGGTAATAAAAGGTAATTATGACGAGCGGCAAAAAACTGCTAAAAATAAAATGTGATGTTTAATTTTGCGGCAAAGGGGGTGCCGGGTGTAAAACATATTTCATCAACAGGATGTGTTTCTCCTTTCAGGCGGGTAGTAGTATCAAATTGTGTCTCTTTCCATCTTGTATCCAGCATATTATTGATCACCAGGCCAATTGCGTATTTCGGCCTGGTATAGTTAATGACGGCGTCGGTGATGAAATAGCCTGTTGCTGTAAGGCTGTAGAATTCGTTGGCTGGCCTGTCGCCGATGTATCTATATCGTAGGCTTCCGTTGAAGCCGTGCCTGGTTGTGTAGGTCACGCCTCCGGAGCTTGTCCATACCGGTGCCAGGGGAATATAGTTGGCTCCTTTGGGCCTGCCGGAGGTGCGCCCATGTGCATAATTAAGGTCCACATCCATATAAACGGATTTGGTTGGCTGATACCGTCCGGAAAGATCGATTCCCATGCGGCGGGTGTTACCTTTAAAGGAGACATCACCTCCATCTCCATTATACACGAATTCCTGCTGCAGTGAGATATACCACAGCGATGCATTGACCAGGACGTTCCTGAGCGGTTTAAAGACTGTCCCCAGGTCGGCGCCATAGGCGGCAGGCAGGGTAGCAGCGCCCTTCTCCACTACAACCGCCCTTGTATCATTTGAATGAAAGCCTTTTCCGGTGGTGAGGTAAAGTTGGGTCGTTTCATTTATTTGATAATAAAAATTCAGTTTGGGACTGATGGTCTGTGCATTTGCTTTATAGATACCGATGCCCGGAAGCGTTGTGTCGTTGGGGAGCTTGTTATCATATCGATGGTAGAACTGGTCAAACCTCAGCCCGGCATAGATACGAAGACGGTTATTTAATTCGAACGTCGCACTGGCATAGGGCGCAATTTCCGTCAGGCTGATATCTCCCAGCTTTATCTGCTGTAACGTAATGTATCGGTCCAGGGTGTGGGACAACGCTGAATGATGGGTGAGGTCTGTCCGTATATTTACTCCGAACTCGGTTGTGACTTTGGTATTACCAAGGTAGCCGTGGTGCTCATAGCTTCCGTTGTATCCAAAAAGATCCCTGACCTCCTGTTGCCGGATCTCATCCCCGTTGACCGTATCCACTAAGAAAAATGTGAAGTTTGTATGCAGATCAAAATGGTAATTGGAATAGAATACCTGGTTCTTGAAGAGGTCTCCCTTGTCATTGGAAGTGATGAGCTGGGCGTTGAAATTGGTACGGTAAGTTTCGCCCCCCTCGAAGGGATCGATGGCCCCATAGAACCCGATGATATGTTCCGAGACCGCGCGATCAGGGATCTGCCCTGAAGCATTCCATTTGCTATAGAAGGTGGTGGCGGAAACGGTGAGGTAATTGTGTTCGGCGATTTTGCCACTGTATTTGGTGAACAGGTTGAAGCCACTGAAGTGTTGAGGATTATCGAAATACGCGTCTGCATATCTGTATTCCGAGGCCATATACCAGGATTGCTGCCGGGCCTTTGTTTCGCGCCCCAACAGATTGAAAAGACCCAGCACCCGTCCGATATTGAACATACCCCCTTCGATCTTAATACTATTGCCGGGCAGCGATGACTTAGTGACGAAATCAACAAAACCTGTCGTACAAAAATCCCCTTTGGCAGCCGTATAGGGGCCTTTTTTGAAATTCACGCTTTCAATTGTTTCGGGTATGATGAAATGGCTGTCGGCAAAACCTTGTCCATGGGCATGCGAGGGCATATTAATAGGCAGTCCATCTACATCTTCCCTAAAATCCGTGCCGTGATCTGCATCGAACCCCCGGAGAAAGATCTGCTCCGCCTTGCCTCCGCCCTGGTGCTGGGCGATGACGATGCCCGGGATGATCCGTAAGACTTCTTGTGAATTATTGACGCCACGAAGGGCGATATCTGTTTTGCTGATGGGTCTGTATTGTTCCCCCGCCCTGGTAGAGACCGTTACAGTATTTAGCGATATAATTTGAGGGGCAAGGGCAATATGGAAATCCTGGCTTTTAAGGTCTGCAAAGGATAAGGTCTTTGTTTCGTAGCCAATGGAAGAGACCATGATATTTTCAGGGGTTGACTGAATATGTCGAAAATTAAAATTTCCGGTCTGGTCGGTCGTTCCAGTGATCCGTCCGGGAAGTAAGATCACGCTGACCCCTTCCAGCGGCTGCCTGCTTATGGCATCGGTGATATTCCCTTTGAGGAGGATTTGCGCTGAGACGGGCTGCGCGACTTGAATGAGCGTGCAAAGGGTTGTCAACACCAAACGTATATAGTCGAGAGGCATATCCTACAATCTACGTACAATATGCCGTGACGGATGTAGATTTTTTCAGAAATATTAATAAGCCGGATCAAATCTACCCTTGCTTATTTACCGTATTTAAATCGTTCTATGCATAGTTCAGCATTTTCCTGTCCTACACAAATACCCTTTCTAATTCATACCCCGTTGGAGTTCCTGTCATTTAATTTTTTAAAGTAAAAACCTGTTTATGAATCAGAGATCTAAAACTGGAAGAGAGGTCCTGTTCCTTATGGCCGCTGTTTGTCTCGTCCTCATTGCCGGTGTATTGATGTCCTCCAGTCATCGCGAGGCGCCAATGATCGCCAATGATCCGCTGGCCGATAATACGGACCTGTATGCATTCCGAAGTCCGGATCATCCCGACAAAATAACGATACTCGCCAATTACATTCCTGCCCAGCTGCCCTTTGCTGGCCCCAATTATTATCAATTCGGCGAAGACATCCGTTATGAGATCCATATCGACAACGATGTCACCACGCAAGGGGATGATATTGTTTATCGCTTCACTTTCCACAAGACCAACCAGGACCCTACTACCTTCTTCAATATCCGTCTGGGGAAGCAAAACCTGAAAACTACCTATACTCTGGAGAAAAGCCGGGGATGGGGGAGAGGTTTTGAAACGATTGTCAGCAATGGAGTAGTACCTCCGCCCAATATCGGCCCCCGCTCCATCAACTCGCCGGTGGGGCTTGGTGTTGGCGATTACAACACGCTAATCAATAATGCTATTACTACGGCCAGTACGGGGGAGAAGGTCTTTTGCGGCACGGCAGACGATCCTTTTTTCGTTGACCTGGGAGGTATCTTCGATCTGGGGGATGCGCCGCGTACGACCGGGACAAAACCTATGGATGCCCTGAAATGTAAGAATGTGTCTGTAATCGCCTTGCAGGTAGATATTTCCGAGCTGCAAAAGGATCACAAATCCGTATCCCAGGCAAAGAATATCCTGGACCCTGATTTTGTCATCGGTGTATGGGCTTCTGCCAGCAGGAGAAAGATCAGGACGCTGAACAAGCCAAGGGTCGAGGAAGATTTCGATGGGGGAAGGAATGACGGGGACGAAGACCTCGACGGAGATGGAGACCATGACCGGGATGATCAAAACCGAAAACTTGAATCTTCCACCGGTCCGTGGGTCCAGGTCTCAAGATTGGGTATGCCTTTAACGAATGAGGCGGTGATCCCCATTGGCAAAAAGGACCTTTGGAATTTCCTGACGCCGTATGAAGACCTGCCCAACATCAAAACCTTTGGAAACTATTTCTACAATCCGGAACTGGCGTTGTATATGGATGATACTTATTTCGGAGGCGCCATTCCGGCTTTGAAGGCTTTGCGGATCCAACGGAATTCTTTGGGCGTTTTTGGGTTTGGGAATAACCAAAACGGGTTGTTTGGTCTGAAAGGAAGTGCATCGCTGGCCGGGACGGCGCTGGATGATGCTGTCTTCGGAAAATTGTTGCTGCCGGCACCTAAATCTCCCCGTTCGGTGGACCTATGGCCCATCTTCAATACCGGTGTGCCTAATTTGCGGCCTTATCAGCTTGCCACCGGCAAAAAAGGTAATCCGTTGGCCGCAGGGAAACCATTTATCAATAATTTCCTGCCCAATGGGGGAGATATGCTGCGTCTAAATATGGCGGTCCCTCCCACTCCGAGAAATGATCCGAAGTTCAGCGCGTTGGGATTGGTACAGGCGGCAGTTTTAGGCTTAACCGATACCATGTATAATAAGAGCCTTTCTCTTCAATTTATTCCCAACATGGATGGTTTTCCCAATGGGCGGCGGTTAGAGGACGATGTTACCCGGATCGAGCTGCAGGCCGTCAGTGGTGTGGTGCTTGCTGCCATAGGGCTGTGGTATGATGATTTTAAGGGAGGCGCCAATCCCGTCACCCCCGACCTGGTGAACGTGCTGACGTATAATACCGGGGTGAACGCCAATGATACCACCTTTAAAACCTCGTTCCCTTATGTACAGACGCCCTGGTCGGGATCCAACAGTTGCTGCGGCGCGCCTGCGGAAAGCAATGCCAACAATAAGGTGGCGGCCTCTCTGGATGAATCGGATATCTATAAGTCAGTTCCTGCTCCCGGTGGGTTGGATATGGCAGCGCCGGACATGTTCGTGAGTGTGTCCCCCAATCCTTTTGTCGATGGCAATACGATCCGGTACCATATCGAAACTGCCTCCCAGGTGAGGATAGAAATATATGATGCAAACGGTAGATTGATGAAAGTATTGGCCGACGGCAATATGCAGCCGGGCACTTATTCGGTGCCCTGGAATGCAAGCAATATGGCGAAGGGCGTCTATTTTATAAATGCTGTTCGAAATGGAAGCGCCAGACAGGCCATTCGCGTCGTTAAAGAATAATTATTCACTTTTGGAGCAGGTCCGCCTTTTTGGTTGCGGGCCTGCTTTTTACAAATTTTTGTTATGAACAGAAAATACTTAGTGGGCTTGACGGCTATTGCTTTTGTGATGGTTGTCCTTGTTAGTATTACGCGGGAAAATAAAATAGATAACCTGCTGGAAAGAAGCGCCGCCATCCCGCAAACAAATGAGTGGGTCCTCCGGCGGGATTATGCTGAAGCGCTGCGTAGCAAAATAAGTAAGGACCCTACAGATGTAAAGTCTATTTTGGCCCTGACCACGCTATTTATTCAGGAGGCGCGGGTCACCGGCAATTATATGTATTATGATAAAGCTGCTTTGAAGTGCGTGAATAAGGTTTTGAAGCAGGATACTTCAAATGGCGAAGCACTGACATTCAAGTCCCTTATTTACTTATCTCAGCATCATTTTGCCGACGGGCTGGCGCTGGCAGAAAAAGCGCACCAGATCAATCCCTTCAATGCTTTTATCTATGGGTTGTTAGTAGACGGAAATGTGGAAATGGGTCAATATGATTCGGCGGTGGCAAATGCCGATAGGATGGTTTCCGTCAGGCCGGACATACGATCCTATTCCCGCATCTCTTATCTGCGGGAGATCCATGGCGACTACCAGGGAGCGATCGAAGCGATGGAAATGGCGGTGAATGCAGGCGGTGAGGGGGATGAGACGACCGAGTGGTGCAGGGTTCAGTTAGGGCGCTTGTACGAGTACACCGGGGATCTTAAAAGCGCGGAAATGCATTATACGATCGCATTGGATGAAAGACCGGGATATGCTCTTGCGTGGGCTGGTCTGGCGAGGGTGGCCGTTGCCGGTGGACAATATCAGAAGGCAATTGGCTATTATAGAAAGGCGGACTCGATGATCAACGATTATTCCATCAAGGAGGAGTGTGCGGATGCGTATGCGCTGGCTGGGAGAAAAGCTTCTGCTGATTCGGTAACTTCTCTGGTTATCAACGAGCTCAGCCGGGATGAGCAGATTGGGGTAAGTAATGATAATATTGGTCATTATGCCGACCGGGAATTAGCCTATGCCTATTTGAAGGTCAATAATTATGACAAGGCCCTGGAACATGCCCTGATGGAATATAATCGCCGGCCGGGTAATATCGATGCCAACGAGACGGTGGCCTGGATCTACTATTGCAAGAAACAATCTCCGGAAGCGTTGCCCTATCTCAGGACTGCCTTGAAGACACATAGCAGGAACCCCGTATTGCTTTGCCGTGCGGGATTGATCTATGCCAGTATCGGGCATCGCAGTGAAGCAAAGGCCCTTTTGGAGCAAGCGATGTTGGGTGACCCTAATATATCGGTGGTATTAAAAAATGAAGGTCTCGAAACGCTGCGATCCTTATGAGACCGGGCAATACATGCCGCGTCCTGTTGGTGACCCTTTTATTGGCGCCGACTACGCTGCTGGCGCATACCGTCAATTATGCTTTGGAAAAGGCGTCTGTTTCGCATGTCGTTGGGTTTTATCTTCGACTGGGTATTCAACATATCATCCCATATGGGATTGACCATATCCTGTTTGTAATAAGCCTTTGCCTGCTCAGTACCCGGATCAAAACCATCCTTTGGCAGGCAACTGCATTTACCGTGGCCCACTCCGTTACACTGGCCTTGAGCATGAAAGGCGTACTTGTTGCCCCTGGCGCTGTGGTCGAGCCGGTGATTGCCCTGTCGATCATGTTTGTGGCGATCGAGAATATGTTGTTGAGCGAGCTGAAACCGTGGCGAATAAGCATCGTCTTCCTGTTTGGGCTGATCCATGGTATGGGTTTTGCCAGCGCATTGAATGAGATTGGTCTGCCCAGGGGAGCGTTCTATACCTCGATCCTGTCTTTTAATGCTGGGGTGGAGATCGGACAGGTGGTGGTTATCACGGGCGTATTTATGCTGGTGATCATTCCCTTTGGGAAAAGAGGATGGTACAGGAAATGGGTGGTGTATCCGGCGTCTATCGCTATTGCGACGGTAGCGGGTTATTGGGTGGTGATGAGGGCATTCTTTTAATACCGCATCTTCCATTGTGCATACCTGCTTGCCAGAAAGGTAACCCCTGCTGTCTGATATTCGGATGTGCTCACTGTAAAATGATCCCCAGGATAATACTCAAAGACAAAGCGCGTATCCAGCTTTTTCATTTCGTCGTCCAGCATGTGCACGGCATAGTTCAACAGGAAATTGTCCTGGTTGCCTACCGACACCCGGATCTTGCCTTGCAGCCCCTTTTCAAGGACCGGCCAGTTGTTGCGCAGATAAGCACAGATATCGTAGGCCTTCCAATGCTCAAAACAGGACTTGTCGATGGCTCCTGTCACAGGGTTGCATATCGGTATTGGCTGACCGTCCTGTCCTTTTGCGCTAAACACCTGATTAAACGAATGCATCTGCTCGCCCCGGTAGAGGACAAACTCCTGCTGGTAGCATTGTTTCATCGTCGCCACCGGAAAATATCCCGCGATGGTAGCGACGGCATTCGAAGTTCCATCCTTTTTATAATAGATATTATCTTCTTCGTATAGATTGACCCGCTGAAAATTCCGGAAGTCGACCGGGTCGGGCGAGCTTGACCAGCAACCCGCAAACACATCCGGATAGTGTGTCTGCAACCAGAGCACCGTCCAGCCCCCACTGCTATGTCCCCTTAAGAGCCTCGCCCCATTGCAGCGATAGGACTTTTCCAGCTGCGGGATGAATTCGGTGGTCAGAGCATCTCCCCAAGGACCATTGTTATCGCTATTGGCATATACAGAGTGACCACCGGCGCAATTGCCATCCAGGTAGACCGTGATGCAGGAGACGGTATCAAACGGCCTGCTAAAGACTGTCGTATCGCCCGAATACCGGTGATAATCCCCGCCATAGCCGGAGACCACAAACAATACCGGGAATTGCCGTTGCGGCTGTGTATAATACTCCCGCGGGAGCAATACAGCAGCATCAACCGTCATTGCCCTTCCCTGGGATTTTGATAGAAGCTGTGACGGCGTTTTTAGTTCTTTTACAAATTTTGTGTCTGTGAAATGCGGTTCGGTCACTACCTGGTCGCAGCTTAGTGTGAATGATGCATTGGCATCTTTCGTGAGATTGACTTTTAGCGACCGGGAATAAAGGTTACCCGGGCTCTCCGCAATCGCCCGTCCTCCCAGGTTCCTGTCCCAGACGGCCTGTACATAATATTCACCTCGTTCTATATCGGATAATCGGACGGGATAGGATGCTGCCCGATCGTCAAATGTGACGGAAGTACCTGGCTTTACGTCCCGCACATCGATGGAAAAGCACGGGAAGGGCTCCAGGTCGGCCATGGCATTTTTGGGATTTCGGTTCTCCTTGTTCAGGTAGAGGATCACCTTTCCGGTAAATGGCGCGCTCAGGGCGTTGGCCGGATAATTAACCAGAAATTTCTGACTATAACTTTGCGAGGAAAGTGAGGCGGCGACAAGCAGTAGCAGATATCGTTTTAGCATATAGGGAAGATACGGGAATAAACGGTGATGGCAAAGAAGCCGCTGAAAGTCAGCGGCTTGAATTTTTGTAAGGCGAGGAGCGGCGGCTAATCGGTGCATTTGGCAAGATAAACGGCATTTTCTTTGGATCATCTTACAACTAGCCTTCCGCTCTCCGTGCTATAACCGTACATCGTTTGTATCGAATAAGGCGGCTCTGCAGTTGAATAGAATCACAAGAATTTGATTTTTAACAAATTGGGTCATTGGTCTACTTTTTGTGCGGCGAGTTCCAAACTGATTGCCAATGTTTAAGAACTATCTCACCGTCGCATGGCGCAACCTGATCAAGAACAAGGCCTATTCGGTCATCAACATCCTGGGGCTTTCCGCGGGCATGGGGGTCGCCTTGCTTATCGGCCTCTGGATCTGGGATGAAGTTTCCTACAATAAGAATTTCGACAACTATGACCGGATCGTCCGCGTCATGGAGACCATCAATCACGGCGGGGAGATCACCACCGGGCAAGCGGTGCCATTACCGCTGGGAAATGAGTTGCGGACGCGCTATGGTTCCGATTTCAAACGGGTGACGGTGGGTTCTGCTATAAACAAACATACCCTCGCCTATGACGGCGATAAACAGATATTTGGAAACGGCATCTATATCCAACCTGAATTCCTGCCCATGTTCTCCGTCCGGCTGCTAAAGGGGTCGCTGGCCTCGCTAGACGATCCCTATTCGACCGTCATTAGCGCGTCGCTCGCGAAGACAATGTTCGGTAACGCTGAGCCGGTGGGCAAACTTGTAAAGATCGACAACAAGAACTCGCTGAAGATCTCGGGAGTCTATCTCGATTTTCCGCACAACTGTGAGTTTTACAATACCCAACTATTGATGGCTTGGGATGGATTTGCAGCAGACAACGACCTGAAGGGTTCTATGGTCAATGGATGGAACAACAATTCCTGGCAGATCTTTGCGCAGCTACAGGACAATGCCGACCTGAAAGCCGTTTCGGTCAAGGTCAGAGGTGGTCTGGAAGGGCATGAGCGGAAGGACAAGCCACTGGTATTGCTGCACCCCATGAACAAATGGCGGCTGTACAGCGAATTCAAGAACGGCATCAATACGGGGGGCACCATCGCATTTGTCAAAATGTTTGCGATCATCGGCGTCTTTGTATTGCTGCTGGCCTGTATCAACTTTATGAATCTGAGTACGGCACGGTCAGAGAAGCGCGCGAAAGAGGTGGGGATCCGGAAAGCGATCGGCTCGCTTCACCGTCAGTTGATAGGTCAGTTCCTCGGGGAGTCGTTGTTGATCACTTTTGTCTCCTTCTGCCTGACCCTTTTGCTGGTGACGCTGACGCTGCCTTTTTTCAATCAGATCGCCGACAAACAGATGAATATCTTATGGACCAGCATCCCGTTTTGGTTCATCGCGATCGGGTTCATCCTTTTTACGGGGTTGGTCGCGGGTAGCTATCCGGCCTTTTATCTTTCTTCCTTTAAGTCGGTAAGCGTGCTAAAGGGTACCTTCAAGGCGGGCCGGTTTGCTTCGGTACCGCGGAAGGTGCTGGTGGTGTTGCAATTCACCGTATCGGTGTCGCTGATCATCGGGACATTCGTCGTCTTCCAGCAGATCAACTATGCGAAAAACAGACCAATCGGTTACAACCGGGAAGGGTTGATCACCGTTGCGATGAATACACCCGACCTGTATCCGCATTACAATAGTCTTCGGTCGGACCTTCTGGCTTCCGGTGTTGTTGCGGATGTGGCGATGTCGACCAGTCCGACGACGGCGGTCTGGGCCAACCAAAGTGGTTTTTCATGGCCGGGGAAAGATCCTGCTATGAGTCCGTCCTTTGCCGTGATCACCATGACGCATGACTATGGAAAAACGGTAGGCTGGCAATTTGTAGAAGGCCGGGATTTCTCGCGGGATTATGCCACCGACTCGACTGGTGTAGTGCTGAACGAGGCGGCGGTGAGATACATGAACCTGAAGGAGCCGGTGGTCGGGCAGTCCATCCAATACACTTACAGCTCGCGGAAAGACAATCACCTGAGAGTGATCGGCGTCGTTAAGGACATGGTGATGTCATCCCCATATGAGCCGGTAAAGCAGGCCGTCTTTATGATGGATACCTCGGATGTGGGCATGAATGTCATCACGGTGCGGATCAATCCTTCCCAGAGCACGGCGAAGGCGCTGCCGACGATCGCCGCGGTGTTCAAGCGATACAACCCCGGCTCCCCCTTCGACTATAGCTTTAACAGCGAGGACTATGCGCGGAAATTTGATTTCGAACAACGGATCGGCGGCCTGGCCACGTTCTTTGCGGCTCTGGCCATCTTTATCAGCTGTCTCGGGCTCTTTGGGCTGGCCTCCTTTATGGCCGAGCAGCGGCGGAAAGAGATCGGCGTACGTAAAGTGCTCGGGGCCTCGGTCGTCAACCTCTGTGGCTTGCTGTCAAAGGAATTCCTGGTGTTGGTGGCGTTGTCCTTTTTGGTAGCGATCCCCGTGTCGTGGCTGCTGATGAGCCACTGGCTGTTACAGTACAGCTACCGGACGCCAATCTCGATTTGGATCTTTGTGATGACGGCGGGCGGGGCCTTGCTGATCGCCCTGATTACGGTGAGCTTTCAGTCGATCAGGGCGTCACTTGCCAATCCGGTGCGGAGTTTGAGGAGCGAATAGGTTCCTCTTAAGACTAGAATAATATAAATTTCCCTTGCTCTATCTGTGTCGCATTCAGAGCTTCCTTGTCATTTTCGACCACTGGCAACCAATTTTTTCAGTCAGCAAGGGCATGCCTGAAACCACATCCACAACCCTCATGGGATCCTATATATAATACGTGTGGCAAAGTAAAACGGCTCAAAACCTCCAGTTCATAGTCTTGCAGGTTTGCTGTGTGGAAACCGGCTTGTTCTTTATTCCATTCGATCAAAGGCAACTTGATTGATGCACCAACATATAGCGTGAAGCACATAATTTTTACATTATATAGAATACTGTATCTATAAAGAATAGGACCTCGCTCTTGGCTAATACATTTTCATCATGCATATCTTCCAGCGCCAACCCAAATTCACGATTATAGTAGTCTTGGCGCCTAGTCTTTTCAAAGCCGTTGAAATTCAAAAACCCTTCAATATGGTCCAGTGAAGCCTGATCTCCTTCCACAAAAGGTTGCTGGATGACGGCAAAAAGTTTTTCGTCAGCTTCGACAAATCCCAATAAAGAATAGGCTGTGTTGTCGAATATTAAATTGTGCAATAATAGGCTATTGAAATATTCTGTCCAGGTGGCGTAGTATCCGGCATCATTAACTTTAATCACTGATCGTGCATCCTCAGAAAGAAAAACCTTCGACTCACCACCTTCAGTCAAATATTGGCTACCTGGCGGCAATGACCTCAGCCATAAGTTTTCTTTTTGAGCATATGATTTTAAGAAGCCGACCTGCTCTTCTTTGATGATTGCCTTACTTTCGAATTCGCTTTTAACAGTTGGACTTGTGCCAAAGCTTTTGCAAAGGACATTCCTGATTGTTGTGCAAGAATCTGTGCTCCCCTTCTGGAGTTCTCCTTTAATGATATTTTGAAGTTGTTCTCGGATGTCATCGGGGATCATTTATGCAAAAATAATAAAATAGCTTAAATAATAAAATCCGCTGATAATCAGCGGCTTAAAGAGGGGTGGAGCTGAGGGGGCGGGGATCGAACATCTTGTGTCTCTTTTAAAGATAATTCAATGAGTAAAGCATAATTCCTCTTAATCTATGACAAATAAGAGTATGCGCGGGTGTAACTTGCCAATTCCTCCCAAGGACAGAACATTCGGAACCTCTTACCCGGCGTTGACTCTGCACTACCCTCACCGATCTCCCCTTGCAGTGTCCCGGCAATTCTCACTAACTTGGTTTGGTGTCACAATTTTGTATCTTGACGCTCTATGTTCGGATTTTCTAAGAAAGACAAACGACCGCAATGCCCTATTCCCGAGGAACGACGCGAATGGCTGGAATACGCCTTCGGCTGGCTGGTGGACACCTTTGGGAAAGAAAGTATCCGGCAACGCTCCGTCCTCACGCCGCACTACACAGATTTCCCTATTCGATTTAATGGTGACCTCAAAACGGGCCGTGAAACTACTGACATCATCGCCCGTCAGATGGGGATCGATCCGAACGAGATCGAACTTTTTTTCTATCAGGATGGGATACGGGAGATTGCTGCCGGGGATCTTGGTAGTACTATATATACTTCGGGGGACGGTAGAGATGGCAGTCTGAAATCGAGTAGCGGCCGCTATTTAGGGCGACAGGACGAAGGGAAGTTTCATATCGTCTTACAGGAGAAAAACCTTCGAGAACCGGAGTACATGGTGGCAACGCTCGCTCATGAGCTATCCCATATCAAATTATTAGGGGAGGAGCGGCTGCAGGAGAATGATGAACAGCTGACCGATATTAATACAGTTATTTTTGGCCTGGGAATATTCAACGCGAATGCTGCCTTTAGCACCTTTCAAAATTACCGCTCCAGCGGATGGCGAAAGCTAGGGTATCTGACTCAAATGGATTGGGGTTATGTGCTTGCCTTATTTGCGGAGCTTCGGGGAGAAGAACATTCTGATTGGACAAAACATTTATGCAGGAATGTTAAAGCGGATTTTTTGAAGAGTCAGAAATATTTGAAGGCAAGAAATGTTTGAGTTGGAATTGCATGACCATTTCTTTGATCTTCATATTCAAAATTTATTTGGCGCGAATTATACAGCCGGAGTTCGATTTCCCCTCGGCTATCAACAAAAAGGCCGCTGACAATCAGCGACTTAAAGAGGGGTGGGGTGAGGGGGTGGGGATCGAACCTTTGAGCAAACTCCTTCAGCTTATCCAAATCCTAAAAACTTGAAAAATAATTATTTAAATCACTGCTTGCAAAACCGGAATGCCTGGTAGCCCGCCTCGATCGCCTCTCCCAAAAGCCTTTTATCGCAGCGTCATTTGAAATGCCATTTGGATTTATTCAATACCAAGGCTTCAATGCCGGCAAACTGATAGCGGGTTAATGGGTTTAGAGATGTCTGTAGCAGTTCGATCTTTTGCTTTGGGAAATGCGTTTCCAATAGTGCTCCCAACAATGCGCGGGTGGAAGGAGGGTATTCCAACGCGAGTTGTGTCAGCCTATTCAGTTGTGACGGCTGCAACTCCTTCATCTTTGCTACCAGCAATGGAATAACTGTTAAAGGAGACGTATCCGGGATCTGTTGAATGTCCGCCAGTGCATCCAGCAGCTGTAGCATAGGGATATCAAACTCCTTAAATGGGAATGGACGGACGGTAAATTTTATTTTGTAGCCGCTGATTTCCTTTTCAGGCAACCGGCTATGCCGGGCAATAGTTATTTTATTGGGTACCTGGGTGGTTAAACCCCATTGGTTATACAAGGCATTGCCCGTCAAGTACCCCACGGTTTTACCCCCGCGCTGGGTGAATGTCTTTATAATTTCTGTTTCCGAAGGCCGTAGTGCGCCAAAACGTAATTTTTTTGGCTTGTAATATTTCCCTTTCTCCAGCCTCGCCAATTTCCCGGCCTTGACCATCCGGCTCAACGCTCTAAAATAAGCCACTTCTGTTTGGCCCTCCACTTTAATAGTAAGAATCTGTCCGTCGCCTAGAGCGGCGACCTGGCGTTGAACTGTACTTGCTATGGAGGCGGATGCGGCCATCATATAAAGATAGCATATTTGTTTTTATTGACCAGTTTTTAACGTAATAAATTGGACATAAAATTTAGCTCCAGTAAATAAAATTAGATATGAGTACCTTCGCTAAGATTCCCTGGCAGCAATAAGTTGTCATTAGCTAATTCGCAATACGCAAATTGCGTATTTAACATTGCAGTTCAACCAGCGGCTATTTTTCTGCTACTTTGTAGTGTCCAATTTGTGATAGTAAGGAAGCCTTGTTACATTAAAAAAGACGGGCTGTCTGGCAACTTACCGGAAAAACTGGTAAGTTGGGTAATTGCTTATAATTTATTGATTATCAATTATTTTAAACTTACCGGAAAAACCGGTAAGTTCGATTTCTAAACATCCGTAATATGACCGAAAATAAAGGAGAGATCATCATCTATGTCAAAGAAGATGGCCACACCCAAATTGATGTAAAACTACAAGGTGACAGTCTTTGGCTCTCCCAAAGGCTCATTGCGGAACTTTTCGAAAAGGATGTCAATACCATTAACGATCATATTCGGAATGTCTATGCAGAAAAAGAGTTATCCGAGGAATCTACAACTACTATTTTTCAAACTGAGCAACAAGAGGGAAAGAGAAATGTCAAAAGGAACGTCACATTCTACAATCTGGATTTAATCCTGTCGGTTGGATATAGGGTTAGTTCCAAACGGGGCACTGCATTCCGCATCTGGGCTAACCAGGTATTGAAGGACTACCTGCTCAGAGGGTATTCATTGAATGAAAAGAAACTTCAGGAAAAAGCTGAGCAATACGAAGCTTTAAAAAAACCCGTTGCATTGATCAATAATGTTGCCGGTTCACAAGCGCTTTCCGGTGATCAGGCTGCGGGGCTACTGCGTGTCCTATCGGACTATACCTATGCGTTGGACGTGCTGGACAAGTATGACCACCAGGTACTTGAAATCGAGGCGACTTCTTCGAAGCAGTTGTTTCAGATTACTTACGATTCAGCCATCCAGGCAATACGCGGATTAAAAGACAAATTCGGAGGAAGCTCTTTGTTTGGTAATGAGAAGGACGAATCCTTTCAAGGATCACTCGCAGCGATCTACCAAACATTTGGTGGTACCGACCTCTACCCCAGCGTAGAAGAAAAAGCAGCCAATCTACTCTATTTCGTCATCAAGAACCATTCGTTTTCCGATGGCAACAAACGTATTGCGGCCTTCCTCTTCATCTGGTTCCTGGATAAGAACGGTATTCTATATCGCGGGGACGGGTCACGCAAGTTGGCAGACAATGCGCTCGTGGCACTGACCCTTATGATTGCCGAAAGTAAGCCGGAAGAAAAGGAGATGATGACGAAAGTAGTGGTGAGTTTGATCAATGGGAAAAATTGACTCTCTATGCAATCATTTCCAACCTTATATGACAATGAAGTAGCGATTGTGAGAGCTGAATTTTCGACCGGGATTGTTCTCGACGAGAATTTTAAACAGGCAATTCATGAATACCAGAAGGTCTATACTATTTTCGAGAATTTAGACGCTGCAACCAGTGCTGCCGAAAGGATGATCCAGGAAAACACCAATATAGAATGCACATTATTGGGCAGAGAGAATAGCCTAATCAGATATATTACACCGGGAGGTGAATAGTTCGATTTCTCACTAGCTATTAATAAAAAAGCCGCTGAGGATCAGCGGCTTAAAGAGGGGGTGGAGGTGAGGGGAGTACAATCGAACACCTGACTGCTCTTTTATCTTTGATCCCGCAATTAAAGCATTGAATATTTTACAATAATGAATTTTCTGAGCCTTGAATTATCTGCTCGAGCCTCTGCCGTTGGTCACTATAGTAATGGTTGGACTCAAGACGCGCGAATCCATCATATGCACCGAGAAGAGCCTTGAGACTGATCAAATCTTCTGCTGTAATTGGTTCTTCAGGTTGACCCTGCCAAAGCCGTGCGAGAGGTTCGAAGTCAGCAATGACCGCTTGATAATATTTTTTTGCCGTTTCGGTGTCATTTATAGCGATCAATGCAACAGCCGCTTCAATCATGTCGGGGCCTACCAAGTGATGATAATGCGACATAATCGAACAAGTCACTTTACATTTATTTTATAAAACAGCAGCTTTCTCCTGAGGCTTTTGTCGCATTTCAAACAAGTAACCAAGCGCTTCGGACCAATTTCGTACAACTGCTCCATTGAACCATACGTCACCGCTAATAGAGTTATTGGGATACCCATTAGATTTTTTGCGTACTTCTTCCGCAAGCTCCTCTAATTTGCGAACCGTCTGTTTCAGTAGAAACTCCAACTGCTCGGGAAAATGTCTGCTGTAATGAACGCTACAACAAAATCGAATCCATTCGGGGAATATTTTATCAGCAGCCTTCAGGGGCATTTCTGGAATTAACAAGGTTGTATCAGTAGGGTTGGAAAGCAATGTAAATGCAACTTCCCGGACAGGATCCAAATTTGCTGGTGCAGCTGGCTTTGCCCATATTTTCCACCACGGTCGATTTACAATCGAAGTTTCCGGGGAAAGGATGGACAGAGCATCGGCAATTCGATATTCGCTAACGGCCAGCCAGAGGTCAAAGTTCGTGCTGCCCATTAACACACGTTCGAGATGTTCGTTCATATATCAAATGTATGCATACCCGGGTTCATTGATTTAGAAATAGCCTTGCAAATTGGATAATTATCCGGGTTAGATCTCTCTTCATCTATCAATAAATCATTGAAAATAAAACATTTAAAGAAGAGTGGAGGTTAAGATTAGAAATACGCGATTTGCAAATTGCGTATTTTGTTATGCAGGGCACGCTGAATAAGGGTATTTTATCCCGGCGAGAATGACTAGGCCCATATGATTTCTCTGTACCGCATTCAGTGCATCCATGTCGTCTTCGACTACAGGTAACCAATTATTTCCCTCAGCGAGAGCATGTCTAAAACCACATCCACAAAACCTGATCTGATCCTATGTATAATACATAGGGCAAAGTAAAGCGATTTAAAACCCCCAGTTCATAGTCTTGCAGATTCGCGGTATGGACTACGGGATGATCTTTATTCCATTCGATCAAAGGTAACTTGATTGATGCACCAACATATAGCGTGAAGCACATAATTTTTTTACATAATATAGAATACCGTATCTATAAAAAATAAAGCCTTGTCCTTAGCTAGGACATTCTCGTCGTGCATATCTTCCAACGCCAACCCAAATTCATCATTATAATAATCTTGACGCCTTGTCTTTTCAAAACCATTGAAATTCAAAAAAACTTCAATATGGTCCAGCGATGCCTGATCTCCTTCTACAAATTGTTGCTGGATGACGGCAAAAAATTTTTCGTCGGTTTCAGTAAACCCCAACAATGAATAGGCGGTGTTGTCAAATATTAAATTGTGCAGTAACAGGCTGTTGAAATACTCTGTCCAAGTGGCGTAGTATCCGGCGTCATTAATTTTAATTACTGATCGTCCATCCTCTGCAAGAAATACCTTTGATTCTCCGCCTTCAGTCAAATATTGACTGCCTGTTGGCAATGATCTCAGCTATAAGTTTTCCTTTTGAGCGTAAGATTTCAAGAAGCTGACCTGCTCTTCTTTGATGATTGCCTTACTTTCGAATTCGCCTTTAACAGTTGGACTTGTGCCAAAGCTTTTGCAAAGGAGATTCCAGACTGCTGTGCAAGAATCTGTGCTCCCCTCCTGGAGTTCTCCTTTAATGATATTTTGAAGTTGTTCTCGGATGTCATCGGGGATCATTTATGCAAAAATAATAAAAAGGTGTAAAAAACAAAAGCCGCCGACAATCAGCGGCTTAAAGAGGGGTGGGGGTGGGGGGAGAACAATCGAACACCTGACCTCATTACTCAACCTTCTCAAATTTTAAAAGTCTTGCAAGCGATCCTATCTTAGGGGATTAAGAGCCCCTCATTGCGCTCCAAACCCGCAGTTATGTCTGATTACAAAAAGACCAAAGCTGTCTTTACCTATTGCTTTCAAGTATGGATGACTGCGGTCATGTTTGGACCGGTCGTCTACTTAATTTGGTACTCCAAACAATTCGATGGGTTTACAGATTGGATGGGATTTGAAATAATTATAGGCTTATATAGCATCATGTATTCCATCCCCGGGATGTTGTTTTTCAGTGGCGGGGCAGCGTTTGTTTTCCTGCGCCCGTGGCCCATAGCTGCAAAACGCATTGTGTTAAGCATCTGGAGTAGTTTACTGACAATTGCTGCATTCGGAATTCTATTCGACAGGCCGATAACAACAAAAATGGATATGTTTCCAGGCAGTATTTGTTATTGTTTACCTTCCATCTTAAGTATCTGGATCTATCGATGGCCGAGAAGAATGAAATAATGACGAGGTTGATAGAATAAAAAGGCCATGCAACCAATTGATTTGCAAGGCTGTTCGTGGAGCTGAGGGGCTATCGAACAACTGGCTGTCTTGTTAATGTTTGTCCAAAAGTTAATTTTATACCAAAACGATCCATGAAATATACTTGTCCGTGTTGTGGGTACAAAACTCTTTCGCAATCCTATCGCGGATCTTATGAAATATGCCCGATATGCTATTGGGAGGATGATGGAGTGCAATATGGCGATCCTGATCATGAGGGCGGTGCCAACCCGATGAGTCTCAGGCAGGCCCAAAAAAATTTTCAACGATTAGGCGCTTGTGAGGAGGAGATGTTGCCTTTTGTTCGCCGCCCGGCACCTGATGAGGAGAAAGATACAAGCTGGCGGATGCTGCTCTTTTGGATATTTCTAATGATAGCTACGGGGCATGCGGGTTTCGCGCAGGTTCATGATTCCTCTTTTTGGGCAGAGCATTCGCTGAGTCGACCGGATTCCGTACTGGTCATGGATACTTTGCTATTCCCCAATAATACGGCCTACGCCAGCTACACTTACACTGATTCCGGAAAGCGTTCCCGGTGGGCTGATTCGGGATCTGTTCTATATGAAAGTGGAGAGGATTCGAAATCGGTGTCCATCACTTTGAGAGGGGATCACACTTTTATACTCAGTTCCAGAGGGAAGCCAATAGAACCCGCTGGATCAATCGGAAGATGGTGGCAGGTTGGCGATTCATTGGTTTGCTTAAATTGGTTTGGGGTTCTAACTCTTGAAATATCGAGACATGCTCATCTTGATTACATCCATAAAAAAATAGCCCCTCTCACGTATATTTCAACTCCTATTCGGGTAGATCATTGGTGGTTTGTGCGCAGAGGCAATCAGTTGGTGCCATATAGGTAAGGGAGAATAAAAAAGCTGCTGGAGGTTAGTGGCTTAAATATTTCGTGGGGGTGAGGGGAGTTCTATCGAACACTTGATTACTCTTTTAAAGCTTCTAAATCCTTAAAAGCTTTTATTTGCTTGTCTTCTTCACTTGCAATACCCTAATCCTCTTGCCACAAGATTAGCCTAATAAACACAAGTCTCATCATACTTCCAGCGGTGAGGGTCAATCATCCCTGACACACATCAGCCGCCCTCTACCGTTTCAAGCACTTATTCAAAGCTGTCACCAACTGATACACCGTCGTACATGGATTATGACGCGAAAACTTTGGTTCGGCTTCATACACTTTATGCAGGCGCTCCGCATGCTGAATCGCCTTAGCCTGAAGAGGGAGAAAGAGCTCGTAAAGGCTCTTGGCAAAATCCTTTTCTTTGCCATGATCCTCGTAGTTAAAACCTATACGCTTGCTGAGACGCTCATAAAATTGCTTACGATGGAGTTGTGTATCGATATAATGATCATGTAAGCAAAACCAGAGCTCGAAAGCATCATTCGAATATGCGACATGCAGCCCATGCTCCGTAGCTAGTCGAACCGCGTCATCAAAATCCTCGTCCTCCCCAGGCAAGCCTCGATCATCTCGGTCAAAAACGCACCATATTTGGCGATCCTCGTCATAATTAAGCTGGCCTTTAAGGTATCCTTGTTCCGAAACGCGACGAATGATCTCTTTTACCAGAGAACTACGGCACATACCGAGGCCTATTGCGCGGACGATCGTCTCGGTGTTCACCGGAAAAGCCTCGAAGTACTCCGGCTCCGTATTCGCACCCTCGCAAAAGATGAAAAAGGTATTCTGTACCTGCCGTTTGATTGACAGGTCTCTTTCCAGCGTCTTCCTTGCCCATGGCTTATTCTCATCGGTCTTCTTGATCCGGTTCATTAGTTTGGACATTGAATTTCGCAAGATAAGGCAGGGCGCCATATTTCCCTTTCATATAATCCCGTTCGTAGGAAACATCGTTGCGCACCCCGCCGATATTGATCAGGGAATAGAGAGATGTTTCGCCATCCGTGTTTTTTTCAGTAAAATAAATCTGGTCGCGGCGCAGCAGTGCTGAGTCTAGCAAATTGATGTCGTGGGCGACGAAAATCAACTGTGCATTCTTCCTATTTAACTCCTTTGAATTGAATAATTCGACAATTTTGCGAGTTAGCAGTGGGTGAAGCCGAGCATCAAGCTCATCGATCACAAGATTCGTTCCCGTTAGTAGGCTTTCAATAATAGGCCCGGAATAGGAAAAGAACTTTTTGGTACCTTCAGATTCGAATTCGTCGAAATCGAAGAAAGTAGGCGGTGAGCCAGTTGGCTCATTCTTAACTTTTTTCACTGTGCCAAGTATCTTAGAAGGTTTGTCCTCTTTGGATGTGTTTTGAAGTCGAAGATTCTGATCTCCAACTATTTCCAGGCTGTCCAGACTAACGTGATCAATATCTTCAATACCCATATCGGCTGAACGCATCAATTCGGCAATCTGCTTCCGCAAGTCCTCAACCTCCATCATCCGCAGAGTGTTTTTTCGGAAAGTATGATCATTGGCGCCGGCGTTTACCCTAATATTACTTGTCAAAAAAGATTTGACTTCTGCCGCAATCGGTCCATTAAAGGCATCGACAACATTGAGAAAAAGTGTTGAGGACTTGGTCTTGTCCGGGGGCAATTCGGTACCTTCTTTAAATCTCGACTTATTGATCTTTATTTTGTCGTCCAGGCGGGTGAAGTATTCAACTTCGCTGGTATTGGCCAATCCAAAAAGCCACTCAGCGCTAACCCGCTGCTCTGTAATTTCAAACCCATAACGGTAGCGATTGCCATTCGTGATAAAAACCATCTCAAAATGCGCTGGCATCTTCTCACATTCCAAATCAAGCGAAAAAGGGGTAAATCTTTTGACTTGGTCATCATCTTGGAATGATTTATCGACAAAGTGCAACATCCGGGTTAATGCCCTTAGAAAGTTGCTCTTACCACTGGCATTTGGGCCGAAGATACCAACTGACTTAAGGAGTTTCAGGCCTCCTGGCGCTGTGAAGACATTTCTCTCATCGACTTCAGGGTCTTTGGAAACGATAGGTGCGGCCTGCAAACTCAGTGTTTGCTTATGCCGGATCGACTTGAAATTGCCTATCGTGAATTCGATGATCATTTTTATTGAATTTGAGAAATTTCTACAAATTTAGAAAAAACAATCTCAAAAATCAAATTTTTGCTTAAATCCTGCCCAACCAGAAGCGATCTATTCCGCATTTCCCTTATAGTTCTGAAAGTTATCTACTTTCAACATCAACCTACCCGAGGAAACGTATATTAAGCTGATTTTCAAATTGATAAAAAGTAATTATAAAACTTGCCAGCAATAAATGACGGGAAAGGCTATAGAAATAAGGTAAAATATTTATTACATTCGTTTAGAATAACCATTATACCCCCATGACTCTTTACCACGCATGCCTCTTGTCGGAGGATTTGTTGTGTTACTGTATTCCGGTTTCGGCTCCCTTGCTAGAGAAGATTTCCCCATCAAACTGCTGCCCTTCATGTTTATAACCATCTATGGACATTTTAATGGCAACACCTGGGAGGACATGATGCAGGTCATTTTCAAACGGAAACATATGGCGGCACAATACCAACGCATCATGGCCTCCTCCGGCGACTACGGCTTAGAGGGATTCACACGTACCGGGCTCGCCTTCCAATGTTATTGTCCCGATGTCAACAGCGACAACGGAACGTTGTATGAAAAGCAACGAGACAAGATGACAAGGGATATTAGTAAATTACATACCAATTGTGCGGAGATTCAAAATATATTGGGAGGGGTTCGCATTCAGTCTTGGATACTTGTTACCCCTCGCATGGGACACCGGGATCTGTTGCTCCATTGTCATACCAAACGTGACTTGGTTAAATCCTGGAACCTGCCTTTTATTGATTCGGACAATTTTGAAGTGCTCGTGCATGAAGCCGATGATTATGCCAGCGAAATTGGAGATTACTTTGCTCCCTCCAACCGTCGGTTTATGATCGTTCCGGAGGACACAACGGCGACCAAAATTGTGGAATGGAAAAATACGGAGATTGACCTGGTCAAAAATGCCCTACAAAAAAATGAAGTACGAGTCAGCGCTACCCCGACGCTGGCAAGCCGCGTGGAAATAAAAACTAATGAGCTGACCGATCAAACGACCAAGTACTACCTGAACGGAGAATCCATCCTGCGCACCTGGGCCAGCAGTCAACCCGAAAATCACCAACGGTTCATAGAGCTGCTGGCTAGTCTGGAGGAGGAATTGAAGGAGAAGTCCATGTTGAATACCGTCGATCCCAAGACTTTCATCGATGGAATAGCAGCGTATGTAGAGACCAAAATCAAGGAAGATTTTCCATTCCTGCATGAGTCGACAGCGATCCGGCTAAAAAATTACTGTATCTCGTTTTGGCTCCTGACTTGTCCCTTATACTTTGAAACCAACCCCGATGCCTGAGAAAGCACCTGCTGTCATTAAAGGAGGATTCCGGAAAAGGTCGTTGCCGATGAGTGTAGACTACCGGCCCATGTACAAAATCGGCCTCGTTACATTGATCCTGGACATGGTGAGCTCGGGAGGTAAATCATCACTGAACAAGTTGCACTTTTTTGTCTGGAGCCTGAAGTCCGCTAAAAACAGGGAGTACATCAAGCAGATCATTGACTCCAACCGAACTGAGGATATTGTCTCTTGGGGTGTAGAGCCAGCATTAAACAAAGCGTTATTGCTTGGCGTGGCGGAAGGGTTATTCCAGCTTCAGAATGGGAAATATGCCCTCACGCAAAGGGGAAAACAGTTTGCCGGCACCATTCAACAGGACAAAACGCTCTTTGCACCGGAGAAACAATTTCTTGCGGCGATCGGCAAACGCACCGTGACAGAAAAATTCATGAGCGACCTTACCCAAAAAATATCTAGCTAGCCATGCTTCACATTAATGCCATTAAAATCGTTATCCACACCAATACAGGGACATTCGGGAGGTCACTCACCCTTAAAACGGGCCTCAATATCATTCGTGCCAACAACACCTCTGGAAAAAGCTCCCTTTTCGGGGCCATGGTATATGGTCTAGGCTTCGAGGAATTATTAGGGAGTCGCAATGACCGCGCCCTTCAGTCCGTTTTCAAATCGATCGTCAAAGAGGCTCCAACTGGACTAAATCAGGAGGTACAACAAAGTACGGTGCTGCAATCGGAGATATACTTGGAAATATCCAACGGAAAGGACAGCATTACCACCAAACGATATGTCGTTAACGACAAGATCAAACCCCAAGCGGTGGAAGTTTATTTTGGAAAGTTGCTCACCGAGCCCGACCATGTCTATGCTTTTAATTACATGTATTTACATGATAAAGGCGGAGCAAGCAACGAGGAAATAGGTTTTCACAGGTACCTCGAAGAGTTTATCGGTCATCCTCTTCCAGAGATCATCAACCAAGAGGGGAAACGGGTGAAGTTGTACCTTCCGCTCATTGCAGCGGCGCATTTCATTGAACAAAAGGCCGGCTGGTCCGATTTTTACGCCAATATCCCCTATTATGGGATTCGGGATACCTCCTCCAAGGTGTTCGAGTACATCCTCAACCTAGATGTGTTCGATCTTGCGGCCCGCCGGCAGGAGCTACAGGTCATATTCCGGGACCTGGAAGAACGTTGGAAGGCCCTGAGTGACCATCTTCAAACTCTTATCACCCGGGTAGGGGGCGAATTGGTCGGATTTCCGCTGGTACCGGTGATTCTTTCGAGGGATCAACGTCCTTTTGTACGGCTTCGGCGGGCTGATAAAGTGTATACCTTTTCGGATTTGATCCAGTCCCTCAGCGACGAGCTCCAGCAGATTCAGACGCAACTCGACGTTCCGATCAACCAAAATCTGGAGCGGATGCAACGGGCGGTTCAGCTGTTAAAAGAAGAGACGGAACGATATGACGTATTGTACGAGAATCTCAGTTCCGATATTACCCAGGAAAAAGAACGGCATCGACAATACAGCATTCAGTTGGATAACGTAATGGAAGACATCGGCAAGAACAAGGATGCACAAAAATTGGAATCACTAGGTCTGACATCCAATCTGCAAGTGGCACAGGGAATATGCCCCACTTGTAGCCAGACCATACCCGATACCTTGCTGCCGGAGAAGTTGCACATTCACCCGATGCGGCTGGATGAGAACCTGGCGTACCTGGAAGCCCAAAAAAAGATGATAGAGGCTTTTATGGCCAATCTTAAAGAAATCATCTTGGAGAAGGAGACGAGGTTAAGTGCTCTGGAAGAGGCGATCCAACGGAACCGACGCCGTATTCGCTCCTATAAAAAAGACCTCTTGAGTGATGACCGGTTGCCTTCGGAAGAAGTGATCGAACGGAAAGTTATCGTGGAACGGGAACTTACCTTTTTGCGAAAGGCGCAGGAGGAGATGGACCAACGGCTTGGTTCCCTTTATTCGTTAAGCGACGAGTTTCAGGTAGCCAAAGCCCGAGAGGTTAATGTTTCCGGCAACTACATGTCGCTGGCCGACGCTAGCAAGATCACTGCCTTTGAAGACATCTTCAAGAGTTTATTACAATCGTTCGGGTTCACCTCCAAGCCAGTATCCACCATTCGCATTTCGACAGAAAAATATACCCCGGTGTACGAAATCACTCAAGAGAATGGGGTCAGGCGGCAGGTGGATATCCGCTTCGAGTCGTCCGCCAGCGATTTTATCCGGGCCCAATGGGCTTATTATACCTCATTGCTGGCCACCTCTAACGCCAAATCCGGAAATCATTTTGGCCTGTTGGCATTCGATGAGCCGCAACAACAGTCGGCCTCTACCCAAAGTTTGAAAGCTTTCTTGGAAAATCTCGAAACCTATCGTGATAGCCAGACGATCGTCTTTGCATCGTTTCAAAATTCGCAAGAGGACTTTATCGAGGCGACCAAAGACCTGTCCAATGTTTACTTGGTGGATTACGCGGCAACCAATGAACTGGTGATCAAACGGGTGGATCCCCTTGTTCCACCGCCCGTGGAAATTGTCTCATTGTAACAATGTCACTCCTTTTTATGCGTCCAACCTATAACCTACTTATTCCGCTCTTCTTAGTCAATGCCTGCAATACGAGAGACTCTTCCGCTACGCATTCTGTCCTAAAAACACTCTCGCGCGGGAACACGATGGCATCGGTAACCTCGCACCTGTAGCTTGAGAACACCAAACCAAAGTATGATACATCGTCCTATGCGGCTCAGGAGTTGAAAGGAAATATTCCGAATCGAAAAAAAATGGGAACAGCATCTTTCTACAGTTAAATGTCTATTTGGTGGAAAAAGCAAAAGTGGAGGACGTTACTCGCTACCTTCGACTTAGATATGCCGCCTACTATTCCCAGGCTTTCGACATCTGGTTCTTTGATAAAAAGAACTTCGCCGACCGGTATTTGAAAGCGATGGACGATCACAGTTTAAGTGATGAGGATTTGCGGCAATTGACAAACATATGATCTGCCAATATTCATGGGCAGGATCGGGGGAAGGTTCGTTCGACTATAACACGCCATAGAAGGACCCATTAAAATTGCCGACCTAAATCCACAGGTACTTCAAACCACCCCGGGGAAAAAGATCTCCCTCCGGCCCCTTCGGCAAGAACACACGCCAGGCCGGACACCGTATTGCTCCGCACGGCTCCGCAACACCGTGCCCGCCGTCATGCAACGTCCTCGCTTTGCTGCGGTGTCGCATGCCGGTACGCTTCTCTGGCACGGTTCTTTCGCTTCAGGGGCCTCCGGTCGGGCAGCTCCCGTGTCCAGGTCGAACATGCGCTTCCACCCGTCCTCCGCTGCGCGCGTTACCACGTGCTCGCTCCAGCGGGTCGAAGTACGCTTTGCCGCATGATCGCCCCGTCCACCCGCTGCCTCATGATGTCCGCCACCCGCTGGTGGCGCCCAGCCTTCATGTTTGACCTGGCGTCCGCTCCGCTCCCGCCAAACAACCAAGGTCGAGCGGCGGCTGGCTGTCCGGCGGCCTCCTTCGTCGGCCTTCTCCCGTCCAGCACTGGGCGCCACATGGCGGAGGTGGCGGTTCCCTCCAGCCCGTCCGCACCGTCGTCCCTCCTCTCTCCCGTCCTGGAGGCCGTCCAAAGGCAAGGAATTATCAAGCCATTTGACTACGGATCAAAAGGTTTTTGAACAAGCGGCCGCCGGCGAACAGCTGTAGAATAATTCCCAGCTTTTATCCACGCCGTTGGCGCCTCCGTGCCATGCGACGAAAGCTGGAACCTTGTTAATTTTAAAGACTGCAAATGCGCTTTCATCGCATCTGCCCGGAGGATTGTTAAGTATTTTTCCGTGACACGACGCATATAGTCTTTCTCTTATGGGAAGCCTATTTCAGCCATTTGTTAGATACATCATGGCCTCAAGTTCTTATCAGATTTTAGTTCCTGTAAATAGGATAGATGTACAACTGGGTGACACATTTTTGACTATTGTTGAAGATAGCTCTCCCGCAATGATCGTATGAAGTGACAATCGTCGGTGCCGTTACATTTATGGGAAGATCGTGTCTTCTATGCTGTCAGCAATGCAGTAGCCTAGGAAATTATTAATTCAGTGGCATAAAGACATCTTCCTTCCAGGTTGGAAAAATCTTCGCGCTATGGGGCTTAAAATGCTTCATAGTGGCTTTTTGCCTCCGACATTGCAGCCGGCAGGTAAGGGCTTCGTATGGATAGGAAATATCTACAAAATAGCTGGACCCTCCAGCGACGGCAAGATGAACGAATGTGACACGCCGAAACCAGGGAGATGATTAATGTTCTTGTGTAAGTTGATCAACTCTGCGTGCTTGAAGTGGGGCATTTCTGTGCTCCTGAGTCCCGTAAAATATGTATGGTTCAACACTATGACGTTAAATACTGCGGTACAAATGGGCATTGGGAATTTTTAGGACAGGTTTGATGTACTATATGCAATTGCTGAATGAACCAAAAAGGTATGTGACGAAAGCCCGTAGATCACTGTTGGCCGTCGAAATTTTTCTTGTCGAGGAACCTGTCGGCAGCTATCGAATTGTGTCACAAAATGCGATTAAGACAATCTTCGAGAAACAAATTTTGATCAGTCCATGCCCTTGCATTGATACCTTCGAAAAACAAACAATACAAATAAATTTCGGCAAGTTTAAGACCTAGGTGTGTCACATATTCAATTTTATTTGAGTAGTTCTTTTAATACCTTTGAATCGCCACGCCGATGATCCTTGCCTCCCTCCAAGCTCTTAGATTTCTAAAAAGAGCTTCTTATGCACCAATATATTTTTATTGACGAGTCGGGGAATCCCCAATTCTATGCCCGGCGGAAACGCCCGTTATGGACAGAGCCGAACTTTGTTCCGATCATTTGCCTTGGAATGATCACGACCAATGATAGGGAAGGACTGCGGAAAAAGGTATTTGATTTCCAGAACCAGATACTGGACAACATTCTGTTCAATTCCATTTTTTCGGTGCGTCAACCGGGCTGGTTCCTCCATGCGCGCGGCGACCATTCGGACATCAATCTGAAGACAGTTGAGTTCCTGTGCGGGCTTGAGGGATTCCGGTTTCATGCCGTGATTGGAAGAAAGATACCAGAGATATTTAACCGCAAACACAACGGCAATGCCACTGAATTCTATTTTGACCTGATCCATAAATTGCTGGCCTTACATCCGCTGATGGAAGATACGCGCTACCATTTATTCCTCAGTCAGCGGCAAAGTAATACAGAGCAGCGGTTCACTCAGGCTTTTGAACGAGTGTTGACGACAGAAAGCAAAGACCGTAATCTCTCTTATAAATGCGCTGTTGTCCGAAGCCGGGATTTTCCGGAGCTGAGTGTCGTGGACTATCTTCTGTGGGCGCTACAACGGTATATCCTACAAGGAGAGAAACGGTATTTTGCTGCGCTGGAACATCACTATGAGCAAATCCTGGATATCTATGAGGACGATGGTCTGGGAAGGCTGTACACCAAGGAAGATCGATTTGAAGTGGAAAAGGCTTCGCCTTTTACTATAGCAGGGACAAAAAAATAACGCTTCTTCAAGGCACCGTGCCAATACTGGCAACCTCCACCGGGCGTGGGTTTATGAAACCTTGAGAAAACGTCTAATACAAAGGTAAGCAAAATATTGATATCCCGGTAGCATTATTTTAGACGAGGCATTATTGCCTCTATTGTTCCGGGCTGGGGTCTTCCTCACCTTTGCATGCAAAGGTGGAGATAGGAAATGAAGCGAGAGAATAACCCATACGAAGGGAACAAACGGATACTGGAGGACGAGGCAGGCTACGAGGATTATCGAACCATTTTGCTGATCAACCTTATCGCTGAGCTTGTAGTAACAGCCACCCTGACCCAGGCGGAATCCGCCGAAAATCCACCCATTCCAAAAGAAAATAACCCATCCATATGAATAAGAGAGGAGTAAAATATCTCCGGTTCAGCTCCGAAGAGCAGAGCCATTTCAGCATCGAGAGGCAGGATATGATCACCAGCTCCTGGATGCAACATACTCAGGTTGAGACGGTTAACTGCTTTGTCGACCAGGGGTTCAGCGCCACCAATTTCGACCGGCCGGATTTTATAAAGCTGAACGCCTTTATCGAGAAGAACTATCGAAACATCGACTACCTGGTCGTTTCCGATCTGACCCGCTTCAGCCGGGAGGCGGGTGATGCCCTTAACATTGCTAAGAAGATACAAAAGACCTATGGTATCAAGATCGTCAGCGCTGGCCGGGGGACGGTCTATGATTGTACGGATCACAATTCTTTTTTTATGATGGGATTGGAGTTCCTGCTGGGCAATACGGAGAACCTGAAACGCATCAACGATATCAACAGCGGCATTTATGCAGCCAAGGCCATTAAGCAGCGATACATCGGCCCCCGGGTGCCATTCGGGTATAAAAAAGAGGGTAGGGGTCAAAATACGCTGTTGGTGCCCGTCCCCGAAGAAGCCAGGGTCATAGGCTTCATCTTTCAATCATATCTAAGAGGAGTTCCGCTAGCTGTCATTGAAGCGGATGCCCGGGATATGGGACTCAAAGGTACCCGCCACTGCCTAATCGAACGTATACTGACCTGCCCTGTTTATAGCAGTCAGCAGTATGTAAAGGCATATAAAGAGCAACCGGGCGGCCTGTTTCCATTGAAAGACCAAGAGCCCATTGTCGACCTGGTGAGTTGGACGAGGGTACAGGATAAATTGAGAAAGAAGCCTCAACCCCGCGTGATCCTCCATGATGACTTGCCGCTGCGCGGCGTCCTTTACTGCCATTGTGGTAAGTTGCTGACAGGAGCACCGAGCAAGGGCAAATCCGGAAAGTATTGGTATTATTATAAGTGCAATGCTGCCAGCAGGCATAACAATGTTTCTGCCTTACATGCTCATGACCAGCTGCTGGAAGCCTTTCGCTTAATGAGCTTGACACCTAAAATGGTCAAAAGTATTATCCTGAAGAGTGAGCATCTTCTCGAAATCAGAACGAAAGACAAGGAGAAACAGATCAACAAAAAGCAGGGCGAGTTAGAAAGGCTGGAAGCCGATATGCAAAGTCTTGAGAGGAAATGGATCGCCGAGCAGGTGAGCTTCGAGACGTATAACCGCTGGCACAGTGATCTGACCAAACAGAGGAATTATGTGCGGACACAGATTGATCAGTTGAACAAACGCTCGGGTGATATGCATTCTTTGTTGGTGGAGAATATTGGGCGATTGACGGATATGGAGAGCGTCTATTTTGCGGCGAAAAAAACGGCGCAAAAACAGGAATTGGTCCGCACAGTGTTCGATAATTCCCTTTATTACCAGGACCGTATCTATCGAACCCCATACCTCATTCCGGAGTTGGCCCACAATGCATTAATAATGAAAGAGAAACGCTTGCTTATAGTCAATAAAAAAGGGGATTCCCGTGAGAAAATCCCCTTAAGTGGAGCTGAGGGGAGTCGAACCCCTGTCCAAACATCATCCCCAAAAGCTTTCTACATGCTTATTCCGGCATTGATTGTCGGGAGGCGGCAGGAACCGGACAAACCAATCGTCTCCTTAGCTGGATGGTCTTAAGCGGCAGTCACAGCCTTCTGCAGCAGCATCCTATGTTTGTTTTGAGTCGGCGGCGGGGCATGGTAATAGGCTAACCTGCCGGGCGGCCCGAATGACTATCTAATCACTGATTAGGCAGCCATGGCATACTGAGTATTGCCATTTAAAGTTTGAGTCTTCGAGATTAAAGTGCCGATTACCCAAAGCACTGCATGCTTACACCTTCAAAGATCGATGCTGTCAAAACCGGGCAGCCCCATTATTTTTTCAGCGCGGTCATCCCTGTTTTGGGGACGGCTGCAAATACAAAGTTACGATTTTTTTTGGGATTTTAGCCAGGATGTCTGTCGCCGGCCGCGATTAAGCTTTTTGTTTCAACTTTTCGACATTTTGATTCAAAGTTCAAATTTTACATAATATTTAGACATTGTTGTCTTAGGTTTGGGGCCATGAATCAAGAACGATCCGCTGCCCGCCTGTTATATACAAAGCAACATTTCGAGATATTGGATGGTCTGAGAGGGATTGCTGCCATTGCAGTGGTGGTATTCCATTTCATGGAGATCGCGGTTCCGGACTATAGCGACAGCTTTATTGCGCATGCCTATCTTATGGTCGACTTCTTCTTCTGCCTGTCAGGGTTTGTTATCGCCTATGCATACGATGTTAAAATACGGGAGATCGGGATACTTGCCTTCTTTAAACTGCGGCTGATCCGGCTGCATCCGCTGGTGATCATTGGGGCGGTGATTGGGCTCGTAGCTTTTGTATGCGACCCATTCAGCTCTTTGTGGATGAAATATTCCGACACGCTATGGCTGCTATTCGGTACCTCCAGCCTTATGATACCGTACCCGATAGTAAAGGAGCGATTCTTCAATCTCTTCCACCTCAACCCACCGACCTGGTCATTGTTCTGGGAATATATTGCCAATATCTTCTATGCGCTGGTATTGATCAGGGTAGGCAAAAAACTATTGTGGGTCCTGGTGATCGGCGGGGCCGCGGCCCTTGTCTATGAGGCGCATAAATCCACCAATCTGAGCGGCGGATGGAGCGGGGATACTATTTTAGGGGGCGGCATACGGGTCTGGTATTCCTTTTTTGCCGGGATCCTGATCTACCGTTGCGGCTTTATCATCCGGAGCCAATTGGGCTTTCTTACCATCGGCGCCCTGCTGGCTGTTGCCTTTTTAACTCCCTTCTCCAATACATACAACCGGATCATCGACCCTGTGATCGTCATCTTTTATCTTCCCTTCGTGGTTGCCCTGGGCGCGGGCGGCAAATTACGTCCGGGACTCAGAAAAATATGTCAATTCTCGGGTAACATTTCTTATCCCCTTTATATGATCCATTACCCCTTCATATGGTGGTTTTTGAGCTATGTCGAAAAGGAGAAACCCTCTTTGCCACAAATGACGGTCATCACCATAACAGGGACTTTACTCCTGATCGGACTGGCGTATGGGGTTATGCGTTTTCTGGATGCACCTGTCCGCAATTTTTTAAAGAACAAATTAACGAGACGACGGGCGGGACTTTCCACCCTTTGATCCCATCACTTCATTGTAGGCCGAAAGAAGCGCTTCCAGCACTATGTTTTTGGGGACATGGTTGAGGTTGAAAGTGGTGGCGCCTTTTTCACCCCACTTGTTGGGAACGGGATAGATATTTTTATCCATTTTACAAAAGACGGTCTGCTCCTTTGGTGTCAGGAATATATTGGCTGTATTGTCCTTTGCCAGATAGGTCGCAAACATGCGTCTGCCAGTGATCTTGAAGCCAATCCTTTCAAAATGGGGTACCTGCTCGGTGCCGGAAAAGGAAAGAGCCATCTGTGCGAATGATTCTGCTGTGATCATGGTTGTGTTGGATTGGTATGTTATTGCCGGCCACTTCCTTTCTCAAACCAATATGGCCGAGCTGTCTTTGGGTTCGATGCCATTGGTAAGATCGCGGATATTTTCCAGCGTGACCTGCGCTATCTGGCTCATGGCCTCCTCCGTGAAAAATGCCTGGTGCGCCGTTATGAGCACGTTGGGAAAGCTCATCAGGCGCTGTATCTGGTCGTCATCGATGATGCTGCCCGAAAGGTCACGGAAGAACAGGTTCTCCTCTTGTTCGTATACATCTATTCCCAGGGCTCCTACCTGGCGATCTTTCAACGCCTGAATAATGTCGGCCGTACAAACAAGTCCGCCCCGGCTGGTATTGATAAGGATGACGCCTGGTTTCATTTTGGACAATGTTCCCTTGTCGATGAGGTGATAGTTGTCCTTTGTCAGCGGACAGTGCAGGGAGAGGATATCCGACTGCGGCAACAGCTCTTCCAGGCTGGTATAGATCACCCCTGCTGCCTGGAGCTGTGGATCGGGTACCAGGTCATATGCCAATACGCGCGCACCGAATCCACGCATGATGCCGCAAAAAACCTTTCCTATTTTACCGGTACCGATCAATCCGATGGTGCGTCCGTGAATATTCGAACCGAGCAATCCGTTGAGGGAAAAGTTTTGCTCTCTCACGCGATTGTAGGCTTTGTGTGTCTTCCGGATCAAAGTCAATAGCATTGCCACGGTATATTCCGCAACCGCCTCGGGAGAATAGGCAGGCACGCGGCATACCCTCATTCCATATTCCCTGGCCGCCTGTAAATCCACGTTGTTAAAACCGGCACATCTCAACGCTATGATACGCACCTTCCGGGATGCCAGCACGCTGATCACTTCCCTGGATACCTTATCATTCACAAAGACGCAGACGGCATCGGCGTGTTCCACCGCATTCACAATATGCGGGCCAAGATGTGTTTCGAAATATTCGTATTGAAAGCCGAAGCTGTCATTGGACTGATCGAAGAATTGTTTGTCGTAAGGCTTGGCCGAAAAAAAAGTGATTTTCATGATTAGGTCGATAAAGATAAAAAACTATTGCGAGAGCTGATGTAAGACAGACATGGCTTTGTCAATGTCTGTCTTATCCACAAAAATATGATCGTGATAGTAAGCCGCCACGACGTTGCAACTGATGTTATGATCAGCCAGCGCCCGTGCAAATGCGGCGGTGAGCCCCACTGCCTGCAGGGAAGAATGTACGGTAAGGGTTATCCAGGCTGCTACGAAGCTATACGGCAATTTCTGTGTGTCTGCTACCCGCCTGTCCAAAATGACGGTCCATGCTTCTTTCTCCTTAAAAAGAAGGATGATATCGCCGAGCGGCAAATGACTGGGGTCTTCTGTATGGCAAAAGACGAAGTCGCCGGGGTTGTGCTCGGGTTTCATTGTTTTTAGCAATGTGGACAGATCGGAGATGCCATTCATGGGTCTTTATTTTATGGGCAAGTTAATCATTAAAATGCGGCAACCTGTGGTGGTGCGGAGTAAAAAGCCTCTGATGGTACAGGGGAAGTAACAAGCCCCTGCTGTGGGCAGGGGCTTTTGATTGTGAAGTTTCTACGGGTGTTTGACGGCTCTTAGTAACCCGGATTGTTGGGAAGCAGGTTCTTATTGATGTCTATATCAGCTTGTGGAACGGGCCACAGCCAACCTTTGGAGGCGTCGAAGGTCCTGGTTTCCTTCTTGACCTGCTTGAATGTCCAGGTGGCGGGGCTGGAAGGATTTGACAAAAGCGATTTGTCGTACCCATAGACATCGTGGACCAGCGATACATCCTGCCATCTCAACATATCGGCATAGCGGGTGCCTTCGTTGTAGAATTCGACCCGGCGCTCGTGACGGAGTATGGTCCTGAGCGAATCCTGGGTCAGACCCGTGCCTTCAGCGGACTCTACGGTAGGCATGTTTACCCTGCCCCTGACCTTATCGATGAGATCATAGATCTCCTGGTCGGTGCTGCCGGATTCGATGAGGGCTTCGGCACGCATGAGATAGATATCCGCATAACGCATCAGGATGGTGTTGAGAGAGCAGTTGTTGACGTCTGCGATGCCGATGTCGGCATATTTGCGGGGTCTTGCGCCACAGGGCACCTGATCGAGGGCGGGTATAAATGTGGTCGAGCCAAACTGAGAGCCGGGTAATACTACCGAGGCGGCCAACCGGGGATCGCGACCTGCAAAAGGGTTTTGCGCATCGTAGCCGGAGGCTGCATTGGTGATAGGCAGGCCGTTGGTCATGTAATAAGAATTGATCAGATCGGCTGTGACATTTGCCGTGGGCCAGCTGCTCAGGGACAAGGCGGATGTGGGCCATGGCTGTGACTGTGTCGTTGGGATGTACTGAATATCGAAGATGACCTCTATATTATCCTCATGCGCCTCATCGAATGTGCTTGCATAGTCGGAATAGAGATCGTATACCTTTAAATTCATGACATCGAGGGCCGCTTGTGCCGCATCGGACCATTTCTTATTATAGAGCAATACCTTAGCCTTGTAAGCCAACGCGGCTCCTTTTGTGGCGCGTCCTATGTTGGCGCCTGACCAGGAGGTGGGAAGCGTTGCGGCGGCATCGGTATAGTCCGCAAGGATCTGTGTCAGCACATCGGCCTTGGCTGTTCTCGATACATAAGCGTCGGACAATGCCAGGACCTTTGTGATAAGCGGCACGTCGCCGAAATAGGTGATCAGATCGGCGTAGGCATAGCCTCTCAGGAATTTTGCTTCGGCGGTCATTTCTTTTTTGACATCATCGCTTACGGTGGCATTGCCGATGTCCTGGATAAACTCGTTGGCCCTGGAGATGATGGTATAATCCCCTGTCCATTTGGCGTAGGGACCCCAGCTCGACGAGTTGGTAAGCCATTCGCCTATCTCTTTTGAACCCTGCCATGAATCCTGGCAATAGCCATTATCGGACATATAATCGAACTGATAGAAATGCGCGGGGGTTGCATTTGGCTGAAGCGCGTTATAAATACCTATCAGCGCCATTTTGCACTGAGTCTCGTTCTGGAAGAAAGTGCTGGGCGAAAGTCTGTCCTTTGGCGTCTTGTTTAAAAGATTTTTGGCGCAACCGGATAAAGACAGCACAGCAATAAAAGGAAGGATCTTATTTATAATTTTCATGGCCTGATCATTTAAAAGTTAACATTTACACCCACTGTCATTACACGAACCTGGGGGAAGGCTTCGGCCCTTGTCTGGTCTACCGTCTGCTCGGGGTCGAATCCTTTGAATTTCGTAATAGTGAACGCGTTCTGCACATTCCCATAGATCCGCAGGGAACCGATGCCTGCCCTGGAAAGGAGCCTGGGACTTATAGAGTAGCCAAGCTCGATGTTCTTCATGCGCAAATACGAGGCGTTCTCCATATAGAAAGATGAATGGATGTTGTTCCTCACGCCATCCAGTGTCAGACGAGGCAGGGTATTGGACGGATGCTGGGGTGTCCATCTGTTGAGCCACCAGGCGCCCATATTGGCAAAGCCGCTGAAGGGAGTGGCGATCTCATAATAAGTATACCCCTGAATGCCTTGTACTCCCTGTGCGAACATACCCAGATCAAAACCTTTCCATTCCAGGCTAAGGTTGACGCCATATGTGAGGTCGGGGAACTGGCTACCAATTATGGTCCTGTCGTTATTCATGTCTACGACATTGTCCTTACCCAGGTCCTTGTATTTGATATCACCGGGCTGCGCGTTATAGTTCGCCACCTGGACGACTCCCGGCTTGAGGGTGTAGTTGCGGCTGGCATAAGGTATAGAGGCGTCGCTGTTGTTCTGCCAGGTGAAGTCGGATATCTGATAAATGCCGTCCATTTTGTAGCCATAGAATGAATTGATGGCTGCGCCTACCTTGATGGCCTTGGGTGAGGTCAGCTGTTCTGCTACATTCATTCGGGTGATCCTGTTGACGATGTGCGATGCATTGACAGTGGCCCTTATTTTGAGACCATTGGAGAGCTCCGTCTTATAGGTCACGGCAGCCTCGATGCCCTTGTTCTGCACTTCGCCGGCATTGGCATATGGCGCAGATTCGGCCATGGTCAGCGGGATGGGCTGGATCAACAGCAGGTTCTTTGTTCTCTTATCGAAATAGTCGACGGTGATCTCGAAATTGCTCTTTAAAACGATGTCTGTACCAAAGTCAAGCTGCTGGGCAGTCTCCCAGGTCAGTTGTTTGTTGGTCATGGTGGTGATGGCAACACCGGAATACAGGGTCCCGCCAAGGGAGTAGTTTTGCCCGGATGTCAGGATGTCACTGCCATTGTAATAAGTATTTATATTCTGATTGCCCAGTCTGCCCCATGAAGCGCGGACCTTGAGAAGGTTGAGCCAGGTAAGGCCTTCCAGGAATTTTTCTTTAGACAGTATCCAGCCTGCGGAGAAAGAGGGGAAGGTACCCCACTGATGGCCCGCGGCGAAGCGGGATGAACCGTCCCGTCTGATATTGGCTTCAAACAGGTATCGGTTGTTGAATGCATAATTAAGACGGCCAAAATAGGAGCGCAGCCCAAGATCATAACTGCCTGCGTTATTGGTTTGCGTGGAGGGGTCTCCCAGATTGAGCACGCGTTGCGTGTTGTTGACGAAATTGGCCCGATAGCCACTCTCCCAGTCATATTTGAATTCCTCTTCGGAATAGCCTGCGAGGAGATTGATCTCATGCCGGCCGAAGGTCCTGTTGTATTTCAATAGGGTGGTCAGCAATGTCTGAACGTCCGTCTCGTTAGAGACAGTCAGGTTGGAGGCCAGGTTGTTAGTGGTGCCATTCTCATTGTACAAGGCTACATTGGCATGAAAAGCGTTGCCTTTTGAAACGGTGACGTTGTATCCGTAGGTGATCTGGGCGCTGAGGCCTTTGAACAGCTTGTATTCGGCCTCTGCCTGGCCGCTGAAATTATACCGGCGGCTGAGGTTGGTGCTGCCTTCCTTGATCTCACCATAGAAATTTCTTTCGCCGTTGACGGAGACCCATTGTCCCGTCGCATTGCGGAGAGGATGGATAGGCGCCAGTGTGGCGTACCATTCGGCGCTCCAAAGGTCTGTAGGCTCGTTCTTCACTCCGAGATTGCCGGCCAGCTTCCCCGATACCCTCAGCCTTTTATCTTTCAGGAAGAAGGCATCGACGTTGGACCGGAAGTCGGTCTTTTTATAATTTGTTCCTACGAGGATACCGTTTTGGTCCAAATGGCCCAGCATGAATGCGTAGTTGATGTTGTCACTACCGCCCGAGAGGCTTAATCGATGGTTTTGAATGTTGGCCTTGCTGTAATAGACCTTAAAATAATCGATGTCCGGGTACATGACATTATTATGCGCCGCATATTTCTGGATGGTGGAGTCGGCGTATATGACACTTCCGCCTGAATTCAACGATGCTTCGTTATAAAGCGTCGTGTAATCGACGGAGTTGAGGACCTTGGGCAGCCGGGTCGGGTTTTGCGTACCGAAATAGGCGTTGTAATTGATCTTTAACTTACCAACAGACCCTCTTTTGGTAGTGATCAGGATCACGCCATTGGCGGCCCTGTTACCGTAGATGGAAGAGGAGGCGGCGTCCTTCAATACAGACACCGATGCGATGTCGATGGCGTTTACATCCGTGAGATTGCCGGGTATTCCGTCAATGAGCACCAGCGGAGAGTTGTCGCCGAATGTACCGACTCCCCGTATGTCGATGACGGTACCGTCATCGCCGGGCTTGCCGGAGCTTTGAAGCGCATAAACGCCGGGAATGGTGCCCTGCAGGGCCTGGCCGGAGTTTGTCAATGGGCGCGTGTCCATATCCTCCATTTTAACGACCCCAACTGCGCCCGTCAGATTGATCTTTTTCTGGGTTCCGTAGCCCACTACGACTACTTCGCTCATGGCTGCCTTGAGATCACTTAAGACAATCGAGACGGGAGCGGTGCTTGTGATCTTGACCTCGACCTTTTTGTATCCGACATAAGATATCTCCAGCACATCGCCGGTATTTGCATTGATGGAAAAATTCCCTTTCTCATCCGTAGTAGTGCCTATGGTGGAACCTTTTACCGTGACAGCGGCGCCGGAAACAGGATCGCCATTCTTATCGATGACTTTTCCCGTGATCCGGGACTCGTTGGACGGGGAGGCGAGCAGCGCTGTTATGTCGTTTTTAGGAGGTATGACCGTGACTATATTTTTCGACCATTCAAAGGACACGCCCAGCTGTTTGCTGATCTCGGAGAGAAGCTGTTTTAACGGTATGTGTTTGGCGGAAACTTCGAGTGATTCATCGATATTCAGGTCGGCGGCATCATAGGCGAACCGAACGGTGGTTTGCGTCTCCACAATGGCGAATAATGTCTTTAACGTAATGCTCTTTTTGTTGAGCTTGATAATGGAACCGATAGGATCCTGATCAATGCCTTCGTATGGGTTGGCAGAGCTGTAAAGGGAAATCGTTAGCGTTAGGAAAAGTACATACAATACCTTCCCTCTGAGCAGACAGATTGTACTCATGGCAGTTGTTGTTTTACTTAGAAAGTTTAGTGAATCGTTATTGTATTTCTATTTATCGTATATGAGAGCTGTTTTGACAAGCAAATGCTTTTTATGATCTCTTCCGGTGATGTGTTGGAGAAGGTTCCTGTGAATCTGAATCTGGTCTTATGGCTTTTGTTGATCAACCGGATATTGAAAATTTTATCGAATCGATGGGCAATCTCAGAGAAACCAGCGTCCCTGAATACGATAATTCCCTGTAACCAGCCTGTCTCTTCATCCATATCATAATGGGTCTTTACCAGGGACAGGCTTTGTTTATCGAAAACGCCCATTTCGGAGGGCGTCAGTATCAGGGTTTCACCCAGCACCTTTTTATTGACTGGATCACTGATCCTGCCCAGCCTGACCTTACCCGTCACCAAGGCAACTTTTGACTGTTGCTTGTCAGGGTAACACTGCATATTGAAAGATGTGCCCAGAACGGTAATGGCCAGGTTCGGGGAGATGACGTGAAAAGGATGCGCGGAATCGTTTTTCACGCGGAAGAAGCCTTCGCCGGACAACTGCAGCTCCCTTACAGGCCCGGTGAATTTTGAAGGATAGGTCAATTTGCTGTCCGCATTCAGCTCTACCTCCGAACCGTCGGGCAATATGATGTTTGCACGCTGGCCTTTGGGTACATATTTTTCAATCATCGCTATATTTGCCGGCTGGCCTGACAGGACTGAAGCCCTGTTCTTTTGCCAGATGACATAGACTGTTGCAGATGCCAGGAGAATAATCGCTGCTGCTACACCTATCATTCTTCTGACGGGGCGACGCAGCCCGGGTGTAAGGCTTTCGTCATCCAACGAAAGACCGCGTAGCGTTTGAGCGAAACGCTGCTGTTCCTTTTGGAATTCGGATTCAGGGAGCCTTACTGAAAAGGCGTCTATATAATTGTTGGCGGATATAATTATATCCAGCTTCTCGGGATGGAGGCCTATCCATTCTGTCCAAAATTGGATATCGACTTCATTTTCCTTGAAATAATAGCGCAGATATGATTCGTCTGTAACAAAATCCTCGACAGTGTATGATAAATAGTCCTTCATTCGTCATTACTTATAAGTATGACGGGAAGACGCGGGTTTTTTACCGTAAAATTTTTGATATTTTTTTTTAGAACAGGCCTACGGGCCATTGTCCGGGCATTTCAGCGGGGATGTCTGACGGAGAAATACTGTCTGAGGCGTTCGACGGCCTCGTACACGCGGTTGTATATGGTGCGGGGTTCGCAGCCTTGCAGCCGGGCTATCTCTTCGTAATTCTTATTTTCAAAAAAACGTAGACGAATGGCCTCTTTTTGTTTGCCGGTCAGGTGTGTCAGGGCTTCGCGGATGGTCTGACGGGTCTCTTCCTGCTCCTGGAAGGAGATAACCACCTCCTCGTAAGGGAATTCATATGGAGTATCTGTATTCAGAAGGGCGCTTTCGAGAGGGTATTCTTTTCTCAGTGCGTCTATCATCTTTCTACGAACGCAGGTATTGATATATCCGCCGGGGGAGCTGACGAGTGGGAGCTTATCGCGATGGACCCAGATGCTGATGAATGCGTCGTGAATACTGTCTTTTACGATGTCGCGGCGCATGCAAATGGAAAAATTTGCGGTAAAGAGAACCTGGTAAAGCGAATTATACAACTCCTTTAATGCATCAGCATCTCCTGCACGCATGCAGCTCCAAAGTTCGTTGATATTCGAGGTTTGCAATTTTATAAATATGGCGAGCGAAATAATAAATGTCAAATTAACTGTTTATTTCTTTCGCGCCAAACTTTTATTAAAAATTTTTACAATTTTTCAGGGAGCGATCGGGTGGGGGGCGAGGGGTAGTTTGGGGTGGAGAGGGGTAAAAAAAGACCTTCGGACTTGTCGCCCGAAGGTCTGTGCCACAGTAGTGGCGAGGTCCAGTTCGTTGTCTGGCAAGGGTTACTTCGCGGCTGCCGCCGGATGGAAGCCAGAATGGTGCTGTCGAACACGGATCAAATGAAAGATACATTTGATCAGCTTGTTTTTACATGTTCGTGGCGGATAGGACCGGGGCCTGCGGATCTTGTACATGGGTACGGATCAACTTGTTTTACGCGGCGTCTGATCGTCTGTATCGCGGACCGACCATCGACTTCGCTACTATAACGCGTGGGCCATCATTCTATTTCTTGCCAAACGAATAATAAAAGAAAATAAGGGTATATGCTCATCGAACGAGGGACTGACCTATAATATCACGGCTCCTGTGATCTTCATATCGCTGCGTGCAAATGCCTTTTGAGAGTCTGCTGTGGCGGCTGCGGCTTCTTTTTTCCGGCCTTGCTTTGCGAGCGCCATCGCCAGCCCCGTGTAGGACCAACCATTTTTTGGATTGAGCTCAAGGTCTTCGCGGAAGGCCTTTTCTGCCTCTTTGTACCGACCGGCCTTGATAAGCACGGCGCCGAGGAACTGTCTTGCGGGCTGTTGCCAGTCCTTTGGTTCGTCATAGATCATGGCATCTTCGTATTGCGCGGCGGCTTTAAAGGCATCGATGGACTCCTGCAAATGGTTGCGGCTTTCCGCTATCACACCGGTCAATATCCTCTCGGCCACGTGGGCGCCATTGATCCCAGGGTTGGAATAGCTGGGGGCGGGCGCCTTTAGCTGCGGGTGAGCCGTATCCCGTCTCAGG
The DNA here is from genome assembly GCA_001898505.1 of Sphingobacteriales bacterium 50-39. Lineage (GTDB taxonomy): Bacteria > Bacteroidota > Bacteroidia > Chitinophagales > Chitinophagaceae > Puia. Next base: position 621,999 of record MKTZ01000001.1, read on the forward strand.
GCAAGGAGCTCCTGCTCTGCGTCGTCGAGCCGACCCTGTCTGGCAAAAGCGATACCGCGGCCATAGTGTGTGAGGACATCCGCGTAGATATAGGTGGGTGCTATGGGTGTCTCGTTCAGGATCTCATCCCATTTGCCGAATCGTACCTGTGTCAGGAGGGGGGTCATATAGACGTATTGCATAAAGACACCCATGAAGTCGGGGGCGCTCATCCAACTGCTGTCGAAACTGGTGCGGGTATCTATCGAGGCCTTGATGGCGTCGGCATAGCGGCCGTCCATGTTGGCGCAGGCAGCCTGCATATGCAGGTTGTGGCTCAGGTATAATGACGCATTGCCGGATACGGGTGAGTACCTGGCGAGATAATCATAATAGCCTTTGACGGCAAGGGTATTCAGCCGCCAGCCTTCTTCATAGTTGCCGGTGCGGATGTAGATATGGGCGGGCATATGTACGATGTGCGATACACCCGGCATGAGCGAAGGGAGTCGTCCCGCAGCGGCCAGGGCGCTCCCGGGGTGATCGGATGCCTCCACTGCATGGATATAGTAGTGGGCTGCGCCGGGGTGAGCAGGATTTGTCCTGAGGATGTCTTCCAGGGTGGCGACGATGGGCGGGGTCCAGGTCTTTGGCTTCCCATACCTGTCATAGAGGTCCCAGGGATGCTGCTGCATGAGGGCGTCGGCATAGAGCGCTGCAATATCGGGGTCTTGAGGGAATTGCTGATAGGCGGCGTGCATGGCATCCGCGTAGAGTTGGTCGAGGTGTTCCCGGCTCCGGGTGGAGTCGGCGGAGTATCGAGGCTGTATGGCGTCTATGAGGGCTTTTTCAGCGGGAGAAACATGGGCTGACAGCGCCCTGGCTTTTTGGGCGGCGTCCAGCGCTGCCGGTGAAGCCGTATAGCCATAGTCGTTGATGTTGGGGCCATAAGCAAGGGCCACACCCCAATAGCCCATGGCAAAGCTGCTGTCGAAGCGGGTGCTCTTTTCGAAGGAGGCAAGGGCTTCTATGATATGGAAGCCATAATACATATTGATGCCCTGCTGAAAATACAGGTAGGCGCTGTCATTTTTCCCAGTGACGTACATACGGTAATCACCCCAGCCTGAGAGAAGGGGGATGGGATCGGCTGCCGGATCGAAGGTGGTGAGGTCCGGGCTGCAGCGGATGAGGTTTCTTTGTTTGTACAGGAGGGCTTGTCGTCTGGCGGCGAGGGGGTCGGCTTTTGGGGAATGCCATTGTATAAAGCCTTCCAAAAGGAAGCATGTAAGGAGAGTGAGGAGTATTTTCATATCAGGAGTTTACTAAAATTAGGTATATTTCGAAATTAATCAATCACTCACATGAGCGTTCCATCCCGGCTGAATCGAGCACTTGGACTTAGACTGGCGATTTTTTTGGTAATTGGAAATATTATCGGATCGGGGGTATATAAAAAAGTGGCCCCTATGGCTGCGGAGCTGCATTCCTCCGGGTGGGTGCTGGTATGTTGGGTATTGGGGGGGATCATTTCTCTTTTTGGGGCTTTAAGCAATGCGGAGGTGGCGAGCATGCTGGCGGATACGGGGGGCGAATATGCCTATTACAAAAAGATATACGGGCGATTTTTTTCCTACCTATATGGGTGGTCGAATTTTACGGCCATCAAGACTGCGGCCATTGCGGGTATTGCGTATGTATTTGCCCAGTCGCTGAACAGCCTGGTGCATTTACCGGCGGTGCTGCCGTCGCTGGCGGATTTGCGGGTCCTGAGAGTCTTTTACCCTTTTGAGGCGTTTCAGGTTAAACTGGTAGCCATCCTGTTGATCCTGGGATTAACATGGATCAATACAACGGGACTTAAAACGAGCGCAGGGTTAAGTACCGGATTGTACCTGCTGGTATTGGCGGGCATCATCCTGATCATCGTATTTGGACTGAGCAGCTCGCAGGCTGTACCTTCTCAACCTTTTCGACTGGCAGTGTCGGAAGGAGCGGCGCCTGTGACCATCAGCGCCATATTTACGGCCATGCTGGCAGCGTTCTGGGGTTATGAGGGATGGAACTCTGTGGGTTATCTGGGTGGCGAGATCAAGGACCCTCACCGTAATGTACCGTTGAGCATCACTGTCGGACTCCTGGTGGTAATTGCGATCTATATACTGGTGAATATTACTTATCTGGCCTTGCTGCCTGTGCCGAAGCTGGAGCAGATGCATGCGGCGGGGTCTTCTATTGCGGCGGTGGAGGCGGTGAATGTTTTTTGGGGTCATGGGGGCATCCTCTTTATTTCATCGCTGATCCTGATAACGACATTGGGGTGTACACATACGACGATACTCAGCAATTCACGTACTTATTATGCCATGGCCTGCGAGGGCGTATTCTTCCCGAAGGTGAGCAGGCTGAACGCTGCCCGGGTGCCTTCCTATGCTTTGTGGTATCAGGGGATATGGGCCTGTCTGCTGGTGTTGTCGGGGACCTTCGATCAGATAACGGATATGCTGATCTTTGCCGCCTTTATTTACTATGGCGCTACGACCCTGGGTGTTTTTATCTTGCGGAAAAAAATGCCGGATGCGCCGCGACCCTATAAGGTATGGGGATACCCGGTGGTGCCGGCCCTCTTCATATTATTCTGTCTGCTGCTGATCGGGAATACTCTTATCGCCCGGCCGAGAGAGGCTGCCATCGGACTGACGTTGATATTGCTGGGCATTCCCTTCTATTGGTGGTTTACGAAGAAGCCGGCGTGATGGCGCGGCGAGGGCCGGCTCAATAATTACGGTGACAATAGTCCCACCAGTGGAGATCGAGGGTGGTTTCCGTCCGCCTGTCCCAGGTGCCTTTCTTATAAAGCTTTTGCAAGCGGAATGCATTGGGGAAGATCTCTTCGAATATGATCAGGTTCACGACGCGGGCGTAAAGGAGCTCGTCCTGCAATTTTAGATATTCAAAAAAGTATCTGGGCTCATCGGTGATAGCGCCAAATCGGCTAAACATAGACTTATCCTTTATAACGGAGGTAAGATACTATCAAACCAATGCCTGCCCGGCACGCCGGACAGGCATATTGATTTTTTTAAGTGGATGTCCTTACTCAGTTCTTAAACTTTTCACTGGATTTGCGGTGGCGGCCTTGATGTTAGGCATAGCGATACAGCGATTGTACGGTGGGTGATTGAGAAAGCCGGCCCTTTGGTAGAAGGACCGGCGTGGTGGTAATAAAGGGTATCGTGGCACGATTACAGGAGGAAGCCTAATCCGACCTGGAAGACCTGATTCTTATAAGCAGGCGTGGAAGAGGTGCCATCGCCGTTGTTATTCTTGAAGTCGATGGTATACCGGCCGTAGAGGAACATGTTATCGTTTAGGTTTATATCCAGTCCGAGTACGCCTCCGAAGGTATTCTTTGTGATATTGCTGTTGTCATTGTTCACTGTCTGCTGATACGATACGCTTCCGGACTTGAATGTGGTGTTTGTTGACAATAAGTAAGAATATTGCGGTCCGGCGACAATGCCCAACTCTTTTGAGAGATTGATCCTGAGCAGGAGGGGGATGTCGAGGCAGTTGCTGACACGACGATAGTCATAGTTTCCGGTCAGGTCCGTTCCGGTGGCCCTGTAGCCCTTTTGAGAAAATAACACTTCCGGCTGAAGGGCGATCACTTTTCCCAGCGGGAGCAGTATTACTCCTCCTCCGTTGAATGCGTATAGGGGTGTGGATGAAATGCTCTGATCGCCTGTCCGCACCATGGTGGCGATGCTCAGGCCTCCCTTGAAGCCAATATGGGGCTCCTGGCGAGAATCCTCGTGAGAGTCCTGGGAGAAGGCGCTATATGAAATAGTCAGGGTCAGTAGGGCGGCGGTAATGCATTTTGAAAGCATAGGGATTGTTTTTTAATAGATCAATCGAGACGGTTTTTTGTTACCCTCCCTTTTTGGTATTTTTTTATTATTTTTAAATTATTTAAATTCAAGTATTTATGAAAATAAACGGGTGAGTATCTTTCATATTGTGCTCATTGGTTTTTTTCTTTATTGTTGACCCAAAGGCTTCTAAGTTTTTTAAGGATGTCGTTTTTGATGACTCATATACCATCATCGGGCTGGGGCAGGGTTTCGGCAAGTCGGTGGACAGCCTGGAACGTTTCTGGTTCATATTGGAAAACCGGGCAGACATAAAAAAACTGAAGCGTGACTGGGTCTTTACACGGCCTATCCGACATGTGCAATATGAAAAGATGAACTTCGATGTGTTTGTCGTGAAGGATAAACGTGTCGTGACCCATAGGGGGGTGATCTACCCTCAGCAGGGGGCTGTGACTGTTGCGAGCGGCTGGTTTTTCTTCGACACGACCAAACTGATCCATTTGCATGAGGAGCACCCCTTACATTATATCAAGAAAATAATAAGATTTGATACCTACATCCAATACGCCGCCTATGGCAATAGTGTCTTGCACGATCCAACGCTTCTTTTTTTCTACGAGCCTTCCCTGGGTTTTGAGGGCTCGTTCGAGATCCTGACCCATCGAACGCCTGAGCCGGTGAGCATGGTAAATGCACAGGAAGCCATCAATAAAGAGATGGAGGTGTTGGACCCTTCTACTCATTTTCAGGTCATCCTCCCTTTGACGGACAGCTTTAACAGGGCAAACACGGATCGTGTCAAGCTTATCGTGGAGTGCTCGAAAGCCGTGTATACCAAATATGAGCATGAAGGGCGGGAAAAAGGACCCTGGCAGCCGACACCGATAGAGATCATCAGCTATTGGCGTGACGATAAATGATGGGTTTATTGAAGCGTGACCTTTACTTTTTGAAAGCAAACCACCAGGTGTCCATTTTGTGTAGCAGGTGTCCATGGTTGGCTTTCGCGGATGGCCTGTAAAGCAAGCGCTGTCTGTTTGGCGTTGTATGGACCCGAGATGGGTTCTATGTATGTCAACTGTCCCTTGAGATGAACGGTGAATTGAACCATCACATCGGCGGGTCCTGCTTTGTGGATGTCTTTTTTATGGGCTGTGCAAAATGTATCCAGATATTTCTGCCATGCAGAGTCGCCGCCGGGGAATTCGGGCATGTGCTCGGCCTTGGTGAAGGTGATGTGACCAAGGTCATCCACGGCAGCCTTGATCCTTTCGGGTGTCGTCGGATAGGTGTCTTCGAGGTCCCAATCTATGTGATGATAAAGATAGACGGTACCATTCTTCATGTTGACGGTCAGGGTTTGATCTTCGTGGCGGGAGGTGACGGAGGCGATGTCCTCATCGCGAAGGGTGTGGAGGGCGGGGAGACTGTCCTGGATGGATTGGCCTGTCGCGGCGAGCTGGCCTTGAATGAGGTTGGCTGGTACGGCAATAGGGGGGGCGCTTATGATGGCGAGGGAAAAGAGCAATGGTAAAAGCATGTGATAAAGTTTTAGTGTTTGGGTCTTCTAAATATAAGGGTTATTTTGGTATCATCGATGACGAGGACATCTTGAGTATATCTTATCAAAGCCATATGAACAGAAAGGAATTTATCTCTTATTCAGCGCTGACCGCGACGGGACTGTTGCTGGATACATTTGCAACGCCCCTGGCGGCCATGGACCTGGCGGCGGGATTTCAATTAAAGCTACTGGCTACCGACTGGGGCTTTAAGGGTACATTGGATGAATATGGGGCCAGGGTGCGCAAGGCGGGTTATGATGGCATCGAGATATGGTGGTCGCCGGACCCTGCCCGGCAGAAGGAAATATTCGACGTACTCTCGAAGTATCATCTTGAGGTGGGTTTTTTATGTGCGGGCTCGCAGGCGGACCCCCGGGAGCATCTTACCTATTTTAAACAAATGGTGGAAGGGGCGGCACGTAATAAGATACAGCGACCATTGTATATCAACTGTCATTCGGGGAGGGATTTCTTTTCTTTTGAAGAGAACAAGGACTTTATCGACCTGACGCGGGCTATCACCCGTGAGACGGGCATACCTGTGCTGCATGAAACGCACCGAAGCAGGATGCTGTTCGCGGCGCCTGTGGCTAAGCGCTATCTGGAAGTCATTGCTGATCTGCGGGTGACTTTTGATGTATCGCACTGGTGTAATGTCAGTGAAAGCCTGCTGGCTGACCAGGCTGCCACCGTGGCTCTTGCCCTGGAGAGGACGGATCATATCCATGCGCGCATCGGTCATCCGGAGGGGCCACAGGTAAATGATCCGCGTGCACCGGAATGGGAGGGGGCGGTAAAGGCGCATTTTGCCTGGTGGGATGAAGTGATACGGCGTAAGAAGCAAATGGGGCAGATGATGACGATACTGACTGAATTCGGTCCGGCAGATTATATGCCCACCCTGCCTTATACCCGGCACCCACTGGCGGATCAGTGGGATATCAATGTATATATGATGGAAGTACTACGGAAGCGGTATGCCTGATGAGAGGGGGGCTGGGGCAAGCCCCGGCCTGCCAGAGGAGCCTGCTGGAAGGTCCATCTTTCTCTGCCCGGATGAGGGCGTCAGCTACCCGGTAGGTGGATTCGGGCGGGACGTTGGTGTACCCCTGACGGCAGTGCGGCCGACGACGGTGAAATAGCATTTCATAGTTCAGCCGGTATTGAAACATATCTGTTCTACTGCTTCTAGCTTTGTTCTAAAAAAATATGAAGAGAGCTGTAAGATCGCCCCATGCGCCATTGCCCATGGGACCTTTTAGTCAGGCCATAGTGGCCGGAGGGTTTGTATTTGTGTCGGCCTTGCTGGCGGAGGATGTTACTACCGGCAAGCTGGTGCAGGATGATATAGAGGCGGAGACGCGGCAGGTGATGGACAATCTGCAGGCTATTTTACGCGAGGCGGGTGTTGACTTCAGCCATGCCGTGAAGTGTAGTATCTTTTTGAAGGATATGAATGATTATGGGCGGGTGAATAAGGTGTACAGCTCGTACTTCCGTGAGCCGTATCCGGCACGGGAGACGATACAGGTGGCGGATCTGCCGAAGCACGTGAATATCGAGATATCGGTGATAGCGGTGCAGGAGTGATCAGCGCGGGTGTATTGATCCTATGTATTGAAAGTATTTGCCTGTGCATCGGTAGAGGAGCCGGCCTTTTGCGACCGTTCCGTCACGCTTTACAATCGGGATGCTAATGATCTTTTTGGCAGAGTCGTAGCCAATGAGATGTACGGGACGCTCTGGCCTGTCGACTACGGAGAAGAAGTTGTATTCTACTTCGATGAAGCTGACGAGGCCTTCGCTTGTCCGGATGATCCTGGCTGAGTCATTAAGGCCACGATCTGTCATGGCGAATGCCTGGATGGACTGTATGTGGTCCTTTCCGCCCAGGATAGCATTGCTGATGGCCAGATAATATCTTTTTCCATTGACGGGAAGCGTATAAATGTTGGAATAGTAGACGACGCCGTACTTTTCTGCGTCCTCGGGCGGCGGGGGAGGACCTGGACGCGCATGCACCCCATGGGCATTTTTGTATTGATATATATTGGAGAAATAGTGCAAGGTGCCGCCTGTCTCCGTATCCCAGGAATATATTCTGAACAGGCTATCGCTGGATGTAGTGATCATGAGGCCGGCCTTCGTCAGTCGTCGGAACGCTGCGTTAAGCGTGGCCGGGTAGGTGGTGGCATAGTGCAGGAGAGTTGCTTTAAAAACTGCATTGGCCTTTTCCAGAGAGTCATAATGGTTGTAATTCTCACTATTGTTGTAAGGACTCCAATGATGGATCTGATCATATTTTTGGAGGAGATCCTGTTCGATGGCATGCAGGTCCTGTCCGAAGCCGGAGAGGGCGAAGAGGGCGAGGGCCAGGGACAACAGGGGCTTCATGCTATCTATTTTGCATGGTGATGACCAATAGGATGATCAATATAATACCCACGATAACAGCCAGGGCGATCTTGACGGCGCTGTAGGGGCGTTCGCCGACCACCTCGCCGGTGCAGGCATTGACAGTGAAGTGGTACAGCTTGTTGTTATATTTATAGGCGCTGATCCAGACGGGCAAAAGAATATATTTCAATCCTATGTTGCCATAGCCGGTGTCGATGTTGTCGATGATCTGTTCGTCACCGCCGATGTCGTTGAGTATGGATTGGCGGATATGGGGCTGCATGCGGCGCTTGGCTTCTTCGAGGCCTTTAGCGGCGTCGAGCTGATAGAGCTCGGAGCGGAAGCCGCTGACATATTGTTCGTTGTAATGCACCAGGGATTCCAGGCGCCAGGGTTCCAGGCGGGCCGATACATTTTGGGGAAGGGAATTGCTGGCGGATATGAGGATGTCATCGAAATTATTGCCTATCCGGCCGCTGGTGGGGAACCATGCTGTATGGCGAACCTCGCGTGTGCGGACCACTTCTTCTCCATCGACAGTTTCCGTGTATGTCTCCGTAGTATAGTAATACTCACCCCGGCTGCCGACATAGTCGGACATCGTGTCGGCGTCGTAGCTCCAATGGGGGATATAGACGCCTTTGAACTGGCGGGCATCGCCGCCGACTATTTTGGTAAGGTCGGAGGGTGCGAACCAGAGCTTCTTGAGCCAGATGCGGAAGCTTCCCAGGGCCTGGGGTTGTGGCACGAGGAAGGGCAGTATATAATGAGGCTTGAGTATTTGTTGTGTCTGTGCTTCGCTGAGGACGAGGGGGCTGGCGCAGAAAGCGCAATTATCCGAATTGACCTCGGGAGGCAGGGTAGTGGAGGCGCCGCAATTCTTACAGGATACGACGCTGGCCATTTTGGCGAGGGAGCCGCCATTCCGGTTGGCTATGAATTCTTCGTAATCGAAAGAAACGATAGGGCTGCTGTCAGTCTCCTCGATCTCATTGGCAGCGCCGCAATAGGAGCATTGCAGCTGATGGGTGCCGGGGGCGAAATGGAGCGTTGCTCCACAGCTTTTGCATTGTAATGTCGTATTCTGGACAACGGTCTGTTCGGTCTGGGACATGGTTGAATTTTATGGCCGGGATTGTCGGTGGCCTATTGTCCGGGTAAGGGGGGCGGTGTATTGTTAAATAAAGAAGCGAGCTCGGGGACTGTGTTGGCTGCAGCCCATGCGGGCATGCCTTTTTTCCAAATTTGACTTTGCTGGTTGATGGTACCGGCGGAGATGAGCTGGGACAGCTGGTCCATCGTATAGGGGCCTGCCTGTTTGCCATCGATGGCCGCAAAGAAGGTGGTAGCGGAGGGCAGGGGCGGGGGGCTGTCATTACCCTGGGCCGTGTTGTTTTGGAAGACATTCCCTACCTGTCCGCCGATGGCCATACCGATGCCTGCGCCGATGCCTGCGCCGGCGAGTCCACCGCCTCCGGGATTTTTGGCTGCTTCTTCCATGGCATTGGCCGCCTGGAATTGTGCATAGGCGCCGAGGTTGCCTACGATGCCCATGCTGCTGCGTTTGTCGAGGGCCGCCTCGACCTCGGGGGGCAGGGAAATATTTTCGATCAGGAACTTGGTGAGCTCGAGACCCAGTTCGTTGAATTCGGATTTGATCTTATCTCCAATTTTAGCCGACACTTCGTCGTAGTTGGCCGCCAGGTCGAGGACCGGGATCTTTGCTTCGGCGATGGCGTCCATACCCCTCGAAACTGCCAGGTTGCGGAGCTGTTCGTTGATGCTGTCCACGGAAAACTCGGGATTGGTGGCAGCAATCTCCTTTATGAAGACCCCGGGGTCTTTTACGCGGAAGGCAAAGCTGCCGAACGCGCGGAGGCGTACGGGGCCAAACTCTGCATCGCGCAGCATGACCGGGTTGCGGGTACCCCATTTCTGGTTGATGAACTGACGCTGGCTGACAAAAAACACGTCCGTTTTGAAGGGGCTGTTAAAGCCGTACTTCCATCCCTTGAGGGTGGTGAGTATGGGCATGTTCTGTGTCGTGAGGGTGTACATGCCGGGTGTGAAAACGTCTGCGATGGCGCCTTCGTTCATGAATACGGCCCACTGTGATTCGCGCACGGTGAGCTTGCTGTTCATTTTTATCTCGTTGTTATAGCGGGGGAATTTCCATACGATGGTATCGGTGGAGGGGTCGACCCATTCTATAATGTCTATAAATTCATTCCTGATCTTGTCAAAAAGTCCCATGGTCAATGGTTTGGTGCGGGGTGAAATTAATAAAAAATGATAATATGCTATTTATTAGTATGTTAAGACTTCAGCTCGATCCAAACCGGGGCGTGGTCGCTGGATTTCTCCCAGCCGCGTACGTCCCGATCGACGCCTGCGGCCTTGAGACGCGGGGCCACCTGGGGGCTCAGGAGAAAATGGTCGATACGCAGACCGGCATTGCGGCCATAGGCGTTGCGGAAATAGTCCCAGAATGTATAGATGGTCTCGTCCGGGTGTAATTTGCGGATGGCGTCTGTCCATCCCTGTGCGACGAGCTTAGCGAAGGCGGCTCTTGTTTCGGGGCGGAAGAGAGCGTCGTCCACCCAGCGTTCGGGTTTGTAAACGTCCTTTTCCGTGGGCATGACATTATAATCACCCGTCAGTATTACGGGCATTTTGGAGGCAAGGAGGTCGGCTGCGTGCTGGGTCAGCCGCTGGAACCAGCTCAGCTTATAGTCGAACTTGGGACCGGGGGCGGGGTTGCCGTTGGGCAGGTAAAGGCAGCCGATGATGAGCCCATCGACGGAAGCTTCTATATAGCGGCTGTGGAGGTCTTCGGGGTCGCCGGGCAGTGCGCGGCGGCGCTCTTCCACCTGGCCCTTACGGGTAAGTATGGCCACGCCATTCCAGCTTTTCTGGCCGTGCCAGATGGCGTGGTAGCCTGCGTCCCTGATGGCGGCCTCGGGAAATTTCTCCTGGGGGGCTTTCAGCTCCTGTAAACAAACGATGTCGGGTGTCTGTTCTTTGAGCCAGCGGAGCAATACGGGGAGACGCCCATTGATACCGTTGACGTTATAGGTGGCGATTTTCATACTAACAGTGTTAAATTTTTTTATGCTCGAAAGTCTAACATTGTTAAATTTACTATAGGATTTATTATGAACGCTTTAAATTCCTGTAAAAATGAAAAGCATCTCATCGGGGGCCGCGGGCCTTTCTTTTGTTGTCATTACTCTTCTATATGGCTGTAAGGACGGAAGCGCGACAGCGGGCGCAGGGGCTATGCCTCCGCCGGCGCTACCCGTGATCACAGCAGCAGCGATGCCTGCCACCACCTACCAGGACTTTACGGCGTCGGTGGAAGGTAAACGCGATGTCGAAATAAGGCCACAGATAGATGGCTATCTCACCGGCATCGAGGTAGACGAGGGCGCATATGTGCATAAAGGGCAAATTCTCTTTATCATCGACCGGAGACCTTTCGAGGAGCAATTGAACAATGCGAAAGCGGCTTTGCTGGCTGCCAGGGCTTCGGTGGACAATGCGCAGATAAATGTAGACAAATTGAAGCCATTGGTGGAGAACAATGTAGTATCGGATGTACAGCTGAAGTCGGCGCAGGCAATTTATGCCAATGCCAAAGCCGCCGCAGATCAGGCGCAGGCGGCCGTTGAATCCGCCCGCATCAATCTCGACTATACTACCATCACCGCGCCCAGCGACGGATATGTGGGGTTGATACCTTTTAAAACGGGAAGTCTTGTCACAAAGGCCATGGCGGGTTACCTCACCGTCGTATCGGAAACAAGGGATATGCGTGTCTATTTTTCCATGAGCGAACCTGACTTTCTTGTATTCAAGGAGAAATATCCCGGTAATACGGTGGCCGATAAAGTAAAGCAAATGCCGCCCGTCGAGCTGGTGCTGGCGGACAATAGCGTATATCCTCAGAAGGGGAAGGTGGAGCTGGTGGAAGGTCAGTTCGACAGGACGGTAGGCGCCATCAAGTTCCGCGCGAGCTTTCCCAATGCGGAAGGGATGCTGCGGAGCGGCAGTACGGGTAAAGTAAGGATCCCTACTTTATACAAATCCGTATTGGTGGTCCCGCAGGACGCAACTTTTGAGCTCCAGGGGAAAGTATTTGTCTATACGGTGGCCGATAGTAATAAGATCCTGACAAGGCCACTGGGTATTTCCGGGAGGACCACGAACTATTATTTTGTCTCTGATGGCGTAAAGCAGGGAGATAAAATTGTTTTGTCCTCCATGTCTACCACCCTGATAGGCGGTCTAAGAGATGGGATGGTAATTACACCGCAAATGATCTCGATCGACAGCATGTTGAAGGTGAAGCCAATCTGATCAAACATTTACAAAACACATTCTATGTTAAGGAGATTTATCGAGCGACCGGTATTATCCACTGTCCTTTCCATCATACTGTTGCTGTTGGGAGGGCTGTCCCTGTTCTCTCTTCCTATCACTTTGTTCCCGGAGATAGCGCCGCCCAGCGTACAGGTAACTGCCGTCTACCCCGGCGCCAATGCTGAAGTGGTAGCGCGTACGGTGGCGGTGCCCATAGAAGAGGCGGTCAACGGTGTGGAGAACATGAGCTATATGACGTCCAACTCCAGCAATGACGGGAGCATGAACCTGACGGTGTATTTCAAGCAGGGTACGAACCCTGATATCGATGCGGTGAATGTGCAGAACCGTGTGTCGAAGGCCAACAGCCAGCTGCCACCGGAAGTGATACAGGCCGGTGTGTCCACCCAAAAGATACAGACCAGCTTCCTCATGTTCGTGGGGCTGTATAGCGATGACAGCGCAAAATATGATGAGCTGTTCCTTGAGAATTACCTGAGAATAAATGTTATCCCACAGCTGCAACGTATCCCCGGCGTGGCGCAGGCGGAGGTTTTCAGCTCGAAAGACTATTCCATGCGTATCTGGTTAAAACCCGACCGCCTCATCGCCAATAACCTGTCCCCGCAGGATGTTTTGAACGCCATCAAGGACCAGAACCTGGAGGCGGCGCCCGGACGGCTGGGGCAGAATAGTCCCGAATCGTTCGAGTATGTGATAAAATACAAGGGCAAACGGAACAAGAATGAAGATTATGAGAACATGATCGTAAAGGCCAATGCCGACGGATCTTTACTGCGTCTGAAAGATCTGGCCCGTGTGGAGTTCGGCGCCTATACTTATATCTCTACCAACAAGCTGAACGGCAAACAGACCTCCGGATTTGGGGTTTTGCAAACGCCGGGGTCGAATGCCAACCAGATACTTACCGAACTGGAGCGTCAGATAAACGAATTTGACAAGGCCTTACCCGATGGCATGCACTTTAAGATCATGTATAATGCCAAGGAGTTTTTGGATGCGTCGATCAACCAGGTGAAAGAGACGTTGATCATCGCCTTTGTCCTGGTGGCTATCGTGGTCTTTATCTTTTTACAGGATGTCCGCTCGACGCTGATCCCTGCTATTGCTGTTCCTGTCGCCATTGTCGGTACCTTCTTCTTCCTCCTGCTCTTTGGCTATACCATCAATCTGCTGACCCTGTTCGCCCTGGTGCTGGCGATCGGTATTGTGGTGGATGATGCCATTGTGGTCGTGGAAGCTGTCCACTCCAAAATGGAGCGGGAACATTTACGGGCAAGGAAGGCTACCATTGGGGCCATGAGCGAGATCTCGGGGGCGATCGTCTCCATTACGCTGGTAATGGCGGCCGTATTTGTTCCCGTGAGCTTTGTGCAGGGGCCTGCGGGGGTGTTTTACAAGCAGTTTGCGTTTACGCTGGCTACCGCCATTCTTATTTCCGCCGTCAATGCGTTGACGTTGAGCCCCGCCCTTTGCGCGCTGTTCCTGAAGAATCAGCATATAGGGGAAGAGGGGAGGAAAAAAGGGTTAGGCGCCCGATTTTTCGGGGCTTTTAACGCGGGCTTCAGAGCTATGACCGATAAGTATATAGGAAGCGTAAAATTCCTCATTCGCCACAAATGGGTGGCTATACTGGGGCTGTTGCTCGTAGCTGTGGGCGCTATGATGCTGGTGCAGAGAACTCCGTCGGGTTTTATTCCGGACGAGGACCAGGGTTTTATCGTGGCGGTAGCCCAAACGCCCGCGGGAAGCTCGTTAAGCAGGACCGCGCACGCTACCGATGCCATCAGCAAGATCGTTTTACAGGATGGGGCGTCCAGCGATGTTTGGAACGTGAATGGATTGAACTTTGTTACCAATGCCTTCGCATCCCCGAATGCCGTTGTATTTTCCCGGCTGAAGCCGCGGGAGGAAAGAGGGCCGGTAAAGGATCCTGCGCAGATAGCGGGGAGATTGATCGGGGAGACGGGGCAGGTGAAGGATGCGATGTCTATTTTTGTAAACTTTCCTACGGTGCAGGGATTCGGGAATGTCAGCGGTGTGGAAATGATGCTGCAGGACAGGTCGAGCGGGTCCCTGGAAAAGCTGGGAGGGACGGCGTGGGGGTTTGTCGGCGCCCTGATGCAGCGGAAGGAGGTTGCGTCCGCCTTTACAACGTTCAATACCGGCAACCCTCAATATACCATCGAGGTAGACGATGCCAAGGCAAAGCAGCTGGGCGTGCCCATAAGCGATCTGATGAATACGTTGCAGATCTACTACGGGAGCAGCTTTGTTTCCGACTTCAACAGATTTGGGAAGTATTATCGTGTGATGGCGCAGGCCGATGTTCCTTACCGGATGGATGCGGGTTCCCTCAATGGTATTTATGTAAAGAATACTGCCGGACAGATGGTGCCTGCCACCTCCGTGGCCAAATTCGAGCGTGTGTATGGTCCTGAAACGGTGACCCGGAACAATCTGTACAATGCCGTTACCATCAATGCAACGCCTAAACCGGGTTTTAGTACGGGGGATGTGATCAAGGCCGTGGAGGAAACGGCGAAGCAGGCGCTGCCGAAAGGATATGCTTATGAATTCACCGGCATCACCCGGGAGGAGATCAGGGCGGGTAATCAAACGGCGTTTGTCTTTTTGTTAAGCGTGCTGTTCGTCTTCTTCCTTCTGTCTGCGCAATATGAAAGCTATATCCTGCCGCTGGCTGTGATACTGACCGTGCCGACAGGAATACTGGGTGTATTTGCTTTTGTAGGTTTGGCGGGGTTGCAGAATAACGTATATGTACAGATAGGATTGATCATGCTGATAGGATTGCTGGCCAAGAATGCCATCCTGATCGTGGAGTTTGCCGTGCAGCGCAGGCGGGCCGGTATGGGGCTGGTAGAGGCTGCGCTGGAGGGGTCGAGGCTCAGGCTGCGTCCGATATTGATGACTTCGTTTGCGTTTGTGGTGGGGATGCTTCCATTGATCTTTACGAAGGGTGCGTCGGCGCAGGGAAACCACTCTATCGGATGGAGCGCTGTAGGGGGCATGCTGACCGGCGTTGTATTGGGCATATTTATCATACCCGTCCTGTTTGTTATCTTTCAATATTTGCAGGAGAAGGTTTCTGCAAAAAGAGAGGAAGAGGAGAGGGAACTGGGTTTGGCGGAATAATAATGTCCGAGGCCTTCGGATAACGATGAGTATGCGGCGGGCGTTTCTTTCTCCAGAGAGAAACCAATGGACATGTCACGTATTCTTATCGTTGTATCTTTCTTTTTCCTATGCGTAGGGGCGGCTGGTATTGTAAACGGCCAGACCGGTGTGGGGGGCAGCCAGACGAGTGGTCTGATATTCCCTCCCCAGGGCAAGCATACGCATGGCAGCAGCCTGGTAAAGCTGTCCAATGGGGACATGCTGGCGGCCTGGTTCCAGGGCAGCGGCGAGCGGGGCGCCGACGATGTAAAGATCATGGGGGCGCGGATGTCCGCCAAGACAAAAGCCTGGAGTGAACCTTTCCTGATGGCCGATACCAGGGATATCCCCGATTGCAATCCCGTGCTTTTTTTGAACAGCCAGGGCAAGTTATTCCTTTTCTGGATCGCTGTGCAGGCAAATGAATGGGAGTATTCTATCATCCGGATGAGGACATCGGTGAATTATCTTTCTCCGGGGGCGCCTGTCTGGAACTGGCAGGACAATATCCTACTGAAGCCGGATGACGGATTTGCGAGAGAGGTGGAGGCCCGGTTCAAGGACCTGCCGGCCAATCATTCCGGGTGGAGCGGGTATGCGCCGCGGTATGACAAGATGATCATCGAGGCGGCAAAGGATCATGAGAAGAGGAGCATCGGCTGGATGACGCGTATCAAGCCTCTGCAATTGCCTTCGGGCCGTATATTGCTTCCGCTGTATTCAGACGGCTTCAATCTGTCCATAGTGGCTATTTCCGACGACAACGGCGAGAGTTGGCGACCCAGCCTGCCCATTGTGGGGCGAGGGCCTATCCAGCCGGCGCTGGCGTTGAAGAAGAACGGGCATATCGTAGCGTATATGCGTGACAGTGGGGATGATCCTACCAGCGTCCAAACCAGCGAGTCTGCGGACAGCGGTTACAGCTGGACTGCCGCACAGAAGACGGAGATCCCGAATACGGCCAGCGTAGAGCTGTTGGTATTGCAGGATGGGCGTTGGGCGTTCCTGGGCAATACGATCGGTGACGGACGGTACCGGCTGACGCTCATGCTATCGGACGATGAAGGGAAGACATGGAAATGGCGGGAGGATGTTGAAAATGATGAGAACAAGGCCGGCCGCTATTCTTATCCCTGTCTGATACAGGCGAAGGATGGGCTGCTGCATATGACCTATTCCTATCAACGGGCCGGGGAAGGGGAGTCCATTAAATATAATGTGGTGGACCCTGTCCGGATCCACCACGAATAAAGGTTATTATTTGAAACCGTCGAGGCCCCAGCCGCTGCGGCGTTCTGCTTTTACGAACTGGTTGGCGTCATCGAAATTAGTAATGCGCATTTGTTTAGCGTCCCATAAGAGCTTTTTCCTGCCGGGGAAGCGATCGCGTCTCGACTTGGCATTGGGGACTTCCAGGCTCCAGCTGCGGATGGCCAGGTTGCCGATGAGCACGCTCTCCGTGAAGGGGCCTGCGTAATCGAAGGGCGAGCTGGTAGTGGCTTTTCCATAGCCCGCGATACAAGCGTTGACCCATTGGATATAGTGACCTTCCGGAACACGGGGGAGGACCTGCTTGGGCATTTCCTGTTTCATGAGGCTGGAAGGCAGGAGCCTTGGGTTCTCGCCATAGCAGTTCACCAGCATTTTGGATTTGCTGCCGATGAAGAGGGCGCCGCCATCCGGACCGCCGAAGGGTTCGCCGTCCAGGAGTTCATCGGGAGTCATAGGAAGGAGACCTCCGTCCATCCAGGTGAGCTTTATATTGCCTTTACCGTCTTTGCGAGGGTAGTCCAGGTTGATGATGGAGGCGGAGGGATATCCGTCGGGGTATTTTGCTTGTTTGCCGTCATCGGACCAGGTAGTGGGGATGCTGCATTCCACGGAGGTGGGGAAGTCGATGGGGAGAAGGCGGAAGACCGGGTCCATGAGGTGGCAGGCCATGTCTCCCAGGGCGCCTGTGCCGAAGGCGTTCCAGCCACGCCAGTTGAAAGGCAGGTAGGAGGGATGGTAGTCAATATATTTTGCAGGGCCCAGCCAGAGGTCCCAGTTCAGCTCCGAGGGAACGTCGAAGTGACCCGTGGGTGTGGGGAGGGCCTGCGGCCATACGGGACGGTTAGTCCATACATAGACCTGGCTTACTTCGCCCAGCATGCCGGCGTCGTACATTTCTTTGGCTTGTCTGACCCCGTCGCTGGAGCCGCCCTGGTTGCCCATCTGGGTGACTACTTTATAACGTTTGGCGGCGTCTGCGAGCAGTCTGGCTTCAAAGATGTCGTGGGTGAGGGGTTTTTGCGTGTAGACGTGCTTGCCCAGCTGCATAGCCGACAGTGTGGCGATGGCATGGATGTGGTCCGGCGTGGATATGGAGCAGGCGTCGATGTTCTTTTTCTCTTTTTCCAGCATTTCCCGGAAGTCCTTGTAGTATTTTGCTTTTGGGAAGCGCTGTCTGGATTCGGCCGAGCGGCGGTCGTCCACGTCGCAAAGCGCGACGATGTTCACTTTCGGGCTGGTGGAGAATTCTTTCAGGTCGCCTCCCCCTTTGCCGCCGACGCCGATGCCTGCGATGTTCAATTTATCGCTGGGCGCCACGAAGCCGCGGCCCAGTACGTGGCGGGGTACGATGATGAAGCTGCCTGCGGCAAGGGAAGCGTCTTTCACGAATTCCCTTCGGGAAAATTTCTTCTTTCCATTGAGATCGTTTGACATATTGGTTGGTTTATATTTTTAATGACTGTTCCCGGGACGGATCGCTTCCGGCGGGCCTGATGCGGTCAGATCCTGCATCGTTGAGCCGGTGTGCCCTTCACCGGCAGGTGCACCACGAAGGTGTCTCCGCTCCGTGGATACTGCTCCAATTGTTCCGGGGAAAGATCCTGGCGCGCCGTGGTAATGATCAGGTGGTCGAGGGATTCACCCGCAAAGGTGCAGGCGGAAACGTTGGGGGCCGGAACACGGATGGTGCCCAGCAGCTGCCCGTTGCGGGGGTTCCAGCGATGGACGCTGAAGCTGCCCCAGTGCGCCACCCACAACATGCCTTCTTCGTCGATGGTCATTCCGTCCGGATCGCCGACGCCATCGGGTACCTGCACGGCGACTTTATCAAATTCTATATGCCCGGTGGCTGCGTCGTACAGGTAGGATTCGATGCGCCGGCGCGGGCTGTCGATGTAATACAGTTTTGTGTCGTCCTGCGACCAGGCCATACCGTTGGAGATCGTCACGTTCGAGATCCGCGCCTGGGGGACAAGGTCTTCGTCTATGCAGTAGAGAGAGGCGACGCCTTTTATGAAATCCCTGTGGAGGGTACCTACCCAGAGGCGGCCCTGGCGGTCCACGCCACCGTCATTGCAGCGGTGTTTGACCAAGTCTTTTTCAAGGTCCAGGAGCCACCGGCTTTTGCCCGTATCGGGGTCGAAGCGCATGATGCCTCCTTCCATACCCAGGAGCAGGTTGCCGTCCTGATCTATCACGACAAGGGTCACCCGGTGGTTGAAGACCCATTGTCTTACGGATCCGCCTTCGGGCCATTGGTATTCATAAAGCCGTTGGTTCTCGATATCCACCCAAAAGCAGCTTTTGCGGACCGGGTGCCAGCAGGGACCTTCGCCCAGGAAGCATTGGGAGGCATATAGTAAACGGGCGTTCATGGCCAGTATTCTTTTATTTTCCGGCGGAGAAAAGTTACGCTGCGCCGGAGCTGATCCATTCCTTCCACGCCGTCCTCGATGCTGATCCATCCGTCGAATCCCACTCTGCGGAGCTCATTGAAGATGGCGTCATAGTCGTTGAGACCTTTTCCTATCTCACCGTGCCGGAGTCTTGCGGCGTAGCCAGTGACGCCTCCTTCCTCTTTCCGCAGGTCTTCCAGGGTGCCATCTATGAGATACCTGTCGCTGGCGTGCATGGTGACTACGCGATGGGATACCAGGCGGAGGAGGTCCATGGGATCTTCGCCCGCGAGATAGGTATTGCTGGGGTCGTAATTTACACCGAAGTTGGGGTGATGGATGCTGTCAACCAGCCGGGCGAAGACGTCCATTTTCTGTGCGAACTCTGGGTATTCCCAGAAATCGTCTTTGTAATGGTTTTCCAGGATGAGGGTAACGCCGTGTGCTGCTGCGTAGGGCAGGCAGGCTTCGATGCATTCGGCGGCCAGTTTGATACCTTCGTCGATGGAGAGGGATGGTCTGCGTTGTCCGGAGAGCACGCGGCACCAGGAGCCGCCAAGGGTATGGGTCATATCGATCCATTTCTTTTGCTTGGCGATCTCTTTTTCCCTGAAGGAGGCGTCCGGGTGGGTAAAGTCGGGAGAACAGCATACCATCGGGATGGATTTGCCGTGGTCTTCCACCTGCCGGCGGAAGAGGGGCCAGTTGGATTCATCTGCCATTTCCAGGAAGCCGGCATACCATTCCAGACCATCGATGTCGAGTGCCGAGGCCAGTTCGATCCATTCCGACACGCGCATGGTACCATCTTTACAGAGGGCTTGCATGAAGGCTTTGGGAAAGGCTGCGAGACGGGGCATGATAATTATTTTATAGTTGTATTGTCTTTTGGTGGATTGCGGCCGATGAAGGGGTGTTGTTCCAGGTCGACCACCTGACCGCTGATGGGACCGCTCTCGTCTGCGAGCCAGTAGACCGCGGCTGCGGCGATCTCTGCCGGACGTAAGATCCGGCCTGCCGGAGCGTATACACGGGGAAGGGCCTCGTACCAATTGTCCGCCAGGCCATGTTCCTTTTTTCGTTGTATCTCCGTCTCCGTCAGCACCCATCCCGGATTGATCTGGTTGACCCGTACGCCGTACTCACGGTGGAGGGTATCTCCCAAATTGCGGGTCATGGTCATCAGGGCGCCTTTGGAGATGCTATAGGCCAGCAGGTCCGGCTCGCCGCTGTAGGCGTTGACGCTGCCGATGTTGAGCACGGCGCCTTTTGTCCGGCTGAGGTGCGGCAGGGCGCATTTGATCAGCTGATAAGGAGCGACGGTATTTATATTCAGGACCTTTTGGAGAAAGGGGATATCCGTAGTCGTTATATTGGAGGAGACTACCCAGGCCGCGTTATTGACTACTGCGTCCAGTTTTCCGAAGGTCTGCAGGGCTTTGTCCACGAGCCGCTGGGGAGCGTCTTCTTTGGAGATGTCCTCGATGTGAAGGGCTGCTTTTTCCGGAGCGATGGCGGCAAGTACCTCATTTCCCCAGTCCTGTTCCAGGCCATGGAGGAGAACTTTTGCTCCTTCGGCGGCACAGCGAATGGCGATGGCTTTGCCGATGCCAGTGGTGCTGCCTGTGACGATGATAACTTTGTCGAGTAAGCGCATGTTAAACAGGTTTGAGAACACTCTTAACTACCTGACCATGGTGCATTTTTTCGAATGCGTCTTTCCATTCCGTGACGGGCCAGATACCGCCGATGATGGGCCGGACGTCCAGCTGTCCGCTGGCCAGGAGGGCGATGACCCTTTCCCATATCGGCCAGTTATGGCTAAAGCTGCCTTGCAGCGTGACATTCTTTTGTACGAGGGGGTCGAGGGAAAATCCCAACGGCTGAGGGCCCCATCCCACTTTGACGATATGACCACCGGGTCTGACCAGCTGCAATGCCATTTTCAAGGTAATGCTGGCCCCGGCGGCATCGATGATGCAATCGGCGCCCAGTCCGTCCCTTTCGCGGGCCCATTCCGTAGCGTCGCCTATGATAGTGGTGCAACCGTATGCTGCCGCAATGGACAGACGGTGTCTATCCGCCTCCAGCCCGACGACCGCAACTTCTGCGCCACAGAGTCTGGCAACGGCTGCGCAGAGAATACCGATGGTGCCCGGACCGAGCACGATGACCCTGTCACCAGGTTTTAGTCTGCTGTTGCCTACCACGGCATTGAAAGCAACACAGCAGGGTTCCGTGAGACATGCGTGTTCGAAGGCAAGCTGGTCGGGTATGCGATGAAGGCAGCGAGCGGGGACCCGGACGTAGCGGGTCATGGCGCCGTCGACGCCGTATCCAAAACCTTTACGGGTGGGATCCAGATTGTACAGGCCCTGGCGGGACATTGGGTTGTTGATGTCGATGACCGCGGCCGTCTCACTCACGACCCTGTCGCCTTCTTTCCATCCCGTGACGCGGCTGCCTATTTTAAGGATATGGCCGCCGAACTCGTGTCCTAAAATCACCGGGTAGTTCACCGGCCAGGAATGGTCGGCCGTCCACTGGTGGAGGTCGCTGCCGCAAACGCCCACGTTGGCGACTTCGAGCAGTACATCTTCTTCTCCTATGACCGGGACCGGCACTTCACGGATCTCGACCGATCCTTTCTCCGGAGCGTAGTTGACTACGGCTGCCGCTTTCTGTTGTATCTCTTTTTTCATCATCATCTTGTTATAGTGGCCCCATGGACCTTTTCGCATATCAGTCGCAGTGAATCTTCCAGTTGGCCGTTGGCTGTTTTGAAAGCGTCTGCGTCGATGGTGAGCGGTGCGCCCAATACTACGAGCGGTGCGCCGTATTCCGGACAGCGTATGGCTTGTTCCAGGCTGAGGCCGCCCACCGCCTGCACCGGGATGTTGACAGCCCGGACAACTTCTTTGAGCTGGTCCAATGGAGAGGGCATGCGTTCACCACGGGCTGCTATGCCCCTGCGTTCGTCATAGCCTATGTGGTGGATGACGTAGTCGCAGCCAAGCTCTTCGAGACGGCGTGCGCCTTCGACCATGTCCGGGCAGGCGAGGTTATCGCCCATTACTTTTACGCCGAAGTCGCGGCCTGCCTTGACGACACATTTGATCGTCTCTTCGTGGGCTCGGGCCATGACCACTACGTGCGTGGCGCCAGCTTTGGCCATCATCTCGGCTTCCAGGTAGCCGCCGTCCATGGTCTTGAGGTCTGCTACGATGGGCACGTTCGGAAAGGCTTTGCGTAGTTCACGCACGCCAGTAAGGCCGTAGGCAAGGATCAGGGGGGTGCCAGCCTCCAGCCAGTCCACGCCCGCCCGCATGGCCATGGATGCCGTTGCCAGCGCTTCATCGATATCGGTAAGGTCCAGGGATATCTGAACGATAGGTCTCATAAGTAAGTTATTAAGTGAAGCTGATGCATTCTTTCAGCTCTTTTTCGGTATAGGCCAGATTGTATTGTTTCAGCACTTCGGGAGGGACGCCGTTCCATTGATTGGGTCTGTTGCCCACATAGCCGATGTCCTTGAAACCTATGTCCGTGGTATAGAAACCTGTGATCGTAAGGTTGCGCATGAGCGTGAAGAAGTGAACGCCCTGCAGATCTTCCGGTTTTGCTTTTTTCGGGTAGGCGATGGTATCGACGATGGCCAGCTGTTGCTGGCTGGTGAGGTCCCTGAAGGGCTTTTCGTAAGTATTCAGGGCGCGGAGGTCGAGCCAGCGCAGGCCGCCACGCAAGGGAGTCTGGTGTTCCGGCTTGTCCTGTACGATGAAGCTGATAAAGTCGATGACTCTCCCATCCGAAGCGCTCCCGCTGGTGTCGTCGCGGGGGATGATGATATCGGCAAGGATGGTGAGGGTCGCTTTTTCTTCTGCCGTGAAAAAGTCTTTGGCTTGCAGCTCCTGCAGCTTCTCTTTTTCTTCCGGCATCCGGGTGGGATCATCCTCTGTCTTGGGCTGAGACGCTGCTGTTGCCGCCTGGTCTTTGTCTTTGGACTGGCAGGCTTCGACGATGACGCCGGTGGATACTGTGCCGACCAGCAATGCTTTGAGGGAACTTCTTCTGTCCATATGGTTAGATATTCCTTTTTTTCAATTGATCGACGATGTATTCGCTGGTCCTCATGGAGAGGGCGAGTATCGTCCAGGTAATGTTCTTGTCGCCCTGCGAGACGAAGGGGCTGCCGTCCACACAGAAGAGGTTCTTACAGTCATGTCCCTGTGCCCATTTGTTGAGGGCGGAAGTTTTAGGATTGTTACCCATTCTGACCGTACCTGCTTCGTGGATGACGTTGCCGGGGTTGTTGAGCCCCCAGAGATTCTTTTCGCTGTTGTCCGACGAAGTGACGATGGCGCCCATGTTATGGAAGAGCTCTTTGAACGTCTCGTTCATATGTTTTGCCTGCTTGATCTCGTAATCGGAGTGCTTTACGTTGAACTGCAGGATGGGAATGCCATATTTATCCACTGTACCGTCGGGGTCGATGCGGCAGAAATTGTCGGCCCTGGGAACTGCTTCGCCCCGTCCGGCCATTCCTATGCGTGCTCCATAAAGATAGCGAATGTCTTCTTTCAGCCCCTTGCCATAACCTCCCGGTTCTTTTTGGACGCCCCTGATCAGCACTTTTTCCTGCAAATGTTCGATGCCCCAGCTAAAGCCATACATGGGCATACCCATGCCGCCGCCATACTCGATGTGATATCCGCGGGGGAAGTCCAGCTTCTTATTGTCGAGCCACCAGGGCGAATAGACGTGCGCACCGCCGACTCCGTCCTCATTGTATCTTTTGCGGTCGAGCAGGGTGGGCACGATGGCGCTCATGCTGGCGCCTGTGGAGTCGTGCAGGTATTTTCCTACCACCTCGCTGGAATTCACCAGTCCATAGGGATGGCGGGAGGATTTGGAATTGAGCAGGAGCCGTGCTGTTTCGCAGGTGCTGGCAGCCAGGACCACTACTCTGCCGTGTACCTCGTATTCCTGGAGGTTCGTCTTGTCCACGTAGGAGATGCCTTTGGCCAGACCTTCCTTGTCTGTCAGCACTTCGCGCGCCATGGCGTTCGTGATGAGGTCCACGTTGCCAGTCGCTACCGCCGGCTTCACCAATACCGAGGAGGATGAAAAGTCGCCATATACTTTACAACTGCGGCCGCATTGGGAGCAGAAGAAGCAGGCGCCTCTTTCCTTGTTGATCTGTTTGGTGAGGATGGACAGGCGGGAGGGGATGACCGGGACGCCGGAGACCGCGCCTGCCTTTTTTATAAACAGTTCGTGGAGACGCGGGCGTGGCGGGGGGAGGAATATCCCATCCGGATCGTTCGGCAATCCTTCATTGGTGCCGAATACGCCGATGAGCCGGTCGATCTTATCATAATAGGGGGCGACATCTTCGTAGCCGATGGGCCAGTCGTCGCCCAATCCATCCTGGCTCCTGCGTTTGAAGTCTTTTGGGCCAAAGCGAAGGGAGATCCTGCCCCAGTGATTGGTGCGGCCACCTACCATACGTGGGCGGAACCAGTCCCAGTGGGTTCCTTCCGCCTTGGTATAGGGTTCTCCTTCAATCTCCCAGCCGTGCCAGGCTCCGTCGAAGTCGCCAAAGGGCCGCAGAGGGGTACTGGCGCCCCGCCGGGGTGATTCCCAGGGGTTTTTCAACTGTAAGGAGTGGATGGCCGGGTCAAAGTGCGGGCCGGCTTCCAGCAGCGCAACGCTCAGGCCTGCATGTGCTAAAACATAAGCCGCCATGCCGCCTCCAGCTCCGGAGCCTACGATAACTGCGTCATATTGTTTCGGTAATTTTTTTATCTGCAAATCCCCCATATGGCAATATTTTATAAACCACTAATGTGTTCTTCGGACGAGCCGCCAGAGGCGGCTCCTGATTAGAGACTGTTATCAGTCGTTGATACTACCTTTTTTTGAGAAAAAAAAGGTTTTAGACTATCAGCCTTTCGCCTGTGTCATTGCCGGGCATGTCGCCAGCCGCCTTTTTTATCAATTGAATATCATGGCGCAGGCGCTGGAGGAAAAGGGCGATGTCGAAGCTATGGACGACGATGTTGGCCCCTTCCTTCATCCAATACACCTGTCGTTCCGGCTCCAGGGAGAAATGAATACCGATGGAGAGACCTTTGGACCGCGTGGTGTGGATAATGTGTTTTGTTGCCCGGATGAAGTCGGGGTGATCGTATTGTTCCGGCAGACCCAGGCTTACAGAAAGATCGTGGGGGCCGATGAATACCGCGTCCAGTCCTGGTACCGACAGGAGCTCATCCAGCCGTTGTATGGCCGGGACGCTCTCGATGTTGGCGATACAAAGAGCGTTATTGTATCCTTCAATATACTGTCGCAATGAGGGGGACATTTCCTTGTGGCCGTCCAGGTAGGCCGTCAGCAATTCTCCTTTGAGCGGGCGGTATTTCACCGCGGCTACCAGGTCCTTTATTTGTGCGACCGACTCCAGGTAGGGCGCTACGATGCCTTGTGCGCCTCCGTCGATGGCCTGGCAGGCTTTGTAAGGATCGGGTGAGGGGATGCGTACGACAGGCGAGACGCCGCCTGCGCGGAAGGCCTGGCAGAGAAGGGCCAGTTCGTTCCTGTCAAGGGGGATGTGTTCCGTGTCGATGAAAACGAAGTCGAGTCCTGTGCCGGCGATGGCGGCGGGCCACATGGGTCCCGTAGAGGTAATGCAGGTGCCGTAAACATTCCGGCCCTGTTTAAGCTTGTCTGAAAGTAAGTTCTGCTTCACGTAATGAAAGATATTATTTTAATTCAAAGATGCAATTCTTTTCCGAATGAGCCAGAGTTCGGCCACCTGCGTACCCCTTTCGCCATTCATGCATTGCCAGACAAAGGAGACCTTGCCATTGTGGATGGCCGTACCCGGAAGATTGAATTCGAAGACGGGTTCTTTGCCCGTCTGGAGGTAATCGTGTATCAGGTATCCGTCGCCGGTAGTCAATTTAATATGGGCCCTGAACCTGCCTGTATATACCACCCGGATGGTGTAATTAGTGCTACTGTCCAGGCCATCATAGTTTGCTATCAGCGGTGTGTCGTACAGGGTCATGGCCTGTTTAAACCAGGACTGGGGAACGATCTTTCCTGAAAAGCCCGGGTGCATGGGATTGTCCAGCCAGTGAACGCCGTCCAATCCTGCGCCGAAGCCCATGTGGGATGATTGCAGATTGCCCGGGTCCTGTGCCCATGGCAGGCCCGGCTGTATGCGCCGGAAGCTCAGGGGATCTGCCAGGTGGTCGTAGATGCCGCCCGGGCCGGGGTCTGTACGGTAAAGGATGTCATGGATCTTTTTTGTTCGGGCAGTGTCCGTACCGATGCTTGCCAGGCTTGCGAGCTGGTCGAGCAGCCAGGGGGCGTCCGTCAGCGGGTAGTCGATGAAGTCCATGAAATTGCCCCTTTCTTGTCGTCCTCCGTGTCTTTCGATCGTCAACTGCGCGCCGATGCTTTTGTAGAGTGAGTCGGCGAGCGCCATGCATTTTTCCTTATAAGCTGCCAGCGGGGCCGTCGCGGGGATGCTTTGGAGCAGGGCCGTAGCCTGCCGGATGGCATCCGGCGCAGGAGACTGTAAAAGCTCTCTGGCCTGTTGTTCCAGTTCCTTCTCGTGGATAAGCCTTCTTTTTGTATAGGCGTCGAAGTATGCGCGGATCAGGCACATCTGGAATCGGGCATTTTCAAGCAGGGAAGGGGAAGCCTGCTGTTCCATCCGCCGCCATTGCAGCAGGGTGCGATCGACGACCGTATTGGTGATGGCGGGTCCTTTCAAGTTGTCTTCCAGACCAACGATGGCTTGTGCGGCGGATTCGGTCATGCCGGGGCCAAAGAAAAGCCGGGAATAGTCGCGGAGGGTTTCGATGACAGGTGTAGAGGGATCCCAGTCCTGGTCGCTCCAGACAAATTTGTTAAGGTCGTCGTTGGTGCCTTCGGAATAGCTGAGGCTGCCGATGCAATAGGGTGCGATGGTATTGTGGATGGTTTTTTCATCATAGGGGCGGGGATTGATGCATTCCCTGCCCAGGGTGAGGGCCCAGGTGATATCCCATTGCGGTATGGGGTACTGGCAGCTCAGTGAATGGGTGATGTCCGGGTAGTGGCGGATCGGGATGGAGGGATCCACGAGCTGGCGCAGCTGCTGGATGGGGATCTTGATCCAGGGGCCGAATACGACGCCCCCGAACCATGGGTATTTTTTATTGACTTCGGCGAAGAAAGTGGAATACCAGCCCGGTCCCGGCTTGAAGGCCTGTGGCGAGACCCAGATCTTTGCATTGGGATGATATTTATGTAATACGACCGCCTCTTTTTCCAGCCAGCGAAATAGTGGTCCCGGCTCCAGATCACCCGGATCGCCACCCGGGACGAATACGTTATCCAGTTTGGGGAGGGAAGCGAAGATGGAGTCCCGTTCCTGCAGCTCCTGCCGGATGGCATCCTCGTGTTCGTAGTCTTTGCCGACATTGGGGTACCATATCCAGACGTCGAGTCCATAGCTCTTGCAGATACGGGATTGTTCGACGATCATTTTCGCGTTGGGCATGATCATGTGCTGGCTGGTGGGTTCGTCATCCGTCCTTGGCGGGAGTATCTCGATGCTGTTGGCGCCGAAGAGCGCCAGGTCGCGGATGTATTGATCGAAACGTGCCACGGTGAAGGCGTCATAAGAATTGGTCTTGGGGCGATAGCCCAGCTGGTGGCCGCGTATTTTGTTCGCCGGGGTGGAGGTCATGGTAAGCGCGTCGGGCAGGATGATGCTGTTGGGACGCATATCCAGTTTGCGTAGCAGGCGACCCGCGCCGTAGAGAAGGCCGCGTGCATCTTTGCCAGCGATGAGGATCCGGGCTTTGTCAGCGGTGAGGATGCTGTATCCTTCGCTGCCCGGTGAGGGTAGGGCTGACAGTGATCGTCGCAGACCGGCTGGCAACGAGGCTGTGTCGTCCAGGCGAACGAGCAGGATGGAGGGGCCGGCGCTTGTGGTGTGTGCGTTCCTGCCAGTGTGCCGTTGCATGGTTACCGGCCATCGCAGGCGTGTCCGTTTTTCCACTTCCTGCTGTAATATTTCCGGGGTGCGCAGGAGGAATTGCGGGTCGGTCGTGATACATTGAATAGTAGACTTGGTGAGATCGATGGACTGTGCCTGCATTTTTCCGGGGAGGGAGAGGAGGCAGGCGACAAGGGCCATGAGGGCGGTGGAGTTTGGCGCAATCATGTGACAAATGTCCTTGAAATTTTTTCTTTTTCTTACAGCTTATTGTCCAATCCATATAGGATATTATCGCGGGATTTTAGTAGCTTAGGAGACATTAATTCGTCATGAAGCCTCATTTTTATAAAGTCAATGCCCTACCCGGGGAGTCTTACACCGCCCTGCATTTGGAAAGCAGAAATTTTGGCAGTATCTGGCACTATCATCCCGAGCTGGAACTGCATTATACGGTCAAAGGGCATGGAATGCGATTTATCGGGGACAATGTCAGCACGTTCAAGTCGGGAGAAGTAATATTTTTAGGAGAGAACCTTCCGCATTCCTGGCAGTGTCAGAAGGAGTATTACGACGAGGACCCGCAGGCTTCGGTGGAGGCGGTGGTGGTCCAGTTCCTGCCCGACTGTATGGGGAAGGAGATATTTTCTTTACCGGAGGCGTACCTGCTGCCGCGCCTTTTCGAGAAGGCAAAGATGGGGATGGTGATACAGGGCAGTGCGGGGGAGGCCTTACGCGAGCTGATGCCGGCCGCTGTACATGCGACCGACCTGGAGCGACTGGTCATATTATTGAAGATGTTGTCGATATTATCGACTACGGACGAATACGAGCACATTACTTCTCCGTATGCTTTTTACCGGACGGATGAGATCGAGACGATGCAGCTCAGTGAAATATATAATTATACGCTGGCGCATTTCAAAGAGGATATTTCTTTGGAGGATGTTGCGGCACTGAGGAATCTCACCGTCACGTCCTTTTGCCGGTATTTCAAGATGATGACGAACAAGTCGTATTATGATCTTCTCATCGAGATACGGATCAGTCATGCGTGCCGGCTGCTGGTGGAGAACCGGTATCCCACGGAGTCGTTGTGCTTTGAATGCGGCTTCCGGAATGTGTCCAATTTTTACCGGCATTTCAAGCGGATAACGGGTATGACGCCGTTGGAGTACAAAAAGACATTTACGGCTGGCGGGAAATGTCCGGAAAACGGGCCTTCGACCCGGAGCGGAGCAACACTCCCACCAGGAATATCGAAAGGGTACCGATCACGATGACCATGTTCTTGTCGAAAGGATTTTTCAGCAGGCCAAGGGTTGCCGGCATCCGGGGTGAGAGTGACATCCAGGCGATGACGAGGATGCCGATGGTGGCTGCGATCATGGCGGCGTGGTTGCCTGTGCGCCGGCTGAAGATGCCCAGTAAAAAGATGCCCAGCATGCCGGCTGCGAAGATGCCGGAGAGTTCCCACCATATATCGAGGATGCTGGCTGTGCCCGTCATGGCCAGACCTGTGATCATGCCCAGTAAGCCGAATACCACTGTGCCTATATAGAGGACCTGCATCCTTTGTTTGCCGGTGGCCTGCCGGCGGAAATATCTCCCATAGATATCTTCCAGAAATACAGTGGCGCTTGCGTTCATGCCGCTGCTGATGGTGCTCATGGCTGCAGAGAGAATGGCGGCGATGATGAGGCCCGAGATACCGGCCGGGACATGGGTTACGATAAAATGAGGCATGACCTTGTCGCCGTAGTCGCCGGGGCGGAGGGTAGCCGCCAGCTGATCTATCTGCATCTGTGTGGCATGGAGCGGGAGACGTTCGCGGGCGGCCTGTTCCTTAACGATGGCAAGCATGCCAGGGTCTGCCTGATAATAGGCGAAGAGGCAGGAGCCGATGAAGAAAAAGAGCAGGGATGCGGGGATATATATGCCTACGCAAAGCCAGATGGAGCGGACTGCGGCTTTGGGAGAATCGGCTGCATGGTAGCGCTGCACATAATTCTGGTCCATGCCGAAATTGTTCAGGTTGATAAAGAAGCCATAGAGGAGGATGACCCAGAATCCAGGCTGTGTGAGATTGGGAGAGAAGCTGCCCAGGCTGAACTTGTTGTTGCTGCGTCCAATCTCCATGATATGAGACAGACCGCCCGGCATTCCGGCGACGATGAGATAGATGATCAGCAGTGCGCCGAGGGTCTTGATCACTGCCTGTACCACTTCTGTCCATATGACGGCCTCGATGCCGCCCATGACCGTATAGAGGATGATGCACAGCCCCACCACGATCATGATCGTGCCGATGGAAAAGCCTGTGAGAGCCTGCAGAGTCAGGGCGATGCCGAAGAATATGGAGCCCATGCGGGCCAGTTGGGTCAGGATGAAGCAGACGACGGCATAGGTACGGGCCCAGGCGCCAAACCGGTGTTCGAGGTGTGTATAAGCGGAGACCTCTCCTGTGCGGCGGTAGAAGGGAACGAAGTACCGGGACGCCACCCAGGCTGCCAGGGGCATCGAAAGGCTAAAGACAAAAGCGTTCCAGTTGGAACCGAATGCTTTGCCCGGAACGCCGAGAAAGGTATTGCTGCTTAAAAAGGTGGCGTAGATAGAGATACCGATGGCCCAGCCCGGTATGGAGCCTCCGGCTCTGGTGAACTGGTCGGCGTTGCGCGATCTTCGTGCAAAATGCACGCCCACCCAAATCATTCCCAGGAGGTAAAGGATTATCACAACAAGGTCAAGCAATGGCAGTTGATGCATATGGAGTTGGCGCCACAGAAGGTGGCCGGGCAAATATAGCGGTTAAGTTTCGATGATCTTTTCACTATCCTGTCGCATTCCTGTACGATGCTGTCATGAAAAAATATTTTATCCAGGTACTGATGAGGTACCAATGAGATGCTGTAATTTACTTTTCAAATTCTTATGTATGTCGTCGGAAAAAAAATTTATTCCTGTCATGCTGACGCCTTTCAATCTGAAGGCGCAGGTGGATCTGGATGTAGTATCGCAGCTGGTTGACTTCTACCTGGCAGCCGGGGTGAAGGGATTGTTTGCCAACTGTCTGAGCAGTGAGATGTATAGTATCAGCGAGGACGAGCGGCTGGCATTGACCCGTCATATCGTCAAGTATGTAGATGGGAGGGTACCCGTGGTAGCTACGGGTTCATTCGGGCTGACGCTGGAAGACAAAGCGGATTTTACGAAGAGGATCTATAATACGGGTGTGAATGCGGTGATATTGATCACGGGACATTATGCGAATGTGGATGATGGGGACGATGTGCTGATCCGGAACTTTAACAGGATGTTCCAGCTGACGGATAATATTCCGCTCGGGCTTTATGAATGTCCCGCACCGTACAAGCGCATCCTTTCAGCGGATGTGTTCCGGACCGTGCTGGAAAGCGGGCGTATCATATACCATAAGGACACGTCGATCGATCCGGCCCTGGTGAAGGCAAAGCTGGAGATCGTAAAGGAGATCAACAGCCGGCGGTTTGAATTTTATGATGCGCACACGCCCAATGCCATGACTTCTCTGCGTGCAGGGGCGAAAGGGATGTCGTCTATTGCCGGTAACTTTTACCCCGAGATACTGGTGTGGATGTGTGATCATGCTACGGACCCGTCCTACAAGGAGGAGGTGGAATGGCTGCAATCGGAGCTGACGGCGGTGGATCCCCTGATACATGTGGCATATCCCATGAGCGCAAAATATTTTCTACGCAAGCGAGGGCTGCCGGTGCGGACTATCAGCCGTACGCATCCGTTGGAACTCACCATCGAGCAGAAGAAGACGCTCGACCAGGTGCATGAGCGATTTTTAGGATGGTGTGAGCGGCTTGGTATACGGCCGGTGGATACGGATGCCATAAAACTTTCTACTGCCTATCCTGATCCCCCCATTTAATGGGGGCTTCGGGCGGGCCGGGAAGCTACTGACCGGCCGGTCTTTTGGAAGTTACCAAACGGCGGATGTAGATGTCTTTTGTATCGTCCAGCTTTAGTGGGGGGCGACCGTCGGCCTGTAAGAGGTTTATTTCCACGTCCATTACCTTAATGTTTTTTGCATGCCGGATGAAAAGGCCGTAGGCGGGCGTGACGTGGAACATGCCCGGCTCGGGGTATTTATCTTCCATCTCCGGTATTTGTTTTTTCGATTCTTCTTTTGAGCCACCTCCTTTGTGGTAGATCCTGATATTGTTCAAGGTGATGTCCTCTATGTAATGGCCCGGAATACCGGCGATGGTACAGGCGCCGGCGGTATCTACGTTGTAAGCGACGACGTTGCTGATGAGGACCCTTCTTATGGCGCCAACGGGAGTGCCTGCCGGTCCGCGCATACGGGCGCCCAGCCGGATGAAGATCGGGTCTCTGACGACATCCCGCATGGTAATGTTTGTGACCGTGACATCTTCGAGTAGTGCGCCGTCCACGGATTCGAGGGCCAGGCCTTTGCAATATTCAAAGACACAATTGGAAATGGTGATGTTCTTAAATCCCCCGTTGGATTCGGTACCGAACTTGATGCGGCCGATGGGGGAGAATTTATATTTTGGATTTTCGGTGCGTTTGTAGGTGCCGTCCAGCAGCGTGCCTTCATCATAGCCGCTGACCTGGCAGTTGGTGATGGTGACGTTCTCCGTGGGTCGGGCGTAGCCCAGGGCGTATGAGCTTTTGAGGCAGATGGCGTCATCGTAAGGCGAGTTGACATAGCAGTTGGATACGCGTACGTTGCGGCAGCAGTCGATATCAACACCGTCCCGGTTGGTATCCATTTTGACATTGTCGAGGGTAAAGTTGTCCACGCCTGTTGCGAGGATGGCGAACCATCCCCCGTGGAGGATGGAGATGTCGCGGATAGTGACGTTGATGCAGCGAAGGAGGGCGATGGCTTTGTTGGCCGATTGTTTGCTGTCGCGGAAACTGCTGCGGTAGAGATTTTTTCCGTTGATGAGACCCTGGCCCAGGATGGCGACGTCATGCAGGTCTTCTCCCCAGATGAGGCTGTTGTGCCAGTGGCTGTGACCCAGGTCCTGGTATTCGTTGCCCGGGCCCGGTTCTTCGTCGTCGTATTCGTTAGCGGTATTTACCGGTGCGGCAGTGATGGTGGCGCCCTGGTCTATGAAGAGGGTGATATTGCTTTTGAGGCGGATGGAGCCGGAGAGGTAATTGCCTGCGGGGAGGTATACCGTCCCGCCGCCGGCCGCGGTAGCGGCGGCGATGGCCTGGTTAATGGCTCGGGCGTCAAGTGTTTTGCCGTCGCCCCGGGCTCCGAAGTCCTTCACGTTGAAGAAGGGGTTGGTGGGTGAGGCGATGGTCCAGTGGGTGGTGGAGAGGAGGAAGATGCCAAGGATAAATATATTTTTCACGACTTGTCGATTGAGGGGGTTACAGATCATTTTTATGGGCAGCTTTTAGCAATTGTTTTCGTCCTTTTTCGATGGTCCTGTTCCAGTCGTAGCTGAGGGTCAGTCTGTAGTTGCGGGTATGGGAGGCCGACCATGCGTCCACGTTGAAGTTTGGCCCGTGGGTATGGGAAGTGTATTCCTGCTGTATGAATGGGTCTGCCACATTAAGGGTTATGATCAGGTGGCGCTGGAAGAGCTTATGCTGGATGGCAAGGTTCATATTGACCGTGGAGGAGGAGACGCCCTGCGGGCTGCCATAGCGGTTGAACTGGCTGGAGGCGCTGAAGCTCCAGGTCCTGGAGGGGTTGTAGCTCATATTGACGTTGGCAGAAAATGATCCGTTGTCCTGGTATTTATTGATCGTGTGATCGTATGCTCCATAGCGGGTATAGATATAATTTGCGCCGATGTTGGCACGGAGGGCGCGGGTGAAATTATAGCCCGACCATGTGCCCATATTGTATTCCGTCCGGTTGCTGATATTCTGCCAGGTCGTCCAGGTGACGCCGCCCGGCTGCAGCGTCGTGATCTGTGCGTAGATATTATCGAGGATATTGCAACCCAGGCTGTAATTAAAATAGTATTTGGCTGTGCTCTTGTTGACATAGAGATCGAACTCGTGTCCCAGGGCCGGTCGCAGCCGGGGGTTGCCTGTTCGGATGTTGTAGGGGTCCGAGTAATCGATGCTGGGGTTCATTTCGTCGAGCCCTGGTTTGCGGACCACGCGACGATAAACCAGGGTAAGGGACCACTGGTCATCCCAGGTTTTGCTGATGTTGCCAAAGGGAAGCCAATTCCAATAAGTGTCGGTTGTGGTTTTAGGGGTATTGTAGAGGTCGAAGCGTACAAGGGTTCTTGTTAGTACCGTTCCTGCCGAGGCGACCAGGCCTTTGGCGAGGGTACGGCGAAGAGAGAGTCTCATATTGGTCCTGGCCTGGACGAAGTTAAGGTCGCTGCTCAGCGCGTCGTTGATGGGATAGCCGCCGGTGGACTTGTCCAATGCCGAGATGATGGCTTCTACCCTGTTGCTACTGTAGATATAACTGCCGCCCACGGAAAGGAGTGTCTTTCCTCCGGCATCCAGGGGTCTGTCGTAGCTGCTGCGGAAGTCGTAGCCTTTTGTGTGGCTGAGGTTGTGCTGGCGCTGGGTGGAGTCATGATCCGTGGGGCTGCCGTCCGGATTGCGATATTGCTGGTAGAAGGATCTGTCGTCGAGGTTGGCGCTAAGATTGCCCGAGGTAGTGATCTCCAGCACTTCTTCGGGGAGCCCTCCTTTGTGCCTGAAGCCAAGGCTGGCGTAAGGGTTGGTATTATTCCCCTTGTCGGTGGTCGTCCTTTCGCTGAGGTTATAGGGTTGTTGCTGTGCGTTGAGACTGGCATAATCGGCCAGTGCGTGGTTGGAGAAATTATTCCTGTTGATCTGGAAGACGCTGCTCAGGGAATTGCGTTTGTCGAGGTCATAGTCCAGGCTGATCCTTGCGTTGGGACGGGTATTGTTGTTGGTGTAACTGTTGTCTGCGTGCAGGTAGTTGGTGGAGTCGGCGTAGATATTCTCTCTTGCCGACCAGCCATTGCCCCTGCTGCGTGTGTAGCCTTCGGAGATGCTGGCGTTGAGGGAGAGGTTACGCTGTCTGTAGCTGATGTTGGTATTGGCGCCTGCTTCGCCGCGGGTGCCGCCGTAGATGCTGACGCGGCCACCGATGCCGATCCTGCCTTTGCGGGTCGTGATACTGAGTACGCCGCCTTCCTCATTGGCATATTCGGGCGGGGGATTGGTGAGGACCTCTATCTTTTCGATCATATTGCCAGGGAGGGCGTCCAGGAGATCCTGCAATTGCCGGGCGTCCAGGTTGACGGGTTTTTCATCAATGAGCACTTTGGGGGTTTTGCCTCTTACAGTAAGGTTGCCGTTGGCATCTGTGGAGACGAGGGGGACGTTGCGGAGGACTTCGCTGGCGCTGGCGCCTGCGCTCATGGGAGACTCCGCGGCATTGAAGGTGATGTTGCCGTTCCGGCTTTGCACCAGTGGTTTTTCCGCATAGACGACTACCGCATCCATATCGGAGCTTTTAGGGTTCAGCTTAACGTCATTGAAGCTGAAGTCGGGGCGATCGCTTCGTATGTAAATGCTGTCTATGGACAGGGCGGTGAAACCAACTGCGGATATACGGAGGCGGTAGGTTCCGTAAGGGATCCTGTTGAAGGTGAAGGTTCCTTCCGCACTTGTGGCCATGGATTGACCTGTGGAGGGGCCTGTGAGGGGGATGATGGCAACGGTAGCGCCCGGGATGGGTTTTGCCGAGCCATTTTCCAGGATATTGCCTGTGATGGAGCCCTCGCCCTGCTTTTGGGCTTTGAGGCGGAAGGTGGTCATCAGGATGGACAGGGCGATGAGAAGGGTACTGTTAAAGCGGTGCATGAATATATATTACAGTGTGATTGATGAGGCTGTGGGTTCCTGTTGGGGAGCGCTGATGAATTTGAAATAGCGGCCCATCCAGTAAGGCAGGAGGAAGACGTCACCGCCGCCCAGTTCGGACGCGCCGTTGGCTCCTTTATCGTCCAGCTCGAAGAGATTGCGATTGTGTTTGTTCTGAGGTCTTTCGTCCGGAGGGAGTACGCTTGCGGTGGGTTGCTCCATGATATTTTCGGGAATAAAGTCCAGGTCCTGGCGGTGGCTGTTATGGATGGGCCAGGTGATGAGGTCCATGGGCATCCTTTTCAATTCCCAGACGGTATTGTCGAGGTCGAAAGATTTGGCGTCTGTGAGGGCGCCGTAGCAGAGGTTCCAAAGACCGTCCTTTGCCGGCCGCTTATAGTCCCAGTGGTCACGGATGGCTTCGCGGTATTGGGTTTTCAAGGCCGGAGTAAGGGCATAGGGGTAGAGGCCCCAGTAGGCGAGGAAGTACATTTCGTCATCGGAGTTATTCCATGCGCCTGATAATTCTTTGCACCATGCATCCGCTGTGTCCGGGGCGGGGCCGATGTCTCTGACCGGGCGGGTGAGATTGGTGAGATAGTGTTGCTGATGCAGCAGCTCCATTGCCCTGGTCCTGTACTTTTCTTTGCCTGTGAAGTGCCAGGCTGTTTGGAGGAAGGCGATGATATTGGAGGAATAGAGTTTTTTATCGCCTACCATGTCCGGGAACCTGTTGACATATTCCGGTGTCCATCTGCCCCAGAGGGAGGGTCTGCCGTCGAAGTCCACGAGGGTGAGGCCGTTGTCGACGATATAGCCAGTGAGCTGATCGATGAGGTGGATAGCTCGTTGCTGCATGTCCTTGTCGTCCATGTATTGGGCGATGAGGGTGAGGGCGAAGTACTGGCCTACTGCCTGGTCGCTGCTAGCCGATCCTCTCCAGTCCCATTCCGGGTCAGGTGAATGGCGCCAGCTGCTGGGCGTATGTGCATAACCGGGGTACCAGTAAGCTTCGATGTTCTGGCGATATTCGTCCTTGAATGTGACCGTACCTTTTCTTTCGATGCAGCGACCGAACAGGCCCGGGATGCCACTGAGGGTGAACAAGCGTTCCATGGCGTCGAAGGATTCGCGGCAGTTCTGCAGGGCTTCCTTGTCGCCTGTGGCGAGGTAGCGGAACATTTCTGCCGCCAGATACATGGAGGTCCAAAGGTTGTCGCTATCGTGGGGACCCATTTCCGCCGTGGATGGATCGCCTTTGGACATGTTGGTGTAGTCGCAGTAAAATCCATAACGGATATGGCGACGCCGGACGATGTCCTCGTAATACATGGCTTTCTGGTGGAGGGTCATCGGGGTGAAGTCGATTTTTGCGAGACCCTGGTCTGTCAGGACAAGCACCGCACGACTGGTATTGTGGCCAGTGGTTTGACCTGCTGCATAGCTGGTGTTGTTGCCAGTGGCTTTTGCCAGGCTGACAACGTGATCCCCCGGCAGCCATCTGCCGCCCGCGAAATAGTCGAAGCTGCCGTCCGGTGTGGCCATGAAAGCTCCTTTGGTGGAGCCGAGCCACAGGTGGCCGTCGATGGTCTCGATGGTGGTGAGGTCCGTGGCGGGCAGGCGTCTGTGGCATGGGCCGATGGGTTGGCAGGAAGGGAGAGAGAGTTGCCAATAGCCGTTGTGGGTACCTACTAGTATGTTGTTCTCAAGGATGGTGAAGCAGGTGAGGCTGTCGCCGGTGAAGGCGGGTGAAACTTTTTTTTCTGCTGGTGAGAAGGAGGAGAGGGTTTGGGTGGAAAGCAGCCAGAAGCGTCCTTGTCCGTAGCGGATCTTCAGGAGACGTTCCGTGCTATGGCCCGACCAGGTAATGTGATTGTCCCGGATCAGGGAGAGCTTGCTGCCGTCTGAGATCATATATTCTCCCGGGGCTCCGGCAGCCACCATATTTGCGCCCGGCATATCGTGAGAGGTGTAGAGCGTTCCTGCCCAGGCGTTGCTGAAGAGGGCTTTATCGTCGAGATAGACCAGCTGATCGCCCGACAGGCAGATAGCTGTGATCTTTCTGTCACCCAGGGGTCTGTATATGTCGTCCTTTACCAGCGTACCCGGGGTGAGGAGTTGTCCTGCCCGTGGTTGCAGCAGGCCATCGTTGGAGAGCACCTGTGTATGACCGTTGCGATCAGTCAGAACTGTGCGGAGACCGGAGGTGAGGGTGGCGGGGTAGAAGCTCACGCTATAATCCTGCTGATAGGGGATGTCAGCGTATTGGGCGGCGTGTGCGGGTGACGTGGCGGTGAGGCCGGTGGGCCGGGGTGTTTCCGGGCCGCTGATCACTTTCAGGTATCTACCCATCCAGTAGGGGAGGAGCCAGATGTCGCCTGCGCTGTATTCCGAGTGCCCGTTTCCGTTATCATCCAGGTCGAAGCGATTGGCGTTGTGGCGGCTGATGGATAATTCATCGGGGGGCAGCACTTCGCGGATCGTCTGATGGCGGAAGTTGTCCGGTATGAACTCTATGTCCTTTCTGTCGCTGTTCTTAACAGACCAGTCTACCAGGTCCAGGGGATATTCCTGAAGATACCATATGGCTTCTTTAAGATCGAACTCCGGCGTACCTGTCATGGCTGTGAAGATGTTCCAGGCGCCTTCTTTTTCGGGTCTTTCGATCTGCCAGTGATCGATGATAGAGGCTTTGAACTTTGTCCTGAGCGTATCATTGAAGGCGTAGCGATAGAGGCCCCAGTATCCGAGGAAGTACATTTCGTCGTCCGAGTGATTCCAGTTCTCAGAGAGGCGTATGCTCAGGTCGTCGGCGTCGTGAGGCGCCGGGCCTATATCTTTCATGGGCCGCATGAGATTGTCGAGATAGCCGTATTTGTTCATCAATTCAAAGGCCTTTTCGCGGAAGATATTTTTGCCTGTGAAGCGCCAGGCTGTCTGGAGCATGGCGATGATATTGGAGGAGCAGATCTTTCTGTCGCCTACCATTTCGGGGCGGGCGTTGACATATTCCGGATTCCATCTTCCCCAGGTGGTTGGTTTGCCATTCCAGTCGATGAGATACATGTCGTGTTCGATGATATGGGTCATCAGGGCGTCGATGAGCCGTATGGCTTTGTGTTTGCAGGCTGTGTCGTCCACCAGTTCGGCAATGACGCCGAAGACGAAGATATGACCGATGGCTTCGTCGCTGCTGGTGGTGGATTTCCAGTCCCATTCCGGCTCAGGCGCTCTTTTCCATACCTGGGTGTCGGAGGCTGCGTAGCCCCTTCTTTCAAAGGAGCGGGCGGGGAAGCCTTTCAGGGGATTGACAGTATAGAGGCGTTCCATGGCGTCGAGGGATTCCCGGCAGTTCTGCAGCGCTTCGGGGGAGCGGGTTACAATGTAGCGAAAAGCCTCAGCGCCCAGGTACATGGAGGTCCAGAGGCCGTCGTTGTCCGAGTCTTCCACCGAGCCGGTGGTGATATCGCCGTCCTTCATCCTGGCCAGTGTGGCGTTAAAGCCCAGGCGGATGTGTCGTGCCCGTACCTGTTGTTCGAAGTACATCGCCTTGTCATAGAGCGTCATGTCTTTAAAGTGGATCTCGCCCAGCCCTTTGTCCGTGAGGATGAGGACAGATCCTGCGGGGCCCTCTGCGATGTCGGCTACTTTATCCGAGGGCAGCCAGCGGCGGGAGGCGTAGTAATCGTATTTGCCGTCTTTGCGGAGCTTGAAAGCGCCTTTGGCGGAACCGAACCAGGTTTGGCCGTCGATGAGGCGTATGACCGAAAGGTCCGGGCAGGGCAGCTTGCGGCGTATCCCGCCCTGTGGTTTTCCGGATGCGGCGTCCAGGGTGATATAACCATCATGGGTACCTACTAATACCATACGACTGTCGCCGGAGGGCGCGAAGCAGGTGAGGTCGTTGCCTTTATACAGCACGCGCAGCTCGTTGCCTGTGGGTTTGAAGATGGAAAACGTATTGGTGGTCAGTATCCAGAAGGAATGAGAGGATTTGTCGAACCGGATGTCCGTCACTTTTTCGCCGGGGCTGCCTTGCCAGGCCCATGTCCGCCGGCCATCCCTGTAGTATTGCAGCGAGGTGCCATTGGAGAGCAGGGAGCTGAGGTCGGGCGCTACCGAGAAGAGGGTTACGTCGGACATCTCGTGGCGTGTATAGAGTTTGCCTGCCCATGCGTTGCTCAGCACTGCCGCGTCATCCACGTAGACAAGCTGGCCTTCGCAGAGCCCTATATCCCTGATCTTTTTATCGCTGATCGGGCGATATGTTTTGTCGGGTCGCAGTTGGCCGGGGTATAGAAAGGCGCCGCCGGAGGGGCGCAGGGGGCCTTCGGAGGAGAGTACCTGAATGACGCCGTTCCTGTCGCAGACCACTTTGGAGAGGCGGGCATCGGTGGGCATCACATATTTGATACTATAGTCTTGTTTGAAAGGTTTGTCCTTATGAGCAGGCTGAACGGGCGGCGAAGGGTTTCGGGCAAAGGCGGCTGAGCCAAATGCTAAAAGCCAGCCGAGCATACATGCGCGTGTTGTCATGGTCGATGATTTATCATTATTGTTGTGGAGTTATCGATTGCAGGTATCTGCCCATCCAGTAGGGCAGGAGCCAGAACACCGGTTCCCTTTCCATATTAGGTTCTCCGCCGGAGGCGCCCCAGGGGTTTTTATCCCAGCGGACTACCTGTCGTATGCTGGCCGGGGGGAGCTCGTTGACCTGCCATTCGTCGAGGACGGGGTTATGTACTACGTGTATATCTTCCCGTTGAGTGTGATCGATGTGCCAGTCGATGAGATCGAGGGGCGTGTCCGTGAGGAAGTCAAGGGAGGCCGAGGGGTCTTTTTTTATTCCCCGGGCATAGCTGTAGAGAAAATCGAGCAGGGGGTTGTGGTCATCTTTTCTTTTTTCCATCCATTCGTCTGCATACCGGCGATAGAAGTCCAAAAGGGCCGGATCTTTTTCGCAGTGGAGGAGGATGGGTAGGAAGTATGCCTGCATGGTGACGTCGAAGTAGATGAACCAGGCAGGGTCCTGCCGGGTGATGCCCGCCATGTTGTCCAGATAATGTTCTTCATCGATGAGCCGGCGGTAGTGGTGCTCGTAAATGGTGTCGCCCGTCATGTATCCCGCCAGCTTCAGGAAGGACAGCAGCTCCATGGAGTTCTGGGCTCTGTCCTGAGCCCATTCCGGGTCGCGGTTGAGAGATTCTGGTGACCATACCGCCCAATGCGTATGTGTACCGTCGATGTCCACCATATAAAAGTTATGGGCGATGAGATGGTTGACCAGGGTGGCTACATGGCGGCGGACTATTTCTTTTTCTTTCTCGTCGGCGACGAGTTGGTAATAGAAGAAGTAACCAAGCATGTGTCCGCACCATTCGTCGCTGCTGGCGTCCCTTTTCCAGCGCCATTTGCCGTCGGCGGAGAGTTTCCAGCGATCTTCCACCGGCTTGTAGCGCGGGTCTTCCACTTCTTTCTCCGCGCGCAGCTGGTCCGTGTACTGCATGTTGCCGTCGTGCACGCGATCGCCCCATTGTGCCGGGACGATGGTCCGGGCGAAGTATCCGTCGCCCCCCGTGACTTCCTGCAGCTGCTTGAGGAAGCGGAAGGCTTTGCCAGCCTTGATCTTTGCGTCTTCGCTATGGGTGACCGCGTAGCGGAAGGATTCCATGGTCAGGTAGTTGCCTGTGAATTCGCCGTCGTTGTCGTCGTCCTCCGGCTGCCATGAAGTGGTGTCGCCCGGGATATTAAGATGGCATTGTCCTGCAATCCACGGGTCGCGGATATGTCTTTTCATCAGGACGTTGTAAAAATAATCTTCTTTGGATGCGAGTGTCATGTGACGCCGGCGGATGGCGCTGACACCTTTTGCCGTGGCGATCCAGGCGTCGCCCGCGGAGTCGAAGGCAACGTCGTTGACCTGGTCGTCAAGGAGCCAGCGGCGGCTGAAGCGCAGGGAGTGTGTGCCATCGGGGTAATATCGTACTACGCCTACGCGGGTGCCGATCCACATGCTGCCGTCGGGCGAGCGGCGGACACAGTTGATATAGATGGAGGGACTGCCTTCGAGCGGTGTGATCTCCTTTTGTTTTTTCCCGTCGTCCAGGATGGATACGCCTCCCAGGCCTCCTGCCCAAAGCTTGCGGTTGTCATCGAAGGCGAGGCCTTTAAGACCTGCGCTGATGAGAGAAGTTGGACCTCGGTAGCAGGTAGTGGCGCCGTTGGTGCAGTGGAAAAGGCCAACGTCGCTGGCGACCCAGATGCCGCTGCCTGCCGGGTCCGGGATGGCGCTGCGTATGGAGCGGGGGAGGGTATAGTCTTTTTTGATGAGCTGTTGTCCGTCGAAGAGCCAGGTTCCGCGGGGTCCCAATGCGTAGATGCCTTCCGGGGCGGCGCAGAGGGCGGAGATGGGGCCAGCCGTGCCGGGTATTTGTTCCATGCTATTGCGTCGGAAGCGGAACAGGCCATTCCATGCGCCGATCCAAACTGCGTCGGAGTGGGAGAGGACAGCGTATGCGGGGCCGTTGGCTTTGCCTGGCGCGAGGCAGGGAGTCCATTTGCTGTCACTCTGTTTTTTCAGGAAAACTCCTGCGGCAGTGGCGATCCAGACCGTGGAATGTCTATCGACAGCGATGCTGCGAACTTCGTTGTCGGCGGCGTTTGTACTTACGGGGTAGGGTTCGTGATATTCTTGCAAGAAACCATTGGCGAGCGTGGGGGAACCTGCGTGGCCGGCGCGGAGGATGAGTTTGTTTATGGCATCCGTCACCTGCAGCTCGCAACGACCGCTCTGTTCCCTGGCGCGGACCGCGAGGGTGTTGCTGTATCGAATCCATTCGGGGGAGGGGGCTGTGTGAGCATGGATCAACTGCAGGGCCTGCAGTCCCGCTGAGGACAAGGCCGAGAGATTTTGTGAGAGTGGAGCTGCTTCCTGCAGGACCGGTGCATGGGACAGGAGCCGCCGGAAGGCCGTATCATTGTCTCTCCAGAGGATCAGCTTTTCCCTGATGGCTTTTTCCAGGGATGGAGTGGGCGTTTTCAGGTAATCCTCTACCTGCCTATTGAATATCCTGGGAGTGGGCTGGTCCGGAATAGCGGCATCGGCCAGCTTTGTCAACGGCGAGAATACGGTGTACATCGTATCGCCCTGGTTGCGCTCATATATTTTTAGTGGTTCCAGGAGGTCTACCAATGTTTGGAGGGCCCTGGTGTCGCGTGTGCCGGCGAGGCGTCGTAGCAGCGATTGCTGGTGGAGCTCGTGCCGGAGACCCAGGTATTCCAGTTGCAGGCTAACCAGGTCCAGCCGTCTGTACATATCGTTGGTATCGGAAACCGAGCGAGGGGACCAGAGCCTTTCCGCGATGGCGGCTGTGCGTGGCCATATCCGTGAGTCTACCGTCTCGGTGGATACCAGTTCGCTCCACATCGTTGCTTCGCCGCCCAGGATATTATCCTCCTCTGCTTTTGTCAGGTGGACGCTGTCCGGGATCGGGTCGTTGAGATAATGGAAGGAGGCCGGCTGGATGAGGTCGATGTAATAGCCGTTGGAGAGTATGGACTTGTAGCCCGCGCGCACCGATTGGTAGAAAGAGGTCGTACCGCGCCAGGACTGGATGACGATGTCTTTGGGCACGCCCGGCTGCCAGATCTCGTCCCAGCCCATCATGATCTTCCCGTTGCGGCGGAGGATGGGTTGTATGCGCCCGTTGAAATAAGTCTGGAGGTCCATGTAGGACTTCATACCGTGTGCTGCCATGAAGGAGCGGATATGGGGAGTTTGCTGCCAGTCCCTGCCCGTGTTCTCGTCGCCGCCGATGTGGAAGTAAGGGTCCGGGAAGAGGTGGGTCATTTCCGTGAAGAGCTTGTCGAGGAAGGTGTAGACCTTTTCGTTGGTAGGGTCCATCACCGGATCGAAGACCCCGAAATAGCGTTGCAGGGAATAACTCCTTTTGACGCTGGCGAGTTCGGGGTAGGCAGTCAGGATGGCCGTGGTATGGGCGGGGACCACGAATTCGGGAACGACGCGAATGCCACGCTGGCTGGCGTATTCGATGATGGAACGGATGTCTTCATATGTGTAGTACAGGCCGTCGGATGCCATGCCGTGGAGGCGGGGAAAGGTTTTGGATTCCACGCGGAAGCCCTGGTCGTTGCAGAGGTGGAGGTGAAGCACATTCATTTTGACTGCGGCCATGCCATCCAGGGTCGTTTTTATTTCCTGCACCGGCATGAAGTGGAGGGCCACGTCCAGCAGGAGGCCCCGCCAGTGGAAGCGGGGAGTATCGTCGATGAGGGCGCCCGGGAAGAAGTAGCCTGCGGCTTCAGCGCTCAGCAGCTGCAAGAGGGTTTCCAGACCGCGGATGGCGCCTATGTCCGTTGGCGCCGAGAGGATCACCTGGCTGGAAGTCACTTCGAGGTGATAGCTTTCATCTTCGTCTGGCAGCAGCTTTCCAGGCCGCTGCACGTTGATCAGGAGGGTGG
This sequence comes from Sphingobacteriales bacterium 50-39, assembly GCA_001898505.1. Lineage (GTDB taxonomy): Bacteria > Bacteroidota > Bacteroidia > Chitinophagales > Chitinophagaceae > Puia. The sequence goes on from MKTZ01000001.1 coordinate 666,358, forward strand.
AAGAGGGGTTGTTATCCTTCCGGCTGACGAAGCCTTGTTTGTCCAGGAAGATGCCTGTCCTTTCGCTGAGGCGCCGGATAAAGCGGCTGGCTTCTGCGTAGAGCCGTTGGTCGCAGGGGCCTGTGACCGCCACTCTGAAGTCGCGTGTGATCGCGAAATGTGCTGCTGTCCGGCTGTATGCTTTCGGGACAGGCATAAGGGCGTCCGTGCGTCCGGATTGTCCGGCAGCAGGTGTTAAGCCTGGCAGGCATACTATTATCAGGAGGCCTGCCAGGCGGGTGAAACTTTGCATATTATATTACCAGGGTTTAGTCGTCCCTTGGAGCAGCCAGGGTTTGGACCAGCAGCTGTTATTGCCGTCAGTGGCTACATAAGCCGATGGTTGCAATAAGGTGATAGCTGCGTTGGCATTGGTGGGATTGTTTTGCAATTCCGATGGGTGGTAGGCGAAGCGGACGGGAATCTGTCCCCGGTAGGAGGCCCAGCCGATGCCCAGGGTTGGGAATCCTGTCCTTCTCCAGTCCATCCAGGCCTCGTTGCAGGCTTGCCAGGCGGCGATCCATTTCTGTTCGATGATCCTTTGCAGGGTACCGTTATAAGCAACATTGGGCTGGGCGATGTAGTCGTTGTAGTTCTTTACGCAACCATAGTAGTTATTGACGTCCGACTGATAGGAGCTGAATACCTGCCAGGTGTCGAAGGATGCCTGGATACCCATGTAATACCATTCGTCGGCCGTATGATTCACATTCCATCCTCTCTGAGCGGCTTCGGCCAGATCGAAGCATATTTCCGCATAGGATGCCATTCTTTCTTTGAGCAGGTCGCCCTTGGGGTTGTCGTAGATATCGCGGCGCAGGTAGGATACATAGTTGTTATTGGAAGTCGATTGTGTGCCTGATCCGTTGATATTATACTGGAAATCATTGTTGCTATAAGCAATGGGGATGCCGACATACACTGATGAGGTATCGTACAGGCCGTACAGGGCGCCAACTACGGCGCCATAGGGTCTGTCCGTGGCGTAGGTAGCGGGGTCGAATTGTTTGAATTTGGCGGCTGCTGCGGCTGCGGGGTTGATATACCGGACGCCGCCAATAATGGTAGCGAGTGTGGTATTATCGCCGGGGGCAAATTTCGACGCGTCTACGACCGAAGGGGTGACGACGGGTTGAGCCATGATAACGATGCGGGGGTCCTTGAGGTCTTTCAGCTTCATGGTAAAGGTGCCGCACATTTTGTTCCTGTCGAAGTTGGACTGGCCCTGGTATTTGGAGGCCATCTGGTAGGATGTGTTAACATCCGTGCCGGGGAAGGGCATGGCCCAGTCGTCACCGTTGGAGGCAAATACGCTGTCGGCGATGGCTTCTACGGAAGCGCGGACGTCTTGCTTGGCGGAGAGGCGCATGTAATAGCGAAGCAGCAGGGAGAAGGCGAGGCGTTTCCATTTTGCCGGATCGCCGCCATAGAATACATCGGAGGATTGGGTGACGGCGGTGATCTCCGGGTGGTCAGTCTGTGTGCCTTGCAGGAAGGGGATGGCTGCTTTCAGGTCCGCTATAACACCGTTGTACATACTCTGCTGTCCATCGAATTTAGGGAACTGGGCGGCGAGGGAGTTTTGGTCGCCGTTGAGGGCCATGGAGTCCGGTGCGTCGCCCCAGAAGTCGGCGATGACTCCGAAATTAAAAGCGCGCATGACCAGGGCGACACCCTGGTGAAAGTTCCATTTGAAGGATTGGGCTTTGGACAGAAGGAGCTTGTTGTTACGCAGGATGGCGTAGTTGCTGCTCCAGTCAGATGGGCTCCAGTTATATTGGCTAAAGGTGTTGCCCCAGGCGTCCTGGTAGCTCTGTTGCATGGCGCCGGAAAGATTACCCGATCCCAGGTTGCCATAGTTGGTTGCTGTGGAGGTAAGGACGCCGGCCATAACGTAATCGGGAGCTGCCTGGTCTGCTGTCACGTTATTGGGGTCGTTGTTGAGGTCTGATATTTTCTTACACGACCCGGAGGTTAATATGATGAAAAGGAAGACGCCTGCCGCCCTACATATTTTTAATTTGTTGTTCATGATCGTAGTTTTTGAATTAACGGAGGTTTTGGATTAGAAACGGACGTTGAGTTTAACGCCCATAGGTATCGTCCAGGGGGTGATATTATATCTTTCGATGCCTTGTCTGAACTGAGATCCATTGCCCTGGGCTCCGGTCTGGAACTGGTAGGCCAGTTCAGGGTCGATGCCGGCTTTGGCCTTGGTCCACAGAACGATGTTCCTGCTATAGATGCCCAGTGAGATGTTCTGGAGCTTGAGGGCGGTGGCCCATGCTTTCGGAAGGTCGGCGTTGAGGGTGATCTCCCTGAGCTTGATATAAGAGGCATCGAACATGCTCATGCGGGCGAAGGGCCAGCCGGCTGTAACGGCGTCTTCGTAATAGTCGTACTTGGTAAGATTGGGGTCGCCCAGGTTTTCAACAAGGTTGCCGCTGCCGTCATCGTATACGCCCGGGAAAAAGGCTCCGTCGTTGATGGTGATATTGCCATTGTTGTTATAGGGGAAGCCGCCTGTCTCCGTGGTGGGGCCGCCAACGAGCTTGAACATCTGCAATCCATGGAACTTGATGAATTTATCGGGATTGGATTTCAGGTAGCCGGGAATATCGCCCTTATTGGCCGCGGGAATGGGGATGCCCATATTTTCCTGGCGGGCCATGGCTGCGTCGGACCCCATGTAGCGGTAGGTCTGCGAGAAGAAGGTCCCACCCAGGCGCATGTCTACGCTGGCTGTCAGCGTGAACATCTTGTAGGATACAGAAGTCTGGAATCCCATCAGGAGCTTGGGGTTAAAGTTGCCGACCACCTCTTTATGGGCGAAATCACCGTTGCTAAGCTTTTGGTATTGCCCGCCGTTGTCCAGCAGGGGCCAGCCGTAGTAGGGCGAGCTTTTGTCAGTGACCGTAGCCACCTGGTTGTCCCAGAGCTGGCCGATCTTGCCGTCGCTGATGACAGGGGAGCCGTCCGCCTTGAAGGTGTTTGGTATGGGCTGACCTTTTGCATAAGTCCAGGAGCCGCTGTTGCCATCCTGCCAGAAAGAGTAGTAGGGTACGCCGTTGGCAAGGGACAGGACGTACGTATTGTTCTTGGTATAGTTGACGCTGAGGTTCCAGTTCCAGTCTTTGTTCGAGATGATGGTGCCGCTGACCTGCAGCTCGAGACCTTCGCTGCGGACAAGGCCAGCATTGATCTGACGGCCTGTGTAGCCGGAGGAGGAAGGGGTGCTGATGGACAGTATCTGGTTCTTGTTGTCGCTGCGGTATACCGTGCCTTCGAAGCGGAGACGGTTCTTGAAGGCCGCTACTTCCAGGCCCAGCTCCGTAGAAATGGCTTCTTCCGGCTTGAGGGTGGGGTTCTTCAAGGTGCCCTGTGTGGTCTCGATGGTGGTGTTGCCGAAACTGCTGATGCCAATGGTACCGTACAAGTTGTAGGGGTCGGTGTCCTTACCCACTTTGGCCCAGCCGCCGCGGACCTTGACCATGTCGAAAGCTTCGGGGAAGTGGATGATCTTATTCAGGAGCACGCTGAGCGAGGCGGAAGGGTAGAAGTATGTGTTTGCGTTGGTCGGCAGGGTGCTGGACTGGTCCGTTCTGGCGGTGAGGTCCAGGTAAGCCAGGTCCTTGTATCCCAGGGAGGTAGTGGCGTATACGCTATAGATGGCTTTTTTGCTATAGTAGGAGGAAGAGCGCAGATTGGCCTGCGAAATATTGGAGAGGTTGAACAGTTCGGGAGCGATGATGCCGCCGCCGGATGCTGAATAGGATTGGAGCATGGAGCCATATACATATTGGTAGTTGGCGCCAGCCGAGGCCGTCAGGTCAAAGCCACTCTTAAAGCCATTGTGGTAAGTGGCCAGGAAGTCCGTATTGCTTTCCGTATTGTATATATTGGTACGATTGTAATACCCGTTCCTTTCGTAGTTGTAGCTTTTGGATATCCTGGTCTCCCTGTCTTCCGTATACAGGTCCTGTGAGTACCGGAGGAAGGCGCTGAAATGGGGAGAGAACTGATAGTTGGCTTTTATATTGCCGAAGATCCTGTTGCGCAGGAATGCGTTCTTTACCCGGTTGAGCGTAAACCAGGGGTTGTTATCACCATTGGTCCTGGGATCGAGCGTACTCGGATCCTGGTCGACGCCGACGGGGGGCAGGGCCTTGCGTTGCTGGATGCCGGGCGTAAGCCAATAGTCCTTCAAACCACGTACGTCTACGCTGGGTGATAGATATGCTACGTCCTGCAGGACGCCGCCCTGATTTCCGGCCACTACGTTGTCGGACCCTGACCGGGTGTAGTTGATGGAGCTGGTGATCTTGAAGTTCTGGTCCACTTTGTGCTCCAGGTTGAGGGCGAGGTTGTGGCGGGTGAGGCCGGAGGTGGGTATGATACCTTTATTGGTAGTATTTGTATAGGACAGGCGGTAGTTGTCCCTGTCGGTGGAGTTCTCGATGGACAGGCTGTTGACCGAAGTAATGCCAGTCTGTACGAAGTTCTTCAGGTTGTTGTGGCTGACCATATCCTGTGGGATATAGTTGCCCTGGGCGTCCTGCTTGCTGTTCCATTGAATGGCTTTGATGCCTTTGTTCAGTGGCGTTCCGAAGCGATAGGTGTCGGTGCCGGCAAGGTCGACGATGACGCCGTTGAGGCTGTTGAAGCCGTTGGGTGTAGTATAGGGATCAGAGCCGACCGTATAGCTTTGGTTCGTCGGCAAGTATTTGTAGGGCATGTCGAATTCTGTATTGGAGCTGAAAGTCATGCCCAATCCTTTCGACTTTTTGCCCGTTTTGGTGGTGATGATCACTACGCCGTTGCCTGCGCGGGAGCCATAGAGGGCAGCTGCGCTAGGACCCTTCAGGATGGAGACGCTTTCGATGTCGTTGGGGTTGAGGTCGGAGATGGCATTGCCATAGTCCACATCATTCTTGTTACCATTGTTGGTGCCCACGTTGCTGAGGGAGTTCTTGACCGGTACGCCGTCAATGACGAAGAGGGGCTGGTTATCGCTGTTGAGGGAGCGGATACCGCGGATGACCATGCTGACGGAAGAGGTAGGGCCTGAGCCAGTAGCGCTGATATTGACGCCTGAAACTTTTCCGGCCATGCCGTTGAGGACGTTGGTCTGAGCGACCTTGTTGACATCATCGCCTTTGATCTCGCCAACGGAGTAACCCAGGGATCGTTTCATGCGCGTGATGCCGAGTGCTGTTACGACCACGCCCGTCAGGTCCTGGCCTTTGCCTGCCTCCATTACGACCGTGATATAGTTCTTGTTATTGACCGGCACTTCTACTGACCGGTAGCCTATGGAAGAGAAAACCAATATTGCATTGGGGTTGGAGATCGACAGCTGGAAGGTGCCGTCGGCGGCGGTGGTCGTCATACGGGTCTTGCCTTTTTCCGATACCGTGACGCCCGCCAGGGGACCGTTGTTATCAGAGACTTTTCCGTTTACGATCTGATCGACCGTCACGATTTCTTTTTTTTTCTCTACTTTCTTTTTTTCTTCCGACTGAGAGATCACGTACACATTGTTGACGATCTTGTACGTAAGGCCCACCGGTGTCAGGACGGTGAGCAGCAACCTGCCCGGGTCTTCTTTTTTATTGACCGGCTCGGCATAAACGACGATGGTTTCTTTCAACGAGTCCGTCTGGTAGCTGAAATAGATACCATATTCCCGTTGGAATTGCCGCATGAAATTTTCCAGCGGCATGGTACGCTGGGTGTACGTGACTTCGAAAGACGAATTGTCTTCGGCTTGCTGCACGGGATTGTTAGCGGAATTGGCAGCAACCAGGTCCTGGGACCTTGCAATGCCCGAGGTGCAAAGTAAAATGAACAGTGCGACCAGCGGGTGGCTGAACAAACTAGTGCGTTGAGTTCGGTGGGTCATTTTGAAATTTATTAAGCAGTTGAATAAAGGACGAATAGGGCCTGATTAGGGTTTAGGGGCTTGGGTTCCGGAATTATTCTATGATAAGCGTGTCACTGGTAAGGCTCATTTTCTTATGGACCGTCTGTTCGAGGACGGGGACCAATTTTTGAAGGGAGCCGACCGGGATCACGGCATTGATGCGTAATCTTTTGTTCTTCTCACTTTTAAACTCTACTGTTACGCCATAATATTTGGTGATCAGTCCGGCAATGTCTTCCAGTGTATTATGCCGGAAGTTCCATTTGCCATCCATCCATTCCGTATACAAAGGGATATCTACCGTGGACCTGATGAAGACGTGCTGCATCGTGTCGAGTGTGACCTTGTCGCCTGGCAGCAGGAGTACCGACGACTGTCGGCCAGGTTGAGTCAATTTGACCTTACCGCTGGTCAGGACTACTTCCGCTGCTGCGGAGCGGGCGTTGACGTTGAAGGTCGTTCCCAGAACCGTGATGTCCGTTGTGCCTGTGTGGACCACGAAGGGCCTACGGCCGTGGTCTTTGCTTACGTTGAAGAAAGCGTTCCCTTTCAGCGTTATCTCCCGGGTGGAGGAAAGGTCGGGGTTATATTGGATCGATGAATTGGCATTGAGAATGATGAGGGTACTATCGGCGAGGAGGATCTTTTTTATCTGATTGGGGCCTGTATGTTCGGCCAGCAGGGCAGATTTGTTACTGCCGGCGCCGAGCCTGTTGTTGTAGACAAGGAAGAATGAAACGACCGCCAGGATGAACACGGCAGCGGCAGCCGCCCTGAACAGAACGATCTTCGTTATGATGGCTTTGCGTGGAGCGGAGATTGATGCCTGCAGGTCAAGGAGGCTGAAGATATTGTCTTTCAGGGCCTTTTTTTCCTTGCCTGTGAGGGGAGATGTGCCATAGGCAGCGTGCGCGGACAGCTCAACCAGCCGCCGGGCCTTCAGCAGATCTTTCAGGCGACCGGGATGAGCATCCAGGAAGTCCTTCCAGAAAGCATCGGAAGCCTCATCTGCCTGCAATACCCATTGCTGGAAGTGCTCATCGGCGGCGAATTGGTCTACGGTGTAGACGGAATAGAAATCATGGTTGTGCATCGACAATTAGAGAGTGGGAAACGAGGCCGGATACTCAATCTCCGGAAATTATTTTTTGATGATAATAAAAAGGAGGACCATCATAATATTGCGGAGATGACGTATGGTGCGGAATGCCAGGTTGTTAACGGATTGATAGTTCATATTGAGCCTGCGGGCTATCTGTTCGTAGGTGAGCCCTTCGTAGAAATGAAACTGGAGGATAAGCTTCTGGCGGGTAGTGAGCTTGTTCATCGCATGGGACAGTCGTGTCTTCATCTCCCTGTCCGTGTCTGAAAAAATAATGGCGTCTTCGCGATTGTCTTCGAGACCAGGCAGTGTTTCTTCCAGGGGGTAGCAGGCAAGCCTCTCTTTTTTCTTCAATTTTTTAACCAGGATGCTGCGCAACACTTTGGTAAGATAAGCCTGTGGGTATTGCACCTGTCCGATGGTCTCACGGTAGTTCCATATTTCGATGAATACTTCCTGGAGGGAGTCCTTGACCAGCTCCCGATCGTTGGTAATGGCTGAAGCAGCCAGGAACAATTTGTCGACATAGAAGTCGTACAATTCTCCCAGGACAGAGGCATCGCCTTCTTTCAGGCGTACCCAGCATTGGGGGTCAACATTTGAAAAGTCAGCCTTAGCCATCACGATGTAAAATTAATGAAGGCAAATCTGGTTAGTTCTGGTGCCTTGTGTATTAACAGAAACTTAATCTCCTTTATACTATTATAGGATGAGGCAAAATAGGCAAGGTCAAGTGATGCGGTCAGAGCCTGCTTAATCGTTTACTACGCCACTCGGACAAAGTTGGGCTGCCCGGCTTCAATTCCGTAACAAGATAGTCAATTGATGCGAAATCGCATATTTTCATTTTCTTAACCGTGTTCAATTTTTCAGAGATCATGGCAACTGCGAGCTTGTCAGAGGAACGGATCATGGCTTTGATCACCTGTGTAACTTCCCGGTCCGAGTCTGTCAATCCATGTTCGATGGACAGGCCGTTGGCGCCGATGAGGCAGAGGTCTACGTGTATGCCCGCCAACTCGTTAATGACGCTGGCGCCGGTGTGCAGGTTGGCATCTTTAAGCAGCCTGCCGCCGATGGTAACGACCTCTATGTTCTCATGGCCGGACAGGGTGATGGCCATCTGGGGGCTCAATGTATAAAAAGTGGCATGCAGCTTAGGCGGTATCTGTTTTGCAATTTCCATCATCGTCGTGCCACCTTCTATCAGGACCGAGGACCCCTTTTTGATCAGTCCTATCGCCTTGGATGCGATGTGTTGCTTGGCTGCCAGCGCGTATACTTTGTCCTGACTGCCGAAGGGATAATGAAAGGTCTTGCTCATGGCGCCGCCGTGTACTTTTACGATGACGCCATCTTTTGCGAGCTCGTGCAAATCCCTTCGGATGGTGTCTTCCGACACCGACAACTTTTCGCTCAACTCCGCTGAAAGCACTTTGTTGTACAGGTTGATCTCTTTTAATATCAGCTTTAATCTTTCCGTCCTTAGCATAGTGAATTTCCAAGACGGAGTGAAAATACAAATTTTTTTTGCATGAAATTGCCTATTTTAGAATTTTAAACACGAAATAAAACGCAATCTACTCATGCGGAAGATCACCGAACAACCGTCCCGGCACAGGAACCTGGAAACCAAGTCAATAGAGGAAATAACCCGGAGCATCAATGGGGAGGATGCCACCGTTGCGGAGGCCATCCGGGAGGCACTGCCTGCGATAAACCGTCTCATCGGCGCTATTGTAGCCCGAATGAAAGAAGGGGGGCGGCTCTTCTATGTAGGGGCGGGCAGCGGAGGGCGGCTTTCGGTGCTGGATGTTATCGAGCTGCCTACTACGTATGGCGTACCGAAGGGGCGGGTGGTTGCTGTGCTGGCAGGCGGAGTAGATCGTCTTGTCGAAGCGCGGGAGGAGAAGGAGGATGACAGGGAGGATGCGTGGGCGCAGCTGCGGGCGGAGAATGTTTCGCCGTCGGACATGGTTGTAGGCATATCGGCCAGCGGGACCACGCCTTTTGTGCTGGCGGGGTTGGAGGCGTGCAGGGCGCATGATATTACTACCGGGTGTATCGTCAGCAATCCCGGATCGCCCATTGCCGGAGCGGTGGAGTTCCCTGTGGAGGTCATTACGGGACCGGAGTTTATAACAGGCAGCACACGAATGAAATGCGGGACCGCTCAGAAGATGTTATTCGACATGATCAGTACCACCGTAATGATACAATTAGGGCGGGTGGAAGACAATCAAATGGTTCATGTGCAATTGATCAACGACAAGATACTGGACCGGGGCGTGAGGATGTTGATGGGTCGGTCCGGATTGACGGATTACGAGGCGGCCAAGCGGCTGTTGCTTGAATATGGCAGTGTGAGGAAGGCATTGGATCATCTTGACCACCCCGTGAACTGATCTTATGAAGTACCTGCGGCAGCCGATCTTTATTATCGGCATACTATTTTCTGTATTCGGTCTGGTGACCTGGCTCAATTCCGTGTTGATACCTTATCTGCGGATAGCGTGTCAGCTGAATAATTTCTCTTCCTACCTCGTGGCATTTTCCTTATATATTTCCTATACGGTGATGGCGCTGCCTGCAGCCGCGGTGTTGAAGCGGACCGGCTATAAGAATGGAATGGCGCTGGGCCTTTTTATCATGACCGTGGGTACGCTGTGTTTTATCCCCGCTGCGATGAGCAGAATGTATGCGCTTTTTCTTTTCGGACTTTTTATCCAGGGAACGGGGATGGCAATCCTGCAAACCGCGGCCAACCCTTATGTTACCATACTCGGGCCGATGGAGAGTGCTGCGCGGCGTATGAGCATTATGGGCATATGCAATGGTGTTGCGGGTGTGATCGGTCCGCTGGTGCTGGGTTCCGTCATTTTGAACGATGCCGATGGCATCCGGGAAAGGGTGGCGCATATGGCGCCTTCGGAGAAGGCGATCGTCCTGGAGCAATTGGCGCATCGTGCGATAGTGCCTTATGCCATCATTGCGCTGGCATTGCTGGGACTGGGCGCGTGGGTTTATTATTCCGGATTGCCTGAGGCGCACGAGGAAGAGGATGAGACGAGCCAGACGAATGAGCATCACCGTAAGACAAGCATATTCCAGTTCCCGCACTTGCTGCTGGGGGTGCTTACTTTGTTCCTTTATGTGGGTGTCGAGGTCATTGCGGGGGACACTATCATCAGCTATGGGACTTCGCTGGGTTTCCGGTTGTCTACGGCAAGGTTCTTTAACAGCTACACGCTCGCGGGGATGCTGGCGGGCTATTTACTGGGCATTGTGCTGATACCCAAATATCTCTCCCATACTAAGGTATTGAAGATATCTTCCCTGATGGGGCTGGTATTCGGGCTTGCCGCCCTTTTTACACGCGGAGGTGTTTCTGTGACGTTTGTCGCCCTGCTGGGTCTTGCCAATTCAATGGTCTGGCCTTCTATCTGGCCGCTGGCTATACGGGGGCTCGGGAGATTTACCAGGGTAGGCTCTTCGCTGCTGATACTTGCCATCGGGGGTGGGGCGCTGCTGCCTTTGCTGTATGGATGGCTGGCAGACCATTTTTCTCCGCAGGAGGCATACTGGATCGTGGTGCCCTGTTATTGCTTCATCGGCTATTATGCTGTCCGCGGGCATAAGGTCCGTGTGTAAATTCAAAGATCCTTTTGAGTATCGGCAAAGTTCCGGCGTCTCTTAACGATGATGTCGTCCATAAAAAAAGCCAGGATAATACTCGTTTGTCTGCCGATGGTCCTTCTCACCTGGGGGAAGGTTCAGGCAAAGGAAAAATACGTCATCGGGCTGTTCCATTTCAATTTCCAGTATGTTGCGGGCGACTATAAGATCGAGCGGAGGATTATCCGCGAGTCGCTTTTCCCCGTGCTGCAGTTCTTCGACGCCCATCCGCAATACAAGTCCGACATCGAGATGCAGGGTTATGCCATCGAAGTGCTGGCGCAGGAGCATCCTGATGTGCTGGCATTGCTTCAGAAGCTTGTCAGGCGCCGGCAGATAGAGCTTGTGGTGGCGCATTATTCGGACCAACTGTTCATCGGTTATCCTGCTGCCGACCTGCAACGGTCCATCGAGCTTTCGGATGAGGTGCTGGCCCGGTATGGGCTGGAGCGGTCGAGGGTTTTCTTCGGTCAGGAATTCCAATGGTCTCCGGCCCTGGCCAGTGTGCTGAAGGGTAAATATGATGTAGCCGTAACCAGTTCCGATCCGAACAGCTGGTATAATGGAGAAACGCTGCCACTTGTGAAAGCTCCGTATGGCAGCGACACCATCCTCGCCCTGATCGGCGGCGGGCGTAAGGAATTGAAGGGGATGCGATGGGATATTGCTTTTCTGGATGACGGCGAAGAGTTCAATACGTTGGATTACAATAGTAATTTTTTCCGGGTGTCTGCACAGGAAGACAGCAGCAAGGGGCGATACCTGCGACTCCAAAAGGAAGGATATAAGTTCGTCACTATTACCGAGCTGACCGAGCGGATCAAGGCTGATCGCGACTATCATGCGCCCGTGTATCCGTTCGTCCCTGAAGGTACCTGGCATATGAATGTTTGTGGGCCTTTCATGTGGATGGGGCGACAGCGCAGCGGAGTGGAGACCGACGGTGTTACGAGGAGCCTGTCCTACCAGCTGAGGGGGGAAGTGATGATGGTGGAAAAGCTGTTGGAGTATGCAGTGCGGCAGGGTAAGGATGTCAGCGGGCTCAGGGAGTGGCTGAAGGAAGCCTGGAAGCATCTCCTGTTATCGGAGGTATCGGACAGCAGCGGCTGGGATCCGTGGCTGGTGGAGGTGCAGTATACCGACAATGAGGTCGCCGCTGCACGCAAGTTCCTGAAGATGATCCTGACGCAGCTGTGGAAGCTGCTGGCAGCGAATGGAGGAGGCGGCCGTTGGGTTGTGGAGACCGGTACCGGGGCGGTGACTGCGGGGCCTGTTGCGGAGAGTGAGACTTCTGCGGGGGGTGAGATTTCTTCGGCGGGCCAGCCTGTTGCATGGCCAATACCCTTCTCCGTGCGTGCAGCGTCGTATACCGTGCGGTCGTGCAAGCTCAATGACAGCCTGTACCGCATGGACATCGTATGTACACGACCTTCGGATGGGGCTGTGGAGATTGCATTCGAGACTGGCCCGGCAGGACTCGAGTATTCAGCCAGCTGCGGAGAATCCGCCAGCGTGGTAATACCGGCCGGCTATGCGCATGATCCCACATTTGCACTTACTAACGGATTTGTATACCTGAACAATGGCTATAGTCTTGTCAAGGACTGTACAGTGGAGCACCTGGCTGCCACCTGGCGGAGGAGCACCCGTCAGATGGTGTTCAGGGAGGAGCTTAAGGAGGGCAATATGGAGATGCGGATGCGGTTTTATCTTGTTCGGGGGGTGTCGTTGTCCGGGCTAAGGTTTGCCAATGGGCTGAATACATGGCCTTCCTATCGTGTGGAGGGAGGTCCGGGCGGCGTGTCGTATGGCAGGATAAGTCCTTAAATTTTTTAGCATATACATGATAGTTATAAAACGGATTTTTATTTTTTGTCTGCTGGCCGGCTGTAGCGTTGGTTTGGCGGCGCAGGTCCCGGCGGGTGGCGCAGGAATGCGTGCGGGGATGGCTGACCGGCTGGCCATTCGCTGGACATGTGTGAAGAATATTTATGAGATGCCGAACAGGTCCGTCAGCCGGCTGACGCTGATGAACAAGGGCAACGGCGCCTTTCCCTTGTCCGGCTGGGGGATCTATTTCAATAGCAACCGGAGTATCGATCCTCATTCGGTGATTGGCGGGCAGATCGAGCATATCAATGGAGACCTGTACTGTCTGCGTCTGCAGGCCAGCGATGGCGTACGCAGGGGACTAAAACCCGGTGGGACACTACCGATCACATTTACCAGCAGCGATCTGAGCATTAATATTTCCGATGCGCCTATCGGGTTTTACCTGGTGTGGGACGACCGTCCTGCACAGGGGCATACTATCCATGACTACCAGGTGGACAGGATCGATGATCCGATGCTGGGGGCGCTGACGCCAGGGATGGAGTATCAGCGTAATATGGGCTTTCGGCAGATGGACACTGCTAAAGTGTCCCGGGTATATCCGACGCCATTGTGGTACAGGGACAGCGGCAGTGCATTTTTATTGGATGGGAAGACGCCGGTGGTGGCTGATGCAGGATTCGAGGGAGAGGCGGCTTATTTGAGCACTGCGTTGGCGGGCGTGATTGGGCGGCGGCCGGTGGTGAAGGGGGGTGCGAGCGGGAAGGCTATCATCCTGCGGCATGTCGACGAGGCGGAGGGCCAGGGATGGGCTGACAGTTCCGCCTACCGGATGGAAATAACGGATAAGCATATCCTTATCAGCGCGTCGGCGCCCGTGGGGATATTTTATGGCATACAATCTTTTTTATCCGCCTTGCCTGCCGGAGTGTGGCGGGGCGCGCAGTCATCCGTGATGATACCAGGCCTTGTAGTGGCGGACAGGCCACGGTTTGCCGTTCGTGCGTTGATGTTGGATGTGGCGCGTAATTTCAGGTCGGAGGAAGAGGTCCGGAGAGTGTTGGACCTGATGGCTTTGTGCAAGCTCAATGTATTGCATTTGCATTTATGTGATGACGAGGGCTGGCGGCTGGAGATACCTTCTCTGCCTGAGCTGACCGAGGTGGGGGCATACCGGGGACTTGAGACCGGCGGGCGGGTGTGTCTGCCGCCTTCATTTGGTTCGGGGCCGCTGGCTGGTATGGGGGCGGGCAGTGGTTATTACAGCAAGGCATCGTTTATCTCGCTGTTGCGGTATGCACGCGAGCGTCATATAGAGGTAGTGCCAGAGATAGAGTGTCCCGGTCATGCGCGCGCCGCTATCAAGGCTATGGATGCCCGTTATAAAAAATACGCCCGGCAGGGCAATATGGAGGAGGCACGGCGTTATCTCTTGCGCGACACGATGGACAGGAGCGTTTATGAGAGCGCACAAATGTGGCGGGACAATGTCATAGCAGTGGCGCTTCCTTCCGTATATCGCTGGTTTGACAAGGTGATCGGTGAGGTTTGCGCTATGTACAAAGAAGCCGGTGCGCCGTTGAGGACGATACATTTGGGCGGGGATGAATTGCCGGCAGGTGTCTGGGAGCAATCGCCAGCCTGCAGGGCACTCATGGAGCAGGACCGTTCGCTGGCATCACCCGGAGATGCCCGGTGGTATTTCTACAACCGGCTGGACAGCCTGGTGAAGCGCCGGGGTTTGGTGATGTCCGGGTGGGAGGAAGTGGCATTGCGGAAAGTGACGGAAGGCGGAAAGACGAAGGTAGTGCCTGACAGCGCATGGAAAGAACGCGACTCCCGCGTGCATGTATGGAACAATATGATCGGCGGGGGTGATGAGGACCTGCCTTACCGTCTGGCCAATGCCGGATACAAGGTGATACTTTCCTGTGTCAGCAACAACTATTATGACATGGCCAGCAATAAGAGCTTTGATGAAAGGGGATATCACTGGGGTGGTTTCCTGGATGTGGATAAGCCTTACGCATTCATGCCGTATGATTATTACAGGAATGCCAGGGAAGATTATACCGGAGGGCCTGTTGCGGCCGGCTATTTTCGTGACAAGGAGCTGCTGACAGAGGAGGGGAAAAAGAATATTTTAGGTATAGAGGGGCTGCTGTGGGCGGAGAACCTGCCTACGGATGAAAGGATGGAGTATATGCTGCTGCCCAAGCTGCTGGGGACCGCAGAGCGGGCCTGGGCGCCTGATCCGATGTGGGCTATGGAGACCGACAGTGCAGTGACGGCGCGGTTATATGCTGCTGCCTGGAACGGGTTTATGAATGTAGTGGGTCAGCGGCTGCTGCCCAGGCTGAGTTATATGAATGGCGGCTATGCTTACCGGATACCCGTGCCGGGAGTGTCGATAGAGGGGGGGCTGGTCAGGGCCAACCTGCCGATGCCGGGATTTATGGTAAGATATACAACGGATGGGTCTGTGCCGGGGGCGTCGAGCCGGCAATACGATGGTCCTGTGGCTGAGAGGAAGCTGATCCGGCTGCGGACTTTCGATGTACGGGGCAGGGGAGGAAGGACTGTGGATGCCGACAACCGGGTAAGTGCGGACGACACGGCGAAGTGATGGAAATCCATAGGATGAAACGCAACTACTATATGGTATCGCTGGTCTTTATGACCTTTTTTGTCATTTCTTTTATTACGAACATCCTGGGCGCCCTGATACCGGATATACAACGTAGCTTCCGGCTGAGCTATTCCATGGTGGCCTTCCTGCCCTTTTCCTTTTTTATCGCCTATGGAGTCATGTCCATCCCGGCGGGAGTCTTTGTCGAACGTTCGGGCGAGAAGCGATCGATGCTGGTGTCTTTTGGAGTGGCAGTGGCCGGCGCCATGCTGTTATGTCTTTTTGCCGGCTATGGTGTGAGCCTGGCTTCGCTGTTCCTGATAGGTATTGGCATGGCCATGCTGCAGGTAGTGATAAACCCGCTGTTGCGGATCGCAGGCGGAGAGGAGCATTTTGCTTTCAATTCCGTGCTGGCGCAATTGCTGTTCGGGCTCGCCAGTTTTATCAGTCCACGTATCTATGCTTATATCGCCCTTAATTGGGAAGCCAATGCGGGGAATTGGAGCATGGCCCTGCTCAGGAAGGTGACCAATCCTGCGTACACCTGGACTGCGCTGTATTGGATATTCTTATTGGTGTTGTTGTGTATGGTACTGATCGTAGCTGTTTCAAAATTTCCAAGGGTGGCTTTGAACGAGGATGAGCGCAGCGGCTCGGCCGCTACCTATCTTGTGTTGTTGAGGACGCCGCTGGTGAGGATGTATTTCTTCGGTATATTTTGTTATGTCGGCACCGAACAGGGGATATCCGACTGGATGGCTGAGATGCTACACCGCTATCATGGACTGGACACGCTGAAGGAGGGGGCCAACGCATTGTCATGGTATTGGGGTTTGATGACCGCCGGCTGTGCGGTGAATCTCCTGCTGCTGAAATTATTCGACAGCAGGAAGCTGTTGATATTCTTTTCGGTGTTGTCTATCCTCGTCCTGGGTGTTGCGTTGTGGGGACCTCTGGAATATGCGCTGATCGCATGGCCGGCCATGGGTTTTACCATTTCCATTATGTACTCGGTGATCTTTTCCCTGGCCTTGAATTCCGTTCCGGCCAACCATGGATCGTTCTCCGGCATTTTATGCACGGGCATTGCCGGGGGCGCCGCTGTGCCGTTGCTGATCGGCTGGGTAGCCGACCAGGCCGGGCTGAGGACCGGTATGTGCTTAGTATTTGTTTGTTTGGCCTATATCCTGAGTATCGGCTTTTGGGCCAGACCCCTGATTGCCAATAAAACCATCCAATTTACGTCATGAACATGCAACCCCAACGCCTGATCTCACTGGATGCCCTGAGGGGCTTTACCATTGCCGCTATGATCGTCGTCAACTATCCCGGCAGTGAAGACCATGTATTCTTTACTTTACGGCATACTGTATGGAATGGGTTGTCCTTTACCGACCAGGTGGCGCCCTTCTTCCTGTTCATAGTAGGGGTATCCATCGCCATGGCCTATAGCCGGAGGCTGGAGGAAGGGGTGCCAAAGGCTAAGTTGTACAAAAAGATACTTTGGCGATGCCTGAAGATCTATGCCGTGGGTATGTTCCTGAACCTGATGCCGCAATTCGACCTTCACACTATCCGATGGACCGGAACGCTGCAAAGGATCGCCTTTGTCTTTCTCTTCTGTTCGCTGATATATCTGCATACAAATTGGAAGCAGCAGGCATATATAGCTGCTCTGTTGTTAGTGGCATACTGGCTTGTGCTAACGTTGATCCCTACGCCAGGGATTGGGAAGGTGATGCTGGAGCCTGGTGTGAATATCGTCGCCTGGGTGGATAGTAAATATCTTCCCGGCAGGATGTGGAGGGGCACATGGGACCCTGAAAGTATCCTTACGACAGTGACATCTGTGGTATCCGGTATTACCGGTATGCTTGCAGGCGCTCTGATGCTGAGTCCCCGGAGTCCCCAGGAGAAGGCCAATATGCTGATGACCGCGGGTGTTTTCTCAGCGATGGCGGGTTATTTCTGGGGACTGGCATTTCCCGTGAATGAAAATTTATGGACGAGCAGCTTTGTGCTGGTGACCTCCGGATTTGCCGCGCTGCTTTTTGGCGCGATGTATTTTTTGGTGGACATCAAGGGGATGAGGAAGGGCACGCAGCCCGGTATTGTTTTTGGGGCCAATGCCATTACTATTTATTTCCTGGCGGATGTGTGGGCGCTGTTGTTCTATGAATGGAAGCCTGGGGGACTGGGGCTGAACGACCGCTGGATGCAGGGTTTGATCGGGATGGGATGCAGCGGGGAGTTGGCCAGCCTGTTGTATGCGTTGCTTTTCACCACTATTAATTTTCTTCCTGCCTGGTGGTTATATAAGAAAAAAATATTTATAAGATTATAGCCGGTGGCTTGTGCTATCTTTGGTAGATGCATAGAAGCGGCGCTACTGCCATCAAGATATTATTGATCATTCTGGGGATCAATTTCCTCATGGACTGGTATGTATTCAATGGATTAAAGACATTGACCGCCGACTGGCGGCGGGTGGTACTGCGTCAGGTGGTGAGAGGGGGGTATCTTTTTGTTTCTCTTATGGTGACCGTATTGTTTGTCACCGGGGTAGGCAGCTACAGGACTGCCCGGGGGATGACGCCTTATCATGAATGGATGCTCAGCCTGTTCCTTGTCTTCTTTATTACCAAAGTATTTTTTTGTGTGGTGCTGTTGCTGGGGGATACCGGCAGATTGTTATACGGTGTTGGGCGCAGGGTCGCCCAACCGGGTGGGGAGGGACCGTTGGTGCCGGGGCGACGTCGATTTATCAGCCAGATAGCGGTGCTGGTGGGGGCTGTTCCCTTTGCGGGGTTCCTCTATGGCATGCTGAGGGGCAAGTATGACTACCGGGTGCATCGGACGACCTTGTATTTTGCGGATCTGCCGGAGGCTTTTGACGGATTCACCATCACACAGCTGTCGGATATACACTCGGGGAGCTTTGACAATGCGGAAGCTGTACAGAGGGGGATCGATCTTGCGAAGGCACAGAAGAGTGATCTCTTCGTCTTCACTGGGGACCTGGTGAACAATGCGGCGTGGGAGATAGAGCCTTATATCGAGCGATTTGGTCAGCTGAAGGCGCCGTATGGGCAATACTCTATTTTAGGGAACCATGACTATGGCGATTATATAGAATGGGACAGCGAGCAAGAGAAGATGGACAACCTGGAGAAATTGAAGCAACATCATGCTGCACTGGGTTACCGGTTGCTGCTGGATGAGAATGTAGCATTGGAAAAAGGTGGGCAAAAGATCTCGCTGATAGGGGTGCAAAATTGGGGGAGGGGATTTATCAAGGTCGGCGATCTGGACAAGGCAATGGAGGGAGTGGATAAGGGTGCATTTAAAATATGTCTGTCGCATGATCCTACACATTGGGAAGAGAAGATCCGGTATCATGAAGTGCCGATACATCTGACATTATCGGGGCATACGCATGGGGCGCAATTTGGCGTGGAGACGGACAAGCTGCGATGGAGTCCTGTAGAATACCGGTATCTGGATTGGGCGGGATTGGTGAATGAAGGAAGCCGGTATTTGTATGTAAACCGGGGGTTTGGGTTCCTGGCTTTCTCGGGGAGGCTCGGGATTTGGCCGGAGATTACGGTTCTTACGCTCAAGAGAAGGGTATAAACAACAATATTTATGTGTAGGAAATATCTCATTCTTATACTAGCAAGCATGCTACTGTCTGCTGTCTTGATGGCTCAGCGTAAGACCGGCGTGGTACAAGGTTGTTACGCTATCAGCTATGGCCAGTCAGGCCGTCTGATGGAGCTCGATTCCAATGGAAGGTTCTATATCAAAGTATATGATTGCCTGAGCCGTACTGCCATCGACAGCGGATCCTGGAAGTTGAATGAAGATAACTCTATTTTTATCCAATCCTCCAGGTTCAAGAACGTTTTCCATGCCATCCAATACGACCGGTATGTATTTTTTATCAGCAATGCCGAAAAAAAGATGTTCGACAATGATCTTGCGATACTGGATAAAGAATATATAGATGGGAGACAATATGGTTCAGCCGCCTGGCCGGCAACAAAACCGGAAATGATCTATAGTAGACTGATACAAAAATATTTTGTCAGGAAATTATGATATAAAGGATGCCCGGCTGACGCCGGGCAATTTTTTAGTGATACCTTCTTTCCCAACGATCGTGATCGAACCTGCCGTCACGGAAATAGCGTCTGTGCTGTCTGTAGAACCTGTGACGATAGTGCTCATAATACATGCGGTCGCGATAATGGCCACGCCATGAGGGATAGTTATAGTAGTTGTAACCAGGGTAGTCCCTTTCCGAGAAGCCGTAGCGCCCATCTCCACGAATCTGCGAATAAGCCGAGCTGGCTACCAAGCTGCCGGCTACGATCATGATAAGAATGGCAAACTTCTTCATACAATAGAATTTTTGTTAGGAGAAATTGTGTTCTAAGAACACTGTCATCTATTGGAATGTGGTTGGTCTGTCCGGATTACTAAATCGTTGTTAAAAGGTTGTTGGGGATGTGTGAAATAGCGCCAGCCAGCACGAGGCTGGCTGGCATGGTATATGGCATGGTATGAAGGTGCGTTTAGTTAACCGTTCCTAATAATTCATTTGATGCTTTCAAGGACGTAGCGGACTCTTTCATGAGCCTGCTGAACCTAACATCGTCGGACTCGGGCGCTTTTTTCAAGGATGCTGCTGCTATGTTATCACCACGCTCGAAATAATAAGCAGTGGCAATGAATTTTTTTACGTGTTGTCTCGACTCCGCGGGGAGGTATTTCTGGAGTACCCAGAAGTTCCTGCTGTGTGATTTGTGGATGGCCCGATAGACTGGTACCGGGCCGCCGTTATAGGCTGCGAGCACGAGTAGCCAGTCCTTGAATTCCCTGTGCAGGTCCTTCAGATAGAGGGCGGCGGCGCGGGTGCTTTTTCGGTAGTTCATACGCTCGTCCGCGCGGTGGTTGACCTTTAACCCAAGCTCATGGGCGGTGGAGGGCATCAGCTGCCAGGGACCTTTTGCACCGACACGGGAAAGAGCGGTGGGTTTTAGCTCGGACTCGATGACGGCAAGATATTTTAACTCCAACGGGAGGCCGTAATGATCGAGCACGGAATCGATGATAGCAAAGGGGCCTTCGCTCCTGTGCTTAACAGTAAGCAGGCAATCGTCATTGTTTCGTATATATGCGTGCACGAACTTCATCTGCTGTTGCATTTGTTGCGGGTTGGCAACCGCAAGCGAGATCTTGTTTGTCTTGTTTGTCCTGGAAGATTTACTGACGTTGGTCCCGGCGGGGGCGTAGACCAGATTTTTTCCAACAACCACTACGGGCTGGCTGGGATTGGCAGTCGTCGGCGGGACGACAGTAGTTAATACCAGGGTACAAATGTAAAAGGGTACTTTAGGCTTCAACATCGTTTTAAACTTTTAGTAAAACAATGCCGGCCCCAAGATTTGGATTAGTTCTTTCGAAGGTTGGACATAGAATATTGGTGGGATTATCTGCCTTCTGCGGGTACGGTATTAAGGGTTTTTCATAAACAAGAAGACAGTAACTATATAGCACAAAGATAACCTTTATGGGAGGGAGATCATAGGGTATACTACGTAGGAAAAATACGATAGGTAATGGTGGGGGTTATAAGCGGCTGATTGTGACGGGGGATGTCCTATGGAGGAGGGGAATTAATTTTTTTGTATTTTGAATTATCAATCAGTTATGCGGTTATAATGAAAACCCTGACCTTTTTTCTTCTCCTCTCGTGGCTTTATCCTGTCGCAAACGCCCAGACTGCCGCCGATACCGCGGCTACCCGGATCCGCCAGCTGTTGAAGCCCGGCAAACATCTCGTTCACTATTTTCGGGCAGATCCTAACAAACAGCTGACGGCCGAGCAAAAAGCGCTTCTGGCTAAAGTCCGGAAAGCCCTGTCGGAGAACACGGCCTGGGTGCTCGATCCGGATTCAGCCAAGCATATATCAGGCACGAGGGAAGGAGTTCTCAACGACGTCCGGAAGAAGTTAAATTTGACGGAAGAAGAATGGAAGGCTTTGCAGGATTTGACGGATGTCGCCAAAAAAGACATCGACATCTACGGCAACGATACGCTCGAGATCATAGCCAGAGGAGATATCCTTTATTTTCGTGGGACTGGCAAGGCGTCAGGGCTTGATTCCGTATGCTTCGATCTTGCGCGGAATATTGCCCTATTCCGGCAGCGCAACATACCGTTTATGAACATATTTCATATCCCTGCAACTGCCAATGCTTTTCGTACTCCCGGTGTGACCTATGCATATGAATTGAATAATAACACTATGACCGATAGTACAGATATTAACACGCTGCATTTGGAAAGATATGATTTCGGCGTTTCCTATCAACCGCTGACCGGAAGAACGATGGTCATTTTTATGACAGCGACCGGCAATATGCACGGTGTGAATCCGGTGCTACAGCCGAATATTGTGACCTTCCTGATAGAGTAAGTAGTTGGAGGCGAGACTACTTGCGGACTTTGCGCGTGTTGGCGGCGATGTATTCTTTCATGGTGATCTTACCGCTGATGAGCTGGAGATACAATACTTCCTGATCGGCTTTGGAAACCTTTATGGCTTCTACCAACTCTTTGTCGAAAAATAACTGTTTGAGCGCTTTCATGGTGGTTCGTTTTTTTACAATACAAAGGTAGGATGTGGGGGCATCGTTGCATAGACAACTTATTGGGGTTTGTATCATGTCAAAAAGGATGTGATGGGGTGTAGTTGTCTGTAAATTAGGTGATTAGGAGGGTTGGGGATATGAGGTCCAGGGTGCGCTGCATGTGACTGCGATGCACTTATGTAATTTTAAATTACCCGCATCTTAAGGGAAACACTGTATATGAGCAGACCCCTACAACTGCATATACCCACGCCATGTCATGAAAACTGGGAGAATATGCATCCCAATGAGAAAGGCCGGCATTGTATGGCTTGCCAGAAGACCGTGGTGGATTTTACCTTAATGAGCGATACAGAGATCATCCAATATTTTTCCAAAGCTTCGGGGTCTGTCTGTGGGAGGGTGGGTTCGGATCAGCTGAACAGAAAGCTGGTGGTTCCCAGGCCACCGAGGAAGAGTCCGTGGATAGGGTGGCCGGTGTTATTGTCCGGATTGCTCTTTACGTCCGACGAGATGGGGCCGCCGCGTGTGGGAAAAACTGAAATACATCAATGCGAGCGGCCGAAATTGGACGGCCTGGAGAACGTGATAATGGGGACAATGCCGGTGATGCGGCTGGATACGAGTGTTATAGCGCAGGTGGGGGAGCGGCATGAGGTACTTGATAGTATTCCTGTTCTGCTGCAGGGGGAGATCATAGGCTACGATGAGGATACGGTGCGAGTTGCGAGTGACACAATTGCATCGCCGTATGACATGCGGATGATGGATTCCATTGGTGCGGGGGTAGACAGTGTGAATGTGCATAGGGCCCTGATGGGATGGAGCAGGAATGTATTCGATACGGTGAAGCAGATCGTCGCAGACAGTTTGGCGGTAGTGGGGCTCAAACCTCGCGAGTCCGCTGATCGTAATGAAATAAAGGCCGAAGCTGTTGAAGTGACTGTCTATCCAAACCCGGTGCTGAGGGGTGCGAGCCTAAACCTGTTGTGGAAGAAAGAAGTGGAGGATGGCCGCGTAAACCTCTATAATATCAATGGAGCGTTGATACAATCGTGGATGATCCAGGGTGGCAGTACGACGCGGACGTTGATGATGCCAGCGGATATTGCAGCGGGTGTGTACGTTCTGCAGGTAATAACTAAGGACGGTGGGTATACCCGGAAAGTGGTGGTTGAGTGACGCACCAATCTTTTAATCCTTCTTTAATAGCGTCGTCAAAGACGGACTTATTCTTTTTCCTCCTGAAAAACAGGAAGACTGTAGACAAGATCAACTTCATATCCCACTGAGTTAAAATAAAATGCAAATAAAAAATAAAAACATCCACCATATTTTATAAGCTACCTGCCGGTGGGGTTTGAAACAGGAACGGTATGTTGTGAGGTATGAGCGGAAAGTGCCAGTGTGGATAAAATACCGGGTGTTGGGTATTGCATTTTTCGACAACGACGAGTATCTTGCATGTTCAGTTGGTCACTCCACACACAAAAAAAAGAGTCTATACCCTTGAAATACCATGATGTAATCCATTGTATTTCATGTTTTAAATTAGACTCTATGATACACGCAAAAGAACTTCGCTGCGGGAACAAAGTGCAGACCCTGCAAGGTGAGACGATCACGGTACAGCAAATCCTTCACAATACTCTCATTTACGATACGGAGATAAAAGTGACGCAGGAAATGGCCAGTGTCGGCAAATCCTATAAGACAACCTATTATACTCAGGTAGTGGAAGTGGTAAAGGAGGCGGAGTTCCAGGAGATACTGCCTATCAAGCTGACACCGAAGATCCTGGAGAAATGCGGTTTTCGCAATTATGTGCGGGAAGAGTGGATCCTGAAAGTAGGTGGCAGCCATCTGGACTTCGAATTTAACGATGAAGGGTTGCGTCTTCGGCAGCCGATACCTTCACAAGCCGGCATCCGTCATCTTCACCAGCTACAGAATTTTCTCTTTGTCATCACGGGACAAGAACTGGAAACGGAGCATGTCTAAGATGCCGGGACAAGAACTGAAAACCGATACGGTGTAAGATCAATCCAGATTGAACTTATAGCCTACCGAGAAACCGATGGGAAGTATCTTATTCTTAAAGGTGATGCCATAGGTGTTCTTCAGATAGTCGATATAATCATTCGGATTGGTGCTGCGGATGGGGACGAAGAATGCCAGGGAGAACTGACCTTTGCCTTGTTCGTGTGAACCCAGGTCGAAGCCGATGCCAAATGTAGGCCCATAATACATCTTGTCATATTGGGAGGCGTTGGATACGTGAACGGCGGCATTGTAGCCATACATAGCCATAAAAAAAGGCGTGAACTGAGAAGAGGGCTTGGCAGGTAATAATCTGCATTTGATGCCTGCATTGTAACCAAAGCCGGCGAACGCATATCCACCACCAACAAAGAGGCCTATATTCTTCTGGGGATAGACTGTCAGATTGCCACCGATGCCACCATAGTCGAATCCGAACCCGATGCCCAGGTTGAGCTTGTCATAAGATGGGTCTGTACTTGCATACGGACCGGGTGATACTGTTTTTCTTTCCTGGGCACGGGAGGTGATGGTACATGACAGTAATACGAATAGGCATAAAGGGTAAATTCTACGCATATAGGAGGCTTTTAGGAATTATAGACTCCCTAAAATGGTGAATTTATCCAGGATTTGCAACCCCAATTTGTTAATCATTTCACAAGATCAATAGCCAATCTCCACCATTGCCCGGAAGGTTTCGGGGTCGTCCAGGTGAAAGATCATGAAATGGGCCACATCGGCCCGGGAGATGCTCAGGCTGTTCTTTAAGAAACTATTTATTCCCAGACGATAGTGGCCTGTGACGGGCTTGTTCAACAGCCTGGGTGGGCGGATGATGGTGTGTTCGATACCGGCAGCTTTTACAAGATGCTCCATTTTCAACTGATCGGCATACATGTGACGAAGCAATCTTTGCAGGACCCTGGTTGCCCATCTTGCATAAAAAGGCAGGGCGGGGCTGGTCTCGATGGCGGATGACGAGATAAAGAAGGCGCGCTTTACGCCTTTCTTCTTCATTATTTCTATAAGATGGGCATTCCCCTCGGAGTAGAGCGTGGTGGGCTTATCGTTGAACGGTCCCCCATTCACTCCCAGCGCAGAGATGACGGCATCCTGGCGATCCATGTATCTTTCGAATGTGTATGGTTGCATGACATCTCCCTGTACTATTTCCAGGAGCGGATGCGTGATTGAGAGATTAGCGAGGTTGCGTACCATTGCCGTTGTATTATGTCCCGCTGTCAGGGCCTGCTCTACTGCCTGTCTGCCAATGCCCCCATTGGCGCCTACGACCAGAATATTCATTTTATCAAAGCGTTTTTTTTAAGTGCCGTAATTTATCCGGATTGGTTTGAACGTATATGGTCTGGATGTGCTCTCCGTCGGAGTCGAGGGATACGAGGCTCACGGGGTTTTTTGCAGAATAGGATACGATGGATGGCATCCCGTTGGTAAAGATGATCTCCTGATTGAAGTCGGGTACCGACTGCCGGAACTTGGGGATAACGCTGAGCAGGAGCCGTCCGATATTGTCTCTGCCTTCGATGGGTTTTTTGAATGCGGTGAGGCGTTGGCCCTGGACGGCGAAGGTCTTTCCTCCACCATCGGCGAATAAGAGAATGTCTTCCTTTAGAAGGTTTATCAGGTCATCCATGCTACCTTCCTGAATGGCCAGCATGAAATTGCCGAGCATTTTCTCGTGTACCTTGATGTCTACCTCAAAGCGACGGGTGTCCTTTCCAAGATTGTCCTTTGCTCTTTTGAAGATCTGCCGGCAGTTGTCGGTGGTCTTGTCGAAGATCTCCGCCAGCTCGAAATAGTCGTAAGAAAATATCTCTTTCAGAAGGAAAATGGCTCTTTCCTGCGGGGTAAGCTTTTCCATCAGGACGAGCATACCGATGGAGAGGGCATGATAAGATTCGATCCTGAACTGTCCGATGAGCTGTTCCTGATCCTGTAATGGCTCGGGGAGCCATATGCCTATGTAATCCTCTCTTTGTACCCGGGCGCTGTTCAGGTGATTGATGCACCGATGGGTGGTCATCTTGACCAGGAACGCCTTTGTATGCTGCACATTGTCTGTCTCCGTGGTCATCCATTTGAGGTAGGTGTCCTGGACGATGTCCTCAGCCTGGTCGATGTTGCCGAGCATGTTATAGGCTATCGAGAACAGGAGGTTCTTGTATTCCAGGAATATTTCCGTCTTGTTGTCCATCCGGGGATGCTTGTTTTACCATTAGACAAATTGGCTGTCCTGGATGTGACATGCTATTCTGCTTTCAGGCTTTTTGCAGGGTTCATCAAGGCGGCCTTGATGGATTGGATGCTGACCGTGAGCAAGGTGATCACCAGGGCGCCGAAGCCGGCCGCTACGAATACCCATCCCGACATAGAGGCATGAAACTCATAGCTATTCAACCATTTGTCGAGGTAGTATCCTGCCAGGGGCGCAGCAATGAGATAGGAGAGCACCACCAACGCCACGAATTCCTTCGACAACAGTCTCCAAAGGCTATAAACAGTAGCGCCCAGCACTTTTCGTATACCTATTTTTTTGGTGCGTTGTTCTGCCACGAAGGAAGCCAGCCCAAACAGGCCGAGACAGGAGATAAAGATAGCAAGGACGGTGAACAGGGCTGCCAGGCTGCCGATGCGTTGTTCGGATGCGAACTTGAATGCATATTGTTCGTCCATGAACTTATATGCAAGAGGGCGGTCTGTTTCGTATTTTGAAAATACGGGTGTGATCTTTTGGAGGGCCGTCTGCATGGGTACACCAGGCCGGACGCGCATATAAATATAATTGCCGGGGTAAAAAACATAGATGGTGGGCAGGGCGGACATGAAGGGGGATTCTGTCAGCATGTCGTTGACAACGCCGATGACCGGATGAGTATTGATACCTCGCGGTGAGGTGGAGCGTATAATCTCGCCTATAGGATGCTGTAGTCCTGTGAGCTTAACGGCCGCCTCGTTCAAAATAAAGGCCATAGAGTCGGAGGGAAAATTACGGGAGAAGTCCCTTCCTTGCTTTATCTGCCAATTGACAGTCCTGCCAAATTCGCCGGATATGGCCATTACCCTGAACAACTGGTGTGAACCGGGATCCCTGCCCTTCCAATCGAAGTCCTTTTGGGTAAGGAACACTTCCGTCAGGGCGGCATTGGCTTCGGCCATATTCTCTATTACTCCTGTCTGCAGTACATCGTTCTTTACGGCGTCATAATGTTCCTGCACACCGGGTGAGCGTTCCACATTCACTGTGATGAGCCCCTCCCTGTTGTAGCCAGCGGGACGATCTTTGGCGAACTGTATCTGTTTATAGACGACAATGGATCCGATGATCAGGGCGATGGATATGGTGAATTGTACAGTGACCAGGACCTTACGTGGGAGAGAGGCATGCTGGCCGGTCTTGAAGGAGCCTTTCAAGACTTTTAACGGTGAGAAACCGGAGAGGTAGAAGGCAGGGTAGCTGCCGGAAACGAGTCCCGTGAAAAAGGTGAATCCCAGTATCAGCAACCAGAACAGGGGACTGGACCAGGGGATGGTCAGCTGTTTGTTGGCTAACAATGTATTGAATGCGGGCAGGGAAACATCTGCCAGGAATAGGGCCAGGACAAGTGCGAGAAGAGCTGTCAGTAAGGACTCGCTGAGGAATTGCCCAATGAGATGCAGCCGGAGGGAGCCGATGGCTTTGCGGATGCCCACTTCCCTGGCTCGTTTTTCACTGCGGGCGGTGCTGAGGTTCATGAAATTGATACAGGCCAATAGCAAAATAAAGATGCCGATGATGCTGAAGAGCCTGACGAGGAGTATCGGGCCTCCTGCGACTTTGCCATCCTTGAATTCATTATATAGATGGAGTTTATCCATTGGATGGAGAAATATCTCCTCCTTGCCCACCTTGACATAATTCTTCGGGAGGTCTTTTATCTTTTTGTTGACCTTATCGAAACCCACGCCTTTATTGAGCTGTACTACAATGCGTCCGAAATGATAGCCCCATTGATCTTTCGAGTTTCGTACCCAGTCGCGGGTGCTGACGAACCTGTCCCAGGGGAGGAGGAATTTTACATGGCCGTATTCAGCATTGCGGGGGAGGTCTTCGAATACACCTGTGACCTTTACAGGCGGCTCGCTGTCTATGCTGACGGGGTGACCGATGGGATCGATGTTCCCGAACAATGCTGTGGCGAGGGATGCGGAGAG
This sequence comes from Sphingobacteriales bacterium 50-39, assembly GCA_001898505.1. Taxonomy (GTDB): domain Bacteria; phylum Bacteroidota; class Bacteroidia; order Chitinophagales; family Chitinophagaceae; genus Puia. Next base: position 694,474 of record MKTZ01000001.1, read on the forward strand.
CATAATGGAGGATGGGTCTTTAAGGCCATCGCGGGTACCTTTCAGCATATGCAGGGTGAGCATCTCCGGGAGTTGGGGTTGCATGAATATGCCGGAACTGGTGATCTTTTTGTCGCTTGCTGTGAGGAGGTGGGCGCTTTCGGAAGGGGAAATGAGGGCTACCTGTTTGAAGTCTTCGGGGTATTGGGTCCTCAGGAGTTCGGCCATGGGGATATCGACCTCTCTGTCCGTAGTGGTCTTGCCATTCCAGGTCTGGGTGTCGTATACGAGCGCCAGACGGCTGTGGTTGTCGTAGTTGTGATTGTAAGAGAGCTCATCCCATACCCAAAGTCCTATGAGGAGGGCGACGGTCATACCGATGGAGAGGCCCAGGATATTGATGAGAGAGTAGGTTCTGCTTTTCAGGAGGTGGCGCCAGGCGATCTTGAAATAGTTCTTTAGCATAGTTATGACGGGCCAATAAGGTGCCAGGTTTTTAAAATGCTGGTTATAATGTTATTAGATGCTCTTGAGTTTGAGCGGGTGAACGTTTTTGATACGATGAATGTACGGTGGCGGGTGGGAAAAATAAAATACATTTACCCCTCGTTGTTCCAAATATGGATAAGCTGTTAAAGATCTTACTGGTATTGCCGGAGTGGGAAACGACTATGCATATACACGAAGGGAATGGCTGATTTGTGGAATGACGAATGTATTGAATACGGTGGTGACCTATGCGGGGTTCTGGCTTTGGAAGGATGGACTAATCGTCATCAGGGTGGAGCCTTCCTGGAAGATACTGACAGATTTTCTCCTGCTGTTCTTTTCGATGGACTTTTTGATGTACCTGTTCCATTTCCTGATCCATAAGACGATGCTTTACCAATTGATCCACCGACTTCATCACGAGGCGACGGATCCCAAGCCAATGGATCTTTTTATATTGCATCCTGTCGAGACCTTGTCTTTTGGAGGGATGTGGCTGGTATTATTGCTATTGCTGCCTTTTAACTGGTATGCGATCCTTATTTATCTGACGGTGAACCTGGTGTTTGGGCTGATAGGGCATTTGGGGATGGAGCCTTTGCCTATCCGGTGGCAGGATTCATGGGTGATGCGGGGATTGGGGTCTTCTACCTTTCATCATGATCATCACAGGGATGTGGATCATAATTTTGGGTTTTATACGACGATATGGGATATCTTGTTTGGGACGTTGCGGAAGTAGCTATTTCTTATCCTTTAAAGCGGATGGGAGCAGATAATTTTTGTGTGGGTAGGGAGTAATAAAATTCCGGCGGGGGTATTCCCGCCGGAACTAGTAAAATACTATTATTTTGTATAGCAGGCCCCCAACTCATTCAGGGATGTATTGATCCCTGTGTTGTAAGAGCTGAGGGAGTACATGCTCCCGCTGGTCATATCGGCTATGTACAGGTCATATGCTCCACTGCCCCCTGTCTTGTCGCAGGACAGGACCACTTTGCTGGAGTCGCAGGGGAAGGCGTCGGAATAATCCGCATTGGTGGTGTTGAAGGGCAGGCTTGTGCGGGTGTTATTGGCAAAATAGCCCAGGTAGACCTGGTCCGACTGGTTGGTGGCGCTGACCCATCGGGTATATAAAAAAGTCGCGGAGTCCCGGACGATGGGGTAATACTCCTGTACACCGGAAACGTTGGCCAGGGCATGATCGTTGGTCCCATCGACATTGACCATGTAGATATCCGAGGTGCTTCCTGCTCCCCGGGCATATAGCAGTGCGGCAGAGTCCTTCGTAAAATAGGGCATTCCGCTCTCGATGGTATTGTTCGTGACAGAGTTGGTGATCACACCGTTGAGGTCCATGATCTTGAGGTTGCCGACACCTCCGGCAGGGGTCTGTTTGAAGCATATCTTAGTCCCGTTGGGAGAGAATTTCGGGTCTTCGTCCCGGCAGCCGTCGCCTGCAGTAAGGTTGACCGGCGCAGAAGTAGAGCCCACTGTCCAGAGATAGATATCCCATTTCCCGCCTTTCGTCGCCTCTCCCATGAAGACGATCTTCGTCCCATCGTTGTTGAAATGTGCATTCATGGGATCGTAGATGTTCCAGCTCTGACTGATCCAGGTGAGCTGGTTGGTCGCGAAATTATACAGATAGAGTTTCGAGACGGCGCCATAGCTCCTGTAGCTATGATAGACGAGCTTGCCGGTGAGAGCGGGGAGCGTCGTGGATGCAGCGGTCCTTTCGGAAGTACTGACCTCATGCTGGCCGGAGAGGGTGGAGGTGCTCTTTCCACAGCCTGTGGAGGCTGTCAACAGGAGGAGGGCGCAGGCGAAACAGGTGGTATGATGGAGGGGATTTTTTTTCATGATGGTGTTTTTTATGATTAGGGGGCCGGCCTGGCCGGCCCCTGGTGTTTAATACGATGGGTTTTGTGTGAGACTGGGATTGGCCTGCATTTCGAGCAGGGGGATGGGAAGCACCAGCTTTTGCTGGGTCATGTTCAGGGTGATGGGAATGGCAGGCCCCTGGGTACCTCCGTTGCAGGTGTATTTGTTCTCCTGGAGGCCGTTCATAATGTTGACGGCCTGTCCATAACGGAGAAGGTCATCCCAACGCTGTGCTTCGAAGGATAGTTCAAGCTGCCGTTGGTTCAGGAGGGTGGTGCGCATCTGGTCCTGTGAGGCCGGGCTGATAGGGGTGATGCCGGCGCGGCTTGTGATCGACAGGAGGGTTTGGATGGCGCCGGGCAGGTCTCCCGTCTCGTTCTGGGCTTCGGCCTTCAGGAGAATGATATCGGCCAGCCTGAGCAGGTAGACATGATCGCCGCTGCCCCAGTTATTGGGGTGTTTTTGTGCGACGTTGAAGGGGACCTTTGTCTGAGGGACGCCGCAAGGATTCCAGTTCTCGTCGGACCAAGGGACTGTTTCGAAACTTATTTTCGCATTTTTCCGGACAGTGTCACCTACTGCATCATATGCATGTACGAGGGTTTTGGTGGGTACGCAATACCGCTGCCAGGCGTCGATGGGGACCTTGCCATTGTCATCGTGTGTAGGATAGAATAATTCCGCTCCCCAGCATCCTTGCGGGGTACTCGCTACGTAGGGGATCTCGAGAATAGACTCGTTGTTGTACGGATGGTTACCGTCGAACAGATCGGCATAGTTGGTCAGGAGCGTATAGCCTGCGGGGCTGGAGATGACAGCATTGCAATATTGCAGCACTTTGGAATAGTCCCGGTCGGGGCGTTGCGCCCAGATCTTTGCGAGCAGGGCGTTGGCGGCGCCTTTGGTGGCCCGCACCTTGTCGATGGAGGGGCTGCCATAGCTATCCGGCAGGTTCTGGACGGCTGTCTGCAGGTCGGCGGCGATGAAATTATATACAGCCGTATCGGGCGCCCGGCTGATGCGGATCACGGAGGGGTCGGAGCTGTTGGAATGCTTTTCCAGTGGTACTCCGCCCCATAGCTTCACCAGTTGATAGTAATGAAAGGCCCGGAGGAAGGACGCCTCCCCGATGATCTGGGCACGGCGCGTGTCCGTCATGGCAGGGTCTGCTGCGACATCTGCTATATGGTCGATCACTGCATTGCATTTGGCGATGCTGGCATAGAGCTCGGTCCAGTCACGGTAGACGAGGCCGTTGGCATTCGAGATAGTATTCAGGTCCAGTTGCAGAAAATCACCGTCTCCGCTGCCACCTGCATAGGCGTTATCGGAGCGGACATCGCTCTGTTCGACAAATTCCCACTGATAGTAATTGGTGACCATAAAGGAGGAATAGGCGCCGTTAAGGGCGGCTTCGATGTTAGCTGCCGTGGTATAGGCGTTCTCCGTGGTGATGGCGGACACCGGCTTGAGGTCCAGGAATTTTTTACAGGAGCTCAAACCCAGCAGCGCCGGTAGGAGGAGACATGCGGCGATGGTAAAAATTCCGGAAGGATGCCGCCGGAGGGGGCGATGTGTTCCGGTAGTTTGATAAGTGATCATAGAAATATATTCAATTAGTTAGTGATAATCGTTAAAACGTGATATTCAATCCGACAATAATATCCCGTGTCTGGGGATAAGTGCCGAAGTCGATGCCAGGTGCGACGTTATTGCTCTGGCTGCCGGCCGATGCCTTTCCGAATGCACTGACTTCCGGGTCGAAACCGGAGTAGTGGGTAAAGGTCAGCAGGTTCTCCCCCGTGACATAGAGCCGGGCGCGGGTGATGCTCCATTTTTGGAGAAGGGTGCCGGGCAATTCATAAGACAGGCTCAGGGATTTGACGCGCAGATAGCTGCCCTTTTCAACAAACCGGCTCGATATAAGCGAATTATAATATGTCACCGGGGTTGTCGTATTCGTGAGGTCCTGCCGGGGAATATCTGTATGGTCTCCTGGTTTCTCCCATCTGCGGAGCACGACGGCCGACTGGTTGCGGGGTTCCCAAAGACCTTCGGAGAAGATGCGGGTGGCGTTGAAGATGTCATTCCCATAGACGCCCTGGAGGAAGACATTCAACGACCAGGAGCCGTATTTGAAATTATTGGTAAATCCGTAAGCGAAGGATGGGTTGGCATTGCCGATGACGGTCATGTCGCTGGTAGCCAGGCCCTGGGATTGATCCTTGATGCGGTAGTTCATATTTCCTGTAGCCGGATCTACTCCCTGTGCGACATAGCCGAAGAAAGAACCCAGCGGGAGACCGGCCCTCACGATGGAGGAATTACCTCTTTCAATGAGGGGGCCGTCGTGTATCGTACCGCCCGCGATATTGAGCACCTTGTTCCGGTTGAAGCTGATGTTGAAATCGCTGGACCATTGGAAAGCGCCGGTGAGATTGCGGGTGGTCAGCTGAAATTCCCAGCCTTTGTTCTCCAGGTCTCCAATGTTCTTCAGTGCGGTGGTATAGCCGGAGCTGGCGGGGACAGGCGTATTAAGCAGCAGGCCGGTGGTCTTCTTATAATAATAGTCGGCTGTAAACAGTACCCGTGAGTTGAAAAGGGCCAGGTCCAAGCCGATGTCTGTCTGATGGGTAGTCTCCCAGTGCAGGGAAGGGTTATCCAGGGATTGTGGAAGATAGCCGGCTACTACATTACCTCCGATGACATAGGACCCGGAGGGAGCTACTGTTCCCAGGTAAGAATAGGGAGCGATCTGGTTGTTGCCGACGGCGCCCCAGCTGCCTCTCAGCTTTAGATCATTGATCCCGTCGATGCCCTCGAAGAACGCTTCTTTGGAGATCCTCCATCCCGCCGAGAAGGAAGGGAAATAGCCCCAGCGTTTGGCGGGACCGAAGACAGAAGAGGCATCGGCCCTGAAATTGGCCGTGAACAGGTACCTGTCCGCATAGTCATACCCGATCCTGCTGATGACAGAAGCTGTGGATACGGCGGCCGCCGTTGCCGTGGCGCCGTCGATGACAGATCCTCCGTTGACGGTCGTAATATCGGGATTGGCGAAATTATGAGTCCGAATGTCCGAGGCCCCGGATTCTGTTTTGGAAGTGATAAAACCCGCGAGGGCTGTCAGGTTGTGCTGACCAAAGGATTGATGGAAGGTCAGGGTATTCTCGGAGATCCAGTATTGGTTATCGCTGGCGCTTTGTTCAGCCTGTCCCTTGAAGCCCCTGCCTGAAGTCGTCTTATAGGGGTCGACGTACAAATTGTATATGCCGTGATATTCTTCATAGCCGAACATCGACCTAAATTTCAGGGAAGGGAGGATCTGTGCCTCCAGGTAGGCGTTGCCCTGGAAACGCAGGTTGGTCCATCCGTGCAGGGTGCCTGTGGCAAGGGCCACAGGGTTGTCGAGATCGTTCCGGAACGGGTCGGTGGTGTATTCTTTACCGGTGGAATCCCATATGCCGATGACCGGCGCACCCAGGATAGTGTTCATGATGCTGCCGTTACGGCTGTTCTCGGAGACATCGACATCGTGCCAGCGATTGTAGGAGATGCTGGTCCCTACTTTAAAGATCTTACTGATGGTGTGGTCGAGATTGAGCTTGAAATTAGCTCTGTTGACAGTATTGGTGATAACGACCCCGTCCTGTTTCATGACGCTGCCGGAGAGGTAGAACCCTGTTTGCTGATTCCCACCCGTGACCGAGAGCTGGTAATTTTGCTGGTTGGCTTTCCGGAATAGTTCGTCCTGCCAATTGGTGTTGGCGGTATATTTCGATCCGTCCAATGGCTGGCCCATTTCCGCCATCAGGTCTTTGTATTGTGAGCTGTTCAGCACCTTCATACGACGCCAGATACTCGAATAGCCGTTGTATACTTCGAGATTGACGGCTGCTTTCTGGTTGCGTCCGCGGCGCGTGGTGATCAGGATGACCCCATTGGCTCCGGAGGACCCATATATGGCGGCTGCCGAAGCGTCCTTCAATACGGAAAAGCTTTCGATATCGGCGGGGTTGATCTCGTTGATGCTGGCGGTAGGAACGCCATCGACGATGTACAGTGGCTCGCTACCAGATGTGATGGTAGAAGTGCCCCGGATGCGAATGGAAAAGCCGGCTTGGGGCTGGCCGGAAGAACGGATGACCTGGACTCCAGCCGCCTTGCCTTCGAGGGCGTAGCCGAATTGGTTATTGGGCCGGTCTTCCAGCTCTTTGGAGGAGATCACGGAGACGGAGCCGGTGATATCTTTTTTCTTTTGTGTGCCATATCCTACCACAACGACCTGGTCCAGGAGGCGTGTCTCCTGCTGGAGGCTGATGGTACAGGAGGTGCGGTTATTGACGGGCCATTCCTGTTCACGGAATCCAACATAGTGAAATACAAGGGTGGCCGATCCGTCGCGGACCCTGAGGTGGAAGACACCGTTAGCATCCGTCACGACTCCATTGGTGGTATTTTTTTCCATCACGGACACACCGGCGATGCCTTCACCTGTTTTATCATTGACCACTTTGCCCGTAATCTCCAGGGACTCGGGGGAAGGGGAGGAGAGGCTTTCCGCCGAAGGATCGGCCGATGGCTTAATAACGATGACATGACCGATGATCTTAAAAGAAAGCGGCTGACCACGGAGTACCTGGCGGAGGACGGAGTCCAGGGAGGCGTTCCGCACGGAAATGGTGATCTTCCTATTCAGGTCCAGCTGGTCGTTGCGATAGAAGATGCTGAAGTCGGACTTCCTTTCTATTTCTTTGAGTACGGACCCCAGCGGTGCGGAGGGCCTGTTCAGGCTGAGGAGCGTCCCCTGGGAATATCCATGGGCATGTATCTGGAGTATGCCAATAATCATAAACAGGGCAGTCAGTCTCATGATTCGAACGATTTTCTCATACAGGGAATGCGGGGGCATAAGCATTCCAGCAAAATGTTTCATACATTTGTCAGGTTTTGGTGTTAATAAATATCGATACACGGGTATTTTGTACGCCAGACTCGCCGGGGATGTTGCTGCATCTCCGGTTTCTGTTTCTCTTCGCTCCATTCAGGAACTATTCATTTTAGATGGTTTTGGTGATTGATGGTTTTCAGGATAACAGTATCCTTTTTTGTCTCATAGGAGAAGGGGGTGGTTTCTTTTAGTATGTCCAGGACTGCGGTGATATCCCGGAGGCCCTTGAAGCTACCCGTATAGTGACAGGCAGCCAGCGTGGGATCTTCTATGCGGATGGTGATATCGTATTTTCTCTCCAGCCGATTGGCAATATCCCGGAAGCATTCATCTTCGAAGGAGAGCTGATCTTCCTTCCAGCCAGTGTAGCGATCGACTTCGGAGGACTGGGTAAGGCTCACGATCGGCTCATTTCTACCGGGTGCTGTTTCATTGACCGGACCAGGTGCGGAGGGGGATGATACCAGGGAGTCAGTAAGCGAAGCGAGCGCTGTCTTTCTGATCTTGAGTACCTGGTTATGAGACAGGACGATGCGGCTGGGCTTGTTATTCCTGGAAAAATGACCTTCCACGGAAATTTCGCCTTCGAGGACCGCGGTTTCGAAATGTGTATCGCCCGGGTAGGTATTTACATTGAAGGCGGTGCCGATGTCACGGATGGTATAATTACGGGTGGCGACCGTGAATACGAGGTTGCTGTCGTGGCGTACTTTGAAATAGCCCTCACCTTCAAGGAACACATTCCGATGACGCATACCGAACCCCGGCTCGACACGCAGGGTGGTTCCGGCATTGAGCCATATTTCCGTACTGTCAGACAGGATCAGGTGTTTTTTTTGTCCCTTTGGAACAACAATCTGCTCCGCCACCGTGCCCTCCGAACCTGACGGATGGCTCTTCCATCTGACGGAATAAAAGTAGGCTGCACCACCAATTATCAGCGCTCCGCCCAGCGCGGCCGCCACTTTATAGAGCAGGCGTACCGGACGCCGTTGTCCGTCTGCCGGCCAGCCGAGATGGCGCCGGAATTTTTCGAAAGCCGGCTCTGCATCGAATGCAGCGGGGGTTGCACCCCATCGGGCATCCCTCCATGCCTGCTCCAGCGCCGCATATTCTTCCAGGTGGGCGGGGTTCTGTTCCAGCCATTCCTCCACATGGGAAGATTCCTCCGGGGTGGCTGAGCCGGCAATATATTTTACCAGTAAGTCTTTTATATCATCCATACTAGACGGGACACTGAGCCTTTGGTCAATGCGCCATCCCTAAGACAACGAGGTGGAAAGATACCCTGAAAGCCTTTGTTGTCTTTTTTTTGTTCGTTACGTTGCAGCGATGGGCTTGTTCTTAGGTAAAATGATGCAGGACAATAAAAAGGGGGATCCAATGCCGAAGGTTATGTCGCAGCTTCCGCAGCGCTATGGACATCTGGGTTTCCACTGTTTTGGGAGAGATGTTCAGGAGGGTGGCTATTTCGTGGTATTTCTTGCCTCCAAACCGGCTCAGTAGAAATATTTCCCGGCAGCGGTCGGGAAGCGCTTGGAGTGCCTTTTCAATGTCCTGCCGGAGATCGCCGCCTGTCTGCAGCTGTTCCGCGATGACGCCTTCTGTCCAGGAGGGAAGATGATCCAGGAGGTAGTTCTCATATTTTTTCCTGGTTTTCAGGTGTTTCAAGTGATTGAGGCCCTTGTTGTGGACCGTGCGGAAGAGATAGGATCTTATTGAAGTGTCGAAGTTTATCTCCTTTCTTTTTTCCCATATAGCGGCAAAGGTTGAAGAGACAAGCTCCTCGGACATTGCCTGCTCGCCGGTGAAGCGATAGGCGTAGATGCATAGGGATGTATAGTATTCTTTGAACAGCCACTCGAAGACCACCTTATCCCCTTCCTTCAGCCGCTGGATGATTGCTCGTTCCGTGTATTCCATCACTACTATTTGCCTTACCGATAAAAAAAGTGCGCAGGGCCCAAATTAATGATAAATTGCTGTAATTTCACTTTCGACAAACTCAGATTGCCTTGAATTCCTGCCATACCGGCACCGGCTTTATGGGTTCCTCTTTCAGCTGACCAAGTCCCATTCTGTCAGCGAGGATCTTTAAAGCATCGTGCCCTGAATTCCCTGAAGCGTATCAGCAAGGAAGAAATGCTGATCATTGTCTATACAATCTTCCCGCCAGCCTGGCACGAAATTCCTTTTCGATGTACAATCATGCCACTTTCCACCGCAATGACAAGATGCCTGTGTACATGTTCTCACTGGCCGAACTGGATCTGTTGGAGGCTGAGATCGAGCTGAAGGGACTGGCTTCCACCGGCGAGGCGGCGGAGGACCATATAAAGGATGCTGTAGTCCATTCCACCAACTACTGGTACAATATCAATCAGAACAGCGACTTTAAGGATAATCCGGATGCGCAGGGGGCTGCTGCTCCTTTGTATCCCATGAAGCCAGCGGATAATGTCATTTCCGACTGGGGTGATACCGTCAAGGCGAAATTTTTGGCTGCGGGCAGTGTCGATGACAAGATGGAGGTGGGGCGCGTTATCCGTCGTCGGAGCAAACGAATAATGCTTCGAATTTTTCGAAGGTGTCGGGTGAAAATAATATGACCAGCAAGATTTTCTGGGTACCTTCGGACAGAACCCCAAATATCTACTGGAGTGATTATAATTATAAGTAAGCAAAGACGGTGCGCCCTTTTAACCGGGGTATTATTTTCATTGTCAACAATTTTTTGCTTTGGTCAGGCTAAGGAGTATGTCTTTACCAAGGGGCTTTTTACGGCTGCGGGCGTCCATTACGGGCGGGAAGCGTTGTATACGGATGCGCTGGCATGGCAGCTGTACACCGGCGGGCTAAAGCAACCTGTGGAAGGTGGTGAGTGGCTGGTGGATGAGAAGGGACGGCATTTAAGCTGGCAGGCGCTGGCCGCGGACAGTGTAGGAAGGTTCATCCAACGCAGGGGTGGACGGGGAGGCGGCGGTGGTGGCGGCTTTGGCTTTGGCGCGGGCTACCTTTATCTGGAATACTCATCGACAAAAGAAGAAAGCGTCCTTCTGCATGTGCAGGGGGATGCTTCTCTTTTCTTCAATGGAGAGCCGCATGCGGGTGATCCGTATAGTTCCGGGTGGTTGTATATTCCTGTCCGTCTAAAAAAGGGGGTGAATGAGCTGTATATACGTCCCGGCGGGCCGGTGAAGGCCAGTCTGATCTTTCCCGATAAGCCTATACAGCTGAATACAGAGGACCCTACTATGCCTGTTGTTGTAGCGGGTGCGGCTGAGAATGCTGCCTTGCAGGGAGCAGTCGTGGTGTTGAATTGTTCGGCTGCGCCGTTGAAGGGAAGCCGGATGCGGGCCGTGGTGAGTGGAAAGACCATGGAGACTTTGTTGCCGGAGGTTCCGGCGATGAGTAGCCGAAAAGTAGCCTTTTCTTTCGATGCGTCCGGTATGACCGGGAAAGGGAAATATGAGTGTTTAGTGACCCTGTTGGAAAAGGATAGGGTACTGGATGATAAAAAAATAGTGCTGGAAGGGGTAGAGGCGGGCGATCATTATAGTGTGACCTTTGTGAGCGGCATCGATGGGAGCCTGCAATATTATGCCGTGACGCCACAGACGAAGGGTGAGCCTGTGGTCAATTCTTTTATAGGGCCGGATGGACCTCCGCCGCCGGGGACTGTGTTCGCTCCCAATACTTCTTATGTAGCCGGAAGGGCTCCCGATGGGGCGGCGAGCTCTGCGGGGCCTGCATTGTTCCTTTCGGTGCACGGGGCCGGTGTGGAAGCTATCGGCCAGGCAAGGGCCTATCAATCCAAGGACTGGGGGACTCTTGTTGCGGCCACCAACCGGCGTCCAAGGGGTTTTAACTGGGAGGATTGGGGGAGGCTGGATGCCATGGAGGTGTTGACGCTTGCAAAGGCGCGATTTCATCCTGACGAACGATATATTTATCTGACAGGGCATTCCATGGGTGGTCACGGCACCTGGTTCCTCGGAGCCACGTATCCGGATAAATGGGCTGCTATCGGGGCTTGCTCGGGGTATCCTACGTTGAAAGATTATGGCAGCCATGACGGGGTGATCCCCGACAGCGCCACATCTCCTGTAGAGCAGACACTGCTGCGCGCCAGCAATCAAAGCGATGTCATCAAGCTGGCGACGAATTACAAGCCATACGGGGTATATATCCTTCACGGGGATGCGGACATGGTGGTGCCCGTCAAATATGCGCGGCAGATGAGGAAGGTGCTGGGGGACTTTCATGCGGACCTCAGCTATCATGAGGTGCCTGGTGCGGAGCATTGGTATGGCAATCAAAGTGTGGACTGGAAGCCTTTGTTCGACTTTTTCAAATGGCATAGCCGTCATCCGGACAGCCTTGTGAACGATATAGATTTTACCACTTCCAACCCCGGGATATCGGCGTCGTTCCGTTGGGCCGGCATTCAGCAGCAGGTGCGGTCGTTGGAATACAGCCGGATGCAATTACGGCGGGATTTGAAAGAGAAAACTGTGGCAGGGAGTACGGAAAATATAGAAGTGCTGTCCCTGGCGTTGGCGGATTTTGGGAAGGGGGCTGTTGTGACGATACGGCTGGATAGCCTTGGGGCTTTGTCTTATACAACTCAGTCGGCTGCCGATACCGTGTATCTTCATAAGGGAGCCGGTGGCTGGACGCTGGGTGCGAGGCCGGGGCCGGAAGAGAAGAATCCTGCCCGTGCGGGGACTTTTAAGGAGGCATTCGATCATCGTATGGTATATGTTTATGGGACATTGGGGAGCAGGGAGGAGCGGGAGTGGAGTATTTGCAAGGCGCGTTACGATGCGGAGACATGGTATTACCGGGGTAATGGGGCCGTGGATATCGTGGCGGATAAAGATTATACCCCCGAGCGTTACCAGGGCAGGAGTGTGATATTGTATGGGAATGCCTCGACCAATAGCGCCTGGGCGTTGTTGCTAAAGGACTGTCCGATACAGGTGAAACGAAATGAGCTGAAGGCCGGGGATAAGGTGTATACAGGAGATGATCTGGCTGCCTATTTTATACGACCGTTGCCCGATGGACTCACTTCTGTGGCTGTCATTGCGGGGACGGGGCTGAAGGGTATGCAGGCTGCCAATGCGAATCAATATTTTGCCGGGGCCAGCGGCTTCCCCGACTATATGATCTTCCGGCTGCAGATGCTGCAAGCGGGGGCGTCGGGGGTGTTGATGGCAGGATTTTTTAATAACGACTGGAAATTTTAACACATCTGACAGGTAGCCACAGGATGGTTTCATGGGGCGGGTGTTCGTACATTTGGTCATTCCTGACCAATAATAAATTTTCCGTGATGATAAGCTTGCACCGAATCTTCTTTTTTTCCCTTTTTGTATTGTTTGTTGTTAGTGATGCTTTTCCCCAGACCGGGACGAAGGGGGGACGTGCCGCCCTGCCGGCCGGTGAATGGAAGGCGGAGTGGGTGACAGACAGCAAGGAGCCTATTGTGGAGGATAGCCTGTTGTATCAGGATAATCCCGCGCCCCTGTTCAGGAAAGAATTCCAGGTGAGTGGGGCTGTAAGGAAAGCTACATTGTATATTACCGGTATTGGTTATTATGAAGCATCGATCAATGGGGGGAAGGTCGGAGATCATTTCTTAAGTCCCGGGTGGACGGATTACCGGAAGACCATACCTTATAATGTGTTTGATGTGACGGCCCGGCTACGGAGCGGGCGGAGCTGTCTGGGGGTGGAACTCGGGAATGGATGGTATAACCCCCTGCCGCTGCTGATGTGGGGCGGGCTGAATATTCGGAAGTCCGTGGCGACGGGGGCGCCACGATTTATTGCACGGCTGGAGATCGAATATGCGGATGGGCATAGTCAAACGGTGGTATCGGATGGATCGTGGAAGGTGATGGATGGTCCGTTGCGGAAGAATAACAACTATATCGGGTGTACATATGATGATAATTATGCTGTGCGGGGATGGAATATGCCTGGGGCGTCGGAGGCGGGGTGGAGGAATGTACGGGCGGTGTCGGGGCCTGGTGGAGAGCTGGTGGTACAGCAGCATCCACCTGTGCGTGTGCGGGAGGTTTTGCGACCCGTGGGCGTGCGGGTGTTGGGGCCGGGCAAATATCTGGTGGATCTGGGACGGAATTTTGGAGGGATCGTGCGGCTGAAGGCGAAGGGGCGGAAAGGTGATAAGGTGGTGCTGCGTTATGGCGAGCTGCTGTATCCGGATGGCTCATTGAATGTGATGACGAGTGTGGCGGGGCAGGTGAAGCGTGCCGGGATAGGTGGCCCTGGCGCGCCGCCTGTGGCATGGCAGGAGGATGACCTGATACTGGGGGATCGGGAGGTGGTGTTCGAGCCTTTGTTTACTTTTCACGGACTTCGTTACGTGGAGATCGATGGATATCCGGGGGTGCTGACGGCGGATAAGATCCAGGGAATTGCGCTGGCGTCGGATGTGCCATCGGTGGGGACCTTCCGATGCAGTAATGATCTTTTTAACAAGATACAGGAGGTGACGCGTCATACTTTTCTCAGCAATCTTTTTAGCGTCCAATCGGATTGTCCGCATCGGGAAAAGCTGGGGTATGGCGGTGATATTGTCGCTACGAGTGAGGCCTTTATGGCCAACTTTGGCATGCGTGAGTTTTATGCCAAAACCGTACGGGATTTTGCGGATGATGCGATGGCCGATGGGGGATTGACGGAGACCGCGCCGTATGTGGGCATTTCTGATGAGAGTCTGACGCGCGGATCGGGACCTATCGGGTGGGGGACGGTGCTGCCGTTGCTCTTGCGGCAGTTGTATCAATACTATGGCGACACGGCGCTGATCAGCTCCTGTTATCCTTTTGCAAAGGGATGGGTTGATTTTCTGCACGCGCATGCGGATCATTATATCATCAGCAAGGGCATTGGGGATCATGAGTCGGTGGATCCGAAACAGGTGGAGGTGACGAGTACCGCCTTCCTTTACTATAATACTCATTTGCTGTCGGAACTGGCGGGGGTACTGGGTAAGCGGGAGGAGGAGCGGAGATATGCGACGCTGGCGGATGAAGTGAAGGCGGCTTTTGTAAAGAAATTCTATGATCCTGCCACCGGTGCGGTAGGGATACATACGGAGGCGACGCAGGCTTTTGCCTTATATTTTCATCTGCTGCCTGCACAGGAGGAGGAGAAGGCATTGAAGGTGTTGATGGATCAGATAAACCATGCCAACAAGCATGTAAGGACGGGGATCTTTGGTACGAAGTATTTGTTGGAGGTGTTGTCGGAACATGGGCTGAGCGATGTGGCCTGTCGCATGGTGATGCAGAAGGATTTCCCTGGATGGGGGAATATGCTGGAGTATGGGGCTACAACGTTGTGGGAGCATTGGGAGTTTAGTGACAATACGTTTTCGCATAATCACCCCATGTTCGGGAGTGTCAGCGGGTGGTTCTATAAATATATTGCGGGGATACGGCCGGCGCCGGATGCGGTGGGGTATGATAAGGTGATATTACAGCCGTCGGGTTTTGAGCGGTTGAGTTTTGCGCAGGCATCTTGTCGCACGGCACATGGAGAGATTCGCGCGGCCTGGAAGATAAAAGGGGACTCACTGTATTATGAGGTGACCGTGCCGGAAGGAGTAACGGGGACGGTGATGTTGCCGGGGAAGATTGCTATGGTGGGGGCGGGTCATTATAAATATCGGGTGAGAGTGAGGACGAGTCAGGGGGCTGTTGCCGGTGCGGAGACTGCTGCCAGCCAGGTGGTGGGGGTGATACCTTATCCTGTGGCGGCATCGTCTGCAGGTGGGCAGTTTGTCATAGATGGGAAGACGGAGATCGTCCGGGAGGTGAAAGGGAAGTTGTTCGAGGGAGAGGCGCAATTTCTGCGGAATATGCTCCATTCTTATTTGGGAGTGAGTGGTAGAGGCGGGGGTGGGAAAAAAATCATTTTGAGGGAGGATGTGTCTGTGAGGGAGGAAGAGGGGTACAGGCTGACTGTCAATGCACAGCAGATCGTGTTATCGGCCAGTCATGGGGCGGGGATGTTCTATGCCATGGAGACCCTGCGTCAATTGTTACCGGCGGAGGTAGAGAATGGGCATGGTGGATCTTTGGCTGTTGCGGGTGTGGATATCAGCGATCATCCGAAATATGCGTGGAGGGGTATGCATCTGGATGTGTCGCGGCATTTCTTCTCTACGGATTATTTGAGAAAGTACATCGACATGATGGCACTGTACAAGATGAACAAGCTGCATCTGCATCTCACGGACGACCAGGGCTGGCGTATCGAGATCAGGAAATATCCCCGTCTGGCGACGGAGGGTGGCTGGCGGACTTTTAACAACCAGGATTCGGCCTGTATGCGGGTGGCGAAGGAAACGGGCAATCCGGATATGGACATCGATCCAAAGCATATCCGTACCGTCAATGGACAGGTGCAATATGGAGGATATTATACGCAGGCCGAGATGAAGGAGATAATCCGGTATGCCGCGAGCCGTCATGTGGAGATCATCCCGGAGATAGATATGCCGGGGCATATGATGGCGGCCATTGCCTTGTATCCCGAGCTGGCCTGTGAGGGATGGGGTGGAGATGATCTGACAAAAGGATTTTCCACACCTATCTGTCCCTGCCGGGAGAATGTGCTGGAATTTGCCAAGGATATCTTTACGGAGATCGCTGCGCTCTTCCCTTCCCGCTATATACATATCGGTGGGGACGAGGTGGAAAGGAGTCATTGGGCGGCCTCTTCTCTGTGCCAGGCATTCATGAAGGAGCATCATATCCAGTCGCTGCCACAGCTGCAAAGTTATTTTAACGACTATATGCAAGCATTTTTCCGCAGCAAGGGGAAGATACTGATGGGATGGGACGAGATCGTGGAAGGGGGGATCGACTCTACGGCGGCCGTCATGTTCTGGCGGGCCTGGGCGAGGACGATGCCTGCGAAGGCGACGGCGAATGGGAACAAGGTGGTGATGGCGTCGGATGGTCCTTTGTACTTCGATGCCATACCCGATAAGAATTCTCTCTCTCAAGTATACCATTACAATCCTGTAGATCCGCTGTATGGGATGAATGCTCAACAGCAAAAAAATATTATAGGCGTGCATGCCTGTCTCTGGAGCGAGATGGTGCCTACCGAGGAGCGGGCTGATCATATGATCATGCCACGACTCACGGCATTGGCTGAGTTGGGCTGGACGAACCGGGACCTCTATGATAGTTATTTACAGCGGCTGGCAGGGCAGTATGACAGGCTGGACAGATTGAAGGTTCATTACCGACTACCTGATCTGCCGGAGGCGATGGATAATCGGGTCTTTGTGGATACGGCAACTTTTATGGTGAAACCGCCTATGAGGGGAATGAGCATTCATTATACGATCGATGGGAGCTGGCCGACGTTGCAATCGCCTGTATTGGAGAGCCCGCTGCGGATAGATCATTCGCTGACCTTGCGGATGGCGGCTTTTACGGCGGCGGGGAGGAGAGGGGATGTGAGTACGACTGAGTTCCGGCGGGAAGATTATGCGAGGCCAGTAGGGGCCGGGGGGATGGAGGCAGGGTTGCGATGTAAGGTATATAAAGGGGACTTTAGTCGTACTGCGGATATGAAGGGGGCGGCTGTGCAGGAGCTTGTGATGGCTGGGCCAGGCCTTTTGAAGGAGACGCCAATCACGGGGTGGGGGATGCAGTTTACGGGATATATAAATGTACCGGAGACCGGTGTTTATACTTTTCTTCTCAATTCGGATGACGGGAGTGTACTGCGGATTGCGGGGAGACTTGTAGTGGATAATGACGGATTGCACAGTGCAAGGGAGAAGGTGGGCCAGGTGGCTTTGGAGAAGGGACTGCATGTATTCAGCCTGGACTTTATCGATGGGGGTGGCGGAAGTGCATTGGACCTGCGGTATAGTGTAAATAACGGGCCTATACGGGATGTGCCTGCGGTGTGGTTCAGGCATGGAGAAGAGATAAATACCTCGGCCATCCACAAAGCAGATGATCACCCCCGTATCGTCAATATCGTCAATTTTATCCGCTGGCTGGAGCCGAGGGATGCGGCTATCACGAAGGATGTGCTGTATGAGACCGTAGTGAAGCAAATAGATCTGATGAAGCGTTGCCGGCTGGGCGGGACCTTTCTCCTTCAATATGATGCGTTGATCGATCCACGTTATCAACGGCTGCTGCAGACATTGTCCAGGGACAGCTTTGAGATCGGAGCGTGGTGGGAGCTGCCACAGCAGCTGGTAGAGAAGGCTGGCCTTAAATGGAGAGGAAGGTATTCCTGGGACTGGCGCGCGGATGTAGGATTCGCGGCGGGGTATTCCGTTGAGGAGCGCCGGAAACTGGTAGACATATATATGGAGGATTTTAAACAGATATTCGGGTACTATCCACGTAGTGTGGGATCCTGGTATATCGATGCCTATACGCTGGATTATATGTACAGCAAATATGGCATCAAGGCCAGCTGTAACTGTAAGGACCAGGTGGGTACCGATGGGTATACCTTATGGGGTGGTTATTGGAACCAGGCGTATTATCCCAGCAGGCTGTCTGCCTATATGCCTGCGCAGCATATGGAGCATCAGATACCTGTGCCCGTGTTCCGGATGTTGGGGAGCGATCCTATCCGGCAGTATGAGAATGGGTTGGGGATGGGGCATCAGGGTGTGGTCACGCTGGAGCCCGTATATGGGAATGCGGGTGCGGATAGTACCTGGGTGCAGTGGTTCCTGAAGCAGCTGGTGGAAGGACCTTGTATGGAGTATGGCTATACGCAGGCAGGGCAGGAGAATTCTTTTACCTGGGCTGCGATGGGGAAGGGGCTGGAGATGCAGTTCCCATTGATTGCCCGGCTGCGCGATGAGGGTAAGCTAAAAGTGGAGACGTTGGAGGCATCGGGACAATGGTTCAAGGAGCATTATGCGGTGACGCCTGCTACGTCTGTGACGGTGAAGGAAGACCTGCCCGGGGGTGATAAGAAAACTGTGTGGTTCGACAGCCGCTGGTACAGGGCGAACTTTATCTGGGAAAAGGGAACGATGCGTTGCCGGGACCTGCATCTTTTTGACGAGGGGAAGGTGGGGGATGTGCCGCAGGCGAATCCTTCAACGGTGAGCGTCATGAGTACGCTGCCTTTTATCGACGGGTATATGTGGAGCGGTAAGGATCATGTGGCGGGGATGCGGCTGATGGTGAAGGAAGAGGGGCAAGAGGTGGAACTAAAGGGAGGCGATCCGGTGGTAACGGATACGATCAAGGGAAAATTATTCATCCGGTGGCCATTAGCTTCTTATGATGCTGCGTTGCTGGTGGAACTGTCGGAAGATAGGATGCGGCTGAGCATGGAGGGGAATGGGCCGGCGGATTGGTATCTTGACCTCGTGTGTTCGGGGAGCGCGAAGCTGCCTTTTAAAAAGATAAGTAGTCGCCGGATAGAGGGGCAGTATGAGGGCAGGGTATATAGTGTGCGGGCCCTGAAGGGGGCGTTTGAGAAAGGTGGTGATGCGTCGGCTGTGGCAGGAGGGTCGCCTGTGTGGACGATACATCCGGGGAAGGAGGGGATTGAGGTGAAGATGGGGGAGTAAGATCTAGTAAGTAATTTTATAATAAAACAATTCAGGTTTCACTCCTTCGCTGGTGGTGTAGTAGCCTGTGCCTTCGAGGTTGAACCCGATGGCTTCTCCCTGTGGCTCGACAATATAGGGGAGGATGGCGGGTGGGCGGCGGAGTGTCTTCCAGACCGGCTCGCAGGCGGGGCGTGGCCAATAGTATACTTTTCTGTAGCTTTTTAGCAATATCTGATAGCCATCGGCGGAGATATCGCCTGCTGTGATCCATTTGCCTTTGCCGGAGAAATAGAGGGTTGTATTCTTTGTAAGGGTGATCGTGTCATGGGCCCTGAAGTTCAGCGGTGTACTGTATACGTGTACGGAGTCCTCTCTTTTGGAGACGATGTATATCAGCTTGTCGATAGGATCTACCATGAGGGTCTCTGCGTCGCGGGGGCCGTCGGGGTATTGGAGAACGAGGGGAGCGGCGTCGAGGCGATCGACGGGGACGGTGGGTGTGGGGAAGTGCAGGATGGGTTCTTTTATTCTATAAACAGTAATATATTTTCTCCGGCTGTTGTTGTCACCTATGTCACCCATGTATACATAATTGGTGTTGCTGTCGGGACCCGGTCCGACGGCGATGTCTTCGCAGTCTTTTACGCCCAGGGAGAGGGTGGGGTCTCCATCGAAATAAAGGATGGCTCGCAGGCGACCGTCGGGAGTGATGGCGAAGAAGCGGCTGGAGTCTCCGCTGTCATTATGTACATAGAGATAACCGGGGTTGGTCCGGGAGGCGGCGATGCCGGAAGTTTCGTCCATGCGCGGGTCGTCCAGGAAGGAGTCGGTGGGTATCCGCAGGTGTTTGTAGCGGCAGGATGTAAGAATGAATACCGAACAGACGAACATTTGACGGATGGAGGGGAACAACATGCTGTAATTTAGTACTTTTTGCTGTAGGGCGATGTTAACCTAGTATCCTCGATATAAAATCCGAGTGCAGGCTGACCTTGAAGAAAGCAGCGAGTCCGAAGATGATGCCCAGCAGGCTGACGCTGCTGGCGAAGTACAGCAGCCATTTCCGCTGAGTAAGGGCGCTGATGCCGAACATGGCAATGGAGATGGTGAGCAGGGCTTCGGTCATATCGAACTGGTCATCGAAGAGGTTGAGGTCGTCGTATTGTTTGGCATAGCCTTCGGCTTCCGCCTTTATTTCATTCTTTTCCTTATCGTAACGGGCAATGAGGGCCTCGTATTTTTTTATGATCGAATCGCTGCCGGGTTGTTTTTGGAGCTTTATGATCTCAAGGGTATTCTCCGCATTGGATTGCTTTGTGCTTTTGGCCTGGAAATAGGACCATGCGTCGATGGAGTGGGCCTGTGCCTGATCCATGGCCTGGACGATATTGCCGTCCTTGACATTGCAGATGGCCATAAAGGTGGCGGTGATGGCTACAAACAGGGCGACCATGGCATTGATCTTGCTTTTGCTTGCGTCCTCCAGCGGCTCCCGGATCGTGTCTGTGATCTCTGTCATATCAGTTGAATTAAATTGAGCGTTTTTCGAGCTTTATAATAATGCCTCCGCCGGGCGCCAAATGGATGGGGAGGGTGTCGTTCCTATTAACGAATTTATTCTCAATTAGTGTATAATCCGCGGCATAGCGGTCAGCGTTTATGCCGTCCTGACAAATGGCGGCCTTATAGGTCCCGTCGTCCAGGAAATTCAGGGAGAGGGTGAGGTCGCGGGCCGACCAGTTGGTCATGCCTCCTATGAACCAGCTGTTATTCTTTTTCCGGGCGGTGAGGATGTATTCGGATACCTTTCCATCCAGTATGCGGGTATCGTCCCAGGTGGTGGGGATGCTGCCTAATAATTCCATGAATGCTGGTTCCTGCATGCCCTGGGAGGGATTGCCGGAGAAGATCTGCATGGGGTTGTCGTATACCACGAACATAGCCAGCTGATGGCAGCGGGTGCCCTGGCTCATGACCATGCCTTCGATGGGCCGGAACCCCTTTTGGGTGGCGTTGTTTAGTATACCCGGCTCATAATCGAATGATCCTGCCAGCATGCGGGTAAAGGGCAGGGTGACGTCATGTGGAGGGTTAGCTTTGTCGCTCCATATATTATACTCGGAGCCGAGGACGCCTTCGCGGGAGACGGCGTTGGGCCAGGTGCGATTGAAACCTTTTGGGGGGAAGGCGCCGTGATACATGATCATGATATGATGGTCGGCGCAGGCCCTTGCTATACGATGATAGAAATTGACTGTCGGCTGATCGTCGCGGTCGATGAAGTCGGTCATGATATAATCCACTCCCCATTTGTTGAATTGCGCCAGTGCGCTGTCCAGCTGTCTATTTAGCGTATGGCTGTGTTGACGCCGCTGCGGAAGGGGACATTGAAGAGATTTACATTAATGGTCCATTCGTCCGTGCCTTTGCCCGGATGTATCCAGGAGGGATCGGCGACCCTGGATGGGCTGGCCAGTCTGTAGACTATGTCGTTGGAGGGACGGTCCTTGTCCTGATCGGCAATGATGAGTACCCGCCAGGGCAGGGTGCGGTTGCCTTTTATCCGGGCGATGTAGTTTGCGCGGCGGGTGACGATGGCTTCGGGATATTCGCCGGGCATCAGCCGTTCTTGCAGGGGATAGGGGGCGAAGTCGCCTATGAGGATGGGGGCGCCGGTGCCGGCGATGAACATGCCGGGATAGTCTTCGAGGTCGGACTCGGTGAGTGCGATCTTGGGGGTGGGGGAGACCGGGGAGCCGGTGGCTGAGTTCGTGATGTCCGTGACCAGTACCGGAGAATAAGCGATCTCGCCGGGTGCGATGGAGTCCAGTCTTCTCAATGGGTAGAGCTCTTCGAAACTGGTATGGTAGATGTCTGCGTCGGGGCGTTTTTTTATACCAGGGAACCAGGCGGAAGGGTTGCCGGGGAAATGGAAGCGGGCTATTTCTTTCTGTATGGTGAGGGTGTCCTTAAACAGCGTGATGATACGATAGGCCACCGCGTCGTCGTATACACGGAACTCCAGTCGATAGGGCTGTCGGAAGGAGAGGGTGAGTGCATTATAATGATCGGGTATATGTATCCTTTTTTCGGGTACGGGGGAGATGATCTCTTCGGCTACTTGGCGGGTGGTGTGGGTGCGGATGGGGTTGTTGTGGGAGAGGGCGGGGGCGCCGAGAGGGATGAGGTCGATGATGGAGGTGTCGAGGATGAGGCGGGAGTCTTCGAAGAGGCGGTATTTTATTTCGTGGTCCTGCCAGACCTCGAGGGTGAGGCGGCCGGAGGGGGAGGAGAGCCGCAGGGTGTCGGAAGGAAAAGCTTGAAGAGTAGTTAGTAATGCAATTAAAATTATGATCGATCTATTCATTGGCAGGGAATTGATGCCAATTTAATCATTTTCTACAGGCGATTGGGCTTCAGTTTTTGCAGTAACAGTTCTTTTCGGCTGCGGGAGACGTCGATGTGGTTTCCATCAGACATAATAAGGTACCCACCTTCCCCCTTCACATACTTTTGAATTTCATTTATATTGACCAGATAGGAATGATGGACACGAACGAAGGAACGGCCTTCCAGCACTTCCTCCACCTCCTTCAAATTGCGGCAAGCGGTGATCTTCTGCTGGTTCTTTAAATGGAAGATGGTATAGTTGCTATCCGACTGACAGTGTGTGATCGAGTCGATCGGCACCATTAGAAGCCCTTCCAGCGTTGGTATGGCAATTCGCTGATTGGTAGTAGCCGGTTGATGGAATTTTTGCAATAATATTTCCAGTTGCTGAGGCAATGGCGGCTGGTGTCTTTCCGTCACTTTTTTGACGGCGATTTTCAATTCTTCGCGATCCACCGGTTTCAACAGGTAATCCAGTGCGCTGAATTTTATAGCTTTTATGGCATATTGGTCGTAACTAGTCGTGAAGATCAGTTCAAACCCAATCTCAGGCAGCCGCTCGATCATCTCAAACCCGTTCATATGCGGCATTTCAATATCAAGGAATACCAGTTGGGGATTATGGGAAGGTATTTCCTGCAAGGCGGAAGCGCCGGAATTACAGATGGCTGCCACTTCCACTTCCGGACAATATCGCCGAAGCATGGTTGCAAGGGATTCCGAACAATCCGGTTCGTCATCCACGATAATTGCTTTTAACATAGTTTAGGTTTTATCCGCAATATTACTTTTGTTCCTGTGGCATGTCCAGCCTCGTCGAACAGGTCTTCTATGACAAAATCATTTTCTGTCGGGCCGGCGTTACCGTTGATCAATGTCAGACGCTGCCGGGTGATCTGGATCCCCATCGACTTGTTCTTCTCCACGGATTTACTCTCTGCTGCTTTGGCGAATGAGCGGCCGACCCCGTTGTCCTCGACAATCCCGACCAGGGTATTTCCTTCCGCCCTGATCGATATTTTTAGCCAGCCCGGCTCTGTCTTATGCATCAAACCATGCCAAACCGCATTTTCGACAAATGGCTGGAACAGGAGGGGCGGAATGAACAGGTCTTTTGCCTCTATACACGGGTCCATATGGATGCACCAGGTGAAGGCTTGTTTATAACGAAGCTGTTCCATTTCGAGGTACAGCCCTAACATTTGCATCTCATCTTCCAGCGGTATATAGGATCTTTTCGAATTGTTCAGTACTGTTCGTATCAACCGGGAGAATTTGGTAAGATAGTCAGACGCTGCCTCTGTTTCGTTTTTTGTAATAAAATTATTGATCGAGCTGAGACAATTGAAAATGAAGTGGGGGTTCATCTGAGCCCGCAATGCCTGCATCTCCAGTTCCCGGAGCATGCCACGTTCCCGTTCCTTACGGATCAACCGTCGTCGCTGCATCCGGTCGAATAGAAATATGGCTGTCCCCAGGACCAGTATATACAAGCCATATGCCCACCAACTCCTCCACCAGGGGCCGGAAATAATCAGAGGAATAGTTTTTTCCGCCGAGGCGCCATTGGTACTATTGGAGACTTTTATCTTAAAAACATAGTTGCCGGGAGCCACGTTAAAATAATAGGCTCTTTGATCAGCGTCGGCCGGTCGCCAATCCAGGTCATAATTTTCCAGCCTGTAATAAAAGCTCTTATCGTCCGGACTGTTATAATCGATGGCCGTAAAGCCCAGGGAAAATGTGTTTTGATCGTATTGAAGCCGGATGCTGTTGGCCTGTGCAACCGGCTGTTGCAGTGGTCCGTTAGATCCTTCTTTAATGAGCTGCCCTTTCAGCCATAAGTTGGTAAGCTCAATTTTCGGAACATCGGAAGTTATGATCAGCTTGTCGGGGTAGAAACTGTAATAGCCGGCGCCGGTGCCAAAAAATATCTGACCATCCTGCCCTTTATAGGCCGCTGTGCCTGAGTAGTCTCCCTGGTTGGGAGCCCCCTCTACTCCATTCCTGCTATTATATAGAATGACCCTTTCCCTTGTCCTGTCGATCCGAAATATTCCGGAAGAAGAAGCTAACCAAAGGCTATTTTGATCATCCCCGACAATAGCCGCGACGTTGCTGATCCGGCGTCCGGCATTGCCTTCTCCGAAAAGCAGGAAGTCATCAGACTTTTCATTATAGCGATAGAGCCCGTTTGATGATCCTATCCATAGGATGCCGTCCGCATCCTTATACATACAGGTAACAAAAACGCTGGGCAGGTAAAGCTTACACCGCCCTGTCTGCCTGTTCATCCTGTTCAGGCCCGCATAGTAGCCGCCCGCCCAAAGCTCGTTCGGTCCCGCATCGAGGATATACGTTATCAAATAGGTGCTCAGGCTGGTCGTGTCATCGGGGCTTTTCCGGTAGTGCGTAAATTTACCCGTCGTTCGATCCATATAATCCAGTCCATTCTCAGTGGCCAGCCATAAATTGGATTGGCTGTCTTCGAGGATATGATATACATCGTTGCCGCAGAGGCTTTCCTTGTTGACCGGGTCATGCTGATATCTTTTGAAGACCCCTGTTTTGGGGTTGAACCAATTGATCCCTCCTCCGTAGGTTGCCACCCAGAAATTGCCTTGCTTCTCCTTAAAGATATAGGTTACCTTATTGTTGCTCAAACTATTTGAGTTTGCCGGATCATACTGGTATAGCCGGGAAGCTCCATTGGTAAGGTCTTTACGTAGAAGTCCTGTTTCCGTTCCCAGCCAGAGAACATGGGAAGAGTCTTCATAAAAGGTATGGACCCTGCCGGCATTGGTCTCGTGAAGAGAAATATTATTGGTGAAGAGATCAATCCTATAAAGGTTAGGTTCCTGAGTAGCAAGCCAAAGCTGGCCGTCGCGTGAAGCACATGTCCACCAGCAGCTTTTATCTTTCAGATTGCCCGGCTGATCGGTGCTGCTACCGAAGTGCGTTAGTTTTTTGGTGACTGGATCGTAGCGGTTCATTCCATTTCCAAATGTCCCGATCCATATATATCCCAGGGCGTCTTCCGTGATAAAGGTGATATGGTCGCCCATATTTGGAGCCACAGGCGGGCGGCTGAGCTGGTCTGGTTTGGCCGGGTCATAACGATGCCGCTGGAACAGCCCGGTGTGTCTGTCCATTGTATGCAACCCGTCCCCTCCCGTGCCTACCCAGAAAACGCCCCGGCTGTCCTCGAAGATGGATCTTACCTTATTGTTGATCAGGCAATGGGGATTCCCGGGGTCGGCCATATAACGTGTAAAAGTTCCTGTTTCCCGGTGCAGGCGGTTCAAACCGCCCTTGTCAGCCGGCTCTATCCAGGGGAATCCCGTCCCAACCCAAAGAGTACCTTCATGGTCCTCGTAGAGGTCCCGCACAATGGGGTCACTCAGTGTAGTGGAGTCCGACGCCTGGCTCAGGAAATGTTTGAACCTGCCGGTGGTTCTATCCAGGAGATCCAGTCCGCCGTGCGTGGCTACCCAAAAGTTGCCCAGGTGATCCACTAACAGCATCGTTACGCTGTCATTTATCAAGCTACCGGGGTCGTCGGCCCGATGGCGGAAATGGGTAAAAGAATTGGTAACAGGGTCAAATCTATCAAAGCCCATTCCCATGAAGCCGATCCAAACAATCCCCGCGGAGTCAGCCATGATGAATTCGGGATACCGGCCACCGAGCGAGTTGGGGTTTTGGGGATCGTGGGAAAACCGGGTCATTCGTGTGCCGTCATACCGGGTGATACAGCGATTATCCTGATCCGAAAACCACATGACACCTTTTGGATCGCAGGCAATGGAGTTGATCCTTCCCACGGTTATCCCGTTCGCGCCCGGGACCAGGATGAAGTTTACCTGCTGGGTTTGGGCGGGGCAGTCCCCGAGTGTGAGTAGCAGAAAGATATATGGAAAGTGATACTTCTTCATATAGCAGCCGGCAGTCAAAGATACATATTCTATAAAGGTCGGGCCTGCCGCGGCACGAGGGGAGTCAGAATGCGTATCCCGTCTATTTGGGTGACGAAACGACTAATTGGTCGTGTAATCGCTGGAGCGCGCCGGCTGGGTCGCTGCAAAAACCGGGATGTACCTTAGATGTCTGGAGGATGGTGCTGCGGGTGGCGGTGAGCCAGCGAAAGCGGGAAGCTATGTCCAGTGCGCCGATGGGACCTCCTTCGGGGCTGCCGAGGGCGATCTGCCGGAAGGCTTCCAGGTGTTCCCGGACCTCTGCGAGGTCGATGCCGGGAAAAAGCGCTTTGAGCCGGGCTTCGTCCAGGGTGAAGATCGTTTGCAGGAATTTTTGTTTCGGGCAATAGAGTATGACCCCGACATTCAGGAACTCTTCGCGCTCGACCCGAGGCACAACACGAAGGACGGCGTATTCAAACAAGTGACTGTCTGGCATGTTGCGCTGCTTTTATAATGGTTTTGGATTGGGTGAGGCGGATGGTCAGGAATTCGGTATAGACCTCTTTTATATCGCGGACTGACATATCCAGGGACCAGCCGGTGAGCCATTCATCGGGTATCAGCTGGACGATGGCGCTGATCTTTTCGGGAGTAAGGATATGGTGGAAGGCGTCGTCTATTTGTTCAAGTCTCGTAGCGTATGGCAGAAGCACATGATCTTTTACCATTGCAAAGGGTTTGACCGCCTGCTCTTTCCAGTTGTCCCATGCATGATGAAAATAGAGGGAGGCGCCATGGTCGATGAGCCAAAGCTCTTTATTCCATACCAGCATATTGGTGTTGCGGGCTGTGCGGTCCACATTGGTGAGGAGGCAGTCGAGCCATACGATGCGGGAGGCCAGGAGCGGGTCCACCTTATTGACGACGGGGTCGAAGGTGATGGAGCCGGAGAGATAATGCAACCCCAGATTAAGTCCTACGCTGGCTTTGAGGAGGTCCTGGATCTCTTCATCGGGTTCGCTGCGGCCAAAGGCGGTGTCGAGCCGGGCAAAAACGATCTCGGGTACCTTCAGGTCCAGGGTGCGTGCAAACTCGCCGCCGATGAGCTCGGCGATCAGGGATTTGATGCCCTGGCCGGCGCCTCTGAACTTCAGGACGTACAAAAATCCGTCGTCCGCCTCGGCGATGGCAGGCAAGGAGCCGCCTTCCCGCAACGGGGTAACATAACGGGTGACGTTCACGGTGCGGAGGGATGGGTGGCGGTTATCCATGACGGGCAAAGATATTCGTTACTGTCCTGATATTGAAGAAAAAGAGAATTTAGGGCTACCTTGCGGCCTATGAGTTTTTTAGACGTATCGCTAGGGGATGTGCGTATGGTCCTTTCGAAAGGGTGGAAAATGGCTGTTGCGGGGGAGACGGGATCGGGGAAGACGACCCTTTTGAAGACGATGGCGGGGCTGGCGCAGGCGGAGAAGGGGACCGTGTCATTCGAGGGGCAGCGGGTTTTGGGACCTTTGGAAAAGCTGATACCGGGGCATCCGGGTATCGCCTATCTTTCTCAACAATTTGAATTACCACAACATTTACGGATCGAGCAGGTGCTGGAATATGCCAATGAACTGCCGGAAGAGGAGGCGCAGGAGCTGTTCAGGGTATGCCAGATCGACCACCTGATGAAGCGAAAGACCCACCAACTGTCCGGCGGGGAGCGGCAGCGGATCGCGCTGGCCAAATTACTTATTGCGTCGCCGCGATTGCTGTTGTTGGATGAACCTTTTTCCAACCTGGATATGATCCACAAGGAAGTGTTGAAATCCGTGATAAGGGACATCGGGCAAAGACTCGATATCACCTGTATGCTGGTGTCGCATGATCCTTTGGATACTTTATCGTGGGCTGACGAGATACTGGTGCTGCGGGATGGGAAAGTGGTGCAGCAGGGGCCGCCTATGCAGGTTTACCAGACTCCCGTGGATGAATATGTGGCGGGATTGTTTGGAAAATACAACCTTATCGACGGGAGGATCGTGCGGCCGGAACAGATCGGGATCCTTTCTGTTGAACGACCGGGAGTGTTGAAGGGCAGGATAGAAACAATGAGCTTTTGGGGAAGCTTTTTTGAGGCGACTGTCCTGACGGACAGCGGGCTTTATCTTACTGTACGGGTATGGGGGACCAGCCTGGCGGCGGGTGATCTTGTGTACGTGACTGTACCGTAAAAAAATTGCCTATATTTATTCCTATGAAAACAAATCCTCTTAAGAAAGTTCCCTGCGCCAACATTACCATTTTCGGAGCAAAAGGTGATCTTACGAATCGCAAGCTAATTCCAGCCCTTTATAATTTATTTATCGAGAATCATTTGCCGCCGGCATTCGCCATCTATTGCGTAGATGCCATACAGATAGATGAGGCACAGTTCAAGGATGAGCTGCTGGCGGGTGTCAACTCCTTTAGCCGTAATGGCGCTGCCAATCCCGTGCAGTGGAAGGACTTTGCCGCACGCCTCGTGTATTTACAGGGAGATTTTTTGAAGGAGGAGACCTATCTGGGGTTGAAGGCGAAGATGGAGAGCTTTGACAAGGAGCACTCGATAAGGGCAACCCGTATGTATTATTTTGCCACGGCGCCCCGCTTTATCGAAGTGATCGCGGATGGGCTGAGCAAGTACAAGCTGGCGACGAAGCAGCTGTTAGACAGGATCGTCGTGGAGAAGCCGTTTGGTACGGACCTGGAGACCGCCAGGAAGCTCAACCGATACCTCACCAAACGATTTGCCGAAAAACAGATCTATAGAATAGACCATTATCTGGGTAAGGAGACGGTGCAGAATATCCTGGCCTTCAGATTTGCCAACTATGTGTTCGAGCCTTTGTGGAACCGGAAGTTCATAGACCATATACAGATCAGCCTGGCCGAGGAGGTTGGGGTTGGAAAGCGGGGCGGCTATTATGACAGCGCCGGCGCCTTGCGGGATATGATCCAGAACCACCTGCTCCAACTGGTGTGTGTCATTGGTATGGAATGCCCGAAGGAGTATGAGGCCGAGCATATCCGGGATGCAAAGACGAGAGTGATGAAGAGCGTAAAGCTATATTCCCCGGAACAGGTGTTCAAGGATGTCGTGCGGGGACAATATACGGAGGGGGATATCAATGGCGTCGAGCGTCCGGGATACCGGGAGGAGCCGCAGGTGGCGTCGGGCAGCGATACGGAAACCTATGTGGCAGCCAAAATGTTTATCGACAATGAGCGGTGGAGGGGCGTGCCATTCTTTCTCCGTACAGGCAAGTCGCTGCCCAGGCAATCCTCTGTCATCGTGATACAATTCAAGGACTCGCCGCATAGGATATTCAAGGATGACATCGTTCCCAACCGGCTGATCATTAGCATCCAGCCTGAGCTGGAGATAAGTTTGTTGTTCGAGAGCAAGATCCCGGGGCTGGAGATGAAGCTGTTCCCCGTGGAGATGGATTTTATGTACCAGGATGCCTATACGGGCAATGTGCCGGAAGCCTATGAGGCACTGCTGTTGGATGTGCTGGAGGGAGATGCTACTTTGTTCATGCGCGCCGACCAGGTGGAAGCCGCCTGGAAGGTGGTGATGCCGGTACTGGATGCCTGGAAGAAATATCCTTCCAAAAAGCTGCATTTTTATAAATCGGGTACCTGGGGACCTGTTGCCGCGGATGCCTTGTTAAAGCCGTTTGCGAAAGAATGGTTCCGGCTGCCGGAAAGAAATAACCATCATGAATAATGGGCGGGCGGCTAGGGAATGGTCCGGGAGATGCCCTTGCGCGATACGCCCTAAACGATGCGTTCGCTGATGGCTTTGGCAATGGCTTCTTTGCCGCAGTTGACATGCAGCTTCCTATAAATATTCTTCAGGTGTGAGCGGACGGTGTCGAAGGCGAGGTTCATTTCCGACGCGATAGATTTTATACTATAGCCTTTGGTGAGCCATTGGAGGACCTCTATCTCCCTTGCGGAGAGATCATATTTTTTGGCGCCGGCTGCTCCGGACTGGAAGCTGAGGAGGACCTTGCGGGCGATGGTGGGGGACATGGGGGCGCCGCCTTCCAGCACTTCCTGGATGGCGTCGAAGAGGCGGGCGGGGGAGGTTTTTTTCAGGAGATAACCGTTGGCGCCGGCACAGAGGCATTGAAAGAGTTTTTCGTCGTCTTCGAAGACGGTGTACATGATGACGGCGGTGTGGGGGCGTGCCTCTTTTATCAGCTTCACGCCTGTGATGCCGCTTTCACCGGGCATGTCGATGTCCATGAGGACGACGTCGGGCTTGTAGACGCGGACGATGGTGGCTGCTTCATCACAGCGGCCATAGTTGCCTACGACCTCGTAGTCGTTCATCTGCAGGAGGTGTGTGAGGGTCTCCCGGAGGCGGTCGTTGTCTTCGAAGATGGCGATGCGGGTGGGCATAGTGTAAATGTAGCGTAAATTTCGAGGTGGGGAATCACTCTTTTGGGGGAGGTCTATGCCATGGGGATATGCACGCGGACCGTTGTGCCGGAGGGCGAGGAGTCGATATGGGCGGAGCCATGCCATTTTTCGACACGGAGGCGGATGTTCTTGAGACCGTTGCGATGTGTGACGGCCGTGGTATCGAAGCCATGGCCATCGTCGGTGATCTCCATGCTGAAATGACGGGATGCCTGGGTCAGGCGGATGTGTACGTTATGGGCGCGGGCATGTTTATAAATATTATTCAAGATCTCTTTGAAGGCGAGGAAACAGTCCCGTCTTTGTTCCATATTCAATTTGCGGTGAAGGGAGGGAGTAGCTGTATCGAACTGGTAACGGATGTCGGCGCCATCGAAGATCTCGGCGGCATAGCGCCGCATGCGGGCTATCATTTGTTCGAGGGTGTCGTTGTTGGTGTTGATGCTCCATACGATGTCGTCGAGGGCCTGACCGGAGCTTTGAACTTCCTCGGAGATGCGGTCCAGGTAGAGAGTGGAGTCCTGGTCCTTACCGATGCTTTTGCGACTGAGCTCGGAAAGCAGGCTGATATTGGTGAGGGCGGAACCGATGTCGTCGTGGAGGTCGGTGGCTATACGGTGGCGTATCTGCTGGACCTTTAACAGCTGACTGATACGGTAGCGATAAAAAGCGTATAGAAGCCCTATCAGGGTGAGCGAGCAGAGCGTAATAAACCACCATGTTCTCCAAAAGGGGGGACGGATCCGGATATTCAGGGTCGTAATTTTCTCCTCTCCCTTTGAGATCGGGGCGATGGTGCGGACCTGGAAGGTATATGCGCCGGGGGGCAGGTTCGTATAGGCTGCATAGTTACGATCGCCGGACTCGATCCAGTCGGATTGATAGGGTAGTAATCTGTAAGCGTAGGAGGTCTTAGCGCCCGCGACAAAGTCAATAGCGGAAAAGTTGAACGAGAGCGAATTTTGCCGGTGGGATAGATCGAGGTCCTTTTGATAGGAGGCTATGGTGTCTTCCTGAAGAGGCGCGTTGTTCACCATGATGCCTGTCAGGACGATGTCGGGCTGTTGTCCTTCGAGCACGAGCCGGGTAGGATGGAATATGGTAAGACCATTGATGCCTCCAAAGAAGAGCTCGCCGTCGCGACCTTCGTGGTAAGCGCCGGTGTTGAACTCATTGCTTTGTAGTCCGTCCGCCCGGGTGAAGATGGTGAAATGGGTCTTATTGGTGTTGTCGAAATTTCCGGGTGGGGCATAGCGGCAAAGACCTTTATTGGTGCTCATCCAATAATTACCATAGTGATCGGGGAGGATGGCGTAGATGGTGTTATTGGGAAGCCCTTCTTTTTCAGAGATAGTACGAAGGCGATGCGTCATCAGATCGACTATACGAAGGCCTTTGCCCTGCGTGCCAACCCAAAGATGGGGGTATTGATAAAAAAGACATTTAAGAATAAATGTGTCTTGTTGCAGTGGTGGGAGAGCCGGTAGCAACCTGCCTGTATTCTTATTCAAGAGGGAGACTCCTGCCCTTTCGAACCCGATGCCGATGATGCTGTCATTGATATGGGTGAGCGCACGGATATTCTTCTCCGGCAGGACGGCGTCGTATGTACGTAATAGCCCTTTGTATTTATCGAGGAGGCAGAGACCTCCGCTGCGCGTACCTATCCAGACAAGGCGGCCTGTGTCAGGCAACATGCACCATACGGTATGATCCGGCAGACGGGTGATGTAGTCGCCCTCGGGATGAAAATGTTGTTTTGTCGCCCTTGTATTGCCATCCATTATCAACAGGCCATTGTCCTGGGTGCCGACCCAGCAATCCCCTTCCCTGTCGGTGAAAAGAGAAACGACCCTTTCATAATTGCTGATGCCTTTTTTATAAGGCGGCAGCACGGGAGCGATGAATTTTCCGGAGGACCTGTCCATATAGGCGAGGCCGTTGTTGGAAGTGCCTATCCAAATACCTTTTCTTTTGTCCGTGGTGATGGCTCGTACCTGCTCGATGGGCATGCCGGCGGGAACATTCTCCCTGGATAAAAGAGAGAAATTGTTGAATCGCACGTTGTATTGTGCGACCCCGCCGCCGTCGGTGCCGATCCAGATCCCGCCATATGGGTCTTCGCGGATACAGAGTATATCGTTGTAGGGCAGGGAAAAGGGGTCTTTTTTATCGGCCAGGAAGTGGCTGGTCTTTTCTCCATCCAGGAGAAAGAGGCCTTTACCATAAGTGCCAACCCAAACCCTGTCATTGCGATCGACGGTGACAGTTTCAATGATCAGGTCGGCGGGGAGGGTGGTGGAGCGAAAGAGGCTATCGCCTTTTTCCAGCCTGTAGAGGCCATTGCCATAAGTGCCGAGCCAGTAATTACCTTTTTTGTCCTGGCTGATGGAGCTGCAGTTGATAGGGGTGGGGGTTGTAAGAAAGGTCTTTTGTGTATGTGTGTCGGCGTTGTAGACGAGCAGACCCTTGCTGGTGAGTATCCAAATTGCACCCTGTGCATCCTCCATGATCTGCTGGATGGAAAGAGAGGGAAGCGACAAATGCAGGGATAAGTCGGCAGAGCAGGCGGGATGAAAAATAATGCCTTTATTGTCTGTGCCGAGCCATTGGTTATGGCGGGAGTCTTCGTAGAAACAATTGATGGTTTGGGTAGTAATGGAGGAGAAACGATGATTATGCAGGTCCATTTTTTCCAGACGACCGCCGCTGGTGATCAGCCACAGGGCGCCTTTCCGGCCTTTGATAAGCTTGCCTAAGCGGCTGCCGGTGTGGGTGGTGATGTCGTCGAAATTCTTTGGAAAGATGAGGAATTCCTTTCCATCGTACCTGTTGAGCCCGTCCTGTGTGGCAAACCAGGCAAAACCCAGGCTGTCGAAGGCAATATCGATGACGCAGCTCTGTGATAAACCCTGGTTGATCCCGATGGTCCTGAAAGAAAAGGACGGGGATTGCGCCATTACCGTGGTGGTAATGAAAGAAAGGAAAATAAACAGGTGTCTTATCATGCCGTGGATAGCGGCCGAAATTTACAAAATATTTCCTGCTTATCTTTACCGATATGAACGACCTTAAGCAACAAGCTGCCCTGGCGGCTGTAAAAATGATAAAAGAAAACAGTATCGTGGGTTTTGGGGCGGGCTCTACCATTGCCCATCTTGTAAATGGCATCAGGAGCCTGCCCGGTCTGGCGGGTACCATCTCTACCGTGACATCTTCTTATAATACAAGACTGCTGCTTCGGCAATCGGGATTTGTCGTGAAGGAAATGGGTGATCTGCAGGAAATAGACCTGTATTTCGATGGCTGCGATCAATTCGACAGCCGTCTGAGCGCCCTGAAAAGCGGCGGGGGCATTCATACGCGGGAAAAGATACTCGCCAGTATGGCCCGGGAATTCGTACTTATCGGGGATGCATCGAAATATGTGGAAAAGCTGGATGGGAAGTACCCTCTGGTCGTGGAGGTGATACCCGACGCGCTGGCTTTTGTCATGAGCCGCGTGCAGCAATTGCTGAACCCATCGGAATGCCGGGTGCGGATGAGCGATAAGAAGGATGGGGCTGTCATTACGGAGAACGGGAACTTTTTGCTGGACTGCCGGTGGACCGTTTTTCCGGACCCCGAGGTGGTGAATGAAAAGGTGATCCGGATCCCCGGTGTGCTGGAGCATTCCTTATTTTTCAATATAGCCCGGCTGGGGATTATCGCAGGGGCCGAGGGTATTAAAATCATACGTTAGTCATATGAGAATTTTTCTTTTTTTGATTTTTGTGGCGTTCGGCGAGCTACAAGCGCAGACGTCCTTGATCACGGATATTCCTTCCCGGCAGTCCATCAGCCTGAATGGGAAATGGCAGTATATCGTGGACCCGTATGAGACGGGGTTTTACGACTACCGGTATAAGGAAAAGAATGAATCGGACAAGGAGGCTTATTGGAATTCCGATGTGCCTCAGCGGAAGAGCGATCGGATCGAATTTGGCTACAACGACAAATATACGTTGATGGCGCCCGGAGACTGGAATCATCAGGACCCCAAGTTCCTCTATTATGAAGGGTCCGTGTGGTATAAGAAATCCTTTGACATGCCACGCCGCGAACCGTCCAGGCGTGTGTTCCTTTACTTCGGAGCTGTCAATTACCGGGCCGATGTATACCTGAATGGGAGAAAGCTGGGTATGCATCAGGGAGGATTTACTCCTTTCAATTTCGAAATACCGGATACATTACTGAAAGACAAGGGAAATTATCTGGTAGTGCGTGTGAATAACAAACGGGGGACGGATGAAGTGCCTACGGTGAATACGGATTGGTGGAACTATGGGGGTATTACGCGGGATGTAAAGCTGGTGCTGGTGCCGCGAACTTTTATCCGGGATTATTTTTTAGGGTTGAAGAAACCAGGTGCGGGAGAGGCGCCGAAGACGAACAATGCGGAAGTGGAGGGGTGGATCAGGCTGGATGGCATGGACCACGAGGATGCCGTCGTGGAGATACCCGAGCTAAAGATCAAACGAAAGTTCCCTGTATCGGGCAACGAGGTATCGTTACAACTGACCTTGCCATCCGTGCAGCTTTGGTCCCCTGAATCTCCGAAACTTTATAAGGTGATCATTACCTGTGATGGGGACAGGATCGAGGATATGATCGGGTTCCGCACTATCGAGGCTTATGGGAAACGGGTCTTGCTGAACGGCAAGCCTGTATTTATGCGTGGCATCTGTATCCATGAAGAGATGGCTCAGCAGATGAGGCGGGCATACTCAAAACAGGATGCGATGCAGCTGTTGGGATGGGCCAAGGGACTGGGTTGTAATATGGTGCGGCTGGCGCATTATCCGCACGACGAGACGATGACAAGGCTGGCGGATTCGCTGGGTGTGCTGGTATGGTCGGAGATACCTGTCTACTGGACGATTGACTTTGGGAACAGCGAGGTTTTTGAAAAGGCAAAGAGACAGCTGACGGAAATGATCGAACGGGACCGGGATCGATGCAGTGTCATCACCTGGAGTGTAGGTAATGAGACACCTGTAAATCCTGTGCGGACCGACTTTATGCGGAGGCTGATCGAACAGGCGAGGATGCTGGACCCCTCCCGTATGATCACGGCGGCGCTGGAGGTAAATTATGGTTCCGGCAAGGAGCAGCATATGGTGGATGATCCCCTGGGTCAGTATGTAGACCTGGTGGCATTCAACGAGTATTTAGGCTGGTACGGCGGATTGCCTTCTGCCTGTGCCACGGCCAACTGGGGGACTATCTATGACAAGCCTTTGTTCATCAGTGAAACGGGAGCGGAGGCGCTGGGTGGATATCACGCAGACTCGCTGACAAGATGGAGCGAGGAATACCAGGAGTGGTATTATCGGGAGCAGGTGAAGATGCTGGATCGCATGCCTGATAATTTTACGGGTGTTTCGCCCTGGATACTGACCGACTTCCGAAGTCCCAAGCGTAATAACCCCGTGTATCAGGAAGGCTGGAATAATAAGGGATTGATCGATCACCTGGGGAGGAAGAAAAAGGCATATAACGTATTGAAGGAATATTATAAAAAGAAACAACATATCGATGGAGCCCATTAAGTCCTTGCAAAAAGTGATATTGATACTTGGGGCCAATTCCGATGTGGCCAAGGAGGCTATTCGACTGTACGTGGAAAGGGGTGACAGGGTTATTGCAGCTTCGCGTAGCGTGGATGAATTACGGGATTTTGTAGCGCGGACGGTGTCCCGGCCGGAGCTGGTGACTGTCCTTTATTTCGATGCGGTGGTTTTTGACGAGCACCGGAGATTTTATGAAGGGCTGCCGGAGAAGCCGCATATCGTGGTGTATGCAGCGGGGTATTTGAAGAATAATGAGGAGGCGATGAGAGATTGGGGCGGCGCCTTCAGGATGATGCAGGTGCATTATGCGGGGGCTGTATCCATTTTGAATATTATTGTGACGGATGAAAGCAATGCACGGCTGGAAAGGATCATTGGGCTGTCGTCATTGTCGGGGGTGAGGGGGCGGAAGAGTAATTTTATTTATGGAAGTACGAAGTCTGCCATGACGCAATATCTGGCGGGGCTGCGGCAGTATCTTTTCGGTAGGAATATTACCGTGAATGTGCTGGTGGCGGGGTATATCCGGAGCAAGATGACGGCCGGGCTGAATTTACCCGAGTCGCTGATGCTGGAGCCGGTGTTTATTGCCCGATCGGTCGTGGGAGCCGGGAGGCGTTTCACCATCGTGCCGGGGTTTAAGTGGAAGATCATTTATTGGGTGCTGAAGCTGTCACCGGAGGGGTTGGTGGCGAGACTGCCTTAGGGGCTTTGGCGCGGGAGCTAATCCTCTTTTACGTATTTGTATACGTTCTTTTTGTATGCTTCGAGGTCCTCCAGACTGGTGAATTCGTCGAACTTATAATGTTCACCGGATGGCTGTACTCTTTCCAGCACGACTTTCCCTCCACCGACGAGGATGCTTTGCGCCCTTCGGAATACCTGACCCAGGCTATTGGTGTCGTTGAGGGTTTGCCACTCTTCTATATTGTTGACTGTTATGACCAGGTCATCCATAGGACAAAGGTACTTAATACTTACTGAAGTCCAGTGTGATGGGGGGCAGGGCCGTTTCGATGCCGGCGCGATCATTTTCGAATGAGGGCGGAAGCTTTAGTGACTGGCCGAGCTGGTCCAAAGGCTCGTCAACCTGGAAGCCGGGGCCAGCGGTGGCTATTTCGAAGAGGACGCCGCCGGGCTCCCTGAAATAGATGGAAGTAAAATAATTCCTATCCAGCACGGGGGTGGGGTTCAGCTGCCGCTGGACCAGCAATTGGCGAGCCTGGTCCTGGGTCTCGCGGGTGGGGGTGGCAAAGGCGATGTGGTGGATCGTGCCGCTGCCGGGAAGTCCCCTGAGACTATCGGGCATGCATATGATATCGACATAGTTGCCGGGAGCATCGGTGGCTGCAAAGCGGAAGCGATTGCCTCTTTCGGCAATGAGGGTATGATCCATTTGACTGGTAAGAAGGCCGGCTGTCCGCTCGTACCCCTCCTGACCTATTTCCACGTTATAAAATCCTTTGATGGCATGCTGGGGTGGAATATGTCCGTGGGTAAAGCCGGAGCGTTGGTCCCTGTCTGTAAAGACAAGCTCCAGTCCCAATCCATCGAAGTCCTCGAAATAGATAAACACCTCGCTGCCGAAGCGCTGCTGCGGGGCCTTATAGTTGATGTTGTATTTCGTGAGGCGCTGTATCCAATAATCCATGGAGGATGTGGCGAGTGAAAACGTGGTGGTGTTGAGCATGCCTTTGCCGTGACGTCCTCTTGCCAATCCCTGATAGGGGAAGAAGGTGAGGATGCCGCCTGGCTGACCCGTCTCGTCGCCATAATAGAAGTGATACACGTGGTTGGCGTCGAAATTGACCGTCTTTTTTATCAGGCGCATGCCGAGGATACCTGCGTAGAAGTCGATGTTCTTCTGCGCATCGCTGGTGAGGGCTGTAACGTGGTGTATGCCGGTGATCAATTGCATATTTATGTTCGGAAAAATTGGTCGTAAATTAGCAAAAAATTCAGATTATGGGTATCGCAGACAAGTTATTCAATATGAGAAATGAAAAAGCTGCCGCCAACCTGAAGGCGGGGGAGGAGTTCTTAGCAGCCAACAAGAACAAGCCCGGTGTCGTCGCCCTGCCCAGTGGCTTGCAATACGAGATCATCCATGAAGGCTCGGGGGTAAAGCCTTTGGCTTCCAATAAAGTAACCTGTCATTATCATGGGACGTTGATAGACGGCACGGTATTCGACAGCAGCGTAAAGCGTGGACAGCCAGCAACTTTCCCTTTGAATGCGGTGATCAAGGGCTGGACGGAAGGGTTGCAGCTGATGTCTACGGGCAGCAAATGGCGCTTTTTTATACCACCCCATCTGGGATATGGGGAAAGGCAGGTGAGCGCGCAGATAGGTCCCAACAGTACGTTGATATTCGATGTGGAGCTGCTGGAGGTGAAATAGATGGTGCATCGGCGACCAAGGGGCGAAGATGGGGCTAAGACGCGCAGGATGCTACAGGATGCAGGACCGGATGATCCTTCTTAATTTCCTGTCATGAAAATATTTTTCCGGGTATTGGTGGCCCTGATTTTGGGGGCCACTAAGCTGTCGGCCCAATCTAACGGTTCTGTCCCAGGTGTCAACACCATCGAGTCCAATTTTTCTCATCCTCCTCCTGCTGCCCGTCCTGGGGTGTACTGGTATTTTATGGATGGCAACCGGAACAAGGCTGCCATGTCTGCTGACCTGGAGTCCATGAAGCGGGTGGGTATCGGGAATGTATTATTCCTGGAAGTCAATGTGGGTGTGCCGCGTGGTCCGGTGGATTTTCTTAGTGAGGAGTGGAATGAGCTGTTCAGGCATGCGGTGCGGGAATGTGAACGGCTTGGGATCGAATTGGTGCTAGGAACCGGTCCCGGGTGGACGGGTAGCGGCGGGCCGTGGGTGAAGCCGGAGGAGTCTATGCAGGAACTTGTGGGGAGTACGACGTATGTAACCACCCCTTCAGGGGGCGCTCCAGGTGGGGCCGTGCCGGGAACGGCCGGCCGGATCGTGCTGCCGGTGCCTGCGCCAAGAAAGCCGTATTTTGGGATGGGCGTATTTACTCCGCCGTTGAAAAAAGAATGGGATGATTTTTATAGGGATGTGGCTGTGCTGGCGTGGCCGACGCGGGACAGTTCTTTTAAAATAAAAGACATCGACGAGAAGGCTTTGTATTATCGGGAGCCTTATACTTCTGTACGTGGCGTGAAAGCTTATCTCCCATCACCCAGTGATTCTACTTTATCTGCTGATATTGTCATTCCAAAAGAAAAGGTTCTCGACCTGACAGACAAGTTGTCTGCGGACGGGGTATTGACCTGGGACGCTCCTCCGGGCAACTGGACCATCGTGCGGCTGGGCGTGCGTAATAACGGGGCGGTGACGCGGCCTGCGCCTATACCGGGATTGGGTTTCGAGTGTGACAAGATGGATACTGTTGCGCTCAACGACCATCTACAGGACTATGTGGGGAAGCTGCTGGCAAAGACCGGAGACCCCGATCCCCGTCTGGAGGGAGGGTTCAAGCGGCTGCATATAGACAGCTGGGAGATGGGTTCGCAGAACTGGACCCCTCATTTCCGGGAGGAATTTATCCGGCGTCGAGGGTATGACCCTCAACCATTTTATCCTGTTTATTTAGGGAATATCGTGGGCAGTCTGGGGATGAGCGAGCGATTCCTATGGGATCTTCGTCAGACCTCACAGGAGCTGGTGTTGGCGTATCACGCCGAGCAGGTGAAGAAATACAGTCATCGTCATGGGATGACATTGTCTATCGAGCCGTATGATATGAACCCAACTGCCGATCTGGAGCTGGGGGCTGTAGCAGATGTGCCCATGTGTGAGTTCTGGAGCAAGGGATATGGGTTCAACTCTTCCTTTAGCTGTATCGAGGCCACCTCTATTGCCCATGTGAATGGGATACCGCTGGTGCCTGCGGAGTCCTTTACGGCAGGGGATGAGGAAGGCTGGAAGCAATATCCCGGCAGCATGAAGAACCAGGGTGACTGGGCATTTGCAACGGGGATCAACCGGCTGGTGTATCATACTTTTCAGCATCAGGCGCTGGACTCCTCTCTGAAGCCGGGGATGACGATGGGCCCTTATGGGGTGCATTGGAACCGGAGCCAGACCTGGTGGCCGATGGTGGGTGCTTATCACAACTATATAGCGCGGTGTCAATATCTGTTACAGCAAGGGCGTACTGTGGCCGATATACTGTATCTGACACCCGAGGGGTCGCCGCATGTCTTTCGGGCTCCTGTGTCTGCGATGACGGAGGATGATGCCGTGATGCCGGATAGAAAGGGTTTTAACTTCGATGGTTGTGCGCCAAGCCAATTATACAAGGCATCCGTGCGGGATGGGAAGATTGTATTCCCCGGCGGGGCTGAGTACAGGGTATTGGTATTGCCGTCTACGCCTACGATGACGCCCACCCTACTTAAGAAGATTATCGATCTTGTGCAAGCGGGGGCAACTGTGATGGGGGCGCCGCCTCAGCGGAGTCCGAGTCTGGCCGGGTATCCGGGGTGCGATGAACAGGTGGGGGCGCTGGTGAAGGAGGGGTGGGGCGGGACGTTGGCGCCGGGTAGGAGGTTGGAGCGAGGTGTAGGGAAGGGACGGATCGTATGGGGCGGGAATCTTGCGGGGAATGACAATTTGTATCCGTCGTATGGGGTGACGGCGGAGGTGTTGCATTCGATGGGGGTTCGAGAGGATTTTTCTTCGGATGGGTCTTTGCGTTATACGCATCGGACCGGAGAGGGATGGGATGCATATTTTGTTTCGAATAAACGGGATAGTGGGGTTCGTACAGAAGTAACCTTTCGTGTAGGGAGCGGTACGCCGGAGCTGTGGGATGCGGTGACCGGACGGCGGAGGAAGTTACCGGAATATACTGTGAAGGATGGGATGATGGTGGTGCCGATGGTGTTGCGGCCGTATGAGAGTTTTTTTGTCGTATTTAGGAAGGAGAATTTGGTGAAGCCCGGGGCGGGCCTGGCGAAGAGGCCGGGGGCGGGTAAGAACTTTTCGGAGGGCCATGACATCAGGACATTGCGAGGACCGTGGGCTGTGTCGTTCGATACTGTGTGGGGCGGTCCGGCTAAGGTGCGATTTGATTCGTTGTACGACTGGACGAGGAGTGGGGTGGATGGGATACGGTATTATTCGGGGATCGCCCATTACCGGAAGATATTCGATGCACCGGTGAAGTCGGTGCCGGTGGGGGCTGCGGCGGTGAGGTCCGGTGACAGGATTTACCTGGACCTGGGAGTGGTAAAAGATATGGCGAGGGTACGGCTCAATGGAGCGGATCTGGGTGTGGTATGGACCGCGCCGTGGAGAGTAGATATTACGGACCATTTGCGGGCGGGGAACAATGAGCTGGATATCGAGGTGGTGAACAGGTGGCCGAACCGGCTCATCGGAGATGAGCGGAGGCCGGATGATGGCATAAAGGACGGGAAGTGGCCGGAGTGGTTGTTGGCAGGGAAGCCGAGGATGAGCGGGAGATATACATTTACTACGTATAAACATTATAGCGCGGACTCACCTTTGCTGCCGTCGGGATTGCTGGGGCCGGTGAGGGTGGTGGTGGCGCCTTAGAAACCTGCCGTGATCCTTAGAATTTTTTTGATACCTTCCTGGTTATAGGACCGGATCATGTCCGGGTCGAAGCTGTGAGATAATCTTTCCAGCGAGGGCGCGGATATCTGCCAGCCGAGGGGGAGGACGGGTGAATACAACGAGCCCCCGCTTCCTGCCACACAGGTAGCGGTGATC
Organism: Sphingobacteriales bacterium 50-39; assembly: GCA_001898505.1. Lineage (GTDB taxonomy): Bacteria > Bacteroidota > Bacteroidia > Chitinophagales > Chitinophagaceae > Puia. The sequence continues at coordinate 736,519 of MKTZ01000001.1, forward strand.
CAGACAGAGGAATAGTCGGAGCGGATGCCGGGGAACTGTGTAGAGTCGGAGATGTACCGATATTGGAGGGTGTTGTCCGCCGACATGGCGTTGCCATAGATGCCGCTGTTGACGATGCCTACCAGGGGGCTGATGGGTTCAAACCTATTGGAGACCAACTGCCGGGTGTCGGGATTGTAGTAGGGGCTGTTGGTGAGGGAGACGAAATAAAAGCGAACTTTTTTTATCAGCCGCATAAAAAGGCTGTCGTCTGTCCGAAGGCACCCCTGACGGGCCAGGCTGATAAAGATGTCTTCGGAGGTGGATGCGCCGGAATTGTCCTTCCCTCCACCATCCATAAAATGATAGCCTGCTCCTATCTTACCGCTGGGGCTTATAAAGGGGAAGCGGGCGCTGAGGAAAGCGCCTGTGATCAGCGGGAGGGTTGCCTGTGCGGGCAGTCTATCCCGTATAAAGATGGCGCCGGGGAAATCATTTTTCGAGAGCACTATGGGAGCCATAATGCCTTTTAGCCCATCGTCAACATTCAGGGTATTGGAAAATAATAACGGGACTTCGTAGCGCGCGGGGTTAGCTGCGGAGGTGTCCCATAGAAAATCGAAGGCGTTGTTGAGCTGTATGTCCAGGCCTGTGCGGCCAAAACCTGCCCATATCCTTTCCTGTATAGCGGCCCTGTCCTCCCAAACGGGGTATCCGACGGCGGAGGCCCAGACATCCCGTCCTATCATACTACCCAATACGGGCGTGAGAAAATCGTGTTTGTAAAAATCCCGGAAATATTGCAGGCTGTATGCGCCGGCACTGCTGTCGAGATGTCTGTACCGGTAGGCACATTGTACGGTAGCACCAATGGTTCCACCCGAGGCGCCGCTGACGGAAAAGACGAAATGTTCGAATCCTTTACGGTTTTTCGAGGTGGTTATGAGGGTGCTGTCGAGCCAGGAGAACATCATATTCGTAAAGGATGCCGCCTTGATGCCGCCACCATAGGAATTGACGAGGAAGACAGGATAGTTGTCGGGGCCGTTGAGGATCTCGTCCTTGCGCTGCAGGAGCCAGCCTTTGAAATAGTTATTGAGGGTAGGAGGACTCGCTACGCGAGCGGATGAAGTGAGACGAACAGCATGAAAGTCGTTGGGAATGCTGATAGCCAGGATGAGGCCCGTGATCAGTATGAAGAATACCAGGTTGATCTTCAGCCAGAGGCTGAGACGTATCAATAGGGTGAAGAGGATGATATAAAAAATGATACCGGCCAGCAGAACAGGTAGGGTGAGATAATTAGAATCCAGGTTCAGCACCGAGGAAGGGAAGATATTGAAGAGTATGAAAAGAAGGGCCAGGAGGAGACCGCCCAGGATGATAGGCCATCCGATGTGGCGACCGATCAATCCCTGTCCTGTGAATATATTGGTGCGGGTGCTGACGAATATCCAGAAGGCCTTTGCCAGGAGCAGGAGATGGATGAAAAGCCATATGAGGGCGCCGGGTGTATTGCTGTCTTCTTTCAGGAGAGAAAGCCTGATCAGCCCTGGCAGGATAAATGCCAGCAATATCAAGGTTGTGATGAAGATGGTATTGGCGGTGGCCTCATTCCAGCGGTCTTTTATCCAGCACCAGACCTTACATGCCAGATCGTATTTTATCAGGACGAAGAAAAGGGAGAGCAGGGCTACGAGCCATATAATGGGTGGGAAGATATCCAGTGGATAATGTATTCGAAGGGCCCGGAGGGCGTTCAGTATCGCTGTAGCGGGGATGATGATCGTCGCCACGCCAAGATAGCGGGATACCTTTTTCTCTGAAGCTTCCCGGATGGGGTCGGTGATCACGGGCTCCACCATGGGGCATACCGGCCCTTTATATTCCTGTTCGAAGAATAGCTTGGCCAGCCACCAGTTGAGCAGGGCGGCCATGCATACGACACCCACGAAAAGAACGACACCGTTGTCACTGGAATTGCTGTTGACGAGCAGGTCCTGTCCCTGGTCCATTATCCAGATGGGGAGAGAAAAGGCCACTACGCCAATAAGGATGACCCTATAGCGGAATAGCTGAATGCTCTTATTGCGAATGTACCCGGACAGCTTTTGGAGTCCCTTATCCTTTATGACGAGTGTAAAAGGTAGATAGAGGAAGAGGATAAAGGCCAGGATGATGAACTTGGTCATGGCTACAGCGTGGGTCAGGCGGGCCGTGAATTCGGTGGAATGAGACGTATTATTAAGGCCATCGCGGATGAATTGCAGCATACCAATGTTCTCTATCACGTCACAGATGCCGGCTATCAGGGGCAGCGCCAGCAGGACATGGCTGAACCAGGAGTCTGTCTTTCCGATGCGGCTTTGAAGAGCGGCAATGATGATGATGCCCAGGGCCGTGTAGAGCAGTATGAAGAGGAAGTCCATCCGGACATCGGTGCGGGCCTTATGGAGTCTGTTGATGGCGGATGAGGCAGCGCTGCAGGGATTGGCGGTCGAACGATCCAGCGTATCCTGTTCCCAGGACCTGACGATGGCGCCGTCGGCGGCGCGGGTGGGGCCCAGTTCGAGGGAAACTATGCCTTTGGGCGCCTTATCATTTTTTAGATAGGTCTGGTCTTTTAGCTGGAGGAAGGCGACGATGAAGGTCGCGGTGAATACCGGCCAGAAAAGGAGTTTAAAATTTTGACGTACAAAATGGTACAATCGGCTGATCGGGAACAGGGACATAGGTAGAGGTTATGGCCCAAGATACAAAAGATTTTTGTTGCCATTGGTGGCGGGAACCAATTCAATACGTATATTATGGGCATGAAGCAAATTATATACCTGTTGGGTATCGCTCTGATGCCTTGTCTGTCATCCGCCCAGGGGCCGGCTCAGGACCCCAATATGGGTATTATCCCGGCTCCTGTAATGATCAAACATACTACGGGAAAATTCAAGCTGGGTGTAACGGCCTTTATCAAGGCAGACAAGAGCGCCGCGTCCGAAGTGAAGTGGCTGACCACCTGGCTGGAGCATAATGGCTATAAGGTCCGCATGGGAGATGCGGCCTCTTCCCTTATCGAACTGACGACATCGGGTACTGACGGACTACCGGAGGAGGGGTACAGGTTAACCATCGGTGAGGGGAAGCTCGTCATAGCAGGAAAGGGGGCGGGGCTATTTTACGGGATACAAACCCTGCTGCAGCTGATGGCGGACAAAAAAGATATCCCATGCGCCTATATCGAAGATTATCCAAGACTGGCCTACCGGGGGATGTTGCTGGATGTAGGCCGGCATTTCTTTACGGTGGATGCCGTCAAGGCCTTTCTCGACAGGATGGCGGCGTATAAGCTGAACAGATTTCAGTGGCATCTGACGGATAATGAAGGCTGGCGGATAGAGATAAAAAAATATCCAAAGCTAACGCAGGTTGGCGCGTACCGCATGCAGGGCGAGGTGGCCTGGAACAGGGACTGGCCCGACAGTGTAACCTATGGGGGATATTATACGCAGGATCAGATAAGGGAGGTTGTACGTTATGCGGCCGACCGTCATATCGTGGTGATACCGGAGATCGAGATGCCGTCGCATTCGGGTGCTGCTCTCCGGGCTTATCCGTCGATGAAATGTCCGTTGGATACATCCGCGAAGATGGATTGGGCTTTCGATATCCTATACTGTCCCACGGAAGAGACCTTTCAGTTCTTAGAAGATGTTTTGACCGAGGTGATAGCGTTGTTCCCCAGCAAGTACATTCATATTGGCGGGGATGAGGCGGAAAAAACGCCCTGGGCCCGGAGCGCTTTTTGCCAGGATCTGATCCATAAGAAGGGGTTGAAGGATGAGAAGGGATTGCAGAGCTATTTTATTCAACGGATAGAAAAATTCCTGCTGACCAAGGGGCGAAATATCATTGGCTGGGATGAGATATTGGAAGGCGGCCTTGCGCCCAATGCCACTGTCATGAGCTGGCGGGGTGAAGAGGGAGGAATTGCTGCTGCCCAGCAACATCACCAGGTGATCATGAGCCCTTCCACCAATGGGATGTATCTCGACTATGCCCAGAGCCGCAACGACAAAGAGCCTGTCAATATCGGAGGGTATACTCCCCTGCAGCAAACCTATGATTATGATCCCATGCCAGCGTCATTGACAAAAGAGCAGCAGCAATATATATTGGGTGTGCAGGGTAATGTCTGGACAGAATTCATCGGTACCCCCGCCAAGATCGAATACATGACGTTACCGCGGATGTATGCTCTCTCCGAGATGAGCTGGTCGCCTCTGTCCCGTAAGGATCTTGTGGATTTTTCACAGGTGAGGGCGCCGCGTCATCTGGCCCGGCTGGATGCTGCCGGTGTCAATTACCGTGTGCCTGCGGCTATCGGTGTGGCGGACAGCACCGTGACCCTTCATGGAGCTTCTTTTCATTTTGCGTTGCAATCGCCTCTGCCGGGAGCGAAGATCTATTATACGCTGAATGACAAGGAACCGGGGGATACGGACTGGGAATATGTCTCGCCGCTGGATATTGTCGTGCCGCGAGGGGAAACACGTGTATTGCGGACCATTGTCATAACGCCGGGGGGCAGGCGGAGCGTGCCAACGCGGACCGTGCTTGTGAATACTAAGGAGTGAGGGCGCCCCAGTGTTCGACCAGCTGACCATCTGCGATGCGGAATATATCGATGACACCGAGCCTGACCGGGGCGTGGGTAGCAGGCATGCCCATGAACTCGGCCTGCTGGACGGCGTGTAATATTTTACGGGTGACGATGCGGTCGCCTTCTCCGAACTGATCGAGTATTTCCACTTTCAACCCCGACAAGGCGGGCCATAATACTTGCTGAAAGAACTGTAGGGTGTCATCGAACCCCTGATGGCCGGGAGGGGCGGCGTGATTGACAAATGCGGGGGAGACGAGTTCGTGATAAGCCCGTAATTGTTGCTCTTCCAGGAATTCCTTGTTGAAACGATCGACCAATGCCTTATTCTGTGCTACTGTTGTCATGGTATAAATTTTTGCAGGGACAAAAGTAGCGGGAGCATCGGGGGCGTCGTGTGACAATTGTCACAATCCGGGGGATGATGCGTTTTTTCGGAACCGGCTTAGGGTTTCCCTGGCTACCCCCAGGTAAGAGGCCAGCCAGGAAAGGGGAACACGCTGGAGCAGTTCGGGCTGGTGTTGTTCGATGTAGCGGAACCGCTGCTCGGCGGAATATAATTTGAACAGATCCAGGTGCTCTTCCTGCTGTATGGCGATGTTCTCCAGCAGCCTTTTCCCAAAGTCGAGGATGGGGGGTGACTGTGCATAGAGCTTCATCATTTTCTCTTTCGTGAATACATATACCTGGGCGGGTTCCGCCGCTGCGATAAAGGAGGTGGATGGGGCGCCTGTCAGGAGGCTTTTCAGACTGGTGACGAAGGAACCTTCGAAATGAAGACCGGTATTTATTTCAAGCCCGTCCTGGGTATGGTAAGTGCGCAGATAGCCGCTGTCGACAAAGAAAATTTTTTGGCAGCTATCGCCTTCCTTCAGCAGCGGCTGTCCTTTCTTATATTCCGTGGGAATGGCGGCAGCGCAAAAATTGTCCATATCCTCTTTGGAAAGACGGGTGATGCCGGCTGCCGTTGCCTTGAGTCTGTCGAATGCGGGATAGGTCAATAGTTGGCTATTTTCAGCAGTTGGGGAACATTTTTTACAATGATCTTTCTGCCCCTGGTGGTAATGATCTCATCTTCCTTCCATTCGGCGAGTATCCGTAAGACATTCTCCCTCGTCGCTCCCACCAGGCTGGCCAGATCGTCCCTCGACATATTTATTTCAACGGACATGCCGGGCCGGAATTCTACTTTGTATTTTTCTCTCAAAATTATCAGCTGGATGGCCAATCGTTCGCGAAGAGGGCGGCTTGCGAACAATGCGATGCTGTTGACCAGTACGGCAAACTCATGGCTGAGTGTTTTTAACAATCGTCTGTTTAAAATGGCGGAGTGCTGGAGGACCTCTAAAAAATCCTCTTTGGGGATAAACCCTATCTTGCTCTCCTCCAATGCCGCGGCGGAGTCGGGATATCTGTCCTCTTCCAGGATAGCATGATAACCTATCAGTTCCCCGGTGTTGGCGACATAAATGATCTGTTCCTTCCCATCCTTATCCAGCTTATATTTTTTGGCCATGCCGGACATGATATAGAAAATTCCTGTGGGATAGGCTCCTTCGCGGAAGATGACCTCTCCCTTGTCGTACACCTGTGTGCTCATGTGCATGGTAAGAGCCGACCAATCCTCTTTTGGAAGATCTGTCAAAATGGACTGACTTTTAAAGTCCCATTTATCTATAGGGAATATGCCTCTTATACTCATAGCGAGTTTAAAATTAGCTTTTTTAAGTGATAAACATCACTTTTTAGGGTAGTCTGCATTACGGCGGCGGCTTGCTGTAACCAATACCTTTGCAAACATGTCAAGTGCTGTAGCCTCGCAAAATGAAAATAACTGGTTTGAGACGGATGCCCAATTTCACAATCTATATCCCCTTTCGATACGGCTACTTGCAGTAAGGCACTGGACTCCTTTGCATGTGACACAGCGGGTGGTCCAATACCTGACGCCAGTGGGCAATGAAAATATACTGGATATCGGCAGTGGCGTAGGCAAGTTCTGCATGGCGGCCGCCAATTCGGCGCCATCGGCGTTCTTTTTCGGCGTCGAACAGCGTAATGACCTCGTGAAGCATGCTGATGCGGCGAGTAAAGCGCTGGGGCTGTCCAACATTCGATTTATACACGGCAATTTCACGCAGCTGGATTTTAAGCTGTTCGACCATTTCTACTTTTACAATTCCTTTTATGAGAACCTGATCGATACCGATAAGATCGATGACAGGATAGACTATTCTGTGGAGTTATACAATTACTACAACAGGCAATTATATAATAAGCTAAAGGAAATGCCGTCGGGCACCCGGGTCGTTACTTTTCATAGCCTGGGAGAAGAGATACCGTCCGACTACCACCTGGTGGAGGCGCAAATGAATGACCTGTTGAAATTCTGGATCAAAAAGTGATATCGACCGATATGTTAAGACCCAAGCTCCTGGATACGTTGAAGCATTATGACCGGCAACAGTTCGGAAGGGATATAATGGCGGGTGTGATCGTGGGTGTTGTCGCATTGCCGCTGGCGATAGCGTTTGCCATTGCTTCGGGGGTCTCGCCGGAGAAAGGGCTATTTACGGCTGTCATTGCGGGATTTATCATTTCCGCATTTGGAGGCAGTAAGGTACAGATCGGCGGGCCTACCGGCGCCTTTATCGTCATTGTATACGGCATCGTACAGCAATATGGAGTGGGGGGCCTTACGATAGCCACCTGTATTGCGGGCGTGCTGCTTATCCTGCTTGGGTTGGCCAGGATGGGCTCTGTTATAAAATTTATTCCATACCCGCTGATCGTAGGGTTTACGAGTGGCATAGCCCTGATCATCTTTTCGTCTCAGATAAAGGATCTCCTGGGACTTAAGATCCCGGGGAGCGTGCCGGCTGATTTTCTTTATAAATGGAAGGTTTATGCAGAGAATATTTCTTCCTTGAACAGTTATTCTATACTGTTAGCGGCTGTAACCATTGTCATCATCATTTTTTGGCCTAAGGTGACGCATAAGATACCGGGATCGCTGATCGCTATCCTGGTGACGACCCTGGCCACTTTGTTCTTTCATTTTCCTGTCGAGACCATCGGCAGCAGGTTTGGGAGCATACCCTCCTCCCTGCCTGCACCGTCCGTACCGCGACTCGATATGGAGACGATAAAGGGGCTGATCAGACCTGCATTTGCCATTGCCCTGCTGGGAGGGATCGAATCCCTGTTGTCGGCTGTAGTAGCAGATGGAATGATCGGGGGGAATCACCGATCGAACATGGAGCTGGTGGCACAGGGCGGCGCCAATATTTTTTCGTCTTTGTTCGGCGGTATACCCGCTACGGGCGCTATTGCACGTACGGCTACGAATATAAAAAACGGAGGGCGTACACCTGTGGCCGGGATGATGCATGCTGTGACCTTATTATTGATCATGTTATGTGTAGGCAAGTGGGCGGCCCTGATCCCCATGGCGACCCTGGGAGGCATCCTGGTGGTAGTGGCATATAATATGAGCGAATGGGAGAATTTTCTGTCCGTCCTAAAAGGGCCGCGAGGTGATGTGGTGGTATTGCTAACCACCTTTTTTCTCACCGTTCTGGTGGATCTTACCCTTGCCATCGAGATCGGGATGGTGCTGGCCGTCTTCCTCTTTATGCGTAAGATGATCCAGATGAGCGATGTCAGTGCGCTGAAGGGGCAGTTGGAGGATGGGGGCGATGGAGTGGCAGAGCGGATCGTGCTGCCTGCGAATGTAGAAATATTCGAGATAACAGGACCGCTGTTCTTTGGGGCGGTGTACAAATTCAAGGATGCTATAAGATTTATCGAAAGGCCTCCCAAAGTATTTATCATCCGGATGCGTCATGTGCCTATCATCGATGCCACGGGTATAAAAGCCATTCAGGAGGTCTATAGGGAATGCAAGCGGCATGGGACCCGACTGATCCTGTCGGAGGTGCACAGTTCGCAGGTGATGAAGGAGTTGAAAGATGCGCGGCTGCTGTTTGCTATCGGCAAGGCCAATGTAACGGATGATCTCGATGCGTCCATAAAAAGAAGTAAGGAGCTATTATGAATAAAGAACTAACTCCGGAGATCCTGGATGAACTAAAGAAAAAGGGCTTCAAATACGTAATTGTAAGCGGCTATACGCATGACAAACGCTCGGATTATATGGAGCCGCATTATTTTTTGCTGGAGCCGGTAAAGGAGCTGCCGGACGATGTCAACAGGAAGGGTATTTATGAGCCTATCGAAAGCCCCTTGCTGATGGAGTGGGCTAAACATCCCCATGAAGGCACCCGGATCTATATCATGATGGGTCAAAAAGTGAAGCCATAGACCTGACCCGACCGGGACCTGCCCAAGGACTGGCACCAGAACCTGTCCAAGGTCCGGCGTATCAAAAACTACAGGTCAAATATCAAAACCTCCATTCTTTTTAGGGCAGATAGGAATACATTTGATAATGTATTCCTATAATATGAAAATGAACCTACTTCGACAGCATGCCGGGGCGAGGGTGTGCGGCCTGCTGCTCGTATTGAGCCTTCTGTCGGGGGCTGTCCATGCACAGAAGAATGATTTTGGATATCTGAAGGAGCATTTTGCCGCTCCGGATAATCATTTTGGCAGCGCGCCTTTATGGGTATGGAATACGAAGGTGACCAGGGCGGACATCGACACGATGCTGTATGGATTTAAGAAGAATGCTTTTGGCGGTGTGTTCGTGCATCCCCGGCCGGGGCTGATCACGGAATACCTTTCGAAGGAGTGGTTTGATGATTATGCCTATACCGTCCGTAAGGCAAAAGAGCTGGGGCTGGATGTGTGGATCTATGATGAGAATTCGTATCCCTCCGGATTTGCGGGGGGGCATGTGCCGGATGAGATGCCGGAGTCGTATAATCAGGGGCAGATGCTGCATCTGACGAAGATGGGAAGGCTGTCGGATGAGGTGGAGGGACTGGCCGGAACAGGGGGCGCGGTGATTGGTGCGGCGGAGGGAAAATATGTCTATGTCCTGAAGGAAGAGAATGGGGGCTTTACGGATATTACCAGCCGGCTGAAGGAATATGCGGGGAAGGAAGGGAACTTTTATTTATTCAATAAAGCTTATTACGGACGCAGTCCATGGTATGGCGGCTTTTCCTATGTGGACCTTATGGTAAAGGGGGTGACGGAAAAGTTTATCGACGTCACGATGAAGGGGTATGAGCAAAGCATCGGGGCTGAATTTGGCAAGACCGTGCGGGGAGTTTTTAGCGACGAGGCGAATATTGAAACACAGGGGAGCGGCAATGTGCGGTGGACGCCGGATCTTTTTACCGCCTTCCGGGAGAAATGGGGATATGAGCTGTTGCCCAATCTGCCGCTGTTGTATGAGGAGACCGGGGCCGGACTGGCCGGGACGAAGGGGACGGTGGACTGGAAGAAGGTGCGGCATGACTATTTTGAAACATTGCTGGACCTGTTCGTGGACAGGTGGTCAAAGCCATTTGCCGCCTGGGCTGCGGGGAAGAACCTGGAATGGACCGGGCATTATTGGGAGCATGAGTGGCCGAGCCCGAACAACGGACCGGATAATATGGCCATGTATGTATACCCGCAGCGGCCGGGGATCGACATGCTATTCAACCAATTCAATGAAACGAGTCCGGGGGCTCAGTTCGGGAATGTACGGAGCGTGAAGGAACTGGCGAGTGTGAGCAATCAAATGGGGAAGAAACGAAATCTTAGCGAGACATATGGCGGCGGTGGATGGGACCTGACCTTTAAGGACATGAAGCGGCTGGGAGATTGGGAGTTCGTGCTGGGCGTGAACACGCTGAACCAGCATCTGGCGCATATGACGATCAATGGGGCGCGTAAATACGATTATCCGCAAAGTTTCTCCTATCATACGCCGTGGTGGCCCTATTATGGATCGTTGAATATTCATTTCACGCGACTGACCTTTGCGTTGACGAGAGGAGAAGAGAGAAATAATGTCCTGGTGCTGGAGCCTACGACTACGGCGTGGATGTATTTTAATCATGACAGGTCCGACCCGAAGTTTAGCGAGATCGGAAATAATTTCCAGGCTTTTGTCACCCGGCTGCAGAAGGCGCAGGTGGAATATGATCTGGGTTCGGAGTATATTATTCGGGGGTTTGGAAGTGTGGCCGGAGGGAAGTTTGTTGTGGGCAAGCGGGCGTATGGGGTTGTCGTGATCCCTGCGGAGATGGAGAACGTGGACAAGCGTACGCTGGAGCTGTTGAAGGAATTTGCGGGGCAGGGTGGAAAGATCGTGAATTTGGGGAAGCTGCAGTATGTGGATGGGGCGCCAATGAGGACGGGGGGGCTGAATGGGGCGGCGAGCGGAGGTTTGGGCGGGATCGGGGGTGGAGGAGAACGACCGGAAGACCAGTTGAGGGCGGATGATATTTCTTTTTGGGTGACGGGGGGAGACCTTTTCCATCAGCGGAGGCGATTGAAAGATGGACAGCTGTTGTTCCTGGCCAATTCGGATCTGGGGGCTTCCGCGCATGTGCGGGTACGTATGGCGGGGAAAAAGGTGTTGCTGTTGAATACATTTACGGGGAAGATAGAGGAGTATGCGGGGAAGGCGGATGGAGGTAAGGTATGGTTCGAAACTGAACTGCCGCCGGCGGGGAGTCAGTTGTTCTTTATTGGCAATGAGGCGGCGGGGAATTATCCTATGGCGGGTAAGGATGAGAAAGAGACCGTGCTGACCACGGCGAAGATGACTGTCGTGCGTCCTCGTATGAACACCCTGATGATCGACTTCTGCGACGTGCATGTTGGGGATACCGTATTAAGGGACAAGCACGTGTACTATGCGGCGGATACCGTGTTCAAGTATTTTGGTTTTAAGGATGGAAATCCGTGGAATACCTCGGTGCAGTTCAGGCGGAATATCATAGACCGGGATACTATTTCCAGCGGGCGAGGGTTTAGCGTCACCTATCATTTTACAGTGGACGGGAGTGTTGATGCGAAGGGACTGGAGGGAGTAGTAGAACGTGCGGGTACCTATGTCATTACTATCAATGGGAAGGTCGTGAAGCCGGAGCCAGGCCGTTGGTGGCTGGACAAGAGCTTTGGGGTGCTGAAGATCGGAGACTATGTACGGCCCGGAGAAAACAGTCTTACGTTGTCCACGAATAAGATGAGCATTTATGATGAGGTGGAGCCGGTGTATGTATTGGGAGATTTCAACCTGGAGTCTGCTGCGAAGGGGTGGGCCATTGCGCCGCCGGCTGTGTTAGGATTGGGGAGCTGGAAGACGCAGGGGATGCCGATGTATGGGCAGGGGATACATTATATCAAGGAGTTTGTACTGGGGGCGAGGCCGACGCGTCTGCTTGTGAAACTGGGTAAGTGGAATGGCACGATGGCAGCAGTCACCGTGAATGGCAAGCCAGCGGGTGTGATTGCGTATGATCCTTTTGAGCTGGATATTGCCAAATACCTGGTGGCAGGGAAGAACAAGGTGGATGTAGAGGTGATCGGCAGTCTGAAGAACCTGTTAGGGCCCCATCACGGGAAACATCAGCCGGGACTGGCCTCTCCCTGGCATTGGCGGAATATTCTTAACTATCCGTCTGGGAAGGATTACGATACGTATGATTATGGATTGATGGAAGATTTTCATCTGGTAATGCCATAAATTTACGATAGAATCAAATCTATCGTATGCGACCTTACTGTCTGGCCGTCTTTCTTGTGTTAGCGACCTTCTGTGCGAAGGCTCAGGTCACCCAACGAAACTTATTGCAGTCCTATGTTCCGGGGCTACGATCCGAACTGATGTCGCGGGGGGAATTTCATCCTTTCCCTCAAGCTCCCGCGGCGTGGCGCGCCCTTCTGCCGGACACCTTGATACGCAATATCATCAAGGGCGGTGAGGATGCCCTTCATTTTGAATTTCGTCCTATACCGGCAACACTGACATTGGAGTTTGTCCGGACGGGAAACCGGGTGCGGTATGAGAAGGCTTCTTTTGAAAAAAGAAATGCGCTCTGCAGTTTGGTGTATGCGGAGATGTTGGAGGGAAAGGGAAGATTTGCGGACAAGATACTGGATGGGGTGTGGTCTATTTGTGAAGAGAGCTATTGGGGGCTGCCTGCGCATCTGGGGATGCAGAAGGCCGGCGCGGGGCTGCCTGATGTGGAGGAACCTACCGTAGACCTTTTTGCGGCGGAGACCGCGGCTGTCATGGCATGGACGGATTATTTCGCGGGGGCTGTATTGGAAAAGATATCACCGCTGGTGCGTCAACGTATCTATTATGAAGTGAACCGGCGTGTGTTCGTGCCCATGCAAACGCAGAAATATGGATACCTGGGAGCGGGTCGTAGCGATGTAAAGCTGAACAACTGGGCGCCCTGGGTTATGTCGAACTATCTTGCGGCGGCGCTGGTGCTGGAGAAGGACGAAGCGAAGCGTGTCGATGCCGTCGAGAGGGTGATGCATTACACGGATCAATATATCAATGGGCTTGGCGATGATGGTGGCTGTGACGAGGGGCCGGGGTACTGGAGCGCGGCCGGTGGATGTGTGTTCGATGTGTTGAACCTGTTGTCGGATGCCAGCAAGGGGAAGATCGATGTCTTTCATGAGCCTATCATACAAAAGATGGGCGCTTATATATACAAGACGCATATAGCGGGGAGGTATTATATCAATGTGGCTGATGCCGCACCGCAGATCATACCGGATGGGGGGATGCTGTATTATGCGGGCAAGGTTATGAAGGATACGCTGATGATGGGGTTTGGGAGCTGGATCTATCATCAATATCCTTCGGGAGGTGTGGGGTATGAACAGTTCCATCGTACCCGTACGCTGTATGATGCACTGATATTGAAAGAGTGTGCGGCTTATGCTCCAAAAGAACCTGAAGTCAGGGATTGCTGGTTTGCCGATGTACAGCTGATGGCTGCGCGTAATGACAAGGGGATGTTCGTAGCGTCGCATGGGGGGCATAATGCGGAAAGTCACAATCATAACGATGTGGGTGATTTTGTCGTGTATGTTCATGGTGAGCCTGTCATTATCGATGTGGGGTCAGGTACGTATACGGCACGTACTTTTTCCAGTCACCGGTATGATCTCTGGTTCAATACTTCGGCTTATCATAACCTGCCTGTCATCAATGGGTATCAACAAAAGGATGGAAAGCAGTATTCGGCGTCGGGGGTAAAATATGAAGCTGGGCGAGGAGTCAGCTCACTGGTCATGGATATTGGGAAGGCTTATCCGGCGGAGGCGGGTATAGGGTCGTGGGTGAGAGCGGTGAGGATGGGGAAGGAAGCTGTTGTTGTCAGTGATGCATACGCGATGAGCAAACCCATGGAAAGTCTTACGCAGACTTTTATGACGGTGTGTCACGCGGAGCTGGGTGGGCGTGGCAGGGTCGTATTTGTTACGGGTGCGGGTGAGCAGGTGTGGTTGGATTATGATGGTGCGGTGTGGGATGCTACGGTGGAAAAGATCGAGTACAAGGAGCCTGAGGATGAGGGTGTGCGGCAGCACTGGGATGGGAGGGCGGTGTATAGGGTGTTGTTGAAGGCGGTGAGATTGGCCCCAAAGGGGGAGATGAAGTATACTATCCGGACTGTGGAAAAGGGTTGAGAAATGTCTTGTGAGGGATAGTAGACCTACAATAAATATCTTATTCTGATATATTTTGCATTTTAGATGTAATGTTATTATATTTGAAGTGCAATTAATATCATATTTGGATATAAAATGAACTTAAAATCTTTCGATAAAACGGGGCTAAGCCGTCAGGAAAGGTACATCATAGATACTTTCGTCGGTCAAGGCAAACTGGTCATACGAGCAGAAGACTTGCTTAATATCCTGGGACCTCCAACCAGTAATCCTCACCTTATTTTTTCACGGCTCGCAAAAAAAGGTTGGCTGCAGCGATTGAAGGCAGGAGTTTATCGTATTGTTCCATTGGGGTCTGATTCCGCGAATCCAATCCCTGATGATGCCTGGTATATTGCTACAGAAATATTTGCTCCATGCTATATTGGCGGTTGGACAGCCGCGGAGCATTGGGATCTTACAGAACAAATCTATAATAGTACAATCGTATTCACGGGGAAGAAACAAAGGGCCATCAAACACAATGTCGCTGGTCTTTTTTTTGAGACCCATTTCATTCCGGAAAATCATATCTTCGGTACCCAAAGAATATGGTCAAATAATCAGCCTATTCGAATCTCTGATTTACACAGAACTCTGATAGATATTCTTCATGATCCTTCGGTAGGCGGAGGAGGCAGGTCACTAATTGATATAGCGCGGTCTTATTCAAAAGAGGAAGAGTTTGAACCAAAAAAACTCTGGCAATACGCAGTTCGACTTGAAAGTGGCGCTGTATTTAAGCGCTTAGGGATAATAGGTGAAAAAATCCTCAACATGCCAGAGACTATGCTAGATGATATTCAGTTAAAATGTAGACAGGGCATTATCCTGCTTGATCCGCAAGGACCAAGGACAGGTCCAATTCATAAACGATGGGGAATTCGGATCAATATACCATTAGCTGATATGCATGATACCTAAACAGGAAATATTATCCATTGCGGCTGCCATGGGTTTGCGCCCAGACACGGTCGAAAAAGATTATGTGTTGAGTTGGGTATTATATGGTCTCTCCAAGAATTCAAGATTTGCCGGATGGATATTCAAAGGCGGTACCTGTCTGAAAAAGTGTTATTTTGATACATATCGCTTTTCTGAAGATCTTGATTTCACTGTTCCTGATGGCGCATTGTATGACCAACAAGGTATCGAAACTGCTCTTATAGAAATAGCGTTTTCCATCTATGAAGAAACAGGTGTCCAAATAAAATTAGAGGCGGTAAAGGAAAGTATTAGCAAGAGACAATCAAGGACTTTTGAAGCAAAGATCAGCTATGTTGGTCCTTTGAATTATAATCGTTCCGGAGGAAATCCACGTATTAAATTCGATATTACCAATGATGAGATCCTTGCAGAAGATCCGGACGTTCGTATGGTGTTTCATCCCTATACAGATGCACCTAATCCTCCTGCTCTTATTTCTTGCTACTCTATTCACGAAATTTTGGCGGAGAAAACCAGGGCTATGTTGGAGAGGGCCGGCAGAGCACGTGATCTCTATGATATCATACAAATCACCCGGAACTTTCGTGAGCATATACAATCTGATCGAGCGCTGAGCTGCCTTAAAAAGAAATTTGAGTTTAAATCTCTCCCAAAGCCAACGGTGCAATCGATCATGGAAAGTATTGATATAGCTATCCTAAAGGCCAACTGGGAAGATCAGCTAAGCCATCAACTTCCTCAACTCATAGCTGTTGAAAGTTTTTATAATGCGCTACCAGTGGAATTAGCCTGGTGGATAGAAGATAGCCATATGGAAGAGCCGTTACAGGCTATTGGCAAAAATCCATATGAAAATATATTGCCTCGCGAATATTTTCCTCTAATCCAGGAATTCCGTGCCTTGGGAATTGAGAGGCGGGTTTCTATGCAGTCAGCAGCCATACAGTCCGCAGGACATCTTTACCAAGTCCGCTATGCTGCCCGCAACAGGCTTTGTATTCAACTGGAATACCATGGTATAGCACGCATCGTAGAGCCTTATTCATTGCGACGACCAGCTACAGGTAATTTGCTATTATATGCGTTCGAACAAATAAGGAACGGCGCTCCCAGTAATCAAATTAAAGCATTTAAGGTGCCGGAGATAACAGATATCCAGATCACCAACGATACATTTGATCCCAGGTATCTTATAGAGCTTTAGGGGTGCGGGCGAAGTATTTTCCTGTGATGAATGCTATAGACGGTCCGAAGAGGAGGATCATGGGGGCAATACTTTTTAGGAAGGGCGCTGTGTTATAGGTCCAGGCACGCCCCATCACGAGGGGTACGATCACGATGGTCATCATTCCCCATACGACTACACCGTATACTATGCCGCTGACCCATTTGTTTTTTGCGAGCAGGGGGATGTGGGGATAGATGAAGAAATAGAGCATGGTCCAGGCGAGGCTGATGCCGTAGTGCATGGCCAGCCCTATCAGCGCTGTGGGAGTACCGCCTGTGAAGGCATCTTTACCCATGAGGGCACTGGCGATGCTCTGGAGTATCTGTGCGGCTGTGATCTTACCGAACACGGGACCCCAGGTGATGATGGCGTAGGAGATGTCAAAGGTGCCGGCCACCAACCATGCAAGGATGATGGTCATGATGGCCGGCTGCAGCGATTTGTTTTTAGTTGCCGGAACAGAGATTGTATTGGGCATGATTTTTCTAATAAGCACTGGTGTTAGCTGTCGTCTCCTTGAACAAGTCTCCCGCAGCCAGCTTTGGCGTATTGGGATTGGTGTTTATCTCATCCTGCGGATAAAGGAATCGCTGTGGCAGCTTGGCGCCTTTGGTCGGAGGTATGCCCAGCAAATTCTTTGTCCTGCGTACGTCGTTGAACTGTTCGATCTGTCCTACCAAAGTAACATATTTTTCCTGTAGTATCTCTTTTAGCAGCGCCTGTTCCTGTGTAAGACCTGAACTTGCGGGGTTGGCCATGCCTCCGGAACTGAAGTCGGCGAGGACATAATCATCATACTTATGGCCATCCGGCAGGTAGCCCGTATTGATATATCCACCGGCGGCCATATACTGCCGGTGTTTGTTCAATGCCTGTAAGGCTGCGGCGTCGTCGGGACTGTTGTTCTTTATCAGCGCCTCGGCCAGGATCAGCTGATTTTCCTCGAAGGTGACCAGGGGAAACCATGTATCCCCGGCGAAGAAGCCGTCCTGGTTCTGCGGGTTGCCCCATCCGTCGAAATTGGAGAGGACGTTGGGATCGAGGTCCGACGTCATCAATCCTTCCTGGTAGAGGTATTGGAAGCGGGCCGTCTCATCCGTCTTGGCATTGCCGCGGTAGGTGGCGCTGGACGGGTCCAGCAGGGAAGGAGCAAAGGCGCCCTGTGCATTCATATAGCCACCCCGCTGGTTGACCATGAAGTCATAATAGATGTTGAGATCGGCCGTGATACTGGTGCCGTGCGGGTCCATCATATTGTTCGTGGCGTCGTCGATGCCATTCTGTGCGCTGGCGATGGCATTGGCATAATCCTTAATATGCAGGTAGAATCTGGCTTTGAGGGTATAAGCGACGGCTATCCACTTGCCGCGATCGCCCTGAAAATAAATGTCCTTTTCGGCGGGACCGGTACCCACGTGTGCCTGTAAATTAGTAATAGCGCTGTCCAGCAGGGCCTGCACTCCCTTATAAACATCTGCCTGGCTATCGAATTTTGGCGTGGGGTATTTCACTGCGTCACCAGCCTCTGAAAAAGGCACATCGCCCCAGAGGTCGGCAGCCAGCCCGAAAGCCTGGGCTAGCATCACCTGGGTGATGCCGATGGTAGTCTTGTCGTTGACCGCCTGGGAGCCCGCCTCGACGACCTTCAATTGCCCGATGACGATGGAGTAGAGGTTGTCCCATGTATCGTTGTAATCTGCTGCGGAAGAATTATACCTGTTGATGTCCACGTATTGTCTGTCGGCCCCCGTGAAGCTCCTGGAAAATATGCCAGCCACGCGTGCGAGGTTGCCTTCATATATGAGTATGCCGGATACCTGCGCTCCGTTCAGCACGAGCGGGTAAGGGGCTGAGGTTGGCCTGTTCGGACTGGTATTGAGCCCTTCGGTAAATTTTTTGCAGCCTGCCGTGACGGCGCCCGTCAGCAAGGCCAGTGCGAGAATGATATATAAAAAAGTAGTTCTCATGTTGTCGATTTTAATAGTTGATCTTGATGGTAAATAAATAGCTGCGTGTGCTGGGATTGTTGAAGTAATCGATGCCGCGTCCGTTGGTGGGTCCAGACAGGTTGGTCTCCGGATCGATGCCTTTATAGTGTGTCCATAGAACGATGTTCCGGCCTGTGAAGGAGAAGTCGATGGATTGCAGCTTTGTCTTCTGACGGAAGCCGAACCCTGTCAGGGAATATCCCAGCGCTATCTCGCGCAATCTTGTGCGGGTGCCCTTCTCGATGAATTGCGGACCTGTGGCTGTGCCGAACCCGCCGCCGATGCTGCTATACCAGGCTTGGGTAAGTGCAACGGGTCCCGCGCCGAAGTTAGCGATGGAGCCCCGGAAGGTAGTGCCCGCTGCGATAGTGGCCCCGTCATAGGTCTTGAGGTCTGTTTTGGCCAGTGCCCTGGTCCCTGTCTCCGCGGCCGTGCCGATGGTCGTCAGTGCGCCTCTTGTTCCATTCCATACATCACCACCCTGTACGTGGTCGAAGAGGAAGGTAAGGGAGACCGTCTTGAATTTTATCGTATTGGTTATGGCGCCTATCCAGTCCGGGTTGGGGTCACCCAGCACCGACTCGCTTGGAGCTACTGTGGGGAAGCCATTGCCATCCAGTATGAGGCTGCCTTTTGCATCTCTGTCGTAACCTACACCCCATAAGGCGCCCAGCCCATAGCCTGGTACGGCGCTGGACAGGACCGAAGCGAAACCTGCCAGACCGAATTGCTTGGTGCCTTTCAGGCTAAGCACTTTGTTCTTGTTCTTTGACCAGTTGAGACTGGAGCTGATGTTCCAGTTGCCATTGGCGCTTTTGAACCAGGTAATGCCCAGGTCCGCCTCTACGCCATGGTTCTCGATCTCCGCGGCATTGTCGTTGATGGTTTGGAAGCCCGTGGTGGCGGGTACGGCCACGCCAAAGATGGCGCCCGTGGTCTTGTTGGAGTAATAAGTGCCGCTGAGGCTTACTTTATTGGAGAAGAGACGGAGGTCGAAGCCGAGCTCGTACTCTTTTTTCCGCTCGGGTTTTATATTCGGATTGCCTTTGAGTGTGCTGCGGAGATAGCCGCCGCCGTACAGGGGTGAGGATGCATCGAGCGAGGAGCCGAATGCCTCGACTATGACGTTTGAAGAGGCTGTGACGTAATAGGTGTTTGTCAGATAAGGGACGGGTTGTACACCCACCTCACCATAGGAGGCTCGTAATTTTCCAAATGATAGCGTGTTACTTCCATCCAGTCCTCTCAGTTTTGTAAACTGCCATCCCAGCGAGGCAGAAGGATAGAAGAAAGTATTGGCGAAGGTCGAGGCCTGTTCGGCACGGCCTGTCAGATTGAGGATGAGCTGATCGAAAGCGTCGAAGTTAAGCTGTGCGTAGGTGGCCGTGGTGCGTGCCGTCGAGCGCGAGTTGAAGGGGAAGCGCGATGCTCCTGCCGAATTGCCGAGGTCAAGCGGGGCGTCGGGCAGGATAAAGCTTTTCACGTCGGTGCCGGAGTTCTCGAAATTCCGATTGTTGTAGTTGAATCCAACCAGTCCTGTGAAGTTGATATTCGATGTCAGCGGAGTGGTGACCTTGGCCAGGACATCCGTATTGAACTGTAGCTCGGAGAGATCCTGTATGGTGAGATCACCGCCGGGGAAATTTGCCGAGAGTACGGGATAGTTATCCGTGCGATTGTCGGAATAGAAGTCCACGCCTGTACGCGCCAGGAAGGACAGCCAGGGAGTGGCTTCGATGTTGGCTTCAAAGGAGCCCAGGGCTCTGTTTACTTCGGTGATGCTGGTGATCCTGTTGATGATCCAGAATGGGTTGTCATAGATAGAGTTGGTGTTGGCGCCGATGGGGTTACGATAGGCTACCTGTCTGTTGGGGTACAATGCGCCGGCTGCATCGACGTAGGTGCCCTGATATATGCGGTTATCAAAATCGGCGGGTGTTCGCAGGCCTCCCAGGAAAATGCCTGAGAGATTGGAACCTTGCTGCGCCCGCTGGGACTTAACATTGGAGTAAGCAAAATTGGTGGACAGGCGGAGGGATTTGTTGAATTTTCTGTCCGCATTGAAACTGAAGGATTTTCTATGATAGTCGGAACCTGTTCTGAGAGCGCCCTGTTGGGAGAGGTTGGAGAGACTGGCGTAATACACCGTCTTGTCGTCCCCTCCGCTGAGGGAAAGGGTATTATCTATGAAGTAGCCGTTATGGAAGAGCTCTTTGGAGTGATCGTAGAGGGTCTTGCTGTTCTTCCCGCCGTGTGGGTTGGCTGTTGTGCCGTTGGGAACGGCAAAGCGTTCTGTGCCGTCGGGTAGGAGGAGATGTGCGGCGCCGGTAGTAAGGTCCACTCCGCCTGTCCTGTCGGCGATGATGTCACCCCAGGAAAGTCTGTTACCGTATTTATAAATCCCTCCGTCACCTTGACCGAAGGTTGTCTGGAGCGGAACACTTTTGTTGAGGACGTCCAGGGAGTAAGTGGTGTTGAGGGTTATGCTGATCTTTCCGCCGGCCCGGCCTTTTTTGGTGGTGATGAGCACGACACCATTGGCGGCGCGGGTGCCATAGAGAGCGGCTGCTGCGGCGCCTTTCAGGACTTCCACGGATGCGATGTCATCCGGGTTGATGTCGCTGAGACGGGATTGCTGGGAAGTTCCGGCGAGTGACATGCCAAAGGAGGTGTTAAAAACCGGCGTGCCGTCAATGACAAAAAGAGGCTGCAGATCACCCGTGATGGTGCTTTGCCCACGTATTTGTATATAGGTGCCTTCGCCCGGCTCGCCACCGGAGCGGACTACCTGTACGCCAGAGGCTTTGCTGGAGAGGCCGTTGAGGACGCTGGTCTCACCGGATTCTGCGATAGCTTGTCCCTTTATGCTGGACTGGGAGGTGGCCAGCTTGTCCTTTTGATTTTGGATACCCAGGGCGGTGACGACGACTTCGGCCAGGGATGTGTTCTTACGGGCGACCTTTATATTGAGGACCGTGGCATCACCCACTTCCAGCTCGCGGGGAACGATGCCGGAGCCGCTGATCAGCAATGTTTCGTTGTTCTTGACCCGGATGGAGAAGTTGCCGTCGGCGTCGGCGCTGGTGCCGGCCCTTGTTTGTTTGATCCGGATGCTGGCGAAAGGAATGGGTTGTCCCTCCTGATCCGTGATCTTTCCGGTGAGGACCCTGGACTGAGCCAGGGCAGGCATTATGCCTATGACCGGCAGGAGCGCGAGTAATAGAAGTTTTCTCATTGGTAGTATTTTATTTTGGTGTGACTACGAGCTATAGACAGGCTGTTGTGCGGGTGTGACGCGGGTGGATAGGGGTAAGCTGGATATTTGGCAGGTGAAGTTGGATTTTTTCGGGTGGAAGTTGGGTGGGAAGATGCAGCGGGGAAAGGGAAAATCCGGGGCAGGGCGCGGAGGATGAAACCTGTTGAAACCGGGGATCAACCTGTTGAATATATTTTCGCGGGTGGGATGAGTTTCAGATATTTAAATATGCTGCTGAACGAAGAATTGACTATTATGCGCCGAAAGGATACCGGGTCCGGGGAAATACCGGATGCGGGTAAGCGTATACTTGTAAGGAAGGGTAGGGAATTCATGGTCATTCGCTATGAGGATGTGGCATATTTCTTTATCGAGAATGGGGTGTCTTACCTGATAGATGCCAAGAGCCATTGCAAGTACATCATGGCGCAGCCGTTGCGGAATATCGAGCTCACTGTCAATTCTAAATATTTTTTTCGGGTTACAAAGAAGTACCTCGTGAATATCAACGCGGTGGTGAAGTTCCGGCCCATGAAGAAGGGGAAGCTGGAGGTGCAGCTGAGTCCTGATCCGAAGGAGGCGGTCGTTATCAGTCAGTTGAAGGCGGGGACTTTTAAACGGTGGCTGATGGAGAACTGAGGCGACGGACCGGCGAGCCAGGGCCAGGGCGAGGGCAGGGGATGGCGGAGAGGCCAGGCTCACAGCGCGCGCTGCTGTATAAATTCAGTGAAGAGGTCGCGATAGGAGATCCCGATGGGGAGGTTCTTGTCATCGACCAGCACGTAGTTGCCTTCCACGCGGGTGATATGATTGCCATTGATGATATACGAGTTGTGGATACGGGTAAAATGGGCGGGCAGCTTTTCCAATAGTTCCTTCATCCTTTTGTAGGTGACGATCTTTTGTGTTTTTGTGTGGATGCACACATATTCTTTCAGCGCCTCGAAATAGAGGATGTCCCGTAAATTGACGCGTATCATTTTCTTATCTGTGCGTACAAAGAGATATTCTTCGGCCTGTGCGGGTGTGGGCATGGCAGCGGCGGCCTTGTTGACAGCCATCATGAATCGCTTGAAAGTGATAGGTTTCAGGAGATAGTCCACGGCGTTGTATTCGTAGCTCTGGATGGCGTATTCGGAGTAGGCCGTGGTGAAGATGACCTTTTGTTCCCTGGGCAATATGTTCATCAGCTCGATGCCGGTGAGATCGGGCATATTGATGTCCAGGAAGATGATATCTGTTTGGGAATGGTTGAGGAATTCGAGGGCTTCCAGGGCGTCGAAGCAGGTGCCCTTCAGGGTCAGGTAAGGGACCTTGCTGATATAATCCTGGAGCAACTGGCCCGCATTGGGCTCGTCATCGATGATAAGGCAGCCTAATTTTGTCATAGCGGTATCGTTAAGTTACTGATATATGTGTCTTCCACATTATGGTTGGTCAATTGATAATTATTGCCATATAGAATTTGCAGTCTTTTCGAGAGGTTGCTCAGGCCGGTGCCTTGTCCGTTATCATGCTGGCCATGGTCGGGGCGGATACGGTTGCAAACCCTGAAATACAATCGATCCGAGATCTGCAGCCGTATGGTAATATAATTATTTTTTCCCCTTTTGTCAATCCCGTGTTTGAAGACATTCTCCACCAGGGGGATAAGGAGCATGGGTGGGATCTTTATATGCGAGATATCCTCTTCCACCTCGATGGTGGTTTTTACGGGGTGGCGTATACGCATTTTTTCCAGGTCGATGTAATTCCGGATGAAGTCCATTTCGGTGGTCAGGGGTATTTCCTGGTGAGGCCCCTGTTCCAGGAAGTAGCGTATAATGGAGCTGAGCTTTTCGATGAGATCGGCCGTCAGGGGGGATTCCCGCTGGGCGACGAAATAGATATTGTTCAGGGTATTGAAGAGGAAATGCGGCTGTACCTGTGCCTTTAGCAGATTGAGCTGTGCTTCGGCGTGCTGTTTCAGGAGGGCCTCTTGCTGTCGCTGGATCCTGAAATAATCAATGGTAAACCGGAAGGCGATGCTGAAGACATAAAAGAGACAGTTGGTGATGAAAGTATAGATATAGTCCTTGAATTCGAGATGGTAGGGTTCTTTTTGTATCCAGACATGCCATACATAGGACTGGGTCTGCACGCGGAAGTACGTGATGAGGAACAGGAGGGGGATAACAATGAGGAAGTAGAGGGTATATTTCTTCTTTCTATACAGCCTGGGCATCAGGTAGAGGGCGTTGCCATAGATGATGAAGGCATAGGTCAGCGAGGAATGGATGGCATAATTAAAGGCATCTTCCAGGCCGTAGATCTCCAATGCGTAGATAAAGAACATGCAGGTGAGGACTGTCCAAATGATCCATTGTAACCTGGTAAGGGGATGATATTTCCGGGGCCTTTGCATACCCTCGTAATGTAAAAAGAATATTCCTTTTTGGTTAAGTTTTCAACGGATGAAGTGGACGCTTCAATGGATGTCAAGGAGGCGAGCTCCTTCCACCTGTAGGGTTTCTTTGTCCTGGAGGAATACGATGACCTTACAATCCGCGGCAGTCAGGCCGGCGGGAAGGGATAGGGTCAGAGAGCCTTTGCTCTTTGAGGAAGACTTCAGATCCCTTACTATGTTGGCATGGTGCAGCTCACGGCCTGCGTTCTCTCCATTCTTTACGTCAGTGGAGGCCTGCAGCTGTATAAGGGCCGCCTGTAATGTTGCCCGGTTTTTTCCTGTCAACGTAAAATCTATAGTGACTTTTTTGCTGTCTGTGGTATGGGCGGTGGCGTCGATGACCGGGTTGGTGGTATGGGCCAGCTGTTCGTCGATGGCTTCCTTGAGGCGGTCCTTATCGGAACCTACCATTTGGGTCCTGCCGTTGACGACGACCTGGGGGGTATAGACGCTTTTGAGCATGAGGACCTCGCCGTATTGTCTTTGGCGTTGGGTAAAGTCGGATCGGCTGAAGGGGTCTTTCCAGCCCAGGCGATCCCAGTAATCTACGTGAAAACTAAGGATATAGACGCTGGAGGGGTAGGTCGTTGGGAGGGAGGCTACGAGTTCGTCGGCCGGGGGGCAGCTGGAGCAGCCTTCGGAGGTGAACAATTCTACCACCGCAAAACCATTATTAGTGGGGGGAATGGGTCTGCCAGAAAGGAACAGCAGTGAGAAAATGGCCAATTTTAAGTATTTTCCCATAAACTTTATTTTCCCCATATGAACAAGCGATTGCAGTCTTTGTTGGTGACGGTCTTGCTTTTTCAATGCATTACCGGTTTACCCCAATCAATTACAGTTAACAACATACAAAGGAAGGATGTGGATTATGGTCGTCTGGCCCGGATCGACACACTGGTCAATTCCTATATCGACAAAGGATGGGTGCATGGGGTGGTGACGTTGGTGGTAAAGGGGGGAGAGATCGTGCAATACAAGGGGTATGGCTATGCCGATGCGGAGAGCAGGAAGCCCATGCATAAGGATGATCTTTTTCGTATTGCGTCCCAGACCAAGGCGATCGTCAGCACGGCGATCATGATCCTGTATGAGGAGGGGAAATTTACCCTGGACGAACCCATTGCGGATTTTTTACCGGCCTGGCGGAACCCGTCCGTCCTGAATGAATTTCATGCGTCGGATACAACCTATACTACCGTGCCTGCCAAAAGAGATATCACTTTCCGGGATTTGCTGACCCATACCGGGGGGCTGGATTATTCGGGTATCGGGACCGAGAAGATGCGCGCGATCTATGCCAAGGCAGGTATACCGTCGGGGCTGGGGGTCGTGGATCATAGTCTGCGAGATAGAATGGACGTATTGGCGAAGCTGCCTTTGGGAAGTCAGCCGGGGGAGAAGTGGACATATAGCCTCAGTATCGATGTGCTGGGGTGCCTGGTGGAGGTGATCAGCGGGAAGAACCTGGAGCAATTTTGTATGGAGCGGATCTTTCGGCCGCTGGGTATGAAGGACACGTATTTCAATGTGCCTGCGAGCAAGGCGTCACGGCTGACGATCGTATATATGGAAGACAGTCTGCATCATATTGTCCGGTGGACGAAGGATCATTTTGCCGTCGACCCTGACTACCCCCTGAAGGAGAAACATTATTTTTCGGGTGGGGCCGGTCTTACTTCGACGGCGTATGATTATGCCCTATTCCTGCAGACGATGCTGAATGGCGGCGTTTATAATGGAGTGCGTATCCTGTCGCCCCGAACTGTGCAGATGATGACCAGCGGTCAACTCAGTTTTCTCTTTAATGGCATGGATAATTTTGGGCTGGGGTTTGGTATTACCAGCGAGCTATCCGGCGCCCGCGGGCCCCTTAATGCAGGATCTTTTTACTGGGGAGGGTTTTTTGGGACCACTTACTGGGCGGACCCCAAAGCGGGGCTGGTGTGTCTGATCATGACACAGGAGAATCCCAATAGTCATGGCGATCTGGCGGCGAAAGTGGAGCAGCTTATTTATCAGAGTTTGCGGTAGGTGTGGGTGGGGTGAGTTTAACCTGCCTTAAGGCAATTGCTGGGCGCCTATATCGATCTTATTGCCGGCTATCCGCGGGTTCCCATCGATGTCCGTATTCCCATTGACATTCGCAGCGATCACCAGCCCTGTACCCTTGGCGGGACTCCCGGCCTGTATATGCAGGTCAGGCCCGGAAGAAACATTTACAAGTAAAGGATCGACTCCATAAAGAGCATTCGTATCTCCTCCGGAGGCGGTCTTCCAGTCGGCCAGGGTCGTAAGGGCCGGACCGTTGACATTACCCCATATCCATTGGGGGGACCCCTTCGTATAATAGAGATTGTTGGCGAAGACATTCCCTGTCCCCGTCCCGGTATACTTATGCTGGAAGACATCCTGGTCCATGGCATAGACGAGATTATTGGCAATGATATTGCTGTCACAGTGCTCTGTCAGCCTGATCTCGCCCTCGATCTCGCCAAATGCTCCCTGCGAATGGTTGTTATGGTAAAGCGTATTATTGACAATAGCGCAGCTCTTCGTGCCCATGCCTATAAAATTCAAATAATCCCCCATGTAAATACCCGTACGCCAGCAGTCATAGACGAAATTATTCCGTACGGTGGAGGTGAGGGTTGCATAGATCTTGCTCTCGCTGACCAGTCCGATGCCACGGTCGCAGTTATAGACCCTGTTCCGCTCTACCACAGCGCCCGCTCCTCCGCAGATATAAATGGCGATGGCTCCATAATTGCCCGCACCCCATACGGCCACACTGTTGGACATAGAGACATTGTACAGCTCATTGTCGCTGATCACCCCGTTGCGAGCATAGTTGATTGCTACATTCCCGCTGGGGTTCAGGTTGTCGCCCCCCGCAATAATGATCCCGATGTTCTCGGTATTATATATCCTATTATGACGGATGGTAAATCCGTCCACATTCCCCGCCAGCGTAATGTTCTCGCTGGTGCCTGTTTTTGTATCGTGCACCGTGCAGTATTCGATGACCAGGTTGCTTATCGGTGAGACATTATCAGTACCGAGCACAAAGATAGCATGCCCGCTCCTGCCATTGCTCAAGGGGCTGCTGTTCACAATATTGTATATATTACAGTTCCGGATAGTAATATCGTGCGACCTTCCGTTGATGGCAATACCCTCAGGGTCCGCGCTCCCAATGGCGGCGGATAAATTACATATATCCAGTCCGTCCAGCACGATATACCGCATGCTGCGCATGGTCAACAGCGCACTCCATCCCGACACGGTGACGTTGCTCCCATCGATGACGGGCCGTTCGCCAGGATAAGCCTTGAGGGTAACATTCCTGCCCATCATACCCCCGGTGGGGAAATCTATTTGTTCGTAGTAAGTCCCACCCCGTACTACCACCGTATCGCCCGGAATGACGAGGCCCAGAGCCTTGCCGATGGACCGCAATGGTTTGTCCACGGACCCGGTATTGCCGTCGTTCCCTTTAGCCGACACGTAATAGACATGCACGGCCGGAGCGCCGCCATTAGGATCACCGCCTCCGGAGCTTTTGGAACAATCCATAAAAATCAGGGAGCATAGCAGGGTCAGTAAATAGATCTTCATTGAATACACCTTTTCTTGTAATACTACACCGCCGGACCAAAACGGGTGAATGGGTTGTAGTAGTTTTTTAAAAGCCTGTAAATGTATTTAAAGTAATTGTTAGTTTATCTGATAAAGACATTATATTTGAAAATAACTTCAGGTGTACAGGTACTTTGATTAGTAATTATCCCTTTTGATCTATGTCGCAGCAGGATGCCTCCATAATCGAGCGGTTAAAGAACGATGACCTGGCTGCCTTTGATGAATTGTACCTGAAATACTTCAAACTGCTTTGTGCCAGCGCTTATTTCTTCCTTAAAAATGACAACGATGCAAAAGATATCGTGCAGAATTTATTCATGGATATATGGGATAAAAAGCTGTATCGGCATTTTCACAACGATGTAAAAGGCTACCTTTTTCTGGCAGTAAAAAACCGCTGTCTGAATTTTATCAAAAAACAAAAAGTACAAGAGGTGAGAGGTCAGGGGCTTAACCTGTTTTATGACACGAATGGGGACGAGGCGGCAAGGGAAGAAGAGCAAGTCGGGCTCCAGGAAAAGTTACAGGGGCTCCTGTCCAAAATGAAAGGACAGAAAAAGTCAGCGATCACTATGGTATATTTCAATGATAAGAAATACAGTGAAGCCGCCGAGGGAATGGGCATTGGGGTTAATTCCTTAAAGACACACCTGAAAGCAGCATTAAAAAAGCTGCGGGAAGGGATGAAAACTAAAAAATAATTAACCTGATTTTGATTTATACTGTATCTAAATTATAATGGCAACCGATTACGACATATTACACAGGCTTTACATAGAAAGGTTGACCGGGACGATCAGTCCCGAAGACAGGGCTTTGCTCAAAAGCAGGCTGGAAGACGATCTACAGGCGAAAAAAATATGGGAAGAATTGCAGGCGGAAGGCAATGATAGTGATATTCAGCAATTCCTTGATAGTCTTCGGCCGGAGGAAGAGTTGACCCGGCTAAAGGGCGCCTTTTTAAGAGTACCCGGTAAAAAGGCAGCTGTCCGCCTTATGACCCGATATGCAGCGGCTGCAGCAATATTGATCCTGCTGATGGCCGGCGCATGGTGGATATGGTTCAAAAACAGGAAGATAACCGATAATCAGGCTATTGCCTCTCTGATAAAACAGAATAAAAGCACCGTGCACCTTCAGATAGGTACGGGACAGGTCATCGACTTGCAGGATAAAAGAAAAGAGGCGCAGCTTAAAGTAGGTGCAACAACCCTTTCTATCGATAGCAATAAACTAAGCTTCAGCTCGGCAGATACCGCGCTCAACCTGCTTTCCATTCCACAGGGAGAAAGTTACGCCATCACGCTGGCCGATGGCAGTTCTGTTCTATTAAATGCGGATTCCAGGCTGAGGTTCCCCTTCCGATTTACACAGTCCACGAGAGAGGTATATCTTGAAGGGGAAGCCTATTTTAAGGTGGCAAAGGATGACAAACATCCCTTTATTGTCCATACCCCGTTGACAAAGGTAGAAGTGATGGGTACTGAATTCGATATCAATACTTATAAAAAAGGCGTTGTTTCAACAGCGCTGATAGAAGGGAAAGTGCGTACAGCCCAACCAGATGGCGGACTTGAAAAAACACTCCTTCCGGGCCAGGCTGCCCTGTATAACATTACTGAAGGCTTCAATATCGAGCCAATCGACAGGGACGATGTGCTTGCCTGGATGAAAGGCGTATATTATTTCCACGATCTGTCATTCGACGATCTGGCCGGTGCGATATCCCGGATATATGGCGTTGCGATCACTTTCGACAATACATCGATAGGGAACAGGTCTGTATCGGGCGTTATGGATAAAAATAACCTCCCTGAATTATTGGAAGACCTGAGATCCACTGCAGGAATAAAATATTACTATTCCGGCAAAACGCTGCACATCTATTAACTGTCTCATTGATCTCTCACCTGACAAGGTTCAGCTATTTTTTCAAAAATCTTTCCTTTCCTGTTCACCCCTTTTAACCATCCTGTTGTGTTTACTACGTAAAAGCTTGTCATTCCCGAAAAATCAGGTTAACTTCTTATGATTAGAAATTGTCACCAAAACTATGCTTCCCGCAACGGGATATTGAAACTATTTTCCATCTGCTGCCTGCTACTGTTCATTGCCGGCAGTGCTAACGCCCAAAATAACGTCGAACCGCCAGGCGTTACGCTCCATCTTAACAACGCGTCCTTTTTCCAGGTATTCAAGTCCATCAAAAAACAGACAGGTTATGTTTTCTTTTACAGCAACCAACTGTTGGACGATAAGGAAAAAATAAGCCTTAGCTTTCAGAAGGCCAGGCTGGAGGAAGTATTGGATTACTTATTCCAGAACAGGAATATCTCCTACCAGGTCCGCGGGCAGAAGATACTTTTGAGTGAGAAAAAGACTGAACCCGCCAAGCCGCTGGACAAGTCAGTTAAACCTTTATCCATCCGGACAGATACTGTCCCAGGCATTGTAGTCAAAGGGGCGGTGATGGACGTGGATGGCAAGCCGCTGTCGGGTGTATCGGTGGTCCCCAAAAGCCAGCCGGGGAAGGGGGTGGTAACGGATGATTTTGGTTCTTTCACCATTGAGACCATGCCGGGAGAGATACTCGCTGTATCCATGGCGGGGATGAATTCCCAGGAAGTGGCCGCACAACAACGTGGGATATTGAAGATAACGCTTACCGTCCGACAGGATGCCATCAAAGAAGTGGTCGTAACGGCCTATGGGAAGCAGTCGAAGATCACTGTCACCGGCGCCGTCTCATCTGTCAACATGAGCGATATGCACACAGCCGTGCCCAACCTTACCAATGCACTGGCAGGGAAGGTGGCAGGTGTTATCTCCGTCCAGTCCAGCGGCGAGCCGGGATATGATAACTCCACATTTACCATTCGCGGCATTGGCAGTTTCACCGGCAATAATTCGCCCTTGATCATCGTGGACGGGGTACAGCGTGAAGACGTGAACAGTACCTACGGCGGCGCATTTAATAATATAGACCCGGAAGATGTATCCAGCATCACGCTGCTCAAAGATGCTTCTGCTACGGCTATGTACGGTGCTAAGGGAGCCAACGGTGTATTGATCATTACTACCAAAAGAGGCGTTGCCGGAAAACCCAGAATATCCCTAAAGGCAGAATCCGGTATCACCGGTTTTGCCAAAAAGCCCGAAATGCTGGACGGGGTAAGCTATATGCAGCTGTATAATGAGGCCCGCAAGAACATGGGGCTTACCGACCTCTATTCGCAGGACCAGATAAAAAAGACCGCCAGCGGACTGGACCCAGACCTTTACCCCAACGTCAACTGGATGAATGAAGTCTATAAGGACCATTCCATGCTCGACAATGTGAATCTCAACGTCACCGGCGGCGGAGATAATGTGCGCTATTTTGTGTCCGGCTCTTTTTATGATCAGGAGGGGCCTTACAAGGTTCAGCGTTTGAATAATTACAACCCCAACCTTTCTTTCAAACGCTATGATTTCAGGACCAACCTGGACATCAACCTCACCCGCACCACCCTCATGCAGCTCAACCTGGATGCGATGCTGGTAAATGAAAGATTCCCGGGTATCTCAGCTGGTAATATCTGGTACCTGACCTATGCCACCACTCCTGTAGCTTTCCCTGCCCGCTACTCTGACGGCAAATGGGCGGGGCCGTCCAGCAGCGCCGGCGGCAGCAACCCCTTGAATGAAGTGCAAAACGACGGCTATGCTATGGAGTTCCATCCCTCACTGCAATCCGTAATGACCCTTGTGCAAAAGCTGGATGTCCTGACCAAGGGCCTTTCGGCCTATGCCCGCTTCTCCTTTGACAGCTATGGGGAATTTGACAACCGCCGCACGGGGGTCAGTGATCTGTACTTTGCCACTGGAAGGGATGAAAATGGGGATTTGGTGTATACGCACAGCAGGAATGGCCAGCAATTCTTAGGCTATGCACAAAGCTCCACGGGCGAACGTACCATGTACCTGGAAGCCAACGTCAATTACGACAGGGCGTTTGGGCCGCACAGGCTGGGCGCTATGGCGCTGTATAATGTACGCAACCGCCTGACCAGCACTGCCGGAGATGCCATCAGCTCCATTCCTTACAGGAACCAAAGCCTGGCAGGACGCTTCAATTATGGTTACATGGATAAGTACCTCCTGGAATTGAATGCCGGCTATACAGGGTCTGAGAATTTTCAGCCGGGACGGCGATTCGGGTTCTTTCCTTCGGTGTCTGCCGGATGGGTGATATCCAGGGAAAATTTTTTTGACAGAGCTGCTGGAAAGATATCATTGTTGAAGCTCAGGGGCTCGTATGGCGTTGTGGGAAATGATAATGTTTGGTCCGGAGCGCGTTTCCCCTACCTGACACAAATCGGCGGTGGCGGCTCCGCGGGTTTTGGGTTGAACGGCGGCTCGGCGGGCGGCATTACGGAAAATATCATTGGCATCCAGAACCTGACCTGGGAACGTTCTTACAAGTCAGACATAGGAATTGAGATCGGCCTGTTCAAAAAGTTGAGCATAACAGCCGATTATTATATAGACCACCGGAAAAATATACTGGTGCAGCGCGGGACCGTGGCAGGCATAGCAGGGTACAACGGCTCCCAGATATACGCCAATCTTGGCGAGGCAAGGAATAAAGGGGTTGACGGCAACATAGAATACAATGACCAGTTTGGCAAAGTAGGGCTGCGCCTGTTTGGAAACCTTACCTATGCCATCAATAAGATAGTATTCCAGGACGAGCCTTCCAAGAAATATGCTTACCAGAGAGGAACGGGCCATATGTATGGAGAGTTCACGGGCTACATCGCGGACGGTTTGTTTGTCGATCAAAATGATATTGACAAACGGCCTGCCCAGAATTTGGGTGTGGTGGCGCCGGGAGACGTCCGGTATAAAGATCTGAGCGGCGACAATGTGGTGGATGCGGCCGACTGGACCTACCTGGGCAAATCCTGGTTCCCTAAATGGTTATATGGCGCCGGCTTTACCGTGAGCTATCATAATTTCGACCTCTCGTCCCTGTTCCAGGGCATCTCGGATGTGGGCATTATGACCAACGGGGCCACGATCAGCGGTCCGGGCGCTTCCGGAGCGGGGGTAATCCCTTTCTCCGGTATGGGACAATACGCCAATAACTCTCTAACGGTGATTAAAGACAGGTGGACGGTAGATAACCCCAGACAGAATGCGGCCTACCCCCGGCTGACCGTAGCAAGCCTGCTGGACAATAATTACCTTGCCAGCTCCCGCTGGTTGAAGGACGGCTCTTATCTCCGGCTGAAGCAGGTGTCGCTCGGCTATACTATCTCTTCCGATAAAATGAAACGGACAGGCATCGGCTCCCTCTATGTATATGTGGCCGGCCAGAACCTGCTCACATTTTCCCAGTTCAAATTATGGGACCCGGAATTGGGATCAAATGGCGCTAAATACCCGATCACACGCATGGGTACGGTTGGGGTCAGGGCATTGTTTTAAATCACACTTAATATACTATAAAATGAATAAGCTTTTTATATATAGCCTTTTAATCTGCTGTACGGCAATCGCGCTGGGCAGCTGTACAAAATATCTCGATGAGAAGCCGGACAACCTACTGACCACTGACCTGGTATGGCAAAAAAGGTCAACGACTGAATCCTATCTGAACCAGGTATACAGCCATGTGCTCATCCAGGCGGATGACTATACGACGCTGGGGGGCAGTGATGAAACTACCTGCGCGCTTGCCGGTGTCAACGTGCGAAAAATGGTGACGGGCAACTGGAGCGCCCAAAGCAATTACTGGGATTACTGGCCCACCTATTATGAAGGCATCCGGCAATCCATCGTATTTGATCAGAACATCGACAAAGTGCCTTCTTCTGAATTGAGCGACGCCCTGAAAAGCCAGTATAAAAGCGAAGCATTGTTCTTAAGAGGCTGGTTCTATTGGAGGCTGCTGCGTCAGTACGGACCCGTTGTGCTGCTGAGAAATACAATAGGGCTGAATGAAGATTACAGCAAATATCCCCGGGCGCCTTTTGACTCCTGCGTTGCTGAGATCAATAGTTTAATGGATCGGGCGGC
Organism: Sphingobacteriales bacterium 50-39; assembly: GCA_001898505.1. Taxonomy (GTDB): domain Bacteria; phylum Bacteroidota; class Bacteroidia; order Chitinophagales; family Chitinophagaceae; genus Puia. Next base: position 770,368 of record MKTZ01000001.1, read on the forward strand.
CGCGGGCCTTCCACCTACCTGGACAAGCTCAGCCAATTATGGACGAGCCACTAAAGGCGCCTGTCTCTCGGTAAAAGCACAATTGGCTTTATTGGCAGCAAGCCCGTTATGGAATGGCAACCCGCTGTTCGGCTCGTTCAAGAACAACGACGGTGAGCAGCTGGCCCCCACAAGCTATGATGCCAATAAATGGAAAACAGCGGCAGATGCTGCAAAGGCAGTGATCGACCTGGGTGTGTACAAACTATATATGAACACCGATGACGGCGATGCTAATTTTGATCCCCTGGTTTCCTACCGGAATGTGTTTGTCTCCAACTGGAACAATGAGATCATCTTTTCCTCTAACCTTGCCGGCGCCTTCTGGATATGGGGATTAGAGATCAGGTGCGCCCCCTGGCCGGCAGGTCTCTGCATTCAAAATGCCACGCAAAATGTAGTGGATGCGTTCTATATGCGAAATGGCCTGACCATCGATGACACCAATTCCGGATATACGGAGCAGGGGTTTGCCCAGGCGGATGACCCAGCAAATTGGGGTGTGGCAAGAGATGGGATCAACCGGGGCTATATAACGGGCAACAGCAACATGTATGTAGGCAGGGAAGCTCGATTTTATGCCGCCGTCATGTATAATGGCAAGCCGGCTGTGGCCGCCCCCACTTCGGATGACAGGAATTTCTTCTCTTCTACGCAGAACATCGATGGCCGGGGAAGAACAGAATTTTATTATAGCGGCAAGTCAGGATCACACACCAACAGCAACAACGATATTACAGGGTACAATGTGCTGAAGGGTGTAAGCCCGGGCAGCAATATCCGTTATAGCCAGGTGACCTACCGCCCTTATATCCATATGCGTTATGCGGAGATACTGCTGGACTATATTGAAGCATTGAATGAATACGATCCTGCAAATCCCGACATCATCAAATACCTGGATATGATCCATGCCAGGGCCGGTCTGCCGGGCTTTGAAACGGTATACCCCAACAGCGTAGGCAACCAGGATGCGATGCGTAAAGTGATATTGAAAGAACGGCAGATAGAATTGTGTTTCGAGGGCGACCGGTATTTTACCCTGGCACGCAGGCTGATCATGAACGATCCTAAAGTGCTGACGATCTACCGCATGAATGTCAACGCCGACGACAACGGCCAGGGATTTAGCTTCCCTGATTTCTATACCAGGAACTTGTTCCAAACAAGATTCTGGGATAATAAAATGTATTTATTCCCGATACCACAGGATGAGCTGGATAGAACAAAAGGAATGGTGCAAAACCCGGGATGGTAACATTTCCCATCAAATGATTATTGCCTAAAACAAATAACGCTATGCAAAAAAAACATATTTCTTTCATCATATTATACTACTTCCTTGCAGCCGTTGTTCTTGTCGCTTGTAAAAAGAACGGGTCAGGAGCCGGAGGACCTATCAGTATTCAAAGCTTTACGCCTTCGACAGGCGGCGCCACTACAGAGATCCTCATCGATGGGAAGAACTTTATTGCCGACACTTCGCAGATATCGGTTTCCATTAATGGGAAAAAGCTCAAGCTCATCGCCGTCAATGACCACCAGGTGATGGCCCTGGTCCCCAAAAAGACAGGATCAGGCCCTATTGTGCTGACAGAAGGCAACCAAACCGTTACCAGTGTTGATACATTCCATTATCAATACACACGTGTCGTTTCAACATTGGCTGGCAATGGTCAGCCTGGTTATGTCAACGGAAACGGCGCTAATGCACAGTTTCATTTTTTTGACGCGGGAAATAACTGGTATCGCAGCGAAGGAATTGTAGTAGACAGATCTTTAAACGTATACGTAACGGAGCCCATGGATCATTGCATCCGTAAAATCGATTCAGCGGGGAACGTGACGTTATTCGCCGGAGATCCCAATAATGGGGGCAATATGGATGGCAATGGAGCGAATGCGCAGTTTCAGTGGCCCTGGTCCTTAGGTATCGATGGAAACGATAACGTATACTGTATCGATATCTTGAACTGGAATATCCGGAAGATTACGCCTGATGGCACCGTCACAACCCTGGCATCGACAAAAGCTGAACCCTGGGGCATAACCGTTAATAAAGCAACGGGGGATATCTACTATGTCCATATCTGGTCGGGGAATGTGTTTAAGCTATCGGCAGATGGCTCCTTCCATGATAAGATCATTGACAATTGCGGTCTTTGGGTGGCCGGTATCGCCTGTGACAAATCCGGGAACCTCTATGCCTGCTCCGATGGGGACCAGGTGGTAAGGGAGTTTGCTGCGGGCACCTGGACGCCTTCCGTCATTGCGGGAACTTTAGGCGTTGCCGGTGTGGAAAATGGCGTTGGTACAGCGGCCAAGTTTACCTATCCATGGGGGCTTAGTATCGACGATTGGGGAAACCTCTATGTAGGGGGCAACGATGGTAATGGAGCTTCGAGCCCCGATCAGTCCATCCGGATGATCACAGCGGGGACATGGGAAGTGAGCACTTTCGCCGGCAGTACTAACCTTGGTTTTACGGATGGCATCGGCGGCGCAGCAACGTTTGCCGGGCCTATCAATTCAGCAGTGGATAAGAATGGTACCGTATATGTGTTGGATAAACGAAATAATGCGGTGCGGAAAATCATTTCAGAATAGAAAAACCCGATCATAAAAAATATGAAGAAGATCTTTTTGTCACTTGTCACCATTTTGTTCGCTGCAACTTGTTTTTGTCAAACCACCCTGGTCAATCCCCGTACCGATATGAAACTGCTCAGGCGGTTCCAGGATGGTAAGCTCGGCATGTTTATACATTGGATGGCCTGTTTTACACCGGCCACGGGCGATTCGTGGGAGATTGGACGAAAAACGCCCAAGCGGGTGGCAGACTCCATAACCTACGCCTGGGACCCTGAAAAATTCGATGCAAAAGCAATTGTTGATTTTGCGGTACGGGCCGGGTGCAAATATATTACCGTTATCTCCAAGCATCATGACGGCTTTTGCATCTGGGATAGTAAGTATACTTCATTCGACCTTGAAAGAGTAAAATTCAAAAAAGACATCCTGGCTGAGCTCGGCAGGGAAGCGCACCGCCGTGGATTGCTTTTCGGCATCTACTATTCCATCCTTGACATCAATCAAATGGGATGGGATAAAATGCCCTTTGAGATATCCACCCAGCCGGAACCCACCGGCGGCAAGGCAGCCTTTGTACAGTATATTCATGACCAGGTAAAAGAGCTGCTCACAAGATATAGCCCCGATATCATGTGGTTTGACGGCTACTGGCTGAAGCAATACTGGACGAATGAGGACGGCAGGAACCTGTATGAAGACATCAAAAAAACAAAACCCAATACCCTGTCGAGAGGGCTGTCTTCGACAAGAAATGATAAGGATGAAGATATTTTCGTACCGGACGGTTCCGCGGGCGATTACCTGTGCATCGAAGCCAAAACCTCTGAAGGCCCATCTTATCCCTGGGAGGCCTGTACAAGTGTCAGCTATCCCGTTTATGCTTATGACCCCAGCGCTCCGCTCAAGAGCAAAAAGGATCTGATCACCATGTTCGATAAAGAGATTTGCGGGAATGGGAATTTCCTGTTGAATATCGGGCCAGATAGGGACGGGACCCTGCCTAAGGCACTTACCGACAGATTCCTGGAAGTGTCCGACTGGGTGTTGAAGAACAAGCAGGCCATCTATAATACATCCGGCGGCCCCTTCAAACAAGGAACCTGGGGTGGCAGCACTTACAAAGGCAATCATATTTACCTGCATCTGCGTCAGCCGGACCAGGAGATCACCCTGAATGAGCTGAAAGGTTATACGGTCTTGTCGGCGAAAGACGCCGCCACCGGCGAATCCCTGAAACTGACGAGGACGGCAACGGGCTATTTGATACAAGCGCCCAGGGTGGGGGATGATAATATCATTGCGGTGATCGCATTGCAATTGGACAAACCATTTGTTTTTTCGGGATGGCTTTCATTAAATTAATTAGGTTCATGAGAGGAATATATTTAGGTCTTTTGCTGGCAGGATTGGTTAGCGCTTATTCATCATTTGGATCGGACTTCGAGGGCGTGAAAGAATTAGCCGCAAGGCGCGTGAGCTGGCTCAGCCGATACCTTGTGTTTAAAAAGATACCGGCCCAGGCAAATGACCATTTCATCTTGCAGTCGGAACATGGAAAGATCGTCATTTCCGCCACATCGGCTAATGCGGCAGCATTTGGATTGAACTGGTATTTGAAATATTACTGCCATCGTTCCATGAGCCATATGGGCGATAACCTCTCTGCAGTATACCCGATCCCACCGATAAAAGCCCCGGTGACAAAGGATGCATCGGCGCAATATCGCTATGCGCTGAATTACTGCACCTACAATTACACCATGAGCTTTTACACCTGGAAAGACTGGGAGCATGAGCTGGACTGGATGGCATTGAACGGGGTAAATACCATGCTGGTGGCGAATGGAGAGGAGGCGGTGTGGCAAAATGTGTTGAGGCAATTGAATTATTCGGAGGAAGAAATAAGGAAGTATATCACCGGCCCTGCCTATAATGCCTGGTGGCTGATGGGGAACATACAGGGATGGGGAGGTCCGATGCCGCAATCGCAGATCGATGGCAGGAAAGACCTGGTGCAAAATATGTTGAAGCGCATGAAGGTGTTGGGCATAGACCCTGTGATGCCAGCGTTTTATGGCATGGTTCCCTCCGACCTGAAAAATAAAGTAAAGGCGCATATTTTTACACAAGGCACCTGGGGCTTCTTTACGCGGCCCGATATCCTGGACCCGAATGATCCGCTATTCGACAGGATCGCCGACCTGTTCTACGGCGAAACAAAAAAGTTATATGGTGATCGTATACGCTTTTTCTCCGGCGATCCTTTTCATGAAGGAGGCGCCGTCGAAGGAGTGGACCTGGGTAAGACGGGGTTGTCAATTCAAAGAGCCATGCAGCGGAATTTCCCGGGGGCTATATGGGTATTGCAAGGGTGGCAGGGGAACCCCCGCAAAGAAATGATTGCGGCAGTGGATAAGCAAGGTATCCTGATACAAGAGCTATTCGGGGAGAATACGAAGAACTGGGAAGACCGCAAAGGCTATGAGAGCACGCCCTTCATCTGGTGCACCGTCACCAACTTTGGCGAACGTCCCGGTATCAATGGTAAGCTACAACGGTTTGCCGACGAGGTTTACAGAGCGCAAAACAGTCCGTACGGCGCCGTTATGAAAGGTGTCGGCATCATGCCCGAAGGGCTCAATAACAACCCTGTCGTATACGAGCTGATGATGGAGCTGGCCTGGCACAAAGAGCATGTAGATGTCAACGACTGGATCAAAGGCTACACGGAAGCACGGTATGGAAAAAATACAGACGATGTGACAAAAGCATGGAGTCTCCTTTTACAGACCGTCTACAGCAGCGACATGGGGTACCAGGAAGGACCGCCTGAAAATATATTGTGCGCAAGGCCTGCTTTGCAGATCAAATCCACTTCGAGCTGGGGCAGCCGGAAAAAGAAATTCGATATTTTGAAATATAAGGAAGGGGTTAAATATTTCGTGAAAGCTCTGCCGCAATTGAAGAACAGCGAAACATATAAGATAGATGTCGTCAACCTTGTAAAACAGGACATCGCGGATGACGCAGATACGGTGTTTAGCGGGCTGGTCAATGCCTTTGAGCAAAAAGACAAAGTAGGTTTTGAGATACAGGCCGCCCGGTTCTTACAATTGCTCGATCATACCAACACGTTGCTGAACACGAACAGCTACTTCAGGCTCGATACTTACCTGCGACAGTCCAAAGCATCGGGGATCACTCCTCAGGAAAAGAGGAACGATCTTTTAAACGCGCTGATGCTTGTAACCTATTGGGGCGGCAACGATCCCAAAGAGGACAACCTGCATGAATATGCTTATAAAGAATGGGGTGGGCTGATGGACGGCTTTTATAAGAGACGCTGGCAGCTCTATTTTGAACAGCTGCGCAATCAGCTCAAGGGGCAGCAGCAGGAGCCTATTGATTTTTTCCACTGGGAGCGCAGCTGGGTGCAGGAACGATACAATAGTGCTATCAATCAATCAAAATAGATGTGGTTTGTTGGGTATTTGACGAATGTGATTTTTTTGTATACATTCGTTGAAAAGAGGCTCTCGCATCCCCAACCATGTTGCCATACGAAACATTTGATGAACAATCTGCATGGACGCTCATCCGCCAGGGTGATAAAGCAGCTTTCCTGCAGCTGTACGAGCATTTTTTCCACTACCTGCTTCAAATCGGTATCCGTATCAGCAATGACCCGCATGCAGCAAAAGATGCCTGCCAGGATTACTTCCTATATCTCTGGGAAAAACGGGATACGCTTTCGGAGGTCCGCAATATCAAAGGCTATCTGTACAAAGGATATAAGAACCAATTGGTAAAAATGATCCTCAAAAAGGGAAAAACATTGAGCTTCTCTCCGGAGGACGATGATGGTCAGCGGAGCTGGGAACCCGGCCGGGAGACGGAGGCGATCCTTTCGGAAGAGGCCCGGGAAAAGCGGGACCTGGTCATCAGGGCTTTTAAGGCATTGCCTCCCCGGCAGCGGGAATTGGTCTACCTTCGCTATTATGCTGCGCTTCCCATCGAGGAGATCGCCCGGGCCACCGGTCTTACCCTTCGCAGCGTGTACAACCAACTGCATATCGCCCACAACAAGCTCCGGGAGTCATTAAATAAAAAGGACCGGAACAGTCTGGGGTCTATTTTCCTTCTCCTTTGGTAGAATGTGCAGGAAGGGCTTCCTACGCATTCAAAAAAAAGAAAAAATTTTTGGGTTTAGACAGGTAAAAAACTGAAGCAGGGGCACTCTTTACTAAAAAGGGTCTCATGAACGGTTTTGATGCCGAGATCGAACAATTGATGAATGATGCTTCTTTCCTGAATTTCTGCTTTGGGAAGGACCAGCAGGATATCGCCCTGTGGGAAACGGTCCTGCTCACCCAACCGCAAAAAAAAGAGGCGATACTGGAAGCCCGGAGGCGCCTGCTGGCGTTGGCGGAAGCCGTTTGGGAAGGGGAGCGGCAGCTGGCTGTGGAGAGGCTGCGGGAAGGCATTGAAAAGCTGGGACAACAGGGAAATATTGAACAGCTTGAAGGTGAGGCTGGCGGAACTGACACCGGGGAGGAACGTATTTTCCTTCGGAAGATATCGCCCTGGCTTCGGGCTGCAGCTGTCGTCCTGCTCCTGCTGGCCGGTGGCTGGTTGATCTATCGTTATAGCTCCAGGCCACAAACGGGTTCGGCACAGGAATTCCTGGCTTCCAGGGGGGAACGAAAAACGCTTCATCTCCCGGATGGGACCACCGTCATCCTTAATGGTGGTAGTCGGCTTCTCATGCCGGCTGAATTCGGATCTGCTTCGCGGGAGCTGACGCTAAGCGGAGAGGCTTTTTTCGATGTGGCAAAGGATGCGGGGCGTCCTATGGTTATTCACACCCCCTTCATCGCTATAAAAGTGCTGGGGACCACTTTCAATGTCCGTGCGTACCCGGATGAACCTACCGCAGAAGCCGCGCTGGTAAAAGGGGTGATAGAGGTGCACTATTCCAAGGCTGGGGATAAAAACGTGCTTCTCCACCCTATGCAGAAAGTGGTGATCAATATCGCAGATTCCCTGCGGGAGAGTACTATCGTCACCGGAGAGGCTGGCAAGGGAGAGAAAACACCCGTTGTCCGGGTAGGGGCGCTTCATAAAAGCCGCCTGCTAAATGGGCTGGCGGAAACGGCCTGGACCGAGAACAAGCTGGTATTCGACGATGAGCCATTGGGGACTATTGCGGGCAAGCTGGAAAAATGGTTCGGTACTGAAGTGGGGTTTGAAGATGAAGGGCTGAAGAGCCTGCCTTTTACCGGAACGTATGATGCTCCTAAGCTGGAAACCGTGCTGGAAGCTATGCAGACGGCCATCCCGGGATTACAGTACAGGCGGGGGGAGGGTGGTAAAATTGTCATTTACAGGTAGAAATAAAAAGGGGATGCGTGCAGGCATCCCCGGTAAAAAGTCCAGAAACAGGCGGCTTCGCATCCGAAACCTGTTTCCATTATTAACTTAAAACCAAAGCTAAGGTATGCAAAATTGCAGGACCCGAAGGCAAGCTTTTGCCGGAGGGGCATTAACCAAAACATTACGACTTATGCGATTGACCGCTGTTATACTGGTGGCAGCCTGCCTCCAGGTCTCTGCAAAAGGTCTCTCACAGGACGTGAAAGTGACGCTGAATGAGAAGCATATAAGGCTGGACAAGCTGTTCCACCTTTTTGAGAAGCTCACTTCCTACCATTTTTCGTACAGCAGCGCGTACGTTCCCATCGAAACGAAGGTGGATGTAAGCGCCCGGGATGAAGAGCTTTCCACCGTCCTGAAACGGACCCTCTACCCCCTCTCCCTGAGGTTCAGGCAGCTGGACGATCATATTATTGCGATCATGCAGGATGAAGCCGGCAAAGGCGATCCGGCTTCCCAGCTTCCGGCGCCTCCGGCCGACAGTACGAGGCAGGTCCGGGGCCTGGTCATGGATGTGGACGGAAAACCGCTGGTAGGCGCTTCGCTGATGGTCCGGCATTCGACCAGGGCCACTTCCACGGACGAGCTGGGGACCTTTGCCATTAAGGTCGCCGTGGGTGATACGCTGCAGGTGTCCATGGTGGGGATGACGTCTCAGAATATCAGGATCACCGGTTATGATGTAATCAAAGTGACCCTTGACGCCCGCACCGACAAGATGGATGAAGCGGTGATCGTCGGTTATGGCAAACAAAAGAAGATCACCGTAACAGGGGCCGTTTCTACGATCAATATGGCGGATATGCGGACCCCATCCACCAATTTGTCCAATGCCCTTGCCGGAAAAGTAGCCGGGATCATTTCCGTGCAGTATGCCGGGGAGCCGGGCTATGACAATCCCACCTTCACCGTCCGGGGTATCGGCACCTTTACAGGGAACGCGTCTCCTCTTATCATTGTCGATGGTGTACAGCGGGACGATGTGAACAGCACTTATGGCGGTGCGTATAACAATATCGATCCCGAAGATATTGCCAGCATATCCATCCTGAAAGATGCATCGGCCACCGCCGTGTATGGCGCCAAGGGGGCCAACGGGGTCATGATCATCACCACTAAGAGGGGTGTGGCTGGTAAACCGAAGATCTCTATCAAAGCAGAAACAGGCATGACAGGGTTCACGCGGGTCCCGAAAATGCTGGATGGCGTGAACTATATGAAATTGCTGAATGAGGCCAGGACCAATATGGGCCTGACCCCTGCCTATACAGATCTTCAGATCCAAAAAACTGCCAGCGGCCTCGATCCTTACATGTACCCAAATGTGAACTGGATCGACGCGGTGTACAGAGACCATGCGGCCCTCGTCAATTCTAATCTGAACATTACCGGCGGCGGAGAGAACGTGCGGTATTTCGTCTCTGCGTCTTTTTATGACCAGGAGGGACCATACAAGGTAACCACGCAGAACGGGTTCAATCCCAATCTGAATTTTAAGCGATATGATTTCAGGAGCAATGTGGATGTCGACGTCACCAAAACCACCCTGTTGTCGCTGAACGTGGATGCCATGCTGGTGAACCTCAAATTCCCGGGCATTTCGGCCGGGCATCTCTGGTATTTATCTTATGCGACCACTCCTGTCGGCTTCCCTATCAAATTTCCGGATGGCAATCGCTGGGCCGGCCCTCTTAATAATGGCGGTAATAACCCCCTGAATGAAGTGCAGAATAATGGATATTCCACGGAATTCCATCCCTCCGTCCAGTCGGTATTCACCGTGACCCAGAAGCTGGACTTCCTGACAAAGGGCTTGTCGGCATATGGCCGGGTGGCATTTGATACCTATGGTGAGTTTGATAACTCCCGGCGGCATGCGAATGATCTTTGGGCTGCTCTTGGCAGGGACGACAATGGCAAGCTGATATATAGCCAGACAAGGGTTGGACAGCAGTTCCTAGGATATGGTCAATCCTCGACAGGGGAAAGGATCATGTACCTGGAGGGCAATCTATCCTACTCGAAGGACCTGGGAGATCACCATATCGGCGCTATGGCTCTGTTCAACATGCGCAACCGGCTGGAAAGCACTGCCGGGAACGTGATCAGCGCCATTCCATACCGTAATGAGTCCCTGGCTGGCAGGGTAAGCTACTCTTATAAGGACAAGTATCTTGCCGAGGTCAACACCGGATGGACTGGTTCGGAGAATTTTGCAGTTGGCAAAAAGTTCGGTCTGTTCCCTGCGGTATCTGCCGGTTGGGTGATATCCCGCGAAGATTTCTTCGACCGTCTGTCCAGCACTTTCAGTCTGGTGAAGCTGCGCGCCTCCTATGGTGTGACGGGGAATGACAATATCGGAGGGGGAGGAAGGTTCCCCTATATCACGCAATATGGCGGAGGCAATTCCACCGGGTTTGGCCTGAATGGTAACTGGTATGGTGGGATCACGGAAAGTGTCATCGGCGTGGAGAACCTGACCTGGGAACGGTCCTATAAGAAAGACCTCGGGTTGGAGATTGGCATTAAGAACAGGTTGAATGTCATTGTGGATGTTTTCCAGGAACACCGGAAGGACATCCTGATCGCCCGATCCTCCATTTCCTCTGCGGCCGGTTATTCGGGTACTGCCGTTTATGCCAACCTGGGTGAAATGAACAACCGGGGCATGGACGCCAGCTTCGAGTATAACAATAAGATTGGAAGAGTCGGTCTGCGGGTGTTTGGAAATGTAACCTACAGCAACAACAAGATCGTATTCCAGGATGAGCCTATCAGGAAATATGGCTACCAGCGGAGTACCGGCCATCATTATGGAGAGTTTACAGGATACATAGCAGAAGGCCTGTTCAAAGACCAGGCAGATATCGATAACAGTCCCACGCAGCAGTTTGGCGTGGTTGCTCCCGGGGACATCAAATACCAGCACCTGACAGGTAAAGACGATAATGTGATCAATGCCTATGACTGGACCTACCTGGGCAAGTCCTGGTTTCCCAGCTGGCTGTATGGGGCGGGATTTTCCGTGATGTATCACAAATTCGATGTCTCCCTATTCTTCCAGGGAGTGCAGGATGTCGGCATTATGGCGAACGGTTCCTGGATATCTGGCGATGGATGGGGTTCAGACGGAGCGGGGGTTGTACCCTTCTCGGGTATGGGAGAGTTTCCCAATAATACGCTGGCCAATGCTGTGGACAGGTGGACCCCTGCCAATCCCCGGCAGAATGCATACTATCCCCGGCTGACAATGGGCAGTCTCGGCGATAATAACTATGCGGGGAGCACCTGGTGGCTGAAGGACGGGGCTTATATGCGGTTGAAGCAGGCCTCGCTGGGGTATACGCTTTCCTCCGTCCGGCTGAAGAGAGGCGGGCTGTCCAGCCTTTATTTCTACCTGTCGGGTATGAACCTGCTGACCTTCAGCAAGTTCAAGCTTTGGGATCCCGAGCTGGGGTCCAACGGCGCCAAATACCCTATAACCAGGACAGTAACCTTTGGGATCAGGGCCGAATTTTAACATCTATCCAACCTATTTAACATGTATACGATCAAACATAATCTTCTTTCTGCCGGCCTGGCTTTCCTCTTGATGGCCCTGCTTTCCGGCTGTGCCAAATACCTGGATAAAAAACCGGATAATATCCTTAGTTCCGACCTGGTCTGGCAGACGCGGGCGAATGCTGAAGCATATCTATACCAGGTTTATGGCTATGTCCAAGCCTATACGGACGATTATACCAAGCTGGGCGCCAGCGACGAGACTTCCTGCAGCATCGCAGGGGTGAATGTTCGCAGGATGGTGACCGGGAACTGGAGTCCACAGAGCGGGTATTTTTACAATTGGGGATCGTACTATGCCGGCATCCGGCAATCGCTGGTCTTTGAGGCAAACGTGGACAGGGTCCCTGCGACAGCATTGAGCGATGACCTGAAGACCCAGTACAAAGCCGAGGCCGTCTTTCTCCGGGGCTGGTTCTACTGGAATTTGCTCCGGCAATATGGTCCCTTTCTAAAGCTGACGCATACCCTGAGCCTGAATGAAAATTACAATGTATATGCCCGTGCGCCCTTCGATACCTGCGTAGCTTATATCAACCAACTGATGGACCAGGCTGCACAGGTGCTTCCGGTGGCCTGGACCTCGTCTTCCAATTATGGAAGGCCGACAAAGGGAGCCTGTCTGGCGGTGAAATCACAGCTGGCATTGCTGGCGGCCAGCCCCCTGTGGAATGGCAATCCCCGGTTTGCCTCCTTTAAGAACCAGGATGGCACTGCCCTGGCCCCGGCCAGCTATGATGCGGGAAGGTGGAAGACCGCTGCCAATGCTGCCAAAGCCGTCATCGACCTGAACGCTTACCGGTTGTTTACAAATATCGATGAAGGTGATGGGGCATTTGACCCTTATCTGTCCTGCCGGGACCTGTTCCTCACCAATTGGAACAATGAAATGATCTTTACCACCAATATGGCCGGCACCTGGCAATGGGGCCAGGACAAGCGCTGCACCCCTTCGCCCGGCGGGATCAATATGACCAATGCCACCCAGAACGTGGTAGATGCTTTCTATATGCGCAATGGCAGGACCATCGACGATACTTTATCCGGCTATACCGAGACCGGCTTTGCCGTTGCCGATGACACGGCCAACTGGGGTGCTGCAAGAGATGGGGTTCAAAGAGGGTATATCACGGGCAACTCCAATATGTATGTCGGCAGGGAACCCAGGTTCTATGCGTATATCCAGTATAACGGCAAGCCCGTCCTGCCGGCGCCTACCAGCGACGACCGGAATTTTTTCTCTTCGTCCAGCAACCAGGACGGCAGAGGCAGAGCGGAATTCTATTACAGTGGCAAATCGGGGGTAGGGACAAATAATAATGGGGATTACACCGGCTATGACGCGCTTAAAAATGTAAGCCCAGCTTCCAATATCCGTAACGATAATTCGGCCTACCGTCCTTATATCCATATCCGGTATGCGGAGATCCTGTTGAACTATGTCGAGGCCCTGAATGAATATGATCCGAGCAATCCCGACATACTCACCTATCTGAATATGATACGCACCAGGGCAGGACTTCCCAACCTGGAAGCTGTTTATCCTTCCGCGCCGGGCAACCAGGTGGAAATGCGAAAAAGGATACTGCAGGAGCGGCAGATCGAACTTTGCTTTGAAAGCGACCGGTATTATACGCTGATCCGGCGGTTAATGATGAGTAATCCCGGGATCCAGTCTATTTACCGGATGAATACTATCGCCAACGACAACAACCAGGGGTTTGCTTTTACTGGTTTTTATACCAGGATATTGTTTCAGAACCGCTATTGGGATGATAAAATGTATTTGTTCCCGATGGCACAGGATGACATCGACAAGGACAATGCCATTGTCCAGAATCCAGGCTGGTAATACCGGGAAGCTGGAAGTCCAACAGGCAATTATAAAATCAAACATCAAAAAAATGAGATTGAATATATTAACCTTCTTTACCGGCGTAGCCTTGCTTGGTGCAACGCTGGCGGGTTGTAAAAAAGACAATACAGCTGCTCATCATGCCGGCTCGCCTATCCTGATTGACAGTTTTGCAGCAACAAGCGGCGGCGGCGGGACCGAGATACTCATCTCCGGGAGCAATTTCTCATCGGACACGAATGCTGTCCAGGTATATATCAACGGTCGCCGGCTGGCCATCGTGAATTCCAACTTTCACCAGATCATGGCCGTGGTCCCGAAACGGTGCGGATCGGGAAAGGTTGTCATTAAGATCGGGAGTGACAGCGGGGTCAGCAGCAACACCTTCACCTATATCTATTCCCATATCGTCAGTACGCTGGCCGGGAATGGAACGGCAGGCTTTGCCAATGGCAAGGGTACAGATGCACAGTTCAATTTCAACGGAGCGAGCTGGTATCGCAGCAGCGGGCTGGCGGTAGATGACAATCTGAACCTTTATGTAGCAGACGTCGGCAATGCGTGTATCCGGAAGGTGGACAGTGCGGGCAATGTGACAACGTTCTGTGGCAATCCAGGACATTACGGATATGCGGATGGCCAGGGGTTGGCGGCTAAATTCAGCATTCCTTACTCTGTGGCCATCGATCCGGCGGGCAATGTATATTCGGCAGACCCCGGTAACTGGGACATCCGAAAGATCACCCCGGATGGAACCGCTACGACCATTGCATGGGGAAGCCAGTCTCCCTGGTTCGTAGCCTATGATAAGGTGTCGGGCCTTCCGTATTATGGGAGTGTTTCGAGTCCCGGGAATGTGTACCAGATCCCCTCACAGTGGAACAGCACTGCAATTGTGTCGGGACTAAATTATCCAGCCGGCATCGGGTTCGACGGGCACGGCAATCTGTATGTCTCCGGCAATGGGGATGATGTGATCCACAAATTTACCGCCGGGACCTGGCAGGATAGCACCATTGCCGGCCAGACGGGGAAAGCGGGGTATACTAACGGAGGACCTTCTGTGGCACAGTTCTCCCTTCCATGGGGTCTTGCGGTGGATCTTGCCGGGAATATCTATGTGGCGGGTAACGGGACCTGGGACGGAGGCGCGTATAACCCTGATCAGTCAGTCCGGTTCATAGAGGCCGGCACCTGGCAGGTAAGCACATTCGCCGGAAGCGGTACTGCGGGGTATGTGGATGGGGTAGGTGAGGCGGCTGCTTTCTCCGGACCTACGGGGGTTACAGTGGACAAATACGGTACTGTATACGTGCTGGACAAGAATAATAACAGGATCCGAAAAATTATCTCCGAGTAAGAACTGACAAATGAAGAATATACGGATAGGGAAAATGCTTCTCGCCGGGGCCCTGGTTTTATCAATCGGAGCGAGTGCGCAATCTTTTGAGGGAGTGAAGCAACTGGCCCGGCGGCGGGTACCCTGGCTGGCGGAGCGGCTGGACTTCCAGGTGCTGAAAGACAGTGGTGATCAAAAAGATGTTTTTGAGATCCGGAGCAAAGGGGGCCGCGTGACGATTGCCGCTACGGGATCTAATGCCGCGGCCATGGGTCTGAACTGGTACCTGAAATATTATTGCCACCGTTCCATGTCGCATATGGGGGATAACCTGGGGGCGGTGGCGGCGCTACCCGTAGTAAAAGAGCCCGTGACTGTGCGGGCTGTTGCGCAGTATCGGCATGCGTTGAACTATTGCACGTACAACTACAGCATGAGCTTTTATACGTGGAAGGATTGGGAGCGGGAGCTGGACTGGATGGCGTTGAACGGGGTCAACCTGATGCTGGTGGCGAATGGAGAGGAGGCCGTGTGGCAAAATGTATTGAGGCGACTGGGCTATACGGAGAAGGAGATATTGGATTTTATTACCGGCGTGGCGTTCAATGCCTGGTGGCTGATGGGCAATATACAGGGATGGGGCGGTCCGATGCCGCAGAGCCAGATAGAGGGGAGGATGCGGATGGTGCAGCGGATGCTGGCGCGTATGAAGGAGCTGGGTATCGAACCAGTGATGCCCTGTTTTTTTGGAATGGTACCGTCTACGTTGCGAGATAAGATGAAGGCGCATGTCATTGTACAGGGGACCTGGGGCGCCTTTACGCGGCCCGATATCCTGGACCCTTCGGACACGCTGTTTTCCCGGGTCGCCGGCATCTTCTATGAGGAGACCCGGCGGCTGTACGGGAAGGATATTCATTTTTTCTCGGGCGATCCTTTTCATGAGGGCGGTGTTACCGAGGGGGTGGACCTGGGAGCTGCGGGGCGGCGGATACAGCAGGCCATGCAGGAATCTTTCCCTGGCTCCGTGTGGGTGTTACAGGGGTGGCAGGCGAATCCGAGGAAGGAGATGCTGGCTGGAGTGGACCGGTCGAAAGTGCTGGTACAGGAGCTGTTCGGGGAGACGACCAATAATTGGGAGAAGCGGCAGGCTTATGAGGGGACGCCTTTTGTCTGGTGTATGATCACGAATTATGGGGAGCGGCCGGGACTTTTCGGAAAGCTGCAACGGTATGCCGATGAGCCTTACCGGGCGCGGAATGGGGAATTTTCCAAGTATGTGGCCGGTATCGGCATTATGCCCGAGGGCATCGACAATAATCCAGTGTCGTATGACCTGATGCTGGAGGTGGGCTGGCATGCGGAGCGGGTGAATGTGGAGGAGTGGATCCGGCAGTATACATGGTATCGATATGGCAGGCTGGATACAAATGTTGTGGCGGCGTGGAAGATGTTCTTACAGACTGTGTA
The DNA here is from genome assembly GCA_001898505.1 of Sphingobacteriales bacterium 50-39. GTDB lineage: Bacteria > Bacteroidota > Bacteroidia > Chitinophagales > Chitinophagaceae > Puia. Next base: position 786,657 of record MKTZ01000001.1, read on the forward strand.
CAGCAGTCCGGAAGGGTATCAGGAAGGTCCGCCGGAGAATGTACTTTGTGCCCGACCTGCGATGCAGATCAAGTCGGTGTCTACCTGGGGGACGTTGCGGAAGAATTATGACACGGCATTGTTTGCAAGGGCGGTGGAGATATTTGACCGTGCGGCGGGAAGGATGAAGGGAAGCGAGACGTACCGGATCGATCGGATCAATTTTCTCCGGCAGGTAATTGCCAACCGGGCGGATATTGTCTTTTCGGAGGTAGTGGGGGCGTATGGCGCTCGGGATAGCGTGAGCTTTAAAAAAGCAGCGGGTAGGTTTTTGTCGTTGCATGATGCCGCGGATGTCTTGCTGAAAGAGGATCGCTATTTCCTGCTGGATGCGTATAAGCGTCAGGCCGTGGATGCCGGGCAAACGCCGGAGGAAAAGAAGAATAATCTTTTGAATGCACTGATGCTGATCACCTATTGGGGTATGAACGACCGGAAAGAAGATAATCTGCATGAGTATGCGTATAAGGAGTGGGGCGGTATGATGAAAAGTTTTTACAAGCGGAGGTGGGAGATGTATTTCGATTATTTGTTGAGGCAGCTGAGGGGTGAAAAGGAAGAGGCGCCAGACTTTTTTGGATGGGAGCGGGAGTGGGTGCAGCGGGAGAGGCGGGGCTTATAAATCATGACGAAGCCGGTGCCGTTGAGACGTAAATGCGTATATTTCGGAAAAAGTGGGGGATGTTGAAGAAATGAAAACAGAAAATTTTGAGAGCTTATTAATAAAGTTCGAAGAAACCTTAAAAAGATATAATCCCAGGAATTACGAAAAATTGCAACCGCCATTGCCGGAGCAGCAGCTCAATTATCATTTGGACAAATTACATCTTAACTATCCGGAAATGAAGCTACTATTCGGATGGAGAAATGGCGTCAATCTTTCAAAAGGTATATTTAGCAGTGATAAGATTTTTTATATGGGTACAATGCTTTCTTTGGAGCATATAGTATCTTCTTCGGAAAAATACCCTCATGAAAATCCTCACCTCATACCTTTGGTGAGAGATATAGCCGGGGATGGTTTATTGATCAACAATGAGGCTGGCAATGATTATGGCAGGATATATCTTTACTCTGTTGCCTTATTGTCCATTGATGATCCATACAGTTGCTATGATTCTATTTATTCGTTGCTGAAAACTACTATAAAAGCTTATGAAACCCAAGCTTTAAAGTATGACTATGAAGAGGACTATTTAGATAGTGATACAAGTAAATTCTGGGAAATTGCGAAAGAGCTGAATCCCCAATCCAGTTATTGGAAATTGGAATAGGTATTACATTTGGGTATGGGATTATTATCTGTCTTTGGAAGGGCCCCTTCGGGGGCGCGGCTGGAAAGGGTACGGAGGTCGCCGCACTATAAGGGGGGAACCTTTCAGAATACCATGCCGACCCGTGTGATGCGGGAGGGGGCGTCCCTGCCCAGGATGATATGGGAGTTTATGAATAAGCCGGCCGATACGGCGCCCTCGGCGCCTTTGCCTTCTGTGAAGGTGGATCTGCGCGGCCAGACTGGCGACGAGCCGGTGGTGGTATGGTTTGGACATTCTTCTTATTTTATAAAGCTGGCGGGACTCACAGTGCTGGTTGATCCAGTGTTCTGCGGCTATGCTTCTCCTTTTCCCTTTAGCACGAAGGCTTTTGCCGGCACGGATGTATATGGGGTAGATGATCTGCCGGAGATAGACATCGTGTTGATCACACATGACCACTACGATCACCTCGACTATAAGACGATGCAGCGGCTGGCTACGAAGGGCCGGCATTTTTATACTTCGCTGGGCGTGGGTTCGCATTTGGAGTATTGGGGGATCCCGGCGTCGACCATCACGGAGCTGGACTGGTGGGACGAGGTGGCGGTGGGGGATGGAGGTGTGTTAACGGCGACGTCGGCGCGGCATTTCTCGGGAAGAGATTTTCGGCGTGGGAGAACGTTATGGTCTTCCTTTGTGCTGCGGGTCGGTGGGTATACACTTTTTCTTGGCGGAGATTCCGGGTATGGACCGCATTTTAAAATGATCGGGGAGCGATTTGGGCCGATGGATCTGGCCATCCTGGAATGCGGGCAATATGGCAAGGACTGGCCTGCTATACATATGCAGCCTGAGGAGTGTGTGACAGCTGCGGGGGAGCTAAGGGCCAAGGCGCTCTTGCCCGTACACTGGGGGAAGTTCTCGCTGTCGCTGCATCCCTGGGATGAGCCTGTGCGGCGTGTAGTGGCAGCCGCCCGCGAGAAGGGCTTGGCGTTCGCGACCCCTATGATCGGCGAACCAGTGGCTTTAGGTGGGCCGCTGCCTCAGACGGCATGGTGGGAAGGGGTTGGCCGGTACCATGTCAGTACAGGATGGGGGTTATAGAGCAGGATCGTATTTTTAAATATGAAAAGTTTTTTATTTTTCGGGCTTTTTTTTGGGATCTCGCAGGTATTTGCGCAGGATCTGAAACTGAACAATCTTCGTTGCGAGTACAAGGTAGATCCATTGGGTATCGAGAGCCGTTCTCCTAAGCTGAGCTGGGAGATCCAATCCAGTGGGAGCGGAGTATTACAGACCGCCTGGCGGGCGCTGGTGTCTGAAGACAGTGTGAGCCTGGAGAAGAATGTCGGTACTGTCTGGGACTCGCATAAGACTTTATCGGATGCATCTATACAAGTGAGCTACGGGGGGAGCGCCCTGGCGCCTGCCAAAATTTATTATTGGAAGGTGATGGTCTGGGGCAATCATGGGGATAGCTCGCGGTGGAGCAGGGTGGCAAGGTGGCAGACAGGCCTTTTTACCACGGCAGACTGGAAAGGGGCGCGATGGATCGGGTATGAGGAGATCCCTGACTCCAACAGGATGCTGCCGGGCAGCAGTGGGAAGGAAAATGGCCCGCCCCGGGATACATTGCCGTTGCTGCGAAAGGAATTTATGGTGAAAGGGCCGCTGAAGAAGGCTACGGTGTTTATCTGCGGGCTTGGACATTTTGAGATGCGGCTGAATGGGACTGTGGTGGGGGATCATTTTATCGATCCGGGCTGGACGAGATATGATAAAGAGGCGTTGTATGTGCCATTTGATGTCACCAGCCAATTGAGGCAGGGCGCTAATGCTATTGGCGTCGAGCTGGGGAATGGGTTTTATTATATACCCGGGGAGAGGTATACCAAGCTGACCGTGGCATTTGGCTATCCGAAGATGATAACGCGTATATTTTTAGAGTATGCGGATGGGTCGACAGAGAATGTGATCAGCGATGAGAGCTGGAAGGTGAGCGCGGGGCCGATACTTTTTTCATCGGAATATGGAGGAGAGGATTATGATGCCCGTCGCGAGCAGGAGGGGTGGGGCAGCCCCCATTTTAAGGGGACTGGCTGGAAAAATGCCGTAGTAGTGAGCGGGCCGCCCGAGCTGCATGCACAGCGGGAGGAGCCTGTAAAACGGATGCAGGGTTTCAAGCCGCGCAGCAAGGTGCGATTATCAGACAGGACGTGGGTTTTTGACTTGGGGCAAAATATGTCGGGCATACCCCGGATAAATGTACAGGGAGAGGCCGGCAAGACGGTCCGGATCATTCCTGGAGAGCTGTTGCACAATGATTCGGTTGACCAGGATGCCACGGGCACACCTTGTTATTTCGATTATACATTAAAGGGAGGGAGCCCGGAGAGATGGTCTCCCAAGTTCATGTATTATGGTTTCCGGTATCTGCAGGTGGAAGGAGCTGTACCCGAAGGTGAGCCAAATCCGGATGGATTACCGGTGATCATCGGTATCGAGGGCTTGCACACGAGGAGCGCGTTGGAGCGGGATGGTAAATTCTCATGCAGCAATGAGCTGTTCCGCCGGACGGATACATTGATCGACTGGGCGATGAAGAGCAATCTGGTCAGTGTTTTTACCGATTGCCCGCACAGGGAAAAGCTGGGATGGCTGGAGCAGGTGCATTTGATGGGAAGCGCTTTCCGGTACAATTACAATATCGTCAACACTTACCGAAAGAACATCCACGACATGATGGGGGCGCAGCGGGCGGACGGGCTGGTGCCTGAGATAGCGCCGGAGTTTACTCAATTTTCTGAGCCTTTCCGGGACTCGCCCGAATGGGGGAGCAGCTGTATCATCGTGCCCTGGTATTGCTACCAATTCTATGGGGACAGGCAGACCCTGGCGGAGAGCTATTCGATGATGCGGCGGTATAATGCCTACCTGGTGTCCAAGGCGAAGGGCCATATTCTTTACCAGGGACTAGGTGACTGGTATGATCTGGGGCCGGGTGATCCCGGTGTGTCGCAGCTAACTCCTGCAGGTGTTACGGCAACGGCTATCTGGTATTATGATCTGTCCATTCTGTCGAAGACTGCCCGGCTGCTGGGAAAGGTCGAGGATGCGGCTGGCTATGAGTCGCTGGCTGTTGCCGTTAAGAAAGCGTTCAATGAAAAATTCTTTAATAAGACAACCCATCAATATGCCACGGGCAGTCAAACTGCCAACGCGATGGCTGTCTTTGCAGGACTGGTGGAGCCTGCCGACAAGGCCGCTGTGGTGGAAAATATCGTGAAAGATCTCCGGAGCCGCAACAACGCGTTGACATCGGGAGATATCGGATTCCGCTATTTGTTAAAAGTGCTGGCCGATGAGGGAAGGTCGGATGTGATCTTCGATATGAACAGCCGGACCGATGTGCCTGGTTATGGGTATCAGCTGGCGCACGGGGCGACCTCTTTGACGGAATCCTGGCAGGCATTGCCTTCCGTGTCCAATAATCATTTTATGCTGGGGCATATCATGGAGTGGTTCTATACCGGACTGGCGGGGATAAGGGCTGCCGAGGGGGCGGTGGGCTTCCGGGAGATCGTTCTTCGCCCGGAGATGGTTGGGGATGTCAGCTGGGCGGCTGGGGATTATCATTCCCCCTATGGGATGATCTCTTCCCACTGGAAGAAGGAGGGTAAAACTTTTGATTGGAGCATCAGCATTCCTGTAAATACAAGGGCTGTGATCTATCTGCCTGCGCCGGCAGGCGCCATTGTTACAGAGGGAGGGAAGCTTTTACAGGGCAGGAAGGATGTGACGCTGTTGCGTCGCGAAGGTTGGAGGATGGTGCTGCGGGTGGGGTCGGGGAATTATGATTTCCGGGTGAAGGAAGGCAATACAGTGACCGGGGCAAAGATGAAGGAAGTGTATGAGCAGATAAAGACGCCGTACAAGTATGGGCTGGTGATGGCGGAGGACAAAAACAAGAAGATGGATTGTCCCAGTATATTTCGTAAGGGGGACAGCTGGTATATGGTCTATCTGATCTTTAACGGGCGTGGTTATGAGACCTGGCTGGCACAGAGCGCCGATCTTCTTCACTGGGAGAGCAAAGGGCGGGTACTCTCGTTTGGGGATGGTGTGAAGACGGGAGAGGAGCATTGGGATGACAATCAAAAAGCAGGCTATGTATCGTTGCAGGATCTCCGGTGGGGTGGGAGCTATGCATTACAATCGTATAAGAACAGGTATTGGATGTCCTATCTCGGTGGGAGCGCCAAGGGGTATGAGGCCGGTGAGCTGTCGATAGGCATTGCTTATACAAGCAAGGACCCGGCCGTTGTGCATGAGTGGGAGCGGCTGGACAGACCTGTATTGACGCCCGTGGATATGAATGCGGGGTGGTGGGACAATCATACTTTATACAAAAGCAACATAATATGGGACAAGGCCCGGAAGACCGGCCATCCTTTTATCATGTATTACAACGCCAATGGGGACAGTGTAAATAAAAAGGGTGGGGCCGAGCGTATCGGGATGGCGGTGTCGGACGACATGGAGCATTGGATGCGTCCCCGTCGTGATCCTTTGTTGGATCATCACAGCGGGATCACGGGTGATCCGTATATACAGCGGATAGGGGATGTGTGGGTGATGTTTTATTTCGGGGCGTTCTGGAAGGGGGCGTCGGGAGCTTTTAACAGATTTGCCTGTTCTTATGACCTGGTGAACTGGACTGACTGGACGGGGCCGAATTTAATAGAGCCATCAGAGCCGTATGATGCGGAGTTCGCGCACAAGTCGTTTGTCGTGAAGTGGAAGGGGGTGGTTTATCATTTTTATTGTGCTGTGGATAAAAAAGAAAATCGCGGCATTGCCGTGGCGACGTCCGTGGATATGGGGAAGAGTGTGTTGGCGTTTGTGGATGCGCCGGATAAAAAGTGATTGATCTTATTTATTTTTTTTATTTTTAATGACTGTAAGGTCATTAGTAGTTGAAACATTTGACGCCATATGAAGAGAAGCTTCTTTTAGGGGAGATCTCCGGGGGAAGCGAGAAGGCATTCCGTGTATTATACGATGCCTATTTCGGCCGCCTGTCGGCCTATATCTTCAAATTATGCAAATCTCCTGTCATGACGGAGGAGATAATCCAGGAAGTTTTTTTAAAGATCTGGCTCAACCGGACCACCCTGGTGGAAGTGGAGATACCTGAAGCATATATACTTTCCATCGCCCGTAATAAGGTCATCGATCATCTGCGCCGCCTGGCAAAGGAGACGAAGCTGACAGCGTATCTTTCGGAGCAGCTACAGTCAGGTGCTATCGACCCCGGGCATTTAATGGATGCGAAGGATATCGAGGCGCTGATCGACACTGCGTTGAAGGGTTTATCCTCACAGAAGGGGAAGATCTTCCGCATGAGCAAGCAGGAGGGATTGGACCATGATGAAATATCCCGGATCATGCAATTATCCAAGAGCACAGTAAAAAACCATCTTTCCGAGACGCTGAGGCATATCCGGCGACATATAACCATACCGGGGGTAAAAAAAATCTGATATGGGGCAGTACGCTGCCCTTTTTTCTTCGTCTGCTATTGTAAAGCCTTTTAAAAATGTCCACGAACCTCTCTCCAGAGAGACTTGATTATTTGCTGGAAAGATATGCAGCCAATCGTTGTACTCCGCAGGAATTGCTGGAGCTGATGGAGGCATTGAAGCAAGGTGGGGGTGAAGAGGCCATTCATCGCCGGCTGCAGGGTATTTGGAAAGAGGGGGCTGATAAGGAAGAGGGTCCGTCGCTGGACAAGGAGCGTATATTTAATGCTATCGTGGGCGATGAGCCTGTGACACCCGTAAGACCCTTATGGAGGCGGGGGGCGGCTGCGGCGGCCGTCGTTCTTTTGTTGGGTGGGGCCATATACTGGTATGCGCGGCCAGGGAAGGGAGCGCCGGCAGGGGGTGTGGCGACGGCTGATGTGAAGAAGGATATTGCCCCGGGTGGGAGCAAGGCTGTGCTAACTTTGTCGGATGGTACGGATATCGTGCTCGATAGTACACGTAATGGGGCCGTGTCGAGACAGGGTGGTTCAGTGGTGATGAAGAGAGATGGAGGGGAACTGGCCTACCAGGCAGCCGCGAGCTCTGCGCGCGCTACGAGTGAGCTTGTTTATAATAAGATCACCACGCCAAAAGGTGGAAAATATAGGGTGGTATTGCCGGATGGTAGCAAGGTATGGCTGAATGCTGCCAGCGTGTTGCGATTCCCAACGGCGTTTACGGGGAGTGATCGTACTGTAGAACTTTGGGGAGAGGCGTATTTTGAAATAGAGAAGGATAAGAACAGGCCTTTTTATGTGAAGGCCAACAACATGCAAGTGTCGGTATTGGGCACCAGCTTCAATATAATGGCTTATGAGGAAGAGGGCGTTGTTCGGACCACGTTGCTGGACGGGGCGGTACAGGTCACCGGGACATCCGGGACCAGTTTGCAGCTGTCACCGGGACAGGAAGCCCGCTGTTGGGAAAACGGAGAGTTGAAATTGATAAAGGAGACTAATACGGATGAGACAGTAGCCTGGAAAAATGACCAGTTCTATTTCCGGGGTGCGGATATACAAACCATCATGCGGCAACTGGCCCGGTGGTATGACATAGATGTAGTATATGGCGGGGCTGTGAACGGAAAATTTTACGCCAAGATACCGAGGAATACAAACCTATCCATAGTACTGCGCGCACTAGCATTGACCAACAAATTAAACTTTACCCAGGAAGGAAAGAGGGTGACCGTGATGCCTTAAAAAACCTGCCTATAAATAATTTTAAAAAGGCCAGATCCTGACTGCCATCGGGACCCGGCCATGTATTGGACCAAACATAAAACTACATCTTCCACAGACTGCTTATTGTTTAACCCAAACGAATCAAATTTATGCTTTCGACGGCTTATTGCCAAAACAGGCATGCCTGTTCCTGGCTCTTAACCAAACTAAATTCTCCGGCAATGAAACTAACGATCGTTTTTTTGTTGTCCGCTTGTATGCAAATCAGCGCCAAGGGGGTTGCGCAGAAGGTATCGCTGTCCGAGAAGGAAGCGCCCCTGGAAAAGATATTTTCCAAGATCGAGCGGCAAACACCCTACAAGTTCGTATATGAGGAAAGCCTGCTGTTAAAGGGAAGTCCGGTGACGATACATATAACCGATGCTTCTATTAGCCAGGCGTTGGACGCCTGTCTGACGGGGCAACCCTTCTCTTACACCATTTTGGAAAATCTTGTCATTATCAAGGAGAGGCCCATTGTGGCAAGCCCTCCGCCTCCTCCGGCGGATATAAGAGGGAGAGTCACTGACAATAAAGGAGCGCCCATATCCGGGGCCTCTGTAACCATAAAAGGAACACAAAGAGGGACTACCAGCGATGAGCAGGGCCGGTGGGCGCTGACCGGTGTCGACAGGGATGCAACCCTGGTATTTACCATCGTTGGCTATAAGACGCAGGAGATTGCGTTAAGGGGCCGCGGTGAGATCAATGTACGGATGGAGATCAATGCGCAATCGTTGGGTGATGTGACCGTGATGGTGGGATATGGCACACTGCGTAAGCGGGATGTGACGGGATCGTCCTCGGGTGTCAGTGCCAGGACCATCGGCGAAACGCCTGCCAATACGCTGGAGAATGCATTGCAGGGAAGGATGGCAGGTGTGAATATCACCAATACCTCTGCCGAGCCCGGGGGCGGCATCAATATCCAGGTGCGTGGCGCCACCTCCATATCCGGAAGCAATCAGCCGTTGTATGTCATCGACGGGGTGCCGCAATACAATGACAATAGCCGCAGCGCGGTCGAGATCAATGGTTTTTCTCCTGCCAACTCCATGGCTACCTTGAATCCCAGCGATGTGGAGTCGGTGGAAGTATTGAAGGATGCATCTTCGGCATCTATCTATGGGTCCAGGGGAGCCAATGGGGTGATCCTTATTACTACCAAGAAGGGACGAGCAGGAAGGGCGACCGTTGATCTTGGCTATTATACGGCGCTGGCGGAATCTCCTAAAAGGATACCGCTGGCTACTGCCCATCAGTATGCGGAGTTTATCAATCTTACCAATACAAATGATGGGGCGCCTGCCTATTTCGACGGCACGTATAAAGTGACGAACAATAAGCTGGACAGTGTATATTTCGGCAAGCCGGAAGAATATGGCGCGGGTACGGACTGGCAGAAAGTGATCTACCGGAATGCGATGACGCATAATTTTCAGCTGACGATGCGTGGCGGCAATGAATCCGTGCGATATCTTATCTCCGGCAACTATCTTACCGACCAGGGGGTAGTAAGATATTCCAGCTACAGGAAAGGCTCTTTGAGGGCGAATATCGATGCGAAGCTGAATGAGAAGCTTTCCGCTGTCGTAAACCTGAATATGGCATCGGATCTGAATGACAGAGCGGAGAGCAGCAACCTGAGCACCACGCCGGGCGGGTTCTCTCCTTCGGGTGTGATACAGAAAGCATTTTTAGCAAGCCCTGCTGTGCCGGATGATGCCCAGTACTATCCTGTGTATCTTCTTCTGGCGGACAGGGGGTCTTCTTCGGGGCTTATCAATCCTTTATTCGATCTTGCTCATACTATCAACAAGCGGACATCTTTTTTCGGTCAGGCGACAATGGACCTAGTCTACAAATTCAACAATAATCTAAGCTTCACCGTGCGCGGCGCCTATAACAATACGGCCAGTGCGAATGATATGTATTGGGGGCTTCAGACGGAACTGGGTTATGACAGGGGACAGAAAGCGTTCCGAAGCACATGGAATACCAAATCCTATATCAACGAGAATTTTTTCACTTTTAACAAGAACACCACCCGATATAATCTGAATGTGGTGGCAGGCACTACCGTGCAGAAGGAGCTGGCCGAGGGCGGCACATTGGGAGGTGAGCTATTGCCTATACCTTCGGACAATGGCCTTTACCTGATACCCTTGTATAAGAACATCAGCATCCCTACTACGAGTGAAGCAAGCTCATTGTTATTGTCCGGCTTTGGCCGTCTGTCCTTCAGCTATAAGAACCGTTATTTGTTCACTTTTTCCGGAAGGGGGGATGGCAGCAGCAAATTTGCCGAGAATAAGAAATGGGCGTTTTTCCCATCGGTGGGGTTAGGCTGGAACTTCAGCGAAGAGAATTTTATGAAGGGGGCACAGGAGACGCTGACCAGCGGCAAGATAAGGGCAAGCTATGGAACCAGCGGCAATCAGGCTATCAGCGCCTATCAATCGTTGTCATCGCTGGGGCCTATTTCCTATGGCGCCTATGGCGGTGCTGTAACGGGCATCGTCACCAATACGTCGGAGAACAAGGACCTTACCTGGGAAACTACGCGTCAGCTGGACTTGGGGATCGACCTGGCTTTTGCGCAGAACAGATACAGGGTCAGCTTCGATGTATACCGTAAGACCACCGATCACCTGCTGCAGGCTAAGACCGTACCATCGGAGTCGGGATATTCCACGATACTTTCGAATTTCGGGTCTATTCGCAATCAGGGCATCGAGCTGGAGCTGGGGGCGCGGCTGATCCAGGGCAGGGTCTTTACATGGAATACGGACTTCAATATCTCTGCCAATCGCAACAAGATACTGGATCTGGGGGAAGGAGTGGATTATTACAATGCTGCCAGTGGACAGGCGGACTATACGCACCGGCTGACTGTAGGAGGATCGTTGGGCGAGTTCTGGGGCTATCGTACGGAAGGACTTTTGACGGACAAGGATATCGCCAGCGGATACCCCGTGCTGGGTGGTTCGAAATTCGAGGGCGATCTGAAGTTCGCGGACGTGCACAAAGACGGGATCATCAATGATGCGGATAAAGTGGCATTAGGGAATGCTTTTCCAAAGTTCACGCTGGGGCTGTCGAATAATTTCACCTATGGCAACTGGAGCCTGAACATACTGCTTACGGGCGCCCTGGGGTATAAGATACTGAATCAAAACCTGCTGTACTCCACGTACGGGTCTTATTTCGGCGTGCCTTCCCAGAAGTATCTGCGTAATTACTGGACGCCGGACCATAAGAATGCCTATTATCCCCGGCCTTCTGCCGCGGCTGTCAATAATGTGACCAGCGACCGGCTTATCGAAGACGGCACCAATGTGCGGATAAAGAACCTGTCTGTCCGATACAATTTCTCCAGGCTGCCGAAGTGGGCAACGAAGGCGCAGGTGTATCTCACGGCCAGCAATCTGTATACTTTCACCAAATACGATGGATATGACCCTGAAGTCAGTGGATATGGACAGAATATCCTTACACCGGGCATCGATATCGGCAGCTATCCCAGGACGAGGATGTGGACGCTGGGAGTAGACCTGGGATTTTAATCTATCATTCAAACAACATCGGACATGAAAAAGCATGCATTGGCATCGATAATAGTTATTTGTTACCTGATCAGCGGGTGTAAGAAAGAGCTGATCGAAGATCCACTTTCTACGATTGCCCCCACCAATTTTTATAAGACGCAAACGGATTTTGAAACAGCAACCAATGGAGTGATCGGGATCCATGCGGGTATGGACCTGTACTCCTGGGGATGGCATTATATGCAGACCTGGCCGGCGGGGGATTATAAACGTGGGCCTGGTGATCCCTGGGAGAATCTGAGCTATGCGGGTGACTGGTATTTTTCGGAATCGGTGTGGACAGCCGATTACAAGCAGATCAACAATATCAACCTGGTGCTGAGCAAGATAGATGGAGTGAGCTTTGACGAGAGCAGGAAGAATGCGTTGAAAGGAGAGCTGTTGTTCCTTCGGGCCGTGGCTTATTTCGACCTGGTAAGGGCTTTTGGGAAGGTGCCTATTCACCTGACGCCTACTGTATCTATAGAGAATGCTTCGTTACCGGAAGGGGAGATCAAGGATGTGTATGCTGTCGTTATAAAGGATTTGCAGGATGCTTCCGGTCTGCTGCCCTTAAAGAATCCTTATGGGCCGAATTATGCCAATCAGGGAGCGGCGGTAGGGCTGTTGGCCAAAGTTTATATTACCATGGCCGGACATCCGTTGCTGGATCAAACCAAATGGCAGGCAGCTATCGGCCAGTTGGAGAAGATCGTGGATCCTGCCAATCCTTCGCAATCCGTGCAGCCTTATACGTATCACCTGGAGCCCGATTACCAGAATCTTTTCGACCTGGTGGTTTCGCCCGCTTATTCGGGATCGGGAGGAACGGCCAAGCCGGTGATCGGCAAGCCTGCGGATAAAAATGGACCGGAGGGAGTATATGAGATCAATTACAGTACGGTGGCGGGTCTTCTTTCCGCAGCCTTTCCCACTTCCGTCAGCGGGTTGCAATGCAATGACTGGCTCGTGAACTTCTTTGATCCCGGGGACTACCGGAAGGAAGTGACGATGGTGACGAAGAACAATGATCCATTGGGTGTGATGAACCTGGAAAAGAAATTTCAGAGTACGGGCACTACCTGGAATGACAATCAGAACAACTGGCCTTATTTACGATATGCTAATCTCATTCTTTACCTGGCGGAGGCGGAGAATGAGGTCAATGGGCCTACCCCGCTGGCTTTCCGGTGTATCAATGCCATCCGGGCCAGGGCAAGGGCGGCGGATGGAACGGCAAGGGCCGTGCCGGCGGACTATGTAGCGGCGGATGCAACGACGGCGGACCAGTTCAGGGCGTTGGTATACCGGGAAAGAATACTCGAATTCAGCTGTGAGGGCGAGGATTGGTTCGACTGGATAAGGACCGGTACTTTGAAGGAAGAGATAACTTTTCAGGGCCGTACTCAGTACTATACGGACAGGCTGAATTTCTTTCCCAAGCCGCAGGCGGAGATCACGCTGGCCAAGGGGAATTTAACACAAAATACCGGCTATTGAGAACGCACGCTCCAACGGCGGCATTAAAAATTATTTTATATGGAAACGAGAAGAGAAGCAATCGGCAAGATAGGAGCAGGTGTGGCGTTAATGGTCAGTGGCGGGCCCAGCGTATTGGCGGAGCCTGACAAGGCGCCAGTGGCGGGGCCTTATGGATTCAAATATTTTGTAGGCATTGTCGGGAATCCTTCTGCTCCGGAGATCGAGTGGAGCGATGCAGAGCTGACAAAGATCAAGGAGCTGGGAGTGAATATGCTGCAATTGAGCATTGCGTGGGGCGGCAAGCCGGCAAATGAGGTGATAAACCTGGAGGACATGGATGCGGATCAAAAGTCAAAGTTTGCCTGGCGCACGAAGCAGGCAAAGAAGTTTGGATTCCGGACCATGGCCCAGTTCGGGGCGCCCCGTATGTTGAATTTTTCGCCTGTGCGGCCCGCCTGTATCATGGACCCCGGCGTGCGTGAGAAGTATACGAAAATGCTGGGAGATTTTTTGAATGAATTTCCCGATACGAGCGATATCATGTTGTATACATTCGACCAGCAGGCGTGGCTTTGCAGCGAATACGGACCATGCCCCCGTTGCAGCGGGATACCGTTGCATGAAAGACTGTCCGGCTTTTTGAACTATCTCAAGGATGGAATGGTAAAACACCGGGCGGATGTCCGGCTGTGGTGGAAGCCGTGGGAGCTTACGAAGGGGCAGACCCAGATGGTGCTGGAGAATGTGGATGCTGCCAATTTTGGGCTGGTGCTCAATCCGTCCACGAGCAATGAGGTATATCCATTCAATGACAGGAGCTTCAAGTCCGACCTGGGTGTGAAGCGGCTGGTGCGCATGGCGCTGGATCGTAATATACCCGTGATGGGCGAGTTCGATCATACCCTGTACAAGGGGCTTTATTTGATAGCGGATTATTTTCCGCGGATGGTCTATGAGAATCTGCAAGGCTGGAAGGAGATGGAGGGGGTGGTGGGCATCAAGGAATATTATGGTTTTGCGCCTTCTCAATTTTCTGTGAATGCAGCCATGCTGAAGGCGTGTATGCGCAGCCCTACCGCGACGCTGGACCAGCTGTTGAAAGAGGTGGCCGCACCTTATGGTGAAAAGGCCGCCCCATTGATGATACAGGCGTGGGACTATGTAGCGCGGGGTGTGGAAGCCTTTCCCTGGGACACGACATATCTCATCGGGCCCATGGGGCTGGACAGGAGCCAGGATGGATCGCATGGATGGGATCCCGTGACCATTCCCAACGGCACCTGGGATACGCCTATATGGAAAAGCAACCGCAGGGCTAATTTTATGCTGACGCAGGATCATAAGGCCGACCCCTGGCTATTCGAGGATGCGGGTTTGCGGCTGGAAGACGCGGCGGTGCTGCATTTTCAGGCGGTGGAATATTTCGACAAGGCTATTGCCACGGGTGGTCCCAAAAGCGATGATATAAAGATGCAGCGGGATTTTGTTTTCAATACGGGACGTGCTGTGAGGGGTAAATCGCTGCATTTTCTGGAAACGCTGGCTGCACAGAGCGCCCGGCTGGTGGCGTGGGACGAGGCGCAGTTAAAGAAAGTGTTGCAGCGGCTGGATGGGCTTTTGGAAAAGGATGTCAGGAATCAATCCGCCGCGGCTGTCGTGTCGGAGAAACTGGCATCGTTCCGAAAGGACCCTATGGGATGGCTGAACACTAATCTGAATCCCCGTACATATGAATCCATCTGCACCATCGACTGGAGCAAATATGTGCCTTATCAAAGCTGAGACATGTAATCCCCATTAACCATTATACAATTTTGTCGAATGAGAACGATCCTCCTCTGCATGGTGCTGTTCTTCATAAGGGCGATGCTATGCGCGCAAACGATGGCCACCATTCCCGCCGGGATGCGTCTGGTCACACCTTGTCATTATACCTACGGCTGTGCCAACGCCGCCGATGGGTCAGTATGGTTTACCGAATACAATCACCAGGAGCTCCGGCAGCTGAACAGCAATGGCACTATTTCCGTACGGCGGATGGGGCTGGCCGGTATGTTCGGCATTGCCATCGACAAGGATAATAATGTTTTTATAGGGCTGGAGCTGGGAGATGTAGGTAATCCCAGCAAGATCATGCGTATAACTTCTGCCGGCGTTGAGAGCTATATCGTCACCGGCATCACCCGGCCGCGGCAGGTGACGACAGATACGGCAGGCAATATCTATTTCGCCACGGAATCTCCTTCCCGTATATCGAGATGGAATAAAGCGTCGGGGACGGTGGATATACTGGCGGATGGTCTCAGCTCTTCGGCCGAAGGAGTGGCCGTGGCGCCGGATGGCACTGTGTATTTCAGCACGTATGGCTTTCCCGAAAGCAGTGTGGCGGGGTTTGTTGGAAAGATATCCGGGGGGATCGTGACGACGCTGGCAACGGGTTTCTGGAGGGCGCGCGGATTGGTGTTAAATGCTACCAGCGACTATTTATACCTGTGTAATGAGGCCGACCAGGAGGATCAGGGCAATTCCGGCGTGCTGAGCAGGATAAAAGTGTCGGATGGAACCGTGACGAAGGCGTTGGAAGGGATCGACTATCCCCAGTTCCCCAGCAGAGGAAGTGATGGGCAGATCTATTTTGCATTGACAAGGGACAGCTGGATAGCAGCCTATGATCCTGCTGCAACCGTGACGCAAAGTTCATGGTCCGGCAACAGTGCCGTGAAGCTGGGTATTAGTGGCGGGACCTGGGGGTCGGGTGGTGGTGATTCACTAAAGGAGGATATAGGAGGAGTGGTGTCCATTACGGGAAATGTACAGGCATCGGCGCCGGGAGGAACGGTGAACGGGTGGATCCGTGTGCCGGTGAGTTTTTTTTCTTTGGATACCAATGAGCTGTATACCTACCGGTGTGATCCGGAGCATCCGACTCCCGGCATATTCAAGCTGCCTGCTATCAATTATCTCACCGACACCGGCACCTGTCTTATAGCAGCTATGGCTTTACGTGAGCATGTCGGGCAACGATGGCCTATGTCCAACCCCGGCACGTGTACCGAGACCGCGGCATCCGGGTTCCGGGAATCGCCTACAGCCTACCTGGTATATTTTGGGTGGAACAGGAATAGCCGGGTAGATACGATCTTATCGCCGTCCTACAAGGAGGCGGGAGGGAAGATGACCATAATAAAGGGCAGCGAGCCCGGATGGATCTATGCAGGCAATCCATGGACAAGTTCCGGGCAGACCTGGCTGGGCAGCGGGAAGTATAACTCGCCGCCCAGCTCTTCTTCCTGGGCGGAGCAGGACCTGGGGTCTTTTTCCGGTAAGTCGAAGTACATCTATGTCATGTGGCATAAGAACGGTGCTTATCGTCCGGACTCAGCACGTTTCAGGTTGTATGATTATACGGAGGACAAGCAGGTTAGCGTCATCGACGAAACCAAACATGCGGACGGGTTGTCTCATAATGACGATACGTTCTCCGGATGGAAGATGCTGGGGACTACCAAGATCAACATCACTCCAGGCACAAAGCTGCGTGTGTCGCAGGATGATCCCGTGGGGGCAACAGAATATATGGGCAGCGATGCGATCATGCTGTCCGACTTCCCTGTCATCGACAATACATCCCTGGGGGCTGCCGATGATTTCGAGACATTGCCCGTGTTGTCGGTGACCTCTACCGGCGCCACCGGGTTGGGCAGTCACTGGGGGATGCAGGGACTGGGATCGCAATATACCATCGGCAGCTCTTCTTCCTGGGCGGCTACCATCGACAGCAATGTGGTGGCCGATGCGCCTGAGGGAAATTATTATGTGGATGTGTCCTGGACCTATTTCGACGCGGACAATGTCAATGCCACGAATGTGCGTTATGCAGTAAATGGCACTCTGTTGACCGGTACGGTGAACCAGAACAGGTCGGCCGCCAACCAGGGGGGCTCTTTTGTACAGGGTAATTCCGTGGGCACATGGTCAGGCTTTTACCGGCTCAGCGGGGTGTATGCCCATTCGCATGCCCATCCTATTATTGTAACGCTCAATTATAATTCCTCTTCTTATGGGGGCAAGCGGCTGGTGACGGATATGGTGCGTTTTGTACCACAGGCGGACAGCGCCGGCACGGGAGCACGAGTAGTGTCTGAGCAGGCTTTTTCGGCGACGGGTGTTCTGGATGTGGCAGCCGGGTGGGGCAATTATCCGGACCCTTTCCGCGGATCGACACAAATAAATTATCGTGTGGATGTGCCGAAGTTCGTCTCGCTGAAGGTATATAGTGTATCGGGTGTGGAAGTGGCGGACCTGGTGCACCAGGTACAGGCTGCCGGGAATTATCATGTGAATTTCGATGCTGCGGGATTACCGGCGGGTGTGTATGTATATAAGCTGCTGGCTGGCGGGCGGAGCTTTTCCAAAGCAATGGTACATATAAAATGATGTTCATGAAAAAAATAACGGCCCTATTGTGCATGTTATACGGCATGCAGGTGATGGCGCAGCTGAAGTATAAGGTTGGGTTTTTAGGAGCTCCTTCGTGGCCGCATACGGAATGGAACGACTCCAACATGCAAAAAATGAAAGATCTTGGGTTCAATACCATGCAGCTGAATATTGCCTGGGGCTACAGACCCGGGGACGAGCCGTTGAACCTGGAGGATGTGCTAGGATTGCCGGCCGGGCAGCGATGGACAGCAGGAGACTCTGTGTATATGGATTCCTTACGGAGGCCGGGCCAGGTGGTGGAGAGAGGGCGCCGGCTGCGGCAACGTATCGGCATTTGCCGGAAGTATGGGTTTCGCACGATCTTCCATTTTGGAGCGCCTTGTGTGCTGTATCCCGCTAAGGAGCCGTTGGATCAGTGTATTTCGGACGAGGCTACTGTGGCGCGGTATGTAGCACTTATCAAGGATCTTCATGCTCAATATCCGGGAGTGGATGATCTCTTATGCTATACGTATGATCAGAATGCGTGGTTATGCAGCGAGTTTGGTCCTTGCCCCCGTTGTCATGGCGTGCCATTACCCCAGCGGGTGTCGAAGTTCGTGAATAGGCTGGCACGTACATGGCGGTCATTGAACCCGCATGGTATTTTCTGGTGGGAGCCATGGGAGCTGTCGGCGGGGGAGACATACAGGACCGTGGACCTGCTGGATAGTACCTGTATAGGATTGTCTATTCATTCGGATATAGCCGAGGTGCAGGTGGCTTTGCCGGCAGACAGGTGGTTCAGGAATATTGTCGTGCAGGCGAAGGGAAGAAAGATGCCTGTTATAGGAGAGGTCTGGACAGGGGGACCTACGGAGGAGGTTGAGCCATACCTGCACATTGCTGCGCCTCTGGCTACTCTGCATGCGCTGCGCACTGTCGCCAGCTGTAGCCCGGACGGCATTAAAGAATACTACGGGAATATCCCCGATAAGGAAGACCCGAACCTGAGGATGACCGGAATATTTTTTCATCAACCTGCTATTGGAGATGATGCGGCGCTGGCTGAGCTGGCAAGGCCTTATGGTGTGGCGGCGAGGGATGTGGCTATGTATTGGAGGCTTGCATCCGAGGCGATGGCCCTGTATCCATGGGATGTATCCTGGATGGCGCGGGAGATAGGCCGGAGCGATCCAGCGCATCTATTGACTGCGGCAGTATTGAAGGGCGCAAGCTGGCAGACCCCTTCCTGGCAGTCTACCAGAAAGACCGCCTTTATGCGTACGGATGATACGGCGCAACCGAATTTCTGGATGAGAGAGGATATACAATTGCGGTGTGAGCAGGCTGCCCTGAAGATGGAGGATGCCTTAAAGGTGGCGCCGGGTGTCAGGGACAGGGTGCCGGTGGTGTACAAAGCAGTATTTGTAAAAAGTATGGAAGAACTGGATGGGATAAGAAGGAGGACGCTGGCCTATGCTTATCATTTACGTGAGACCAATCTGGCTGAGATGGCGAGGGGCGGGGGGATACGGTCCGCGTGTAAAGAGGAAATGAAGAGCTTGTTGGAAAAAGATCGTGCGAACCAAGGGGGCAGCGCGGACATCGATGAAGCATTGCGGCTGCTGGAGAAGGATAGTGATAAATTTTTTTCTACTTATTTTTTGCCAACGCCACCTTCGGGAAAGAAAGAAGGCTGGACCATCACGTCACAATAAAATGGATGGGCAAAGTGATACCGCGCCGTGCCGAGCGTAGGCGGGAAAAGGGCGGGTGAGATTGTTTTAAATAATTCTTCTTACTTTCTTGTAAATTTTATTTCCATGGTCTTGACTTCCTGTCCACCCATGCTGGCATACATTTCCATGGTCTGGTGATTGTCATCGATCATTTTGATGACCTCGCGAACCGGGACGTCCTTACCCGAAGCAGGGTCGACCATATTGCCGGTAAAGTTAACGCTGTTGGTAGCTGCGTCCCAGGCGCCGGTGAGGGTCATGATGCCCGTCCCCATGTTGTCGATCCAGGTGTTGATGTACATTTTTTTGGCGTTGTCATAAGCAGTGATGCCGATGCCTTCGAAGGGCTGGCCCATGAAGTTCCCCGTGTTTGTACTTTTGAGATAGCGGCCGCCAAGGATCATTTCATTTTTCATTTCCCCGGTGGATTTCGTGGGTGAGCCCCCGGGAGCCATCCACATGGAGATATCGGCTGTCCAGTCGCCTACGGATTTGGCCATCATTTTGTGAGCTTCTCCGGGAGTGCCATATGCCATCATGGCTTTCATGTCGTTGTCGGTCTGGGCCTGGCTGGAATGGTAGGTGAATAAGGCCGCGATGGCGAGCAAAGCAAAGGCTAGCTTGTTCATAAAATATGTTTTGGTGTAGTAAAAGGTACGAAAAATTGGCATATAAAAGAATGTCCCAGGGATATTAGGCCTGATGCCGGCGACTTTGAGTATTATTGCGGGAGAGGATACTCTATTAAATAAAATGGGAGGTATGAGATCATATTTTAGTTTCCTGGTTGGGATCTTGTTGACCGGTGTGGTTTATGGACAAAGCCAGTTCATCTACGAGCAGGCTCCTTTCCCCGAGTGTCATGCGTCTACCATTGCGGAGACGCCAAAGGGGTTGGTGGCGGCCTGGTTCGGGGGAACAGAGGAGCGGAATCCGGATGTCTGTATCTATGTCAGCAGGAAGGGTAAGGGACAGCAGGTATGGACTGTGCCCGTGAATGTGGCCAATGGGATCATGAATGATACATTGCGTTATCCGTGCTGGAACCCTGTGCTGTATCAGATACCC
Organism: Sphingobacteriales bacterium 50-39; assembly: GCA_001898505.1. Classification (GTDB taxonomy): domain Bacteria; phylum Bacteroidota; class Bacteroidia; order Chitinophagales; family Chitinophagaceae; genus Puia. The sequence goes on from MKTZ01000001.1 coordinate 807,061, forward strand.
GGTGGAGACCTGCTGCTGTTTTATAAAATGGGCCCCAATCCCGTGAAGTGGAAGGGATGGCTGTTGCGAAGCGCCGATGGGGGTATTTCCTGGGGAAAACCACAGGCCTTGCCGGAAGGATTTTTGGGACCTATCAAGAACAAACCCGTCCTCCTGATGGATGGGACACTGATCTGTCCTACCAGCACGGAGGGGAATGGATGGAATGTTCATTTCGAGCTGACGCAGGATTGGGGGAAGCATTGGATGCAGAACGCGCCGCCCGTATCCGTTGGAACGCAGGCTATACAGCCCAGCATAGTTTTTCACAAGGATGGCAGTTTGCAGGCTTTGTGCCGGAGTCAGAACAGGGCGATATTGGAGACATGGTCCAAGGACAACGGGCGGACATGGTCGCCGCTGGCGGCTACCTCGCTGCCAAACAATAACTCGGGCATCGATGCGGTGACATTGAAGGACGGGCGGCAACTGCTGGTATATAATCATGTGCTGCCACCGCCGGGGCGGTCGGAGGGGGGGCGGTCGCCATTGAATGTGGCGCTGTCGCCGGATGGGAAGACATGGTATGCGGCGCTGGTGCTGGAGAACGACACGATGGGGGAATATTCTTATCCTTCCGTCATTCAGTCGTCGGATGGGATGGTGCATATTGTCTATACCTGGAGGAGGAAGAAGATAAAATATGTGGAGCTGGATCCGGAGAAGTTACAGTTGGTGAAGATTGAAAATGGAGTTTGGCCGAAGACGGTGGGGAAGATGGGGATGACGGAGAGTGTATTTGGGCAAAGCAATTCGGATGAGCAATACCGCAAGCCTTTGAAAGAGGTCCTGGCGTCTATACAGGAACGGTATCATGTCAGTATAAAATATAAGGATGAACAGGTAACGGATCGTTGGGTGAACTATGCCGACTGGCGTATGCGGAATGACGTGGAGACCACCCTTAAGAATGTGCTGGCTCCCCTGGACCTGGAAGTGAACAAGACCGGTGACCATGCCTACAAGCTAAGATCGTATGAGTACTTTCAGCGGACATATGAGGAAGGGAAGGAAGAGCTGGACAGGATTGCGGCTCAATACCATAATAAAGAAGAGTGGGAGAAGCGGGTGGCTGATCTAAGGGCTTGTTTATGTCAGACGGTGCAGTTGTCGCCTTTGCCGCCGAAGCCTGCTTCGGAACCCATCATAACGTCGTGGAGAAAGATGGATGGATATGAAGTGTCGAATGTGGCGATAGAGATATTGCCCGGAGTGTATATCAATGGGTCTTTGTACCGGCCCCTGAAGATAAAGGGCAAGATTCCCGTCATATTGAATCCGGACGGACACTTTGAGCGGCATCGATACCGGGCCGACTGCCAGATACGGTGTGCGGCCCTGGCCAGGATGGGGGCCATGGCATTCAGCTATGATCTTTTTGCCTGGGGGGAGTCGCAACTGCAATTCAATCTGGCGGATCATCGCCGGAGCCTGTCCATGACAATACAGCTGTTGGGGAGTATACGGATACTGGATTATCTGTTGTCATTGAAGGAGGCTGACAAAGACAGGGTAGGTATCACCGGTGCGTCTGGCGGCGGAACACAGACTTTGCTGGTGACCGCATTGGATGAGCGGATCAAGGTGAGTGCGCCGGTGGTCATGGTGTCCTCCTATTTTTATGGTGGGTGCCCCTGTGAAAGTGGTTTGCCCATTCATGCCTGCGCAGGAGGAACGAACAATGTGGAGCTGACTGCCATGGCGGCGCCCAGGCCGATGCTGGTGATCTCGGATGGGAAGGACTGGACCGACCACATGCCACAAAATGATTTCCCGTATTTACAGAAGATATATGGTTATTATGGAGCGGGTGACAGGGTGGAGAATGTGCATCTGAAAGATGAGGGACATGACTATGGTTTGTCGAAACGGGCACCCGTGTATCGGTTTATGGCAAAATATCTGAAGTTGAACCTGCAGGCTGTCCAGGATGCTGCCGGGAACATCGATGAGAGCAAATGTACCGTGGAGCCCGACTCCGCTCTGTATGTGTTCGGGGGGCATGGGGAGCGGCTGCCTGCCAATGCAGTAAAAGGGTTCGACAATTTGGAGTTGTTGTGGAAGAAGCTGCATGCAACAGTAAAATAGCTATCTTCGGTGAAATTAATTGCATGAGCAAACATTGTCGCTGGTTAGGCGCTTTTGTCCTTCTTATCACCCTCCGGGTGGTAGCAGCTCCAGTCCCCCCGGCCGATCTTCTCCCCGACATGATCGCACATTACGAGGCGGATATGGAGGATCTTTCCAAGGTTTATATTTTTCCCAACAGCCCGGAGTACTATAATCGAATGCGCAGGCTGCATAAGGAGGCGCTGGCAAGCCTGCAGGCTTTGTCCTTCGATGCGCTGAGCGCTTCCGACAAGGTGGATTATGTATTGTGGCAGCGTACGCTGAAGCATTCCCTGCTGGAGATAGACCAGGCGGAGAAGGTGTATGATTCCGTTGCGTTTGCTTTGCCGTATGCTCAAAATTTGATGGACATACAGATCAGGCGTCGTCGGGGGCATGCGCCGGATGTACAGCTGATAGCACGAACATTGGATAGCGTAAACTATGAGATCAGGCAGGCCCGGCAGCGGCTGGATAAACACGCGCCTTTGTCGAGGGCGCAGATCAAGATGATCGTGGACGTCACCGAAAGCATCCGGAAAGGACTTGCCGATGTGGAGACCTTTTATGAAGGATACGATCCAGGATATACCTGGTGGGCCAAAGGACCTAATCATGTGGCTGATTCGGCATTGGCCGCCTATGGGGCCTATGTGAGCGGGATGGTAAAAGCGACGGATGCCGTGAACCCTATCGGGGAGGATAAATTAAAGGAGTTGTTGAAGTATGAGCTTGTGCCTTATGGGCCGAAGGATCTGGTGGATATAGCTAACAAGCAATTTGCGTGGTGCGAGGTTGAGATGAAGAAGGCGTCTGCTGCATTAGGGTATGGGGATAACTGGAAGGCGGCGCTGGAAAAGATAAAGGAGCATCATGAGCTTCCGGGATGGCAGCCGCAGATGGTGGGCAAGCTGGCAGAGGATGCCATTCAATTTATAGAAAGCAGGGACCTGGTGACTATTCCACCGTTGGCGAAGGAAGCCTGGCGGATGTATATGCTGACACCCGAGGAACAGCGTTTTGCGCCTTTCTTTTTAGGGGGTGAGTCGATACTGATAGGTTTCCCGACGAACGATATGCCGGACAGTATCAAGGTGATGAGTATGCGGAGCAATAACTATGGGTTTTCTCATGCTACCGTCTTTCACGAACTGATACCAGGGCATAACCTGCAGGGTTTTATGACCCGGCGGTATAAATCCTACCGGTGGCTGTTCGATACGCCATTCTCTGTTGAAGGGTGGGCTTTGTACTGGGAGATGCTGTTATGGGATAAGGGGTTCCAGGCTACTCCAGAGGAGAAGATCGGGGCGTTGTTCTGGAGGATGCACCGGTGTGCCCGTATCATATTTTCGTTGAACTATCATCTTGGGAAGTGGACGCCGGCACAGTGTGTGGATTTCCTGGTGGAGAAGGTGGGGCATGAGCGATTTAGCGCGGAGTCCGAGGTGAGGCGGTCGTTCCATGGGGATTATGGTCCGTTGTATCAGATAGCGTATATGATGGGCGGGTTGCAGCTGCGGGCCTTGCATCATGAGATAGTGGATGGAGGGAAGATGACGGACAAGGCTTTTCACGACGCATTTTTGCATGAGGGGACTATACCGATCGAAATGTTTCGGGCTACCATAACGGGGCAGTCGCTGAATCCGGATTATGGGGCGCAATGGAAGTTTGCGGAGATGCTGCCTTAGGGGACCTGTCGCCGGCCAGAGGGATCGCCTACCGGCGCTTTTTGGCGGCGGCCTGGATGTAACCGTTGAAAGAGATTGGCTGCCGGTTGGTGCTGGTGACCTGCAGGGTGGCATAGCCTGTTGAAGAGATACTGAGGTTCATTTGTTGTACGTCCCGGTAGTCCTTTGGCTTTATCAGCACATCCCATCCGCCCTTGTTTTTAGGAGTGGTGGTGTATTCGAAGTCTTTCGAGGTGAACGTGAGGGCTCCCTTAGAGGGGTCGATGGGCGCCGTGTAGGCCCGTCCAAAATAGGGCAGATAGCTGACGATGGAACTTTTTGTTATTCTCAGCTCGAAGTCCGGGGTGAGCTGACGGACGCTGCCGCTCATGGGCATTGCCGTCTGTGGGATGAAGACGTAGTTCTGTGAATCCACGAGGTTTTTTATAGCGGCCATTTTTTCCGCGTCCTTATCCTTTTTTGTGTCTTGTGTATGAGCTGGGAGACTACAAAATGTTATCAATGACAGGATAAGAGTGCCAGTGAGGATATGTTTCATATAGTGAATTTAAGTAATTTAATTGTAGATGAGAAAAGGGATTTTGTTATTTGTTTCGGGACTGGTCTTTGCGGTATTATGGTCATCTGCTTCTACGGCTACGAAAATAGGGTTACAGGCTGCCCAGCCATTGTCGATCTGCATTCCCAGATTTTTTCTGGCGGGGGGATTGATGCTGGTCGTGGCTCATATAATATTACAACAACGATTGCCAAAAGTTGGAGAATGGGGGCAGCTGTCCGTTTATGGGATGTTAAATATAAGTCTGTATCTGGGGCTTTATGTAGTGGCCATGCAGCATGTCTCACCCGGGCTGGGGTCGTTGTCTATCGCTACTAACCCTGTGTTTATCAATATTATATCCGCATTGTTCTTTCGTCAGCGTATAAGGCTTTATACTATATTCAGCCTGGTGTTGTGCGGTGTAGGAGTGGTGTTGGCTGCCTGGCCTTTGTTGCAGGACAGTTCTGCGACCCCGGGTGGGTTGTTGATCCTTCTGGTGAGTATGCTGGCGTATTCGGCGGGTGTCCTTTATTTTGCCAGGCGGCCCTGGAATGATCTTTCCATGCTGGCTATAAATGGGTGGCAGACCTTGTTGGGAGGTATCTTTCTATTGCCCTTTGCGGTGTGGGCCTATAAGCCTGCCCGTAATGTGTGGGATATGCGGAGCATTGGCGCCGTGCTCTGGCTGGCAATTCCCGTCAGCATCGGCGCTGTGCAATTATGGCTTTATCTTCTTAGGGACAACGCTGCCAAGGCTTCTTTCTGGCTGTTCCTTTGTCCGGTGTCCGGATTTCTCATTGCTCATATGGTGATGAAGGAATCCATTGGTGTTTATACTATTGCGGGGATGGCATTGGTGATAGCGGGCCTCTATCTTGTGCAAACAAAAAAAGTTGGCAATGAGCAAGGTGGATAAGACAGAATTTGACGCGGTGGTAGTTGGAAGCGGTCCGAATGGATTGGCTGCTGCCATTGCTTTACAGCGGGAGGGGCTTTCCGTACTGTTGCTGGAAGCCAGGGCGGAGATTGGCGGGGGTATGCGAAGTGCTGAGCTGACGCTCCCTGGTTTTTTGCATGATGTCTGTTCTGCTATCCATCCAATGGCCGCCAATTCGCCTTTCTTTAGCACGTTGCCGTTGGAAAAGCATGGTCTGGAATATATTTATCCGCCTGTGGCTGCTGCGCATCCTTTTGATGACGGGACGGCAGCTGTGTTGAGTGGATCTGTTTTGGACACTGCCAGATTATTAGGGGCCGATGAACGGGCGTATATACGACTTTTCGAACCCTTGGTCAGGGACTGGCCCTCGATAGCTCCCGATGTGCTGGGGCCGTTGCATTTTCCTAAACATCCTCTTTTGATGGCGGCATTTGGGTTGAAAGCCTTGCCTTCTGCTGTGCGGCTGGCGGGGCGGTGGCGGACGGACGCTGCCCGTGGGTTATGGGGTGGGATGGCGGCGCATTCGATGGTGCCTTTGACGAAGGTTACCACGGCAGCCATCGGACTGGTATTGATGATATCGGGGCATCTTAAAGGGTGGCCTTTGCCCAGGGGAGGGACTGCGTCGTTGGGGCGTGCTCTGGCTTCCTACTTTACTTCGTTGGGCGGGAAAATACAGACGAACTTTGAAGTGAAGTCGCTGGATCAGCTGCCGTCGTCGCGTGCGGTATTACTGGACCTTACGCCCCGGCAACTGTTGCGGCTTGGCGGACACCGGTGGAGCTCTTTATATCAATCGCAGCTGGCCCGGTACCGATATGGCATGGGTGTCTTCAAGATCGACTGGGCATTGGATGGGGCCATTCCCTTTACAGCGGAGGAATGCCGGCGGGCCGGGACTGTGCATATAGGAGGCAGATTGGAAGAGATCGTGGCGTCAGAGCAGACCGTGTGGGATGGGGGGCATGCGGAGAAGCCGTATATATTGCTGGCACAGCAGAGTCTTTTCGATGCGACTCGTACACCACGGGGCAAGCATACCGCCTGGGCCTATTGTCATGTGCCGAATGGTTCTACAAAAGATATGACCGGGACGATAGAAATGCAGCTCGAACGATTTGCTCCCGGATTCAGGGAACGTATCCTGGCGCGGCATGTGATGAACACAGAGCAGCTGGAGTCTTATAATGCAAATTATATAGGCGGGGATATCAATGGCGGGGCCATCGATGTTCGGCAGCTTTTTACCCGGCCGGCGTTGCGTTCTTCTCCTTACCGGACCTCTGCTAAAGGAATATATATATGCAGCGCCTCTACACCACCCGGTGGAGGTGTGCATGGTATGTGTGGATATTATGCTGCCAAAAGAGCTCTCAGAGATTTGTTCGGTTGTAAATAATATTTATCCTTTATTTTATTATGACCTTTGTGTTACCGCATTAAAATTGCAGTAAAGGTATAGATATTTGCGTCGCTCTTTTCCCCTTTTACCGTCGCTTAATCTCTGATCAAATAGTAGCAGCCAAGTTCTGACCGCCTTTAAATCAATCTTTTATTTATGATCACGAAGCGCAGAGACATCGCCACGCTGCAGGAGATCCGGCAATTCATTGAAAATAATTTTACGAAGGATATACCTGTTGTGTCCATCTGTAAGGAGTTTGGATTCAATCGAACGAAGCTACAAGAGGGATTTAATCAGCTGTTCGATATTACGGTGCATGCTTTTATATGCCAGCTGCGGATGGATAAGGCGCGGGGGCTTTTGAGGGAGACGGATGAGCCGGTGAAACTGATCGGGTTGGAGTGCGGGTATAAGAAGCTAAGCTCTTTTACGCGTGTTTTTACCAGGTGGCATGGGATGTCACCTACGCAATACAGGGCTTTATCCGTGGCTAATGAAAAACTCTCAGAAAAAGCCGACGGATCGGTGAATTGAAACTGCTGAAAGGTATATATCAAAATTTGGAAAGCGGGGGTTGGGTGTTGTAGATTTGTTCTAGCAATTTTGAGAAATTCAACTTTCACGTACAAAGTAGCAGTTGCTCGCTCAGAGCGGTTTTAGGTAACATTGCATGAGATCCATTTAGTTTGACAACCCCCATTTTTCGAATGCAGGTTCGTGCGGGATTGTCGTTTTCGGCGGGTGGGTATTCTTTTACTTAATTGATCAAATTTATTAGATATGAAGAAAAGAACGATTGTTGACATCATTGCTTCGCTGTTTATTCTTCTTTTTGTTTACACGGCGATGAGTAAGCTGTATGAATCGGAAAAATTCAAATGGGTTCTTGGGAAATCTCCGTTGATCTCTAGTTTTAGTGATATTATATCCTGGCTGCTTCCTGCCACGGAGCTACTTGTGTCGGGGTTGCTTTTTATGCCCAGGACGCGGAAAATAGGTTTGTACAGTGCGTTTGGGCTGATGACCATATTCACCTTATATATAGCCTATATGATCCTGTTTGCTCCAAAGTTGCCATGTTCGTGCGGCGGGATTATTCAAAAAATGACATGGAAACAACATTTGTTATTTAATATCGGATTTACCATTCTTGCCGGATATGCCATTTGGCTGAATAGGGGAGGAAATATTAAGGGAAAAGCAGTGGTGCAAGATGCTGTAGCATATTCCTGAACCAAAGAGACTGTTGCGCAACATATGTGTCCTGATTGCAAGCATGGCACACGGGCGAATATTCGTCTTCGCTGTAAGTTCGACGAATAAGGGTATGCTGAAAACCTTTAAAAGAGTAGGCAATCATTTTACCATTAACAATTTTTTTATGAAAAAGTATCTTTTTGGCAGCCTCGCACTAGTATTAGCCATTGGCTTCAGTTCTTTTACGCATGTAAGCAGCGCAAAGAAATTCACGGTTTATCCTTTCGTTTATGGTGGTGCCCAAACCGCGATCGAGCGTGCTAAGTCCAGCAATTATACCTATACTGCTACTGATCCTGGTTGCATAGACAATACTACGACCGAATGTGGCGTGAACCTGACCCTGACTACGGCACCTGCATTGAATTCACATCCTGACTTTAGTGGCGGCAAAGTGACTACTGATATAACAACTGGTTTGCCCAATGGAGGAACTACATTCTCTTCCAACGAGACTAAGCTGTAAGAGCACTCGTATTTAAGAAAAAGATATAACGAAGGTCAAAGTTTAACTGGCCTTCGTTATGTTTATTGCCGAAAATATTCGAAGGGCAGGTAATTAGTTTATTATTAAATTTTTTCTATGAAAAAGTATCTTTTAGGCAGCATTGCATTGGTCTTAGCCATTGGCTTCAGTTCCTTTACGCATGTAACCAGATCGAAGAAATTCACGGTTTATCCTTTTGTGTATACTGGTACCCAAACTCCAGCGGAGCGTGCTAAGTCCATTAATTACGTTTATAAGGTTACAGATCCCGGCTGTGTAGATAATACTACGACGGAGTGCGGTGTGAACCTGACTCTGACTGCCGCACCGGCATTGGATTCGCACCCTGATTTTAGCGGTGATAAAGTGACCACTGATCCTGACACTGGCTTGCCCAATGGAGGAAGTGCATTCTCTTCCAATGAGACAAGGATTAGTTTTGTTGCATTCCCGTATATTTAATTACAACGTCTGGGATCGGCAGCGCAAATCTGGGATCATTGGGGGATAATGTATATCGTTGCCCCTGAATTAAACGTGTGATAGAAATGTTTGCTCCTTCCTTATTCAATCGTTTGATATCCGTAAATCGAAGCATGCGCATTAACAGTTCTTTTCTTCTTTCGGTCAATATCTTTTGTAGGGCATCCATTGCGTCTATTGCCGTAAAAGGTGTAAAGGCGCCCGATATCCATCTTTTAATTAATAGCGAATTTAAATCTTCCATTGCTGGAGTGGTGTTTCCCGCTCTGGCCAGACACTCTGCCCTTGTCAGATATATTTCATCTGTCGCCAAGCCGTTGAAATTAGTATATATCCCGTTGTAGCTGCCTCGGAAATAAACTGATCCGTCGGGATTGTTTTTAAAGTAAATTTCCTTTCTGAGATCGTTGGAATCATAAGAAGCGTATAAGGCAGAATCAATCCTGGAGTATCTCCGATATAAATCATAATATAGAACCGGACAGCTTGTGTGAAATATATCTTCCGGATTTGTGAACTTAATTGCTGCAAACGGATAGGACGAAGTTGCGTCTAAGTCATTGAAATCTTCAATTTGATTATTAAGTTGTAAACAGGAGTCGGCATATAATTTAGCCTTGTTATATGTCCGCATGGATAAATAGGTTCTCATGAGAAAGCCATAAGCTGCTGCTTTATATGGTCTATAGGGATGAGTCGGAGGAGTTGTTGGAAGTAACAAGGCAGCATTTTGAAGGTCGGTAATTATCCGGGAGTAAGTGTCTTTTAAAGTCGCTCTAACTGATGGAGCGTTGAAATCCGATGTCAACCGCAGGGGAATTCCCAAATCTGAGCCGGCAGTATTTTCATCATATGCTTTGCACCAAATTTGTGCAATCTCGTAGAATGCTTTAGCCCTAAATAGAAGAGCAGATCCTTTGCAATAATTCCAATCGGAAATAGTCGTAGGATCCTTGGCAATATTGTCTATATTGTCCAATACGATGTTGGCGTTGTAAACAACATTGTATTCGTAAGTCCAATCAACAGTAGGTACTCCTACAAACATTCCCGGCGTCCAAATATAGGCGTCCCTGGAATAGTCGTTTGGCAGTCCAAGGTAACTATTGTCTGTAAGATAATAATTATCCGAAGCTATTTCGCTTAGTTCGGAACATTCCACATTCATATAACGCCAATTATCCAAAATTCCCTGTAGGTCCTGCACGGTAGTTGGGACTACCAGAGATTTATCCGGCTTGGCATCCAGGTATTTTTTGCATGATTGCAGGAATCCAAGAATGAAACATAATGCAATTATTGGAATATTTATTGATCTCATAAGTAATACTTAAATTGTTAATCTTAACAAAGTCTGTTAAAAACTTGCTCGTAATCCAAGAGACAGGACTTTGCCCGGTATGGGAACTGAGATATAGTCTGGGTCGATCCCATCTTTGTTCGCCTTCCATATGACCCCAAGGTTACTGGCATTTATGTATAACAACAGATGCTGTACCTTTTTGGATACAATATTTTCAAGGTCATAGCTAAGGTTTACATATTGAAGCCTGATATTATCGGCCCTGTCGATCAATATCTCTGAATTATTGTAAAGCATGTCTCTGTTGGGATCAGCGGGATAAATCAGAGAAGGAACATTTGTCGACTTTTCATCTCCTTGTTTTTGCCAGCGTTTTTCATAGTCTGAAGAACCCGGCCACGCCCCGTTGTTAAATAGGGATGAATAATTCAGGGACGGTCTCATAAAGTAGTAACCAAACCTGTAGGATACGTTCACTGTCAGATCAAACTTATTCCACTTGAACGTGTTTATGAAAAAGCCGAAAAATACGGGCAGGGCTTGCCTGTATACCAGATCTTCTTTTTTGGTGTTTAGGGTAATTGTTGGATAGTCTTCACTCACCTTGCCGTTTAGATATCCTCTTGGATTTCCGGCAGAATCCAACCCGGCCCAGGGGAATGCGATGACGCTATATAAGGGCTGTCCGACGATTGGGTTTATGATCCCAGAACCTATAAAGCTTTCGCTTCTTCTATTGCTGTCAATATAGTATTTGGTTGTTTTGCTTGTGTTATAGTTGAATAAAATGGTATTTAACCATGAGAATTTCCTATTAATTATTTTGGAAGTGAGTGACAAATCGACCCCTTTTCCGCTCATGTTGGCGACATTTTTGTGTATTGTAGAATTCAGGTTTAATCCAGCGGTTGGATCAACTGGAGCCGCGCCAAAGAGATCGAAGCCTTTTTTAAAATAGCCCTCAACAGAGCCGGAGAATATATCATTCTTGCTTTTGAAATCGAGGCCAATATTCAAGATGCCGACCTTTTCCCAGCGTAGATCCGGATTTGGGAACTGATTTACCCGTGTAAATGGAAGGTTGGTCGGTGGTGTCGGACTCGAATAAACCAGGGTAACCACTCCTGTCCTTGTAGGGTCGGCGTTGCCGCTAAAGCCGTAGGTAAGCCGGAATTTTAAAAATGGGAGCCAATCAACCCTGTAAAACTGCTCGCTCGATATCAGCCAACTGGCACCCGTCGACCAGAGCGGCTTCCATTTATTATTTGTCGAGACGCCGAATAAGTTAGAGGCATCCCTTCGCCCACTGGCCGAAACAGTGTATTTATCATTATAAGTATATGCTGCGTTGCCGTAAACCGAGACATATCGGTTCATTTGTTCGCTTAGCGACGATGCTCCTGGGATATTCGTATAATTCCCGTTGATATAAGTTGGATAGAGATTCACCAAATCCACATTTGTTGTTATTAAAGTGATTGGATCATAGCCGAAGTATGTTGAGCTATTCCCAGTGGTATGGGCTTGCCTTATTTCACTCCCTCCAAGTAAGACTATATTGTGCCTTTTCCAGCTATGGGCATAGTTTATTTGTCCTCTTATGTTCTGTGACTCCAGAATTAAATTCGATAAATTTAATATCCCGCCTTTTGGAACGATATTGGTAACACTACCCGTGTTTGGGTCTATCTGAGAAAATGTATTAATAAGACTTCTTGCATAATAGCTTTGCAGATCACTTAAAAAATTGGTTACACCCGTCTGGCGCTCATATAAATATTTTACATCCAAATTCAATCCGGGTATGACCTGATAGTTTAGTCCTATATTGGCTATCAGATCCTGCTGATTTATAGATGTCGTACTATGTTTATAATCTTCTAAAGGATAATAATTCCAATCGAGTAATTTCCCCGCGCCAGCGGTGTCGGTATAAGGCTGCCTTAAATATTGAGCCACGGGCAGGGGGTTTCCATTCGCATCAGCAAACTGTAAATAGGGCACTGACCATTGACCTGCTGTCACGGTGCCATACGCTGGTCTACCTGATTTATTCGTAGTTTGGGTGTACTGGACGCCAAGGGATATCTGTACATTTTTTAATGGCTTATAGGTATTGTCAGAGCGAAATGTTAACCGAGTTGTAGGGGCATCCAGTTTGTCGATGATCTTATCATATCCCGCAGATAAATAATAGGAAATATTGTTGCTTCCTCCCTGAAGATTCAGCGCGTATTGCTGGGTTGCGGCTTTCCTGTACATGTATTTGGAATATTGCTGCCGAATGTCGGATTTTCTGTATGCGTCGATCTGTGCATTCGCATCCGACTGGGTAATGGATCCATCTCTTGCATTGTTCAATATTTCCACCACCGGAGATAAGCCCAAATATGCGTAGGTATCACTCAAGTAGCTATCCCAATACCCATTGTTAAATAATTGTTTCTCTACATCTATGTAATCGCTTGAGGAAATGGTATTCAGGTGATCCAGGGATGGTTTTTGTGTTGTGATTATGCCGGCGGTCAAACCAACACGCAGAGGCTGGTTCAGCCGTCCTTTTTTCGTTGTTATTACGACAACTCCATTCCCGGCCCTTGCGCCCCAAATGGAAGCTGCCGCGGCGTCTTTGAGAATGGTTATGCTTTCGACGTCGTTCGGGTTGATGTTGGCTATATCGCCGTCATATGGAAAGTTGTCAACAACGATCAAGGGGCTGTTCGGTCCATTGATGGTACTAAATCCACGGATCATAAAGGCTGGGGCGCCCTGTAAATTTTGTTTTGGGAAAATGACTCCGCTTGCTACACCGTCCAGCCTGTTGACAATATTACTCCCGACCTGCTGGTTGATCGTATTGTTATCTATGAAATCGAATGATCCGGTGGCCCTTTCCTTTGGTAGTTTCTGATAACCCGTATTAACTTCTACTGCCACCTCGCCTAATTGTTTTGTTTTTAACCTTAGTTTTACGGATAGATCGCTGTTCCCATTTATCTTTAATTCGTATGTTTCCATATTCACGCTGGTAAATATCAGCGTCGCATTGTTGTCAGCCGTTTTAAAATTGAATTCGCCGTTGTTATCCGTTGATGTAGCTCTTTTAGTACCTTTAATAGTTACCGTCACTCCAGCCACCGGTTGATTGTTTTCGTCTGTCACACGTCCGTGAATATCTAACGGCGTAAGGTTTGGAACGTCTTCGGCAATCCGGGTTCTTTCTTCCCTTTCTTTTACAACAATTGTTTTTTTGATAATAGCGTAGGTGAAAGGCTGGTTCTTAAAGCAGATGTCCAAAGCTTCTTCCAGGGAAATGTTGGTTACAGAGATGTCAATTGTTTTAGCCTTTTCTTTCCACTGGTCCTGGAAGACATATAAATAGCCTGTTTGTTTACTGATGGCCTTTAATACAGATTCCAAAGTCCCATTCTTAATAGTCAGGCTAATTTTCTCCTGGGCATAAGTATTTGCGCTGACCTGAAGGCTGACAATAAAGATTAAGAGGGCAGTTAATTTCATAATCTTCAGCATTTTGGCAGTAAAACCCGGCAATAATGACGGAGTTTTACAAAGAGCCTGAAGTTTCATACTTTTGTTTAGTTTTGGTTAATTTAATAAGCAACTCCTGACAGGGACGTTTATTAAGCAGATTGGCCAAGACATTGGCCGGAAGTGGTGAGATACTTCCGGTCTTGCTTTAAGCCACCCGCCGAAATTCTCATATCATTTATCAGAGATCACCACCACATTCATCTCCCTTTGTTCTTCTGAAATATCAAATCCTGCTTTTCTGAGGTACTGGAGCAATAGATCAGTGTTCCATAAATCATCGGGCAGGTCCAAATCAATATTTTTTGACAGGCCTGTTTCATCGAGCAATGGTGTGGTTGAGAAATTATTCAGTTCTTGCAATATTTCTTTTGCCGGACAATTCCTGATGTACTTTTTTAATGCCATGATACCGGTTTCCCAAACCATTTCGCCCCCCTTGCTATAAGATATCTTGAGCTGTGGCGTGGCCTTTATGACGAAACATTTCATTTTTCTTGTTGCGGACTTTACGGTTGTTTTAAAGGTTCTTTCCAGATCCCCCTGGACATAAGTAAGTAATTCATCAAATTTTGTTGGAGATACCGATATGTCATAGGAGTACACATCTGAATACCTGAAAATGTCGTACCTGTCTGTTTTATAATACCTGGAAGGATCGGATGTCTCGAATCTGGAGGGATTGGTTGTTTCTACGACGACCTGATTTACCGGGTATTTGAAAATATTCCGAAAAGCAGACGCATAGATCCGGAGAAGGGGTTGATTAGTGATAAACCATCCTGTGTATAGATCGGCATAGGGGCTATCTGCATGTCTAACACCTTGCCCTCTTAAGCCATCAACATAGCCTCTGATGAGGGTGGAGGAATACATCGGAGGGCTCGTGGGAGAATTCGAACCATAGACCAATTCCGGAAGCGTTTGCTTTTGAAAGTCAAAGGAGACATCCTTTTTAGTGTGCATTTTTATTTTTTTCCCCGCCAACAAAGCGCTGATATTTTCTTGCGTAACTTCCATCGCACCGGTGATTCCCACAACGGTGCCGCTGCTATCCAGCCATACCTCATGCGGTATTGTTTTCCAAGGGAAATAATTATCCAATATTTCGCTGTTCAATACGATGGGTAAATTAATAGCCAAGCCAGATCTTTGCTGAAGCCTGGCGAGGAGGTTTTGGATCTTCGTTTCATTATCATGAAATAAGCTGGTCTTGCCATTCACAAGTACGATTTGCAGCTTGTCTTTGAACTCGTTCTTCAGCGTTTGCAGGTGTGGAAATAGGTCGACGCAGGCGCTACAGGAGGTTGACCAAAAGTCCAGGATAGTTAGTCTGGATTTGAAATCGTAGAGCTTTGCTTTTTTAAGTGGATAGTTCAATACATTTTCAAATACGACATCGGGGACATTATCCCCAATGCCTAATTCTTTTGCATCCCTTGTATTTGATGGTGTATAGAGCCTCATTGGAATATGTGTCATTGCTGTTTGGGCACATACATGAATGCAGCCTGTAGTAACATAGATCAGTAATGCTATAGATCTTTGCTTAATCATCAGGGCCAATTGAATGTTTTAAAATAGTTGAAAGCTAATAGGAGAGGTTATTTGTGCTTGTGGCCTTATTAAGGCAGCACAAGGATGGTTTTTCCTTCGATCTTGAAGTGGTAACCGCTTGTTGAAAGGATTTGCAATACATCAGATAGATTACTGTCCCTTCTTATCTTTCCTGTTAAGCGATTGCCTGTTTTCGAACCTTCATAACGGATATCTACATTGTACCACCTGGCGAGAGTCCGCATGACCATTTCTATGCCCGCGCTGTTGAATTCAAACAGCCCTTCCTTCCAGGCAACGGCTTCTTCTGTATTGGCGTCTGAAATTACCCGCAGCCCCTTTCCGGCCTGGGCCTGCTGGCCGGGAGTAAGCATAACCGATTGATTTTCTCTGTTGACCCTAACGGCTCCTTGCAACAAAGTCGTTTTTACCAGGTCTTCGTCCTGGTAGGCCATGATATTAAAATGAGTTCCGAGAACTGTAACGTCCATATCGTTGACTTTGACATGGAAGGGCATTGACTTGTTATCCGCCACTTCAAAATAGGCTTCTCCCGTAATGGACACCTCTCGTACAGTACTTGTAAATGCTGTTGGGAATCGTAAGGAAGATCCGCTATTGAGCCAAACTTTGGATTGATCCGGGAGCGTTACTTTATACTGGCCACCGAGCGGTGTAGAGATCGTATTATATCCAACTGAGGCAGCCTTGGCGGGGGTATTGTAGGTCAACTGGCCGCCAGTCAGTTGAGTGATGCTGGTTGCTCCCTGCTGCGCGATAGCGCCGTTCTGTGCGTTGTCTAATACAATTGTAGCGCCATTGGCCAGTGTCAGTATGGCTTTATCACCGCCAGGAGCAACATCCCGTGCGGCTACCGGAACCGATGCAGAGCGGCCTTCGATAGGAGTATGCCGGGGTCTTAGCCAAAAATAACCGGTGATGATGATAAGCAATAATGATGCGGCGGCTACATAAGATCGTATGTGGTGTCTGATAGGATGAATAGTACGAGTGACGGATTCTGCTGGACCTTCGATATAAGCAGGTGTTTTAATCCCGGCGTCGATCTTATCCCAGATGTTGGTCTGGGCCTCAAAATATTCCTTAAGCTCCTCCTTTAACCTCTCGGGATCGCTGAACTGATCGAATAGCTCACGATGGTCGTTGGAAGCATTTACCCATTCCTGCAGCTCGAGCTGTTCGTGGATGGTCGATTCGCCCTTTAAATGCTGCATAATCAGATACCTTATCCTTTCGTTGAAGTTTTCCATGCTGAATACAGAGTTGTTAATCTCACTAATCGATATGACGTCAGAAAACACTTATGTACTCAAAAAAATCACAGAAACTTAAAAATTTCTTAACACAGAGGTTGGCGCACTGCGGTAAAACTGCGGTTTAGCAATGATTCGGGGGAAAGGGTGAGAAATTGGCCGAGAGGGTAGAGAAAACGATGTAAGCCAGCGGTGGCAGGCGAAGGAGCGCTATGCGTAATATTTTGACGGCCCGCTGTTTGTGATTGCGGACGGACTGATTGTTGATGGATAACGTCTCGGCGATCTGGCTGTTGGAGAGCCCGTCGAGATAGGCCATTTTAAAGACCTGGCGGCAGCTGCGGGGGAGCTTTTCAATCTCTTCATGAATAGCTTTCAGCACCAGTGTCTTTACGTCATCTGCCAACTGGCCATCTTCTGCCTCCTGGAGGAGGGCGTGGAGGAGATCCTTTTGCCGCATGTTGCGTCGCTGGATATGACGGAGGAAATCCAGGCATGCGTTGCGGCCAGTGACGTAAAGAAATGCTTCTATGTTCTTGATGCTATTGAGGTTTGCGCGAAGGCTCCACAGCTTGACAAAGACATCGGCGGTGATGTCCTCGGCGTCCTCGCGTTCGGGAACAAATCTTTTGACGAAATAGTAGAGCGTGGAAAAATACTTATTATATATAGCCGTGAACGCGTCGGCGTCACCTTGGTTGAACTGGACAATAAGATCGTTTTCGGGGCGCTGCATCAGGTTGAGTTTCTTAAAATAAGAAGAGGTATTTCTGGAATGAAATACCGCAACAAAAATGGCAATGCTTGGATTGGATGGTAACAGCCGGTCGTGCTAAAGGTCTAATAGGGGAGGGTTAATTCAAGGCTAATATACAAGAAGGGTTTGACAAAAGCGCAGCCTTTTTTAAAGTGATGACCCGACCTTATTTTTAGTGAGGACCCGACCCTATGTCGCCGAACTCTGAAAGGTTGGACTGGGGGCTTCTGCGACCTCATCCGTATAATGCCTCTTCTTACTATCCAGGTATTTTTGGCGGATGATCTCGCTCATAGGCTTTTGATATACTTTACTTTCCACCCAGGAGACGAGGTCCAGATAAGCAAAGGCGCGGGTCTCGAACCTATCAGCCTCGAAGTGCCTGATCTTTTCCAGGAATTTTTCGAACTCTGCCTTTATAGATTGGCGGGACGCATGGAAGGAGGTACGCAGGAACTTGAACATTTCCTCTTCCACCCGGGTGAGGTTCTCTTTTTTGGCCATGAAGCGGTAAACGGACTTGGTAAGGGATTCCATCAGCTCGAAATTACCCAGTTCATAATGCGCCATGAGATGGAGGACACGCGCGTAGCTCTGGAGATCGTTGCGCATATCGACCTGGTCATTGATGATGCGTTGGAGGTAGTCGATACAGGTGGCATAATCACCACTCCCAAAATAAAGGGAGGCTATCTTATAATTCAATACGAGCAAACGATGTCTGTCAATGAAAAGATCATATTCGGCGAGCTGCTGTTCGATGCCGGGCACCATCAGGAGGCCTTCTTTGAAATTGCCCCGCATGAATACCTGGTTGATCTTGGCGGTGGTGATATAAACAAAGGACTGGATGCGGAAGTTGTCATTGTCACGGACGCGATCGGTGAGGGAAAAAGCCTCGAACTGTCTCAGCGTTATTTCAAACCGCTGGTGATTCCGCAGATCGAAGTGGGCATTCAACAGATTGTGCAGGGCCTTGATATAGTGGCTTGTTTCCACCCGTATCATCAGGGGCTGCTCCTCGAAGAGATCCAGCCATTTTTGCGAATAGCGGTAATACATGAGAAAATCCTGCCGGATAAAAGCATACCAATTATAGATCTGATACAGATACAGCCGCTCGTAAAAGCCCGTCTGTTCCCAGACATTGGCGGGTAGCTGTTCCTTGAGGAACTCCTTGATACGCTCTTCATCCTTCTCATTGCGGGCATGCCCATTCCTGATATACCAGCTGTATACAAGCAAGGCCAGGTTGGACAGACGCGCCAGCATATCGATGCGACCGGCTACTTCCAGGCTTTCGGCGGAGAGCTGTTCGGCACGCATCTGCATACTATGCGTAATATGAAGGGTCTCGATCCTCTTCTCCAGACCCAGGACCAGGGGGAGGAAATTGAATTTCTGGTTGGCCTTGGCTGTCTCCTTAGCCCTATCCAGGAAGCGGAGACTCTGCTGGAACAGCCCCTTTTTATAAAGAATATGCGCGTAGTCGAACATTTCATTCAACTGCAGGTCGATGCTGTCGGCGCTCTTGAGCAGCCGGAGACTGGCCAGTATCTGTTTATAAAGATGGGTCTTAAGATTGGAAAGCTGTGGCTTTTCAATGCCGGGCAGCTTTTTTAAAAGGGCCTTTTCGTCATAATCGCTCAGTTTGTCCATGGCATCGAATAACTGGACGATCTTGAGGTCTTCTTTAGTAGAACTTCTTTTAATATATAATTTGAAATGCCTTTTTTCGGCCTTTTCAAGGGAATGAATAAGCTGGAATAAGGTATCTGAAAACCGGTTGGCCATAATGATGTAATTATCCTGAAATTCAATCCTGCTAAGGACTGTAGCGCTAAGAATATCATTTTGACATAATTAACTCGTCAAAATTATGATTAGAATGGCAAACGGAAGGATATTAATTTTGTGTCAGAGAACGAGAAAAAAATATGGCAGCAATCGTTGAAGCAGGCATTCGTTAGCAACTCGTTCTTCTAAGGCTGAGTAAATCAGCATAAAAGATATTACTACCTTTTTTCATATGGCAAGCAATCGTTAGCGCCCTTTGTTTCTACATGGGGCTTTTTTTTGCAATCTAGCCAAGATTTTACATATAAGTAACATTTTTATTTTATTTATTTTATACTTCTTCGGGTCCGAAAAGTAGAATTTCATCTCCTAATTGAAGCTAAAATTTGCTAAATTACCTCTTTTAGAGGTCGGAACAGACCGCATCTTATAAGGTCATATTGGGATTTCGTGTACATATGAACTGCGTTCATGTATTTTTTTCCAACTCTGAAGAGGAAATTTCTAACTTGCTTTTACCAAGCTAACCACACAGATCTCACATTTGTTTGTTTTTAGTTATATAAGTGTAGTGTTTTCTCATGTGACTTAGGTCCACCAGGGGTTTGTTTCTACAAGGCCCCTTTGGGTTTTTCGGCCCTCATTACCCAAAAATACTTCGGCCCGAAAAAACATTTGATGATGGCGATTTACCTCCCACATCGAGATGCGTATGACAGAAAAGTTCTTCGAGGCCAATGAGGCATGGGCGTATCCACGATGTAGACCCCATGACGGCGACGCCCGGGAGGATATTTTTTTTTACCTAAGTAATATTATTTATTTTGGGAGCGAAATACTTAACCATTGCGGCCTGATTACCCATCTAAGATCTTCTCAGACAAAAGGAATAACTACGTCTTGCTCATGGAGTCGTTGGCTGCCGATCCGCATTGATTGCTACTACTACTACTCGCAGTTTCAATTTACCATCACTTGAAAAAAATCACACGTGCAATCATTTTTCTTTATCCGCCAGGATGGCAGGAATGTAAAGGTAGACATGCATAATATCGTCTACATCGAAGCCCGTAAAAACTATACCCGTCTTGTCATGACAGATCGAAGCGCCATGGTGCTGATAACGCTGAAGCAATGGGAAAGCATCCTTCCCGAGAGCCTGTTCTGCCGTGTGCATCGGGGCTATATCGTCAACATCGAAAGGATCATATCCTTCGACAACAAATTCATATATCTACCGGGGATGAATATCGCCATTGGAGAGCAGTATAAGGACGAACTGCCATCCAAGGTAAGGATCGTTGCCAGCGAAGCGCCTAAAAAAGAGGTCCTTTCAGACTTCGAGATCTGTTAACATACTCCTTATGCCGAAGGCCTGGTAGGTCTCAGATGAGACTGAATTTCCCACTGGAAACCATTGGGCAAAAAAATGGTACCTTGGTAGGTGATTTGATCATTGTATGAAAGCACCTATACTTCCCGAAGTCTGGCTGAGAGGCCCTCTGCCGGCTATTCCCTCTTTGCTGCAGCCAGTAGCGCATGCATTGCTTCAGGCCCGTGAGGAAGTGATGGGGCTTATGGAAGAATTCCCCGAAGAATTATTGTGGGAGCGACCTGCGGGGGTAGCTTCGCCAGGATTCCACCTGCAGCATCTGTCGGGTGTGCTGGACAGGCTATTTACCTATGCGAGAGGAGAGTCCCTGGACCAGGGGCAGCTGGAAGCGCTGGTTGCGGAGGTAAAGCCGGGGCCGGGCCTGGCTGAATTGCTGAAAAGATTTGATCATCAGGTGGATCTTGCGCTTCGGCAATTGGAGACTACGTCCGAAGAAGAGTTGACCCAGGTGAGGGGCGTAGGGCGGGCCAGGATACCTTCCACTGTCCTGGGGCTATTATTTCATGGAGCGGAACATACACAACGACATAACGGCCAATTACTTGTAACGGTGAAGGTTTTACTGGGGGAAAAATGGCATTCAGGCAACCCCCCGGTAAAAGACGGCGTTTAAACTGTAATTATTGCTAATCATTCTTATTCAGGCAAGTCAGCGAGATTTTGGAAAAATTGCTTCATATTATTAGCGGGTGTGCCAACCAGGATCGTCAGAGCCAGCAAATGCTGTATGACCAGTATTATGGGCTTTGTTTGAAGATAGCTTTCCGTTATGTAAATACGTATGAGCAAGCGGTGGAAGTAGTTCATGATGCATTTTTAAAGATGTTCCGGAATTTCAGCAGGTTTGAGGTGAGGGATGTGGACAAGCTGGAGATGCTGCTGATAGGCTGGATCCGGAGGGTTGTGATCAATGCCTCCATCGACTATATGCGCAGAGAGATGAACAATCATCATTCCTATCCCATTCCGGAGCATGTGTGGGAGCATAAGGACGAGGGGCAGTCCTCGGACAATTCGCTGTTATACAAAGAGTTGATGATTTTGGTCAAAGAGTTGCCACCGGCTTACAGGATGGTGTTCAACCTGCATGTCATCGAAGGGTATTCACATCCGGAGATCGCGAAGATGCTGGGGATCACTACAGGAACCTCTAAATCAAATCTCTCAAAGGCCAGGGCCCATTTACAAAAGGCGCTGACTACTGAGAACACGGAAACAATATTATGTCAAACGTAAATGACAACAACCTGGACGATCTTTTGCGGCGGGCTGCTGAAAAGTACCCGCTGAGGACGGATAGCGCCGACTGGGGAAAGTTGGCGGCTGACCTGGATAAAGATCCTTCTCTGATCCTGCCACCCGTAAATGGGGAGGATGGACGGAGGCGGCGAAGGTTTTTCTGGCTCTTCCTTCTACTGCCATTTGCAGCCGGAGGGTATTATGCCTGGCATGCGGCAGGGAGATCTGCATCCCTGTCGGAACAGACGAGAGTGGTGGCGGGAGAGAAGGGGGGACATGCCGGGGGGGAGGCCGTGGGGCAGAGCGGGCAGGCCAATGTGCCGGGACAGGACCGCCGGACGAATGGGGTGGCCATAAGAGATGGACAGGCGCAGGCGAGTGGGGTGGCGGGGAAAGATGGACAAGTACAGGCGGGTGTGCCGGCAGAGAGAGGAGGACATGTTGGTGGAGAGACAACGGGACAAAAAACCCCGGGGCTGACCAATGCACGGCCCGGAAGGGGCGGACATGTGAGAGGAGAGAATGCCGGACAGAGCGAGCGGGCGAATGGGCTCAGGGGTGAAACGACGGCTGGACAAACCGGACAGATGAGCGGATCGACACTGACGGGTAACGTGAGGACTGAGCAGAACGTAAGGACTGAGCAGGCCGAAAAGGGATTGCATCTGGCAAGCAATAATCTGCCGAGAGCAAATACAAAAATGAGGGGAGATGTAACTGCCGATCAGATAAAGACAAAAGAGAATGCGAAAAAAAATAAGATCAAGCTGCAAAAACCAAAGCCATCTTTTTACATAGGTATTCTTGGATCCCCGGATCTGAGCACCATCAAATGGCAGTCTGTGAAGAATGTCGGAGCTACGTATGGATTGCTGTTAGGATATAGCTTCAACAGCCGGTGGTCCATCGAGTCGGGAGTGTACTATAGCAAAAAGAAATACTTTACGGACGGGGAATATTTCGACAAAACGAAAGCTTATATCCTGAAGTATGTCGATTCATTAAAGGTGGATGGTGCTTGCGATATGTGGGAGTTCCCCCTCAACGTGCGATACAATCTTTCAACCAGCGAGAAAACAAAATGGTTTGCTACGGCGGGCGTGTCGGCATACTATATGTCAAGGGAAAAATATTATTGCACTGGGTATTATAACGGAAGCCCATATAATCAAGGATGGGATAAAAAACCATCTCAAAATAGTTGGTCCGCGAACCTGAATCTCAGTGTAGGATACGAACAACGACTTGGTAAGATAGGTAATTTAAGACTCGAACCGTATGTGAGAGTGCCAATGTCCGGCATTGGTACAGGTAAGCTATCCATTATGAGCGCAGGCCTGAACATAGGCATTACGCGCGGGATCTGGTAACGACTCAATTTAATGTTCTAATAGTTATGCTGAAAAAAAGAAAATTTTTTTGGTGGGGGATCCTATTGCTCCTCATGATCGGGATCAGCTGGGGATATTATCTGTATCAAAAACCACATCAGAGCGCGGCGGGGGAAAGTGCCAATGTCACGATAGAAGCGGATTCTCTCTATACACAATATGCCAGCAATGAAAAAGCATGTGACGGCAAGTATATGGGAAAAGTGCTGGAAGTGAGCGGCAAGCTGGCGGAAATACAGCGTAATGGCCCATCGGAGGTATGGATACTTGCAACGAATGGGGCCGGTGGGGGCGGCATCAATTGCCAGTTATTCACCGGTGAGAAGGTCCCGGAGCCGCGCCCCAAACCGGGAGATAAAGTAACGATCAAGGGCCGCTGTACCGGCTGGCTTGTAATGGATGTAACCTTATCCGACTGTGTAGTAGAAAAATAAAAAAAGATAGATATGCGAAGACTCTTGCCCTTATTAGTGATCTTTTCGACAGGCATACTGGCCGCCTCCATGGGGTGCTCGAAACAAAGCGAAGACAAGCTGGCGCCAGCCGATCCCTGCGACACTACGAATATAAGCTATAAAAACCAGGTCGTACCTATCCTGGTGGAAAACTGTTATCCCTGTCATGGCAATGGCAGCACGGGCGGCAGCGGCGGGATCAACCTGGCCTCTTTTGTCAACCTGAAGGTGTATGCGGATAATGGCTATCTGAAAGGGAATGTAACACACGCTCCAGGCTACAACCCGATGCCCTATGGCGAACCGGCACTGCCTCCCTGCCAGATGAACACCATCGCTGCCTGGGTAAATCAGGGCGCCATCAACAACTAATCACCTTTAAAACAACGCCATGCAATCGACCAGAATAAAGCGCATCATTTCGATAGCGGCCCTGCTGATCCTGTTCCACACCAGCGTTCACAGCCAGGTATACACGACCCGTACAGGCTTTATAGGATTTTACTCCAAAACTCCCCTGGAAGATATTCGTGCGGAGAACAACCAGGTATTTGCTGCGATCGACCCTGGCAAGAAGAACATCGCCTTTAGCCTGCTGCTGCGGGGGTTTGTCTTTACCAAAGAGCTTATGCAGGAGCACTTTAATGAGAATTATGTAGAAAGCGACAAATATCCCAAGGCTGTGTTCAGCGGCTATTTTGCGGGTGATGTGAACCTGAGCAAGGACGGGGTATACAAGGTGATGGTAAAAGGGAACCTGACCCTGCACAATACCATACATCCTCTGGAAACACCCGCCACGATAGAAGTAAAAGGAGGGAAGCTGCTGGGACAGGCTGAATTCAAAGTGAAGCCGGAGGATCACAATATCTCCATCCCTTCACTGGTCAGGGATAAGATCGCGCAGGAGATGCGTGTCGATGTTAAAATAGAATGTTCTACCAACAAATAAATACTATGCGAAAAATAATTTCTATTTTTTTGGGTGCGATCCTTTTTTGCCGGGCCCAGGCGCAGGATAGCACACTTTTGAATATGCTGAACGACTCCATGAGCGCAAGCAAAGAAAAGGGATATGTCACGGGTACTTTCAAGGCGAGCCATGTCATCAATATGCAGACGGTGGAGTCTACGGCGGCAGGAGCCCTGTCCTTTGTCATCCAGCACCGGTTTGACCGGCTGAACACCGGCGCCTATAATTTTTTCGGGCTGGACAATGCCACATTGCGGCTGGGGCTTGACTATGGCATTACGGACAGATTGAATGTGGGCATCGGGCGGAGCTCTTATTTAAAAACCTTCGACGGGTTTGTAAAATACAAGCTGCTCAGACAGACAGAGGGTAAACAGATGCCGGTGACGGTGAGCGTGCTGGGAACGATTACCAATTATACGCAGGATATGAAGGACAAGAAGTATCTGACAGCCAATTACCGAACGGCCTACTCGGGTCAATTGCTGATAGCCCGCAAGTTCAGCCGGAGGCTCTCTTTGGAGGTCACTCCGACCTATCTGCATTACAACCTGGTGCCCACAGTGAACGATAAGAACGATGTATTTGCATTGGGCATGGGCGGTCGTTTCAGGATCACCAACCGGATGAGCATCAATGCGGAATATGATTATCTGCCCCCCAGTCAGGTGGTGTCCGCCACGGTGCATAATACCTTCTCGCTGGGATGGGATATCGAGACGGGCGGACACGTATTTCAGTTAGTGTTCAGTAATACACAGACCATGCTGGAGACACAATATCTTACACCATATTATACGCAAACTACGAGTACGTGGGGGAATGGCGATATTTATTTTGGATTCAATATTTCCAGGAATTTTAATTTAAAGAAGCACAGTCGTGGGAAATGAAAGTGACAGAGGCAGACTGATACGAAACATATCAGCCAATACCCTTCAGGTTCTGGGCAATCAGTTCCTGGGGGTATTCATTTTCCTCATCATCTCCCGCAGCTTCGACAAACCTTCCTTTGGGGAATTGAGCTGGTCGCTGGCCGTGCTGACCCTCATCACGACCCTGCTAAGCCTGAGGCTGGAACAGATAGTGGTACGCAACGTAGCAGCCGGGGGTGATCCGTCCGACATGCTTACGTTGTTTGCGGCCCATAATTTCTTTACGGGGCTGTTCTTTTTCGGAGTCCTTTCCGCCGTATGTTATCTCTATCCTCCACTGGCCCGGGAACATTATCTTTTATGGATACTATCCATCAGCCAGGTACTGACCTTTTGGGCTCTCCCTTTCCGGCAGCTGCTGGCGGGGTGTGGCGCTTTTGGCTGGCTGGCGCTGCTGGCTTCCGTCAGCAACCTGATACGGGCTGTGGGGCTTTATTGCTGTGTGATCTATTCCGCGCTGAGCCTGAGGATGGTGATAGCCCTTTTCACCGTGTCGTCAATGGTGGAACTTGGGCTGGGAGTGTGGATCGTCCGGGGGCGACTGGGTATAGGACTGAGGAGGATGAGGTTTGTTCCGGCATATACTGTTCTGATAAAGTCTTCCCTACCGCAGGCGGGAGTGGTTTTTTTGCAGGCGGGTATTGCGCGGGTGGATTGGATCCTGATGGGGGTATTGTCGTCCCCGACCCATACGGCGGAGTATACGTTTGCCTATCGGGCTTTCGAATTTGCGCCATTGCCGCTGCTGGTGCTGGCGCCGTTGCTGTTGAACAAGATGGCGCGGGCAGGGGGAAGAACAGACATGCTGTTCCTTGACAGGCTTGTAAGGCTGGAGCTGCTATTGGCGACCCTGCCGACCCTGTGGCTGATACTAGCCTGGGCCCCCATGGTCGATTTTTTAACGGTCGCCAAATACGGCGCCTCCAACACCCGGACCTTTCTAATCCTTTCGTGCTGTATCCCTTTTCAATATATCAATAACCTGTACTGGAGCCAGGAGTTTGCCCGTAACAGGCTGGGGCTGATACTATCCGTTACGGCTGTCACGGGAACCATCGTACTGGTGGGAGATGTCATCCTCATACCTTATTATGCCGGTGCGGGGGCTGCCGCGGCCTATCTGGCGGCCATGACCGTGCAATATATCTTATACACGCGTGCGTCAGACCTTGGGAAGAAATGGGAGTGGGGAGGCCGTCTGCTGGTGTCGATGGCCATAGCGGGCGGCAGCGGACTGATTGTCGTTGGCGTTACTGATGTACTGATGCTGCAGCTGCTGCTGGGGACTGCCCTGTATTGTCTGTTGGGGTGGGTTACAGGGCTTTTTCGAACAAAAGAAAATGTACTGTTATGGAATCCCTGAAAAAATATTTTCGAACGCTGGACTGGCCACTGCTGCTGTTCCTCATTTTCTTCCTCAACGTAAAGCTTTATGTAAAGGCCCTGGCAGTGATCGTAGCGGTCTGTTTTTCCTGGAAGAGGCGGGGGGCACTGCGCTCCTGGCGGGGGATGTGGTGGCGATTCTATCCAGTGATGATCCTGCTGGCGTTGATCAATGCGGGGCTATCCATTCGCTCGATGTCGCTGCCGGCCTGGATGGCGTTTGGGCTTGGCTGTGTGTATTGGGGGCTTGCCATGCTGGCTGCCTGGCAGCTATTTCTTTTTGTGGAGGGAGCGAGTAAGGAGCGGCTACATAAAACGGTGTCCTTTTTGTTCTTGCTGAATGCGGGCATCATGCTGGCGTCCTTTATCCTGGTATGTATCCGGGCGGGTGTGCTGAACCCCTACAATTACGAAGGCGAGCACCGAAGGTTTTTTATCAGCACGGGCGATATGATCACGGGCATCGGTTTGGACAGCAGCGTAACGGCGGCCCTTATCAGCGCCTTTGGGCTTTTGTATTTTCTGTACAGATGTAAGTGGGGGCTTGCACTATTGTGCTATGTAACCATCCTGCTGGCTACCAGCAATACGACAAATTATTTGCTTGGCTTCGTCCTGGTGATAGCCTTCTTGTTTTATTCAGACCGGCTGCAAAAGAGCATGATCCTTATCTTTTTTGGGTTGATGGCCGTATTTGCCGCGAAGGTTGCTCCGTCCAATCAGGAGTATGCCCATACTCTTCTCGGAAGGCTGGGGGGGAAGAATGAATATGTAGAGCCCGTACCCATTCCTAACGCGAAGTGGACGGAGTTTGTGGAAAGCAACCAGATGACCCAAAAGGAGGACAAGCTTCATTCCTTTATGAGCGAGCTGTATCTACCCGGCCAGGCGGATAGCATAAAGCGGCAATATACTGCCTGGCGCATGTCGGGGAGGGTGATCGCCTGGCAGGAGCTGGGTAGATTTTTCCGGGAACATCCCGGCCGGCTGCTGTTGGGTACGGGTATGGGCAATTTTTCTTCCCGGCTGGCTTTCCGTACCACGGGGCTTGGCATCGAGGGGTCGTATCCTGCGCGGTATGCCTATATCCATCCTTTCTTCCGGCAGAATTATCTGTTCCTATACCTGTATTATCACACCCGGGACGAGGGGCAGCACAGCGTGATCAACAAACCGGACTCGGTGTATGGGCAGCTGCTGTCGGAATATGGGTTGATCGGTGTCGGCTGTTTTGTCATCTTATACCTGGCCGCTTTTGGAAGGGGACTTTGGAAGCGGCCCGTCCGCAGCTATGGGGCGCCGTTGCTGCTGCTGATGGCCGGGGCTTTTTTTACAGAATACTGGTTCGAGCAATTGTCGGTAGTGGTCTTGTTCGAGCTGCTCATGCTGCTGGATAAACATGCTGCCGGATAAAGAAACATGCATCCGAAAGTTACCATATTAATGCCGGCCTGCAATGCGGGGAAATACATCGCCGAAGCGATACGATCGGTGCTGGACCAGAGTTTTAAGGATTATGAGCTGCTGATCGTGGATGATGGCAGCACGGATGATACATTGACGGTGATCCGGCAGTTCAAGGACCCTCGGATTAGGGTGCTGTGTAAAGAAAAGGAAGGTATATCGGTGGCGCTGAACACCGGACTCCAGATGGCAAGGGCGACGTATATAGCCCGATTTGACGCGGATGATATCTGCATGTCCAGCCGGCTGGAAAGGCAGGTACTTTTTCTGGATGGGCATCCCGCCTATCTTGTCATAGGCAGCGATGCGGAATATATCTCGGAGAATGGAGAGCATCTGTTCCATTTCAGATGTGCCGGGCATACACACCGGGAGATCATTGGGAACCTATATAAACATTGTCCCGTCATTCATTCTGCCGCCATGTACCGGAAGGAGGCGATATTGCGAATAGGAGGATATTCCCTCCATGCTCATAATTTTGAAGATCATCTGCTCTGGGTCCAGCTGTTGAAGACGGGGAAATGTTGCAATTTACCGGAGCCGTTGATCAAGGTGCGGATCAATCCTCATTCAGTGACCATCGACGAGCGATGGAGGGGCCGGCGATTCCGCCAACTGAAGCAGGGGATACTGGAAAGAGGGACCATCACGCAAGAGGAAGGGAATGAGCTGCAGAACATCATTTTGCGGCAGGATAACAAAAAGATCAAGGAGGGAGCCTATCATGCTCTCTGCGGAAAAAAGCTTCTGGCTGAGAATTACCGGCCTGCAAAGGCCCGCTGGCATGTGACGAGATCCATCTATGCGAATCCTTTCCGGCTGGACAACTACCTGATCCTGATGGTAAGTTATCTGCCGGCACGTCTGATCAAATGGCTACATCAAACCATACCGCAAAAAACCTGATACCATGTTTAGCACGATACGAAAAATAGGGCGGATGCTTTTGCCACGGGAGCGACGGAAGTTGGGGTTGCTGCTGGCTGGAGATACGCTGGTCAGCATCGCCGATATTGCATTTCTGGCAGTTCTGCTGATCGTTGTTAATTTCTACGCTTATGGTGCGGCGCCTCACCGGTGGAAGGTTGCCTCATGGTTATGGGACAGGCAATCCCCGGCTTTGATCATATGGTTCCTCTTGCTTTTCGTGATCAAGAGCATTGCCGGATATGGAATGGTCCGGGGGCGTTACCATTTTGTATACAAGGTAGCCACCCGGATGGCTGTCGATAACATGCAGCGGTACCTCGAAAGTGAATTTTCCGAATATGTAAATGTGGATTCTGCGGTGCATGCGCGCAGGATCGGGCAGCAGCCGATCGAGTTCTGCCAATATATGCTTGCCGGAGCGATCCAGGTGGTGTCGGAGGTCGTACTTATCGGGGTGGCGGTTGCAGGGATACTATGGTACGATGCGGGCCTTTTTTTAATATTGCTGGCGATCCTTTTGCCCGCGATCGTTCTTATGACGTATATCACCCGGAGAAGGCTGAAGTCAGTGAGGAACCAGGTGAAGGCGGGTAGTGAAAAAGCAATCCAGTATCTGCACGAGGGGCTGACAGGTTATGTTGAAAGCAATACCTATGGCCGGAACGAATTCTTTACAGAGAGGTATGCCCGTTACCAGGGGGAGTTGAACCGCTATCTATCGGAACTGCAGATTACCCAGGGTATCCCTTCCCGGGTGATCGAGGTATTTGCGATACTGGGACTATGTTTATTGATCGCCCTTCACGCCACTGCTTTTGTTACCCTTGGGGCGTTCATGGCAGCCGCCTATAAGATCATTCCGGGAATGGTGAAGCTCTCCAATATCAGCGCGCAGTTCCGTATCTACGGATTTACGCTGGAGCCGCCGTCCGGACAGGGTGATCCTGAAGCAGGGCATCTCCGGGATGGACGCCATGGGGCTGAACGATTACAATCCGTCCATTTTGAGGGGGTCTCTTTCAGTTATCGTCAGCGAACCGTATTGCAGGATTTGTCTTTTGCTATCAGGCGGGGAGACTTTGTAGGGATATCCGGTATTTCCGGTCGCGGCAAAACGACTATCGTCAATCTGCTATTGGGATTTTATGCTCCCGATAAAGGGTGTATCAGCTTTAACGGTCAATTGACCGATGGCCTGGGGAGAAGGCGGAGTTGGGGGCGTATCGCTTATGTCAAGCAGCATGCCTTTTTGCTCCACAGTACTCTTCTGCACAACATTACATTGGGCAGTGACTTGTATGATGAACAGCGGATGAGGGCGGCTATTTACCACTGCGGGTGGCAGGGCTCATTCCCCGAATGCCTGAACGGACGTGTAAGCGAGCAAGGTAAGAATATCAGCGGAGGTCAGCGGCAGCGCATCGCTATTGCCAGAGCCTTGTATAAGGATGCAGATCTGATCATATTGGATGAGCCGTTCAATGAGTTGGATCATGCATCGGTATTGGAGTTGCTGGCATATTTTCGGGAGCTGTCCCAATCCGGCAGGATCGTCCTCCTGATCACTCATGATAAGAGCTGCCTGGATTTCTGTAATAAAATTATCGCTTTGAATGAGCATGAAAACGCGTGAAGATATATTGGTCGTGCTTACGCCTGGTTTTCCTGCCAGTGAGTCCGACACTACCTGTTTGCCTTCTCAGCAGCTGCTGGTCCGGGCGATTAACAGGAATTTTCCGGGCACGCGGATCGTTATCTTCTCCCTTGAATATCCTTTGCACCGCCAACCTTATACATGGTATGGCAACAAAGTATACCCATTCAATACGTGGGCGAAAAGCAAATGGTATAAGATGCGGGTATGGGTCGCCGTTTGGAAAGCACTGCGGGAACTGCAGCGGTCCTGCCATGTTCTTGGCATATTCAGCTGGTGGTGCGGCCAAACGGCGCTGATCGGCAAGTGGTTTGGCAAAAGATCCGGCATCCCGCATTTTATCTGGATATTAGGGCAGGATGCGCGCAAGGGCAATCGATATGTCCGATGGATCAGGCCCAGACCGGAGGAACTGGTAACGATATCTCATTTCCTGGCGGAGGAATTCTACAAAAATTATAATGTCTGGCCGGCCCATACCATATCCAATGCCATCGATACGAACTTGTTCGATCCCTGTCCGGCAGAAAGAGACATCGATGTCCTGGGAGTGGGTTCATTGATCCCCCTGAAGCGATATGACCTGTTTATTACCGCGGTAGAGCAACTGGCGCGTTCATTCCCGCATCTGAAAGCGGTGATCTGCGGCAAGGGCCCGGAGATGATCAAGTGGCAGGAGACGATCGATAGGTTGGGATTG
The DNA here is from genome assembly GCA_001898505.1 of Sphingobacteriales bacterium 50-39. Taxonomy (GTDB): domain Bacteria; phylum Bacteroidota; class Bacteroidia; order Chitinophagales; family Chitinophagaceae; genus Puia. Next base: position 838,773 of record MKTZ01000001.1, read on the forward strand.
CATGATCATATTTCGCTGGTGGGAGAATTGCCGCATAAAGAGGTGCTGCGGTTAATGCAGCGGGCAAAGGTCCTGTTGCATCCTTCCTCTTATGAAGGGTATAGCACGGTGTGCCTGGAGGCCTTGTATGCGGGCGCCTTTGTTTGCAGCTTTTGTCATCCGGGGATTGGATGGGTCCGGCATTGGCATGTTGCGGAAAATATGGAAGAGATGATCGGGCAGGTCCGGCAGGTGCTGGAAGATCCGGTGAGGACGCATGATCCCGTATTGCTCCATTCGATGGACGAATGTGCCAGGGAGGTGATGTCTTTATATATAAAGCCTGCCAATATCCGGTATTATGATGCGATTGCTGCCGAATATGATAGTTTGCTGCGGAAAGATGATGCCAACCGGGCCGTGCGGCAGGCTGTAGCAGACCGGTTTGTAAAGACGGTGCCCAAGGGATGGGTCCTGGATTTCGGCGGAGGAACGGGGCTGGATATGGAGTGGCTGACCGCTAACGGCTACAACGTGATCTTTTGCGAACCTTCTGCCGGTATGCGGCAGCAGGCGATCGAGTGGTATAATCGCTCAGATCACCGGGAGCGGGTGGTATTCCTGGAGGACGAGCATGCTGATTTCACGGACTGGGCGCACCACAAGCCATTTGAGCAGGAAGTGGACGCAGTCCTGTCCAATTTTGCGGTGATGAACTCCATACGCGATATCCATTTGCTGTTCAGTAGTCTTTCAAGGGTGATCAAATCACATGGGCATGTATTTGCGCTGGTATTGGATGGAGGAAGGCGAAAGAGCAGACTGTCGGACCTTTATAGCGAATGGAGGTCGTTGACCCGCAGAAGGCCATCGGAGATTGCCATACAATACCACCAGTACCGGCAATCGGTCTTTCTCCACCGGGTGAAGATGATCAAAAGGGCCGCTGCCAACTGGTTCGAGCTTTATGAAATCGAGCCATTTGAAGAGATGGGTTTTTCGCTGTTGCATTTTGTCAGGAAGGGGCTTCCCAACGGGCATTTACAATCTGTTTTATAATATGATCGGCAAATTGCTAACAGGAGAGACTCACGTCAGGGAATATACGGCGCTCAGGATCGATGGCGAGATCAGGGAGCGGGTTTACCTGGAATGCGGCGGCATGCTCGTGGATGTATCGGCACGGCATTGGCTGCTGAGCCTGGAGCCCATGGTATTCGGGGTATGGATGGATGGAGCGGAGCCGTTGCCCGCAATGAAGCCCTGCAAGATGTATTTTTACGGGAAGGAGGGCATGGCTGCAAAGGATCTCACGGTGGCAATCCGGCTTAAGTGCAGCGGGGAATTGCAGGATGGTAAGGGCAGGTTGATGCTGTTGACCCTTACGCATGCGGAACTCTTTCACATGGCGCCATTGAAAGCCCGTTTGATATATTGGAGATATTACCGGCAGCCATATAAGTCATATGGTGAATATAAGTCTTTGATCGCTGCATTCAGTTTTCCCAGACGGGTGAGATTGATATCCTTCCGGGACGGGGATTACTATAATATTTTCCCTATGGATCTGATCGGGGCCATCGATGGGGAACGTCGCATGGTCTTCGGCCTGAGACATTCGAACAGGTCGCTGGCTGGAATGGCAGCGACCGGCAGGTTTGCCGTTGCGGATGTCTCTTATGACAGGCGGGAGGCGGTGTATGGATTGGGGCGGCATCATAGCACTGCTCCGCCATCTATAGTGCAGCAGCCCTTTGGAATCATCCATTCCAGGGAAGGGCAATGCTATCTGCCTGATTGGGTGGAGGGGTATCGGGAGATGTCGGTATTGGCTACCAGGAATCTGGGCAGTCATATGTTGATCTGGGCTGCATGGGAAAAGGAGTATAGTGTAAATTTATCTGCAGATCATTTGCACCATGTTCATTTTTTACATTGGCTTACACACCGCAAGAGAGATACGGCGTGTTGAAATACCATTTCCGGCGTGTACCTGCTGAGGCAGTGAGTATCGCCAAAAGCACATTCACGCAGCATGCAGTTGCCGCAAGCGAGGTCGGACGAGTCCAGAAGGCGGGTATGGGCTCCTAATGGTCTTGCTCTGTCGTTGCGGGTGGAGCCGAACAGGGCGAGGGTTGGTATGCCGGATACCCAGGCCATATGCATGAGGCCTGAGTCTTCGGAAAGAACGAAAAAGGCCTGCTGGAGGATGGCAAAGGCCTGGGAGGGAGAGGTTTTGCCGATCATATTGATCACATGGGGGGATAATGAGTGGGTGAGGATGGTGGATTGGCTGGCAATAAATGCCGTTCCCAGGAGCAGGAATTGGGTTGATGGACGCCATTGCAACCACAGACGAGCGAATGCAATATAATTGTCCAATGACCAGTTCCGGGTGGGGAACGCCCCGGCGGGATTTAGTACGACCAGATCCTTTTGTTCATTCCATCCATGTGCTTTTAGCAGATCGCGCGCTGCCGCCTCATTGCGGAGCCGGAAGCCATGCCGGAGGATGGATTCGTGGGCTGGAAGCCCGGTGGCTGCGATCGTGAGCCTTGTGCTTTCCCCGGCGGGGATGGGTGAAAATCTGTCGAATACCGACCAGGCCCGGGGAAAAAGGCTTTTGCGGGCGATATGGCTAATGATATTGTTCTGCAGGTCGATAACGACCTGGTACCTTCTGGCCCATAGCCGGGGTAGGAGCAGGCTTGTATGCAGGAGCTGCCGTTTGGTACTCCGCCCACCCCCGATGATATATACTTTGTCGAACAGGTCCAGTTCACAGGGAATGGCTGCTACTTCCGCCCTGGTCAACAGGTCGATCCTTGTGCCGGGTGGCAGAATATCTCTGAGCTGCTGCAGGTAAGGGAGAGTAATGACGAGATCTCCCATTGCCTGTAGACGTATGGCCAGTATCCGGCGTGGCAGGGTGTCCAGTCGCCACTTTCTGGCGGGTATATCCACGGATAAATCCATGAATGATAGAACGCAATGCGGGAGACTGCCGTTGCCTGGAATGTTTGTGCAAGCATCCTTTGAGGAAAATAACACGTTTGTTCTCAGGGACAACATGAATAAATGGATCAAATACGCAACAGGGCGGCTATATCGTCCGCTGGTAGAGTGGTATCTTTCCAGTACCCGGGAATACACCTATAAGGGGATCCGGCTGCTGGTGCCGCCTCAGGTCTTTCACCCGGGACTATTTTTCAGCACCAGGCTGCTCCTGCACCATATCGGACGTTTGCCGCTGCATGGACAAAAAATGCTGGAAATGGGCGCCGGCAACGGGCTGATCTCCTTTTTTGCCGCCCGGCAAGGGGCATCGGTGACTGCCAGCGATATCAATCCCATTGCCATCGAGTATCTGCAAAGCAATAGCGTCCGGAACAGCCTTCCCATTACCGTTATCCGGTCCGACCTGTTCGGTGGTATTCCCTTACAGCATTTTGATATCATTGCGATCAATCCGCCTTACTATAAGCGAACGCCGGTGTCTGATGCCGACTATGCCTGGTTTTGCGGGGAGCATGGAGAATATTTCGATGGCTTGTTCCGCGATCTGAGGCAGTATATGCATGCGGGAACGTCTGCCTGGATGATCCTGAACGAGGCTTGCGATATGGCCATGATAGGGAAATATGCGGCGAATTATGGATTTTCACTGGCCTGCGTTTGGTCCGGCAGGAACTGGCTGGAGCGGAATTTTTTATACAGGATCGAACCCTGGTCAGATTGAACAGGCGCAGGCATCCCCTGCGCGAAAAATACCGTTTTGGTTGATATGAATAAGGTCCTTCTTTTTAACCCGAAAAGTGCTACGGCAAAATACAGGATACCGAATTCTGTATTACAGGTGGCCGCGGCTATCGATGGGAAGTATGACTGGGTCATCGTGGATGGCAACCTGGAAAAGGATCCCTATGGCCGGATCTGTCAATATTTGAATGCCGGCGGATTCCGCTATGTAGGGTTCACGGTGATGCCGGGCCCGCAATTGCGTCAGGCCATTCCTTTCGCAAAACGTTTAAAGGAAGCTTATCCTGATATGGTGATGGTCTGGGGAGGCTATTTTGCGTCCAATCAATACAAAGTGGTTCTTCAATCGGGATGGGTTGATTTTGTTATCAACGGACCCGGTGATCATGCTTTCCCGGCATTGCTCGATGCATTGGAGAGCGGCGGGCCTTATGAGTTGATCAGGAATCTTATTTATAAAGATGGGGAGCAGATCGTGAAGACGATCAAGGCGGATCTTATCGATCAGGAGAAGCTGCCTGCCTTGCCCTACGATAAATTAGACCGCTTGTATCCGTTGGAGCGGTACTTGGGCAAAACTTATTTAGGCCGGAAAACATTGGCTTATCATTCCAGCATCGGCTGTCCCTTCACTTGTTCTTTTTGTGCCGTTGTGCCGATATATGAGGCCAGATGGAAGGCTCGCCCGGCAGAGGCTGTGTATCGGGATGTCAAATACATTAAGGACAAATGGGGCGCTGATGCCATTGAATTTCACGACAATAACTTTTTTGTGTCAGAGAAAAGGGTAGTGGAATTTTCACGTCTCATTCACGGGGAGAATATGGTGTGGTGGGGAGAGGGCAGGATAGATACGGTCAACAAATATGCCGATGATACACTGGCGCTCATGCGGGAGGCCGGGTGCAAGATGATCTTTTTTGGAGCGGAGACAGGCAATGACGAGGTGCTTAAAAAGATGGACAAAGGAGGGACACAAAGCGCCGCACAGATCAAGGCTTTTGCAGCGAGGCTGGCCAGGTTCGATATCGTCCCGGAATATTCTTTTGTGCTGGGCCTGCCGGGCGATGGCCCTGCACAGGTGATGCGTCAGATAGATCAGGATATTGCCTTTATCAAAGAAATCAAGGAAATTAACCCCAGGACGGAGATCATCATTTATATGTATAGCCCAGTGCCTACGGAAGGATCGGAACTATACCACCAGGTGATTGCCAGTGGATTTCATTACCCGCAAAAGTTGGAAGATTGGATCAGCCCACATTGGGAGAATTTTGATCTGCGTAAGAACCCGCTTACCCCCTGGCTGACGCCGGAGATGGTACAGAAGATCCGGGATTTTGAAACGGTGCTGAATGGATATTATCCCACTGTTTCGGATATACGTTTGAACAGATTCAAGCGGATGATGATCCGGATGATGTCAGGTTTACGCTATCGAACTAATGTTTATGGATATCCTTATGAGATTAAATTATTACAAAAGCTTTGGAAGTACAGGCAGCCGGAAATCCAGGGCTTTTAAAATGCCGAATATGCCTTTACCTGATTCATCGATATTGACGAATATCCAGGTGCCGGGCCCTATTACCCCTGCAGATATGCTGTTTGAGAAAAAATATGTCTTCACCCGGAGCCTGGAGAGCCGGATCTATACAGACGCGGAATTGATCAGGCTGCCTGAGGTGGATGTTGAGCATTGTCATTATAAGGAGTGGATGATCCGGAAACGGTCTGTCCGGCGGCTGACGGCTTATCTGGCTGCCAAGCGCAGGCCATTGGAGATACTGGAGATCGGGTGTGGTAATGGGTGGCTTTCCCATCAACTGGCTGGCATACCGGGAACAGAGGTAACGGCCATGGATATCAATTTTACCGAGTTGCAGCAAGGAGCCAGGGTGTTCAGCGACGATCCCAATCTGCATTTTGTCCAGGGGGATATCCGGTCGGGCGTCCTGGCCGACAGCCTATTCGACTGTATCCTGCTTGCCGCCTCCATTCAATATTTCCCTTCTTTGAAAAAGACGATCTACAAATGTCTTTCTCAATTGACGCCCGATGGGGAATTGCATATCATGGATACTATTTTCTACCAGCCATGGGAGATAGCTGAAGCCAGACAAAGGACTACTGCCTATTATACTGCATTGGGTTGCCCGGAAATGGCGGATTTCTATTTTCATCATTGTGCGAATGAATTGCAATCTTTTCATCACGAGGTAAAGTTTAAACCCCATACCTTGTTAAAAAAGCTGATAGGAATAAGAGATCCTTTCCCCTGGGTATTGATCAGGAAATGACCAACGAATCTTCACATATTGCCCCGTCTGTAAAAATGACGATTACGCCACTTCGTTATGTGCTGTCCGTCATGGGGGGGTACCTGGCAATAAGCATTCCGTCCTTATTTGCTCACTCCATATGGCTGGACGAGGCACAGGCCCTTCTCATCGGCAGAGACAGTGATTCGCTGGGGGCCCTGTATGATCATATGCGGTTAGAGGGGCATCCTTTGCTGTGGAACCTGTTATTGTTTGTAGTGACGCATACGGTGACCCACACTTATGCTGCGCTGCAGGTGCTGCACCTGATGATCTGTACGACGTCGGTGTATCTTTTTGTACGCTATTCGCCATTCAGGCTGCCGGCAAAGATCCTCATCGTTTTTGGCTATTATTTGCTGTTCGAATATAATCTGATCAGCAGGAGCTATGCATTGGGTATTCTGCTGCTGTTTATTTGCTGTGTCTTGATGAGTCATCCGGTGAAATATCGTTATTGGATAGGGGCGGTGCTTTTTTTAATGTGCAATACACACCTTTTGTTTGCTTTTGCCGCAACGGGGATTTTTTTGTACCTGGCGCCGGTATACGGACGAAGGCCCCGCTATTTGATCCCGTTTGCGCTGATGTACCTGGCGGGACTGATTTGTCTTATCATACAGATCTACGCTCCTGCCACCGACCCCTATAACGTGCAGGGCATCGGACGGTGGATGTCGCATGCGAATTTCTCGTTTGCTGCTTCCGGGCTTGTCAAGGGATGGCTGCCAGTTCCCAGGATCAATGCGGAGAGGTTCTGGAATACTTATTGGTTGGATTCCACCGGGCCGGTATTCAGAGGAATGCTCTTCGTGTTGCTGCTGATCCTGCCGGCCCTGGCGATCAGGCGGCGCCGGAGCGCGCTTGTTTTTTATTACAGCAGCCTGGCCTTGCTGCTGATCTTCCTGGTAGGCTCCCAACGGATAGGGACGCGGTTTTACGGGTTGGTGTTTATTTATTTCCTGGCTGCCTGCTGGATGTCGGGCGATACCATGAGGGTGGAGCAGTTGAAGGGCCCGGGGAGCAGACCGGTATTGGCGATTGGGTTCTACCTGGTACTGATCATTCAGGCGGGGGTTGGCGGATATGCCTTATTGGAGGATTTTCGGCGCCCCTTCTCTCAATCGCGAAGTGCCATTCATTATATCCAGACACACGGGTTGGACAGGCATGCGATTGTGGTAGATGGATACAACGCGGGCCCTGGTCTGAGTGCTTACCTGGGCAGGCCGGTTTTTTACCTTGACACGGACAGCATAGGGAGCTATTGTTCCTGGAAACCGGAGAATTTTCCCATTCCCAGAAAGACCATTGCGTCGGAGCTGATTCGTTCCCGGTATGTCAAGGTACTCGATAGTTTTGTATTGATCACTAATCGTCCGGTAGAAAAGGATCGGGGATATTCTGAAGAATTGTTGAACAATTCGCTATTCCGGCTGCAGCCGCTGGATAGCTTTACCAATGCCATGGTGTTGTCTGAAAATTATTTTGTGTATCAGGTGAAAAACAAAAGCTCGATGTATGCGGAAGTACGAAAATGATATGAGCAAGATACTTTTTTCTCATTCCTATTTCATGCGGCACGATCCCAAGCAGTGGGCCACCGGGCAACCCTATCCGCCTCTGGCTACTGTGGGCGCTGCGGCGCTGATGCGGGAGCGAGGGTACGAGGTCTCTCTCTTCGATACGATGTTCGTAGAGAACCCGGATGAGGTGGTGGAGCGGTTGAAGGCTGACGGGCCCGACTTTTTTGTCGTCTATGACGATGGGTTCAACTATCTGACGAAGATGTGTCTCACCAATATGCGGGATGCCGCTCACCGGATGATCGGACTGGCCAGGGAGTATGGGTGTACCGTGATCGTGTCCAGCTCGGATTCGACGGATCATTATGAGGATTATTTACGGAAGGGCGCCGACTTTGTGCTGATGGGGGAAGGAGAGCAGACTTTGCTGGAGGTGGTGGAGGCCGTTCGGGAGGGGGTGTGCGATTTTTCAGCCATTAAGGGATTAACCTATTTACAGGATGGGGCGGTGGTAAAAACGCCGGCCCGGCCTGTGATGAGGGATCTGGATGCATTGCCGATGCCTGCATGGGACCTGGTGGATATGATTACCTATAGGGCCATACACCTGGAGCATCACGGCTATTTTTCTCTCAATGTCAGCACTACCCGGGGATGTCCATTCAAGTGCAACTGGTGCGCCAAGCCTATATATGGCAATCGATACAATGCGCGGAGTCCGCGGTATGTGGTACAGGAGATCAGGTGGTTGAAGGAGCGGTACCATTTTGACCATATCTGGTTCTGCGATGATATTTTCGGGCTCAAGCCAGGGTGGGTTAATGAGTTTGCCGACCTGGTGGAAAAAGAGGGGCTTCGATTCCGATTCAAGATACAATCCAGGGCTGACCTGCTGTTGCAGGAGAATTATGTGGCCGCGCTGGCGCGTGCGGGTTGTGAGAATTCCTGGATGGGTGCGGAGAGCGGGTCGCAGAAGATACTGGATGCGATGGACAAGGGGACCAGCGTGGAGCAGATACATGAGGCGACGGGGTTGTTGAGGGAGTATGGTATCCGGCCGTCTTTCTTTATCCAGTTTGGCTATCCGGGGGAGACGAAGGAGGATATATGGAAGACCATCCGGATGATCAACCGGCTACTGCCCGACAGCCTGGGTATCTCCGTCTCGTATCCATTGCCGGGCACGCCTTTCTATGAGCGAGTGAAGGCGGATCTTCAGCACAAGGCCAACTGGACCGATTCGGATGAGCTGAAGATCATGTTCCGGAATACATATCATCCCGCATTTTATAGACAATTGCATCGATATGTGCATTTGTCCTATCGCTGGCATCTGGCGTTGCGGCAGGTAAAGAGGCTGGTGATGCGGCCGGCTGCTGTTACACGGGAGAGCATGCGGCAGGCGGCTTCTATTGCGTGGTATGGACCGGCATCTTTGTGGGGGCTGATGAAGCTGAATAAATTGGAGAAACTATGACAGAAAGTGTAAATGAGCAGGCGGCGGCCCGGGCGTTCAGTCAGCAAGCGCTGGTCTTTGATGTCCTGGATGCAGGTAATACCATTATCGCGTACAAGCGGCGGCGGGTGCGGGATCATGTCCTGCGTCATTTGCCGGAGGGCAGTTCCATACTGGAGCTGAATGCGGGGACCGGGGAGGATGCGATCTTTTTTGCCCGGAAGGGGCATCGGGTGCATGCCACGGATATTTCGGACGGTATGCAAGATATTTTATGGGAGAAGGTGAGCCGGGAGGGGCTGATGGGAGGGATCACACGGGAGCTTTGTTCTTTTACCGAGCTGACGTCGTTGCGGGAGCGGGGACCTTATGACCTGATCTTTTCAAATTTTGCCGGATTGAATTGTACGGATGAACTGGATAAGGTGTTGAGAAGCTTTGATCCGTTGTTGAAGCCTGGGGGGCAGGTGACGCTGACGATATTGCCGAAGTTCTCGCTATGGGAAAGTTTGCTTGTTTTCAAAGGGAAATTTAAGACGGCTACGCGCCGGTGGTTTAGCAGCAAAGGGGCTCGTAGTCATGTGGAGGGGCATTATTTCCGTTGCTGGTACTATTCACCGGGCTATGTGATAAAGGAGCTGGGGAGCGGGTATGAGCTGCTGGGGCTGGAGGGGCTGTGTACGATGGCGCCGCCCAGCTATATCGAGCATTTTGCGGAGCGATACCCCGGATGGTATAAGCGGTTGTGCAGGTGGGAGGACAGATGGAAAGGGGCCTGGCCCTGGAAGTATGTTGGAGACTATTACATCATTAGTTTTAGGAAGAAAGGATAATCATACTTTGGAGGGGTCGACCGGGAGGCCGAGCCCTTTGAGCTTGTCGGTGTAGGCATCGAGGATCCTTTTTTGGAGCATCCCGGGGTTGGGGCGTGAGAAATGTTTGCCAGTATGCAGGGACATGGGTTGTCCTTTACCGTCAAGGGCGCCTCTTTTTTCTTTTTTATTCCAGCGGCTGGATGTCAGGCGGCAGAAGAAATCGTCGAGCCTATCGCCTGCCCGGCCGTTTAGTACTTTTTCCAGGTTTCGTTTCCAGAATCCGGCGGGGGGATTGGGAGGTGTTTGGGAAGGACGGTTCTTATACTGAGGCAGGAAGGATGTCACCCAGTCGTTGGCGTCGAAGAATCTTACCAGGCCGCCGTTGCCACATGCGGGCAGGAGGGTGATCAGTTCCGTGGCCGTGAAGATGTTTTTTTCTTTTATTTCCAGGGCTTCTTCGTCTATAAAATAATTCATGCAATACCAGTGCTGGCGGCCCCTGATAAAACTCCATTTCTTATACAGGTGCATCAGGGTGCGGGCGATCCACAGTCTATTGCGCCTGGTAATAACAAAATAATCGATGTCGGCGTCCTCATCTGCATAATGTTTGGACAGGGAGCCGGAGATGCCTATACCCCGTACATAAGGGAACTGATAAAGAAAGCGGGATATTTTGTCCGCGATAAGGAGAAGTTCGTCCGCGTGCTGGTTTCCTTTATCTCTTCGCAGGGCCAGCTGGGGGTCGTTCCGCAGCGAATAAAACCTTCCGACCTTGAACAGACGCTTTTCGGCCACGAGGGAGTCGAGCCCCTCTACCAGGCAGGATCCATGTGTCTCCCTATCGAGAAAGAATCGAATTTCCCCGAAGGATAACGGATAGCTGAACAGGTCAAAGTAAGCGAGTACTTTCAATATGCTTGGGCACAACGGCATAGAGGTTAAAACGGCGGTTTGGGAAGAGGGGTTGCTTGTCTGGCCTTTGGATGAACTGCTTCCAGCGGTTCCTGTGAATAAATGGGCAAACAGGGGCAACCGGGACATTTCCGGCTGCGTTTGAACTTTAATAGCCGCATGAACTATGTTGAAAGCCGATAATATCACCTACCGTACATTGGAGTTGCCTATTCCCGGCGATGTGAAGAGCCCGCTGGCTCCGGGAGGATTAAAAAGGAGCTATTTGCTGACCAAAAGGGGGGGGGATCTCGCCGGCGGCATTCTTGTAATAACCGGTATTCTCAGCTGGCTGCTACCCGTGATAGCGGTGCTTATAAAGCTGGACTCGAGAGGGCCCGTCTTTTTTTTACAAAAGAGGGTCGGCAGGGGTGGAAAGGTCTTTACCTGTTACAAGTTTAGGACAATGGTGGTCAACCCATATGCGGATGAGCGTCCCTGTGCGGAGAATGATGAGCGTATTACGCGTATTGGGAGGTTCCTTCGTACGACACATCTGGATGAGCTGCCGCAGTTCTTTAATGTGGTATGGGGTTCGATGAGCCTCGTGGGGCCGAGACCTTATATGCTGACCGATGACCAGCGGATAGGCGTGCTGGTACCGGGGCATAGTTTCCGGAATTATGTAAAGCCGGGGATCACCGGGTTGTCGCAGGTGAAAGGGTATCATGGCGGGGATATGGATCTCAAGACCCTTTTTTCCAGGTATCAATGGGATGCTTTTTATGTCCGTAATGCCTGTTCGTCATTGGACTTTCTCATTATTTCCAGCACGACACGTCTTTTCTTCACCCAAAAAATAGGATTATGGAGGTAGTGTTTATTGCAAGATCTACTCTATATACTGTAAGGGGTGGAGATACATTCCAGGTATTGCAGACTGCGCGTCACCTGGAAGAGCTGGGGATACGTGTCGATATCCGACTGACCCACGAGAGGATAGATTATGCACGTTATGACCTGCTCCATTTTTTCAATATCATCCGGCCGGCCGACATGCTGTATCATATCCGGAAGTCGGGCAAGCCTTTTGTCGTCAGCACGCTGCTGATAGACTACTCTGGGTATGACAAGCAGCACCGGCGTGGTATTTTCGGATTGATATGCAAACTGCTGTCTGCGGACGCCATAGAATATCTGAAGACAATGGGACGGTATTTGCAGGGGAGGGACAAATTGATATCGAAGGCCTATTTATGGAAGGGGCAGCAGCGTAGTGTGCGTGAGATCCTTGACAGGGCGGCCCTGGTGTTCTCCGGATCGGTGATGGAGTACAAGCGGCTGGTGCAGCAGTATCATTGTTCCATTGGCTGTATCCCTGTGCCGAATGGGGCGGATGCGGAGATATTCAACTTCGACGACAGCCAGGAGAAGGACGAGAACCTGGTGATCTGTGTCGCCCGGATCGAAGGGATCAAGAACCAGCTGAACCTCATAAAAGCGCTGAACAATACTCCTTATAAGCTGCTGATCATCGGAGATCATGCGCCGGGTCATTCCGCCTATTATCATCAATGTCGTAAGATCGCTGCGTCGAACATACAATTCATCGACTACACTCCACAAAAGGAGCTGGTAAAATATTATCAGAAGGCAAAGGTGCATATCCTGCCCAGCTGGTTCGAGACCTGCGGCCTGTCCTCTCTCGAAGCGGGGGCCATGGGCTGTAATATCGTGATCACCGACAAGGGTTATACCCGGGAATATTATGGGGATCATGCCTTTTACTGTGATCCTTCCAGTCCTGAATCCATCTTCGGGGCTGTAGATCAGGCCGCGCGCTCGCATTTTCGCGCCGGACTGCGGGAAAAGATACTGACCGACTATACATGGGACAGGGCCGCTGCCTGTATAGCCCGGGCTTACGATCAAATACTGGAGGCCATATGAGTTTTCGCATTGCCATTATGGGGACGAGGGGCATACCCAACCATTACGGAGGTTTTGAGCAATTAGCAGAATATCTTGCTCCCGGGCTGGTACAGGCGGGATATGAAGTAACGGTATATAATTCTCACAACCATCCTTATCGGGAGAAGGAGTGGAAGGGGGTGAAGATCCGGCATTGCTATGATCCGGAATATAGGTTGGGCAGTGCCGGGCAGTTTATTTATGATCTGAACTGTCTCATCGATGCTCGAAAACAGCGTTTCGATGTTCTCTTACAGCTGGGGTATACCAGCAGTACGATCTGGGGTTGGTTATTTCCTTCGGGCAGTACGGTGATCTATAACCTGGATGGAATGGAATGGCAGCGGTCGAAGTATTCGTCCAGGATACAGAAATTTCTTTTGTATGCGGAAAAGCTGGCTGTGAAGTACGGTCATTTCTTTATTGCCGACAATCCCGTCATTCAAACGTATTTTCGGGAGAAGTACCGTATTCATGCCGAATATATCGCTTATGGCGCGGAGTTGTTTGGCATGGCTGATCCGGGAGTGCTGACGCCTTACAGGGTAAGGCCGGGGAATTACCTGTTGCTGATGGCCCGTATGGAGCCTGAGAACAATATAGAGACCATCCTGGATGGATATACGAAGAGCAGGACCTCAATGCCCTTGCTGGTGGTGGGGGATACCGTCAATAAATTCGGCAGGTATTTACGGGAAAAGTTCAGCGTGGATGGCCGGATCGTTTTCACGGGCGGGATATATGATAACTGGAAGACCCATTGCCTGAGATCGTTCTGTCATTTGTATTTTCATGGGCATAGTACAGGGGGAACTAACCCTTCGCTGCTGGAAGCGATGGCTAGTGAAGCATTGATCACCGCGCATAACAATCCCTTCAACATACAGGTGTTGGAGGGGAATGCATTGTATTTTACGAGTGCGGAAGATGTCACCCATGTGATAGATGGGTTGCCGGATGGGCTGTCTGTTGCGGATATGAAAAGACAGAACAGGGAGCGGATCATGAAGGATTTCAACTGGCCTGATATCATAGCCCATTACGAACAATTTATATTGGAGTGCTTATTTGCCCGGAATGAAAGAAATATTTTTTATAGAAGATACACCCGAGGGTAGGATCAGTTACTATCTCTTGCTGGTTTTTGTGACGACCCTGCCTTTTGACAGGATATTCAGCGAGCTGGCGTTGATAGTACTGTTGCTGCATACGCTGATCCATCTGAGGAAGGAGGACATGATCTGGCGCGCCCGGTGGTTGGGATGGATGAGTGCGGGGCTGTATCTGCTGACGATGGCGGGTACTTTGTATACTTCAAGGTCCGCGGATGCCTGGCCTGAATGGGAACATCGGCTGGCTCTGCTGCTTTTCCCTCTTATCGTCTGGTTCTCCCGGCTGGACTGGCAGTGGTATCGTCCCAGGCTGCTGAAGGCCTTTGCTTTTTCCTGTCTCTTCACCGCCGTATACCTCTATGGTGTCACGCTGTATGATATTTATTCCCATAGGGAGCCTTTGAATGTATTGTTCACCAAGCCTCATATGAACCATTATTTCTCGCATCCTATTGGACTTCATGCTACGTATTACGCGGCTTATCTGGGGTTGTCCGTGGTGGTGTTTGCGGACAGGCTGTTCGGGAGGCCTGTGAGGAAGCTGGTGCGGCTGGGGTATAGTCTGTCGATGCTCTTGTGTCTTTTTACCATATTTCAACTGGCGTCCCGGGCCGTATGTATTGCGATGTTGGTGATCGTCAACCTGCTGATACCTATCTACCTGGTGAAGGGTCAGCTGCGGTGGAGGCTGTTTATCGGCATTTTTTCCCTGACCCTGATGTCGCTGCTGGTGGTATGGCGGAACAGTCATCTTCATTCCCGGTATCTTGTGCAACTTAAACAGGACCTGCGATCGGATACGGGGGCGATATTGGATCCCGAGCCCCGGATGGCCCGCTGGCAATGCGCCTGGGAGCTGGTACGTGCGTCCCCATGGATAGGATATGGCACGGGGGAAGAGGTTCGCCAATTGAAAGAAAGATATTATGCGCATCACCTGATGATATCCTATACATTAGGGCTGAATGCCCATAATCAATTCCTCAGCTTTTGGCTGAAGACCGGCATATTCGGGATGCTGATCTATATCACCGTACTGCTGCTGGCATTCAGGGAGGCATGGCGACGAAAGGATATCTATCTGATGGCTTTTGTATTGATCATCGTATGTATCTCCTTATCGGAGAATATCCTGGATGTGAATAAGGGGATATTCTTTTTCAGTATGTTTTTTGTGACGCTGCTTCCAAAACCCACTGCGGTTGGTATATTTACGCATGGAAATAAAAATACTGGCCCCTCTCTGGGGGCACGAGTCCCAGGATATTACGACCTTCTGCCATAGAATAAAAGAAGCTGGATATGATGGTATCGATACATGGATACCGGATGATGCCACTGTACAAAAGAAGTTATTCGATGCGCTGCAACAAGAAGAGCTGTTGCTGATATCGCACCAGCATCAGGCGCGTGGAGCGGATTTCGAGGCTTTTAAACAATCGTTCCGGGAGTATTTGCAATTCACTGCGCAAGGCGGGCCTATTCTCATGAACTGTCATACGGGTAAGGATTATTTCTCTTTCCAGCAAAACCTGGACCTGATAGATATTGCTGCGGAGTTCACTGCCAAGACCGGGCTGATGGTGGCGCATGAGACGCATCGCGGGCGTGTAGGGTTTCATCCTGCGGAGATGCAGGGATATTTTGACGCGCGCCCCGAGCTTGTCATTACGGCAGACCTGTCGCACTGGGTATGTACGTCGGAAAGTTTTCTGGAGAATTTTCAGGGGACTGTCGAGGAGGCCATTGCAAGGACGCGTCATATCCATGCGCGGGTAGGTTTTGAAGAGGGGCCGCAGATACCGGACCCAAGGGCCCCGGAGTGGAAGCATGCGTTGGATCATTTCTTTGGGTGGTGGGACAGGATGGTAGAGGGACGTCGCCAGGCCGGGCAGCGGGTGCTGACCTTTACGACGGAGTTTGGGCCGATGCCTTATATGCCTACGATACCATTTAAAAATGTGCCGGTGGCGGATCAATTCGAGATCAATGTCTACATGAAAGAGCTGCTGACGCAGCGTTATCTGGACGGCGGACCTGTGGTCCGCTAGTGGCCTTCACGATAGGATTTTGGACTGATACCATTTTTTTTCTTGAACAGCTTCGAGAAATAAAATACGGAGTCGAAGCCAAGGCTATAGGCTACTTCCGTCACGTTCAAATTGGTAGTATTGAGCAGCTCGCGCGCCTTGTCGAGCCGGAGATTGAGATGATATTGATTGGGCGACTCGCCCGTCACCTGCTTGAATATTTTTCTGAACTTCGAATAGCTCATGGGGAACTGCTTTAGCAGCTGTTTCATGTCGAGGGGGGATTCCAGATTCTCCCGGAGGAAGAACTTTGCTTTCTCTACTGCCTGCTCGTCCTCGTCATTGCTCAATTCTTCGTGTGTGGAAAGGGCGTGTATCAATCCGAGTATTTCCAATGTGATACCCGAGATGACCTGGTGATAGCCCGGCGTGCCGGAGCGTACATTGTCGAGTATCTTTTGCATGAGCGTCAGCAGGGTGTCGTTGAGACCGGGACTTACCACGGGGAAGGCCGAACTGAAGAAACCTTTGTTCATCAACTGATCGGGATATTGCCCCCGAAAGCCAATCCAATACTCTTCCCAGCCAGTGTTGCCGTCCGGCTTGTAGCGGTGCCATACATCGGGGAAGAGGAAGAAGCAGGTGCCCGCCGTGATGACCGTGGGCTGGCTGAGGGCTGATTCAAAAGCGCCCTGTCCTTTCGAGATGAATACAATATAGTAATCGTTGAGGATACGGCCTTTGTTCCAGGTAAAGGAATGGGTCAACGGGTGTTCCTGGTTATGCGGGTAAACCTGGTTGGGATCTGCACGGTAATACCCTACTGTAGTTACATAGAAACCCCAGGATTCCTCCTTTTCGGACACGGCGAGGTATTTATGAAAGTTGTGCATAGGTGGTGACAGTGAGGTAATTTGACCGGAAAAATATCAAAAAGTACAAAAAGTAAAAAATAATTGACATGTGTAAAAATGTGATCGGGGGATAAATTTGAAGCAGGTTAAGGTTCAATTGCTATAAACTTCAAATCAAAACGGCTGTTATATGAAAATCAAGATTTGTATTTTTTTAATTCTTTTAAAGACGGCAGTTTTTGCCCAGACGGTGACCTTAACAGGTAAAGTAAGTTTGGGCACAAGTTCTACCGACCTATCCGGAACATCCATACAGGTCAGGGGCGCCAAGGGAGGCGTCATGACAGATGTTGGCGGGAGATTTGCCATTTCCGTCAGACCGGGCGCCACACTTGTTATCAGTCACGTCGGATATAAGACAGTGGAAGTAAAGGCCAGTGGTCAGTCCGAGCTTTCGATAGCTCTGGAGACTATCGACAATACGCTGGAGCAGGTAACGGTGAGCTATGGCCGTCAGCGCAAGCGGGATATTACCGGCGCCGTCAGCAAGGTGGATGCGTCCAGCGTGCAGGATGTGTCGGCTACGGAATTCTCTCAAAAGCTGGCCGGTAAGGTAGCCGGTCTGCAGCTGAACCAGACGAGCGGGATGCCGGGGCAGGCGATGACCATTCGTATCCGTGGCGCTGCCTCGCTGGGAGCGGGCAACCAGCCATTGATCGTAGTGGATGGGCAGCCTATCAGCAGTGATGTCACCGGCGGGACGGGCGATCTGAACCTGATCCCTCCCGACCAGATAGAGTCATTCAGCGTGCTGAAAGATGCTGCTGCCACTGCCCTGTATGGAAGCCGTGCGGCCAATGGGGTGATCATCATTACCACCAAGACCGGAAAAATAGGGAAGACATCTGTCTCCGCCAATGCTTATTACGGCTGGCAGAGCGTACCCAAGCGCGGGCGTCCCGACCTCATGAATGCCAGGGAATTCGCCACCTTTATGAAGGGATATTATGAGGACAGGATCACGTATGAGAACTGGAAGAATGCGCAGGGGCAGGCCCTGGTGCCTACGGCGTATGCCGATCCCAGCCAGTATGGTGCGGGGACGGACTGGTACAGCCAGATACTGCGTACCGCGCCCATCGAGAACTATTCGGTGACTATTTCATCAGGTAATGAAAAACTTTCTTCCAGCACTACCCTGAACTATTTCAATCAGAGCGGGGTGTTGGTAAATACCGGCGTCAAGCGTTTTAGCTTCCGCAGCAACAATGAATATCGTCCGGCCAAATGGGTAAAGCTGGGGCTGAACCTGGCGCCTACTTATCAGATAGATCATAACACGAGGGGGGGCAACCTGGCTATCAATGGCAACCGGCAGGTCGTCAGCGGCGCGGAGATCAGCTCCCCCCTGATATCGCCTTACAAGGCCGATGGGAGCTTCAATCCGAGCACCACCTCGTTTGGGATGTATGCGCTGCCTAATTTCCTTCAGCAGCAGCTGAACATGCAGAACAACATGAACGATATACATTTCCTTGGCAACACCTATGTGGAGATCGAACCTATTGCCGGCTTGCATGCCAAGACCGCTGTCAGCGGGGACCTGCTAACCCAGGACTTCAACGCCTATTATGGCACCTGGTATGGCACATTTGGTGCGCCGCCTCCCATACCCCAGACCTCTACTTCGGCCGTCAGCATTTCCAACAACTCTTATTCGTGGCTGATCGAGAATACGGTGAACTATACGCGTTCTTTTGGAGATCACAACCTGGATGTACTGGTGGGGTATACCTCTCAGAAATGGAGCCAGAACAACCGATCCATTACGGGCACCGGGTTTGCCAATGATGCGGTGCATTATATAGCGGGAGCATCGACCACTTCGGGCACTTCGAATGCCGCCACCTGGACATTGATATCGGAGCTGGCTCGGTTGAACTATGATTATAAGAAGCGTTATTATATTTCCGGTACGATCAGACGAGATGGCAGTAGCCGATTTGGCCTAAACAAGCGTTACGCCACCTTTCCTTCCGTATCCGCAGGCTGGGTAGCCAGCGATGAAGATTTCTTCCCCAAGCGGGGTGTGATATCCTACCTTAAGCTGAGGGGCAGCTATGGACTGACTGGAAATAATAACATCGGGAATTACACAGCTATAACCACCCTGGCTCCCGCCAACTATGTCTTCAACGGCGCGACGACGTTGGGTGAGGCGATCAACGTGCTGGGTAATCCCAACCTGACCTGGGAGACGTCGAAGCAAACGGATATAGGTGTTGATATCAATTTCCTTCGGGACAGGATCACGTTGAGCTATGACTACTATCGCAAGCGGACCACGGATATGCTGTATCCCGATCCCATACCTGCTGCGTCGGGGTATAGTACGATACAAAGTAATGTGGGCGAATTCCGTATATGGGGACATGAGTTCTCTGTCATCACCAAGAACTTTACCGGGGACTTCACCTGGAACACCGATTTCAACATTGCATTCAATGATAACAAGGTGGTATCGCTGCTGAACAATACGCCTATCGGCGGGACCACCCGGTACAGTGATTACAACCGCACCGCCGTTGGACATCGTATCGGTGAACTGTACGGGTATGTTTTCATGGGGGTGTACATGAACCAGTCCGATCTTGCAAAATATCCCAAGGAAGCGACTTCAGCCGTGGGTACTGCCCGGATGCTGGATGTGAATCATGACGACACGATCAATATCAGCGACGAGACTTTTATTGGCAGGACGAACCCGAAGTATATTTATGGGTTGACGAACAGTTTCGGGTATAAGAATTTCGATCTGGGTGTGACCATTGCCGGGCAGGTGGGTAATAAGATCATGAATACGAATATGCAGAACCTGCACAACCTGGATGGCATCTTCAATATCACGAAGGACATGCAAAACAGGTGGCGTTCCGAGGCCAATCCCGGGAATGGGCTTGTGCCAAGGACCCTGTCCAATACCACCGAACTGTATAGATTGACCAACAGCAGCTGGGTCTTCAGCGGCGATTACCTGGCTGTCAAGAATATAACCCTGGGTTATACTGTAGGGGCCAATGCGCTGCGGTATGTAAAGAGCGTCCGGCTGTATGCGAGCGCGCAGAATGTCTTTATGTTCACCAAGTATCCCGGGCAGAATCCGGAGGTGAATGATACGAAGGACAACCAGACGAATGCTGGTACGGACAATGGATCTTATCCTGTCCCCCGCGCGATCCTGGTAGGCGCTAACATTAATTTTTAAGATCACTTTATTAAACGAATCATCATGCGACAGGCAAAATATATAACGATACTTTCCATAGCCGCCCTTGCATTGGGATCCTGTAAGAAGGACTTTTTGAACCAATACCCTCAGGGGTCGATCAATGTGGGCAATTTTTACAAAACGACGACCGACTTCCAGGAAGCGCTGGTAGGGGCTTATACTCCCTTGCGTGATGCTGCCAACGTGGCATTTTATATGGAGGAGATGCGGGCCGACAATACGTATTTCGATTATAATACCAAAGATCGGGGAAGTGTTTCAACGGAACAGGTGTCGTATTTTTTGGATGGGGCTTCCACGGGTGTCACCAGCAGTATCTGGACGGCTGACTTCAATGGGATACAGCGCACCAATGTCATATTAAGCAGGATCAAGACCGCCAGCGCCGTGCCTGATTCTATAAAGAGCCTGATCACAGGTGAGGCAGAAGCATTGCGGGGGCACTATTACTTCGAGTTGGTGAGGTTGTTCGGGGCGCTGCCATTGTTCCTGACGGAGACAAAGAGTATTTCGGATACCCGATTGGCCCGTTCTTCGGTGGATAGCGTCTATACTCAAATAATTGCGGACCTGACCGATGCGTTGGGCAGGGTGGCTGCGCCGGCCTTTTCTTCGTCGGGCATCCAGAGCGGCAGGATCACCAAGGGTATGATAGCTACCGAGTTAGGGATGGTCTATCTCACCCGCAAGCAATATGACAAGGCCAGCGCCATCCTGCAGACCGTAACGACGATGGGGTATGGCCTGATGCCTAATTATGCGGATATATATACAACCGCCAATGAGAACAATAAAGAATGTATATTCGAGATCGGTTACAAGGCAGGCACAGATGGACAGTCCAGCGCATTTATATACCGATTCATACCGGCAACTACTGTAACTACGAATATCCTGGGCGTCAATTTCAATAACAACAAGAATAACTATGGAGGTTGGAATGTACCAACTCAAGATCTGATCGATGCCTATGAACCCGGTGACAAGCGGCTGGATGCGAGCATTGCCGTGACGAAGGGAAAGTACGATGTAAACAGCTATTTTATTCCCGACAGCGTGGTCAGTGTGCTGAATCCTCCTACAGCCGGGGAAGTGTCCAAGAATTTTATCCGGAAATACTATCATCTGCCCTATGGGAGCATTATCGACAATACGGATCAGGACTGGTATGTGTACCGCTATGCCGATGTATTACTGATGCTGGCGGAGGCGTTGAATGAGCAGGGGCAGACCGGTGCGGCGCTGCCTTATCTGAACCAGGTTCGGGAAAGGGCCGGGCTGGGAGATGTGAATGTGACGGATCAGAGTGTGGTGCGGGATACGATCGCGCATGAGAGAAGGGTGGAGCTGGCGTTCGAGAACAAGCGGTGGTTTGACCTCGTGCGTACGGATCAGGCGATAAATGTGATGACCGCGTATGGGATCAAGCAAAAGGCGACGTACAGCTATCTGCTGCCGGGGTCGTACAATGTCGTGGCGACTAAGATGATCTATGCTATTCCATTCCGGGAGAATCAGCTGAATCCTGTGGGGCTTTGGCAAAACCTGGGGTACTAAGAGCAATCGTTAAAAAAATATAGAAATGAATTACGAACTGACTGAACAGCAGGTCAAAAGTTACAGAGACAATGGTTTCCTTGTGATCGAGAATTTTCTTTCTCCCGAGGAGCTGGAGGATTGGAGGGCCAAGGTAATGGCTGCCGTGAAAGAGCGGGCTGGCGTAAAGATGCCCGGGAAGGATGTAAAGATAGGGGAGGATGATGGTATCAATGAGGATACGGAGTATTTTGGAAAGGTGTTCGACCAGCTGATCAATCTCTGGCAGACGAATGAGGGAGTGAAGAAGCTGATGCTCGATCCGAGGATCGGGCAGATGGCGGCAAAGCTGGCCGGGGTAGATGGTATCCGTATCTGGCATGATCAGGCGTTGTTCAAGCGTCCCTGGGCCAATCCCACGGCCTGGCATCTGGATACTCCTTTCTGGTCCTTTACGGACAGGAATGCGCTTTCCATCTGGGTGGCGCTGGATGATGCGACACTGGAGAACGGGTGTCTCTATTTCCTTCCGGGGTCGTATCGCATTACGCGATTTGACAATGTGGGTATTGGAAAGAATATGGATGGTATCTTTACCGTGTACCCCGAGCTGGTGAAAGTAAAATCCGTGTCGGCGCCTATGAAGGCAGGAAGCTGCAGCTTTCACAATGGGCTGACCGTGCATGGGGCGGGGGCCAATATGACGAGTGGGCACCGGCGTGCGATGACCTGTGCATATATGCCGGATGGGAATGTTTATAACGGAGAACCGAATGTGTTGCCCGACGCCTATGTAAAGAAGCTGGCTATTGGCGACCCTTTGAACAACGATGCGCAGAATCCTTTGATCTATCACAAATGAACATTGATCTTTAACGTGCGATAATGAAAAGACGAGAATTCCTTTGGCAGGGGTCGTTATTGACCTCTGGTTTTACCCTAATGAAGATGTTGCCGGCAGGAGCTATGAAGGTGCCTGCGCCTGCCACCGATCTTTATCAGCTTTTTAAAGACCCGGCCGTTGTTCATCGTCCTTTTGTGCGGTGGTGGTGGAATGGGGACAAGGTGGAAAAGTCCGAGCTGGCCAGGGAGCTGCGGCTGATGAAGGAGGCGGGTATCGGCGGGGTGGAGATCAATCCTATTAAATTCCCTGCCCGGACCGATGATATGGGCAAGCCTGCTATTCAATGGCTGAGTCCTGAGTGGGTGGATCTTTTGAACTTTACGTTGAAAGAGGCTGAGTCGCTGGGGCTGACATGTGATCTGATCGTGGGATCAGGGTGGCCATTCGGGGCGGAATATTTGAAGGGAGAGGAACGGTCGCAGATGCTGGTGATAGCCGTGTTGAAGCTGGATGGTCCACAATTTTTCGAGGTCAGCCCTTTTGCGCTTTTTGAAGAGTGTGATCCGGCGGTCACCTCTCCATTCCCCGGCAGGACGATGGAACTGTTGTCGGTGCATTTGGCTCCTGGGCTGATCGAGCGGATGGACCAGGTGGTCGATCTTTCTTCTCAGATCCCCAGCGGTGCGATCAAGGTGGATATCCCCCCGGGGAAGCATGTATTGTATGGGCTGGTGAAAGTGTCGGGGTCTATGGAAGTGATCAATGGCGCTCCCGGCGCCAACGGGCCTGTGCTCAACCATTACAATGAGGCTGCTGTAAAGAAATATCTGCATCGCATGTCGGATACGATCCAGCAGCAGATAGGGCCGTTGACAGGGAGGGTACGCAGCTTTTTTACGGACAGTATGGAGATGGAAGGCGCCAACTGGTGCGCCGACATGCTGACCGAGTTTTCAAAACGGAGGGGTTATGACCCTATGCCTTATCTTCCCCTGACGATGTTCAAGATAGGAGCGATGGGGAATATCTACGATCTCAATTATGGCCCGGGTCTTGGACCGGAGCTGAAAGATAAGGTGGAACGGATACGGTATGATTTCGATGTGACCAAGTCGGAGCTGATACGAGAGCGATTTATTCGATCTTTTACGGACTGGTGTAAGGAAAACAAGATATTATCCCGTGTACAGGCTTATGGACGAGGCTATTTTCCCCTGGAGGGCAGTTTCGATATCGACCTGCCTGAATGTGAGACCTGGATAAAATATGGTCTTGGGAAGGAAATGAGCGAAGACGATTATCGTATCGGCAGGGCCTATACGATGATCAACAAATATGTGTCGTCTGCGGCGCATTTGAAGGGCAAGCGGCATGTCAGCTGTGAGGAGCTGACGAATACAGACATGGTCTTTAACGATACTTTAGAGATACTGAAAGTGGCGGGGGACCAAAGCACTGTTTCAGGAGTGACGCATCCGGTGTTCCATGGGTTCAACTATTCACCTCCTGATGCGCCATTCCCCGGGTGGGTTCGGTATGGGACCTATTTTAATGAGAAGAATACCTGGTGGCCTTATTTCAGGAGATTTACCGATTACAAGGCGCGTATGTCCGCCCTTTTGCAACAAGTGGATATGTTTGCGGATATTGCCGTGCTGCCGCCTGTGGCCGATATGTGGAGCATTTTTGGCGCGCAGAATGAGCCTTTCCCCAGCCTGATGTATCCTACCTGGATGACGTTGGTGTGGGAGGCGATGCATCAGAATGGGAATGCCTGTGACTATATCTCGGAGCAGGTAATATTGGAAGCTACGATGGACAGGGGGTGGATGCGTTATGGTCAACGGAAATACCACACTATCTTCCTGGTGCGGGTGGAACGTCTGGACCCTGCTGTCGTTCGTAAGCTGTATGATTTTATAGCCGGTGGGGGGCGGATATTTTGTATCGAGACCATGCCGGACAGGAGCACTGGTTGGCAGGGGCATGAACAGCGGGACGCGGACGTGAAACAGATGGTAGAGGCGATGAAGAAATATCCGGAAAGATTCATATTGCTCCACCGACCGGAGAAGGACTGGCTGTTATGGTATAAGGATATTCAGCAGAAATACGGTTTAACGCCTTATGTTGCTATCGACAATCCCGATCGTTTTGTCACGCAGGTGCGTTACCAGGGAGGGAAGACGGAGATATTGTTTTTTATCAATTCCAATGTGGATAAGGGGCATAAGATGAGCCTGACGGTGCATAAGGATATTGCAGGGGGGCGTCAGGCATGGGTATGGGATGCGGATACGGGGCAGCGATGGCGTATTGGGTCCGGTGCGGAGAGGATCGAGCTGGATCTGGGGCCGGCGGAGTCTAGGTTGATCGTGTTTGATCATGAGAAGCGGGGTGCGGCCTGGCGGCCGGCGCCGGTGGGGGGCGGGGAGAGTTTGGCGGAGAGCTGGAATGCGGAGTTCCGGCATATCGATGGCTCCGTCCGAACGGCGACCATGGATGTATTGAAGGATCTGAAGGATATGCCGGAGTGGGCGGCCTTTAGCGGGGTGGTGACGTACCGCGTAGAGTTCATCGTTGGGAGCGCTCTGCCGGCCTGGCTGAACCTGGGTAAGGTGATGGGTGTGAGCGAGGTGGTGTTGAATGGTAAGGAGCTTGGGGTGAAATGGTATGGTCGTCGTATCTTTTCTGTTACGGGTGTTGTGCAGGCGGGTAAGAATGTGCTGGAGGTAAAGGTGGCGACCTCGATGGGGAATTACATGAAGACGCTAAAGGACAATCCTGTTGCGCAATATTGGACCAATGAAAAAAGGAAGGATCAGCCTATACAATCCATGGGGTTGATCGGGCCTGTTACCATCTACTGACGGACGCCGCCAGGAAATAAAAAATTTTTGAATGAAAAAGTATGTTCTTTTAGGGGCGCTGGTATTGCAGTCGATGCTGCTGGCTGCTGCCAAGGATTATCCGGCCTCGTTGTTTGGTATTCGCGGAGACGGATCGACATTGAATACGCGATCCATTCAGTTTGCCATCGACTATATCAGTCAGAACGGCGGAGGGAGATTGATATTTCATGTGGGACGTTATCTCACGGGGTCTATTCACCTGAAATCGAATATTACATTACAACTGGAGGAGGGAGCGGTGTTGGTAGGCTCGCTGAATCCTTTTGATTATGACAAGAAGATATTTACGGCGTTGATATTTGCCTATGATCAGCATGATGTGGCCATTACCGGCAAGGGAGTGATCGATGGGCAGGGCAGGGCGCTGGCGGCCAATGTGACGGCGAATGTTCACAAGGGGTTGTTGAAGGACCTTTTTCGTAATGATAGACCCGAGGCGGATGTGCGGGCGATGATCATCAATTTCCGGAACTGTCGCAACGTATTGCTGCGCGGGGTAACTATCCGGAATTCCGCGAGCTGGGTGGAGACTTATGATCAGTGTACGAACCTGCGGCTGGACAGTATCTATGTAGACAGTAAGGCGTTTTGGAATAACGACGGTATAGATATCGTGGACTGTGACAGTGTGGCCGTCACGAACTCTTATATCGATGCGGATGACGACGGGATCTGTCTGAAGTCGCATGACGCCACTAAATTTTGTAACAATGTACTGATCCGCAATTGTACCATCCGGAGCAGTGCGAATGCTATCAAATTCGGTACGGCCTCGTATGGAGGGTTCCGGAATATCACTATGATCAATAACCGGGTGTTCGATACATACCGGAGCGCGCTGGCGCTTGAAGCTGTGGATGGGGGATTTTTGGAGAATGTGCTGGTGGATAGCCTGCAGTCATACAATACGGGGAATTTCCTTTATCTGCGTATCGGGGAGCGGGTGGCTGGAAAGAAGGGCCGGCTGGAGAATATACGGATACGAAATGTCTATGCGGAGGTGCCTGCGGGGAAGCCGGACGTAGGATACGATTATGAGGGGCCCATCGAGGATATGCCCCGGAATATTACGCCGGCTATCGTCATAGCGGGAATGCCGGATGCAAAGATCTCGGGGGTGGTGCTGGAGAATGTAGATATAAAATTTGCCGGTGGGGGCAATCCTCTCTTTGCGAAGATCGGGTTGGACGAGCTGGACAAGGTACCTGAGCGGGCAAATGCATATCCGGATTTTTCCATGTTCAAGGAGCTACCTGCGTGGGGGGCATATATCCGGCATGCCGAGAAGATCGAATTTTTGCATGTGCTGTTGAACTGTGAGAAAAAAGATTATCGTCCGGCCATTGTACTGGATGATGTGAGCGGCTCGAAGTTTGATGGTGCGCGCGTGACGGAACCTGGGGCGGGAAAGAAACCAACCGTATATCGACATAAATGAAGATCGTCGTCACCAGCGCCAATTCGGCTACAGGGTCGATACTTATCCCTGTTCTGAAAGCAGCGGGTCATTATACCATCGGGCTTGTAAGGAAGTCCGTGGCTTTGCCTGCCGATGAAGTGATCGTGGACTGGATGCATGCTCCGGGTGCTGCCCGGGCGCTCGAGGAGGCGGATGTCGTCGTACATCTGTCGGGTGAGCTGAATGCGAAGAGTGAACGGCTCTACGAAGAGGCGAACCTGGAGACGGCACGTGTTGTGGCTGCGCACGTCCGTGCGCGGCGGTTGATCTATCTCAGTTATCCCCATGCTTCTTCCGGGGAGAAAAATTATTATTTACGGACCAAGGGGCAGGCCGAGGAGGTATTGCGTCAGACGGGGATACCGTTGGTGGTCTTCCGTTGTCCTGTCATCATCGATGCGCCGGATAAGGTGTCTAAGATAGACGTCCTGTTCAAGGCTCCCAAGGGAAAGCGGGTGCCTTTGCTGGGGTGGGATTGGCCTGTGCCAGTGATCGGGTCGGGAAGGCAGACCATGCGTCCTGTCTACAGGGGCACCGTGGTGGAGGCTATTGCAGCTGCTGTGGCGGGTGGACAGGCTGGTACATATGAGCTATCGGGTGTGGATGAGGTGACGATCGACGAGTTCATCCGGCTGGCGAATCCTTCGGGTGTGCGATTGTTGCATATTCCCGGTTGGTTAGCGTTTGGATTGAGCCGGGTGCTGCCCGAGTTGTCTTCCACATTTGCGGATATGATGCTGCATCATACCGGAAGTGTGTTTGATCCGTCGACCTACCGGGAGTTTGGAATACAGCCTGTATCCATTGTCGAAATGTGGAGAAGAGGTTCACGAATATCGAATTTACAGTAAGATCTTTTTGGCAATACTCCAGCCTTTCCCGTCGCTAAGGTATACGACATAGATACCACCCGATACGCGGGACTCGCCCAGGCTGATGGTACTGGTGGCAGGGCCGAAAGTCTCCTGTTGAAGGACCTGTCCATTTAAAGAGATCAGTCTTGCGGTGATCGTGGCGGAAGTTGGCCGGGTAAATGTGATGTTGATGGTTTTGCCGGTGGCCACGATGGTGGTCTTGCCTGCTGCTGTGCCGGCCACCGTTACGGTGCGGCTATACTGTGCATTTCCGTCAATATCCACCTGGCGGAGGCGGTATGATATTTCGTTGGCGCTGGCCATAGCATCATTAAAGTTGTAATTGTTTTCCACGTTGACGGCGCCCGCGGCTACCGTCCCGATCGTTGTCCATTGAGCACCGTCCAGGCTGCGTTCTACGTCGAAATGGCTGTTGCTGGTTTCGCTGACCGTTGTCCAGTCCAGGGTCACGTCTTCGTTGTCGCTACGTACCGCAGTAAATGATACAAAGGTGACGGGCAGGGTCACGGTGGTGGTGCTGAACCCGGATGGGGAGGTGCCTGTGGCGCTGGATGCGTATTTGGGACCTGTGATCGTGCCGTCTACACTGCCTACATACTTATTGACGCCACCGATAGAGATGATCTCGGTGGAAGAAGGGTGCGTAGTGCTCAGCGAACCTCCATTCAGAATGCCCACTACCGAATTGTTATCGAGCGTGAGCCCGGAGTTTTTGTCTACTTCGAGAGTTCCGGCAATGGTGAGATAGACATTATTGAGCGTGGCGTTAATATCCAACCATACCGTATAGCCGGCAGGTATAACGATCGAGTCGCCATTTGCCGGAAGACGGCCGAGGCTCCAGGTGCTGGTCGACGACCAGTTGGTGCCATTGGTTATGGCCTTGTTCATGGTGGTTGCTTGCGCAATTGTCACGGTAGTGAAGGCAAGCAGCAGGAGTAGGGATGATTTCTTATTCATGGAACGGATCATTTTTGAACTAATCATTAAATGGCAAGACAGATACCAATACCGTTGAAAGTGGGGGCAGGCATAATACGACCGTCTTAATTTGTTGGTATTCAAATGGATGAAAATGATTCCCATAAGGCAATATTTTTCCTTTGAGGATGTTGTCGTGGAAAATGTTCCGATTTATGGAATCGGTTGTCAAATTGGGAATATTCGCAATAAGTGGGACGGGATGGAGGAGCGCGGGCGCCGAACTCTCCGAACTAAATCTTACTCAAACGTTTGCGCGATTTGAGGGAAGCGAGAATGCCCTTGCTGCCTTATCTTCAACTATGCAAAAGATATTACTCTCCATCATTTTACTGTCTGTAACTCATTTTGTTCGGGCCCAGGCGCTCCAATATTCCAACTGTCAGGGATGCTGGAATGCGGACTCATTGGGGAATCATCGGATAGTGGTGCAATGTAATGGGGCGGGGAGTGTAGCCCATGTCGTCATACCCTGGCGGAGGAGGGATGAACATCCAGGGAACAAAAAGATCATCGTGCAGGATTCGGCAACGGGGAAGATCATTTTGAACAAGACCACGGGAGCGATCAGCCGGGAGTCGGGCGAAGTGTTCTTTGAGCCCGTGTCCGGGAAGGGGATTTATTATATCTATTATATGCCTTATCGCAATGAGGGTAGGAGCAATTATCCCAAGGGCGTGTATTGGAAGCCGGATACCACGGCGACTGCCAGCCCGGCGGGTAAGACTGTGGAGTGTAAGGCGCTGGTGGAGCAATCCATCGATGCCTTTAACAGCTTTTATCCCATGGAGGTGATTGCTACTGCGAAGGAGACGGAGGCAATCGTGAACGCAAATAAAGGAAAGACTTTTTTTGTATTCCCGGAGGACAGGGAGCACAGCATCCGGATGCGGAATGATCTGCCTTACAGATGGGTACAGAAGGGAGATGCGCTGGCGCCGATCAGTCCAGGCCTTGACGTTGTGGCGCATAAGGGCGAATACTATGCTTTTCAATTGGGCGTCTATGCTTTCAAGGACCTGCAGGATGTGCGGGTTAGTTTTGGCAGTCTGACAAATGATAAGGGAGACAAGTTGGATTCGACGCGGATCAATTGTATCAATACGGGAGGGGTGCGTTATGATGGAACACCTTTTGTAAAAAGAGTGGATGTGTCTGCGCGGCAGGTGCAGGCATTGTGGTGCGGAATAGATGTACCATCCGATGCGGCGATGGGGGCATATATGGGCTGGGTTACGGTGGAAGCGGGTGGACAGCAGCGGCGTGTGCATATGAGGGTGCATGTAGAGGCAGGCGCGGCGACAGACCAGCCGGAAAAAATGACCCGTCTGAAGTGGCTCAATTCGACGTTGGCGCAATCCAATGAGGTGATCGCGCCTTATACTCCGCTGGTCGTGCAGGGAGACAACCTTGTCAATTTGTTGGGGCGGCAGATACAGGTGAACAAACAAGGGTTTCCCGAGCAGATACGTACTTTCTTTACACCGGAGATGACGGATATTACCACTGCCCCTAATAACCTTCTTGCGGAGAATGTCCACTTTCATTTCACGCAGTCGGATGGGAAGGAGATACAACTAACCAGTCAAGGGGTTCGTTTTACGCGTAAGGAGGCTGGGACGGTGGAATGGAATGCGACGAGCGCCGCGGAAGAATTACAAATGGATGTGAGCGCTAAGCTGGAGTTTGACGGATACCTGGACTACAAGGTAAAAGTGACTGCTCTGGGGGAGCTAGACCTAAAGGATATTGCTATGCATATCCCATTCCAGCCGGAGAAGGCGAGCTATATGATGGGGCTGGGTCTGAAGGGCGGCTATCGGCCAGACAGCCTATATCA
The DNA here is from genome assembly GCA_001898505.1 of Sphingobacteriales bacterium 50-39. GTDB lineage: Bacteria > Bacteroidota > Bacteroidia > Chitinophagales > Chitinophagaceae > Puia. The sequence goes on from MKTZ01000001.1 coordinate 869,226, forward strand.
GTGGAAATGGGATGTAGCGCATAAGAACCAGGATGGCGCCTGGATCGGAACGGTGAATGCGGGATTGCAGTATTCGTTGCGGGACGAACGCTACGTCCGTCCATTGAATACCAATTTTTATTTGCAGAAGCCCTTGCTACTGCCTACCTCGTGGGGGAATGAAGGAAAGGGGGGCATTGCAGTAGGGGTTAAAGGGAAGTCTGTTCTGGTCAATAACTACAGCGGCGCCCGGCATATGAAAAAGGGAGATGTTCTCTACTACAATTTTCATCTGCTGATCACTCCTTTTCATGTATTGAACACAGATTTTCAATGGGCCACCCGGTTCTATCACAAATACAACGACCTGGACACGATAAAGGCCGCTGGGGCCACCGTGGTAAATATCCATCATGCCACGCCTATCAATCCATGGATCAATTATCCTTTTATCGAGTGGAAGAAGATGAAGGGGTACATCGACAGCGCGCATGAGCTGGGGTTGAAGGTAAAGATCTATAATACCGTGCGGGAGCTTTCGGACAGGGCCTATGAATTGTGGGCGCTTCGGAGCCTTGGAGATGAAATATATTCCCGCGGTCCTGGCGGGGGCTTTAGCTGGCTACAGGAGCATGTAGGGGACGATTATATCCCTGCCTGGTTTGTGCCGGAGATAAAGGATGCCGCCATCATCAACAGTGGTATGAGCCGGTGGCATAATTATTATGTGGAAGGGATGAACTGGCTGGTGCAACAGGTAGGTATCGACGGTATCTACCTGGACGATGTCGCCTTCGACCGGGTGACAATGAAACGTATCAAGCGGGTGCTGACGCAGGACGGGCATCCGGGGATCATCGACCTGCACTCCGCCAATCAATACAATCCAAGGGATGGATTTAACAACAGCGCCAACCTGTACATGGAACATTTCCCTTATCTCAACCGACTGTGGTTTGGAGAGTATTTCGACTATGAGAAAAACAGCCCTGATTTCTTTTTGACGGAGGTGAGTGGTATTCCATTTGGACTGATGGGAGAGATGCTGGAGGGTGGCGGCAACCCCTGGCGGGGACTGGTATATGGTATGACCAACCGTATGCCATGGACCACGAATGCTGATCCGCGGCCTATCTGGAAGGCGTGGGATGAATTCGGGATGCAAGGGACAAAGATGATCGGCTATTGGAGTCCTAATTGTCCTGTGACAACAGGGCGGGCGGATGTGCCTGTCACCGTATGGCTGAAGAAGGGGAAGGCCCTGCTGTCGCTGGCCAGCTGGGCGAAGGAGGATACGGGTGTGCGTCTGCGGATAGACTGGCAGCGGCTGGGTATCGATGCGGCACATGCGACGATCCGGGCGGCAGAGATCAACGGCTTTCAGCCGGAACGGACCTTTCGATTGGATGAGGATATCCCCGTGACCAGGGGGAAGGGATGGTTGCTGGTGGTGGAGTGACCCCGGCGACCCGGGAAAGAGAGATGTTGGTGGGAGAATAAAAAATATGGCCTATATTGCCCCTTGTTAAACGATTAAACATATGAAATTATATCGAACAAGGCAGGGAAATATCCTGGAGACTTCGGGAAAGCATTATCAGCTGGATCAACCGTGGGACGAACTGGTGAACAGGGAAGGTCTTTACTCGTACCTGGAGAAAGCGGCAGCTTCCGCGAAAGAAGTAGCTGCTGCAGACGGAATCCTTCCTCCCATCGGGTCGCAGGAGGTGTGGGCTGCGGGCGTAACTTATCTGCGTAGCCGCAATGCTCGGATGGAGGAGTCGAAGTCTTCCGGAGGAGCTTATTTTTATGACAAGGTATATGAGGCCGAGCGGCCCGAGCTTTTTTTCAAATCGCTGCCTCACCGGGTGGCTGCGCATGGAGAGCCTGTCTATATACGGAGGGACTCTCATTGGAATATACCAGAGCCGGAGCTGACGCTGTTCATCAATTCGAAAGGAAATATACAGGGATATACGGTGGGGAACGATATGTCTTCGAGGGACATCGAGGGTGAGAATCCTTTGTACCTGCCGCAGGCAAAGGTCTATGAGAGAAGCGCTGCGCTGGGCCCCTGTCTGTATGTGCCGAAAGAGCCCATATCGCTGAGCTCGGTGATACATATGACCATAACGCGGGATGGGAAGGAAGTGTTCAAGGGCGAGGTGCCCGTGAGCCAAATGAAGCGAGGGCTTACGGAGCTGGCGGGATGGCTGTACCGGGAGACGGATTTTGTAAATGGCTGCTACCTCATGACGGGCACCTGTCTGGTGCCGCCCAATGAGTTTACCTTACAGGAGAATGACCGGGTGGATATCGAAATAGACGGTATCGGTGTGCTGACCAATTATATTCTTTACAAACCGATGAAATAGTGCAGCTATTTCCATTCATCGACTGGCGCGACATTCAGAACAGGATGGCGGAAAATGACCAGGAGGCTCTCAGAGTGCTTTATGATCATTACAGCAAGCGTCTGTTCGAGCTGGCCTATGCCATTGTGAGGAGCAAGGAAATGGCGGAGGAGGTGGTGGGAGATGTTTTTATACAGGTGTGGCAAAAGCGGAAGCGTATCCATACGGTGGAGAATTTCTCTTTTTATCTCTATGTAATGACCCGGAACAGCAGCCGCAGCTATCTCCGGAAATACGGCCAGAAGAAGCTGCTGGACCTGGATGAGCTGGCCCTTCCCATATATCAGATAGATGCGAGCCCGGAGGACCTGATGATATCGGGAGAGGCGTTGCAGGCCATCAACCGGGCTATCAATGAGCTGCCCCCACAGTGCCGTATGGTGTTCAAGCTGGTGAAGGAAGATGGGCTTAAATACCGGGAGGTGGCGGAACTGCTGCATCTCAGTCCTAAGACCGTGGAGAACCAGATGGGGATAGCGTTGAAGAAGATGCATGCTGCGTTGCAAATATACCGGAGGGAGCAGAGATAGGGACGGGCCGAAAATTTTTTAAAGAAAGCCTTGGGGGTACCCAGGGCTTTTTTGCGTTTATCAGGATATAACCAATCCTTAGCGAATATGTCCACGGACAGGTACTGGCTTTTACTTGGAAAAAAGAAGAGCGGCGAAACATCTCCGGAAGAACTGGAAGAGTTGGCGGCGTTGTCTCCGGAGGGAGATGAAGACACCCTGGATGCCCTGGACAGGGTATGGGTAGCGCCTATGGAGCCTGTACCGGAGACCTTTCCGAGCCGGAACGTGTGGCATAGGGTGCAGAAGAGCATTTATTCGGAGCAGGCGCGGACGGGGAGAGGGCGGCTGTTACGGCTGGGGTTGGCCCTGGCGGCAGCGGGTGTGCTGGGGGCAATAGTCATTGGCGGCTGGTATATGTCGGGCCGGAAGGTGCAGCAGGCGAGTGTCGATGCGCATCCAATGAACCAGGTGGTGACGCAGGCCGGGTCAAAGACAAAGATCGCATTGCCGGACGGGACGCTGGTATGGTTGAATGGCAACAGTCAGCTGACCTATGGGAATAAGAGTTTTGGGACAGAGGAGCGGGAGGTGACGCTGAGCGGGGAAGCCTTTTTCGATGTAGTGAAGAATGAGAAGCTGCCGTTCATCATTCATACGAAAGACATGACGATACGGGTGTTGGGGACTGCTTTTACGGTGAGGGCCTATCCCAGGGACAAGACCGTGGAGACGGTCCTTATCAGGGGGCTGGTAGAGATCACTACCCGGCGTGATCCTGAGCGGAAGATCGTGCTTAAACCCAATGAAAAGATCGTGGTGCCAGTAGAAGCGCCGGAGAGCAACAGCACGGCAAAGGCACCGGCTCGTATTCCCGCCAGCCCTTACAGTATTTTACGGTTGGGCAAGGACACGGCCACCGAGACCGTATGGATGCGGAGCAAGCTGGAGTTCGACAACGAGACTTTTGAGGAACTGGCGCCAAAAATGGAGAAGTGGTATAATATCCATATCCACTTTAAGGATGAAAAGATACGAAAGAGGCATTTTTCAGGGGTTATCGAAAAAGAGACGCTGACGCAGACGCTGGAGGCGATGAAGCTCTCCGGCCATTTTGAATACGAAATAAAAGACAACGAACTATGGCTTAGAGAAAATTGATCATTCACCAAAACCAACCAAAACATGACATAAGCGCCCACATACGAAAAAGGGAGATGCTACTAACATCTCCCTAAGAAAGAAATTCGGGAACCGTCTTGCTTGAACCCAAAGCGATTCCCTCATTATTCACTTTCATTTACAAATTTATGCAAAAAAGACAAGCACCCAAGCCTGTCCTTGGGAGGCGTGCATTCTTCAAGTTCTTATTGTATATGAAACTATCCGTAGTACTGTTGATAGGCAGTCTTCAGGTTTACGCCTCGGTCTTTTCCCAGGAAAAGATCAGCCTGAATTTGAAGGATGTGGAGATCAAAAAGGCCCTGGTCGCCATTCAGCGGGTCAGTGACTACCGATTTATTTACAACGACGATATCCTGCCGGCGGGCGCCCGGGTAAATATCAAGGTACACGATGCCGCGATACAGGATGTGCTGGATATTGTATTCAAGACCATACCTCTACGATACCAGATCATGGAGAATAACCTCATCGTGGTGTCACCTAAAACGGGGCCGCCGGAAGGCGTCGATATAAAAGGCGTCGTGCATCTGCGTAATAAGGATGAGAGCCTCTCGGTGGCGGCGGGTGTAGCCATAAAGGAACTTGGAACATCGAATGGCACCACCACCAATGAAAAGGGGGAGTTCGAGCTGATGGTGAAGGATGGGGCTGCTGTGTTACAGGTGTCCTATGTGGGATACAAGCCAACGGATGTCCCGCTGAATGGTCACACCAGCCTGGATATCACCCTGGAGCTGGATGTGCGTCAACTGCAGGATGTGGTTGTCACCGCGCTGGGTATCACCCGTCAGAAGAAGTCCCTTACTTATGCTACCCAGACATTAAAGGGCACAGAGCTTAGCGATACCCGTGAGGTGAACCTTACCAGCGCCATGAATGGGAAGGTAGCCGGGTTGACTATCAGCAAGACTAACTCCGGTCCGGGAAGCTCCAACAGGATCATTTTTAGGGGCAACCGCTCTATTACCGGGGACAACCAGCCGTTGATCGTCGTGGATGGAGTGAGGATCGACAATACGCCAAAGGCGTTTGCGGATGTGACGCTGTTCGGTACACGGGATAATGGCGATGGGATATCCAATATCAATCCCGATGATGTGGAGTCCATGACTGTATTGACGGGGGCTTCCGCCGCAGCGCTTTACGGTTCGGATGCCGCCAATGGCGTTATTATCATCACCACGCGAAAAGGCCGAGCGGGGAAAGGGCTTGGTATCGAGATCGGCAGCTCGGCCGTGCTGGAGAACCCCATGGTCTTCCCCAAGCTGCAGAATACCTATGGGCAGGGTGACGGAAGCGTATTTACAGCCAACAGCATCAATAGCTGGGGACCTAAGATGCAGGGACAGCAGGTAACGGACTGGACGGGTAAGACGCAGGCGCTGACGCCTCAGCCCGATAATTCCCGGGATTTTTTCCGGACGGGCAAGGAACTGGTGAACTCGGCATCCATCTCTACAGGGAACGAGCGCAGCCAAACTTATTTTTCCTATACGAATACGTACAGCAACGGTATCATCCCTAACAATGACTACAAGCGGAATAATTTGAATCTGCGGCATAATGTGCAGCTGGATAAGAAACTGTCCCTGGACCTGAAAGCAAACTATATTGTCGAGGATGTGATCAACCGACCCATGACGGGAGCGGCCAACTATGCCGTAGCTACGATATTCTCCATGCCTCGCAGCCTTCGTCTGAACGATATCAAAAAATTCGAAACGCAGAATCCGGATGGGTCGCTGACACAGAACTACTGGTCTTCACCAAAGCCTGCGTTCCAAAACCCCTATTGGAGCGTCTATCGTAATCTGTATGACAGGACCCGCAATCGGATCATCGGGCTGGTGTCGTTGAAGTACCAGATCACTCCCTATTTAAGCGTACAGGGCCGGAGCAGCATCGACTACTATATGGACAACAGCGAGGAAAAGGACTATAACGACAGCTACTGGGTTTCCTACCAGGGATTGGGCAATTATATCATCAATAAAGAGTCCAACCGGCAATTCAATAATGACGTACTGGTGAATTTCAACAAGGCCATTACGGACGATTGGAATTTGAATGTCAACGCCGGCGCCAGTATCGAGCAATTCAACTACGAAGGAACGTTGATGAATGACCAGGGACTGAATGCGCCCAATCTTTTCTCGCTGGCCAATGCGCTGGCGCCCATCTCCACCAATTTTATACAACGTACCGAAAAGCAATCCGTCTATGCGGCAGCGCAGCTGGGATACAGGAACTATCTTTTCCTGGATCTTACGGGACGTAATGACTGGAACTCTACGTTGCCGGTGAATCACAATTCTTATTTCTTCCCTTCCTTCGGACTTAGCGGCGTATTGAACGAAATGCTGTCCCTGCCTACGGCCATCTCTTTACTGAAAGTGAGAGGCTCCTATGCCATGGTGGGTAACGGGACCGGATTCAATCAGCTAAAGCCTTCTTATACGCTGGTGCCCGGCGGCAATGGCGGGTTCCTGAATATCGACCGGGTGCTGCATGACGCCAATCTCAAGCCGGAGGAGACGAGGTCATTGGAATTAGGCGTAGACCTTGGATTGTTCAAGAACCGGCTGGGTGTGGAGGCTACTTTTTACAATACACATACCAAGAACCAGATATTGTCCATCGGCGTGCCGAACCCTTCAGGATATGCTTTCCGGATCATCAATGCCGGGGATATACGCAACCGGGGATTGGAGTTGATGGTGCATGCCCGGCCTGTCGACGGGAGGGATCTTAAATGGAATATCAGTATCAATTTCGGTATGAACAGGAACAAGATACTTTATCTTGACTCTCTGCAGAAAATGCCGCCGTTGTCTTCTCCCGAGACATTGGGTATGATCGTGGCGGAGGAAGGGAAGGCTTATGGAGGTATCTATACTTCCAGCCTGGTGCGTAATGCAAAGGGGCAGATAGTGGTGGATAGTGCTACGGGACTGCCGTTAGTAGAGACGGATGTGACAAAACATTATGCCGGCAATTACAACCCGGATTGGACCGGCGGCATCGTCAATACCTTCCAGTATAAGAGCTGGACCTTGTCCTTCCAGATAGATATGCGGAAAGGCGGGGTGTTGGTATCCGGAACGCAGGCGCTGTTAGCGGCCAATGGATCGAGCCAGCTGACCCTGCCCAACAGGGAGACAGGTTTTGTCGTGCCTAATTCCGTCACACAGGGAGGAGCTGCGAATTCAAAAGTGGTGAGCGCGCAGGATTACTGGATGGCTGTGGCCGGCGCCAACCCTGTGGGAGAGCTTTTTACCTATGATGCGACGAATGTACGGCTGCGGGAAGCAAGTCTTAGCTATTCCCTGCCGGCGCGGCGGCTGGCCGGGAAGTTTCTTAAAGGGGCAAGCTTGTCGCTGGTGGGCCGTAATCTTTTCTTTTTTAAGAATAATGCGTATGGCTTCGATCCGGAGTCGGCTATCGGTACGGGGAATAACCAGGGGCTGGAGTATACTTCCGTGCCGGCTACCCGTAATTATGGCTTGTATTTGAAGCTTAATTTTTAAAACCCTACGTCATGAAATCAATCAACTATATTAAACAGGGCCTATTGATGCAGGGCCTTATCATCGTGGGCGTGTTGGTAATGACTACGGGCTGCACGAAGAAGTTCGACGAATTGAATACCGACCCTACCACTTTCAGTTCGCTGACGGCTGCCACGATACCAAATGCTTTTGCCAAGGCGGAATATCAGGGTATCTATGGCGATCCCGGTATTTATGAGCTGGCAAGGGCGCTTTTCCCCGACCTGTGGAGCCAGTTCTTTGCCAATGTTGATCCAGGCATCAAGAGCGATCGCTATGTTATCATACAGGACTGGATCATTTCCCAGTGGAGCTCGGTATATACCGTCACCTGGCCTACTCTAAAGCAGGTGCTGGATGCCACGGCCACTACACAGCCCGAGGCCAATGCCATTGCGAAAATATGGAAGGCCTATATCTGGCACTATCATACGGATTTTTACGGTCCCGTGCCCTATTTTCAAGCAGGGACCGGCGCATTGAGCATTCCTTATGATAGCCAGCAGGATATTTATGACGATCTGTTCAAGACACTGGATTCCGCGGTGACCGTACTTAAAGGCGCCAATGCCTCGCTCACGCCCTATGGGACCAATGATCTTATCTTTCATGGCAGCATTCCTTTGTGGATCAAGCTGGCGAATACGCTGCATTTGCGGTTGGCCCTCCGGATATCCAAAGTGGACCCCGCCAGGGCAAAGACCGAAGCAGAAAAGGCCGTGGCTGGAGGTGTCATGACCACCAATGATGACAATGCTTTTATGGATGTAGGCCCGAATTCTGTTAACGGGCTGAACCAGATGTCGCCTTGGGAAGGTGCGCGGATGAGCGCCAGCATGGAAAGTTATCTGAAGGGGTATAACGACCCCCGGATGACAGAATATTATAGTCCTGCTGCTGACGGGCATTATCATGGTGTGCGTAATGGGCTGACCCCGGCACAATTGTCGGCCAGCGCCCTAAACAGCCCTGATAATACGTCTAATGTCGGTCCCCGTTACACGATCGACAACCAGGCGACGAATAAGCTTACTGTCATGTACGCCGCCGAGGCTTATTTTCTCCGGGCGGAGGGTGCGGTCAATGGATGGAATATGGACGGCGCGGCTCAGGATCTTTATGAGCAGGGGATACGCGTTTCATTGCAGCAGTGGGGTATTACGGATGCGACCATCCTCGATAATTATATCCATGGCACCGGTACGCCCGCTGTATTGAATGATTATCTGAACTCGGGCGCCGTGTCGAATATACCGGTGAAGTTTGGCGCTACGGAGGCCATTCAGCGGCAGCAGATAGGTACGCAGAAATATCTTGCTTTATTCCCGGACGGCATCGAGGCCTGGGCCGAGGTGCGGAGGACCGGCTATCCTGTACTGTATCCTGTGGCCAATTCGGAGAACCCGGATGTGGTGGCTCCCAGCATGATCAGCAGATTTAATTTTTTGGATTATGAGTATCAAACAAATGGCAAGGCTGTTCAGGCGGCTATTCCTCTGCTGGGAGGGGTTGACAAAGCAAGCACCAGGGTTTGGTGGAATAAATAGTAGTCGACTATGAATGTTTATAAAGATTTGGTTAAGGTTCTAATCCTTGTACTCTCAGTTGGATATTCGTACTCAGCGTCTGCTTCGCCGGTGAGGGTCTTACCCGAGCCGGTGAGCATTTCGCCAAAAGCGGGTGTATTCCGGATGACGAAGGAGACGATGGTGTGGTTGGAGATGAAGGATGCGCGGGCGTTGAAGGGGTGTGGGGATAAGAGGGTAAAGCTTGTCTTGCGGTCTGTGGAGGGAGTGGTCAGTCCGGAGGGGTATCTGCTGGATATAACGCGAGGTGGGGTATTGATACAAGCATCTTCAGAGGCGGGATTGTTTTATGGAATGATGACGTTGCGGCAATTGGTGGATAGCGGGACGTCTGTGTCGGGGACGGGGACGCTGGCTTGTGTGCGGATACTGGACTATCCAAGGTATGGCTACCGGGGGATGCATCTGGATGTGAGCCGTCATTTTTTTGGAGTGAACTTTATCAAGCAGTATCTCGACATCCTGGCTTCTTTCAAGATCAATACTTTTCACTGGCACTTAACGGATAGTCACGGTTGGCGTCTCGAGATCAAGCAATACCCACGGCTCTGTTCCGTGGGTGGCTGGCGGGCCGACCGTACGAATATACCTATGACCATTGCAGAGCCGACGCATCCCGGTGAGCCGGCTACTTACGGTGGGTTTTATACGCAGGAGCAGGTGCGGGATATCGTAGCCTATGCCGCGGCGCGGTTTATCACCGTGATACCCGAGATAGAGATGCCTGGGCATTGTACGGCCGCGCTGGTGGCATATCCGCAATATGCGGACCTGGATAATCCGGTGCCATTGCTTGTGCCCTGTGGTTATGCGGGGGACCTGCTGCATAATTTTTGTGCGGGGAATGACTCTACGTTTGTGTTCCTGCAAAATATACTGCTGGAGACCATGGCGCTTTTTCCTTCGAAGCTGATCCATATCGGCGGGGATGAGGTCAGGGAAGGGCCCTGGCTGGGTTGTTCCCGGTGTCAACGGAGGATGAAGGAGAAGGGGTTTCATTCCGTGCGGCAGCTGCAGGCCTGGTTTACGGGACAGATAGACAGCTTTATTACCGCGCATGGGCGAAGGATGATCGGGTGGGACGAGGTGCGGAATGCGTCGTTGGCGGACAGTTCTGTGATCATGTCGTGGCATGGTGATCCTTCGGGCAGGGATAGTGCAGGGAAGGTACATGATGTGGTTTTCGCGCCATATAGGTATACATACTTTGACTTTTACCAATCTGATCCACGGCTGGAGCCTGATATTACGTATGCACCGTTGTTCCTGGATTCAGTATATGCGTTCGATGCCGGGAGAACGCTGGGAGGGGAAGCCTGTCTGTGGACCGAGAATGTGCCGGCACCGGAGCGGGTGGAATATATGTTGTTGCCACGACTAACTGCGCTGTCGGAGGCGTTGTGGACACCTGCGCATAAGAAAGACTTTTCGCGATATGTCCGGAGTGTGGAAGAGCAGATGAGGCGGTGGGATGCGCAGGGGATACATTATGCGAAGAGTCTCTATAACCCCGGGATATATCCTGTATTTGACAGCGCGGGGCGTGATGTTGTTGTGCGGTTGTCCAGTCAGGCGCCGCATGGGGAGATACGTTATAATGTGGGACAGGGGTGGATGGAATATAAGGAACCGGTGAGAATAAATGAGAGTTGCAGATTGGAGGCAGCTGTTTTCGAGGAGGGGCGCCGAATGGGTATGGTGAATACGGACAGTTTTGTGCTGCACCGGGCGATAGGGGTGCTCAGGGGCGCGGACGGGATGGGGCAATTGACCGATGGGGTCTTTGGGACCGTGGAGCCTTATGATGGGAGGTGGGTGTCCTTTCGTGATCCGGTGGTGACGTTGAAGCTGGATCTTGGTCGGGTGCAGGATATATATTCTGTCGGCCTTGGGTGCATGGAGGATCAGGTGGGGAATATTTATTTACCCCGGAGAATTCGGATAAGCATTTCGGAAGATGGGCTGCTGTACAAACCAATGGAGCTGATCGAAAATAAAATAGTGCCGCAGCAGCTGTTGCGGCATGTGGAGCGTTACAAGGCGGTGATCGGGAGCAGGGCGCGGTATGTGCAGGTGGAATTGGTGAATGCGCGGTTGCAGGTGAAGCCAGACGATAATTTATTATTTGTGGATGAAATCGTCGTGCAATGAGGAAGCGGTTTGTTACCCTGGATGTGTTCCGCGGCATGACCGTCTTTTTGATGATCGTCGTCAATACGCAGGGCAGCGGCGCCGTACCTTATGCTGCTATGATGCATGCCGAGTGGAATGGCTGTACGCTGACCGACCTGGTATTTCCGTCCTTTGTTTTTGCTGTGGGGAATGCTATGGTCTTTACGCGGCCGGGGATTGGGAAGATATTTCGCCGGAGTATTTTATTATTTGGGGTGGGGTGGTTGCTGACCTGGTATCTTTCGGGGGCATCGCTGGGGGAGGTGAGGGTTATGGCGGTGTTGCAGAGAATTGCGCTAGCTTATTTGATCGCTGCACTATTGGTGAGGGGGCTGGGGGGAAATGAAGCGTTGCCGGAGAGACGGGGGGCGAGCGACCGGTGGGTGCTTGTGGTGTCGGTGGCATTGCTGCTGGGATATTGGCTGCTGCTGGAGTTATTGGGAGTGCGAGAGCAGGTGTACACGGTGGAAGGGAATGCCGTACGGAGGATCGACCTTTTAATATTGGGGCCTCGGCATATGTACCGGGAGAGGGGGATTGCATTTGATCCGGAGGGGTTGTTGAGCACGCTGCCGGCGGTGGTGAACGTGCTGGCCGGGTACCTGGCCGGGAGATGGATCGTTCGAAAGGGGGCTTCGTATGAAACAGTGGCCGGGCTGCTGGTGACGGGTGCGTTGCTGGTAGGATTGGGGCTTGTCTGGAATGGGTGGATGCCGTTGAATAAGAAATTATGGACTTCTTCCTATGTTGTGTATGCTTCGGGGATCGACCTGATGGTGTTGGGGGTGTTGTGTTATCTTGTAGAGGTGCGAGGCTGGAAGAGGGGGACAGTTTTTTTTAGTATATTCGGAAAGAACCCCTTGTTCATTTATATACTTTCTTCCTTGATGGGGATCTTTCTGGTGATGCGAGTGCGGAGTGGTGAGCTGTTTATCGACTGGATCAATAGGGTGTTGTTCCAGCGTGTGGCTCCAGGGCCGATGGGGGCATTGTTGTTTGCGTTGGCGTATACTTTTATTTGCTGGTGTGTGGGATGGATATTGGATAAGAAGAAAATATACATACGTCTATGAGGTGTTTCACTTTGCTTATTGTCATTTGTCTGGCTGGATGCGGGCATCCGACCACCCTGTTCACGCAGATGGGAGAGGATCGTACCGGGATACATTTTAAGAACGTCCTCCGGGAGAATGACGAGGCTAATGTATTGAACTATGCCTATTTCTATAATGGAGGCGGTGTGGCTGTGGGGGATATCAATAATGATGGGTTGCCAGACCTGCTTTTCACGGGGAATATGTCTCCGAACCATCTTTATCTCAACAAGGGAAATTTTTCTTTTCAGGATATAACGGAAAGCAGCGGCATAGCTCGTCTGCAAGGCTGGTGTACCGGGGCTACCATGGCGGATGTGAATGGGGACGGGTTGTTGGATATATACATTTGCCGGAGCGCGGATATAGATCCTGCGAGACGAAGGAACCTTTTGTATATCAACAATGGCAATCTGACCTTTACGGAACGGGCGGAGGAATATGGCCTGGCAGATGAAGGGTATTCTACTCAAGCTGCTTTTTTCGACTATGACAGGGACGGGGATCTGGATATGGTGCTGATCAACCATTCTCTACAACAGTATGCCAACAGTGCGATGGAGGACGCTTCGCTCCGGGAAAAGAAGGAACCCGCCTTTGCAACCAAGCTTTACCGAAATGATGGTGGACATTTTACGGATGTCAGCGAAAGTGCAGGGATCGTATCCAATGTATTGAGCTTTGGTTTGGGATTGGCCGTGTCCGATGTGAATGGGGATGGCTGGCCGGACATATATGTCTCCAACGACTTCAACGAGCCGGATCATCTTTTTATCAATGATGGGAATGGGCATTTTACGGAGAGGCTGAAGGAATGCATGGATGCCAGTTCGCTGTATTCGATGGGATCGGATTGTGCGGACATCGATAATGACGGGTGGCCGGACCTTCTGACATTGGACATGCTGGCGGAGGATAACCATACTCAGAAGATGCACAACGGGTCGGACAATTTTAATAAGTTCCAGTTGCTGTTCCGTCAGGGGTTTTACTATCAGTACAGCCGTAATATGCTGCAGAAAAATAATGGGGATGGAAGCTTTAGCGAAATAGGTCAGCTGGCGGGCATCTCCAACACCGACTGGAGCTGGGCCGGACTGTTCTGTGATCTCGACAACGATGGGTATAAAGACCTTTTTGTTACAAACGGGTATCCAAGGGACTTTACGGACATGGATTTTATCAAGTATCATTATGCGGCTGTCCATAGCAGTGCTCAGGCAATTCCTACGCATGAGGTACTGGAAAAGCTGCCCGTGCTGGAGCCCAAAAAATATGTTTTTCGGAATGAGGGAGGTGGACGGTTTGCCCGGATGACCGGACAATGGGGATTGGATCAAACAACTATCGGCAGCGGCGCCGTGTATGCGGACCTGGACAATGACGGAGACCTGGACCTGGTGGTCAATAATATCAATGCGGTGGCAACTGTGTATCGGAACAATGCGGAGTCGCTGTTGCCGGATAATCATTTCTGCAAGGTGCGGCTTAAGGGAAGTCCGTTGAACAGGGATGGGGTGGGGAGCAAGGTGCGGCTTTACTGCGGGGATCAGCTGTATTTCCAGGAGCAGGAGCCTGTGCGGGGTTTTCAGTCTTCGGTGGATCACGTGTTGAATTTTGGGGTTGGGGGGCATATGGTGATCGACTCGATAGTGGTGGTGTGGCCGGATGGGAAAAGGGGAGTGAAAAAAAATGCCCCGGTAGGGAAAGAAATAATGCTTGATTGGAGTGAAACTACTGACGTGCCAGATAATAGGACACCGGCAGAAACTTTGTTCCGGGAGACGGCTGCTCCGGCCTTTGTACATAGGGAGAACCCATTCAATGATTTTGCTGTACAACCGCTGATGCCTGGTTATTTATCGAGGCTGGGCCCTTGTATGGCCAAAAGAGATGTCAATAAGGATGGTATGGAAGACCTGTTTATCGGGGGTGCGAAGGGAGGGGCATCGAAGCTATTTCTTCAGGCGCCGGATGGAAGCATGGTCGTCAGTCCGCAGCCTGCAATTGATAGGGACTCGGGCAGCGAGGTCGTATCTGCTGTCTTTTTCGATGCCAACGGAGATGGATATACGGATTTATATACTGCCAGAGGAGGGTATGAATTCCAGGAAGGAGATGCAGCCCTACAGGATCATTTATACCTGAATGACGGGAAGGGAAAATTTTCTGCATCGCCGGGAGCGTTGCCTGAGATGCGGTTTAGCAAGGGTTGTGTGCGGGCGGGAGATATCAATGGGGATGGGCATTTGGATCTTTTTGTAGGAGGCCGGGTAGTGCCGGGGAAGTATCCCATGGCGCCACGGAGTGCGTTGTTATTAAATGATGGCAAGGGGAGGTTCAGGGATGTCACGGAAGAGCTGGCGCCCGCATTGCGGCATATCGGCATGGTGACGGATGCCGTCTGGATGGATATCGATCGTGACGGGTGGGATGACCTTATCCTGGTGGGCGAGTGGATGCCTATAAAAGTGTTTCATAATGAGAAAGGACGGTTGAGGGATGTTTCGGACGATTATATCAAATTCCCTTCGGCTGGATGGTGGAACACGCTGGCGACGGAGGACCTGGATGGGGATGGAGACAAGGACCTGATCGTTGGCAATATGGGATTGAACACGCAGTTCAAGGTCAGCGAGAAGGAGCCGATGTGTATGTATTATAAGGACTTTGACGGTAATGGTATCCTCGATCCCATTCTATGCTATTATATCGGGGGCGTGGAGTATCCTGCCGTATTCAGGGATGATTTGGTGGATCAATTACCCATGTTGAAGAAACGATACATCGAATACAGCGCTTATGCCGACGCCCGGATGACGGATATTTTTACGCCGCAACAATTGAAAGATGCGGGTGTGTTGAAAGCGGGCTGTATGGAGACGGTGGTGTTGGAGAACAGGGGTAAGGAAGGATTTATAAAGAAGGCTCTGCCAGTGGAGGCGCAGTATGCGCCGGTATATGCCATTCGGGCGGGGGATGTCGATGGGGATGGGAAGAAGGACCTGATACTTGCGGGAAATAATTCGTGGACGCGTATGCGGTTTGGCCGGTATAAGGCCAATCATGGGGTGGTATTGAAGGGGGACGGTCGTCTTGGTTTTTCCTATGTGCCGCAGTGGAAGAGTGGGCTGGATATACGCGAGGATGTCCGGAGCATGGAATGGATGGGGCAGAAGCTGATCGTGGCGGGCAATGACGCTGCCGTGCAGGCTTATACGTTGGGGAAGGATACTTTGACCCTGACGATGGATGAGCTGAAGGACAAGATCATGGGGGGGTGGGCGGGCCAGACCATCGGGGTGACGTTTGGCGGGCCTTATGAGTTCCGATATCTGGGAAAATATATAAAAGACGATCGGTCATTGACCTGGTATGATGGCTATCTGAAGAAGACGATGCTGGAGGACCCGGGCTTATATGACGACCTCTATATGGACCTGAGTTTTGTGGAAGTGATGGAGAGGCTGGGGCTGGATGCGCCGGTGGATTCTTTCGCAAGCGCCTTTGCCCACGCCGAGTATAAGCTGTGGCATGCCAACCAGGCGGCGCGATACAATATCCTTCAAGGCATACGGCCTCCCATGTCGGGGAACTGGATGAACAATCCACACGCGGATGATATCGACTACCAGATAGAATCGGATTTTGCGGGGTTGATGAGTCCGGGTATGCCGAATGCGGCCAGCGCCATCAGCGACAAGGTGGGGCATATCATGAATTATGGGGATGGGTGGTATGGGGGTGTATTTGTGGGGGCGATGTATTCGCTGGCGTTTGTTTCGAAGGATGTGTCCTATATCGTTGCGGAGGCATTGAAGACTATACCCGTGGAGAGTGATTTTTATAAATGCATTGCGGATGTGATAGCCTGGCATCGGGCAAGTCCATCGGATTGGCATAGGTGCTGGCAGCAATTGCAGCAGAAATGGGCGGATGAAAAAGGCTGTCCTGATGGGGTGAATGATCCTTTTGACATCGATGCGAAGATAAATGCGGCGTATGTGGTCATGGGTTTGTTGTATGGTAACGGCGATTTTTCCAGGAGCCTGGAGGTAGCGACGAGGTCCGGGCAGGATGCGGATTGCAATCCTTCTACGGTAGGGGGTATTCTGGGGGCGATGTTGGGGTATAGTCATATTCCTTCTTATTGGAAGATGGGACTGAAGGAGGCGGAGAACATCGACTTTTCGTACACGCATTTGTCGCTGGAGAAGGTATATGCTATCGGCTTGCGTCATGCGTTGGAAAATATCCGCCGGCATGGGGGTATGGTGGCTGATGGGAAGGTGAGCATACTGCTGCAAAAGCCGAAGACCGTGCGGCTGGAACAGTGTTTTTCCGGGTTGCGGGTGGTGTCGAAGACGGCATGGGTGCATGCGGGTGTGAAGGAGGAGGGGTTTGACTTTGATGGGACGGGTTTTGTGTTGCGAGGGGGGGTGTTTAAGACGGAGGGGACCGGTGGTACTGTCAAGGTGCCGGATGGGGTGATAACGATGGAGGTGTCCATCGATGGGGGGAAGGGGGAGCTGGTGCGTCTGCCGTCGGACTTTATTACCCGGCGTCATGATCTTTGCTGGAAGTATGGGCTTCCGAGGGGCAGGCATCACGTGGGAATACGGGTGGTAGCGGGGGAGACTGGAGCAGGGATGGCTGGCGCAGGGGCGGGGCTGGAGGTGAAGACGCTGGATTATATCGTATACGATGTAAAGTAATATATTTGCCCCCATGCAAAAAATGAATTGGGGGCAATTGTACAGTCCTCTCCGGACGGGATCCACCCGGCCAAGGACGAGCGTTCAACCGGGGGCCGACCGACGGACCTCTTTTCTCAGGGATTACGACAGGATAATTTTTTCTTCCGCCTTTCGCAGATTGCAGAATAAGACGCAGGTGTTCCCATTGCCGGGGCCGGTGTTTGTTCATAACCGGCTGACACACAGTTTGGAAGTGGCTTCCGTGGGGAGGTCGCTGGGGAAGGCGGTGGGGGATGCCATCGCGGACCGATATACCGCGTCGGGGGACGAGTTCCGGGAGTTCTATAAATACGAGCTGCCATCCGTCATTGCGGCGGGGTGTCTGGCGCATGATATTGGAAATCCTCCTTTCGGTCATTCAGGAGAGGATGCTATCCGTAATTTCTTTCGCGGGGTGCAGCAGGATGCGACCCTGGGGCAACGATTCAGGGAGGAACTGACACCCAATCAACAACGCGACTTTCTTTATTTTGAAGGGAATGCCAACGCCTTCCGGACATTGACGCATCATTTCAACGAGGCGCCGGGGGGATTCCGGCTGACCTATGTCACGCTGGCTTCCATTGTAAAATATCCTTCAGACAGTCTGAATGGGTTCAACAAGCAACAATTAGCGACAAAGAAATCGGGGTTTTTCGACAGCGAGGTCGGGATATACCAGATGATAGCGGAGGAACTGGGGATACCGCGACTGGACCCGGAAAAACATATCTATGCCCGTCATCCTTTTGTGTATCTCGTCGAGGCGGCGGATGATATTTGTTACCGGATCATCGACTTCGAGGATGCACACCGGCTGAATATCATCTCCATCGACACGATCAAGGACCTTTTTCTTTCCTTTTTTGATGAGGAGAAGGGGTATGATGCGCGTGAAAGAGTGGAGAAGGTGTTCCATGAAATAAATGACGACAATCAGAAGGTGCAATTCCTGCGCGCCAAGCTGATCAACCTGCTGATCTATAGGGTGCGGGATGTGTTTATGGAAAAAGAAGAGCTGTTGCTGGAGGGGAAGGTGGAAAAGTCGTTGATCGACTACCTGCCGGCGCGGGAGCTGGCGCTGATGAAAAAGATCGATAAATATTCTGTGGAGCATATATATAACCACCGGAGCGTGGTGGAGATAGAGATAGCGGGGTACAATGTCATCGGAGGGATGTTGAAGGAGTTCTTAGGGGCTGTCCTGAATCCCCATAATGCGAAGTCGGAGAAGCTGTTGCAGCTGATATCCAGGCAGTTTGTCATCAAGGGCCAGGCCGGGAGTCTGTATGGGGATATACAATCCGTTGTAGATTTCATCGCCGGGATGACCGATCTGTATGCCGTGGACCTTTACCGGAAGATCACGGGGATGGCGTTCCCGACGATACGGTAGGGGCGGAACCTGGCAGGGCGGGACGGATGGCATGAAAATTAGGTGGTATATATTAAACGCTTCTTATGTTTAATAGATTCACCATTTACTTCAGCTTCGAAGGGAAACAATACCGTGGCGAAATCCAGCCGCTGCAGGCCGGCGCTCAGCACCGGAAGCCAACTGCTTTCCAGGTGTTCCTTAACAATGTATACTGTGGATTGATACGTCGAAGGGACGATGGGTGGGAAACCGATTCCCCAAAATGTGCGATACTGGTAAGACCCATCTCGTACCAGATAGAAGATTGGTATGAATAGCCATTCCCCGGACGCTAATGTCTGTCCTTCGGACGAGCCGCATCCCGCGGCTCCTGGATTGTTTAATCTTCCATCGCCTGGACCAGCTTTCTCATGGCGATGGCCAATTGTCCCTCGACAGTCTTTATGGATAGGTCCAGGAGAGTGGCGACGTCCTTGTATTTCAGTCCATCTTCCTTAATGAGCTTGAAGATGAGCTTGCAGCGAGGGGGCAGGTTCCGGATAGCAGCGTTCATTTTTTTGACGGCTTCGGAATGGATCAGCAGGGTCTCGGGGTCGGCGTTGAACTGAATATATTCATGGCTGCGTTCAGCAATATCCACGATACGATGAGAAGTATTGCGGAGATGGTTTAATGAAAGGTTTTTTACAGACACATACAGATAAACCTCCAGATTGCGAATGGAGGATGATTCCTCTCTTTTCTTCCACAATTGCATAAATACGTCGTGAACGATGTCTTCGGCGGGCTGTTTTTGATGAACGATGGAGAAGCAGAAACGGTACAAACGCACGAAATATTTTCGATAGCATTCCTCGAAGGCTTGCACATCGTTGAGCGCAGTTATCTTATCATGCAGTATGGTTATGGTAGTGTCCATGGCAAACACCCTTGGGACGGGCTCCTTTCGGGAGCTAAGAATAAAGGTAGAATTTTTTTTATTTTCCTTTTAAGGGTTTTTTGTGAGTGGTGTGTCCTTTTTCCTAGTCAACCTTATATATCATGGATCAGGATAGAATGGATGTCTTGCTGGCAAGATATCTGGCGGGAGAATTAACGCCCGAAGAGAACGAAGAGCTGGAATGGGCTATGCTCGCCAATCCCGCCTTGCGTGAGACCTTACAGCTGTTACAGCGGATGCGGGAGGCGCCCAGGGGGGGAAGCGCTGCGGAAGAAAGCGAGATGATGGAACGCGGGCTGGCGAGAATTATGGATGAACCTGTTGCGAAGCCGGCTGAGACTGTTGCTATGCCGAAGGTCGTGGTCTGGAGAAGATGGGCAGCTGCGGCGGCGGTACTGGCATTGGTTGTAGGTGGCGCTCTGCTGTATCGCGGAGGCAAACGTGAAGTCGTGGTTAGTAATGCACCTGTACATGGTAAAGAGATAGTAACCCGTTATGGGACACGCAGCTATCAGGAGCTGCCGGATGGCTCCAAACTCTGGCTCAATGCGGGTTCCAAGGTGACGTATGCTGAAGTATCTGCGGGGGGACGCAGGGAGCTGACGCTGACAGGGGAGGCTTTTTTTGACATAAAGCATGACCCGGAGCATCCGTTTATCATACACACCGGCAAACTGGATGTAAAGGTGCTGGGCACCTCGTTCAATATAAAAGCCTATCCCAACGATTCCACCATAGAGACCACACTGATCAATGGCAAGGTAGAGATAGACTGGCCGGGTGGGGTAGGTATTATATTACGGCCGCATGAAAAAGTAGTGATACCAATACGAGAGATGCAGAAGACGGAGGCCATCGTGGATCGAAAAATGGTGGCGCCTGATCCTCAATACAATACAGTTATAGAGACCTCGTGGGTAGAGGACAAGCTGGTATTCCGGAATGAAGCATTTTCCGATGTGAGCAAGAAGCTCGAAAGGTGGTATAATATCCATATCAGCTTTGAGGACAAGCGCTATCTGCAGGACAGGCTCACGGCTTATTTCAAGGATCAACCCATTAAAAATGTAATGGATGCGTTGCAGATATCATTGGGATTCCATTATCGTATAGAAGGAGACACCATACACATCACATCAAAATAGGAGGATATGTAACAACAACCAAAACGATATAAAATGCTTGCCCAAAAAAACAGGAAGTGCTGTCACACCTCCTGAAGTTGGGTATAATCACAGACTGATACCTAAGTTCCGCCCGGAAGCCAGGCATCTGATTATTTAACCTCAACATTTCAAATGTATGAAAAAAAATGTTAGTGAAATCCTTCTGCGTATGAAACTAGCGATTGCCCTACTACTAATTACCTTTCTACAGGTGTCCGCAAAAGTTCATTCCCAGGATAGGATCACTCTCAGTGAGAAGGGCATCAGCTGGGCCCAGTTCTTCGACCTGCTGCAGAAAAAGAGCAATTACACATTTGTCTACAAGGATGACGTGCTGCCCCATCAGGAAAAGATCGATGTGGCGGTAGTCGATCGTACTGTCCCACAGATACTTGATAAGGTGCTGGGTGGTTCTTCCCTGACCTATCAGGTGTTGTCGGGCAACCTCGTGGTGGTGACGGCCAGGCTGGCGGATGCGGGTGACGTACGTATCAGCGGGAAAGTCTTGTCAGCCGCGGGGGATGCGCTGGCGGGGGCCAGCGTGAAGGTGAAGGGGACCGCGATGGGGGCCTCCACGGATGCCGGCGGTAATTTTACCCTGGTGGTACCTGAGGAGGCAATATTGGTAGTATCCTATATCGGCTACCAGGAGCAGGAGATACCCGTGTCCGGCAGGACACAGTTTACCATCGTCCTGCAGGCTGTGCCGGGGAATATCAATGAGGTGGTAGTGATCGGATATGGCACTACCCGAAAGAAGAGTCTTACCGGCGCCGTATCCACCATACGGGCCAGCGACCTGAACAATCTGCCTGTCGGGGATGTGAGCCAGATCATGCAGGGCAAGGCGGCGGGTGTGGCCATCACCCAGTCCACCGGAGCGCCGGGAACGCCTATTTCCGTACGTATCCGGGGTATCGGGACCATCAATAACAACGACCCCTTGTATATCATCGATGGGGTGCCGACGAAGGATGGTATCAATGCCATCTCCCCCAATGACATCGAGGACATCAGCATATTGAAGGATGCGTCTTCGGCCAGCATTTATGGGGCGAGGGCGTCCAACGGCGTAGTGCTTGTCACGACAAAGAAAGGGCGGAGCGGCAAGCCAAGATTCAGCTTTAATGCCTATAGCGGTGTTCAGTCGCCGGAGAAGTATATCAAGATGACGAATACGCGGGAGTATGTGACCGCCTTTAACACGGCGGCAGCGGTGGATGGGAGAAAACAGATACCGTTGGGAATGCTGGATACATTGCCGGATCTGGATTACCAGCATCAGGTATTGAAGTCGGCCAATCTGACCAATATGCAGCTGTCGGTGAGCGGAGGCAGCGAGAGTACGCAGTATATGGTTTCAGCCAGCTATTTTACACAAGAAGGGTTGATCAAGAATTCGGCGTACGACCGGCTGAGCATTCGCAGCTCCGTGACCAGCACTCTGTCGCGGCTATTCAAGTTCGGAACGAACATGAACCTGGCTTATAACAAGACCCGCCAGGTGGGCAGCTCGGGGGATGGGTATGGGAATGGTAATCCGGGAGCCAGTGTCATGCGGTATGCGTTGTTCCGTACGCCCGCCTTGCCTGTATATTATGCGCCGGGTCAGTACCTGGACCTTCCGACGCCGGACAGTCTCGCGTATTTTTTTGGGGATGGTCTTAACCCTGTGGGGCTGGCTGCCAATACCGACCGGAATTTCTACAACTATTCTTTGTTAGGTGATGCCTATCTGGAGATCACACCGATAAAGAATCTGCGTATCCGCAGTGACATCGGCACTAACCTGATCCTGTCGGAGTATAAGCAATTCTATCCTACCTGGGGCGGACCTATACGGTTTCAGAATATCCCGAACTCGCTTGCTCAATCTTATAGTAACAATTTTACTTACAACTGGACGAATACTGCTACGTATAATTTGAATTTCGGGGAGCATGGGCTCGAGGTCCTTGTAGGAGCGGAAGCTGTCGACAACGCCATACATCAGCTATCCGCCAGCCGTACCACTTATGTGAATCAGGGTGGTTCGTTCCAATACCTGGACAATGGGACGTTGAATCCATTGAATGGGGGGAATGAGAGTCAGTGGGCATTGTTCTCGCTCTTCGGTCGCCTCAGCTATCAATATAACGATAAATACCTTGCCAGCTTCAATTTCAGGCGGGATGGCAGCTCGCGGCTGGATCCTCATGATCGGTATGGCAATTTCTTTTCCGGGGCCGTGGGTTGGCGTATCGACAAGGAGAAGTTTATGGCGAATGTCCGTAACGTGTCGCTGTTGAAGCTGCGGGCCAGCCTGGGTCAACTGGGCAACCAGGAGATCGGCAATTATTCCTACACATCTGTCGTCGGGCCCACCGGCGGCTACTATCCCTTTGGAGGAACACCTGTGCCAGGCTATACCATCGTGGCCAAGGGCAATCCCAATGTCAAATGGGAGACGAGCACGCAGACCGATATAGGTGTCGACCTGGGCATGTTCAACAATGCATTGAATTTTACAGTTGACTATTACAACAAGAAGACCAGCAATATGCTCCTGTCCATACCTGCGCCCAGCAGTGGCGGCGGAGCTGCCAATCCTACGGAAAATGCCGGCACCGTGGTCAACAGGGGTTTCGAGTTCGAGGTCAGCTATAGAAAAGCCATCAACAGGGACTGGCGGTATGAGGTAAGCGCGAATTTCGCGACTGTCCATAATGAAGTGCTTTCCCTGGCTGGCGGACGGCCTATTCCTGCGGGACGTATCGACAACAATCTTTATGGCACTATCACCACCGAAGGGCAGCCTATCGGAGAGTTCTATCTGTTGCAGATGGATGGTATTTTCCAGACACCATTGGAAGTGTTCACACATGCTTACCAGGGTGCGGGTATCATGCCGGGAGATGTAAAATTTAGAGATATTAACCATGACGGAGTGATCGATCAAAATGACAGAGTTTATGCCGGAAGCCCTATACCGAAGTTCACCTATGGGTTTACGGGGAATCTTTCTTATAAGGAACTGGATCTGAGTCTATTCTTCCAGGGTGTCAATGGGAACAAGATCTATAACCAGGTGCTCACCGACATAGAAGGGTTCTACCGGAGCTTCAATATTACGGAGCGTGCGGCCAGCAAGGCCTGGACAAAAGAAGGGTCCACCAATGTCTTCCCTCGTCTGAGCTGGACCGGGGCGCAGAATAACAAGCAGGCTTCCACGAGATTTTTGGAGAATGGTTCCTATCTGCGGCTGAAGAATGTGCAGCTGGGCTATCGTATCCCTGCCGGGACCCTGTCTCGCTGGAAGGTGTCCGGCATACGGTTTTTCGTGAGCGTGCAGAATGCATTCACCATCACCAAGTACACCGGTCTCGATCCCGAGATGGCTACCAGCGCCAATGCCGCTACGGCGGGGGATGGAGATAAGGCCATAGGTATCGACTGGGGGACCTATCCTTCTGCGCGGACCTATACGGCAGGTGTGAATATCAATTTCTAATCTTCAAACTTCTTATATGCAGCGTATTCTTATTTTTTCTTTCTGTTGTCTTACCGTAGTTGCCGGGGGGTGCAAGAAGTTCCTCGACAAGCAGCTGCTGGGGCAGACGACCCCCGATAATTTTTTTACCTCCGATGCCAATGCGCAGCTGGCGCTGAATGCGGCCTATGCACCGCTCAGCTTTACTTCCGGCGCTTCGAATGCCATCTGGGTATTGGGGGATGTCGCCTCCGACGATGCTATTAAGGGAGGGCTGGCCGGGGATCAGGCCGACTTTGACGCCATCGATCAATTCAATATACTTACTACCAATTCGGCTGTAGAGGCCGTATGGCAACGCTATTATGATGGAGTGTTCAAATGCAATGTGGTGTTGGATGGGCTTCCCGCCTCCAATACAAAGGTTTCGGATGCCACGAAGAAATCGGTGATCGCACAGGCCAGATTCCTCCGTGCCTATTATTATTTTATTCTCACCAGCTGTTATGGGGAGATCCCGCTGCATCTGAAGGTAGAGACGCCGGAGGAGCTGCAAAGTCCGGCCCTTTCGCAGGACAGTATCTTCCGGCAGGTGGAGCAGGACTGTCTGGCGGCTGCGCCAGATCTTCCCGATGCCACGCATGGAGCCGATCTTGGGAGGGCGTCGAAGTGGGCGGCGCTGTCGTTATTGTCCAAGGCTTATCTTTTTCATACTGCTCTTGCCAACCATTGGCAGCTGGCGGCGCAGACGGCGCAACAGGTGGTGGATTCCAAACAATACACCCTCACCAAGCTGTATTCGGACAATTTCAGCGCCACCACGAAGGACAACACCGAGGCTATCTTCACCGTGAATCATATCACCGGCTATCAGCCTATACAGGGTAATGAGCTGAATGCGTGGTTCTCTCCCCGCAGTCTCACCGGCTATGGGTTCTTTTACCCTACGCAGGACCTCGTGGATAATTTCGAGAACGGTGACCCGCGATTGGATTATACCGTAGCCAGGGCCGGGCATCCCTATTTCGACACGCCTTTCGATCCTTCCTGGACTACCACCGGGTATATTACAAAGAAGATGGTGCAGCCTCTGTCAGAAGTTCCCATCGGGAAGAAGAACGATGGAAGCGTGAATTACGAGGCTTTGCGATATTCCGATGTGCTGCTCGTGCTGGCCGAGGCGTATAATGAAAGTGGAAATCCTACTGCGGCCCTGGCGCCATTGGATTCTGTGCGCCGGCGTGCGCGGGAGTCGTACCTGTATGATGCGTCGTTGCCCGGGTATGGCACGGTACCTGCAGGGCTGCTGGCGGATGTGACTACTACTGATGCTGCACAATTGCGGGATGCTATTCGCAAGGAGCGGAGGTCGGAGCTGGCGATGGAGTTCCATCGATTCTTCGACGTGATCCGTTATGGCAGTGCGTATGCCACTTCTGCCCTTACAAAAGGCGCCCCCAACTTCAATTATGATAAGAACAAGTGGTTTCCCATTCCACAGAGCGAGCGGGACACGAATAAAAAGCTTGGTAAATAAAAAATATTATTATGCGTATCATATGCTTATTGCTGGCCGTGACGCTTGTCTTCTCCTGTAAGAAGAATGATCAGCCCGGTCCGAATTACAACTCAGATAAGAGCAGGCTGACCCAGCTGACCGACAGCCTGATGAATGTTTACAATAATAGCGTGGAAGGTAATAAACCCGGCGATTACAGCGTAGGGGCCAGGGGCAGTCTGAAGGCCGCGTTGGACCTGGCTGCGCAGGTAGAGAGTGGCAAGTTCACCCAGGAGGAAGTGAATAATGCGTACAGCAATCTTGCGCTGGCCGGGCAGCAGTTCAGCACCAAGCTCATACAGGAAGTGTCGGCCCAGTATCTTGTCGGTCATTGGAAGTTCAATGGGAATGCTGCGGATTCCAGCGGTCACGGTCATAATGGCGCGTTGAAGACAGGCTATGTAGGAAGCAGCGCTGCGACGGCCACCGATGGAGGCACGTTGCCCCAACTGACGGCGGACAGGTTTGGAAGGGCGAATATGGCCTATAGCTTTGGTAACGGATCGTTGATACAGGTGCCTTATGCGTCGGAACTGAATTCACCCTCCTTTACGATCAGCCTGTGGGTGGATATGACGTCCAATTCGAATGGCAGCTATATGATATCCATGAACAGGTGGTGGGGTTATAAGTTCAACCTGAATGGTACCGCCGTACCGTTTTTGACAGTGGCGACCGCTGCGACTATCTATGACCGGGATGCCGGCGCCGTGAATGTGGCTGCCGGTGTCTGGACACATCTGGCTGCTTCCTATACCGACGGCACCATGAAATTCTATGTCAATGGCGAGCTCAAGAAGACCTGGACCAATACGCCCGGAGCAGCCGTGACCCTGGCATCGCCCGTGGACCTTTCCATAGGTAATGAAATGCCAAAGGAGTTTTACAACATGACTGATAATTCCAATCCGGCTTATTTTTGGGGGGCCAGCTATTTCGTCGGATCGATGGACGATATTCGTATGTACAATAAGGTGCTGACCGATGCCGAGGTGAACTCTATTTATATTATCGAAAAAGATCTCTAAATGAAAAGATGTTTATTGGACAGTGCTATTGTGATCCTTTTGGCGGGCGTAAATCTTTTGACCGGCTGCCAGGAGCCTGCCGGGAAGCCGGGGCCGGGGAGTGATGTTGCTGCCACCGACAGCGTTAACTGGGCCTTGCTGCCCTTTGTCAAGGTGGACAGTGTAAATCCTGTGTTACAGCCGGGGACGGGTAGTTTTACGGACCCTATCTGGAAGAAGCCTGTAGCCTGGGAAGAGAAGGATGTATTCAATCCCGCTGTGGTAGTGAAGGGGGATACGTTGTATCTGTTGTACAGAGCGCAGGACAAGGTGGGGAAGCCGGCGGGTACATCGCGGATAGGGCTGGCGAAGAGTGGAGATGGTTATCATTTTACCCGTGATGCGGAGCCCGTGCTGTATCCTGCGGAGGATGTTTTTAAGAAATACGAATGGGAGGGGGGCTGTGAGGACCCGCGTGTGGTGGAGGATGACAAGGGAGTCTATTATATGACCTACACGAGCTATGATGGAGACAAGGCCAGGCTGCTGGTAGCTGTATCGAGTGATCTGCGGCACTGGACGAAGCGGGGGCCTGCTTTTGCCAGGGCGTATAATGGCAAGTACCTGGATAAATGGTCGAAGTCGGGGGCCATCGTCTCCACCTATGGGAAGGATGGGAAGATCGTGGCCACGCGGATAAAGGGTAAGTATTGGATGTATTGGGGAGATCAGAATATCTGGGCTGCTACATCCGACGACCTGGTGAACTGGACGCCTGTGGAAAAGTCTTCCGGGGAGGCTGACCCTATAGCGTTGCGGGGACAGGCGCTGGCCATGCCCGACCTGAAGATCGTCATTCCCACCCGGCAGAAGAAGTTCGACTGTGACCTGGTGGAGTCCGGGCCGCCGGCCATGCTGACGGATAAGGGAATATTGCTTATTTACAATAGCCGGAACGTTCCGTCTATCGGGGACAGTACGCTGCCAGAGGGGACCTATACCGCGGCGCAGGTGCTGCTGGATAAGGATGATCCTACGCATATTTTACATCGACTGGATAACTACTTTATGAAACCCGACAAGCCGTATGAGATAACGGGGCAGGTGAATGAGGTTTGTTTCCTGGAGGGGCTGGGCTGGTTCAAGGGGCGGTGGTATTTGTATTATGGGACGGCGGATTCGAAGATCGCTGTCGCTGTCAAATAATTGGTTGCGTGAGAAAACTTCAAGGGCCCTGACGGGCCCTTTTATTTCACGGACTTTTTCAGGAGACCCACGGCTTCTTCCAGCTCCTTTTCGTTCATGGAGGCAAAGCCTATACGCAGTGCGTTGAAATGATGGCCGTCTACATCGTACATGCGACCGTCGCTGATCATTAGCCCGTTGTTGGCAGCTCTTTCGGATATTTCAGATAGCGGGTATTCTTTTCTGAATTTTGTCCATAGGGCGAGGCCACCCTGTGGCTTTGTGAAGGTGACCACGTCTTTTAGTTCCTGTTCGAGGAGTTCACAGAGGATATTTCTCCTCTGTTGGTAGAGTTTGACCGACCTTTTGAGGTGTTTCTGCATATCGCCTGCTTTGAAAAGGGTGGCCAGGGCTTCTTCCAGGAGGCTGTCGCCGCGGATATCGATCATTCTTCTCAGCTGGGTAGCCTGTTCGATGAAATTGGCGGGGGCGATCATATAGCCGATGCGTATGGGTGGAGCCAGGGATTTGGTAAGCGATCCGATGTAGATGACCTTGCCGTTGTGGCCGGCGCTGGCCAGCGGGAGGATGGGGCCTCCGGAGTAATGAAAGTCATAGTCGTAATCGTCCTCTATCACGGGGAACCCGTACTGATCGATGAGCTGGAGGAGACGCATTCTTCTTTCGCTGCTGAGAGTAACTGTGGTGGGGTGGTGGTGATGGGGAATGATGTATAGGAGGTCGGGTTTTTGTTTCTTACAAAACTTTTCGATGAATTCGATGTCCATGCCGTGGTCGTCAACTGGGACCCTTATGAGGTTTGCGCCAAACTGCCGGAATATCGCATCTGCCATAAAATAATTGGGACTGCCGACCAGGACGTTCGCTCCCGGCCGGATGATCATTCGGGCTGCCATGAAGATGGCCATCTGTGCGCCCCGGGTGATGACGATGTTATCCAGGTTGAAGGTCATTCCTCTTGTGTCCGAGAGGAAGTCGATGATGGCGGTGCGGAGGCTGACCGAGCCTGCCTGGTCGCCTGTTAGGATAAAGCGTTTATAGGAGGACTGGTTGAACAGCCGCCGGTATTCTCGTAAAAGCAGGTCGACGGGCGCGATCCGGGGGTCGGGGAGGCCGTCGTTGATGACGGGGCGTAATTTTTTTCCTCCGCCTGGAAGGGAGGCGAGGGGGCCGAAGGTATAGAAGGGGAAGTTTGCCGGTTGCGTGTAAGGGGTGGAAGACACTGCCGGTACGAAATTATGCGGCCTGACTTCCGGAAGGTGCTGGGATACCTGGGGGCCTTTGCGTGGGACAACCTTTATCCAGTCCTGTATAAAGAGCTCTTCGTAGGCAGCTTCTACCGTCTTGCGATGAACGTCCAACAGTAATGCCAACTGCCGGCTGCCGGGCAGGGAGGAGCCGGGCTTGATGATGCCGTCGCGTATGAGCTTGATCAGTGCGTTGGCGATCTGCTGGTATACGGGAACGGTGGAGTTCCTGTCTATGGGGATGAGGGTCTGGAAAGGGAGCATGGGGTAAAGGTAAAAAATTTGGTGGGGGTCCAATACGGCCGTTCAATTGATTGACAATGAATAGCCCGGGAGTCTGGATACAATCAATGATTTTACTTGACAAGTTGACAAGTAAATGCTATCTTTATAGAAATTACCACTTATGGAAATCATGAGCGTCGGTGAATTCAAAGCCAGGTTTTCTGAAGTTCTCAAAAAAGTGCTTGCGGGTGAAGAAATAGCTATTTCATATGGGAAAAGCAAAGAGATCGTTGCCCGGCTGGTACCTAAGGCGCCTGCAAAAAAGCGGAGGCGGAAGATCGGTATTTTTGAGGGGAAAGGTAGTGTCTATTTCAGCAATGATTTCAAAATGAGTGAGGAAGAATTTTTGGGTATATGAACTATTTGCTGGACACACATTATATGCTCTGGACACTGGCGGAAACACAAAAGCTATCGAAGAAGATAAGGGATGTGGTTACCGATACTGAAAACCGAATCATTATCAGCACAATCAGTTTCTGGGAGGTGTCTCTGAAAGCTTCTATCGGAAAATTAAAGCTCGAGGGATTTTCGCCAGAAGATTTGCCGGATGCCTGCTCTCAAATGGGTTTTGATATTGTGTCCTTAGGCACTGGGGAAAGCAGTTCTTATCACAACTTACTCGCGACACACCACAAGGACCCGTTCGATAGAATGCTCATCTGGCTGGCATTGCGTAATGATTATATCCTTATTAGCGCGGATGATCATGTCAATAAATATACTTCTGAAGGGCTAAAAGTACTGGCCTCTTAAATATTCCCATTTCTGATCAAAGACTGGTCGATAATATATTGAAAACACGGCATGACAGGAAAAAAGCCCATGAATATTTATAAAAATAAAAAGGTCAATATCTCGGTACACAGATGGATAGTTTCAAAAAAGTCCTGGGCGATCGGGCTGTTACGGAGGGCTTGATGAAAATGATCTATCATGGGGAGTTGGAATCCCTGATCAGCAGGCGATCGATCAGCACAGATAGTAGATAAGGCTTGGAGGAAAACTATACGCCTCCCTCCAAGCATATTATTTAATATTCATCCCCTATTGCAAAATCATTTTTCCTATACATCCACTGTCCGCTGGTGAAGTCGGGGAAGTCTACGCGTTCATTACCCATTTCAATGGAGCTTTCGCTGAGCGGGGTGATCGCGCTCCAGGCGGCGGCATCGTATACGTCCATGGGGGTAGGGGCATTCCGCTTGATGGCTTCTACGAAGCCGTGAAGCACGAAGAAGTCCATGCCGCCGTGACCAGCACCCTGTGTGTCCTTGCTCCAGCGGCGCCAGAGGGGATGATCGTACTTGTCATACCATTCCTGTGCGTCGTCCCATACATCATTCTGCTTGCTGGCGCCTTCCACATAAATACCTTTATTCACATCCATCCAGAGCCCTTTGGTGCCCTGTACCCGGAAGCCGAGCGAATAGGGGCGGGGCAGGTTGGTGTCGTGCTGCAGGAGGATGGTCTCACCGTTGGCGCATTTGATACTGGTGGTGACGACGTCGCCGAGGGCGAAGTTGACTTTTGCGCTGGGTGCGCTTGCGCCTCCTTTGGAAAGGATATAATCATGCAGACCGCGGGTCTTGGTCGAGAAAGAGCAGAGGGACTTGAAGCGATTGCCACGGTTGATGTCTATCATCATGGCCACGGGGCCGATGCCGTGAGTAGGGTAGAGGTCGCCGTTGCGGTGAACGGAATGTTCCGTACGCCAGCGGGCTTCGGAGAAAGCTTTGGGGCCGAACTCTACGCCGACACCGGGAGGGTTATTGCCGTCGTTGAACTTGATACCACGCAGGTCATGCTGATAGCCGCCCTGTACGTGTACTATCTCACCGAAAACATTTTGCCGAACCATGTTCAGGACTGCCATCACGTCCCGGCGATAGCAGACATTTTCCAGCATCATGACGTGGGCCTTGTGTTGTTCGGCTGCCTTGACGACGTCCCAGTGATCCTGGAGGGTGATGCCCAAAATTACTTCCGTGCCTACATATTTGATGCCGGCTGCCAGGGCATCCAGTATCATGGGGGCGTGCCATTCCCAGGGAGTGGCGATGATGACCCCATCGAGGTCCTTTATTTCCAGGAGCTGACGGTATGCGTAGTTGTCACCTGTAATGATCTTTGGCATGGGTTTGCCGGACTTTTTCAGGAGGTTGGTGGTCATCTGCACCATCCTGTCATCCACGTCACAGACGGCTACCACATCGACGTCGGAGCGTCTCAAGGCCAGCGCTACATGACCCTGACCCCGGAAGCCTGTGCCAATAAATCCCAGGCGTACCTTACGGTCGGCGGGAGCGGCGGCAAACAACTGGTCGGGTCGAAACATAGCCATTCCTGCGGCGGCAAGACCTATGTCCTTTACAAATTGTCTTCGTGAGTTGGTCATATATATGCGGGTTTAAAATGAATAAATTGATTCCTGCACCATTTTATTGAGGATAGGTTCTTTTTCTGTCAGTCGCTGCAGCAGCGTGAGCTGATTGACGGCCCTGACGAAGTTATGGCCCTCATATTTTGCGCCGTAATACCTGTCGTCGTTGAGATGATCCGTCAGGAAGCGAAGCGCCTGCATGTAGATCATGAACTTGCCGGCATATACGATATGGTCCATCTCTGCGGCGCTGAGCTCTTCCTTCATTTCGGAGAGGTATCCGCGGACGATGGCGCGGAAATATTCGTCGCGAATAGAGATAAGCTCCATATCTTTTTCTTCTTCGCTGACAGGAGAGAGGTAGGTGCGCATCATGTCCCCCAGGTCGCTGATAAAATAGCCCGGCATGACCGTGTCGAGGTCGATGACGCAGAGACCATGACCCGAATCGTCGAACAGTACGTTGCTGATCTTGGTATCATGGTGGGTGACGCGCAGCCGGAACCCCGAATGGTGGCGGATGTCCTCGAATGTATGCACGATACCCCGGAAGTGCCGCAGCACGTCGATCTGATCAGCGGTGGCGGCGATGCGGGCCGGATTGCCATGTTGAAGGGCGTCCTCGAACTGTCTGTAACGGAGAGAAAGGTTGTGAAAATCGGGCAGCGTCAAATGAAGATGTCCGATGGGGAAGCCCGCCAGCAGGCTGGTGAATTTTCCAAACTGCCGCGCGGCCTGATACGCCTGGTCGGCTGCCGACACCACGTCGATGGTATGAGAGCCTGTAATAAAGGGCACCAGGCGAAAGTAGCCTTCCTGCGAATGGACCAGGTTCCGGCCGTCGCGGGTATTCAGGGGCTTGACAAAAAGGTACTCGGGATGATGGGTCTGCAGGTAAACGGCCAGGGATTCCATGTTCTCCGCAATAAGGGAAGGGTGATGGAATACGGCGTCGTTGATACGTTGAAGGATATACGATGCAGCCCCGTAGCTAACCTTCCAGGTATGGTTGATAAGGCCCGTGCCGAACGGCCGGATGGTACATTTATCTTCGGGTAGGCCATAGGCCTCCAGGATGGGCGAGAACATGGACCAAACATAACCAGATAATTCTGTATTCGGACAGACAAACGATTGCGCTTTTTGGAGACCACGGCGTAGCCGGGGGGAGGGGGCCTGGGGAGTGCGGCTACTCCACGTTGTGGATCATCAGCTGGGATTCCAAAATAACCTTTTTCCAGTGGTCGGGAGATGCGGGACTGTCCGCGGGGGCATTGGACGTGAGTATTTCCAGGAGCGTCTCTGTAGCGCGCTGGCCTTGTATATAGGGAAACTGTTCGACGGAGGCCACGGGCGGGAAGGCCGTATAGTGACTCATGGGGAGGTTGGCATAGCTGACGAAGGTGAGATCTTCGTTGACCTTGTATTTGTTCTTTACGGCAAACTGAACGGCGTCCAGCGCGACATAGTCATTAAAAGCCACGATAGCGGTGGGTTTCCTTTTCAGCGACAGAAGCTTTTTCATGGCCTTGTCGGTACCTTCTTTGGTGAGGTCGGAAGATACGACGAGGGTGGGGTCGTATTTCAGCCGGTGTTTCTGCATAGCCTTGATATAGCCTTCTTCCCGCTGGCGGCTGGCCAGGAGCTTGTCGGGGCCATTGATCATACCGATGACCCGATGGCCTTTGCCCAACAAATATTTTACGGCCTGGACGGTGCCGGATACCATGTCACAGGCGACATAATGGATATCCGTCAGATTGGGTATCCTGTCGAAAAAGACGGTGGGGATACCTGCCTGGCGCAGCATATTGAAATGGCTATAATCCTTTGTATTCTTGGCGATGGAGATGATCAGGCCGTCCACCCGGTGTTTTTTCATCGTGCTGACGATCAGTTTTTCCCTTTCTTCTTCATCATGGGATTGTCCCATCAGTACGGAATACTGGTGACGGCCGGCCATGTCCTCGATACCACTGATGGCGGCGGAGAAGAATGCTTCGGACAGCTCGGGCAAAATGACTCCGATGGTAAAGGTCTTGCGCTGCTGGAAGAAGATGGCTGTCTGATTGGGTTCGTAATTGAGCTCGGCAGCCAGCTGCTGGACCCGTGTTTTAGTGCGGAGACCGATGCTGGGATGATCGTGTAGGGCCCTCGATACAGTGGAGGCGGAGATATTTAGCCGCCTGGCAATCTCTTTTATAGTAGGAGCGGAGGGCATGGAGCTTTTGTACAAATCTAGGGAAAATGAAATTAAAGTAAACTATTATGATTGCGGCCTTTTTAGGCCACAAAAATTTTGAAAAATTCTTTCACCTTACGGGTTCTTTAGAAAAAATCGTAATGATTACTCCCAGCGACAAAAAAGCGTTAAAGAAATTCGGCGAAAATCTGCGAAAACTCCGAAATCAGAAAGACTTCAGTCTCCGCGAAATGTCGTATGCTTGCAGTATTGATAACAGTAAGATCGCAAAGATCGAGAAAGGTCAGATCAATATTACGTTGACCACTCTCTTGCAATTAGCCGTAGCCCTGGAAGTACATCCTTCGTCCTTGCTTGACTATCCACTAGAGTAAATCACCTGGAATCGTTCCCTCCTGACGGAGTGGGGCTCTAAAAAGTCTGTTCTTATGGATCAGAAAGACGAAGTATTAAAAAAATTCGGCAGGTATCTTACTGCCCTGAGGGAAGAAAGAAAGATGACCGTTCAGGAATTAGCTGCCGCGACCGGATTGACATCGCAGAAGCTGCGTCGTATCGAGGCGGGGGAGGTAGATATCCTCTTTTCCACCGTTGTTACGCTATCGATGGGACTGGATATTTCTCCCGCGAAGCTGTTGCAATCACTCGATCCGGACTAGTAGTTTTCCTATTGGAATAGCAGGTAGCGCGGTGTATCTTGAGGGTATGGCTATATTAGTCGGGCTCTTCTTTTCCGCCATCTCTATTTTCGGCCTTGTCAAGTGCAGGTCGAAGCAGGCGCTCCAAAAAATCGTGTTACTGGCTTTCTCCATTTTTCTGATCCTGGCCCAACTACTATTCATGAACAGTGTAGTGGAAATAGGCGGACAGGAGTTCATCTTTATTTCGGGCGTCCTGAGCGGCATTATTTTAATCCTGTCGTTTCAAAGGAATGAGCATGCATAGGCCAGGCCAGGGATGGATCTATTGCACTATCAACTGACCGCTGCCGGGTATGGGTTGGCCATCGCTGGTGAGCTGCAGCCAATACAGTCCGGGGATCGACGGTGGCGTAATGGATGCCCGTCCTGCCTGAACCCGTATGGAAATGGTGCGGCCAATGCCGGCTGTGTTATAAATGGACAGAGAGTAGCTTCCGTCATGGGGCGCTTGTAATGTAAGGCGCTGTCCCTGATGCGTCATGGTAGGGAAGACACGCCATTTAGGGATGGACGCCGGATCATCGGGGCGGGGTGCGGGTGAAGCAGGCGGCAGTGCCAGCACCACATATGACCCCGTCTGAAATACCGTGTTTACGGCCACAAGGTCCAGACCGCCGCCGGCGGCTTCTGTAGTATTGGTGGGGTAGACCGAGGTATTGCTGAGATCGAGCAATTGTGCGCTGGTGGGAGAGGCGATGCCATCCGGACCCAGCAGCGCGTATCCATAGAGAGACTGCCCGGATGTGATCCCCAGGTCGGCGAAGGAATAAAATACCCCACCTATTTCCTGGTTGACATTGGAAGAAGCCAGCAAATACTGGTCACCGGCGTCCTTTCGCATGACATAGCAGGCAAACTGTTTGTTGCCATTGGCTGTAGTGGGGTGTCCCCAACTACCATTATTAGATCCATTGCCAGCCACACAGATCTTTACTGACCCGAAGCCACTTGGGTTGCCCTGGGCATCCAGGCTGGTGATGGCTACAATGCGGAACGGGTCGTGCTGATAATTGTTGCCTCTGTCGAGAATGGCAAAACCTGCCTGGCTTGGGGATGCGGTATTGAGGCCTGTCGGGAAAATTACATCCACGCGTTCGACGTTGTTTTGATCTCCATCGCCATTGCCGGTGTTGGTAAATATATTGTCAGTGCCCTGGTTGAGCATGCCTGCCGCCAGGAGGTTCTCCATCGTATCGATATAAGGAGGTTTGAAATTCAATGTAGCTGGTGAAGGGCAAGCCGTAGCGCTGGAGGCAGTGGTCTCCATGTACACGAGGTTGCGTGGCCCTGTCACTTGAGCGTTGTTGACCCTGCGTAATTTGACGATGGAGGAAGCAGCCGGTGCTACCAGATAAGTGCTGCCATTGGCATTAAAGCTGTTGAGTTTGTATTGGTTTGATGTGCCGTTGCTGAAAGTGTAAGTATAGGAGGTGACGCTGCAACTGCCGAATGCGCCAGAACCTGCGGCGGGCCTGGCAGCGTAGGAATTGACGGAGCTGGCGGCACTCTGGTAGCCGGCAGAAAAAGAAGTGATGGGGGATTGGGCTTTGAGGGGCCCGTTGTGTATAAATAGGAGAAACACCAGGAGGGTGTGTAGACGTGATTTCATTGGTATTGGATTCTCGAAGCAAAGTAATGCGGGTCCGACGCTCCGCCAAGACCCATTTTGTGGCTTTAAATAAATGCGAAATCCGGGGATAAGGTTTTTACTTAGGTATGGATAATTTTCGTGAATTTCCGGTCAATAATCAGGAAGGACGGGAATACTATGGCTGTTACATTTGAGAGGCTGCAATTTTTGACAAGGGAGCTATTATTAAAATGTATTACATAGACATAAAATGAAATATTGCCTGTTTTTTCTGTTGGCGTTAGGGGTATCGGGTGCTTATTCCCAATCGTATGTTCCCGGGTAT
Organism: Sphingobacteriales bacterium 50-39; assembly: GCA_001898505.1. Taxonomy (GTDB): domain Bacteria; phylum Bacteroidota; class Bacteroidia; order Chitinophagales; family Chitinophagaceae; genus Puia. The sequence continues at coordinate 905,908 of MKTZ01000001.1, forward strand.
GGTAACCGTGGTATGAAAGTCGCGCCACAAGTGCCTGTGGAAGCGTATCCTTTTGATCTGAAGGATGTGCGGCTGCTGGATGGACCTTTTAAGGAAGCCATGGAGGCAGATGCCCGCTATCTTTTACAAGTAGAGCCCGATAGGTTACTATCCGACTTCAGGATACATTCCGGGCTGGAGGCGAAGGGAAAGAAATATGGGGGATGGGAGTCTTCGGGGCTTGCGGGTCATACGTTGGGGCATTATCTCTCGGCCTGTGCGATGGAGTATGCTTCTACCGGCGATGTAAGATATCTGCAGCGGGTAAATTATATCGTCGACGAGCTGCAGGTCTGTCAAACCGCGCGAAAGACCGGGTATATAGGCGCCATTCCCAGGGAAGACAGTCTTTGGATGGAGGTGTCGGCCGGCAAGATACGCAGCAGGGGGTTCGATCTGAATGGAGGATGGTCGCCCTGGTACACCGTACATAAGGTGATGGCAGGACTGCTGGACGCGTATTTATATTGTGACAACGTCAAGGCGTTACAGGTTGAAAAAGGGATGGCTGACTGGACCGGGTCCATCGTAGGCCATCTGAGCGACTCGCTGGACCAGCGGATGCTGGCTTGTGAATATGGCGGTATGAATGAGGTGCTGGTCAATACGTATGCCATCACAGGAGATAAAAAGTATCTTGACCTGTCGTATAAGTTCCATGACAAGCGTATACTGGATTCGTTGTCCATGGGGCTGGATAATCTGCCCGGGAAGCATTCCAATACACAAATACCAAAGGTCATCGGTTGTGCGCGACGTTACGAGCTGACGGGGGATGAGAAGGATAAGACTATAGCGGAATTCTTCTGGCGCACCGTTGTGAATGACCATTCCTATGCCACCGGCGGGAACAGCAACTATGAGTATCTGGGCGCTGCGCGGAAATTGAACGACTATCTCACCGACAATACTACCGAGACCTGTAATACGTACAATATGCTGAAGCTGACAAGGCATTTGTTTGCGTTGCATCCCAGCGCAGGGTTGATGGACTATTATGAAAAGGCGTTGTACAATCATATCCTGGCCTCCCAGAACCATGAGGATGGCATGATGTGCTATTTCGTGCCTTTGCGTATGGGAACGAAGAAAGAATACAGTGATCAGTTCCATACTTTTACCTGCTGTGTCGGGTCGGGTATGGAGAATCACGTGAAATATGGAGAGAGCATTTATTTCAGGGGGAAGGATGGGGGATTGTATGTCAATCTTTTTATTCCGTCCCGTCTGAGCTGGAAGGAGAAAGGGGTTACTATCGAGCAGCGGACCCAGCTTCCTGCGGGAGACAGTGTATTGCTGACCATGGGTGTGGTCAAGCCAGTGGCCTTTACGCTGCGGATACGGAAACCTTACTGGGCCGGGAATGTGCGGGTGCTGGTAAATGGGAAGGAAGTGAAAATGGGGGAAGAGGAGGGGTATATTACTGTCCGGAGAACGTGGAATAATAAAGACAGGATATTGGTCCGGCTGCCTGAGTCCTTCCATACCGAGTCGATGCCGGACAATGCGGACAGGGTCGCGTTGTTCTATGGGCCGGTGTTGCTGGCGGGGATTTTTGGGAATACGGAGCCTGATCCATCGAGGGGAGTGCCGGTGCTGGTGACGAGCGAAAGTGACCCTAACAAATGGGTGAAGCGGGATGGGCTTGTCTTTCATACCAATAGCGTTGGGCAGCCGGCGGATGTAGAGCTGATCCCCTTCAATCGTACGAAGAGTGAATATTATTCCGTCTATTGGGACCGATTTACTCCCGAGGGCTGGGCAGTGCGGCAGGATCAATACAGGGAGGAAAAGAGAAAGCAGCAGGAGATGGAGGACCGGACGGTGGACCGGATGCGGCTGGGAGAGATGCAGCCTGAGCGGGATCATTCCTTCACGGGAGAAGAACTGGAAACAGGGGAAGAGCACGGGCAGAAATGGCGTTCGGCGGAGAGGGGTGGTAATTTTAGCTTTGTCATGAAGGTGGATTCTTCAACGGGGAATACGTTGATATGCTCATACTGGGGTTCGGATCACCGGGGGCGCATATTCAATATCCAGATAGATGGGCAGACGATTGCCACGCAGGATCTCAACGGATTTAAGGAAAGTAAGTTCTATGACGTGAAATATTCCGTTCCGCAGGAGCTGGTGAAGGGAAAGAAGACAGTGACCGTGAGGTTTGCGGCTAAGAGTGCCGGTAATTCGGTGGGGCCAATTTATGGGACGATCAGGATGGTGAGGGAATGAAGCTATTCCACGTGCTGGAAATAGCTTTCGACGTAGTCGCTGGGTGATTTGCGGGTAACGCTTTTGAACACCCGATTGAAGTTGGTGATGCTGTTGAACCCACAGTTATAAGCCACGGTAGCGATGCTGTCGTAATGCCCATCTGTCAGCTTCTTACAGGCCTCGTTGATGCGCACTTCATTGAGGAAGGAGACGAAAGTGTGCATGGTATGTTTCTTAAAATAGCGGCAGAAGGCCTGAGGGGTCATATGGGCCTGTTTGGCGGCATCTTCCAGCGTGATGGGTTTATCATACTGCTGCATGATGAAATTATAGATGGCGCCGATGCGGATACCTTCATGCTCGCTGTAGGTGGCCGGCTGCGTACAGGATGAGAGCGGCAGCAATTCCTGGAAGCTGCTAAGCGTTTTCAGGAGCTCGATAAAATGGATGAGCTGATCGACGCCGGTACTGTTCTGTATTACCAGCATTTTATTGGATATCTCGGTGACGTGCTGAGGCGGTACTTTGAACCCGGGCTGCTGGTTCGACAGGAAGTTCTTTACACTTTTTACTTCGGGAAGTTCGAAGAAGGAGTCGAGGTTGCCCTTTGCGTTAAAGAAGATATTCAGGGTTTGGACCTTTTTACGGCTCTTGGGTGCGAAATAGGAAGGGTCGCTCTTAAAGATATGGGGGAGGTTGGCTCCCAACCAATAGATCTCATTCGAGCGGAAAGTATGCATGTTATTCTCCGCCACCAAGGTTCCTTCACCCTGCTGGATCCAGGTGAGCTGGATCTCTTCATGACGATGGAGGTGGGGATAAAAATGCGGCAATACATCTTTCTGCACAATAACGGTCTTGTCGTGCGGAACCGGGATGGTGAATTGCAATACTTTCATACATCGAATATAGGCATTTCCCAAATATTACCATGAAGGGGTCAAAATGGGGCAAAAAGTGGTTAAAATAATGCTATATGAGGTCAAATACCATGCAGCGGGGATTGGGGTGTATCGGTAATTTTGAAGATGGAAAATGTCATCGTAGCCGGGGGCGGGATCATTGGACTAAGCTCCGCATACTACTTACAACAGGCTGGATATAATGTTACCGTGCTCGATAGATCCGACTTCCTGGACAATTGCTCCTATGGCAACTGTGGTTATGTGTGTCCCAGTCATTTTATTCCTTTGGCAACTCCTGGTATCGTGAAGCAGGGATTGAAATGGATGTTGAATTCTCAAAGTCCCTTTTATGTGCAGCCCCGGCTGAGCAGGTCGTTGATCGACTGGGGTCTGAAATTTATGAAAAGCGCCACGAAGGAGCATGTGGAGCGGTCTGCTGTGCCCCTGCGGGATATTGCATTATTGAGCCAGCAGGAATACGAGCAGGCGTGGTTCAAACAACCCGTATTCGATGTTGCCTATGAGCATAAGGGACTGCTGGAGATATTCCAGACGCCCGAGGCGGCGGAGCATGCCCATCATACTGTGGAGAAGGCGCATGATCTGGGGCTGGACGCCACCTTGTTGAACTACGACGAGATGCAGGCCAGGGAGCCGCATACACGGATAAATGGGCTGGGGGCTATTTTCTTCAAATGCGATGCGCATCTGTATCCCAACCGGCTGATGCAGGTGCTGATCGGCCTGCTGCGGGAGAGGGGTGTGAATCTTGTACCAAATGAGGAAGTGCTGCGATTCGAGACGGCGAATGGCGCTGTCAGGCGAGTGATCACGTCGAAGCATGCGTATACCGCCGATGCGGTGGTGCTGGCTACGGGATCCTGGAGCAGAGAAGTAGCGGCGCAACTGGGTACAAAGCTGCCGCTGATGCCGGGGCGTGGTTATTCCATCACGCTGGAGAATTCACCTTATCATGTCAACTATCCTGCCATACTGGTGGAAGGCCGTGCTGCCATTACGCCGATGGATGGAAATAAAATAAGGTTTGGGGGGACGATGGAGATCACTTCTACGTCTACACCTCCCCGATATAGCCGTGTGCAGGGTATATTGAATGCCGTGAGGCGGTTTTTTCCGGAATTCGATGTTCCGATGCCGCCGGCGGAGAAAATATGGTATGGGTACCGGCCCTGTTCGGCGGACGGATTGCCTTTTATCGGCAGGATCAGTAAGTATGACAATGTGGTGGTGGCGACGGGCCATTCCATGCTGGGGCTGAGCCTGGGAGCCGGGACCGGGAAGCTGGTGAGTGAATTGGTAGGTAGAAAAACTACCAGCATCGACCTGAAGCCATTCGAGGTGGAAAGATTTGGATAAAACAAAATTGACAGAAACATGAGATTACTATTGCTGAGCTTGTTGTTAACACAGCAAGTTCTGGTATCAGTGGCTCAGCCTGCCTACCAGCCATCCAGGAGTGAGATGCAGAACAGCAATGAGTTATAATTTTCTAATAAATACGTTTTAAAAAGTTTTCTTATGGCAATTGTTTGGAAAGGAGTGTTTCCCGCGCTCACTACAAAATTTACCGCAAAGGACGAGTTGGATCTTCCTTTATTCGAGAAGAATCTTCGTGTACAGTTAGCCTCCGGCGTGGACGGGGTCATCTTAGGCGGTAGTCTTGGCGAGGCCAGCGTGCTGACCTTTGAGGAGAAGGAGCGGCTGGTCAAGTTTGCAATAGAGAAAATAGATGGAAAGGCGCCTGTGGTGCTGAATATTGCGGAAGGCGCCACCCGGGATGCGTTGCAACTGGCTGCCGATGCCAAAAAATGGGGCGCCGAGGGGTTGATGCTGCTGCCTCCCATGCGTTATAAGGCCGACGATCGCGAGACCGTCACCTATTTCAAAACCGTGGCCGACTCGACCGACCTGCCGATCATGATCTATAATAATCCTATCGATTATAAGATAGAAGTGACCCTGGACATGTTCGAGGAGTTGCTGGAAGGCTGTCCGAATATCCAAGCTGTGAAGGAGTCTACCCGGGATGTAACCAATGTCACCCGTCTCATCAACAGATTTGGGGGAAGACTGAAAATACTCTGTGGGGTGGATACTTTGGCCATGGAGGAAATGTTGTTGGGCGCTGATGGATGGGTTGCGGGGCTGGTATGCGCGTTCCCGGCGGAGACCGTCGCCATCTACCGGCTTGTTAAAGCCGGTCGGATCGAAGAGGCCCGGGCCATTTATCGTTGGTTTATGCCCGTATTGGAACTGGACATCGTCCCCAAACTGGTTCAATATATCAAGCTGGCCGAAGTGCAGACCGGTATTGGCAGCGAGTATGTACGTGCGCCCCGTCTCACGTTGGTGGGTAAGGAGCGGGAAAAGGTCCTGAGCATCATTGGGGAATGTGTCGCTACGCGGCCTGCACTGCCTGACTATCTTTCTATCCAACTCGAAAAAAACTTCGCTTAATGTCTAATGCCCCCGCCTCTGAATTCAAACGATCGCTTGGATTGTTGGATGCTACGATGATCGTGGTAGGTTCTATGATAGGTTCCGGCATTTTTATCGTCAGCGCCGACATTACCCGAAATGTAGGTTCGGCAGGCTGGCTGCTTCTTGTCTGGATATTGACCGGCGTGCTGACCCTCATCGCGGCCCTTAGTTATGGGGAGCTTAGTGGTATGTTCCCCAAGGCCGGCGGTCAGTACGTCTATCTGAAAGAGGCATTCAATCCGTTGACCGGGTTCCTTTTTGGATGGAGCTTTTTCTCCGTCATCCAGGCGGGGTCGATAGCGGCCGTGGGAGTGGCTTTTGGAAAGTTTACTTCGTATATCATTCCTGCGCTGGGCGAAAAGCATATACTATTCGATCTGGGGTTTATACAAATATCCGCTGCACAGGTGACTGCTATTGCGCTGATCGTCGTGCTGACCTATATCAATAGCCGCGGCGTAAAGGAGGGGAAGTGGATACAGACCAGCTTCACGCTGGCGAAGATCATTGCGTTGGCCGGACTGGTGATCTTTGGGTTTTTGCTGGCGGGCAACCGGCAGATAGCAGCGGCAAACTGGAGTACAGGATTTAAGCTGGAGGGGCTGGATGCTGCCGGGCAGCTTTTGCCTTATGCCGGACTGGCGGCGCTGGGCGCTATTGCGGGCAGCATGGTCGGCAGTCTCTTCAGCAGCGACTCCTGGAACAACGTTACGTTCATTGCAGGGGAGATCAAGCGGCCCGAGCGGAACATCGGGTTGAGCCTTTTTCTTGGGACCATGATCGTCACGGCCATTTATGTGGCGACCAATCTGATGTATGTCTATGTACTACCACTCCATGATATCGCCTTTGCGGAAAATGACAGGGTAGGAGTGGTGGCTTCGCAGCATATTTTTGGCGACAGCGGCACCAAGGTGATAGCTGTGCTGTTGATGGTCTCCACGTTCGGGTGCAATAATGGGCTGATCCTTTCGGGCGCCAGAGTGTATTATACCATGGCCAGGGACGGCCTTTTTTTCCGGCAGGCTGGCGTACTGAACAGGAATGCTGTGCCCGGCAAGGCATTGTGGATGCAATGTGTCTGGGCGTCGCTGCTTTGTCTGAGCGGAAAATATGGAGAGCTGCTGGATTATGTCATTTTTGTCGTATTGATATTTTATATACTCACCATCATCGGTATTTTCCGTCTGAGGAAGACAAAACCTTATTTACCGAGGCCGTACAAGGCTTTTGGTTATCCTGTACTGCCGATGATATACATTGTCCTGGCCAGCTGCATCTGTCTGTTGCTGCTGGTGTACAAGCCAAAGTATACGTGGCCCGGCCTCGGTATCGTGCTGCTGGGTATTCCTCTTTACTATTTTCTCCGGGACCGGATCATCTCCAACCCCCACCCACACTCCGATATAGGTTGACCGCATTGAGGAAGATGCTGGCCTTTGCATTGGTCATTTCCAGTTCGGCGTCGAGTACATTGCGCTGGGCTGTGATCACTTCTAAATACGAGGCCCTTCCTACCAGGTAGAGGTCGTTGGCTACCGACACTGCATTGTTCAGCGATGCTACTTCCTGTTGCTTCAGCTCATAGAATTGCTGATAATTCTCCATTCCTTTGAGGCTGTTGGTCACTTCGCGGAAGCTGTTCAGGATGGCCTTTTGATAGGTGTATAGCGCCTGGCGTCCTTCAGCGATGCTGCGGGCATAATCAGCCTTGATAGCCTTTCTGTTGAATATAGGGGCCGTCAGACCACCTGAAAGCCCATAGGCTATAGAGCCCGGGTTGAACAGGAGGGCTGTCCTGAAGGCATTGTATCCCGTGTAGGCCGAAAGGTTCAGGGAAGGGAAGAAGGCTGCCCTGGCTGCGCGTATGTCTGCGTTGGCTGCCAGCAGTTCGGCTTCCGCCTGTCGTATGTCGGGTCTGTGCAGCAGCAACTGTGAGGGAATACCTGCTGCGAGTGCTTGCGGCAGGGGCAGCTGGATAATGGATGTATCCCTTTCTATGGGTCGCGTGTAGGCGCCCAGAAGAAAGTTAAGCTGCGTCTCTGTTTCCGTGATCTGCTGCGCGTTGGTGTAAAGCAGGCTGCGCGTATTCAACAGCTGCGCCTGGAATTGTTGTACGGCCAACTCCGTGGCTCTGCCGCCCAGCTTTTGGGCCTGCACGATCTCCAGCGCATTCGCCTGTAATTGGGCGTTCTTATGAAGGATGGCCTGCTGTCTGTCCAGCGCCAGCAGTTGATAGTATAAGGTAGCTACCTGTGCGATCAGTTCCGTGGTCACCATGCGATAGCCTTCCCTGCTCGCCAGGAATCGTGACAAGGCGGCTGCTTTGCGGCTGCGCAGCTTGCCCCAGAGATCCACTTCCCAGGAGCTTCTGAAGCCAAGGAAGTAATCGGGAGTGGGGTTGGGTATGTGCTGGTCCTTGTTGATGTCCGGAGAAAGGTTGGTGTCGAAATTGCCGACGCCGTCCATGGTGTAGTCGCTGTATTTTCTCAGGGCCGCGCCTATCTCTGCGTTGAGGGAGGGGAGCAGGGGGCTCCGTGTGTATTGCAGGCTGGCGGCGGCGATCTCTGTCTTTTGCAGAGCGGATTGGAGGTCCGGGTTAGCTGCCAGGGCCGTGTCGATGAGCTTTTGCAGGTACGGGTCTGAGAAGAACTGTTGTGGTGGGAGAGAAGCGATGTTCGGGGAGTCCACGGCCAGACTGTCTGTGTACGTGGCGGGGAGATCCTGTTTGGGGGTGATGGTAACGGATTTGTATTGGGAGCAGCCTGTGCCAGCCAGCGCTACGATGATCAGGAGGACTGCGACCGTGGGTTGTAATTTGCGTTTGGCGCGGCGCTCGCCGAAAGTAGCAAAGATGACATAGAGACCCGGGATGATGATCAGGCCGAAGATAGTGCCGAAGAGCATGCCGCCTGCCGCGGCGGTCCCGATGCTGCGATTGCCCATGGCGCCTGCTCCGCTGGCGATGCATAAGGGTATTAACCCTGCGATGAAGGCCAGGGAGGTCATGAGGATGGGGCGTAGCCGGGAGTGTGCCCCTTCGGCTGCTGCCTTCAGGACGGGGATGCCTTCCTTCTGGCGATGGATAGCGAATTCCACGATAAGGATGGCGTTCTTACCCAGCAGGCCGATGAGCATTACCAGCGCCACCTGTGCGTAGATATTATTCTCCAGTCCAACCATCTTTAGCAGCAGGAAGGCGCCGAAGATGCCCGTGGGTAAAGAAAGGATGACCGGCATGGGGAGCAGGAAACTCTCGTATTGGGCGGCCAGCAACAGATAAACAAAAAGCAGACAGATAAGGAAGATGTATATCGCCTGATCCCCCGAGAGGATCTGTTCGCGGGTCATACCCGACCATTGAAAGACGTAGCCTTTTGGCAATTTTTCTCCCGCGCGGCGGATGGCGTCGATGGCGTCCCCGCTGCTGTAGCCGGGAGTTGCGTCGCCGGTGATCATGGCAGAAGTATACATATTATAACGGGTGATCTGTTCTGCGCCTTGTATGCGCTGCATTTTTATAAAAGTGGAGAAGGGCACCATTTCGCCTTTGGCATTCTTGATCTGCAGCTTTAACACGTCTTCCGGCTTGGTCCTGTATTCGGGCGAGGACTGTACCATCACTTTGTACATCTGGCCAAAGCGGATGAAGTTGGACGTGTAGTAGCTGCCTACCAGGGATTGAAGAGTGGACATCGCCTCATCGATGGTGATGCCTTTTTGCGCTGCCACTGCCTGGTCCACGCTGATCATATATTGCGGGAAGGTGGGATCGAAGGTGGTGAAGGCTCCCTCGACTTCGGGGGATTTGTTCAGGTCCTCTATGAAGTTCTTCACTACCCCTGCTGTTCTTTGGAGATCGGGGTTACCCGTACGGTCCAGCACCTGTATCTCGAAGCCACTGGCATTACCGAATCCCGGTACCGTAGGCGGCGGGAAGAATTGTATGGTGGCGTCGGCGATATTGCGGGTCCTGTCCTCCAGGCTTCGGATGACGTCGCGGACGGATTCCTTACGATGGTCCCACCCTTTCAGATTGATCATGGCCATACCATAGGAGGCGCCTGCCACTTCGTTGACCAGGCTGTAGCCAGAGAGCGTGGAGACAGACTCGATGGAGGATATGTCTTTCGTTTGCTGTTGTACCTCTGCTAGCACTGCCTCTGTTCTTTCCACTGTGGAGCCAGCTGGAGTAGTTACATTAACCAGTATCTGTCCCTGGTCCTCTGTGGGGATGAACCCCGAAGGCAGGAGTGTGTTGATGCCCCAGGCCGCGATGAAGAAGAAAGTAAGGAGTACCAGGGTGACGACGCGGCGTGCGGCGATCTTGTTGATGAGCCGGGTGTAGCTATGCGAGAGCGCATCGTAGCGACGATTGAAGGAACGGAAGAAGCTGGGTAGAAGGCCTTTTCGTGGCTTTTGATCGTGCTTTAGCAGGATGGCACAGAGGGCCGGTGTGAGGGTCACCGCGTTGATGCCGGAGATGACGATGGAGATCGCCAGGGTAAGGGAGAACTGGCGGTAGAAGACCCCAACAGGGCCGGACATGAATGCTACCGGTACGAACACTGCCGACATGACCAGGGTGATCGCGATAATGGCCCTGCTAATCTCGCTCATGGCTGCGATAGTAGCCGGCATGGCCGCCATATGGTGTTCTGTCATCTTGACGTGCACCGCTTCCACCACTACGATGGCGTTATCGACCACGATACCGATGGCCAATACCAGGGCAAAGAGGGTGAGGAGGTTGATCGAGAAGCCCATCATCTGCATAAAGAAGAGGGTGCCGATGAGGGCAACAGGGACTGCGAGGGCCGGGATGAGCGTCGAACGAAAGTCCTGTAAAAAGATGTAGACGACGATGAAGACGAGTATAAAGGCCTCTACCAGCGTACGGAGCACTTCATGGATCGAGGCGTCCAGGAAGCGGGATACATCGTAGTTGATATTGTAGCTCATCCCGGATGGGAAGGAGGTTTTTTTCAGTTCCTCCATCTTTGCTTTTATATTGTTGATGACCTCCCGGGCATTGGAGCCGGGGCGTTGTTTGATCATGATGGAGGCCGAAGGTCTTCCGTCCGTATTGGAGACCATGCTATAGGTGAGAGAGCCGAACTCCACGTCGGCAATTTCCTTTAGCTTGAGGACAGAGCCGTTGTCATCTGCCCGGATGACGATGTTCTCGTACTGGGAGGGTTCGAAGAACTTGCCAGTGTAGCGGAGTACGTACTGAAGGGCTTGCGGGGAACGGTCCGAGCTAAGACCCGTCTTGCCGGGGGCGGCTTCTACGTTCTGGCTGCGGATGGCTTTGATGACGTCCTCGGTGCCTACGTGATAGGCCATCATTCTGTCTGGTTTTAGCCATACCCGCATGGAGTATTCCTTGGCGCCCATGATCTCGACGAGACCGACGCCATTGATGCGTTTGAGCTCCTGGAGGATATTGATGTCCGTGAAGTTATAAATGAATTTTTCATCCAGGGTGCTGTCTGTGCTCATGATATTGAGGTACATGAGCATGGCGTTGACCTCTTTCTCCGTGGTGACACCTGCGCGGATCACTTCTTCCGGCAGTTCGTCGATGACCGTGGCCACGCGATTCTGAACGCTGACTGCAGCGACGTCGGGATCTGTTTCCACATTGAAATAGATATTGATGACCGTGAGCCCATCGTTGCTACAGACCGTCGACATATAGGTCATGCCCGGTACGCCGTTGATGGCTCTTTCCAGCGGGGTAGCGACCGCCTTGGTACAGACATCGGCGTTGGCGCCTGTGTAGTTGGCGGTGACCTTGACGGACGGCGGGACGATGTCGGGGAATTGTGTTATGGGCAGACCGACCAGCGCGAGTATACCCAACAGTACAATGATCAAAGAGATGACCAGCGACAAGACCGGTCGCCGAATAAATATATTGAACATGCGTTTTCTTTATAGGTTGATATTTGTCGTCCTGGGTTTGATGACCATGCCTTCCCGAACATTCTGGGCGCCCTCGTAGAGTATCCTGTCGGAGGGGTGCAGCCCTTGTTTGACAATATAATAATGGGAGAACCTTGTGAGGGGTTCGAAGCTTTGCATATGCAGCTTGTTATCCTTATCGACCAGATAGACATAGCTTTTGTCCTGGATATCGAATACCGAGCGTTGCGGTACGAGCAGCACGCTGTCCGCCCGGGTGGATATGTAGAGCCTGGCCGTGGCGCCGTGCCGCAGCAGCAGCTGTGGGTTGGGGAAGCGGGCACGAAAGTCGATGGAGCCTGTGGTTTGTTCTATCTCACCTTCTACCGTCTCGATGATACCTGTGTAGGGGTAACTACTTCCGTCGGCCAGGACTAATTTCACTTTGTCGTTGGGGATTCCATGACTAGGTTGTCCTGTACTGTCATGCCCTTGTCCGGTCAGGTGGCGGGTGCGCTGATATTGCAGGTATTCGTTCTCGGGGAAACTGAAGTAGGCGTACATGGCGCTGATGTCCGACAGGCTGGTGAGGAGGGTTCCTTCATCGATGAGGCTTCCCGGTTTGAGGGGGATGCGGTCGATGAGTCCATCGAAGGGTGCGCGGACGGCGGTGTACGAGAGATGGTTCTCCGCGCTGGTGACCGAGGATCGGGCTTCTTCTATGTTGGCCTTGTCGGCTGCGAGTCTGGCTTTTGCCACTTCGAGCTCGGAGGGGACTACTACATGTCTGTCCACCAGGAGCTGTACTCTTTCTACTTCCAATTGAGTGGCCCTGGCCGCGGCCTCTGCATTCTGGAGGGCAGCGTGGGCTTTTGAGAGAGCAGTTTTGTATTCGTCGTCATTGATCTTAAAGAGGAGCTGGCCTTTTTTTACCAGCCTGCCTTCGTCTATATATATGCCTTCGAGGAAGCCCTTTACGCGGGCCCGGATCTCTACATTCTTTATGGCCTGGATATCTGCTACATAGGCTGTCTGTAATACGGTGTCTTTACCGGCGAGGGTGATGACCGGGAGCTGGAGGGTATCCTGTTTGCTGTTTTGTCCGCCGTAGGATGAGCAGCCTGTTTGGGAAAGGCCCGCCAGCAGCAGCAACAGCCAACCCAACAATATGTTTTTTTTCATAACATTTAATACGTTGTGTAATGAGAGGGCCGGAAACGAACCTTTGGTCCGTCCGGATGAGATAAGAGTGAGGATGACAGGATCAGAATAGGTTGAGCCGGAAGAGGAAATTATAATAGGTGGGGAGGCAGGCTTTATGAACCTGGTAGTTGCCGTATTCTGTGGGCGTCTGCTCCGGGATAAATAGTGCGTTATAGATAGCAGGCTGTGGCGCCTGTACGCTGTAAGAAAGGGAGCGGTATACGAAATGACTGTGGCGGTCTTTGAGCTTTAGCGGGGTTTTCCCATCCTCATCGGCGCCGTCGTCCTGCATTTGCTGGATAAGGAAGTCCAGGAGGGTGCCGGAACCCGTGTAGGGGTCTTCTTCTACTACTCCGGGCCGGCCATTACTGCTACCAAAGATATCACCTGCGTTGAAACAGAAGATAATATTTAAGAGGCAAATGGCGGTGAATGAAAATATTCCTTTCTTCCAAGTCATGCAACCACAAAGTTAACAAAAAAATGTCGACTCTGCTTAGTATCTTGTAAACCATGCGATGGATCTCCTTTGGTGGGTTAAGCTTGATAATCCTATCATTTTCATCTGTCCGGGCGCAGTCTCCCAGGGAACTGACGTTCGACTACAGACAGCAGGGCGATTCATTAGTTCCAACCTGGTCATATTTTGGATATGACGAACCTAATTACACGTATCAGCCGGATGGAAAGAAGCTGTTGTCCGAACTGGCGGCGCTGAGCCCTGTGTCTGTTTATGTACGATGTCACAATCTGCTGACCACCGGGGATGGATCATTTGCTTTGAAATGGGGTTCTACCAATGTGTATACGGAAGATGCGGCGGGACATCCTGTCTATGACTGGCATATCGTGGACAGCATCTTCGACACATATGTACAGCGGGGTATGCGCCCTTTGGCGGAAATAGGTTTTATGCCCGAAGCGTTATCCACCCACCCACATCCCTATCGTCATCACTGGAAGCCCGGCGTATCGTATGACAGCATATATACCGGCTGGGCCTATCCGCCCGGTGACTATGTAAAGTGGGAGGAGCTGGTGTATCAGTGGGTGCGTCATTGTGTAGGGCGATATGGGGAGAAGGAGGTGAGCACCTGGCTGTGGGAAGTATGGAACGAGCCGAACATATCATATTGGAAGGGTACCCGTGAAGAATATTATTCCCTTTATGATCATGCCGCTATCGCAGTTAAACGAGCTTTGCCTGCGGCGCATGTTGGCGGCCCGGCTACTACGGGTCCGGGATGGGACAAGGCAGCGGAATGGCTTGGTAGTTTCCTGGCGCATTGTAACGAAGGAAAAAATTATGCTACGGGAGGGAGGGGGGCGCCGTTGGATTTTATCAGCTGGCATGCGAAAGGGAGTCCCCGGCTGGTGGATGGGCATGTGCGGATGAATATGGCTCCGCAGCTAAAGGATCTCGCCCGCGGGTTTGCCCTTGTGAGGGGGTCTGCTTTCAAGGACCTGCCTATCTATATTACGGAGTGTGATCCCGAAGGGTGCGCGGCCTGTGGTATGAGTACCAACCCGGAGAATGCTTATCGCAACGGCACGATGTATTCCAGCTATACTGCTGCCAGCTTCAGCAGGATATGGGATCTGGCGAGGCAGTATCATGTAAATCTCAGGGGGGCCATGAGCTGGTCCTTCGAGTTCGAGGGGCAGAAACTGTTCGACGGGTTCAGAGACCTGGCTACCAATGGGATCGACAAACCCGTGCTGAATGTGTTCCGTATGTATGGGATGATGCGTGGCAGGAGGGTATATTTGAATGGTCCGGACTCATCGGCGATGGCTGTGGCGGGCGACCGGCAGCTGGCGATCATGATATGGAACTATACGGACGACGACCTGCCGGGGGAGGCTGTTCCTATGACATTACGGGTGCAGCACCTGCCTCTGGGGCGGGTAAAGCTGGTGCAATTCTGTATCGATGAAGAGCATAGCAATGCATATGCCGTCTGGAAGAAAATGGGGTCTCCGTCTACTGTCGGCGGCGATACATATCGGAAACTGGAGGAGGCGGGGAAGCTGGCGATGTTGGCGGCGCCAAAACGGGTGCGCTTATCGAAGGAGGGCGAGACGACGGTAGGTATTGTGCTGCCTGCCCATGCGGTGTCTTTGCTGGTATGGAAATGGTAAGGGCGGGGATGCTCCGACCATTGCTTTAATGTAACTTTGGTTTAATATTTAATAAATGAAAGTAGCTGTAATTGGGGCCACTGGCTTTGTAGGCAAGGCCATCCTCCAAGAACTTTTGGATCGCGACCATACGGTGACAGGCATAGCGCGTCATCCGGAGAAGCTGGGATTCCGGCATCCGGAGCTGGTGATGAAGGCAGGCGATGTTATGAACGAGGACCAGATAGCGGGGTTGTTAAAAGGGCAGGATGCTGTCATCAGTGCTTATAACCCGGGGTGGACCAACCCTAATATTTACAACGATTATATGGAAGGGGCTCCGCATATCCAGGCGGCTGTGAAAAAGGCAGGTGTGAAGCGGTTGATCGTCATTGGCGGGGCGGGAAGCCTGGAGATAGCGCCGGGCAAGCAATTGGTGGATCAGCCTGATTTTCCGGTCCAGTTCAAGGATGGATCTGCTGCTGCCCGGGATTATCTGGAGATATTGAAAAAAGACGATGATCTGGAGTGGACACTCTTCAGCCCTGCTATTCTTATGAATCCTGCCACATCGGGGCGGCGGAGGGGCGTATATCGTACGGCGCTGAATCAGCCTGTATTCGATATGGATGGGAAAAGTGTGCTATCGGTGGAAGATCTTGCTGTTGCCGTCGTGGATGAATTAGAGAAACCTCAACATATACGTCAGCGATTTACTGCGGCGTACTGATTTTTACCACTGCCTGATAAAAATCACCGCTTTGGGCTATTTTTTCATGCATGTCAAGCTGTTAATATTGGCGTTAAATTAACAGACTATGAAATATGCATCTATATGCGCCGGCGTCCTCCTATTATTGGTAACTGCGTGTAAAAAAGGCGATACGGGTCCCAAGGGCCGGGATGGCAATGCGAATGTCATACAGCTGAACTACGGTAGCCAGACCTTTACGGGTGTCTGTAGTTTTCCTTTACCGGACTCCATATCACAGGAGATGATCGATTCGAGCGTGGTATTGGTGTACTATGTCCTTTCCACGGAGGCGCCTACCTCCTGGTATACTGTGCCGGGGCTGGGCAGCGGCGGGTTGTTCGAGACACGGATGTTCGTTTACCAGTCCAGTTTAAGCCCGGTGAAGCTGGCGGTGTCGGTGAGGCTGGTGAAGCCGGATGGTACGGGATCGTATGCTACGGCGGTGACCTTCAGCAAGACACGGATCATTATTATTCCCGCCTCGAAGGTGACGAATGTTGCCAGATATGGGCCGGACCTGGGGCGTTATGATGCGGTGAAAAGCTTTTATGGACTGGGGGATTGACGGGCCTGGCTGGAGTCCCGGATCTGAAGCTGTGTCTCCAGGACGCGTTTTTCGAACTGGGTGACGGGCCGGCGGCTCTCGATGAGCGATACCAGCATTTCCGTCGCCTGCTGTCCCATTTCCATAGCTGGCTGTACGACGGAGGTGAGGGAAGGGTTGAAGATATCCGCTGAGATGGAATTTGTGAAGCCTACCAGCGCTATGTCGCGGGGTATGGGTATCTGCATGATCCGCAGCTGGCTGAGTGTCGTAGTGCTCAATCTATCGCTGGCTGTAAAGATCGCGTCCGGCCTTTCGGGCAATTGGAGCAACTCCGCCAGCGCCTCGTGTGTCTCTTCCCTGATCATACCTCCATGCAAACAGAATTTTATATATCTCTCGTCTATCGAAATGCCCGCATCTATCAGGGCCTGTTTGTATCCTGCCAGTCTCTCGGACGTAGTGGAAAGGCTGTCTGAGCTGGTGATATGGGCGATCTTCCGGTAGCCCTGTTGTATGAGATGCCGGGTGGCTTCATAGGCTCCCTTGAAATTATTAGCGATGATGCGGTGAGTGGGTATCTCATCTGTGATACGATCGAAGAATACAATGGGGAGGCCTTTTTCGTATAGTCTTTTCAGGTGGTCAATGTTCTTTGTTTCGGAGGAGAGGGAGATGATCAGCCCATCTACCGAGCGGGAGGAGAGGTGTTCGCTGTTGGAGACCTCTTTTTCGTAGCTTTCACGGCTTTGGGTTATGATGACATTGTAGCCTTTGCTCTGGGCGATGGACTCGATGCCATTGATGACCTGGGAGAAGAAATTATTATCGATGTTGCAAACAATGACGCCGATGGAGCGGCTGTGGCCTTTTTTCAGGCTCTGGGCGATGGGATTGGGTTTATAATTATGCTCCCGGGCATATATGAGCACGGCCTGCTTGGTCTCTTCCCCTATCTCATGACTGTCTCGCAGCGCCTTTGAAACAGTCGAAACAGACAGGTCGAGCGCACGTGCAATATCCTTTATGGTGATGGCTTCGAATTTCATATACAGTTCAAAGGCGTCTCGCAATCGTTTTCGTAAAAAAAAGCGGCAGTTTCATCCTATCTTATTCAATAACAATGTACAATTGTAAAGATAGCGAACTTTATGAGTGATCTTTTTAGCTTGAAGGGGAAAATAGCCCTTGTCACCGGCTGTAATAAGGGTATTGGCCGTAGTATGGCCCTGGGTCTGGCGGAGGCGGGGGCCGATATCATCGGGGTGTCCTCTTCTCTTTCTGCCGGTAGTAGTATTGAAAAGGAAATTAAGGCTCTTGGAAGGTCTTTCTCTCCCTATCAGGCCGATCTTACGGATCGCACCTCTCTTTATGAATTTATTAGCAAGGTCAGACAGGAAAATGACCGTATCGACATACTGATGAACAATGCCGGTATGATCCTGCGTAACCCGGCTGCCCAGCATTCCGACGAATATTGGGATAAGGTGTTATCCATCAACCTGGACGCCGCCTTTATACTGGCAAGGGAATTTGGTCGTGATATGCTGTCCAGGCGCAGCGGGAAGATCATTTTTACCTGTAGCCTGCTAACCTTTCAGGGAGGGATCAATGTGCCCGGCTATGCAGCCAGCAAGGGGGCGTTGGGCAGCCTGGTAAAGGCGCTGGCCAATGAATGGGCTTCCCAGGGCGTCAATGTGAATGGAATTGCACCTGGCTACATCAGTACCGACAACACCGAAGCGCTTCGCAACGACCCTGTGCGAAGCAAATCTATTTTAGACAGGATACCGGCCGGCAGATGGGGAGAGCCGGAAGACTTTTCGGGGCCCGCTGTTTTTCTAGCGTCCAAGGCGGCGGATTATGTACATGGCACCATTCTAACCGTCGATGGCGGGTGGATGGGCAGATAAAAATAATGGTATATGCAAATCAGGTTTGAACACAGTCCGAAGGAGGTTAGCGGCATGAACACTACAGAGCTACGGGAGGCCTTTCTCACGGATAACCTCATGCAGGACGATACGATCCAGCTACTCTATACGCACTATGATCGTGTGATCATGGGAGGCGTAAAACCAGTCGGGAAGAAACTGACACTGGGTACGCATTCGGAGCTAAAAGCGGACTTTTTTCTTCAGCGCCGGGAACTGGGGATCATCAATGTGGGTGGAGCCGGAAGGGTATGGGCAGATGGGCAGTCGCAGGAAATGAACAAGCTGGATGCGTATTATGTCGGGAAGGGAGTGAAGGAAGTGAGCTTTGAGAGCTCCGATGCTTCTGAGCCGGCTCTTTTTTATCTTTTGTCTGCCCCCGCGCATGCGGTGTATCCGGCGCAATACCTGCCGAAGGAAAAAGCATTATCAACGGAGATGGGCAGCCTGGAAACGGCCAATGCCCGAACTGTCTATAAATATATTCACGCGGAGGGCATTCAAAGCTGTCAGCTCGTAATGGGTCTGACTATATTGAAGACAGGCAGCGTGTGGAATACAATGCCGGCACATACGCATACCCGCCGGATGGAGGCCTATTTCTATTTTGATGTGCCGGCGGGTCAGCGGGTATTTCATTTTATGGGGATGCCTTCCGAGACGCGGCATTTGCTTGTTGCCAATCATCAGGGCATTGTATCTCCTCCCTGGTCGATACATTCCGGCTGTGGCACGGCCAATTATTCTTTTATCTGGGGTATGGCGGGTGAGAATTATACCTATACGGATATGGATATGGTAGATATCGCAGACCTGCGATAGGTGAATTTTTTATTTGGTATATTGAGCACCAATTTTTAAGCCATATGTCTACAGCTACGATCGGAAAATACAGATGGACCATTTGCTCCTTATTGTTCTTTGCTACTACCATCAATTATCTGGATCGTGCCGTGATCAGTCTGCTGAAGTCTACATTTACCACCGAATTGCACTGGAATGACGGCGACTATGCCAATGTGGAGATCGCCTTTAAGATAGCCTATGCCATCGGCCTGCTGGGAGCCGGCCGGCTGATAGACAAGCTGGGTACCCGTATCGGGTATGCGCTGGCTACGACTATCTGGAGTCTGGCTGCTGTCGGTCATGCGCTCGTCAGTACCGTATCCGGCTTTGGTATAGCGCGTAGCATATTAGGCGTCAGTGAAGCTGGTAATTTTCCCGCTGCCATCAAAACCGTGGCGGAATGGTTCCCGAAAAAAGAACGTGCCCTGGCGACGGGGATCTTCAATTCCGGTGCGAATGTGGGGGCGATCCTTGCCCCATTGACCGTCCCCTGGATGGCCAAGCACTGGTCGTGGCAATCGGCTTTTATCATTACAGGGTCCTTTGGATTTATCTGGCTGATCTTCTGGTTTATGATGTATGAGGTGCCGGCCCGGCATAAGAAGCTTTCTGCCGGAGAGCTTAACTATATCAATAGCGATCCTACAGAGACGGTTTCCGAGGTTGCTGCGGACACGACTGGTGACACCGGGCAAAAGCTCTCCTGGTGGAGATTGCTTGGGTTTCGTCAAACCTGGGCCTTTTCCATTGGCAAGCTGCTGACCGACCCCATATGGTGGTTCTATTTGTTCTGGCTGCCGGATTTTTTAGAGAGCCAGTATGGATTGAAGGGAACGCAGGTATCCATGCCTGTGGCGCTTGTTTATACCATGTCCACTGTGGGCAGCGTATGGGGCGGATGGCTGCCTTTGAGCTTTATCAACAAAGGGATGCCCGTATTCAAGGCGAGAAAAACAGCGATGTTCATCTATGCATTGCTGGTGTTACCTATCATATTTGCGCAAGTAGCAGGGGGTGTCAATATGTGGCTGGCGGTGATCGTGATCGGGATCGCAGCATCGGCGCATCAGGCCTGGAGCGCCAATATCTTTACTACCGTGTCGGATATGTTCCCCAAAAAAGCAACCGGGTCTGTGACCGGTATCGGTGGAATGGCTGGCGCGCTGGGGGGGATACTTTTGTCCGCACTGGTACAGAAAAATCTTTTTGTCCATTACCGTTCCATTCATAAGATCGAGATCGCTTATTATATCATGTTTGCTGTCTGTGGCGGCGCTTATCTGCTGGCATGGCTGATCATGCATTTGCTGGCTCCGAAGATGACGAAGGTGCAGTTGGATTAGTGACGTGTGAAAGAGATTGAAATTAATGTTATTTTCGGTGAATCAACAAATTGTCTAAGATGCTGTCATATCCTGTACGTATTGCCCTTATCGCTGCTCTGGGAGGGTTCCTCTTTGGATTTGAGACGGTGGTTATTTCGGGTGCTGAAAAGACGTTAGAAGGCCTTTGGCATTTAAATTCTTTTTGGCATGGGTTTACTGTGGCGTCCAGTCTGCTGGGGACTATCGCGGGCGCTATTTTAGCCAGTATCCCTGCCAAAAAATATGGACGTAAGAAAGTGTTGCAGACCATCGCCATCATGTTCATCGTTGCTGCTATAGGGTGTGCTTCTGTCTCGGCCTGGGCTTTGTTTATTTTCTTCCGGATCATTGGTGGGGTTGCTGTAGGCGCTTCTTCTGTCGTAGCACCCATGTATATATCGGAGATAGCTCCGGCTAAATTACGGGGCAGGCTGGCGGGTTCATTCCAGGTGAATATCGTGGCGGGGATCATGATAGCTTTTTTGACGAATTATTTGTTGAAGGACCTGGGAGATAATGCCTGGCGATGGATGTTTGGAGTGATGTTGGCGCCGGCTGTTATTTTCTTTATACTGCTGCGCACCATACCTGAAAGCCCCCGCTGGCTGATCATCAATGATCGTGCTGATCAGGCGATACCGGTGATGCAGAAGATAGGCGAGGCGGATGTGCAGGGAGCGATTGCTACTATCCGTAAATCCCTGCATGAGAAGAAAGGTGCGCCAGGGGAGCATCGGGAGCCGTTGTTCCAAAGAAGATATCTCAAGCCTATCTTATATGCGATGCTGCTGGCCATGTTCAATCAGCTGTCTGGGATTAATGCCATCCTTTATTATGCACCGAGGATCTTTGAGATGGCAGGATTTGATAAGAACGATTCATTCAGGCAGTCTGTCTATGTTGGGGCTGCGAATTTGTTTTTTACGCTGCTGGCCATGACCGTGATAGATAAGTTTGGAAGAAAAAAGCTGTTGATCATTGGATCGGTAGGGATGACAGTGTTCCTTGCCCTGACCGCGTATGTTTTTAAACAGGGGGCGGGTGGAAGTAATGTATTGTACTACCTGATAGGGTTTATTGCATTCTTTGCTTTTTCGCAGGGAGCTGTTATCTGGGTATTCATCTCAGAGATATTTCCCAACTCTGTTCGCAGCCAGGGAGGATCACTGGGTGGGGCGACGCACTGGGTGATGGCGGCTATTATTTCATGGACCTTTCCCATTATCGTAGAAGGGAGCAAGTATGGTGGATATTATTCGTTCGTATTTTATAGTGTTATGATGTTCCTGCATCTGCTCTTTGTCTGGCGAGTGTTGCCGGAGACGAAGGGAAGGACGCTGGAGGAAATACAGAAGGAACTGGGGATTCAGTAAATTATTAAAACTTTCATTATATGAAGAAGTTGTATGTTATATTGATGATGTTGGCCCTCGCAGCGGGCGGTGTTATGGCACAGGGTGGGAAGCCTGTGGAGCAGGGTAAGGAAGAGAAAGCGGTGAGCGCAGCGGTAGAGGCTTTGCGTAAGGCGATGATCGACCCGGACAAGGCAACATTGGAGAAATTGATGATGCCGGAGCTGAGCTATGGGCATTCAGACGGGCTGATACAGACCCGTTCGGAGTTTATAGAAATGCTGATGAGCGGAAGGTCGGACTTTGTGAGCATCAATCTCACCGAGCAGAGTATAACGATTGTGAATAATACCGCGATAGTGCGTCATATTTTATCTGCCGTTACGAATGATGGAGGTAAGCCGGGCCAGGTGAATTTGTCGGTCCTGCTGGTATGGCAGAAGCAGAAAGGGGAGTGGAGATTGCTGGCGAGGCAAACAGTGAAAGTGAAGCAGGCGCTTTAGATTTTCGTCCTTCAGTTTTACTTTTTTATCCAGGACATTCAGGTAGAAATTGAGCTGGCCGGCGTACTCTGGTTTGAATTTCCCTCGTTTGAGCTCGAAGGCGACGAGGCAACGGAGAGGACGGTTGAAGAAGAGGAGGTCGATGAAGAACTCTTCGCCGGCAAGGTCGAGGCGGCATTGGTTGGCGATGAAGGAGAAGCCGTTGCCTATTGTCATGATGAAATGTTTGATATCGCTGACTATTTTTTCTTCCAGCACACGTTCGTCTTCTATTTCTCCCGGAGTCATAAAATTCATCAGGTATTCGTCCTGGAAGATCTTCAGAGCGGAGGGTTTTATTTCTTTAGGTAAGGTCTTATCGAAGTTGTTAGGGAGTTTGCCCTGGTTGGAGAACAGATCGGATATGATATGATGTTCCAGTATGGATACGGACCAGAATCGAGTGGCGGATTCCGTGATATAAAATAATCTTTCTTCGATGGATTTGCATTTGTTGAGGATGAGGATGTGGTGCGTGAAAGAGATGTAGGAAATGGTCGGGGAACTGGGGTGGTTCGGGAGAGAGAGGGTTACGAGACTCTCGTAATTCTGCCGTGGGCGACGGCAGAAATGGTAATGAAACATAACTTTCTGCAAATTGCTTCATTTTCATTATATTACGATAAGAGAAACCTCACAAGCCGGGTAGTTGTTTTTGTAAATCATCTGCTATTTGCTCCACTATTTTTATTCCCCATTTTTCGGAAGCTATCTTTTGCGAGATCATCTTTCCCGTCTTAAAATAAAGTAGCTGCTCTTTATTGGCCAGTCTGGCGGCGGCACAACGGCTTTGGACGATGTTTTGTTTCAGGTCGGCGATGAGCCGGATGTATTGCTTATTCATAGTGCCAGGTTTGTAAAACAAAATTGCTAATATATTTAGTAATAAATTTTCAAGACTTTTTTTAGCGACATCAGGGAGTTTCATGACAGTGCATGACAGCTTGACGATGATTCCGTTTTACTTTTACAAAATCGTAGATAGCCATACTGAAAAAAAATTGTTCGCCTTATGCAAGTAATCTTTGGTATCATTTTTCATTTTATCGGAGGGTTCGCGTCTGGTAGTTTTTATATTCCGTACAAGAAGGTCAGGGATTGGGCATGGGAGAGTTTTTGGATTGTCGGAGGGTTGTTCTCATGGTTGATCGTTCCACCGCTGGCGGCGTGGTTGACGGTACCTCATTTTTCGGAGATCATTTCGGCGACATCGGGCGCCACACTGGGATGGACATTTTTCTGGGGGATACTATGGGGCATAGGGGGGCTGATGTATGGGCTGGGAATGCGCTACCTGGGTATGTCGTTGGGCAACTCGGTGTTGTTGGGTTTTACCTCGGCATTCGGAGCGCTGGTACCTTCTATTTATTACAATTTCAAACCCACGCCCGGCAAAACCACTTTTACGGAACTGCTCACTACTCCCTGGGGGCGTATCGTGCTGGGAGGCGTGATCCTTTGTCTGGTGGGTATCTATATCTGTGGAAGGGCGGGCGTACTGAAGGAGAGAGAGCTGCCGGAAGAAAAGAAAAAAGAGAGTATCAAGGAATTCAATCTTGTAAAGGGTCTCATCGTCTGTACGATATCGGGGATACTCAGCGCATGTTTCAACTACGGTATCGAAGCGGGAGGTCCCATGGCGGAGATGGCCAATAATTTCTGGCAGACGGCGCATCCGGGGGCAACGACAAAATTCCTGTATCAGAATAATGTGACCTATATCGTGCTGTTGTGGGGCGGTCTTACCACGAATTTTATCTGGTGTATGATCCTGAATGCGAAGAATAAGACTTTCGGAGACTACACGAACAGGAAAGCGCCACTCGCCAACAACTATTTCTTCTCGGCGCTGGCGGGTACGATATGGTTCCTGCAGTTCTTCTTCTATGGGATGGGGGAGAGCCGGCTGGGCAATGGGGCCAGCTCCTGGATATTGCATATGGCATTTATCATACTGGTGGCGAATCTCTGGGGGATAGCCTTGAAGGAATGGAAGGGCGTGAGCGCGAAGACGCGTTTCACCATAGCGTTTGGGATCATTGCTATACTTCTTTCGGTGATGCTGGTAGGGTATGGGAATTCATTAAAATAAACTACAAAGTAAATAAAGTTATGTCTGTTACAGCAAAACAATTCAAGCATGTGAGTTATTTATGGGATGAGAAAGCCGCGGCTGCCCTGGCCGGAGATGAAGTAGCGTTGTTGATATATCGCAGCAATCTACTGGGTGCCGATCTTCGTCTGACGAACTATGGGGGAGGGAATACATCCTGTAAGACGATGGCCAAGGACCCGCTGACGGCCAAGGCGACGGAAGTGATGTGGGTGAAAGGTTCCGGCGGCGATCTGGGAACACTGAAGCGCAGTGGACTGGCTGCTCTGTATGTCGACCGGCTGCTGAGCCTTAAGAATGTATACCGCGGACTGGAATTCGAGGATGAAATGGTGGAATTGTTCAATCATTGTATCTATGACCTCAGTTCGAAGGCGCCATCGATAGACACTCCCCTTCATGGATTCCTCCCTTTCGCGCATATCGATCATCTGCATCCCGATGCGGCTATTGCCATTGCCGCGGCAAAGGATGGTAAAAAGATCACCCAGGAGCTGTTTGGTGGAAAGATCGGGTGGGTGGAATGGCAGCGTCCCGGATTCGATCTGGGGCTGAAGCTGAAGAAATGCCTGGATGAAAATCCTGGTATACGCGGTATCATGCTGGGCTCCCATGGACTTTTTACCTGGGGCGACACGGCATTCGAAAGCTATGTCAACACGCTGGAGGTGATAGAGACTTGTGCACAGTACCTGGAGGATCACATTGGAAAGAAGGGACCTGTATTCGGTGGGACGAGGCTAAAGCCCGCCCCCAAAGAAGAACGTCTTGCCAGGGCGGCGGAACTGGCTCCGGTGCTGAGAGGATTCTGCTCTTCGCATATCAAGATGGTGGGACATTTTACGGATGACGACCGGGTGCTTGAGTTTATCAATTCCAATGACCAGGCAAGGCTGGCTCCCATGGGGACGAGCTGCCCAGACCACTTCCTCCGTACCAAGATCAGCCCCCTGGTGTTGGACCTCAGCATCACGGAAGATCTTTCGGATGTAAAAAAGATAAAAGAAAAGCTGGCTCCGCAGTTCGAAGAGTACAGAAAGATGTATGCGGATTACTATGAGACGTGCAAGCATCCCAATAGCCCGGCCATGAGGGACCCGAATCCGGTGGTCATATTATATCCGGGTATAGGGATGTTCACTTTTTCCAAGGATAAGCAGACGGCCCGGGTGGCGGCAGAATTTTATATCAATGCCATCAATGTGATGAAAGGCGCAGAAGCCGTATCTTCCTATACCTCCCTGCCGCGGCAGGAGGCGTTCAATATCGAATATTGGTTGCTGGAAGAGGCCAAGCTGCAGCGTATGCCAAAACCCAAGGCCTTGTCGGGAAGGATCGCCCTGGTGACGGGTAGCGCGGGTGGCATCGGAAAAGCCATCGCACGAAAATTCGCAGATGAAGGCGCCTGTGTGGTGATCAATGACAATGACGCACAGCGGTTGGAGTCTGCCAAACAAGAGTTTCAAAAACAGTACGGCCGGGATGTCTTTGCGGCCGAACTGCTGGACGTGACCGATCCCGGCACCATCCATCTGGCGTACAAGACGGCGGCCCTTGCATTCGGGGGGGTGGACATCGTAGTGAACTGCGCCGGACTGTCCATCTCCAAGCCGCTGGAAGAGCATACGGAGAAAGACTGGGACCTGTTGTATGATGTGCTGGTGAAAGGCCAGTTCCTCGTGACACAGGCGGGTGTAGCGATCATGCGGAAACAGGCCATCGGAGGGGATGTTATCAATATCGTCAGCAAGAATGCATTGGTCTCGGGTCCGAACAATGCAGGTTATGGTTCTGCCAAAGCAGCGCAACTGCATCTCAGCCGACTGAACGCAGCGGAGCTTGGCGCCGATAAGATCCGTGTCAACACCGTGAACCCGGATGCAGTTATCTCGGATAGTAAGATCTGGGCAGGCGCCTGGGCCGAAGGACGTGCCAAGGCTTATGGCGTCAAGGTAGAGGAATTACCTGCCTACTATGCCAAAAGGACCTTGCTCAACGAGATCATTTTACCGGAAGATATTGCCAACGCGTGCTTTGCCTTTACGGGGGGGCTGCTGAACAAATCTACCGGGAATGTGCTGAATGTAGACGGAGGCGTCGCCATGGCGTTCGTGCGATGAGAGTAGCATTTAAAATGAAACTTTTTCCAGGCTATGAGGCCGAGTACAAAAGACGTCATGCGGAGGTCTGGCCTGAGCTGGCGGCCCTGCTGAAGTCGGTGGGGGTAAGGGATTACTCGATATTCCTGGATGAGGAGACATTGTTGCTGTTCGCAGTTCTGCAGGTGGATGATCCGGCCGCGCTGGAACTGCTGAAGTCGAAGGACATCATGTGGAAATGGTGGGATCATATGAAAGATATCATGGAAGTGCATCCGGATACATCACCTGTGACGACACCGCTGAAAGAAGTATTTTACATGCCATAAGTAACCGGCCATCGAAGGGTAGGGGACCCGACCCGGAGGTTGGCCATAAATTGCGACCATATGCAAATAGAGAAATATAAGATAAGCGAGCATAACCAGTCCCTGCAGAAAGAACACCAGCGGAAGTTCGAATTTATTGCAGGGGGCATCAAGGATGCGGAAAAAATCCTGCAGAAGCTGATCGACTTTCAGATAGCCATTCCCAGCTGGGCACTGGGGACGGGGGGGACACGATTTGGAAGGTTTTCCGGTGGAGGAGAGCCGCGCAGCCTGGAAGAGAAAATGGAAGACATCGGACTACTCCATGCCCTGAATCGCAGCAGCGGCGCCATATCGTTGCATATACCCTGGGATATTCCCAAGGACGCCGGCGCCATCAAGGCCCTGGCTGCGCAATATGGTCTGCGATTTGACGCCATGAACTCGAATACATTCCAGGATCAGCCGGGACAAAAGCACAGCTATAAGTTCGGATCGCTGCAGCATGTACGTAAAGAGGTCCGCAAACAAGCCATCGACCATAATATAGAAGTGATCAAGTATGGTGTAGAGTTAGGTTCCAACTCATTGACGGTGTGGTTGTCGGACGGGTCCTGCTTCCCGGGGCAGCTGAACTTCCGTAAAGCCTTTATCAACACCCTGGAGGGATTGCAGGAAATATATGCCGCGCTGCCTTCGGACTGGAAGATGTTCGTCGAATACAAAGCCTTCGAGCCCAATTTCTATTCCACCACCGTGGGGGATTGGGGGCAATCCTTGCTCTATGCGTCCAAGCTGGGCCCCAAGGCATATACGCTGGTGGACCTGGGGCATCATCTCCCCAATGCGAATATCGAACAGATCGTAGCCTTGCTGCTGATGGAAGGGAAACTGGGGGGATTTCATTTCAACGACTCCAAATATGGGGATGACGACCTTACCGTTGGCAGCATCAAGCCCTACCAGCTTTTTCTCATCTTCAACGAGCTGGTGGAAGGCATGGATGCCCGGGGAATGGATCATACGAAGGACCTGGGATGGATGATCGACGCCAGTCATAATGTAAAAGATCCGCTGGAAGATCTGCTGCAATCCGTGGAAGCGATCATGCTGACTTACGCACAGGCATTGATCGTGGACAGGAAGAAGCTGGTGGATGCACAGCAATCCAATGACACGGTGGCTGCCCAGGAAGTATTGCAAAACTGTTTCCGCACAGATCTGCGACCATTGATAGCTGAAGCGCGTCTGCGTGCCGGAGGCGCATTGGACCCGCTGGCTTTGTACCGTAGCGAAAAAATCCGCGAACATCTGATCAAAGAACGTGGCGCCAAAACAGTAGCCACGGGGCTTTAAATAACGTGCTATGCCTGCCCAATCCGTGATCGTCCTGTTCGATGTCGGAAAGACCAATAAGAAGGTCTTTTTGTTGGACGAACAATACAATATAGTCTGGGAACAGTCCCAATCACTGCCGGAGACCACCGACGAGGAGGGCGAACCCTGCGAGGACGTAGAAAAACTCTCCAACTGGGTCCAACGGACCTATGCCCATGTGCTCACCTTGCGGGACTTTACCATCAAGGCGGTGAACTTCTCGGCCTATGGCGCCAGCTTTGTACATATCGGCAAAGACGGGAAGCCGGTGGCTCCGTTATACAATTATCTCAAACCCTATCCGGACGGGCTGAAGAAGCGATTCTATGACACTTATGGCGGGGAGGTGACTTTCAGCATGCTGACCGCCAGCCCGGTGCTGGGGAGCCTGAATTCGGGGATGCAGCTCTACCGGATAAAGGAAGAAAGACCGGAACTCTTTTTACAGATACAATGCAGCCTGCATCTCCCCCAATACCTGAGCTTCCTGCTCACCGGACAGAAATATTCGGATATTACCAGCATCGGGTGTCATACCAATCTTTGGAACTTCTCTCAGGACCATTATCATGAGTGGGTGTATCGAGAGGGTATAATCGATAAGCTGGCGCCTATACGAGGGGCGGAGGAGGTGGTATCTGTCGGGAGGATGGTGTCGGGCATCGGGCTGCATGACAGCTCGGCTGCTATGATCCCTTACCTGGAGAGCTTCCAGGAACCTTTCGTGCTTATTTCCACCGGTACCTGGTGTATCAGCATGAACCCCTTCAACCATGTGCCTCTGACCGTGGCAGAGCTGCAAAAAGACTGTCTCTGCTATATCAGCTACCAGGGGCGGCCTGTGAAGGCGTCCCGCCTATTTGCAGGATATGAGCATGAGCAGCGGGTAAAGAAGCTGGCGGCTCAATTTCACAAGGACCCTCAATATGCCGCCACCGTGGCTTATAATCCGGACATCGTGTCATTGGTACACGGACAAAGGGCAGAAGAAGATAGAAATTTTGAGCAGGCCTATCATCGCCTGATCCTGGACATAATGACGCAGCAGGCAGCATCAACGCAGCTGGTGTTGCAGGGGACGGATGTCAAAAGGATCTTTGTGGATGGAGGGTTTGCGCGCAACCAGGTTTATATGCATCTGCTGGCTGCCGCTTTCCCGCATATCGAAGTATTTGCCGCCAGCATACCTCAGGCCACGGCTATCGGAGCCGCTCTGGCCATACATTCCCATTGGAACAGCCGGCAAAAGCCCGGAGATATCATCGATTTGAAATTTTATAAGTAGATTTACGGGCCTTATGAGAGTCGGATTATTTATTCCCTGCTATGTCGATCAATTTTATCCGCAGGTAGGTATCGCCACCCTTCATTTATTGGAAAAATATGGATGCGAGGTTGCCTATCCTCCCAATCAAACCTGTTGTGGTCAGCCTATGGCCAATTCGGGGTTCGAGCATCTTACACAAGGATGTAATGACCTCTTTATAAGGAATTTTAGTGAATTCGAGTATATCGTGTGTCCGTCCGGCAGTTGTACGCTCCATATCAAGGATCATTTGCACGGCAGTCATGAAGGACCAGGCGATGGGGCGGAGGGGGTAAGGAAAAAGATATATGAGCTGGTGGAGTTCCTGACAGATGTGCTAAAGGTGGAAAATATAGATGCCAGCTTCCCCCACCGGGTAGGGGTGCATCAAAGTTGTCATGGTCAGCGGGGGCTGAAGCTGTCGCAGATGACGGAGCTGATGGCTCCTCCTTTCTCCAAGCCGGAGAAACTGTTGAAGATGGTAAAGGGTATTGAGCTGATCGACCTGGGTCGTAAGGATGAATGCTGTGGATTCGGAGGGACGTTCTGTGTGGCGGAAGAAGCCGTGTCGGTGAAGATGGGTAAGGACAGGGTGGCAGATCATCTGCAGCATGGGGCGGAGTATATTACCGGGGCGGACATGAGCTGTCTCATGCATCTGGAGGGAATATTGCGCAGACAGAAGAGTCCCGTACAAGTAAAGCATATTGCAGAAATATTAGATAGTAAGGAGTAAACTGATGGCACAAGATCATGCACATTTAGCGACTGAGTTCAATAAGGATGAGCCAAGGGTGGACTGGCATGATAAGACCTTATGGTTTATACGGGAGAAGCGGGACAAGGCGGCGGGCAGGGTGCCCGAATGGGAATGGCTGCGGGACACTGCTTCGGCTATAAAGGAGAATGTCTTGTCCCATCTCAGTGAGTATCTTGTACAATTCGAGGAGCAGGCCGGTCGAAATGGAGTTGTCGTACATTGGGCGGCCGATGCAGAGGAACATAATGAGATTGTATATGGATTGCTCAAGAAGCATGGGGTGGACAAGATGGTGAAAAGCAAGTCCATGTTGACGGAAGAATGTCATTTGAATGAATTTTTATCGGAACATGGGGTCGAGGTAATCGATACCGACCTGGGCGAGCGTGTCGTGCAGCTGGCGGGTGAGCCTCCCAGTCATATCGTACTGCCCTGTATCCACAAGAAGAAGGAGGAGATAGGGGAGATCTTTCACGAGCACCTGGGCACTCCCGCGGGCAATGCCGATCCTCAATTCCTTACACATGCGGCACGGCTGCATCTCCGGGAGAAATTCATTACGAGGCGGGTGGCGCTCACCGGTGTCAATTTTGCCGTGGCAGAGACAGGCGAGTTTGTCGTATGCACCAATGAAGGGAATGCGGATATGGGGGCTCATCTGGCAGATGTGCATATAGCCTGTATGGGGATTGAAAAGCTGATACCATTGCGGCAGCATCTGGGGGTATTTCTCCGGCTATTAACGAGGAGCGCTACGGGGCAGCCCATTACTACGTATTCCAGTCATTTCAAACAGCCCCGGCCTGGTCAGGAGATGCATATCGTGCTGGTGGATAATGGAAGGAGCGTTCATCTGGGGCGTAAGGATTTCCGGAATTCGCTGAAATGTATCCGTTGCGCGGCCTGTTTCAATACCTGTCCTGTTTACCGGCGGAGCGGTGGGCATAGTTATCATACCGCTGTGGCGGGCCCCATCGGGTCGATATTGTCGCCCAACCTGGATATGAAGAAGTATTCGGATCTGCCTTTTGCATCTACGTTGTGCGGGTCCTGTTCCAATGTCTGCCCGGTGAAGATAGATATTCACGAGCAGCTGTATAAGTGGAGGCAGGTGATCGTACAGGATGGAAATGCGCCTGTCTCGAAAACGATGGCGATGAAGACGATGAACTGGGTGCTGTCCAACCCGTCCGTATATCATACGGCCGGCAAGGCGGGGAGGTGGTTTATGGGTAAAGTTCCTTTTACGGTGAATAATGGTTTGAATCCATGGTATAAGCAGCGAGACATGCCGGAGGTGCCCAAGGAGTCCTTTGGCGAATGGTATAAACGAAATAGAAAATGATATGAGCAGCAGGGATAAGATATTGGGGGTGATAAGGGCAAATCAACCGGAAGGGAAAAGTTTGCCGTCCGTGACGCTACCTGAGGCAGGAGGAGTGACGGACCCAGCGAAGGGAGATATGACGGATACGGCGAGACAATTTATCGAAGTGCTGGAAGCTATCGGGGGACGTGCCTTTATCGTGTCAGGCTGGGAGCGGATAGCCACTATCATAAAAGAAGAATATACGCAGCAGCATCGGATCGTATCGGGGTGTAAGGAACTGGCCCGTATGGCGGAGGTAAGGGATCGGTACGAGGACCCGCATGAGCTGGAGAATGTGGACCTGGCCATACTGGAGGCTCATTTTGGCGTGGCGGAGAATGGGGCATGCTGGATCACGGAGGACAGGATGATCGAGCGGGCGCTGCCATTTATTACGCAGAACCTGGCGCTGGTGATCCACAAAAAGGATGTTGTACCCCATATGCATGCGGCGTATGAGCGAATCGGCCAGGCTGTCTATGGATTCGGTACCTTTATTGCGGGGCCCTCCAAGACTGCGGACATCGAGCAGTCCCTTGTGCTGGGCGCGCATGGTCCTTGCAGCATGACAGTATTCCTTATCGATGAGGAGCTGTCGGATGCGGGATTTTATTGAGCATATATGAAGCATAACAATATATTCGAATGGATCCATGTGGATGAGTTCTCGGCCACGCCGAAGTACCTGCAGCTGACCAATTCGATACTAAAGGCGATAGAGGCGGGGAAAGTTAGGAAAAATGATCTGATGCCTTCTATCAACGAACTGAGCTTCGAGCTGGAGATATCGAGGGATACGGCGGAGAAGGGGTATAAGTATCTTAAAAAAATGGGGGTGCTGGGGTCCGTGCCGGGGAAGGGGTATTTTATACAAAATGCCGACGTTAAGCAAACGCAAAAAATTTTTTTGCTGTTCAATAAGCTGAGCGCCCATAAGAAGATCATTTACGATGCATTCATGTCTGCGCTGGGGGAATATGCGGCGGTGGATTTTTATATCTATAATAATGACTTCGGGCTTTTCAAAAAGCTATTGGTGGAGAAAAGAGAGGAAGATTATTCTCATTTTGTCATCATTCCTCACTACCGGCAGGGGGAGGAGCGTGCGCCTGAGATCATCAATACCATTCCCAAGGAGAAGCTGATTCTGCTGGATAAAATAATACCGGGCATCGAGGGGGAGTATTGTGCCGTGTACGAGAATTTTGAAGCGGATATTTATGGGGCCCTGGAAAAAGCGCGCGAACATCTGAGCAAATACCATACGATAAAGGTCATATTTCCCACCTATACCTATCATCATGTGGATATCCTGGACGGTTGCAGGAGGTTCTGCCAGGAGTATGCTTTTGCTTTCAAGGTAGTGGACAATATCGCCCTGGAACCCATCAGCGAAGGGGAGGTTTATATCAACCTGATGGAGGAGGATCTGGTGGTGCTGGTGGAAAGAATTATTTCCCTTAAACTGGAGCTGGGCCGTCAGGTGGGGTTGATATCCTATAACGAGACCCCCTTAAAAAAGATCATTCTGAACGGGATCACTACCGTATCTACTGATTTTCAGGAGATGGGGACGATGGCGGCAAGGATGGTGCTGGGCAATGAGTGCCGGCGGCAGGAGGTTCCTTTTTACCTAACGATACGGAACTCCCTGTAAGGGAGGCGGACCGCCGGGGAAGGAGAAATTTTGGAATTCGGGGGGGAGTTAGTATGTTTGAACAATATGGAGCTTCAAATTGATCACGATAAGAAGGTTCCTCTTCACGTACAGGTGGAGGAGCTGATGCGTAAGCTGATCGCCTCGCCGGAATTCAGGAATGGGGCTTTTCTGCCAAAAGAAGTAGAGCTGGCCAACCGGCTGGGGGTATCGAGGAATACTATCCGGCAGGCTACCAACAAGCTGGAATACGAGGGGCTGCTGCTTCGTAAGAAGGGGGTGGGGACGACTGTGGCCGAGAAGAAGCCTTTATCCACCGGACTGGATCACTGGTATTCCTTTACACAGGAAATGAGGGAGCGGGGGATACAGGTGGAGAATATCTCGGTAAAGGCAGAGTTTGTGAAAGCCGAAGCAAAGGTCGTTCGATTTTTCAACATCAAGGAGGGCAAGCCTGTATTGAAGCTGGCCAAGCTGAAGGGCAGCGACGGTGAACCTATCGTATACTTCGAGAGCTATTTTCATCCGCGGATCGGGGTCGTGCCGGAGGATAATTTTTCCAAGCCATTGTATACTATGCTGGAGGAGAAGTTCGGGGTGCTGGTGGTGCGCAGCAATGAAAATATCAGTGCGGCGCTGGCGGGACCGATGGCCAAAAAATTGAAGATATCGGCCGGTGACCCTATACTTATACGGGAGCGATTCGTCTACGATCCGGGGGATAGGCCTATCGAATATAATATAGGGTATTATAGGGCGGATAAATTTACCTATAACATCGATATCAAGAAGACGTAGGCCTTAGGCCGGATAGACTACGCCTATCTGCCGGCGTATCTCGTCCATGGTCCTGCTTAGCAGGAGGCTGAAGTCATGGGATATGCCGGGGCTTTCGATCAACCCTTTATCCACGCATTTCATCAATTCCCTTATTTCGTATTCAAATCCATTGACCATGGGTTCGAGCTGGAAAGTTTCGGGTTCCACGATGGTGGATGCCGAGCTGCCGGCCGGAGCGGGACGGCGCAGCGTGAAATGGTCGTTCTTATACCATGCGGCGGGTATCTGTATAATGCCGTCAGTGCCGGCGATCTCTGCTGTGATAGAGGTCTGGCAGGCGAATGTAGAGCTGATGACGGCCGTGGGGCCTGTAGGGTATTGCAGCAGGACGTGAGCGCTCATATCGGCGCCGGTAGGGGCTAATTGACCCGTGGCCAGGATCTGTTGTGGTTCCCCCAGTATCAACAGACAAAGGAAGAGGGGGTAGATGCCGATGTCTAATAGGGAGCCGCCGCCAAGGTTGAGGTTGAACAGCCTGTTGTCCGTATGATAGGGTCCTGCAAAACCAAAGTCGGCCCGGACATACATGATGTCGCCCAGCTGTCCATCACGGATCAATTCCAATATTTTTTCCATATGAGGAAGGAAGCGGGTCCACATGGCTTCCATCAGGAAGGTATTGTTGTGCCTTGCTGCCTGTACCATTTTCTGCACCTGATGATGGGACAGGGCCATGGGTTTTTCGCAAAGTACCGGTTTGCCCTGGTTGAGACAAAGTATGGCCTGGTCACAATGAAAGGCATGCGGGGTAGCGATGTATACGGCGTCGATATTGGGGTCTTTTGCCAGCGCCTCGTAGCTGTCGTAGTATCGGGGGGCGTTGAATTCCCGGGCGAACTCTTCCGCGCGGCGGCCGTCACGGGATGCTACGGCTTCCAGCTGTGCGTTGCCTGCGAGGGGCAGGGCCATGGCGAATTTTTTGGCGATCTTACCGGGGCCGATGATCCCCCACCTATAATTTTTCATGTCCGCAAAATACGGAATAGTTGGGTGTTTGTATCTTTGAAGGATGAACGAAACAGGAAAGCCGAAGGCAGAGCAATCCCGCGCCTTTATATTCGACCTTAATGGAACGATGATCAATGACATGGAATACCATCTTACGGCGTGGTACACTATTTTGAATGACGAGTTGGGGGCCGGATTGAGCCGGGAAGAGGTAAAGAGTCATATGTATGGGAAGAACGGAGAGCTGCTGGACCGGATATTCGGGAAGGGGCATTTTAGCGAGGCACAGGTGGCGGAGATATCCCAGGTGAAGGAGGCAAGCTACCAGGAGGCTTTTCGTCCTCATTTGCAGTTGATTGCGGGGCTGCCCGAATTTCTTCGGCGGGCGGATCGACGCCATATCAGGATGGCTATAGGATCGGCCGCCATCACCTTCAACATCGACTATATCCTGGACAATCTTTCCATCCGGCATTATTTCAAGGCTATTGTCAGCGCGGATGATGTGACTATCAGCAAGCCACATCCGGAGACCTTTTTAAAAGCCGCCAGTCTGGTGGAGGTAGCTCCGCCGGGTTGTCTCGTTTTCGAGGATGCGCCAAAGGGGGTGGAGGCCGCCTATAATGCCGGTATGCGCTGTGTGGTATTAACAACCATGCATGAAAAGGATGAGTTCAGGGATTACCCCAATATTGTACATTTTATAGAAGATTACAGGGATCCGGCCCTGGATGAACTGTTTGCATGATAGTAAAAAACGGATATACGATGTGCCTGCTGGCCTTGCTGACGATGGTGGTTGGTCTGGCCTGTAAGAAGGTGATACAGGTGAACCTGCATGAAGCTTCGTCCCGGGTGGTCATCGAGGGGGAGATCACGGATATACCTGGCATCTACCAGGTGAAGATCAGCCGGACCGTACCTTATTCCGACGACAATATTTTTCCTCCTGTGCAGGGTGCTATCGTGCAAGTAACGGATAGCAATAACGGCATCCTTTATCCTTTCGTGGAGACATATCCCGGACTGTATACCTGCAAATTTACGGGGGTGATCAGGCATACCTACCAACTGACGGTGAATGCGGACAGTCAGCTGTACACGGCCAGCTCTACCATGCCGGCGGGGGTGCGTCTGGATTCTGTCACCTTTGCCGTCAATACGAATCTCAATGGTAAAAAAGAGATCAATGCCGTGGTGAATTTCCAGGACCCGCCTGTACCGGGGAACTACTATCAATTTATCGAGTATCTCAACGGAAGACAGATACCTGACATTTTTGTTTTTGAGAACAGGCTGTCAAAGGGTCGCTATATTGAACAGGCGTTATACAATGACAGCTCTTATCTGCAAAAGGGAGATACGTTGGAGATGAAGATGTATTGCGTGGATAAGAACATATACAATTACTTCTTCAGCCTGGCGCAGATCATCGGCAACAATGGAGGGTTTCAATCGGCCAGTCCGGCCAATCCCAATACGAATCTTACGGGGGGAGCGCTGGGCTATTTCAGCGCCCATACGGTCAGCGAGGAAAAATTGCTCGTCTACTAACGTTGGCCACCGGCCGAAAGGGACGCTGCGGGGACGGAGTCCCGGCAGGCGGCCTATGGCTGATAACTTTTTATTTTGTTATAGAGCGTCTTCCGATCGATCTTCAATATTTCGGCTGCCCTTGATTTGTTGTAGTTCACCTGTTTGAGCACGTTCATGATCGTGTCGTATTCCGCCTGTGCTGCAGCGTTCTTCAGGTCCGTCTCCTTATGCGCCACCGGGTGGTGCTGGACGGGGGCATGCTGCTCATGGACGGCTGCCGAGAAGCTGTTACTGTCAACAATTTCGGGGGGGAGGACCTTGCCATTGACGAGGCCCTCGGTGGTCAATAAGGCCGCGCGACGGACGACATTGCGGAATTCCCGCAGATTGCCGGGCCAGGAATAATTCATGAATATCTGCATTACTTCCGGCTCGAACCCTTCTACATTCTCCCTGTTCAGCTCTTTGTTCGCCCTGGCCAAAAAGAATTCGGCAAACAACGGAATATCTTCTTTCCTGTAGCGGAGCGCGGGCAGTACGATGGAGAATTCATTGAAGCGATGGAAGAGGTCTTCCCTGAATTTGCCTTTTCGATAAGACTCCTGAAGGTTTTCATTGGAGGCTACGATGATCCGTACGTCCACATCCATTTCCTTTAAGCCACCTACGCGTTTGAACTTCCTCTCCTGTATGACACGGAGCAGAGCGGCCTGGATCTCGTATGAGAGGTTGCCTACTTCATCCAAAAACAGGGTGCCGCCATTGGCCAGCTCGAAATGGCCTTCCTTGTCTGCAAGAGCGCCTGTGAATGCGCCTTTGACATGACCAAATAATTCGCTGCCTGCCAGCTCCTTGGAGAGAGTGCCGCAGTCCATAGCTATAAAAGGCTTGTCTTTTCGAGTACTGTTTTGATGGATAGT
Source organism: Sphingobacteriales bacterium 50-39 (assembly GCA_001898505.1). GTDB lineage: Bacteria > Bacteroidota > Bacteroidia > Chitinophagales > Chitinophagaceae > Puia. The sequence continues at coordinate 943,365 of MKTZ01000001.1, forward strand.
GCGAGCGATGACCTCCTTGCCGGTGCCGCTCTCACCATATAGAATGATGCTGTAATTCGTGGGCGCCACCAGTTCGATCTGGCGGTAGAGCTCCCGGGTGGCGGGGGACTGACCTACCAGGAATTCGTCATCTGTCGAAGATCTCTTTTTAGTGGCGGCGGGCGCCTGGGTTATCGTGGCGGGTCTGGCCGGTCCTTCCGTAGCTGTACCTCCTTCAGACTGTTGCTGAAGGGCTCTGCCAATGACATTGAGGACCTCTTCCGGGATCAGTGGCTTGGTGATATAGTCGAATGCACCGGCCTTGATAACGTCTACTGCCGTCTTGATATCGGAATAGCCTGTAATGATAATGACAATGGCGTGTTGGTCTATCTGCTTGATCTCTTTCAATACTTCCCTTCCTTCCTTATCCCCCAGTCTGAAATCACATAATACTATGTCGAACCCGGATTCCTTGAATTTAGCGATGCCTTTATTGCCGTTGTGAGCTGCTTCTGTTTCAAACCCTTTTTTCCCCAAGAACCGGCCTAATAAATTGCACATATCCATATCATCATCAATGATCAGAATTCGCTTCATAAGTGGAAGTTTCTTTTTTAAAGTTACTGGAAAAAGTACAAAAAGGGAACGGTCTGGTAGTTAATACACACACTATACCGAAACATCAAGCCAAATTTAAAGACACCGTTAAACAAGTGCTAAAGGAGGGGATTAAGGCTTGATTAAAGCTGGTGTTGATGAAAATTTATGGAAAAGCGTGGAAATTTTTCCACACTTTGTAGAATCTGGAAACCTGGGTGGGGAGCTTTTTTTTATGATTGGCCGTTTGGTAAACGTGATTGGCCAGTTTCCCTCCCTGAATCGATGTTGGTACTTTGTATGGCAGTATAATTGTAATAATAAACCTCAATAGACGGTATACTCGTAGGTCGTCGAAAGTGGGGGGTGATCAATATTGAAGAGATACGAGGAAAGGTAATACTATGACAGACAATTCCAAAGTTTTGATTGTTGACGATGAACTGGATATTTGTTATTTGCTCAGCGGGATGCTAAAACAACGGAGCTTTCATACCGCCTTTGTAAATTGCTTGTCCGACGCCGTAACTGCCTTGCAGTCGGAGACTCCTTCCCTTCTGTTCCTGGATAATCATTTACCGGATGGATTTGGGTTGGATTTTATTCCTTATGTAAAGAAGAACTACCCTAATGTGAAGATCGTGATGATCACTGCTCATGACGGGGCTGCGGACAGGAAGCAGGCTTATAGTGGAGGTGTGGATCTCTTTATTGCAAAGCCGCTGAACCGTAAGATGATCTTCGATGCCATCGATAAGCTATACAGCCCGGACTCTGCGGGGGCAGCGGTCTACGATGTGGCGTCCTGACGGACGCTTTTTTTTGCCCGGCCGGAGGGCGGTCATGCGAAGTCGAGAGAGATAATAAAGGTAGTGCCTTTATCTTTGGCGCTGTCCATGCTGATGTGGCCATTGTGATTGAGGATGATGTTCTGGGTATTGGTCAGCCCCAGGCCAGTGCCTTTGGTCTTTGTCGTAAAATATGGTTCGAATATCCTGGATTGCGAGTCCGTATCGATGCCGGGCCCGTTGTCGGTGATGGTAACGAAGCATTTGTTGTCCCGGCTGGCTGTCCGCAGCTGAAGTATGCCATTGCCCGGCTCCATAGCTTCGATGGCATTGACGATGAGGTTGAGGAAGGCGATCTTGATACGTTCTACATCCACGGCGATATCGCAGATGTCATCCGAATAATATTTTATCACGGTGATATTATTAAGCGTGATCCTGTCTTTGGCTAGTTCGAGCGTCTCATCCAGCAGCCGGTTGATCGATATTCTCTTATAGACGAGCTCGGTGAATTTGGTGGAATTCAGCAGGTCGGTGATCAACTGGTTGATACGAATGCTGTTGCGGCTGATCAGGTCCAGCATCTCTCCATACTGGGTATTGCCATCGATCTCGATCTTTAGCTGATCCACGGCCAGGTTGATATTGGTGAGGGGGTTGCGGACCTCGTGTGCGATGGTGCGGGCGATGCGGCCGGTGGATGCAAACTTTTCGATGCTTCGCATCTGTATCAGGGCTTTGTTGGCCGTATCCAATTCCGCGATCTGCTGTTTGAGTTTTTGCTGATAGTCAGCCACTTTTTCATCTGCGATGCGGCGGGCTTTATTCTCCCTCGAATAGGTGATGAAGCCATAGGCGGCCAGGGAGACCGACACGGCCAGGGAGAGAAGGATAATGGCATTGAGCACTCGATAGCGGGTGGTCATTTCATCCAGCCGGGATCTTAGCCGGGCTTGTTCGATGTCCTGCATACGTTTGACCAGCGTCCGGATATGCCCCATGACCTCTTCCCTTACAAAACTTTTCTCCTTCTGATCGTCGCTGAGCTCCTGCTGCTGTGCTGCGTTGTAAATGGAGAGCGATGCTATTTGATAGTCCTTTTCAATCAATTTTCGAAGTATGCCCAGGTCATTCCGGATGGCGGTGTCTACGAAAGTCTGCCCCTGTAGGGCATTGAACAGGGAGTCCGTGATGTGTTTGCTGTCATCATAGGGTTTTAGGAAGCGCTGATCCCTGATCAGCAGATAGCCGCGTACGCTGGATTCGGCATCCTTGAGGGAGGAGAGCATGCCTTCCATTTGGATAATGATCTTATTGCTACGATCGACCAGGCGGGCCTGTTTCAGGAGCTCGGAATTGGCATAGAGCGTCAATAAAAAGGATATCAGCAATAGTAAGAATGCTGTTCCATAGCCGACACGGATATGCAGATCGACAGGAAATTTTTTTATAACTGGAGTCATAGTTTGCCTCCTTAAGTCAATAATGGCTTTTGCCAGCTGCCTGCAGCAACCCAAACCGATACCGTCCCCGCACTGACATGAAATTCTCCACGCCCTTCCTGGTCGATAGTGACCTCACCGGGATATTTCCCCAGCCAATCCACGAACTTCTTATCTGTATGCGCTTTGCCAATCTCCATCGTCAAAACGCCGGCGTCCCCGTTGCTGAGCAATACAGCGCAACCGGAACCCGCATGTTCTCCATCTCCCTCCCGGGTCCATCCGATGCAATTGGCGTGGTCAAAGTAATCGCGTTGCCGGCCATAGGCGAATCGCTTCCTGGCCAGTAACAGTTTATCAATATTCTCACAGGCTGGAAGGAATATTTCATATTCCTGTCCATCATGTCCCTTGTCCTTGTAGGTGGAGCTATATATGTCCGTATAAAAGACACAGGGATAGCCTTTTTCCCGCAGCAGGATCAGGGCGTAGGCAAGGGGTTTGAACCAGTGTTCTACCGGCGCCTCCAGCGATTGGAGGGGCTGAGTATCGTGGTTCTCTACCACCGTGACCGACAGATCGGGCCTGGCTGCTACCAGGGCCTCGTCAAGGATGGTGGTAAGGTCATAGTCCTTCCCCGCCCTGGAGGCTTGCTCGAAATTGTGGTGCAGCGAGGCGTCGAAGAGGGACATCCTGCCGGCCGTAGCGTCGATGTATTTCAACAGCAGAGGCAGGTTCCCAGGCGCCCAGTATTCTCCCACGGCAAAGAATTCCTTTCCCGTGATCTTGCGCATGTGATCCAGCCATTCGTTCTCAAAGGCGGGAGAAATATGTTTTACCGCATCGAGACGGACCCCGTCGAAGCCCGTTTGTTTCCAATACCATTCTCCCCAACGCTTGAGCTCGTCCATTACGGAGGGATTGCGGAATTCGATGTCGTCATACATGAGATAGTCGTAATTGCCCTTCTCGTCGTCCACTACTTCTTCCCAGCCATCTCTATAATCGTTGAGGATGCGGTAGATAGCCGTCTCCTTTGTCTTGTTGTCGAAGTCCACTCCTGCGAAGCAGCGGAAATCCCATATAAAACCGGAGTATTTCCCTTTTCTACCGGGAAAGGTGAATTTGGTATAGGCCTCGATATCGAAAGGATCGCTGATAAACTTATTCCTGTCTTCGGGGTCTACCTTACGGACCCTGATCAGCTCATGTTCGTCGGCGCCTGCTTTATGATTCAATACAATGTCCACATAAACCTGCATACCGGCGTTATGGATGGCCTTGATGGCCTCACTGTACTCCTGCCGGGTGCCGTACTTGGTCCTTATGGAATTCTTCTGATCGAACTCCCCCAGGTCGTAGATATCATATACATCATAACCGATGGAGTAGGTGCCATTGGCGCCTTTGAAGGCCGGCGGGAGCCAGATGGCCGTAAAACCAAGCCCGGCCAGTCCCGGAGCTTCTTTTTTTACTTTTTTCCATAAGCTGCCATCCGTAGGATAATACCAATGAAAAAATTGGAAGATGGTGCCGTTTTGCATACCAGCTATAATAACCAGAATAGTACCACATCCGCGAAAGGGCCGAATGACTGACATTCCAATGTTATCTGACATGTATGGTTATGGGATTCTACCCCAGAGTGTAGAAAAAATTGCTCAGGAAATGTATCTGAGAGGTGCGTTGATGCCTTAGGCAGGCTGATCAGAATTTGGCAGGAAATTTACGATAAGGGAAATAAGGGAGTTGTAAACTTTAAAATCAAGCATATGAGTACTTCAAAGGTAATAATAGGATTTCTCGTAGGCGCGGCTGTGGGCGGCGCATTGGGTATCTTACTGGCTCCGGACAAAGGATTGGAAACAAGAAGGAAGATCAGGGAGAAGGGATCTGATATCGGCGACTCGATATCAGAGCTCGGAGAATCGATCAAGGACAAAGTCAATGAGATGGTGGATGGTGTAAAGGAAAGCTTTTCCAGGCAGAAAAGCATCGTTTAATATGACGAATATGGAAGAACAACGGCATGATATAGACGCACTGCTGTCCGATGCAGGCGACTACCTTGAGACAAGGACCAATTTATGGAAGCTAAAGGCCATCGAGAGCCTGGCGGATGTATCCGGGGAACTGGCCTCGGGGTTGGGCATGATCGGCATAGTTGCATTTGTGGTCATGTTGTTCAGCGTGGGATTTGCCTTATTGATCGGCGACCTGCTGGGGAAAAGTTTTTATGGATTTTTTATTATCGGAGGGGTATATTTCATCTTCGGGCTTATCTGTTATATATGCCGGGGCCGTTGGTTGAAGGAGCCTTTCAGCAATCTGCTGATCAGAAAAATCTTAAAATAACTCCATGTCAAAGATCAGGAACCTGGAGGAGCTGCGGGAGGCTATACGCGACCTGGAACATCAGAATTATGTGAGTGAACAGCAACTTCGTAAAAGGGTTGCCGATATTGCCGACAGTCTCAAGCCCATGAACCTGCTGAGAGGGCTTTTCTCACAGGTGGCAGGTGCGGCAAGCGGTGTAAAAGGGGGGCTTTTTCGTATGGCGGCAGGACTGGTCACCAGCTTCGTAGTGAAGAAATTCTTCAAGAAGAGTATTGCCAAATAGTGCGGCTATACTAACGCTTTAGTAAATTGATCAGGCGACGGAGGAGGGCTACTTTGAGCTCTTCTTTGTCGGCTGCGAGTATAGGTGTATAATGATCAGGAGAGATCGGCAGGGTGTTTTGCAACATCGTGATACGATCTTCATATCCTTCCTTCTTCAAATAGGTGAACACGTGTAACAGGAGTATCTTGTACACGAGAGCCGGCGGTCTTGTTTCATCGAAAAGTTCGTGACTATTCTTCCAGAGGTCGATAAAAACAGTGACCGTAAGATCTTCCAATTGTTTTTTGTCTGTGAGCCCGGTGAGTCTTGCTATAGCCGTATAAATAGACGGGCAGTACAGGTCAACGAAATGTTCGAATGCGCTGGTTTTGTCGAGGTCGGCACCATTCATGCGGTACGATTTAATCATTAGTAAAAGCTGGTTGGTGGCATGTAACCCGGGGGTAAAACTTTTTTTGGGGTCAGTCTTAACGGCTGACCCTAAAACATTTATATTTGATTAATTAACCTCCTATGAGCATGATCCTTTTAAAGCCAATCTCCCGACAGGCCTATTGTATATGTATCCTTCTGGTAGTAGCCAGGGGGGCGGCTTTTTCCCAAAATTCACCTTCCGAACCTCCTAAAAAACGGCTTGACGGGCTATCGACCCGTTACCGGGAGGGGAAACTCCCCGATACTCTTTATCTCCGGGGGATAGATTCCATTGCGCCTGATCTATTGAATGACGACAGTCTGGTTGAGGAATTAGCCACTTACCGGCAGATCGCTTTTGGGAATAAGGACCTGGGGAGGAGCAGGATGATGTATTACAGATACCTGGCCTATTTTGCCATCAATAAGAACAATTATGGGAGCGCTATTTACTATTCCGAGAAGAACAATGAAGAGTCGGTAAAGATCGGGGTATTCGAGAAGGAGGGTATCCCGCACAGTGACCTGTTTGCCGTATCGGTGTATCAGAATAATATGGATTATCCCCGGCTGATAGCTAAATATGATGGGCTCTTGCCCGAGTTGGAGAAGCTACCCGCAAAGGTGTCCGGGGGAAAGATGAGCGGCGAGCAGGGTTATGTGGGTTTGAGCATCATAGGCACAGCCGTATGGGCCTTTTATAAGACGCACGATACGGTGCATGCCGAAAGGGGCATCCGGCTTTTCGAGCGGGTGATGGAGGAGGTGAATAAGCAGCCGGAGAAATACAAGAAGTATCTGACCTATTATAATTATGATTATCATATCATGTGCTACCAGCGGGCCAGGCACGGGGGGCAGATGGATAGTGCGCAGTATTTTTTGGAGCGAAGCATTGATGAAGTTCGTTCGCCGGATTATTTGAAGCATTTGCAGGCCGCCGGCATGATAGATACTTATTCGGAGGCGTTCGACTTCTTTTACGACCGGCGGAAGCTGGATAGCGCCCGGTATTATCTGGATGAAGTGCGTAAAATTCCTGACAGCCAGATAGGGTTTGCGGGGATAAGGCAGGGTATTCTTCTGGAAGGGGAGAGCAAGCTGCTGGCGGCAAAGGGGGACTATCCGGCGGCCTATAGCATGCTGGAAAAATTGTATCGGATGAAGGATTCGGCGCTACATGCGGTGAATGCGGATAAAGACAATAATCTGTATGCACTGGCCGAGGCGGAGAATGCCCGTAAAGAGCTGATCCAAACTGAGGCAAAACAGCAGCGAACAGAAAAATTCAATTTTTTTCTGGTACTGTTCTTTACATTGCTTGTTATAGGAGGGATAGCGGGGTTTTTGATATACCGGAGCGGGCAACGGCAGCGTATGTTGAATCTGCGGCTGGGGCTGGCGCGGAACTTTCATGATGAGATAGGTCCGATGCTGCTATATGCCAATACGCTGGTAAAAAAAGAGCTGGAGGAGAGGCCTTCTCCCCGGGTGGAGGAGCTAAAGAGCCAAGTGGCTTATATTATGGAGGCCGTAAGGGGTATTTCCCATGATCTGAAGTCGAATGAGCTTGGTACCGTGGAGGGGCTTTATAAGGATGTCACTGTACTGCTGGAAAAGATCAGAGATTCCACGGGAATAGATTTTACTATCCGGATGAGTGACGGGAGCCGGGTGTTGGGGCATTTGCAATATATGAATTTGAGAAAGATCATTGACGAGATGGTCAGCAATTCCATCAAGCATGCGCAATGCAAAAGGATCACGTTAAATTTGAAGGCGACGGGGCGACGGCTGCTGATCGTCTATTCGGATGATGGGAAGGGGATGGCGCCTGAGCAGCTGCCGGGTGGGATCGGGATGCAGAATATACAAGAGCGGACGAATTTACTGAATGGAGACTTTCAATTGCATAATGCATATCCGGAGGGGTATTTTATCGATGTAACTATTCCGTTGTTATGAGTGAGGCGCTACCGAAATATGATTCCGTATTGGTGATCGATGACCATAAGATGGTTATTATAGGGTTGAAGCTGTCGATCGGCGACTTGTTCTCCAATTTTTATCATACCCGGGAAGGGAGTGCGGGTATAGCTATGGGGAAAAAATATCAGCCGCAGCTGGTCATCGTGGACAATCAATTGCCGGACCTGGCGGGGGATGTCGTCGTGCGGGAGATCAGGCGGTACTGTCCGGAGGCCCGTATACTCGGTTATTCCTTTACCATGAATGCAGAGGCTATACGGAAAATGTGTGAAGCGGGGATTCATGGATATGTCGATAAGAGTGAGGCGGACCTGGAGTTGAGCCACGCCGTGGCCGAGCTTTTGGCTGGGGGAGAATATTTTAGTAAGGAAGCACGCATTCATTTGCCGTCAGCCCGATGCGGGCCGCCGACTGGCACGGGGAATTAAATGTCAGAATTACAATTTTAAATTATTATCTTTAAGGAGTCTAAATCGACGCCATATGAAGAGACTCCTGCTCTGCGCCTTTTGCCTGTGTCAGGCATCTGCTTTTTCCCAAGACCTTACTGTCCGGGCGGATCGTCCCGGTGCTGCTATTTCACCAACGATGTGGGGGATCTTTTTCGAGGATATCAATATGGCTGCGGATGGAGGGTTGTATGCGGAGCTGGTGAAGAACCGGAGCTTCGAGTTCAATGCGCCATTGATGGGCTGGAAGGAGCATAGTACTACTCCGGGAGATGGAAGTATTCTGGTGTTGAACCGGGGGGAGGAGAATCCTGCGAATCCCCGCTATGTTCGTATATCGCACATTACGGATGGGGCTTATGGGCTTTCGAATGAAGGATTTCGGGGGATGGGCATTAAGAAGGATGAGCAATATCATTTCTCTATCTGGACCCGTATGCATCGGGGAACGGGTATCGGCTTGCGTCTGGAGCTGGTGGGGCCGGACGGGCAGAAGATCGCCACAGCGCGGTTGAAGCCTGCTGGTGGCGAGGGCTGGCAAAAAGATACCGTGAGCCTGGCAGCTGGCGCTACGGAGCCCAAGGCGCAATTATATATGTGGATAGAGGGGCAGGGGAGCATCGATGTGGATATGGTATCGTTGTTCCCGCATCATACCTGGAAGGAGCGGCCGGGTGGGTTGCGAGCTGACCTGGTGCAACTGCTGGCGGATATGAAACCTGGCTTTATCAGATTCCCCGGGGGATGTATCGTAGAGGGGCGTGATCTGTCCAACAGGTATCAATGGAAGAATACGGTGGGGAAGGTAGAGGACCGGAAGCTGATCATCAATCGCTGGAATACGGAGTTTGCGCACCGCCTGACCCCTGACTATTTCCAGTCGTTTGGTCTGGGGTTCTTTGAATATTTCCAATTGGCGGAGGACATCGGCGCCGAGCCGCTGCCTATCCTCAACTGTGGGATGGCCTGTCAATTCAACACGGCCGAGGTAGTGGCGGCAGATGAGCTGGGTCCCTATATACAGGATGCGCTCGACCTGATCGAATTTGCCAACGGACCTGTGTCGGGCAAGTGGGGTGGGTTGAGGGCTGCCATGGGGCATCCGGAGCCCTTCCATTTAAAAATGATGGGTGTGGGTAATGAGCAATGGGGGCCGCAATACGTAGAGCATTACACTATATTCACCAAGGCCATCAAGGACAAATATCCCGATATACGGCTAGTCAATAGTGTGGGGCCCAACCCTGACGGGGATCTGTTCAATTTCCTCAACGACACGTTGCGGAAGCTGCATGCGGACATATTGGATGAGCACTATTACCGGCAGCCGGAGTGGTTCCTGCAGAATGCGGGGCGGTATGATCATTATGACCGCAGCGGACCGAAGATCTTTGCCGGGGAGTATGCGGCGCAAAGCAAGGCGGTGGTATCACCTCAAAATAAGAATGACTGGCAGTGCGCCCTTTCGGAGGCGGCTTATATGACCGGACTGGAGCGGAATGCGGATGTGGTGCAAATGGCATCCTATGCGCCCCTTTTTGCTCATGTGGAAGGATGGCAGTGGACGCCTGATCTGATCTGGTTTGACAATCTGAGGAGCTATGGGACCCCGAACTATTATGTGCAGAAGATCTTCTCTGCAAACAAGGGGTCCGTGGTGGTGCCTTTGTCGCGGGCGGGTGCGCCGCTGGAAGGGCAGAATGGGTTGTATGGGTCGGCGACGTTGGATAATAAGACGGAGGAGCTGGTATTGAAGCTGGTGAATACGACGGACAGGCCGATGAATCCTTCCATCAGGGTGGAGGGTGTGAAGAAGCTGCCGGGGCGTGCGTATAATGAAAGCATAAAGGCGACGGGATTAGATAAGACTAATTCTTTGGATGATCCGAAGGCGGTGAGTTCGAAGAAAGAGGCTATTTCTTTTAGAAAGGGGAATGTGTTTAGCCCTGTGTTACTACCTTATTCAGTGAATGTGGTGCGGATAATGATACATTAAATATTTCCTGATAGTGATAGTACTTATGTTGCGGCGTGGTGTTTTATTGGGATAGTTTTCTCATGTGAATCTCACTATGCCGGCGGGTTGATCTCAACCTGCCTTTTTTTGATTGAGACTTTGGCGAGCTTATCGGTCCTGGCGGACCGATGGGCCCTTCGGGCCTGGCGTTGGCCTTCGGCCAACTGAATATTTTACGCGGACGCTAATAGATTGTCCTTCGGACTTTGCGCCTGTGGCGCAAAAAGGTCGGGCATCGCGGCTGTGCCGCGATTTGGCGCGATCTTTGTGGCAATTTGTCACAATAATCTAACTCCAGCTGTCCTCTACGATATTCTCCTGTGATCAACCCCCTGAAAGTTCCGTTGGCGGACTTGTATTAGTGTGTGCAAAAGCATCATCAGTTTCAGAGTAATGTACGGCCTACTGACCCCCGTTACATTACTTTTTTTTGCCCATGGGTGATCAGAACACTTCTCCCAGGTTGACGAAGAACCCACCCGAGCCATGGGCGCCCCATCCATAATCCACGCAGAGATTGGTCCTTGAAAATTTATTCAGGCTGATGCGTATTCCAAGACCATAGCCCGGCGCCAGGTATTCGAAGCGGCCTGAGCCTTGTTCAGAGAAGGATTGCGCGTTGGCGAAGACCACGCCTCCAAGCAGGCCATTGGGCAGGATCGTGAACCTGTATTCGGATTCGAGGTAGAGCATGTTCCGGCTACGGAAACGCCCCTGGATATAGCCTCTGGCCGTATTGCTATAGGTGTCCCAGCCTGTGCTGGGGAGGAGCAGGTAGGGAGGGGCGCCGCCGGTGGTAAACCAGTCATAGCTCCAGAGGGCCAGGACGTTGTGGGTGCTGCCGGGCCAGCGGATGTATTTGCGCAGGTCGAATGTCAGGGACTGCCAGTTGGCATCGCTGCCCAGGAAGGTGAAATTGGGTCTGTAGCTGATGCTGGCATATCCGCCGTTGTCGGGGTTGATCTGGTTGCGGCGGCTGTCATACAGGAAATGCAGGGAAATACCGGATGCCAGTTCGGTACCATGTAGACCATATCTTTGAAAATCAGTCACTTTTCCAGCTGGTGGGTCAATTTCTTCCACGTCCCAGAGATAATCCAGGTCATACCCAAGTCCCATATAAATGTCTTTCGATACCTGTCGCATAATGGCCTGGTGGAGACGTAGATAGGCATAGTCGATGTTATAGCCACTGTCCGCAGGGCTGTTGCCGCCCAGGCCGTAGGTGAGGGAGGGGTATTTGAGGTAGCGCCAGTCGGTGACGATGTTGTACTTATTGTTCTTTGTCCAGATATCGGCCTGGATGGGAAAGATGACCTGCTTGTACTGTGAATAAGTGATACTGGTGAGGATGCTGGATATATTGGCCTGGCTCTGTTCGCTGGTATAAAAGGCGAAATTGGAGCTAAGCACTCCTGCGAATCCCGTTTGCAGGGTATAGCCTACCACGGGGAGGGCGGATATATGGAGCTTGCCTGTCTTTTGATGGGAGGAATCCTGGCGATTGGTCTTTGTGCCTTTGAGGAAGCTGCGTCCGATGTCAACGAGATCTACCTGATCGTGCGCATCCTGGGGTCTCACCGTCAGGGACAGGAGCATAAGGATGGGGGACAGTAAAAGTATTTTTATCCGTGTGGCCAAACAGATTTTATTCCGTCACAAGATTACGGCAAATTTGCCGGCACCGTTGTGCATGGTTTGTAAAATATCGGTTAATCCGGGGTGTTTGCCGGCGAGGGTTTAGACTTCCCGATATTCATTTAGTTTATGCAGCTCTAAAATAGTTGTCTTACCGTCGTCGCTCTCCTTGTACATGGGTATAAACTTACCATTGAACTTTATCTCATGGTAAGTATAGGAGGTGCGTTGCAGCACCTGGTTGGAGTATACGTCGTCGAATCCGCGGATGAGCACATACAGTTCCACGTCAGCTGTCTTCATATCTTCCCAGGTGAGGCCCCGGAGGGGACTTTTTTCGTCGAGGGGATGGACGACCGTCCAGTTCATCGAGAGGTTCTCGACCTTGCTACGTTCCAGCTGCAGCTCGTAATACCTGTACTCCGCCGGTCCATCCGATTGTATCTGCAAACCCACGTTGACCCGGATCTCCACGTCGGTGAGGGTATGTTTGTCCTTATAGGAGGCGAAGCGGAACATGAGAGCCTGACCATCTTTATAAGGGCTGATGAGGGCAAGGTCGCTGAATACGAGGTAGGCTCTTGGGCGGGCAAAGCGGCCATACATCAGACCTGTCGCCAGGGCAAAGGAAAGGAAGCCGGTCATGGCTTCGATGGAGGCGACAAAATTGGCGCCGTCTCCTACCGGATTGACCCGGCCATATCCTACCGTAGTGAAGGTCTCGGTGCTGAAGAAATAGGCTTCCTTGAATTTAGCCCAAGAGGTGGCGCCAATGACACCCTGGAGCTGGTCGATGCCTATAAGCAGGTAGATGAGCGCAAAGATAAAGTTGAATATGAGGTAGACCAGGACGAGGATGCAGGCGAACTTCCATCTCGGCAGGGTCAGCATGTGATGAAAGATGCTGTATCTGTCCAGGAAGGGGAGCCCTTCCTTGCGGATGTTGAAGGTGCCGTCCCTGTTGATAAAACGTCCCCCATAGGAGCTTGCATTCGTGCCAAAGCCCGTGTCGTTATTGGTCTTTAACCAGGGATCAATTTTTTTGCTTAGGGCCATATGATTGGTTTTGCGAAATTATGAATCTGCCAGCGCCTCATATAATACCTCTACCGGGTGCAGGGCCTTTCTTCCCGTGCCATCTTTGATCTGGTGGCGGCAGCTGGTGCCCGGAGCGGCAATGATCACTTCTTCCGGCTGGCGGCGGACAGTGGGCAGCAGCACCAGCTCGCCTATTTTCTGGGAGAGGTCGTAATGTTCTTTTTCGTAGCCAAAGGAGCCGGCCATGCCGCAGCAGCCCGATGGGATGACCTTTACGGAATAGTTCTCCGGTAAGGATAGCAGCCTGACCGAGCCGGCCACGGAGGAAAGCGCCTTCTGCTGGCAATGCCCATGCAGTTGGATCTCCCGAGGTGCGTTGGTGAACTGCGAAGGAAATATATTTCCCCTGGCTATCTCTCTGGCGAGGAAGTCGTCGATGAGGTATGTGTTGGCCGATAGCTTTTGCGCCGCCTCGAGCCATGCGTCATCGGCCAGATCGGGATATTCGTCCTTAAAGGTGAGGATAGCGGAAGGTTCGATGCCGATGAGCGGGGTGTCTTCCGTGATCAGGGGGCTCAGGGCCCGGACGTTGGCCGCCGCGATCTTTTTGGCCTGGCGTAGCAGACCTTTGGAAAGCCAGGCGCGACCGCTTTCGCCATGCTTCGGGATGATCACTTCATAGCCCAGGCGCTCCAAAAGGAGGATGGCTTTTATCCCTATCTCCGTGTCGTTGTAGTTCGTGAATTCATCGCAGAAGAGATATACGCGGCCCTTAGGGAATGACCCCCTGGAGGAGTGGTGGTGATACCATTTTCGGAGGGTGGTGGAATGCAGCAGGGGCATGCTTCTGTCGAGGGCAAAGCCGGAGAACTTTTTGATCCATCGTCCTGTCAGCCGGCCCTTTACCACCTTATTATAAAGACCGGGCATGATAGAGCCCAGCCGGGCCGAGGCAGCGAAGTTGGCGATCAGTCTGCTGCGGAAGGGTACGCCATTGGCATCATAGTAATGCTGGAGGAATTCGGCTTTTAGCTTGGCGACGTCCACGTTGGACGGGCATTCGGACTTGCATCCTTTACAGCTGAGACAAAGGTCCATTACCTCATATATCTCTTTATTGTCATATCTATTAGGCTTATCCGAATGGGTGAGGAATTCCCGGAGGATATTGGCTCGTGCCCGCGTCGTATCTTTTTCATTGCGGGTAGCCATAAAGGATGGGCACATGGTGCCTCCTGACAGGTGGGTCTTGCGGCAATCACCCGAGCCATTGCATTGTTCCGCGTGCTGGAGTATATCCTGGCGATGGAAGCGGAAGATGGTGGGGAAGGCAGGTGTCTTCTGCCCTGGCTCGTAGCGCAACATGGAATTCATAGAAGGGGTATCCACTATCTTGCCGGGATTGAAGATGCCTTGCGGGTCCCAGGCCTTTTTGATGATGCGCATCAGCTCGTAGTTTTTCTGGCCTACCATCTGCGGGATGAACTCACCCCTGAGTCTTCCATCTCCGTGCTCACCGCTGAGGGAGCCGCGGTATTTTTTTACCAGGGTAGCTATTTCTTCCGCTATGGTGCGGAAGAGCTGATTGCCTTCGACTGTTTTCAGGTTGATGATGGGGCGAAGGTGTATCTCGCCACTACCCGCATGGGCATAGTGGACGGAATAGAGACCGTGCTTCTTTAGTATCTCGTTAAAGTCACGGATATAGGCGGGCAGGTCCTGGACGTCCACTGCGGTGTCCTCGATGACCGGAACGGCCTTGTCGTCGCCCGGAAGATTACTCAGCAGTCCTAATCCCGCCTTGCGGAGGGTCCAGATCTTTTTGGTGTCTTCACCGAATAGTAGCGGAAAGTGATAACCTAGTCCCGCAGCCCGCATATCCGCCTCGACCTTTGCTGCTATTTCTTTTATCTCGTCCCGGGTGTTGCGGGAGAATTCTATTACCAGAATGGCGCCAGGGTCGCCCTGGACGAAAAAGCGATTCTTACGTTGTTCGATATTATCCTTGGTGCACTCCAATATATAATGGTCGATGAGCTCGCTGGCGCTGGGACTGTATTGCAATGCGATGAGATTGGCCCGGAGGGATTCGTCTATCGTATTAAAATGTACGCAAAGAAGGCCCGACTCGGCCGGAGGCAGGGGAGAGCAGTTGAGCTTTATCTCCGTGATAAAGGCCAGGGTGCCTTCCGAGCCTGCCAGGAGAGTGCAGAAGTTAAAGTCCGGCATGCCTACCGTAAAAGGGGCTGTCTCCACCAGGAGGTCGAGGGCGTAGCCAGTATTCCGCCGCTCGATGGAGGCTTTGGGGAATTCCTTGCGTATCTCCACCTGGTTGTCGTAGTTGCCCAGGATGCCCCGTACTGTCCGGTAGATGTTGCCTTCCAGGCCGGGGGCCTCACATTTGGCGTGAAAATCATCCGGCGAGAGGGATTGGAAGGTGGCTTCGGAGCCGTCACTGAGCAATGCTTTGACCTCCAGGAGGTGTTCGCGGGTGCTGCGGTACACGACTGAATTGGACCCGCAGGAGTTATTGCCCACCATGCCCCCGATCATGGCCCTGTTGGCCGTAGAGGTTTCGGGGCCGAAAAGGAGGCCATGGGGCTTGAGATAGAGGTTCAGTTCGTCCCTGATGACGCCCGGCTGGACCCGGACCCACCGTTGTTCCTTATTGAATTCCAGGATACTGGAAAAGTATTTGGAGACATCCACTATGATGCCTTTACCCACGACCTGTCCTGCCAGGGAGGTGCCGGCTGTGCGGGGTATGAGGGAAACATTTTCCTTATGGGCATAGGCAATGAGCTTCTTCAGGTCATCGATAGTTCGGGGGATGGCGACGGCCAGCGGCATTTCTCTGTAGGCGGACGCGTCGGTGGCATATAGGGTCCGCATGGTCGTGTCATAGTAGAATTCTCCTTCCAGTGTCCGGGCCAGTTGAGGCAGTGTTTCGCTCATGGCGCAAATTTAGCGAACAAATGGTTATCCAGGACAGGTGATGGCTCCTTCCTAAAAGCCTGTTGGTGAGGGAGTGTGGGTTGAAGTGCAGGCGGTATGAAAAGGCGGTCAGGTCCTTGCGGGACAGGGGAGTATCCAGGATATGTATTTCCCCGCCCTCCTTTAGCTGCATAAGTGCGGCGGTAAGGACGTCCTTCAGAGATGGAAAATACTGTATGGATGCCGAGAAGATGATGGCGTCAAAGGTAAGCCCCTGTATAATGCCTGAATAGAAATCCCCGCACATGAACTTGAGGTTGGACTGGTGACGAAAGACCCTGGCGGCTTGTTGCAATACCTGGAGGTCCCTGTCGAGACCCAGAATGCGGTGACCGGGGATGGAAGCCAGGTGATGGGAGAGCCATCCATTGCCGCAGCCGACCTCCAGGATGCTGCTGGCCTTCTCCCGCAGGGCAAAGTGGTGCACGAGCCTCTGACAGGACCTTTTGCGAAGCTGCCAGTGTTTGTATTGCGGGTGTGTTTTTGGTAAGTTCGGGAGCTGCGCCACTTCTTCATCCGTGAAGCCCCGTATACATCTGTCGTGATGACCCGGATGCAGCGCCAACCTGCTGCTGCTCTTGTCCAGACCGGGGATATAGATATTGTTCGTCTCGATGCTCACCCTCTCCGATACGGTTAATCAAAAAGAAAGGATGCTTTGTGCGGGTGGATGTTCGTATTTTATAAGATTTTTTTTATTTTTAATGACTACGACAGCTGCCATGGGAAATTCAGGTCCTGATATCACTTCATTGCTTTACGGTGTCTCCGCCAATGGGGATGAAGCAAGCTACAGGCAGCTGTTCGATATTTTTTTCCCTTCGCTGTATCGATTTACCCGGTATTTTTTAAAATCTCCCGAGCTGGCGGAAGAAGCCGCTTCGGATACAATGATTGCTCTCTGGGAGCATCGGGACAAGCTGATGGCCATCGGGAATGTCAAGGTCTGGCTTTTTGTGATAGCCCGGAGCAAGTGCCTGAATATCCTTAAAAGGCAGCAAGTCAATCCAACCCTGTCGCTGGATAGCATTCATGTGGAGATCAGCTTCCCGGGTAAGGACCCTGAGGAGATCTATATCAACACTGAGATGCGGAAGAAAATGGAAAAAGCTGTCAATTCCCTGCCCCAGCGGTGCAAGCTCATCTTCAAGCTGGTGAAGGAGGAGGGGCTCAGCTACAAGGAGGCGGCGGATATTCTTCATATTTCACCCAAGACCGTCGATGCGCAGCTGGTGACGGCATTTAGGAAAATTACTCAAGCTATAAGGCTGCTATGGACACGCGAATCATACAATTATTAGCCCGAAAATTATCAGGTGAAGCGACGGCTGAAGAGCTGGCCGAGCTGGATGAGCTGCTGACCCGCAATCCCGAAGGCGTTTATTATGCGGAGCTGATCGGTCAGCTATGGGATGAGGGGAAGATGCGCGCTCCTATGGATACGGATATTCTTTATATGAAACATATTGCCCGGCACCGCCCGGACTTCCGGGGTTTGGGGAAACTGTCCGTCAAGCCGGTGATAGAGACCGAGGAGCGGCTGATCGAGACGGGGGAGCTGCGGGATGAGCCTTTTCAACGCCCTCCTTTGGAAGGCCATGGGCGAAGATATTGGGTGGGGTGGGCCGGCGTTGCGGCCGCGGTGATTATTACACTGGGGTATTTTCTATACCATGGCAGCGCTATAAAAGTTCCTGTTGCCGTGGCGGAAAAGGATCGTGATTATTGGTTGCAGCAACTGGATCGCCTGGCGCGACCGGTGCTCTATCACCTGGCGCAGGATGATCTGAAGAAGAGCATGCCGGTGGTGCTGTCCCTGCGGACGGATGATGCTGTCTCGCGTACGAGGGCGTCTTATCTGGAGGCTTTTGGCCGGGTGCTGGCCGGTGTCGCTCCCTGGCTGGAGGGAGAGGGCGGATCTGCAAAGGAGGTGGCCCTTCGCAATCAATACAGGGCATGGGCATTGGATGCTATACGACATGCGACGGATACAGCCGCGGCGGATCATATGGCGTGGGACAGTCCGGAGCAGGCACTGGTGGATGCGGCCTTTTTTGCCTATGCGCTTGTGCGTTGTCCCTGGTTGTGGGAGCACCTGGATACGGTGGGACGCCGGCATGTGGTGGAAGCGCTGGTGAGCACGCGGAAGATACGGCCCGGCTTTAACAACTGGATATTATTTTCGGGGATCATCGAGGCATTCTTCTGTCAGTATGGACTGCCCTGGGATGAGATGCGGGTGGACTATGCCATTCGTCAGATGGAGCAGTGGTATGTTGGGGACGGTCTTTATTCGGACGGTCCCAAATTCCATGACGACTATTACAACAGCTATGTCATACATCCTTTTCTCACCACTATCACGGACATCGTGTATAAGAAGAATGGGGGATATGCGGCCATGTTAGAGCGATTCAGACAGCGCGACGAGCGGTATGCGCTGATACAGGAGCGGCTGATCAATACCGATGGGAGCTATCCCGTGCTGGGCAGGTCGGTAGTGTACAGGGGCGCTGTCTTTCAGCATCTGGCGGACATGGCCTGGAAGAAACGATTGCCTGTGCAGCTGAAGCCTGCCCAGGTACGCTGTGCGTTGACAGCTGTCCTGCGGAGGACAATGGAGGCGCCGTCTACCTACACAAAAGAGGGATGGCTGAATATCGGCGTATATGGATCACAGCCCGGGCAGGCGGATATATATAATACAACCGGGAGCCTGTACCTTTGTTCTGCCATCTTGCTGCCATTGGGACTGCCGGATACGGATGAGTTCTGGTCCGGCGCCGCGGAACCGTGGACAGCACAGAAAATATGGAGTGGACAGGATGTATCCGGGGATCATTCCATAGATTAGCGTAAATTTTCGAAATTACTATGTTGAGAAATTCTCTTTTGGCGGCCGGACTGATGATATGCGCTGCCGGTGCGGCACAAAAACCTATCCGTCTCCAACCCAAGCCTGCCCTTGTGCGTCTCATCGATGGCAACCTCCGGCAGGCGGCGAATCAATATAAAGTATTAATGGGCAAGATACCGGCGAATCGTATGCCGAAGACGTATTATGCGATGCAGGACAGGCTCGAGACCAGCGACTCGAAGTGGTGGACGAGCGGATTCTACCCCGGCACACTTTTTTATCTTTACGAGTTCTCCCATGACACTTCCCTGCTGCATGAGGCGACGAAGCGGCTCCGGCTGCTGGAAAATGAGCAGTTCGATAAGGGGACCCATGATCTGGGTTTTATGATGTACTGCAGCTTTGGGAATGCCCGTCGTGCGTTGAACACAAAAGATTATGACGACATATTGCTGAACAGCGCGCGGAGCCTTTCTACGCGATTCAATCCTAAGGTAGGCTGCATCAAGAGTTGGGATAACAACAAATGGCAATATCCCGTCATCATCGACAATATGATGAACCTGGAGCTGTTGCTGTTTGCGACGCATATTACGGGGGATAGCGCCTTTTACAGGGTGGCAGTAAGCCATGCCAATACTACCATGAAGAACCATTTTCGTCCGGACTACAGTTCATTTCATGTCGTAAATTATGATACGGCTACAGGGGCCGTATTGGCTCGTGTGACCGCGCAGGGTTTCGCGGACTCTTCGGCCTGGGCGCGCGGTCAGGCATGGGGCTTGTATGGCTATACGATGATGTACCGGGGTACGCATGATCCCCGTTATCTTATGCAGGCGGAGAATATCGCTCATTTTATTCTTGGGAACCCGAACCTGCCGGCGGATAAGGTGCCTGTATGGGATTACAATGCGCCGGAGGGACAGCGGGCATTGCGGGATGCCTCGGCCGGAGCCGTCATGGCGTCTGCGCTGATAGAGCTGAGCAGGTATGTCGGCCCTGAGAAGGGGAAGGAATACCTGGATGCAGCCGAGCAGATCATCGTCACGTTGTCCTCATCCAACTATCACGCCATCGTGGGGTCCAACGGCGGATTTATACTGAAGCACAGCGTGGGTCATCTGCCTGGCCGATCGGAAGTGGATGTGCCATTGACCTATGCGGACTATTACTTCGTGGAGGCTATGCTGCGATATAAACAGCTAGGGGAGAAGGATGGGTCTGCCCATCATGTCGAAGGCTTCCAGTAGTTTGTACCGGATGGGACTTTGTTCATAATCCTTTTTCTCCAATGACCAGATCATGGTATCGACGATGTTGTCGTTGAGACTCCTTTTTATGATGCCTTCCATCCGAAAGCCTAACTTTTCCGGAACGTGCTGGCTGCGGATATTGTCCGGGGCGCAGCGTATCTCGATGCGGGTCAATCCTTCTATATCAAAAGCTATTCTTATGAGAGCGCCGACTGCTTCTGTCGCATAGCCCTTTCCGATGTGGTCCACGCTGATCCAATAGCCTATCTCCCGGGCATTCTTCCCTATGCGTGTATGAAGGCCTGTGCTGCCGATGATCTCTTTTTCCTCCCTGTCGAAGATGCCGAAGGCGTAGTCGAGGCCCAGATCGAACTGCCCACGGAATATACGGACAAGACTGATACGGGCTTCCAGCGCCTTTGGTTCCTGTTGTACCCAGGGCAGCCATGGGCGGAGATGATCGATGCTGCGGGTGATGGCCTGGTGAAGGCCGGGTGCATCGCCGGGCTGGTAGCAACGGAGGACGAGTCTTTCCGTCTGTATCCTGTATGTTCTGGCTAGTTCCATCAGTTGTTGGGTAATGTCCGAGAACCTCCGGTCCGTTCTGGTAAGGCTTCCAATATTCTTTTTACCATGCCATCCATGGCGTTGTTCTCTATCCATCGTACGACTGCAACCAGTTCGTGTTCGGGATCGACATAGATCATGTTGACGCCATTGCCGATGTGGACAAAGGCTGTGAGGGGTGCGCTGGGCAGCAGTTTGTGATCCGTGTTGAGGAACCAGTTCATATAACCGTAGCCCGTATTGGCCGTGGTAGGCGTGAGGGATTGTTTGATCCATTGTTCCGACAGAAGACGATGGCCATCCCAAACTCCGCGGTGGAGGGTCAGCAATCCGAAGCGTCCCATATCGTAGGCGTTGATGAACATGCCGCCGCCCCAGTGGCCGCCGCCGCTGACAGATTGCACCGGCTGGCCGTCGAGGACGATCCACGCATTGCGATAGCCATTCCATCTCCAGGTATTGGAGGCGCCTATGGGATCCATGATATAGTTTTTCAGTACTTGTGGTAGGGGTTTGCGCCATACGCAGGTGGCTGCCAGGGCCAGGGCGTTGACCCGGACGTCGTTGTATTTCCAGACCGTGCCGGGTGCGTTACGGGTGCGTCCTGTCCAGTCATCGGATTTGTTATTACCGGGTCGGTCAGCCCAGTCCGCCTTGCCCCAGAGAGAGCCTTCCCAGTCGCTGGTCTGGCGGAGCATAACGTCCCAGGTGAGGAGCCTGTTATGCGGGGTGGAGAAAGGATAAAGGAGAGTGGATCTATCCGGATCGAGACCTGCCAGGGGATTGTATACCTCTATTGGCGGGATATAGGGGGAGACTGTATCCAAAACGTTGCGGATGAGCCCCTGGTCTACGGCGACGCCGACCACGGCGGAGAGGAAGCTTTTTGTGACGCTGTTGGTCATGTCGATGCGAGAGGGCTGGCCCCATTCTGCCACGACGTAGCCTTTATAAATGATGATGCCTGTGGGGTCTTCTCTGTCGACGAAAGGACCGATGCCGGCATCATTGGGCTCGCGGCCATAGTCCTCCGACTGGGACAGCTGCTGGTTCCTTGGTTTTTTGCTTTCGTTGTCGCGGGCGAAGATTATGGCCTGCTGCAGGCGGGAGGAGTCCAGGCCAAGGGTGGCGGGACTGCGGTGCTGCCACTGGCCTGGAGGAGGGAAATAAGGCTGTTCTGCGGGGCGGGATTTTTTGGATTGGGCAAAGGAGGTGGATGGCCGGGATAGAGAAAGCGTGAGCAGGAAGAAAAGAAAGTGTAAACAATTTTTCATCGCAACAAGTTACAAATGAATCCTGACTAGGTGAGATACCATGGGGGAATAATTATTGCGGTTGTTTTGTTATGCCTAAAAAAACAACTCCGGACAGTCCTCCGGAAACGCCTGCTCCGGGCCGTAATCCTGAAATAAGACCTGATTATAAACCAGATACACCGGTGCCTCCTGATGAAGAGCCTGGGGTCGTTCCTCCTGAACACCCGGACAGTCCATGGCCTGAAGAGATACCACCGGCGCCGCTGTCACCACCTCAACCGAGGGCCTGGGAATTGCTGCCCGCCGGCGTGGCATGAGGTCTGCATGATTAATGGAAAAACAAATAGTATGAGTATCGTAAAAGTAATCGAGGTGATCGCCTCTTCCGACAAGAGCATCGAGGACGCGTTGCAGAATTGCGTCAAGGAGGTGTCGAAGACGGTGCATAATATAGACTCCGTCTTTGTCAAGGATATCAAGGCGCATGTAAATAACGGGAAGATCAGCACGTATGGGCTTATCTGCAAGGTGTCGTTCCGGGTGGATGCGAAATGAAGGGCCGATGATTGGCCTGTGGCCGATTAAAGCTGTTTCTTCAATGCTTCGAGATCCAGGTTCTTGTCATAGGTCTTTAATGTATTGACGAGATGCGTGAGCGTGGCTCTTGCGTGCGAGAACTGTTCCGTCTTGAAGACGGGCGCGTTCAGGTCAAGCACCTGGTTGGAGAAAAGCGTAGAGAAATAGAGCTGTCTGCTGACGAGCTTATAATCTTTGGGCATATCGAAATACCATACGAGGAAGAGGCGGTCCTTGATGGTGACCCATTCTGTCTGAAGCTGGCTGTAATTTTGTTTGAGCTTCTTCTTGTAATAGCCTAGCTCGTAGTTCATGTATTTGGTGAGAGTTTCTTTTTCCTGTGCGGTGGTCATGGCGCCTGCGTCGATGGATGGCTGCGAAGGTACGAGGGTGGCTTGTACGATCTGGCCGTCGACGGTGATGAAGCCGGGGATGTCAGAGTTCTTTACTGTTTTAGCATTCACATCCATGGTGAAGGAGCGCTCCTTGCTGGCATAGGCGATCATGGCTTTTTTCTTACCTGCGAGAAGGCTTGCATGGACCTCGTCGATCTGGGGCGTTTTTGGGGTCTTTTGTGCGTGGATGAGCGTAGGGGCGCCCGCGAGGGTAACCAGGATAATGCCGGTGAGGGTGGGTTTCAAATGGATCTGGATAGGGCGCATACAGGGGATCAGGGTTTTTTTACCGTAGGTAAACGGAAAATGAGACAAATTCGTATTTTCCATGCATGAATCGTTCATTTATTATGACGGCAATGGCCGCAGTCACGACATTTTATGCTTTCTCACAAAATAAGCCCGCCACTCCTCCTCATACGGATACGATCAAGCCGAAGATACCTATGATCTCGATGCCCAAGTCGGGTCCCAAGCCTTATAAGGAGGTCATTACGGATAAGGCGGTGACATGTAAGGGGCTGTTCACCGTGCATAAGGTAGAGGAAAAATGGTATTTTGAAATACCCGATTCGTTGTTGAAGAGGGAGATCATGGCCATTACGCGGTTTAGCAAGACCGCTGGCGGGGGTGTATATGGCGGTGAACTGGCTAATCAGCAGGTGCTGCAGTGGGAGCAGGGGCCGAACAATACAATATTCCTGCGGGTGGTGATCTTGGTGAATATGGCGGATTCCACGAATAAGATATATACGGCGGTGGCCAACTCCAATGTGAACCCTATCGCAGCGGCTTTCGATATCAAAGCTTTTGGCAAGGATTCCAACAGCGTGGTCATCGATGTCACGGACTTCTTCAAGGGGGACAACCAGGTAGTGAGCATTCCCTCTTCCATCAAGGGCCGGATGCGGCTGGGCGGACTGGCCGGCGACCGGAGTTATATCGATCGCATCAATACCTATCCGATCAATACGGAGGTAAGGACGGTGAAGACCTTTGCCATGGGCGGCGGACCTGCCATGCCTTTTGGATTTAGCTTCGGGACTCCCACGGATGCGGCGGGAGCCTCCACGCTGGAGCTCAATACTTCCTTTATCCTTCTGCCCGCCACGCCGATGAAGAAAAGGCTTTTCGACCGCCGGGTAGGATATTTTGCAGACGATTATACCATCTACAGCGACGATCAGCAGAAAGTAGACAACCAGGAGTTTATCGTCCGCTGGCGGCTGGAACCCAAAGATGGGGATTATGACAAATGGCGCAAGGGTCAGCTGGTGGAGCCGAAGAAACCTATCATCTACTACATCGATCCCGCCACTCCAAAAAAATGGAGACCTTATCTTATACAAGGGATAAATGACTGGCAGCAGGCCTTCGAAAAGGCAGGGTTCAAGCATGCCATCGAGGCCAGGGAATGGCCGGAGAATGACACCACGATGAGCCTGGAGGATGCCCGCTATTCTGTGCTGCGGTATTTTGCTTCGGATATTGAAAATGCCTATGGCCCCAATGTACATGACCCGCGCAGCGGGGAGATCATCGAGAGTCATATCGGTTGGTATCATAATATCATGGAACTGCTGCACGACTGGTATATGATCCAGGCGTCGGCGGTGGATCCAAGGGCCCGGAAAATGAATCTGGACGACAGTCTGATGGGGCAGCTCATCCGGTTTGTCTCCTCACACGAAGTGGGGCATACTTTAGGGCTTCGTCATAATATGGGGAGCAGCAGCACGGTGCCGGTGGAGAAGCTGCGTGACAAGGCATGGCTGGACGTGCATGGACATACTCCTTCCATCATGGATTATGCCCGATTCAACTACGTGGCACAGCCACAGGATAATATCCCGGAAGAAGACCTTTTCCCCCGCATCGGCGAATATGACCGCTGGGCCATTCAATGGGGTTATTCCCCGTCGGGCGCAAAAGATGAGAAGGAGGACAAGAAGATCGTCAACAAATGGATCATCGACAGTCTGAAGTCCAACCCTCGTCTGTGGTTTGGCGGCGAAGGATATGGCCCTGATCCCCGTGCGCAAACGGAGGACCTGGGGGACAACAGCATGAAGGCGAGCGAATATGGCATCAGGAACCTGCAACGTATCCTGCCCAATCTACAGGAGTGGACAAGGGAAGAGGCGGATGAGTATGAAAACCTTACGGGTATGTACAGAGCGCTGGTAGGGCAGTTCAGCCGCTACATGAGCCATGTGGCGAGGAATGTGGGTGGCATTTATGAGACCTATCGTACGGTGGAAGAGGCAGGGGATGTATATGCGCCGACGCCCAGGGCACGTCAGCAGGAAGCGGTGGCTTTTTTGAACAAACAGCTGTTCCAGACGCCGCACTGGCTGCTGGATGACAATATCCTGAACAAGATCAGCAGCCCCAATCAAGGCGATCCCGTGGGTTCGTTGCAGACCGGCATGCTGAACAGTCTATTATCCCCTTCGAGATTGAACGCCTTGTTACAGGCGGCCGGCCGGTACGGCGACGGCAAGGTCTATACGGTAGAGGACCTGCTGGCTGATACGCGTAAAGAGATATGGAAGGAATTAAATACACATGGTGTTATAGACGCGTATCGAAGAAACTTGCAAAAGGCATATGTGGAGGCTCTTATTGCGCTGGCAAACCCCACACCGCCGCCGACTACTTCCCTGGGGCCTGGTATCAGCATAACTTTCGGGATCAATACAAAGAATACCGACCTTACGTCTATAGGACGGGGTGAGCTGGAGGAATTGAGGGCACGTATCCTCACCGCCATACCTGCAACGGCGGATAAGATCAGCCGGTACCATCTCAAGGATATTGCAGAGCGTATCAGGCAGGCGCTGAATCCTACTAAGGGGTAGGAGACACCTTTTTGGCCTTCGGCGCCGGGATCAGCGAATCCGCCGGGAGGGTCAGCTTGATAAACCGTTTGAGGTTTTCGTCGTAATATTTACAACGAACATTTCCTTTTTGCTCGTTGAATTCTTCCACGATGAGCTTGATGTCATGCAGACATTGAAAGGTGACTTCGGCACCCGTCTTTAGAAAGTGGTACATGGCAGCGATTTTTTGAGGGTCACTTCACCGAGGCCTGGTAGTATACCCTAGGTTAAAACTAAATATTCTACTTATAAAAACACAGGAAAAGGGAGTGAGGACCACCGGTGACTACAATTTTTTTTAGCGTCATTTTTTTGTCCGCCCGGGGCATGACGGGGTGGTTTGACCGTTAGTAATTCTACAAGCTATATGCTCATTTTCACCTATGTGGATATAAAAATTGGAAAAATACCTGTCAGGAAAGCAGATTTTCGGATACGGGGCGGGAAAGCTAAATTTGCCATCCGGCCGACCCGGGGAGTAAAAAACTAAAAACAGACCATGGTAAAAATGAAAAGAATCGCCCTTATCCTGACATTGGTGGGGCTTTGTATGGGGGTAGAGGCTCAAAAGGCCAATTGGCAGAACCTGGACCTCAAGACAGACAGTGTGTTCGGGATCAGTACGGAAAAGGCGTACAAGGAACTGTTGCAGCATAAAAAGGCTGTCCCGGTGCTGGTGGCGGTGATCGATGGCGGGGTGGATACGGCGCATGAGGACCTGAAGGCCATTATCTGGAATAATCCCAAAGAGAAGGCGAATAACGGTAAGGACGATGATAAAAACGGGTATGTGGATGATATGCATGGATGGAATTTTATCGGCGGGCCCAAGGGAGATGTACACTATGACAACCTGGAGCTCGTGAGGATCCTTCGCCGGGATTCCGCTAAATATGGCAGTCTTACGGATTCTACCGTATCGGCCGCGGATAAGGCAGGCTATGAGAAATACAAGAAGATGCGTAAGGAATATGAGCAGGGAGCGATCAATGCTGCGCGTACGCTGCAGGGTATCGAGGGGTTCAAGTCCGTGCTGGACAGAGTGGTGGCTGCCATCGGAAAGGACACACCGACTATCGACGACTTTAAGAAGTATATACCCAGGGATCCCGGGGAAACGCAGATATGCCGGGTGGTGATCGGACA
This sequence comes from Sphingobacteriales bacterium 50-39, assembly GCA_001898505.1. Classification (GTDB taxonomy): domain Bacteria; phylum Bacteroidota; class Bacteroidia; order Chitinophagales; family Chitinophagaceae; genus Puia. Next base: position 970,271 of record MKTZ01000001.1, read on the forward strand.
GTTGGAGAAAGATCCTGATTACACGCATTTTAAGGAGGAGGAGCTGGGCGGCGCCATAAAGCATTTCCAGGTGCAGAAGGAATATCAATACAATATCTCGTATGATCCCCGGAGCATTGTAGGCGATGACTATAACAATTCGCAGGAGCGGAACTATGGCAATGCGGATGTGACGGGTCCTGATGCGGATCATGGCACGCATGTATCGGGGATCATCGGCGCCGTACGGGACAATGCCATCGGCATTATGGGTGTAGCGGATCATGTGCAGATCATGGCTGTGCGGGTAGTACCGGATGGGGATGAGCGGGACAAGGATGTCGCCAATGGCATCCGTTATGCGGCTGACAATGGAGCGAAGGTGATCAATATGAGCTTTGGGAAGGGATACAGCTGGGATAAGAAGGCGGTGGATGAGGCCGTCAAATATGCCATGTCCAAAGATGTGCTGCTGGTGCATGCGGCGGGCAATGAAGGGAACAATCTCGAAAAGCATACGAACTATCCTACACGGACATACGAAGATGGGAGCGGTCAGGCTGATGCCTGGATAGAAGTGGGTGCTTCCGGACCTGATGACGACAGCACGCTGGTAGCCTCCTTTTCAAACTATGGAAAAACTAAAGTTGATGTATTTGCACCTGGTGTCGGCATATATTCTACTACTCCCGGGTCGCATTATGCCAATCATGATGGTACGAGCATGGCGGCTCCCGTGGTGACGGGGCTGGCGGCGTTGATCAGGGAATACTATCCCAAGCTGAGTGCCTCCCAGGTAAAGGAAATTATCATGCGTAGTGTCGTGAAACCCACGCATAAGGTGATTGTCATGGATGACGATCAGCCGCGTCAGGTGCTGCTGTCCGACATCAGTGTCACGGGTGGGGTCGTGAATGCGTATGAAGCGTTGAAGCTGGCGGCCACCTATAAGTAAACGGGATGATCAGGTGAGATGCAGCATGGCAAGACTTTTGTTATTTTCATAAAAAATATGCTATGATCGGTGTTTTACCCGACCTTCCTCCTAATGTTGCAGGTTTCAGGGCCTCCGGCGAGGTTACAAAGGACGACTTTGAAAAAGTGATCTTTCCGGAGGTAAAAAAGCACAGGGAACAGACGGGCAAGCTGAATTTTGTCTTTTATGTCGACACTCCTTTAAAGAATTTTAGCATCGGGGCCTGGATACGTGATATCTGGCTGGGCATGAAGCAGTTTGCCAGCTGGCGTAAGATAGCGATCATATCGGATGTAGAGAAGATCCGCAATTTCACCGACAATATAAGTTTTCTTCTTCCGGGGGAGTACAGGGGGGTTTCCGTGGATCAGCTGGAGGCTGCCATTCGCTGGGCGGCCATGGAGGACCAGGAGCCCGATCCGGAGGATGCAATTCCCGAGCATATCGAGCGGCTGCTGCCGCCGCAGGAGCGGGGCAAGTCAACAGTGACATCGGCGCAGGTCGGGGTGAGCAAGGAAGCGGATGCCCGGTATATTTTTGAAAGGACTACCAACAGGCTGTTCAATGTGAATGAATGGACGGATCATTGCGGTGCGTTGACGGCGGGGTTCCAGCTGACGGATGACGAGGGGAAGCCGTTGATGGGGAGAGCGGCGGAAGGAGATTATATACGTGTCGATATACCGGGTCCGTCTATGAGCGAGGGGCGGGGCTATGACTGGGTGAGGATCGAGAAGATACAGCAGCCTGCTGTGATAGCGCCCGGAGCTATCTCTCTGATGCAGGTGCGGCCATGCCCGAATCCGCAGATAAAAGACACCACTATTACGGCGCATTTTCTGCAAGAACACGCCACCAGCACTTTTATCATAGAATGGGGAGACAAGAAAGTGAGCGCTACCGTGTACCGGAGGAATGAGGTGCCTAATACGGAACATCCGGGTGTTGCCGATAAGGTGAGGAATGTGGTGGTTGGGACCCTGGGGGCGATGGGGCTGTCAAAGATACAATGGAAGGCCCTGGTACAGGGGTTGCTGGAGAGGGAATAGGGGCTGGCCGGGTAAGTGCATTTGATAACCGAAAATCTATGTTATGGCAAAGAGCACTAAAAAGAAGATGACGGACAAGCCGTTGTCCGATGAGGAGGCAAAGCTCATACAAGCGCACAGGGATGCCGATGAGGACATCCGGGATGATCCTGAGATGGATATGGACGCCGAGCGCGGGGATGATCTCGATGAGGGAGAACTGGCCAGACTGGATAATTCGAATGACGACGAATAGGGGTGAGGAAGACCTGGCGGGTCCGATGAGGGACCGGGCGGCTACGCCACGGAGGCTTTGTTCCGGGTGAGCCGGGCGGCTACTTTCTCGTTGATGATGGCGCCATATTCTGCTTCAAACTTTTCTTTTACACTTCTGTTCTTTACTTCCAGCTTGGAGGAAAGGTAGCCCAATTTGCGTTTGTTGAGCTCGATGAGTTCTGCCCATTCGATGACGAAGACCTCGATGTTCTTATCCGCCTTGCGATCGTACAGAAAGGGCATTCTATATTTTTCGCGGCTGGACTTTAGCTTCGACTTTGCGTACGGGGTGAGTCTCGAGCTTACCAGGATGAATTTATAGCGTGTATTTTCTCTTGGAAGGCCGGGATAACTCTCGACGGTGAAAGCGTATTCGTCTATCTGCTGCAGTTCTTTTTTCCCGATGGCGCATTGGGGGGATTTCAGCTCCACCACCATGATCTCTCTGTCCTCATTGTCCAGCACTTTCTCGTTAAAGAAAAAGAGGTCGGTGATATTATCCAGTCCATCGACACCGGCGACGAGGTTCCCGTCTTCTTCGGCGGGGGTATAGTCGAAGAATTTATTCCGGAGCTCTTCGAGGATATTGCCGATCTTTTTATCCGACCAGAGGTGTGGATTGCCGTTATAGGCTTCTCCGAAGAGCCAAAGCTCTTTTTCGATGATCTTATGCAGCTGGCTTCTTTCCAGCAATACGGATGATATGTCGCCGTATGTCAATTCGTACAGGAAGTCGATGAACTGGAGCTTCCCCGCTACGGCGCTGGAAAAGGCGATGACGTTCTCCAGCTCAGTCTGCCGGAGCAGCTGATGGAATTTCTGCATGTTGGGGTCGGAGAGCCGGACCACTTTTGTAAAGACCTCTTCCACGTGTCCATTGGCCAGGGCCTTGTCGATAAGGGAATAGAAGAGCCCCCGCATCTTTTCATTTTTTTGATCCATCAGTTTGTATTCGTCCTCGGCGACATAGGCTATCCTGGAAAAAAGCAGTTCGCGGGACTGGTCCATGGGAGTATTGAAGGTGCGGGGGTAGGCATCGTCTTTTTCCAGCCGGGCGATAAATTTTTCAAACCGCAGGTTATTGGCCTTGAAGAAATCGTTGACGGCGTCTTTGATAAATTCCTTTAGATTTTTTATTTCTTCATCGCCCAGCGAGTCGAGGTCGATATTGCGGAAGAGGTCGGAATTAAAGAAGGGCGAATCCAGGTAGATGAACCAGGTGCCCAGGTCGGGGGTGTACCAGTCGGAGGAGTAGGTGAATTCGTGCGCTACGGCTCGGATGCCTGCCTGGTTCATGTAGAAGAATACCTTGACCTTGTTCAGGGGCGCCCGCATGTGATAGAAGTGGATATCGAAGGGATGTTCGGCTCCCCGGATGTCTACATAGAGGGTCTTTTTCAGGATGGGGTCGCCCATGACAAAATCGGCGGGGTTGAGGTCTGTCCCGTTGATGGTGAAATGTACTTCCCTATGGAATATCTGGAGGGGATATTTTTCAAATATGGCCTGGCGGATGGTGTCGCTCCTGAACTTTTCCGAGATCTTATTTCGGGGGAGGACCTTGCCCTGGCGGTGGTGGTGCAGCTTTTCGATGGTGACCTTGTAATAGGGGTTGGCTTTTTTCTTCAGGACTTCCACGTCGTATTCCAGGTGGACCTTCGAGAGGGTGGAGGAGATGGTAGAGGAGTCCAACGGGAAATGAATACGGGTGAAGTGCTGTCCGGCGGGATCGAAAGCGATGGTGTCGATGGTCATTTTTTCTCCCAGCTGAAGTGCGCCAAAGCGTCCTACTCCCTGACCGTCCTTTTTTACGTTGGTGCCGATGAGAAGGATCTTATCCTCAAATTCGGAAATGGCTACGCCCTGGCCATTGTCTGTCAGCTCGATGCGGGTGAAGGGAGCATTATGAAGCGAGCTGTCCGTATAGTCGATGACGAGGTCGATGCGGGTGGCTTTTGCCTGCAGAGAATTGTTGAGCAGCTCGCAAAAGGCCGTGAAAGTGTCCCTGTACCGGGTGAGCAGCTCTTTTACTACCCTGGAGTGGGTGGATAATTGTTTGGTTTGCTTCATAACCTTCACAAAATACTAAATATTTTAGTAAATGGCAAAAAAAACACACGGCGGCCGGTGTTAACGGGGGCGGCGGCTAGCATGTCTTTTGCATGGATGGCTTAAAACAAGGATTATGTTAGGAAAGACGGAAAGGGCCATTTCAGCTCTGGGAGGTTCCTTATTACTATATTTTGTTTCCCGCAAGCATAAGCGGGAGAGCCTGCTGCTCCTTGCGGGTGGGTATCTTATGTATCGGGCCGTGTCGGGGAAATGCCCCGTGTCCGATGCTTTTCGGGATAATGCCCGGATGCATCCCAACAACGTGAATGTCCGGACGCAGGTGACCGTGAACAGGCCGAGGGAGGAAGTTTATGCTTTCTGGCGGAGACTGGAGAACCTGCCATTGTTCATGCGGCATATAGAGTCCGTGGACGAGCTGGATGATACCGTCAGCGCGTGGAAGATAAGGATACCCGGGGGACTTTATGACGTGCGGTGGGAGGCGGAAATTGTCCGGGATATAAAAGGTTCTGAGCTATCGTGGAAGTCTGCCTCCGGGGCAGCTATCAGGAATGCAGGGAAAATCTTCTTTTCCGATGCACCGTCCGGGGGCACGCGTATCGATGTGATGATCAGCTACAGGGCGCCGATGGGAGTTGTCGGGGAGCGGTTGTCGCGGCTGCTGACGCCTGTGTTCAGGGATATGATCGAGAAGGATATTGCGGGATTCAAGCAGTTTATGGAAGACAAGGAGCGAGTGGGGCTTTGAGGGACGACAACGAATGGATGGGGCTTAATATGCTGCCACGAAGTCTCTCAATGTCTGTAACAGTTGTGCTTTTTTGTTCAGCCTGTCCTCTTCCCAGCGTTGTTTCAATTCGACGGCGGACTGATGGGCGGCATCATCTTTCTCCTGCTGGATATAGGCGTTCAATAATACGAGGGCGATGCGTATGTCGTTGAAATGTCCGCAGTCCTCACCCAATTTTTTCAGGAGTTCGGGGGTGGCATCGTCTGATTGGGTATAATCGTGTTCTTTCCCCCAGTCATATATATAGTACATCTCTTTCAGTCTTTTTCGCATTTCGTGGAGCTCTTCGTCATCGGGGGCGGGGAGATAGACTACGGATTCGATCTTTTCCACGCCCGAGTTAAAAAATGACTGCATCCTGTTCGCTGTGGGTTTTTTCAAGTCAGGGCGCTGCAGCCGGCGTTCCAGGCGCCGGATGATCCCGGGATGGTAATGGTCGTCCCATAGCTGCTGGAGTCGGCCTGCATTGTCATGCAGCCAGGCGGTGAAGGCATGGGGGGCATCCTTGCCGTCTTCTATGGACTGTAGCAGCACCTGGATGTCCCTTAGTTCGCCGGATATACGGTATATCTCGATAAAGGCGTGGGGGAGTTGCTTTTTATCCCGGCCCAGCCAATGGAGGAAGGCGCGAACTTTTTTTACGTGGGTGCGGAAGGAGTGTACGTCGTCGGCGTTGAAAAAGGCGGAGGTGGACACAGTGCTGCGAATGCCTGTTCCGTGCTTGTGCAGGGACTTATATATCTTTTTTCTCTGGCCGGCCATATCGATGTTTCGCCACAATTATGATACCAAGGAAATGAGGGTCTCGAGATTTGCTATGCAAACCAGATAAATCTTCTCTTTAGGATGTTCATAAATGAAAATACCTATCACCATTCATTTTACTGTTAGTGAGTAAAAATTAAACCTTAATTTTCCCGTACAATTTTCTGCATACGCAGATCGTATCCTTTTATCCCCTGCAAGAATCACTTTCTCTGAATTCATGGATCGGCAGCTTGCCATGGACCCATTCCATTAATCACCATTAAACCTTCATCTTATGCACCTAAAGGATGCCAGTCTGCTATTGCAGGTACGGGCTTACATCGACAGCAACCTCCATCGTAATCTTCCCATTTCCAAACTCTGCCGGGAGTTCAATACCAACAAAACATCGCTACAGGAGCGGTTTAGGGCTTATTGTGGAATTTCTCTACACGCCTTCCTGCAACAAAGCCGTATGGAGAGGGCGGTTGTGCTTCTACGTGAGACTGATGAGCCTGTAAAGTTCGTAGCGATGCAATGCGGTTACCGGAGAGTACACAGTTTTAACAAAGCTTTTAAATCTTATGCGCAGCTTCCGCCAGGCGCCTACCGAAGGAGCAGTCTACAATTTACAGAGAGTATGTGCGCGGTCGAAAGTAACATTAATCCTGCCAAAAGTTACACTGCCTGATTTGGAAGGATGTTGAACCGCGGCGTAACTTTTTCCCCGAAAAGTTAAACAATGAAAAAGGGAAAATGGATCGCGGACAGCTGCGCATTTGCGCTGGTATTCCTCTTCGTGTATACCGCCAGTGCCAAGTTCTTACGGATAGATGTATTTGCCTTTCAGCTGGAAAGATTCCCCTGGATCAGTCCTGTGGCCAAATTAATGGCGTGGGTCGTTCCGGTGGTGGAGATCGTCGTATCGATGCTGCTGCTAACGGGTAGGATCAGGGTAACGGGGTTTTATGCCGCGCTGACATTGATGCTGGCTTTTACGCTGTACCTGGCATTGATGCTGGGATCGGACAGGCATCTGCCCTGCTCGTGCGGGGGAGTGATCTCCTGGATGACGTGGAAGCAGCACCTGGTCTTCAACCTTTTCTTTATCGGAGTGGCTTTTGCAGGTTTAGTGTATTCATCACCTAAAATAAAGTTTTATGAAAGCAAGACGTAGCATGTTCGCTTTGGCTGTGGTACTCGTAGCCATTTCACTATCCGCCTTTACAACGCATGTCCAGGAGGCAAAGACTGCGAAGTTCGGGATGTATTACTGGTTCCCGCTGGATGGAGGGTCGGGCCTTCCACAGACATCCGGGACGTTGGTTTATAGGTCCAATGATCCTTCCAGCTGCTCATTCCTTGGACTGGGCGGGTATTGTATAGGAGCATTTACCTCTTACACACAGGATCAATATGGCTACCACGCTTCGGGTACTGAAGTAATAGCACATTTTTATCCGATGTAAGCAGGACTACCTGATCAGCGTGGGTTATCGCGTGGGGTTCTGCTGCATGTTTGGTTTATTGAACGTGATCACCTCGGGGGGTATGTAATAGACATACCGGGTGCTGTTGGGAGAAAGCGTATAGATCGTGCCTGCCACGGTGCGTGTCAGCGTCGTGGCAGTGGAGGCGTCCATGTTCAGCCGGCGCAGGTCGGTCCACCGGAGGCCTCTATAGAGCAATTCTTTTCTCCTTTCCTGCAAGATCTGCTGCAGCGCATCATTTGAGTCGGTGGCCGTATAAGGAGTGAATGTACCGGTAGACATTCTCTTTATCATCAGGCTATCGAGGTCGTTCATGGCGGCGGTGACATTACCCGTGCGTGCATAACATTCCGACCTGGTCAGGTATATCTCATCCGTTGCCAAACCACAAAACGCATAGCCGTTCTCGTCATAGACGCCGATGAATCTACCCCTGATAAAGAAAAGCGCTTTCCTCAGATCGGAGGACTGATAAGATTTAAGCAGCAGGCTGTCTGTAATGCTCCTGTTTATGGGGCAAGGTCCTGTCGAATACATGGCGGCGCCAAAGATCACTTCGGGATTGGTACGGGTGAAGGGAAGAGCGCCACTTGGGATCACGTCATTATAATCCATTAACGTATTCCGGATCTGGAGACAGGAGTCTGCGTAGAGGAGAGCGATAGCATATTTGCGCATGCTGAGATAGACCCTGGCCAGCATGGCATAGGCGGCTGCTTTGGACGGACGGGTAATAGAGCGAGGAATGCCGGGAAGCAAGGGAATGGACGCGGAGAGATCGCCGATGATCTGTGTATAGGTTTCTTCTACGGAAGATCGTGTAAATTTTTCGTCGATGGTGCTGGTCTGTCTGAGCGGAAGACCCAATGGATCAGGGGCGCCGTCGTCATAGGGTTTTGTAAAGATCTGCGCCAGTTGAAAATAGGCAAAACCCCGGAAGAAATAAGCGCTGCCCTCGGCATTGTTAAGGGAATCCTGATCAGCTTCGGTCGTTGGGTGGAGCTTCCCCAGGGCGTCCAGGACAACTTTGGAATAAAGTACCGTGCGATAGGGCAGGTCCCAGTCATTGACCTCTCCGCTGGTATAGATGTCGGCGGCCCAGATGACGGCGTTCTGGTCGGTAGGGGTATATTGCGCGTAAAAGCTATTGTTCACATAATAGTCGTCGGAGCCAGTCTCGCCCAAACTGGGATAACCGCTGATGCCATAGCCGTTCATGACATTGTCGTTGTCCATCAGCGCCTGACAGTCGGCGATGCTGGTAGGAATGGATATGGAGCTATCCGGCCTGGCATCGAGGAAGGTGGACCTTTTACAGGCCGCGTTGAGCGTTGTTAAAGTAAGTGCCATATATAAGAGATGTCGCGTGTGCATGGGGTGGTTTTAGAAGTTGATATTTACGCCCAGCGATATGCGGCGCGCTTCTTTTGGAATATTTATATAATAGGGATCGATGTCTGACTTGTTGGCCTTCCAAAGGATACCAAGGTTAGAGAGATAATTATAGAAACGGATCTTCTCGAAGGGCAGCCAGGAGTGATCCTTTTTCTCCAGGTCGTAGCTGATGACGATGTCCTCCAGCCGGATATGATCGGCTTTTTCCACCAGCGCGCTGGAATTGAGATAGAAATTATCCCTTGGAATGTTGGTGGGATCTCCTGTGGCGGGAATGATGGTCCTTGTTTCATCACCCGGCTGCTGCCAGCGACGGGCATAGTCGGCATTGCCCGTCCAGTGGTTAAAAAGGTCCGAATAGCTGATGGATGGCCGACGGAAATAATAGCCCAGTTTGTAGCTGATATTGAACGAAGCCGTAAAATGACGCCATTCGAAGGTATTCCGGAGAGCCCCGAAAATGGTGGGCTGGGAGGAACCGTTATGAACCATGCTGTCGATAATGGTATTGTTATATATGGATGGCCACTCCTTGCTGATCTTGCCATTGTAGTAAGCTATTGGGTCGCCCATATTATCGAGCCCTCTCCATTTAAAGCTGTTGATGGCATAGATGGCCTGTCCGGGCCGGGGATTGATGGTATGCTGATCAAGGTAGCTGACGCCGGTGGAGGTGTTCAGGAGATATTTCTGGACTTTGGACACAGCCTTCCTGAATATAAAGTTGGAGGTCCATTTCAAGTTAGAGGACGATTGACCGTCCAGGATACGCGCTTCCAGCTGAAGATCGATGCCCGACCCGTTCATGGAGGCGCTGTTGGCATAGTAATAACCTGGTGTGCCCGGGAATTGAACCAATCCAAGGGTCGGGTCGGCCGGTGCGGCTCCTACGAGGTCGGTAGCGTGTTTATGATAATATTCCAGCGAACCTGTTATGGCTTTTTTCACGGTGAAATCAATCCCCAGATTGAAGACACCCACCTGTTCCCAGCGGAGATTGGGGTTGGACAACCCGGTGATATAACCAACATTATAAGAGTTGCTGGTCACACCGCCTTGTGAATAAGTGGCAGTGGTATAGGCGGAAGCCAGCCGGGAGATATTGCCATTGCGGCCATAGGTCGCTCTTAATTTTAGGTCGGACAGCCAGTCGATGTGATAGAACCGTTCGTGGTTGATCTGCCAGGCCAGGCCGGCGGACCAGAGCGGTACAGTCTTCCCGTTGGTATTTACCCCAAAGAGATTGGCGGCGTCCTCGCGTGCGCTGGCCGAGACCGTATATAAATTATGGAGGGTATAGGAGGCGTTGATATAGTATCCCAGGAAATGATCGATCTGCTGGACTGTTGGGGCGGCACTCGGGATCTTTGCAGCGTTGAACTGCTGATAGGCCGAATAACTGCCAGCATAGTCGATGTGAGAGTTGTACGAACCATTATCGGGGTTATATCCATACTCCTTGTCGTAACGCAGCGTGCTTGTCAGGCTTTTTATCTCATAGCCGCCGATGGCTGTCAGGTTGTTCTGGTGGCCCCAGTTGTGTTTAAAGTTCAATTGCAGCCTGCCCTGGTGGGATATCGTCTCCTGGGTGGCGAGATCGAGTATGCCGCCCGGAGGAACGGGATAGGACAGATTGTTGCTTGTGTCTACCTGGATAAAGCTATTGATAAGATCCTTTGCATAATAGGAGGAGGCATCGTGCAGATCGTTTGCACCCGAGCCGCCACTCTCATACTGATATTTCAATTCCAAATTAAGGGAACGGCTAAAGGCATAACGGGCGCCCACATTGATCAGCAGGTCGTGCGCCCGGTTGATATATTGTCGCGCCTGCATATCCTTTAACGGCATATAGGTCCAGTCCGGAAAGTTGAGCTGATGAGTGGCGTCGAGGTAGTCGGGGCTATAATCCATTGACACCGGTCTGGGGTTGCCCAGGGCATCGGCCAGCCGGGCATAGGGATAAAATCCCTTAAGGCCGTGTGAGCTTTGATAGCTGAATCCTGGGTTGCCGTTGGCCCGGGTGGTATTATGGGTAAAGGTTATTCCCGTCTCGATCTGCAGTGGGGTACTGATCTTAAGAACGTTGTGCAATCTCATGGTGATCCTGTCGAAGGAAGACCCTGCGACGTCGGATAGATTATGGTCCCAGCCTGTCGAAAAATAATAGGCTGCGTTGGTCGTGGCCGCTGATGCCTGCAGGTAGTGCTGCTGGTTGACGCTGCCTCTATAAAAATATTTCTCCATGTCACCGTATACATCCTGGTTCTTCATGGATGCGATCAGTGTATTGGCGGTGTTCGGGTCGATGGTCCCGGCAGCCACTTTAGAAAGAAGCTCCACAACGGGCGTCATCGGTGTGGTATTTGAGGAGGAGGCGTAATATCCACTGTCAAACAGGGATCTTTCTCTATCGATGAAGTCGGCGCTGGAGATGCGGGAGATATTGAATACATCCGGCCTGGGCTGGAAGGTGACGGAGCTGCTGTAGCTAAACACCGGTGTAAGGGTCCTGATGCTGTCGCTGAGCTTGCCTTTACGGGTGTTGATGACGATGACCCCATTGCCCGCGCGGACACCCCAGATGGACGCGGCGGCTGCGTCCCTGAGGACCGTGATATTCTCTATATCATTGGGGTTGATATTGTTGATGTCTCCGTCATAGGGGAAATTATCCACTACATAAAGGGGCGTGGCATTGGCATAAATGGTGCTTAATCCACGTATCTGCGGTATCTCTCTGATGGGAATGCCGGATGCGTTCTGGCCATGATTGGACAGGACTCCCGGGATGGTGTTTTCGATCCTGCTGTTGACGTCGGTGGATACCGTACGGGTGATGAGGGCGCGGTCGATGAATCCGAAAGAGCCCGTGGCCCTGTCTTTGGGTATGTACTGATAACCATTGCTGATGGGGACTACGATCACTCCGGGAAGCGTCTCGTTCCCGAATTCGGACACCTTATGCTGCCCGGCGGAATTATCCTGAGAGGTCGTCCTGGTAAGGCTGGCTACATAGGATGCAGTAATTTTTCTTTTTATCACAAAGGTCCTGCTGTCCCTTATATAGTCGGTGATAGGGAGTAAGCCTAAGTATTTTTTCAGGAAGTCGTCGATGGAGATCTTTTTCTCATTCACGGTGATCCTGACGTCAGTGGGTCCGTTCTGGCTCTGGAAAAAAAGGGTGTATCCCGTCTGTTGCCGGATGATCTCGCTGACCTTGACCAATGGGGCGTCTTTCACATGGCATTCAAAGGTTTCCTGTGCATGAGCATACCTGCTCACGCCGAATAAAAAGAATAGCAGAACAACGACACGCATAAGCAGCATCGGTTTAGTTATAGTTAGAATAGCTATGGTTCGGTCAGGGTGTTACGATCACCTTATTCCCTTCTCGAATAAAATGTACGTCTTCATTGGTCATATAGTTCAATATGACGGACAGGCTCACATATCGTGAAAATTCACCTTCATAATTATATTGGTTATTGGGCACTCTCATCTCTACTTCTACATTGTACCATTTGGACAATTCGTGCATGACGGTAGCGATATCGGCATGTGAGAAATAGAATATTCCTTCCTTCCATGCCGTCACCGAATCGGGATCGATGTCCTTACGCAGCTGCCATTTGTTCTCGCGGGAGATGCTGACGCCTTCGTTGGGGCTGAGAACCTGTTGATGCTGACCGTTCCGGACCGAGATCTTCCCATTCAGCAGGATGGCAGTAGTATTGTTCTCATCACTGTAGGCCCTGATGGAAAAACTGGTGCCCAGCACATCGACCGTGAGATTATTGACCTTCACATGGAAAGGATGAGCAGGATCCTTCGCCACTTCGAAATAGGCTTCTCCTGTCAGCGCCACTTCTCTGTCAGCGCCGCTGAAGAAGGTGGGATAATACAGCCGGGATGAATCGTTCAACCAGACCTTTGTTCCATCCGGCAGGATGATGGAGTACTGGCTTGTCCGGGGTGTGGTCAGGACATTATACTGAACAGGGGTTTGCTGTTGAGACTCCACATAGGGCAGGGGCACGGGAACATAGGAGAGGGCGCTGTCTGTCCGGACAATCCTTGCGCCGGATTGAAAGGCTATGTCTCCTTTTGGCTGGTCCTGCAGATCGAGCTGCTGTCCGCCTGCAAGCGTCAGTATGGCCCTGTAACCACCGATGCGGGTACCCGGCGGGGTGGCATGGGCTATGTTTTTTGGATTTGTTACAGACCGATGGCGCTGGAGTGCAATTATCGTTGTCACTACTGCCAGGGGGATGATGATCGCGGCTACCCGCCAGAAAGGTTTTTTATAGAAGGGGGTATTTTTTTTATTTATCATCTCCCATGCCTCTTCCAGCGCAGATCTCGGGTCTATTTCCTGTATCCCGGCCAGGTCGGAAGTGAGCTGATCTTCATCCTGCAGCCGGGCTATAAGCAGCCATATCTGTGGATGTTCGGCTCCGTAAGCATCGAGCTCGTTGCTTTCTTCTTCGGTCAGGCTATCGGCTAAATATTTGCAGACCAATAGTTTTAATGTTTCCTCCGATATTTCTGGCATAAGCGTTGGGTTTAATGGTTGGGCAATGAGCCCGCCGGCGGGCGGGCGAAGCCGGCCTGTTCTTGAAGAAAAGAACCGGGGTCGGCCAACAAAGATAACAATGTCTTGAAAGCACGGGATTTACGAATGGCCGCAGCATTTTCTGAAATATGCCATTCGGCTGCCAGCTGGGCTGTCGTCTTCCGGCCTGTGATGACCTGGTCCAATACCTGTTTACAGTCTTCGGGCAGTTGGTCCAGTTTGAAAAACATCTCTGCCAGGATCTCTTTATATATCCTTTCCATATGGGGGCCTTTAAATTCCCAATCTGTGGACATATCCAGGATGCCGGCTGCGATGTCATTGTGGTCCCTGATCCTGGCCGGAGACAGGCGAAAGGTGGTACATTTATTTCTAACTGTCTCACGGATAAATCGTTTCAGGTCGTCTTCGGAGGTAAACCCCTCCCGATAGTTCCATGCATCTATAAAGGTGCAGAGGATGATCTTTCTGGCGGCTTCGGCGTCGCCCAGTGTGTCGCGGGTGCGTAGGAGGAGGCCCGGATATTGCAGTTCGAAAAAATGGTTAAAAGCTTTCGGATGACCTTTCGTAAAAAGAACAAACCACTTGATGCCTTTGAAAGCCTTGTGTTTTGATTGGATAAGCAGGCTGAGTTTCATTGTAATAGCATTACATTGGATTTTGGCGGCGGCAGGTTGACCGGAGCCGTTGGTAAAATGGAGATAAAGCAAGGATTTTAAAAAAGAAATTAGCTACTGACGTGTTAGTAGGAGTGTTCAGCCAGGGTCTCCATGAGTAGGTAATACATATTCCGCCTGTCGGAAAAAATCTTAGTTGGATAGTCTGGGCGCAAGCGCAGGTAGTTTTTTTGGTATAATAAAAATACTGATATTTTTAATACTTGCAAATGCAGGTCTGATCATTTTTTATGCGATTTCATGTATTAGCAACGGATTACGACGGAACACTTGCCGACCAGGGTCGGGTGGGTGAGGACGTGTTAAATAAATTAAAAGAATTCCAGGTTTCCGGGAGACGTACGATATTGGTAACCGGTCGGGAAGTGAAGGATCTAATAAGTGTTTTCCCTGAGTATAAGATCTTCGACTACATCGTAGCGGAGAATGGCGCCATTATTCATGAGACTGCTACGGGGAAGGACCAGCTGTTAGGGCCTGAGCCTGATCCGTCCTTTGTCAAGTCATTGGAAGAGAGGGGCGTTTATCCTATATCGGTGGGAAAGGTGATCATTGCTACCTGGGAGCCGCATGAGCAAGCCGTGCTGGAAGTGATCAAAGGATCAGGGAGCGAGCGGCAGGTGATCTTCAATAAAGGGGCTGTCATGATACTGCCGCCAGGTATCAACAAGGCCACCGGTCTGCAGCATTTGCTGCATCATCTTCATTTGTCCTTACATAATACCGTAGGAGTGGGGGATGCAGAGAATGACGGGGCGCTGCTGCAGGCGGCGGAATGTGCCGTGGCTGTGAGCAACGCTTTGCCCGGATTAAAGGGGCTGGCCGACCTGGTGACGGAAAATGCGCATGGCAAGGGAGTGATGGAGCTGATGGACAGGGTCATTGCTACGGACCTCGAAGAACTGGACGGGAAAATGCAGCGTCATTACCTGGAGCTGGGGGTGCTGGAAGATGGCGCCCCTTTTTGCATCAGTCCTTATCGCAGCGGCATACTGCTGGCCGGGGCTTCGGGCAGCGGGAAAACGACTTTTACCATTAGCATCACGGAGCGTCTTGTCGAGCAGGGTTATCAGTTCTGTCTGATAGATCCCGAAGGGGACTATCTGCAATTGCCCGGGGCCGTGGTGGTCGGAGATGAGCATGTCATGCCTTCTATGGATCAGATAAGAGACCTGTTGAGAGACCCCGGTCAGAACCTCGTCATCTGCGCATTGGCCGTACCGTTGGATGAAAGGCCGCAATTCTTTTCCAGATTTCTCACCATGTTCCATGAGCTGCGGAAGGAATATGGTCATCCTCACTGGTTGTTGCTGGATGAGGCGCATCATTTGATGCCTGCGCCCGCCGCCATCGTCTCTGACAGGCTGCCGGATGACCTCAATAATTTTATCATCATCAGCACTTCTCCCCATGCATTGCATCCTTCTACGTTATCCAGGGCGGGGATGGTGATCACGATCGGCAAGGACGCAACCTATCCCATCGAGCTGTATTGTAATGCATTGAAGATACCTATGCCCGATGGAGTGCCGATACTGGGAGAAAATGAGATCGCGGTGTGGGACAGAGAGCGTGCGCAGCCGCCATATAAGGCGAAGGTCAGGCTGCCCAGCCAGCTGCTGCAAAGGCATAAGAAGAAGTATGCTATGGGGGATATGAGCTATAACAGTTTTATATTCACCGGTGCGGAGAGCAAGCAGCATTTAGTGGCCAATAACCTGATGATGTTCGTTCATCTGGCGGAGGGCATCGATGCAGACACGTGGATGTTTCATTTGGGGAGGAAGGATTTCAGCCGGTGGTTCGAGCATACCGTGCATGATGAAGAATTGGCGGAGGTGGGTAGGGAGGCCGAGCGGATGAATGAGGTGTCGGCGTCCAAGAAGCATATTATAGACTATATCAATCAAAAATACACTGCGTAAGAGCTACTCATGGGTTGTGAACAGAGAAGCGCTTGTTTTCTCCAGCACTGCGTTGGCCAGGCTTTGGTGGAAGAGGCGGGAAATGGAGCTTCTTCCGTAGGCGCCCATGACTACGATGGGTGTCCCATCGTGATGATTAATGAAGCCGGGTAATACGCCGGCTGGCCTGCCGGATAATACTTCGACCTGCAGGTTCTGAAAGTGATAAGGGGCCCAATGTTTCAGCATGTCGCCGTGTGCGATGCCTTTCTTCTCATTAGCGGCAATGGTGATGAGGAAGGTGGGCAGGGAGGAAAGATGGGGAAAAAGGTAGCGGAATTGTTTGATGGCGTATATGCTCGAGTAGCTGCCATCATAGGCGAGGATGATCTTATCGGGTGGCATGCCGTCCTCGCGTAAAAGGAGCAATGGGCAATGTGCGTCGGAGAGCAGGTCTTTCATGGAAACGTTCAGGGGGGCATAAAGAAAGTCGGAAATATTGGTACGTGCATCTGTCAGGATGAGGTCGGAGAAGGCGCTGTTCATCAGGAGGTCATCCAGGGATACGGGTTCACTCCCTGCGATGAGGAATTTGATCTTAGCGCTGCTAAAGGTATCGCTGATCAATTGGGTGTTGTCGTTCAGCAGTCGTTTGTCTGCTTCTTCGTCTGCCTGCAGGCTGGGGAGGTCGGTGCCCAGGGGGTAGACGAGGTCGACCAGGAAATGGACGCGGTGGAGGAAGATGACCTCCACCAGGGCGCCGGTGGCGTTGGCGATGTTGATGACGGAGGACAGCACGGGAGCTGGGCTGTGCAATATGTCGAGCAAGAGAAGGATCTTTTTCATATATCAGGGATTTAAGTACGAGAAGACTTCTTTTTAGAGGCGCTTGCTGCCACCTGTTCGAGGGTTTTGCGGGATAGAACAGACTTGTCCTTTTCTATCACGGGGATCTCGGAGGCATATTTATCCCTGTGCTTGATCAGCAGCCAGGAATTTTCTCCCATGCCTTTTGTGCGGACCAGTGCAAATTCGCCTTTGAGTTTTTTCCCATGCATCATGAACTTGAGGGAGCCGGCTTCCAGTTCTTTCAGAAGGATGTCATTTTGCGCTTTTTTTGTGCCGTTGTTGGGTTCGAGGGGTTCATAGGTACCTGTGTCCCATACGATGACCGTGCCTGCGCCGTAGTTGCCTTCGGGGATGATGCCTTCAAAGTCCTTATAGTCGAAGGGATGGTCTTCTACCATCATGGCCAGCCGTTTGTCTGCGGGATTCAGCGAAGGACCTTTTGGTACGGCCCAGCTTTTCAGCACGCCCTCCATTTCGAGCCGGAAGTCATAATGAAGACTTCTGGCGTCATGTTTCTGTACAACGAACAGCAGGGCATTTGATGAGGGAGCGCCGCCCTTTGGTTCGGGTGATTTTGTGAAGCTGCGTTTTTGTTTGTATTTCGCCAGGGACATAGCTTTTTGTTTATGTAAAGATATTATCAAAACGTGAGCCACATCTTTATGCAGGCGTTACGTCCCATGTTGTAGATGCCCAGATGGCCATTGGGGCTGCTGGTGTAATATTCAAAATATTTCAATCTACTAAGGTTGCTTTGATAGGCCTGATCGAAAAGATTGGCGACCTGGAATTGACAAACAAACGAGTGACCTGGGCGGCAGCGGAAGGAGGCTTCCAGGGAGAGGTTGATCAGGTTATAGGAGGTAGTGTATGTTTCTGTCTGATAAAGGAAAAAGAACCTATTCTGCGCCGCGTTGTATTCGAACCCCGCTCTTGGATAAAGGGTAGAGAGCAGTCCCTTTCGGATATGGCATTCATAACCCAGGGTGCTAATCCATTGGAAGGGAGGGACAAGGGGAAGGTTGCCCTGCGTATTGAGGCCACGCACGAAGGACAGCATGTTGTTCCATTGGAAAAGCCCTTTTGGATGGATGTCAAGGGAAGCCTCTCCGCCGTAGAGATGGGCCGATGACTGCTGGTATTTAAATGTTTTGTTACCCTGTGGATCCGTAAGGGGGGCGCCGTTGTCGCCCGTCAGCTGCTGGAGATAAATATAATGTTGAATGGAGTTGGAAAAGAGACTGATGGACGCGGTGAGCCAATCCCAATAGGCCAGGACGCCCAGGTCCTGCTGGAAGGTGAATTCGGGGAGGAAGTCCGGATTGCCCAGGTAGGTGATATGAGCGCCCGGGTCGAGACCGTTGGAAGCCAGCTCGGTGAGGTTGGGGCTGCGATAGCCCCGTGCGATATTTGCTTTCAGATGGATCTTTTCCGTCACCGGCCAGGTGATGCCTGCGCTGGCTGATAAGCCCGTGAAGTTCCGGTGAAGCGTATCGCCCCGAAGCCATCGCATATCATACCGGAGTCCGCCGGTGAGGGTCATGCGCTGATATTTCCACTTGCCGAAAATATACATGCCCAGATCGGCAAGGTTGTAGTCGGGTATGGGGTGGTCCGTCGCATCGATGCTTTTGTTATCCTGGAGCATTCCGTTGGCTCCAATAGTATATTCCAGGGCAGAGAGGGGGGGAGCCTGCCATTTTAGTCCGTAGTTAAGCGTATTCAGGCGGAGGTGGAGGCCGGGCTGGGAAGGCATGGTGGGGTGGCTGTATTCCCGGCGGATGTTCCGCTGGAATCCTGCAAATGCGTCGATAGAGGAGCTGCCGAGGTCATAGTGCTGGTCTGTATACAATCTATAGTGCTGTATATGCTGATGGAGGGGGCTGAGAGTATAGCTGTTGAGCATATTGTCCGGGACGATGGGACGATGTTTGAGGTCGTCGCCTGCGCCTTCTTCCGTCTGCATGGTGAATCTGCGGGTGGCTGAGTCCCGGCTTCCGTCCGGGATGCCCTGAAGGTCATCATACAGCGTGGCGTTGAGGTGTATATAGCCGTTGCTGAAGGTGCGACCTGTCGTGAAAGAGAGGTTCTTTTCCGAGTAGCCCGTATTATAGACGCGGCCATCGATGCTGTTGGTATAGTTGCGTGCCCGACGCCAGGAGCCGCGGGCGACCCATAGCCATTGCGGGCCGGCGTAATAGAGACGGAGCCCGTTGCCGATGAGCCCGTTGTTGTGTTGGTATTCGCTGAGCAGTTTTCCATGGAGCCGGCTGTCCTTTTGAGAGGGTAGAAAGGGAAAGAGGCTGACTACGCCTGCCAATGCGTCGGAGCCATAGAGGAGGCTGGCCGGGCCTTTGATCACTTCGGCCTTGTCGATATTGTAAGCGTCCGCCTCGATGCCGTGCTCATCTCCCCACTGCTGGCCCTCCTGCCGCAAGCCGTCGTAGAGTGTGAGGACGCGGTTGTAGCCGAGGCCGCGGATAAAGGGTTTGGAGATATTGGGGCCTGTCTTTACGGCATTGAGCCCCGGGGTGTTCTTTACCAGCACGTCGATGATATTGGAGGATACCGTTCTGTCGATGGCAACGGTGGGGATGGCTACGATGGAGACAGGATTCTCCCGGATGCGGATGGGGCGGGAGGCGCCTGTGACGACCACTTCGGAGAGGGAGTCGATACCGGGGAGACGGGCCGAGTCGGGGCCCGGCCGGGCTGTAGGGGACTGGGGCTGGTCAGGGTGGCGCTGGGCGTGCGAGAGAAGGGATGCTGACAGGAGGAGAAGTATCCATATATGTTTCATGCCTCAAAATTAAAAAGTTAGATTAATCTAACAAATTTATTTTAAGAGCATAGTCGTATCTTTAATCCATGATGACATTGACCGAGGAAAATTATCTGAAGGCCCTGCACCGGCTGTCGCAGAGCGAGGAGCCCATCACCGTAAAGCGGATAGCTATGCAATTGGGGATAAAAATGCCCACTGTCACGAGCATGGTGAGGAATCTGGCGGCCAAAAAGCTGATCCGATATGAGAAATACAAGGCTATCGAGATGACGGAGAAGGGGCGTCGGCAGGCCTTGCTGATATTGAGAAAGCATCGGCTGACCGAGCTGTTCCTGAAGGATGTCATGGGCCTGGGATGGGAGGAGGTGCATGATATTGCCGAGCAGATAGAGCATATACAGTCGGACAGGTTCTTCAATCGTATAGATGAGATGCTGGGACATCCGAAGTTCGATCCGCATGGTGAACCGATACCGGATGCCAATGGAAAGCTGCCATTTTTCAAGGCTTTTCCGCTGTCAGGCTGCGAGGCGGGGAAGAAGTATAAGCTGACGGGGGTATTGGATCACGATGGCGGTTTTCTTACCTATCTGAATACATTGGGGTTGACACTGGGGTCGTCCATCGAGGTGATAGAGGTGCATGGTTTCGACCGGAGCATGGAGGTGCTGCTGAATGGGAAGACGCGTACGGTTTTCAGTTTTATTGTCTGCCAGCATTTACTGGTGATCTAATTCCGGCGGGAAAAAAATGCCCCGCGGGTATTTGGTCTACTGTTTGTATGATCAGTATCTTGAATTTGTAATATTTCATCAAACGGACCTTATCGATGGATCAGCCATTGCACGTCCTTCTTGTGGATGATGATGCGGACGACCGGGAGATATTTACCTGGGCTCGAACATGAGTACAGAAAATAACATCTATGATCACCCCGGGTTGAACGAACTGGAAAAAGCCAGTCACAGCTGGCTGGCTGCCATCATTCATTCTTCCGATGACGCCATCATCAGCAAGACGTTGGACGGGATTGTCAGCAGTTGGAATGAGGGAGCTCAGCGGATTTTTGGCTATACGGCCGGGGAGATGATCGGAACGCCAATCTTGCGGCTGATACCGGAAGACAGGCCGGAAGAGGAACCTGCAATACTGGAGCGATTGAAGAGCGGTGAGCGGGTGGATCACTTTGAGACCAAGCGTATAACGAAAGACGGCAGGATACTGGATATTTCTCTTTCCATATCACCCATCCGGGACGCGCAGGGCCGGATCATCGGGGCCAGCAAGATCGCGCGTAATGTCACGGATCAGAAAAGGGCGCGGGAGCTGGCTGAACTGAATGCACGTCTGGCCCGGTCGAACAGCGAGCTGGAGCAATTCGCTTATATTGCGAGCCACGATCTGCAGGAGCCATTGAGGAAGATCCATATATTTTCCGAACTCCTGGAAGAAGAACTGGTTCAGAGGCCGGATATTCGGAAGCTCAATGGTTACCTGGATAAGATAAAGGGTGCATCCAACCGCATGTCCAAACTTATAAAGGATGTGCTGGAGTATTCAAGACTGTCGAACGCCGACCAATCCATTACAAATGTGGATCTTAACCAGGTGATCAGGGAAGTGCTGCATGAATTCGAGCTGGTCGTAGTGGAGAAGAGAGCCACTATCGATATAGGTCTTCTGCCGATGGTGCGTGGCATCGGCCCCCAGTTCCATCAACTGTTTCGCAATCTCATCGGCAATGCTTTAAAATTTAGTGAGCGTGCGCCTAAGATCTGTGTCCGGGCGGAAGGCCGCCATATCATCGTAAAGGACAATGGCATCGGATTCCTGCAAGAATTTGCCGGCAGGATCTTCGATATCTTTCAGCGTCTCAACAGCCAGGATATCTATAGCGGATCGGGTATAGGGCTTGCGTTATGTAAAAAGATCGTCGAAAATCACGGCGGGACCATCAAGGCCGAAAGCGAGCCGGGTAAAGGTTCTACATTCCATATCATTCTGCCCGCTTAGGTGCGCTTCTTCACTATAAAAAGGCCGCCTCCCCATGAGACGGCCCTCGTTACGGCAATGAAGCTTACGCTTCCTGCACTTCTTCCTTCGCCTTGACGTTGATCCCGCCTTCGGCGATACTTGTCAGCTTGCTGTCCGCATTTTTTTCCTCGCTCAACGTAACACTCAATATTTCCGCGGCATCTCCATAACCCAGGGTTCTGGCAAGTGTCACCAGGCCGCCATAGGTTGCTATCTCATAATGTTCGGCTTTTTGCCCCGCGAAGATCAAGCCCACATCCCGTTGTGCCGTATTTTCTTCCGTCTGGTCGATGATCTCTTCTCCTTCGTCTGCGATGCCTGCAATGGCATGGCATTTTTTTGCTTCGGCTGGTTCGCCAACCATTTCAAAGATTTTTTCTAATCTGCTGACATGGTTCTTTGTCTCCTGCAAGTGGCTGTTGAAGGCCTGTTTCAATTCGCCGGAACTGGCTGCTTCCTCAAGTTTGGGAAGTGTTTTTACCAGCTTCTGCTCGGCCCAATATATATCCTGGAGCTGTTCGACAAAAAATTCCTGTAATTTAGAGTTCCGGGCAGAACCCGTCTGCGGTTGCTTAGTTGCCATGTAACTTCATTTTAATTTTTGACAATGGATTACACGGTGATTTGCAAAATTCTTATGCCAGCCCTCTGATAGGGGTGGTATAAGAATAGTATGACGGTGTTGAGGCGTTTTTTACCTATTTTTATGGGTATATGCCGTTATTGGAAAAGCAATTGTTCGTCCGTCGCAGCACATTGAAAGGAGCCGGTAAAGGTCTGTTTACCAGCAAGCCCATTCCCAAGGGTTCGAAGATCGTGGAATACAAGGGATCTATCTCCTCCTGGAAAGAGGTGGATGATCGCGAGGGACTCAATGGTTATATTTATTATGTCAACCGTCATCATGTGATCGATGCGTGGAGAGACAAGACCGCACTTGCCCGTTATGCCAACGATGCCAAGGGGATCGTGCGCAGTGAAGGGGTCCGTAATAACTCCATGTATGCCATCGAGGGGCTGCGTGTATACATTATTGCTCTCAAGGATATCCCGGCGGGCAGCGAGATACTGGTCGGGTATGGGAAGGAGTATTGGGACATCATTTCCGAGAATCTACGCGGGCGAGGTTAGACGAGAACTTTACGGAAGCGGAGCTAGAGCAACGCCTTTGCTTTTTTTACCACATTTTCAGGAGTAAAGCCAAATTCCTTAAAGAGTGCGGCTGCGGGGGCCGACTCGCCGAAGTGGGTGAGTCCAAGGACATCGCCTTCGTCCGTCACGTATTTATGCCAACCAAGGGGAGAGCCTGCTTCCACCGCCAGCCGTTTTTTAAGATGGTGTGGGAATATTTTTTCTTTGTAGACATCGTCCTGTCTTTCGAACAATTCCCAGGAGGGCATGCTGACTACCCGTGCGTGTATGCCTTCTTCCTGTAGGATGGCCTGCGCTTTTAGCACCAATTCCACTTCCGAGCCGGTGGCAATGAGGATCAGCTGCATCTCGCCTTTTGCTTCGGAAAGGATATAGGCGCCTTTTTCCAACTCCGTGCCGGCGCCATATTGTGCGGGGTCGAGGATGGGCACGCCCTGGCGGGTGAGGACCAGCGCTACCGGACCGCCGTTACGCTGCAGCGTAACCTTCCATGCCTGTGCCGTCTCATTGGCATCAGCAGGGCGGATCACTGTCATGTTGGGAATGGACCTGAGGGAAATGAGCTGTTCCACGGGCTGGTGTGTGGTGCCGTCTTCGCCCAATCCGATGCTGTCGTGGGTATAGATGTAGATGGGTCTTATTTTCATGATGGCCGCCAGGCGGATGGGAGGGCGCATGTATTCTGAAAAAATGAGAAAAGTAGCTCCGAAGGGGATAATGCCTTTTGTGAGCGCCATTCCATTCAGCACACCTCCCATGGCATGTTCACGGATACCGAAATGAAAATTCCGGCCACCCGGATTGTCGACAGTGAAGGAAGCAAAGTCCTTCATATTCGTATCGGTGGAAGGGGCGAGGTCGGCAGCGCCGCCGATAAGGGCAGGGATGACCCCGGCAATGCTGTTGATGGTCTTGCCGGAGGCCTGGCGGGTAGCCATTTTGCCTTCCTTGCCGTCGCCGGGTTTGAATACAGGGATCTTCTTTTCCCATCCGGAGGGCAGCTCTTCCTTAAGCGCCCTTTCATATTCGAGGGCGAGGTCGGGATATTTCTTTTTGTAGGCCTCGAAGAGAATGTTCCATTCCTTTTCCAGCTGTATCCCTTTTTCGCCTGCGGCCCGATAGTATTCCAGCACCTTACCCGGGACGACAAAGGATTCGTTGGGGTCGAAGCCGAAGAACTCTTTTACCAGCCGGACCTCGTCCTCTCCCAGCGGGGAACCATGTGCGGCTGCGGTGTCTATTTTATGGGGGCTGCCATAGGCGATGTGGGTTCGTACCTTTATCAGGGAGGGGCGTTCTTTTTCCGCGATGGCGTTGGCCACCGCCCTGGAGATGGCCCCTATGTCATTACCGTCCCCGACGATCTGTACATGCCAGCCATAGGCTTCGAAGCGCAGGACCACGTCCTCGTCGAATGCAAGAGAAGTAGCCCCTTCGATGGTGATGTGGTTGTCATCATACAGATAGATGACGTTGCCAAGCCCCAGGTTTCCGGCGAGGCTGGCTGCTTCCGAACTGATGCCTTCCATCATGTCACCGTCGCTGCAGATGGCGAATATCCTGTAATTAAACAGATCAAAGCCAGGCTTGTTAAAGCGTGCGGCCAGGTGTCGCTGGGCGATGGCGAATCCGATGCCATTGGCAAATCCCTGCCCCAGGGGGCCTGTAGTCACTTCTATGCCGTCGAGGAGGCCATATTCGGGGTGTCCCGGGGTCTTGCTGTGCAGCTGCCGGAAGTTCTTTATATCGTCCAATGTGATATTATATCCTGTGAGATAGAGCAGGCTGTATTGCAGCATGCAGGCATGTCCGGCGGACAGTATGAAGCGGTCCCTGTTGGGCCAGTGCGGATCTTTTGGGTTGTAATGCATGTGTTTTGACCATAGCACATGCCCCATGGGGGCCGTGCCCATGGGCGTACCCGGATGTCCGGAATTGGCTTTTTGCACGGCGTCGACAGACAGTACCCTGACTGTGTCGATGCACAATTGTTCGATGTCTGTAGTAATGGTTGGCATATTGCCGGCGACGAAAAAATCATGCCATCGGGGGAGTGGATCAGGCCATCAGGGATTTGCCCTGGCATGGTCATTGAAAGGTGGGTTTAAACCATCTGTATGACATTGTCGGAGATAATCATTAACAGGATACAAAAAGAAGGCCCTATTTCCTTTCATGATTTTATGGAGATGTCCCTCTATCATCCGGAGTATGGATATTATTCCACATCGGGGACCAGGATCGGGAAGGGGGGAGATTTTTATACGACCCCCTGCATCTCTTCTCTTTTTGGGGAGATGATCGCCCGGCAGCTGGAAGAGATGTGGTACTGGCTGGGCAGACAGCCCTTCTCCATTGTGGAGTATGGGGCCGGTACGGGTCTTCTTTGCAGGGATATCCTTCACAGCCTCAAAAAAAATGCGGCGTTGTACATCGATGTGCAGTATCATATCATAGAAAAGAATCGCGCTATGTCCTCACATGAGCGGGCTTCGTTGCCGGAGAAGGTGAGCTGGCACCAGGATATTTCGGATGTCCCGTCCATTGCCGGCTGTGTGCTATCCAATGAATTGATCGATAATTTTTCTGTACACCAGGTAGTGATGCAGGACCAGCTGATGGAAGTGTTTGTGGATCATGACAATGGGTTTACGGAGTGTTTGCGCCCCGCATCGCAGGCATTGAAGGATTATTTCCATGAGCTGGGAGTGGAGCTGCCATGGGGTTTTCGTACGGAGATCAATCTTCAGGCCATCGACTGGATCGGCCGGATAGCCGGGATATTGAAAAAGGGGTTTGTGCTGACCATCGACTATGGATTTCCTTCCCGGATGTTGTATGACCGGCATCGGAGTCGGGGAACGCTCGTATGCTATCACCGGCATGCGATCAGTTACAGCCCTTACGGCCATATCGGAGAGCAGGATATGACCACGCATGTAAATTTTTCCGCCCTTTGTCATTGGGGGGCAACTTATGGATTGGAGTTCGGGGGCTATACCAAGCAAGCTTATTTTTTACAGGGTCTCGGGCTGGCCGCACATCTGAAGGAGATGGAGGAGAAGGGGGAGATGCAACAATGGACTATCCGTGAAAAGCTTTCCCTTATATGGACCTTGCTGATGGATATGGGAAGTAAGTTCAATGTATTGATACAGTATAAGGGGTTGCAGAAACCATTGTTGTCGGGGATGCGATTCCCGCAACCTATTTGATTAAGCCAGGCTGACGCAAGCATCGATACAGGATTAATATTTTTTGTAAGACATAGTTTATTCTTTGGCGCGGAAGAAGGTATCTTTGTGCGCGGCCTGCCCGAAATGCGCAGGCACGGACGAGATAAATAAAAAATTATGATACCTATCAAGACGGCCTTGCTTTCGTTTGGAATGTCCGGAAGAGTTTTCCATGCGCCTTTTTTACATCTAAATCCCGGGTTTGAGCTGTATGCCATTTGGGAACGCGAAAAGAACCTTTCAAGGACTCTGTATCCCAATGTGCGCGTGTACCGGAGCTTTGAGGAGATATTGAATGATCCGGCTATCGAGCTGGTGGTCGTCAATACGCCCAACTATACCCATTATGAATTTACGAAGGCCGTATTACGGGCGGGTAAACATGCCGTGGTGGAAAAGCCCTTTACCGTCACCGTGGATGAAGGGCTGGAGCTGGAATCGCTGGCGATGGCGGTGGGGAAGAAGATAGCTGTTTATCAAAGCCGCCGGTATGACAGCGACAGCAAGACCGTGAGGAAAGTAGTGGAGGAAGGCTGGCTGGGTGAGATCGTGGAGGCAGAGCTGCATTATGACAGGTATACCGTGGCCTTGAGCCCAAAAGTGCATAAGGAGACGCCAGGCCCGGGGCGGGGATTGTTGTATGATCTGGGGTCTCATCTGCTGGACCAGGTGCTGCAGTTGTGGGGCATGCCCGAGGCCGTCTATGCCGATATTGGCATCATTCGTCCTATCTCGAAGGTGGATGATTATATGGAGCTGTTACTTTATTATCCTGCTCATCGCAATCTGCGGGTGAGGCTCAAATCCAGTTATTTAGTACGTGAGCCCATACCAGCCGTCGGACTATATGGTACACTGGGGACCTTTCTGAAGCCCAAGGCCGATCCACAGGAGCAGCGGCTGCTGGCAGGGGCGATGCCGGAGGGCGATGACTGGGGTGTGGAGCCCGACAGCGGCAAGGGGCTTTTGCATACGGAAAAGGACGGGAAGGTCATCCGGGAGTATATTCCTTCCCAACGGGGTAATTATGGTGAATTTTACGACAGTTTGTTTGAAGCGATCCGTAATAACAAACCCGTACCTGTGACTGCGGAGGAGGGGATCGATATTATCCGTGTGGTCACGGCCGCCTATAAAAGCAATGAATTAAAAAAGCTCGTTCCTATCGAATAGGTCGACTATTACCACAAGACCTACGATAACGTTTGCGTAAATAAATAAGGCGAAACACGCTATATATTTATATTTGTCCTCTATGAGGATATATTCTTCTTTGTTGGCTGCCTTGTGGATATTGTCTTCCGTTGGCTATGCGCAGACCAGGGCGGGGGGCGATCAAATATCCGGGGGCGATGCGGTCCGCATGGCTGCTATTGTCATGAATACCTGGAAGGAGGACGATGAGAGCAAGGCGCCCCGGTGGACTTATGAGGAGGGCGTGGTATGGAAGGGGCTGGAAAGCTGCTGGTACAACACCGGTGACGCCCGCTACTACAAGTACATACAGCATTTTATGGACCGGCTGGTGGATAAGGAAGGGAGTATCCTCTACGGAAAACAGCTGCTGCTGTTGTACAAGGTGAGCAACCAGGAAAAATACTACAAGGCCGCACAGCTTTTGCGACATCAGCTACAGGAGCAGCCGCATACGGCGGAGGGGCTGTATATGGCGCAACCATTCTATGCGGAATGGGCTGCCACCTTTCATGAGGACAGCGCTTTTAACGATATTGCGCGGCAGCTGGTGCAGGCCGAGCGACCTACAAGGGATATAAAGACAGTCCGGGTCATGGGCTGGTATGGTATGGCGCTGGTGGATGTATTGGATTATTTTCCTGTCAATCATCCCGAGAGGAAGCAGCTGCTGGCGATACTGAATCGCTATGCCGCGGCCGTGGCAAAGGTACAGGACCCGGATGTTTCTGCCAGCTGTATGTTCGTGTATGCGCTGGAAAAAGGGGTGAGGATGGGCTGGCTGCCGATGTCGTACCGGGCTGTGGCGAAGAAAGGATATGCGGGCGTGCTGGGGAAAGGGACTGACGCTATCAGCCGTTTGGGAGGCGAGGCAATCGGGGCTTTTTTGCTGGCGGCGGGGGAGATGGAGCAATTGTCCACGCTGAGGCTGGGCAAGAACCGGACGGTACTGCTGGATTATTATTTCAACAACGAGCATAAAAAGGATATCACAGGGACGAATGTCCGGTACCACTATACATGGGAAGATCAGGCCAATAGCGGGTTCTCTTTCTGGGGTTCAGTTTTTCGCCGGCATGGTCTGCACACCGACAGCCTGGCCGTTGCGCCCACTGCTGAACGACTGAGAAAGGCCGCTGTATATATTATCGTGGACCCTGATAATGAAAAAGAGTCGCCTGCACCCAATTACCCCAGCCCGACAGATATTCAGGCTATCTATGACTGGGTTCGGGCCGGCGGTGTCCTGTTATTGATGAGCAATGACTCTGCCAATGCGGAGTTTCTTCATTTCAACAAACTGGCGTCAACGTTCGGGATACACTTTAATTTGGACGACAGAAACAAGGTGATGGGAGATAATTATGAACAGGGGGCGTTTATCATGACGGGACAGGATGGAATATTCAAAACGACCCATAAAGTTTATATCAAGGAGCTAAGTACTCTGCGGCTGAGCGAACCTGCCAGAGCGCGGTACAGTGTCCCGAAGATCGGGGACGGGGGAGATAAAACCCCGGATGTGATCATGGCGACTGCCCGGATCGGAAAGGGGACGGTGTTTGCGGTGGGTGATCCGTGGTTCTACAATGAATATTTAGATGGAAGAAAGTTGCCGGCTGAGTATGAGAATTTCAATGCCGCAAATGATCTTGTAAAGTGGATAATTGCAGAAATCAATACGTTATGAAGAATTTTTTGGATGAGAACTTTTTATTGAACACGATGGCGGCGCAGCAGCTGTATCATGACTATGCGAAAGACATGCCGATCATCGACTACCATTGTCATCTTCCTCCGCAACAGATAGCGGCCGACCATCAGTTCGGGAATCTCACGCAGGCGTGGTTGTATGGAGATCATTATAAGTGGAGGGCCATGCGTGCCAATGGAGTTGACGAGAGCTATTGTACGGGAACGCAGCCCGATGATGAAAAGTTCCAGAAGTGGGCAGAGACCGTGCCTTATACGCTGCGTAATCCGCTGTTTCACTGGACGCATCTGGAGCTGCAGCGTTATTTCGATGTACATGATATCCTCAGCGGCAAGACGGCGAAAAAGATATATGACAAGTGTTCCGGGAAGCTGCAGACAAAGGAATATTCCGTGCGTAATCTTTTGCGTAAGATGAATGTTCGGACCGTTTGTACGACGGATGATCCCGTAGATTCGCTGGAGTTCCATTTGCAGCTGAAACAAGATGGCTTTGAGATCCCTATCCTGCCTGCCTTTCGCCCGGACAATGCCATGAATGTGGATAATCCGGATAATTTCAATGCGTATATCAGGAAGCTGGAGGCCGCTACGAATGTGGCTATCTCCAATTTTAACGATTATTTGTTTGCGTTGGAGAACAGGCATGACTTTTTTGCTTCGAAGGGTTGTACCGTATCCGACCATGGGTTGGAGGAGATGTACTCCGAAGAGTTTACCGGATGGGAGGTCGAGGCCGTCTTTAACAAGATAAGGGCCGGTAAGTCGTTGAGCGAGATAGAGCGTCGCAAGTTCAAGTCGGCGATGCTGGTGCATTTTGCCGAGTGGGATTGGGAGAAGGGGTGGGTGCAGCAATATCATTTGGGTGCATTGCGTAACAATAACAGTCGCATGATGCAGCGACTCGGCGCCGACACCGGCTGGGATTCCATGGGGGATTTTTCCCAGGGAAGGGCATTGGCCAAATTCCTGGACAGGCTGGATAAGGATGACAAACTGGCCAAGACCATTCTATATAATCTGAACCCGGCGGATAACGAGCTGATGGCGACGATGATCGGGAATTTCAATGATGGTTCTGTGGCTGGCAAGGTGCAATATGGTTCTGCCTGGTGGTTCATGGATCAGAAAGATGGGATGACCCGTCAGATCAATGCACTGTCCAATATGGGGCTGCTGAGCAGGTTTGTGGGGATGCTCACCGATTCGCGCAGTTTCCTCTCATTCCCCCGGCATGAATATTTCAGAAGAATATTATGTAATCTCTTTGGAGAGGAGATCACTAATGGGGAGCTGCCGAATGATATGGAGTGGATCGGGAAAGTGGTTAAGGATATCTGTTATTATAATGCGAAGCAGTATTTTAATTTTCAGCCTGCCAGTTCGCTGGCGCATTCGGAATAATTGCCCGGAGTCGGCCATGGACGCGGCTGCCCGGAGAATGAGTTTAGCCAAGTTTAGCATGGCCTTAGACACAAAAAACCCGATATGAAGATACCGGGTAATGAGTCGACTCTGATTTAGACCTTATCCTAAGAACGAATTTAAATAAGTTCTAAATATAATGGATAATGCTTATAGAGAATTTATTGATTTCTAATAGTGAGTTGGATTTGTTAAAAAAATGTGAACTAATGCATGGTATTCTTTACTAATGTATAAAAATCGCCTTTTATTTTTAAGGCGACCCCGCACCAAAGGGAGTGAATTCGGACAGATCTTGTAACAAAAACGAACAGCTACGGGAGGGAAGTAAAATTTAATAAATTGATTTTTAATTAACTAGGGTGATGGCACTCTTTTAGCCCTGAAATAAGGACCTTATTCGAAAAATAAGGGTTATCCATATGAAAGAGCGGGACCGTATTTGGAAACTCGTTGCCAAAAAACTAGCTGGTGAAGCCACCGAAAGAGACCTGCGGGAGCTTCGGCAATTAATTAAGGACCAGCCAGAAAGCTCGTATTCCATTCAATTACTGATCGATATGTGGGAATCGTCCTCTCGCGGGGACACCGGGGAGGTGGAGGGGGCATTTGACAAGCATCTTCAGCGGCTGGCGGCACATCAGCGTTCTTTGGGGAAGGCCAGCCGGTACAAGCCTCCCAGGGATGGCAGAAAATGGTCCTTATCCTCAGGGATCAGCATGGTGGAGAACTATGGCAAGACCATCCGCCGTAATTTTCTTCGAAGCAAGACATTTTCCTTTATCAATATAACGGGACTGGCTGTGGGTATGGCCAGCGCGTTGCTGATCCTGCTGTGGATCCGTCATGAAATGAGCTATGATCTTTTTCATGAGAAGAAAGATCGTATCTATATGACATGGAACAGGGCGATCATTAACGGGAAAATAGCCTCCTGGCCTATTACTCCTATCCCGATGGGGCCGGCACTGAAGAAGGACTATCCGCAGGTGGAAGAAGCCGTGCGTACCAACTGGGTAGGCGCTTTTGTACTTTCCAATGGGGACAAGCATTTGGAGACGCAGGGGTTGATTACGGACCCGAACTTTTTTAACGTGTTCAGCTTTCCTTTAGTGGAAGGGGATGCCCGGACGGCGTTGCTCGAGCCGCATAGTATCGTACTAACGGAGACGATGGCCCGAAAACTTTTTGGCGGGACGAATGTGCTGGGCAGGACCATGCGGGTGGACAGCACTGCCGACTTCACAGTGACAGGGGTGGCCAGGGACCTGCCCAAAAATACGCAGTTCCGGTGGGAATACCTCGTGCCCTGGAGCTATATGAAGGATGTGCATTGGGATAATAGCGATTGGGCGAACAATTCTATCATGACGTATGTGCTGCTACGGCCGGGAGTCGGCGAGCAACAGGCAGACAGGCTTTTTAAGCACGTGATCACCGCGCATGCACCGGATGTGAAGAACGACATCTTTCTTCACCCCCTTCGGAAATGGCGTTTGTATTCCGGATTTGAGAATGGGCGGAATACGGGGGGTGAGATCGAGGTTATCCGAATGTTCGGCATCATTGCGGGTTTTATTTTGCTGATAGCCTGTATCAATTATATGAACCTCAGTACGGCACGCAGCGAGAAAAGAGCCAGGGAGGTCAGTATCCGTAAAGTGGTGGGCGCGGGGAAGGGGTCGCTTGTTGCACGGTTTATAGGCGAGAGCGTGATGATGGCGATAGTGGCGGCGGGGATCGCGCTGCTGATCGTATATCCTGCCCTGCCTTATTTCAACAGACTGGTGGAGCAACATCTCACCATTCCATATGGAGATAAGAATTTCTGGCTGGACCTTGCGGGATTTGTTTTATTGACGGGGTTGCTGGCGGGGAGCTATCCTGCCTTTTATCTGTCGGGATTCAAGCCTATCCAGGTACTGAAGGGTAACCGAGTGGAGCGAAGGTTACGAACGAGGAGGAGCGAGGGCTCGGAGCTCCGACGAAGTTCTCTAAGTGTGAGCGCCCTGGTGACACCCAGGAAGGTGCTGGTGGTGGTACAGTTCACCACGGCGATAGCTTTTATCATCTGTACACTGGTGGTTTATCAGCAATTGCAATATGTGCAGAACAGGGATGCGGGGTTTGATAAGAAGGATCTTTCCTTTGTATATATCAAGGGAGATATAGCCAGGAATTATCCTATGATCCGAAACGAGCTGTTGTCGCAGGGACTGATCAGCTCTATTACGCGTACCAATTCGCCGGTGACGGATATATGGTATAGAGATGACTCGTATGAATGGAAAGGGAAGAATCCAAAGGTAAGAAACATTTTTGCGCGATATGTTACTGATAAAGATTTTGCAAAAACGATAGGGTTGAAGATGCTGGAAGGGCGGGACATCGATGTACAGAGCTATCCCACGGATACCGGCGCCCTGGTGCTGAATGAGGCTGCGGTCCGGCAGATGGGGCTCGTCCATCCTGTGGGACAGACCGTAAAGAACAATGAAGGCAGCTGGCATATCGTGGGAGTGGTTCGGGATTTTGTGCCGGGGTCTCCTTCCAGCGTCGTGCCGCCCGTGGTGATCGAGGGGCCGAGGAACTGGCTGGGCACGATGACGTTCCGACTGAAAAATGACCGGGCCGAGGACCTGGAGAAGATCAGCTCTATCTTTAAGAAATACAATCCCAACTATCCGTTCCAATATAATACCGTCAGCAAATCTTATGCATTGGGGTTTGAAGGGGAGCAGCATTTGGGAGTGATGGCGGCCTTTTTTGCGGGGCTGAGCATTTTCATTTCCTGCCTGGGATTATTTGCCCTGGCGGCGTATATGGCGGAGAACAGGGTAAAGGAGATAGGGATAAGGAAGGTGCTGGGGGCGTCTGTACCTACACTAACGACCCTTTTGACGAGGGAGTTTATGACGCTGGTGTCCATTTCTTTCGTGATAGCGTCGCCTCTGGCGGGCTGGGCTATGCATAGTTGGTTACAGGGGTATGATTATCATACTTCTATCAGTCCCTTGATATTTGTCGTCACCGGGGGGGTATCTTTTGTGATTGCCATGGGGACCGTCAGCTACCAGTCGCTGCAGGCGGCCCTCGCCAGCCCCGCGAAGAGCCTTAGAGTGGAGTAGTATCGTTCGGACATTGGTCCAATCATCCAGCCTATAAAACCCGTACGGATCAACGACCTTGATAATGCTCGGCAAAATCAATCGCGGCTTCCAGGTTAATGCCGCTTTCCCATGGCCGGCACCGCGTGCCCATAGGCTGATTTTTTTCATAATATTCCACCCATGCACCGGTGTCATCGGACGCCTGCATCATCAGCCGGTAGATCTCCATTTTTAGTGGATGGTCAATGCGGGTAAGTGAATATAGGAAAAGACCATAATCATATCCCACTATCCGTTCCTTTATTACAGGGCTCGAAGGAAAATTGCCTGTAGTCTGGTACACATCAGCAAGGTCTTTTACAAAAACAGCTATTTGTTGCTTCGATAAATTTTTTGCTCCGATATAAAAAGGCACAAGACTTACAGATGGTATATAGAATTTTTCAGGCCTCACCGCCGGCAGATCTTTAGTAGCAAAACAATTTGGGCATAAATATCTATTGTTGGAAGTTCGCTGCGTCCAGCCGAAAAACTCACAACCCGGTCCGCCCAGCGCTTCACAAACGCCATGACGAAAGGCTGGATATACTTCCCCCACCATTCTTTGGGGATTATTAGTCAGCAATTTCCCATTTTCCAGGAAATTCTGTGTATAATGGTCCTGCGTTTGTTGTAAGATCTTAGTGCTGGCTGCAATGGCTTCATTTGACCAAAGGTGATGCTGGCTTATCCAATCCAATAACAAGCGACCGCCTGTAATAAACAACAAAGTGGCTTCCGCTGAACCATCCATTAAGGTGGTCCTGGGCAATATACCTCCGGCAACGTAGGTTTCATCGCCATTGAAGGGAAGCATGTCCTTTATCAGATTTTTTGTCTGGCATCGCCAGGCCCATTCGAGCATAGGCATTATTTTTCCCAGAAAGACAGCATCTTTTGTTTTGGAATAATAGTCGAATGCCTGAATGATGAGATATCCTGTTATTTCCACACCATCGTTCTCGTGTATGTGGAAAGCGTCCATTCCTATACCCTGCGCATTGTGCAGCTCACCTTTTCGCTGCCATATCCCGAAATAAAAGTCAAGGATGTCTTTTGCCTCTTTATAATAGCCCAGCTTCAATAAGCACCTCGATACCCCATATTGGTCCCGGATATATCCAAGGTGATAATTGTGCCCCGCCAGCACTCCCCCTTCGATGCTTTGTTGTGCTTTAATGATAATGGCAACATCGTCGATCTCCTGCAAAAGTTTTTCCCGTAAAGGGAAATTTGATGGGATCTTTCTACTGAAGTCGATACGGCCACCGGTAAAGTTGCGCCAGTACTTCCGGGAGTCTTCCAGTAACGAAACCGCCCATTGCTGCACAACGGCTTTACTGTTGGCAATACATTCCGGGTAAGAAGGACCGCCGCAAATCGCAAATACCGTTTCACCGGGTGTACAATCCAGTGAGGTTTCGTTCAACGTGCCTTTCCCTTTTACAAGAAGCTGATGATAGCTTTCCTGTGTCATGGGATAAGACCCATACACAAAGGTTCCGGCAGGAGTTTTTAGTAATAATGAGCTATTGACCGAATCGGCAGCATAGGTATTGTTGTTAGCAAGTACCTGTCCAGAGGGCGTCCGGTGGATATGAAAACTTATCGGTTCACTACATCGTATAACCCGGATAAAACAGGGCAGGCTGTCTGCGACGAAATCGATAAGTTCAGCGATGTTTTTTCCATTGTGGTATAACCGGTGTGTCCAGATCGCAGTTCCTTTTTCGCGTTGGGAGGTTACCTCAATGGTTTTGTCAAGTTGCATTTCCAATACAGACGGAGCGCTATAAGGAGGGCCAAAAACCTGTATAATATTTGCCTTGTCCTCATAAACTGCCAGCCTCCCGTTCCCAATACAGGCAATGCTTTTGGGTTGAGCGCTCAAATCAATCGTTTGTATAAAACACGACATCGCCAACAGGATGCAAATTCGGGATAACTGCTTCATCCTCAATTATACCGATTTTATTTATTTCTGCCGTCCTGCTCTGGTATGCCCGGGCCGATCACTCCTTCAGTAAACGGATGCTCTCAAGGCCAAGAGATATATCTATCTGATATAATTTATCGGCGAGCGGCATAGCGGTATTTTAATTTTTCTTGGTGGAGACGAAGAGGTCCTTCATATCCACGTCGAGAAAATTGGCGATCTTGTAAAAGGTTTCCAGGCTTGGCTGCATCAGGTTATTACACCACTGGGAAACTGTGGATTCGGTCTTTCCCAATGCCTTGGCCAATTCCTTATTCTTGACGTTCTTTTCGAGCAGGACGAATTTAAGTCTATTTAAAACTAATTTGGGCATAATCGAAAAAAGTTTCGATTTCACGAAAATACGAAACTTGGATCAGCCAGAGCGGGCATTTTTTTTGCTTTTATCAGGTTTTACCTGGTCATCGGGTTAAATAATCTTAATAGCCGATGCGTCTGAATAAATCTTAACTTACAAAAAAACATTTTATGGCAAAGGATAACACCGGAGAGATCAACCTGCCGGAAGTAAAGGATATTCCCGGTCAGGAACATGTAAGGGCTCCCCGCCTGGGTGAGTTGGCTGACAATACTCCGTCCTCTGCGGATGAGGAAGGGGATGATGTACTGGAGCCAAAAGACGACGATTTCGCATCCGGCAATGATGCGGATGTGACTTCCGAGGAAAGGGCCGTGCTGGAAAACATAGATTATCGTAAGGCGGAGAGTGAGGATCAGCCGTTGATAGAGGGGCGACTGGATGATATGGATGGAGATGGTGATCCGCTAAACGAGGATGACGATGACCTCACGGGTGATGACCTGGATGTACCCGGATCGGAGGAGGATGACCTCGACGAGGAGATAGGGGAGGAGGACGAGGAGAATAATGATTACAGTCTTGACGACAACAACGATGACGAGAACTTCGAAGAGTGACGGGGATGGTCCTATGTGGCGGAGGCGGCGGGGTATTGGCCCGGTGATATCCTGACCAGCGGGAGGCTGTCGGGGTAATTGGCCTGTACAAATTTTATCAATCCTTCCCGTACATCGCAACGAAGGTCGAATGCGTTGCCGGAGCTGCTGGCGCTCATCAGTGCGCGGACCTCGATGGTCTTTTCGGAGGCATTGGTGATCTGCATGACGCTGACGCGTTTGTCCCACAGGGGATTGTTCTCCAACAGGCGTGTGAACTCTTTTCGCAAAGGTTCCAATGGGATGGTATAATCCAGATAAAGAAAGACTGTACCCAGTATATCCGCCGTATTGCGTGTCCAGTTCTGAAAAGGTTTTTCGATAAAATAATTGATGGGTAGGATCAGCCGTCGCTGGTCCCATATATTCAAAACGACATAGGTGAGGGTGATCTCTTCCACCCGGCCCCATTCTCCTTCTACGACCAGCACATCGTCGATGCGTAGGGGTTGGGTAAAGGCTATCTGGAAGCCTGCCAGCAGGTTGCTCAGGGACTTCTGTGCGGCAAAGCCGATGATGATGCCGCCTACCCCTACACCGGCCAGCAAACTGGCTCCCAATTTGCGGAGATTGTTGAAGCTGAGCAGGATGATACAGGCGGCAAGGATGATGATCAGCCCGATGGCCAGCTGGCGGATGAATTGCAGCTGGGTGCGGATCTTACGTTCCCTCAGATTGTCCGCCTTGTTGATATCGAATGTATGGAAGGCATAGTCCTCGAAGACCTTGACGACGCCGATAAGCACATAGGAGAAGGAGACGGTCAGCAGGATACCCACCGCCCGATCGACCCCGGGGTAGACACGGGGGCTCATCTTCATCAGCGGCAGCAGGAAATTGAGGGCCAGCAGGGGCAGGAGATAACTGAAGGGCTTACCCAGGCGGATGAGGATACTATGGGATATCGAAAAATGGGGTTTATTGGCGGAGGGCTTTTTGCGTAGCAGGAGGGATAGCAAGAATTTCACTATTAACCCGATGGCGATGGCTACTCCTATCAATATCAGGTCCCATACGATGGCCGGAAAATGATCGAACTTACTAAGGAATTCATCCATTTTGAGGTAATTGGGTATGTCTAAGATAACAAATATAAAGCCAATGCTGGCCACGCTGGTGGATGAGCCGTTCGATGATCCGAACTGGATATACGAGATCAAATGGGACGGTTACCGGGTCGTCAGTTATCTGAACAAGGGCAAGGTGGAGATGCGCAGCCGGAATAATCTTCCTTTTAACGAAAAATTCAAGGTGATAGAGGCTGCGTTGGTACAATGGAATATCAAGGCGGTGATAGACGGGGAGATCGTTGCCCTGGACGAAGAAGGACGCGCCAGCTTTCAGCAACTGCAAAATGTGTTAAAGCACAGGGAAGATGCGCATCTGGTGTATTATGTCTTTGACATTCTTCGGTACGACGGGAGGGACCTTACCCAACTGCCCCTGCTGGAAAGAAAGCAGATATTAAAAAGTATTTTTCCGGCTAATGATGACCGGTTGCGGTACAGCGATCATATCGTGGGAAAGGGTAAGGCTTTTCTCGCGTCTGCGGTGAAGCATGGGCTGGAAGGGATCATGGCTAAGCGGGCGGACAGTATCTACGAAGCAGGGGTACGCAGCGGCAGCTGGCTAAAGATGAAGAACAACCAGCGGATGGAGGCGATCATTGGGGGCTTCACCCTTCCCCGGAGGAGCCGGAAGTTCTTTGGCGCGATTGTTTTGGGGAAGTATGTGGGGAAGAAGTTGGTTTATATCGGTCACAGCGGCTCCGGATTCGACGACAACGATCTGCGGGAGCTGTCGCGACGGTTCAAGTCTTTGATAACGGACAAATGTCCATTTGAAACAGTACCGCATACGAACGAACCTGCTACCTGGCTGCGACCCGAGCTGGTATGTGAAATAAAGTTCTCGGAATGGACAAAAGATAAGATACTTCGTCACCCCATATTTATGGGGATGCGGGATGATAAAAAAGCCTCCAACGAAAAAAATGAAAAGATGGTAAAAGTAGACGAGAAAACGATGAAGGTAGGGCGACAGGAATTGACGCTCACTCATCTGAATAAGGTATACTTCCCAAAGGAAAAATATACCAAGGGCGATGTGATCAACTATTATCACGACATTGCGCCCTTTATCCTTCCTTATATGCTGGACAGACCGCAGTCGCTGAACCGTCATCCGAATGGTATCACAGGGGCTAATTTCTACCAGAAGAATGTGGCGGGCAAGGTAGCAGACTGGGTGGAGACCTATCGATTCAACAGCGAGTCGCAGGGCGCCATCGACTTTATGGTCTGTAATGGGGAGGCGTCCCTTCTTTATATGGCGTCGCTGGGGTGCATCGAAATGAATCCCTGGCATAGCCGTACGGCATCTCCTGACAATCCCGACTGGTGTGTCATCGACCTGGACCCTGATGGGAACCCATATGACCAGGTGATCACTGTGGCGCTGGTGATCAAGGGGATACTGGATGAGCTAAAGGTCACCGCCTGCTGCAAAACTTCCGGTGCAACGGGTATGCATATCTATATTCCTTTAAAGGCAAAGTATGGCTATGACCAGTCCCGTATGCTGGCCCGCCTGATCGTGGAGATGGCGCATGAGGATGCGCGTATCGCAACCTACACCAGCCTCGAGCGTACGCCTGCCAAGCGGAAAAAAAAGATATACCTGGACTTCCTGCAAAACAGGGCGATCCAAACCCTGGCGGCGCCGTATTCTGTCCGTCCGCGGCCTGGCGCCACCGTCTCCACGCCGCTGCATTGGGAGGAGCTGAAGAAGGGGCTGAAACCGGAGGATTTTACTATTAAAAATATATTCGACAGGCTTAAAGATGTGGGAGATATTTTTAAGCCTGTGCTGGGTAAGGGGATCGACCTGGAGAAGACCGTGGGGCGGATCGAGAAAATGCACGCATGACGGCTTAAGACGTAGCGGTTGATGTGGTGTTCCCGGCGGGGACGGGGTTATCTGTCTCCGTGGCATCCGTCTCGGTGGTTATGTCGGGCGCACGGCTGCGAAGTTTAGCGTGCAGATGGGAATATTTCTTAAAGTGGTATTTCTGAGGCCGCCCGAGAAGAAAGCCTATTGCCTTGAAGCCGGGCAGCATATCGAAGATGATCTTGCAGATGGCTGTGACCGGCAGGGCCAGGATCAATCCGGGGAGACCCCAGAGCTTGCCGAAGAGGAGGAGGGAGAAGATGGCGATGAGGGGGTTGATGCTGACCTTGGAGCCTACTACATAGGGTGTGATCAGATTGCCTTCCAGGATGTGTACGAAGAAGAATACACCCAGCACGCCTACCGCATACCAGGCCGAGTCCTTTGTGATCAGGGCGACGATAAAGGGCAGGGCGCTACCTATAAGTATACCGATATAGGGTATGATGACAAGGATGCCTCCCAGGAAACCAAAGAAGAGAGGGGAGTCGATGCCCAGGGACCAGAGACCGATGGAGTTCAGGGCGCCGATGATGGCTATGACCTTTAACAGGCCGAGGAGGTAATTCTGGATTACGAGATATATTTTCTCTATCGTGTCGTCGATAAGCTGTTTGTCGGAGGAGGCAAATGCTTTGTAAAAGAATTCCAGGAAGAATACGCGGAAATAAAGCAGGAAGAAGCTGAACAATAATACCAGCACGAATTGCGAGACAAGGTTGGCGGTGAATGACATGGTAGAGGAGAAATACTGACCCAGATGGTCGAACTGGAATAGATGCATGGCTTTTTGAATATGCCAGTGTTTTGAAATATATGCCTCTGCCCTGTCAACGAGAATCCCCATTTTCTGGATGAACTGAGGTGCTTGCTCCGTAAGATGAAGGAGCTGGGTGATGACCACGGTAAGGAAGAGGGCCAGCAGGATGCCCGCTACGAGGACGGCTATAAAGGCGGCGAGCCCTTTGTGAAGACCCCATTTTTCCAGTTGCAGACAAATGGGGAACAGCATGCTGGAAAAGATGATCGCAAACAAAAGGGGTATGATCAGCACTTCCGCCCAGGCCAGAATTACAAAGCAGATGGCCAGGATGAACAGGATGGCTGCAATACGCACCGGATTTGCGAATTTTATTTCATTCATAGCTGTGAGTATTAAAAAAAGAAGCCGGCCACGGGCACCGGCTTTAAGGGTATGAATTTCACCAACCCTTTACCCCAAAGAAAATTTATCGTATATCTGGCCGTCATGCTCTCCGGATGATACCGAGGATCAGGGAGATCAGCGCCAAAACGATCAATATATGGATCAATCCGCCTACACTATATACGAATACACCCAAAAGCCAGCCTATGATAAGAATTACTGCTATCAGATAAAGTAAACCGCTCATAAAAAAAGATTTAAGTAAGTAAGGAATTTTTATGTCTACTCATACCTATGAAAAATGCTTGCCAATATTTTTAAAAAGGCCGGGTCAGTCATTTATAGCTTATCTTGGGCTTCGGCTGTGGAAGAAAATCCCCGAAAGGGGCATATTGGGCGGGGTCCAGCCGATCAGGAGGTCCTGAAGAGGGGAGGGCATGATCTTACAAATATTGATGACATGAAGAAGCTTTCGGTGTATTGGAAGGTGATCAAAAAGGCTGCTATAGAATTCGATAGTGATAATTGTTTCAAGCTGGCGGCCTCATTGTCCTATTCCACGATATTTGCCATGGGGCCTTTGCTGATCGTCGTCATTTCCCTGGCGGGTATATTTTATGGTCATGCCGCGGTGGAGGGACGGATCTATCACCAGATAAAGGGGCTGGTGGGGAGTAACGCCGCGGTGCAGATACAGGATATCATTAAGAACATACAAGCCTCGAGACATAGTGTAGCCGGCGCGATTATCGGAGGCATCGTTCTGTTGATAGGCGCTACCAGCGTGTTTACGGAGATACAGGGCTCCATCAACTATATGTGGTCCATCCAGGCGAGGCCAAAGAAGGGATGGCTGAAGCTGCTCATGAACAGGCTGCTGTCCTTTAGTCTTATCATTGCGTTTGGCTTTATTTCCCTGGTGGCGCTGGTGATCAATTCCCTGATGGACCTGTTGGGCACCTATTTAAAGCAATACTTCTCCCACTTCACCGTCTATTTCTTTTATACGCTGAACCTGTTGCTGACGCTGGCTGCCGTTACCCTGCTGTTCACCATTATTTTCAAAGTGCTGCCGGATGCCATCATACGATGGAAGGACGCCTTTGTCGGGGCAGTTTTTACCGGACTGCTCTTCATACTGGGTAAATTTCTCATCGGCATCTATCTGGGGAATTCCAATATCGGCGCCATGTATGGCGCGGCTGCCAGCCTGGTCATCATTCTTGTCTGGGTATATTATTCCTCGATCATCCTTTATTTTGGCGCTGAGTTTACGGAAGTGTATGCCCGTGACTACGGGGGGAAGATCCGCCCTTCGGACACGGCAGTCTATATCCTCAAACGGGAAGTACGGGTGTTGGAAGATGAATCGACGACAGCCTAGGAAGCCCGGCGTTTGCGGGTACTCCCGGATCCCTGCAGACTGGCCTTTAGCTGCGAGAGCAGGTCTTTCCCCTGGCGGTGGACTACCTTCAGGACCGGCATCTTTGGCTTGCGTCCTTTGGCTTTGGCCTGTATCAATTTCATCAATTCATCCGAGTAAGTGTCTTTGTATTTTGTTATATCGAACGGACCCGAAAGCTGGTCGATGAGCTGGATGGCCATTTTCAGTTCCGCCGGCTTGCTGGAGCCGGAGGGTATGCTGAGGTCATCCGTGCTTCGCACTTCTTGCTGCCAGCGGATCTTGTATAAGACGAGCACTTCGTCCACCGGCTTGAGGAGACAGAGACTTTCCTTATTGCGTAGTACGAAGCTTCCGAAGGCGACCTTGCCTGTCTTGTGGAGGGCGTCGCGCAACAGCAGGTAGGCCTTGCCGCCGGACTTGTCGGGCTCGAGATAATAAGGCGTTTCGTAGTACATGCCGTCAATCTCCGTCTCGATGACGAACTCTTTTATCTCGATGATCTTCGTTTTTTCCGGGCTGGCTTTTTGAAAGTCCTCGTCCGTGAGGACGACATAGCGATCGTCCAGCTTGTAACCTTTTACGATGTCACCCCAGGCTACTTCTTTTCCTGTGTGTTCGTTGACGCGCCGGAACCGGATATTGGCGTGATCTTTTTTATCCAGCATATCCAGGTCCAGGGAACTTTCTTCCGTGGCGCTGTACAGTTTGATGGGGATGTTGACCAGGCCGAAGCCGATGGCGCCTGTCCAGATAGAGCGCATAAACTTCTTTTTGTTAAAAATATACGAAGATTTATGCCAAAAGTGAGCGGAGATGTGTTAAAACAGGGCGCTGAGAGGCACGACAATTGAGTGGATGCCGGGAAAATAATAATCTGTTATGAAAAAACATCAAACAATCCAGAAGCTAAGTGTATTATTTACGGCGGCCTTGCTGGCCCTCGTAATGTCGGCCAGTGCGCAGGAACAGCAAACCATTACGGACCCTGGGCTGAAGGCAAAGTTCGGTATTAAAGGGGGACTCAATCTAACTACGCTGTATTCTTCCGATGTATCCACCTCACATATGAAGCCAGGATTTAATGCAGGTGTCTTTGCGAAGCTGCCTGTGACAAGGGGGTTCTCCATTCAACCTGAATTATTGTACAGTCTGAAAGGAGCCAAATCTTCCTATGATAATTTTGTCCAGGGGAGCGGGGAGTACAGGTTCAACCTGGGGTATCTCGAGCTACCTGTGCTGGCTGTTGTGAACATTGCGCCAAATTTCAACATCCATGCGGGTGGATATGCGGCCTATCTGACCAATGCCAACATCAAGAATGTAGACAATCATGGTAACATCCAGGGGGCGACTGATCTGAATGCAGACAATTTTAACCGGTGGGACTTTGGTCTGGCCGGTGGAGCAGGGTTCGATATTGAGAACTTCACCATTGGGGCGAGATATAACTATGGGCTGAGCAAGATCGGGAAGTCCGACAATCTGAGCGGGGAATTTGCGCAGGGAATGAAGAATGCAGGGTTCTCGTTTTATATTGGATTCGGGTTTTAGCCGACGGGAAGACATTTGTTAAAAAAGGAGGGCCGAGCCCTCCTTTTTTATTCCCATAAACCTCTGATCTGCGCGACGGGAATGTTGAGCAATTCCCGGTATTTTGCCACCGTCCGCCGCGCGATGGAATACCCTTTGTTGGCCAGGATGGAGACGAGCTGGCGATCGGTGTATGGCGTCTTTTTATCTTCCGCCTGGACGAGCTCGCTGATGATGCTTTGGATGACCTTATTGCTGATACTATTCCCTTCCTTATTGACGATGCCTTCGGTGAAGAGGTCCTTTAGGAGAATGGTCCCGAAGGGGGTCTCTATATATTTATTACAGGTCAGGCGGCTCACCGTAGAGATGTCCACTTTGACCTTGTCGGCGATGTCCTTTAACTTCATAGGTTTGAGCAGGAGAATATCCCCGTATTTGAAATACTCGTACTGCATATCCAGTATGGCCCGCATGATCTTTAGCATATTGGACTCTCGTTGCTGGATGGCATTGATGAACCATTGTGCGGAGGAGAGCTTGCTGCGGAGGTATTGGCGGGCGGATTTTTCCACCTTGTCATTTTGCGAGGCGTTGTGCACCATCTCCATCCAGGACTGGCTGATATGGAGGCTGGAGGAACGTTGTCTGTACAGCGCCACTTCCAGCTTTTCCCCTTCGTCGAGGAGAATGAAGTCCGGCAGGATGGAAGGATTGGCCTGTATGGTAGCTGTTGTCTGGCTAAAGGGTCTTGTCTTCAGGTGTGCCAATAACCCCAGCACGATGCGGATCTCTTCGTCATCCAGGCCCAGGATCTTTTTCAGCCTGTCCAGGTTGGCGCCCCGAAGATCCTGAAAATGATCTTCCAGAATACAAATGGCCATACGTACATCCGGCTGCTTTGTATTCATTTTTTTCAGCTGGAGGAGCATATACTCCTGTACATGCCTGCATCCGGCGCCAAAGGGTTCCAGCTCGCGGATATATTTCAGCGAGTCTTCCAGTTCGGGGGCTTCTATCCACGTCTTGCGTGAGA
Source organism: Sphingobacteriales bacterium 50-39 (assembly GCA_001898505.1). Taxonomy (GTDB): domain Bacteria; phylum Bacteroidota; class Bacteroidia; order Chitinophagales; family Chitinophagaceae; genus Puia. The sequence goes on from MKTZ01000001.1 coordinate 1,014,739, forward strand.
AGGATATCTCCGAGGCCAGCTCTTCCAGGTCCTGCTCGAGAAAGCCATTTTCATTCAGTGAGTCGATGAGGAAGTCGAAGAGGAAGTATTTTTCTTCCGGAACGGCCAGGAAGCGGCACTGACGTTTGAGCTCCTCCCTGAAGTCCGGCGCTTCCGCGATGGGCTTTTCGGGTACGTTCTCGGTAGAGAGATAATTCTTATATTCTGTCTTATAATCAGGAATGTCGTCATAGCCATACTCCTCCCAGTTTTGAAAATCCTGTACGGTGTCTTTTGAGAATTTATCGGAGGCACTCTCGTCTCCTGATCCACTCTCCTCGAGGACCGGATTTTCGGTCAATTCGTCCTGGATACGTTGTTCCAGCTCCAGGGTATTCAGATGAAAGAGATTGAGTAATTCAATCTGCTGTGGGAGGATCGTGTGTTGTTGCTTTTGCGTCTGAAGTTGCTTGAGCATAGTCCACGGGATTTTGTTGATAGCCTACGACAAATCGGACGCCAAAATTTCGGCAGGTTTAAAGCAGGGCATTTGCGGCTGAGGCCTGTAGAAAAATAGATACGGCAATGGGGAAAAAACGTAACAAATCCATTGAATAACAAGCTTTTCTTTGGGAAGTGGGGGAATGGGGCAGGAATGGGAAAGTGGTCTATATTTTGACAGATTAGGGTATATTTAATGAAAATAAGATCCATGATACGGAGGTTGGCGAGGATATTTCTGAAGATCATAGCTACTATCGTCATCATCCTGGTCATTGTGATTTTTCTTATCCAGACACCTTATGTTCAGGATATTATAAGGAGCCAGGCGGAAAAATATCTTTCCCGCAAGCTGAACACCCGGGTGAACATCGGCAATCTATATATCAAATTCCCCGAGAATGTGGTGCTGAAGAATATATACCTGGAGGACAGGCAGAAAGATACGCTGCTGGCTGCCGGCCTTATAGATGTGGATATCCATATGTGGGGGCTGCTGCATAACAAAATAGATATCGGGAAGGTGCAGCTGGAAGGGATCACGATGAAAGTGAAGCGTTTACTGCCGGACACTGCATTTAATTTTCAGTTTGTTGCCGATGCGTTCTCCAGCCCCTCCACCACGACATCCACCAAAAAGGATACTTCTTCGATGAAGATGTCTTTGGGGGAGCTGCAGTTGGACAAGGTGCGGCTGGTATACAGGGATACGGTGACGGGGAGTAATGTGGAGGTTTGGATCGACCATAGTCGGACTGTGATGAATCAGTTCGATCCCATGGGGATGCATTTTCACGTGGGGCAGTTTAGAATGAGTGGATTAAGAATGAAAATCGAGCAAGAGAGACCTTTGGTGGGACCGGCCAGGGGTGGAGTGAAAGAGGCTGTCGATACCGCCAGTCGGGCGGGTGTTCCTATCGACCTTCAGCTGGGGAGGATCGAGCTAATGGACAGCCGGGTGGATTATGCGGATGCCGTAAACAAGCTCATTACCAATGTACAATTGGGCGGGTTGACGGCGGAGATGCGATCGGCGGACCTGGACAGGCAGGTGTTCCGGGTGAAGTCGGTGACGTTGGATAGTATGAACCTGCAGTTTGACGATAATAAACAGCGTCGGCAGAAAAAAGGGATGGACTATGCCCACCTGGACTTTACGCGGGTGAGCCTGCAGGGGAACGATCTTTTGTACAGCGCGGATTCCATCAGTGGTGTGCTAACGAAAGGGGAGTTGTCAGAGCGATCGGGTTTCTCACTGTTGGAGTTAAGGACGGGCTTTGTATACACGGCACATGAGACATTGCTGAAGAACCTGCTGTTACGGACACCCGGTACCTTGTTGCGACGTGACCTGACCTTACATTATTCTACCCTGACCGGCATTACGAAGGACCCGGCCCATACGCTGGTGGACCTGGACCTGCCCGACAGCAGGATACAGATAAAGGATGTGCTCCTATTTGCGCCTTTCCTGGCTTCACAGTCCGCCCTGCGTCCCAACGATGTCTGGAATGTCGACACCCGCGTGAGAGGCAATCTGGACAACCTGCGGATCGAACGTCTGCGATTCAGCGGACTACAGGACATCCGTCTGGATCTGTCGGGGACGGTGCTGCATCCCGTGGATGCAGGCAGGGTAGCGGCCAACCTGAACATCGGCAGCGTATCGGGCAGCAGGAAAAGCCTGGAGGCATTGTTACCCAAAGGAGTGTTGCCAGCCAATATCGTCCTCCCTGCACGGTTTACCCTTCGTGGTAAGCTGGATGGCGGCATGACAGGGGTCAACAGCGATGTGGTACTGACTACGACGTCGGGAGTGCTGGTGGTGAAGGGATATGTGCAGCAATTCAGCGATATGCAACATGCCCGGTATGACCTGGCCGTACAGACCAGGGCGCTGGACCTGGGTTATATTTTAAAGGACAGTACGCAATGGGGGCTGGTGACCGCAGACTTTACGGCAAAAGGAAGAGGGTTCGATCCCCGGACCGCCAATGCCATGCTCCATGGCCGGCTGCAGAGTGCTGTCATTCGCGGATATGATTACCACGATTTTTTATTCGATGGGAATATCGCAGACAAGCATGTTGCGCTACAATCTTCTATCCACGACACTGCTATCAAATTCGATCTGAAGGCTTCCGCCGACATGGCGAATAAATATCCTGCCGTAAAGCTGGACTGGCGGATCGATACCGTGGACATGCAGGCGTTGCATTTTGCAAAGGACACGTTACAGTTCAAAGGAATTATCCATGCGGACTTTTCCAGCACCAATCCCGACTCGCTGATGGGGCGTTTGAAGATGGACAGTCTGTTGCTGGTGCAGGGGAAACGGGCGCTGGCTACGGACAGTATTTTGCTACTGGCCGACAATAAGAACGGCATAGAGGATATCCAACTACATACGGAAATGGCGGATGTGGACTGGAACGGGCGTTACAATATCTCCGAAGTAGGGAGGGCGCTGCAGCATACCATCAATAACTACTACCGGATCAATGGCTATAAGGACTCCGCCTTTACGGAGCAGGACTGGAAGATGCAGCTGCAATTCAGGGTCTCTCCGCTGGTGCTGACCTATATGCCTTCATTGAAAGGGACCGATACCATCGGGGGGATCATTTATTTCCAGAGCCGTTATGATGACCTGGGCGTGAATATCCGGGCCCCCCATATCCAACTGGGCAGCCAGACTTTCGAGCAGGTGGAGGCAAAGGTTTCCAGCGGGGGGCATGACGATGGCCAGTTCCGATACAGTGTGGACATGGCGTCCGGTCAGGGCAGCGGTATCGCCCTTTATAAAACTTCCGTGCATGGCTGGCTGGCTGAGGACAAGCTGTTTACGACCCTGTTGTTAAAAGATAAGAAAGGGAAGGAAAGGTACAGGCTGGCGGGACAGCTGGAGAAGCTGATCGATGGAGAAAAATTTACCTTGCATCCCGACAGTCTTCTATTGAACTACGACAAGTGGCAGGTCAGCCGGGATAATTACCTGCAATATGACAGCGCCGGCATTATCGTGCACGATCTTTCCATCAACAATAAGAGTGAAACCTTACAGGTGAGCAGCAAGGAGACAAGGGAAAATGCGCCCATCGATGTCGTATTCAACCAATTCAGTCTGGGGACGTTGAGCCGTATGGCCGATCAGGATTCGCTGCTGGTGGATGGGCAGTTGGATGGGAAGGTAGAGGTGAAGGACCCCATGTCCGCTGCCGTATTCACGTCCGACCTGAAGGTGCAGCACCTGAGCTACAGGGCGGATTCGGTGGGAGACCTTTCCATCAAGGTGAACAACGAGAAGGCAGGCGCTTTGGCGGCGGATATTGTGCTCAGCGGTCATCGGAATGACGTAGAGGTCAAAGGGGAATATGATACCAAGTCAAGCAGCATGGATATGAAGCTGGATATGCGCCAGCTGAACATGGCGTCATTGAAGCCGTTCCTGACCTCGCAAGTGAAGGATATCCGCGGCTATCTCAAGGGCAGCCTTGCATTAACGGGCACATTGGACCAGCCAGGGGTCAACGGTGATCTTCATTTCGACAATACATTGATCGTGCCCCTGATCACGGGTGAGCCGTTGAAGCTGTCGAAGGATAATATTGAATTCGACCAGGACGGATTCAACTTCAGTGAGTTTGCGTTGCAGGACTCGGCCGGCAATAAAGCTACGATAGACGGCAACGTATATACAAAAGACTATAAAGAATTCCGGTTCGACCTTTTTTTCAACGCCAGTAATTTCCGGCTGGTGAATGTGCCGGAGGGAAGGGGCAAGTTGTTCTATGGTTCATTGAATATGGATGCGTCCGCCACTCTGTCGGGGGATATGAATACACCCAGGGTGGAAGGGGATCTAAGGGTCAACAAGCGAACGAACTTTACTTTTGTGTTGCCAGAGGACAACCCGGAGATTGTCGACAGGGAGGGGGTCGTACGATTTATCGACAAGGACCATCCGGGGGACACGCTGGTGGATCAGGCGGCCAGGCTGATGGCCATACGTCATTCAGACATACGAGGGATGGATGTCAGTCTGAATATTGCCACGGACAGCAGCGCCATTTTTACCATTGTCGTGGATGAGCGGAACGGGGACCAGCTAACGGCAAGGGGCAGGTCCAATCTTGTATTTGGCATGGACAAGTCGGGCAGGATGGAGCTGACGGGAGGGTATGAGGTGGAGAGCGGGGCTTATAATCTTTCGATGAACCTCCTGAAGCGCAAGTTCGACATACAACGGGGCAGCTCCATTACCTGGACCGGCGACCCTCTGAAGGCCACCCTGGATATAACGGCTACCTACACCGCCAATACGCCTTCACTGGACCTCATTGCCAATGAGGTTTCCGGCCGGACCCAGGATGAGATCAATAAATTCAAGCAGAAGCTACCTTTCCTGGTGACGCTGAAGATGGAGGGGGAGCTGCTGAAGCCCAAGATAACGTTTGATGTCACCCTGCCTACGAACACACTGGCCCTTTGGCCGGACGTGGATCAAAAGCTGCAGCAGATAAGGACGCAGGAGTCGGAGCTGGACAAACAGGTATTTGCATTGCTCCTGTTGAACAGATTTGTCGGAGAGAATCCCTTCGAAAGCGCGTCGGGTGGTGGCAGCAGTGTCGGGAGCCTGGCGTTCCAGAGCGCCAGCCAGATACTCACCAATCAGCTGGACCAACTGGCAGGTAGTCTTATCAAGGGGGTAGATATCCATTTCGACCTGAACCAGCAGCAGGACTATAGCACCGGCAAGGAGAATGATTATACCGAGCTGAATGTCTCCGTATCCAAACGCCTGTTCAGCGATCGTGTGCAGGTCAGCGTAGGCAGTAATTTCGACGTACAGGGGGCAGGCAATCCCAATCAACAGGCTTCCAATATCGCGGGGGATATGGCGGTGGATTATAAGCTGACGAAGGACGGACGTTATATGTTACGGGCATATCGTAAGAATCAATACCAGGCTGTCATAGAAGGACAGGTGGTGGAGACGGGGGTAAGCTTTATACTCACCTTCGACTACAACAAGTTCAGGGAGCTGTTTGGCCGTACGAAGGAAGAAAAGCTGGAGGAGAGGCATAAAAAACAATAAGCATGGCAATTCGAAGGACCTTATATCTTTTTTGTATCGTACTGCTGGCGGCTTGTAATGAGTCCAAACATCTGACCGAGGGGCAGAACCTGTATGTGGCCAATGAGGTGAAGACAAAACCCACGGATGTTAAAAAGAAGAAAACGAAGGATGTGGTGAAGGACCTGGAGGGGCTGCTGCGGCCCCGCTTGAACAGTAAGGTGCTGGGGGTACGGTTCCGGTTGTGGATATACAATATAGCGGGTACGCCAAAAAAAGACAAAGGGTTTAAACATTGGTTGAAGTATAAAGTTGGAGAGGCTCCTGTGCTAGCCTCCCCTACTATGCTGGAAAAGAACAGGGATATCCTGCAGAACCGCCTGGAGAATAAGGGTTTTTTCAAGGATACGGTGATGCTGACTACCTCTGTAAAGGACAGGAAGCTGAAGGCCATCTATACGGCTCAATTTGGTCCGCAGTATACTATCCGGAATATCAGCTTCCCCAACGATAGCGATGATATCAGCAAGCGGATCGACAGCGTGAAGGATCGGAGCCTTTTACGAAAAGGCGATCCTTACGACCTGGACGTCATCAAGGATGAGCGGAACCGTATCGACACACGGCTGAAGGGAAGGGGGTTTTATTATTTCAACCCCGGCTACCTGGTAGTGGACCTGGATACGACCGTGGGAAATCACCAGATAGATATGTTCATGAAGTTCAAGGACGAGATGCCGGATGAGGCGAGGGCGCGATATCGCATAAGGAATATATTGGTGTATGCAGAATACGACCTGCATTCGGATACGAACAAGCGTGCGGTCCTTACGCCGGGGAATATAAGGCTGGTGGATACGGCGCATCTTTTCAAGCCTTCTCTTTTCGACAATACCATCATCTATCGTCCAGGGGATCTCTACCGGCTGAATTATCACAACCAGACATTGAGCCGGCTGGTAAGCCTGGGCGTATTCCGATTTGTAAAAGCGCGATATGAGCGGTCCGACAGTACCGGCAACGGACTGAATGTGATCTATTACCTGAACCCCACGCAAAAGAAGTCTATTCGATTTGAGGTGTCGGGTCTCACACGCAGTGATAATACCACCGGTGGGGAGGTGGCGGTGACCTGGCGGAACCGCAATCTGTTCAAGGGAGCGGAGCTGTTCACGTCCACCGTGTATGCGGGATTGGAGGAGCAATTCATAGGAGGGGGGAAGCAGGTCTCTACCCGGCGGGGGGGAGTGGACCTGAACCTGTATTTCCCCCGTATCGTATCCCCTTTTCGCTGGAGCACCAGCAGCGCCTTTGTGCCCAAGACAAAGATCAATGCGGGTTATGATATATTCGACAGGAACGACCAGTATACACTGACCTCGGCCCGAACGAGCTTTGGATATATATTCAAACAATCATTGCAGACCGAGCATACCGTGACCCTTTTTGGCGTCAACTATGTGAAGCCGACGAATATTACTCCCGAGTATCAGGCTTTGCTTGATACCAATATCATGCAGCGGAGGGCTATCGAGCGGCAGTTCATCATCGGGAGCAGCTACAATTTCAATTACAACACGCAGGCCAGGCCCAATCGTAAGCCGAATAATTTTTACTTTAATGGGAATGTGGATCTGTCGGGGAATTTATTGGGGCTGATCACCGGAGCCAATCTGGACAAGGGGAAAGAGGTCCACATTTTCAACACCCCCTTCTCACAGTATGCGCGATTCGAGGGAGATATCCGGCACTATTTCACCTGGGGCAAATACAGCATGCTGGCGTCGCGTATCACGGGGGGCATCGGGATAGCCTATGGGAACAGCAGTACCCTGCCTTTTGTCAAACAATTCTTTGCCGGGGGTACGAATGATATACGGGCATTCCGAAGCAGGGCGCTGGGACCCGGATCATATTACATTGGCAATCCCAATAAGAATGCATTTTTGCCAGATCAGCCGGGGGATGTAAAGCTGGAGATGAATGTGGAGTACCGGACGAAGCTGTTCTCCGTCGTGCGGTGGGCAGTGTTCGCGGATGCGGGTAATATCTGGACGAGGACCTATGACAGCGCACGGGTAGGGTCTGCCTTCTCCGGTGATTTCTTAAATGACGTGGGGGTTGGTATCGGGACCGGATTGCGGTTTGATTTCAGCATACTCGTGCTGCGCGTGGATCTGGCTACTCCCGTACGCTACCCGTGGTTGCCGAATGGACAGAAATGGGTATTCAATAAGGTCACGGATATATCCAACGCGGTGCTGAACCTTGCGATCGGGTATCCATTCTAACGAATGCGTTACTCTAATGATGGCGCTTCGCGCAACGGAGCTGTGCTCCGTTCAGGGATGTTTGAAGTATTGTATCTCCCGCTCATGCTTTTGGGCCGCCTCCAGGGAGTCGAAAGTGCCCAGGTTCTTTCTCTTGCGTGTCTTTGGATCTATTTTACGGGAATAGATCCTGTACTGTCCGGATTTCAATTTACGTATCATAGTATAACCTTTTAATGATAAAAAGCATTTGTAAATATTATGCCAGGGCCGGGTCCGGAGAAGGGCAGGCTGTGCAATATTTTCCTCACTCATCCCGGGAAATTTTACTTATAAAATGCTTTTTGCCCTACAGGGGCCTGATTTCCATGGGGTATTCACTGAACGATGAAGTGGTATCTCTTTTGAAACCCGTTGGTAAAATGTTTTCGTTATGATCAATCATTCTACTTTCCCGAACCTGCCATTCCTTCAACAAAAGATACAGGAACTGAAAAATGCGCTTTTTTTCAGCCAGAACATCTCGGTTTTGAGGATGGCAACCACTATTGTTTCTATTCTGAAAGTGGACGAATTGGGGCAATTGTGGTTTTTTGTACCTCGTCCCCGGCAGGAGCTTCATGAATTCGACCGGGAATTTCCTGTAAGGCTGGAATTGTTCCGGAAAGGGAAGGGGTTTTATCTTCATATTACCGGCAGGGCGTATATCGTGGATGATCCGGAGGAGGTGAACAACCTGCTATTCGAGGATTTGAAGGAACAGATGTCCGGCAATATGGTGCTGATAAAGGTAAAAATGGGTAAGGCGGATTATTTCGAAAGCATGGCAAGGACACATCACAATGGCTGGTGGCACGATCTTCGGACGCATCTGCATGCCTGGTTTTTCAATACGCGTCCGGGCTACAAGCCTTATCAACTGGATGCTCCCCTGCCCATGTTGCGGCCCGTGGCATAGGAATTGAGTCGCTATGTTGTATCCACAACTTAAATTACCTATTATGAACAGATTGTCTAACTATTGTATGGTCCTGGCGGCATCTTTTTTTATCATGAGCTGTGGCGGCGGAGGGCCCGATGCCACAAAGGAAGCCAGAGATTCCAATGCTACGAAGATGGATAGTACCGGTAAGGATACATCCGGCGCTAATAAAACAAGCTCCATTCCGGCCTCCGTATCGAAGGATGACGCCACATTTGTCGTCAATACGGCCAATGCGAATATGACAGAGATACAATTGGGTCAGCTGGCTCAGCAAAAAGGTACGATGAAGGATGTAAAGGATTATGGAGCTATGATGGAGAAGGATCATACGGCGGCCGGCGAAAAGTTGAAGGCAATAGCCACGCAGAAAAATATTACGCTCCCTGCCACCATATCGAACGACATGCAGAAGAATGTAGACGACCTGCAGAAAAAGACCGGAAAGGATTTTGACAAAGCATATATAAGTATGATGGTAGATGATCATAAGAAAGTTATCAGCCAATTCGAAGATGAATCTAAAAAAGGATCGGACGCAGATATCCGTGCTTTTGCAGACAGCACCTTGCATACGTTGAGACATCACCTGCAGGAGGCTGAAAAATGCAAAAAGATGGAAAAGGGAATGTAACTGTTATTCCGAGCGCAGGCCGGTTGCAGGGTTGGCCATCGCCGCCCGGACCGCCTCCGTGCCTACCGTAAGCAAAGCCAAAAGAATGGCTCCGGATGCTGCCAGGGCAAAGATCGTCCAGCCTATGGATATCTTGTAAGCAAAGTTCTCCAACCACCGGTGAAGCAGATACCAGGCTACGGGAATGGCCAAAAGGATAGCGATCAAAACCATCTGTATAAAGTCCTTTGTCAGCATGAAGATGATGTTATTCATACCTGCCCCCAGCACTTTCCGGATGCTGATCTCCTTCGAGCGGCGGCTGGCCGAGAAGGCAGCCAGCCCAAACAAGCCCAGACAGGCGATGAGGATGGTAAGACCTGTAAACACGTTCAATATGCCCGCGAGCTTGTCTTCCGCCCGATAGCGCGCGTTGAAAGCGTCATCTACAAATTGGAATTCAAAGGGAGTGGTGATGTCCCTTGCCTGATACGCATGTTTGATGGCGTCGATGGTAGTGGGCAGGTTGGCTCCCTTCGCGATCTTTACAAAGAGGACCCCGTGCTGCATATCGCCGTTCTTTATAAGGCTGTCCTGGTGTATGAGGAGGCAAAGACCCGCTATTTTTTCGTGTAATGAATTGTAGTTAAAGTCGCGAATGACACCGGCGACTGTGTAGATATGGTCACCGCCCAGTCGGATCGTATGACCTACAGGGTTGGATGGCAGGTGCAGCTTGTCTACGGCCGCCTGGTTGAGCACTACTTTGCTGTCACGGGTCAGTATGGAGCCTGAAGGCTTTATTTTCCACTGAATGCCCAGCAGAGGGATATAGGAGGGGTCGACGTCGAGACTATTGATGGAAGTGGGCTTTGTATCCTGTTCCGTTCTGGCGTCGTAGAGATTGTACCCTTTGTAGAGCGCATAACGCGCCGCGGCTACCCCGCTGATACCCGGCAATTCAGCCAGCTCTCTTTCGAAGTCCCGGTAATGGCTGCTCATGTTACGGGAGATGGGGACCGTAATAACGTTGTCCCGCTGTACCCCCGTATCCGTGTGCCGGAAGAAATAGAGTTGCTTGCCGATGACGATGCTGCTGATGATAAGGACCACGCTGATGAAGAATTGTACTACCGTAAGCATCTTTCGCAGACGGACGCCTCCCATCTGGCGGCTGAGCTTGCCATAGAGGACTATTACCGGATTGAAGGAAGACAGGATGAGGGAGGGATAAGCGCCTGCTACCAGGATGGTGACAATGAGCAGGCCGGCAAAGGCTGCGAGCATGCGAGGCTCATAAATGAAGGATGTGTCGATGGTCAGGCCGACGATGCGATAAAAGTAGGGTTGAGCGATGCCGAAGAGGACTGCCCCGAGGACAAATGCGATGAGGGCATAAAGGGCGGATTCCATATAGAACTGTCCTGCCAGCAGGCTGCGGCTGGCGCCATTGGCCTTGCGAACGCCTACTTCTTTTGCGCGAAGGGCGGCCCTCGCCGTGGCAAGGTTCATATAATTGATGAGCGCCAGCAGGAGGATAAGACCTGCCACCAACGGAAAGACGGACAGGTATCGGGCGTCCTCGCCTCCTGAAAAGCTCGTTCCCAGGTGGCTGCCGAGTATTGGATAAACGACGATGCGGAAGGGAAAGTCCTTATAGAACGGGCTTTGCTGCGCAAGTCTGTTCAGGGTGGATCCCACGCTGGCGGCCGTGGTGTTTGGGCGCAAGCGGAACCAGGTGGCGTAATCGCCGAATACGATGTCTCCTTCGTTGCTTTCGGCCGTGGTGGCTGTCATGTGGGCGCGGCTGGAAAGGGAGGCGACGAAGTCAAAGGTTATGCTTGAGTTGGACGGGATCTTATCGACAACTCCCGTGACTTCGAAGGTATAGACGCTGTCATAGCGTAGCGATCTCCCGATGGGGTCTTCCTTTCCGAAATATTTTGCTGCCATCTCTTTGGTAATGACGACCGTGAAAGGCCGTGTCAGTGCCTGATCGGGATGACCTTGCAGTAAATGGAAGGAGAAGAAATGGAAGAAATTGCTATCGGAGAAAATGAAATGGGTTTCGCCGAATGTCATGTCAGGCGAGAGGGGGTTGGAAACAGGTTTTTTCTCATTGGTGCTATACACCCGTAAAGTACTGGCGACGGAGGGATCTGCCTTTTGGAGAAGGGGGGCTGTGTTGAAGTTCATGCCGCCGAACTGGACCGTGTCGCCTCCCATTTTGATCCTGCTGTACATGGAATAGATACGATCTGCCTCGTGATGGAAGCTGTCGTAGCTGTGCTCGTGTATGACGAACAGCAGGACGAGCAGGCATGCGCCGATGCCGATGGAAAGGCCGCCGATGTTGATAAAGCTATAGAGCCGGTGACGGACGAGGTTGCGCCAGGCAGTTTTGAGATAGTGAAGGATCATATAAGGGTTATTCTGATTTTAAACTTTTTGAGGGGTTCATGGTGGCAGCCCGGAAGGCCTGGAAGCTGACCGTATACAGGGCGATAAAGACTGCCAGCAAGCCTGCCGATAAAAATATGCCGATGCCCATGGTGGTGCGATAGGGGAAGTCCTGGAGCCATCTGTTCATGGCCCACCAGGCGAGGGGGAAGGCAATGAGGGCTGAGATAAGCACCAGCTTCAGGAAATCCTTCGACAACAATCCCACGAGACTTTGAACGGAGGCGCCGAGTGTTTTTCGGATGCCTATTTCCTTGATCCTTCTTTCGGCGGTATAGACCGATAGTCCGAATAGACCCAAACATGCTATCAGTATGGATAGTCCGCTGAAGATGGAGAATATATTTCCCATACGTTCCTCGCTGCGATACAAGGCTTCATAATCCTTGTCCAGGAAGGAGTATTCGAAAGGAACGTCGGGCGCCAGGCCCTTCCAGATCTTTTCTGCCTGGCGGAGAATGTCGGAGGTATATCGCGCATCGGTGGAAGCCATGATGTAGTTGGAATAGGCATGGTTCGTCTTCGAGGTAGTGTAGAAGAACGCAAAGGGCTCGATGGTGGTGCGGGCGGAGCGTATGTTAAAATCCTTTACGACCCCAATTACATGAAAGGTTTGGTTATTGCCGCCGGGATAGACCAGCCTTTTTCCCAGCGGGTCTCTCCAGCCTGCCGTCCGTACGGTGGCTTCATTGATGATGACCGCATCCGAATCGGAGAAGTCCTTCGAAAAATTTCTGCCTTTGGTGATCTGCAGATGCATGGTAGGTATAAGGTGTTCGTCTGTCAAGAAGGAAGTAAGGGTAAGGTCTTTTGCCAGTGGTTCGGAGACACCATCGGAGACGGGTGTATAGAAGTCCGTAAAGCCGGAGTAGTCATCGGCGAGGGCGCCTGTGGTAAGACTGGCGTTGGTGACGCCGGGTAGGGTGGTCAGCCGCTGCCGGAACGTTTCCTCCTTACCCGTCAGAGCCTGTGAATAATTGCCTGTCAGCTTCTCCACGTTGGGGAGGATCAGTACATTATCTTTTTTGAAGCCCAGGTCCATGTTGCGAACATAGTTCAGCTGCCGGAATACCACCAGGGTGCAGACGATAAGGGCGATGGAGATGGTGAACTGGAATACTACCAGGCCATTGCGGACAAGCTGGTTGCCCAGGCTTTTTACAAAGAGCCCTCCTTTCAATACTGACACCGGGTCGAAGGAAGTGAGATAAAAAGCGGGATAGCTGCCCGCCAGCAGGCCTGTGATGATAAAGAGCGCGAGGATGATGAGCCAGATACCGTGACGGAAGATGGTTTGGAATTCCAGGGTCTTGCCGGACACCGTGTTGAAAGGCGTCATCAATATATATACGAGGAGCAGGGCGATGGCTGTAGCAATGACGGTATATACCAGGGCTTCGGCGAGGAATTGCCGGATCATTTGTCCTTTCATCGACCCCAGGACTTTCCGGATGCCTACTTCCCTGGCGCGGCGTGCTGCCTGCGCGGTGGAGAGGTTCATGAAGTTGATACAGGCCAGCAGGACGACAAAGAGGGCAATGGCGGAGAATATATATACATATTTGATGTCTCCCAGGTTGGTAAATGGCGTGCCCATGTTGGCCGAATGCAGGTGTATGTCCGTGAGCCGTTGGAGATGGAAATCCCATCTGCCGCCTTTTTTGATAAATTCATCGTAGGGCTGGCCGATGCGGGCAAAGGCCTGGGCCGCGTCCTTGCGCACCATGGCGGGGAATTTGGATTCAAGCTTTTGAATAGCCTGGGGATCTTTGGCTGCCTGCGGAGTGAGCACGATGTAGGAATTCATCTGGCTCCATACCCAGCTCCAGCTGAAGCGCTGCACCGGCGGGCAGTCGCGTGTGGAAAGGAGCATATCGAACCGCAGGGATGAGTTGCGCGGCAGATCCTTTATTATGCCTGTGACCTCGAAAGGGGACTGGTAGGTGTCCAGGACCAGCGATCCGCCGATGGCTTCGCTTTTACCGAAGTATTTTCGAGCTATTGATTCTGTGATGACGATAGAATGAAATTTATTCAGACAGGAGGCGGGGTTGCCTTCCAGCATGGGGTAGTCGAATACCCCGAGGAAATTGGAGTCTACCGCCCAGATCTGTTTTTCTGTGAAGAGGCGGTCACTTAGCGCCGGTGCGGCATTATGGACCGCTGTATTGCCCATGCGGAAGATGCGGGTATTGTCCGCCACTTCGGGAAATGTCGTGCGGATGTCAATGCTCACCGGGGGAGGGGTATTGGAGGTGTTGAACTCCTGGCCTCCGAAGTTGGCGTTCAGCGTCACCTGGTAGATGCGATCGGACATCTTAAAGCCCTTGTCATAGTGCAGCTCATCCTGTATGTACAGGATGATGAAGATGACGCAGGTGAGACCGATGGCCAGACCTCCGATGTTGATAAGGCTGTTGGTCTTGTTGCGCAGCAGGTTGCGCCAGGCGATGGTGAAATAGCTTTTTAGCATGTCTGGTGTATTACTAATTATATCATTCCGTCCGCAGGCTTTTTGCCGGCGGGACACGGGCTGCCCGTCTGGCGCGAAGGCTGACGGTGAGCGCGGCGATCAATAAGGCCAGCATTCCTGCTCCGGCAAATATTCCAACGGTGATATTCACCCGATAGGCAAACCCTTCCAGCCATCTGTGCAGGATATACCAGGCAATGGGGGTTGCTATCAGGACGGCCAGCACCACCGGCCGGATCAGGTCTTTCGATACCAGGCTGATGATACCTGTTACACTGGCGCCCAGCACACGGCGTATGCCTATCTCCTTTGTTCTTTGTTCGACGGCAAAGGTCACCAGTCCAAAGAGACCCAGGCAGGCGATGAAGATGGCCAGGGCCGTAAAGGTCAGGAGCAGGCGTCCTTCGTGCTCTTCCGTGGCATATTGTTTTTCAAAGTTGTCGTCTAAAAAATGGTACTCAAAGGATGCGGCCGGATCGAGATCCCTGTAGGTGGTTTCGATGTAATGGAGGGCGGCCGGTAAATTGGCCTTGCTCAAACGTACATAGCAGTTGTCGTCTTCTTTTGGCACCGGGGGCAGCAGCAGGACGAGGGGTTCTATTTTGTGTTGCAGGGAGTAGATAGAGAAATCCTTTACCACTCCGATGACCAGGGCGTCCTGTGTAGCGCCATTGGGACCCGTGCGCATGCGTACCTTTTTGCCGAGAGGTTCAGTCCAGCCCAGTTGGTTGACAAGTGTCTCGTTGACCAGGACTGCGTTGTGAAGGTCCGTGGGTCTGTCCGGGGAAAAGTTCCTGCCTTTTGCCAGTGGTATCTGGAGCGTATGCAGGTAGTCCTCGTCTATATAAAAGCTTTGGACCATCCGGGCATCCGGGGCTATGGAGCCATTGTTCTGCTCAAAATCGAAGGAAGTGGAGCCAATGTCGTTGTTGCCGATGGGGTTGCCTGCGCCGCCTGCGCTCTCTATCAGGGGGCTTTTTTGCAGCCGGGTCTTCAGATCTTTGATGCGTTCACGTACGGAAGGGTTGTCGATATGGAATGTAAGGACCTGCTGCTTGTTGAAGCCAAGGTCTTTGTTGTGCATGTATTGGAGCTGCTGGTAGAGGGTGATGGAACCGGCAATGAGGACGATGGTTATGACGAACTGGAAGGTGACCAGCGATTTACGGAAGAGGATATTGGTCTTTTGGCTGCCCTGTTGACCCTTCAGGGCCGGGATAGTCCGGAAGCCCGAGAGGAAGAGGGCCGGATAGAAGCCTCCCGCCAGACCCGTAAGGAGGGTGAAGGCGAGGAGTATCGTCAGGGTCGGGATCTTTCCAAACTGCCATAGGGTGAGGTTTTTACCGGACAATTGGTCAAAGAAGGGGATCAGCATGCCCGCGAGACCGATGCTGATGGCGGCGGCTATGAGCGTGAACAGGACTGACTCTGCCAGGAAGAGGCTGATCAGCTGTCGCCTGCCCGAGCCAATGACCTTTCGGACGCCCACTTCCTTTACGCGGATGGAGGAGCGGGCCGTAGAGAGGTTGATATAATTGATGACGGCAATGACAAGGATGAGCAGGGCGATGGACGCGAAGAGCCAGATATAGCGGATGTCGCTGTTGTTGCGGCCGTTGTCATAAGACAGATCGGACGAGTGAAGGTGGATGGAGGGCAGCGGCTGGAGCCACATATGGTAGCGTGTCTTCTCCATAAATGGGCTCAGGTAGCGTTGAAAGAAGGCCGGGAAGCGGGCTTCCAGCTGCCGGGGATCGGCGTCCTTACGAAGCAGGACATAGGTATATTTATCGAAATCCGGCCAGGTGGCGCCCGAAAGATCGGGCATGCTGCGCAGGGCGCTGAACCCCAGGTGCGAATTGGCGGGCATGTCTTCGATGACCCCTGTGACCTGCTGTTGCTGGTCATCATTCCGGAAGGTCACCGTCTTACCAAGGGCATTGTCGATGTCGCCGAATATTTTTTCCGCGAGGGTTTTGGTCAGGACGATGGAATGGGGGTTGGATAGGGCCTGATGGCTGTCGCCCGCCAGGAAGGATGGCTGGAATATGGTGAGGAAGGAATTGTCTGCAAAGAGGATATCCCCAGCCTGTATCTTTTTGTCCTGGTAGAGGATGGTGCCTCCTCCTTCCGGATCGATACGGGCTGCTTCTTCTATTTCGGAAAAGTCTTTTTTCAGGGAGTGAGCGAAAAGGGCGGACGTAGGGGCCAGCCGGAACTTGCCTGCCGGCCATTCGGCGCTATGTACAACCCGGTAGATGCGGCTGGAATTCTCTTCCCATCTGTCGAAGCTGAGCTCGTCCGCGACATAAAGGGCCATCAGCCAGAAGACCGCCAGGCCTACAGCCAGCCCGGCGATGTTCACCAGCGAAAAAATTTTGTGCTTTTTCAGGTTGCGAAAGGCGATGGTGAAGTAGTTCCTGAGCATGTTTCCCATGGTGATGATCTTTATCTTGCTTCAATCTTGTGCCAGTATTCTAATTTAATGAAATATAGTGGATTATACGCCGAGGTTCGGAATTATTGTACGGAAATGATACATCGGCTGTAACATTCGTGAAATTTTTCCGTCATTTTGAAGAGCATGTCATTAGAAGTTTTCCAAACTCGCATTTTGCCCATGAAGGACAAGCTTTACCGGCTGGCCTTACGTCTGCTGCTCAATGGGCATGATGCGGAGGATGTCGTGCAGGAGGTGATGATCAGGCTGTGGTCGCGGAGGGAGGAATGGGGGCAGTGGCAGAGCTTGGAGGCCTATTGTATGACCGCCGTGAAGAACAGCTGTCTGGACAGGCTGCGGAAGCGACAATTGCGGTCTGTGGGGGAGGATGGGGCATGGGATGTCAACAGTCATGATAAAGATCCACACGAAAAAATGATCGCCAAGGAAACCTATATGCAGATCAGGAAATGCATGGATGAGTTGCCGCAGCACCAGCAGATGGTGATCCAGCTGCGGGAGGTGGAGGGTTTTAGCTATAATGAGATAGCGGAGGTATTGGGGATAAGTCTTGACCAGGTGAAGGTAAATTTGTTCAGGGCGAGGAATGCCATAAAAAAATCAATCACTCAAACGGAATCTTCATGGAAAGAGGACAGATAGCTCAGCTGCTGGAAAAGTACTGGCAGGTGGAGACCACGGTGGAAGAAGAGAAGATGCTGGAGGAATATTTCCGGGGCACGGATGTACCGCTGGAATGGGAGTCATACCGGGATATCTTTTCTTTTTATGAACGGGAGAGGGGGGTGAAGCCAGGGGAAGGGCTGGAGGAGAGGATCATGGAGGTGGTGCGGCCCCGGCCGAGGTTGCGGGGAGCGTGGTGGAGTGCGGCGGCGGTGATTGTGCTAGGCTTAGGTTTATCTCTTTACCAAAGAGATAAACCGGCAATGAAAGATACGTATGACGATCCGCAGCAGGCGCTGGCGGCTGTGCAGAAGGCATTGCTGATAGCGTCGAGGAATATGCACAAGGGGCTTCATCCATTAAAATAATCATATGATGATGTATAAAAAGCTATTGGTTGTCCTGGGTCTGTTGTTGGTGGGGGCAGTGTCGTATGCGCAGGACGATGCCATTGGAAAGTTCTTCGGGAAATATGTAGAGGACAGCAGATTCTCCGTTGTGAGCGTCAGTCCGAAGATGTTCCGGCTTTTTTCGAAGGTGAACTGGGACACTATTCCTGCGGACCTGAGGCAGACCGTGAGCAAGCTGCAGAGCCTTCGGATCATCAGTACCGAGACCACCCCCTATGTTTTTTACAAGGAGGCGCTGGCGAAGATAGATATGAGGGAATATGAGGAGCTGATCACTGTCCGGGACAAGAATGACAATATTCGATTTGTGGTGAAGGAGAGCGGGGGTATCATTCATGAGCTGTTGATGATTGCAGTGGATAAGGATGGGTTCACGATGATGAGCTTTGTGGGGGACATCGATCTGGACAAGTTGGCGCGTCTCTCGGCTTCCATGGATATAAAAGGGCTGGAAGATCTTAAGAACGCTAAAAGAAAAAACAAATAATATGACTAAATGTATTCTCTCCGTTGCGCTCATATTGATAGTGGGCGCCGGCTATGGCCAGCAGGCCTCTTTTTCCACCAATGCGTCCTTTATGTTGCAGGCCAGCTTCCAGGGTAGGAACAACGGTAGCTGGATACAAAAGGTGACCCAGGTGAAGGTGATGGTCCTGGACAAGAAGAAGGCTGCCGATGCAGAGCAATGGGACAGATTGGTACGTGGGCTGCGGGATCAGCGGTACGAGGAGCTGGTGAGCATCCGGAAGGGGGAGAACAGAGTACGCCTGATGTCCAGGGATGGAGATGGGGTCAAGGAGCTGGTTTTTTGGGCGGGTGACGGGGATGGGGGGCTTTATATCCAGTTTGCCGGGAAATTCACGGAGCATGACCTGGAACAGATGCAATTATCCATTCGGGACGAAAAATAGCTTGTTTTTATACATAATTGACCGAAATCAAGATTCATACCCATAAGTGTTTATATTTATGGGTATCTTTATGTGAAATAAAGAATTCACCTTAAATTTAATTGAACCGCGCGATTTAACTATTAACACCCCCGGATAAGGATCCTGAGTAGCCCCTTAATAAATCTGGTTAGCACCATTTTTAACCTCAAACCATTGCACGTATGATCAGGATTCTATTAGCGAATAACCACACCATTATCAGAAAAGGGGTTCGGCAGATACTTATGCAGGCATACCCCCATGCCGTGTTCGGGGAGATAGAGGAAGCGGAGGAATGGAAGGAAAAATTAAGCGCCGTCAACTGGGATATGGTTATTTCGGACCTGTATATGCCCGACAAGGGAGGGCTCGATACTCTTCAGTGGATACGGCGAAGCTTCCCTGAACTACCCGTTCTTATTCTCACCTTATATCCCAAGGAGCACTACGCTGTACGTGCTATGAAGGCTGGTGCGGCGGGATATATAGAAAAAGATGCTGCTCCTGACGAGCTGATAACGGCTGTGAGCAGAATTTTGTCCGGCAAAAAATACATTGCATTACCCGGGAACGAAAATTAAATGGGGAATTTGGCATAATTTAGATCGATAACGATCTACATTATGAATAGGAAAGAATTTCTCAGCAAGGGTTTGATGGCAGCAGCCGGCTTTTACATCGTACCCCGTCATGTATTAGGAAAAGGTTTTATTGCACCCAGCGACAAAATTGCTATCGCCTCGATAGGGGCGGGAGGCAAGGGGGAGGTGGATATCAATTATATTGCCGGCAGTGGCAAGACGAATATCGCCTACTTATGCGACGTGGATGACCGTCGCGCCGCGGCCATGCGGCAAAAGTTCCCATCCGCGAAATATTATAAAGACTACCGTGAGTTGCTCGATAAGGAGCACAAGCATTTTGACGCCGTCAGCATTTCCACCCCCGATCATATGCATGCTGTCCAGGGCATGGCCTGTATGCAGCTGGGGAAGCACGTATATATCCAGAAGCCATTGACGCATGATATTTATGAGGCGCGTGTGCTAACGCAGGCGGCCACCCGGTACAAGGTGGTGACCCAGATGGGCAACCAGGGTGGGTCCGGGGATGGGGTTCGCCAGCTGATCGACTGGTATCGCGCCGGGGTAATAGGAGATATCACAGAAGTATATTGTTTTACCAACCGTCCCGTGTGGCCGCAGGGTATTCAGTGGCCGGCTACGAAGGCCTCTGTGCCGTCGGAGCTGGATTGGAACCTCTGGCTGGGCACGGCTCCTTACCGTGACTATGTGGACAACCTCGTGCCTTTCAACTGGCGTGGCTGGTGGGACTATGGCACCGGTGCGCTGGGTGACATGGGCTGCCATATTATTGCGCCTGCCTTCCAGGTATTGGAGCTGGGCTATCCCACCGAAGCTGAGTGCAGTGTCGGAAGTGTTTTTGTGGGAGAGTTCCGGCAAGGATATTTCCCCGACAGCTGCCCTCCTTCCTCCCATATTACCTTAAAGTTCAAGGGCGCTGCCGGCAAGCCCGACATCAAGCTTCACTGGATGGATGGGGGCATACAGCCCGAGCGTCCTGCGGAGCTGGGACCTAATGAGGTCTTTGGGGATGGCGACAACGCCACTTACTTCATAGGGACAAAGGGCAAAATGATGTGCGCCACCTATGGCGAGAACCCTCAATTATTGCCTACATCCCTGACGGCGAAGACTACGGTGCCACAGACGATAGCCCGGGTGCCTGGCGCCGACCGGGAGGGGCATTACAATGCGTGGATAGACGCCATCATTGCCGGCTATGGCAGTGACAAGGAGAAGAATCTCAGCTCCAACTTCAAGATAGCGGGTCCTCTGACCGAGACCGTGCTGATGGGGAACCTGGCTATTCGCAGCTATGATATACGTCATGCGCGGGCAGATGGGAAGGGATATGATTATCCCGGCAGGCATATCAAGCTATTGTGGGATGGACCGAATATGAAGATCACCAATTTCGACGAGGCCAATCAATTCGTCCGGCGGACATACCGGGATGGGTGGAAGTTGGGCGTATAACCAATAAAAACGATTGTTATGTCATTTCATGTTCTTACTCCGGAAGAGACCGTTCTGTATGAGCGGGACGGATTTGTCGTAATAAAGAACTTTTTGTCACCGGCCGAGACCGACAAGCTGTATGCTGCTGCGCTGGCAGATGAGGCGATGCGTAAGAATGCGCTGGACCTTAATGACCAGACTGGCAAGAAGACTCGGCTATCGTTGTGGTTTACGCCCGGCGATGATATATTCGGCTATCTTTCGAGGAGCCGGCGGGTCATCGACTCGGTGGCGCGGTTGATGGACAGCGATGCGCCTGTCTGTCATTTTCATACCAAGCTGATGCAAAAGGAGCCGAAGGTAGGAGGCGCCTGGGAATGGCACCAGGATTATGGCTACTGGTATAAGGACCAGTTCATGTTCCCCGACCAGATGATCAGCGTCATGGTGGCGCTGACGGCTGCCAATAAGGAGAATGGGTGTCTGCAGGTCATCCGGGGTTCGCATAAGATGGGAAGGGTCAATCATGGCTTTGCCGGGGAGCAGGTAGGCGCCGACATGGGGATGGTGGAAAATGCGCTGAAGACGATGGAGCTGGTATATTGTGAGCTGGGCCCCGGCGATGCGCTGTTCTTTCACAGCAATCTCCTTCACCGCAGTGAAGCCAATCTTTCCGACCGGCCGCGATGGTCGCTTATCAGCTGTTACAATTCTGCGTCCAATTTAGCTTATAACGAACATTCCACCAGTTGGAAAGTACCTATTGTCCCTGTGCCGGATGAGGCGATACTGGAATGGGAGCCGGGACCGGATGGACGTAAGGATTTTCTGCTGAAGGAAAACGATTCAGCGTTGAAATAAATCATCATCATGAAAGGACCCTGGCTTGTCTTATTACCGTCATTGTTAGCGGGGATGGTATCCTGTTCCCATGACAGACGGGAGGATCTCTCTACACATTATTCTGCATTGGATTTGGTGGATACCGCCAACGTACAGCATCTACAGGTGGCCTGGACCTACCATACAGGGGATATGGATACCGTCAATCATAGCCAGATACAATGCCGGCCGCTATTCGTGGATGGGGTGCTTTATGGCACAACACCCCGGCTAAAGGTATTTGCCCTGGATGCGGCTACGGGAAAGCAGCGGTGGGTCTTCGACCCCGTGAACCCGGGTGATAACAGCACCCGTCCGAATTTTGGCCTGAACAATAACAGGGGTGTCGCTTACTGGCAGGACGGGGCTGAAAAGCGGATCTTTTTTACGGCGGGTTCGTGGCTATATTCTATCGATGCGGCTACCGGGGGGCTGGTCACTTCATTTGGTCAGCATGGAAAAGTGGATCTGCATGATGGGCTGGGCAGGGATGTCCATGATCTGTATGTGGCGGCCACCTCGCCGGGAGTCGTATACAAGGATCTGCTGATCCTGGGGGACAGGGTGTCGGAGGGGAGCGATGCGGCGCCTGGGCATATACGTGCGTATGATACCCGTACCGGACAGATACGATGGATATTCCATACCATCCCCCAGCCGGGCGAATATGGGTACGATACCTGGGAGGACAGCATAGCCTATAAGCACATCGGCGGCGCCAATTGCTGGTCAGGCTTTAGCCTGGATGAAAAGAGAGGTATCGTCTATGCGCCTACCGGCAGCGCCTCCTTTGATTTTTATGGCGGGAAGCGTAAGGGGCAGGGGTTGTTTGCCGACTGCCTGCTGGCGCTGGATGCGGCCACCGGTAAGAGGATCTGGCATTTCCAGGATATACATCATGATATATGGGACAAGGACCTCCCTACTCCGCCGGCGTTGGTAACGGTGATGCATAATGGACAAAGCATCGATGCTGTGGCGCAACCTACGAAAACAGGCTTTGTCTTTCTTTTGGATCGTGAGACGGGCAATTCCCTTTTTCCCATCGAGGAGCGGCCTGTGCCTGTCAACTCCACGCTGCCGGGAGAAGAGCTGTCCCCTACACAGCCTTTTCCTGTCTTGCCGAAACCGTTTGTACGTCAGACCTTTTCGGACAGCGACATTAACAACCTGCTGCCCGACAGCTCGATAGAGGATATCCGCCGCCGGCTGAAAGGGTATCATACCGGCAATATGTTCAATCCCATGTCGAAGGAGGGCACCGTAGTGCTGCCTGGTCTGGATGGGGGCGCCGAATGGGGCGGACCAGCCTATGATCCTGCCACGGGATGGCTGTATGTGAATGCCAATGAGATGCCATGGGTGATCACGATAGTGGATGTGCCTCCTGTAAAGACTGAGCCTACTACCTGGCTGGGGGCGGGAAAGGAGCTGTATGCACGTAACTGTATCAGCTGTCATGGACCTGACAGGAAGGGCGGCGGCAACTATCCGTCGCTGTTGAATACAGCTTCGAAATACAATGCTGTTTCATTTGCGGCGCTGGTGGGGGCGGGTCGGCGAATGATGCCCGCCTTTAAGCAGCTGTCGGATGAGGAGAAGGGGGCGCTGGCGTCTTTTATACTGGATAATAAGCAGCTTCAGAAAAAACCTTTTGTTGCCGCGGCCAGGCCGGTGGATAGTTTTTTAAACCTGCCATATACCATCACCGGGTATAATAAGTTTCTTAGCAAAGAAGGGTATCCTGCCATCCGGCCGCCCTGGGGGACGCTGAATGCCATCAATCTAAATACCGGTGCGTTGGAGTGGAAGGTTGCGCTGGGTGAATACCCCGAGCTGGCTGCCCGCGGGATCGTTACGGGGACGGAGAATTATGGCGGCGCCGTAGTGACGGCCGGGGGATTGTTGTTTATTGCGGCTACCCGGGATGGTAAGCTCAGGGCTTTTAACAAGCGGACCGGGAAGGTGTTGTGGGAGACGGTGTTGCCCGCGCCGGGATTTGCTACACCGGCGGTCTATTCCGCCGGCGGGAAGCAGTATGTGGTGGTGGCGTGCGGGGGCGGGAAGCTAGGGACTGCGTCGGGGGATAGCTATGTGGCGTATGCGCTGCCCAGGTAGGGGCGGCTGTCAGGAAAGCAGTTTATTCCTTGCGATGAGACAGCCTCCTATGACCCCGGCCTTTTCTCCTAATTGGGAAAGATAAAGTTTTGTATCGCTGTTGACCAGGCTTAAGGAGTATTTGTTGATAGCGCTACGGATAGGGAGATAGATATAGTCACCTGTACTTACGAGAGTGCCGCCGAGAATGACCATCTCCGTATTGAATATATTGATGAGCAGTGCGATGCCGCGGCCGATCTTTTCCCCTATTTCAGCCAGAAGGTCGATGGATAGCATGTCCTCGTTGAGGGCGGCTTCAATAATGTCCGTCAGCCGGATGTCATCGATGTTTTGCGGATTGGTGAGAATGGAGGAGGTTTGCCCCTGCACGATCTTTTCTTTGAAAAGGCGTATCAATGCTCTGCCGGATGCCTCTGTCTCCAGGCAGCCCTTTTTGCCGCAATGACAAATGATCTCGTTGTCGAAAACAGGGACATGGCCAATCTCGCCGCTGAAACCTGATTTTCCATAGTACATTTTCCCATCTATCATGATGCCAAGGCCGAGGCCATAATCCAAATTCAGGAACAGTACATTTTTTTCATGCTTTACAATTCCTTTGTGGAATTCGCCATAGGCCATCGCTCTTGAGTCATTCTCCAGGAAGGTACGGATGGATAGCTGCCTTTCGACAATGCTGCTGAGAGGTTCTTCGTTGAAATGAAAAAAGCTATAGCTGTTGCCATTATTCGTATTGACCCTTCCCCCCAGGTTGATACACAGGGACAGGATATTATCCTGGTCGACAGGAGCCTGCCGGATGAAATCCCGGATCAAAGCGATGAGTGCGTCCAGGGACTGGCTTGTATTTTCCAGCACATAGGGAATCCTCATATTGGCAGTAACAAGGTTTTTTTTGAAGTCCAGGAGCCCGATGCTTACATAATACTGCTTGACATCCACACCCAGGAAAAAGCAGGAGTCCGCCACCAGGCTATACAGGCTGGCAGGCCGCCCAACGGCGGAGTCGATCTTCCCGCAATCTTTCAGGAGCCCGTCTGTTATCAATTCATTGATGAGACTGGTGGCTTTGGGAGGACTCAGGTTGAGGGCCTGGGCCAGATCAGCGATGGTCGTCTCCTCGTGCTGGTCCAGGTAATTAATGATCCTTCTCTTACGGGCCTTGTTCTTATGCGCCACGCCGGAAGCGCTCTCCTCCGAAAAGAAATCAAATAGGTTATGCTGCTGCATATTTATCATTAAATAATGAAATACAAATAAGGATAAAAAAATCTTTTTTCAATAATCGCTAGAGCAAATCTAATTAAAAAAATAATTTAATAAATATGCTTTGATTTAAAAAAGAAAATTATATATTAGCTGAATAATTAAAATAATTTAATAAAGAATCGGAGTTAATGTAAAATTTTAGGAAATATGACTGCTCCAACGTCCATTGCCACAAGTGGCCTATCTACCCTAACTAACCGCTTTGCTGCACTTTATAAGGAAGAATTGGTGAATAATATTCTTCCTTTCTGGATCAATCACAGCCCCGACAACCAACATGGGGGATATTTCACCTGTCTCAACCGCGACGGCAGCGTGTACGATACCGACAAATTCATGTGGCTGCAGGGAAGGGAGGTTTGGTGTTTCTCCTATATGTATAATAACTTAGAGCCACGGAACCAATGGCTCGACATGGCAGTTCATGGAGCTGAGTTCATGAAGAAATTCGGCAGGGATGAAAAGGGCAATTGGTATTTTTCCCTGGCCGCCGATGGAAAACCTCTCACTCAGGCGTATAATATATTCAGCGATTGTTTTGCCGCCATGGGCTTCTCTTCGCTGGATAGAGCTCTCCCCGGCAAAGGCTATGACGCCATCGCATTGCAGACATTTGAAAATATCTTACTCAGGAGGGATAATTGGAAAGGCGTTTATGAAAAGTCCTTTCCCGGCACTCGCCCCTTGAAGAGTTTTGCGCTGCCAATGATCCTTTCCAACCTTTCCATTGAAATGGAGCATCTGCTGGGAAAGCAACGAGTGGATGCCTTCATGCCTTCCCTTATCCATGATGTAATGGAAATCTTCTATCGCCCGGAAGTGGGACTTATTGTAGAAAATATTTCCAGGGACGGGAGTCTCAGCAACAGCTTTGAAGGCCGTCTGCTCAATCCTGGCCACGCCATCGAAGCGATGTGGTTCCTAATGGACATTGGTCAGCGTTTGCAGGACAGGTCGCTGATCGAAAGATCGGTCTCCATCATGCTGCATACGCTGGAATACGGATGGGACAATGAATATGGCGGCATATTCTATTTCATGGACAGACTGGGTTATCCACCGCAGCAGCTGGAATGGGATCAAAAACTTTGGTGGGTCCATGTGGAGGCTCTTGTTGCCCTGGCGAAGGGGTTTGCTTTAACAGGAGATCAGCGTTGCATCCAATGGTTTGAAAAAGTGCATGAATATACCTGGGCCCATTTCAGGGACAAGGAATACGGCGAGTGGTTCGGCTACCTCAACCGGCGGGGTGAAGTGCTGACAAGCGCTAAAGGAGGCAAGTGGAAAGGCTGCTTTCATATTCCTCGTGCCCTTTATCAGGTATGGAAAACATTTAGATGAAAAACCAGTATCACGGTACCTCTTGAATCTGAAAGACCCTGTCTTATCCTATAAACAAATTAATTATCTAAGGCAATCATTTAAAAAACGTAAAAGACAAGGTTATGACTCTCCCCAAACTTTCATTGCTTATGAGGTCAAAAATGCTGCTGCTACTCTTTTGCTGCTTGTTTCAGCAGGTGCTCACGCAGGCTCAGTCATCGAAGGCCAGCGGCACCGTCAAAGACGCCAAGGGCAATCCCTTGCAAAAAGTCACGGTCCGGAGCCTTGATGGCAAGGCCTCTGCTATTACCGACAACCAGGGCTGGTTCGAGATCACGCTGAAATCTCCGAAAGTTTCCCTGGAGATATCCATGGTGGGCTACGAGACTAAACAGGTTACCGCTCAGCCCGGTGAGTCGCTTTCCATTATCTTAAAAGAAAAACAGAGCCAGCTGGACGACGTGGTAGTCGTTGGCTATGGCAAGCAAAAGAAAAGGGATCTTACAGGTTCGGTGACATCGATAAAGTCCGAGGAACTGATGAAATCAAATCCCGTGACGGTAGAACAGGGTATTCAGGGCAAAGCTGCCGGTGTCTTTGTCACACAGACGGACGGAGCGCCTGGCGCCGGCATGAGCATCCAGATCAGGGGAACGAACTCCTTTCTTGGCGGTACGGAGCCATTATACGTCATCGACGGAGTGCCCATGGAGGCTGACAATACCAGCAATACGCCTTCTTCGGGCTCCTCTTATGAAGAGGCGAAGATGAATGTCCTGTCTTTTTTGAATCCGAACGATATTGCCTCCGTGGAGATATTGAAAGATGCATCCGCCACTGCCATCTACGGCTCCAGGGGCGCCAACGGGGTGGTCATCATCACGACCAAAAAGGGCGCTTATAACCAGGATCGCATTGATTTCAATGTGCTGACGGGCATGTCGGAGATCACGAAGAAATACAAGCTGCTGAACGCCGAACAATTTGCCAATTACCAAAATGAGGCATATATCAATTCCGACCTTTACCTGGGTACGAATTATCAGGCTACTCAGACCATCCCATATCCGGGGAGATATGACTCCGTCCAGCAAAGGTATTTGAAGGCTCCCTCTGACTACCGCGGCAAAGGGACGAACTGGCAGGATATATTATTCCACCATGCGCCCAAACAGGAATATACGGTGACCTTTAGCGGCGGATCCAACAAGAACACCTACCTGATCAGCGGAGACTATCTCGATCAGTCGGGGATTGTGATCAGCAGCAATTTTCGTCGTTACAGCGTCCGGGCCAATGTCGACAGGAACGTAAAAAACTGGCTGCAGGTTGGAACTTCCTTCAACTATTCGAATACGATCAACCACATGGTCACTACCGGCGCCAGCATCGTAGGGCCTGAGGGGGGCGTTATCAAATCCGCCCTGACCTTTCTGCCAACGGTCGCTCTGCTAGACACCACAACGGGTCTTTACTCTCAATTGTTCTATACATCCAACCCTTATCAATATGCCAAACAGGCGCTGGACCAGGTCACAGGCACCCGGTTGTTCAATTCCTCCTATATCGAGGCGACCATACTGCCGCAGCTGAAATTCAGGAGCGTGCTTGGCTGGAATGTGTCCGCGGACAGGAGGGATCAGTATTATCCCACCACGATCAACGAGGGTGCTTCTTCCGGCGGCAGGGCTTATGTGTCAACGACGAACAGCAGCAATGTCAGCTCGGAGAATTATTTCACCTATGATCAGAAATGGGGCATCCATGCCATCAATGCCACGGCGGGCTTCTCGTATAACAATGGAGTCTGGCAATACCAGATGGACGGTGTAAGCAAGTTCATGAATGACGCCTTGCAGAACAACAACCTCGGAGCTGCTGCCGTGTATACGCAGCCAACCAGCGGTAAATCCGACTGGCGTCTCTTGTCTTACTATGGCAGGGTGAACTATATTCTCAGCGATAAATATCTTTTTACGCTGACCTATCGCCGTGACGGATCCAGCAAATTCGCCGCCAACAACAAATGGGCCGGCTTCACCTCGGGAGCCGTTGCATGGCGTATATCACAGGAGAATTTCATGAAGAGCATTAAGTGGCTCAGCAACCTGAAGGCGCGTGCGAGCCTCGGACAGTCGGGCAACCAGGGGATAGGTTCCTACAGCTCCCTTTCTCAAATAGGCGCGTCCAACTATCCTTATTCGGGAACAGTCTCCAATGGGTATATCATTTCCTCTCTTGGCAATGACAAGCTGAAATGGGAAACTACCCGCCAGTTCGATGCCGGTCTGGATATAGGAATATTCAAGGACCGCGTGAGCTTTGTACTTGACTATTATTACAAGAAGACGTTTAACCTTCTCCAATATGTGACGCTTCCTACCAGCACGGGCTTTGCTTCCCAACTGATGAATGTCGGCACGATACAGAACAGGGGATTCGAGGCGGCCGTAAATGCTAAAATTGTAGATACCAGGGAATTCAGCTGGAATGTCGGGGCCAATATCTCGACCAACAGGAACAAGATCCTCGATCTGGGCGGCGTAAAGGAGCAGTGGGTACAGACCATCGGCACCGAACCCGTGAACTACCAGCCATTCATTCAGCGTGTGGGTCAACCCATCGGCCTGATCATGGGCTGGAAAGAGGATGGACTTTTCCAAAGCGAGAAAGAAGTACAGGACAGCAAGTTCTACAACGGGCAGTCTGCCGCGATCATCAAACGCATGGTGGGAGAGATCCGGTATAAGGATGTCGATAGCAACGGCGTCATCGACAACAACGACAGGACGGTCATCGGGAATGTGAATCCCAACTATTACTATGGGTTCACTTCAGGGTTCACCTACAAGGATTTCGACCTGACCATATTCTTCCAGGGCGTACAGGGCGGCAATATCATCAACACCCTGAAATATGTGACGGACAACCTGGGAAGTTATTCCAATACGACGGTGGATGCGTACAACGCACGATGGACGGGATCTGGTTCCAGGGGCACCAACCCGAAGAATATCCTGAATTCCTGGAGAAGCCTGCGTTTTTCCGATCGCTATGTAGAGGACGGCTCCTATCTCCGGTTGAAGAACGTGAACCTGGGCTATACTTTCAGGTTCAAGAACCAGGAGATCATCAAGAGCCTGCGGGCATATGCCAGCGTAAACAACGTATTTACCATCACGCATTACAGCGGCTATGACCCTGAGGTCAACGGTTTCGGGCAGGATCCTTCCCGCAGAGGGGTGGACCTTGGCAACTATCCGACCTCCAGGTCTTTCACATTAGGACTTAACTGTTCTTTCTAAACCATCAATCGAAAAAGTCATGAAAATATTAAAATATCTTTTGGTATTCGCGGTGCTGGCAACCATCGGCTCCGGCTGTAAAAAGACCCTGGAAGAAAGCCCCTATTCTTTTTATTCCCCGAACAATCTTTATAAGACCCAGGCGGATGCCGAGGCGGCTATCACTGGCCTGTATGGCATCCTGGAAGGCTGGAGCTTTTTCAAAGCGCCCATCCTGTTCAGTGAAGATGCGGACCATGATCATATCGTAGGGCCGGTGTGGAACTTCAGCAGCCAGGGGGCAGGTGCCTACGACCAGTATTGGGGGGTGGCGTCCATGTGGCAGGGACTGTACAATATTTCTGCCCAGGTGAATACGATCCTGGAAAAAGTTCCC
Source organism: Sphingobacteriales bacterium 50-39 (assembly GCA_001898505.1). GTDB lineage: Bacteria > Bacteroidota > Bacteroidia > Chitinophagales > Chitinophagaceae > Puia. The sequence goes on from MKTZ01000001.1 coordinate 1,044,878, forward strand.
GGTATCACTTTCGCTGCGGACTCCATTAAGAACCGCGTGATGGGAGAAGCGTATTTTCTCCGGGGCTGGTCCTATTTCAATCTTGTCAGGCTATGGGGGCCCGTGCCAGTTCGCCTGGTCAACGTGACCACAGGGTCTGCGGACAAAGCGAGATCGTCTGTTGCTGACGTTTACAGCCAGGTGATCGCTGACCTTACCCAAGCTGAGAAGTTGTTGCCAAGGAAAAAAAGTCCGTTTGCAGGCGCTCCGGGTTCGGCGACGCAAGGCGCTGCCAAAGCGCTGCTGGCCAAGGTATATCTGACAATGGCTTCCGGTGCGGCGTCGGGTTCTGTAAAAGTGAGAGGCGGAACGGACAATGCGTATTATACCTTTAGCAAGGATTTGGTGGCAGGCTATGAAGGAATGGACTCCAAGTCCCTCTTTGCCAAAGCAAGGGATAAGGCGCAGGAAGTAATCAGCAGCGGAGACTATTCCCTGCAGCAGACCTATATGGGAATATGGGGAAGGGCCAATAAAAATAACGCTGAGATGATCTGGGAGTTCCAGACGCAGGACAATAGCAGCTACGGTACTTACCTTCAATACTGGTATTCTTCTCCGTATTATGGGGGCACATCTTATATGTGGATGGCGCAGAACCTGTATGACAGCTACCAGCAACAGGACGACAGGGCCCTGAACGGGGTGTTCCACCAGTATTTCATGTATGGCGCCTGGATGTTCTATCCTTTGAGGGATTCTTCCTTATACAGCGCTGCACCCGGTGGTAATACCGCCAAATTCTATACATCCTATTCCCATCCCTTTACAAAGAAATACTGGATAGGGACCTCTTCGGAGATAGGGAGCGCGGCTACTTCTACCAATGGCGGGCTGCGCGACGTGAATTTCCCCCTGCTGCGCTATGCGGACGTATTGTTGATGTATGCGGAGGCCGCCAATGAAGCCGGCAGCGGTCCTGGTGCGGATGCTTATTCGGCATTGAACCAGGTAAGGGAGAGAAGCCTTGAGCAGGATACTTCCGGGCTGAACCAGCAGGATTTCAGGTCACTGGTATTGGAAGAGCGGGGGAAGGAGTTTTACCAGGAGAACAACCGCCGGTTTGACCTCATCCGCTGGGGCATATTTACACAGGTGATGAACCAGGTGGGCACGATGGAGAATGTCATCAAGACCAGGTCGAAGAAGAACCTGTTATTCCCCATCCCGCAGAGCGAGATCAATGCCAATAAGCTCATCGGGGGTAATAATTTCGGATGGTAAAATATTGATCAATAAAACCAGTGATGTTATTTATGAAATGGGTCCTGATATTTCTCTTTTGTTGTCCTGTTCACCTGTTTGCCCGGACCGTCTACCTGGATGAGCTGGATACACGTTATATGGTGCAGGATTGGGGCTATCCCCAGGTGAACAAGTCAGTGCTGGGCGGGCCTCTCCGTGTGGCCGGGGTGCAATATGACAGGGGTATCGGGACCCATTCCATCAGCCGTCTGCTCGTAGCGCTGGAAGGGAAAGCCCTTTCGTTCTCCGGCTGGGCAGGGGCAGATGATCTCAATGATTTTGGAGGCAATATGGAATTTGAGCTTATTGCCGACGAGGTATTGGTATGGACCAGCGGCGTACTGCATAAGGGAATGCCTGCGCTCCCATTCTGCATTGACCTGCGAGGGGTGCGGAAACTGGCTTTGCTGGTGAAGGAAGGAGGTGACGGCATCATGTACGATCATGCCGACTGGCTGGATGCCCGGTTTGAGACGATGAGCGGGATCATGGCAGAGCCTTGCGTGCCGTCTGCAAAGATCAATGAAGCAAAATATATTTTGACCCCGCAGCCTTCTGCCAGTCCCAGGATCAATGGGCCAAAGGTGTTGGGGGTGCGTCCCGGCAACCCGGTGTTGTTTACGATCCCGGCAACAGGCGAACGACCCATGCGTTTTAACGCCGAACATTTGCCTGACGGGCTGACACTGGACCCGGTCAGGGGAGTGATAAAGGGAACCATCCGGCAGGCGGGGACTTATAACGTGGCGCTGAAGGCGGAAAGCAGCTGGGGCAGCGATATTCGTATGCTGCGGATCGAAGCAGGCGACCGGATCTGTCTGACCCCGCCGATGGGATGGAACAGCTGGAACTGCTGGGGGTTGAAGGTGGATGAGCAAAAGGTGAAGGATGCAGCGGACTTTATGGGAAAGAGCCTTGTCCAGCATGGCTGGGCCTATATAAACATTGATGATGGATGGGAGGCTGAACAGCGGTCGGGGGACGGCACGTTAAACGGCAATGCCAAATTCCCGGATTTCCGGAGGCTGTGCGGTTCGATACATGACAAAGGCTTGAAGTTCGGCATCTATTCTTCTCCCGGTCCGCAGACCTGTGGAGGCCATCTGGGATCTTATGGCTATGAGCAAAAAGATGCTGCCACCTGGGCGGACTGGGGAGTGGATTATCTTAAATATGATTATTGTTATTATTCGCAGATCGCACCCGCACCTACAGAGGTGCTTATAAAACATCCCTATGTCGTCATGCGGCAGGCGCTGGACCGGGTGAAGCGCGACATTGTATATTGCGTGGGATTTGGCGCGCCCCGTGTATGGTATTGGGGACAGGAGGCCGGGGGCAATCAATGGAGAACGACGAGGGATATAACGGATGAATGGAATGTGGTGACGGCCATCGGATTTTTCCAGGATGTATGTGCGCCTGTGGTGAGACCGGGACAATACAACGACCCGGACATGCTGGTGGTAGGCAGGCTGGGACAGGGATGGGGGGATAAGGTGCACGATTCCTATCTGACGGCAGATGAGCAATACACCCATGTCAGTCTGTGGTGCCTGCAGTCGGCCCCGTTGCTCATCGGATGCGATCTGTCGCATATAGATGATTTTACCATGAACCTGCTGACCAATGACGAGGTCATCGCGGTGGACCAGGACCCGTTGGCAATGCCGGTCCGTAAATTGATAAGGCCGGAAGGGCAGGTATGGTACAAGTGGCTGGAGGACGGTAGTATGGCAGTGGGGCTTTTCAATGTAGACCCATATTTCATCCTGTGGGATCAAGCAAAAGGAGAGACTGTCCAGCGGGAGAAGACTGCCATGACCCTGACATTTTCCGACCTTGGATTGACAGGCAGGTTCAAGGTGAGGGATCTCTGGCGACAACAGGACCTGGGTATATTCGAAGGCAGTTATTCAACAGCTGTACCCTATCATGGGGTCCGCCTTATCAAGCTGACGCCGGAAAAATAACTATCATAAAAATCTCAAATGTATGAACAGACGTAATTTTTTGTCACTGGGTAGCCTGGGCGCAGCGGGGATGCTCGCGGGTGGGCGGCTGCAGGCAAAGACGATCGGCGAGGCCCGGAAGGACGCAAAGATAAAACCTATCGCAGGCACATGGTTCGATTTTCAACATCTCAATATAGAAGAAGGGCTTTACTGGGATCCGGCCCTGAAGAATTTTACCACGGAACAATGGAAGGAGAAGGTCAGAGAGATCAAGGGGTTGGGCATGGAGTATATTGTGCTCATGGGTATTGCGGCGTTCGGTAAGGCGTTTTATCCGACCACGCTGGCGCCGCGGTTCGAGTTGGCGTGCGAGGACCCGCTGGAAGCCGTGCTTTCGGCTGCGGATGAGGAAGGCATAAAGTTCTTTGTCAGCAATGATTTCTGGGGGGATGGTCGCGATCCGGTGAAGATGATGAAAGACCCGGACATCAGGAAGGTCCGGGAGAAGGCAATGGTGGAAGTAGCGGCGAGGTATGGTCATCACAAGAGTTTTTATGGGTGGTATTTTCCCAATGAGGCCTGGCTGCATCCCTACCTGGATGAGTTCTTTATCGACTATGTGAATGATTGCGCGCGTATAGCGAAATCTCTTACGCCGGCGAGCGTCAACCTGATCGCTCCATACAACATAAAGGCGGAAAGGGCCGATGACGGATATGTCCGGCAGCTTGAGCGGATGAATATCGAGGTGGTGGCTTATCAGGACGGGGTCGGTGTCAACTCTACGAAGCTGGGCGAGCCGGCCAGGTATTTCGAGCATTTGTACGAAGCTCATCAGAAGGCGGCGCGGTCGAGGATATGGGCGGATATGGAGCTGTTTTATTTCGAGGACAAGACCAAGGGCAACCTGATGCCGGCGGATTTCGACACCCGCATATTGAAGCAGATGGAGGACTTGTCGCCCTTTGTCGACAAGATACTTTGTTACCAGTACATTGGGATCATGAACCCGCCGTATTCGAAGGCTTTTGCGGGACACAAGGATTCGGTGAGACTTTATAACCAGTACAAACGCTGGCTGGACAAGCAAAAGAGTGGAAGATGAGGAGAATGCTATGGTGTTTTTTTTATGGGCTGGTTCTGGGGATGACGCCCGCTGCGGCGCAGGGGGATTTGCGACTGCCTGCCATCCTGGGGGACCATGCAGTATTGCAGCAGTCATCCGATGTAAAGCTATGGGGGTGGTGTCCTTCGGTGTGGACCGTAAAGATCGTGTGCAGCTGGGCGCAGTCGGATACTGTCGTCACGACGCCCGGCAAGAACAATGCCTGGACGGCTGTTGTAAGGACGCCGGTGAAAGGGGGACCTTATACTATCCGTGTCATAGGAGATAAAGAGACAAAGGAGATCCGGGATATACTGGTTGGCGAGGTCTGGCTATGTTCCGGGCAGTCGAATATGGAATATGCCGTCAAGTGGGGTGTTTCCGATGCGGGCGATGCGTTGAAGGACCCGGGCAATGAGCAGATACGCTGGTTCCAGCCTGCGCATGCCTCCGCAGACAATCCTATGGACGATGTGGCTGGCGAGTGGAAGCTCTGCGATGCGGCGGCATTGAAGGACTTCAGCGCGGTGGCCTATTTTTTCGGGCGCAGCCTCGAAGGGAGGCTGCATGCTCCGGTGGGACTGATAGGCTCTTATTGGGGCGGCACTTCCGTGCAGCCGTGGACGCCCCGGGAGGTATATGAAAAAGATACTGTGCTTGCCAGGCTGGCAGGCCGTATCCGGCCAAGCTGGGCGCCTGTGGCGACCAGCGTGATCTATAACGCAATGGTATATCCGCTGAGGAAGTATCGTCTTGCGGGCGTGATCTGGTACCAGGGTGAATCCAATAATGAAGAGCCCGAGGACTATGGGCGGCTGTTCACGGGGATGATCAGGGGCTGGCGTGAAGCATTTCGACAGCAGCTGCCTTTTTATTTCGTGCAGATAGCACCCTGGAGCGGATATCAGGGTATCAACGGGGCTTTGCTGCGTGAGCAGCAGGCGGCGGCGTTGGTCCTGCCGCAAACAGGCATGGCGGTCACCGGCGACCTGGTCAGCGATGTTAAAGAGCTCCATCCTTCCGCGAAGCGGCAGGTGGGTGATCGGCTGGCCGGTCTGGCTCTGAAAGAGCAGTATGGCATTGCAGGTATTCAGCCCTACTTTCCGAAGCTGGCGGATTTTGCGATCCATGGCGCCGAGGTTGTCGTCACGACAACCTCCCTGGGGAGATTGAGGAGCAGGGGTAGGGAAATCACCGGATTTCAAATTGCCGGGGCTGACCGGGTATTTTATCCGGCCGTCGCAAGGATGGAGAAGAATGGGGCTTTTTCCGTCAGCTCTCCAAAGGTGGGCAGACCGATGGCTGTCCGGTATTGTTTTACCAACGAAGGCCTTCCTGGGTTATATGACATCAACGGCTTACCTCTGCTGCCTTTTCGTACGGACAAATGGTGACGTCCCGGAATTAATAATATAAAGTCAGAATAATGCCTAAAAGATATCCCATAGGAAGAAATAGATTGAATACAAAAAGCTCGAGATATAGGATGACCCTGGTCTATTGGGTTGTCATGCTTTGTCTGTCAGCAAGCGCGTTCGCAACGCCTCCTCTTCTGAAGTTCAAGGAGCACCGGTTCAAGATCCTGCAGTTTACGGACCTTCACTGGATCGAGGGGAATGGGTTTCGGAAAGGGAATGACAGCGCGCTCAGCCTGATGCGTTATCTCCTGAAAACGGAGAAGCCAGACCTGGTAGTATTCACCGGGGACATTGTAGTATCCCGCGATGCCGCGTCCGGCTGGAAGAATGTGATACGCCCCCTGGAGGAGATGCAGGTGCCTTTTGCCGTAACCTTCGGCAATCATGATACCGAGACTGATCTTACGAAGACGCAAGCGCTGAACATCATCCGTGCCAGTCCCTATAATGTGACTTATAATGTGGATAATGCTATCTCGGGCGTCGGCAATTGTGCGCTGCCAGTTAAGGACGGAACGGGCAGGCGGGACAAATGGGTGATCTACCTGTTCGACTCCCATGCCTATGCGCCTGATACGGTGGTAAAAGGCTATGATTGGATCCATAATGATCAGATCCAATGGTATCGTCGGCAAAGTTCTTTATATACACGTACTCACGGAGGACCTCTTCCTTCCCTTGCTTTTTTTCATATCCCGCTGCCGGAATTCGGCACGGTGAGTAATATGCCATCGAAGGTGGGAAATAGGGGAGAAGATGTTTGCGCCCCGCCCGTCAACAGCGGGCTCTTCACCTCATTTGTGGAGATGAGAGATGTGTGCGGCGTATTCGCGGGGCACGATCATAACAATGATTTCGCAGGAGTGCTGGACGATATATGCCTGGGATATGGGCGTAAAACAGGCTATAATGCCCCCTATCCCGAGACCCTGGAAAAAGGCGCCCGTGTGATCCAATTGTATGAGAACGAGAGAAGGATCGAAACCTATATCCGCACGTTGAGCGGGGTCTTCGATACACTCCGCTATACAAGAGCGGCGACGGCCTGGCCTATTGCAAACGGTACTTTCATACAGAACGACCTCGTGGCCCGTTGGGATGACCGTCGCTGGCAGGAGGAGCTGCATGCGTTGAAAGAAGCCGGTATGCATTATATCGTCCTGGCGCCAACGCTTCATACGGGGAAGGATGGGGTTTCAACGACCGTCTATCCTTCGGGGCTCCCGGGTGTGCGGCAGGAATATCCTTCCGACCTGGTGGAAAACTGCCTGCGTAATGCGAAAAAGGCTGGGTTTAAGGTTTTCCTGGGGTTGAATTTGCACGAGCGCTGGTGGGACGCGGATTTTTCCGAAGCATGGCTGAACGAGCAGATGGAGGTAGGGAATAACGTGGCGGACGAGCTGGTAAAAAAATACAAGCGGAGATATGACAGTACCTTCTATGGATGGTACTGGGTCTGGGAGGTGGACAACCTGCATTGCAAAACGACGGCGTTGCAGGATGTGCTGGCGGCGGTCCTGAACAGGAACCTCGATCATCTGCACAAGCTGACCCCTTCCATGCCATTTATGCTGTGCCCTTTCATGAACTACAGGGTGGGTACGCCTGATGAAAACCAGCGGATGTGGACCTATGTATTTGCCCGGACGCATTTCAAGCCGGGAGATATCTTCGCGCCTCAGGATGGTGTCGGTGCGGGTGGGCTGGACCTGGACAGGTTGGAAGACTGGTATGCGAGGCTGCGGGCCGCGGTGGACACCAAGCCGGGCTTGTTATTCTGGAGCGACGCGGAGACCTTCGACCAGCGCTTCTGGACCATCGCTCCGCTGGACCGGTTTGTCCGGCAAATGCAGCTGGTGAGACCTTATGTCAGCGATGTCATTAGTTTTGCATACAGCCACTATTACAGCCCCTATAAGGTGAACGGCGCTTATCACGACGCCTACCTGTACTATACCCGGAATGGGATCTTGCCATCCATTCCGGCACCTTTGCCGGTGGAGGGCCTAAGCGTTGCTGGCGACAGTACGGCTGCTTTGCTGTCCTGGCGGGCACCTGCTGTGGAGACCGGTATCGCCGGCTATTATATCTTCCGGAACGGGAAGCTGGTGGGGAATAGCCAGTATGACAAGGACGGCAAGTGCGGGACCAGCTATAAGGAAAAGGAAGCGCTTGAAAAAGGCGGTTACCGCTACGAAGTCTGCGCGTATACCTGCACGGGAGTGCTTTCAGACAAGAGGAGAGTGGTATGGTCGCGGGACGGGTTCCTGCATAACGGGGTGATCGCGCATCGCGGCGCCTGGAAGAATCATGATGTCAGCGAGAATTCCCTTGGCTCGCTAAAAGCCGCCATTGGCCTGGGATGCGAGGGGTCGGAGTTCGATGTGTGGATGTCCGCGGACAGCGTTGTCGTCATTTCCCATGACCCGGTCATCGGCGGAAAAACGATAGAAAAGTCTACCGCGGCAGAACTGGCGGAAGTGTCTTTGAAACATGGGGATCATGTGCCCACTTTACAGCAGTACCTGGATGTGATCAAAACGCAGCACGGGACCCGATTGTTCCTGGAGATCAAATCATCCCAGATGAGCCAGGAGCGGTCGCTGGCATTGACGGAGAGGGTGGTGCGCATGGTCCATGCGAACCATGCAGAGGCCTGGGTCAGCTATATCAGCTTCAATTACGGCGTTATACAGCGGGTGCGGGAATTGGATCCGGGGGCAGAGACAGCTTATCTCGGGGGGGATAAAAAGGTGGAGGAGTTGAAGGCAGGAGGGATAACGGGGCTTGATTACCCGTATTTTTCCTTTCATTCGGACACGGCGATGGCCGCGAATGCCCGACGGGCTGGGCTGAACGTCAATGTGTGGACAGTGGACAATAGGGATGAGATGAATTTTTTATTAAACCAGGGCGTGGACCGGATCACTACGAATGAGCCGGAGATGTTGCTGGATATCCTTGGCAAGAACGAGTAAAACGATGGAAATTGCTCATATGAATAAAACTATAGAGAGGGACGAGAGAAAAAAGATATTGGTCATTGGCAGCAGCAATACGGATATGGTGGTTACGACCGGGAGGCTTCCTGCTGCGGGAGAAACGCTGCTGGGGAAAAGCTTTTTTATGAACGGGGGCGGGAAAGGCGCCAACCAGGCGGTTGCTGCGGCCAGGCTCGGGGCTTCTGTTTCCATGATATGCAAAGTGGGGAATGATGTGTTCGGACAGAAGGCCATAGATCTTTTGAAGACGGATGGCATCGACACCAGGTATGTGCTCAAGGATGCCGAGCTTCCATCGGGTGTTGCGCTCATTACCGTGGATGAGAAGGGAGAAAATCATATCATCGTTGCGCCAGGCGCCAATGCCGGGCTGTTGCCGAAAGATCTGACGGATGTGTCGCAGGTCATCGAGGCCAGCGATATCATTTTGATGCAGCTGGAGATCCCTCTGGAAACCGTGGCCTATGTCGCAGACCTGGCTTTCCGAATGGGCAAGCGGATCATTCTCAATCCCGCCCCGGCGCTTTCGATGCCCGGGGGCCTTCTTCGGCGCATTTCCCTGATCACACCCAATGAGAGTGAGGCCAGTCTGATCAGCGGCGTGAAAATTACGGACATGGATTCCGCTTGCGCAGCCGCCGTGGAGATCGCTGCAGTGGGAGTCTCCGATGTCATTATCACCCGAGGTGGGGAAGGGGCGCTTATTTTGAGCAAGGGCCGTTTTGAAGAGATCCCCGCCCCCGTGGTAGAAGCAGTGGATACGACTGCTGCCGGAGATGTGTTCAATGGAGCATTGGCGGTTGCACTGGCCGAAGGAAATTCTCTTTTGGACGCGGCCCGTTTTGGTGTGGAAGCAGCGGCTTTGTCGGTGACTCGCAGGGGAGCGCAATCTTCGGCTCCATACCGCTGGGAGTTGTCAATATGAAAGTCTGACCTCATAAAACGATTGTATGTTTATTATCCATGATTATTCATTAGCTGTCCTGTTTTGTTTTATTACCATGTTGTGCTGGGGTTCCTGGGGCAATACCCAGAAATTGGCTGCCAGGGACTGGCGGTACGAATATTTTTATTGGGATTATGTCATCGGACTTTTGCTTTTCTCTTTGGTGCTCGCATTTACTTTGGGCAGTTTCGGCCGGGAGGGCAGAAGCTTCATCGAGGATGTGGGGCAAGCGGGCTGGCCCGCTCTTGGCAGCGCGTTCCTGGGTGGTATCGTATTTAACGCGGCTAATATTCTTTTGTCAGCCGCTATATCTATTTGTGGAATGTCCGTGGCCTTTCCCCTTGGTATTGGGCTCGCCCTCGTATTGGGCGTTCTCGTTAATTTCCGGGCTGAGGCCAGGGGGAATCCTCTTTTCATATTTGCCGGGGTAATATTTATTGTGGCTGCTATTCTATGCAACAGTATGGCCTACAAGAAAACGAATCCGGGAAAGGCCGGCGCTGGGACAAGAGGTATTCTTTTATCGTTGACGGCGGGCTTTATCATGTCGTTCTTCTATCGATTTGTTGCGGCGGCCATGGATCCTCCGGGATCCCTTTCCGGGGAGGTGCCCGGGAACCTGACACCTTATACAGCCCTCGTAATTTTTGCGTGTGGTGTTTTTTTCAGCAACTTTATCTTTAATACCATTGCCATGCATTATCCTGTCAGTGGAGTAAGGGTGCGAATATCCGGCTACTACAAGGGAAGTCCCGGGACCCATCTCGTCGGGATGCTGGGAGGAGCCATTTGGTGTCTGGGGCAGTCATTCAGCCTGATAGCTTCCGGCAAAGCAGGAGCGGCTATCTCTTATGGATTGGGGCAGGGCGCGACACTGGTTTCGGCCATATGGGGCATTTATGTGTGGAAAGAATTCAAGGGTGCTCCCAAAGGAGCGCGTATATTGAATGGCTGGATGTTCTTTTTGTTTTTGACCGGCCTCTTTTTCCTGATATATGCCGGATCGCACTAGATATTGGGATCATTTAAATAAAATAGCAATGCAAAGTTCCATCGGGCGGATAAATGCCCAATCAGACAGCGGGGTTGAAAGTGAAATGCAAAATGAGGCAAGGCAGAATATGGGCTATGTGGTCTTTTTGTCGGTGGTGGCGGCCCTGGGGGGATTTTTATTCGGCTATGATACGGCTGTCATTTCCGGCACTATCGACCAGGTGGCGGGTCAGTACCATCTGGATCCTATGCAGCAGGGATGGTTTGTGGGATGTGCGTTGGTGGGCTCGATTGCGGGCGTGCTGGTAGCCGGCGTCCTCAGCGACCGTTTGGGAAGGAAGAAGACGATGATCATATCGGCTATCCTCTTTACCGTGTCTGGTGTGGGCTGTGCTGTATCGGGCAGTTTCGACGAGCTAGTCATCAATCGCATCATCGGCGGTGTCGGCATCGGCGTCGTCTCTATCATTTCGCCGCTGTATATTTCGGAAGTAGCTATCACAAAATACAGGGGGCGTCTGGTGTCTTTATATCAGCTGGCGATCACTATCGGGTTCCTTGGGGCTTATCTTGTGAATTATGAACTGTTGAAGGTGGCTGCCGCGGGGGCTTTTTCGGGGAGCATACCGCTATCGAAGATATTTGTCACGGAGTTCTGGCGGGGGATGTTGGGCATGGAGTCCCTTCCGGCCTTCCTTTTCTTTCTTGTCATCTTTTTTATCCCGGAAAGTCCCCGCTGGCTGATGATGCGGCAGCAGGACGGGAGGGCGCTGGACGTAATGGGGCGGATCTACGGAGACCCGCGTGAAGCGGCCGCGCAGGCGGATGAAGTGCGGCGGCAATTACGCCGGGGGCAGCGTTCGGACTGGCGTCTGCTGTTGAAGCCCGCCTATTTCAAGGCGCTGTTAATCGGTGTTGCAATTGCAATCCTGGGGCAGTTCATGGGGGTCAATGCGGTGTTGTACTATGGTCCTACGATCTTCAGGAACAGCGGGCTGTCGGATGGCGATTCCCTCCTGTACCAGGTTTTGGTTGGGGCGGTCAATGCTTTGACTACAGTGCTGGCTTTGCTGATCATCGACAAGGTGGGGCGCAAGAAGCTGGTGTATTACGGAGTGTCGGGCATGATCCTGACGCTGCTGCTCATAGCGATGTATTTTGTAAAAGGGCAGGCGTGGCATATCCCCGCGGTGGTCCTGCTGGCCTTCTTTTTAATGTATATATTTTTCTGTGCCGTCTCGATTTGTGCGGTGATCTGGGTCTTGCTTTCCGAGATGTACCCGACTGCGGTGAGGGGGATTGCCATGTCGATAGCTGGATTTTCATTGTGGATAGGGACCTATCTGATCGGGCAGCTCACGCCCTGGATGCTGGCGACCTTGTCGCCGGCGGGAACATTCCTGCTGTTTGCCATCATGTGTTTGCCATATATCTGGATCGTGTGGAAGCAGGTGCCGGAGACGGCAGGCAAATCGCTGGAGGAGATCGAGCGGATGTGGGAGAACTAATTAAAATATCGATATGAAAAAAAACAGCTGCATTGGCATATTCCTTTTGTTAGCGGTTGCAGGGGCCTATGGGCAGCAGCCGGAATGGCAGGGCGATCTGAAGGAATTGTTCAAAGGACCTGCACAGCCTTCGCAATATAGCCAGTGGTGGAAGTCTATGCAGGAATGGAGAAAAAGGGAGAGAGATTCGTTGAAGTATACGGATACGGTGTACCTGCGGCCCGAGCTTGGATGGACGGGCAAAAGCTTTATCTATGCCCAGGTGATGGCCGAAGACCGCTGGCTGTACGACCCTGTGACGAGGAAGTACAGGGTGGATCGTTACCTTGACGACCTCAGGAGGCGTTATGGCGGACTGGATGCCGTCCTGATCTGGCCTACCTATCCCAATATCGGTGTCGACGATCGTAACCAGTTTGACCTCGTGGCGGATATGCCCGGAGGGCTGGAAGGCGTACGGCGGATGGTAATGGATTTTAAGAAAAGGGGAGTCAGGGTATTTTTTCCGATCATGATCTGGGATAAGGGCACCCGTGATATAGGGCTGCCTATAGCTGTCGCTTTGGTAAAGGAAATGAAGGCTATCGGCGCCGATGGATTGAACGGGGATACCATGTTTGGAGTGACGGAAGATTTCCTGGCTGCTTGTGACAGCCTGGAATACCCGCTGGTCTTGCAGCCGGAGGTCGCTATAAATGAACTGAAGATGACGGAGTGGAACCAGATGAGCTGGGGGTATTTCTGGAAATATGAATATATACCCGGCGTGAGCGTTCCCAAATGGCTGGAGCCCCGACACCAGGTGCAGGTGACCAACCGTTGGATGATCGACAAGAGGGACGATCTGCAATATGCCTTCTTCAATGGGGTGGGATATAATGCGTGGGAGAATATATGGGGTATCTGGAACCAGTTGCCGGAACATTATGCGGAAGCGATAAGGCGGATTGCGGCTATTTACCGGCAGTTCCCCGGCGTATGGAATAGCGCGGGATGGCGACCGCATGTACCTACCTTGCAGAAGGGAGTTTTTGCTTCGCTGTTCCCTGGTACTGACCTACAGGTATATACGCTGGTGAACCGGGACAGTGCGGATCGCAGCGGGAGGCAGCTGCAAATGCCTTATGAACAGGGAACGCGCTATTTTGATCTGTGGAACGGCCGTGAGCTGCCGGCCCGGCGCGAAGGCGACCTGGTCAGCCTGGAGTTCCCGGTGGAAGGGTTGGGGTTCGGCGCCATCCTGGCGGCCCGTCCTTATGCTGTAGACAGTTCCTTTTACCGTTTTTTGGCGGGTATGCGTCGTCGTGGGAACAAGCTGCTGAGGGATTATCCGGCCGACTGGGCCCCTCTTCCGCAGCGGATGGTCCCTATTGCCGGGACCGGGAGTGGAGCGGGTAAGGCCACTGCAGGGGCGGTCCCCGAAGGAATGGTCTTTATCCCGGGGACGGAGCATTACCTGTTCGAATCCAGAGGCGTCATGATCGAAGGGGATGATCTTCCGACGGCCGTGGGGGTGCAGCATCCCTGGGAAAAACATCCTTCCCGGAATCAAAAGCATCTGATAAACATCTCCTCTTTCTATATGGACGAATTCCCTGTGACCAACCGGCAGTTCAAAACGTTCATGGACGCATCGCATTACAAGCCGCTGGACGATCATAATTTCCTGAAGGACTGGGTGAGTGGCAGCTATCCCGCGGGCTGGGGCGACAAGCCGGTGACATGGGTATCCATCGAGGATGCGCGGGCGTATGCCCGGTGGGCAGGGAAAAGGCTGCCGCACGAATGGGAATGGCAATATGCCGCGCAGGGCGGGACGGGCCGGCTTTATCCCTGGGGCGAAAAAATGGATAGTTCCCGGATGCCCGTTCCCGATACCAGCCGTAACAGGCGTCCTCCTTCGGATGTCAATGCATTCCCTTCCGGCGCGAGTCCCTTCGGGGTCAGGGATATGGTGGGAAATGTCTGGCAATGGACGGATGAATATGTGGATGCGCATACCCGTTCCGCTATTTTGAAAGGGGGGAGCTATTACCGTCCCCGGACCTCGATGTGGTATTTCCCACAGGCGCTGGAGCTGAATAAATATGGTAAATACCTGTTGATGGCACCGGGTATAGACAGGGCGGGGACTATTGGATTTCGCTGTGTGACAGATGGCGGCGCTAAATGAAAATTTGCAAATAATGACTGATAAAAGAAAGCCGGTACGGGTACTGGTAGTAGGATGTGGCAATATGGGCGCTTCTCATGCAAAGGCTTATCATGAGCTGGATGGTTTTGAGATCGTGGGGCTGGTGTCTACCGGGAGCAGCAAAGAAAGCCTGAATGCGCAATTGGGCGGCGGCTATCCTTTGTTCGACGATTTTGACCGGGCCATGGAAGCTACAGGTCCGGACGCGGTCTGCATATCCACCTATCCTGACACCCATGAAAGCTATGCGATCAGGGCGTTGAAGAGGGGTTGTCATGTCTTTGTCGAGAAGCCGCTGGCTGAAACTGTCGAAGGGGCCGAGCGGGTGGCGCTGGCCGCGGAGAAGGCGGGTAGAAAGCTGGTGATCGGGTATATTTTGCGTCACCATCCTTCATGGCAGCGTTTTGTGGACCTGGCGAGGGGATTGGGCAAGCCGCTGGTGATGCGCATGAACCTGAACCAGCAGAGCCATGGCAGGATGTGGGCGGTGCATCGCAATCTCATGAAAAGTCTCAGCCCGATAGTGGATTGCGGCGTGCATTATATCGATGTAATGTGCCAGATGACGGGAGCCAGGCCGGTACAGGTCAGCGCCATCGGCGCCAGGCTCACCGAAGATATCCCTGCCGGTAATTACAATTACGGACAGCTGCAGATCCGGTTTGAAGACGGGTCGGTCGGATGGTACGAGGCTGGATGGGGGCCGATGATGAGCGAAACGGCGTTTTTTGTAAAAGATGTGATAGGGCCGAGGGGGTCGGTATCGATCGTGGCGAAGGAGGCCGGGGGCGCCGGGAAGTCTGATTCGGTGGATGCGCATACGAAGACGGAATCCCTGCGATGTCATTCCGCCGTACTGGATGGAAAGGGGGAATTCCTGTTGGAGGACAGCTGGATAAACCTGGAGGACGAACCCGGGCATCAGGAATTGTGCAATCGGGAGCAACAATTTTTTTTGAACAGTATCCGGGAAGACCAGGACCTGACGGATGCGGTGCGGGATGCGGTGTCCAGTCTGCGGATTGCGCTGGCCTGCGATGAGTCGGTGCGTACGGGACGGATCATTTCTTTGCAACCGTGAATAATTTTTTTGACAACAACATATATAAACGAATGAGTGATCGACGAAATTTCATCAGGACCGCCGGCCTGGCAGGCATTGGTGCGGTCCTGTCAGCGAGTGCACTTCCCGTCCTTGCGAAGGGTATAGCGGGGGATATTATAAAAGTAGGGATCATTGGGCTGGACACGGAGCATAGTGTGGCTTTCACCAGGACCTTCCATGCGCCGGATGCACCCGCGGATGTAGCGGGGTTCCGGGTGGTGGCGGCCTGCCCGCATGGCAGCAGGGATATTGCCTCCAGCCTGGCCATGATCCCGGGCTTTACGGAGGAAATGAAGAAAATGGGTGTGGAGATCACTGACTCCATCGAAGTGCTGCTGACAAAGGTCGATGTAGTGCTGCTGGAAACCAACGATGGGAGGTTGCACCTGGAGCAGGCGCTGCCCGTATTGAAAGCACGCAAGCCTGTATTTATAGACAAGCCTATCGCCGCGTCGCTGGCGGATGCTGTCGCTATTTTCAAAGCGGCCAAAGAGTATAGCGTCCCTGTATTCTCTTCCTCTTCGCTCCGGTATATGAGCAGCGCCCGGGAAATTGTAAAAGGAAAGGTCGGGAAGGTCACCGGTGCGGATGTATATGGACCGGCCGTCATAGAAAAGACACACCCGGACCTGTTCTGGTATGGCATTCATGCCATAGAAACGCTGTATACCGTCATGGGGACGGGTTGTCAAACGGTGACCCGTACCTATACGGAAGGAACGGATGTGGTGGTGGGTGTCTGGAAAGATGGCCGTATCGGGACTTTCAGGGGTATCCGCGAGGGGGCGCAGGATTTCGGCGGCCATGCGTTCGGGGATAAAGGCATTGCTGTCATCGGTCCCTGGGAAGGGTATCGTCCGCTGGTGGTGGAGATCGCGACCTTCTTTCGTACGGGGAGGGCGCCTGTGAGCCCGGAAGAGACAGTGGAGATATTTGCATTTATGGAGGCTGCGGAACGCAGCAAGCAGCAGGGCGGCGCTTCGGTGAGTCTTGAGAGGGGGACGGGAATAATTTAAATCACATTGTATGCCTACTGATTCATTGCTGGTCAATACCAGGGCGAAGGACCAAAACACCTATGATGCCATTGTCATCGGATCGGGCATCAGCGGCGGATGGGCGGCTAAAGAGCTGTGCGAGCAGGGATTGCGGACATTGGTGCTGGAGAGGGGCCGGGATGTAAAACATCTGAAGGATTATCCTACGGCATTAAAGAACCCCTGGGATTTCCGGCATCGCGGGCGCGTATCCCTGGCGCTGCAAAAGGAAAATCCGGTGGTCGGGAAATGTTATGCCTTTGGAGAGGCGACCGAACATTTTTTTGTAAAGGACAAAGAGCATCCTTATATACAGGAGAAGCCGTACGACTGGATCAGGGGTTACCAGGTAGGAGGAAAGTCCCTGCTCTGGGCGCGACAGACACAGCGTTGGAGTCGTTATGAGTTCGAAGCGCCTGCCAGAGACGGCTTTGCGGTGGACTGGCCGGTGCGTTATGAGGAGATGGCGCCCTGGTACAGTCATGTGGAAAAGTTTGCAGGCATCAGCGGCAACAAGGATGGCATCGACAACCTGCCTGACGGCGAATTTCTGCCGCCCTGGGAGCTGAACTGCGTGGAAAAGCATATACAGGAAAAAATAGGGCAGCAATATAAGGACAGGCAGGTGATCATTGGCCGGTGTGCGCATCTCACAAAACCCAATGAGATCCATTTGCAGCAAGGGCGCGGGCAGTGCCAGGCAAGAAGCCTGTGCGAGCGGGGCTGTCCTTTCGGGGGATATTTCAGCTCCAATTCTTCCACACTACCCTGGGCGGCCCGGACGGGGAAACTTACTATGAAACCTGACTCGGTAGTACATTCCATCCTGTATGATGAAAAAAAAGGCCGGGCTTCCGGCGTGCTGGTCATTGATGCACATACGGGGCTGACGACCACTTACTATGCCCGGATCATATTTTTGAATGCGGCTTGCCTGAACAGTAATCTGATCCTGCAGAATTCCATATCCGGGCGGTTTCCCAACGGCCTGGGAAATGACAATGGATTGCTGGGCAGGTATATCGCTTTTCACAATTATCGCGGTTCCGTCAGCGCCAGCTTCGAGGGTTATCCCGACGGATATTACTACGGGCGCAGGCCTACTGCCGCCTTTATGCCATCTTTCAGGAATGTTTTCAGACAGGACACGGATTTCCTGCGGGGATATATGGTGGATTTTACTGCATCCCGTGCAGGATGGGGGCAAGGAAATTATGCGGAGGGTGTCGGTGCGGCGTTTAAGAATGCCATTTCAGAGCCGGGAGAGTGGGGTGTTTTTATGGGTATGCAGGGTGAGACGATACCCAAGTATGAAAATCATGTCAGGCTGAGCAGTGATCTCAAAGACCCCTGGGGCATTCCGCAGCTGATCGTTTCGGTGGGATATGATGATAACGATGAAAAGCTGATCAAGGACTTCCTGGTGCAAGGAGCAGAAATGCTGGACAAGGCGGGTTGCAAGAATATCGCGGCCGTTGACAATCACCAGGCGCCCGGTCTGGACATTCATGAGATGGGGGGTGTGCGCATGGGGAATGACCCAAAGACCTCCCTGTTGAATAAATGGAATCAGCTCCATGCCTGTCCTAATGTGTTTGTCACAGATGGAGCCTGTATGACCTCTGTAGGCAATCAAAATCCATCACTCACCTTCATGGCGTTCACTGCCCGGGCGGCCAATCATGCGGTGGATGAGCTGAAGAAGACGAATTTATAAGATCCCGCAGTATCGATGTGTTGCGGATGGATGGTCTAATATGGCTCCGGGCTTACGGCCGTCCAGCCTCCATCTACGACGATTGTCTGACCTGTAATATGGCGGGCTTGTGGGGAGACCAGGAAGAGGGCGGCATCGGCGATGTCGCGGGTGGTGGCCGGCCGGCCCATTGGGGTGATCGTGGACCAGGTCCTTTCGTAATTTGTATCGCCTGCTGTTCTTTCCGTCATGGTGGCGCCTGGGGCGACCGTATTTACTGTGATCTTGAAGGGAGATAATTCGATGACCAGGTTGCGGGCAAGCATTTCCAGGGCAGCCTTGCTCATGCCGTAGGCGGCGAGGTTCTTATGGGCCTGGTGGCCTGTGACCGAGGACATGAAGAGGATGCTGCCGCCGTCGCCCTGTGCTTTCATCTGAAGGGCTGCGGTCTGGGCCAGGAAGAAACTGCCGGCGAGGTTGACCTGCATGACGCGGTGGAAGGATTCGGAGGGGTAGGTGAGGAAGTCGCCGAAGAGGGTGATGCCTGCATTGGCGATGGCGATGTCCAGGCGGCCGAAGATGGATACTGTCTCGCCGACCATGCGCCTGATGAAGTCGACGTCTGCGACGTCTCCGGGAAATGGGATGCATTTTTCGCCCAGCTGTTCTGCTGCCTGGCGGGCCAGCGCTGTATCACTGTCGTTGAGAATTACGCGGGCGCCCTGTGCGACCAACTGCCGGCATATTTCGAAGCCAATGCCCTGGCCTGCTCCCGTGACTATTGCTAGTTTATCTTTCATACTGCGTAAGTTAGGAAATCACGCCTCCTGATCAAAATAGATCTTGTAATAATGCTTTTGAAGGGCCTCGTCATAGCCTTTCTCGATGAGTTCGCGATTGCCGTGGACATAGATATGAAAGTTCTTATCCAGCTTGATAACGCTTTTGAATACACGGGCCTGTTTTTTTACGGCCTGGGGGGAGATGTAAAACTCGTCAGCGGGGGCCATGGGATTGGATTCCCGGTATTGCTGGTCATACTGGCGGAATGATTGTATGAGATCTTCGTGGTGGAGGACCTCCGTCTCGAACTCCGTTTTGTTGAACTGATCATGGGTTTTGAAATAGTCCATGGAGCGATTGAGGAGGTCGATCTGTTCCGTCCTGGACACTTCAAAATCATCCGGCATCTTTTGGGTGACGAAATTCTTTGTGATTGTCAGGAAACCCTGTGTATGGAGGAACTCATTCTGCCGGATGAGAACCCCGAGGAACTTGTCCTTCCAGTAGAGGGCTTCTTCCCCTTTGCCATTGGAGTCGAAGATGAGCAACTCGTAGCCTTTGTCCTGCTGATGGTTGAGGATGAGACAGCCTTTGTCGAGCTTTGCCAGCTCAGCCCCTTCCTTTAAGGAAAGCTGCAGTCCATCCGAGGAGGGGTCGATGTCGGCAAAGAGGGATCTTGTTTCCGCCTTGAAGAGACCGATGGCTTCCGTGGGAGTGTCATCGATGAGGATATCCGTAAAAAAAGTCACATACAGCTCGCCCGGTCTTATCTTCGGGTGAACGGAGGCTTCGTAGAGATGGGTGGCGATGCTTTGGGACTGTGGGTGGAATTCCGCAGGGTCGTCGAAGATCTTCTTTATATAATTATATACTTCGTGGTAGTCGAGGGAGGATGTATGGTGGAAGGAGTAGCGCTCGTGGGCGTCCTTGAATCGATGGAGGAGCACTTCCGCCATGCGGACTCTGAGGTCCGTGTCCAGATCCTGTTCCTTGCGGGAAACGAGCATGGGCTGGCCGTTTTGTTTGTTGCCGGTATAGTGAACGGCCAGTCTGGTCATAGAAGCTTCCGTGAAAAGCATAAAAAATCGCAAATATAGGTATATGAAGTTTACCAGATCGCACCTGCTGATCATTGTTTACAGTCTCCTGGTGGTGTTGTATACCCTCTATCTGACCCAGCTCAGGCATCCCTGGCGGTATTACCTGGAATTCATGCTGATCAGCGGATATTGTTTCTTTATTCTACAGGGCATCCTGCTGCGATCGAGGAACTGGGGGATCTTGCTGCTGTTGCCCCTGGCCGTATCGGTGATAGCTATTGTAGCGGGCTACCTGCTATTGTTTATCCTTCGGTTGGGGGGAGGGACCCTGCTGGATGCCGATAGTGCGGATATGATCCTGCTGTCGGGGCTGGTCATCGGAGGGGGCGTATATTCGTTACGGTGGATCAAGGGGGGGAAGGGTGCTCGAAAAGGGAAAAAGTAAATGTTTGTTGAGTAGTTGCTTATGTATAAAAAAAATATTAATTTCTAATAATGGGAAATTTTTCCAAGGATTGATACAATAAAATATCCCATAATCCCTTTTATATTAGCGAATTTTTCATTAAGTTGAAACTAAAATCCAATCATTTTAAAACCAATTTTTATGAGACCCCAACCCAAACAAACCTCGCCGCCGTCCGGGCAGACACACTCTCCAGGGCGAACCAAGGGTTCGCTGGCCGAAGGCCAAACATTAGCTTTTAATTCCTAGTACATCATCCACCGATTGCTTCCCGGAAGCACGACATAGAGCTATTTCGTTGTATTCCAAAGGGAAGTCAATCACGAAAATGAGCCATTAGGTATTTCGTATTAAACCCCGTATGCTATGTCTGCCCCCATGAAACCGACTATACTGAACCTACTTACATCTCTTAAAGACTCAGGCCGCCGCCGAAAAATACTTTCTGCGCTGGTCATTGGGCTTATTTTTCTTGCAGGCGCTTCCCTGAAAGGGGTAGCGGCGCCTGGCGTTCCGCATGCCGGGACGGGCATCCATGACGCGGTTGAAACGTATACCTTCACGATCATCAAGGATAATTCTGTCGTCAGTGATCTACCGGACATCATTCAGGTACATGTCACTCCGACACCTGCATACCCGCCCGGGGAGCCGCTCACTTTCTCCATCCAGGGTTCTACGTACACTCCTACGATCTATACGGATGCGTCGGGTAATGCGGTCCTGCAGTTTTCCGGTGTCAATCCAGGTCCTGTGACTGTAACGATTTACAAGGGTCAGAACACTCTGGGGCCGGTGGTCGGGACTGTCACCGTAAACTTTATTGCGACACCCGGGCCAATCGATCCCTCGAAAAGTTATATTGGTGTCGTTCAGACCCCAAACATAGCCGATGGTGTCAGCCAGGACATAGTCAAAGCACATCTTGTCGATATATACGGCAATCCCATGTACAATACGCCTGTCGATTTCAGCATCGTATCGGGCGTGGCCAGCTTTGTGGCGGGGCCAACTGTATCGACAGACCCTTTGAGCGGTGCACATCCCGGTGAGGCTTTTGCGACCCTGGTGAGTACAACGGTGGGAAGTGTGAATGTGCGGGCTATCGTGGGAGGTGTCACTCTCCTCAGCAGCAATGGGAGTACTGCTGTCCCGGTGCTGTTCGTGGTCGGTCCGCCCGACGCTTCAAAGAGTCTTATCAGCGTGGTGCATAGTCCTGAAACTGCCAATGGCACGAACCAGGATGTGGTGAAGGCGCATATTGTGGATGCCAATAATCATGTTATTGCCAATGCCTCCGTTACCTTTGCCATCTACAGCGGAACCGGTCAGTTCGTCGGAAATGCCACCGTCACAACGGATGTCAATGGGGATGTCACCATTCCTATCGTGAGCACTGTGGCGGGAGATGTGCAGGTACAGGCGCAGGTGAACGGAACTTCTATCAGCAATGGTGCGGGTGGAACGACCGTAACCGTGCAATTCGTAGCGGATGTGCCCAGCACCGCGACCAGCTATATTAGTGTTGTGCATAGCCCCGAAACTGCCAATGGTACCAACCAGGACCTGGTGAAAATTCATCTGGCCGACCCGAAGGGGAATCTTATCGGTGGCGCCTGGGTAACGTTCACCATCTTAAGCGGTACAGGTCAATTTGTGGGTAGCGCGACCGTGCAGACCGGTGGTCCGTCAAGCGGCAGTTTCGGAGAATTTACCATTCCCATCGTCAGCACGGTGGTGGGCGACGTGGTGATACAATGCCAGGTCAATGGAACCCCGTTTATTTTCTCCAATAATACAGATGGAGGCAAGTCTGTCAAGGTGCAGTTCGTGGCAGGTGCGCCCGATGCTTCAAAGAGCGTAATTTCTGTCGTTCAGAGCCCGGCTGCGGCCGATGGTGTAGGGCAGGATATCGTAAAAGTGCATCTGGTGGATGCCAATGGTAATCCCACCAGTGGTACTGTTACCTTCAGCATTTTCAGCGGCACCGGTCAGTTCGTAGGTAATGCCACGGTAAATGTCACCGTGGATGGCACCATCGCGCTGGTGAGCAACGTCGTAGGGAATGTGGTGGTACAGGCGCAATTGCCCGATGGCAGCTTTATCAGCAATGGCAGCGGCGGGAATTCCGTAACTGTGCAGTTTGTAGCCGGTGCGCCCGTTGCGTCGAAGAGTCTTCTTTCCGTCGTTCAGAGCCCGGCCACGGCCGATGGGGTAACGCAGGACGTGGTGAAGGTACATTTGGTAGATGCCAATGGTAATCCTACCACTGGTACTGTTACCTTCAGCATTCTTAGCGGTACCGGTCAGTTTGTCGGCAGTGTCACGGTGAATGTCAACGTAGATGCTACTATTCCGCTGGTGAGCACGGTAGCGGGCGATGTCGTGGTGCAGGCGAAACTGGCCGATGGAACTTTTGTCAGCAACGGCAGCGGCGGCAATTCCGTGACTGTGCAGTTTGTCGCGGGTCCGGGCGTACCTTCTGCGCCGAACGCTCCCAGCGGCAAGGGTACGATGCTGACCACGATAAAGAATTATGCTGCGGCGGATGGAACGGCGATAGACAAGGTGAATGCGCATATCACGGATGCATATGGCAACGTCGTGAAGAATGAGGTGGTGACCTTCTCAATAAGGACGGGTGGAACGGCTGACGGTACCGCCCAGCTTGTGGGCACGGTGACGGTGACAACGGATGCCAATGGGAATGCCACCATGTCGATCACCAATACGGTGGCGGGTACGGTATGGATCGATGCTACTATCATCTACAATGCTAATCCCACTGCCCTCATCGACGGCAGCTACCAGGAAGTGACCTTCGTAAATCAGCCGGATGTAACCAATCCCGAGACAAAGCTGATCGTCATCGTATATGAAGCGCTGGCGGATGGACAGTCGACGACCGTTGTGAAGGCGCACGTAGTAGACCAGAATGGAACTGCATTGCCCGACCAGGAAGTGAAATTCAGCATCGACAGCGGCAACGCCCAGATCATCACACCCGGACCCTGGAAGACAGATCCCAACGGCGATGTCTCCATCGACCTCACCAGCACCAAGCCGGGATTTGTACTGGTAACAGCCACGGTATCGGTGAGCGGGGTCGATAAGCCAATAACATTCGGAAGCCCGGCGAGGGTGAAGTTTGCGCCAATAAATATATATGTACCGAAGGTGTTCACACCGAACGGGGATGGAACGAATGATATACTGAAGCCCATATTGGTAGGTATATCCGCCTTCCATTACTTCAATGTATACAACCGGTGGGGCAACCTGGTCTTTACGACGCAGGACCCGAATCATGGTTGGGATGGGACGTTCAAAGGGGTACCGCAGCCGGTGGAAACGTATCTGTGGATCGCCGAGGGCGTCGATATCAACGGTAAGAAGATCGTAGCGAAGGGTATGACGTCGCTGGTAAAGTAAAGTATCAGCGTGCGTTGTGTCAATATATAAAATAGTAAATCCAATATCCAGATGAGGAAGAATTATATCATACTGTCTCTTTTGCTACTCGCGGGCTTTGCCCGTGGGCAGGAGATCAACTTCTCGCGGGTGCAGGATATGGCAATCTGGTATAACCAATCCCTCAAGACCGACAAGCAAAACAGTCTAAAGCTCAATTACCGCAATGTTCAATATGGAGGTCAGATAGCTTACAACAGCGTGGCGGCCCTTTTCGATATGCCGCTGTTGTCCAAGGAAGCCAAGACCAAGGAGAATGCATCTTATTTCAGCCTGGCTGCCGGCGCTGCCTCGGACAAGTCCAATGAAGGCATATTAAACAATGTTACGGGGATGTTAGGCATATCGTATGCCGTACCTATCGGGCGTAAGGAGACGTATCTGGCTGCAGGTTTCCAGGGCGCCTATTACCAAAGCAATTTCAATGTGAATGGCGTGTCGAATGCCTTTGGCGACCAGTATGATGCTTACGGTCCCATAGAAGGCGCTCCCTCTGCCGACCGGCTGGCTTCCGGCTGGAGCTATGGGCATTTCAATCTGAATGCAGGCGTCTCTGTATTCAGCAATGCACGGTATGACAAATGGTATTTCGGGGTATCTGCCATGCAGATAAACAAGCCCTATTCCTATAAGATCAAGTCAGACAGCACGCGTTTGAAGATGAACTACGGCATACAAGGCGGATACCGCTATGTCACCCAGTCCGATGACGAAGTGGCTTTCTATATGATGATGAACTGGCAGGGGCCGGCTTATCGTCATTACTATAATTTTTCCTATACCAAGGCCATACCCGGAGTAACAGGTGGGGCGGCTGTAGGGCTGGGGCTGGGGTATCGTTATGACGATGCACTGGTTCCCAATCTGGACATACGGTATCAGAAGCTGATCATAGGAGTTTTATATGATATCAATATTTCAACCATCAGCGCCGCGGGTATTACCCGTAACGGATTAGAGCTAGCGCTTAAAATAGATTTTTAGCAATTAAGGTTTTAAAAACTAACCCATGAAGAAGGTAATTATTTGTTTGACCGGTGTTTTTCTGCTGACCCTTGGAGGTTTGCGGGCGCAGGACGGTACTACGCCAGGCACAGATACGGCACGACAGCAGCCTGTAGTGGATACGACTGGCTCGGTGAAAGACACCACGGCGACTGCCAGGGACACCTCGGGCACTGTCAAGGATACGACGGGCACCGTCAGGGATACCACTGTGACGGTGGTCACGCCGGACAAAGATACCGTGGCCGTTGCCGTCTCCATGCCCAAGGATGCAGGATCCCCGCCGTCACAACCTTCTCAGCCTTCGCAGCCGCAGGATTCAACTGCCAGGGAGGAAAATCCCGGCCGGCAACTGGACACGCGCTGGTTCATATCTCCTCTTCTGAAATTCCAGTTCCAGGACTTTGCTTTTCTGGAAAAGAACAGAAAGGGATATCTCAGCGATGCCAACACATTACCTTTCTTCAGTCGTGGGAATGCGTCCTTTGCCGCCAGCGCGTATAAGAATCTTACCGGCAGGCTGTCCTTCAGCGCCGATCTGGGGCTTAGTTTCGGGCATGTCACCAATGATAATGTGCTGATCAGCCAGACCAAGTCGAAGACCTATAACCTGGTAAACGTCGCTTTGTATTATCATCTCCTGGCTGCGTCCTACCGGCTGCAGCCATATATCACCGTCGGGGTTAATGATATTATCAGCGATGCCTCCTATATCAGCGCGCCCATAGGTGTCGGGGCAAAGTTCAATGCCAAAAAGATAATGGTGATGGGCCAGATCACGTACGGATATGCAATGACCAATAGCGTTTCCAATACTACCATGTACTCGATGGGTATTTACCTGCCTATCAAGAACAAGAAGCAGCGGAAGCAGGAGAAGGAGGATCAGTCTCCCTATAACAGGTCCAGCAAGGACGATGACAAGAAAAAGGATAGCACTTCCAAGACCGGTCCCATTACGATCAATATTACCATCAATATGGACTCGGTGAGAAGGGCCAGGGGCATTAAGGACGATGATGATGGTGGTTCCGGCAGAGATGGAAGAGATGGCGCCGATGGGTCAAATGGCTCCGGCGGCCGCAGGCGCGGACGTCATACGGGCAGTCTGGCTACCGCCCTCAACCTGGACGACGACTTTGACGAAAGCGATTACAGGGTGGATACGTTAAATGGTGAGCCCGTCGTACGATTTGTCGTATACTTCGAATTCAATGAATATGGTCTTAACTCCAAGGCGTTTGCCATCATCGACAAAGTGATCGATCATTTGAGACGCAAGTCGAACCTGGGTGTCGTCGAGATCAAGGGGTATACGGATGATGTGGGTACCAACCAGTACAACAACTTCCTCTCCCGCAGGAGGTCTAAGATGGTGCTGGAATATATGAATAGCCGGGGGATACCTTCGGACTATATGAAGGCCAAGGCGTATGGCAGCGACAACCCTGTAGCCGACAACCAGGACCCGAACCGGGCATGGCTAAACCGTCGTGCGGAGATCATCGTACATGAACGCGAAGCATCACGAACGCCATAAAAAAATAATTATGTACGTGAGTAAAAATAACTTTTTGTAAACAGTAGTTTATTGAAAATAATAGTATATTGAACACTCGAAAATGAAAAACCATGGACATTCGTATTGAACTGGTAGATGAAAGAGGGAATCATATCAACCCTAATCATGTAAGCGCAGTAGAATATTTAGCAAGATTTTTGAATAAATGTGTTGTCAATAAAGTGTATCAGAAGATGATGGCGGCCGGCAAGTCGGGTACTATACTGGTGTACCAGGACCGGCTCGAGGTGCGGGAAGGCTGATCTTAGCCGGCGGGCGGCGTTAGCTGCTGCCGGTGATCCTTTCAATCTCATGTGCGTAGCCTGCCCCGATAGGCAATTCTTTATCCTTTATCCAAACCGAGCCTCTTTCGATGCGGCTGACCTTAGCCGTAGCAACCAGATAGCTGCGATGGATGCGGACAAAAAGGCCGGCGGGCAGGAGTTCTTCCACTTCATTCATGGTCAGCCGGGATAATATCTTCTCATCCGGCAATACAAACTGCATATAATTCCCCGTGCTTTGTACATAAAGGATATCTCCCAGGTCCACCCGGATCTGCCCATAGCCGCTCTTGATAAAAATATGATCGGGGGCGGGATGTGATCCGGTATTTTGTTTCTTCAATGTATACAGCTCATAGGCTTTGTGGCAGGCTTTCAGGAAGCGTGCCGGCGAGAAGGGTTTTAGCAGGTAGTCGATGGCGTCCAGCTCGAAGCTTTGGACGGCGTGCTCGCTATAGGCCGTCGTAAAGATGACCATGGGGGGATGGGAGAGGTTGCGCAGGAGGTCCATGCCGGAAATGTCCGGCATTTTTATGTCCAGGAACAACAGGTCGATATCCCCCTTTTTCAGGTAGCTCATCGCCTCAAAGGCGTTGGTAAAGCAGGCCTGGAGCTGCAGGAAGGGGATCTTTCCCGACAGGCTTTTGATCACCTCCAGGGCCATGGGTTCGTCATCGATGGCTACCGCTTTTAGCATACCGTAGTAAAATTTATTACAATTTAGTGATCTTCCCCGGCTCGATCAGCAGCTGGATAAAGAATTCCCTGTCATTGCCGTTGACAAAAAACTCGTGTTTGCCAGGATATATCAGGCGCAGGCGGTTGACAACATTTTTCATACCTACACCGGACCTGTCCTTTTCGGGATCATTGTCCTTGCGGATGTGCACGCTGTTCTTGACCTCGAAGAGGATGCCTTTCGCATCGCACTGCAGGCGGATGTCTACCCATGACTTGTCCCTGAGGCTGATGCCGTGTTTGAAGGCGTTCTCCACGAAGGGTATCAGGAGCATGGGAGCGATCATATGATCGCAGACGCCACCTTCTATGTCCGCAGTGATGGTGATATCGGGAGAGGACTGGGTGCGGAGCTTTTGCAGGTCGATGTAATTCTTCAGGTATTCTATCTCTTTATACATGGGGATCTTTTCCTGGTGATTCTCATGGAGCATAAAGCGCATCATGTCCCCCAGCTTTTGTATCCCTTCTGCCGCGCGGAAGGCGTTTTCCTGTAGGGCGGTGCCATAGAGGGTATTGAGGGAATTGAAGAGGAAGTGGGGGTTGATCTGGCTGCGGAGGAACTGGAGGTCTGCTTCGGACTGGTCGAGGGCGATCTCGAGTCCCCGGAAACGGAGGATACTGTCCTTGCGCCAGCGATAAAAGAACCAGGATATGGGGGTGAGGATGAAGAATTGGATGAGCCAGGCTGTGAAAAGGAAAGGCAGAAAGACCCTGGGTTCGTCGATGGAGATGACAAACAGGAAGCTGAAAGGGATGGCCCATATCAGGGTTGAGCCGATGAGGCGACGCAGGTTGGCGCCTTTCAATAGAGGTTTGTCACCCTTGGCTGGGAATACCCAAAAAATAAGGACGAGAAAGGTGAGGGCGATGCCAGGTATAACGGCAAACATGGCCGGGAAGATCTTCATATCCGCCAGCTCGAATGCAATGAGGAAATAAAATATGGCAAAGTATACGGCAAAACTGACCGTGATCTGGTTGGTCAGCCGGATACGGAAGGACCTCCACTGGGAAGGCTGGGCCAGCCGGCTGATAATGGCTTCGCGTATGCAGGCATAGAACAGGTAAAAGGACATTACCCAGAATGCTTTTTTCAATCCATGCCCCATGATGATCTGCCGTGGATCGAAGTTGTTATCCGGGCTGGCATAGTAATATGCTTCCCGGTAAAAGGTGGCCAGACCCCAGCCTGCGCCCAAAAGGATGACCAGGAGAATGGCATACACGACGGCCCAGATGGTGCGTTTGAGGACCATGCCGGAGGCGCCTTTCATTTCGATGCCACCCGACCGGGCAAAATGGAAGGTAAAGGACCCTTTTACGGGTGAGTCCGTTTGCAGCAGTCGGGGCAGGATAAAGAAATTCATCTGTAGGAAAGCGAGGTAGACAAGCACCGGAACGCTGACCTCTGGCAGAAAGATATTGGTGAAATAGTTGAAGGGGACATGGTTATTGTAAAAGGCATCGCCATATTCCTTATTCAAGCCGGCCCATGAGTTGTCGAGGATGCGCCAGACGTATCCGCATACGCTGAGGATACAAAGTACGGTGGCCAGGGTCAGCTCATGCTCCCTCCACCTGAGTCTTGGGGTGGTGGGTTCCTGGAGGGCGTCGCTGTGGGAAGTCATCATCTGTCTTTTTTATACAAGAATAGGGTATTACTGCCCTGTCTTGCGCCAAATGTGATAAACCTCCCTGAAAATGTGACGAGTATTAACGTCCGGCACGGGTAGTCACGGCCTTTTCGGTAGACTTGGCCGCCTTTTCCTGGTTCTTTTTCAGGATAGAGATATAGCGTTGGGCGTCCGTATTGCCCGGCTCGAGGCTAAGCAGCTTTTCAAAATAATCGATGGCGCCCGTATAGTCTTTTTCCGTATTGGCCTTATAGGCCGCAATATAGCCATAGGATTCCACGAGATGCTTTCGATTGGTCTTGCTGGTGGTGTCCTTAACGGCTATATCGATGAGTTTGAGATAGTGAGGGATGGCGATGCCCATGGTCATGCCCGTATCGATGGCGGCGTCGCTGCGGGCGCGCCAATAATAGCCGAAGTCCTGATCAGGATATTTTGTTTCATAAAGACCAAATACGCTGTCGGCCGTTGGATAATTTTTGGCCATGTAATTGGCCAGGCCCCAATTGAACAGATCCAGATTGGTCGACTGAAGGCTGTGCTGGTAATATTTTCCCAGCCAGATGGCCTGGTTGGGGTAGTCCTTTAGTTTTTTATAAAGCTCTGCCAGCTTCTTATCATAGGCGATGCTTTTGGTCGTGTCTTTTTCCATGGCCGCGGCGCGGACATAGTATGTGGCGGCGGAGTCGGGTTGCTGCATCTTGTCATAGATGTCTCCCATGGTCTCATAATCCTTGACTACAAAGCCTGTATCCTGCTGCCGGCCGAAGTAGGCTCGCATGTATTCCAGCGCACGGGCGGAGTCGTCGAGCTCTTTGTAGCTGTATGCTATGAGCTTGAAGAGGCGGGGTTCGGTCTGCTGTCCCTGTTGTCCGAGGATCTGCTGCGCATGCCGGATGGCGTCCTGGTATTTGCGGGAGGCATAGAAGAGGTCTGTGAGCAGGTAATCGTTGGCGCCGCTCCTGTCGCTGGCGGCGATATAATGCCGGAGACAGTCCATGGCTTTATTGACATCTTTGAAGTAATAATGATAATATAGTTCGTACCAGGCGGGGGCGTAGAGGGAGTCGGCTGTGACCGCATCGGTGAAATACTTTACGTATAGGGCGTCATTGCCCTGGGAGACGAAGATCTTTCCCAGCCGGTAGGCCGCTTCGGCGTAACGATTGTCCTGGTTGAGCGCTTCCTGATAGGCCTTATATGACTCGGTGCCGTTCGCCAGCTTGCGATAAGCATTGCCCATGGCCACGTACAATTCGGGGTTGCGTTTGTCCTTTTTTATGGCGCGGTTGAGCAGGTCGATGGCATAGTTTGCGTCGCCTTCAGGGGCGTCCTGCTGGGCGATGGCGATCGCCAGCAGGACCTTGGGATCCTTTTGTTTGGTCTCTTCCAGGGCTTTGTTGAAGCAAAGCAGGGCGCTGTCTTTTTTATGATCCTGCAGGAGTGTCTGTCCATAGGCGCAAAGGATAAGGGGGGCGTTGGCATTGCCGGCAGGCAGGAGCCGCAGGCTGTCGCGAATGATGGCTGTCTTTCCGTCGTGCAGGTAGGTGCGGGTGAGCAGCCACCATGCTTCTGCATTGTTGGGGTCTGCTTTTATGATAGATTGCAATAAATGGGCAGCCCCCTCATAGCGTTGATAGTACAGCAGTCTGCAGGCTTCGACCGTAGACTGGCTCCGGAGGCCGCCCATCACCAATAGCAAGCAAATCGCAAAGGTCAATTTTTTTGTCAGGATTTTCATGCCAACAAAGTAGGGCCGGCATCTTAACGAAATATTAAAGGGGTATTAGAATTGCATTAGAGAATAGCGGGTCCCGGCGGCTGATGAGGATTTTGCCTAAATTTATAGAATGGAGGAAAGGAAGATATTAGTGATCGAGGACGAGAAAAAGATCGCCGACACGTTGAAAATGGGCCTGACAGAGCAGGGGTTTGACGTGGAAGTAGCTTATGACGGTAAACTTGGCTATCAATTGTTCACCTCCCGTCCTTTTGATCTTGTAATACTGGACATTAATTTGCCCAGGATCAACGGATATGATCTCTGCAAGATGATCCGTAACAGCGATATGCATACGATTATCGTCATGCTGACCTGTATGAATACGCTGGAGAACAAGATCGAGGGATATGATGCCGGGGCGGACGATTATATGGTAAAGCCGTTCGAGTTCCGGGAGCTGCTGTTGAAGATACGTGCCGTGCTAAAGCGTACTCCCGGTGCATCGCAGCCCGTAGGCAGGTTGCTGAAGGCCGCGGATCTGGAGATGAACCTCGACAATAAGGAGGTGTACAGGGATGGCCGGCCAATCAAGCTTACCGCAAAGGAGTTCCAGTTGCTGGAATACCTGCTCCGCAATAAGAACAGGGTAGTGTCGAGAGCCGACCTGGCTATCAATGTGTGGGATGTGGATTTCAATACCAACACGAATGTCATCGATGTTTATATCAGCTACGTCCGAAACAAGGTAGATCGGGATTTTGAGCACAAGCTGATCCAGACACAGGTGGGGATGGGATATATCTTAAAAGAAAACTTCCGGTGATGCCGGTAAAGGTTCGAATAACCCTGCTGTTCTCTCTTCTGGTGCTGGGGATACTTACCCTGGTGTGTGCATCTGTCTATTATTTCTCCTATACCAATCGCATACAGGATATACAGGTGAGGCTGACCAACCGGGCCATCACCACCGGCAGGCTGTTGAGCCAAAGCGGGGTGTTTGATCAGAAGCTGATCCGGCGGATAGACGAGTCCACGTCGCTGGCCATGAAGGATAAAGTAGTGGAGGCGTATGATCTCACCGGTAGGATGATCTACAGATACTGCGATAATCCTGCCGATAGTATTCTGGTGGACTCCGAGGCCCTTGTCCGGACCCGGCAGCGGGGGAATATCTATTTTGTACGGGGTAACAAGGATGTGGTGGCCTTTTATTACAAAGATGCGAGCCTGGTGATCGTTACCGCGGCTTATGATGAACCGGGTGATGTGAAATTGCGGCATCTGAGGATGGTGCTGACGCTGAGCTTTATCGGGGGATTGGTAAGCGCTGTAATTATCGGATGGTGGTTTGCCATTAGCCTGCTCAGGCCGTTGAGGAGGATCGCCGATGAGGTGAATGATATTTCGGCGCGTGATCTTACCCGGAGGATACGATCCACCGGCGGCGGACCCGGTGATGAATGGGGCTATCTTTCGGATACGCTGAACAGTCTGTTGAACAGGCTGCAGGAAAGCTTTGAGATACAGGGGAGATTTATTGCCAATGCTTCGCATGAGCTTTCTACACCGCTGACGTCTATTTCGAGTCAGCTGGAAGTGTCCTTGCAGCGGGTGAGGAGCATGGAGGACTATCGGCGGGTGATCCAGTCCGTATACCAGGATGTGCAGCAGATGAACAAGCTGACACAGACCCTGCTGGAGTTTGCGAAGGCTTCGGGTACTGCCGGAGGGCTGGAGATCGACCAGGTGCGGATAGACGAAATCCTTTTACGATTGCCGGGAGAGATATCCAAGACCGGCGATGGCTATTCCGTCACGCTGGATTTCGATCGACTGCCGGAGGAAGAGGAGAAGCTGTTGGTGCTGGGGAATGAAGAGCTTTTGTTCATGGCGATGAAGAATATGGTCACCAATGCCTGTAAGTATTCAGATGACCATCATGCCGTGGTTCGGCTGTCGGTGCATGGGCGGGACATCATGATCGCCATCGAGGATAAAGGGAGGGGGATTGCGGAAGAAGAGTGGGAAAAGATCTTCCAGCCATTCTACAGGACGGACGAGGGGCATACCATTCCCGGGTTTGGGCTGGGGCTTTCGCTGGCCCGGCGGATCATAAAATTGCACAAGGGGGAGATCGAGGTGGAGTCCATGGTAGAGGTGGGCTCCCGGTTTATCGTGCGACTGCCTACCAATTCTAATACTTTTCTAATCCCGGATTAAGCCCCCGTTAAGACGGGCGACGGAAATTGCTTTCCAAATCACTCAGCATGCGTATCAAAAAAATGGCATTGGCAGGGCTGCTGCCGCTGATGCTTTTTTCCTGTGTCAGCAGTAAAAAGTTCAAGGCTCTTCAATCCAAATATGACGAACTCAGCAAATCCGACAGCGCCTTACGAAACGATCTGAAAAACTGTAATGATAAGACAGCGGACCTGACCAAACAAAAGTCCTCGTGTGACGATCAGGTGGCGGCGCTGAATAAGCAGATAGCATTTTTGAAAGACAATAATACACAGGCGTTGAAGCAGTTGGAGGATATGTCCGTGATCTCTACCTCCCAGGCGCAGAGCATCAAGAAATCCCTGGAGAATATCGGCGCCAAGGATGCCTATATCGAAAGTCTGCAATCGGCCCTGGCGCATAAGGATTCATTGAATATGGCCCTGGTGAATAACCTGAAGGGGGCTATTGGCAATCTGAATGACAAGGATATCAATATCAAGGTGGACAAGGGGGTGGTCTATGTGGACATTTCCGACAAACTGCTGTTCAATACAGGGAAATACGATGTGACACCCAGGGCGCAGGAGGTATTGGGGAAGGTAGCGACCGTTCTGAAGGCGCAGCCTGATATTGAATTCATGGTAGAGGGGCATACTGACAGCCGGCCGTTCCGGAGGGGGGTGCTGCTGGATAACTGGGACCTTAGCGTAAAGAGGGCGACCGCTGTGATCCGTATCCTTCAAAATAAGTATGGGCTTCAGCCCAGCCATATGGCTGCAGCAGGCAGAGGGGAATATATTCCCGTAGCCTCCAATGATAGTGATGAGGGACGGGCGCAGAACCGGCGCACGAGGATCGTGATCTTACCCCAATTGGATCAGTTTTTTAAGTTGTTGGAACATAAGTAATTACAGAAGGGCCTGACGGCCCTTCTCTGTCCTTTATCGTAGATATACGATAAAAATCGAGGGTCTTTGCTCTTTTTTAACATATTGGTTTGGGTTAGTTTTGTTCTATCCAATTCCAATGAAGTAACCGATATCCAATCCAGAAAAACCTTAAATTCCAATTTCTCTTGAAAGGCCCCTGACTAACTATTGGGGGTTTTTTCGTTTTATGTCTTGTCCTGACGGGGGGACGCCAAAGCTTACGATCTTTATCTCCACGCGCCGATTGGCCGCCACCTGTGCGTCATCCTTTTCCTCCGGATATATTTTATTGCTGGAGCCAAAGCCTCTGTAGGTCATTCTTTCCTTTTTTATCCCCTGGCTGAGCAGGAAATCGTACACGAATTTGGCACGCTGGATGGAGAGATCCGTGGCGTGTGTATCGAGATCTGGGCCATCGAATCCGTCGGAATTGCAGCAGATATAGCCCTGTATCTGGATGCGGAGAGTGGGATGTTGTCTCATGATGACCAGCAATTCCTGCATGACCTTGTAGCCCTGTGGAAGAGGGATGTGGCGACCGGCGTAAAAGTTGAGGTTATGAAGGATGATGTTCTTGCCTACGAGGTTGGTGG
Organism: Sphingobacteriales bacterium 50-39; assembly: GCA_001898505.1. Classification (GTDB taxonomy): domain Bacteria; phylum Bacteroidota; class Bacteroidia; order Chitinophagales; family Chitinophagaceae; genus Puia. The sequence goes on from MKTZ01000001.1 coordinate 1,079,574, forward strand.
TGTCTTTGAAGAACTCGTGGAGGGCGGATGTGTCCCGGCGGGTAAGAATGATCTCGACCCGTCTGTTCAACGTTTTTTTTCCGGCGTTGCCGTTATCGTTCAGCGGGCGGCTGCTGCCGAAGCCGTCGAGGCTTTTGAACAGGCTGTCGGGCCAGCCTTTGGATTGCAGATAGTCGCGGACGGTCTGAGCCCGTTGCAGGGACAGCCGGACGTTATGTGCATCGCTGCTGGAATTATCGGTGTATCCTGCCAGGCGGATGGCAGTAATGTCTGTGACGGCGGTATGCATCAGGGCGCTGTCCAGGAATGTCTTTTCCCTGGGGAGGATAGTGGCGCTGTCGGTGTCGAAATGAACAATCATTAATGTCTGTCCTTCGGACAACGGGCCTCCGGCCCGTTTGGCTGTATCTTTCTGGGCTTTTGTGACGGAGACCAGCGATAATAAAAGAGCCAATGTTATGCTATATCTCATGTGATAGGAATGTGCATTAAGGATCAAAGCTTAATGATCTTTATTTCTACCCGCCTGTTACCCGTCTTCTGGGCCTCATCTCTTTCCTCCGGATATATTTTATTGCTGGCGCCAAAGCCTTTGTATGTCATTCTGTTCCTTTTTATCCCCTGGCCGACCAGAAAATCGAACACAAATTTTGCCCGTTGGGCGGAGAGGTCGGGGGTACCGGTGTCGGCGTCGCGGCCGTCGAAGCCGTCGGACATGCAGCAAACGTAGCCCTGTATCTCGATATGTAAGGTAGGATATTCCTTCATGATGGCTGCCAGTTCCTGCAGGATAATGGTGGACCCTGGGAGGGGGATGTGGCGATCGCCGTAGAAATTGACATTGCGGAGGACGATGTTCCTACCAACGAGGTTGGCGGTGTCCTTGAAGATCTCCTGTAGGGTAGGAGGTCTGCGGTAGATGATGGTATTGGGGTCGTCGTCCTGGGTGGAGGTGCCGGGGATGATTACGGCTGTGTCGGGAGGCGAGGCAGCTGTGGGCGTACCAGCTGGCAGGGTAGCTGCCGGGACGATGCGGTGTATGATGATCTCGACCCGTCTGTTCAAAGATCTCTTTTCGGCAGTGCTGTTGTCATTCAGCGGGTGGCCGCTGCCATAGCCGTCGAGGCTTTTGAACAGACTGTCGGGCCAGCCTTTGGAGCGCAGGTAGTCACGGACGGCGTAGGCCCGTTGTTGTGACAGCCGGATGTTATGCGTATCGCTGCCGGAATTATCGGTATGCCCGGTGAGGGCGAAAGTTATCCTATGGTTGACCGGGTTGCGTGCGGCCATGCTGGAAACCATACTATCCAGGTATGCCCTGTCCGGGGGCCAGATGTCGGCCTTATCGATGTCGAAGTGTACGATCATTAATGTCTGTCCTTCGGACAACGGGCCTCCGGCCCGTTTGGGTGTATCCTGCTGGGCTCTTGTGACGGAGACCAGTCCTAAAAGGGAGATCAGGATAAAGCTATATCGCATCTGACAGGGATGTGAACGTAAAGTCACGGATCTTCATCGGCGGTATCATGGCTGAGCCTCCTCCTTCTCCACTGATGGTACGTTCGGGTTTACCGAGCGTCTCCAGGTTGTTTAGCATGATGATCGGACTCTCATTGAAACGAAAATTCTTAATGGGAAATTTTATCTCACCATTCTCGATATAGAAAGTACCGTCGCGGGTGAGCCCTGTATACAGCAGCGTTTGTGGATCGACGGACCGTATATACCAGAGGCGTGTGACGAGGATACCTTTTTCCGTGCTTTTTACGAGGTCTTCGATGCTGGCTGTGCCGCCGTCCATGATGACACTGTCGGGCGAGGGGGTGGGAGTCACTCCTTTTTGCTGTGCCCAATAGCGGGAATAGAAGAGATTCTTTATGACGCCTTTCTCTATCCAGCTGATCTTTTTTTGGGGCATGCCTTCATAATTGAAGGGATAGGTAGGAAGGTCTTCGTTGTGTGGGTCGGAGTAGATATTGACCCTTTCATCGACCAGTTTTTCGCCCAGGCGGGTCTTGCCACCCGGCTGGCTAAGGAAGCTGCGGCCTTCGTCGGCGCTGCGTGCGTCGAGGCTGCCGTAGAGGTTCTCGAGCAGTACTATACCGGCGGCGGGTTCCAGGATCACGGTATATTTACCTGGTTCCAGGGCTTTGGCGCCCGTGGACCTGGCCGCCTTCCAGGCGGCCGTTTTCGAAGCGGCCAGCACGTCCAATCTGGCGCTGTCGTTATAACCTTTTGCCGCATATCCGGAGCCCGTCCCGTCCTCCGTGCGGAGGGTTACCGAGAAGTTGACCGCAGTGTTGGTCGTATAGGCGAAGAGGCCATGGGAGTTCATGATGGCGTAGAAGCTGGTGCTGTTTTCCAGGTAGCCCGCGGCATTGAGCTTGTTGTCCTTCGATATCTGCAGGCTGCCCTGTACCATGTCGGCCCGTGATTTTGAATTGAGTGCGGCGGTAGCCTCTACATAAGTCTTTGAAGGCGCTTCATAGGTCTGCGGGCCAAGGAAGGGCATGTATTCGGGATTCTCCGGGGCCAGGCGGGCCAGCTCTTCTGCGCGGCGGATGGCTTTTGCCAGCGAGGCATCATCGTACTCGTTGATGGTGGTCGTTCCCACCTTTTTGCCAAATGCCGATGTGATGGCAAGGGACATCTGGTCGGAGGCGCCGCTGGTGGATACTGCATTGAGCGCATAGCGTATGTTGCCCCCTACGGAGCCATTGATGGAGACCTGGCATTCGTCGGCTTTGGAATAGCTGAGGACCTTTTGCAGCAGGGTGCGTGCTTCGTCCTGGGTAAGAAGGGACATAATACTACCTTTTTTTGAATTTAATGATGGACCTTCGGTCAGTGGACCTGTGGCCCACTTAGATTTTTCTTGCTGTATTGATGACATTGATACCATTGAACCGGGCCGTGGCGGCGCCATGTGACACCGCATTGCTTTGGGAGGGCTGACCTTTACCGTCGAAGAAGGTACCCCCCAGTCTGTAGTCCCGCTGGTCGCAGACGGCTGTACAGGAGTTCCAGAATTCCTGTGTATTAGCCTGATAGGCTACGTCCTTTAGCATGCCTGCAATCTTCCCGTTCTTTATCTCATAGAACAGCTGGCCGCTGAACTGGAAATTATAGCGCTGCTGGTCGATGGAGTAGGAGCCATCTCCGATGATATAGATGCCTTTTTCTACATTTTTTATCAGCTCGTTGGGCATGAGGGGCGTTTTGCCCGGGCGCAGAGAGATATTGGCCATGCGCTGGAACTGTACGTCCTGCCAGCTCTGGGAATAGCAGCAGCCCTGGGATTCGTTTAGTCCGATGATATGCGCCTGGTCGCGGATGGCCTGGTAATTGACGAGTATGCCGTCCTTTATCACATCCCATTCTCTACATGGTACGCCTTCGTCATCATAGCCTACGGCGCCGAGACTGCCGGGTTGTGTTTTGTCGGCGACGATGTTGACCAGTTTGCTGCCGTAGTTGAATTTTTTTGTCTTCCACTTGTCGAGGGTGAGGAAGCTGGTGCCTGCGAAGTTGGCTTCGTATCCCAGCACTCTATCCAGCTCGGTGGGGTGGCCGGCTGATTCATGGATCGTGAGGTAAAGGTTGGTAGGGTCCAGTACCAGATCATATTTCCCCGGATCGACGGATTCGGCGGCGTGCTTCTCTGCTGCCTGTGCGGCGGCCAGCCTGGCGTCCTCCAGCATATCATACCTGTCGGTGTAGAGAGTGGTTACGGTCTTTATCTTTTTGCTGTCGTCGGGGGTCAGGTATTCGTAACCCATACCCATCGGAGCGCCCAGGGAGTTCCTTGTCTCGAACTTACCTGTCTTCTCATCGATCTTTGTCACGGTAAAGACGGGCCATATGCGATGGATATCCTGGTCGATGTAGGAGCCATCCGTGGAGGCGAAATATTTCTGTTCATTGACGAGGAAGAGGGCCGTATCGATGAAGCTGGCGCCCCCCTTCATGGCAGCGGCATTGACGCCCAGGATCATTTCTGCCTTTTCCTTTACAGGGATATCGAAACTGTTCTTAATAATGGGCGTCTTCCAGGTGACCTCGCCAAGGCCTTTCTGTGGCGCCAGCTGTACCGGCTGTGATTGCAGCCGTCCATTTTCTTTTGCGATGGCTACAGCCAGTTCGGCGGCTTTGGCGATATTGTCCTTGTCGAGCTTGTCGGTGGCGGAGAATCCCCAGCAGCCACCTGCGATGACACGGATGCCCATGCCATAGGATTCGGTGTCCACTATGTTTAACACTTTATCCTCTCGTGTAATGATGAACTGGTTGAGGTAACGGCCGATGCGTACATCTGCGTAGGTGGCGCCTTTTGAACGGGCTGCATTCAGGGCGACGTCGGCCAATTGTTTTTTTATTCCCGTATCGATCCAGGCTGTCTCGGTGCGGGGTCGTGTGGCTGATCCGAGCACCGGTATTCTGCTCAGCAGAACACCGCCCATACCCATACCGGCCATGGATAAAAAGTCTTTTCTTTTCATGCGTTGAAAATAGAATATTCATGCTGGATGGGCAAGATAAAGACAGCCGCTTATAAATAATCCAGCCCGCCTGTCCGAAAAATCTACTATCTGTCCTTAGGACAACGAACCTTAGGTTCGTTAAAAAATCCTATTTTGCCGGCCCAAACGATATAAATAAAATGTCAAAAACAAAGATTACGGTCAATAGCAACGGATCACTGCGAATAGAAGGCAATTTTGAAATAGTAGACATGACGGGCGCGGTCTATGATCTTGGCGGAAGAGAGATCGTCTCCCTATGCCGCTGTGGCATGTCCAGGAACAAGCCTTTTTGTGACGGAAGCCACAAGGGGCATTTTGAGCATGATGCGGTAGCGTTCAATCTGCCTCCCAAGAAATAAAACTCTTCACATGAAATATACCCAAATCCCCGTGAGACCCCTTTTGGTCCTGTCCGTCCTCCTGCTTGGTATCTGTGACGTACATGCGCAAAAGAAAACCTATGGTGATATCTCCGAGGCGCTGCAAGCCACGGGGCAATTGAGGGGTCAGTCCGGTCCTGCCAATGTCAACTGGATACAGGGTGGGGCGCAGTATTCCTTCACCACGGGCAAGGAGATCCATGTCATGGACCCCAAGACCCTGCAGGAAAAGACTGTCTTTACCAATAGCGGTATTCATTTTCCCAACTCGGACAAGGAGTTCAATTACCAGTCCTTTCAGTGGAGCCAGGACAGCAAGCACCTGGTATTCAGGACCAACTTCCGTCATCTCTACCGTCGCAGCGGCATATCCGACTATTATATCTATGATGTGGATTCCCGGCAGCTACAGCTGGCGGCGCAGAATGCCCGTACGGCGGAGCTTTCTCCCAACGGGCAGATGGTAGGTATCGAGCGGGGCGGCAATATGTATGTCTATGACTTCGCCAAGAGCAGCGAGACTATGTTGACCATGGACAGCACCAGCGAGGATGGTATATTCAATGGGCATTATGACTGGGTGTATGAAGAAGAGTTCGGTCAGGCGCAGGCCTGGAACTGGAGCAGGGACAGCCGGTACATCGCCTTCTGGCAATTCGACGAACGGCAGGTGCCCCGATTTCACATGACCAATTACGAGGGGTTCCATCCCGAGCAGGTGACCATTCCCATCCCGCAGCCAGGGGATGCCAATCCTTCCGTCAGGATCGGTGTCGTGGATGTGCAGAATGGTAAAAAGATATGGCTGGAGCCGGAAGAGACCGGTGACTTTTATATCCCCAGGATCTACTGGACCAGCGATCCCGACCAGCTGGCGTTGATGACCCTTAACCGGGCACAGAATGATATGAAGCTGTACTTCTTCAATGTCAAGACAGGCGAGCGCCGGCTGGTATTGGAGGAGAAGAACAGCAACTGGGTGGCGATCTTTAATTTTTATACCAATGTCAATGATATGATCTATTTCCCCGAGAAGACGAAGGACTTCTTCTGGGTGTCGGATCGCAGCGGATATTATCACATCTATCATTACGGATATGATGGGAAGCCGATCAACCAGGTGACGAATGGGAACTGGGATGTAATTAAGGTTACAGGCATCGATCCAAATAGAAAGATGATATATTATCTTTCGGCTGAAGCATCACCGCTGGAACAGCAGCTGTATGCTATTGGGTTTGATGGGGCAAATAAGAAGAAGCTGACGACGGTGGAAGGCTTTCACAATATCGATATGTCCACGAGCACCGGGTTTTATCTCGACGAGTATAGCAATGTCAGCACTCCCCTGCATGTGGGGCTCTGTGACGGGAAGGGGAAACTTTTGAAGATGCTGCAGGAGAACCAGTCTGTCAGCGATTTTGTCAAGACGCATGCGTATGCTCCTACGGAGCTGTTCCATTTTACCACTTCGGACGGGGTCAGGCTGGATGGCAGCATGATCAAGCCCTTCGACTTCGATCCGTCCAAAAAATATCCTGTGGTGCTGGCCATTTATGGCGGCCCCGAGTCGCATGGGGTTTTTTCCAGGTGGGGCGCCAACGGAATGCAGCAATGGCTGGCGCAGAATGGCTATATCGTTGTAGATGTCAACAACAGGGGTATCGCCAATTATGGAAGCGCCTTTATGAAGATCGTCTATAAGCAGCTGGGCAAATGGGAAAGCAATGACTTTGTAGAGACCGCGCATTATCTGTCTTCGCTGTCCTATGTCAACGGGGACAAGATGGCTATCATGGGGACCAGCTATGGAGGCTTTAGCACAACCTATACGCTGCTGAACCATCCTGGTGTCTTTAAGGTGGGTATTGCAAACAGCCCTGTGACGGACTGGCGGCTCTATGACGATGTTTATACCGAACGTTATATGGGGACGCTCCCGGATAATGCCGAGGGCTATAAGAACAGCAGCGATATGACCCATGCGGGAGCGCTGAAGGATCATCTGTTGTTGATCCATTCCATGAGCGACGACAATGTACACCCGGCACATACCATGCAATTATTGACCGCACTGACCAATGCGGGGAAGGATGCTGACTTGCGGATCTATCCTCCCGGGGCGCATGGGGCGGCGTACAACTGGCCGAGTCATCTGTTGATATCGACAGTGAGTTTCGAGTATCTGGAAAAGTATTTGAAATAAACTGTTATTAACGTCTGCCTACAAGCGCCATAACAGCCTCTTTATAGTTGATACCGATGGGGATGGTGACCTTCCCTAATTCAATGGAATTTCCATAGATGGAGCGGATGTGGGAGATGGCGATGATGTAGGACTTATGCACCCGAATGAATTGCCGGGGGGGGAGGAGCTTCTCCAGCTCGTTCATGGTCTGGTGGGTCACGAGCGTATATTCCGGCGTACAGATCTTCAAATAGTCCTTCATCCCCTGGATATACATAATCTCGGAGAAATTGACCTTAAAGAATTTGCTATTGGATCTTACGAAGATATGGTCGCCATTCCTTTCCAGTTCCTTGCCTGCCGCTGCCGGGGAAAAGAGCCGGCCATCCTCGATCTTATCGATTGCCTTTGAAAAACGTTCGTAGGAGATGGGTTTAAGGAGGTAGTCGATGACGCTGAACTCATAGCTTTCCACGGCATATTCTGCGTAGGCGGTGGTCAGCACTACGAGGGGCGGGTCTTGCAGGCTGCGAAGAAAGTTCAGGCCACTCATACCTGGTAAACGTATATCCAGGAACATGACGTCCACTTCCATGGTCCGTAGGGCTTCCATGGCTTCCGGTGCATTGCGGTATACGCCCATCAGCTCCCAGCGTCCCAGTTGTTGGAGATGGCTTTTAATGACATCCTGCGCCAGGGTCTCGTCTTCTACAATGATGCATTTTATCAAGCGGCAGACCTTTTGAGGACTAAAGATACAGTGAAAGCGCTTTTGCTCAATATAACATCGAGGGTAAAGGCGTCGGGATAGAGGTCTTCCAGTCTTTCGCGGGCGTTGCGGAGCCGCAACTGGCTATTCCTGTTCTCTTCTTTTTCCGTCTGGATGATGTCAAGCTCATAGGCATCGGGATAGAGTATTTCCAGGAGACTGCGACTGTTCGCGAGGCCTTTGCCTTTCATCCGCTGCTTGGCCTGTGTTTCCAGGTCCGCACTGGTGCTGTTGATGACATTGAGCACGATCTGGCTGGACTCTACTTTGAGGGTGATATAGATAAAGGGGTCTTCGAAAGAATTGTCGAGGGCGTGCTTGAAGCCATTTTCGATAAAGGATATGAAGAGGAAGGGCTCTATGAGGACGCCGGAGGTAATGCCTTCTACGGTGAATCGGATATCGGCTTTATAGCGTATCCTTTCGATGTCGATGTAATTGCGGATAAATTCTATCTCCTTGTCCAGGGCTATTTTTTCTTCGTTGCATTCATAGATGAGATAGCGCATGATATCGGCCAGCTTGACCACTACCTCGGGTGTCCTTTCGGACTTCTGCAGGCTCAGGGAATAGATACTGTTCAGGGTATTAAAAAGGAAATGGGGGTTAAGCTGTGCTCTAAGGTAGCGGAGTTTGTAGAAATTGCTTTCCCGCCTGGTGGCTTCCAGGAACTGGCGTTCGTCGATGGATTTACGGATATAGAAGATGGCCATGGCGAAGCTCATATTGAGGATGGCCCAGGAAAATTCCCTCAGGATGGTAGTGGTGGAAAAGGAAAAATAGGCTCTTTCCCAGGGGCTCAGGTTGAATTTCAAAATAAGAAAATGGACTGCGAAAAGAAAGGCCTGGATGACGAGGAAGGAGAGAATGGTCATCAGGATGGCGAAGCCGCGCCGGTGCTGGGTAAGAAATACGGAGCCCATGATGCGGGAATAGAGGAGGTAGCCAGGGAAAAGCAGGAGGCTGATGAACAGCAGCACGGGCCATATCCTCGGATCGCGCAGGAAGAGAGTGGAGATATTGATAAGGGGGTAGATGAGAACGAAGAGACCCCAATAGAATATTTCAGTTTTGTCGGTGCGCCGGCGGAGCCGGTCATTATCGTATTCCATGGTCTAAGGATTATGCCATAAAACTACTCTTCCCGAAGGGAAGCAGGAAAAGATTTCGACCAAGTTGGAGCTTTCTTCGATGAATTCCCGGGGGCGCCCTGGCCGGATGGCGGATCATTCTCCGGGCTGGCCCGGGAAACCTCTATATTGGTCGTCCACATTCTTATTCCGGCTGTCGTTCAATTGTTTGTTGAGGTTGTGCGCGGCGCTGATGAGCGCAAGGTGCGTAAAGGCCTGGGGAAAATTCCCCAGGTGCTGGCCTTCGAAACCCAGCTGCCCAGACCGGGAGAGACATTCCACGTACCAGAAAGTGCAGGCCGAGAAAGTGCCTTCGTGGCTCGACAATCCGTCCGGGGAGGCCACCTCGGGATTGTAACGGTATACCAGGCTGTCCGTGACCAGCTCTTTTTCTATCCTGTCCAGGGTAGAGAGCCAGCGTGGGTCTTTAGGGCTGATAAAACGGGTATCCCTTTCTTTTTTCCAGTTGTCATTTCTGGGAAAGGAGCGCAGCTCGGCGATCTTTATTGCCCTGTCCAGCGCCACCCAGCAGGCTGCACGGGAACAAAGGAAATAGTTCTTACCACCACGCACTTCCCAAATACCATCATCCGGCTGGCGCCAGTGGTCTGCAAGCCAGTCCATCTGTTTTTCCAGGTCCTTCCAGAAGTCATAAGAGATGGGTTCTACATGCTTGTTGTACAGATAAACAGAGTCCATGAGCTCTCCATAGATATCCAGCTGCAATTGGCTGTAGGCGTCGTTGCCCACACGGACGGGGGAGGACTTCCTATAGCCTTCGAAATTATCCAGGTGTAACGATAGTCCCAGTTCCGTTGTCCAGTCCTTCCAATAGTTCACCGTGCGGAAAAGGCTTTGTGTTACGATGGCGCAGACATCCTGCTGGCCCTCCTGCCGCAGGGATGGATCATCGAGGATGAAGTCGGCTGTCTGACCGGAGGACAGCGTAAATTCGGCGATGACATCGCCACTCCGTATGCTAACGGGGATGTTGGAACGAAGGGAGAGTTTGAGGCCAGCTCTGCCCCTTGGCTCGAAGCATATCTCGTTGGGGCGTGTCCGGGTGACTTTATGAGCATTCTGCCCGTAATTGAATCGAGGGCTACAGCGAAGCTGGTAGATGACATCTCCCCGTATGGCTGTGACCCTTCTTATCAGCTGGAAGGTAGAGCTGTTTGGTTTTCATCTCTTTGAATACGGGTTGGATGCAGAAATATCCTCCTTTGTCCTTATCGAGCAGGGCGGCGAATATGCTGGGGGAGTCAAAGCCGGGGAAACACATAAAGTCGATGGAACCATCCAGACCTGCCAGGGCCACTGTCTCCAGGTCACCTATGATCCCATAGTTTTCAATTGGCTGATAATTTTTGCAAACTCTCGCCATCGATTCGATCATGATTTTTTTATATATTTAATCAAAAGTTCTGCCATCGTCGGCTATTTGCACCTCATATACCCATAATCCTGTATTTTGTCCCCGATAACTTTTTTTTAACAATAGTCCTTATTATCCTTGTGCCGCAAAACCAAAAACCTTTCGATGCGACTGAGTAGAGTATTTTTCCTATGTGTGTTTTTTTTACCTCTGTTAGTAACTGCGCAGACCCGGCATACCGTGAGCGGCACCATCCGGGATCAGAGCTCGGGAGAAACCTTGATCGGGGCCAGCGTCGTATTCCTGGAGAGCCCCAATGTCAGCGCCATCAGCAATTCCTATGGTTTTTATTCCATCAGCGCTATTCCAGGTTCCTATACGATGGTCGTGAGCTTTGCGGGGTATGGTAATGATACGGTGGCTGTTTATCTCCGGAAGGACACGTCGATATCCATTACGCTGGAGAATGTCGCGAAGCAATTACAGGAGGCAGTAGTGACAGCCGGGAGGAACAATAATGTCACCAAACCATTGATGGGGGTGCAGAAGCTGTCGATCAACGAGATCAAAGATCTGCCCGTGCTGTTTGGTGAAAAAGATATTTTAAAGACCCTGCAGCTATTGCCCGGGGTGCAGTCGGCAGGGGATGGCAACAGCGGGTTCTTTGTACGTGGCGGCAATACGGATCAGAACCTGATCCTGCTGGACGAGGCCACGGTATATAATCCCTCCCACCTGTTGGGTTTTTTCTCCACTTTCAATTCGGATGCTATAAAGGATGTGACCTTATACAAAGGCGCCACGCCGGCGGAATATGGGGGGCGGCTGTCCTCTGTGCTGGATGTAAAGATGAATGACGGCAATAATAAGGAGTATCATGCCAGCGGAGGCATCGGTCTTATCTCTTCCCGCCTGAATATCGAGGGGCCTATCGAAAAGGACAAGAGCTCGTTTATCGTCAGCGCCCGGAGGACCTATGCGGATGTGTTCCTGAAACTTTCCAAGGATTCCAATACCAATCAGAACAGCCTGTATTTTTATGATATCAATGCAAAGGCCAACTATCGTCTGGGAGATAAGGACCGTATCTATTTTTCCGGCTATTTTGGAAAGGACAAGCTGGGATTCGGCAATACATTCGGCATCGACTATGGCAATGCCACCGGCACGCTGCGATGGAACCACATTTTCAGCAGCCGGATGTTCTCCAATACCTCCCTTATTTATAGTAAGTATAATTATGATATTAAGATCAATTCGGGGAATAACAATATCGGCATAACCTCTTTTATAAAAGATTTGCATTTCAAGGAGGATCTGCAGTATTATGCCAATGCCAACAATAAGATCAATTTCGGGCTGGATGTGATCAATCATACTACATCACCCGGGGTCATTTCGGCATCATCGACATCCAGCTTCAATCCCCTGACGTTGCAGAGCAAGCATGCCCTGGAGAGCGCTGCTTATTTCTCCCATGATCTGACTGTGTCTTCGGCTATGAGCATCAACTATGGATTGAGGGCGGGCAGTTTTATGGTGATGGGCCCCGGAAGTTTTTATACCTATGATAAGAATGGAAATGCTGTCGATACAGCTACTTATTCCAGCGGCAAGGTAGTGAAGAGCTATTTCAACCTGGAGCCGCGGTTTTCGATGAACTACAAGCTGACCTCCAGCAGCTCGATCAAGCTGGCGTATACCCGGACCACGCAGAATCTCCATCTGTTGTCGAATTCCACATCTGCCAACCCCACCGATGTATGGATCCCCAGCAGCAACAATGTAAAGCCCGAGATCGCCGACCAGGTGTCTGCGGGGTATTACCGGAACTTTAAGGACAACCAGTATGAGTTCTCGTCGGAGGTCTATTATAGGGGGATGCAGAACCAGATAGATTACAAGAATGGGGCGCAGCTGATAGCCAATGAGAATGTCGAATCCCAGATCGTATTTGGGAAGGGGAGGGCCTATGGATGGGAGCTGTTTGTCAAAAAGAAGTATGGGAAGCTCAATGGCTGGGTCAGCTATACCTTGTCCCGGACCGAACGTCAGTTCACCGAGATCAATAGCGGACATTACTTCCCCGCCAACCAGGACAGGACGCATAATCTTTCTATTGTGGGCATTTATAAGATCAATAAAAAGTGGACAGTTTCTGCCGACTTTACTTATTACAGCGGGAATGCCGTCACCTGGCCCAGCGGCAAATACGAGGTCAATGGGCAGATCGCCTTTTTGTACACCGAGCGGAATGCATACCGGATGCCTTCATACAACAGGCTGGATATAGGCGCCACGCTGCAGGGCAAAAAGACAAAGAAATTCGATAGCAACTGGAATTTTTCCATCTACAATCTATATGGAAGAGAGAACCCATACAGCATCACGTTCGAGCAGGATCCCGGCGACCCTTCGAAGACGCGGGCCCTTCAGTATGCGCTTTTCCGCTGGGTGCCTTCCATTACGTATAACTTTAAATTCTAAGCATGAAACGAGTGATATTGGCGGGGGTATTGGCTATCGGTCTGTATGCCTGTCAGAAGACAGTACATCTCAATCTCAACAACGCTGCTCCGCAGATCGTCATCGAGGGGGAGGTCACCGATGATACCACGGCGCCTTATACGGTGCGGGTCCATCGGACGGTGTCCTTTTATTCCGAGAACAGCTTTCCTGCCGTCAGGGGGGCTTCCATCAGGATCAGCGATAATGAGGGGCATGTGGACAGCCTGGTGGAGTCGACCCCCGGGGTGTATACGACGCAGACGTTGAAAGGCAAGCCAGGCAATACCTATACCTTGTCCGTCCTGTCGCAGGATACGCTGTATACGGCCGTCTCTACCATGCCGCAGCCTGTGAAGCTGGATTCTGTGACTTTCAATCACCGGACAGGGTTTGGCAGGAACACGATCTATGCCGTGCCTAATTTCCAGGACCCTGCCGGCATCGCCAACTACTATCAGTTTGTCGAATATCTCAACGGAGTGTTGCTGAATAAGGACATATTCGTGTTTGACGACCGGTTGTCCGACGGAAGGTATATCACCCGCAGTCTGCGTAACGACAGTGCGTATCTGAAGGCTGGCGACTGGCTGGAAGTGAGGATGTATTGTATCGACAAGCCTGTATTCGACTACTTCAATGAGCTGGATCAATCCGCCGGCGGTGGGACGTTCAATACGACGGCGTCTCCGGCCAATCCTATCTCGAATATCAGTAATGGGGCGCTGGGATATTTCAGTGCGCATACTATCCGGAGTGTAAAAACCACCGTACATTAAGTATCATTGATATTATGCCTCGTGTCAGCCGGCTATACAGAATATTATTTCACTGCTTTATATGGTCGGCATTGGTGTCGTGTGTGCTCCTTTTCGGACCCCGGAACCCAGAGCATCCGGTGCCATGGAGCACTACAGGGGTACTGTGGTCCGTGCTTCCCTGTATGGGATTGTTCTATGCCCACGCTTACTGGCTGATGCCTTATTATCTGTTCCGGCGGCGGCGGGTAATATACTGGATGGTATTGATCCTGTTGGCCATCACTGTCGCCTTTCTCTCGGGAATGGCATTCTTTTTCAATAACCATGCGGCGGATCATTACTATCATCAGGCCGTGGTGAAGCGGATAGCGCCAGTGCTCCTGTTTATTTTGGCCAGCGCCTGCGTGGCGGCATTTGGGCAGAATGCCCGGCTGGAGAAGGAGCGGAAGGAAAAGGAGACCGAGCATTTACGGACCGAGCTGTCCTTTTTGAGGGGGCAGGTAAATCCGCATTTTATGCTGAATGTGCTCAACAGTATGGTTTTGATGGCCCGGAAGCGGTCCGAGCTGCTGGAACCTGCGTTGCTGGAGCTGGCGGAGTTGATGAATTATATGCTATACGACGCGGAAAATGAGAAGATAAGGCTGGAGGATGAGCTCAGGTACTTGCGGGTGTACATCGACCTGCAGATGCTGCGTTTTAAGGATGATGTAACCGTACAGTTCAATGTTCCCGCCTGTGTAGGCGATCAGCGTATCGAGCCCATGTTGCTGATACCGATGGTGGAAAATGCATTCAAGCATGGCATAGGGCTTGTGGAGACACCTATGATCTACATCGAGGTGAACATTACGGATGGGAATCTCCTTTCCGTGATCGTGAAGAATAAATATAGATCCTCCCAGGAGTCGGAGGAGAATCGGCCTCCGGGCATTGGGCTGAGCAATCTGAAGAAACGGCTGGACCTTATTTATCCTGGTACACACCGACTGGAAATGAGGAGGCAGTATATCAACGAAGACGTTCAGGTGGTAAACTGGTTTAGTATATCCTTAAATATACCACTGCAATGATACGATGCATCGCTGTCGACGACGAGACGCCTGCGCTGGATATTTTGGAAGATAATATCAGCAGGGTGCCTTTTTTGCAACTGGTGAGGAAATGCAAGAATGCCTATCAGGCTATGGAGGCGTTGCAGCAGGAGCATATCGACCTGCTGTTCCTGGATATCGAGATGCCGGGCGTCAGCGGACTGCGGTTGTTAAAGGAATTGGCGGAAAAGCCCATGGTGATCTTTATTACGGCCTACCGGAAGTATGCTGCGGACGGATATGATCTGGATGTGCTGGATTACCTGGTAAAGCCTGTGAGCTTCGAGCGATTCCAGCGGGCTGCGAACAAGGCGCTGGAGTACCATGAGCTGCGACAAAAAGAGAAAGCCTCTCCATTCCCCGGGTATATATTTGTACAAAGCGAGTACAAGCTGACAAAGGTGTTTGTGCATGAGATACTTTATATAGAAGGGCTGGGGAATTATATCAAACTCTATCTTACGGGGACGTCGCGGCCCATCCTCTCCAAGCTAAGCATGAAGGCCATCGGGGAGAAGCTGCCTGCGGGAAAGTATTCGCGGGTACACAAGTCCTTTATAGTAATGATGGACAAGATCAGCAGCGTGCATAACGACAGCATTATGATCGGCGAGACGGAGATACCGTTGAGCAGGTTTTATCGCGATGAATTTTTCAAGCTCATACATAATGCCTAAATTCATGCGGACGGACCGCAGGTTCGTCGGCCGATAGGCCAGACATTAGCGTAATTAAACGATTGTTATGAAGGTCTTTTCTTTTGTTGTTTTAGCTTTTCTTTTTAGCAATGTATATGCGGGGCCTATCAAGCTGCTCCCACAGCCCGTGTCCGTAACGGAAAAGCCAGGTAAATTTGTCTTTGATGGTGGCGTGCGGGTGCGTGTGTCCGATGCTTCTCTGCAGCCCGCGGCGGACTGGTTCACGGGGCAGCTGGGCGCGCTGGGACAGGGTAAGAAACCAGTGGTGCTGGAACTGATGAAGGACCGGAATCTGCTGGGTAAGGAAGGGTATGCGCTGACTGTGACCCCTTCGGAGGTGAGGATAAAAGCCAATGAGGCAGGGGGTGCATTTTACGGTCTGCAAACATTGCTGCAGCTGATGTCCCCGGATGGGGATGCCGGTGGCAAATGGACCCCTTGTGTGGAGATCACTGACTACCCGAGATTTGGCTGGAGGGGGCTGATGCTGGATGTGAGCCGTCATTTCTTTACAAAGCAGGAAGTGGAGAAGTACATCGATGAGATGGTGCGTTATAAGTTCAATACGCTGCATCTGCATCTGAGCGATGATCAGGGATGGCGTCTGCAGATCAAGGGCCTGCCGATGCTGACAAAGACTGGAGCGTGGAGAGTGGCCCGTACGGGCAGATGGGGTGAATTCATGCCTGCGCTGGCTGACGAACCGGCTACGGAAGGCGGTTTTTATACCCAGGACGATATGCGGGAGATCATTGAATATGCCCGGAAGCGCTTTGTCACTATACTACCGGAAATAGACATACCGGCACATAGCCTGGCGTTGATAGCATCCTATCCCAATCTGTCCTGTACACAGCTGAACTACCCTGTGAATGCCGGGTTTCGTAATCCTACGCGGGATGACAATGCCCTTTGTATCGGGAATGATTCTGTGTTCGATGTACTGGATAAGATATTTACGGAGCTGGCGGCCCTTTTCCCCAGCGAGTATATTCATATCGGCGGGGACGAGGCGTACAAGGGTTTTTGGGCCACTTGTCCGAAATGCAAGCGGAGGATGGAGCAGGAGCATTTGAATAATGTGGACGAGCTGCAGAGCTATTTTGTCAAACGGATGGAAAAGATGCTGAAGGCCAAGGGTAAGAAGCTGATAGGGTGGGATGAGATACTGGAAGGGGGATTGGCGCCCGAGGCAACGGTGATGAGCTGGAGGGGTATGAAGGGAGGGATAACCGCGGCGCGGATGAATCATCAGGTGGTGATGACGCCCTGGGATTTTTGCTACCTGGACCTTTACCAGGGCGAGTCGTCGGCGGAGCCACCTACCTATGGGATCTGTCGCTTGAAGGATTCGTATACTTATGATCCTGTACCCGACAGCGTGGATGAGAAATTCATTTTAGGAGGGCAGGGGAATCTCTGGACTGAGAGTGTCGCTAACTTCCGGCACGTGGAATACATGACCTGGCCCAGGGGGCTGGCATTGGCCGAAGTGTATTGGAGTCCCAAGTCTGCGCGTAACTGGGACAATTTTACCAGCAGGATGGAGACCGAGTTCAGGCGGATGGATGCGGCGGATATAAAATATGCACGGAGCGTTTATAATGCGATATTGATACCCAAGCGTACGCAAGACAGGGACTTTGCCATCACTATGACAACGGAGGTAAGTGGGCTGGATATTTATTATACGTTCGATCAGACCAATCCGGACAAACATTATCCTAAATACGACGGTGAGCCTGTCAGGTTCCCGATGGGGGCCACACAGATCAATGTTATTACTTACAGAGATGGGAAGCCCATCGGCGCGCAGGTGAATGTGAAGAAAGAGGATCTGGCTAAGCGGGTTAATGAAGCTCACCACGTGTACTAACGTTCCACGGACGCTAATGTCGGGCTTACGTCCATGCGCCCAGGAGCCGCCGGGTGAGGATGATCTCGGCCATGTGGTAGCTGTTGTGATCGGCGATGACGAGGGCTTCGCGGAAGAGGCTTTGGCCGTCGCCATAAGGGAAGGGTTTATAAATGTCTTCGCCTGCCTGGTGCAGAAGGGCGATAAAGGTCTTTCTATCGGACGCTATTTGCTGTATTGATTTTTTCAGCGCGTGCTCATTGGGTGGCGCAGGGTGCTTTGGCCAGTATTCATCGGGCCATTGGGGGCTTTTGTGGCCGGGGCCTTTCGAGAATTCCAGGATATCCCACTGTGTGATACGAATATGTTCTATCAGTTGCCAGATACTATAGGCGGATCCATCCGGGACCCGGCCTAACAAAGGGGCGGGTAATCCTTTTACCGCCTTGTCGAAAGGGACGTGGGCGTTGCCTTCGTCCAAAAGAAATTCCAGCTCGCGGATAATGAATGAGGTGCTATGTTGCTCCATGGTCGAAGCTATCTCCAAAACTGTGCCATGGGCGCTACGGGGCATTATCCTATGATTATCCATTTTTTTTGGAGAATTATCCATTTTGGAAGGGCCTCTTTTCGATAATTTTATCCCCTAATCATCTAAAAATGAAGTTCAAACCACGTCTAACGAGCCTTTTGTCACTGTTTATTGCCGGGATGCTGCCCGGGGCGCTGATAGCGCAATCTTCGCTGATACCTATCGAGACTGCCAGCAATGCCCTGGTGTTGCGGGTGGAGCCCAACAAGGACTTGCGGATAGCTTATTTTGGCAAGCGGCTGTCCCGGAGCGATGAATATGGCCTGGTAGCTTCCGTCAACCATCAACCCAGTGATCCCAGTGACGAGTTCAATTCGGCATATACGCCCAGCGGGTCGCGGAATCTTCTCGAGCCAGCCATAACGGTGGCCCATGCGGATGGGAATTATTCGTTGGACCTAAGATTCGTTAGTCAGCAGGTGACAAAGGTGAACGATGATGAGACTCTCCTGACCGTGTTATTGAAGGACCCTGTATATGACTTTGAGGTTACATTATATTACAAGTCTTATTATAAGGAGGATGTCATCGAACAGTGGAGCATGATCCGGCACCATGAAAAAGGGAATGTGATCCTTTATAAGTATGCGTCGGCCAATTTACATCTTGTATCAGATGGGGGCGCTAATGGATTTTGGTTGCGGCAGTATCATGGGGACTGGGCAAAGGAGATGCAGCCGGAGGAGACGAGGTTGACCCATGGAATCAAGACCCTGGATACGAAGCTGGGCACCCGGGCCAATCTTTATCAACCGCCCGTGTTTATGGTGAGTCTGGGCAGCCGGCCTGCTACGGAAGATGAGGGGACCGTATTGTATGGGGGAGTGGAATGGAGCGGTAATTTCAGGGTGGACCTGGAGCTGGATCCCCAGGAAAATCTCCGGGTCATCGCGGGTATCAACAATTACGCTTCGCCTTATACCCTGGCGCCGAATGACGCATTTACCACGCCAGCCTGCTGGTATGTGTTGTCGGACAAGGGGAAGGGGGATGCCAGCCGTAAGGTGCAGCGTTGGGCAAGGGATCGTAAGCTGCTGGATGGCAATGGCAACAGGCTGACGTTATTGAACAATTGGGAGTCTACCTATTTTGATTTTAACGAGTCGAAGCTGGCGGATCTGTTAAAGGATACAAAGAAGCTGGGAGTAGACCTTTTTCTGCTGGACGATGGATGGTTTGCCAACAAGTATCCCCGGAACGACGATCATGCCGGGTTGGGTGACTGGCAGCCCAACCGCAGCAAGCTGCC
This sequence comes from Sphingobacteriales bacterium 50-39, assembly GCA_001898505.1. GTDB lineage: Bacteria > Bacteroidota > Bacteroidia > Chitinophagales > Chitinophagaceae > Puia. The sequence goes on from MKTZ01000001.1 coordinate 1,098,693, forward strand.
CAATGGGATCGCCTCATTGGTAAAAGAGGCGCAGTCGGACGGGGTAAAGTTCGGGATTTGGGTGGAGCCGGAGATGGTCAATCCCAGGAGCGAATTATATGAGCAGCATCCAGATTGGGTCGTCAAACAGCCCAAAAGGGAGGAGCATTATTTCCGTAATCAGCTGGTGCTGGATCTGACCGATCCGAAGGTGCAGGATTTTGTCTTTGGGGTGGTGGATGGCCTTTTCACGCAGAACCGGGACCTGGCTTATATCAAATGGGACTGCAATGCCGTGATATTCAATGCTGCGTCGGCCACGTTGAAGGATCAATCCCATTTTTATGTGGATTATGTGCGAGGATTGTACAAAGTGCTGGAGCGGCTGCGCGCTAAATATCCGAAGGTGCCGATGATGCTATGTTCGGGTGGCGGTGGAAGAGTGGATTACGGCGCGCTGCAATATTTTACGGAATACTGGCCCAGTGACAATACGGACCCGCTGGAACGGATCTTTATACAATGGGAGTATTCGTATTTCTATCCTGCGATTGCTTCTTCCAATCATGTCACCGACTGGGGTAAGCAGCCGTTGAAGTTCCGGACGGATGTCGCCATGATGGGCAAGCTGGGTTTCGACATTGTAATAAGCAAGTTGAGCCCGCAAGACCTGGAATATGTGCAGGGTGCTGTCAGGACCTATAATGATATCAAGGGGGTGGTATGGCATGGCGATCAGTATCGTTTGTCTGATCCCTCTGGCAACAGCGTTGCATCTATGCAATATGTGGATGAGGAGAAGAGCCGGAGCGTGGTCTTTAGCTATCTGGTCAATTACCGATATGGCACCGGAAGCTTATTACCCGTGAAGTTAAAGGGGCTGGATGCTGCTAAAAAATACCGGGTGTCAGAGATAGACCTGTATCCGGGAACTTCTTCAAGGGTCGGGGGTGTGTATTCGGGGGACTTTTTGATGAAAGTGGGGATCAACCCCGATGTGCATCAGGAGAGGATGAGTGTAGTATTGTCGGTGAACGAGGAGAAGTGAATCCGCGGCTCCTGACTAATGTGTAAAAAATACAGTATGCAGATGATAAACAATACAGGGATTGTGGAAACAATCCCTGTTGACTTTTATAATAAAAACGAACGACTCCAGCAGGCCATGACTGATCTGGTCCGCCTATTTGGCGGACCAGTGGACCTGAGGCTCTTATGGCCTGCGCCAACAGGCGCGGCCAGTGGGGAATAATATAAAGAGGGGTCTGTAGAAACAAACCCCGCACTGTTTTTTAGACAGTCACATGAGAAAACTATATGGACGGTGTTAACCGCAATATTTATACGTGCATTCGTGGCTCAAGGAAATGCTTGTCAGAGTAATGTGTAGTAGGTTTGACGGAATTATTTTGTATGATCTCAGTGTGCCGGCAAAGGATGAGGATAGGCTTAATGTAATCCGTCGTGCCCCTTATGTCTTTATTGGTAAGTTACAGATGGAACACATCACAAAGTTAATGTGAATTAATCCAATAAGTCAAGCTGTTAACAGTAAATTTTTTCTAAAAATAGGGCCTATTTTTTGTCCATTACGAAGTACCGTTGGTGTACCGGGCGTCCATCTTTATGTAGAAAAACTGTCCTGTGCCATGCTGCTGGCCCGCTCCCGCGCATATCCTACCTGTCCGGTGGGAAATTCCTATCTTTGGAGAAACAAGCATTTATGGAGCAAACGGGGACTAAATCCTTTTCCGAGATCATCAGCGGCAACAAGCCTGTGCTCGTGGATTTTTCCGCTGAATGGTGTGGTCCGTGCAAGATGATGCCTCCTATATTGAAGGAGCTGAAGAGTAAGCTGGGTGATGCTGTCACCATATTGAAGATGGACATCGACCGAAATCCGGCGCTCTCGGCGTCTTACCAGATACAGAGTGTGCCTACGCTGATCGTCTTCAGGAATGGCCAGATCAGGTGGAGACAAAGCGGCGTAATGCCCGCGGGGCAGCTACAATCGGTGTTGGAGGGGATATTGCGACAGGGGTGAAGTTTTGTCCGCAAAATCACATAATTTCCGGCATGAAACCGAAATATAATCCCCGAATCAGCCAATTTTTGGTCTCGTGTGCCACGGCTTCTTTATTCTTCTGCGGCAGTCTGCATGCCCAACAACGTCTTACTTCTTATGTAGATCCTTTTATAGGTTCCGGCGGTCATGGTCACGTCTTTGTAGGCGCCAGCGTTCCTTTTGGCGCTGTGCAACTGGGGCCGGAGAATATTTTTTCCGGATGGGATTGGTGTTCCGGCTATAATTATCCGGACAGCATCCTGGTTGGGTTTTCCCATACACATCTCAGCGGCACCGGTATCCCTGACCTGGGCGATGTGCTGATCATGCCTTATACGGGGGATATACACTGGAATAAAGGTTCCAGGAAGAACATCGACACAGGGTATGCCTCTCTTTTTTCTCACCAGGACGAAAAGTCGGAACCGGGCTATTATAGCGTCAAGCTTGCGCGTTCGGGCATTCAGGTGGAATTGACAGCCACCGAAAGAGTAGGATTTCATCAGTATCATATCCCTTCCGGAAAGGATCTTCATATCATCATCGATCTGAAGGAAGGTACGGGGGATCGTATGACGGACGCAGATATAAAGCAGGTGGATGAACACACGCTGGAAGGGTATCGTTTTTCAAAGGGATGGGCGAATGATCAGCGTCTTTATTTCACCATCCGGAGCGAGCAGCCGATGAAAAATTTTACGGTACAGGATAAGAAGGGGCTTATTACCTGGGATCATCCTGCCGATGAGGTGCGGCTGAAGGTAGGAATATCTCCGGTGAGCGCTGCAGGTGCGTTAGCCAATATCGAGGCGGAGTCACCCGGATGGGACTTTAATTCCGTGAGGAAGGATGCGGAGGAGAAATGGAACAGCGAGCTGTCGCGTGTACAGGTGGAAGCACGGAATGATATAGACAGGAAGCTGTTTTATACTGCACTTTATCATACGATGATCGATCCTGCCATCTTCAATGATCACAACGGAGATTATATGGGCACGGATAAGAAGATCTACAGAGGGGCGTCCTTTACCAATTATTCTGTGTTTTCGTTGTGGGATACTTACCGGGCGAATCATCCGCTGTATACGTTGATCCAGCCTGACAGGGTGAATGACCTGATCCAGACCATGCTGGCTATCTATCAGCAGCAGGGCAAGCTGCCTGTCTGGCATCTGATGGGATGTGAGACGAATACCATGCCTGGCACCAGCGGTGTGCAGGTAGTGGCGGAGGCTTATCTGAAAGGGTATCGGGGATTCGACACCGCACTGGCGCTGGCAGCGATAAAAGGTTCTGATATGCGGAACGAGGCTGGACTGGACTATGTGCGGAAGCAGGGGTATATTCCCTGTGACAAGGTCCCGGAGTCGGTGGCCAAGGCTATGGAGTATTGCATCAGCGACGGGAGCGCCGCATTGATGGCGAGAAAGATGGGGCGGAAGGAAGACTATGCATGGTTTGCCAAAAGAGCGTTGAATTACCGGAATTATTTCGATAGCTCGGTTGGGTTCTTCCGGGGACGGCGTGCCGATGGCAGCTGGAATCCTGTCTTTGATCCTGCGAGGACCTCCCATCCCTGGATTGACGATTATGCAGAGGGGAATGCCTGGCAGTATCTCTGGCTGGTGCCGGAGGATGTGGAAGGGCTGATAAAGCTGCTGGGCGGGGACAAGGCTTTTGTCAGGAAATTAGATCAGCTGTTCAAGACCCCGACGCCGTATGATCCCAAGGCCCCGCCTGACATTGCGGGTCTCATCGGTCAGTATGCGCATGGCAATGAGCCGGGACATCATACTACGTACTTATACGCATATGGCGGCGCGCAATGGAAGACAGCGGAGAAGGTGCGTTATATCCTAAAGAATATGTACCAGGCGGCTCCTGACGGTGTCAGCGGAAATGAGGACTGCGGGCAGATGTCGGCATGGTATGTTTTTTCCGCCATGGGATTTTATCCCGTATTCCCCGCCAGCGGGGCTTATGTGCTGGGCAGCCCGTTGATGGACAAGGTTACCATCAGCCTGCCCGAAGAAAAAAGCTTTATTGTCGAGGCCGTGAATAACAGTCCTCAGAATATCTATATTCAAAGTGTGGAGATGAACGGACGCCCTTATACCAGGAGCTATATCCTTCACCAGGACATTCTCAAGGGAGGAAGTCTGCGGATCACGATGGGCAGCAAGCCAAATTATCAATTTGGCGCAGCGGCTTCCAGCCGGCCCAGATCGGATTATTCATCCAAATAATATTGGCGGCCAAGGTCGAGGAAGAACTTCCGGCACGCCTGTGAGTTGGTCCGTAATGGTGGGAATGGGGCCACTTTGTTGAGGCGAAACGGGTCGTTGGAGGTGGGGAAGGTCGTCAGATGATAGGCATGCCGGGCCCCGAGCCATACACGCCTGTGTATCCCGCTTATTTTGGGAACCGCGTCGATATTCCGGCGGATAATCCAATGACCGTGCAGGGTATTCAGTTGGGGAGGATGCTGTTCTATGAAACCGCTGGGATGGGAGGGCGAGAGGACTGGAGCAGCAGGCGCAGACGCCTCTTACGAATCCGCATGAGATGGGGTAGGACCTGAATGTTAGCGCCGCGAGGTTGCAAGCCATGTCGATGTATCCGCCCCGGTTTAGGGCTTCTTTCGGGAGTGATACGAGGTCGCAGGTATAGAGCTTTTCTATGGCAAGGGCGGCTGTGGTCATTGTCATGGCGGTCCCAAGACCTATAGTGAGCTGTATCATAACAATGGGCTGGACAGCATGTCGAAAGATCCGGGGAGAGAGAAGATCACCGGAGCGTCGTATGATAGAGGAAGGTTCCGGGTGGTGACGCTGCGCAATATTGCATTGACAGCCCCTTATATGCATGATGGAAGATTTGCTACTTTGGAAGAGGTCGTCGATCATTACAGTGATCATATCGTGAGCAGTGTCACCATGAGTCCGTTCATTCAGGGCAATCTGAATCTGACCGCTGTCGAGAAGAAGGACCTGCTGTACTTTTTGCGGATGCTGACCGACTCGAGCTTTATCAATGAAGCTGCAGGCGGCGGACCTTGCCCGAATGAAGAGAGTGACCGTGTCCATGAAGGACAGGGACGGGAATGAGCATGCCTATACGGGTGTGGCGGTAGGAGAGATACTCGAGATGGCGGGTGTCACTACGGGTAAGCATCTACGTGGGGAGAACCTTACTAAATATATGCTGGTAAAGTGTGCGGACGGGTATGAAGTGCTGTTCTCGCTGGCCGAGCTGGATGCCGACTTTACGGACAGGACCGTGATCGTTGCAGATCAATCGGAGGGTAAGCCGTTACCGCCCGGCAAGGGGCCTTTCCGGCTGGTGGTGCCGGGGGAGAAGAAGCCGGCGCGTTGTAGTTTCCAGGTGACCGAGCTGGTAATAAAGTTTGCAAAGGAATAGAGCGCGGACGCCTTTTGGTAGCGGGGCGCCGGTTTCAGTTAATTGTTGGTGATACTCTGGCGGAAATGTTTCAATACCGCGCGGGAGGCGAGGTACTGTGGAATGGACAGGAACATATATTTAAGATTGCCCCGGCTGTAGAGTGAGATATTCATATAAATATTCTCGCCATCCTGCAGGATAAAGAATTCCTTGTTGAAGAAGGACTGGTGGGGGTTTGTAGTAATGATGATGATCTGTTCGCTGCAATTGTGACGGATGATGCCGGGATATTTTCTTAGCAGATAGCGAATGATGGCTGTCTGGTCTTCGTAGGACCGGAAGCCTTTGGCCCTTGCCAGTCTGTTCTGCAGGAAGAGGCTTATGAGGACCAGGAAGGCGGGCAGAGACAAAAGTGCAAGCACAATAGGCTCTGTCTCCAGATAATAGGCAAATCCCATCAGGAGAAGGCAGATCATAAGTACGAAAATACCAGAGACAAAACTTCTCAGAGAAAGCAAGAATCGTTGTTTGCGGGTACCCTGGAATGTCAATCTTTGTCTTCGTACGCTCTTTTCAAAATCAATCTCTAAATTCATAGAAACAGGCAATCAAACAATTAGCGTGTGGAGCAAAATACGAATAATAATTAGCACATACAACGCCATTTTCCCACCGGCGATAGTACTTTTACCCTGCAATAGTCGATGAGTCAATATGAGCACCTACGCAGCATTGGATGACCAGGACCTGTTTCTTTTCCTGCAACGGGGAGATGAGAAAGCTTTTTCTGAGATCTACCGGCGATATTGGGAAAAGCTAGTGGCAATTGGGTATTTTCATACCCGGGATAAACAAATGGCGGAGGAGGTGGTGAGTGATGTGCTGGTTGGGCTTTGGAACAGGCGGCAGGAACTGGAAGTACGATCGTTGTCTGCCTGGCTGGGGACCGCCGTCAAATATTCCGTATTCAAGGTCATGGTCCGGCATCAGCGGAGACAGGATATCCTGCAGGGGCAGTCTGGTGTCGAGGAGGATGATGAGACGCAGAAGAAACTGGATGCCCGATTTATGCGTGAATTCCTGGATGGCGTCATAGAAGCCCTGCCTGAAAAGACCCGCCTGGTATTCAAGTTCAGCAGGGAGGAGCAACTGTCCGTGGGGGAAATTGCGGAAAAGATGGAGCTTTCGCCAAAATCCGTGGAATATCATATTACAAAGGCGCTGAAAACGCTAAAAAGTTACATACGAAAATTTAATAATATCATTCCTTTCTAAGCTGCACGTTCAGAATGAGATAGTTCATCGGCAAAAAAATTTTTTTTCATTTTAGGGGTTGGCGTCTGTCATGGGTACTAATTAGTATCATGGAACAAGCACGTCTATATGATCTGATCCAGAAGCTGGCTGATGACACTGCTACGCCTGAGGAAGTACAGGAGCTGCATGAATGGTATGGTATGGTGTATTCCGTCGGAGAGGTAGAGTGGCCTGCTGATACTGAGGAAGAAAAGCAGCTGTTGGAACAGCGTATCCGCGGGCGTCTGCGGCTGGCGGGAGCCGGAATGGAGGTCCCGCGTGTGCGGCATATTGGACGGATGAGGTGGGTCGCTGCTGCATGTGTTGTCCTGCTGGCGGGGCTTTGGATGGTCTGGCAGCAGCGGGAAAAAGAGGATGTCACTGTGTACAACCCATCCGGCAGGATACTGCAGGTGACACTGCCGGACAGTAGTCAGGTCTGGCTGAATGCAGCCAGCTCCCTGCGATATGCAAAAGCCTTTGTACGTCACCGGGAGCTTTATCTGGAAGGCGAAGGGTATTTCGATGTGGCTGAGGATGCCGCACATCCCTTTACTGTGCATTCGGGATCGTTGACGACTACGGTTCTTGGTACCAGCTTCGATGTCCGGAGCTTTGGCACGGAATCATCTACAACAGTGACGGTCATTCGGGGGAAGGTGCAGGTAGATAATGCCGGAAAGGTATTGGACCAGCTGACACCGGCCAGACAGCTGCAATGGGATCATCGGACAGGAGAATCCAGGTCGGTGGCTGCCGATACTTCAAATGTCCTTGCCTGGCAGCATGGAAAGCTCCAGTTCCCGGGCGACTCGCTGGCGAGCATCATCGGCACTCTGGAGCGATGGTATGACATGAAAATTGTATTCAGGGACCCAGCGTTGGGCAACTGTAAGCTATACGCAAGTTTTGATAATACAACCTCTCTTCCCAATTTACTAACGACCATCAGCAACGTGATGGACATTCAATGGACTATTGATAAGAAGCAGCGCATCGTGACCCTGTCCGGTAAAGGCTGTCAATAAGATTATTTATGAGCACACGAACAATGACCAATGTTTTTTGGACACTGGCTGCTATGCTGTTGACCCTGCATGCAGCCGCACAGGACCTCTCCCAGATCAAGCTGACCCTCCGACTGAAGCACAATTCACTGAAGGAGGCTATGCAGATGATCGAGCAGACGACTCCTTTTAAATTCATAGCCCGCGCAGAGGACGTCGATGCAGTACAGGACCTTAACCTGGAGGCAACGGGGCAACCCCTGGATAAGGTACTTAGCCAGCTGCTGAAGGGAAGCAATATCCAGTTCAGACAGATGGGAACGAACATCATCCTGAAAAAGGAACCTCCGAAGAAGCCCGTCTCGTCCGTGATCATCCCAGCCACCTATCATCCGCAGCAGAAATATACTATCAGCGGCACCGTCCGGGTGCAAAAAACAGGGGAGACGATCATCGGTGCTACTATCAGGGTAAGCAGCGCGGGTGCTGATCTTTTTACCGGGACCGTCAGCAATGAATATGGGTTTTATTCCCTGACCCTGCCCGTGGGAGGCTATCATCTGCAAGTCAGCTATCTGGGGATGGCGACTGTATCCCGTGACATAGGACTGGACAGCAATGTCGTTTGGAACATCCCTATGGAAGAGGCGGCAAAAGACTTACAGGAAGTGACCGTCCGGGCTGCGGGACAAGGTCGGGGCAGAAGTCTGAGAAGCCCACAGATGGGTATGGAGCGTATGACCATGACAGAGATAAAAGACATTCCCGTCATCTTCGGTGAGAAGGACGTGCTGAAGACAATACAGCTGCTGCCGGGTATCAAATCGGCAGGCGATGGCAACAGCGGATTTTATGTAAGGGGTGGGGCAGCCGACCAGAACCTGATCCTTTTGGACGAGGCCAATGTATATAATCCTTCCCACCTCCTGGGTTTTTTCTCCACCTTCAATTCGGACGCTATTAAAAATATTGTCGTTTACAAAGGAGGAATGCCTGCTCAATATGGAGGACGGCTGTCTTCCGTGGTGGATGTCAAGATGAATGAAGGCAATAACAGGGATTTTGGCGCCAGCGGCGGCATAGGGCTTATCTCCAGCAGGCTGAACGTGGAAGGGCCGATACAGAAGGACCGCTCATCCTTTCTTATTTCAGGCCGTAGGACCTATGTGGATATGTTCCTTAGGTTGTCCAACGATTCGAACGTCAATAAGAGCACACTTTATTTCTATGATCTCAATGGGAAAGTAAATTACACACTCAGCAGGAAAGACCGCCTGTACCTGTCCGGGTACTTAGGGCGGGATGTGCTGGGCCAGGACAACCTCTCCAATATCAACTGGGGTAATACCACGGCTACTGCGCGATGGAACCATATATTCAACAGCCGGCTGTTCTCCAACACGTCCCTGATATACAGTAATTATGATTTTAAGATCACCAACAAGGAGGCCGGAAATGAATTCAATATCATTTCACAAATAAAGGACTGGAATCTCAAAGAAGATTTCCAGTGGTATGCCGGCAGTTTGCATACCGTGAACATAGGGGTCAATGCTATTCATCATACTATCCGGCCGGGTGAGATCACTGCCAGCAAGGATGCAGGCATCAATTCCATGACATTCCAGCGGCGATATTCCCTGGAGAACGCTGTATACCTCACCGACACCTGGAAGATGACCAATAAACTGACCCTTACTTATGGGCTACGCCTATCTGCATTTAGCATCCTGGGCAAGGGAGATTATTATAACATCGATACAGCTGGCAGGATATTGGATACCCTGCATTATGGGCCAGGGCAGGTGGTCAAGACCTATTTCAATCTCGAGCCAAGACTGGCAGCGGCCTGGCAGCTCGATGAGGCAACTTCCATAAAGGCATCCTATGTGCGGAATACCCAAAACTTGCACCTTGTGTCCAACTCCATTACATCATCTCCAACCGACAGGTGGGTAGCGAACACCAATATCATTCGCCCGGAAATATCGGACCAGGTGTCGCTGGGGTATTATAAGGATCTCGCTAAAGGTCGCTGGGAGCTGACGGTAGAAACTTACTACAAGACCATGCAGCATCAGATCGATTACAGGGACGGGGCCGATATCTATACCAATCAGCCTATTGAGACGCAGCTGCTGTTTGGGAAAGGGAGGGCTTATGGCATCGAATGGCAGCTGAAGAAAAGGGTGGGGCGGTTGACAGGCTGGCTAAGCTATACTCTGTCGAAAACAGAGCGTAAGATCGATGGCATCAACAACAGTGAATGGTACAATGCCCGCCAGGACAGGACCCATGACATTGCTATTGTAGGAGTTTACCAGCTCAATAAGAAATGGACGCTATCAGCCGACTGGGTGTTTTATACAGGTGATGCCGTGACCTTCCCCAGCGGCAAGTATACGGTGGATGGGACTATCTATTTCCTTTATACCAAACGAAATGCCTACCGGATGCCAAGCTATCACCGGCTGGACCTGGGCGCCACCTGCCAGCTTAAACAACGCAGGCGGTTTTCCTCCGAGCTGAATTTCAGTCTGTACAATGCTTATGGCCGGCAGAATGCCTACCAGATATCCTTCCGGCAAAGCAAGACCGATCTTAATAAAACGGAGGCGGTGCGCACCAGCCTGTTCAGTTTTGTTCCCTCGATCTCCTATAATTTTAAATTTTGATGTGTATGCGTTCCATTTTTTTCTTTTCCCTTATCATCCTGTTACTGAATAGCTGCCAGAAGGTTATCAATATAGACTTGAATAGCACCGCTGCGGAATATGTCATTGTGGGAAAGATCACCGATCAGCCCGGGATGTGCCAGGTGTCCATTACCCGCAGCAAGGACTTCAGCGATGACAATCAATTTCCCGGCATCAGCGGCGCCACGGTGACAATAGAAAACAACGGCGTGGTGACTTCATTACCGGAGACGGACACCGGCGTATACGGTACCGGCAGCCTGACGGGGCAGCCAGGTCAAACTTATAAATTGACCGTACATCTCGGAGCAGCGACCTTTACCGCCTCTTCCACGATGCCGCAGCCTGTTGGTCCCGACAGTATCTATGTCAGTCCCGGAAGACTCACCACTAAGAAATATGTTACTGTCATATATAGAGACCCGCCCGGTATTTCCAATTACTATCATTTTATCCAATATGTCAATGGAAAAAAAGAGCCTTCCATCTTTGTCAGCGACGACGAATTCACCGACGGGCAGACGGTAAAACCGCAATTGGTCTTCAACAACGACACCAATGATCCCACCAGGGATATCAAAAGCGGTGACAGTGTCCGTATCGACATGATCTGCAACGACGCGGCTGTATACAAATACTGGTACAGCCTCAATGACGGCGCTACAGGCACCGGCCAGAGCGCTTCGCCGGCCAACCCTGTGACCAATATTTCCGGTGGGGCACTGGGATATTTCAGCGCTCAGACCGTGCGGACTAAAGGCATAAAGGTGAATTGATAGATTTTCCCATTTATATCTTGTTTTTCCCAGAAAGGGAAGAAAAAATGTTTTGTTAAAGCGTAAATTGTTGATAATGTGTATGTTGGATTAATGGCGTGTTTTTGGTATACATAAGATCCAGTAATCTAATATCCATAGAACACCTTAAAAAACCAATCCTCCTTCCCGGCTATGAAAAGACCATTATCCAAGGCCTTGAGGACCGCTATTGGGATAACTGTTCTTCTGCTCCTGGCATTTCAAGGGCAATCCCAGCAGATACTCGACCTTTTATCCACCTCACCCACCGTTGCTTTTTCCCTTCGTCAATTAAAGAGTACAGCCACCAGGGCTATCCAGGTGCGCCGCAGTAGCGACAATGCTGTCCTGGACATCGGCTTTACAGCCGGAGGTGACCTTAACCAGGCCGCCCTATTGGCATTTACAGGCATCAATGATGGCTATATCACGATCTGGTATGATCAGACGGGCAACGGGCATGATGCTTTGCAGGCGACTGTGGCCAAACAGCCTATGATCGTCAGTGCGGGGACTGTCATGACACAGAATGGAAGGCCCATATGCGATTTCAATGGTACTACCAGCACTATGGCTACTGCCAACTTTGCATTGACGACGCCGCTATCTGTATTTCTCGTGGACAGGCGTACCGGCACGGGTACGTCGAGTACCGGGTTTGTGACGATGTTCGATGGAAGCAATAACAATACATATAAAATAGCCTATCCCAATACTTCGAACCCCACGAGCATGGGGCTTTCGCCGCAGGACTGGAATGCGGGGACCTCGCTGCAGCCCGTGCCGCAGCTGAATTCAAATTCATTATTCATGTATTCGGCCCTGTGTGATGCCACTAGCGGTGTCCAGTATCTCAACGGGGGAGTACAGTCGCATAATTTTCCGGGTTCAACCACCAACCTGAATGGTATCCGTTTGTTCAGGGGCACTCCGTTGCCTGCGGACAATGAGCTGCCGGCAGGGCAGCTGTCGGAGGTGATCGTATTTGGCAGCAAGTTGGGGAATACCGATCGGCAATTACTGGAATGCAACCAGAGCAGCTACTATACTATACAGATAGTGCCTGCGGGACTGGAGTTTTATGTCACCGGCGGCATTTCAGCCAATGCCTGTGCACAGGTGAAGGAAGATGTGGCCTGGCAGGAGGGTAGCCTGAACAATGTACAGGCTACGGGCAGCACGCTGAGCAAGTATGGCAATGGCGCCTGGGATGGAGGCGCTGCCAGCTGGAATACCATAGCTAACAACGGCTATCTGCAGTTCACGGCCAGTGAGACGAACAAGGCGCGTATGGTGGGTCTTAGCAATACCTATACGAGCACCAGCTATTCTACCATTCAATATGCATGGTACCTGACCAATAGCGGGGCCTTGCAGATATATGAGTCGGGCAATTACAGGGGGTCTTTTGGCGCCTATAATATTGGGGATGTCCTGAAGATATCCGTGGAAGCCGGTGTCGTAAAATATTACAAAAACGGCGTGCTGCAATATATCAGCAGCGCGGCGCCGACCTTGCCGATGCTGGTGAATGTATCCGTTTATGACAAGAGCGGCACCGTGACGGGAGCCACCATAGTGAACTACAGCTCGGGCGTATTTACCGCTACGGCGTCGAATGCCGGATCCAGTCCCGGCTATCAGTGGTATTTGAACGGAAGCCCCGTGGGTACCAACAGCATTACCTATACGAATACATCCCTGAACGCAGGCGACATGGTGAATTGTGTGCTGACGCCGAACATCAGCGGCTGCAGCCCTGTGACGATAGCTTCCAACAATGTGACGGCGGCAGTGACACCGTCGCCCAATATAGATTTTTATATACAGGGTACATCGACGGCTGCGGGCTGTAATTCCGTCATAGAGCAGGTGAACTGGAATACCAGCAGTCTGTCGAACGGGGTTTCGGCCTCTACGAATAATCTTTCCAAGTTCCAGTTCAATGGCTGGAATGGAGGCGCTGCATCGTACAATACCGTGAGCAACAACGGCTATTTACAATTTACGGCCAGCGAGACGAATAAGGCCCGGATGATAGGTCTTAGCACTGCCCATACCAGCAGCAGCTATGCCACCATTCAATATGCATGGTATCTCACCAACAGCGGTAACCTTCAGATATACGAATCAGGTAATGGCAGGGGTGGATTTGGGACCTATACCGCCGGTGACGTGTTAAAGATAATGGTGGAGTCGGGTGTGGTGAAATACTATAAGAATGGCGCGCTGCAGTATGTCAGCCAGATAGTGCCGACCCTGCCCATGTTGGTGGATGTGAGCATCAGTGACGCGGGTGGCACGCTCAGCAATGTGCTGGTGTCGAACTATAATGCGGGTGTATTTACCGCGAATGCCACAAATGCGGGTTCGAATCCCACTTATAACTGGATGGTCAACGGCGTGTCCGTACAAAACGGTCCCGGCGCCACTTACACCAATACAGGACTCTCCAATAATGATATCATCACCTGTCAGATGATACCGAACTTGTCCGGATGTATTGCGGTGCCTGTGGCTTCAAATAGGCTGAAGGATACGGTTATTGCTCCTGCTAACCTGGATTTCTCCATCGTAGGGACGGCGGCGACCACCAACTGTAACTCCGTCGTAGAACAGGTGAAATGGAAGCTATCCGACCTGTCCACCAACCTGCTCATTGCAGGTGGCAACGGGCTGTCCAAATTCCAGGGTGGCGGATGGAATACCGGCGCCTCTTCCTGGAATACGGTAAGCGATAATGGTTATTTCCAATTCACTGCTACCGAGACGAGCAAATCCCGGATGGCAGGTCTTAGCACTACGTATACAGGTTCCGGCTATACGAACGTACAGTATGCATTCTACCTTGTGGCCGGTGGCTCGTTACAGATCTATGAATCGGGCAACGGCCGGGGCAGTTTTGGTACCTATAACACCGGGGATGTGTTGAAGATCTCTGTGGAGAACAACCAGGTGAGATATTACAAGAACGGAACTTTATTGTATATCAGCAGTGTGGCGCCGACGCTGCCCATGCTGGTAGATGCAGCCCTGAACGACGTAGGATCGACCATCGGCAATGCGTTGGTGTCCAACTATAATGCGGGTGTTTTTACGGCTAATGTCGTGAATGCGGGGACCAATCCAATCTTTAACTGGATGGTCAATGGGGTGTCCGTACAAAATAGCACTAGCCCCACCTATACCAATACATCCCTGAACAATGACGATGTGGTCACTTGTGTGCTCACGCCTGGTCTGTCGGGTTGTAATGCGACTACTACTTATATGTCCAATTCGATAATCGACAGTGTGGCGGCGCCCGTGAACCTGGACTTCTCCATTGTGGGAACTGCTTCTGCAAGCACCTGTAAATCCGTCATCGAGCAGGTGAAGTGGAAATTGTCGGATCTGAACAATAACCTGGTCGTCACCGGCACCAATAACCTATCGAGGTTCCAGAACAACGGATGGAATGCGGGGGCTGATAGCTGGAATACGGTGAGCAACAATGGGTATTTCCAATTTACGGCTACCGAGACCTCTACCGACCGGATGGTGGGTCTGAGCACAACCTTCACGGGTAACAGCTATGCGAATATCCAGTATGCCATCCGCCTGAACAACGGAGGTGCGCTGGAAATTTGGGAATCCGGGAACTACAGAGGGGCATTCGGTACTTATACTACGGGTGATATCCTGAAGATCACCGTAGAGTCCAATGTGGTGAAATATTATAAGAACGGCACCCTCTTGTATGTGAGTGCCGTTACACCTGTGCTGCCCATGGTGGTGGATGCCAGCATCAATTCCTCTGGCGGGTCCATCGGGAATGCCATTGTGTCGAATTACAATACGGGAACTTTTACCGCCAATGTTGCGAATGCGGGTACGAGCCCGACTTTCAACTGGAAGGTCAATGGGGTCTCTGTTCAGAACAGCACCAGCCCTACTTATACCAATACATCCCTGAACAATAATGATGTGGTGACCTGTGTGCTTGCGCCTAATCTGCCGGGATGTAATATGGGTACTACCTACACTTCCAATACGATCATCAATACGACCGTACCTCCTCTAAATGTGGATTTCTCCATTGCAGGCACGGCGGCTACGTCCAATTGTGCTACGGTGACCGAGCAGGTGAAATGGAAGCTGAGCACTGTAACGCCCAATATGACCGTTGTGACGGTGAACAGCCTGTCGAAATTCCAGTCAAATGGTAACTGGGATGGCGGGGCAGCCAGCTGGAATACGGTGAGCAACAATGGCTATTTCGTATTCACGGCCAGCGAGAATTCCACGAGCCGGATGGCGGGTCTCAGCACCACTTATACCAGCGCCAGCTACACCACTATCCAATATGCGTTCTATCTTGTGGCCGGCGGCGCTCTGCAGATATATGAGTCGGGCTCCAATAAGGGTACTTTCGGAACCTATACTTCAGGAGACAGCCTGAAGATCTCGGTGGAGAGCAATGTGGTAAAATACTATAAGAATGGAACGCTGTTGTATATCAGCGGTGTTGTGCCGACGCTGCCGCTGCTGGTGGATGCATCTATCAGGGATGCGGGCGGCACGATCAGCAATGCTGCGGTAGTCAACTATAGCACGGGCATCTTTACCGCCAATACCGTGAATGCCGGTGTAAATCCGGTGTTCAACTGGATGGTCAACGGAGTGTCTGTGCAGAACGGTACCAGCGCTACCTATACGAATACGAGCCTTAGCAATAATGATGTGGTGACCTGTGTGATGACGCCTGATCTGCCCGGCTGCAGCGTCACTACCTATAACTCCAATACCATTACGAATACGAGCACGACACCTTTTGGTCTGGACTTCTCTATACAGGGTGTCGTGGATCCTTCGGCCTGTACGGCTATACTGGAGCAGGTGAAGTGGAAGCTGACGAACCTGTCAAGCAACATGAATATCGTATCGGTGAATGGTCTGTCGAAGTTCCAGTCGAACAACTGGGACGGCGGGGCGGCCAGCTGGAATACGGTGAGCAATAACGGATATTTCCAGTTTACGGCTACCGAGACCTCTACCAACCGGATGGCGGGTCTGAGCAATACCTATACCAGCAGCAGCTATACGACCATTCAATATGCCTTCTATCTCGTGAGCGGCGGTAGTCTGCATATATATGAGTCCGGTAACGACAAGGGCGCCTTCGGTGGCTATACCACCGGTGATGTCCTGAAGATATCCGTGGAGAACAATGTCGTCAAATATTATAGGAATGGAACGCTGCTACGTGCCAGCCCAACGGCACCGACGCTGCCTCTGTTGGTGGATGTCAGCATCCAGAGTGTGAATGGCACCATTGGCAGCGCATATGTCTCGAACCTCAACAGCGGAAGCTTTACGGCCAATGCAGTGAATGCGGGTACTTTTCCGACCTATCAATGGAGGGTCAATGGCGCTATCGTGCAGTCGGGGTTGAGCGCCAGCTATACCAATGGAGCGTTGTCCGCAGGGGATGTAGTGACCTGTACACTGGCGCCCAATTTACCAGGTTGTGTGGCGACCACCTATAATTCCAATACCATTACTTATATCAAGTCGGGGAGTAGTACTACATGGACCGGTGTCACCAGCACCAACTGGTTTACTCCATCCAACTGGAGCAGCGGTACGCCTGACAGGTTTACTTCCGCGGTGATACCATCGGGTACGCCCAATAGTCCGACCATGGGTTCGGATGCTAGTGTCTATGATATTACGATCGGCAGCGGTGCAACCTTTACCATGTCCGGCACGCCCGTACTGTATGTCTACCGGAACTGGACCAATAACGGGACCTTTGTATCCGGATCGGGTACGGTGGATTTTGTCAGCTGTTCGTCGCCGGCGGTCATCAGCAGTTCAAGTGCGGAGACCTTCTATAATCTGATGATCAATACTCCTTATGGGGTGACCATGGCGTCGGGCAACCAGCAGGTGTCTAAACTTATGACGTTTGTCACCGGTGTGGTAACACAGAATGCCATGCTGACCTTCCTGAATGGGTCGGCTGTATCCGGCGCCACCGACAACAGCCATGTCGAGGGGGTCGTTACGAAGAATGGTACAGGCGCCTTTACTTTCCCGGTAGGTGATGCTACTCAGTATCGACCAATAGCCATCTCTTCGCCCTCCAGCCCAACAGACGTATTCACGGCACAGTATATCCGCGCAAATCCGGGTACGTCGTATCCCCAGAGTTCCAGGGATCCTTCGCTGGCTACCATATCGTCCTTCGAATACTGGATGCTGAACAGGATCACCGGGGGGTCGAATATTTCGGTGAATCTATCCTGGAATACCAATAGCGGTACGATCGTGAATATGGGAGGCATGCATGTCGCCGGCTGGAGCACACCGCAGTCGATGTGGAAGGACCTGGGTAATAGCGCCACGACGGGTAATGCCAGCGGTGGCACGGTCACTTCTTCTGCACCTGTTACGAAGTTTGGCCCCTTTACGCTGGCCTCGCTGACCACGATGAATGTGCTGCCCATACAGCTGCTGTCCTTTACAGCAAGCGAGGTGAATGCTTCGCTGGTGGATCTTCGCTGGTCTACGGGCAGTGAACAGAACAGCAATTACTTTATCGTAGAGCGTTCGGCTGACGGGCTGCAATACGACCCGATACAAACCGTACCGGCAGCGGGCAACAGTCACCAGGTATTGAATTATGTTGCCAGGGATGGTCATCCGCTGAAGGGTATGTCCTATTACCGGCTGAAGATGGTAGACCTCGATGGTTCGGCCATCTATTCGGAGGTACGGGTTGTGAACATTGGCGGCAATACGGAACTGGCGATGTATCCGAACCCGGCGATAGACAGGACATTTATCGAGCTGAATGATAATAAGGCATTGAAGGTAACGGTCATCGATAATGCAGGCAGGCAGTTACTGTCCATCATACGGCCTACGGAGGCTGTTCTTCCGGTGGATGTCTCCGGGCTGGCGGCAGGGTTGTATTTTGTCATCATCGATCTGGAGGATAAGACCAGGATAACGAAGAAATTACTTATACGCAGGTAAACACCGATGGGGGAGGCTGAACATGGGTGACATTACGGTTATAAAAATCAAACGAAGTTTTTGCGGGCCTCGCTGGGAGTGAGATGGGTCTGCTTCTTAAAGAAATTGTTGAAATAGGCGGGGTATTCAAACCCGAGACTATAGGCAATCTCGGAGACATTCCAGTCGGTATGGGCCAGGAGGGCCTGGGCTTCTTTTATGATGCGGGCGGATATGAGTTCCGTGGTGGTCTTGCCGGTGATGTCCTTGACGCTGCGGTTGAGGGAGTTCACATGTACGGAAAGACTGCGGGCGAAATCGTTGGCAGTCCGGAGCTGAAGGTTTGTTTCGGGGGTATCGATGGGGAACTGGCGTTCCAGCAGCTCAAGAAAGAGGGAAGTGATGCGGGAGGAGGCGTTGTGATGTTTTTTATACGCCAGAGCGGGTTGCATTTTCATCGCCTCGTGGATGATGATATGGAGGTAGTTGCGCAGCAGGTCGTATTTGTGGGTATAGATAGACTCTATCTCTGCCTGCATCTTACGGAATATGGCCGACAGATCCTCTTGTTGCTGCTGATCGATAAAGAAGACGGGTGAGCCGCCGATGCGGAAGAGGGGGGAGTCCTGCAAGCTTTCCCTGCGTTCGATGGGGTGGATAAAATCTTCCGTGAAGAGGCAGAACCAGCCTTCCTGGACATCAGATTCGGCTTCCCAGGAGTAGGGGACCATGGGATTGGAGAAAAGCAGAGCTGGCCTTTCGATGGCTATCCACTTATTGGCGTAATATAGCCTTCCCGTCCCGATGATGAGGGATATTTTATAAAAGTCACGACGGATATAAGCGGTCCTGGGGAAGCAGGAGGCGCGGCTGAATATGTTGAAATGACCGGGGCCGGCATTGTTCAGGGATAGCCCGGTGGGGTTGGCCTGTGGGACCCGGGTATAGAATTCCTTGAGGCTTTCTGAATGTGGCATACGCAAAATTACAAAATTCAAACCAAAGTCAATTCGTCAAGTCATTGACGGCGCTGCAGATTCTTTTGCCGAGGTAGGGGTGGGGGATGCTGTCCGGGACTATCTTTGCGAGATGAGAAAGGATATTCCCGTCTACGATATTGGCCATTTCAACAGGGAGGATATAGTAGTCAGCAGGTTTGCCCCTTACCTGGAGTCGCACCGGGAATTCATACTACCGCATAAGCATAACTTTTATCATTTCCTGCTCTTTACGAAGGGGGGTGGAGCCCATATGATAGACTTTTCGACCTTTCCCGTCGAGCCTTACCAGATGTATTTTATGATACCCGGGCAGGTGCATTCGTGGAATTTCGAGGGAGAGGTGGATGGGTATGTGATCAATTTTTCACCTCCTTTTTTCAAGGCATTCTTGCTGAACCCCGACTATATCGATCAGTTCCCCTACTTCAGCGGGGTGTTGGAGAATTCGGTGATCAGTTTGCCTGTGAACATGCGGGAAGACGTCAAAAGGATTTTCGAGAACATCCTGGCGGAAACGGAGGCGGAGGACAGGCAAAGCATCGACATGATCAAAGCGCTGCTGGTGCAGCTATTCATCAAGATAGGGAGATTGGGCTTTGAGAATGTAGCTGTCAAAGTGGGGTCGCATAGCTATATGGTGGCGAGGAATTTTCTGCGGCTGCTGGAGCAGCATGTGGGTGAATTGAAGCTACCCAAAGAATACGCCGGGCTTTTGTTTGTTACGCCCAATCACCTGAATGCCGTTTGCAAAGAGGTTCTTGGCAGGACCGCGGGAGAAGTGATCCGCGACAGGGTCATCCTGGAGGCAAAGCGGCTAATGGTAAACCAGGAACTGTCTATCTCCGAGATAGGATATAAGCTCAATTTTTCGGACAATTCTTACTTCTCCAAATTCTTTTCAAAATATGCCGGGATGTCGCCGGAGGAATTTCGTGCGACGTCGAACCTTTAGGACAGTCAGGTCTGCCGGGTATTGCTTCACGGCTGCCTTTTGTGAACTTCTATTTATGCGGTATCCTTTTTCTACCAATTTTGTCTGCTTATAATCTAGTAAAGAAATGCAAAAAATTTGGTGGATCAGCGTGCTCCTTCCTGCCGTGCTTAGCGCGGGAGTACTCTCCGGATGTAAGAAAAATGCCGACAAGACAGCGGTGTGTCGCATTATGGGGCTTTATGTTGCAGAGGACAGCATCAATGAAGGCTTCACCTATGACAGTCAGGGCAGGCTCAGTGTGCTGGCCGCCGGCAGCCAGCTATATACTTACGAGCGCTCCGACAACAAAACGATCATTACCTATTACAGTGGGGGGCTGTTGATCAGCACGACCACCGCCGTCATGAACCAGGATGGGCTGGCAATCAATGTGCGGGTGGAGAACACCCAGACAGGAGTGGACTGGGTCAATTATGCGAATGAATACGAGGGCGACCGGATCGTCCGGAGTACTACAACCACATCCGACAAGCGACCTGCCGTTGTCACCAACTATCTATGGACGAATGGGAACATGACGGCATCCGTCATTGGCGCCGATACGACACATTTTACCTATTATACGGACAAGCTCAGCCAGGAGGGGGATTATCTTTCTCTTGTCCAGCTGACTGCGGGGTATGAAGAATACAGGGTAAAGAATCTTTTTAAGGGACAGAATGATATCAGTTTTGAATATGTGTGGGGTTTGGACGGGAAGATATCCGGCTTTAAAGAGATCTCGGGTGGTAGTGTTGCAGCCAGCCTCCTGTTGCAGTATCAATGCAATTAAGGACGTTTATCCTCCAGCGAGGCGCTGTATCTTTTCAGGGCCGTGACGATGTTCTGTACTACCTTGTTCTGGCCCGCTCGGCTGTTGAGGTATTTTTCCTCTTCTTTATTAGTCAGGTAACCTGTCTCGATGAGCACGCTGGGCATGCCTGTGGCCTCGAGCACCCAGATGCCGACGGCCCGTTGCTGTAGTCCCTGGCTGCGGCGTCCTGACTTTACAAACTCGTTGGATACGTATGTGCCGAACAGAGCACTGTTAGCAAAATATTTTTTTTCATAGAGCTGAGCCCTGATCCGTGCTTCGGGAGAGTCCATGTCCATGGCCGTGGTGTCGCCCATATTCTCCTCACTGATCATTTGGCCTTTTGACCCGCTCCTGTCAGCCTTCCATATATAGACAGCGGCGCCTGTCGTCGTATTTTTTATCCATTTGTAGCTGTAGACGGCTACCTTTCTTTTCTTTCTGCCTCTTCCTACCCATTTATGTCCTGTCAGATGTCTTTCTTCATAGCTGCCCGGGGGGCGCCCGTTGGAGTTGGCGTGGATACAGATAAACAGGTCCCCTTTGGACTTGTTGGCCAATTCCGCCCTGTAACGCAGACCTTCATGGATATCGGAGGCATTGCCTGGCATGATGTCGGTGGTCCGGGTGTATACGATCTTTATATCAGGGAATGCTTCTTTGATGGCTTTTCCCAGTTTGAGGGAGATGGCCAGGGTGACGTTCTTTTCCTTGGAGAAGAGCCCGTGAGTGCCCGGGTCGAATCCACCATGGCCCGGGTCGATGACGATGGTGTGGAGGGGCGTTTTTAGGGGAGGGCGGGTAGGAGTGTCGAAGGAGGTACGGGCTATTGCCGGCAGAAGTAGCCAGAAACACATCATTATTGTCCTATTCATCAGGGGATTTTGGTGTAAAGATATTAATTCCCGGGGTGTGGTGGTGTGACAACAAAAGTATGGGCCTGATCGTTACTGGGGCACAATTGTAATATTATGTTCAGACGTTTGTCAGTAGGGGTATTTTCACTTGTATCGACCTTTGTACTATTAGGGTGTCATTCTTCAACCAGGGCGCCGGAGACTACTGCGGACAGTCCGGCTGCTGCGCGTCCAGCGTTGCCGATGTTCAAGCGTAATCCTGAACTTAGGGAGCACGTGAGCAAGGAGCCGGTGGCCGAGTACAAGGTGAAGACGAGCAGTAAGCTGAATGATATGTATTTTATAGTGCAGCTTTATGAGACGAAGGAGACGATGAAGTACCGGGCGAAGGTTGAGTTCGAGGGCTTGGGTGGGGATGATACGGTGAAATTGCCGGATATGGGGACACCGCCGAAGCCTGTATTGCAGAAGGGGCCGGAGGAGTATTCGTGTATTATAGGGCTGCTGGATAATAATAAACGGTTCCGCGACCTGAAGAAGGTGTATGTGACGGATAAGGGAAAGCAACTGAAGATCACCACGCTGAAGCATTATATAGTGACGGAGGACTACCGGCTGGTGGGGCAATAGACAAGAAGGCCCTTCGACGTTGTCGGAGGGCCCTGGAATGCTTTTATATGATGGCAACATACAAGCTGCCTGAGGGCACGACCCTGGTACTCTCCAGTACGGAATACGGCAGATAGAAATAACCATGGTAACCCCATGGCGTGCCCCAGGAATTTTCACAGATAAATACGCCGCCGCCTGGTTGGCTCTGATCGTTGATATAACCGATAATCGGCACTGCATGCCCACCCATCAATTTCACGCCAGACTGCAGCCTGCCGTTGGAGCCAAGGGGATTATATGTGTAGCTGCTGGTACTCAGCGCTTCGAAGTAAGGGTAACCGGGGGCTCTATCGTAAACATTAAAGCCCATCATTACCGGTTTGTTGTTGGCAATGGCTGTTTTTACATCGGTGATCAGCTGGGACTGGGTAGAATTGATCACATAATATCCATGAGAGGTCGTTCCATTGCTGGGGTTTGATAGGGGGCCGTAGATGAGGTTGCTACATTATAGCCGCCGGAACCCGACACAAAGGGGTAAGGATATAAGGATTCGTTCGAAATGCCTGCGAAAGTATAGCCATTATAGGTCAGGGCTGTTCCGCTGCCTGCGTTGTTGGATAGCCCCTGTAAAGCCTGGCCGATATTGACCATGTTGGCGCCGGGATCGGAACCGATGGAACCTTTGTTTATTACCACTCTTTCGACATAATATAAGAACAAGGGACTATACATGGCCGCGGAAGTATTTGGTATCTGGTTGCCGGTGGCGGTGCTTAACCCATTGGCTGTGGTTAAACTGGCGCTGATGGCTGCCCCGGTGATGTTGTTGTTTTTGTAATAATAGAGCATCTCGTCCGTCTCGGTGCCGCAGAAGCCTGTGCAGGAGCCTATCTGACCCTGGTCCCTTATCTGTGGCGATACGAGCAAATAATTGGCAGGTAATGTACCGTTGTAGGTCAACCCGGCGGCTTGCTTGTTATTCGTAAAAATATTGGATGAAAATACCGGAACGCCCGCCCATTCCTCAGGACTCATTTGATTTAGACCATAGCCATGGATGGCAGCTGAACGCACCGTATTGTTGTCGTCAGCAACTTTTAGATCTGCTGATTTTTGACAGCCTGTTATGAGCAGGGAGGCAAGACAGAAAAAAGCAATTGAGTTTTGGGTAAGTTTTCGCATGTGAAAATAATTTATGCGTAGAAGATAGTAAAACAATTGCTAAAATGCAAAAACCCCGACGGAAGTCGGGGCCTTCGTGCCCAGGACTGGATTCGAACCAGCACACCTCGCGGCGCTGCTACCTGAAAACAGTGCGTCTACCAATTTCGCCACCTGGGCATCCTCTTGAATGTGAACCCTCTGTAAAGAGGGGCGATACGCATTCGGGGCTGCAAATATAGGGAAAGAAATACAATATTCTTCTGCAAATTCAGTTAATGTCAAAAATCCTCATAAAAACCACAAGATCATGAGCAGAAAGACCCAGGAAACAACCATCCACGCCGAAAATCCTACTTCCACCATCATACAGGTGATCTTCGAAGAGCAGATCTGGAGTCGCTCGGACTTTTCTTAATGAGATGGGCTTTGATTCCGCGTGGGCGACTGTGGGCCCAACCACAATTCCAATAACCCTCCATTGGCAAAGTCAGCATGTGAAAGATTAAACTGGTTATACTCCTTCCCGTTCAAGAAAGCTTTTTGTATATAACAATTGGCCTTTGAATTATTATACGTTTTGATGGTGAACTCTTTTCCCGGATAATAATCTTTGTTGAGCCTGATGACCACTTCATCAAAGACGGGGCTGGTAATGTCATATACAGGGTCGATGGAAGTAGTCCCATTCAAGCTGAACAGGCCAATCGATGTCAGGGCGCTTACACCCCCCATCTGTCCCTGGTCCTCATCGTGCCCCCCGTATCCTTTATCCGGTGTGACACTACCATAGGCCTGTTCATTTACTCTTCTTACCCAATATTGCGTCAGATCAGGACGTCCGGCATGACCAAACACATGCGCATTCGAGCAGCCCGGTTGATTAGCGTAGCTTATATATCCTGCGCCATAGCCAAAAACGAAATCCTGATCCTTTGCCTGTTCAAATGCGTAGTTCAGCATTTTGCAAAGCGTGTCCGGTCCTCCCATCATGCCTGCCAGCTGATCGATGCCATGAGAGACCGACCATGTGGCCTGCCAGGCGTTGGCCTCTACCCAGCCATTGCCATTTAAAGGCTCTTTATGCAGCCAGGTGCCTTCCTTTGTTTTTGGGAAGATCAGCTTTTGTCCGCTGTCGAAAAGTTTTGTCCAACCCTGTGAACGTTGGAAGAAATAACGATAATCTTTTTCCTTACCTAACTTTTTGGCCATTTGAGCCAATGCCCAGTCCTGGAAAGCGATTTCGAGTGTGATGCCTGCATTCGACGGGTAATATCCATTCTTTATATAAAATTCCATTTCCTCTTTTCCTCCCATCATGCCGCCTGGCGCATGGTTCTGTTTCATCATTTGGTAAGCGATGGCTGCGGGCGTTTTGGTAAGAACTCCTTTTTGATAGGCGCATGTAATGAGATTGGTGGCGGGGTTGCCCGTCATGATATAGCTGTAGCCGCCACCACATGGTCCTCTTGGAAGTAATTTTCCATTTTCGGCATACTGGACCAGGCTCGCGGCAAAATCGTCCAGTACTTCAGGCCAGGCCAACCCCCAAAGCACATTCAAATTCCATTGTGTCAACCAGAATGCATCTGAATTGTACATGTGAAATTTCACTTTGCCGTTGGGGTCTTTGGGCAATGTGCGGACCTTGAATTTTACATTGACGGTGAAATTACCACGCCTCTCTCCGTCGGTGTTATCGGGATAGTCGCCTGATACGTCATCCAGCTTATGCCGCCCAAGCAACACATGCCACAAGTCGGTATAAAATTTTCTCTTCTGATCGGAGGTGCCTCCTTTTACAGCAATGCGGCCCAGCATCTCATTCCACTGTTTTTGCGACGCTGCGCGAAGCTGATCGAAGTTCCAGTGGTTACTTTCGGATGCAAGGTTGCGTCTGGCATTATCGACACTTGTAAAGGAGATCGCCACCTTCATCTGAATAGTTTCACCGGCCTTTATGTGGTACTGTGCGGATACGCCCGTAGTGGGCGCATCATAATAGCTCATAGAACCGCTGTTCTTTGCTGTTTTTTCCGGTGTGCCGGTTAGTGATCTTATATCGGACAATTCCTGTTTGCTATCCCAGCCATTTAATTTTTCAAATGGTTTTTCAAAATCGATGGCAAAATAGATGCGAACATTTTCCGGGCCGCCCCATAGCCTGCCGGTGGTATTTACGGAACCTTCCAGACGGGTATTACTGATTTTTTCTACTCTTGCATCCGTCATAGTAGCCTCGCCTACATATCCGCCCAGGTTGATCAAGATATTTGTGATCGCATCTTTTGTATAGGTGTATCGGTAAAAGCTCAGCCGGTCGCCCGCCGTTTGTTCTACCCATGTGTCGTATTTATCGAGATAAAGCCGATGATAGCCCGGCTGTACAATTTCAGCATCATGTGAAAATGTGGACTTCCATTCCTGCTCTCCTTTGTTTGGGGAGATGGCGCCGGTGGTGGGCATCAGTGTTATACCCGAGAGCATCCAGCAATGCACCTGCGGGAAGCCAAGCACTTCTGTCGAATTATAATTATAGCCGCCGCCATCCTGATTTTTGTTGCGGGTCAGGGGCGCCGCGCTGATCATGCCAAAGGGCTGGCTTCCCGTGACAAAGAAGAAATAACGGCCGCGTGTGGATTCGATATAAGGATCTACCCAGGATACAGGATCCGAATTTTCGGAAGGTGACGGATAGACTTCCACCTCGGACAGACCAATGGCCGGACCTTCACCATCCGTGGTTTCGAAACGTACCCAGCTGATCGTTTGTTCCGGGAATGAAACCACTTTTGGAGCGCCGTTGTTGGGTATTTCAAAAACGGGTATGCGTGCGCCATTGCTAAAAATAAGCGTGCCACCTGCATTGTGGGAATTTTCTGTCGGCCTGTCGTACAGGATAATTTTGTTGATGGTTTGAGGCTGCTGCCAGGTTAATTGTATCCATGGATAATCGATCTCACCCCAAAAGGTGACCGTACTTGTTGATATCCATTCGCCCTGGCCGTCTATTCTGCTGATGCCGTCGATGATATTGGCAGCGGCGCCTTTTGAGGTTTCAGAGGAAGCTGTTACGGTTGCAGTATGGGCAATGCTACCTGGGCCGGCGTATACGGCCCGGCTGCAACATAGCAGGTAGAGGAAGAATAAGTGGACTTTTTGCATATTTCAAATGTATGAACATATATACATATAATGTACATTTTTTTTGTCAATAGGGAAACTGGTCAGGGGGAGGTGGGGGAGGCTTTACTCGTTCCAGGGAGATTGCAGGATGCAGCCGCAGAAGTTTTTCCGTTGATGGTGCAGTGGATCGAGAACGAAGGCCGGTTGACCTATATACCCCGGAGAAGGGCGAACGGTATGATCAGCGCTACAAAGCAAAGCGCTATGATAAGGATAATGCCGAATATCTTAAAATAGACGCGAAGGCTATTGAATCCTTCATTGGTCTTTATGCTGTCCATGGCGTCCATTCCCTTCGCTGCCGACGTGGCAAAGTGATAAAGGTAATAATTGATCCACACGCCTATTCCTACCGATATGATGGCGCCAATGATAGAGCTAATTGAGGCGTAGCTGTTAAAAAAAGTCACGATCAGAGAGACACCATAGCTGATGAAGGTGCACAACGCGCCAATCCTTGCCCATTGGGCGGCCTTTCTGACCTGCGACCGTGTGCTTTCATCGAATGCGATATTGAAGAAATTGTCCAGCGAGCTGGAGGTGTTGGGTGTTTGTTGGTTTTCCATGGCGGTTTAGAATAGTTTGGTTAATGATAACAGGTTGCTCAACAGGCTCAGTACGGCGAGTATCCCGCTGGCGAGGAAGTAGATCTTCAGGCATTTCATGCCTTCGGCGAACAGGGTCTGGTCCTGATGTTCGATGCCTTTGCGTGTCAATACCGAAAAACGATACAGCATGTAGACGATGAAGCCAGCTATCGACACGCCTATCAGGACGGCGACAATGATAATGGCGCCTCCTAAATTTTCCATGCCTTCGAGGCCCGGCGCCAGCCGGGAGAAAGCGGCGAGTATCGCTGAGCCCGCCAATGCGAATACTAAAAGACAGAGTGCTAACGCAATGATGCCTACGATAGAGAGGAAGCGTGACCAGCGGACAGTTTCGCGGAGGATATTGCCGCCATCATAGTCCAGATGCATCTGGAGGAAGGAATCCTGTTGGTTGTTTTCCATAGTCTGGAAGGGGTTTTTCACAAGAAAAAGAAAAAAAACGAAAGCAGGAAATTAATTATTGTTTTAATGCCTGACCAGGCACAAATATTGAATTGGTTTCGGCATGCCTGCCATAAGAACATCGCTCCTGGAGATATCCTTTCTCGACGAAGGTCCCCGTCAGGGGCCCGTCATCTTTCTTTTACACGGCTGGCCCGACGATGTCCGGGCATGGAGCAAAGTTGCTCCTATCCTGAACGCAGCCGGCTTCCGGACCATCACACCGTATTTGCGCGGCTGCGGCGCCACAAGGTTCCTGGCGAAGGAGACGGTTCGTGACGGCCGGGGAGTTGCTTTAGTACAGGATGCCATCGACCTGGCCGATGCGCTGGGTATAGTGAATTTTTTTGTGGCAGGACATGACTGGGGTGCGCGTGCGGCGTATCAGCTTGCCGCTTTGTTCCCCTCGAGGGTCAGCAAAATTGCGGCTATGGCGCTGGCCTTTCAGCCGAGGGGAGAATTCCCCATACCCTCGTTTCCCCAGGCCCGTCTGTTCTGGTATCAGTGGTTTATGTGTACCGATAGAGGCGCTGCGGCAATAAGAAGAGATCCTGTGGGTTTTTCGAAGATACAATGGGACACCTGGAGTCCTGCGGGGTGGTACAAAGAAGAGGAATTCCTGAGGACGGCTGAGAGTTTCGGGAACCCTGACTGGGTTTCCATAACATTAAATGGCTACCGTAGCCGCTTCCTTCCGGAGAAGGTGGATCTCCGGTGTGACGAGCTACAGCGTCGCATAAGCGGTGTAGCTCAGTTGAAGACGCCCACCCTGGTCATCAATGGCGGATCGGATGGCTGTGATGATCCTTCTTCCTTTGAAGAAATGGACCATAACTTCACGGGTGGGTATGAGCTGCTGACGTTGGATGGTATTGGGCATTTCCCGCCACGGGAGGCTCCCGGCGCCGTTGCTGAAGCGTTAGTGAGACATTTTAAGAATTAAGGCAGGCGCGTAAGCGCCTGCCTTTTATTTTAGAGATTCATTATCTTATCCCAGGCTGCTACAAAATCCTTTACAAATTTGTCCTGTGCATCGGAGCTTGCGTATACTTCTGCGATGGCCCTCAGCTCGGCATGGGAACCAAATACCAGATCGGCGCGGGTGGCGGTCCATTTGAGTTTGGCTGACTTACGATCACGACCTTCAAAAACTTCTCTGTCTTCACCTGCGGCCTTCCATTCAGTGCTCATATCAAGCAGGTGCACAAAGAAGTCGTTGGTAAGTTTCCCCGGGCGGCTGGTGAAAATACCGTGTGCGGAACCATCATAGTTGGCATTCAAGGCACGCATGCCGCCTATCAGCACCGTCATTTCAGGTGCAGTGAGGGTCAACAGCTGTGCTTTGTCAATTAAATATTCTTCTGTAGTCGCTCTTGCCCTGCCGGAGTTGCGATAATTGCGGAAACCGTCGGCGATGGGTTCCAGGTAATGGAAAGAATCGACATCCGTCTGGTCCTGCGAAGCGTCCATGCGGCCGGCTGTAAATGGAACCGTGATATTATGGCCGGCATCTTTGGCGGCTTTTTCAACGGCAGCGCATCCGCCCAGCACGATCAGGTCGGCCAGGGAAACTTTCTTTCCATCAGCCTGCGCATCGTTGAATGCTTTTTGTATGCCTTCCAGCACTGTCAACACTTTCCCTAATTGCGTGGGGTTATTGGCCTGCCAGTATTTTTGAGGGGCCAGGCGAATACGTGCACCATTGGCGCCTCCACGTTTGTCACTGCCACGGAATGTGGAAGCAGAGGCCCAGGCGGTAGCGACAAGCTCGGAAATGCTCAGGCCGGACCCCAGTATTTTTGCTTTTAATGCAGCGATGTCCTTATCGTTGATGAGGGGATGATCCACGGCGGGTATGTGGTCCTGCCAGATCAATATTTCCGCGGGAACATCCGGTCCCAGGTAGCGTGCGCGAGGCCCCATATCGCGGTGGGTGAGCTTGAACCAGGCGCGTGCAAATGCATCGGCAAACGCATCCGGGTTCTCTAAAAAGCGTCTGGAGATCTTTTCGTAGGCCGGGTCGAATCGTAATGAAAGATCCGTAGTGAGCATTGTCGGTCTGTGCTTCTTTGACGCGTCATACGCATCCGGAATGATGGTATCGTTGGTTTTTGCCACCCATTGGTTGGCGCCACCCGGGCTTTTTGTGAGCTCCCACTCGTAACCGAAGAGGTTCTCAAAGAAATTGTTGCTCCATTTTGTGGGTGTTTTTGTCCAGATGACTTCCAGGCCGCTGGTGATGGCATCTGCGCCTTTGCCTGAGCCATAGCTGTTGCTCCAGCCGAAACCTTGCTGTTCGATGCCCGCGGCTTCGGGCTCTTTGCCTACATGGTCTGCCGTGGCTGCGCCGTGTGTTTTCCCAAAGCTGTGACCTCCTGCTATCAGTGCTACTGTTTCTTCATCGTCCATAGCCATGCGGCCAAAAGTATCGCGGATGTCCTTTGCGGCGGCCACCGGATCGGGGTTCCCGTTTGGCCCTTCCGGGTTCACATAGATCAGGCCCATTTGTACCGCGGCCAGTGGGTTTTCCAGATTGCGTGAGTGGATGTCTCCGTCTGCATAACGAATGTCGCCGCCCAGCCAGGTGGTCTCGGCGCCCCAGTATGCTGCTTCATCGGCCTCCCATGTGTCTTCGCGGCCGCCTGCAAATCCAAAAGTTTTAAAGCCCATCGATTCCAGCGCAATGTTGCCCGCCAGGATCATCAGATCCGCCCATGAGATCTTGTTGCCATATTTTTGTTTGATTGGCCAAAGCAGGCGGCGTGCTTTATCCAGGCTCACGTTGTCCGGCCAGCTGTTCAGCGGTGCAAAGCGCTGTTGGCCCTGTCCTGCGCCACCGCGTCCGTCGCCCATCCGGTAGGTGCCGGCGCTATGCCATGCCATGCGGATAAACAGGCCTCCATAGTGGCCGAAGTCTGCCGGCCACCAGTCCTGCGAATCGGTCATAAGCGCATGCAGGTCTTTTTTTACGGCCCCCAGGTCGAGGCTCTTGAAAGCTTCGGCATAATCAAAGCCTTTGTCCATGGGGTTGGATAAAGAAGAATGCTGGCGCAGGATATTCAACTTAAGCTGGGTGGGCCACCAATCCCGGTTTTTTGTGCCGCCACCGCCAACATTGCTTTTCATACTGCCGTTATGAAACGGACATTTGCTGATGTCACCTGATTTGTTGTCCATTGTTAAAAGTTTTGACTGATGAATTGATTTGGAGGGTAATAGGGCGATAACTCAGGGCAAACTTATCGTATTGTTGCGTATAAATCCAATCAATTAATTCTATACTTTGATAGGTAAAATCTATTAAGGCGGGCAGGTGCTATAGAGATATTTTTCCAGAAGATGCCTTCCATCCCGTGAGCAATACCCCCGCGATGACCAGGAGCGTGCCAACCACCTGCTCGATAAAAATGGGATCGCCCAGGACAAAATGCGCCTGCAGGATCGTCGAGACCGGACCGACACTGGTGACAATGGCGGCATTATTGGCGCCGATGCGTTTCATGCCTTCCGACAGCATAAAGGAGGGGATCACCGTGGCCACCAGGGCCAGCAAGACGCCATAGACCCAAAGGTTGCCCGAGGCGGCAGCGGCAGGCAGGTGAAAATTCCCGGTGAGCCCGCCGCGTACCAGAAAATGAAGGAACACGCTGCCGACGGCTACGAGCATGCTGTAGGTAGTAAATTTCGAGGGCTCCAGCACGGATACGATCCTGCCCATGCCCGCCAGGTAGAAGGCATAGGTGATGGCGCAAAGGAAGACGAGGAAGCTGCCCCAGTAGAAATGGGCATTGCCTGTGTCGATCTTCAGCTCCCCAAAATAGGCGATCCCGATGCCAGTGTAGGTCAGGAGTAAAGCCCAGATCTGGGGCCGGCTGATGCGCTGGCGAAAGGCGAAGGAATTGATCAATACGGCAAAGCTGGGATAGAGGAAAAGGATCAGGCGTTCCAGGCCGGCGGAGATATATTGCAGGCCTACAAAATCGAAATAGCTGCTGAGGTGATAGCCCAGTATCCCCAGGATTACCACCCACATCCATTGACGGGGAGTCATCCGGGTGGCCGACCGGCGGAAGCTCCATACGGCGGCGGCTACGTAGAAAGGAAGGGAGAACAACATCCGCAGTGACAGCAGGGTGAGTGCATCTACGGACGTTGTCTGAAAGGCTTTTTTTATGATAATGGCCTTGGTGGAAAATAGTATGGCTCCGGTGAAGGAGATAAGGAAACCGGCCAGGAGGCCAGATCCTGCGGAAGGACGACGAGAACTAGACGGATACATTAAAGTCCCTCAAGGCGTCATTCAGGCTTGTTTTCAGGTCTGTGCTCGGCTTGCGCTGTCCGATGATCAGGGCGCAGCTGACGTTGAATTCTCCGGCGGGGAATTTTTTCAGATAGCTGCCTGGTATCACCACGCTGCGTGCGGGGATGCGGCCTTTGTATTCTATGGGAGAAGGGCCGCTGACGTCGATGATCTTTGTAGACTTGGTAAGCACTACATTGGCGCCCAGCACGGCTTCTTTTTCCACGATGACGCCTTCCACCACGATGCTGCGGCTTCCGATAAAAGCGCCGTCCTCGATGATCACGGGGGATGCCTGCAGAGGCTCCAGCACGCCTCCGATGCCTACGCCGCCGCTGAGGTGAACTCCTTTGCCAATCTGAGCGCAGCTGCCTACTGTGGCCCAGGTGTCTACCATGGTGCCTTCGTCGACATAGGCGCCGATATTTACATAGCTGGGCATCAGCACGACATTCCTCGCCAGAAAGGCGCCATAGCGTGCTACGGCATGGGGTACGGCCCGTACACCCAGATCCTTATAGTTCTTCTTCAGCAGCATTTTATCATAGAATTCGAAAGGCTCTACATCCCAGGTCTTCATAGGCTGGATGGCGAAATACAAAAGAATGGCTTGTTTGACCCATTCGTTGACCTGCCAGCCGCCTTCTACGGGGCTGGCTACCCGCAGACGTCCCTTGTCTATGTCTTCAATGACGGCAGCTACAGCGTCCACATATTCGACCTTTTTTAGTAACTCCCGGTTGGCCCAGGCTTCCGCGATCATTTGTTTCAATTCCATCGAAAAAATTTTTGCAAAGGTACTACCTTTACGGCTTATGCTTTCCACAGACTTTCAACAAGACATCGACCGCAGCCTGGCCGTTCTGCAGGTGGGGGGGCTTATACTGTACCCTACGGATACCATCTGGGGTATAGGATGCGATGCTACCAATGCCGGGGCAGTGAGCAAGGTATACGCCCTAAAGCAACGGGCCGAGACGAAAAGCCTGATCGTGCTGATGGCTGATGAAAGGGACATCCTCAAATATACCAGCCAGCCCGACCTGCGCATATTCGACTATCTGCATACCGTGACAAGGCCGACGACCGTCATTTATGAAGGGGCGGTGGGGCTGGCCGGCAATCTCATCGGCGCAGATGGTACGGTGGCCATACGGCTGGTGGAGGATCTCTTTTGCAGGCATCTTATCAAACGGCTGCGGCGGCCGCTGGTATCCACTTCGGCGAATATCTCGGGTGAACCTGCTCCCGCGTTTTTTCACGCCATCGACTCAAGAGTGAAAGAAGGGGTGGATTATGTGGTGGAATACCGGCAGGGGGATACTACCCCCAAAGAGCCATCGTCCATTGTACGATGGAACAGGGATGCCACTATAACGGTGATTCGTTAATTTTGCCTCCGTGAATAAAATTCTGGTAATACAAACGGCGTTCATTGGCGATGTGGTGTTGGCGACAGGCATTATAGAGAAGCTGCATGCTTATTTACCCGACGCACAAATAGATTTTTTATTGCGCAAAGGCAATGAGGGGTTGCTGGTAGGGCATCCTTTTTTGCATGAGGTGCTTATCTGGGATAAAAAGAAGGATAAGCTGCGCAACCTGGTGCGTATGGGAAGAAAGATACGGAAGGCGCGGTATGATATCGTGATCAATGTGCAGCGATTTGCAGCTACGGGTCTGCTGACCTTTTTTTCCGGCGCCGGAGAGACAATAGGATTTGACAAGAACCCGCTGAGCCGGTGGTTTGCCCGTCGGATACCCCATATTGTCAGCACCAGCGAGGCCCCTCTTCATGAGATAGCGCGTAACCAGGAATTGATCCGGCATATAACGGACGCGGAACCTGCCCGTCCGAGACTTTATCCTTCTACAGCGGACTATGAGAAGGTTCGGGCGTATAAGAACACTCCCTATATTACTATTTCGCCAGCATCGGTGTGGTTTACCAAGCAGTATCCGAAAGAGAAATGGGTGGACTTTATCCGGAAAGTGCCGGGGGAGTATACTGTTTATTTGTTGGGGGGACCGGGGGACAAGGAATTGTGTGAATATATAAGGGAACGGATCGCGGGTGGTGGGAAGGCGGAGACCACGGGCGGACCTGCTGTAGCCGATCTGAGCGGTCAATTTAGCTTTCTACAATCGGCGGCCCTTATGCAGGATGCGCATATGAACTATACCAATGATTCGGCTCCCATGCACTTTGCTTCCGCGCTCAATGCTCCTGTGACCGCTATCTACTGCTCCACTGTTCCTGCCTTTGGGTTTGGGCCTTTGTCCGATAAGCGATATATCGTGGAGGTGGAGGAGGTGTTGGACTGCCGGCCTTGCGGGCTGCACGGGTATAAGGCGTGTCCGCTGGGGCATTTTAACTGCGCACACCATATCCGCGACGAGCAGCTGCTGGCGAGTTTGGGAGGGTAACCTGGCAGCGGACCTGGGCCGAGTATCGATGGTGGTGAATTGGACATATTAATGTAGGTTTGCCAAGTTTATGGATATCATTTGCACTGAGAAGGAACTGTTCGTATTCAATAAGATAGCTATAGCTGCCGGCGAGTTGGGAGTAGCCTGCTTCCTCATAGGGGGATTTGTGCGGGACAAGCTTATTGGCCGTCCAACCAAGGATGCGGACATTGTGTGCGTGGGGGATGGCATTGAGCTGGCCCATAAGGTGGCTGACAGCTTTCAGCCCAGGCCTGTAGTGTCTTATTTTAAAAACTTCGGTACTGCCCAGATAAAGCTGGATGACTGGGAGATAGAGTTTGTCGGCGCCCGGAAAGAAAGCTACCGTCAGGACTCGCGTAATCCAACTGTAGCGCCGGGCACTCTCCGAGACGACCAATTACGGCGGGATTTTACCATCAATGCCATGGCTATCAGCCTGAACAAAGAGGATTATGGCAAGCTGATCGATCCATTCGATGGGATGGGGGATCTGGGCCGGCGTCTGATACGGACCCCGTTGGACCCCATACAGACCTTTAGCGACGACCCCTTGCGGATGATGCGGGCCATCCGATTTGCCACACAGCTGAATTTTACCATCGACGAGGCGGCTTTCGGGGCCATCAGGGAGGATGCACACCGTATCAGCATCGTAAGCCAGGAACGTATAACGGACGAGCTCAATAAGATCATCCTCAGTCCCAGGCCTTCCATAGGATTTGACCTGCTATATCGCAGCGGGCTGCTGACTATCATATTCCCCCAAATGGTGGACCTGGTCGGAGCGGAGTATATTGACGGGATGGGGCATAAGGACAATTTCTATCATACATTGCAGGTGCTGGACAATATCTCGGCTCATACCAATGACCTTTGGCTCAGGTGGGCCGCCATACTGCATGACATAGGCAAGCCGGCCACTAAACGTTTTGAGAAGGAACAAGGCTGGACCTTTCATGGGCATGAGGTGGTGGGAGGCAGGATGGTGCCCCGGATATTTGCCCGGCTGAAGCTACCGCAGAATGAAAAAATGCGTTTTGTGAGGAAGTTGGTGGAATATCATTTGCGTCCTATTAGTCTTACGAAAGAGAATATTACCGACAGCGCCATTCGCAGGCTTTTGTTCGATGCCGGGGAAGATATCGATGCGTTGATGACCCTGTGCGAGGCGGATATCACGTCGAAAAACAAACAGAAGGTCCGCCGATTCCTGGAGAATTTTGAGATGGTGCGGGGCCGGATGAAGGAAGTGGAGGACAAGGATCAATTGCGTAACTGGCAGCCTCCCATCACAGGAGAAATGATCATGGAGAAGTTTGGACTTCCACCGGGGAGGCTGGTGGGTGAGTTGAAAACGGCCATACGGGAGGCTATCCTGGACGGAGTTATTGAAAATAAGTATGAAGCTGCGGTCGAGTTTATGATGAAAAAAGCGGCTGATATGAAGTTGGCGCCAGTAAAATGAAGTTGGTCCCGGCAAAATAACGGCTGGTGGATTAACAGGTGCAAATCCAAATAATTCATATTATATTGTGACCCAATTAAAACTTGTATCTTAAGCTTATGGCGATCTTGAAATTCAGGGTTTATTTTGAGGAAGATGATAGCATTTACCGGGATGTAGCGATCAGGCATACCCAGACATTTCTGCAATTGCATCAGGTGATCCTGCGGGCTTATGAATTCGACAGTAAGCACCAGGCCACTTTTTATCGCAGCAATGACAACTGGCAGCGGGGAAGGGAGATATCACTGGAGAAATACGACAAACCCTATAAGGTGGAACCCTTATTGATGGAAGCCACCACCATTGGCTCGGAAATACGCGACCCCAATCAAAAATTTATTTACACATACGATTTTGCCAAGAACTGGGGCTTTCTTGTCGAACTGATCAACGTATCGAAGGAGGAGAGCGGCAAGCTGGATTATCCTGCCGTCGTCAAGTCGGAAGGCATCCCGCCCAGCCAGTATGGGACCAAGGGGCTGGTGGGTGACAAGCTCACCGAGATAGAGGAGAAATATGATCTCACCAAGGGGACGGAAGGATTTGGAGTAAAGGAGGAAGATGGTACGGATGCGGAAGAGGAAGAGAGCGAAAGTGAGGAAGAAAGCGAAGAATCCGGCGCGGATGAATGATCGCACTGTCATCATTATCGTAGGCCCTACAGCAGTGGGCAAGACGGCGGCAGCCGTGGGGCTTGCTCAGGAACTTTCCACCAATATTATTTCTGCCGACAGCCGGCAATGTTTTAAGGAGCTGAATATCGGCGTTGCCAAGCCTTCTCCCGAAGAGCTCCGGGCCGTTCACCATTATTTCATCGATTCCCATTCTATTCATGAAGAAGTGACTGCTGCCGTCTATGAGGAGCTGGCCCTTGGGTGGACGGAAGAGATCTTTTATAACCAGGCTATGGCAAAAAAGCCGCCCGTGGCTGTGATGGTAGGCGGCACGGGACTTTATATCAAAGCTTATTCCGAGGGGCTGGATGCTATCCCGCCCATCGACCCCGCCATACGTCAGCAAATACAGCATCATTATGAAGAGGAAGGGCTGGCCTGGTTGCAGCAGCAGATCCGGGATAGTGATCCTGAATTTTTCCGGGTGGGAGAGATGCAGAATCCTCGGCGGATGATGCGGGCGCTGGAGGTAAAGAAGGCTACCGGGCATTCTATTCTCAGCTTTCGAACATTGGGGAAAAAACAGCGTCCTTTCCAGATGGAGAAGGTCGGTATCTTCCTGCCAAAAGAGGAGCTCCATCAGCGTATCAATGGACGCGTGGACAGCATGATGGAGAATGGATTATTGGAAGAAGTGCGGAGTTTATTACCTTACCGTGAATTGAATGCATTGCAGACCGTAGGATATACCGAGCTGTTCGATCACCTGGATGGGAAGGCGTCCCTGGACCAGGCGGTGGAAGCTATCAAGATGAATACCCGAAGATATGCCAAGCGGCAGATGACCTGGTTCCATAAAGACCCTTCGATACGGTGGGTAGACGCGAGAGAGTGGGCGGATATGAGCGAAACCATACAACTTAAATATTCCATCCGGCAATGACAAACCTGCACAGACTGATAGCCAAGGAGTTCGGAGAAGACTTCCAGTGGGGTGTGGCGATGGCTGCAGCACAGAATGAAGGGGCTTATAACAGCTATGGCAAGGGGCTTTCCATCTGGGATAGTTTTTCCCGGCGGCAGGGCAAGATCAAGGGAGGGGGCAAGCCTACCGTTGCCTGTGATTTCTACCATCGATATAAGGACGATCTTTTATTGGTGAAGGCCCTGGGTTTTGGCGTCTTCCGGTTCTCCATATCCTGGGCGCGGGTCCTTCCGGAGGGGACAGGGCGGGTGAATAAAGAAGGCATTGCCTTTTATCACAAGGTCATCGATGAATGTCTGAAGCTGGGTCTGACACCATATATTACACTATATCACTGGGACCTGCCCGTGGCGTTGGAGAAGGAGGGGGGGTGGACCAGCCATCTTATGTTAAGATGGTTTGCACGTTTTGTTACCTTGTGCGCAGAGGAGTATGGCGACAAGGTAAAGAACTGGATCGTGTTGAATGAACCGGCAGGGTTTACCAGCCTGGGTTATATGCTGGGCAAGCATGCACCGGGGAGGATCGGCCTTTCCAATTTTTTCCCGGCTATTCACAATGCAGCCCTTGCGCAGGCAGACGGCGGCCGGATACTTCGGCAGCTGGTGAAGAACGCGCATATCGGTACCACCTATTCGTGCTCGGAGATAGTGCCTTATACAAACTCCCAAGAGGATATACAGGCGGCCAGGCGGCTGGACGTTCTGATGAACCGGCTGTTCATCGAGCCGGCGTTGGGGCGCGGCTACCCCAGAGAAGATTTTAAATTCCTCGAAAAGCTGGAGCTGTATACCAAGAGCTGGAAATATACCGAGCGGATGCATTTCAACTTCGACTTCGTCGGGATACAGAACTATTTCCCTGTCGTCGTGCGGCATAATGCACTGATCCCTATCGTGCAAGCGTCCGAGGTGAAGGCCGTCACGCGGAAGGTGCCGCATACCGCCATGGGCTGGGAGATCAATCCCGACAGCTTTTACCGGCTGATCAAGCGGTTCTGGCTCTATGGCGGGGTCAAAGAGATCTTTATCAGCGAGAGTGGCGCCGCCTTTAAGGACGAGCTTGTCAATGGGGTGGTGGATGACAGGCAAAGGATCGAATACTTTCAACAATATCTGCTGGCCATGCTAAGGGCCAAAAAAGAAGGGGTCAATATAAAAGGCTACTTCGTATGGACCCTGATGGACAATTTCGAATGGGCCGAAGGGTATAAGGCCCGGTTTGGTCTCATCCATGTAGACTTCGAAACACAGCTCCGCACGATAAAAAACTCCGGATACTGGTTCAGGGACTGGCTCAATGGAAAGTAACCATTGCTATAATTTTAGCTTCTTTCAACCGGCGGTTGCCGGTTTTTTATTGACCTGGATCACTTTCTAAAAAAATTATAAATCTTTTTATATTTTTTATAAAAGTTTCATAGCTTAACAATATATTTACATGAGAAAGGCGAAAAAATGTCCAAAACTATATTTTATAAGAAAAAGATT
Organism: Sphingobacteriales bacterium 50-39; assembly: GCA_001898505.1. Classification (GTDB taxonomy): domain Bacteria; phylum Bacteroidota; class Bacteroidia; order Chitinophagales; family Chitinophagaceae; genus Puia. The sequence continues at coordinate 1,137,943 of MKTZ01000001.1, forward strand.
GTAAAAGAATTGTATTTCGCCAAGACCTTATCCTGCTCGGATCTTAGCCTCTTAACCAAGAAAAGTCTTCCACTCACTACGAAAATGGTCAATGAACTCATTGACGAAGAATACATTATCGAGACCGGTTATGCGCCCTCGACCGGTGGGCGGCGGCCATTGATGTATTCCCTGCGGCCGGATGTGCTGTATGTGGTGGCGGTAGCCATGGATCAGCTGTTCACGCGGGTGGTCATCATGGACATGCACATGGAGAATGTCACCGACTGTGAGAAGTTCGAGCTGCATTTGGATAAGAACCCGCAGGCACTGGATATGCTGGCGGAGAAGATCGAGCATCACATTCACCGGAGCGGTATAAAGAAGGATAAGATAGCAGGTATCGGGATTGGGATGCCGGGCTTTGTGGATGCCAAAAAGGGGCTCAATTATTCTTTTTTAGAGACAGGGGGGAAAGGGATACCACAATATCTGACGGAGAAGCTAAAGGTGCAGGCATTTATAGAGAACGACTCGAGCCTTATTGCGCTGGCGGAGTACAGGTTTGGTGCGGCCAGGGATAAGAAGAGCGCGATGGTGATCAATCTGAGCTGGGGTATTGGATT
>MKTZ01000002.1 GCA_001898505.1 Sphingobacteriales bacterium 50-39
TCAATTGTGCATAAACTCACCCAAAAAACTGAAAATGAAAAAAGGGTGCCCCAGTTTACTTTTGAGACACCCTCTTATTCCATATAGGCAAATACTGTTAAAGCGTTTCATCTTTGGATATCACGCGATCAACCGACCAGCCGGAGGCACGTGTGCCGGACATCAAAACTTTTTTGTCCGCATTTTCCACTGTAATGTGATAAGAGATCTTACCGTTTGCGTTCTCTTTGTAAAGGTTGGTGATCCAATACTCCTTATACTCCTTTTTAATGCCTGTTAAAAGTCTGGCGGGCAGCTTGTCGGAGAGAATATTGCGCACCACCGTAGTACTTTTTTTCGAAGAACGCTCGCCTTCATTTGTAAAATGCCTGTCGATCGAATGAGCCTGCACAGTTCCAATGGTCATCAATAGGACGATCGGAAAAATGGTTTTTTTCATGAGGGTATGTGTTTTACTTTTTGCCCGCTTATAACGGGATTCAAGGAATAAAAGTATAAAGCCACTCCTCTTTTTTACTGACTGTTATACATATCTGCTAAAAGCATTGTGTAACATCTTATAATACAGTAGCTACCCCAGGCGAGAAAGTTTGCGAGTCCTGGGGTTACACGGAAGGTAATGCCAGGTAAAAGCAGACTACCCAGGCAATAAGCTCGATCAATGCTATTATGTAAAGCAAATATCTCATCAGCATACTCCCCCTCATTTTGGACACAAATCATATGCCTTACATCCGATATTTGCTTTCGGGTATAAACCAGCTAATTAGCGATGGCCATGGGTGCGGCGTCTATAATTTTGTTCCCAAAATGGTACCAGCATTGATCAATTTCCAAAAGCTGATCACCCTTCTTTGCCTGAACCCCAGGTGCTCGTATAGCCGGATGGCTCGCTCATTGGAGGTCAATACATGGAGGAAAAGCATATTACCCTTTTCCAGGTTGGTCCTGCAAATATGTACGATCAGTTGCTGTGCATAGCCACGCCCGGTATAGGCGGGATCCGTACAGACGGCGCTGATCTCTACCATGCCTTCCAGCCGCATACGTTCGCCGGCAATGGCTACCAGCTTATCATCCTGCCAAATCCCGAAATAATTGCCCAACTGATGTGTATCCGGCTCATAATATCCTGGCTGGACCCGATGTATCAGTTCAAACATTGTATCCCTGTCAGCTGCTGTCAGGGCAGTTACAGCGGTGGTGGTCTGCAATGGAGCAGGCGGCAGCTCCAGGGTCATTTGCGCACAGGGCAATTCCCTGATCAGTTTCCAATGAGAAGGCAGGGATGGCAGCGCACCCACCAGGAAAAAGACTTCGTCCTTCTCCAAAAAGCTATCCAGCTCTGCTATATTGCCGGGCGAACGATAGTCATAGGCGGCAAAAGGTAATATACCGGACCGGTAGCGTCTTATGTGGGAGGAACCTATGGCGTATGCCTGTTGAGCACCCTTTAATGCATACCATAAAGGGTTATCCAATTGCGTAACATCGGTATTGGTCATTCTGTAAAGTTACGGATCGGCCACTCACTCCGTGCGAAGACTTTCTGCCGGATTGATCACCGCTGCTTTGATGGATTGATAGCTTACAGTCAACAAGGCTATCAGCACAAGGGATGATCCGGCCAGGGCGAATATCCCCCACCCCATTTCCGTCCGGTAGGCAAAGCCTGCGAGCCAGGCATGCATAAGCCACCAGGTGAGGGGAAAGGCAATCAGCATGGCAAGGATCATCAAATAGATAAAGTTCCCGGACAGCAGTACCGTAATATTCCCTACAGAGGCTCCCAGCACTTTTCGGATGCCTATCTCCTTTGCACGGGATTCCGCATTAAAGGCGGCGAGCCCGGAAAGCCCCAGACAGGAGATGATGATCGCCAGCGCAGCAAAATACCGGGACAGGAGCGACACTCTTTGTTCTCCGACATACATAGTCTGAAAGACCTCATCCAGGAATTTGTATTCGAATACAAAGCCCGGATTGAACTGCTTGTATAGATCCGTCATCTTTGATAACGCTTCCTTCTCCTGTCCTGCTGCCAGACGGACCATCACTGTAGAAGCATGCTGCGGATTAAAATAGAATACCATCGGCATGATGGCATCGTGAAGGGATGTCACATGGAAGTCCTTTACGACTCCTACGATGGTCTTGTCCTGGTCCCACATCCTGATAGTAGTTCCGACAGGATGCTGCAGCCCCATGATCCTGGCGGCAGTCTCGTTGATCAGCAGCTTTGTATCTTCTCCTCCGAATGCTTTGGAAAAGGTCCTGCCTTCTTTCACCTGTATGCCCAGCGTTTCTGTCAGCCCAAGATCCAGCGCCCGTACCCCAAAATTTGTGTTCAGATCTTTTTCTTTTCCGGGCCAGGAAATACCATACGTGGACGACCCTAGGTCGGGCTGAGCAATGTTCTGCTCCATGGTAGAGGCGCTTACAACACCGGGTATGCTCCTCAATTGAGTAAGAAAGGCATCTGTATTCTGTGCCATGGTTCCTTCCTTGTCAAAATAGACCACATGGTCTCTGTTATATCCCATATTCTTGGTTTGAATATATGCCACCTGCTTGTAGATGACGATCATCGAGACGATCAGCACCAGCGAAATGGCAAACTGGAAGACCACCAACCCTTTTCTTGTCAATAGCTCTGCGGCAGAGTTCCGTAGCTTGCCCTTTAATACAAGAATGGGTTTGAAGTTCGAAAGATAGAAAGCCGGATAGCTGCCTGCAAGTACGCCAGTGATCAGCGTGATGCCCAGCATGACGCCTGTCACGGACGGGGAGAAGGTTACGATTAGATGTTTGCCTGTCACCTGGCTGAAGACAGGCAGCAACGCGATCACTATGAGCAGGGCCAATAACAGGGATAGGAAGGCTGTCAGTATGGCTTCACCGAGGAATTGATAGACGAGGCCCGTTCTGGTCGACCCCATCACTTTTTTGATGCCGACTTCTTTTGCCCTGCGTGAGGCCTTGGCCGTAGAAAGGTTCATGAAATTGATACAAGCTATCACCAGAATGAAAATGGCTACGATGGAAAAAATGCGAACATATTCGATCCTTCCTCCTGCCTGCACGCCATTCTCATACCGGCCATAAAGATAGGCGCTGGAATAAGGCCGGACAGAAAGAGTAAAGCTGGTTTGTGGAAAGTATTTTTTGATAAAGTCGCCGATCTTGCTATCAAAGGCGGCAATATCAGTTCCCTTCTTCAACAACAGATAGGTGGCAGGACCTTCATTATACCATTTTTGACCATTGGTCCAGATATCATTTACCAGCAGTTCATGTGTAAGGACAAAGTCAAAATCCATCGAGGTGTTGGACGGCAGCCGGGCAACGACACCCGTCACAATTAGCTCCTCTTTTTTCCCGAACATTTCCCAACTTATGGTCTTTCCTAAGGCCTTGTCTGCTTCGCCAAAGAGCCGGGCGGCCATATCTTCGGTGAGCACTGCCCCGTTCTTATTGGCCAGTACCTGATCTGCCCGGCCCTGTAACAGGTTAAAGGAGAACAGGTGAAAGAAATCTTTACCGGCGAATATACCGCTGGCCTTGACCACTTTGTCGGATGCCCGCATCTGCGCATATGCCCCAAAGCCCTTTAAGGACAGGACGGGTACGGCTGCCTCCACTTCCGGCAGATCCCTCTTCATGACCTCTGCCAGCATGCCTTGCGTTGCCTCATGCACCTGTATCTCGTTATTGATCTTATCCTTTTCCATCACCTGGTACAATTGACTGTCCCGGACATGGAACTTATCAAAATGCAGCTCATCATTGACCCAGAGATAAATGAGGAAGGCGCAAGCCAGCCCAGTTGACAACCCGATCCAATTGATGAGAAACGATGCTTTATGACGTTGAAGGCTCCTTATAGCAATGCGCAGGTAGTGTTGAAGCATTTGTCCGGGATTTTTACTCTAGCTATCCAACGGGGTGCCGGGCTTTTATGTGACTGATAATCAGTTGTATGTTGTGATTGTGAATGCAGCTATTGCCCGTTTTCGTACACTTTTCGCCTCCATACGTACACTAGGACACTGGAGCCTTCAGAAAAACTATGCTCTTGTTCCTTCTCATATAAACCCTGGTTCCTTTTCGATCCTCGTCATATGTGAATAAGATCTCATACCCGAATATGGAATAGGAAATATGATCATCTTTATCGTGTAGCTTTTGGGGATGATACATGCATTTTCTCAATTCACGGTTGATCGTTTTTTGGTCGTATCGCAAAAGTAGCAATGGCTTTAGTTTTTTTGCCACCCCTACATTAAATAACAAGGACATACACAGGCGATCCAATGCCTTTGTGGTATCTCCTCTTTCAAGGTACATCATTGCCACCCGTGGCGATATCAGAGCATGATAGTCTTCCCACGCGTTGCCGCAGTTAAAAGGCGTGCAATATACCGTATCCGCCCATAACGTATATTTATACATGGAGTCGGGCGAGTCTTTAAATAGCTCGCTTAGCTGAAAGGCGATGTTGGGTTTCGCGAGGGAATATTGATAGTAATGGTCGGCAATGCTGACCTCATAAGGACAAGAGGCACGGCTGCTGGTAATAAGTCCTTTTCGCCATATCCTCGCAGCATCCTGCCGCCTGCCCTGCGCCAAATATATCTTCCCTATTTTCAGACATGCGCCCGAACTAAGGCCCTCTATGGGATACAGCCTGTCCACATCCTCGAAGTGGTGTAAGGCAGCCGCCGTATCATTCTGAGCCAGCAGGCTATCGGCAATCTTTACCTCCGCGCATATGCACGTATGTTCATCCTGTGCCATAGTTCTGGCAGAGATCAATAAAAGAAATAATATGCCATAACGCATTAACATTGTATCTGACTCATCCTATAAAGTATATAAAAAAAGACGATCAGGGGTGCCAGGCTTAGTCCAAATGCTACCCACACGCTGATATTTGCATATTTACTGTCCTTCAATCGATGGGGTACCCATAGTATACCTATGAAAAAGAAGTCAATGGCAGCTACGAACAAAGTTGATGGCCAAAAATCAGCCCCATGGAGTAGCCCTTGAAATTCAGTCCCCATCCAGATGATGGTCGTCACCGTTATGCATATTGCCGAAATAATCACGGATGTGCGTCTTAGCGCTCTCATAGCATAATAATACTCGAAAATTCCTTAAAGAACCGTCAATTTTTCCCGTCCTTTATCCTGTTCAGTAGCAGGAATATTACCCCCAAATACGCGATAAAGCAATACAAACTCACCCTGTAGGCCAGATGATAATCACTTCCGTGGGACAGCATGGAAAAAAACAGCCCACCCAGCATACTGACGCCAGCCGCGGAGGAGAACTGCTGTATGGTAGAATAGACCCCGCTGCTGCTCCCAGCCAGGGCGGCTGGCACGTCCCTTAAGGACACATTCAGCAGGGAGGGCAATACCAGCCCGCTGCCCAACCCAAATACGATATAACAAACCACGATCGACAACGGGGCAGGCACGGACGCCCCAAAGAGCAATACCTGCGACAGGAACGAGACGGCCATGATCACACATCCGGCCTGTAGCATTCGAATGCCATATTTACCGGCATTGCGTATGGACCACCAGGAAGAGAACATATAGGCCCAGCCAAGTGCCGTGAACAATATGGAGGCCGTATAAGGCCCTATCTGGTACCCTTTCTGCAGAAGGATGGCACAGGTGAGCAGAAATGCATTGTGCAATCCAAAATAAAAGAATACAGCGAGTACTCCTGTGTTGAAGCTCCTGATCCTGAAAAGATGCAGGTCTATCAGCGGCTCCCGGTTTGTCCCCACGGTGCGTTTCAGGTGACGAAAGAAGATATTCAGTCCCGCGGCGGCTCCCAGCAGTAGCACATAGGACCACCAGGGCCATCCGTATTCACGTCCTTGTGTCAGCGGATAGATGATACAAACAAGGGACAGGGTCAACAGTACCACCCCTGTTATATCCAGCTTACGCTGCCTGTTCTGGCTGGACTCTCTCAAAGATAACGCCGCCAGTATCACCGCCACCACGCCGATGGGAAGATTGACGAGGAAGATAAGTCGCCAGGGAGCCTGTATCCAGCCCGCATGTATAAAATAGCCGCCAAGGAATTGCCCCAGAATGGCAGCCATGCCCTGCACGATACCATAATAGCCAAAGGCCCTGTTCCGATCGTTGCCTTCCCGGAAATTCAGATGGATCAGCGTGACAGTCTGCGGCACCATGAAGGCGGCAGAGACTCCCTGGAAAAATCGGAATGCTATCAGCTCGCCGATGGAACCCGCCATCCCGCAAAGCACGGAGGTCGCGGTAAAAGCCAGCAGCCCCCATACAAGGACTTTTTTTCTTCCAAACTTGTCCCCGATACGGCTTCCTGTAATAAGAAAGACGGCATAACCGATCAGATATACGGCCACCACCAGCTGAACTTTCGCATCGCTGGCAGCATAGTACGATTGGATGGTAGGCAAACTTACATTCACTATAAAAATATCCACTACAGAGATCATGGGAGCCAACAGGATGACAAAGAGGTTCCACCATCTGCGATTGCTCACTTCCGCCACGAGGGATGAATCAGCGGATAAAGTACGAACAGAACGGTCTGTTTTCATAAAAGAAAATTTTTTTATTCTAAGAGTTTTTGAGCAATTTTTCTGGCGCTGTCTATCGACCGGGCGCTCCGTTCCAATGAAGATTGTACTCCGCAACCTTCATACAACGACACGATCATTTCCGCCAGTTCTTCCACCTCTTTGGGCGAACGCCTCGATGGCAGCAATGCGATATTTTCTTTTAGCATTTTCCTGATATATTCTTTATGACGCAGAATGACTTCCAGCGCCGCTTTATCCAGATTGGGCATCTCATACACTACCCGTATAAATGTACACCCCTTGAATCCCCGCTTGACTGCCAGAAACTTCCGGTAGTCAAAGAGGGCAAGTATCGTCTTATCCCCCGCCGCCTTGCCTTTGCAGAATTCCTCGAACTCGGAACGCCACTGGGCAGTGGCATCCTCCAGATAGGCCTGTAGAATGGCTTCCTTCGAGGGAAAATGCTCGTACAGACTGGCCTTGGCAACTTCCGACTCCTCGATGATCTGATTGATCCCTGTAGCCTGGAAACCCTGCTCATAAAAGAGACGTGTTACCGTATCCATTACCCGTGCCCTGACCTTGGAATTTGCTTTCATGAACCAAATGTAAAAAGAAATATAAAAACAGACAAGTCTGTACGAAAATATTATTTTAACCCCTCTATTTTTTTCTCCAGCACCGCTCTCTCCGCGGGCGATCCGGCCAATTCCAACGCCTGTGTAAAATGCTGCCTGGCCTGCTCATTGTCCACATCTATATACAGCTCCCCCAGCAGCGAATGATAAAAAAGGTTGCCAGACAGCTGCAACGCCTTCGCCTCTACTATCGCCCGCTCCCTGCCATACACACGGTAAAAAGCATATGCCCTGTTCAACGCTGCCACAGGAGAATATTCCAATATCAGCCGCTGATTGTACAGCCGGAGAATATTCTCCCATTTTTCCCCTTCCTCCACGGGGTGCGTATGCCACCATGCAATGGCTGCCTCCAAATGATATTTAGACACTTCATCGTCATGAATGGCCCGTATAAAAAAATCATTCCCTCTTTGGATCAGCTCTTCGTCCCAACGGCGGATGTCCTGATCCTCATATAATACCAATTCCCCCTTGTCGTTGACCCTGGCATCAAACCGGGAAGCCTGAAAACACATCAGCGCCATCAAAGCATGTACCCGGGGCATGCTGGTAGATGCATTGCCGATGAGCAGATAGGTCAGCCGCATGGCTTCCAGACAAAAATCCCTGCGCAACACCTTATCGGGACTGGCCGAATAATACCCTTCATTGAAGAGGAGATAAAGACAGATGAGCACAGTATCCAGTCGGACACCGATCTCCCTGCTGTCGGGGACGGCGATCATTACCTCCTCCAGTCTCAGCTTTTCCTTCGCCCTGAACAGACGCTTGTTGATATTCGACTTGGTTGTCAATAAAGCCTGGGCTATCTCGTCGATGCTGAATCCACACAGTACCCTTAGGGCTAAACTAACCTGTGCTTCCACGGAAATAGAAGGATGGCAGATGGCGAACATCATCTGCAGCTGGCTGTCGATGATATTCTTTGGCGACAGATCGATGTCCATTTCAAAACATTTCTCCCCATCCATGGTCAGATCTTTCTTCACCTGCCGTTGGAATATCCGGTCATGCTTCAAGCAGTTCAACGCATTGTTCCTTGCCACGGCATATAACCAGGACACAGGGCTGGAAGGTACCCCCTTCAAACCCCATGTCTCCGCGGCAGATAAGAAAGTATCGCTGACAATATCCTCGGCGATATCCATATAGGCTATTCCGAAGCGACTGCAAAGCACGGTCACCATCTTGCCATACTCCTTTCTGTAAAGGTCTGGTATCAGCTGCCTTTCATCCATTTTAATTATTGTCATCAGGTGCAACCAGGGGTCTTACCTCGACCTTCCCGCCTTCAGCGAAAAGGATCGGGCAACCTTTAGCCATCTCAACGGCTTCGTCGACAGATTGAGCCTTTATGATCACGTAGCCGTTGATAAACTCTTTTACCTCCGTATATGGCCCATCTGTAACCACATTGCCAGACGCTATTGTCTTAGATTCTCTTATTCCAAGACGATGACCGCTGCTGGACAGCCTGTCCCGGGCGGCAATGCCTCCCATCCAATTGGTCCAATAGGTCATTCTCTCCTGCATCTGTGCGGGGGTGACTTCACCCGCACTGGCGACAGCATTTCCATCTATTCGGAAGATCAATGCAAACTCTTTCATTTTTAATACATTTTAAAGTGATTGAATACCCTATATACAACCCGGCTTAAAAGAATAGGACAATTTCTCTAAAAAATTTATTCCAGGCAAACATCGCTATTTTTCCAACCCGGATTTTTAATATATTTATTGCACCAAAAATTGCCTGACTATGCTTGCTCTTTACATCATCGGAGGACTGATCCTCCTTATCTTGTTGATTGCCGCCTTCGTAGGCAGGAAATGGGAATATGAAAAATCCATTCTCATCAACGCCCCGATAGAAAAGGTCTGGCAGAACACCAACTCTCTTCACGCTATCAATCGGTGGAACCCTTGGTTGGACAGGGATCCCAACATTAAACAGGAATATTCCGGGTCGGATGGCGCACCAGGCGCCTCCTACTCATGGGACAGCCCGGTAAAAAATGTGGGCGCCGGCAATCAGACCATCACCGGTATAAGGGAAAATACAGAAATGACCAGCCGCATCAACTTTATCCGCCCTTTTGCAGGCGTGGGAGATGCCTGGATCCGCCTGGAGCATGAAAGAGGGACGACCAGGGCCATCTGGGGTATTGCCAGCTCTACACCTTACCCCATGAATATCATGAAGGTATTCGGCGTCATCGAAAAGAATTTGAACCGGGATTTTACCAAAGGGCTCAACCAGCTGAAGACGCTGAGTGAAAGTTAGCCGCTTTTGCGGCTACTCAATTCGTAATGACTTCACAGGATTGACACTCGCAGAGCGAACGGCCTGTATACACACCGTCAACAATGTCGCCCCCATCGTGATCAACCCTGCCAGGACAAACATCCACCAGGAAAGGGACACCCGATAGGCAAAGCTTTCCAGCCATCTGCTCAGTGCCCACCCCGCCAAAGGCAGGGCAATAGCTACACTGATAACCAGTATCTTCAAAAAGTCCCTGGACAGCAATACCGTCACACCCGCGACAGAGGCGCCCAATACCTTTCGAACACCGATCTCCTTTACCCGCTGCCTGCATAGAAAAGAGGTAAGGGCAAAAAGGCCAATGCCCGTAATGACGAGCGACACGATGGAAAAGAAAAATATGATCCGCTCCAGCCGGATATACTCTGTCAGCAACCGCTGAAAATCCTGGTCTAAGAAAGAATACCGTATAGGAAAATCAGGCTCCTGCTTTTTCCAGACAGCTTGTATGCCGGCCAGGGTCTGCTGTACATGATCCGTCCTTATTTTTACCAGGACGGCGCCACCGCTCCGGAACTCGCAATGCGCATTGGAAATAGTATAGATGGTAGGTACGACGGCATGTTGCAAACCCTGTATATGAAAGTCCTTTACGACACCGACAATGGTATAGGGAATAGAGTCGCAATAAGGGAAATAAATATATCTTCCGGTGGGATCGGCGATGCCCAGCTTTTTCAAGGCCGTCTCGTTGATGATAGCCGAATAGTCCGCGTCCTCCGGGTGAAGATCGCTAAAGAAACGTCCCTTCATCAACTTTATATCCATCACCTTGAAATAGTCTGTACCCACCTTTACGGAATTCAGCCTGTATTGCCCTCCTTCATATTTAAATGCATTCGTCGATGTATCGAGCACCTGGCTGCCGGGCACAGAGGTAGACTTTGCCACATACTCCACTCCGGGGACAGACAGCAGCGACTGGCGTACCTGCGCGAAATCTTTGTCCCTTGTTTTTTGCGTAGCCTCGATCTTAAGGACCTTCGAAGGCTCGAATCCAAGGTATTCACTTTGCATGTAGGATACCTGCCGGTTGACAACGATGATTCCCGTAATAAAGAGGGCCGATAAGGACAGCTGCACCACCAGCAAGCTGTTCCGGAAGAACATGCCTCCCTTCCCTCTTGTATACTTTCCTTTCAATACCTCTGCCGTCTGGAATCCGGATAGGAACAAGGCGGGATACATGCCGGATATAAGGATGATCAACAATAGACAGGCTCCCAGCTGCGCACCAAGAAGAAGGGCATTTTGCCCTTTGAAAAACCCCAATGGGAGGTTAAAATGCCCGCTGAAATAAGGCAGGACCCTGCTTACCAGCAGCAATGCCAGCACAAGGCTGATAAAACACTGAAGAGATATTTCCAGCAGGGATTGAAGAACGATGTGATTTCTCCCGGACCCCAATACCTTGCGGATGCCCACCTCTTTTGCGCGTGTCATAGCCCGGGCCAGCGACAGGTTGCTGAAGTTGATGGCACCAGCTATCAGTATAAAAACTGCCAGCACCAGCAATACCACCGTAATGGTAAAATGGCTCTCCCCATGTTGAGGGAAATTATGAATATCTTCCACCGCATCCGTAAACAGCCCCGTGCCGGGTTCTTTGCGGGTCTCCTGATACACCCTGCTCATACCCTCGCCCATTGGGACAACGGACACGGGCCGTATCATCCGCACATATGTCTGATAAGAATAATTCTCCCAGAATTTATTGCTCCGCTCATTAGGGCTGCGCATCAATACCTGTACCGTCAGGTGTGAAGGCCCCTGGGGTTCTCTGAGCACGCCCGTCACCACGGCGTTCATGACGTTAAACAGCTTTATCGGCTTGCCAATGGGATTGTCGCTGCCAAACAGCTTCCTGCTCACCTCTTCGGAGATCACGATAGCATTGGGCGGATTGAGGGCTGTGGCGGCATCGCCGAGCACCAGCCTATAGGGGAAGACCTTGAAAAAAGACGAATCGGTCTCTACCAGCCCCTTCTGGTAAATGGACTTCTCTCCACTGGAAAGCAGTGCTTCAAAATCTCCTGCCGGGACAAACGCGGTAGCAGCCTCCACTCCGGGATATTTCTCCAACAGGAAAGAAGCCAGAGGGGCAGGCGTATTGGATAGGATATCCCCGTCCTTTCGCATGGATACCCTGTATACCCGCTTGAGCGAAGCATCCCATTTGTCATAGCTCAACTCATAATTCAAATAAACAAGAATGACGATAAAGCTGGCCATACCGATGGACAGACCACCAATATTGATAAATGCATGCAGTCGGTGACGCTCAAAATTCCGGAGGGCAGTTTTGAAGTAGTTCTTTAGCATACGATGAAAGCAGCCATGAAAATGCCAGTTTTATAAAGTATTTACCATCAATATATTGTGGTGATATTAAAAGGATATTACCGTTCGGTTTTGATACGACTGGTGTTCGGAAGGGGGATCAAATGCACCTGTCGGTCACTGCGATGCCGCAGGCTTGCATAAGCTTCTTTTAAGAGCTTTTTAATGTAAGCTTTGAGAAAATCACGCTTATTTTTGACAAGGATACACCGGTATTGATTCCCCGCGCCAACGTTCATCAGGCTTGATTTTTAAGGGTCGAATGAACAAATTTGATATAAATTTGTAGTTTTTCCGTATACAAACTTAATAGAATGGGCATGTATGATATCTGTTGCATAGGACATATCACATTAGACAAGGTAGTTACTCCCAAATCCACCGTTTATATGGCAGGAGGAACCTCTTTTTATTTCTCGAATGCCATCAGCAATATGGATCTCAGCTATATGCTGGTAACAGCGCTGGCTGAAAAGGACAAGGATATTGTAGAAGAGCTTCGTTCCCAAAGCATCGAAGTAAAAGCCTTCTCAAGCGCCTTCACTGTTTATTTCGAAAATATTTATACAAAGGATCAGGATCACCGTGTACAACGGGTAGCTCAGAAAGCCGATCCCTTTACCGCAGTTCAGCTTCTTTCCGTCGATGCCCGCATCTTTCACCTGGGACCATTGCTGGCCGACGACATCCCCACGGAATTGTTCAAACCTCTCTCCGAAAAAGGCATGATATCCCTGGATGTGCAGGGCTATTTGCGGGAGGTCCGGAACAGGAATGTATACGCCATCGACTGGCGCGCCAAAAAAGAGGCCCTTCAATATGTGCACGTACTAAAGGCCAACGAATCTGAGATGATGGTGCTCACAGGCGAGACAGACGTGCGCAAGGGCGCTAAAGTCTTATTCGACTGGGGTGTAAAGGAAGTGGTCATTACCCTGGGCAGTAAAGGTTCCGTGATCTATAACGGCAGGAATTTCCATATCGTACCCGCCTACCATCCCATCACTTCCGTCGTGGATGCCACCGGATGCGGAGACACCTATATGGCCGGCTATCTCTATTACAGGTCGAAAGGTAAAAACCTCCAGGAGTCCGGGGAATTTGCCGCTGCTATGGCCACTCTGAAGATAGAATCCTCCGGTCCCTTTACCGGCACTGAAGAAGATGTTATGTCCCTGTTGGCCAATAACAAAAGAAAGATGTTTATTGAGGAAGTCTAATTAGTTGACTATTAATTAGATAGGACCTATCTCCGGTCAGGGGAGTACGATATTTCGTATCTCCTTCATTGCGGGTACGAAATTTCGTATATTGTTTTCATTTTAGCGTCAAAACCCCTTAAACCGCTATTACATGAAGGACCCTCTATCCTTATCAACTTTATTTGCCAATTTCGGCAACGATCTGGCAACTGTTGACGACAAGAAAAGCCTTCTTCAACTCATCGCTGCGAGCCTCGCGCCCAAACTAACTATCAGCGATATACTCATTTCCATACTCAACGAGGACAAACAAACGCACAGCGTCTTCATCCATCATTGCGATCAGGGCATTATGGAAAGGAGCGATCACAGCCAGCTGTCGCGTGAAAAATTCAGGCTGGACGATGGCATTTGCAACATCACCATGGCTTCCCCCTCCCCGCTGGTGGTCGACATCGCAGGCATCCTGCTCAGGCCTGATCCACCCCGTTATATAGCTAAATGGTACCGCCCGTCCATCAGCCGCATGATCGCTGTCCGTCTGCGTAGCCATGGCCTCCTGCTGGGCTCCCTTTTCCTTTTTGTCGAAAAAGCCCACATCGGCATCGAAGACCTGGAAATGGTCCAGCACTTTTCCTACATGATAGGCCCTGCCCTTAAGAATATTTTTTTGGAAGAAAGGATATCCAAACAGCGACAGGACAGCGAGGCCCTGCTTTCCCTCAGCACCGACTTTGTAAAGGTTAAAAACAAGGAAGACCTTTTCCTGTTGCTGGACCAGCGACTACACCAGCTCTTCGAGTTTGATCACAGTCGCGTTATCCTTCTTCACCTGGACCATCCGGCCTCCAGCGCCGAAGGCGCCACCTATGCGGATATCATTGAAGCCACCCTCGGTTCCGACTACCCATTGGTATTCGACCTGGACCGGCAGCTATCGGGCCTTGTACCGGAATATATCCGCCAGAGCTATAATAGGGGTATTAGAGAGGTCGTTATGATGGCTCTGCGCAAAGAAGAGGACAGCTTTGGCTTTCTCATCCTCTTCTCCAAATCAAAGGGTTGGTTCACCCCTTGGCACCTTGATACCATCCGGACCCTGTCCAACCAGCTTTCCATCGCTTTTACCAATATCCTTGCTCATGAGGCCATCCTGGAAAGGGAGCATGATAAAAACCTGATCATCTCCTTTAGCAAAAGCCTTACATCCACGCGTAGTAAGGCGGATCTTCTCATCGTAGTCCGAAACATTTTGCATGACATCCTGCCTTATGACGAGCTGACGATATCGCGGCTCAATCCAGATGGCGAGACATATAGCGACTATGCTGCGCAGGCCGTACAAAACTATCCTGTGGCGGACGGTATTTACGATGTGATGCTCCGGTCGGGAACACCCCTGCTCTACGATATGGATGAGTTGATGGTCTCCTCCCCTATGGTGCACTATGTGCGGTTCTTTCATGACAATGGCATGCGCGAAATGCTGGCCATCCCGCTTCGGGAGAACAACCAGTGTTTTGGCGGCATATTCGTCTACTTTAAAAAGAAAGACCTTCTGACCCGTCGTGCGTTCAGCCTGCTCCAGGGCCTTTGCGACCAGATATCCATTGGCGTGGCCAACCTCTGGGCCTACGAGAAGATCGAAAGCCAGCTCGAGGACATCCGTCATTATAAATTCCGGCTGGAAGAAGAGAATCTCTACCTTCAGGAACAGATCAGGACCGCACACGGCTTTACGGAGATCATCGGCTCCGGCAGCGCCATGCAGAAGGTATTCCAGCTGATATCCATCGTCTCCCCTTCCGACAACATTGTGCTCATCCTGGGCGAGACAGGCACAGGTAAAGAACTGGTCGCAAAAGCCATCCACAATGCCTCGTCCCGGAAGGACAAGTTTATGATGGAGGTCAACTGCGCCGCCCTGCCCGCCAATTTGATGGAGAGCGAGCTCTTTGGTCATGAGAAAGACAGCCCGGCCGGCGCAATGGAAAAACGCATCGGCAAATTCGAGCTGGCGGGTGACAGCACCCTCTTTTTGGACGAGATTGGCGAGATGCCTCTCGAGCTGCAGGCCAGACTGCTTCAGGCTATCCAGGAAAAAAAGAATGTACGCATCATCGCCGCCACCAATCGCAATCTTCGAAAAGAAGTAGAAGCAGGCCGGTTCCGCAGCGATCTGTTCTACCGGCTCAATGTATTTCCCATCCATATGCCTCCCCTGCGCGAAAGAAAGGAAGACCTTCCCCTGCTGGCGTCTCACTTCATCGATCAGCATACACGACGCTCCGGCAAAAAAGTAACCAATATCTCCCACCGCGCCCTGGAGACCCTTATGCGATATGATTGGCCGGGTAATGTGCGCGAGCTGGAACACCTCATCGAACGTAGCATTCTCATGGCCACCGGACCTACCATCAAGGAGGTCCCTTTGCCGGTGGACCTGGACATGGCTCTCTCTCATACAACCTCCGGATCATCTCTTAAGACGTTGGATGAGTTGGAAAAGGACCATATCCTGGCCGTCCTGAAAAAATGCAATCACAAGATAGGTGGACCCGGCGGAGCCGCCGAACTGTTACGACTACCCCCCACCACTCTTCATTCCAAGCTAAAAAAACTGGGTATTAAATAAAAAAGGATAAAAAAGTCTTTTATATTCCCGGCGCACGTACCTTTGTGGAACAATTCAGGAAAATGTTTTCAAAGACATGTGAATATGCCATCCGGGCGGTCCTCTTTATTGCGCAGAAGTCCGAAGACGGCTCGAAAGTGGGCATTCGGGAAATTGCAAAAGGCATCGACTCCCCGGAACACTTCATTGCAAAGATCCTTCAGGATCTCAGTCGCAAGGGGTTGGTACAATCACAGAAAGGACCATCCGGAGGCTTCTATCTGGATAAAACATCCCTTCACGCCACCCTGGCCGATGTCGTGCGGGTCGTAGATGGAGATAAGATCTTCTCCGGCTGCGCTCTGGGACTGAAACAATGCTCCGAAATAAAACCTTGCCCGCTACATCACGAATTCAAAAAGATCCGCGAAGATATCCTGCGGTTTCTACAATCGGCCAAATTGGGAGAATTCAACAGACAATTGGAACAAGATCTGTTTTTCTTGAAAAGGTGAAATATTCCTTTTTAGTATCTAATACAAGATATAAAGGTATTAATATATTTTACATGAAAGCCAAGACATCTCACATCGGACTGGGCACAGCGGGTAGCGCCTTCTTCTCTTTTCATTCGACGCCCGGTCTGATATTCATCCTCCTTAACCTGCTCTTTGTTGCATTATTGGTGACGCTGTATCTGTATCTCAAGACCAAAGAACTAAAAGAGCTATCTAAAGAAAAAGATAAGGACTATGACCCCTCCCGGCTACAGGAATATCTTAGCTCACTGGATGGTACTAAAATATCCAGGATCCTCCGGCTACGCCGATCCGGGCGTCATATGCCGGTCTTCACGGGTTTCGTGCTGCTAACAGAACCAGGTATCATCATCCTGCTTATCCTGATCCTTATCCCTATCGTCTTCGGTATCCTCCTTATGGCCATAAAGGTCACCCGTATGGTCACGCAATACCGTCGTCGCGGCCGGCAGCGGGAAGATACCCGGTTTAACGAGTATTTGGACAATCTCCAGGGACAACAGGCGGAAGATGCATTGGACCAGCGCAAAGAAGCGCTTAATTTCCATTTAAGTCAAACTGAGCTGTCGGGGGATACCCCTGCCCGTGATACAAGGGGTTTGCTCTATAATATCAGCAGCGAGGGCGTCCTTCCCTTCGTCGCCGTTAAAAAACGCGCGGCCCGTCGTCCGCCCATCGACCCGGCCCTTTCCAGACTGGTGATCTGGTACATCGGCTGTGCCGCAGCCTGGCTCCTCATCGGAACCACCATCGGAGAATATATCGGAATAAAGTTCGTGGCTCCGGATGCCGATCATCTCCCCTGGCTCAGCTTTGGACGCCTGCGGCCTGTACATACTAATGCAGTATTCTGGGGATGGGCTTCCCTGGGCATGCTGGGCCTGGGACACTATATCATCCCGCGGGTAAGCAATGCACCCCTCCATAGTATAAAAAAAGGATGGTGGACACTGATCCTCATCAACGCAGCCGTCCTGCTGGGCTCGTTTTCCCTCATGGCGGGGATCAACAATGGCGGTGGCGAATACCGCGAATACATCTGGCCCATTATGTCCCTTTTTGGTCTGGGATGCATACTGGCTCTGCAAAATTTTCTCCGCACTGTTGCTAAGCGGACTACACATGAGATCTATATTTCCAACTGGTACATCATTTCCGCGCTTATGTTCGTGCTGGTGATAGCCTTTATCGCCTACCTGCCCTGGTGGCAGAATGGCCTGGGTGAGACCATCGTACAGGGATACTACATGCACCAGGGTGTCGGCATGTGGTTTATGTTCTTTACGCTGGGTATCGTATACTATTTTCTGCCACAGCAGCTCAACCGCCCCATCTGGTCTTATAGCCTGGGCATACTGGCATTCTGGTCGCAGATATTGTTCTATACGGTCATCGGTACCCATCATTTTGTCTTCAGCTCCATTCCCTGGTGGCTGCAGACGGTGGCGATAGTCGGCAGCATGGGGATGATCATACCCGTTACAGCAGGTACGACCAATTTCCTGCTTACCATCCGGGGTTCCTGGCATAGCCTGTCTTCCAGCTATACCCTCCCCTTTTTCCTGGTGGGTATCATCTTCTATTTTACGGGCTCCATGCAGGGCACGGCGGAGGCGTTTCGCAGTACCAATCGCATCTGGCATTTTACAGACTTTACGGTGGCCCATTCACACCTTACCATGTACGGCATCATCAGCTTTTTCTTATGGGCGTCCATGTATGCAGTGGTCCCCCGTCTGACGGGTAAAGAAGCGCCCCAACTTACCATTGGCGCACATTTCTGGCTGGCACTTATCGGTCTTCTCTTTTATACGGTGCCACTCATGTACGGCAGCACGCTCAAAGGGGTCATGTGGACAGAAGGCAAACCTTTCCTGGATGGCGTGGTCTTTATGGCCCCTTACTGGCTCTGGCGCGCCATCGGCGGCAGCCTCATGTGGCTGTCTCACCTCTTCTTCTGCTATAATATTTATCGTATGGTGGAATTACCTCAACCCAAAATACAGACTGTTCATGCAACTATTTGACGATCATAAAAAGCTATTCGGCACGGCCTTTCTTTTCTTTCTGATATTGAGCATATTCGTGGTCATACTCCCCGCATTGGATATCCAACGGAATAACGCTCCCCTGCCCGGCGGGAGGGCGCTCAGCGAAGACGCCGAAAAAGGCAGGCTGGTCTTTATCGCCAATGGCTGTGTAGCCTGTCATACGCAACAGGTACGCAGCACGGAAATGGACAGGACCTGGGGAAGCCGCCCCTCTGTCGCAGCTGATTATGCGCGCGTTCGCCGCACGGATCTTTGGCGTAATACAGCCACCCTGATGGGCACGGAACGAACAGGCCCCGACCTTACCAACATAGGGGCACGTCAGCCGGCCGACAACTGGCACCTTGCCCATCTTTTCAACCCCCGCATCGTAGTGAAAGAGTCCATCATGCCTGCTTATCCCTGGATGTTCGAGATCAAAAAGACACCGTCAAACTCCGACAAGGTCGTATCGGTGCCGGAGGAGTTTTTAGAAGATCCGCAAACAAAAGTAGTGGCGACACAAGAAGCCCTTTACCTGGTAGCCTACCTGCAATCACTTAAACAGGCGCCCCTCCCTGATGGCCGTCCGCTACCTCAGTTCCTCGTTGCCCCTGGCGCCAGCATCAAGACCGCCACCTCCGATGAGCCACCTGCAAAAGGTCCCGATGGAGCACAGCTCTACGCCACCAACTGCCAGTCCTGCCATCAGCCCAATGGCGAAGGTCTCAAAGGCGCTTTCCCGTCCTTGAAGGGGAGTAAGGTGGTATTGGATGACAACCCCGAGCTACAGGCTACTATCATCATGAATGGCTATACAGGTCGCGTCTCTGAAGGCTATGGCCCCATGCCGCCGGTTGGCGTCAATAACAACCTTACTCCGGAAGAGGTCACGGCCATCATGAATTATGAACGTACCAGCTGGGGCAACAATGGCAAAAAAGCAGAAGTGGCTGCCATCGAAAAATTCATACAATCATTAAAGGACAAACAATGAAAAAATATTCCGTTTTATTACTGATCCTCCTCATAAATATCGCAGCGCATGCCTGTCCGGCCTGTGAAAAAGCACAACCCCGCCTGCTGCGTGGCATCATCCATGGGGCAGGTCCGGATAGCCGCTGGGATTATCTCATCGTCTGGCTGGCGGTCATCGCTACAGTGGGCACGCTTTTCTATTCCATAAAATGGCTGATCCATCCGGGGGAGTCCGATGCTTCCCATATCAAACATTCTATATTCCATCACGACAACCTCGGATAAAATGAAAGACCTCAGCACGCTCTACCTGTTCATAGACGACGAGCAGCAACCCATTGCCCGCCTGAACGCCCCGGTGACATTCGAGCTGGACACCACACGGCTGGTGGACGGGAAACACACGCTAAAGATCGTCAGCCGCGATCCCTCGGGCAAAGAAGGTATACGCATCGTCCCATTTGAAGTTCGTAATGGCCCTGCCATTTCCATCGAGGGGTTGAAGGAAGAGGCCGTAGTGGATGGCATTGTACCCCTGATGATCAATGCATATGGCAAAGGCGACCAGAAAAGCTTCCTCATCGGTGGTAGCGAAACACCTCAAAGCATCCCTTACTGGATATTCATTCTGTTAATACTTTTCGTGGCATGGGCCATCTACTATGGCATCACCACATCATCCGTCAATCTTTTCAAATGATCAATCTCAGTCAACTATTGATCCCATTGCTATGGGCAGGCATGACAGCCGGTATCAGCTTTATCGAAGCCCCGTTGAAATTCAGAGCGCCAGGAATTACTATTCCGCTGGGTCTCGGCATCGGCCGGCTGGTATTCCGTGCGCTGAATAAGGTAGAATGGATATTCTACTCCCTTTGGACGGTTCCCTGGTTCATCACCCAACATACTATTCCGTTCATACCTCTGCTTATAGGAATGATCCTCCTTCTGCAGACTTTTTGGTGGCTCCCGCACCTGGACAAAAGGGCCAGCCTGATCCGGCAGGGGCAAACACCACAGGGAAGATCCCTGCATATCTATTACGCCTCGGCGGAAGTGCTCAAATTCTTTCTGCTCGTTGCTTACGGCTGTATCTATACACTCAATCATAAAATTTAAACGACTATGTCAACTATTGAAAATATCGAAAGCGCTACCGTCGGCGAGATCGCTGCCAGCGATATACGGAAGGCCGATGTGTTCCGGAAAATGGGGATCGACTTTTGCTGTGGCGGCAGGAAGACGCTGAAAGAGGCGGCCGGCCAGGCGGGTATCACAGAGGCCCAGCTAAGAGAAGCCCTGGAAAAAACACCTCCGGTCGGGGCGTCCCATCCGCAACATGATTTCTCCAGCTGGGACCTTGCCTTCCTGGCGGATTATATTTGTAACGTTCATCACCGTTATATAAGAGAAAACGCCGCAGTGCTGGAGAATCTGTCCTTGAAAGTAGCCAACCGTCATGGGGCCCAACATCCTGAGCTGATACATCTGGCCACAGGCATCCGGGGCTTTCTCCACCATCTGTTGTCACATATCAATAAGGAAGAGAACATCCTCTTCCCCCTCATCCGGCAGCTGGCTTCGAAAAAATACAACGGCGACGAATATATGGACATCAGCGCTCCTGTCAGGGTGATGGAACAGGAACATCAAGAGGCGGGCGATGAGCTAAAACAGTTTCGGCAACTTACCCATGATTATGTCTTGCCCGCCGACGCCTGCAATTCCTATACCTACCTGTTTGGGAAAATGAAAGAGTTTGAGGATGATCTGTTCCAACACATTCACCTGGAAAACAACATTCTTTTCCCTAAGGCATTGCAACTCTAAGCTCGCTATGGCAGACATCGACATCGGACGGGCGCCCGCGAACAGTATTGTGCTCCCCTTCTTTGGAGCGGGCGCCCTTTTTTACCTGGCCCTTTCTTTCCTCCTGCTTCTCTCCGGCGCAGATTGGAGTGGGTACTATTTTACACCGCACCTGCTTGCCCTCGTTCATACCGCTGCGCTGGGTTGGGGCAGCATGGTCATCTTTGGCGCCTCGTATCAAATACTGCCCGTCATATGCGGGCGGGATCTTTTCAGCCCCGGTCTGGCTCGTGCGTCTTTTATATGTCTCACTACAGGAGTGCTTTTCCTGGCGCCGTCCTTTTGGTGGTTCACTCCAGGTTGGACAATGATCACAGGCGGAGCATCGGTAGTCGTCGCAGCCATACTTTATAACGTCAATGCATTCTGCACGACGGGCGCCTGTAAACGATATTCTACGCAAAGGCTTTTTATCCTTTCTTCAGCCTGCTGGCTGCTCCTGACTACAACGGCAGGTCTGCTGCTGGCGATCAATCTTGGACACCCTTTTATCTTCCGTAACCACCTCGACCTGCTAAAGCTCCATGCCCATGCGGGGCTGGCGGGATGGTTCCTGTTATTGATCACTGGAGTGAGCACCAAACTGGTCCCTATGTTCCTCCTGGGTAAGTCTTCCAAAACCCGCTGGCTGTATATTTCCTTTGGGGCGCAGAACACGGGGCTGCTCCTGTTCATAATCGATGGATTGGCGAACGGCCCGTCGTACAGGTTCCTGCTGTATGCGGCATTGGTCGCCTTGGGTATCATTGCCTGGATGATCTGGCTGATAGACTGTTTTAAGAACAGAGCGAGAAAAGCTATCGACTGGCCTATGAAGCATGTATTGCTGTCCTTCCCCTTCCTGCTTCTTTCATTTTTGCTCATCCCCCTGGTATACTACAACGCCCGGCCAAAATGGGCGCTCGTATATGGGCTATTCCTTTTTCTTGGCTGGATCACTTCTATCCTGTTGGGCATGACCTTTAAGACCCTACCCTTCATCGTATGGAATGGCCGCTATAAAAACCTCAACGGGAAAATAAAGATACCCATGCCCAAACAGCTATATAACGAGCAATGGGTGAGCTACCAGCTTATTTCACACCTGTCAGCTCTCCTGCTGTTGATCGTGGGAGTTGTATTACAGGAAATGCTCCTCATCCGGCTGGCGTTATGGATTGGTCTGGCCACGGCCATCCTTTACACGTGCAACGCTTTCAAGATTATTTTGCATCGGCTTTAATATTTTACTGCTCCCTTGCGCCAGGGTCGGCTGACATCCAGCTGTATACGGGTATTTCCCAAATCTACCGCGAAATGGCGAACCTTCCGTAGGCTGTAAATATAGCCAGTGACAATAATATAAAATTGGTAGCCACATTTCCCGGCTCTTTTCTCCTATAATGTATCGGGGCGGCAAATACCATGATAATGGCAAAACACACGGCTGTTATAGGGGTCAATACAGGGGTGATACCTGTCAACCAGGGTACGATGATCCCCATCATGCCCAACAGCTCCGCAATACCGATGATCCGGATATAGGAATGTGGCAGGCCGGCCACCCCCGTCTGCCCTTTCTTCCCCACCAGGGTTGCTTCCGAATAGATGGATTTACAAAGACCTGAGTAGCCAAAGGCCAGCGCCAGCGCTACTTGACAAGACCATAATAACGTGTTCATAACTTTGTTTTTTTACAATACAAAGCTCCGACACGCTGCCGGGATGACCTTTGACAATTATCAAAAACAAGAATCAATGCTGCGCCCTTATCCGGCTGAGTGTTTCCTGCGTGATACCGAGATAGGAAGCGATCATCCCCAATGGAACTCTTTGGATAAAACTGGGATTAGTATCTATCAATGTCCTGTAACGTTGTGCTGCCGTGGCAAAATGCAGATCGTCAAATCGTTGTTGCAACTGTATCAGCCCAAAGCTGACCAGCAGCCTGCCCAGCCTTTCGATATCATGATAATGCTTGTAAAGCTTTTCCAGTTCATCGCAATGCAATCCCCACAGAACCGCATCCTCCAGTAACTCGATCCCCCTCCTATCCGGCTGCCTTGTAAGGAAGCTGATAATGGAACAGGCAAACATACCCTCCGCGCTCAGCCAGTCGGTGACATCCTTGCCAGAGCTACTCCGAGCGTAGGCTGGTCACGGGGTTTGCCACCGCTGCCTTCATGGCCAGCATGCTCACCGTCACCAGTGCGATCAGCAGGGCGATCACTCCAGCCAGTACAAACACCCACCAACTGATCGTCACCCGATAGGCGTAATCCCGCAGCCATCTGTTCAATGCATACCAAGCCAGTGGCCAGGCTATCAGGTTGGCGATGAGCACGAGCTTTATAAAATGACGGGACAGCAATCCCACAATATGCTGTACAGAAGCGCCCATCACTTTGCGTATACCGATCTCCTTTACCCTCCGTTCCGCCGAATAGCTGGCAAGACCAAAAAGTCCGAGGCAGGAGATAAGGATGGCCAACATGGCCAATATGCCTACCATTCGCGACACTTGCGCATCCGCGCGGTATACTTCCGTAAAATGATCGTCCAGGAATTGATAGGTCAGCGGCCGGTCGGGGAACATTTTATGCCATGTGGACTGGATAAAAGCGAGAGCTTCCTTGTCTTTCCCTCCGTTGATCTTGACGGATAAGGTAGTAAAGCCCCAATCCTTTTGATTAAAAAGGAACATGGTCTCGATCTTGTAATGCAGTGAATTGAAATTGAAATCCCTTGCAATCCCCACGATCATGCCTGCCGAGTCGAAACCAAAATGTTTCCCGATCACGGAAGAGAGCTCAGCGTGCGGTTGATCCTTTGTCAGCTCTTTTGCCAGCGCCTCATTGACGATATACTCCCTCCCATTGGCGCCTTTCTCATGAGAGAAATTGCGTCCTGCCGCCAGCGGTATCTGGTAAAGGGTCAGGTAATCGGGATCGACGATCAGCCGGGTCGATGTCAGTTGACGTAATGGCCCCTCGCCCTTGAATTCAATTCCCGATTGATCCAGATGACTTCCCAATTGATCCTGGGCGCCCGTGACTGTAGCTATATATGCGTTGTTCGAAAGCTCTTCTTTCAAAAGATCAAATTTACGGGATGTCATGCGGTCGAGCTCGATGGTCAATACTCTATCGCGGTTGAATCCCGGGTCCCTCTCCTGCATATAGTTCAGTTGCCGGAATACAAAGATCGTGGCGATCATAAGAAAGATGGCACAGGCAAACTGTCCCACCACAAGGATATTCCTGAGCCTTCCCTTGTTCTTCCCTGTTAGAGAAAGTCCCTTCAGGACCTTTACGGGCTGAAATGAGGATAGATAAGCCGCGGGATAAAGCCCTGATAATATTCCTACCAGTATCGTGCCCAGCACCACTGCCGCCAGCAGCCATCTGTTATCTATCAGAACGGACCCCAGCCGCCGCTGGCTCAACGCATCGACATATGGCAGCGCCAACCCTACCAGCCCCGCTGCAAATACCAGCGCGATCAATGACAGCAGTACGGTCTCACCCAGGAACTGTGCCCCCAGTTGCGAGCGCAAGGCTCCGATGGATTTCCGGATGCCCACCTCCTTGGCCCGCTCCGCGCTTCGGGCCGTCGACAGGTTCATAAAGTTGATACAGGCTATCAACAGCACAATAAGCGCTATGGCAGAGAATATATCGGTATAGTTCTTATCGAACTTTTGATAGTTGAGATAGTCGAGCCCTATATCCGCAGCGTTGGCATGTACATCTTTAAAAGGCAGCAGAAAAAGTTCATAAAATTTCCACCCGTCGTTGTTGAGATGCTTCTTCAAATAATCGGGGAATTTTTTCTCCAGCGCTGCAACATTCGTATTCGGTGCCAGCTCGAAATAAGTATCCAGCCAGTTGCCACCCCACCATGTCAGCCAATCGGGCTTATAGATGGTATTGAAAGACATAAGGGCATCGAACTGCAACTGCGAGTTCTCCGGCACATCAGCCAGTATTCCCGTCACCGTAAAAAAGGTCGTATCAGCATCGAAATGATTTATCCTGCGCCCTACGGGATCTTCCGTCCCGAATAGCTTCCGTGCAGCGGAAGCTGTCAATACCACACTGTTGGGTTTCTGCAGTGCCGTGGCCCTGTCCCCTTTTATCAGTTTGAAATCGAACAACTGAAGAAAAGTGCTGTCCACGAAGAAGGCGTGGGGCATATATACCCGCTGATCGCCATAGGTCATTTGAAACTTATCCTGCCAGTGTATCCGCGTAAAATTCTTTATCTCCGGGAACTCTTCCCTGAGGGTAGGTCCCATGGGGAACATCGACAAACCCACTTTTTGGGAAGCTACCATACCAGGGAATTTCTGCACCTCATTCAGCCGGTAGATGTTCTTGTGATGAAAGTTATCAAAGCTCTTTTCGTAAAAGACGAAGAGCAGGATAACGATACAGGCAGCCATGCCCGTGGCAAGTCCGATGATATTGATGGCGGAATAGACCTTGTGTTTCCAAAAGTTGCGCCAGGCAATCTTGAAATAATTTTTAAACATGTTGACGTTGTTTTAGGTGGGATCCGAACGCCTCATGTGTAGGATACTAAGATAGGCTTTTTTTATTATCTTTCGCTCCGGATGTCACAACAAAAACCAGCTAGCTTATGCGCCCGATCCTTTCTTTTATCCTGCTGCTCACTATAGGAAGCGGCTTTATCCCCATGACAACACTGGCACAGGACAGCACCAGGTCTGTCTGGGCGCCATCGTATAAGCTGGATACTCCCCGGGGCTGGACCACAGAGCACTTTGTCCTCCCGCCCGAGTTTGCTCCGCAGATACCTTATAAAGGGACGGAAGACCTGCGCTTTGCCCACGGATGGGCCGACGGCGCCAGTGAAGAGCATTGGGCTTATGCCTTTTTATGGTGGTTGGAAGGCCGTCCCCAACTCACGGCCGAGAGACTGCAGACCTGTCTTAAGGACTATTACAGCGGCCTGGTTGAAAGAAATACAGGCCCCCGTAAGATACCCAAAGAAAAGCTGGTGCCCATCAAGACTTCTTTCCGGATCATCAATGCCTATCCGGGGGACAAAACCACCTTTTCCGGCACCGTTTATATGCTGGACTATCTGACCCAGACCCCCATGACCCTGAATGTGGTCGTTCACTGGAAATATCTTCGCACACCGGATCATACGGCAGTGTTCTTTGAAGTATCCCCCAAACCGCTCGATCATCATATATGGCAACAACTCAACGAACTGAACAAAGGGCTGCGTTTGCCATAACACTGCTATCCTTGTTTTTTTATGTAGCCTGTAAGAACCCCGAAAGCGGCAATACCCGGGAGGACAGTTCCCCGACGCATCCCGCCATACCCATTATCAACTGGTCCGTAAAAACCGCCTTCCCGCACGACACCTCTCTTTTTACAGAAGGATTCCTGGTACATGACGGGAAGATATTCGAGAGCACCGGCTCTCCGGATGAATATGCGGATGCCGAGTCGCTGGTAGGCATCATCGACCCCCGAACAGGCAGGATGGATCAGAAGATACGGCTCGACAGAAATAAGTATTTCGGAGAAGGCATCGCATTCCTCCATGACAAACTGTATCAGCTCACCTACCTGAACCAAAAGGGCTTTATCTACGATGCAGCCACTTTTAAACAGACGGGCGAATTCCATTTTGACAACCCGGAAGGCTGGGGCCTCACCACCGACGGCGAGTATCTCATCATGGACGACAGTTCCGCCACGCTTACTTTTCTTGACCCGGCCACTCTCAAACCCGTAAAGAAGCTAATGGTGACCATCAATGGCATACCCCGTGACAGCCTCAACGAGCTGGAATATATCAAGGGATATATTTATGCCAATGTCTGGTATACGAATTATATCCTGAAGATCGACCCCGTCTCGGGTGTGGTAGTAGGCAAACTGGACCTGAGCTCCCTGGTAGCCGATGCTATGAATAAAAATCCTTATGCGAACGTGCTCAATGGTATTGCGTACGATCCCGTATCGGATAAAATATATATTGTCGGCAAACGCTGGCCCAATATTTATCAGATAGATTTCCCCCATTGAGCATTCACCCGCTCATCACAGAGGAGAAAATCCGAGGGGTTTGAGTTAATAAATGAAAAGTTTCCTACTTTTCCCTGTCGTAGTTTTATTGTTCTACAATACAATCACATGAGGATAACAACAAAAACCAAGCTCCTGCTTCTACTCTGCCTGACCTGCACCGGTCTTATGCATATCCCGGCCTTTGCACAGGTATCCCCCGGCGAATACGCCCCCTGTCAGGAAATGCCTGATCTTATTACCAAGTACAATGCGGATTACAGGGCCATCGTACGATTCTATACCCTGCCTGCCAATGGCGGTTTTGGCTTTGGTTACGGAGGTCGTGGCGGTGGCGGCGACATGGAAGGAGGGGCCTCTCCCGAAAAAAGGACACGTCTCGAGACGCTCTATCACGACTACCTGAAAAGACTGGAACAGCTGGACTTTAAAAGTCTTCCCCAGGAGTGTAAGGTCGACTACATTCTCTTTAAAAGGAATTTGGATGATAAGCTCGAATCATCCGCCCGGGAGGCTGCACAGTATACCCGTGTAAAAAGCTGGTTCCCCTTCTCCGACTCCATTTATGCGCTGGAAGTGCTGCGCCGCCGGGGTCATCCCATCGATGCGGAGGCAGCAGCCAAACACTGGGGCGACGATGCGGAAGATATCAAGAAATTAAAAACCCGTCTGAAGGCCGACAACTCCCTGAGCATGGACGATATCTATGAAGCCGGGCAAATCATTGCCGACCTGAAAAGGTCCATCGGCGCGGTCTATAATTTCTACAACGGGTATGATCCCCTCTTCACCTGGTGGATGCCCAAGCCTTATAAAGAGCTGGATGATGCGCTGGCCTCTTATGCCGACGCATTCAAGGACAAGAACAAGGCCTTTTTGCCATCCGACAACAGCGGCATCGTTGGCAAGCCCGTAGGCCGGGATGAGCTGACGCGCCAGCTGAAGTTTGAAATGATACCATATACGCCCGAAGAGCTGATCGACATCGCCAATAAGGAGTTCGCCTGGTGCGATGCGGAAATGTTAAAGGCTTCCAGGGAAATGGGGTTGGGCGACGACTGGAAGGCGGCCCTGGAAAAAGTAAAGAATACCTATGTGCCTGCCGGCAAGCAGCCGGAGATGATCCTCGGATTGTTCAATGAATCCATCGACTTCCTAAAAAAACATGACCTCGTCACCATCCCACCGCTGGCGGAGGAAACCTGGGGCATGAGCATGATGAGCCCCGAACGGCAACTGGTCAATCCTTTTTTCCTGGGAGGGGATCAGATCATCATCTCCTACCCTACCAATACCATGGATGAGGACGACAGACTGATGAGCATGCGGGGCAATAATCCACATTTCTCCCGCGCCACGGTCCATCATGAGCTCATCGCAGGCCACAACCTCCAGGCCTATATGCAAAGCCGCTATCGTACTTATCGCGATTTTGGATCGGGATTCTGGACGGAAGGCTGGTCGCTCTATTGGGAACTGCTGCTTTGGGACCTGAAATTTCCCAAAGGTCCCGAGGACAGGATCGGCATGCTGTTCTGGCATATGCATCGCTGCGCCCGTATCATTTTCTCCCTCAACTACCATCTGGGCAAGTGGACGCCACAGCAGTGTATCGACTTCCTCGTCGACCGCGTGGGACATGAAAGGGCCAATGCTGCCGGTGAAGTACGCAGGTCCTTTGTGGATCGTTATCCTCCGCTGTATCAGCTGGCCTATCTCACGGGGGGACGGCAATTCTATGCGTTAAAAAAAGAGCTGGTGGACAGCGGCAAGATGACCTATAAGCAATACCACGATGCCATTCTGCACCTGAATGCCATGCCGGTAGAGATGATACGTGCGATACTCACCAAACAGTCGTTGGAAAAGGATTTTAAGACCAAATGGAGGTTCTATGATACAGGTGGCGTAAAGTGATCACCACACATAGGTTGCTACAGCCCCGGCCCCCAATGTCTGAAGGCTTTGCCCCCCAGCGCCTTTAATAGCAAATGTCTGGGCTGTAGTTCCCGTATTCAATACGATAAGCACTGTCTTTCCAGCCGGCGTCCGGAAAGCCACATTCGGCAACGATCCCGCATCCGTACCCGTTGCATCGGACCCTATGCGCGCCGATCCGGGCCGAACGAACTTGGCAGCATGCGCGACGATATAATAGGCCGGGTTATGTGTTACCTTATCACCGTCGATGGTCACTGCGCCCAGACATCTGTCACAACCACCCCTATCAGTATGCGGTTTATAGTCAGGATCTGCAGCCAGATTCCACTCGATGACATTCCTGCTCCAGTTACGGCTGGCTCCGATGATGAGCTTCTCGATATGTTCCGGTATATCCTTTGCAAAATCCCCCGGTCCGCCTACCCACTGCTCCGTAAAGTAGAGATTCTTCGTTGGGTATGCGTCATGGACCTTCGACAGCGCATCGATCGTACCGCCATACAAATGGAAAGCAGATCCATCTACGAAACGGCGAGCTTCCGGATCATCAAGTATAGAGATTGGGTATTCGGGCTTATCGCAATTGTGATCATAGACGATGATCTTTGTCTTGATACCAGCGCGCTTGAAGGCAGGACCCAGGAAACCCTTGACGAAGTCCGCCTCATCCTTTGCAGGCATATACATGCTGGGATTATTACCAGGATGCAGCGGCTCATTCTGTATCGTTATGGCATCGATCCGGATGCCCTGCTTTGCCATGGCCTTTATATATTTTACAAAATAGCGGGCATACACTCCATAATATTCCCGTTTCAGGCTTCCTCCACGGGTGTCGTGATTATCCTTCATCCAGGCTGGCGCGCTCCAGGGGGAGCCCAATATCTTGAGAGAAGGATAGACGGCAAGCACCTCTTTCAGCACAGGAATGACATCCTGCTTGTCGGGCCCCAGATCGAAATGCGCCAAAGCAGTATCCGTTTGCCCTTCCGGCAGATCGTCATAGGAAAAGACATGATCATTCAGGTCGGAGGCGCCGATGCTGATACGCAGATAGCTTCCACCGATGTGATTGCCCTCCGTGGAAAAAAGGTCTTTTAATAGTGCGGCCCTGGCAGGAGCGCTCATATGTATGATATGCTGCGCACTACCGCCGGTCAATGCCCATCCATAGCCATCGATGGTCTGGTAGGGCCTGGACGGGTCCACTTTGATGGTGACGCTGCCTTTGTCGCCGGCAGCCTTCCCTGTTTGACGGGTAAAGAACACCTGCTGCGCTGGGTCTGTCACCCAGCTACTCACTTTCATTTGCGCCTGTGCATGCACCAGGCCCCCTAAACATATTCCTAACAGTAAGTTCCGCATAGTCTATTGTATGATGATAGTGGAAATAGAATGAGGCAGACTCTCTGTAGCAGCCTCCTTGCCTTTTAAGATCACCCGGTATGGGAGCTTCTCATCGGTAGTGTTCAATACTACCACGGCAATGCTCCCGTCTGTATTGACAAAGGCCGAGGTCTGCAGCTGTGCCCTGTTGGAAGAAGCCGCGATACGCTTTGCACCGGGATGGATGAATTTGGAGAAATGACCGATATAATAATATGCATTGGTATAGATCAATTTTCCGGTACGGGTATCTGCATGCACTGGCGCAAAACAGAAATTCCCTACATGGTTGGGACCGCCCTTTTCGTCTAAAAGTATATTCCAATCCGTCCAGCCTACACATCCATTGTTGAAATCGTTCACCATGGAATAACCGTACTTCTCTCCCAGATCCCAGTTGCTGAGGCCCTCAAAGCTGAACTTCTCCTTGCAGCCTTCCGTGAACAGGAGGTTGGTGTTTGGAAAAGCGCTTGTCACCAGCTTCATATTTTCGAATTGCATGGGACCACCGGTCCACGTCTCATACCAGTGAAAGCCGATG
Organism: Sphingobacteriales bacterium 50-39; assembly: GCA_001898505.1. Classification (GTDB taxonomy): domain Bacteria; phylum Bacteroidota; class Bacteroidia; order Chitinophagales; family Chitinophagaceae; genus Puia. Next base: position 31,050 of record MKTZ01000002.1, read on the forward strand.
CCCCATACATATTTTGCGGCAGCAGGGTCTTCCAGGATGGTGCTGGCACGCTGATACAGGAGGTCGCGGTTATGATCCCAGGCTATCAGTTTCTTGTCACCAAGCCCCGACGACTGCAATACAGGCCCTAAATAATTCTTGATAAAGTCCCTTTCTTCCTCTGCTGTGTATATACAGGACTCCCATGTTTGTTTGGCCATGGGTTCATTCTGCACCGACAGACCCCAGATGGGAATGCCCTTCGCCTCATATGTTTTGATGAATTTTACAAAGAAGTTGGCCCAGCTTTGACCATATTCCTGCTGCTTGAGGTGGCCTCCGTGCAGGACATCGTTATTGTCCTTCATCCATCCGGGAGGACTCCAGGGGGAGACAAATAGCCGGAGACTGCCCCCGGCGGCTGAGATTGCCTGTTTGATCAGCGGGATCCGGTATTGCTCGTCATGCGCCACACTGAAGCTCGTAAGATCCTTGTCGTTGTCCTTTACATACGAGTAGCTACCGCTGGAAAAATCGCAGCTTTGAATATTGGTCCTTGCTAGTGTATAGCCGATGCCGATCTTAGGGTCATAATAAGCGCGCAGCAATTCTTCCTGTTGCGCCTTGGGGATCTTGGCGAACGTCTCCGCCGACGCATCTGTCAATGCCCCGCCAATACCTATAATGGTCTGAAAGCTTGCATTGGGATCCACCAGGATAAAGGGCTCTGTCTCCAGAGGCTGATGTGAGTCGGTAAAACTGAGCTTTCCGCCCTGTGTAAGGCGTAGCTGAGATTTGTCCGCTGTAGTGTAGATGGAAGCCGTATTGGGCTGTGCAAATGCGGCGGCGCCGGTCAGCGCCGTTAGAAAGATGGCAAGTATCTTTGATTTCATAACGAGTTAATGTCTTTTTATTGGTGTTATGCAGTCGCAAGCTCGTGTCATGTGCTAAAGATATCGAATATTTCCACTGCACTATGCTTATTTACCTATCCATCGTTCGAAGAACTCATAAGTCCGCAGCATCTGGTCCATCCGCTGCCGGTTGTCTCCGCTACGCGTGATCTCATGCGTAGCGCCCGGATGACGGACATATTCCACAGGGCGTCCCAGCACCTTCAGGCTTCTGTATAACATCTCTCCCTGTACAAAACCAGTTCTGCGGTCATTCTCCCCATGGAAGATGATAAGAGGAGTAGTGATGTTGGCAACATAGGTGATGGGGGATTCTCTTTCCAGGATGGCCTTGGTCCGTGGCTCCCAGGGGTAGCCGCCAAAATAGTTCGGCACCAGCCGCCAGGCATTACCCTCTCCGAAAAAGGTCGCCAGGTCATATACACCCCGCTGGGCGCAGGCAGCCTTGAAACGATGATCATGTCCGACGATCCAGGCCGTAAGATAGCCGGCATACGAGCCTCCGCTGACTAACAGCCTGGATGTATCCGCCCAGCCCTCGGCCACCGCCTTGTCCAGCACGGTCAGCACATCGCTGGTTGGACCGGCTCCCCAGTCCTCTATATTGGCCCGCAGGAATTCCAGTCCGTAACCGCCGGAGCCACGGGGATTACAATAGACGACACCATAGCCCTTGGAGCAGAAAAATTGAAACTCATGCCACATGCTGGTCTCCCCTGGTCCCCACATGGCGGAAGGACCTCCGTGGATATCCAGCAACAAAGGATATTTCTTACCCTGCTCATAATTTGCAGGCTTCATTACCCAATACTCAACCGCCAAACCTTTGTCGTTGGTAAACTGATGTTTCTCCGGCATCGACAGCTTTTTCCGCTGCACCCAGTCATAATTGAAAGCACTGATCCTGCGCGCCTGTTGCATGGTCGCGTCAGATGTATACAAGTCGAAAGGATCGCTCACTTCCGTACGCACAAATACTAATTTGTTCCCACGCAGGTCGAAGCTTCCGGTGCCACTGTTATAGCCAGACAGCTGCTCTGTCTTGTGTGTAGCGATATTCACCCGATATAAAGGAGCGCCTCCATTGGACTGTGCGGTAAAATAAATCCACTTTTCATCCGCGCTCCATGTATAACCACCCTTCGCCCGGTCAAACGGAAGCTCGACAGCAGCGCCGCCTTGCACGGGAAGGATAGCTAATTGCGGAACAGTGACAAAAGAGGTTGTGCTGTATTGATAGGACAGCCATTTGCCGGAAGGAGAAACGACGGCATTGGAAAAAACCTTGCCTTTCTCCCCTAACAGCAGCTTCAGATGACCGCCATCCCTGTCGGCCAGATAAATGCTGCTCTCCAGGCTCCTGTCCGGATGCTGTGTAGAGTCCATATTCCCCATGATGACCAGATGCTGGCCATCGGGTGTGAAATCTACATCCGCTATACGATAGAACCCACTGGTCAGGGCCATGGGTTGCGAGCCCGTTTCTAAGCCTTGGATGAAAAAGTTATTAAAGCTCATCTCCGGGTTGACCACCATCTCATCCTGGAAGTTCAGACGGTCTACCACCTTTGCTTTTTTATCGGCTACATCATTGTCCAGATAAGCGCGTATCTCATCTACGCTCCCATCCGGATCGGCCTTGGCATGGTTGGGAACAAGATCCGCATTCCTGTCGAATCCCGCCGCTTCATAAGGCCAGGCAGGCACGGCATGTCCGGGGTTGAGTATCGAATCCTTCATCAGGTCCTGCAAGCGCAGGTTGGAAGAAAAGAGAATATATTTTCCGTCCGGAGACCACTTCGGCGTACCGGCGCCATACTTATAATGGGTGAACTGCACGGGCTCGCCTCCATCCATCGGCATGATAAAGACCTGTGGCTTGCCATCCGACAGGCGGACAAAGGCAAGCTGTTTGCCATCCGGGCTCCAGGCGGGCTGAGAGGACCCTTCCTTCACCGTCAGTTCCTTCGGAGCCGTCGATCCATCCGCAGCCACAACATAGATGTGATTGACATATTTATAATCCCCTTTCGACTCGGCATCGGGCTCGATCTTCGTTACTGTGAAGGCAGCCTGCTTACCATCCCGGCTCAGCGTAACGCCGCTGAGGGACTGTATCTTCAGCATGTCCGTCACTTTCACTTGCTCACTTCCGGATTGGCCATATACAAAAAAGGAAAAGAAAGCCAGGGGGGCTATTAGATATTTTCTCATGTGCTAAATATATACGATTTCAACCAGATGCATGATCTCTCTGTCACCCGATGGGACCGTTGGTCCTATAACGCGCAATTCTCATGATAGTTCACCAATCTTATCGGCTCCCACTCCATCTCCAGTCCTTCATATGCCTTGCCGATATTGTCCAATGCAGCTTCCACCTCCTCGAAAGTGGAGAGGACCACCAGTTTCTTACGATGCCCTGTCAGGTCAGGCAGCCCTTTCAGGTATTGGGCATACCGTCCCCGCATCTCCCGCAGTCCAATATCCCCGTGCCATTCCATCGCCTTGCGCAGATGCTGCTTACAGACAGCAAGCCTTTCCACCAATGTTGGCGGCGCATGCAGTTCTCCCGTCTGCTGAAAATGCCGGATCTCCCGGAATATCCAGGGATAGCCGATGGCCGCACGTCCTACCATGACACCGTCTACTCCATATCTGTTCTGGTATTCCAGCGCCTTTTGGGGACTGTCGATATCTCCATTCCCAAAGACGGGGATCTTTATATGAGGATTATTTTTCACCTTTCCGATGAGGGTCCAGTCTGCCTGCCCCTTGTACAATTGATTCCGGGTCCTGCCATGGATAGTCAAGGCGGCGATGCCTACATCCTGTAGCCGCATGGCCACCTCCTCGATGTTCCGGGATCCCTCATCCCATCCAAGCCGGGTTTTTACGGTGACAGGCAGACGGGTAGCCTTTACGCAGGATGCTGTTAACCTCACCATTCTTTCGATATCTTTTAACACACCGGCGCCGGCGCCCCTGCCTACGATGCCCTTCACCGGACAGCCGAAGTTAATGTCCAGCAGGTCCGGCTCCACCGTCTCGACTATCTGCGCAGCCAGGGCCATGTTCTCCTCATCTCCGCCAAAGATCTGAATACCCACAGGGCGTTCCTCTTCGAAGATATCCAACTTGCGCCGGCATGCGATAGCATCCTTGATCAACCCTTCGCTGGAGATGAACTCGGTGTAAAGCAGGTCCGCTCCATGCCGTTTGCAAACGCTCCGGAATGGAGGATCACTCACATCCTCCATGGGCGCCAGCAGAAGAGGGAAATCCGGTAATGATATATTGCCAATATTCAACATGTGATTCTTATAAGCCAAAGGTATTACACTACGGGCAATTCCGCACCGTTATACTTCCTGTCAACAATAAGAGTAATCTTTTTAAAAATTTTATGAAAAAGAACAAACCGTTAGCTGGCCTTACACTGGCTTTGGCCTTTGCTATCCTCTTCGCCGCTAGTTGTAAAAAAAGTAATGACAGCAATAACAATAACTACACTGGCATTTCTGCCACTTTAGGCACGCAGGCATTTCAATCCACTTATCTATTGGGGCAATTTAATCAGAACACACTCCAGTTAAATGGCTTCCAAGTTAAATCCGGAGGAGATACATCCGTCATATATGTAGGCATACTTTCCAGCATAAAGATCAATCAGCCTGATCCTCTTAGTAACTCAGAAGTATGGTATGGAAAACATGATGGTACTATTTATACCAGCGGAAGCCTTTTCGGAGGCCATGGCACACTGACTGTTACTTCCTGGGATACCGCCGGCAAAAAGATCACGGGGACTTTCAACGGTATTTTCTATAATACCCACAACAGTATGGATAGCATGACAGTTACCAACGGTCACTTTAATACCAGCTATACGGTGTATTAGCATCTAAATACGGCCGAGATTTGCCGGGTCAATCGTTTTGACCCGGCTTTTTGTGTGTCAGGCATGCATGTCAGCTATAGGGTGGAAGTCCCGAAGGCGCTTCACAGTAGGGAGCCTTAGCCAAGAGCAAGGGTGTCCACCGCGAGGTGGAATCTGAAGGAAGCAGGCGGCAAACGTTTGGGCCTACGAATAGGAACTGCATAGGAGGCGTGACCGTGGGGGTGATGCTGCAAAAAGAGCAAAAGCCCGATACTGTGCGGAAAACGGATACGTAGATGCGGAGGCCACATGAACGGAAAGCGGACATGCTTACCCTGAGAGATCTGCGGGCGAGTCATCGCCTGGAGCAGAAGTCAGCCGAGGTCATAGTAGGCAGGGAACGAGCCATCTCCTGAAGCAAAGGGTAAAGATGGAGGCCTCACAGACACGCCGAAGGACCGAATGTTAGAATGGCAAAGCGATTAGGAAGTCTATAGCGAAGCGCTAAACAACCGAACCACGTTAGAGAACCCCCGGATTGAGCAGAGGCCAGAAGCCGGAAGCCATGCGGGAGGAGTTGAGCGGAGCGATGCGACCAATAAGGACGATGCCGATGTAATTTTTTTTAGTATGCTGGAAGAAATACTCGACTACCGGAACATCCAAAAAGCCTTGCAGCAGGTAATAAGCAACAAAGGAGCCGGAGGCATCGACGGTATGGGAACCGGGGAGCTTCGGGAATGGCTGGAAAGCCACTGGATGGGATGGAAGGGGAGTATACTGGAAGGCAAGTTCCGTCCCCAGGCGGTACGAAAGGTGGAGATACCCAAACCAGGGGGAACAGGCAAACGGATGCTGGGCATACCCTGTGTTACGGATAGACTACTTCAGCAGGAGTATAGGCTGAATAAGGACACGCTTTATCTGTATGGTAAATATGGGGATGATTCAATATATGTTCGCCTTCACCAGCAGAAAAAATACCTGCCACGTAAATAAGACGTTCGCAAAAGGACGACAGGATACTAAAAAACCATTAAATCCGTTTGTGGCATAAGAGAATTAGAATTTAAATCCAATTTCGTATGAAAGCAATGAAATCACAGGCGATAGCATTTTTGTTTGGCTTTGGGATCACGTCCCTCGTGCTTTTCTTTGTACCCGGAGTGGTAAAAAAGACCAGCCAGGTAAGTCGCCCCAATGATCAAAAGCTGACAGGCATGCTCCCTGACAGTACTGCCGTCACCAATGGACACTTCAATACCAGTCCCACCGCGTCAAATCCCTGATCTCCTCCATACCAGCCCCACCGCGGCAACTCCCTGATCCCCTCAATACCATATCTCCTTTAGGTAACGGAGCCAATTACCGTGCATGACATTCATAATATCGTCCGGTTTGTATCCACGTTGCCGTAAGATACCTTCCAACACGCCCAGGTCCGCGATCGTATTCATATCATAAGGCGACTGTTCTTTCCCGAACATGCCATCCAGGTCGCTCCCAATGGCTATATGCCGACTATTTCCCGCCAGTTGACAAATATGATCATAATGATCGACCAGCCTTCCCAGGTTCACTCCGGCAATCAAAGGGTCCGAGGTTCCTCTCACCCAGCCCTCGCATAGCATCCAGGCGTCGAGCACACCACCGATGACAGCGCCCCTGTCGATAAGGGCTTTTATCTGATCATCCGTCAATTGTCGTTGATGAGACACCAGCGCCCTGCAATTGTGATGACTGGCCCATATCGGCCCCTGGTAGATATCTATCGCCTGCCAGAACGCTTCATCCGTAAGATGCGTAATATCGAGGATCATATTCATCCGCTGCATTTCCTTCAGAAGTTCCAGCCCTTGCAAAGTGAACGGCCCTGTCATACCTGTTCCCGGCGCATATCTGCCCGGCCCGTAATGCGCGGGACCAATGGCCCTCAATCCATACCCGTAAGCCCTTTCCACATAGGACAGGTCCACCAGGCTATCGGCTCCTTCCAGACTTAAGATATAGCCGATGGGCTTATTGGAATGGGAAGTATCCTCCTTCATCCAGAGATCGAGATGTCTTTCCAGATCTTTCCTGTTGCCGATCATCGTCATCTCTCCCATCTCCTCCATGACCTTATACCAGGCCAGCTGACCTTGCGTTTGCGCCCAGGCCTGTTGGGGAGAATGCCAACCAGGTAATGATCCGCCCGGCGCCACAAATCTTGCGATCTGCGTAGCTACCACCAATCCGACCTCCCCCTTCCGCAGTTCGGGAAGCGAAACCATCCCCTTCCCTCTATCCAGCTTGTCGGTGAGCCCTTTTTCCCTGTCCCTGATAACTTCGATGGGCATGCGAAGATCCCTGTTCCATTCCAGTGCGTTCATGGAGAGGTCTACATGTGCGTCTACGATGAACATTGTTTTTTTTCTATTTCTTTTTGTACTACATCCGCGGGATACTTCAAGGCCAGCCTCCTGATCTCATAGCTGAACCGGGTAAAGGTCTCCTCCCATTGGCGGGCTTCCTCCTCAGTGTAATTATAAAACCCTTTCCCATTGGCCACACCCCTCCCACCGGATTTTACAATTTCGTCGATGAGCCCGGGCAACTCCGTGCTGTTGCTCAGGGTGGGGAAAAGATCCTTCATTACTGTATGGTAAGCTGCAACCCCGGTAAGGTCCATCCACCGGAATACTCCCACCAGCGTCATCCAGTAGCCCGCGTTGTTCCGACAGGCCCTATCCACATCTTCTACGGTGGCATATCCATTCTCTACGAGAAAGAAGGCCTCCCGGTACATGGCATACATCAGCCTGTTGGTAATAAATCCACGGATGTCCTTCCGTACCAGCGTCGGCTCCTTGCCCCAGCCCTGCGCCACTTCATACAGGTATTCACCCAATGACACGCTGCTTTGGTCACCACAAATGATCTCCAGGAATCGGGTTGTATGCGAAGGCTCAGCCCAGTGCAGTCCAAAAAACCGCTCGGGATGCCTCACATGGGCCTGGAGAATGCTGATAGGGATGGCTGAAGTATTGGACGTGAGGATCGCCTCCTCCCCGATGACGGCTTCTATCTTCTGGTATACGGATTGCTTGATGGCGAGGTTCTCCAGCGTGCATTCGATGACGATCCGGCAATCCCGAAGCGCTTCATAATCCTCGGTGATCGTCAGCCGTTGTCTCCAGTCTTCAGCAGACGCGTGGATCAGCCCTTCTTCCACCGAGCGCCGCCAATGCTCGCTTATCCTTCGCTGTGCATGTTCCAGATCCTGGGACACAGGCGCCAGCGCTACCACCGGGTGTCCTGCCATCAGCAGACAGGTAGTTATGCTGCAACCCATCAATCCAAGTCCTACCACCCCCACGGGCATGCTGTCGGCTGTTGTTGTTGATCCCTTCATAATTTTGTATTTGTCTGTCCTTGGAGGAACCGCTTCCAGCGGTTCCTGATTAGTAAGTAGCTCTTCCCCCCGAAAGATCAAAGGTAAACCCCGTAGTAAAGCTGGTCTGCGGGCTGACGATAAATACCGCATGATCTGCCGCCTCGTCCAATGTACCGCAACGCTGCATGGGTATCTTATCCGTCATGTAACTCACCTGCTCCTCCGGCATCGCATCTACCAGGGCCGTGCGGATGACAGCAGGCGCCAATGCATTCACCGTAATGCCGGTAGTAGCATATTCCTTTCCCTGCACCTTGGCCATGCCGATGACCGCCGCCTTGCTGGATGAATAGGCCAGCATGCCGGCATTGCCTTCCTTTCCGGCAATAGAGGCGATATGCAGGATACGTCCATAATTACGTTGCAGCATCACAGGCAGCACATATTTTGATGTATAATAAGACCCCATAAAATTTACCCGCCATACGGTCAGCAGATTCTCGGTATCCACTTCATGGCTTTTTATGTTCGTTCTGCCCGTGATACCCGCGCTATTCACCAGCAGGTCGATCCTTCCCCATTGTGCAGCTACGAGCGACACAGCGGATCGCACTTGTTCCTCCTCCGAAATATCCACCGGGATGACCAGGTATTCGCCGGACAATGCGGCCGCAGTAGACGCCAGCCCACCCTCGTCCTTGTCAAAGAGCGCCAGCTTCACACCTCTTTCCGATAGTTTGATGGCGATGGCGCGCCCCAGCCCGCTGGCCGCGCCTGTAATGATACCTGTCTGATCCTGAAATGATATTCTCATGTTGTCAAAGCTACGGGCCCTCGTCTCTCATAGTTTTATCAATCGATTGCGCAAATAAAAATTGCACAACCGGTTGTGCGCTATCCTCCTACCTTGCTTTTTTGCTATCTTTATTGAAAGCATCCTTCGTTATGCCTGAAAATACACCTACGCTGAAAGAGATAGCACGGAGACTGAATATCTCGGTCTCTACGGTATCCAGGGCACTGCATGATCATTACAGCATCGGCCTTCGGACAAAGATGCGGGTTAAAAAACTGGCAAGCGAGCTGAACTACGAACCCAACCAGACAGCTATTTTCTTCAAGCAGAAAAAGACCTTTATGATCGGGGTTATTCTGCCTAATCTTTCACAGGACTTCTTTGCCGCGATGGTGAATGGGATCGAAGATGTGGCTTATAAAAACAATTATACCGTGCTGCTCTGCCAGTCGCGGGACGACCAGGAAAGAGAAAAACAGCTGGTCGCCGCTATGCGATCCCACCGGGTGGACGGCGTGCTGATATCCATAGCGAAGAATACTACCGACTACGGACATTTTGAGCTGTTACAGCGACATAAGATACCCGTCGTGTTCCTGGACAGGATACCAAAGATGCCGGATATCCATTATATCGCCAGCAGCCTGGGAGCCGGCATGCAGCAGGCCGTCGATTTCCTGCTAAAGAAAAAGCACCGGCGCATAGCTTTGATCAACGGCCCCGAACATCTTCCCGCCAGCCAGGAAAGACTGGAAGCTTTTAGACAAGCGCTCTGGCACAAACGACGGAAATACGATCCCTCCCTGGTGGTTTCCTCCGACCTCTCCAAAGAAGGTTCCGGTAAAGCTATGCAGCAGCTTTTGGATCTCAAACATACACCGGATGCCATCATTACCTTTAACGATTATGTTGCCCTGGACTGCCTCCAATATGCCAAGAGATCAAAATCCGGCGGCATAGGGAATGTCAGCATCGTCAGCTTTGCGAATGAGCCCATCTGTGACTATATGGATAATGCGCCCATTGCATCCGTAGAACAATTTCCTTATCTCCAGGGAGAGAAAGCCACCCGGCTGCTGTTACAGCTACTGGAAAAAGAAACCGGCCGGAACGATGATGTGGCAGTCCATGAACTCCTGCAACCACAACTGGTCATTCACCGGCCGGCTTGATCGGATCATCTTTCCTTACAGCACGACGATCTTACGTGTATAGTTGATAGTAGCTCCAGTCACCCGGAGGATATATACTCCCGATGCAATGTTCGACTGTTTGACATCGTCCCATCCTAATTCCGTCGTCCCCGGACCGGCAACAGCATCCTTCCTGAGCACAGGCTTCCCGCTAAGATCCCAGAGCTCCAATCTGACCTTGCCTGTCGCCTCCTGTGTAACATAGACAGACAGCTTGCTCACTACAGGATCCGGAAATACCCGGATGTTCCTGTCTGCAACATCCATCGATGCCGCGCTGCTGGTCAGGACCGCCGCCCTTGAACTTGCCCCGCTGGTTCCGCAGCCATGACGGTTATAAGCTACCCCACCCAGGTATGATGTCGTGTCCAGCCCCGTCTCCTTTGCATACTGGTTAAAAGTAGTATCCACTTTATTCGTAATGCCGTTGCCCACGGTATCCCGAGCGAAATAGGCCTTACAGGGGTTATTGTCTTTTGTATAGTAGTCGTTATAGGTGAAGTTGAGATTGGATTGCGAATAGGCAAAAGCTAAGACATTGTTTGACAGGGAATATACATCATTCTCGTCGAAGGTCAGATTTTGTATTCGGTTCATAACGATCTCGACCCATCTGCTGTTGGTGTCAAGCGTACCATACTTGCCATTGGCCCGCTGATACAGGGTTGGATTGATCGTATAGTTAATGGAGTCGGTATTGTATTTAACGACAACGTTACTGCAGGTAGAGGTTGAATTATTGCTGCCCAGGTACATGCCCGGCCCCAGGTTGGACCATATATTGTTGCTGATAATGGTATGACCGCCGCTGGTGCTGGAATCCTGTTCATTACCGACGGATATGCCGGTGCCATTGTTATAACTTTCATTTCCCTTTACCGTGACATTCAGAGACCCATCCAGGTAGATACCCGCTGAGGTAGCTACGGGTGAGATACAACGGTACACGGAATTGTCCTTGATCAGGCCGTTGCGGGACTGGTTGTTGGCTTTCAGCAGGCTGGGATAACTCTGCAGGACCCATTTATAGTTACCCGCCGCGACGATGCCGATATTGGCTATATCATAGATCTCGTTGGCGGAAATGGTGAACGTATCTACATTCCCATTGATGGCCAACCCTTCCGCATATCCTGATACGATGTCGTGTATCGTATTGTTATCGATGAGCAAATTGGTAATGGCCGTATTCGTATTACCCAATACGGTAATGGCGCTCAATACATCATTGGGCTGAGGGTTCTTGGCTTTTGTCGTATCCCGGGTCCATTTCATATTGTGAAGATCGTTGTTCACGATCTGGATATGTGAGGCGGCGCCTTCGACGACAATGCCGTAACGAACATCCTTTAAAGTGACCCCGCCCACTACGGTAGTCAGTGTCGAGTCGTTTGTCAGGTTGGTAATATCCAATCCATTTATATTAATATAGCTGGCGCTGTCGATAACAAATATGGAGGCATATTTCTGTGTCAGGCTTCCCCCACTCACCGACACCCATTCCGAAGGATAGTTGGTGATGGTTGTCCATTTCCCATTCTGTCCTCTGTTATGACCGATGTAAACGGTGTTGGCGATGTTATAAGTGCCTCCACGGAGATAGATGGTAAGGTTGGAGTCGATCAATACGGGTGATCCGGTGCTCCAGTCGTAGCCGGCGCCATTCACGGCATAATTGATGGTCCTCCAGGGCTTGGCTTTCGAGCCTGTCCCCGTCGTATCGCTGCCCGATGGGCTCACGTAGAACTGGTAGCGTGCTGCCTTGTAAATAATGCCGGAAGTGGTATTGGCCGTCTGGGTCACGGTTCCCGGCGTACCGTTCAATCCCACCAGGGCCCCATTGCCTGGCGCTATGTTTATAAAATGGCAGGTATCGATGAGCACATTGGCAGGCAGGCTGCTGCTTCCGCTGACATACACAGGCCAGATACTTTTGTCGGAAGAGGTGGGAAATTTTGCCTCGGCTGTATCCAAATACCATAGCATGTTGGTAAATGTACAGTTGCGGAGCTCGATGTTGCTGCCCGTGCCGGAGATATAGACCCCATAAGCCGAGATAGTGTCGAGGTTGGCGAATGTAAGACCCTGCAGCCGGATATTACTCCCGGATATGCTGGCAATGTATGACCAATTGGTGGTCAGCCGTGACGCATCGAATGTTGCCGTCTCACCGGGATAGGATTGTAAGGTGAAATAGTGACCGTTGAGACCACTTTTACTGGCGTCCAGGTAAATGACCGAATCGCTGGTAATGTGGTAAGTGCCCTGCCGGAAATACAGGATCACGTCCGAAGTATCGGCCTGTGGGGTTCCATAGATGCCGGATAGCAGGTTGTTCCAGGGATTGCCGATAGACCCGTCCCCGTTCGTGGATTTGCTGATGTCAACATAAAATTTTCTTTGTGCAAAGGATCCCTGACAAAAGAGGAGCAGCAGGGACAATGACAGGAGTAAAGCTTGCTTGTTCATAAGACTTCTTATTACAGGTTTAATAATTCGCCCCGGTGGGCAGGCATTTGATTTCTGTATAAAAAGTAGGAACATTCTGCCGGTCTGCAAAATGAGGAAACCCTTACGGGTAAAGGATTTGACAACGCAACCGTTTGCGAAATGCACACAATCGTTTGCGCAATTTTTAAATATTTTTGTAATCCCGCAACCAATCGGCAAATATTGCGTACTGTTTAATATGAGGAAAATCTGTCTTACGGTAGTCGGCCTGTACTGCCTCCTTCTCCACGCATTTGCTCAGCATACCCGGGACACCTCCGCCTATAAGGCCAGACGCCTAAAGCTCGACGAGGTTAATCTCGTCTCAAGCTATTATAATCAGACAGGAGATCACTCAGCCATCCGGGGAGGCATCGGGTCGGAGAAGGTCACCGATCTGGCCAATGGCCTGGAACTTAAATTCGTCAGACTGGATGCGCGGCTGCGCAAGCATACGCTCACAGCCGGACTGGGATTGGACCATCACACAGCCGCCTCGCAGGCATATATCTCCAAGACGGGCGCCAGCCGCACGGGGGGCACACGCATTTATCCTTCTTTGGACTGGACAGTGGACAATGAACAAAAAGGCCGCTCTTTTAGCCTGGGAGCTTATTATTCCAGGGAATACAACTACCATTCCCTGGGCCTCAACACAGGAACTACCTTCAAAACCAGAAAAAATGGCGAGTTCGGTATAAAGCTCAGCGCATATTTCGATGAAGTAAAAATGATCCGGCCATCAGAGTTCAACACGGTCGATACCATTTCCAACAATACGGGGGGATCAATAACCTATACCACAGCCAGCGGGAGGACCGTAACCCTCAGTTCCGGCAGCACTTACACCAATGAGGAGAGTGTGAAAATACCTTCCAGCCCCAGACAAACCTATACCTCGTCCTTTTCTTTTACACAGATCATCGACACCCGTCTGCAGGTAAGTCTGCTGGCGGATCTTGTCTACCAGCATGGCTATCTGGGACTTCCCTTCCATCGCGTATATTTCACGGATGCTACTGACACGGTGGAACATCTGCCATCCACCCGTTTCAAGCTGCCTTTGGGCTTGCGGGTCAATTATTTTCTGGGGGACAATTTCATAATAAGGGCTTATTACCGCTATTACCAGGATGACTGGGGCATCCATTCGCATACAGCCAGCATCGAAACTCCGGTGAAGATATCTTCCTTCTTCTCCGTGGCCCCATTTTATCGCTACTATATCCAGACGGCTACCGACTATTTTGCCGCATACAGCCTGCATCAAAAGACAGATATTTACTACACCAGCAATTACGCCCTTTCTTCATTTACCAGTCACTATTTTGGAGCGAATCTGCGTGTGGCGCCCCCCGCCGGTATCTTACACAGTACGCTTAAGATCCTGGAGATACGTTATGGTCATTACACGCAAACTACTGACCTGGCATCGGACGTGGTGTCGCTCAGTCTGACATTTAAATAAAACCGGCCATCCGTAGGCCGAAAATAAAGATCCCCGCTTTGCGGGGATCCGACTAACTTACTTCATAGTGGCGGTTATAAAGACGTACGATAGGAACATGACCAGGCTAAGAAAGGCAATTGCCAAAACGATCGTCACTGCGGTTTTTTGGACGCTCCCACCCTTGGGCGACTGCGTCCCAGCTACGGGTTTCATATGACTGAATTTTGATGAGCAAATGCAAATTCGTTACTAGAAATATATGAAAAAATAACGATGTTTGCAAGCCCCAAAACCCCGTTCCGACCTAATCTAATGCTTTTCACTCATATAAAACACCAATTTTCCCCCTGCCATGATCTCTTCATGGGTAATATAGCGGCGTGTCAGTGGCTGGCCGTTGAGCAGCACCTTCTTTACATATACGGCCTTTTCGCCCTGCCCATGGGCTTCAATGACAAATTCCTTCCCATTCTCCAAATGCAATACCGCCCCATTGATGGCCGGACTACCTAAAGCATATTGATCCGAACCAGGCGCCACGGGATAAAATCCCAACGTGCTGAAGATATACCAGGCGCTCATCTGGCCACAGTCGTCATTGCCCCCTAATCCATCCGGCGTATTGCGATACTGTTTCGTCAAGATCATCCTGATCCTCTCCTGCGTCTTCCAGGGCTGATCGGTCCAGTCATACAGATAGGCCACATGATGAGAAGGTTCATTGCCATGGACATAATTGCCGATGATACCGTCCCGGGTGATGTCCTCGGTCTCTGCAAAGAACTTGTCCGGCAATTCCATGGTGAACAGCGAATCCAGATGACGGACAAATTGCTGCTTGCCGCCCATCATTCCGATCAGCGCAGCCGGATCATGGGGGACATAGAGGCTATAGTTCCAGGCATTGCCTTCGATAAAACCCTGGTCATTTGTACTGAGCACATCGAACTCCTTTTTAAAACTGCCATCCGCCAGCCTTGGACGCATATAGCCAATGGAAGGGTCCCATACGTTCTTATAGTTCTGCGAGCGCCGCATATAAGCGGCATATACATCCATCCTCCCCAGCTTTTTGGCGGCCTGTGCGATGCTCCAGTCATCATAGGCATATTCCAGGGTATTGGAGACGGAGGTCCCGCTGATCTCCGCAGGGACATATCCCTTATCGATATAGGCGCCAAGTCCCATAAAATCACGGTGTGTGGAAGTGGCGATACAGGCATCCAGGGCCTTGTTCGCATCGAAAGGGGCATTTCCCTTTACGATAGCATCTGCGATCACCGACACGCTGTGATAGCCGGACATACACCAGTTCTCATTCGCATAATGCGACCAGATAGGCAGCATGTGCTCGACACTCTGGTCATAATGCACCAGCATGCTCCTGATCATATCCGCATTGCGGGTGGGCTCTAAGATATTGAACAAGGGGTGCAGGGCGCGGTGTGTGTCCCACAGGGAAAAAGTGGTATAATTGGAAAAACCTTCCGCCTTGTGGTTCACCTGATCCAGGCCCCGATAGCTTCCGTCCACATCCATATAGACGGTGGGGTTGATGAACGCATGATAGAGGGAAGTATAGAAATTCTCTTTCTCGTCCCTTCCCGCGTCGATCCGCGCCTTGCTCAACTCCCTGTTCCACCAGTCCTGTCCTTGCTTCTTCACCTGTTCGAAATCCCAGCCGGGTGTTTCCGTACGTAGATTCAACAGGGCGCCATCGGTGCTGACGGAGGACAGGGCCATCTTTAGTTTGATCTTGTCTCCTTCGTGGGTACGGAAATTAAAATACATGCGGATCTGCTTGCCTGCGATGTCGGGGAAATTGTGATTCTGATCGAACTTACCCCAGAAGCCCCGATACACCTGTTTCTTACTATAGTTCCGGCTGCCGTATTCAATAAAGGGGCGGGAAAAGCTAAGAGCGAAGTATTCTGTCCGGGTCCTGCCCCATCCATTGGTCTGCCGCCAGCCCGTAACCAGGGTATCATTCACCACGTGAACGAAGGTCCAGATATTCTTGTCCTCGTAGTTATAAATACCGCTGACCATATCCAGGATAATGTGCGCGTTATCTGAAGACGGGAATGTGTATTGATGCATGCCTACACGCGAGGTGGTGGTAAGCTCCGCCAGTATATTATAGTCTTCCAGCTTCACTTTATAATAGTCGGCTTCCGCCACCTCTGTGGAATGGGAGAAGGCGCTCCGAAAACCACTTCCCGGCTGACTGGCAACACCCGGGTTCATCCGCAGCTCGCCCACCGTAGGCATGATGAGGAAATCACCCAGGTCCGAATGCCCCGTACCGCTGAAATGCGTATGGCTGAAGCCCACGATGGTCTTGTCGTCATATTGATAGCCTGCACAATACTTATAGACATCCGGGTTATATTTCCCATTTTGCTCATAAGGTATCGTGTCCGTGTCCGGGCTCAGCTGCACCATGCCAAAAGGCACGGTGGCGCCGGGATAGACATGCCCCATCCGTTGTGTTCCGATAATGGGACGAACATATTGTACCAGGTTTTCGTCAGGAGTGTTTTGGGCAAATGACAAGGCCGGTGAAAAGACCAGCAGAAAGAGTAATGATTTACGCATATCTGCAAATATAGGCCCCCAATTGTAAACAGATTCTAAATGGCCTGTCAATTGATCGTCACCGTCGCTCCCAGTTTATTATACCCTGTGGACTCCTCCCACACTCCCGTATTGGCCAGGCGAATGGCATATTCCGGTCGGCCTGCCAGAGTTGCTGCCGCATCCGGCAGGGATAATAGTAAGTCATAAACCCCTTTGGACATGGCCGCATCCGTGCTGATGATCTCGTTCACGATCAGCGCCCCGCTATACCACCTCCGCACATCCGTCGCCAGGTCGAAAGCATATTCCTTACCCCCTTTCTGCGCGCGAAGGATAAGTCGTGCCGGCCGCTGATTATAAGGCGACGCATACCCGTCATTCCGCAGCCGCAACGTGAGTTTGAATTGCATACCTGCTTGTATGGGTTGTCCGGGGAAAATGCCGGAAGTCAGTACAAACCGGTAGCCAAGATCACGCTTGATATTCTCCATACAACCCCCATTCACCCAGTCATTGTTCACGTCGTTGTTATATGCGCAGTTGAGGAAGCTGTAATGAAGGCCACGCATGGTCGTCTGCGCCATCCCCGCCGTCTCGCAGTCATTTTGAGGGCTGTAGGTGTCGTCACAGGTCTCGCCGCCTACGGCTGTAAATTTATTATCTGTCTGTGCATACGCCTCCAGCACGCCGATGGCCGACTGACGTGGAGTGGATGAATTGCCGTAATCGTCATACGTACCATAATCGCCTACCCCTGATAAAAAACAGTCGTTGTGCATCCCTATACGGGCCTTGTCCTCGCCGGAAAAGGCCTCCGCTTCTGTCAGAGCGGCCGAAGTGACGGGTGCATTTATCCCATATACATAGCGTTGTTTTATCTGCGGCTCCCGCACCTGCACCATACGGCTGGCCGGCACGGCAGCCAGCACGGCCTTTAGGACATCGATACGGTCCTGCCAGTTATTATCCAACAGCTTGCCCTGTCCATTGGAAGAGGGGTCACCGAAATAATCCGAATAATAATTCTCACCCCAGATGCCGATAAATCCCTCTTGTACACAGGCGATCACATCCGCATTGTCCTGCAATAAAGGTTTCAGCTGTGCAATATGTTGCAGGACGATATTTTTGGGCGCATCTCCATAGGGAGGACAGATGCCACCTTCCGGGCAGCTGCCTCCATGCGAGGTGGTGGTATAGCTGAATCGAACGATCAGCTTGACGCCGGCCTGACGCGCCGTAGAGAGATCCGTCTTGATCTTATTGAGCACGTCGTCAGACAAGGCGCTGTTGGTAAACCCATCCAGGACGATGCTCCGGAATACCAGTGTACTGTACAGCTTATAGATACCCCCGCCGTCCGCCTGTTGCAAGGTGCGCCAGGACTGGAGCTTTGCAAGGTCCAAGGGTGTATAGTTGCTGACATGTACTTCCGTTGCACGATAAAATCCTCTTTCAGGATTGGCGAAGTCCGAGTCGCTGGCAATATAGCGTACTGTGTCGGCCGGAGCCGGTGTATAAAGCAGGGGTTTTTCCAATTTGTCGCAGGAGAGGGCCGCACCAAAGCAGCCTCCTGCCAGCAACAGTGTTATCAATGATATTTTCATGTGGGTAGTTTTTTATTCGGTCATGTCAATGAACATCGGCGCCTTGCCTGCGTCGGGCATCGACCCCTTCGTGACGCTCCAGTCACTCTTGGTAGCCGTTACAGCCAGACGGAGCCCTTTACCCGTGAGACCTCTCAGTTTGGACCGGGAAAAGGCCCCCTCGAATTTCAGGGTGCTGCCACTTTGTACTACCGTGCCTATCTTGTAAAAATCAGATATGGTGGCGCTGCTCCAGGACCAGGAATTCTGGGTGGCGCCGGAAAAATAAAAGGGATCCAGCCAGTTCTGCAACATGGCGCCTTCCAACAGTATGTCATATCCACCACCGGGATAGGACCCTGTAAGCAGACCCGTGGCGGCGTTATTATCCGCATCCAGGTAAAAGTCGAAAATATCGCCGTTAGCCACGGTGGAAGTCATCTCAAAATAGAAAAAGACATTGTCGCTGTTGTAGTCGAACTTCGCCTTCTGGAAGATGCCACCACCTGGTCCCGGAAGAAATGTATTGTAAGCCACCGTATCCCAATCCGACAAGGTATTGTCATCCAGCCGAACCGACGAAGCTTTGGCGATATTGATGACCGTAGACCCTTCGGCCGTAGCCCCGCTGGCCGTGGTGATGTACAGTGTGGGAACATATTTTCCTTTACCGGGATAGGCATGTACCGGGCTCATGTCCGTGGAAGAAGTCCCATCGCCGAAGTCCCATTTGTAAGAGCTGGCGCCTGCGGTCTGGTTGGTAAAGGTGACAGTATAGCCGTCCAGGTTCACCGTGTAAATGACATCCGGAGGAGGCGCTACCGTATTTTTCTTGCAGGAGCAAAGTCCGCAGCAGATCAATAGGATTGCGCCCAATTGGACTTTGGAAAATTTAGCCCAATTGGGCCATATGTCTAATGTCTGCCCTTCGGGCAACGAACCTGTGGTTCGTTTATAGAGTGTGATCTTATTAGGTGTCATGATGATGCTTTTATTTGTTTTGTGTACACAGTGTATTTGTCTGCACTTCATCGATAGGAATGTAATAGATGATCTTTGGATTGTCCGGAGTAACGATCATATTGGCATATCCGGAAGGCTGTTTGGACAGGTCGATGTCCGCCTCCTTCAGCCCGGGCAGATGATAGCCCCAATAAGTGCGGTTGAGACTAAGGTTGTTCCGGTAGACATCGAAGACCCGATGTCCCTCGAAGGCCAGTTCGATCCTGCGTTCGTTCAGCACGAGGCCGAGCGCTGTATAGCCGGAAGGTACCGTGCCATTATAAAGACTGCTGCTCAGGCCCCTGTTCGTACGGATGGCGTCCAGGTCATCGAGGGCTGCTCCCGTCTGGCCGGCCTTGGCTTCTGCTTCTGCCCTGTTCAGGTACATCTCCGCCATTCTAAACATGATCGGCGAGCTCAACGTGGGGCTTCCACCCTGGAAAGAGAATTTGGTGATATAATAGATCTCGATACCATTCTTCTTCTGCACCACCCCATTGTTGTCTTTCAATGGCACGATATAGCTCCAGCGAACATCTTCCGGATGGTTCGACATGCTGTCCCGCAAAGAGGCCGATGCATATTCTTCTCCCCATCCCGAATTGCCATCCGAATAGATCATAGAAGCTATCGAGCCAAATTTGCCATAATCCTCCGTTTGGGTGAAGGCGATACAGAAAATGGTCTCCGGGCTGGCGGCTGCATTGGCAAAGAGATTGGGATAATCCGATGCCGTGCTGAGCGTGAATTTACCGCTGTTGATCACTTTGCTGGCATAATAGATGGTGCTGTCATTGTTGCCTTCATAGAGATATACCCGTGACAGGAGCGCCCAGGCTGCCTCTCGCGATGCATACTGTACACCCCTGCCCTGCACCATGAGATCAGCTCCTTTGGCGGCATCTGCGATCACCGCTTGGTATACTTGTTGCACTGTCGATCTTGCCTTGAGGGCAGCGTCATTGGTAGACAGACGGAGAATAACGCCATCCGAAGCAGGCCCCAGCGCATACGGCAGCGCGTAATATTTTGACAATGTGAAATGAGCAAAAGCCCGGAGAAAATAACATTCCCCAAGCAGCTGCCTGGTAGCATCGTCGGGATTGGGAACCTTCTCCACCGCCTCGATCACCGTATTTACATCGCTGATGATCTTATAAGAGATATACCAGAAGTATCGCATATTTGTCTGGGTGGACGTATGTCCGAGCGAAAAGCTGTAGAACAGAGGGTCTGTCGTCGTCTGTGCACAAACAATATCATCACTGGCGAAGTCCGATGCCTGAAAATACTGACGCAGATACATATTGTTGCCATCCGTAGATCCGGCGAATTGCACATGATCTTTAAAAAGAGCATACGCCCCGTTGACGGCATTCTTTAACCCGTCGGCCGTGGTGGTCAGCGTCGCGGTAGTGATCGCATCGCTGGGGGTGATGTCCTTTACACAGGAGGCCAGCAGCAGCAATGGGCTTATTATAAAAAAAAGCTTGTTCATGGTATTATATTTTTATCAGAACCTGAAATCGATGTTGAAGAGATACTGCCTGTTATTGGGATACTTGAAGTCCGATACACCCGGCATTACATATATCCCCGGAGTGATCGTGGTCTGGGGGTCCTGGCCGAAAAACCGGGTTGCCGTATATACGTTGTCTGCCGATAAGGACACGGTCACCCCATCCAGTTTCAGCTTACGCATTGCCGCCTTGGGCAGCTCATAAGAAAGGATGATATTGCGGATAGAGATAAAGCTGCCGTCCTTCAAATAGCGGGTCGAGGTCTGCGTAGAGTTGTTCGAATTCTGCGGACTGGGTTCGGAAGCGATGTCCCCCGGATGACTCCAGATCTTATACCCCTTGGGAAGCAATGCCTGGTTATAATACGGCTCCGTACCGTCGTTCTCTACAAATCGCAGCGCATTGCTGTACACCTTATTGCCGGAGAGGAAATAGGCGTTGACGCTGAGCTTGATCCCCTTATACCGGAAGCTGTTGGTCATGCCGCCCTGGAGCTTTGGCAGCGGCGATCCCACCTCCTGATAAGTAGCGCTGTCGTAATTGGACGTGGCCTGCCGGTAAACGATCTTGCCATTGGCATCTTTAGTGATCTGCTCCCACAAAGGCGCACCCGTCTGCGGATCGACACCCATCCATTTGGGCATATAGAACTCATAAAGATTGCCGCCGTTGCGGTAGATCTGGGAGATACTCCATGTAGATTGTGTATTGATAGTCTGGGCCGGGAATTGCCGCAGCTTGTTCGTATTCCAGTTGATATTAAAATCCGTCCGCCATTCGAAGTCATGCGTAGTGATATTCAGCGTACTCAAGCCCACTTCCACACCCTGGTTGGCGATCTCGCCCATATTCTCCCAGCGGCTTTCGAAACCAACGGAGAGGGGCTGTGACACCTGCAGCAATAGATTTTTTGTAATATTATTATACACATCCACTGTCAGGTCTACCCGCTTGAAGAGCCCTATGTCCACACCACCATCCCATTGATGCTTGCTCTCCCAGGTAAGATGGGGGCTGGGCAGCTGCGAGGGCGTGGCCGCTATAAGCGAATTGTATTGGCTGGACAAAGAATAAAGCCCCAGGTAGCGGGAAGACCCGATGTCCTGTGTGCCCGTGATGCCATAGCTTGCGCGCAGCTTCAGGCCGGTGACGATGGGATTGCCTATGAGGAAATTTTCTTTGCTCATCAGCCAGGCCGCACTGATGGCGGGGAACCTGGCATACCGGTGTGTGGATGGGAATGCTGAAGATCCGTCGATCCTGTAAGATCCTGTCAAAAAATACCGGTCCATGTAGCTGTAGTTCACCTGGGATATATAGGAGACGAGCGTCGATTGATCATTGCTGCCATTGACCACCTGGCTGTTGGACACGGTATTCAGCACTTGCAAGCCTACGGGTAAACCCTTGCCTGCCGCACCCGTCACCTCTGTATGACTTCCTTCAAATGCGATCCCTGCCAGGCCATTGATCCGGTGAGGCCCCATATCGAAATTGAACTTTAAAAGATCATTGGAGATATATCCATAGTTCAATGTGCTTTGCTCGTTCAGATAGCCCGTGCCATGATATTGCCCGGCAGTTAAAGGAGAATAATAGGTAGTAGCCTTAAAATAACTGGCTGCCACACGATTGGTGCTGGCAATTGACAACCAGGGCGTCAGGTTGGCATTGACGTCGAGGTCATAGTTGGCGTCGAAATTCTTATAGGGGTGGTTGGAGTTCCGGATCGTGTGGATAGGGTTCACCTTGTCCCTCGACCACCATTTGAAGGTCGAGCTGCCGTCTACATATACTGGCTTGCCCGTGCTGTCATAGGGGTTGTCCCAGGGCATGTTGAGATACGCATAATAGACGTCATTGTAGTCATAGCTCTTACCTGTGGTTCCGCTGATGTTGATGTTGTTGGTGACATGTATCTGCTTCGAAAAATGATAGGTCGAATTGGCCCGGAGGTTCATCCGCTGATAGTCCGTATTCAGAAAGGTACCTTTTTCATTATAATAGGTGAGCCCCACATAATAATCTGCCTTCTCTGTACGTCCGCTGGCGGAAGCATAGAAATTGGTCATAGGTGCATGCCGGAAGGTAGCCGTCAACCAATTGTAATTCCTGTCGCGCAAACTCAATGGCCGTTCGCTATAGAATTTGAGGATGTCGATCTTATAGGAGTTCCCCGTGTCTGTGGGAATATAGTCCCTGTAATATTCCTTCTGATGATTGTAGAGCTCGAGGCCCGACATCATGCGCATTTGTCCGAAGTCCGGAGTACGCCACCCGGTGGTCAGCTTGGCTTCAAAACGCGTCTTGCCCGCGGCAGCCCTCTTGGTCGTTATGATGATCACTCCCCCATTGGCCTGTGAACCATACATGGCAGTAGCGCCTGCGTCCTTCAATACGGTGACATTCTCCACGTCATTCGGGTCATAGTTTCCACCGATGATCCCGTCGACGACAAACAGGGGGCTCTGCGATGCATTGACGGAAGAGACACCCCGTAGCCTTATCTCCGCTGCAGCGCCGGGCACACCAGAGCTGTTTACCACCTGCAGACCCGCGACCTTGCCCTGCAGCATCGACCCGATGTCATTCGTTGTGACATCCTTTAATTTCTCCGACGATACCACGGTCACGGCGCTGGTCAGCTCGCTCTTCTTTTTATCGCTGTAGCCCACCACCACTACTTCGTTTATTTGTTGATTGCCTGTCTTTAGGATAATATCAAGATTTTGACGTCTACCTGCCCGCACCCTTTGTATTTCGTAACCTACAAACGAAAATTGCAACGTATCGCCCTCGTTCGCCTGTATGCTATAATAGCCGCTCTCATTGGTCTGGGTTCCTCTCGAAGTCCCTTTGATAAGCACGGATACATTAGGCAGAGGATCGCCCCGCTCGCTTCGTACAATACCCGTTATGACACCCGCGACAGCCTCCGGCGGCGCATTGTCGCTGATGACGATAAGGTAATTGCTATTGATGGAATAGCCCAGCCCGGTGCCCTTGAGCACGAGAGACAGCACATAGTCCAGTGGCGCCTCCTCCACTTTCAGGCTGACCACCTTGGTCTCATAGATATCCTTATACTGGTAGAGAAATCTGTAACCCGACCGCTGCTCGATGAGGGAAAGCACATTTGCCAATGGTTCCTTGTCGACAACGAGGGTTATCGTCTTTTGGGAAGAGGCCCAAAGAGAAAGATGGACCCCTGCCAACACCATGCATAAAGCTGTTACTTTCATGATAAACAGTAGTTTTCGAAAGACAATAAACTGCCCGGGGTGATTAAATGTCGGGCCTTCGGCCAACGAACCCGAGGTTCGTTCGGCAGTTGTTCTGGTAAAATGCATACCTTTGGTTTGATTGAGTTAATA
Organism: Sphingobacteriales bacterium 50-39; assembly: GCA_001898505.1. GTDB lineage: Bacteria > Bacteroidota > Bacteroidia > Chitinophagales > Chitinophagaceae > Puia. The sequence continues at coordinate 55,190 of MKTZ01000002.1, forward strand.
ATAGGCCATGCCTGTTGATAACTTTCGGAGAGGTGGTGCAAACACCTCTCTTTTCATTACAGGCCGTAGCCAGGGCGCTTGTCTAATGATTGGCCTTCGGCCAACAAGCCTTCGGTTCGTTTTGCATATGGTTTGTTTTTATTTTCGTCTCGTTACAGTAATGGTCTTTCCGTCGATGCTATAGGAGAAGGAGGCCGAATGCTGCAATGCCCTGAACGCCTCTTCCACGGTCTCCTTTTCAAATGACCCGGTGAACAGGAGCGTTCTCAGGCTGGTATCCGCCAGCGCGATCTTCACCTGGTACCATCGTTCCATCCGGGCGGCGAGCGATGCAAAAGATTCCTTGCGAAATATCAGCTTATCCTTCATCCAGGCGGTTTCGACATAGCTGCTGTCCCTGGGATCCACTGCCAATTGCGTCACGCTTATCACCTCTGCCCGGCTTTTCGTGGTGTCCGCGGGAGATACGGTCTTTCCAACCTCATTGCGTATGACGATCTTTTCATTAGGTCTTAATAATATCTTCCGTTCGGGGTCGCTTTTCAGGCTCACTTCGATGACCCCTTTTATCAGGGTGGCTTCCACAAAGGAATCCTCCGCATAGGCCCGTACATTAAAAGATGTTCCCAGCACCCGGATAATGACATTGCCGGCGTGTACCACCAATGGCATGTCGGGATTGCCATGGATATCAAAAAAAGCCTCGCCGGTGAGCCGCATCTCCCGTTTCTTCACCCCAAAATCCTTATTATAAGCAAACTGACAGGCGCTGTTCAGCACCACCGTGGAGCTGTCCGGTAAATTGATCAGGGTCCGGGAGCCTGTCTTGGTGACGATCTTGTCATAAGACTCAGCCGGCGAGCTGCCGCCACGGGCATCCTTCCGGAAGAAGTAGACGGTTCCAATAACCAGGACGGCCGCCGCTACGCCTACCCATGCATAGAAGCCTTTCCTCCTGCCGGCGGTCTCAGCAACCATTTCTCCAGCTGCTGTTTCCTCTCTCTTCCCCCGTATGGATTGCATAATAGTCGACAGGCTATTCCCTTTCGTCTCTTTGTCCTCCGGGCCGGGGCGCAAAGAAAGCCCTCTCAATTCGGATAATAGCTCGCCATAAGGGATCATATCCTGCTGCTCATTCAACAATGCCTGCAGCTCCCGAAGTTCATCCTCCGTGATGTGCCCGTCGAACTGTTTAGCTAATAGCTCCCATAGTCTTCCATTATTCGTCATCTTGCATTAAAAATTTTTGAAACGGATTCCATCCGTTTAAGGCTGATGCAGAAAAATGGGTTTACCCCTAAAAGAAATAAGAAAAAATTAATGATGGAGAAAAGTCATTGGCACGGCCAAACTGATCTTCTTTAGCGCGATGCTCATTTGCGCCTCTACGGTCTTAATGGAAATATGCAGCAGATCAGCTACTTCCTTGTATTTGAGGTTACTTTCTTTTACCAGCAGAAAAATGAGTTTACACCTAGGTGACAGCTGATCGATCACTTTATTGATATGACGCACCATTTCCGAAGAGATAAGCAGCTGCTCGGGACTAACCTCCCATTGCAGGGGAAAATCATGCAGCTCGTCCTCCGACAGCTGTACAGCCATCTTCTGACTCCGGAGGAACTCCAGTGCTCTGTTGCGGGCGCATTTTAAAAGATATAGCTCAGGACTGGCAACATCCTTTAATAAGGACCGCCTCTCCCATATCCGCACAAACACGTCGTTGGTGATCTCTTCTGCTGCGCCCCTGTCCCCTACAATGGAATAGGCCAGCTTGTATAGTCGATAAAAATATATGTTGTGGAGTTCGGCAATAGCTGCTTCATCCTCTGCGAGGGACAGTCGTGTAAAAAGAATATAAGCAGCGTTTCGGGTCATGGCTTCCCCTAATGTACACCAATTTTTTGCACACACCGGCCAAAAGCCCCTCGCAAACGTTTGCGTCATTTCAAGAGCGACTAGAAGGAGCTCGTCCGAAGGACAGACATTTTTCGCCGCCTCGTCCCCTGGTTTCGCCGGTCTTTTCCTGCCATTTAACTATTGTTAATTTCCCCCTACCCATATTTTAGTAATTTTACCCCTCCCGCAACAGCCACTTTATAATATGGAAAAGAACAACAGACCGGCACAAGGACCGCCACCAGCCAAAGGCAGACCCAAGGGTCCAGGGCTTTCCACTCTACTAAAACCTTATAGGGGTTTCATCTCCCTATTGGTCTTACTGGCCCTGATCAGCAATGCCTTTAACCTTTGGCTGCCCAAGATCATCGCCGCCACTATCGACTCTTTTACGAATCATCCTGAGGCAGGCATACGCCACACCCTGGTCATCGAATTCCTCTGGGCCGTCATCGGCGCTTTTTTATTCGCTTACCTGCAAAGCCTCGTCCAGACCTATACGTCAGAAAAAGTTGCCCGCGACCTGCGTACACGTCTGTCGGAAAAAATATCCCGGCAAAGCTTCGAGTTCCTGCAGCAAACCACTTCCTCCAAGCTGCTGACCAACCTCACGGCGGATGTGGACTCTATCAAATCGTTCGTATCCCAGGCCATCGTGTCCATCGCCAGCAGCCTTGTCGTCATCATCGGCGCCAGCATCCTGCTGCTCAGCATCAACTGGAAGCTAGGTCTTATCGTCATTGCCATCATACCCATCATCGGAATCACCTTTTTTGTGGTGCTCAAAAAAGTAAGGGCCCTCTTCCTGAAGAGCAGAGAGGTCATCGACACCCTGAACAAGGTCATCAACGAGAGCATCCTGGGCGCCGCCATCATCCGGGTGATCAATTCCATGCAGCTGGAATACAACAAATTTATGGAGGCCAATAAAAAGGCCTTGAACATAGGGCTCGGCATCCTGCGCCTGTTCGCTTCCCTCATCCCTGTCATCGTCTTCGCCAGCAATTTAGCTACCCTTGCCATCCTGGCCATGGGAGGGCACTATGTCATCATCGGCTCCATGAGCCTGGGTAATCTCGTTGCCTTTAACAACTACCTGTCCATGCTCGTCTTTCCCATCCTCGTCATCGGGTTCATGAGCAATATCATTGCCCAGGCCAGCGCCTCCTACATACGGATCAGCGGCGTCCTCAACGCCCCCGATCCCGTAGAGACGGGTACCATCAAAAAGGATTTAGAAGGAAGCATCGCCGTAAGAAATGTGTCCCTCTCCTATAAGGAAAAGAACGTGTTGAAGGATATCTCCTTTACTGTCCCCGGCGGCTCCCGCACAGCCATCATCGGACCAACCGCCGCCGGTAAGACACAATTATTGCAACTGCTCACGGCATTGACACGTCCCACCGCCGGCGCCATCGAATACGACGGTCACCCGATTGCAGAATATGAGAAAGAAGCCTTTCACAAACAAATAGGCTTTGTATTCCAGGACAGCATCATATTCAATATGAGCATCCGGGAGAACATAGCCTTCAACGAGGCCGTCACGGATGAGTCCATGCAAAAGGCCATCGCCACGGCCGAACTGAATGACTTCATCGACACCCTGCCGGACAAACTGGAGACGGTCGTATCAGAAAGAGGTACCAGCCTCTCTGGCGGACAAAAACAACGCATCATGCTGGCACGCGCCCTGGCCATCGGTCCAAGAGTGCTCCTGCTGGATGATTTCACCGCTCGCGTCGACACGAGCACCGAACAAAAGATCCTGGAGAACGTGCGCCGCAATTATCCGGGTATCACGCTGCTGTCCGTCACTCAGAAGATCGCATCCATTGAAGACTATCAGCAGATCATTTTGTTGATGGAAGGAGAGATCATCGCGGCCGGCACCCATTCGGAATTGATGAACACCTGCCCGGAATATGTTCAGATCTATCAATCACAACGTAGCACCAGTCATTATGAGCAACACGAATTACAATCTTAATAATACTGCCGTCAAGGATACCAAAAAGACGTCCAACCTGGCTGCCCTGGGCAAGCTGGTCAACCTGCTGCCCGAACAACGCGGCAAGCTGATCTGGGCTCTGATCGTGATACTGGCCTACTCCATACTCACCATGGTCGGCCCCTACATTGTAGGCGTCACGATCAATGATTATATCTTAAATAAGAAATGGAGCGGCGTACTGGCCAACTGCGGATGGCTCCTGCTGACATACATCTGCGTGCTCGTACTGGTATACCTCCGTACCATCCTGATGGGCAACTTCGGGCAGCACCTCCTGTTCACCCTCCGGAATACCCTGTTCAACAAGCTGCAGGAACTGCCCGCCGCTTTTTTCAATCAGAACAAGGCCGGCGACCTTATCTCCCGGATCAACAACGATACGGATAAGATCAACCAGTTCTTCTCCCAGTCTCTCATGCAGTTCGTCTCCAGCTTCTTCTTTATCATCGGGGCCGGTATAGCCTTAGTGGCCGTCAACTGGAAGCTGGGCCTGGTCACTCTCTCTCCCGCGCTGATCGTTTGGGTTTTTACCAAATTGACAACGCCCTGGATCAAACGAAGAAATGCCGCCAACCTGAAAAGTGTGGGTGGGATGAGCGCCGAGATACAGGAGAGCCTCGACAACTTCAAGGTCATTATTGCATTCAACCGTCGCGACTATTTTCGCAAACGCTTCGACAAGGCCAATAAAGAACAATATTCATCCGCCGTCAAGGCGGGGATTGCCAACAATATATTCGTACCTGTATACGGACTGGCTTCCAGCCTGGGACAGCTGGCCGTCCTTACTTATGGCATTTACCTGATGACCGAGCATCAGTTCACCGCCGGCTTCTTCGTCACTTTTTTTGCATATGTCTCCTATTTTTATGACCCCCTTCGTCAGATGGCCGCTCTTTGGGCAGGATTTCAGGTAGCGCTGGCGGCCTGGGACAGGATCGCTCAAATACTTAATCTTAGGTCCGACCTGGTAACAACCCCTGGTCTCTCCGTGGTCCGTGAAGAGAAAGCCTCCGCACCTGCACTGCTGGAATTCCAGCATGTATCTTTCCATTACCCGGATGGCACTGAAGTCCTGCACAACAACAGCTTCCGGATGGGGAAAGGCAAGACCTATGCGCTCGTAGGCCCTACCGGTGGCGGCAAGACGACCACGGCCTCGCTTATTGCGCGTTTGTACGACCCTACTTCCGGCCGCATACTCCTGGATGGAGAGGACCTTCGTTCCTATTCGGCTGCTGAAAGGACCCGTAAGATCGGGTTCATCCTGCAGGAACCCTTTCTCTTCTCCGGTACGGTCAAGGACAATATATTATACGGCAACGAGCAATATCACAACCTCAGCAATGAAGAGCTGGCAGCGGTCATCGAAAAGGCAAACTTGAAGACATTGCTGTCTCGTTTTGATGCAGGACTCGACACGAAGGTCTCATCCGGTGGCGATGGCATCAGTCTGGGGCAAAGACAGCTTATCGCCTTTATGCGAGCCGTGCTCCGCAACCCCGACCTGCTCATCCTCGACGAAGCGACAGCCAATATCGATACAGTGACCGAGAAGATGCTGGAAGATATACTGCAGCGTCTGCCGGAGACTACGACCCGTGTCATCATCGCCCATCGTCTTAATACCATCGAGAATGCCGACGAGATATTCTTTGTCAATGCAGGTACGATCACAAGAGCAGGCAGCCTCGACCAGGCGGTGGATATGCTCCTGCATGGCAAAAGAGTGAGCTGAGGACAGAATTTCACCAGAATGGGTTGCTACCTTTGTAGCCATGAAATGCTGTAGTCTCTTACTGGTCGCCATCATATATTCTTTATCTCTAATAGCTCAGCAACCCGCTCCGTCAGGAAAAGGAAGGATCACGGGTCGGATACTGGATTCATTGTCCCAAAATTCAGTAGAGTATGCTACCATTACGCTTTATGCATCCAATAACAACAAGAAGCCCATCAATGGGACCACTACCAACAATAAAGGAGGCTTTACACTGGAAGGGCTGACACCGGGCAGCTATACGATTACCATCGGCTTCATCGGCTACCAGTTGCACAGCACCGGCATTCTCACCCTGAATGCGAAGACAATGAATATTACGCTGGGAGATATCTTTCTTTCAAAGAAAGAAGAAGCCCTGCAAGCCGTGACGGTCACCGCTCCAAAGGGACTCGTGGAAAACAAGATCGATAAGATGGTCTACAACGCTGAAAAAGATATTACTTCCCAGGGCGGCGTAGCCACGGACATCCTAAAAAAGGTGCCCATGGTATCCGTGGATGTGGATGGGAATGTACAGCTGCAAGGCAATTCGAATATCCTCTTCCTCATCAATGGCAAGCCCTCCAGCATTTTTGGCAACAACCTGGCAGATGCCCTCGCGTCCATCCCCGCCAGCCAGATCAAGAACATCGAGGTCATCACAAGCCCCGGCGCCAAATACGACGCGGAAGGCACGGGAGGCATCATCAACATCGTACTGAAAGATAACAAGCTCCGGGGCATCAATGGCAACGTGAGCCTCACTGGCGGCACCCGCCTGGAGAATGGGTCGTTAAACCTCAATGCCCGGCGTGGTAATTTTGGCATGAACGCCTTTTTCAGCGGCAATGCACAGCTCCGCTCCACCAGGGACAACAGTTCCGACCGCTGGTCGGACGACACCGCCGCCGGGACAAAGAACAGGCTGCAACAACAGGGGAACAGCCAATTCCATCGCCAGGGCTATGAATCCGGTATTGGCTTCGACTGGAGCATCGATCATCGCAATACCTTTTCCGGCAATATAGGTTATGACAATTTCGGGAATAACAATGACGGCTCCTTTCTCCAATTGCAGAGCGGATACGACGCCTCTTCCGGGGCCCTCCTCTCGGATGACAGTTCCCTGGTCCTGTCGGGCAGCCGCTTTCAGGGACACTCGCTGGATTATAGCCTCGGTTATAAAAGGACCTTTCCACAAGAAGATAGAGAGCTGAACATATCATATGATGGCAGTTATGGCAACAACCATTCGGCCTATCACCAGTCCCAAAGTCTTCCGGATGGCAGCTCCACTTTCACCGGCTCCAACAGCCAAAGCGACGGACACGATCATGAGACGAATTTCCGTCTTGACTATGTACAACCCATGGGCGATAAAGTAAAGCTGGAGACGGGCGGCAGGGTGCAGATACGACAGATATCCAGCTCCTCTTCCGTCTACACCCTAAACCCTTCTACGGGTGGCTATGTATACGACAGCGGGCAATCCAATTCCCTTTCCTATACTCGTCATGTATATGCGGGCTATGCTTCCCTCACGTTCCCGCTTTTTAAATGGCTGGACATAAAAGGCGGACTCCGGTACGAGCGTACGGAAACAAATGCGGACTTCAGTAAATCCTCCGGTGCGAATATCCCCGGCTACAATACATTTGCGCCTTCGCTCATTCTTTCCCATAGTTTCGAGAACGACCAGACTATCAAGATCGCCTATACCAAAAGGATACAGCGTCCCAACTACAGGGTCCTTAATCCTTATTTCAATGTCAGTGATCCAAAGAACATTGTTACAGGCAATCCATACCTTCAGCCCGAGGTCAGCAACAACATCGACCTTACCTACTCCAAATCTTTCGAAAAAGGCAGCGCCATCAATATCGTCCTGTTCTATCACAGAAGCGACCACGATATCCAGCCTTTTATCACTTATTATCCCAGCTACACCATCGGCGATTCCGTATACCTCAATACTTCTGTCAGTATACCCATGAACGTGGGTTCGGAAAATAATTACGGGCTGAATGTCTATGGCTCCGTGCCCATTGGTCCCAAGCTCAATCTCCGCAGCAATCTTTCCTTTTTTGACAGGTATATCACTACCGGCAGCCTGGGGGGCAGCAATGTGACCAGCTTCAATTACAGAATGAATATGAATGCTACCTACCAGATGAGCAAAACCTTTGTATTGGAGTTCTTTGGCAATTTCAATTCGGCCCGGAATGAGATCCAGGGTAAATACCCGTCCTTTACCTCCTACAATTTCGCCTTCCGCAAGCAAATTTGGAATAAAAAGGGCAGCATTGCTTTTTCTGCGACCAATCCCTTTGCCTCCAGCGTCCGGCAGGAAACCACCGTCAGTGGGCAAAACTTTTCGCTGCATACCCTCCAGCTCGTACCCTACCGAAGCTTTGGTATCAATTTTACCTACAAGTTTGGTAAATTGGAGTTCAAGAAGGATAAAGAAGAGCAAAAGGAACTCCCTCCCCTGCCAGACAATGGATAATCAACTATGTTTAACAAAACCAAACCCCATATGATTCACCTACGATCTTGCTTATTTGCTATTTGTACCATCATGCTGTCCGCTACCAGCATGGCCCAGTCGACAGATTCTTTCCAGCTGTCCAAAACTTTTCGCATAGGCAGTCCCGGAGGATGGGACTATATCTCAGTAGGGCCAGACAAAAAAATATATGTCTCTCACGGCACTTATGTGGTGATCCTGGATGAGAAAAAAGGCGATTCCGTCGGTGTCATTCCCAACACCCCCGGCGTCCATGGCATTGCCTTCGATGAAGCCCTCGGGAAAGGCTATACCAGTAACGGGCGTAATAACAGCGTCACTGTCTTTGAAATAAGGACGGGAAAAGTATTGAACCAGATCCCCACCGGGCAGAACCCCGATGCCATCATGTTCGACCCATTCACAAAGTCCGTCATAACGTGCAACGGCCGCAGCCATGACCTCAGCGTCATCGACCCGGTCACCGAACAGGTGACGGCAACGATCACATTGGATGGCAAGCCCGAGACAGCAGTCTCGGATGACGCCGGCAGGATATACGTCAACATAGAAGATAAAAATAAGATCACGGTTGTGGACATGATCCACAAACAGGTGGTCACCAGTTGGTCGCTGTCTCCCGGCGATGGCCCTACGGGTCTGGCCATCGATAAAAAGACGAGGCGGTTATTCGCCGGCTGCGATAAATGGCTCATGGTAATGGATGCTGTCAGCGGCAGCATCGTTGGAAAATACCCCATCGGGGATGGATGTGACGGTGTTGCTTTCGACAGTCACCTGAAGGATATATTTGCCTCCTGCGGGGAAGGATTGCTCACGGTCATTCATGAGAACTCAGCCAACTCCTTCCAGGTTGTTGCAAATGTTCCGACAAAGAGGAGCGCACGCACGCTGGCCGTTGACGAAAACAACCATGAGGTCTTCCTTCCCGCCGCCGAAATGGAAAAAGGCGCCACGGGTGAAAGACCCAAACCGTTGCCCGGTACCTTTGAGGTTCTCGTAGTAGCCCGACGTTAGGAATAGCCCGGAATATGTCCGTTTTTCGTTAAATTGTAAATACAATTAACGATTATGTTACGTACATCCGAAGCCATCGCCTCCAAATATGGACGCCTGAAGAACTATGTCAACGGAGAATTTATCGACATCCCCGGCAGGACCATGTCCGTCATATCCCCTCTCGACGGGACTTTACTGGCGGAAATGCCCTGTTCCACATCTCAGGACCTTGACCAGGCCGTAAGAGCGGCACGGGCAGCCTTCCCATCCTGGAGCAGGACCCCGATAAAAGAAAGAGTACAGGTATTCTATCGATACCGGCACTTGTTGGAAAAACATACGCAGGAGCTGGCAGCCCTCGTCAGTGAAGAGAATGGCAAGACGCTGGGCGAAGCGGTTGCAGAGGTGGAAAAATGTATCGAGCTCACAGAGTTCGCCGCCTCCCTTCCCCAGTTGATGACGGGCGAAGTGCTGGAAGTAAGCAAAGGGGTGGAATGCCGTACCGAACATGTTCCCCTGGGTGTCGTGGCCTCCATCGTCCCGTTCAACTTCCCCGCGATGGTCCCCAACTGGACCATTCCCAATGCCATTGCTCTGGGCAACTGCATGATTATAAAGCCCTCCGAGAAAGTTCCCCTCAGCGTAGGCCGTGTGGCCCTCCTCTTGCAGGAGGCTGGCTTGCCCGAAGGCGTATTCAACGTCGTCAATGGCGACAGCGAAATAGTGGAAGCCATCTGTGATCATTCGGGCATTGAAGCGGTCAGTTTCGTGGGCTCCACTCGCGTGGCCAGGCTGGTCTACCGGCGGGCTACCTCCAACCTAAAAAGGTGCCTGGCGCTGGGTGGCGCAAAGAATCACCTGCTGGTGCTGCCGGATGCCAAACCCGAAATGACGGCACAAAATGTGGCTGCCTCCATGAGCGGATGTGCAGGTCAGCGCTGTATGGCAGCTTCCGCCATGGTAGCGGTCGGCGCCGTAGACCACATCGTGGAGAGGATATGTGAAGAGGCCCGCCGCATTGTCCCGGGCCGCAACCTGGGCGCGGTCATCAGCGCCGAAGCAAAAGAAAGGATCGAACGCTATATAACTGAAGCTGAACAGCAGGGAGCAAAAGTTCTCGTGGACGGTCGCGGCGCCACGGTCCCCGGCAAAGAAAAGGGCACGTATGTAGGCCCCACCGTCATCGACGGGGTCAAACCCAATATGGCGATAGCAAGGGAGGAAATATTCGGCCCTGTCATCAGCATCATGCGCGTGGACAGTCTCGATGAAGCCCTGGCTATCGAGAACGCCAACCCCTACGGCAACGCTGCCTCCGTATTTACACAAAATGGCGGCTACGCACGTTATGTCATCGACCGGGCCTCGGCAGGTATGGTAGGTGTCAACGTAGGTGTACCCGTGCCGCGCGAACCTTTCTCATTCGGAGGCTGGAACGAAAGCAAATTCGGAGTGGGTGATATTACAGGAAAGAGTTCCATCGAATTCTGGACCCGGCTAAAGAAAAGCACGGTAAAATGGAATCCCGAAGCCGGCATCAACTGGATGAGTTAACCTTAACTAAAAAATACTACATATGCCTTCTCCCGTCACTATGTCTGAAACCCAGGAGATACAACAGGAAAACTTCGATTACACCCTATTCTCCTGGAGCAAACAAAAAGGCCTCAACCCTATTGCCGTAAAATATGCCGAGGGAGTATATCTCTATGACTATGATGGGAAAAAATACCTGGACTTCTCCTCAGGGCTGATGAATGTCAATATCGGCCATGGCAACCAGCGTGTCACCGCCGCCGTCGTCCGCCAGATGCAGGAGGTCAGCTATGTAACGCCCAGCTGTGTGACCCGTGCGAGGGGTGAGTTGGGGCGACGCCTGGCAGCCATCACACCGGGCCATCTTAAAAAGACCCTTTTCACGGTCTGTGGCGCCAGCGCTATCGACAACGCCATCAAGCTGGCAAGGCTCTATACAGGCCGTCATAAGATCATTACCCGTTACAGAGCTTTTCACGGAGCCTCCTACGGCTCCATGACCGCGGGGGGCGATCCCCGCAAACTGCCGCATGATGCCCAGCAAATGCCCAATATCGTCCATGTGGAAGACCCTTATTGCTATCGCTGCCCCTGGGGAAAAGAGATCAGCTCCTGTCACCGGGAATGTGTAAGCCATATTGAAAGGATCATCGAGCTGGAAGGACCGGAAACCGTTGCAGCCATCCTCATGGAAGGAGAGAGCGGCACTTCCGGCTGTATCAAATACCCACCGGACTATCTGCAAAAGATCAGGGCTCTTTGCGACAAACATGGCATCCTGCTCATCATCGACGAAGTAATGAGCGGCTTTGGACGCACCGGTAAGTGGTTCGCCTCCGAGCTCCATGGCATCGAGCCCGATATGATCGCCACGGCCAAAGGCATCACGGCGGGCTATATTCCATTGGGCGCCCTTATCGTAACGGACAGGATCGCGGATCATTTCGATGACCGCACGCTCTGGCTGGGCCTCACCTACTCCGCCCATCCGGTGGCCTGCGCTGCAGGTGTGGAAGTGCTGAAGATATACGAGGATGAGAACCTCATCGAAAATGCGGCTGCCATGGGACATTACCTTGAAGCCCAGGTGGAAAAGATGAAGGAGCGACATCCTTCCATCGGCGACTTCCGCAATACAGGGCTATTGGGCTGCCTGGAGCTGGTAAAGAACAGGACCACCAAAGAACCCATGGCGCCTTTCAATGCGCGGCCAGAGGAGATGGCCATCATGAACCAGGTGGCGGGCCGTCTCCGGCAGTTGGGCATGTATGCCTTTGTACGCTGGAACTATGTCTTTATCGCCCCTCCGTTGACCATTACCCGTGAACAAATGGACGAAGGATTGGCCATCATCAGTGACGCGCTGACCATTGCAGATGCACAAACACACTCCTAATATGATAAGGATCGTCTACATTATCCTGCTGCTTTTTACCACACAACTTTTTGCCCAGACCAAAAGAGCGCGTGATTTCGGCGTCCCTTTCGACGGCAACACCGGCGCTTTTAATGCCATCACCGACGTACCGGGCGTCACGGTTGGCCAGACAACGATCATAAAAGGAGATGGGCCTCTGATCAAGGGAGAAGGCCCTGTGCGTACCGGCGTAACGGCTATCCTTCCCCGTGGCCAGGAGTTCGATCCCGTCTATGCCTCCTGGTATACCCTCAACGGCAATGGCGATATGACAGGCACACACTGGATCACAGAATCCGGGTTCCTGGAAACCCCCATCCTCATCACCAACACGGGCAGCGTAGGCGTCGTGCGCGACGCGGCATGGCAGTGGATGGATCGTCATCATTATTATACCCCTTTTTTTAAAGATTATTGGTACGCATATCCCGTCGTGGCAGAGACATACGACGGCGTGTTCAATGACATCAATGGTCAGCACGTCACTAAGGAGGACGTCTTCAAAGCCCTGGACAGTGCTCGCACCGGAAAGGTACAGGAGGGCGGCGTGGGAGGCGGTACGGGCATGATGTGCTATAACTTCAAGGGGGGCATCGGCACTGCCAGCCGCGTATTGGATAAAGATCGTGGAGGCTATACTGTGGGGGTATTGGTACAGGCCAATCACGGCGTCCGTAACCAGCTGACTATCGCCGGTGTTCCCGTAGGTAAAGAATTGGCCGACACCCTTCCTTATATCATAGAAGGGCAGCCGATGGGAATGGCCACCACTCCCCGCCAGGAAGAAACAGGGTCCATCATCGTCGTCCTGGCCACCGACGCGCCATTGCTGCCGGGGCAGCTCAAACGGCTGGCGCAACGCATTCCACTGGGTCTAACCCGTACAGGAGGCATAGGGGGTAATGGGTCGGGTGATATCTTTATCACCTTTTCAACGGCAAATAAAAAGGCGTTCAGCAATACGCAGAATACGGAGGTGACTACGCTGAGCAACGATCAGATCAACGGCCTTTTTGTCGCCACTATCCAGGCTACTGAAGAAGCCATCATCAATGCCCTGTTTGCGGGAAAGACCATGACAGGTATCAATGGCAACACCGTTCATGGCCTGCCCCGGGAGGCGGTCATCCGTATCCTGAAAAAATACCATCGTATGTAACAAAAAGCATACCTGCTATGACAACCACTACTTCCTCAGAGCCGTCCACTGCGTTATACAGCGAAGACCTGGCGCCTGTCCCTCTTCCGGCGAGGAAATGGAACACATGGAACTATGCTGCTCTCTGGATCAGTATGAGTCTCTGCATACCCACCTATATGTTGGCCAGCTCCCTCATAGGCGGCGGGATGAATTGGTGGCAGGCCATCCTCACCATTTTTTTGGGGAATACCATCGTACTGATACCCATGATCCTTAATGGCCGGGCCGGCGCGAAGTACGGTATCCCCTTTCCCGTCTTTGCCCGCGCCAGCTTTGGCGTCAGAGGCGCCAATATCCCTGCCATGCTGCGAGCCATCGTCGCCTGTGGCTGGTTTGGTATCCAGACCTGGATCGGAGGGTTCGCCATCTACCAGGCAGCACGTCTTTGGATACCATCCCTGGCTACTTTGCCACCAATATTCCCCTCCGGCTGGGGATTACAGACAGGACCCGCTATTTGTTTTATCCTGTTCTGGACATTGAACATGTACGTGGTCTGGCTTGGCGTAGACAGTATCCGCAGGCTTCTTGTCTTTAAAGCATTTTTTCTTCCCATTGCGGCCCTCGCCCTTCTCTTTTGGGCCATCACGGCCGTACACGGCGGGCTGGGCCCCATCCTTACCCAACCCGCCCGTCTGCAAGGCCCAGCGTTCTGGACCTTCTTCGTACCCGCCCTCACAGGTATGGTAGGCTTCTGGGCCACCTTGTCGCTCAACATACCCGACTTCACCCGCTATGCTGTCAGCCAGCGGGCACAAATAAAAGGTCAGGCCATTGGTCTTCCGCCCTCTATGACCCTTTTTGCATTTATCGGGGTCGTGGTTACTTCTGCGACTACACTTTTATACGGTGAGCCTATATGGGATCCCGTTGTACTGGCGGGGAAGTTCGAGAGCAGGCTGCTGGTAACCTTGGCAATGATCGCCGTGGCCATTTCCACCCTGGCCACCAACATCGCCGCTAACATCGTAAGTCCCGCCAATGACTTTGCCAACCTCTATCCCCAAAAAATAAATTTCCGCACGGGCGGCTTCATCACCGGTGTTCTGGGCATTCTTATCTTCCCCTGGAAACTGATCGCCGACCCGGGAGGTTATATATTCACCTGGCTGGTAGGTTACTCCAGCCTGCTGGGACCCATCGGCGGTATCCTCATCGCGGACTATTATCTCATCAGACGACAGCAATTGAATGTCGCTGATCTTTATTCATTACATGGCGCATATGCTTATACATCCGGCTTTAACAGGAGGGCCATCGGCTGTCTCCTGCTGGGCATAGTCCCTAATGTTCCGGGATTCCTGGCAACCATCGGGGTCATCAGCCCGGGCGCCTTGCCGGCATGGATCATATCTCTATACAGCTATGCCTGGTTTGTAGGCTTCTTTATTTCAGGCCTCGGCTACTGGCTTTCTTTTAACGATAAAAAACAGGTCACCTATGTCAGTGTTGATTACTAACGGCAGGATCGTCACTGCCTCGGATGATTTTGTCGGCGACATCTATATAGAAGGAGAAAAGATCACCGCCATCGGCAAACATCTCAACGTTATGGCCGATGAGACCATCGACGCCACCGGTCAGCTGATTATGCCTGGCGGTATCGACCCCCATGTTCACCTGGACATGCCTTTTATGGGTACCTTCTCCAGTGACAGCTACGAGACGGGAACAAGGGCCGCCCTTTTCGGAGGCACCACTACGGTCATCGACTTCATCCTGCAAAAACAGGGACATTCGCTACAGGCGGCGCTGGACGAATGGAATGGCCGTGCCACGGGCAACGCCGTAGGCGACTACAGCTTCCACATGGCCGTGACGGATTTTAATGACAAGACAAGGCCGGAAATAAAGACAATGGTGGAACAGCATGGTATTACTTCCTTCAAGACCTTCATGGCTTACAAAGGGGCGCTTATGATAGATGACAGGCAGATGACGGCTCTTATGCAGGAAGTCCGCCGGCATGGAGGGCTGGTCACTGTTCACGCTACCAATGGAGACATGATCGACTATCTGATTGCTCGTCATCGGGAGGAAGGCAAGCTGTCACCGCGCTATCATTATCTGTCTCAGCCCGAGGTCACGGAAGCCGAAGCCACCGGACGATTTGCGGCTATCTCCCACTATACAGGCTGCCCCGGTTATGTTGTACACCTCACCTGTGAGGGCGCACTCAATGCTGTACGCAACGCTACCACCCGCAATCAGCACGTGTGGGTAGAGACCTGCATACAATACCTCCTGCTGGATGCCTCCCGCTATGGCGAAGACTTCGAAGGGGCCAAATGGGTAATGAGCCCACCCTTGCGGGAAAAGAAAGATCAGGCCACTTTATGGGCGGGCATCAACCAGGGAGTGGTGAATGTCGTGGCCACCGACCATTGCCCCTTCCGCTGGGAGCAGAAGCTGCTGGGAAAGGATGATTTCTCGAAGATACCCAACGGTCATCCCGCCATCGAACACAGGATGGAGCTGCTGTACAGCGAAGGCGTACGAAAAGGGAGGATCGGCCTGAACAAATACGTGGAGCTTACCTCTACCAATCCTGCAAAGATCTTCGGGCTCTTCCCTCGTAAAGGTACACTGTCGCCGGGCAGCGATGCCGACATCATCCTGCTGGATCCCAATCGCCAGCATACGCTCACGGCAACCACACATCATATGAATGTGGACTATTCCGCCTATGAAGGATGGCAGCTCACGGGCAAGATACAGACGGTGCTCCTGAGGGGGAAGGTG
Organism: Sphingobacteriales bacterium 50-39; assembly: GCA_001898505.1. GTDB lineage: Bacteria > Bacteroidota > Bacteroidia > Chitinophagales > Chitinophagaceae > Puia. The sequence continues at coordinate 71,287 of MKTZ01000002.1, forward strand.
GCCATCCGGGATGGAGAATGCAAGATAGCCAGAGGCTACGGACAATTCATCCGCCGGGGACGGCATACAGGACTTAGCTAACATTAACCAATAACGAATCTTATGTCCAGAATGATCAGATCAGGCCTCATCCAGATGAGCCTTCCCAAGACGGAAGGAGAAGGAAGCATTGAAGAGATAAAGGAAGCGATGCTGCAGAAACACATTCCCCTCATCGAACAGGCAGGGGAAAAAGGCGTACAGATACTCTGTCTGCAAGAGATATTCAATACACCCTATTTCTGTCCGGGCCAGAACCGCGCCTGGTATGATTCCGCCGAACCCGTACCCGGCCCCACCGTGGAAAGGATGACGGCCTATGCCAAAAAATACAATATGGTCATGATCGTACCTGTCTACGAAAAAGAACAGGCAGGAGTGCTTTACAATACGGCCGCCGTCATCGATGCGGACGGGACTTTCCTGGGGAAATACCGCAAAAACCATATCCCCCACACGTCGGGCTTTTGGGAAAAGTTTTTCTTCAAGCCGGGCAATCTGGGCTATCCCGTCTTCCAGACCAGATATGCAAAGATCGGGGTGTACATCTGCTACGACCGGCATTTCCCCGATGGCGCGCGCGTCCTGGGCCTCAACGGAGCAGAGATAGTATACAACCCTTCCGCCACGGTAGCAGGTCTCTCCCAATACCTCTGGCACCTGGAACAACCTGCCCATGCAGCCGCCAACGGTTATTTCATGGGATGTATCAACCGCGTGGGGGAAGAGAAACCCTGGAACCTGGGCCGGTTCTACGGCAGCTCCTATTTTGTGGATCCCCGTGGACAGATCTTCGCCCAGGCTTCCGAAGACAAGGACGAGCTCCTGGTGGCAGACTTCGACCTGGACATGATAGAAGAGGTACGAGGCGTATGGCAGTTCTACCGCGACCGCCGACCCGAAACGTATGGTAAACTGACAGAACTATGATCCGTGACAATCGCCTTACAAAAGAACAATATGACCGGAACTTTTCCGACATACACCCGCCTTTCGAAACACGGGATGCGGCGCTTGTCGATGCCAACCGCTGTCTGTTCTGCTATGACGCCCCCTGCACAAAAAGCTGCCCGACGGGCATCGATGTGCCCAAATTTATAAAACAGATAGCCACGGACGATATCAAAGGATCGGCCCGTACCATCTTCCTGTCCAATATCATGGGTGGCGGCTGCTCCCGCGTATGTCCCGTGGAAAAGCTCTGTGAAGGAGCCTGTGTCTACAACCTGATGGAAGAAGAGCCTATTCCTATCGCCAGGCTTCAACGCTATTCCACCGACCGTGCTATGCAAGGGAAATGGCCTCTGTTCGTCCGTAAGCCCTCCGGGGGACATCGTGTCGCCGTCATCGGGGCGGGACCTGCTGGGCTTAGTGCTGCACATGTGCTATCCCGTGAGGGTGTCGATGTAACGATCTTTGAAAAAGAGGAAAAAGGTGGCGGCCTGATGACATATGGCGTCGCAGCATATAAGGTAACACCTGAATACTGCGCCGAAGAGCTGGATTACATCTTGTCGCTTGGCGGTATAACTGTCCAATATGGCGCCGAATTGGGAAAGGACTTACCATTGGAACAGCTGCGGGAGGAATATGACGCCGTGTTCCTTGCATTTGGTGTAGGCCTGGCCAGGCGGCTGGACATACCCGGTGAAGAACTTAATGGAGTGGTAGATGCTCTTCGATTTATATATTCCATCCGCGCCGATGGTTTTCCTTCCGTGCCCGTAGGCGATAAAGTAGCTGTCATCGGCATGGGTATGACTGCCATCGACGCGGCTACACAGGCCAGACGGCTGGGTGCGGGAGAGGTCACCCTGCTATACCGAAGGACGGAGGAGGAAATGCCCTGTACAAAAGCAGAGTTGGAGATCGCACGTCTCGATGGATGCCGTATCTATTGGCTGGCAGCCCCCTGTGAGGTGATAGGCTCGGACGGCAGGGTCACGCAGCTGCGTTGCGAGAAGATGGAGCTGGGACCACCCGATGCCAGTGGACGACGGGCGCCATGTCCCACAGGCGAGACATTTGCCATGGATGTGGATATGGTCATCAAGGCCACAGGTCAGATGCCTTTTGAACAGATGGTGGATGCAGGGGGCCTTTCTCATCACGGCGGCAAGATCGAGACCACGGGCCTCCACGGCATTACCTCCCTTCCCGGCGTCTTTGCAGGCGGCGATTGTGTCAACGGCGGCAAGGAAGTAGTAGATGCAGTACAGGCGGGCAAATTGAGCGCCGCAGCTATCCTTTCCTACTTACAAACTGTATAAACCTATTTTATGGCTTCCCTTCATACCAACTATCTTGGCATCACGTCCCCCAATCCATTCTGGCTGGCCAGCGCTCCGCCGACGGACAAAAAGATCAACGTGCTGCGCGCCTTCGAGGCGGGATGGGGCGGTGTCGTATGGAAGACACTCGGCAGCCAGATAAAGAATGTATCCTCCCGCTATTCCGCGGTGGATTATCATGGCAGCCGTGTCATGGGGCTGAACAATATCGAACTTATTAGCGATCGTCCGTTGGAGCTGAATTTGCGGGAGATCAGGGAGTGTATCCGCCTCTTCCCCGACAGGGCCATGATCGTCAGCCTCATGGCTGACAACGACCGTGACAGCTGGCACGAGCTCATCCGTAAGGTGGAGGACACGGGAGCGCATGGACTGGAGCTGAATTTTGGCTGTCCCCATGGCATGACGGAACGTGGCATGGGCGCCGCAGTAGGACAGGATCCCGTGATCGCCCGCCTGGTCACCGAATGGGTCATGGAGGTAGCCACCATACCCGTTATCACCAAGCTCACACCCAACGTTCATTCCGTAGTGCCTACAGGCCGTGCGGCTGTGGAAGCCGGCAGCCAGGGTCTCTCCCTCATCAATACGATCCAATCGGTGACGGGTGTGGACCTGGACACCTTTATTCCCAATCCAAATGTGGGCGGCAAGTCCACCTTTGGCGGCTACTGTGGTCCCGCCGTGAAACCCATTGCGTTGAAAATGCTCACCACCATCGCGCAGGACAGCATTACGTCCAAAGTCCCCATCTCCGGCATCGGCGGCATCAGCACCTGGAAGGACGCCGCAGAGTTCATGCTCCTGGGTTCCACTACAGTGCAGGTATGCACTGCCGTGATGAAGCACGGCTTTCGTATCATCGACGGACTTTGTGAGGGGCTCAGCAACTGGATGGATGAAAAAGGATTTAACAGGACCACTGACTTCATCGGTCGCAGCGTCCCTACCCTCACGCATTGGGAAGATCTCGACCTCAACTACCACATCGTAGCGCGAATCGATCCGGACAAGTGTATTCATTGCGGACTTTGCTACATAGCCTGTGAGGACGCCTCGCATCAATCTATCAGCCTGACACCCGGGCATCCTTACAATACTTACGCTATCAAGGAAGATGAATGCGTAGGCTGCAATTTGTGCAAGCTGGTCTGCCCTGTCGATGGATGTATTACCATGGTAGAGCAGCGCGTAGGCCCCGAATATCTTAATTGGAAGGAGTTCCAGCAACGGGGGCTTCCGCTGAACGATCATTGATCTGCACTATATACCCGGCCCGGAAAGCATTTACCACCGACCTCGGCGTGAGCACCTTCACCCGCTGTCCCGAAGGCAGCGCCCTTCCCTTCTCATATCCAAAAGGTGTCCAGCCATGAACATGTCCATTGGCCACCAGCCAGGCCCTACCTTCCAATTCTATAAAAGTCCCATCCGGCAGCTCCTGCAGCAAGGCTTCATAGGTCACTTTCTGTCCACAGGCATCGATCCTTTCACCATGCAATATCTTATCTATCTCGCCAATGGGTGTCTTGACGGAGAACCCATACTCCGGATTGCCTTTTGTCCAGCATGATTTGAATCGTACCGCATCTTCCCGCCGGCATTCAAAACATGGGCGGTGACCGGCAGCAAAGGCCGTAGCCTCATCCAGGAAGAACAGTTCCGTCCATCGGTTCGGTGTCATTACCTCTCTATGTCTGCCCTTGAACTGAAGCACACAGGTGATCCAGGCTTTTATTTTGAATGCTCTGCGAATGGTCTTATGCTCGTCGTGGATCACGCCACGGTTGCCCATCCAGGCGCCGCGTGCCGGAGTCCGAATGATATTTCCGAAGGGATCGACCCTGTTTTGTAACATGATCTTATAACAAATATTTCTGAGAAATAAAATTAAAAATTGTTTCTGCTTAAAGTGCGTCAACCTCAATAAAGTTCTCCAAATATTGGTTATGGCAACGATTAAATTTGTGCCGCCTTAAGTCTTACCTATGCGCAAAAAGAATGACATCCTCTGGAAAGGGATGATGGAGGAGATATTCGATGATCTGTTACGGTTTCTTTTTCCGGAGATTGACCAGGTCGTCGATATAGATAAAGGTTTCGATTTTCTCGATAAAGAGCTGGGAGAAATATATCCGGAGCCAGATAAGGAGGCTGACACACGATTTGTCGACAAATTAATTAAGGTCCATTGCCGGGATGGCAAAGCTGAATGGTTTCTTGTACACCTGGAAGTCCAAGGCTACCCGGATAAACAATTTGCTGAAAGGATGTTTCAGTATTACTATAGGATTTTCGATCGCTATAAGAAACCAGTAACCGCACTGGCAATTTTCACCGGGCGGCAGGGGAATAAAATGCCACAATGCTACACTTATACATTTTTGGGCACGAGCCTCGTATATAAATACAATATTTGTTGTATCACCGACTACTCCGATGAGATGTTGATGAATAGTGATAACCCTTTTGCGTTGATAGTGCTGGCGGCCAAAATGGCCTTGACTTCACGTACAGTTTCGGATGAAGCATTGATGGATAAGAAGCTGTTGATTGCCAGATTGTTGTATAAAAAAGGAATTTTTAGTGAAAAGAAAATCGCGGCAGTCCTGACCTTTTTGAGTAATTATGTTCAGTTTGGGAACCCGCAAACAAATTGTATTTTGAAGAGCAACTCGATCAAATCACCGGTAAAAATAATCCTATGGGTATTATTGAGCAAGTGGCGGAAATGAGGGCGGAAGAAAAAGCAGTAAAGATAGCCGAAAAGATAGCTGGGGAAATGGCTGAAAAGATCGCCGGGAAAATGGCTGAAAAAATGGCTGAAAAAATAGCTGAAGAAATGGCTAAAAAAATGGCTGAAGAACGTGAGGCTATTGTTAAAAGGCTATTGACCAACACTGAATTCTCTCCTGAAAAAATAGCTTCCCTGACCGGAGTTCCTTTGGCCTCCGTCGAAAAAATAAGAACGGGCTGCTAACAAACAGCCCGTTCCATCAATATCTTCTCAAATTTATTTCTTCACTGAGAATCTATATACCGTCGTAGTCTTATACTGCTGTCCCGGCTTCAGCTCCGTAGACGGGAAGGACGGCTCATTCGGGGAGTCGGGGAAATGCTGTGTCTCCAGACAGAATGCCGTACGGTGATCGTCCTTCTTACCACCTTTCAGCGGGTTGCTCCCATTCATGAAATTACCTCCATAGAACTGGATGCCCGGCTGATCCGTCAACACTTCCATAAATATGTCGCTTTGATCTCCCAATACCGTAGCTGCAAGATTCAGCCCGGAGCCCTTGCCGGGGTTCAGGACAAAATTATGGTCATATCCTTTGCCAAATTTCAATTGCTGGTTGGGAGAGTCTATACGGGCGCCGATGGCCGTTGGCTTGGTAAAATCAAAAGGCGTACCCGCTACAGGCTCCAGCTTACCCGTAGGGATCAGCGTAGAGTCGACGGGTGTATACCGGGCTGCGTTCAGCTGTAGTACATGATTATTGATCGTACCGTTGCCCTGACCATTCAGGTTGAAATAAGTATGGTTCGTCAGATTGACCACCGTGGGTTTGTCGGTAGTGGCTTCGTAGTCTATCTTCAGACAATTGGTGCTATCGCCGATTAACGTATAGGTCACCTTTGCCAATAGTTTGCCAGGATAGCCCTCTTCCTGGTCCTGGGAAAGATAGGTCAGCTCCAGCGTGCTGTCATTGAGTTTTTGAGGATCCCACTCGTGCGCGCCGAAACCTTTGAGCCCGCCATGAAGATGATTGGGACCATTATTGGTGGCCAGTTTGTATTCTTTGCCTTCCAGCTTGAACTTCCCTTTGCCAATACGGTTGCCATAACGGCCCACGATGGCTCCAAAGTAACTCTCGGGCTGATGAATATATTTACCGACACTATCATATCCCAACGCAACATCAGTCATTACCCCATTCTTATCGGGTACCAGCAGGCTGACGACCCTGGCGCCATAGCTGGTAATAGCAGCCGTTGCGTTGTTCTTGTTCTTGAGGATATACAAAGACGTGGCCTTTCCATCCACGCTGTCTGTAAAGTTTTTCGCATCCGGCAATGCAGGTGCGGTAGCAACAGTAGAATCTGCAGGCTTTTCAGTAGCGGTCCCGTTATTGGAGTTGCCACAGCTGGCCAGCATACAGGCCCCGACAACACAGGCGAAAGAAGCAAAAGATCTGGTCATATAGCAATGATTGTTTTTATATCAGCGAAGTGCCGTTCTCTATCTGGCCAATGTATACCTTCAGCTCCTTATTCATCGCCTTGGCATAAACAGGCGTCAGGTCTGCAATAAGCTCATCGATCACATCCTCCCGTACCAGGTTGATCGTACAGCCGCCAAAACCGCCCCCCATCATCCTTGCACCGATGACACCGGGTCTCCCCTTTACCTGCTCTACCAGGAAATCCGCCTCGGGGCAGCTGACCTCATACTTCCGGCTGAGTCCTTCATGGGTTGCAAACATCTTCTGTCCGAAGGCTTCGATGTTGCCATTGTTGAGGTCCTCGCTGGCTGCCAGCAGGCGAAGATTTTCTTCTACTACATATTGACAGCGACGGTATACCAGCTCATCCACGGGAGCCACATACTTGTCCAGCATTTCCAGCGTGGCATCCCGCAGGCTGCGTACCTGTGGATGATGTGCCTGGATCAGCGCCACCCCCGCCTCGCATTGCCGACGACGGGTATTGTATTCCGAGCTGGCAAGAGAATGTTTTACATTTGTATCCAACAGCACGATACGGATGCCATCCGTATTGAATGGAGCGTATTTATATTCCAGGGACTGGCAGTCCAGCTGTATGACATGGTTTTTTCGGCCAAACATGCTGGCAAATTGATCCATGATCCCGCATTGTACTCCTACAAACTCGTTCTCGGCCTTTTGGGCCAGCTTGACCATCGTCAGCGGGTCCATCTTCAAACCAAACAGCTCATTTAGGGAAAATGCCGTAGCGCATTCCAGCGCAGCAGAAGAGGACATACCGGCCCCCAGGGGAATATCCCCGCCAAAGACACAGTTAAAGCCCCCGACATGATAACCCTTGGCCTGTATTTGCTGGATAACCCCCAATATATAATCAGGCCAATGAAGAGAAGATGGAACTACTTTGTCCATATCTCCCAGGTAGCTGAGTTCCAAGTCCAGGGATACAATATGAATAAGATTGTCGTCCCTGCGGGAGACAGCCATGTAGATCGCCTTATTGATGGCGGCCGGCATGACAAACCCATTGTTATAGTCCGTATGCTCCCCGATCAGGTTTACCCTGCCAGGAGACCGAATCACCACGGGATCAGTATTAAAAGTTTCCTTGAATTTTTCTATAATGCGGGAGGACAGTGTCTTATCTTGTTGAGTTGCTATCATATGCGTCAATCTGCAAGTGTCAAAATAACATCTATTTTGACGTAAAATAAAATAAAATTTATTGACTATGTCTTACCCTATAGGCCTTTAAAGGCTCCTGGTTGATCCCAAATAACAGCGTCCGGCCTATCTGCGCCACGCTCCGGACATCCCCGCCAAGATGAAAACCCGACTCCCGCTGCCCTATATAGCTGAAATTCCCCTTCCCATCCCCATGCAGCAGACACCCGTAATTGGCGTCATATTTCCCAAACCGGATTCGGGCATGGTTGATATTACCGCATAAGAGCAGGTCCTTTTTGCCATCCCCGTCATAATCCAGAACGGTAATGGTCCAGACAGGAGCATATTGCACCTGTATAGGCAGGCTTTTTTCATGCAGCCGCCCGTCTGCCCCCGAAGAAAAATAGCAGGTCCGCAAACAGTTGGCCTGCAGTCGCTCCGCCCCCTCCATCCCACCGGGACCCATAATATCATTGATCCGGGCATTGGCATAGGTCTTATAGTCCGGGAACCGCTTGCTCATATTTGCCACTTGCTGCAACAACTCATCACGAGTAAGAAAAGGATAGCTGGTATCCTTGATATAAAAACAGAGAAAAGGATCTATCGTACCATTGCCATCGACATCCTTATAATACAGTTCGGCAGGATGCCCATCATCCGCCCTGCATTGGGAATTGAGACCCAGGTTGCCGGCGACGAGATCAGGCTTCCCATCCCCATCGAGATCGCCCACCCATAGCCTGTTCCACCATCCGCTGTATTCCTTGTCGAAATAATCCCTGGTCCTGTTCTCCAGCTTCCCCTTATGGTTGATGTATACGGTGATTGGCATCCACTCCCCGGCCAAGATAAGGTCCTGTGTTCCGTCCCCGTTCATGTCCACCCAGACTGCATCGGTGACCATCCCCGCCCGGCCCAGACCGGGAGCCAGAACAGCCACCTGGTCGGTGAAATGTCCCTTCCCATCATTGATCAGCAAATAGCTGGGCGGTTTTGCGGGATACTGCCCGGGTATCACCCTCCCCCCGACAAAAAGGTCCGGATGACCATCCCCGTTGACATCCCCTACCCGTACACATCCCTTTGACACGCGCATACGAGGTAATGCATCTCTGCTGCGCGTAAAATGTCCTTTCCCATCTCCCAGGTACAACCTGTCGTCCAGCAAAGAGTCGCCTTCCCGGTAGTTGTGATAACCGCCGCTGGCCACATAAAGGTCCGTATGACCATCCCCGTTGGCGTCAAAAAAGACGGCATCGGCATCCACCGAAGCCTTGTCTGCCTCGAGAGCAGGCTCCGCCAGGGGTTGAAAGCTGCCGCCTCGTTGTTGTAGATATAATACCCCCGGCCGGCCATTATCTCCTCCCACATAAACATCTTCCAATCCGTCCCCGTTGACATCCCCTGTAGCGATACAGGGCCCCGAGAATGACATGGGGTTCACCAGCAGGGGCTGTCTTTTATAGTCGTTGATAGCAGCCTGGACAGGATGATATGCCAAGGGGGAGCCCACCTCTTCGAATATTGGCGCTGGGGCTGCCGGCTCGTGAAAGCTCCTGGACGCATCCTTTTCCGCTATCACCAGCATCTTGTCTACGCCAACATCCCTGATCAGCTGCTGCCTGCCGGAAGGCCATACTACCCGCAAGGAGTCCGTCACAGAGTCCTTGCCCAGCCCAAAATGCAATATGGAGCTTACAGTAGACTGATATCCTTGCTGAGGCATCTGCTCCAGGCATTGCATTCTTCTCTTGCTGTATAAGGTCAGCTTCGCGCCAATGCCTTCGGTGTTCATACCCTCTCCTTTCAATTGCACCTGCAAATAATGATTTTCCGCCATCTGACGCGCTCTGTTCTCATATACGAAAGCCGGCAGGTTCAGGTTATTGACCACCAGGTCCAGGTCCCCGTCATTATCCAGATCCACCCACGCGGCACCATTGCTATTGCTGGGCTGTCGTATGCCCCATTGAGCGCTGGTATTGGAAAAGCTCAGATCGCCATTGTTGTGAAAGAAATAGCTGTGCACATTGGAAGAAGGCATATGATCCACGATATCCAGCACATCCTCCCTGCTCAGCCTGCCCTTGTTTTGGGTGTATCCCTCCATATACTTGATAAAATCCATATTGGTATAGTCACGCACATAGCCATTGGTGACAAAGAGGTCCTTCCATCCGTCATTATCCAGGTCGGCCCACAATGGCGCCCAGCTCCAATCCGTATTGGAAAGACCCGCCAGTTGCCCTATCTCGCTGAAATGACCGTTGCCGTCATTCAGCTGCAGCATGTTCCGCATATATTGATAATAAAAGCCGGAACGCAGGTAGAGATCGAACTTCTCATAATTGTCGGGAGCAAACAGCAGCTTCTGACGACGATTGTCTTCCGGTAGCATATCCAGGGTGAAGATATCCGGCAATCCATCGTTATTAATGTCGGCTACATTATTCCCCATGGAGAACTGGGATATATGACCGAAGCTTTCCTGCAGCCGGTTCACAAACCCTCCTTTATGATCGTTGACATAGTAACAATCGGGCACGGCGTAATCGTTGGATATATAAATATCGGGCCAGCCATCCCCGTTGATATCCGCAATGCCTGCACCCAGCCCATAGCTCAGGGAGCTGCTGCTGAGCCCGGAGGACTGCGTGACATCCTTGAAGTGCCCTTTATCGTTCCGGTAAAGACGGACACCGCAAAGAGGGTCCTGCTGTTTCATGATGGCGGCCGTGCTGCCCTCATTCAGCACGGGCATGTTCTTGGGATTGTGGTTCAATAACAGGAGGTCCAGGTCCCCATCCCGGTCATAGTCGAAAAAATAAGCTTGAGTAGTATAGGAGGAATCCACAATGCCATATTGTGCGGCCTGCTCGCTGAAATGAGGGATGCCGCGTGTATCATTTCCCTCGTTGATGAACAGCTGCTTCAGCCGTTTGGTACCCGGCAGCCTGCCGGAATAACACACGAATATATCCGGCCGGCCATCCCCATTGACATCCGCGATGGCGACACCTGTCTTCCAGGGACCAGGTCTGCCGGCCACACCGGCCGCCGCAGTAATATCTTCAAACTGCAAATGCCCTTTGTTGAGGTACAGCCTGTTCTCCGTCATATTGCCGGTGAAATAGACATCCTGTAATCCATCTCCATTCATATCACCTACGGCCACTCCACCCCCATTGTAGAAATACTCGTACATGAGGACATTGGTGTTGAGACCTTCCGTTAGCTGGTTGTTGAATGTGATATGTGTGCTGTCAGAAGGCAACAATGCGAAGAGGGCATGGGCATCTGTTTCCGGGATCGGGTGACTTTGATCTTCGGGCACGACGTCCGGACCTGAATGACAGCCTGCCAGTAAAATGAATAAAATGCCTGCTCCGAAGAGCAGGCACTTGAATGGTTGGATCATAGTTATTAATTAGTATAGCCTGGGTTCTGTACCAGCTTGCTATTCTTGTTCACTTCATCCCGGCTGATAGGCCGGAAATACATCTTATCTATCCAGGTACGATTCTCCAGCGAGTTGTCTATATATGTCGTATAGGTATATGTATAGAGTGTCTCGTCATGGCGGTAGGGAGAAGGGGCTAGCGCCGAGGGCTTCAGTTTGCCGGTGACGGAGACGAATTCCAGCTGCCTGCCCAGGGTCGTGGGAGCAACCATCCACCGCCGGGCGTCATGATAACGATGTTCTTCAAAGGCCAGCTCGACCCTTCGTTCGTTGCGATATTCCTGCCGCAACGCATCGCCTGTTACCGTGATAGCAGGCATGCCTGCCCGGAAGCGTATCTTGTTAAGCCAGTTCTGTGCCTCTGTATACTGAGTTAATTCAATACAGGCTTCCACATAGTTCAGCACGGCTTCGGTATATCGGAAAAAAGGCCAGGGGATGAACTGACGGGTGTTGTTATCGACAACATTGGGATCCGGATCGATGAACTTTCTCATATAGTAACCACTCCAGGTAGCATTCCAGTTCTCTACCGGACTTTCTCGTGTATCAAGTCCGGCTAACACTGCCCCGCCCGGGGCCAGTTCATACTGTCCTACCTGGATCTGGTTGGCGGGGTCGGGGTTGGAAGTGATCTTATTTCTGGGTTTCCAGCCGGCGCCGTCATACAGAACCGTGGCATAAAACCGGGGGTCACGATTGGTATAAGGAGACGCTGCTTCCACTGGGTTGGTCCAGTCGAATTTGCTTCCATCCATCATTTCATAGTCATCTACCAGTTGCTGGATGGGTACATTACCCGCCCAATTGTGATAGCCATTGGGACCATTGTCCAGTCCCACTGAAGTACCGTCCCCACCGGGACCTCCGCTGACTGTCTGCGGAGAAAAATCCCTTTCGAACAGCAGCTCGACAGCGGCGGCCTTATCAATCCCGGGTGCATTGCTTCCCCCGCCCATGGCAATCGAGGTATAGTTGGTCTGCGCATTTGCAGGGGTTTCCGGCGCCGATAGTCCCAGCTTATATCCTCCTCCCCCGCTCTGGATCACAGCCCACGCGGCATCTTTGGCTGCCTGCCAGCGGGCAGTTCGGTCTCCACTGGTATATCCCAGCAGCTCAGGATTGGAAAATCCGGATATCGTTGCAGAATTCGCCTTTGCCGTGGGGATGTCATGCAGATCGCTGGCTGCATAAAGGAGTATCCTTGATTTAAGCGCCATTGCTGATACGGCCGTTGCACGCCCTTTGGCCAGGGCCTTGCCGGTGAGCAGGCTCACCGCCGTATCACAATCCGCTGTGATGAATTTTACGCAATCATCCCAACTGTTCCTGGCAATGGAATAATCCTGGTTCAATCCATACGTATGATTGACTATTGGCACTCCACCATAATAACGGACCAACTGCTGGTAATAATAGGCACGCAGAAAATGTGCCTCGCCCTGCAGCCGGTGGTTCAATACGGTGTCGGAAAAAGTAGCCGTCTTGAGATTCTCCAGGGCTACGTTCGTACCACGTATACGGCTATACATGGAGCCCCACTCGTATGTGCCGTCTACCCAACCCAGGTTGGATGGGCTGAGCGTCCCTTCATTGATGGTATTGATACCTCGTCCGGGGTGCACAAATACTGCCTCATCGGACAAAGAAGCCAGTTCTTGTTCAGGGATGCCTCCTTGTTGCAGGCCATTATAGATATCCGTCACAAAAGCTTCCGCCAGAGAACCATCTGTCCAGGCGGTAGCAGAGGATATCTGACCCAGCGGCTTTGTATTCAGAAAGTCACGGTTACAGGATGAAACAAGTGCCGCGCCTGTCAAAGCAATTATACTATATGTTATTTTGTTTCTCATAAAGTCTTTCTTTTAGAAGGTTACTCTTGCACCAAAGTTGATGAGCCTGGCTTGCGGATAGTACTGGCCGCTGCTATTGGTGGATTCCGGATCCCATATCTTCATCTTGTCCCAAGTCAGCAGGTTCAGCCCGCTGGCATAGACACGGAAGACGCTGATACCTGCCCTTTTCAACAAGGAAGGAGAAAGATTATAGCCCAGCTCCACATTCTTCAGCCGCAGATAATCGCTGTTGCGAAGGAAATAGGTATTGTTCGATGCTCCGCCGCCTGTGAAATAGGTATTACCCCTGTTGGCCAGGCGTGGGTCCGTGCTGCTGGGGTGATCTATCGTCCATTGGTGGTTGTAGGAATATTGCAGGTAGTTGCCGATGTCGCCGGACTCCGTACCGATGTACAGCAATCCGCCCGTCGCGCCCTGAAAGAGAATGGAAAGGTCGAAATTCTTATAGCCGAACTTCATGGTCACTCCACCTGTGAATGTGGGGTCCTGTGTCTTGTTCAGCCGCACCTGCGCATCACCATTGATCTTTCCTTCATGGGCGACATCCTTGAACTTCATATCACCTGGCTTAAGAGCAGGCGTTACCCCTGTATAATCGATGGTGTTGCTGGCAATATCCTTATCATCCTTGAATACCCCATCATACTGATAGGCCAGAAAAGCGAAATTGCCACCTGCGCTGTAGGGATGACCTGTGGCTTTCTGCCAGTCCGGCGCTCCGGGAGGTTCATCCATGAAAAGTACCTTATTTTTGGCATAGCCCGCATTGACACTGATGGAGTAGGTGAAATCACCCTCGTGGTCGGTGTAACCCACCGTGAACTCGTACCCTTTATTTTCTGCTTTGGCAATGTTCTGGGGAGGTAGCAGGTTGGCAATACCGGAAGAGGCTGGCGTGGACCCTTGCTTACGCCACAAAATGTGATTTCTCAGGTTATAAAAATAGTCGAATTCGAAATTGACCTTTCCGTTGAGTAATTGTCCCTCCATGCCAACATTTGAATTATTGGCGACTTCCCAGGTGAAATTCTGGTTAGGCACCACCGTCTCATACAAGGTAGTGGCTGCCGCATTATTGATCACATAATTGCCGAAATTATAGGTGCTGAGGTACTGATATTCCTTTAAGCTTCCACCGTAATATACCTGGTCATTACCCAATTGTCCCCAGGAACCACGCAGCTTCAGGTAATTGACAAAGGGAACGCTCTTTTTGAAGAACTCTTCTTCGGAGATACGCCATCCGGCCAGCACTCCGGGGAAAAAGCCAAAACGATGTTGCGGAGGGAAAAGATAGCTGCCGTCATATCTCCAGAGGAATTCAGCGAGGTATTTTTCCTTATAGTTGTAGGCAGCACGTCCAAAGTAGCTCAAACGGGCACGTTCATAAGCGCCGCCGCCCGTCGTCTGGTTCAACGCGCCTCCTGCAAACAACTGGTCCACCGAAGGAGAAATAAAGTTGGTACGATATCCAGTGAAGTCATCCTCCCTATCTGTCTCTCTCGTCACGGCAGCCAACAGGTTGATCGTATGATCGCCAATGGTGCGGTCATAATTGACAAAGCCGGATAGCAGGATATTCAGGTAATTATAATTCCATTCATTCAGCTGCGGAGAAGTGAAGGTGGAACGCACGCTTTTGGTCAACAATGGAGTCTTGCCGTCCGCCTCGTAGGTAGCATGATCCCAGAAATACAGGCTCCAGGGAGTTTGCCATAATTTACGGAACTGGTTTTCTTTATCCAGTGTGGCAGTTCCCGTGAGTTTCAGTCCAGGCACGCCCGGCACGCTCAATTCCACTTTTCCATTGACCTGGAAATAGTCCCGTTTGTCCTTGTCATATCCCGTCTGGTTGGTAGTGATGACAATGGGGTTTTGCCCATTCTCGATATCGGGACCGGGCAGACCGTTGGGCCATACTTCCGGATCCGTAGGTCTCCCGCGCATAAGCATGCGGAAAATAGAGCCTGCAGACTGGGTGGGATAAAACCGGAACTCTTCACGGGCGGTCATGTTGATACCCGTATTGATCCATTTATTTACTTTGGCATCCAGGTTCAGACGCATGTCATATTGTTTGTAGCCCGTTGCAGAATTTTTATAGTATCCGTCCTGGTTCTGATAGCCTGCGGAAGCCAGATACCGGATATTTTCAGATCCGCCGTTGATCTGCAGCGTCTGTTGCATTTGGGGTGACCATGTCTTTAAGGTCGTCTTGAACCAGTCCGTATTGGGATGTCCCCAGGGATCAGAGCCGTCCTTATATTTCTGCACATCGGCAGGCTGAAAAGGAGCCAGCAATTGTTGATTCGCAAGGGTCGTGTATTTGCCCGTGGAGTTAAAGCCAGCAAGTGCCTGGGACCATTCCGCGGAAGGAACGTGGTCATAAATATAGGTCTCGTTGTTGATAGAGGCATATTCAGTGGCGGTGGCCATCTTCGGGATACGATCCGGCTGCGACCATCCCTGGTTGATGGTATAGGATAATTGAGGTTTGCCCGATTTACCATGTTTGGTGGTGATCAGGATGACCCCGTTGGCGGCTCTGGCTCCGTAAATGGCAGCGCTGGCGTCCTTCAGCACGGACATACTTTCTATATCCGCCGGGTTCAACCGGTCCAGCCCGCCTGCAATATCTGGTACCCCGTCCACTACGATAAGAGCAGAAGTGTTGCCCAAGGTGTTGGTGCCCCGGATACGAATGGTTGACCCATCATAACCCGGCTCGCCGCTGGATTGTACCGCATATACACCCGGCAGGCGGCCTACCAGGGAGCCGGAAAGGTTCACATTGGGCGATTTTTCCAACTCGGCGCCTTTTACCGATGCTACAGCGCCGGTGACCGTGACCTTCTTCTGAGTGCCATATCCTACTACGACTACGTCTTTCAGAGAGTTATCTGCGGTCATCAATTGCATTTCCACGGTGGTCTTACCCTTGAGGGACAGTTCCTTGACCCCGAATCCTATATAACTAAAGACCAGAACGGCATTTGGGTTGGTCACCTGCAGTGTGAAACTCCCGTCATCCCCCGTGGTCGTCCCATTGTTCGTCCCCTTTTCCAGGACGGACACCCCCTTTAGAGGCTCTCCCTTGTCACTGGTAACCCTGCCAGTTATTTTCACCGCCTGTAGACCCCTGACGGATTCGACAGCGTTGGCACGAGTAATAACAACGAGATTTTCGCTGAGCTTACGATAAGTTAACCCTGTATTTTCCAATACTTTATCCATTACCTCTGCCAGCCCGGCATGCTGTACCCGGATGCTGATCCCCTCCTTGGGTAAAATGTCGTCTTTGTAGACAAATCGGTAAAAACCACCTTCTTCTATCGCCTTGAAAACCTTTTTCAATTGCACTTTTTCCAGTCTGAGACTAATATTTCCCTGCCCGTAACCATTGGCAAAAGCGTGAACAAAAATGAGTAAAATGGCAAGTTTCGTCATCAGCAGGTATTTGATGATTAAACGGCGGGTATCGACCGATACGCCGCATCCGGTTTTTTTCATAACTTAGTTTTGATAAAATGATAAGAACCCGCTCCTCCGGGAGTGGGAATTGTCTTTACACGGCGGGGAATGCTGCAATCATTCTCCGCTTTTTTTGTTATGACAGTAAATGTTTTAAGTGATTCTTTTCATATTAGCAGTTTTGGTTAAATAATTCAGCAGCCCGTCGCGGGCAGCCGGCAAAAGTCGGAATGAGGATTCGTACGCAGGATGCGAGACATCCTGCGTATATATTAGGGTGTTATGGTCACTTCTCTTTTATTGATCGAATACCTGAAATTGCCTGTCCATCTCAGCGCCTCCATCACCTGCCGCAGGCTCTCGTCTTCGAATACGCCGCTGTATTCCACATGTTTCAACCTTTCATCCGGGATATTTACTTTGACGGCATACCATCTTTCTATCTTCCTGGCTACTTCTTCCAACGTCTCATGATCGAAGGCCAGCTTGTTCTTTACCCACAGTATATCCATCGCTACCGTATCCTTTGGCTGGATATGAGCTTTCCCGAGGGTCATCACCGGTGCATCTTCATACTTCTGCACCGATGGCATGCCTTTTACCACTACCGCCCTGCCGTTCTGCACCACCAGCTTTTCATTAGGCTGAAGGATGATCTTTTTATCCGGGCTGCTGCGTATGGTCACTTCGATGGACCCGCGTATGAGCACGGCTTCCGTATTCTTTTCATTGGTATAGCTCCGTATGTTCAAGCTGGTGCCAAGCACCCGCACATCGATGGAGTTGGCGTGTATGATAAAGGGATGGTCCTTGTCCTTTGCAATGTCGAAATAAGCTTCTCCAGTTATCTGCACTTCCCGGAACGGGCCACGGAAGCTTTCATTATAGGTGATCCGGCTGTCGGCATTGAGCCATACCTGACTCCCATCGGGCAACTGTATCTTGGATTTCGAACCCGGCTTTGTGCTGATAGTATTCTCAGCAATCCGTTCGACAGCGTGCTCGTTCTTTATATTCTCGGGACGACGGGAAATAAAGAATATCAATGCCACGGCTGCCGCTATGCCTACCATCGGCCATAACAACCGGTGGATCCTTCTCCGGGGTGCTTCCAATGGCAGGAGCACTGGCGCATCTTCCATTGCTACCGCCGTTTCATATTTCAGCGTGGGGGTCGACAAATGATTGCTCAGCCGCTGAAGATGCCTGTTCAACGCATCATTCCTCCGGCCCTGGTCTTCCGGCTCCCCCATCCAAAGACCATTTAGCACCTCCATCCTCATGCCCATTTCAGGACGTTGCTGCAGCAATGTTTCCAGTTCAGCCAGTTCTTCTGACGTGGCTTCGCCGGCAAGCTTGAGACTTACCAGCAGCCAAAACCGGTCTTCCTGCATAAATTGTTCTTCCTGCATAGTGATGTGCTTATCCTACAGACAGGGCGTTCGGAAGAAATGTACCAAAAAAGTTAAAAAAATCTTAAGAGTGTGAGAACCGACTGACCATGGTAAAGCCCGACTGCAGGTAAACGGGTAGGGTCTCCCCGATCTTCTTGATGGCGATGGCCAGCTGATTTCGGACTGTGAGAGGGGAGATATCCAGGATGGCGGCCACTTCCTTATACCGCAACCCGTCCTCCTTTACCATCTGAAAGATCAGACGGCACTGTGGAGGCAGCTGCCGGATCACCCGTCGGATCTGCTGTACCAGGTCGGCAGAAATACACATCTCGGCAGGGCCATCGAGCTCGATCATGGTCTCTACATCCAACTCATCCAGACTGACGATAGTGTTCTTATAGTGCTTGTTGATGTAATTGAGAGAGAAATTCTTGGCGATAGTATACAGATAGACCTTCAGATTCTCTATTTCGGGTAGTCTGTCCTTGATCTGCCAGAGCTTGATAAATACATCGGAAACGATCTCTTCAGCGACCTCATTCGACTTTACCAGGGAATAGGTAAATCTGAACAGTCCTCCCGACAAGAGCTGAAACAATTGATTGTATGCTTTCATGTCCTCGTAGAAAGCAATACGCTCTTGCATCTCACGTATGGCAGCAGTTTGGTCCAAATGTAGTAGAAATAATAAATGTCATGCAAACGTTTACATGCACGTTAAAGGAAAGTTAAAGACCTTTATTGAATTTACAATGGCTTTTTGGAATTATATTTTTTCACCACCTGTCCATTGCTTCGTGTACAACCCGGTAAATGTAACGCCGAGGCCCGCCCCGCGCGGTATACAAATCTTCCCATTGTCAAACCCGATGCCGGTGGCGAGATCTTCTTTCAATAACAGCGGGCCATCCATATCCACATAATCCAGGTAAGGCAGCAGATGAGCAATGGCAGCGCTACCGATGGAGCTTTCATTCATGCTGCCTACCATCACTTTCATCCCATACTGCCTGGCCGCATCGATCATCCGGCGGGCGGGTGTGATCCCGCTGCATTTTGTCAGCTTTATATTGATGCCGTGAAAATGCCCCCTGCATTTTTCAACATCCCCCTCCTTAACACATGATTCATCTGCAATGAGGGGAATGGGGCTCCGTTCATAAAGTACCTTCATACCCGCCCAATCGTCTTTTGCGAGAGGTTGCTCCACGAACTCTACGTCCAGGTCTTTCAACACAGGTATGATCTGCAACGCAGCGTCTAAAGTCCAGCCCGCATTGGCATCCACCCTGAATACGGCATCCGTGTGAGCGCGCAATGCCTTCATTATAGATATGTCATCCGGGCTTCCGAGCTTGATCTTGTAAATAGGCCAGGGAAATTCATGCATCTTGGCCACCATCTTATCGATGGTATCGATCCCAATGGTATAATCCGTCATCGGCCCCCTGGCAGGGTCCAGTTTCCATATATCATATAATGGCAACTGCCGGATCTTCCCTGTCAGGTCCCAGGCAGCCATATCCAGTGCACATACTAAAAAGGAGTTCTCCGGGAAGAGATGATGGAGATAGTGCCAGTACCTTTCCGGGTCCGTAAAGGCAAAACGCTCGATAAATGCCTTTTTGGACTCCAGGTCCGCGATCATCTTTTCTACAGGTATATGATAGTAGCTGATAGCGGGCGCCTCCCCATATCCTTTTATCCCCCTATGCTCCAACTCGACAATGAGGGTCGGCTGATGGGTCTTTGTGCCGCGTGATATAGTAAATGGATGACGAAAAGCGAGGTTGTAAGAATGATAATTGATCTGCATGGAGTTGTAAAGATATGCTTAAATACTTCCAAGCGCTCCTTCCTGCGGAAGGAAGTGGTTGACACTACACGGACTCTGTTTGATGGCCCTTCGGGCAGGCGCACTGTGCGCGCCTTGGGGTGCGCGCCTTGGGGGGGCGCGCCTTAATGCAGAAATTACGGTCCCGATGGTGTTTTCCCTATATTTTTTTGCAGATTTGAGAAGATTTTTCCCATCCAGGGAACGTTTTGGAGTTTGGCACGGGCCCAAATATTTGACCCTCAATACATTATTTTTTGGTACACATTTTACCCACTATAGTCCGTAACACACGAAAACGTACCCAATGAAAACTTTGAACACCGCAACGCTTACAAGATCTTTTCTTACTGCCCTGATCTTTCTGTCTGGCATTGCCAAAACATCCGCACAGGAGCAAGCCAGGATCAATGTCCTGCCTGCCCTGCTGATGAGCTTCAGCGCTGCCAATAACAACAGCGCTGGTGAACTGGACTGGACCATGGAGAATCAGACAAGCTGCAAATGGTTCGTCATCGAAAGGTCTGCTAATGCCAATGGCTTCGACTCCATCGGTGTTGTGCTGGGTACCAATAATACACACTCTACAGATTATTCTTTTACAGATAACCATTTGCTCAGCGGTAATAACTACTATCGTCTGCGCCAGGTAGACATGGACGGTGTTTCCAAGTACTCCAAGATCGTTTGTGTCTACAATGCCAACATCGCCGTTGCAGAGAAAAAGATGCAGCTGTATCCCAACCCTGCTATCGCTACGCTGAACTACACGCTGAACAGCCCTGCTGCATCGCATGCAACAGTAATGGTATATACAATGTCAGGTGTGCTGGTCATTGCCCAGCAACAACAGCTGGCTACCGGTGTCAACCAGCAGTCTCTTGCCATCTCTAATCTGAAAAGTGGAAATTATTTTCTGAAGGTTGTTAGTCAGAACGGTACACAGTACGATCAGTCCTTTGTAAAGTTATAACGAGCGTTTTCGTCCCTGAACCCCTACCCCCTAAACCGAGCACAGCGAGGTTGCCCCAAGGGCCATCATAAACGTCTGTGTAATGGCCGGGCCATCAGGCCCGGTTTCTTTTTTTAGCATGGATGGCCTAAAGCCTACCGGCATGTGCGACATACTCCTTCATCTCCTCATTAAACTCCTTCTCCTTGATCAGCTCCTCCATGGTAAGATGCACCCTATATCTCCAATAATGACGGGGATTGGCCGGCACATTGATCCGTTCGTCATGCGGGTTCTCCCTGCGGAACTGGTCACTCATACCCAGGATGTCCTGTAGTTGGAAAATGCTCCACTGAGCGGGAGAATGCAGATGCTGCAGCACGACAGCCCTGCTGATCCATGGTTCGCAGAAATAAGGCGCTTCCCCCCATTGTCCCAACTCCTGGTTAAAAAATCGCTGGATCAGCGCCCTATCCTCTTCCCACCATCCCCTGATCGTGCTCATATCATGCGTCGAGGGAGTCACCACGGACAAATAAGGCGCTTCGGACGGATGGAAGAACTCCCGTGCAGGGTTCTTGGGCATACGCTGTATCTCCAGGCTAAGTATCCCCAGCTGCCGCATTACATTTGGCACACAACGGGGCACCATTCCCAGGTCCTCACCAAAGACCAGCATATTCGTAGCCCGCTTCAATGCCGGCAGCTTGTGCATGGCCTCTTTTTCCCAGAAGCTATCCTGCCTGCTAAAGAAATAATTGATATAAAGGTCTCTAAGCTGCTGTTGTGTATGCCATTCGAGATAGCGGAAGGAAGACGTATTCTCCATAGATATGCGAAAATGGAACTGCTGCCCTTCACTGCCCTCCACGTCCAAAAGGATCACATTCGAGATAAGATCATATAGACCATCCCTGATCCTATCGGACTGATCCGACTTCTCTTTTTGATTGAAATAACACTCTACTTTTCGCTGCGTATCAAACCCTTCTCTCATGGCATAAAAGCCGTTCTCCTCCACCTGCAGGAACTGGGTCTTCACGTATTCCGAATCATTCCCGAACACTTCCCATAAAACAGCGTCATTTATAAAAGGCCGGGTATAACGGTCATGGTCAAACCAGATATTGCGTTCGCTGAACTCAACACGGTGTACAGGTATGGCTGGTACAAAATGCCCCAGTATCCCCTGCACGGCATGCATGGGTATGCTCCAGATCCTGAAAAAACCCAGAATATGGTCGATACGAAATCCATCGAAATAATTGCTCATCTGTTCAAAACGACGCTTCCACCAGGCAAATCCGTCCTTCTCCATCTCTACCCAATTATAAGTAGGGAAGCCCCAGTTCTGCCCTTTTATGGCGAAATTGTCCGGCGGTGCGCCCGCCTGCTGATCCATATGATACAGACGCGGCTCCATCCAGGCGTCGCAGCTGTAGCGGTAGATGCCGATAGGAATATCTCCCTTCATGATCAGCCCGTTGTCGTGCGCATAATCCGCGGCCTCCCGCAGCTGCAGATGCAGGTGGTACTGGATAAAATATTGCAGGGCTATGGCGCCATAATGCCGGCCGCCCTTCGACACATATTGCTCTATAGTTGTCTTGTCATACCGGCTGTGCGTCTTCCACTTTGAAAAATCCGGGGTGCCGTTCTTATCCCGTAAATAGCAAAAGGCGGCATAAGGGACCAGCCAATGCTTGTTCTGCTCAAAGAAGGCGATAAAATCAGGATCTTTCTCAAATTCTGCTTTTTGTATCTCGTACAATTCTTTGGCAGCCAGTAACTTGATTTTCATCACGGCCTCGTAATCCACCTGGGACAGTTCGTTGAGCTCTTTCTGCCTTTTCTTCAAAGGCTTGATCAGGTCGGCATATTTACGACCTGCGCATTTCTCCAGGTTCAGATACAAAGGGTGCAGAGCAAAGGCCGAGATCGCAGCATAAGGATAGGAATCCTGCCAGTCGTGGTTAGCAGTCGTATCATTGACAGGTAGTATCTGCACCAGCTTCATCCCGCACCTGACAGCCCAGTCGATCAGCAGCTTCAGGTCCGTAAACTCCCCTACCCCCATCGACTTCTTCGTCCGCAGGCTGAAAACGGGTATCGCGACACCGGCCCCTTTCCAGGTATTGTTGGGCAGGTGTACAAACCCATCGTGCACGACATTTAATTTATGTTGATGAGCATCCCCATAGAGATGCCTGTTTTCCCCGTTCTCAAGATAGAGGAACCTCTTCTCCTTTGCATGATAAACCCCATACTTATATTCGATGGGCAGGCCTTCCTTTGGGATATTTATCCGGCAGGTCCACCAGTTGCCCTCCTGTACCATGGATACAGGCTCCTCACTATCCCAATCCTTTAAGGCCGTCCCGCTTCCCAAAAGACACAATGTCTCATTCTCCTGCAGCAAAGGGGCTTTTACCCGGAAGATATGTGTAACAGCCCCCTTTGACCGGATCTTTTTGGACTTGCCTGTCCGGCGCAGCAACACCTCCCGGAAAGGCGCCGTATAAAACACATTCTCATACTCACCGGTCCAGTTCCAGGTATCCACCACCTGCAATTCCTCTACATCAGGCGCCGGCTCTTCCAACACCCGGTCATTCCCCCACTCCTCCGACCTTTTTCCATCCTCCGTCTGAAGTATATAGCCATAGCGGACAGGTTCTCCAGGCCAATGCTCCAGCTCTATATGCGCATGCCAGAACTCGCCGTTCAAATATTGCATGGGCAGCGCTTTTGAAGGGTCACCCCCTCCTAATGCCGCTATATTTCCAGATATATACAATGATTGACCGGGACGGGTGTAAAAACGCAGATAAAATTCAATTTTTAAAGCAGCCATGTCACATCAATTTATTCCCACCTAATGTGTATTTTTTACATTATGTGACGAATTTATACTAAATATCTGAAATGTGTTATCCTGAACACTTTTGTTTTCCCAGGATTTTTCATTTGTCCGGCAAGAAGTAGAATGGCCGAACCCGTGGTTCGTCCGGGCGCAAAGGTAGCCCCGATGGGGGGATATTCCTGCGATAATCTTTTCTTTTTGAGTCATTTCTCGTAATATTGTGAAAATTTTCAAAGGCGGACTTCCCGTCTGCCCTATCAAAAATCCTCAGAATGGAAAAGCAAAAGAAAAATACAGGTCTTTATTGGGTACTCTTCCTCATTTCGAGCGCTGCCTTTATATACGCCATCGAAGCCCGGTTCGAATACCTGACGCTCATTTTACCTTTTGTCTGCACATCTTTTGTTAAAGCCTTGGATATCATGTAATGCCAGCCCCAGGCCCGTATTATGAAGAACAGATAGCTTCATACACTACTCGACTCGTTATCGTGCGGGAGCGGCTTTTCCTCCTGGCAATACTTCGCCTTATTTGTTTTGTAGGACTTTGTGTTGCCGCCTATTACAGCATTCCATCTTTTCCCTTTCTTATTACAGCCCTGGCAATAGTCCTGCTGACCGGGTTCATCGTATTGATAAAGCTCAACTTCCGCCTGAGCGATCAAAAAGCTCTGCTGGAAAAGCTGTTATTCGTAAATACCAACGAACAGGCAGTGCTGAACAATCAGCCCAATGGCTTTCCCGACGGCAAGGATCAACTGGACTCGGACTCCTACCTGGACGACCTGGATATATTTGGCCCCCGCAGCCTCTTTCATCTGCTCAATCGTACAACCACCACCCATGGGAAGGCCCGGCTTTCCTCCCTGTTGCGCAAACCTATCCTCACCATCCCTGATATTATAAGACAACAGCAGGCCATCCGGGTCATGACCGCACAACCCGACAAACGTCAGCTGCTGACGGCAAAGGGCTTGCTCGTAGACGAAAAAGAAGGCAATCTCTACAGCCTGCTGGACTGGCTTGCTACTCCCTCCCGTATTCACAGCCGGATGGGAATGACCATCCTTCGCTGGCTGCTCATAGCTTACAATCTCTTTTGCATTGGCCTGTACCTGGCGACGGATATGTATCTCCCTCTGTTGCTGGGAGTGATCCTGTCATGGATCATCACGGCCTCTTATAAGACCTATATCTTCCACCAGCATCTTCTCATCAGCAAGAAGCAGGCGATCCTGGATCAATATTCCTCCATCCTGGCCGTATTCAATACGATGGATACCCGGGGCTCATCTCTTCTGCAGGAGGAACAGACCCGTACAGGCAGAGCTTATCACGCCATTCGCCGTTTGTCCCAACTGTCCGCCTTTTTCGATCAGCGGCTCAATATGCTGGTAAATATTCTCCTGAACAGCTTCCTCCTTTACGACCTGCAATGCATGGCCGCCCTGGAAAAATGGAAGGAGTCCTACAAAAAGGAATTCCCCGAATGGATCGAGGCCGTAGGCAATATCGAATGCCTCAACTCGCTGGCGACCCTGGCCTTCTCCAGTCCTTCTTTCACATACCCTACACCGTTGGACGGCGGGCAATTGCAGATAGCCGCCACCGGAATGGCCCATCCGCTGATACCTGCTGGGGAAAGAGTGACCAATGATTGTACCATCGGCAGAGACCAGCGGCTCATCCTGGTCACTGGCTCCAATATGTCCGGGAAGACCACATTCCTAAGAACGACAGGCGTCAATCTTCTGCTGGCCCAGTGCGGCGCGCCCGTTTGCGCCACATCCTTCTCCTTCACACCGATGCAGCTCCTCACATCCCTGCGGGTCAGCGACTCCCTGCAGGAACATACTTCTTATTTTATGGCGGAGCTGAAAAAGCTGCAACGCATCATTCATCGCATACAGGAAAACACCCCTTCCCTGGTATTGATCGATGAGATATTGAGAGGCACCAATTCGGACGATAAGACATACGGATCCGAACAGTTCATTCGCAAGCTGCTGCAATATCCCTGTCTTTCTTTTTTTGCTACACATGATCTTTCCCTGGGCAGCCTGGAGAATGAATTGCCCGGCCTCGTGAGCAATTATTGCTTTGAAAGCATCATCGACGGCAACGAGCTGCACTTCGACTATCGCCTCCGGCAAGGCATCGCCCGCAACCGCAATGCGTCCTTCCTCATGAAGAAGATGGATATCATATAAAAAACCCCGCGTTAGCGGGGTTTTGAGCCTGTACTATTGTCAATAGTCTTAATAGCTGATTCCTGTAACAATGGTGCCCTTTTGACGAGGCTTGCCGGCATAACGGCCATGCTTGCGGATATTCCACATATCTATCAGTCCGAAGGAAGATCTGTTCTCTTCCGATGCTGCAACATCCCTTGTTTCTTTTACTTCGGTCACCAGTTGTTTAAGGATAGCAGGTTCCAGTTGGACACGAGAGTCCATTACATCACTTTTCATAACGTATACTATTTAATTATTCAAATTGTTGATCCGGGCAAGGAGGGAAGTAGTACACTGAAGAATCGTATCTAAGAAAGTGTCAAATCAAACCCTGAGATGGCAAGTATATTAGACCGTTGCCCGGTTTTGCGATGCAAATGTACGAACTTTCACGTTCACATACAAGTGAGGAGTGCAAAGATTTTGTTAAGGTGATTTTAAAAGAATGGTATACAGTTAATTATAAAAGCCCCAATTTTACACGTACTTTCTCCTTGTATGTATCCCCTATCGGCAGGTATTCTTTTCCTATCACTACTCTTCCTCTTTCCAGAAAATCTATTTTGTTACGATGGATGATATAGCTCTTATGGATACGTATGAACTGGTCCTCAGGCAGCAGCTCTTCCATATGCTTCATGCTCTCCAGGGAAAGTATCTTACCGGTGCCTGTATGAATAGCCACATAGTCCCTCAAAGCCTCGATATAATAAATGGATGCCAGGTCCACACGCTGGATCCGGTATTCCGTCCGTACAAAGAGATGATCGGGATGGTCGGGAACATGCACCGGGGATGCTTCGGATAATTTTTCCGGTACTCGTCTCAGTCTTTGCTTTGCCTTCTCCACTGCGATCATGAACCTATCCAGCGTGATAGGCTTTAACAGATAGTCAACGACATCGTACTCATATCCTTCCAATGCATACTGGGTATATGCCGTGGTCAGGATCACTGCACAATGACGCCGGATGATCTTCATAAATTGTATACCTGTCAGCTCGGGCATCTGAATATCCAGGAACAACAGGTCGGCTCTGTCCTCCTGCACAGCCTGCAATGCATCCAGCACATGCGTGGTTCGAAGGATCACTTCCAGCCCGGGCGTCTTCTGTACATAATCCGCCAGCAAAGCCACAGCCAACGGCTCATCGTCTACAATAATACATCGTATGGGTGTGGTGTTAGTCATGGATCAATTCCAGGTTGATGGAGAAGTTTACAGGACCATCTTCTACTGAAAATACATGTTTGCCGGGATACAGGAGCGATAGTCTTCTTTTTACATTCTCGAGTCCAATCCCACCGCCGGGGTCTTTTCGATGCGTTCCCTTACGGTTGGTACAATGAAAATACGTCTTTTGCTTCTCGTTGGATAAATATACGGCAAGTCCTCCCTTATCCAGATCACCATGTTTAAAGGCATTTTCAACAAATGGTATCAATAGCAAAGGAGGAATAAGGATCCTCTTCATATCTCCTTCTATCCGCATGCTCACCTCTATCGGATGGTCGAACCGTAGCTGCTGCAGTCCGATATATTTTTCTATATAGTCCATCTCCGTCCGTAACGGCACTTTCTCTGCCGCATCGTACAGCATATAGCGGAGAAGGTCGGAAAGTCCCGCAATAGCCGTCAATGCCTGGTCCGACCCATGATACACCAGCGAATAAATATTGTTCAGACTGTTGAAGAGGAAATGTGGATTGATCTGGCTCCGCAGAAAGGACAACTCAGACTGTCTGTTCTGTATTTCCAGGTCCTTTTGCTGAAGCTCCTTGTAACGCGACCATCGGATAAAATAAAAGATGACCCCGAACACCATCGAAATAAGGGCGGTGAAGAGGTAATTTAAAAAAAAGGTCCGCAGCCGCAGCACTCTTCCCATCCCCATCCGCTCCATCCAGTAACGAAACAAAAAAATAAGAGGTAATCCCACTAATATCGAAAGGATCAATGGCAATAGCTTTTTTTCAGGATACCATCGCCACAACGCGAGGTAGGGAATAAAGGCAAAGAGAAAAAACAGCCCGATGTCCCCTATGCGTAGCAGCCAGGTCTTCGCCTGTCCCGGCAACAGGTCGAACTGTGGATTGCCGTGCACGAGGTTCGGCATATCATAGGCAATATGGATCAGATAATAAAAGGCCACAAAGCTTCCCAACAATAACAGTTGCCTTTTTTCCATGTTCAAATGTACCGTTTGCCGGCCGGACGGCCAATCAGCCGCGCTGCTTTTGCCGACGAACCCGCCTTTTCTCTCTGCAAACAGGCGTTCCCTGTTGGCTGCCCCTCTCGCGGGGTTGGCAGAGGGACTTTCGGAGTTGGCAGATCGCAGTTCCGCCCCACCTGTCCTGGCTTTTATTTTGACAAAAAGGTTTGTTATGACCCGCTTCATTGCCCTGCTGATACTCGCCGTTCTGGGAATAGTATATTGGTGCTACCGTCCTTCATTTGGTTATTTTCGCCCCCCGCTGGACAGGTCCCTGGAACTGGCAGCCAATTTTGGCGAGCTGCGGGAAGGTCATTTTCATATGGGACTGGACATACGCACGGGTGGAAAGGAGGGGTTGCCAGTGTTCGCATCCGCCGATGGCTATATCAGCCACCTGTCCATAGCGCCGAATGGCCTGGGCAATGCGATCTTTATCACTCATTCCAATGGCCTCGTCACGGTCTATGGCCATTTGCAGCGCTTTGACGACTCACTGGAACGGATGGTCCGTCTGAGACAATATGCCATGCAATCCTGGCAGCAGGAAATAGACCTGCCCGCCGGAGCTTACCTGGTAAAGAGAGGAGACCTTATCGCGTTCAGCGGCAATACAGGTTCTTCCCAGGCGCCACATCTTCATTTCGAGATCCGTGATACGGCCGGGGTCAACTTGAACCCACAGCTGGAAGGGCTTAGCGTCGAGGATGATCAGCCACCGGTGATCAACGCGCTCTATTGGTACGACAGGCGATACAGCACCTATATGACCAGGGCTCAAAAGATAGGCATCACAAAACGCAATGGGGGTTACCATACGGAAAAAAATATCATTCCCGTCAACAGTCCATTGATAAGCCTGGGCATTGCTGCCACGGATAAGAGCTCCGCCTCCTCACATGTCTCCGGCATCTTCGAGGCTACCCTCTGGCTGGATGATAGCCTGATACACGCTTTTAGCCTTCGCAGCCTTTCTTCTTCCGACACCCGTTATATAAATGCCTGTATCGACTACAGTAAATGGATACGCTCGGGTATTTATGTACAGCACCTGTCTACGTTGCCGGGCAATCCTATCTTTACCTATCCCCGCAGGGATGGGCTTATCCATTTGAAGGATACGCTCATTCATACCCTGCGTATCCGTGTAAAGGATGTACGGGACAACCAGGCGGAATTGATGGTCCGCGTCCGCTATGTCCCCGCATGTGCCGCTCCTGTACATGACCCTGTTCTTTATCACACCACTGCTTTCAGCTCCGGACATTTTTTCTCATCCGGTACGATCGCCTGCGCGCCGGGAAGAGAGACAAGTATCAATGGCGCATCCTTTGTAGCTCATTTCACGGCTTCTTCTTTTTACGATCGTCTGCCCTTTCACTGGCAGGAATTGCCGGATACGGATTCCCGCAGGGCTTCGGCGCTTATCTTTCTGCACGATCCCAGCGTACCCGTGCATGACAGGTTCCTCGTGCAGGTAAGGACCACGCTCTCTTTTCACGATCCCCTGCGTGACAGGACGGTCATGCAGCTCACCAGCGGCGATAGCCAGTACATTGTAAAAGGCATTTGGCAAGGCGACTGGCTTGCCGGCTTTTTCAGCCGGCTGGGTATCCTCCACCTGATCGTCGACACTATCGTCCCGGACATCCATCCTTATCAATGGGAGGAAGGTCAGCATTTCACCCGGGATGCATCCGGGATCAGCATACAATGCAGGGATGACCTGGGGCCCATCGCCCGGCTTCGTGGAGAGGTAGACGGTCGTTGGGTCCCCTTTGCACAAAAAGGAAATATCTATACCTATACATTTGATGATACCTGTCCATCGGGAATACACAGGCTGTCAATTACAGCCATGGATATAGCGGGGAATAAAACAGAGCAGACATTCCATTTTTCACGGGAATAAAAAACCGACCACAGGTCGGTTGCCAAAAAAAGGGGCGCATATTGAAGTGCGCCCCTTTTCAAAACCATATCATATAACTTATTTCACTTCTTCAAACTCAGCATCCGTCACATTCTCACCACCAGCGCCGGCTGTATGCCCCGCACCGCCCTGGTCTGCACCAGGCTGTCCGCCAGCCTGCTGAGTTGCCTTGTACAGCTCTTCGGAAGCCGCCGTCCATGCTGTATTCATCTCAGCTACTGCCGTGTCGATGGCTGCCACATCCTGTGATTTATGAGCATCCTTCAGCTTGTTCAAAGCTGCTTCGATAGGAGCCTTCTTATCACTTGGGATCTTCTCA
Organism: Sphingobacteriales bacterium 50-39; assembly: GCA_001898505.1. GTDB lineage: Bacteria > Bacteroidota > Bacteroidia > Chitinophagales > Chitinophagaceae > Puia. Next base: position 101,544 of record MKTZ01000002.1, read on the forward strand.
CCATACTCCTTCAGCTGCTTCTCCGTCTGGAATATGAGGCTATCGGCCTGATTCACCTTGTCTATCTTTTCACGGGCCGCCTTGTCAGTGGACTCGTTGGCCTTTGCTTCCGCCTTCATCTTTTCCACTTCTTCTTTGCTCAGACCACTACCGGCTTCGATACGGATCTTCTGTTCCTTGCCGGTGCCTTTGTCCTTGGCAGTCACATGGAGGATGCCATTGGCATCGATGTCAAAGATCACCTCTATCTGCGGAACGCCGCGGGGGGCAGGAGGAATACCATCCAGGTTGAAAGTACCCAGGCTCTTGTTCTGGTTGGCCATGGGACGCTCGCCCTGTAATACATGGATCTGTACACCCGGCTGGCTATCGCTGGCCGTTGAGAAGGTTTCGGACTTTTTAGTGGGTATGGTCGTGTTGCTGTCGATCAGACGGGTCATAACGCCACCCATGGTCTCGATACCCAGGCTCAGAGGAGTTACGTCCAGCAGAAGCACATCCTTCACTTCTCCCGTCAGCACGGCTCCCTGTATAGCAGCGCCAACAGCAACCACTTCATCGGGATTCACGCCCTTGTTGGGTTTCTTACCAAAGAATTTCTCCACGATCTCCTGTACTTTGGGGATACGGGTAGAACCACCTACCAGGATCACCTCATCCACCTGAGAAGCGCTAAGGCCGGCGTCCTTCAGGGCCTGCTCACAGGGCTTCAGACACCTTTCAAACAGGCTGTCGGCCAATTGCTCGAATTTCGAACGGGTCAGCTTCTTCACCAAGTGTTTGGGAACACCATCCACCGCCGTGATATAGGGCAGGTTGATCTCCGTCTCGCTGGAAGACGACAATTCGATCTTGGCCTTTTCTGCAGCCTCCTTAAGGCGTTGAAGGGCCATGGGGTCCTTACGCAGGTCCACATTCTCATCCTTCTTGAATTCATCAGCCAGCCAGTCCATGACCACTTTATCGAAGTCATCACCACCGAGGTGCGTATCACCATTGGTAGACTTTACTTCAAATACCCCGTCACCCAGTTCGAGGATCGAGATATCGAAAGTACCGCCGCCAAGGTCAAAAACTGCAATTTTTTCATCTTTGCCAGCCTTGTCCAACCCATAGGCCAACGCGGCAGCCGTCGGCTCGTTCACGATGCGACGGACGGTCAATCCGGCAATTTCACCGGCTTCTTTCGTAGCCTGGCGCTGAGCATCATTGAAGTACGCAGGCACCGTTATAACGGCTTCCGTTACTTCCTGTCCCAGGTAATCCTCAGCCGTCTTCTTCATCTTCTGAAGGATCATGGCGGAGATCTCCTGCGGCGTATACAGACGGCCGTCGATGTCGATACGTACGGTATTGTTGTCCCCACGGACTACTTTGTAGCTCCAGTGGGTAATTTCATTGGTCACCTCGTCATAGCGTCTGCCCATGAAACGCTTTACAGACATAATAGTATTCACCGGATTGGTGATAGCCTGCCGTTTGGCAGGATCGCCCACTTTCCTTTCCCCATTCTTGAGGAAGGCCACCACTGACGGGGTCGTACGCCGGCCTTCGTCATTGGCGATCACAACGGGCTCATTACCTTCCAATACGGCTACACAGCTATTCGTCGTACCAAGGTCAATTCCTATAATCTTTCCCATATAATTGTTTGCTTTTAAGGTTATTATTATCCTATCCGGTGCATGGTGTCAATCATTGTGCCATGCCGTAAGGAAGTGAAAAAATGACAGTTGGGATGTCAGGATCTACCTAACTACTTCGAGGACAGGTTTTAAGGATTGATCCTTAAATACATAGTCAGCCACCTCATCCACGGCCGGGGTAGTAGAATTGAAGGAAATACCCGTTCCCGCCATTTTGACCATACAGACGTCGTTTTCCCCGTCCCCTACCGCCACAGAGTCAGCCAGGCTGATGCCAAACCGGTGGAGGATATACTGGAACATATTGCTCTTGCAATGGTCATGGTCGCATTGGCTGAACTTGTCTTTTAAGAGCTGGGACGGTATTTTTACCTCCCCGGTGGCGACGCTTTTTTGGAATTCCAGCTCGTTCCCCAGGGTAAAATCAAGTCCTAAAAGGTTCTTGACATGATTGGCAATGGCATGATAGCTGTCGCTGATGATCCCGCATACATACCCTCTCACCTGTAATTCCCGGATCACCTGTACCGCATCCCCGATCAGGGGAATGGATTCTACAACATTGATCAGCTCGGCAAAGGTCCTCCCCTCCAGCAAACGGGCTATCTTTTGGGTCTTTATATAATTGCTCTTGTCCTGGGACATTATGTCGTTCAGCTCCCTCCGGAATCCGAATTTGTCGGCTGCCGCCCGTATAAAGCTGCCCTGGAGCAGTATATTGTCCATGTCAAAGACGATCATTTTCTTGGGCTGTCTTACCATCTCCTTTAAGGCAAACTCGACTTGTTCCCGCATCAGCTGGGTAGGATCGTCATCCTGCCTTCTCCCTCCATCGAATATATTTACCCGCTTGAAGATGGCATTGGCCACCTGCTTGGCCATCCTGCCCAATACATGCAAGGGCTGCATATCATTCTCCACCTCCCCTATACAGACCTCCATGATCCTGGCCCGCACATTGTGCATGTCTATCAGCAACCCGATGTCTACGCCATAGTCATTGTCGAACTCCACTTTTTGAAAAAAGGATTTCTTTCCGGCGATCATTCCGCTGGAAGGTTGTCTGAACTGTAGCAAGTGTGGGAAAAAGAATTCCAACAGCGGCTTGGCCAGTATCTCCGTCACGCGCCCGGTCTGTCGTTCGTAATAGCTTTTTACAAAGTCGGCTTCATCCCTGATCAATGGCTCTGTCAGTTTTTTAATAATGTCATCCCCATGATAGGGTGTATCCCCTTCAAGGAATACCAATATTTCGTTCTTGGCCATCAGCATCCCTTCCCGCATAGAATCCCCCTTACCGATATGCGTGCTGGTAATGACCCGCACGTTCTCCTTCTTTGCTTCGGCGATAGTATTATCCAGGGAAAGATCGTCCACTACTATGATCTCGTCTACCAAATCATTCCGCTTGGCTTGTTGAATAACATTCCTTATGGTCTTTTCTTCATTAAGTGCGGGAATGACGACTGTAATCATGCAGTTACCTTTTTAATCAAATAACAACCTACAGAGCAGGTTGTTGGGTGAATACCTAAAACTATGCCAGGAAAATTATTATAAAAGTCTGATAGACAATCATTAAATTTGAATTAAAGCTAAATCATTCACACTAAATGCCTATCGCGCCGGACGTATATAAGAAGATCGTTATGGCCAAGCTATATATGGACGAGAACTTTCACGAGTCCATCGACTTGGATCGCATATCCCGGGAAGCCTGTTTGTCGCGGTACCATTTTCACCGGCTGTTTACCCGTATCTATCAACGCACTCCTCACCAAGGAGCCACCGGAAGCGGCTCGTCCATAACCGAGCGTAGCGAAGGTTATCCCAGACTGCCGTGCCACTTATGAAGAGCTGAAAGCAAAAGGCGTGCAATTCAAGGGCGAGCCAAAAGAACAGTTCTACGGCATCGAGGCTATTATCTCCGATGGGGTGGGCAATTGGTTCAGCATGACACAGCCTACCGTCAAAGACGGTCAGTCTTGACCTGCTCAGCCTTGAACGTGTAATTCTTTTGCGTGAGATAGCTGAACGTAACGACGATAATGGTAGTCAATATCTTGGCGAAAGTAGGATAAATATGCACCTGCTCCACGAACAGCTTGATAAAAACATAGTTGAGGAAAAGGCAGATCACCACCAGGACAAAATATCGAAACAGCTGGACCCTTCCCTGCAGGGTGGACTGTGTAAAGACAATATTCCGCATCAAAAAGAACCCTAAGGGGAAGCTTACCAAAAAGGCAATGATGATAGAGGCAATATGGGGTTTCATTACAAAAAACCCCAGGTCGAGATCATGTTTATGCAGGATAAAATTATAGGCAATGGCATACATGACGATGTCCACCACCGTATTGGCGCCCCCGCACGCGGCATACCGGAAGGTCTGCAAAGGCATAAGCCTGCTGAAAGGGGGATAGAAATAATCAATAAATGATATGATCAGCTTTTTCGGCATTTGGTCCATTGCGTTGTAAGCACGAAGATACCGATAAATGCCCGTTTTTCCCGTATTTATTACACTGTCGGTGGATGCTTCTCCGTTTGCCCGCCATGCAGTACCTTCGCAGCCAATCAGTGAAAATGGATATTATCAGTCAGATCAGAACGGCCACCGGGAAGACCCTCCTTGACAGCTATCAATATGGCATTGCGCCCCAGGATATTCAGATCAATGAGACCAAGCCCGAATTCGAAGGCGACTACACGGTGGTGTTATTCTCTTTTGTTAAAAGCTTGAAAAAATCCCCAGAAACCCTTGGGAATGAGCTGGGGCAGACCCTTCTCAAAAACTATCCGCAGCTGTTCTCTTCTTACAACGTGATCAAGGGGTTCCTCAATCTGACGATATCCGATGCTTATTGGACCACCTTTATATCCACTCATCATGCCAACCCCCGGTTTGGGCTTAAGGAAAGCAATGGCCGAAAGGTCATGGTGGAATATTCGTCACCTAATACCAACAAGCCTCTGCACCTGGGCCATCTCCGGAACAACTTCTTAGGATGGAGCGTAGCGGCCCTTTATAAGGCCAATGGCTATGACATCGTCAAGACCTGTATAGCCAATGACAGAGGCATCCATATCTGTAAGAGCATGATCGCCTGGAAGCAGTTTGCGGGTGGCGCCACGCCGGCCAGCACCGGTACAAAAGGGGATCATTTCGTAGGCGATTACTATGTAATGTTCGGGGAAGAGCACAAGCGCCAGATGGCTGAGCTGGAAGCAACCGGCATGAGCAAAGAACAGGCAGAGAAAGAAGCGCCCATTATGAAAGCTGCCCAACAAATGCTTGTGGATTGGGAGGCAGGCAAGCCGGATGTCATGGAATTGTGGAAGACCATGAACAGCTGGGTATACGCAGGCTTTGACGAGACATATAAACGTATAGGCAGCGATTTCGATAAGATATATTATGAGAGCGATACCTATCTGCTTGGCAAGGACCTGGTAGAATACGGGCTGAAAAAAGGCGTATTCTTCCGCAAGGACGATGGCAGCGTATGGATCGACCTGGAAGCCGACGGTCTGGATCAGAAGATCGTACAGCGGAGAGATGGCACAGCCGTATACATGACCCAGGACATCGGCCTGGCCGTTAAAAAATACGAAGAGTATCATGCTGACCAAAGCATTTATGTGGTGGGGGATGAGCAAAATTATCATTTCAAGGTCTTAAAGCTCATTTGTCAGAAGCTGGAGCTGCCGTCCGCTAATGGTATCTTTCACCTTAGCTATGGAATGGTGGAGCTGCCCACGGGCCGGATGAAGACACGCGAGGGCACGGTTGTCGATGCGGACGATCTGCTGGATGAAATGACAAAAGAGGCGGAGGCCAAGACAAAAGAGCAAGGCAAGACGGAGGGATTCACCTCCGAAGAGCTGAAAGATCTTTACGACATCATCGGCCTTGGGGGACTCAAGTTCTTCCTGCTGCGGGTTGACCCGAAGAAAAGGATGGTTTTCAATCCCTCGGAATCCATCGACCTGCATGGCTACACAGCCACTTTTATACAGTATGCTTATACGAGGATACGCAGCATATTCCGAAAAGAAGGGGCTTCTATCGAGACAGCGGCGGATGCTGACACTCCCCTCCTGCCCCTGGAGAAAAAACTTCTTGTCCAATTGGAAAAATACCCGGCCATACTTAGTCAGGCGGTGGAAGAAATGAGCCCGTCTGTAGTTGCTGCCTATACATTTGAAGTAGCTCAAACATTCAACTCTTTTTACGCCGCCCACAAGGTAGCCAATGCCGAAACACCTGAGAAAAAAGCCTTGCGTTTGCAATTGTGCCGGCTGACAGGTACGGTATTGCAGTCTGCCATGGGGCTGTTGGGGATCCGTATGCCGGAGAGGATGTAGATTACTTCAGCACGACACCTCCCAGCGGCGGAAGATGCACCTTTATCTCGTATCTGTCCTCGGCTTCGTCTACCAGGCGGACGGACACTTCGGGGTTATATACATCTCCTGTCCCCCAATACTTTTTATCATCGCTGTTGAATATTTCTTTCCAGACAGATTTGCCCGAAGCATATATCGTCCAGTCCCTGCGCACCACCGGGGTCAGATTCAGTACCACCAGCAGATCTCCTGCCGGATCCTTGCCCTTCCGGCGGTATACGATGACACATTCATCCCGGTGTGAAAGATCTATCCATTCGAACCCGTAGATGGAGAATTGATTTTCGTACATCGCAGGTTCGCTCGTCAGAAGTCTGTTCAGGTCACGGACGCAATCCTTCAGCCCGCTGTGGCTCGGCCACTGCAGCAGATTCCAGGGCAGCTCGCTCTTATAGTTCCATTCCGATGTAGACCCGAATTCGTTGCCCATAAAGAGCAGCTTTCCTCCGGGATGCGTCAGCATATACGTATAAAGCAGCCGCAGGTTGGCGAACTTCTGCCAGTCGTCACCCGGCATCTTATAGATCATGGGAGATTTACCATGCACCACCTCATCGTGACTCAAAGGCAGCATAAAGTTCTCATCATAAAAGTACATCATACTAAAAGAGAACTTGTTCTGATGATGCTTCCGGTAGACAGGGTCGATCTTGAAGTAGTTCAATGTATCGTGCATCCATCCCATCATCCACTTCATACCAAAGCCCAGCCCTCCGGCAAATGTAGGGCGGCTCACACCAGGCCAGTCTGTGGCTTCTTCTGCAATGGTCTGTACGTCCGGGAAATCCCGGAAAAGGGTTTCATTGAGATCTTTGATAAAGGCAATGGCCTCCAGATTGCCGTCCCCTCCATGCTCATTGGGCTCCCAGGCGCCCGCCTGACGGGAATAATTTAGTTTTAGCATGGAGCTTACCGCATCCACCCGCATACCGTCGGCATGGAAGCAATCCAGCCAAAACCGGGCATTGCTGATAAGAAAGCTCTTTACCTCTCCCCGCTTGTAATTAAAGATATAGCTGTTCCAGTCCGGGTGAAACCCCTTGCGCATATCTGCATATTCATAGGTATTGGCCCCGTCAAATAGATATAACCCATGTGCATCGTATGGGAAATGAGAAGGCACCCAATCCAGGATCACCCCGATGTCGGCCTGGTGAAAAGCCTCTACCAGCGCCATAAAACCCTGCGGATCGCCGAACCGGGAGGTCGGGGCATAATAACCCGTACCCTGATAGCCCCAGCTCCCGTCAAACGGATGCTCCATCACGGGCATCAGCTCCACATGGGTAAACCCCATCTCTTTCACATAAGGCACCAGTCGCTCCCTTATCTGGTCATAGCTGTTGTATCGCTCTTCATCATTCTTGTCGGGACGCATCCAGCTGGCAAGATGTACCTCGTAAACACTCCACGGCGCCTGTAGGGAATTATGCTTCTTCCTCTTCCGCAGCCACTCTTCGTCCTTCCACTGATACTGCAGGTCCCAGGTGATGCTGGCGGTATAGGGACGTTTCTCCCAAAAATGTGCATAAGGATCCCCCTTGTCCAGGCGCTGGCCGTCTGCGCTGCGTATGTGGTACTTATATGCCTCGCCCCTGGGGAGATTGGGTATGAACCCTTCCCAGATGCCGGACCGTTCCAGCCTCACGAACAAAGGATGGGCGTCGGGATCCCAGCCGTTGAAGTGACCGATGACAGATATATACGTGGCATTCGGCGCCCATACGGAAAAATAATATCCTTCCTTCCCCAGCACCGTCACCCGGTGCGATCCAAATAATTTGTATACCTGATAATGGGTGCCCTGCTGAAAATTTCGGATATCCTCCTCCGTGAATAAAGAGTAATTCCACACGGGTTTCGTAGCATCTACGAAATGGACATCTTCATATCGGGGTGTGTAGGTAGTAGCCAATTTGTTTCTATTATTTTTATGAAATAATACAATTCCTGCATCAAGGGGTGCGACGTGCAACCACCGGATGAACGCCTTGTCCTTTAACGTAAATTTAAGGGTTCGTCCTTGCATATCCTTTTTTTTACGAATAATTTGTACCGGGAACCTGTCAACTGAAAAAACATTACTAAATCCATTACTGCACCTATCCATGCGCCTTCTAATTGCTATGATCGTGGCCGTCTTTCTCCCTTTTCACTATGCTATTTCCCAATCCGCCCCTCCTCCTAAGCCACCGGGGGCCCTTGTAAAGGGGATGGTCACAGACAGCACCGAAAAGAAGAACCTTTCCGGTGGCTCCGTATTGATACTGCAAAAAACAGACTCCATCATCATCAAACATACCCGCACCGACAAGACCGGGAATTTTCAGCTAAAGGACATCCCGCCCGGTCATTATCTTTTGCTGGTGACCTATCCTTCCTATGCCGACTATGTAGATGACCTGGAAATAAAAGACTCCCTCCCCCATACCCTTCCTCCTATCGGACTCGTACTAAAAAGCAAGCTGCTGGAAGCAGTGGTGGTCAGCGGCAACAAGGCCATCCGTATGAAGGGCGATACCCTCGAGTTCAAGGCCGACAGTTTCCACACTCAGGCTGGCGCCACGGTGGAAGAGCTTCTGAAAAAACTGCCCGGCATACAGGTGGACAGCAAAGGCCAGATCACGGCCCAGGGACAGACGGTAAAGAAAGTGCTCGTGGACGGGGAAGAGTTCTTTGGGGATGACCCCACTCTCGTCACCCAGAACCTCCGCGCCGACATGGTGGACAAGGTACAGGTATATGATAAAAAGAGCGAACAGGCAAACTTCACGGGCATCGACGATGGTCAAAGGGACAAGACCATCAACCTCAAGCTAAAGGACAATAAGAAGAATGGTTACTTTGGCAAGCTCAGCGCCGGTCAGGGTTCCGACGGGTTTTACGACTATGAGGCTATGATCAATTATTTCCGCAAAAAGGAAAAGATCGCTGTCTATGGCATTACCTCCAACACGGGAAAGACAGGTCTCAACTGGCAGGAAAGGGATAATTACGGACAGAGCATGGCGGGCAACTTCGATTATGACGAGCTAAATGGGTATACCTTCAATGGCCTGAATAATGATTTCGAATCCTGGGACGGCAGATACAACGGTCAGGGCTTGCCTTCCGTAAAGACGGGTGGCCTGCACTATAATAACAAATGGGACGATGACCGGCAGTCTGTTAATGGCAACTACAAGGTCATGCAGCTGGATGTACACAATTTCAGCACCACCAACTCCAAGAACATCCTGCCCGATTCATTTTATTTCAACAACCAGAACCAGCGCTCCTTCGATCATATTCTTCGCCATACCACGGACGGCAGCTACGAGATAAAGTTCGACTCCACCTCTACGCTCAAGCTTATGGCCAATGGCGGCATGGACCATAAAGATACTTACAACAATTTTACTTCCGAAGCTTTGGCCAGCGACAGCAGCCTGGTCAACCGCAACACGCGCACCATCTCCACCATCGGGGACAACAGAGCCGTCAACAGTGACCTTCTCTGGAAGAAGAGAATGGCAAAAAAAGGCAGGACCCTTTCGGTCAACATCCGGGAGAATTATTCAAACAATACTTCTACCGGTGTCCTGGGATCTACCACCACCTTCTATGATCAGGGGACGTTCACCCGCGACTCCATCGTCGACCAGCATAAGGACTTCCATACCGAGAACGTGCTGTTCGACACCAAGATCACCTATACCGAGCCGCTTTCGAAAGTCTCCTTTCTGACAGCCACCTACAGTCTGTCCGTCAACAACAGCCATTCCAACCGCAATTCGTACAATAGGGATGCAGGAGGTAAGTATACCAGCCTGGACTCGCTATACAGCAATGACTATCAGTTCAACGTCCTCACCAACACGGGTGGCCTCAACTATACATTCCTGAAAAAGAAGTGGCGGGTAGCAGCCGGCTCCGGCATCGGCTTTACCAGGTTTGACCAGCGGGATATCCATGCCGATACCAACACCCAACGACGATTTGTGAACTGGTATCCCAACGCCTCGCTCAGCTATGCTTTCAGCGCTCAGAAAAATATAGAGGTCCGCTACAACGGCAGTATGAACCAACCTAGTCTCAACCAGATACAGCCCATCCGGACCAATGACGACCCGCTCAATATCATCGTCGGCAACCCGGGTCTCAAGCCCGAGTTCCGCCACCGGATCAACTTCTTTTATAGGGATTACAAGCTATTGTCGGAACGGGGCATCTGGATGAACGCTTCCTACAACTTCACACAGAACGCTCTTAGCAACAGCTCGAATATTGACACTTCGGGCAAAAGAACTTCCCAGACTGTCAATGTCGACGGCAATCATTCCCTCAATGGCTATCTGAGCTATGACCGTAAATTGAAAAAACTGGGAATGTACACCGGCCTGTTTGCCAATTTCAACCTGAACGCCAATTCCAGCATCATCAATAACCTGAAGAATACAACTAACAGCAATAGCTATACGTTTGGGTTCAGCCTTTACAAATCCAAGGATAAGAAATATGACGCCAGCATCCGGCCCTCCGCCACCTATACGGACAGCCGTTCGTCTATAAACACACAGACATCTACCAAATACTGGACATATACGATCCATCCCGATCTCAATATCTATCTGCCGTTGAAATTCTACGTCCATGCCGACGCTGACGTCAACCTGCGGCCAAAGACAGCCGTATTTACCAATAATCTCAATAACACCCTGCTGAACGCTTCGCTGGGCAAGAAATTCCTTAAGAACGACGCCCTGGTGATAAGTCTGTCCGGCAACGACCTGTTGAATCAAAATATCGGATTCAATCGAAATACGTATAGTAACTTTATAAGCCAAAACACCTTCAGCACTATCAAAAGATATTTTATGCTGACAGCCGTCTGGAATTTTACAAAAGCCGGTACCCCCGCACCCAACAATCGTTAAAACATTACAAGACCTCATCATGAAAATAGCGCATACATCTCTCCTGCTTATCCTTACTGCGATCATGCTGCAGGCACGGGCGCAGAATACTATTTTTCTTTCCCAGGGAAAGATCGAATACGAAAGAAGGTTCAACCAGTATTCCCTGCTCGAGGAGGACAACACATGGTCGGAAGTGGAAAAGAAATCGATGTCCCAATTCAGGACCTCTTATTTCGATATGCTGTTCACCCGCAACAAGACGCTGTACAAGCCCGGTGCCCGGGAAGGCGCGGGCACCAGTCCCATGTGGTTCTCGGAACAGCCAGGGCAGAATAACATCATCTACTCCGACCTGGAAAATGAGAAAAGCACCAGCCAGAAAAAAGTATTTGAAGAAACTTTCCTTGTAACGGACAGCCTCCGGAAGATCAGGTGGAAACTGACGGACGAGACCCGGGTCATTGCAGGCTTCAATTGCCGCAGGGCCAATGCCATCATCATGGACTCCATCTACGTGGTAGCTTTTTATACGGATGAGATCCTTACCACCGGGGGGCCAGAGTCTTTTACCGGATTGCCAGGCATGATCCTGGGAATAGCCCTACCTCACCAGCATGTCACCTGGTTTGCTACCAAGGTGGAGTCGGTATCTGTAGCCGATACCCAGGTTGCCCCGCCGCAAAAAGGTAAGAAGACGGATATTGCCGGGTTGAAAGAAACATTGAACACGGCATTGAAGGACTGGGGAAAATATGGGCAGCGGTTCATACAGGCGGCCATGCTGTGACGGCCGGCCAAGGCTCAATTCGCCGACCGCTTCAGCTCCAGTATCCACATCTCGCCCGCTGGAATGGCCGGGATATTCTGCAGGGGATAGCGCTTGCCCGTGATCACATCCACCGCTTCCCCAAATCCGGCCGTCCGTTCACTGTATCGTTCGACGTCCAGCCTGGCCGGCAAAGAGTCCGTATTCATGGCACACAGCACCGTCTGTTTCGCATCCCATCGAAAATAGACATACAACCCGTGGCTCGGCACATACTGCATCAATTTTCCTGTTTTCAATGCCGACGATCCTTTTCTGAAATTGGCCAGTGTCCGCACCAGATCCTGTACCGACTTTTCATCGGCGGATAACCCTTCTCCTGTGAACGCGCTCTTCCTGTCTCCCCGCCAGCCGCCCGGAAAATCCAGCCGCACCCATCCATCCGGGTTGGAAAAACCCTTCATCAATATTTCCGTACCATAGTACAGCTGCGGTATGCCCCGGCAGGTAAGCAGCCACTCGATCCCCACCTTTTGCTTGCCTACATTTTCACCTACCTGGGAGAACCACCGGCTCATATCGTGGTTGTCGAGGAAAATGACATTGCGGCTGGGGTCTTTGTATAAAAAATCATTGCTTAAGGTATTGTACAACTTCATCACTCCCTCCGTCCAGCCCTGCTTTTCCGTCAACGCAGGAAGAATACCGTAAAAATTGCATTGAAAATCCACAGCGCCCTGTAAATTGCTCTTGTAGGCGTTTACGATATTATTCTCCACAAAAAAGGCCTGGTTGGACACCCCATGGACCCATGTCTCGCCAAAGAGCGTGATCCTGGGGTACTCATCCGTGAGCGCCTTGTTACAGCGGTTCATAAAAGCAAGATCATTGTAGATATAGGTGTCGATCCGCCAGCCATCCACTCCAAAGGTCTCCACACACCAGATGGCATGCTGAATAAGAAAATTGGCTGCATATGGATCGCCCTGGTTGATATCCGGCATGTCCGTGGTAAACCAGCCATCGCTGGTGATCTTTTTATCGGCCATCGACGCATGCGGGTCCATCAGCGGCTGATCCCTGTAGCTGGTCTGTGTAAATTTCGGCCACTGGTGCAGCCAGTTCCCGGAGGGGGCATCCTGTACTAAGAAATGATAAAGCCCTACATGATTGTATACGGCATCCTGTATCAGCTTCATGCCGCGGCGATGCAGCTCATCGCTCAATTTTTTATATACTCCCGCGCCGCCCAGTCTCGGGTCGATGGTATAGTGATCGGTGAACGCATACCCGTGCTCTGTCCTGTTGGGCATATCGTTCAACAGCACAGGCGTCATCCACAAGGTCGTTACCCCTAGTCCCTGCAGATAGTCCAGGTGATCGATGACTCCCTGCATATCCCCGCCGTGACGCAGGTAAATGGAGTCCCTGTTCAGGGATTGATCGCGCAGGCCCGGCACACGGTCGTTGCCCGGATCACCATTGCTCCACCTGTCCGGCATAAGAAAATAGATAAAGTCGGCGCTCGTGACCCCTTGCGCGAACTGGCTGCCATTCCCGGCCCGGCGGGGCAGCAATGCATAGTCGATCACCGACATTCCGCCCGCAGTCTTTATCCGGATCTTCATCGTTCCCGGACGAGCTTCCTTCCCGATGTGCAGATCGAGGAATATATAGTGAGGATTCGCAGCAGGCTGTACTTTCAATACCTGTACACCCGGATAGCTGATGGAGATGGAAGGAGCAGCCGTCCAGCTGGTGTCCCGTAGCATCAATTGCAGGTTTGCGTTTTTCATGCCTACCCACCAGTTGGTGGGGTAGATCCGGACGCCTTCTTCGCCTCGCAATGCCCCGGCCAATATCAGGAAAAAAATGATAATGCTCTTTTTCATGCAAGCGCTGCTTTTTCTTGTTGTATCCGGATGGCGCCCCCATCATATACAAAGAGAACGCTGATGGCCGCGCAGATAAGACAGAAGCCAGCCAGCACAATGGCATAAATAGGTTGATTGCCGTAAATATGCTTGATGATCCACCCGCCAAACAATCCATTTATGATCTGCGGAAGTGTAATAAAGAAATTGAATATACCCATATAAATGCCCATTTTTCCCGCGGGGATGCAGCTGCTCAAAATAACATAAGGCATGGCGAGTATGCTGGCCCAGGCAAGCCCCACACCGATCATGGAATATTTCAGCATGGCAGGGTCCTTGATAAAAAAGACAGAAAGAAGCCCTACACCTCCTGCTGTCAGTGACAATGCATGGGTCAGTTTCCGTCCGATGCGTTTGGCGATCCCAGGTAGAAAAAGTGCAAAGACCATTGCCACCCCATTGTACCAGGCAAAGGCGCTCCCTACCTTATTGCCTGCTTCATTATAGGCAACAGTCTTGGCATAATCACCTGACAGCCCGTACACATGCGTGGCGACGGCATCCGTAGTGAATACCCACATGCTGAATAGAGCAAACCAGCTGAAGAATTGCACCAGCCCCAGCTGCTTCATGGTCTTTGGCATCCGGGCAAAATCCTTTAGGATCTGCCCCAGTCCCGCATGCTCTGACCCCTCTTCCGGCTTGCCATGATATTTTTCATATTCTTTCGGAGGGTACTCGCGGGAGAAGAGGACGGTCACCAGTATGGCTGCAATAAAGACAGCAGCACCGATATAAAATGAATACTTGATATTGTCGGCAATCCCGCTCGGACCCGTTACCTTGCTGACACCAAGAGAAGCCAGGATATCCGTGAGGCTCGACCCGACAACAGCGCCCAGTCCGATAAGAAAGGTCTGAACGGAAAAGCCGAGGGTCCTTTGCCTGTCGGGAAGATTGTCGGCTACCAGCGCCCGAAAAGGCTCCATGGCGATATTGAAGGAAGCATCCATGATCATCACAAAACCAGCGCCTACCCATAAGGCAGGTATCCAGCCCGCCATGCCGGCCGAATTGGGCAGCAGTATCAATGCCAGGGATGACAGCAATGCCCCCGTTAGAAAATATGGTTTGCGGCGTCCCAGCCGGTTCCAGGTATGATCGCTGTAATGCCCGATCAATGGCTGCACGATCATCCCCACCAGCGGCGCTACCAGCCAGAACATAGGCAGCTGGTCCACATCCGCGCCAAAGGTCCGCAGGATACGGCTGGTATTTGCATTCTGCAGGGCAAAGCCGAATTGAATACCCATAAACCCAAAGCTCATCGTAAATATCTGGGCAATGGTCAGGTTGGGCTTGGGCGTGAGCCCTTGACGCAAAGGACCAGGAGAAGTTGAAGATGCCATAGCAATCGTTGGTTATGTAAAAAATACACTGTGCCCAGCTTAAAACTGCCCGGTTCTCCCGGGCAGTTTTATATAATTAATTATATGACAAATCCATTCGGCAGCACGGCTCCCTTCTTGATCACTACTACCCCTTCCTTCACCGTGTACAGCGAATGATCCGTATTCTCCAGATGATGTCCTCCATTGATCCGCACATCGTCCCCGATGCGACAGTTCTTATCGACGATGGCATTCCGTATATAACAGCGATGCCCAATACCCACCGTGGGAAGACCGTGCGTTCTCGCCTGCTCGATCTCCTCGATGGTCTCATAATAATCCACCCCCATCAGATAGCTGCTCACGATGGTCGTGCCCGTTCCGATACGGGTACGTATGCCGATAACACTGTTCTCTATACGGGAAGCATTGATGATACACCCCTCGGCGATGATGGTCTTCTCCAGGGTCGTACCGCTGATCTTCGCCGGCGGCAGCATACGCGCACGGGTATAGATCGCCTTTTCATTATCAAATAAATTGAAATCAGGGATATCTTTTGTCAGCCCCAGATTGGCCTCGAAGAAGGACGGGATGTTACCGATGTCTGTCCAGTATCCATCATATTGATAGCTGACCACCTTATACTTTTCCAGGGATTGAGGGATTATTTCTTTACCAAAATCCGTGGATTCCACATACTCATTCTCCAGCAGCTCGGACAGCAGCTGGCGGTTGAAGATATAGATACCCATGGACGCGAGATAGTTCCGTCCCTGCGCCTGCATAGCGGGGCCTGTATCGCTGATCCAGGGTGGCAACATATCTTTTTTGGGCTTTTCAGTAAAGGAGGTGATATACCCGCTCTCATCCATTTTCATGATGCCAAAGTCGGAAGCCTCCCTGTCATTGACGGGTATCGTGGCAATAGAGATATCCGCCCCCTTTTCCTTATGATGCGCCAGCATATCCATAAAATCCATCTGGTACAGCTGGTCGCCGGAAAGGATCAGCACGTAGTCGCTGTCGAAAGGCCCCAGATGCCGCAGACACTGCCGGACGGCATCCGCTGTACCCTGGTACCACGTAGGGTTATCAGGGGTTTGCTCCGCCGCCAGGATATCCACGAATGCCGAGCTGAAGGCGCTGAAATGATACGTGTTCTTGATGTGGCGGTTGAGAGAAGCCGAGTTGAATTGCGTAAGAACGAACATCCTTGTTATGCCGGAGTTCAAACAGTTCGATATGGGAATATCTACCAGACGGTATTTCCCGGCAATAGGCACGGCCGGCTTGGACCGGCTTGCCGTTAGAGGATATAACCTTGTACCGGCGCCCCCTCCTAAAATCACGGACAGAATCTCTTTAGACATACTTCGCGGTTTATGATTTGAAACGATAGTTGATTACTGCTTACTTTATGGATTCATAGAGCTGCATATAAGACTTTACACTGGACTCCCAGCTAAAATCGAGCTGCATAATGTGCTGACGTATCTCCTTCACTTTTTCGGACTGCTGATACATCTCCACCGCCCGCCAGATCCCATGTGTCATATCACCTACGCTGGCATGGTTGAACCGTATACCATATCCATTCTTGTCGCCATAGTCGAGAACAGTGTCATGCAGCCCCCCTGTATTGCGTACCACAGGAATGGTGCCATAACGAAGGGCATACAGCTGATTCAGCCCGCAGGGCTCCACACGCGAAGGCATGAGGATATAATCCGCGCCGGCGTACATGAGGTGACTCAGCGCCTCGTCATACCCGATATAGACATTATAATCCCCCCGGGAAAGCCCTTTCATCGCATTGAGACGGCCTTCAACATCCGGGAACCCACTGCCTAATATAAGAAAGTTCATCCTGCGTCCTACATAATAAAAAGAGTCTTCGATGGCTTGGGGCAGCAGATCGGCGCCCTTCTCTCCCACCAGCCTGCCGATAAAAGTGATCAACGGCTTTTTAGGGTCCAGCTGAAAACGCTGGCAGAGCAGTTCCTTATTCTTCCGTTTGCCTTCCTCTACGGTCTCGATGGTAAAATGATCTTCAAAATAGCCGTCCGTGGATGGGTCCCAGACCAGGTTGTCGATCCCGTTGAGAATACCCGAACATTTTCCCTTTTCGTATTCCAGCAGAGCTTCCAGGCCGTTGGCATTACTCCTCATCTCTTCCAGATAGGTAGGGCTTACGGTGGTAACCTTCCAGGCGCACTTGATCCCGCTACCCAGGGAGTTGATGGCATTTCCCCATCCCAGCATGCCCGTTTTCCAGGTGTCGTAGGCAGGTATATAGGTGCTTTTGTCCCAGCCCATCCAGCCCTGGTATTGTGCGTTATGGATAGTCAGCACCGTAGGTATATCCGCTAAGGACTGATAAGCATGGCAATACTTGAAAAAGAAAGGAATAAGCGCCGCCTGATGGTCGTGTACATGCACAATGTCCGGGCGGTGCTTCCAGGCCACCAGCCAGTCCGCCACCGACACCTGGAAGGCAACGAACCGCTCGATGTCATCGTCATAGCCATATACTTTCTCCCTGTCCAGCACCCCATTGATATCTACCAGGTAGAGGTCGAAGCCTAATTTATTGGTCTTTTCCTTGATCACGGTATAATTGAACCACCAGTTGCCGAGATGGGTATATCCCTTATGAACAACATCCCATTCATTGGCCAAAAGGAATTTGGTCCGATACATCGGCATCACCACCTTGGCAACATGCCCCAGCTGGCGCTGGTATTTGGGCAGCGCCCCCACAACATCGCCTAACCCACCGGCTTTAGCCACCGGATAACACTCTGCCGATACGTGTATTATTTCCATTAAAATATGTTAATGCTTAGGGTGCAGCTTTTGAGCAACCGCCATTCAATTTAGGGAAGGTTTTCCATTTAATGCTCCGTCTGTGATGAAAAAATTTTTCGCGTCGCGAAAACATGCTATTTTCAGCCCTTAATTCCAAAACACTACCATGCATCAAAAAACCAATTGGGCTCAATTTGGTACGCTCATCAGCGTCTTCTTCTTCTGGGGCTTTGTAGCAGCGAGTAACGATATTCTCATCCCTGTATTCGAAGACAAATTCCATTTGGAGCATTGGCAAAGCCAGCTGGTGTCCATTGCATTCTATGTAGCCTATACTGTTGGTTCTCTTATCTACGTCGCTATTTCAAAATCCATAGGTTCCGACCTGCTGAATAAAGTTGGCTATAAAAATGGTATTGCCATCGGCCTGATCATCTCCGCCATCGGCACCTTATTATTTTATCCCGCAGCCAATAGCGCTTCCTTTACTCTGATGCTTTCCGGCCTGTTTATCGTAGGGTTGGGATTTTCGCTGCAGCAGATCGCAGCCAATCCGTTAGCCATCGTCATCGGCGACCCGGCGACAGGCTCGCAACGCCTGACCATGGCCGGTGGCGTCAATAATTTCGGTACTACCATCGGCCCGCTGCTGGTGAGCTTTGCCATCTTCGGCAGCGTCAGCCACGCCAACACCAATGCCAGTATCGAGAGCGTAAAAACTCCTTATCTTATCCTGGGTCTTGCCTTTGTACTGGTGGCCGTCTTCTTTAAATTCTCCTCCATCCCCAATAAGATCGATCTCGACCATGTAGCAGAGACGTCTGCCGGAGAGGAAGACGCACATTCCGCCAAATTATTACATCGCAAATCCGCCATTTCATACCCCCAGCTATGGATGGGAATGATCGGCATTTTTGTATACGTGGGCGTAGAAGTTTCCACTGCCAGCAATCTGCCCAAATATCTGAAACAGGATCTTCTCATCTCTACTGACAAGGTAGCCCCGTTCATTTCCCTTTATTGGGCCAGCCTTATGATTGGCCGGTGGACGGGCGCCATAGGCGCATTCGGCCTGAGCAAGTCCGCCCAGCAGGTATTGCGCTTCGTGATGCCCTATGTAGCATTTGGCATATTCCTTCTCGTCAACATCATTGGCGGCCACGATATCAAAGCATTTGCCATATATCCCCTGCTGATCGTCGTCATGATCATAGGTGATCTTTTTAGCAAAGGCAATCCGGCGAGAATGCTCCTTATCTTCTCTTCCTGCGGCATCGCCGCCCTTCTCATCGGGATGGCGACTACCGGCATGGTCAGCGTCTATGCCTTCACCAGCGTGGGGCTCTTCTGCAGCACTCTCTGGCCCTGCATTTTCACCCTGGCTGTTGCCGGATTGGGCAAGCACACCAATCAGGGTAGCAGTCTGCTGATCATGATGATCATGGGTGGCGGCTTTATCAGCCTCTTCCAGGGCATCCTGTCAGAAACTCCGCTCGGTATCCATTACAGCTATATCATGGGTGCAGCCTGTTTTGCCTATCTGGCATTTTACGCCATCCGGGCTAAATCCGTGCTAAAGTCTCAGGGAATCGATTTCGATGCTTTACAAGCCGGTGGTGGACATTAATGTAATTCTTGTCCTATATTTGCAGCCGCTCGTTCAGGCATCAAATCTAAAACTCAGCGTTCATGGCAAAAGCCGCTTCTTCGTCTTCTTACGAGTCATTGGCCATCGGCATTGACATCGGGGGCACAGGCACAAAATTTGGGATAGTCGACCGTATAGGCAATGTGTTATTTTCCAGTGAAATATCCACCAGGGGGCACAGCCAGGTAGAAAGCTTTATCGACGAGCTGCACAGCCATCTATCCGTACTCATCGAAAAGGCGGGCGGCACTGGCCGTATGCGCGGCATAGGCGTAGGCGCTCCCAACGGCAATTATTACAGCGGCACGGTAGAATACGCCCCGAACCTGCCCTGGCGCGGGATCATCCCCCTGGCCAAGCTTATCCAGAATAAATTCCAGCTGCCCACTATTCTTACCAACGACGCCAATGCCGCCGCCATCGGCGAGATGATGTACGGCGCAGCCAAAGGCATGAAGGACTTTATCATGATCACCCTGGGTACAGGGGTAGGCAGCGGCATCGTCGCCAATGGTAAACTCATATATGGCCACGACGGCTTTGCCGGCGAATTGGGACATACCATCATCATCCCCCACGGTCGCCTGCACGAAGGCACGGGCAAAAAAGGTTCGCTGGAAAGCTACGCCTCCGCCACAGGAGTAAAGCTCACGGCCATCGAAATGCTGGAGAAAAGTCAGGAAGCAAGTTTGTTAAGGGGCATTCCTAAGAACCAGCTGGACTCTAAAAAAGTATATGACGCCGCCATACAGGGGGACAAGCTGGCTAAAGCCATCTTCGACTTCACAGGAGAGATACTGGGTCTGGCGCTCGCCAACTTTGTCATGTTCTCCAGCCCTGAAGCCATTATCCTCTTCGGGGGGCTTACCAAGTCCGGCGACCTCATCCTTAAACCTACCCGGGAGAACATGGAGAGTAATCTCATCCAGGTGTTCCAGAATAAGGTGAAGATCCTGGTGAGCCATTTAAAGGAATCCGACGCCGCGATCCTTGGCGCCAGCGCACTGGTCTGGGATATGAAAATATAAATGCAATGACCTTCGATAAAAACAAAGAGGCCGTCTCAAATATAAGAGGCGGCCTTTCTATTTTATAGCCCTATGGGGGGCGGAACTTCAACCCTACCAGTTCCCTACCACGGCTTGTTCGTGCCCTGCAGCAGCCACATTCTCGAATAGGAATGATCGGCCGATTGCCCGACGGGCACATAGATCGTGGACTCCAGCCGGCTGACAGCAGCCTGGTAATTGACCAGGTAAGCCTTGTCGAGATTGGGAGAAGGATAAATAGACCGGATCGGCAATTTCGGCCCGAACTGCGCTACCGGCCCCGTCTGCAGATCGGGATACCCTGTCCTCCTCCAGTCGAACCAGGGCTCGATGCTCAGCCAGCCCGCGATCCATTTTTGCTCCATGATACGCGCCAGCTTATCGGAAGCGCCTGCATAGTCGACATCAGGATTGTTATAGTAGGTGTTGAAATCGAACCCGGCCGCATTGCCGGTGACTCCGTAGCGGTCCATGGAAGCCTGTATGCCGTTCCTATAATATTGGTCCGCGCTCCCGCTCACCGTAAAACCACCCTTTAAAGCCGCCTCCGCCATCAGGAACGAGACCTCTGCAAAGGTCATCAGCTTCACCTTGACATAGGGGTCGCTATTGAGCCTGTACCGGCTGTGCAGGTAAGAGATATAGGGGTTCCGCTCCGGGTTGTAGGAAGCCCCATCACCACCCTTATTGAATACCAGGGCATCTACTGTGGCCAGCCCCACCGGTAATCCTACATATAAAGAAGTATCCACTCCTGTCGTCGTAGCCTTCCTGTATTTCACCGTATAGGATTCGCCATAGATATTCGTCATCGTCGCATTCGAGTCGGCAGTGACATTTGCATCCCATTTGTATAGCACCGGATTCACCCAGCGCTGCAGGCGAGGGTCGCCCAGGGCCCGCAGCTTATTCACCAGGGTAGCGGCAGGCTTTATCAGGTACAGCGGATTCGAGCTGTTCAAAGGCCCTCCCGGCGCTGAATTATCCGCCGTCGCGCCCAGATAGCTCATCGTAGCCTCGTCTCCGACGGATGTAAAAGCAGCTCCGGCCGCATTATTGAACTCGCTGACAATATCCACGCCCGCCGCGCTCATCTCCGACCGCTTGTTATAAAGCCGCATCGCATAGCGCATACGCAGGGAATTGGCGAAAAGCCTCCACTTCGCTCCGCTGCCCGCATAGATCACATCCGCCCCCGCGTCGATGGCATCCTTGGTGGCATCCAGGTTTGACAACAGATCGTTGGCAGCGCTCAGATCCTTCAGGATCCCCGTATATACGTCCACCTGCTTGTCGTATTTTGGAAAATAGGTCCCGCCGCTGGCCTTTAGGGCCTCGGAATAAGGGATGTCGCCATAGAGGTCCGTCAACATCCCGAAGACAAAAGATCTCATGACCAGCGAGATCCCTTCGAACAGCTTGTTGTTGTCCCGGATCGCATTGGTATGGATGATATTTATATTCCGGAGGATGGCATAATAGGTATCCCAGGAGTCATGGCTCCATCCGTAATTATTTACCGTGGCCGCGTTCTCATTGGTGCCGATCTGAGTGTATTGCAGCAGCCCGGAGATCTTGGACCCCTCGGCCCCTAAATTATAGTAGAGCTTGGAGGTCTCCGTAAGGACATAAGTAAGAATATAATTGGAAGATACGTTTTCAGCACTATTCGGGTTGATATTGGCCTCATCGAATTTTTTGCAGGAAGGCGCCGCTATCGTCAGGATCGCGGTTAATGTCACCAACTTTATCAGAAGCGTTTTCATCTTTGTCTCTTTTTAAAAATCCACATTTAGTTTACAGCCCACCGATGTCGTCCAGGGCATTACGTTATAATATTCCACGCCCTGCGTCCACACGGCCCCATCCTGTCGGAAGGCCCTTTCCGGATCGATCGCGATATGGGCTGCCGTCCATTCGAACAGATTGCTCGCCACCAATGAGACGGAAGCCCCCTGCAGCTTCAGCCGGTGAGTAAAGTTGCGCGGCAGGCGATAGGCCAGCGAAATTTCCCTGAGCTTCACATACGTGGCGCTGTACAGATTCCGGTCGGGAAAGGGGCGGTTTGCATACCGATAAGCATTAAATGGGTCCAGCCATTTCGTATCCGCCCCGCCCAGGTTCTCTACATAGGAAATATTGCCGTTGGTCACCACCTGCCGGACACCGGGGTTGAAGCTGGCATCCTGCTTCCGGATAGACGCCTGGGAGCCTGTCCAGGCGAAACCGCCATATTCCTCATTCCTTCCCCCGATCCAATTTCCGAGGTAGGCCTTTGGATTTGCTTTGATCTGATCGGATATGCCCTTGCTCTTATCGTAGGGAACACCGGAAAAGGTTTCGTCCAGCTGCCCGTTATTCCCGAGGAACATCATCGTATTGGAATAGTAGGAGCCGCCCTGCCTCCAGTCTATATTGACATACAGCGAGAAAGACTTGTAGGAGAAGGTAGGCTGGATACCTAACATGAAATCGTGGTTGAAGTTGCCGATCTTCATCATATGGTTCACGTCGTTGTCGGTCTGCAGTTTCCCGTCGTTGGTCAGGATCGGATACCCGTTATAAGGAGAAGACTTGTCGTTCACCGTGAGCATCGGCAACATATAGATATCCCCGATCTGACCGCCGGTATAGGTACGCACTTCCGCCCCGTTATAAGAGACGAAGGGGAAATAGGTGATACCATTGGCCAGCTCCTTGATGGAAGTCCGGTTCCTGCTGAAATTGAAGTTCATCTCCCACCGGAAGTCCCCCGATGACACCGGCACGGTGGTCAGCCGGATATCCCAGCCTTTGCTCTCGATCAGCCCCGCATTGATCAGCTGGCTCGTCGCCCCCGACTCGCTGGGCAGACCGATGGAAAGCACCTGGTTCTTGCTCCGCGCGATATAATAGGTAGCATCCAGGCCGATCCTGTCATTGAAGAGCCTGATATCCACCCCCGCCTCATGAGACGTGGAGATTTCCGGCTTCAACCGTGAGTTCTTCAGCTGACCGTCCATATACATGCGTTTGGCAGCACCCCAGTCCGCTGCCGTGGAATAGGTCTGGTTCAAGCTATACGGCGCGACGTCGTTCCCGACTTGCGCCGACCCCACCCTGAACTTGGCAAATTTGACCCAGCCGGGCATCTTCACCATATCGGAGAGGACCATGCTCAGCGAAGCCGATGGATAAAAATAGGAACGGTTGGCCTTCGGCAGCGTGCTCGACCAGTCATTGCGCGCCGTGATATCCAGATAAACCCTGCTCTTATATCCCAGCGATCCCATCCCGTAGACGCCGTAGATCTGCTTCTTGTATTTGGCGCTGGTGTAAGACACCGTCCCCGGAACGCCATTGGAAATGGTATACAGACCGGGCACGACCATCTGGGTCGCGTTGATATAGATCTCGCGGCTGTTCTGCTCCATGCGGCTGGCCCCGGCAAACGCATTCAGGTTCCAGTCTTTCGACAGGTTCTTCTTGTAAGAGAACATAAGGTCCATATTGGTCTCCTTCCGGAAGAGATTGTCGACGTCATACGCGCCCTTCGGGCTCTCATAATTGTTGTATCCCTTCCTGGCTTCCCGCGCCTCCGTATAGGCATCGCTGGTATATCTCGCCATCAAGCTCCAATCCCTGGCCAGGTCATAATCCAATTGGAGTTTGCCTACTGTACGGTCCCGGCTGAAACCGGTGGTGTTCTCATACGCGACAAACCAGGGATTGTTTTGCTTGTCCTTGTATTTTCGCTGCTTGATGCCTTCCTGCCCCGGCAGCCAGTATTGCCGCAGGTCCATGATATTGATATTGGCGCCCATCTCGTACACGCTGCGGACAGGCGAAGTGCGATTGCCGTCGATGATCGGCCGATTGTTCGAACCGGATTCAGTGACCGTGAAGTTGGCCGTGATCCGCAGCTTGTCGGTCATCTTGTACATCGTGTTCAATGCAAAGGTCGTCCTCCGCAGATCCGTGTTCGGTACCACTCCCTTGCTGATCACATCCCCTACCGAGGCCCTGAAACTCCCCCGGTCATAATTCCCGCTGACGCCTATATTGTTCGTGCTCGTAAACCCGGTCTGAAAGAAATCCTGAAACCTGTGCGGATAGGAGATCAGCGGGACCTTCTGGCCGTTGCTGTTCCATTGCACCCATTCCTCGCCGACATCCAGCCTCGGCCCCCAGTTCTCATTCTCGCTCTCCTCCAATACGTGCGCACCGGATTTTCCCGACGCGAATTTTGTTTGTACCGGAACATATTTATAAGGTATGTCCATCACCGCCGCCGTGTTCACGGAGATGCCAAGCCCTTTTTTCCCGCCGCGTCCCGACTTGGTCGTGATCAGGATCACCCCATTTGCCGCCCGGGACCCATACAAGGCGGCCGCGCTCGGGCCCTTGAGCACGGAGATCGTAGCGATATCGTCGGGATTGATGTCGGAAACGGGATTGCCCATGTCAGCCCCCGCAAAGGCATTGTTCAGCTGGTTCGCCACCGGAACCCCGTCGATGACAAAGAGAGGCTGATTGTCCTTGTTCAGCGAAGTGGCTCCCCTGATCAATATCTTGACCGATGACCCGGCCGTGCCATCCATCTGAGAGATCTGAACACCGGCCACCTTCCCGGATAAGGCATTCAACACGCTGGTCTGCGGCGTCTCCGTCAGCTCCGACCCTTCCACATTCGCGACAGAATAGCCCAGGGACCTCTTTTCGCGCTTGATGCCCAGGGCCGTGACCACTACGGTGGACATATCCTGCGCCGCCGGTTCCAATACCACTTCCATCGCCGAACGCCCGGACGCGCGAACCTCCGTCGTCCTGTGCCCCACATAGCTGAATACCAAAACGGCCCCCGGAGCGCTCCCCTTCAACGTAAAACTTCCATCGGCCTGTGTGACCGTGGCATTCGCTGTTCCTTTTTCCGATACGGTGACCCCGGACAGCGGCTCCCCATTCTTGGAAAAGACCCTTCCATGCACGTCCGCGGGTGGACGCGGGGCCTCCGAACTGTCCAACTGTCGGGGAGCAGACCGTTGGACACGGGTGATCATAATTGTCTTGTCCTCGATGGCATAGCCGAGAGGCTGCCCTTTCAGACAGAGATCCAGGAATTCCTTCAAAGGCTTTTTCTTTACATCCACCGTCACCCGTTTCGCGTCGGCGATCTCCTGGTAATCATAAAAGACGACAAAGCCGGTCTGCTTCTCGAGAACGGCGAATACCTGCTCGAGGGGAACCTCCCTCCCGGCATACGTGATAAGTTGTGAATACGTGTGGGCACTAACCTGCAAGGTCAGCAGAAAGGATAGCCATACAGTCAATTTAATAAGGCGCAGCAATCGCATGTTGAATCTCCGTTTTGGTTGACGAAAATATTTACCGTCCGTAGGTTGGACACTATGACCAATAAGAGGACATAAGAGACCTTCCGGTACTAAATGACTGCAAAAAAAATTAAAACTCAGGGCAGCAGGCTGGTAATGACAGCGGCAAGAAGAGGTTGATAGCCATTTTTCACCAGATGCTCCCGGATGAAGATCAGCGCTTTTTGCAAATGGTTCTTGACGGTGTGACGGGACAGGCCGGTGGCGGACGCGATCTCGTCGAAGTTCAGGTTCGCATGCCGGCTCAAAAGATAGATCTTTCTGGGCTGGGGAGGCAGTTTCTGCAGCGCCTTGGCCACCAGGTCCTGGACGTTCCTGCAATTGATGGCTTCCACGACTTCGTCGCTTCGCTTCAGGGACCCTTTATATATGTGGGCAGCCAGTTGCGCATCCGAAGCAGCCCTCTTTAGGAGTTTCATAGCCAGGTTCCTGGCGATGCGGAAGATGTATTGATCGAGATGGTTTATTTCGTGCAGATCATCCCTCTTCCTCCACAGGATGATAAAGACCTCTTGGGTCACTTCTTCCGCGATATGATCCGACTTACAAAGGAACGCAATATAGTCATGGACCCGGTGTACGTAGGTGTCGAAGAGAGCCTTGAATGATTGCCCATCCATCGGAAAGAGAGGAGTATCTCCGGTCATATGGCATTTATAATGCTACAATAATACTAAAAATCGTATAATACAGCCCTGCTCTACATCCATTTCCAAAAAATACAAAACATTTCCGGCGAATAAACGAGATTTGTTAGTTCTAAAAAAGTCTATTTTACCTCTTATATTACAGCCGGACCCATTTCAAAGCCCGTCTCTATCCGGGCCGGTAAATCAATCACGACGACAATGGACGAACGGATCAATATACTTTTCGACCGGTACCTCCGGGGGGCCTGCTCCGAAGCCGAATGGCAGGAGCTGCTCGCTTTCATAAAGGATATCCCCGACCAGGACACGGAGACGCTTGACCAGCCCCTGCGGGAACTGTGGGAAAAGGCGCGCAGCGGCGAACTCCCCTCAAAATCCCACCTTATCGACACCGATAAGATGTATGCTGTCGTCACGGCCGCCGTCCCTCTCTCCTCGCCGACTCTGGCCCGCCGCCCGAGGACCAGGACCTCACTGGGCTGGGCAGCCGCTATCACGGGCATCGCGCTCCTCCTCGGGTTCCTCTATTGGAGAAATAGCGGCCGGCAGCCGGAGCCCATCGTCGCCACACCGGTTATCAGACCGGTCCTTACCCCGGACCAAGTCCGACCCGGCTCGAGCAAAGCAATGCTCACGCTCGCCGACGGCACACAGGTCCCCCTCGATAGCGCGGGGCTTGGCACCATCACCTGGCAAGGGAATACGAAGATCGTCAATCAGGGAAATGGAACCCTCTCTTACAAGACCGGCGCAACACCAGAAAGTGCTCCGGAACAGCCGGCAGCCGGCGGCAAGATCGCTTATAATACCGTCAGCACGGCACGCGCCAATCAATATGAACTGATATTGGCCGATGGCAGCAAAGTATGGTTGAACGCCTCCTCCTCTCTCCGATTCCCAGCAGCCTTCACCGGGTCCGACAGGACCGTCGAAATGACCGGCGAAGCCTATTTCGAAATCGCGAAAGACCCCGCCCGACCCTTTCATGTGCGAGTGGGCGCATCGGACATCGAGGTGCTAGGCACCCAATTTAATATCAATGCCTACCCTGACGAGACCGTCCTCAGGACCTCCCTCGTGGAAGGAGCGGTGAAAGTCTCTGCCTCCGGGAAAAGCGGCCTCCTCGCGCCCGGCCAGGAAGCCAGCATCCCGCCTGGCGGCCCCTTCTCCATCGGGCCTGGCAATGTAGCCCTTGCAGCCGCCTGGAAGAATGGCTATTTCCAGTTCGACAAAGCTCCCCTGCCGGTGGTCATGCGGCAGATCGGACGCTGGTATGACCTCGATATCGAATATGCCGGCCCAGTCCCGGACCGGCTGTTCAAGGGCAAGCTGCAACGCAGCCTGCCGCTGTCGGGTATCCTGCATCTTCTGCAGCAGGGGGGTATCCGTGTCGCCCTTGAAGGCAAGACCTTGCGGGTATCCCGCTAAAATAAAAAGACCGCCTCTTTTATTTATGAGACGGCCGCTAACCGATGAATCGTAGCGTATATACTTTACCGGTATTATTTCTTTATGCGTTCCCGGATGAGGAATACCGCGGGTACAGGCCGTTCACCGTCTTTGTCTGAAGGTTTAACGGTCTCTTTTCCATTGATGAGCATACAGCTGCTGCCTCCGCCATCCAGGTTCACCGCCTCATAGCATTTCAGGTCGGACAGCATCTTCGCCACCCCCTCCAGCGTCGCCCCTTCCGCAATGCCGGGACTTCGGCCCTGTATGACCAGGATGATCAGCTGCCCGTCCTTTGTATATCCCATGGCCGT
This sequence comes from Sphingobacteriales bacterium 50-39, assembly GCA_001898505.1. Classification (GTDB taxonomy): domain Bacteria; phylum Bacteroidota; class Bacteroidia; order Chitinophagales; family Chitinophagaceae; genus Puia. The sequence goes on from MKTZ01000002.1 coordinate 129,828, forward strand.
CCGGGGACGCCGGTCGATGTCTCCACCCGAGAACAGCTGCTCTTCTTTATTGGTGATCCATATCCGTCCATCATGGATCAATACGGGCCCTCCACCCACGGCCGTCCGCATCTTCCACCACTTCCACTCGATGTCCTTAAGATCATAAATGGAAGGATTGCTCTCCTCGCCTTTGGCGACCACCGGCATCTCTTCGAAGGCATAAGGCCAGCGATGAGTGGTATCCGTAAAGGTCCAGGCAACATCGGCCCTTCTCTTGCGGTCGATGCCAATGGCTCCCCGCGTAGGGTAATAATACAGCATGGAATCCTCACCCTGCCCTTTTAGCGCCGTGACACTATATGCCACCAGCTTTCCATCCTTCATCACCATGCTGATGTTCTGATTTGTCTCAAAGGAAAAATAAGTGCAGTTTACTACCAATAAAGGGAATTGTTCCAACTGGTAGAATTGAGAGGGGGTGAATCGCTTGTTATCTGTCACCTGGTCGGAAAAGATCAGGTGTCTGTCCTTCAATTGGGCTGAAACATAATAAGCGATAAAAGGGGCGCCATTCAGAGAATCCGCCCAGCGGTATACATGCATGCTGGACGGTAAAGGCTTATAAATGGAATCTACATTTTTCCAATGCGATTGCGCCATGGAGACAGCTACCTCCAATACGGCGGCCAACCAAAGGATCGATCTCTTTCCTGTCACGCGATCTCTTGCTTTTGGCGCAGCCATTCATTCCTTCCGTAGCCGGGTATGACATGGCGCTCGCTGTGATAAGAAGATCTTACCAATGGCCCGCTCTCTACGTAATCGAATCCCAATTCATAGCCTATCTCCCGCAGTTCGGCAAATTCATCGGGGTGAACAAACCGTACGACGGGCAGATGTTTTTTGGTAGGTTGCAGATATTGTCCAAGGGTGATCACATCCACTCCGCTGCTTCGCAGGTCCTGCATGGTTTGCACCACTTCTTCCTTGCGCTCCCCCAGCCCCAGCATGACCCCGCTCTTTGTACGCATATTTCCTTCCTTCAGCAGTTTCAAGGTCTCCATGCTGCGCCAATACTTGGCCTGTATCCGCACCTGGCGGGTAAGCCTTTCCACTGTCTCGATATTATGAGAAACTACTTCCGGCGCGGCTTCGATGACCCTCGCTATGTTCTCCCGCTCGGCCTTGAAGTCGGGTATGAGGGTCTCCAGCGTAGTATCCGGATTCAATGCCTTTACCGCACGGATCGTATTCTGCCAGATGATGCTGCCCCCATCCTTCAGCTCGTCCCTGTCCACGGAGGTAATAACGGCGTGTTTTACCTTCATCAAATAAATGGCTTCAGCTACCCTTTGGGGCTCATCCCAATCCACCGGGTCGGGCCTGCCTGTCGCTACTGCGCAAAATCCACAGCTCCGGGTACAGATATTACCCAGGATCATAAAGGTGGCCGTTCCTTCCCCCCAGCATTCCCCCATATTGGGACAATTGCCGCTTTCACAGATTGTATGCAGCTTATGTGTATCTACGAGACCACGGACATGCTTGTAACTTTCGCCGATGGGGAGTTTAACACGTAACCAATTGGGTTTCTTGATCTTAGCTTCGCTATTATTGTCATTTCCCCCGCAGGAGGGAACTGTTGATCTTTCTTCCATGGTACAAATGTACGCACTTTGAGATACAACCTTATTTTCGGCTCCCGAACATGATCTGGACGTAGGCGTTGAAGAAGAAGTTCTTTTGAGGGACCAGGAGTACCTGTGGTATTTTAGAGAAGTAATATTCACCTGTCAGGCCCACTTCGATGGCGGTGACTGTTTGGTTCAGCCTGCCGTAGTCAAATCGCATAGCTCCCTTGGCATTCAACCCGGGCTTTATTTTCAAATGTCCCCAGCCCACTGTAAAGCCGGAAGATCCTGTCACCACATCCGGCAGGGTATCTGTCTGTAGCTCGGTAAAGGTCTTGCGGGTGGTCTCCCCGGTCTGTGTGTTCTGTACATCCACATAATAAGGCTTCAGCATGCCGATGGAGACGCCTCCCGTGTACAATGCCGTCACCGCGACGCCATTCTTGTTGCCCTTGCCGCCAATGAGGTGCTGCTGGCCTATTGCCAGCTTGAAGATGTAAAAATTATTCAATTTGTATGGCACCAGCGAGCTGTAGTTGAACTGATCGGGAGAAGCCGATACCTTATGCTCCTTCGTGCTTTTCTTTTCATTCAGCTCGAATTGATACAAAACGGTACGGGTGGGGGTGACAAATTTCCCTTTTTCGAAATTGATGCCATAGCCATCCGTCGCCAGGCGTATGCCGAATATATTGTGCTTGTTAAAGATAAGATCCCCTTCCTCCTCCATTCTTATCAAATTGTTGATCCTGTCTCGCTTAGCATCTTTCTTATTCCTTCTGGGGGAGACGTAGCTGCTGTCCTGGGCATAAAGACTTATAACGGCTGGTAGGATCAGCGTGGACAAGAAAAGTTTCTTCACTGGGGATGATTTAATTTATCTAACGTAAATTTAAGTAAAAAAGAACAATGACCTCTACAGTTATTTACGAAGGAGATCTGCGGACGGTTGCCACACACCTGCAATCCGGGACATCTATCGAGACGGACGCTCCTGTTGACAATCAGGGAAAAGGCGAGCGCTTTTCTCCCACCGACCTGGTAGCCACCTCCCTGGCCGCCTGTATGGCCACTACCATGGGGATCAAGACGAAGGACATGCAGATAGACCTGCACGGTATGAAAATATCCGTCCAGAAGATCATGAAGTCGGAGCCACGTCGCATCGGCGGTATCGATGTCAGCTTCGAATGGCCTCCTAGCTTCCAGGCAGATGAAAAACAAAGGCTGATACTGGAGCGCATTGCGAATACCTGTCCCGTTATGTACAGCCTCCATCCGGACATCGAGGTAAAGGTAGCATTCAACTGGGATAAGATCGCCCAGCCCGCCTGATCAGGCATCCTCTCTGGGGCCGTCCCCACGGCATAGTATATTTTTTCCAACAGCACATTGCAGACAGTTCTTCTGATCGCAATAGTGCTTTTTTAATTCCAGCAAGGCCTGGGAATCCCCGGCATGCCGGCACATTACATACAGGCTCTTCCATCTCCCGATGACAATATTCTTCTCCGCCGGCAGGGCCTTCAGCCAATCCATTGCCTTTTCCAGCAGCTCCGGCTCATTCCGCAGTGCCCCGTACGCATACAACAACGGTACGAATACATTGATAAGCAGGCTGTCCTTCAACCCCTCGCCCAATCGTTTGACCCGCCGGGATGATGTCCGGTCAGGGATATAATGATCGTCCCAATAGCTGCCCGCCGCCACTTCCATCTGCACCTTCAGATCCCCGAAGGACCTCGCCTCCTTGCACCGGCTGAACCAAAAAGAGCCTCCTTTCAATAGCTTGGCCAGCTGCGCCAGCCTTATCGTTGGAAAATTACCCGGTCGCATACGGAGGAAATGAGCGGGCAGAGGATCAGCGGGTAGCGTGTATTTCACCCGTAAATGACGGAATTCCTGCTGCAGCCTCCCTGGATGTTCATCCCGGAACACCCCTTCCAACAACCCTGCCTGTCCCAGCAGCAAGGCCTCCAGCTGATCTTCCCCCAGCCGGGCCAAGGTCGCCAGCGGCAGGCTCCTGGCTATCATTTCGAATGCCGCCCCATTCACGGGTCCTCCAAAGGTCTTTGCCATCAGCAACCAGCAGGTCTCCTCCCAATGCTGATGATTGATCTTGAGATCGGCAGCAATAAGGCTCGCCCGCCGATGCAGCCGTTGTTCCACCAGCTGCGCCTTCCAGTCCTCCCATACCTTTCCATCCACCCCTTTCAGTTGCTGCTGACAGGGCACCCGATCCCGGCTTTTGATCCACGCCTCATATTGTTGCAGCAGCCATTTGGATACCCTGTGCTCCAGTACCAGTGTCGGTACCTCCCGATGCCCCGAAAGAGCCGGTCGTTCGGTATCATTTATCCATACGACGTGCAAAATGACATTCCGATAGTTCTTATCCTTCTGGTGCGCATGTTTTTCCCAGCCGGATGCCGCAATATGCAGCTCGATGGCGCCCGCCCAATATGTATCTCCTATCTTTATCCGGGCGTCCAGGAAGTCGGGCCCCTGGTGTATATTGGGCTGTCCGGGGGACAATATCTGTAAACGCACATTATCGGTGGTTTGCAGATCACGTGAATGAAAATATTGATACTGCCAGATCCACTGTAGTAGAGACTCTTTCATGACTCACATCTTCTCCAGTTCCTGCACCACCCGGCTGACAGGCAGACCCATCACATTGTAGAAATCGCCCTCGATACCCCGAATACCCACCACCCCTATCCATTCCTGTATGGCATAAGCACCGGCCTTGTCATAAGGGCGGTATTTGTCTACATAATTCTCGATCTGCTCTCGTGTGAGCTCATGAAAATATACCTCTGTGCTCTCGGCAAAGGCTATCTCTTTTTGCCCCTGGGAAAGGACCACCCCCGTGACCACCTCATGCTGATGGCCTGCAAGGCGGCTCAGTATCCCGATGGCATCCTCCCTGTCTACAGGTTTGCCGATGATATCCCCATCCAATACCACTACTGTATCCGCCGCCAGCACAATGCGGTCCGGAGAAAGCTGTTTTTTTACAGCCAGCGCCTTGTTACGGGCAACATGTATAGGCACCAGCCCCACGGGCAGTCCGGACGGATATGTCTCCGGAGCATCCGATACGATCACTTCAAAATCCACCTCTGCCCATTCCAATAACTGTCTGCGCCGGGGACTCCCGGAAGCGAGTACGATACGTTCTTTCATCCTATACGATTTTTATAAAGATCATTGATAATATGCCGGCCAGCATCACTCCCTTGATATATGTGCTCAGCAGGTGATAGTCCGCCGCGGTCGTTGCACGATAAAGTCCTCTCAATATCCAGATCAAAGGCGCAATAATGAGAACCGCGCAATACGGAAGTATGATCCACCAGCCATTTTGCAATACATAAAATTGTATAACGGCCAGGCTGCCGATCAGGACCACCATCCATGTAGCCGCAAATACCTTGGCCGCATTCACACCCCATACGATGGGCATGGTCCTGCACCCATATCGCTCGTCACCCGGCATGTCCTCGATATCCTTTACTACTTCGCGTATCAGCGATATGATAAAAGCAAACCCGCCATACAGAATAGCAAATTTGAAAAGCCTCGATAGCAAATTATGCACCACAGGGTCCTTGAATACCGCCAGCCTGAATTCAGCCATATACAATACCAGGATCACCCATGCTGTCAATAGAGAGATGATTATATTTCCAATCAATAACCTTCTTTTAAAGGTTGTACTATAGAACCATAACAGGATGACGCAGGCAAGATTACCAAGGCCAACAAATGGGTTATGTGTCTTCAGGCTCACATAGCCCCCGATGACTATCCCAAGTCCCGACAATATCCAATGCCATAGGATAGTCCAGCGCCTTTTGATGATCCTGTCCACTACCAGCTTGTCGGGCTTGTTCACCCGGTCGATATTCAGATCGAAATAGTCATTGATAATATACCCTGCCGCGGCTATCAGGATGGAGGACACCGACAGCAGATAGAACCACCGCGGCTGCAGGACATTTACATAGCCCGCATTCCCCGAACGAAAATCAGGCAGCAAGATGCAGTAATAGAACAGCGCCTGCGTCAGAGCAATAAAAATAAGGTTGGGCCAGCGTATCAGTCTGAAAAAAGCGCCGAGCAACCGGATCATATAGGATAATTTTTCCATTATTTAGAGGCAATGGTCGTGTCCAGCTCCCAATGACCATTCAGTTTCAGGACTTTTTCGATGACATCCCGAACACATCCATGTCCTCCGTTAAAAGAAGAGATATAAGCCGCGATGTGCCGGATCTCCGGCGCTGCATCCGCAGGAGCGCAGGCCAGCCCTACCAGTTTCATCACCGTATAATCGGGAATATCGTCCCCCATATACAACATATCGCCCTCCTTCAGACCATGTTCCTGCATATAGGACAACAGCCTTTCTTTTTTATCTTTCACATGCAGATAAACATCCTGTATGCCCAGCCCTTGCAGACGAAGCCTGACCCCTTCCGACTGTCCGCCCGAGATCACCAGTACACGATAGCCTTTCTTGATAGCTAGTTGCAGGGAATATCCATCCTTCGTATTCATCGTCCTCCATTGCTGTCCGTCATCCGTCACCTGGACGTTCCCATCCGTCATAACTCCGTCCACATCGAATACAAAGGTGCTGATCGACTTGAATTTTTCAAGAACACTCATAGCTGAAAGTTGGGGTGCAAATTAGTGAAATTACCTCTATCTTTCCGATTGTATCTGACGGGTGATCAATGTATATACTTCCTTAATATCCTTGTAGCTGCCTATCAATTCCAAATGTCTTTTGATAGTGGCCGCATCCCCTCGTATTGCAGGTCCTGTCTGTGCATCCCGGGGAGGGATCCTCGACAGCCGATCGGCCGTTTCACGGATCAGCGGCAGCAGCATGTTAAAATCAGCCCCTTCCTTCCGGCAATATTCCTCAGCCAGCACATAAAGATGATTGGTGAAATTATTTACCAGCACTGCCGCCACATGCAGCTTCAGACGGGTATCATTATCCGCTGTCTGCACCTGCCCGCTGATGCTTCGGGCAACAACGGCTATCCTTTCCAGGTCCTCCGGAAGGTTCGCATCCACCAGAATAGGGATCTCGGGGTAAGGCCGCAGCTCCTTGCGAAGGCTTTGTAATGGGTAGAGGACACCGCTGTTGGCACTTACTTTCAGCAATACCTCCTTAGGTGTGGCGCCACTCGTATGTACAATGAGCTTTCCAGGCAGGGATATCTGTGAACCCAGTGTCCGGAGGGCGTCATCCGAGAGGGCCGCTATATAAAGATCCGCGGCATTATAGATATTGGCCAACTTCGATACGTGGCCACACTGCAGCTCGTTTGCCAGCCGCATGGCATGCTCCGGTCGCCGGCTGAACACCTGCACGATCCGGTGACCCGCCTCCTGCAGTTTGCCGCCTAATACGGTAGCTACATTCCCCGAACCTATGATTACAATCTGCATATCTTTGTTCATAATGAATTTCAAGCAAAAACTGGCGATCGGGTATACACGCGCCCGTCTGCATATCCTGACCCTCGTATCCCCCCGGCGGGCAGCAAAGAAGGCTTTTTCTCTTTTTTGTACTCCCCGCCGCAAGTCAGGGAAAAAGCTACCTCCCCTATTCGACAAGGGAGAAAAACTTTCCTTTCACCTGGAAGGCCATTCTGTTCGCGGCCATCGGTGGTTACCACGTCAGGCCTCGACAGACACAGGTAAAAATGTCTGTCCTCCGGCCTGTTCTAAAAAAGTGCTCATTGCACACGGCTTCGAGTCCTCCTCCCGCAATTTCGAACAATATGTTCATGCTTTTCTAAAAAAAGGGTATGAAGTGCTTGCCTTCGATGCACCTGCTCACGGCCAGTCGGGCGGCAGGCGGATCACCCTGCCGCTCTATGTAGATATGATCCGCACGATCTATGATCGTTATGGCCCTATCCATTCCTTTATGGGACACTCGCTGGGAGGGCTGGCCCTTAGCCTCTTCCTGGAGTCCATCGCACACGACAGATCCACCCGGCTGGTCCTGGTATCTCCGGCAGTTGAAGCGGTGTCCGCCGTAGATATGTTCTTTCAAATACTGGAGCTGGATGACGAAGTGCGGACAGCATTCGACGAATATGAATACCGTCTTTTCGGCCGGCCTTTTTCCTGGTTCTCCCTTCGCCGGGCCCTGCATGGGATCAAGGCCGAAGTGTTGTGGCTGCATGACGAGGACGATGACATCACCCCGCTGGCAGACACCCTCCCCGTAAGAAAGGACGGGCACTCCACCATCCGGTTCATCCTAACAAAAGGACTGGGACATCGTAAGATCTACCGGGATGGAGAGGTCATACGACAGGTGGTGGCCTTTCTCTAGTGATTTTTACCTTCCAGCATCGGCACAAAAGAAAAATTGTCAAAAAGCTCTTCTGTCACTCCTCCATCCTCCTGTCTGGTCAGTCGCAGCATCCGTTGCACCTGTCCTTCACCTACAGGTATCACCATCTTGCCTCCCGGCTTTAGCTGCTCTACCAGCCTGGGCGGGATAAAAGGCGCCGCAGCGGTCACGATCACCTTGTCAAAGGGGCCATAGGTAGGCAATCCTTCGAATCCATCCCCATAAAAAAGCTTGAGATTACGGTATTTTTTCAAATAAGGAAAGGTCTTATTGGTCTCGAACAGCTTCTTCTGCCGCTCGATCGAATAAACCAGCGCTCCCATCTCCGACAGTACGCTGGCCTGATAGGCGCTGCCCGTACCGATCTCCAGCACCTTCTCAAAAGGTTTCACTTCAAGCAGCTGTGTCTGATAAGCCACCGTATATGGCTGCGAGATCGTCTGCCCCTCCCCTATGGGAAAAGCCCTGTCCTCATAGGCCGTCTTGTCAAGGGCCGAATCCATAAAAAAATGCCGGGGTATCTGCTGGATGGCGTCCAGCACCCGCTCGTCCGTAATGCCTTTCTGACGGATAGAGTCCACCAGTTGCCTGCGCAGACCCTTGTGCCGGTATGTATCTTCGAATGTTCTCATAAACGTGTTCAAGGTGCAAGATAAAGGGTTTGAAAAATATTTATTCCAAACATTTTTCTTTAGTCCGGCATGAACGCTTAAATTGTTCCGATTTTTCTAAGTTCCTAATTTGCAGTAATAATGAAAACAACTACAGGTGTTCAGCTGGCATTCATGATGTTCGTTCAATATTTTATCTGGAGTGCATGGTATGTCACGATGGGTACTTACATGGGTACGAACCTGCACTCGTCCGATAAAGAGATCGGTATGGCCTTCAGTGCGTTGGCCATCGCCACCATGATCTCCCCCTTTTTTATCGGTATGGTCGCCGACCGGTATTTCGCCGCGCAAAAGATCATGGGCGTGCTGCATTTAGTGGGAGCCCTACTGCTTTTCCTGACCCCTACCATTCATAACAACGATGTTTTTTTCTGGATCATCCTCCTTTATTCCATTCTCTATATGCCGACCATCGCATTATCGAATAGTGTCGCTTTTTCCCAGATGAACGATCCTGGAAAACAATTCCCCTGGATCCGGGTCTTTGGCACGCTGGGCTGGATCGTGGCTGGATTGCTGGTCGGCAACCTCGGATGGGAAAAATCTCAGGCTACTTTTCAACTGGCCGCCGCCGCTTCGGTATTGCTCGGCTTGGTCAGCTTCTTCCTGCCCAACACCCCTCCCAAAGGCGTCGCCACCGATGCGTCCGCCAGCCTGGGCGTGGAAGCATTCATCCTCTTCCGGAATAGACCCTATCTCATTTTCTTTATAGCCGCCATCCTGGTCTGTGTCCCCCTTTCTTTTTACTACGGTTTTGCCAATCCCTTCCTCAACGAGCTGGGCATGAAAAATGCTGCCGGCAAAATGATCATGGGGCAGCTATCGGAAGGCCTCTTTATCATGGCTATTCCCTTTCTGTTCAATAGCATCGGCGTCAAAAAAATGCTCCTTTTGGGTATGACAGCCTGGATACTCCGCTATATCTGTTTTGCCTATGGAAATATCGGGCCAGCCGAATGGATGTTGTATGCAGGCATTATCCTCCATGGCGTATGTTATGACTTCTTCTTCGTCACGGGTTATATGTACACGGAAAAAAAGGCGGGGGAAAGCATCAAGAACGCCGCACAGGGGCTTTTCACCTTTGCGACCTACGGCCTGGGCATGTTCATCGGCACATGGTTTTCGGGAGTCATCGTGAACGGCTACGCTTTCCCAACTATCCCGGTAACGCATGATTGGAAAAGCATCTGGCTGGTACCCGCCTATATCGCCGCCGCCGTCCTGATCTATTTCATTTTATTCTTTCGTGAAAAAAAGCAATTGTCAGCTAACCAATAAAATTATACTGTATGGTAAAGATCGCAATGCTTGGTTCGGGGTTCATCGGCAGGTTCTATGCCGACTCCATCCAGGGGCAACGCAGCCAGGACAAAGTTTTCAGCATTTATGCACGCCGGGAAGAATCTGCTAAGAAGTTCGCCGCGGACTATGGCTGTAGCCATTGGACCACCGATATGGAGCAAGCCATCGCTCATCCGGAGGTCGATGTTGTATGTATCGCCCTTCCCAACAACCTCCACGAGGCCGCTGTTATGCTCTGCTGCAAACACAAAAAAGCCGTCATCACCACCAAACCTCTCGGACGCAATGCCGCCGAGGCCAAACGTATGCTAGAGGCGGTCGAGGCAGCAGGTATCTTTAACGGCTACCTGGAAGACCTGGTCTATACACCCAAATTCCTGAAAGCCTACGACAGCGTAAAGAATGGCGCGCTGGGCAGGATCCTCTGGGCAAAATCCAGGGAGACCCATCCCGGCCCGCATAGTGAATGGTTCTGGGACATCGAACAGGCCGGCGGAGGCTGTATCCTCGACCTGGGTTGTCATTGCGTAGAGATCGCCCGCAGCTTCATTGGAAAGGACATCAAACCCATCGAGGTCATGTGCTGGGCCGACACACAGGTAAAGCCCATCGACGCCGAAGATCATGCCATCGGCCTGGTAAAATATGAGAACGGCGCCATCGGTCAGTTCGAGGTCAGCTGGACCTTCCGGGGAGGCATGGATCTCCGCGACGAGGTCATGGGCACCGAAGGCACCATCTGGATGAATAACTTCCTGCGTACAGGATTGGAAATGTTCACCACCGGCAAGGGCGCCGATTATGTGGCGGAAAAGGCGGAAAGTAATACAGGCTGGCTTTTCCCCGTTGGCGACGAAGTCAACGATCTTGGCTACAATCATATGTTCACCGATATGTTCCGTTCCATAGAGAAAGGCTCCACGCCTAAAGAGACATTCTATGACGGATATGTCGTCAACGCCATCCTCGACGCCGCCTATCGCTCCGCCAAATCCAAATTATGGGAGCCCGTAAAGCTGGACATATGGCGTGGACGCACGGGGATAAGCAAGGACAGCCATCTCACCGAATATGACGCCGATCACTACCTGGTAAAAGAAGAAATTACCCACTACGGCGCCAAAAAGGTGATCCTCAAACACAAGACTACAGGCAAGATCAGCGAGCAGACCATCAACTAATGCAATCGACAGCTTATGCATGGAAGGCTCGTATGGGTATCGACAATTTGTCTGGGGCTGCCGTTATTCCTATTTGCGCTGCTGCGGGATATCCATTACACCAAAGAATATCCCGGCGACCTTCGTAACCGTATTGTAGGCGCCAGGATCATCGGAGATGGACATTCCCCCTATTTCTACAAATGGAAGGAAGGGGACGGTCTGCGCTATTATGACCCCGACAACTTCGATACGCTCAAGCCTGCCGTTATGACCTCGACGCCTTTTATGCACCGGCTGCTATTGCCCATTGCAAACAGGCCGCAGGCACGGATAGCGCAATACTGGCTGGTATTGGAATACCTGTTGCTGGCCGGAATGACGATCTTCGCTTTTTACTGCGCACGCTCAGGGGGACAACGGTTGGCGGTCATAGCCGTTGCCCTGCTGTTCCTGCTGACCAATGCCTGGAAATGCCAGGTGTCCCATGGCCAATATTACCTGCTTATAGCCGCGTTCGGCATGCTGTTTTATGCTTCCATGCGACATCAAAAGAGCATTGGATGGGCGCTGATTGGCGGGACGGCGGCGGCTTGTATGATCTTAATAAGGCCATACGCCATTTTATTTCTTATTCCCCTGGCCTTGTCGGCCAGGGGTTTTTCACGTCGATGGCTCCTCGCAAGCCTTATACCGGGCCTTTTACTGGCAGGCTGGATACTGACCAGCAGCAGGGAGCTCGATCTCTGGAAAGACTATGCGCACATGTTGCAGGAGCAGCTGAAAGTGCATCAGGACCTGCCGCATGAAGTGCGGCACAATGCCCCGGACCCGCATTACCGTTATTGGGAAGGATTGGATATGTCGGCAGTCGATGACCAGATGAGACACACATGGTCTCCTGTCCATTCAGAGAACGGGAATGTCTTCGTGCTATACCGGCTGTTACTGCATCGAAAGCTATCTGTAACAGCACTGGGACTGTTATGCATGACGACCATCATTGGTCTGACGGCTCTCTGGTACTTCCTGCGGCGGTCATCCGGAGGAAGAGACATCACACGAATGGCCATCTTTGGTTTCTGTCTCTATATGATCGCGGACCTTTTCTCTCCCATCTACCGTCATCAGTACTATACCGTACAGTGGATTTTTCCTCTGCTATTGGCGGCTGCAATCTGGTCCCCACAAAGGAAAAGATGGTATGGCGCCCTGCTGATCGGGCTGCTGTTAAGCATTATTCACTTCCCCTTCGTGAAAATGGGCAATACCATTGGTGAATATCTGATCCTGCTGGCTTTACTGGCTATTTCACTGCTTCCTGGGACACCTGGAAAGGAAAACTTGCAGCCAGCAAGCCTTTCCTAAGTCACATAAAAAGCTATGCACAACCGGTGGATAACATACCCATTGTTTTTTATCTAGCAATGTTATTTTTGGGTTATCACCGCCCGATTTACATTCTAGCAGGAATTTTTTTCGAGCCACGTATTTTGACCATAAAGTATTAATCTGCAATCTGTTTTAAAAAATGGAGTACGGAAACGAGATCTTATTGCGCGAAAACAAGGACAGGTTTGTGATCCTCCCGATCAACTACCCGAAAGTGTGGGAAATGTATAAAAAGCATGAGGCCAGTTTCTGGACGGCTGAAGAGATCGACCTTACCCCGGACTTGCAGGATTGGGCAAAGCTCAACGACGGCGAACGCCATTTCATCTCCCATGTGCTGGCTTTTTTTGCTGCCAGCGACGGCATCGTGAACGAGAACCTGGCGGTCAACTTCATGAGCGAAGTACAACTGCCGGAAGCCCGCTGCTTTTATGGCTTCCAGATCATGATGGAAAACATTCACTCGGAGACATATGCGCTCCTCATCGATACCTATGTCAAGGACCCACAGGAAAAACATCGCCTGTTCCATGCCATCGAGACGGTACCAGCCGTACAGAAAAAGGCAGAATGGGCCCTTCGCTGGATAGAGAATGGCAACTTCGCCGAAAGACTGGTGGCATTTGCCGCCGTGGAAGGGATATTCTTCAGCGGTAGCTTCTGCTCCATCTTCTGGATGAAGAAAAGAGGCCTGATGCCCGGTCTCACTTTCAGCAATGAGCTGATCAGCCGCGACGAAGGCCTCCACTGCGAATTTGCCTGCCTGCTTTACAGCATGCTGCAGAATAAGCTGTCACAGGAGGAGGTATATGCCATCATTGGCGACGCCGTCCGTATAGAAAAAGAATTCATTACTGAAGCATTGCCCGTGGACCTCATCGGCATGAACGCGCGGCTGATGCAACAGTACATCGAGTTCGTGGCCGACCGCTGGCTCGGCGAGCTGGGGTATCCAAAGATGTTCAATGCGACCAACCCCTTCGACTTCATGGAAATGATCTCCCTGCAGGGTAAGACCAATTTCTTCGAGAAAAGAGTGGGAGATTATCAAAAGGCCGGTGTCATGTCCGGTAAGGAGTCACAGACCTTCAGCCTGGAAGAGGACTTCTAGTTCCCTTTTCACACAGCCCTGTCATCAGTTAGAAACTACAAACCCATTGATATTATATGTTCGTTATTAAAAGAAACGGTAAGAAAGAATCCGTGAAATTCGACAAGATCACGGCCCGTATAGAAAAACTTTGCTACGGTCTCGACAGGAGGTTTGTCAACTCCATCGACGTAGCCAAAAAAGTGATCGAAGGCCTTTATGACGGCGTTACCACCACCGAGCTGGATAACCTGGCCGCCGAAACAGCCGCCTCGCTCACCGTAAAACACCCGGATTACGCGCTTTTGGCCAGCCGCATTGCCGTTAGCAACCTGCACAAGAACACCATCAAGAGCTTTTCCGCCACCATGCAGCTCCTGTATGAATGCAAGGACAGCAAGACGGGCAAACTTGTTCCCCTGCTGGCGGATGATATATGGGAGATCATTCAGCAACACGCCGAGCTGCTGGATTCCACCATCATCTACGACCGCGACTATGGCTTCGATTATTTTGGGTTCAAGACCCTGGAGAAATCCTATTTGCTGAAAGTGGATGGGAAGGTCGTAGAGCGCCCTCAGCACATGTATATGCGCGTAGCCATCGGCATCCACAAGGAGGACATCGACAGCGCCATCAAGACGTATCACCTGATGAGCGAGCGGTGGTTCACACACGCCACGCCTACCCTCTTCAACGCGGGCACGCCCAAGCCCCAGATGAGCAGCTGCTTCCTCCTCACCATGAAGGACGACAGCATCGACGGCATCTACGACACGCTCAAACAGACAGCCAAGATCTCCCAGAGCGCTGGGGGCATCGGCCTGTCCATTCATAATATCCGCGCCACCGGCTCCTACATCGGCGGCACCAACGGCACCAGCAACGGTATCATTCCCATGCTCCGTGTATTCAACGATACTGCACGTTACGTGGATCAGGGCGGCGGTAAACGCAAAGGCGCTTTTGCTATCTACCTGGAACCATGGCATGCCGATGTTTTTGAATTCCTGGATCTTCGTAAAAACCACGGCAAGGATGAACTGCGGGCCAGAGACCTCTTTTATGCCATGTGGATACCCGACCTGTTCATGCAGCGTGTCGAGGCCGGCGGCGAATGGAGCCTGTTCTGCCCTCATGAAGCTCCGGGTCTGCCCGAATGTTGGGGAGAGGAGTTTGAAAAGCTCTACACCCAGTATGAAAGCGAAGGTCGCGCCCGCAAGACGGTCAAAGCCCAGGACCTCTGGTTCGCCATCCTGGACGCACAGATCGAGACGGGTACCCCCTACCTGCTGTATAAGGACTCCGCCAATCGTAAGAGCAACCAGCAGAACCTGGGTACCATCAAGAGCTCCAACCTCTGTACGGAGATCATCGAATATACCTCGCCCGATGAAGTGGCGGTCTGCAATCTCGCCTCACTGGCCCTGCCCCGCTTCGTCTCGAACGGAGCTTTCGATCACCAGAAACTCTACGACGTCACCTACGAGGTTACGAAGAATTTAAATAAGATCATCGACGGCAACTACTACCCCGTAGATGAAGCCCGCAATTCCAACCTTCGCCACCGTCCCATCGGTCTCGGCGTACAAGGCCTGGCGGACGCCTTTATCCTGCTGCGCCTACCCTTCGAAAGCGATAAGGCCAAGCAGCTTAACAAGGAAATATTCGAGACTATCTACTTTGCAGCCATGACGGCTTCCAAAGACCTCGCCAAACTCGAAGGCGCTTACGAGACCTTCGCCGGCTCACCCGCCAGCAAGGGCATCTTCCAGTTCGACATGTGGAATGTAGAACCTACCCTCCGTTGGGACTGGTATCGTCTGAAGGATGAAGTGATAAAATATGGCGTACGCAACTCTCTGCTGGTAGCACCTATGCCTACGGCCAGCACCTCGCAGATCCTGGGTAACAACGAGTGCTTCGAACCATATACCTCCAATATCTACGTGAGAAGAGTGCTCAGCGGCGAATTCGTCGTCGTCAACAAGCACCTGCTCAAGGATCTCGTCGACCTCAACCTGTGGAATGACGATATGAAGAATAAGATCATCTTCCAAAATGGCTCCATTCAGCAGATAGAAGAGATCCCGGCAGGTATTAAAGAGATCTATAAAACAGTTTGGGAAATACGCCAGCGCAATATCATCGATATGGCAGCCGACAGAGGCGCGTATATCTGTCAGTCGCAATCGCTGAACCTCTTCGTAGAGACACCTTCGGCCAGCAAGCTCACCTCCATGCACTTCTATGCCTGGAAGAGTGGCCTGAAGACGGGCATGTACTACCTCCGCACCCAGGCAGCTTCCCAGGCCGTGCAATTCACGGTGGAAAAGCAGGGCGGCAAGATGGTGGAGCCGCTGGTCAACCAGCACAACCTGAAAGTTGTGGAAGGCAGCGCAGAAGATATAGCAGGACCCACCTGCAGCATGCAGGACGGATGCGTCACCTGCAGCGCATAAAGTAAAAAAGAGGCCGTCTCAAAAGTAAAGAGACGGCCTTTTAGTATATGGAGGGAGCGAAAGGGCCGGCATCCAGGCAAAGACCATCGGGCTGGAGGTTCCATCATCCAGGAAGTTGTAAGGCAGCAAATCATGCTGTTTAAAGAAGGTCCCGGCTCGTAGCAGGATATCTTCGATGCTACAGCGAAAAGCAATATGGCGGCTCGCGATAGGTTGCTGCGTTTCCCAAACACCCAACATGGCCTCACGCGGGTGGCCTATCATATATCATGGAACGCCGGAAAGTCTGGATCCATTGCCTGGTAACCCGGCCGCGATTCTATTTTCCTACCGCATACTTCACCTCTTCCGTCGCGCCCTTCCATTGATCCGTCCGGAAAGGAGGAGCCGGCAATCCGTCCTTATTGAAAAGATTGTCTTCCCAGGCATCATCCGCCCATCCATAACGGACGGCCACAGGGGTGGCGACCTCATCCGACCAGACGACAACTTTATCGCCCTGGATGGCAGCCTTTGCATAATGCCACTCCTGATCGGTGCCAGCGACCTCAAACCCCCGCAGATAGCCATACTTGTCGGGAGTGCTAAGCCCACCGCCTGTATGCCCAAAATGCAGTACCATTCTATGCCCGTCCGTCTCCATGATCCGATAAACAGGCCCGCTGTATTCCATCGTTTGACCATAGAGGTTATTCAACGCGATAAAGGCCAGCCGTTTGCCAACATCCTGCTTGTCCTTCGGATGTATATCGGTGGAATTGCCGATATCCGTTGTCACCGCCATTCCGGTATTGGGTAGCGACAGGGTCATGGCCTGCGCCTCTCTCAGCTCGGCCCAGGTGCTGCCTCGCTGGCTATTGCCGTTGTTGGCTCCAAAGCTGGCCAGCTGCACAAAATAAAAGGGAAAGTCCCCTTCTTTCCAGCGCTGACGCCAGTCGGTGATCATGAGGGGAAAAGCCTTGCGGTACTGATATGCCCTGCCCGCATTGGTCTCGCCCTGGTACCAGATAGCCCCCCGGATGGTATACGGTATCAAAGGATTGATCATGGCATTGAACAACAAAGTGGGCGCACTGTTGGGGCCCGTGGCAGTATTCATGACGACACTGGCCACATTGAACGACCAGTCGCCGGCAAGGGACAGCTCATGGCTGCCGATGGTGCATTCCATTTCCCCGGGCTCTCCGTATATCCCGCCATCGCCGCCTGTATCATTCACCCGCACAGCGATCAGGTTCTTTCCTGCCTTCAACACTCCGGCTGGAATAGTATACCGGCGATGTTCACTGTAATTATTGATAGCGCCTACCTTTACTCCGTTGACATAGGTCTCGTCATTATCGTCAATCTTTCCCATGTCCAGTACAGCCGCCTTGCCGGCATCGGCATCGGATATTTCAATAACTTTTCTGAACCAGACGATGCCATCGAGATCATCCAGCCCTAAACCTGCCTGTTCCCAAAGACCAGGCAGCTTCATATGCGGCCAATGCGTGTCGTCGAGGTCCAGTGAGCTATATCCTGTTTCATCTCCTGTCAATGTCCCTTGCAAGGCGGTGATCTTTTTTATAAGATCGGTCTTCTTTTGTTCCCCGATCTGCTTTATATCAGCCGCCGGCGGCATGGTCCGGATCATCTCTCTGAATTCATCGCTCTGCTCAAATGCTCCCCGGCTGGTCCAGGTCTCCACCATCGTGCCGCCCCATGAGGTATTGATAAGGCCGATGGGAATATGCAGCTTTTGATAGAGCTCACGCGCAAAAAAATAAGCCGTGGCGCTAAAGTCGCCGGCGGTCTGCGGACTGCAGACCTTCCATTCCCCGTTGGGGATATCTGTTTGGGGGATAAGTGCGACTGTAGTGGGAACCTTTATCTGACGGATGGCATCAAAATTTGCGGCGGCTATCTCCTCCTGATAGTTGTTGATCTTACCCCATCCGGCAATGGGCATTTCCATATTCGACTGACCGCTGCAGATCCATACCTCTCCTACCATCACATTGTTGAAGGTCTTGTCGCTCTTTGCTCCGGTGACGGTCATTTGATAAGGCCCTCCCGCAGACATCGGGTCCAGTCGAAGGGTCCATTGCCCCTGCTTGTCCGCCTTGACAGTCCTGGTTTGTCCATTGAAACGAATAATGATCTTTTCGCCGGGCGATGCCCATCCCCAGACGGCAATGGGCTTGTCACGCTGTAACACCATATTGTCCCCGAACAGACGGGGCAAACGGACTTCCGCAAAAAGGGAAACGGATAACAGCAAAGCTGTAAAGAACAGACAGGATTTTTTTATCATATGGAAGATGTGAGTTATTTCAATTTCATATCCTTGATGATCCCTTCGATGCGGCCATTCAGTTCTGCATGCACCCGATCGAAATCAGCGGCGTTGGGTAGCCTGGTATGCACACTGAAATAGAATTTGATCTTGGGCTCCGTACCGGATGGACGGGCAGATATCTTCGACCCATCCGCAAGGACAAACTGCAATACATTGGATTGAGGCAGCTCGATCTTCCAGTTCTCACCGGTCTGAAGGTTCTTGCCGTTGCGCAGCTCATAATCCAGCAGCTCCACGACAGGAGAGCCATTGATCGTAGCAGGAGGGCTGCTTCGGTAGGCGCTCATCATGTCAGCGATCTCCTTTTGTCCGTTCATTCCCTTCTTTGTAAGAGAGATGAGCGACTCTTTATAAAAACCATATTGGACATATAGTTCGATCAGCTTGTCATAAAGGCCGCGCCCTTTATCCTTTTCATACGCAGCCATCTCGCAAAGCAGGGCAACGGCGCTGACGGCATCCTTATCTCTCAGCCTGTCGCCGATCATCAATCCATAGCTCTCTTCGCCACCGATGACATAATGCTCGCTGCCTTCCTTTTCCTTGATCAGCTCGGCGATATATTTAAACCCGGTGAGTACGTTATAACATTTCACCCCATTGCGGCTGGCTATTTCATCGATGAGGTTTGTAGTAACTATGGTCTTGACAACCATGTCATTGGGCTGAGCAATCCCCTTTGCTTTACGGGCTTCGATCATATAGTTGAAAGCCAGTACGGCCGTCTGGTTGCCATTCATCAGTACCCATTCACCCCGTTTGTCCTTAACCCCGATGCCTACCCTGTCCGCATCCGGGTCCGTACCTAAAAGTATATCTGCGTCTATCTGTTTGGCCTTCTTCAATCCAATACTCATGGCCTCGCTCTCTTCAGGGTTGGGGTAGATCACGGTGGGGAAGTTGCCATCCGGAGTAGCCTGCTCATCCACTACATGGACATTGCTAAACCCAAACCGCTGCAACACTTCCGGCACCAGTTTGATGCCCGTCCCATGGATAGGCGTGTAAACTATACGCAGATTATGTTGTTTTTCAATAATTTCAGGGTATACAGACAGATCTTTCACCATGGCGATATACGCTTCGTCGATGTCCTTTCCGATCATGCTGATATTGGCTTCTCCTCCACCCCATTTGACCTCATCCACCGAAGCTATCTTCTCTACTTCTTTTATAACATTCTTGTCATGTGGAGGCACCAGTTGACCGCCGTCATCCCAGTACGCCTTATAGCCATTGTATTCTTTGGGATTGTGACTGGCTGTACAAACGACCCCACCCTGGCAACGAAGCTGCCGGATGGCAAAGCTCAATTCAGGGGTCGGCCGGAGGGATTGAAAGAGGAATACTTTTATCCCATTGGCTGCGAATACATTAGCTGTAGTTTCGGCAAAAAAACGGCTGTTGTTGCGGCTGTCATGCGCAATGGCAACGCGGACTTCCTGGCCCGGAAAGGATTTCTTCAAATAATTGGCATAACCCTGGGTAGCCATTCCAATGGTGTACTTATTCATACGGTTGGTACCCACTCCCATGATCCCCCGCAGACCGCCGGTGCCAAATTCAAGGTTCCGGTAAAAACTCTCTGTCAGCTCGGTGGGGTTTTCCACCTTTAATCTGTTGATCTCGTCCTTGGTAGCCTGATCATAATTGCCTTTAAGCCAAAGGTCCACCTTGCTCTGAATAGCAGCATCCATATCGTTGTTTTTTCGGCTAAAACTACGTTATTATTGATATAAATAGTAAATTTGTTAGGTCAATCCCCTGAAATACCTGCACTGACTTTGCCAGCCTTGGCACGATGTAAAGGCTGAAGTATAACTTCCCATTCACAATATCCGGTGAGAAAATTGTAGCATTTTTCTGTATCTTTTGATGATGAGCTTAATTTGTATACCTCTTAACCGGAATGCTGGATGACCAATTATTCGTTACTTCGGGACAATAAGCAAAGTGGGCCTTACACCTTCGATGAGCTGAAGGAAAAAGGGTTGAAAGCCTATGACCTCGTTTGGATAGAAGGTAAAAGCGCTGCATGGCGTTACCCCTGCGAGATCCCGGAACTGAGCCCCTTTGCTCCCCAGGTGGAAGAGCAACCGTTCGACCGTTTCTACAAAAAGCCTGCCCAGGACAATACACAAAATAATACATCGGTTACTCCCGCTCCTGTCCGCACCTCTCCTAACGGCGCCGTTGCCGCCACTATCCTTACAGGTGATGCCTCTTCTTCCACGTTGCCTGGCCGGCGGATCATTTATGTGACCCTGCCCGCAGGTAGAACAGCGCCTGTTGCAGTTCCTGCCGCACGGGAGACCAGAGAGCCTGTCATTAAAGAACCCCAGGTCAAAGAGCCCGCCGCCATACCTGCCCCCCTGGGAACATTTGAGGACATTCCTGCTCATTATACCGAAGACTGGAAGGCAAGTGTAGAATCAACGCCCCGCAACAGCAGGAAGTCTCAGTCTTTGCGTCTGGGCCAGACCCTGATGTTAGGTCTTACAGTATTGGCGCTCCTGGTAGCAGGCATTTTTATCGGCCTGTCCCTAAACAAGAACTCGCTGGGTATTATTAGACATTTCTCCATCGGCAATGGGAAAGATAAGCCGCCGATGACAAACCCATCCCAGCCCCTTGCCGTTAACAGTCTTCCTCCTGCCACCGTTACCTCTACCGTTAAAGAAGAAGCCCATAACAAGGACAGCGTCGTCTCTATCGCATCCACGCCTCCTGTGACAACACCTAAGACCAGGCCTTTCGCTCATCAAGAAAGACCCTCATCCGCGCTCCAAAAGCCCCAGCCAGTTGCTCCGGCGCCCAAGGACTCTTCGCTGCAGGCCATGCCTGCCGCACACAGGGAGGCCACGCACCGGTCGGATATCACGGCCGACAAGGTCGATAAGGATGCCATCCGGGACAACCTTTCCAACCTTGTATCTATTGGCGCCACTGGTTATACAGTAGGCACATTCGGAGGAATATCCAATCTGCAGCTCACCGTAAGCAACCACTCTATCTACTCCCTGGATCTTGTCGTAGTGGAAGTTCAGTATATCCAGGCCAATAAAAAAGTATTTAAGACCGAAAATATGTACTTTCGTGGTATCGCTCCTGGCTCGGCTCTGATGCAAGAGGCTCCTAAAAGCTCCCGTGGCATAAAAGTTCAATACAAGATCACGCTTGTTAACTCAAAAGAATTGGGTTTGTCCTACTCTGCGCTGTAAAAGGTCCGGCGTTTTGTGTTTAGTATGAACCATAACTTTGAGTTAACGATTATTTCTTCTCATTTGGCATAGTACTTGAAAACTACCGGCGTTCTCAGTGTTCAATCAAACGCTGTGTTGAGAACCTTTAAATCGATTTGTATGAAAAATGCAATGGTGCAGCTAGCCTTGGTTCTGATAGGTATCACTAGTGTTCATGCTGTTAAGCTGCTACAAGCCTCTTCTCTCTCCGCACATGTATATCCCACTGCTGCCGCTGAAAAAGTCTGGACAGTCCATGACAAGGATTCACTAAAAATGATCGGTATCTATGTCAAGGCCATAGACAAACAATAGTGCGTATCTTGCCTTTATGAACAAACATATTCTCCTTTTTGGCGCTGGTAAGTCAGCCACCTGTCTGATCCAGTTTCTCGATAGGACCGTTTCCTCCCGGGACTGGCAGCTGACAGTAGCCGAAAGCAACCTGGAACTTGCCCAATCCAAGCTCAGTGGCTCCCCTCACACAAAAGCAGTACAGGTCAGCGTGGAAGACCGCGAACAACGGGACAACCTCATCCGACAGGCAGATATCGTCATTTCCCTGCTTCCCCCTGCTCTGCATTTCCTGGTGGCTACCTCCTGTATAGAATGGAAAAAACACCTGCTGACAGCCTCCTACCTCGATGATAAGCTCCGGGCCCTGGAACCCGCCATCAGGGACAAGGGCCTTTTATTTCTTTGCGAAATGGGATTGGACCCTGGTATCGATCATATGAGCGCCATGCAGTTGATCCACCGGATCAGGGAGCAGGGAGGACAGGTACATTCTTTCCTCTCGCACACCGGTGGCCTCGTTTCGCCCGTCAGCGATGACAACCCCTGGCATTATAAGATCAGCTGGAATCCCCGGAATGTGGTGCTGGCCGGATCGGCAGGCGCAAAATACCTGGAGAATGGGCAGACGGTCACACGCACCTATGAAGAGCTGTTCCGGCGGATCAATAAAGTGGAAATAAAAGAGTTGGCTTCCCTCGCATGGTATCCTAACAGAGATTCGCTTTCCTATATTCCTGTCTATGGACTGGACGGAATAAATACCTTTATTCGCACCACGCTGCGATATCCGGATTATATCAGGGCCTGGAGCGCCATTGTAGATGCCCATCTCACGGACGACAAGACCCCGTTATCGTTATCTAAAGATAATGTCACCATTGCCCAATGGTCTTCTCCCATTCGTCCCCTGGTCGATGACTCGATCCGCTCTCAGCTGGAATACCTGGGTCTTTTTAGTGACGAGCCGATCCCGCCCTCCGCTCATACTTCTGCCGACGTTCTGCAATACCTGCTGGAAACCCGTCTGGCCATGCGTCCGGGGGACAGGGATATGATCGTTATGTTACATGAAATAGCCTATACGACAGCCGCCTCTCCCGGAGTCACCCGTAGAATAACCAGCAGCCTTGTCGTGCACGGAGAAGATCATCTGCGGACAGCCATGGCAAAGACAGTAGGTCTCCCGTTGGGCATTGCCGCTGTATCGATACTGGAAGGGAAGATAAAGCTTACAGGACTTCATATCCCTATATCCCCCGGGATATATACCCCCGTGATGGAGGAGCTGGCCCTGCAGGGTATCCGCTTTGTGGAAGAAGGGAGTTAATTCACCTCGATGCTCAGCGTACTGAGTATGTGATAATCGATGTCCCGAAAATAGATCACGTACTTCCCTTTTTTGAGATACAGTAGATAGAGCTTCTTCCCGCCGGGAATATAGGTCTGATCCGCCGGCACCAGCTGCCAGGGCTTATTGTTGTTCCCGGCAATCTCGTCCTGGTAATAGGCCTGAACAAAAAATACGGAGGGTGAACTGGGCTTGATCGGTACAGGCTGCCGAAGCCCTCCAAGGTTGAACCATGTGGGTCTTCCATCCTGGTATTTAGTGAGAGGGTGAATGACGGAAAGATCATAAAGATCCCCATGTATGACATTCACCGGCGTATTGTTCACGAGAGCTATGGAAGGCGACTTTATGGAGAACTTCTGCAAATAGGCCTGGTATAACACCCGGCCATACCCGAAATTACCCTCTTCCGTCATATCCGTCTGATCGATGGTCAGCGGATCGATGCCCGACATCCTTTTGAACGCCAGCGCCATGGGAATGAAGCCATCCTCCGTTTCTTTCTCGCTGATATGGGTATAGCTCGCCAGCACCAGCATACGCGCTGTCGTATCCCGCTGCAATGCACTATAGATGTTCGCCGCCTGTATGGAATCCCGCTGATTGGGTCTGTGTCCAGCTACGGTATCCTCGTAGGGCACCAATTGGTAGCCTATAGCCAGCGCCTCGCGTACCAGCTCCCCCAACACGGGTTCGGCCGTATAATATCCCGTATGCAATCTCAAACGGGATAGTTCATGGTCGGAGAAGTTATTCAACATCTCCATGGCCAGCAGACGGTATCCTCCCTTATACAGGTCTTTTAACAACGATATGACAAAGGCGCTCTGCAACGGCTTATTATGTGCCTCGTTGATCATTAGGACACGGGTGTTTCTGGCGGCGAAGTGAATATATTTCCAGGCTTCCACATGTTCCACATTCTTAAGGCCGTCCACCATCCGAAAGACCTTCCGGCGGGCGCCATCATCGATGCTGTCATAGCTGCTCTCCAGGTATTGCATGGCCGTCTGATAGTCCCCTGCAAAAGCAAAGTACTGGCTCAACTCGTCGTAATATCCCTTTTCCGTATAGATACCCTTGAACTTTGCTTCATCCTTAAAGGCGTGATACAATGGGAATAGATAATGCAGATTGCCTTTGGGCATCAACGTAAGGATATTCAGCTTGGGGCTGTACCCTGCCGGGATGTCCCGTTTACAATGATCCTGTAATTGTTCCACAGGCGCCAGCAGCTGTCCGGTAACGCTTTGCACCGTTGTGATCAGGACCGCCGCCAGTAAGCTCTTCTTAAAAAAGGTCATTTGGGCTGCAATATCATAAACTCTTTGTTAGAAAAAGCTTAAATCGCCGCCAGCTTTTCGCGCAATAGCTGTACGCCGACGGATGCGGGCTGCTCGATCGTCGTCAGGCCGGGAATGGCGGAAGTGTATGGGATCTTCTTGTCCACAATGAACTTGGGTATCCAGGTCCTTGCAAAATCCACCAGACCAGCCGCCGGATAAACCACCAGGGAGGTCCCCACAATGACAAAGACATCAGCTGACCGCACCAGGGGGATGGCTTCCTGGATCATGGGGACAGGTTCCTCGAACCATACGATATGTGGCCTTAGCTGCGCACCATCATCCGCCAGATGCCCCAAAAGAATATCTTCTTTGATATCATATACCAGCGACTCGTCAGCTTCGCTGCGCATCTTGAATATCTCTCCATGCAGATGCAGCACCTGGGTGCTTCCTGCCCTTTCATGAAGGTCGTCGATATTCTGCGTGATGATATGTACGTCGAAATCTTTCTCCAGCTCGGCCAGTCCAATATGACCGGCATTAGGCACTGCTTTCCCCACATCTCTCCTGCGCATATTATAAAAATCCAGCACCAGCTGCGGATTGGCCCTCCAGGCCCTTGGCGTCGCCACTTCCGTTACATCATATCCCTCCCACAACCCGTCGCTGTCCCGAAAGGTCCTTAAGCCGCTCTCCGCGCTGATGCCGGCGCCGGTGAGCACTACCAGCTTCTTCTTTTTGTTCATGCTATCAAGATACGCTGCTTTTGGCAGACCTTCGTGGGCGTTTTCTCCACCACATGAGCCCCAGCAATGCTGCCAGTAGCAAAGGCCACAACCCCACTACCCCGATCATCAAAGCGCTTACCCAGTTCCAACCGTCCTTAAAGGCATTCCCTATTTTATGCAGGAAATCAGGCTCGGTATTGTCTCTCACCGTCACCTCCAATAATTGATAATAGGTCAGATTGATCGTACTATACGTTGCGGCATGGCTCAAATAAGCGATCCTTCCCGTGGCGCCATCCATCTGCCCCTGGATATCATTGATCTCATTTTGTACGGCCAGGATATCCTTCATTGTATGAGCCTGCCGCAACAGCTCCAGATAACGGAGCCGCACTTCTTTTTTTGTTTCCAGTTGCGATTTGGTATCTACCAGCTGCATCGTGACATCTTCCGAATTGATTTCCTTGCTCACTAACCTGTCACTGTCGGACGGCAGTTGCATCACCATTTCGTCAAATCGATCCACCGGAACTTTTATCATGACGGTGTTCTCGATCTTTTGTTCATTTGTCGCCTGCGCCTCCTTAGCAATATATCCTCCCGCAGCCTTTACCTTGTCATGCAGCCGTGCTGTAAAAAATTTAAAGCTTTTCGTTTCCACGCTGATATTCGCCGTCTTAACGATCTTCTTGTCCCAGTCGGGGTTGGCAGCTGGCTGCGATTGCCCGGCGCCGGGAGCCCCGCCGGCGTTGGCAGGTCCCGCAACAGTATCCGCACTTTCCAGGCGGCGGTCCGATTTATCTGCTGCCGCGGTTTGCGGTTCTTTATTCAGTTCCGCCCTGTTACAGGCAATAGCCAGCACTACCAGCAGCCATGCTGCCGGAAGGATGATTTTCATCGTTCGCATAAATTTTTGTTTGGGTTACTTGTTTAGATGTGAGAACAGGAACAAGCGTAGCCGGCTACAGGGATTGATACCCGCAGCCGGTGAAAAGTAACCCGCAAAGAAATGTTAATAGTATGCCGGAACCCTATTCGCCCGCCAGCTCCATGATCACCTTCCACTCGTCATCTTTTACGGTCTGCACGGACAGCCGCCCCAGACGCACCAGGTCCATTTTGGTCAGACGTTTGTCTGCCTTGACCTGCGCCAGGGTCACAGGGTGTTTAAGCTTTCTTACAGCCCGGAGATCCACAGCTACCCAACGATCGTCATCCGTGGTTGGGTCCTGGTAGGATTCTTTGACCACTTTGGCGATACCCACGATCTCCGTCGCGCCCATGCTATGATAATATAGTACCTCATCTCCTTTCTTCATGGCCCGGAGATTCAGACGGGCAGCATAGTTCCGTACCCCATCCCAAAATGTTTCCTTGTCCTTTACCAGCTGGTCCCAGCTGTATACTTCCGGTTCGGATTTCACGAGCCAATAAGCCATAACAACCAATTTACTGTCGAATGTACAACAAAAAAATTCTCACCGGCAAATCCAGATCACGATCCGAGATCGTATGTATTTCGGTTGGTTACCTGTACGGAGCATCACACTAATACATTGGTTATCAACACCTATCCGCAAGCGGGGTCATGCCCAAAGCAACTTTTGAAAAAAAGTTGCTTTTTTTAAATCTAAAAGCGATCCCGTTACGTATGTCTATTTCGAGGCCTGGTTTTAACCCTATTTAACGCTTGCGACAGGTTGTTTTAAGGGTCAAGACCATCCAGTTACAGGTGTAATTTGGGTGGTCTTATTTTTTATCCACTTACACGGAGTCGGACCTGAAGGTCCGTGCCATTACACGGTATCTGTTTGATTGCCCTTCGGGAGGCTTCGCTGTGCTCGCCTATTTACTGGCTAATACATCCGCAATATGCATGGTCCGGATAGCGTACCCCTTATGCCGGATATACCCATCCAAATGCATCAGGCAGGAAAGATCAGTGGAGATAATATAGTCGGCGCCAGTCTGCAGGGCATTGTTCACTTTTTGATCGGCCATGGCGATAGAGATGGATTCGAACTTGACGGCAAAGCTGCCCCCAAAACCACAGCAGGTCTCTACATCATTCATCTCTACCATTTCCAATCCTTTTACACGGGCCAGCAGTTTCCGGGGCTCTTCCTTGATACGGCATTCCCGCAGGGCCGCGCAACTGTCGTGATAGGTGGCCTTCCCTTTTAAGACAGCCCCTACATCCTCCACCCCCATTATATTTACCAGGAAGTCCGAAAATTCATAGATACGCCGTCCCAGGCCCTTGACATCATTATGTACGGAAGAATTGTCGAAGAGCGTGGAATAGTAATTACGGACAAAACCAACACAGGAAGCGCTGGGCGCCACAACGTAGTCATGTCCGTCAAAGTCCTTGAGAAATTTAGAGCATACATCCCTTGCCTCGTCCCTGAACCCGGCATTGAATGCAGGCTGACCGCAACAGGTCTGGTTTGTATTGTAAGTAACCGCTGCACCGGCCTTTTCCAGCACACTCACCATATTAAAGGCTGTTTGCGGATACAGCTGGTCTATAAAACATGGTATGAAAAGCTGGACTGTCAGAGCGTCGTGGGTTGTTTAAAAGATTTAAGAAGGGAGATCATCTTTAGCGCAGTGATGGCGGCTTCTTCCCCTTTGTGACCATGACGCCCGCCGATACGCTCGTCCGCCTGCTGCTGGTTATCCACTGTAAGGACACCAAAAATGGTGGGTACAGGCAGCACCATATTCAGCTGTACGACGCCATCCGTGACAGCCCTGCATACATATTCAAAATGGGGCGTATCTCCCCGCAATACACAACCTAAAGCAATAAAAGCCAGGGGACGGTCGTCCTTGTATTTATGGACTTCCCAATAAGCCTTTATCCCGAATGGTATCTCGAATGCCCCCGGCACGGTGATCACTTCCTGTACATGTGCGCCGGCCTTTTCCAGGGCTGAGCGGCATCCCTTCTCCAGTTCATCCACCACAGCCGCATTCCATTCGGTACGCACAATAACGACACAGGCATCCTGTGATTGGAGAATGCCTGTATCCGTTTTTAATAAGCCGCTATTCTTGACTTCAGCCATATGTTTCTATTGTGTCACACCCAGCCGTGCCAGATACTTATCGATCTCGGCCCCTCTGGGAGTAGAAGGATACTTATCCTTGATGATTTTATACATGGCAATCGCATCTTGCGTCCTGCCCATGGTTTCATACAGGGCGCCGCAGCGGAAAAGATATTCCGGAGAGAATACCTCGTCCTTTTCATAATAGGTTCCCGCTTTTTTATACTGCTCCAATGCCTCTTCTTTTTTATTCAGCTCGGAATAGGCATCGCCCAGCAGACCATAAGCGCGTATCTGCAATTGCTTGACAGGTGAAGAGAACTCCTTAAGATATTTTACGGCATTGTTGAAATCGCCCAGCTTGAGATAGCAGCTGCCGGCATAGAAATTCGCCAGGTTGGCGGCTTTTGTACCGCTGTACTTGGAAATGACCTTTAAAAAGCCGGGATTGGCATTGTCGCCGTTCAGGGCCAGCTTGGTCGAATCCTCGCGATAATATTCTTCTGCACGGAATATAGCTTTATTGGCCTCGGCTTCCTTGGGTTCGCTGATAAAGTTCTTATAGCCAAAATAACCTGCTACAAGAATTGCTAGCACCAGCAATCCATAACTTGCCTGTTTGCCCCACCGGCCCCAGAATTTTTGGAGCTCATCTACTGGATTCTTCTCTGCTTCCAGGTGCGCCGGATGTTTGATCTCTGACATTAGTATTTGTTTGATTTATAGGTTTAATCTACAATGAAAGGATAGCTCTTATCCATATATATATCTTTCAACACTTCGGAATCGTCCGGCCAGGGCGACTCTTCCGCAAATTTCACCGATGCGGATACGGTCTCGTCTACACGCTTGTTGATGGCATCGATCTCTTCCTGTGTAGCGTATTTCCTGGAAAGGATGGTGGCCAATACCATTTGAATGGGATCTTTCTGCTTGTATTCGTCCACCTCTTCCTTGGTACGGTATTTCTGGGGGTCGGAAATAGAGTGGCCTTTATACCGGTAGGTCTTTATCTCCAGCAAAGTAGGCCCATCGCCCTGGCGGGCGCGCTTCACGGCCCGGGCAACTCCATCATGAACAGCCTCTGCACTCATCCCGTCGATGCTATCGGCGGGCATTTCATAGGCATCAGCCAGCTTATAGATATCCACTACGTTGGAAGTCCTCTCGACAGAGGTTCCCATCGCGTAGTTGTTGTTCTCGCAAATAAAAACCACCGGCAGCTTCCACAGCATGGCCAGGTTGAAGGTCTCATGCAGCATACCCTGACGGGCAGCGCCGTCCCCGAAGAAGGTAAGACATACATTGTCCGTACCCTTGTACTTTTCTGCAAATGCCAATCCTGCACCTGTACCTATCTGCGCCCCAACAATACCATGCCCTCCAAAGAACTTTACGTCCACTCCGAAAAAGTGCATGCTTCCACCTTTCCCTTTTGCAGCGCCCGTAGCCTTGCCATATAATTCCGCCATACATGCATTGGCTGCGACCCCTTTTGCCAAAGCCAGACCATGGTCGCGATAGGCCGTAATAAAAGGATCGTCCGGCTTGGTAGCTGTCATACAGCCTGCTGCAATAGCTTCCTGTCCAATATAGGCATGGAAAAAACCACGGATCTTTCCCTCCATTTTATATTTTTCTTCCGCCATCAGTTCGAATTGACGGATCAGCTGCATCAGCTCATACCAGTATAGATAGGTCTCTTTTGAAAATTTGGTAGCCACAATATTTGCGAATTTGAGGTTTGTACCCGCCGGATGTTACTAAACCCGGCACGGCGGGGGCAAATATACGGGGGAAAAAGGAATTTTCGGCGTTATCTTGCGTCCGAATATATTCAACTTGTTATTCCTAAGCGAGATATCACTGGTGCAGTTCAAAAACTACGAACAGGCCTCCTTCCACTTTTCCGAGAGGATCGTAGGCATCTGCGGCAGCAATGGCATTGGCAAGACCAATCTGCTGGATGCCATCTATTACCTTTGCTTTACTAAGAGCTATTTTACCAGGCAGGACCAGCTCAGCGTACATAAATCGTCGAAGTCTAATATCCGTCCTTCGGACAACGAACCTTTGGTTCGTTCTGACGCGTCCGGCGTCGCCGGCTTTCGCATCGAAGGACAATTTGAGAAGGAGGGCCAGCCCTTGAAAGTGGTCTGCATCCTGCGGGAGAACGGTAAAAAAGAGCTGTTTTCCAATAATGAGCCCTGCGAACGTTTCTCCCAACATATTGGCCGCCTGCCCTGTGTCATCATCGCCCCTGACGACGTGCAGATCATCACCAGCGGCAGCGAAGAACGCCGCCGCTTCCTGGACGCCCTCCTCTCCCAGCTGGACCCTGTCTATCTGCAGAGTCTTATCGAATACAATCGGATCCTTCAACAGCGGAATGGATACCTCAAGTCATTGATAAACAATAGAGTACAAGACATGGAGCTCCTGGATGTGTACGATGGGCAGCTCACAACCCCCGGCATTTACGTTTTTGAGAAGAGAAAGACCTTTCTCCGGGACCTCCTGCCCCTGGTCCAGCGATCCTATACGGACATCGCCGGGGTCGAGGAGCCCCTCTCCTTCACCTATGACAGTACACTGCTGGAGGCGCCTTTTGCCCAGCTTCTCCGGAACTCCAGGGACAAGGACCTCTATCTCCAGCGCACCAATACAGGTATCCATAAGGATGACATCGACATCCTCTATGGCGGACAGCCCTTCAAATCCATCGCCTCCCAGGGGCAGCGAAAAAGTCTCTTATTTGCTCTGAAACTGGCGGAATATGAAATGCTCAAACAATACAAGGGTTTCCCTCCTCTCCTCCTCCTGGATGACGTGTTTGAAAAACTGGACGCTCATCGTATGCACAACCTCCTGGATAAGGTCTGTCTCAGGGACCATGGACAAATATTTATTACGGATACCCATGGCGACCGCATCCGGCAGGAGATGGATAAATTGAAGATACCCAGTCAGATAATAGCGCTCTGAGCAGATCGTCTCCACTCATAATTTTTAAAGCCCGATATTTTAAAAAGTTCTATTAAAAAATTTTACATTTATTTTTTAAGAGCCCAAAACCAATTGCTATGCCAGATGATCTGGAATCTTCTATTTCTTTTTTAGAATCTACAAACGACCCTGCAAACGCCTACTTTTCTTTTACCGTGGATGAAACGGGCGAATATGGCCTCATCAGGGCAAATAAGGAAGGACTTCGGCTCTATGCGGCCGAGCTGTTGAAAAAATCGATCGAGCTGGAACAAAGACAGGACGGACAGCCTCTGTTTTTCGGCCACCTGGAATGGGTGGTCAGCGATGCCGGATACGACCTCATAGCCGGTATCGCTCCTCTATATCAGTCCCGGAACGACATCCCCCGCCATGCGGATCAGGAAGGCCGTCAGGTAGGACCTCTTAAAAAAGAGCAGCCTGCCCGTCACGGGTGTCTGTTTTCTATCATGTTGTGGGTAATTGGAGGTGTGATTTTCCTTGCTGCGCACAAGGCTTTTGCTAACTTGCACCTATGGGAGAATATTCACTAGGGGACGCCTTACGAAAATTTCTGGACAACAGCCGGCTAAAGGGTTCTATCCAGGCCCTGCAGATCGAAGAAGTATGGGAGCAGATCATGGGCAAGACCATCGCCCGTTACACAGATAAGATACAGATCCATGGTTCCACGCTTTATATCAATACATCTGTCGCGCCCCTGCGTCAGGAATTACTCTACCAGAAAGAAAATATCATACAACGCGTCAATGAGGCCCTGGGCGAAAGAGTGATAAAAGATGTAGTGATCAAATAATTTATCCTCTTCCCACTCTGGGATCGATGATACCATACATAATGTCCGCCAGCAAGCCGATAAGGATAAAGAAAAAGGAAGAGATCAACACCGACCCCATTACTACGGGAAAGTCCAGCTTCTCCAATGCGTCCACCGTCACTTTCCCGATGCCAGTCCATCCAAAGATATATTCTACAAAGAAGGCCCCCGCCAGCAGCTCGGCAAACCAGCCGGTGATGGCTGTGATCACCGGGTTCAATGCATTGCGCAGTCCATGCTTCCATACGACGACCCTCGGGGAGAGCCCTTTTGCATAAGCCGTCCGGATATAATCCTGGTCCAGCACATCCAGTAACGCGCCCCTCGTCAGCTGGGCGATGATGGCCATCGGCCGGATGCCCAATGTAATGGCCGGCAGGATCAGATTCTGCAATTGAAGATGCCTTCCGGCAAAAGGATCCGTATGATATAAATTACCCGTCAGATGAAGTCCCGTATAATCGCTCAGGACAAAACCAAATAAATAAGCAATGACGATGCCCATAAAGAAACTGGGCGCCGAGATACCCAGCACGCTGGTAAAGATAGCCGTCGTGTCCATCCATGTGTCTTTCTTCACCGCCGCCAGCACCCCCAGCGCTATGCCCGACACAACAGCTATGAACATGGCCGCTATCGCCAGGAGGATGGTCCGTGGCAATGCCTCCATCAACACCTGCCCCACATCCTTTTTTGTTTGGTAACTCCGGCGGAGATATGGCCATTTCAACCCTAGTTTTATATTCCCGCCTACAAACCATCCCCTCAGCCCTTTCTGTGCGATCTCTTCCTTCGAGTGAATACCGATAGGGCTTACATCATCCAGGTAGAGGACAAACTGCTTCCAGCGCGGCTGATCCAGGTACAGTTCCTTGCGGATATTCTCCTGGGTGGCGGCATCTGCCCTTTGACCCATCACCAGACGCGACGGGTCGCCAAAACCCTGAAAGAGGAGGAATACGGCCACCACCACTCCCAGCATCACCAGCAGGCCATAAAAGCTTTTTCTAATGAGGTATCGTATCATGATTGATTATAGCTGTAGTGGCGCCCGGTAACTCATTGATACTGGGCAGCGCCAGTCCAAGGTCGGCATAGCTCCACTTTTGAAGGATCGTCCCCTTCTTCAGCAGGTACAGGGTCGGATTGGCCCTGGCAGCTGTCTTGATGGCTGTGGCGTCACATTTCAGGATGCTTACCCCATCGCTGACACCGGCCCTGCGTGTCCAATCTGCCACATTATCATAATTCCCCGTGATAAAATACAGCGGAATATGTTTGGCCTTCGCCATGGTGTAGATCAGGCTGAACTCTTTGACCCAGGGGGCGGGATATTCATCCAGCTCTTTGGTAAAGATGAATATCTTAAAACCATCCTGTTCGAGCACCGCCTGCGTAGTATCCGTTCCAGTCTCCGTCAGCAGGACAAAGTCCTTGATAGCTGGCTCGGCATTCCCTTTGCGCACCAGTTTGTCATAGCGGCTGACGAACTTATAGCTATCGTCAAAATCCGCGGGGAAATTATTTCCTACAATGTCTATTTGCTTACCATTCTTGTTGTAGACCATGGTAATAACCGTACTGTCAGGTATGGAACCCGGTGGCGCCTTCATCTTTTCCGGCATGTTCGTGCCGGCACGATAAGGCAGGCAATCCACTGTGGGCAGATGTATCAGTACGTACCATTGAAAGGCGACGGACAGAACCGTGGCAAGCACCAGGATGGCGATACTGGCCACCTGCGACAGCAAAGGCTTTATCCTTTTCTGTGCGAAGAACAGAAAGAGAATGAGGACCAGCAGGATCAGGTCTTTTGAAAAGGACTGGCCGGCCGAGAGCGGGATACAATCTCCGAAGCAGCCGCACTCCCGCACCTTTCCGGACAGGTAGGCATAGCCGGTGAGAAATGTAAAAAAAATGATCAGCAAAAGGAGCAGCCAGCTGAATAGCCGCATCCTCCATCCTAACAGGATCGCCACTCCCGCAACGATCTCGAAGACGATCATGACGATGGAAAAGATGAGCGTATAACTGTCCAGCCAATGGAAATTCCAGACCTCGAAGAATTCCTGCATCTTATAGCTCAGGCCCAGCGGGTCATTGGCCTTTACCAATCCCGAAAAAATGAAAAGAACGCCCACGATGATACGGGCAATGCTGACAAGTATTTTCATGGAATATGCTATTTATGGTTATCCGCTGTGTCTCCCTTCCGTGATCAATATCAGGGCGAACAACGAATAGTTGATGATGTCGATAAAGTTCGAGTCGATGCCCTCGCTGACCAGCGTCTTTCCCTCATTTGCCACGATCTGCCTTATCCGCAGTATCTTCATCAGGATGAGGTCCACAAAGCTTTCCTGGCTCATATCCCGCCATGCCTCCCCATAATCATGGTTCTTGTCCAGCATGGTTTGGTATACAATGGCCATTTTTTCGTCGTACCAGTTTGCCACCTCATCCGGATGGACTTCCGCCGGTCCATTGGGGTCCGACAACTGTATCAGCCCGATGATCCCATAATTCACCATTGCCCTGAACTCTCCCGTCTTATCCTCCTTCACACGGGCCTCATGAGTTTCCTGGAGAGTTCGTATACGCCTGGCCTTGATATATAGCTGATCGGCAATGCTTATTGGACGCAATACCCTCCATGAAGTCCCGTAATCCCATGTCTTTGCCATAAATGTACGCCTGCATAAGGACACAGCTTCCTTGTATTGCTCATCCGTAGTATTCTTCATCATACAAATATATGGCTCTATCCTATCTTAGCATCTCAAATTAACGCACAATCATGTTCACCTTGAATGGCCGGGGCAGGTTGCGGACAGGCGGCAGCCCCCTGGTAATGAGCATCATCAACAGCACGCCTGACTCCTTTTATGGAGGCAGCCGCACGGGCAACGATAAGGATCTGCTTGACCAGGCTGAAAAAATGCTGCAGGATGGGGCTGATATCTTAGACATCGGAGGCCAAAGCACCCGCCCCGGCGCGGAATGGGTGGGAGAAGAAGAGGAGCTGCGCCGGATCATTCCCCACATCACCCTGCTAAAACAACATTTTCCGGATGCCTTTTTGTCCGTAGATACCTGGTACAGCCGGGTAGCACAGGAAGCCGTAGCCGCCGGCGTCTCTTTGATAAATGATGTCAGCGGAGGACAGCAGGACCCGGGGATGCTGTCCATGGTAGGCGGGCTGGGTGTTCCTTATGTGTGCATGCATATGAAGGGCACGCCTGCCACCATGAATAAAGAAGCTGTATACGAAGACGTGACAAAGGAAGTGCTGGATTTTTTTATCACCCGAACGGAAGATTGCAGGCAGGCAGGCATACACGATGTTATTTTGGACCCCGGAATGGGATTTGCCAAGACACACGGGCATAATCTGGAACTGCTGCACAACCTTTCCGTCTTCCGCATGCTGGGGCGCCCTATCCTGTTAGGCGTCTCGCGAAAATCCACCATCTATAAGTTATTAGGCATTACTCCTGAAGAGGCCCTCAACGGCACCACCGTTCTGAATACACTGGGATTGCTCAACGGAGCGGACATCCTTCGCGTACATGACCCCAAAGAGGCCAGACAAGCCATCCTTCTTATGGAGGCCTATAAAAAATAAAAAATCCCGCTGGATGCGGGATTTTTTTGCAATTATTTGTGTTGTTGTGGCTGTGGCCTCGTCGGCATCTGGCCTTGCACTTGCGGCGGCATCATCGACTGAGCGGGCGCCTTGGGAGCATCCGTAACGTCGGCGATCTCGACTTCGAAGATAAGATTCTCAAAAGGCTTGTGACCAGGTCCGGGCTGTTGGTTGTATGCCAGGTACGCAGGAATATACAAAGTGCCTTTACCACCTTTCTTGAACTTCCGCAGACCATCATCCCAGCCCTGGATAATGGAGCCTGCCCCTACGACAAACTTCAGCGGATCGCCAGGCCCCTTCATGTTGGATTCGAATTCCTTGCCGGAAGGAAGCAGCTTGCCGGTGTAACGAACAGCTACCTGTTTCCCGGAATCCACCTTAGGACCATCTCCCTCGGACTGCACTACCACATAAGTACCTTTCTCTGTCTTTTCAGCCTTTATATTGTTCTTGGTAAGATAGCTTTCCACCTCATTTATTTCCCGTTGTTTTTCGGCAGTCAGCTCTTTTTCATTATCAGCCGTCTTATCTTCCAGTGTGGGGAAGATGTCCAGTACCTTGAACGCAATGGTCAGTTTATCCTTCTTGTGGATAAAGGGAGGCAGCTGACCGCCAAAACGCTTTTGCAAGGTATCCGCCAGTTCTACCACCACGGCGCTGTCACCCTTACGCAACAGCGGGAATACTTCCGTTGGGCTGTATACCGGACGGGCGCTGTCCACCTGGATATATACAGGCATGCCTCCTTCCGAAGAATACAGGACGGAGTCGCGCACCTTCTGTACAAAATGCACTTTTATGAACTCGCCTTTCTTGACGACAGGGTTCTTCTTATCAGAAATGATCTTATATAAAATACCGCTCTTTGTCTTCTTATACTCCTGGCTGGTACAGGACCCCAGCAAGATCATGCTGACAAATACGAACAACGGGATCTTTTTCATTTAGCTTTCTTTATTATTTATTGTAATTGTGATGAATTCTCTTTTATTGCCTGTATAAACCGTTGCACGGTCTGTTCAAGCGTATCGCTGCTCCGTCCGCCGGCTGCGTTGAAATGCCCGCCCCCCTCAAAATACCTTCTCGCAAACGTGTTCACATCAAAGTCTCCCTTACTCCGGAAAGAGCATTTCACCTCCTCATCCCGGTCGATGATCAATGCCGCCATTTTTATACCCTGGATGGTCAGGGGGTAATTGACCAACCCCTCCGTATCCCCGGTCTTGATCTCAAAACGCACCAGATCCTTCCAGGGGATGGCTATAAGGGCTGCATTATGTTCATAATATATCTCCATCTTGTTCTGCAGCACATATCCGAAAAATCGGAGGCGGTTCTCCAGGAAGTTGTCAAAAAGGTTCTCATGGATCCTCGTATGATTGAAACCCGTATCCTTCAGGGTAGCCACCATGCGGTGTACGGACGCCGAAGCCGCCGGGAATCTGAAAGAGCCCGTATCGGTCATAACTCCGGCATAAAGACAGGAGGCTATATCGACATTGATCTTGTCCGCATGTCCGCTGCCTAAGATCAGGTCATAGACCATCTCGCTGGTGGAGCTTTTTCCCGTATCGCTCACTCCATATGTAAAACTCTCACGTTCAGGCTGCTGGTGGTGGTCAATGAGAATTTTTTCGCAGGTCATCTTCCGGATCTTGTTTGCCATAAATCTCGTCCGGCTCAACACATTAAAGTCCAGGCAGAACAGCCATTCTGCCTGATCCAGGACGGGATTCGCCTTTTCGGGGCTGTACTCAAAATCGATCACCCCGTTACAACCCGGCATCCATTTCAGCCAGTCTGCCCAGTTAGTAGGCGAGATCACTGTACAGGTATGCCCTAGTTGTTGTAGGAAATGGTATAGGCCGAGGGCAGAACCCATTGCGTCCGCATCCGGCTTTTGATGCATGGTGATAACTACCTTCCGGGGTTTGTTCAATTGCCCATATATATCCTCTATTGCTCGCATATAAGAGGCTGCAAAGGAACTAAATTAAATGGCAAATCCCAAATAAACCAAAAACTATACCTTACCTTTGCTCCCCAAAAATCATAACGAAAATATGAGCAATCGAACTTTTACCATGATCAAGCCGGACGCCTTCTCCAAAGGACATTCCGGAGCCATTCTTGACAAGATCATTAAAAGCGGCTTTCGTATCGTGGCCCTGAAGCTCACCCAGCTGTCTGCTGGCAAGGCTGGGGAATTTTATGCAGTACACAGTCAGCGCCCTTTTTATGGTGAGCTGGTAAGCTTTATGAGCAGCGGCCCTATCATCGCGGCCATCCTGGAAAAGGACAATGCGGTGGCTGATTTCCGCAAGCTCATCGGCGCTACGGACCCTGCAAAGGCGGACGAAGGCACCATCCGTAAATTGTTTGCATCTTCTGTAGGCGAGAATGCCATCCATGGCAGCGACAGTGACGAGAACGCTAAGATCGAAGGCGACTTCTTCTTCAGTGGCCTGGAAAGAATATAAATGAGATCCCCCCTTCGCAGGGGGGATTTTTAATTTTTAACGGGCGTCAGGGTATACCCCTGCTTGCGCAACAGATCTATCACTCCATTCTCCCCCGGCAGATGCGCCGCCCCTACCGCCACCAGCAAGGATTTTTTTGGCAAAAGTCCGGCAAGCGTCTTTGCCCATTTCCGGTTGCGATCATATAAGAGAAGGTCCATATGGCCGCTCATGCTCGGATCGCCCTGACGGCTCATCGAATCGATCTTATCGAGGTCTTGCTCCTTATATACCTCCGCCAGCTGCCGTGTCATCTTTTTGTATTCATCGCTGCTGTCCACATAATTCACCAGCTCCCTGGCCTGCTGCTCATATGGGATACTGTCGAACAAGCCCGCCTGGAACTCTACTGTCTCCAGCCCGTTCACAGGTTTGTTGTAGGTACGCAGCTCCTTCATGATCATCAATTCCATCCCGTCCGTGGTCTGACAATCCAGGCCGGCCGTCTCGATGAGACTGCTGATCAGCATGGGCTTGAACCGTTCGAGCATGCCAAAGGGTAACATGGCGGCATGCCGGTTGAAATATGCCTTTACCCGATCGTATTCCTTTGGAGTGAGCAGGTCTGATAGCTTCTTGCTGTCATT
This sequence comes from Sphingobacteriales bacterium 50-39, assembly GCA_001898505.1. Lineage (GTDB taxonomy): Bacteria > Bacteroidota > Bacteroidia > Chitinophagales > Chitinophagaceae > Puia. Next base: position 168,797 of record MKTZ01000002.1, read on the forward strand.
CATCCGCATGTATTTCATGGAACCCAGCATTCCCGACATATCGCTTATATCGATCTCAAAATAGACTTCGTCAATATGCGCAATTACAGCACGAAGACTATCGCTCAGATGAGCGTCGTCCGTACAAAGTATATGCATGGTGCCGAATAAATAACTTGGCTTCTTCAATCCATTGCCCGATATCTGCCATAATAAAGTATGAGGCGTCTGAGAAAAGCCCAGACAGGTCCACAACAATCCTGCTGACAGCAACATCAACTGCTTCCACCGGTGAAGCCCGCCTTTTTTATCCTGTTTATACTGAAGGCGCGACTGCTTCTTGTCCATATAGCTGATCTTTGAATTTTAATGACGGGGAAGGCAGGAAAGGGCCTAATCCCAGCTGCTCCCATTTTTGATCCACTGCCGCTATCGTAGCGTCATCCGCTACAATGATATTCGGCCAGTCACGCTGAAAGTTATCGAATTCCGGGGTTTTTCGGGTACCATCCAACCCAAGGCAGGCGAATATTTTTTGCGCGTCTTTTTTTGAAGGCCGCTCCACTATTAAATGATCCCTGCGGGGGTCCAGGTTATTGCAGCATCTCCATAAGGCTACTGGAAGATCGTTCGCATTCACGGTATGCTCTACGTACACCACCATCTTTATACCTTCCATCTCCTCCTGCTGACAGATAGCCTCATGCAATACACGGATATGACCAGCCCGCTGTTTTTCGACTGAAAGGATGAGACAGGGAATATCCTGGTGTAGAAGGGAAAGATTGGCGCCCTTTATCTCCGGGAACCTTTCCATCAATCCGGTAGCGGTTAGCTTGTCATAACCCGTGATGGACAGTTGATATCGTCCATCTACCTCTTCCTCCGTCTTGGCCGTCCCGTCGATACACATCTTGCCGCCAAATCCCAGCTTACTACAGCTATGGTCGAGCACATCCATCGGCCCCTGGGAAAAATAGGCATCCGTCGCGGGGTTAAAATGCTTTAAAACTGCAGCTGCCAGCCGGGGGTAATCCTGTATATCGGCATGTTGGTCGGCTACGACCAGTATCTTGTTGAACATCATCTGGCCGGCTCCCCACATGGCGTTCATGACTTTTTGCGCCTGACCGGCATAATCCTTCCGGATCTTAGCGATCACCAGATTGTGGAAGACCCCTTCCACCGGCATATCCATATCCATGATCTCAGGCACCAGCGTCATCTTGATGGGAGCTAAAAAGATCCTTTCCGTGGCCTTACCCAGCCAGGCATCCTCTTGCGGAGGTATGCCGACAATGGTAGCTGGATATACAGGATTCTTGCGATGGGTAATGGCGGTGATGTGAAACCGCGGATACCAGTCCGGCAGCGAATAGTAGCCCGTATGATCTCCAAAAGGCCCTTCCCAGATCATTTCGTCGAGAGGGTCCACATACCCTTCGATGACAAAGTCTGCATCGGCGGGAACTTCTATCTCAGGTTGTGTGATACATTTTACCAGCTCGACCTTTTTCTTGCGAAGGAAACCTGCCAGCATGTATTCATCCACATTTTCCGGCAGGGGCGCCGTGGCGCTGTATGCATAAGCGGGATCACCTCCAAGGGCGACTGCCACCGGCATCTTTTGTCCTGTCTTCTTATATTCCGAAAAATGCTTCGCACTGACCTTGTGCTTATGCCAGTGCATGCCAGTCAGGGTTGGGCCAAAGACCTGCATCCGGTACATTCCGACATTCCGGGTGCCTGTATTCGGGTCTTTTGTATGAATGATGGGTAAGGTGACAAATGGTCCTCCGTCCCTGGGCCAGCAGGTGATGACGGGAAGGGCGCCGATATCCGGCTTTTCCATGACCACTTCCTGGCACTCTCCCCTGCCGCTTCTCACTTTGGGCATCCAGCTGGCAAACTGTCCTAATTTGGGAAGGAGCTTTAGCTTGTCCAACAACCCTTCTTTGGGGGCCGACAGGAGGTGGAAAAGTTGTTCGATTTCCCGGGTGACATCGTCTAAATGTTCTACCCCAAGGGCCATGCACATCCGGCGTTCGCTGCCATATGCGTTCATCAATACGGGGAAGTCGGTACCTGTATTTTCGAAAAGCAAAGCCTTGCCGCCGTGGCCGCTCTTGCTGATCCTGTCTGTTATCTCTGCTATTTCCAGTTTGGGATCTACATAGGTCTTGATACGCACCAATTCTCCCGCTTCCTCCAGCGCTTGAATAAATTCTTGCTGATTTCGATAGGCCATAATAAAAGTCGGCGAACCGATTGGCTCGCCGCTGTAAAATTATGACAGAATCTGATCTGCTTAGTAGACTTTTTTCGGACAGTCGTAGATGGCCTTGCTCCTCCTATAAGCTTGAGGTGTTTGAGAGTGGCTGCCGGTGCTAAATCCAATGATCACGCGTATGCCGGAAAAGTAGTACCAGTCCTTTGTTTTAGCATTGCCTCGTATCGTGCCATCCGGGGGATAAGGAGCTCCACCTTTCAGCTCGCCTCCGCGATAAGCCATTTTCACGGCATCCGGTCCCCTGGCCGCCAGCAGTTTGGCCCGATCCACATAGGTGGTGCCGACATCGTCCAGGTAATCCGTGAAAGTCTTGCGCATGCCTATCTCGTAGGCGATGACCACATTGTCTGTCACGCGCAGCTTGAGACCGCCGCCAAATGGAATAGCCATCTGGAAAAGATTATAAGGCTTTCTGTCGGGATAGGCAGCCAGCCCTTCCCCTTCCGTACTCAATTGACGGAGATATAGCTTGTGTCCTAAACTGTCGTATGCGTATGGGTTGAAGTGAAAAAGGGCGACGCCGGCAAATATGTAAGGCGACCATTTACTTTCATTCAGGTCCATCACGTTATATTCCAGCAGCAGGTTCCCTTCATAGATGCGGCTCTGAAAGCTGAGGTTCCGGGCCCTTACCAGGGCCTTGTCGCTATAGGCATCGGAAGCGCCGATCTTGCCGTAACTCCCATTTCCGACGACAGAAAAATGTGGGCTGAGATCATATTGCAGGCCGAGGGTAAACGCGCCATGGGCCTGTTGAGTGGTGTAAGGCTTGCTTTGAAGGTCCCCGATGTAGTTGGAGAATCCTCCCATTAAATTGACATGCCATTGGGCTTGGACTAAAACAGGGGACAGCATTCCTATTAACAAGAATTTCTTCATTCTTTGTTTGATTTTCGTGAAAAACTCCGGACGAATGGACGATAAAAGGCGGTTTTACGAAAGGAATACGGATCTGGAGGTCGTGAGACTAAGTAGATTTTAGACCAATAGATATGTCGATTTTAAGAAGATGCTATGTAGAACGCAAGTATTGAGCCAATTATTGAAAATAATAAAAAAATGAGATAAAAAGGAATCGGGGGGCAAAAAGCCCGGATTTTTTTCGCAAGTAAAGGAATTTTCTATTACCTTTGCACCCCCTGGAACTGTACAATTTCCGTGTAACTCAAGGGAATAGGTTCCAAACAGACCTCGGGACGTAGCGCAGCCCGGTAGCGCACTTGCATGGGGTGCAAGGGGTCGCTGGTTCGAATCCAGTCGTCCCGACGAACAAGAAGCCCGCAGCGATAGCTGCGGGTTTTGCTTTGTGCGCCAGGCACGTCCATTAGCTCTAGGGTGGAAGTCCCGAACGAGCGAGGTAGTAAGAATCGTTAGCCGAA
>MKTZ01000003.1 GCA_001898505.1 Sphingobacteriales bacterium 50-39
CGGAAATCGTCAGGATTTGGTAACTTTCTGGTAGGCATAGTGCAGCGTTTTAATCGTTAATAATGGCGAAACACTCCATTATCGCTTAGCTAAATTAAGGCGGCCCCTCAGGGGTGACCGCAGAGTACCTGCACTATGCTTTTCTATACATCACTACTGTTTCCTGGCGGATTTGAGGATGGTTGCCGAACTAAGCGCCTGAATTTCTACTATTTAACACAGAAGAGTTTCAGGGTGGTTGGTGCCATTTGTTAAACATCCGGATTTAGGAGTTTTAATTGTACTTTGTATAAAGATGTTCAATCCGGAATATCCCTTTAAACTGCCGGTTCGTGTTTCGGGGTGGCTCACGCTACTGACCATCTGTTTTCAGACAAGGCTGATTATTGCCCAAACGCCCGCATAAGCCTTTAGGTCTTTCAAAATTTGAAAAATAAGTGTAACTTGCAGGTAATGTATACATTAGAGGCCATATTGGAAAAGCTCCGGGCCTACAAGCCTGAGCTCCAGCGGAAGTATCCCATCTCCCGCTTGGGTTTGTTTGGCTCTTACGCCCGTGGCGAAGCTACGGAGAACAGTGATATTGACGTAGCCGTCGAATTGAGTGGTCCAATGGGGCTTAATTTCGTCGAAATGGCAAACGAGATTGAAGATCTCTTCGGAACAAAGGTGGATGTCGTCCCAAAACGGTCGATCAAACCAGTTTATCTTGCTTCGGTCGAAAAAGACATATTGTATGTCTAAACGAACACCTTCGGTTGTTGTAGGTGATATTCTGCGCAGTATCGAGCACATCGAAACGTACACAGCTAATCTTTCATTCAATGAGTTCTCCAATAATTTCATGGTGATAGAGGCGTGTCTGTATAACATTCAAATAATTGGTGAAGCTGTGAACCAACTTGCTGATGATGTCAAAGACTCGAACCCGCAAATTCCATGGAAATTAATCAAGGGCATGCGAAATAGATTAATTCACGAATATTTCGGTACCGATCTGCCATTAGTATGGAATACGATCAAGAGCGATTTGCCCGGATTTACAGAAGAACTAAAGGTGATTCAGCATCACTTGGTAAAGGAAAATCGTTAGGCCGAAGTAAAGCCGATAGCGAGATGTTGGCCTACAAACTCATTGATAAATTGGCAGAAGGAAAGTAATGAATTCGACTTGTAGAAAAGCCTGAAATAGCAGATCATCAACGGATAAATCTACTTAATTGCCGGGTTGGACACCTAAGGTAACCGAAGTTTCGAACGGCGTCTATAATATATTGTTGCCCGATAGACATAGTAGAAAAGTTGAAACTACCGGCGCAGATATTGACGCAATGATGAAGGAAGTTTTGGAGGGGGCTTTGTCCGTTGAGAAGCAGATCTCGCTTAATTGGAATAAGTTTCTTTTTGATCTATGTTTAAATATACTTGCCGACCTGAACGTCGAGAAGAATTTCGACGAAAAACATTTTGGGTTATGGATTGCCCTGTTAAGTAACAAGCGAATTGTATATGACGGAAGAGATCATTGGTTGATTTCGCAGATAAGAGAAGGAAACTACTGGTATGATGCGTGCATTTCAACCAAAGAAGACTTGGCCCTGGATGTTTTACATTTCACCAGCCTTGTAAAATCTATCAAATAAGTCTCCATAGGCAAAGCTTTCATCTCTGTCAAAAAAAACGCCCCTCGCGAGAGCGAGAGGAGCCTGTTGCCCGACCTGGACGTTTCTCGAACCACTTCCTAGCTGACTTGATCCTAGTTGCTGAACTAAGCGCCTGATATTCAAAGTCCGGATTTTGGAATAATGCGCATCCAGGATCGATTTTGTTAAACACTTGGTTGGATCACCGATTGGAAGTCAATTTGGCTCAAAGGGGAATGCGTAGTTTACTATTGACAGTAAATAGTCAATTTCACAGTGCAGGAATTGCCCGGATAATGTATACCGGCACCGACAGGCGCCCATCATTGATCGATTATTTCTGCTTTTGTCCATGCGTCCCACACCAAATTAAGCGGTGCATCAAATTCACGTGTTACGTTAATGGCGTTGTTTTGTTTGTTGATTGCAAGATCAAACAATAATATTGTTTTGGTTCTTATTTAATTACATTCCAGGTTCAAGGTAAAGCACATTGAACTTGTGTCCGTCAGGGTCTGCAAAAACGCAGTAATAAAAGCCGTCTTCATGCCTGCCTGCTTTTTTTATGATTGTACCATGTGCTTGTTGAACATTATTTGCCCAATTGTCAACTTCGATTTCACTTTGTGCAGAGATAGAAAACATTATTTCACTTCGTTTGCCGGAATTATCATTCATAGCAAATTCAAGTTTATCGTGCCGGAAAAAATGAATCACGAAATTGCTGTCGCTAAACAGAAAGCTGGCAAGCTCAGGCGTCGTGGGTGTCATATTAAGTTTGAACCCCAATTGAGTGTAGAACTTCTCCGTTCTTTTAGTATTCTCTACGGCTAAGTTTGCCCAAATTTGTTTGACCTGCTCCATGAACAAGCTATTTTATCTTTTCAGTATTTCCGGGGAAATGTATGCCGGTTCCAAAAAAAGTTTCGATAGATTTTATTTTCCCGTTGCTGAACGTGTAGTATTCAACATTGTGAACGATCTTGTTATCAGTTGTGAAGATGTTGTACATAGCGAATGCGGTGTTGCCATCGACTACAATCTTTTGAAATTCTATATTTTCAAAAAACTTAAGGCCGGGAGAAAGCCAACATTTTTCTTTATACTGCGCAACGCTTATATGGTCATCGTTGTTAGGGCTGGTAAAGGTAAAGCCATCCGCAAGCTGGCTGGCAAGTAAACTCCAGTCTTTTTTTTCAAAGCCGGCAAAAAAGTTTTTTATGCGTTGCTCCTTACTCTGCGATTGGGCATGTACAACCATGCCGAAAAAAATAACAGAAAATAAAATCCGTTTCATACTTGCCTATTTTCAGGTATATTTGATTATTTTGCTTTCAAAGGTAAAGAATTGATACGCAGTTTATTGTATTGTTGTAACATGAGCGAAGCAAAATTGTAAAATATATTGGCCAACGTAATTAGCACTCCTAAAAGAATTTTCCCTAACACAAATGAATGAATAGAAGAAAGTAAAAAGAAAAGCAAACACATCCAATGAAAACGCTCGTACATAGAAATCGTTGTCAGGTATTGCTTGGCTTGGGCAATGGTGGTAATAAAAAAGCTTTGCTCACTGCTTTTATTGAATTTTTTCGCCAGCGTTCCGTCCTGTACAAACCAGCGAACTGCCTTAATTTTCCATTTTTCATATTGCCTGCGATGTTTAAAAAACCGAAGTTTTTCAAACATTGTTTCGGGGAGGGTGGTGATGCTAACAGAAAATGCCATGAACAAATACGACCACATATGCAGCCCTTGCAAATACCAGTACCAAACTATTGGAGCAAAACAAAGTAAGGTCCAAAATACATTTAGAACTTGATTAACAAGGCTTTTATTCATTGCTGCTGAGTTTACGAATTGCCCGCTATTCTTTTTTAGTGATGATGTACGGCCGAAACCATATTTGTTTCCACCTTTAGAATGGGTTTATACTCGGCCAGTCTTCTCAACAGATCCTTATTGTCTTGAACGATCTTTGCCCTTTCGGTCTCTCCGGCCGCAAGCAGAATGAGATTGAAAAACGAATGCTCTTTATCTAAAGCGTCTCCGTAACCCCCCATAAATGGTTGATGGTCGCTCGGTCCCTGGCTCCCGATATCGCTATCGGTCAGATAGGGGGCATAGAACATATAATGCGGCCATACCTGGTTGACGATACCCTGCGGAAGGCGGTTCCGCAAGAGGGGCGATAGCATATAGGAAATGCCTGCCCTCGACGCAGGTTTGTAAACACCACTGTACACCCGCTGTACGATCGTGTCCTTGATTTGCGAAGGAGTATACTTCCCGGTAGCCCGCATGGCAGCTACATCGAGGTAAAGGACTAAATAGTTTTTCGACCCCGCGGCATCATAACTGATGGGTTCATAAATATCGGATAAGAATTCCGCGCGTTCCCATTGCGTCCTGTTGACGAATGTGGAGAACCCGTTCGTTCCCTGCCGCGAAATATAGTATCCCTTCGCTGCGTCCAGCAGATACACGGTTGCATGCTCGCGTAAATGTGGAGGGAGCGCACTTAACGCATATTCCGTTTCCAGTTCAGGAGGCATTTTTTCAAGTTGCCATCCTTGTGTAGTTTGTGCAATACTTGATGAACAAACTAAAATCAAAAGAGTAAATTGTATAAGCGCTTTCATTGTTCTTGTATTTTATAATGGCTGAATTGTTTGCGATAAGTAGTCAACAAGCCTTTGTGCATTTTGCTTGAAGCCAGTATCAACGCCGTAAGTCTTGGCAGCGTCAATTAAATTTTCTTTGCTTTCAAAAAGCATTTGCCAACGCAATAATGTTTGTTCGCCGCGGCTTTCGAATTCAATGGTAGCCACATATTTGAATGCGGTGAACTGTTCATACACTATTTTTTTGTACTTCACAATTTCTCTGAAAACACTTTTAATTTCATAATCGCTGCCATCGGGGCCGTGCATTGTCAGGTTCCATTCGCCGTTGGGCTGTACATCCATTTTCTTGATCGTGTTGGTAAAACCATCTGGCCCCCACCAAATTTTTATATGTTCGGGACTTGTCCATATTTCCCAGACAAGTTTTATAGGAGCATCAAGCAGCCGTGAAAAGATTAATTCCCGGTCTGCCATGTTATCTTTTGCGCTTGGCATGCTTTTTTGTTTTTTGAATTTTGGCCAGATATTTTTCCAAAGAATCCAATTTTCTTTCCCAATATTGTTTGTATTGCTCTATCCATTCCGATACTTCGCTTAATGAATCTAATTTTGCTTCGCAATATCTTTCCCTGCCCTGTTGTTTAATAACAATCAGTCCGCATTCAGTTAAAATTTTTACGTGTAATGAAACTGCTTGCCGGCTCATTGCAAACCGTTCTGCCACCGAGTTAAGATTCAGCGGCTTTTCAGCAACCATTCCAATAATGGCTCTTCTTGTCGGGTCTGCTATTGCCTGAAATACATCTCGTCTTATTTCCATAAAATAATGCAAGTATTTGCTTGCAAATATATATGCAAGTATTTACTTGCGCAAGTTTTTTTTCCCTGGCAAATCGTTTTGCAAAAAATAATTACGATTTCCTGCCATGGTTTTAATCCAAAGGCGGGGCAAACAGAAATAAATGATCTATCAGGTAAAGTGAAAATTAAATTTCCAAGGCGTAACGAATCGGCCAAGTACACCTTTTTGTGTTTCAGGCTATTGCGGTCCCTACGCCAAGTGCAATTTTGAGTTTAATCCCTTTCAGGCACTAACACTTATTGGATAAGGTTTACTGGCTGTGGAAAAAGCCGTTTCCAATCTGGCCCACTTGGAAGAATTATATAAGGAAGGGGACGTAAAGCGGGAGCGGGTTATCATTGGTTCGATTTATCCCGAAAAACTCACTTTTGACGGTTTCCGTTATCGAACCACAAGGGTAAATGAGGCCGTCGAGCTGATATACGCACTGGACTTGGGTTTCAGCCAAAATGAAACTGGACAAACCAAAGAAGTTTTTGATTTGTCCAGTGTGTTGCCCGACCAGGATTCGAACCTAGACAAACAGAACCAAAATCTGTCGTACTACCATTATACTATCGGGCAATCCGTCCTTTCTTCAAAAAGGAGTGCAAAAATAAGACGTGCCGGGCCATGTTCCAAAAGATTTTACATCCTATTCAAAAACGCCCAGCCAGCGTATCAAAACCGGTCACTTTTGGGAGTATAGAAAAAATCAACTCTTTGATTAACAGTTACTTGAGAAAGTAGCACAATCTTGGCCGCCATAATTGAGCAGTCTGTAAAAACAACCAAAAAGTTCCTCAATGATCAAGAACTATCTGAAGATCGCATTTCGCAATCTCTGGCGTCACCGTGTATTTTCCTTTATCAATATCCTGGGTCTCACCGTCGGCATGACGGCCTTCTTCCTCATTTTCCTATATATCAAATTCGAACTGAGCTATGATGCCTTCAATTCCAGGGCGGGCAATATCTACCGGGTGGTATCTGATATCAAGACCCCGACAGAGACTATTAATGCCGGCGGGCCGTCCTGGGCGGTGGGTCCTCATCTACAGGGCGAGTTCCCGGAGGTGATGGCGTCGGTGCGTGTCAGCGGAGACAATCTACTAATACGCAGAGGGGATGTCAAGTTCCAGGAAGAGAATATCCTGTTTGTGGACTCCGCCTTCTTCAATATGTTCGATCTCCCCCTTTTGAAGGGTAACCCCAAAACTTGTCTGAACGACCAGCTTAGCGTCGTGCTCTCGGAGACGGCTGCTAAAAAATATTTTGGGAAGGAAGATCCTTTGGGGAAAACGGTACTTCTTACCGCTGATGGGTTCAATGCTACCATCACTGGTGTCATGAAGGACATACCCGAGAATTCCACCGTCAAAGGGGACGTAATCATATCCATGTCTACGGTCACAAGAAAATTCAATCCCGGACTGGATGACCAGTGGGGCAATTATGGCAGCAGATTGTTCGTGATGCTAAAACCGAGCATCAATTACAAAGCCTTTGAAGCCCGGCTGCCGGCCTTCCTGAATAAGCTCAATGGGGACGAGATGAAGAAATGGCAAATGTACCCCACACTATATCTGGAGCCGCTGCGAGATGTATATCTCCGCAGTACCCGGGATGGCAGCAAGACGGGCAATATAAAAAATGTCTATACCTTCAGCATCATTGGGGTCTTTATCCTGCTGATCGCCTGTTTCAACTTCGTCAACCTCACTACGGCCCGGAGCGCTGAAAGAGCTAAAGAAGTGGGTGTACGGAAAGTGGTAGGCGCCGCCAGAGGCCAGCTGGCCAGGCAGTTCATCGGGGAGAGTGTCATACTCTGTCTTATCGCCTATATACTATCTGTCGTATTTTCCGCGTTGCTGTTCCATCTATTCAACCAGCTGTCGGGAAAGATTATTGGTCATAATATATTCGATCATCCCCTGTATCTCTTGCTGCTGTTCGGCATAGCGGTTGCTATCGGCATCCTGGCCGGGGTCTATCCGGCCCTTGTGTTGTCTTCCTTCCAGCCCATCATCGTTTTGAAGGGACGTTTTACCACGGGCGCAAAAGGTATACTGCTTAGAAAGGGACTGGTAGTGGCCCAGTTCACCATCTCCATCGCGCTGATCATCGGCACGATCATCGTGTATTCGCAAATGCAATATATGCGTAGCCAGGACCTGGGCTTTACCAAGGACCAAAAGATGATCATCGACACCCATGGAGACAATGCGAAGGAGGCATTTAAGAATGCCATAACCGGACTGCCAGGCGTGGAATCCGTATCGCTGTCGGGCAGCGTACCCGGTGGTGGTAACCCTGGCGCCTATTCGCAAATACAAAATGTGAAAGGCGACATGCAGATAGCCAATTTAGACCTGTATTTTGTAGACTTCGACTATATCCCCCAATATAAGATGAAGCTGCTGGCAGGACGGGCCTTTTCAAAGGATTTTATAACGGACACCACCCAGTCGATGATCGTCAACGAGGCGGCCATGAAGATGTTCGGCTATTCCGACCCCAACCAGATCATCGGCAGGAAATTCGACCAGTGGGGCAGGAAAGGGAATATCATCGGCGTACTAAAGGACTTTCATTTTCACTCCTTGCAGGAAGTCATAAAGCCCCTCAGCATACGGATAGAACCGGGAGGCTGCAGCCTGATATCCGCGCAACTGGCCGGCGGGAAAAATATGCCGGGGACTATTGCGGCTATAGAGGCTAAGTGGAAGAGCCTTATCCCCAACCGCCCCTTTAGCTATTATTTCCTGGATGAGTCCTTTGACAAGCAGTATCGCAGTGAAGACAGGTTTGGCCGTCTGTTCCTGAACTTCGCCATCCTGGCCATATTCATATCCTGTCTGGGATTGTTGGGGCTTGCGTCTTACAGCACCATGCAACGTACCAAAGAGATCGGGATCAGAAAAGTGCTGGGGGCCAGCGTCGGGACTATTGTCAATCTACTTTCCAGGGAGTTCCTTGCTCTTGTGCTGATATCTTTCCTCATCGCGGGTCCCCTGGCCGGGTATCTTATGCACAAATGGCTGGAAGGCTTTGCTTACCGGATGAGTATGGGGTGGTGGGTTTTCGTTGTCGCGGGGATATTGGCCTTCTTTATCGCCTTGTTCACGGTGAGCTTTCAAGCTATCAAGGCAGCTTTGACAAATCCAGTGAAAAGTTTACGTACGGAATGATCAGATGAATTTGAACAACAGCGCCAAAATAGCATAGATCAGCGTGGCAGCAAAGATCCCTTTGGCCGTGTGATCCTTATGGGAGTTGATATAATAAGTGAACAGCGCGATATTCAACACCAGACAGGGCACCGACACTGCCGTGATCTGGTCTCTGTGTACATGCAGGAAACTCATGAATTCTCCAAAGCTGACGGAGGAGAATTTTACAAAATAGTAGATGAAAAGGCTTATGACAGGAGCTACCAGCCCGAGCAGCAAGCCAAACCGGAGGTTGTCTTTTTTGAGGATCACGATTTCCACGTTTTTTCGAGTTTGCCTTTAAGAACGTAATTTGTCATGTCAAATTGTACAGGAACCACGCTTACATAGTTGTGTTCCAGCGCCCATACATCTGTATCACGTCCTTTGTCGAAATTTACAAACTTACCTGTGAGCCAATAGTACTTTTTCCCAGTGGGGTCGTTACGCTCCAAAAAATCCTCCTCGTATTTTGCATAGGCCTGCCTGCAAACCTTGATCCCCTTGATAAGCGAATCCGGAATGGCAGGGAAATTAACGTTGAGGATCAAATGTTTATCCATTGGATGCTCCAGGACTTCCTCTACGATGATCCTTACATATTTACGGGCGGCGGTAAAATCCGCCTCGACGCTGTAGTCCAGGAGGGAAAATCCAACGGAGGGGATACTTTCAATAGCTGCTTCTACGGCTGCCGACATGGTACCCGAATAAATGACATTGATCGAGTGGTTGCTGCCGTGGTTGATCCCGCTGAGGCAGAGATCCGGCTTGCGGCGCAGGACTTTATCCACCGCCAGCTTTACACAGTCCACCGGGGTGCCGGAACATTGCCAGGCTTCCACCCCTTCAAAAAGATGATGCATGGGGTGCAGACGGAGGGGGTTGCCAATCGTAATAGCATGACCCATACCAGATTGTGGCTTATCCGGGGCTACCACGACGATCTTGCCCAGCCCCTTTACGGCCTCCACCAGGTTGCGAATACCCGGAGCGCTGATGCCGTCGTCATTCGTAATAAGTATGACGGGTTGTTTTTTCCGGCCCCTGCCCATGCCGTTTGAGCTGCCTTTGTGGGCTTTGGGGGAGTGTGAGGGCATTTCTTCGGCCTTTTCGCCTTTCAGCTCCAACATGCCGTTATGGCCCGTATCCCGGATAATGCCGGTTGCGCCTGTCTTGCCGCTACGCGCGGAAGTATTCAATTGCTCGTTGACAGAGGTCTTTTCCGTCCTGGTCCGTTGTCGGGCCTTGCTTTCGTTAGTCTTATTTTTCTTTGTCATAGGTTGAGGGTGTAAAATTCAGCAATATTTTCAACTTTTCCTTAGCGGATTGGGAATACAAAATCTGGAATTTTCACCTGTTTGCAGTACCTTCGCAGCCGATTTTAAGGGTAGACACGTTCTACCCGTTTAAAAATACTCCTTCTATGGCAGGACAACTTAAAGAGGTACGCAATCGGATAAAATCCATCCAGAATTCCCAGCAGATCACCAAGGCTATGAAGATGGTTAGCGCCGCGAAGTTACGCCGTGCGCAGGACGCCATTATCCAAATGCGCCCCTATGCTCAAAAGTTGCAGGAGCTGCTCAGCAATATCGTCAGCGGCTCGGAAGGCGGTGGAGGGTCCAAGCTTGCCGTGGAACGTCCCGTTGAAAAGGTATTGCTTATCGTCATCACCAGCGATCGTGGTCTGGCCGGCGCCTATAATGCCAACCTGATCAAGCTGGCAAAGTCAACCATCCGCGAAAAATATGCTGCCCAGGCTGCCAAGGGCAACGTGACCATCTGGAGCATTGGTAAGAAGGGCTATGAGCATTTTGCCAAGAACAATTTCAAGGTCTCCGATACATATAAGGATATTTTCCTCCACCTGAGCTTCGAAGCCGTCCAGACCGCTGCCCAGGCAGCTGTCAAAGCCTTCGAAAGCAAGGAGTTCGATACTATAGATATTGTCTATAGCCAATTTAAGAACGCCGCCACCCAGTCCTTTGTCGTGGAAAAATTCCTCCCCATCCCCAAGGTGGAAAAAAAGGCCGGCGCAGCTAACAATGATTTTATTTTTGAGCCTGGCAAGGAAGAGCTTATCACCGAGCTGATGCCCAAGATCCTGAATACACAGCTCTTCAAGGCCGTCCTCGATGCCAACGCATCCGAACACGGGGCCCGTATGACCGCCATGGACAAGGCCAGCGACAATGCCAATGAGCTGCTCAAGCAATTGCGCCTTTCCTACAACCGTGCACGTCAGGCCGCCATCACTACCGAGCTCACCGAGATCGTCAGCGGCGCCGCCGCCCTGCAAGGATAGTAGGGAACCGTAAATAAGAAATCATGGAAATCGGAATTATCATCCCGCACATCGAAGCGCTGATCTTTGCCAGCGACAAGCCGCTCACCTCCATGGAGATCACCGAGCTGATCAATAACGCTTTTGGCTTTATGGAAGAAAAGCTGACGCTGGAGCAGATACAGACGTCCATCGACGGCATCCGGGAAAAATATGCGTCCGAATTCTACCCCTTTGAAGTAAGGGAAAGCGGCGGAGGCTGGCAGTTCCTTACCAAAAAAGATTTTCATAAGACCGTGGCCCAGCTCAACGGAGAAAAATTCCTCAAGCGGCTGTCTACGGCTGCCCTGGAAACCCTTTCCATCATTGCCTATAAGCAGCCCATCACCAAGGGTGAGATCGAAGCCATCCGCGGCGTCAGCAGCGACTATTCCATACAAAAGTTATTAGAAAAAGAGCTGATCGTCATCTCCGGCAGGAATGAAGAAATGCCCGGTAAGCCGCTGGTGTATGCTACTTCCAAGACCTTTATGGACTATTTTGGCATCAACTCACCAGCGGATCTGCCGAAGCTGAAAGAAGTGTTTGCAGATACATTGGTTGAGCCTACCATTATCAACCATAGTCCCGGTGAACTGGAGCCTGTGGAAGAAGTGGCGGAGGCTCCGGCAGAAGATGAAGGGCAGTTCGTCGTCAACGGGAATGGGGAGCTGACAGCGGAAAACAAGGATGAGGATACGACAGACGATAACAAAGAAGACGAGGCTGGCACGGACAAGGAGGACGACGAAAATGTCTGAGCGATTATCTCCCGAGTATCTCGTAAGCCTTGGTCAGCAGTTCGGCACTCCCTTATACGTCTACCACGCAGAAAAGATAAAAGAGCAATACAACAAGCTGACCACTGCATTCCACCGCAGCAAACCTGTATTCTTTTACGCCTGTAAGGCTCTTACCAATATCAACATCCTCAAATATATCTGTGGTCTGGGCGCCAATGTCGACTGCAGCTCCATCAACGAGGTGAAACTTGCCATGCAAGCAGGCTTCCCCCCGGAAAGGATCCTTTATACATCCAACGGCATCGCTTTTGAGGAGATCATAGAAGCGCGCGATCTGGGTGTGATCATCAATATCGACAGCCTGTCCAACCTGGAGAAGTTTGGCCAGCATTATGGACACAGCTATCCCGTTGGCATCCGCCTGCGCCCCAATATCATGGCGGGTGGTAATCTAAAGATCTCTACCGGTCATGATAAAAGCAAGTTCGGCATCCCTGTCGACCAGCTCGACAAGATCCTTGCCCTTGTAAAAAAGTACAACCTTCATATAGCGGACCTTCATATTCACACCGGATCGGAAATAAAAGACGTGGATGTCTTTGTCAAGGGCATCGAAATACTTTTCGATATCATCCCCCACTTTTCCGAGCTGCGATTTATCGACCTTGGCGGGGGATTCAAGGTCCCTTACAAGGATGGAGATGTGGAGACGGATATACAGCTGCTGGCTTCGAAGGTGGAGGAGGCTTTTGCCAGCCACCCTAATCCTGGTGGCAGACCGCTGCAAGTGTGGTTTGAGCCCGGCAAATTCATGGTCAGCGAGTGCGGTTATTTTATAACCAAGGTCAATGTGATGAAAGAGACGGATGCCGCCACCTTTGTCAGTGTGGACAGCGGCTTTAACCACCTGATCCGCCCCATGTTCTACGATGCCTATCACCGCATCGATAATATCACCAACCCCAATGGCACACCTAAGCGTTATTCCGTAGTAGGGAATATCTGCGAGACCGATACCTTCGCGTGGGATCGAACCATCCATGAGGTGCATGAAGGCGACTACCTGGTATTTTACAATGCCGGCGCCTATGGATTCGAGATGTCCTCCAACTTCAATTCCCGCTACAAACCTGCCGAGGTGCTGGTAAAGGATGAGGAAGCCAGCCTTATAAGAAGGCGGGATACTTTTGACGACCTCCTGAGAAATCAAATCTTACTTTAAGTTCATTTTGAACATCGGGAATTCTCTTTATATTTAAGGGAATTAAACTCGTAATGTTATGCCTATCCGAATGGTCGATGACCCGCAGGACCCGAATGAGAACAGCGGTGAAAGTGGCGATAGTGGTGGCGGGGGTGGTTTTTCCGGTGGTGGGGGAGGCGGCGGCGGGATATTCCAGCTGTTGCTGCTTTTGCTAGGGCTCTTTCGTGGCCGGGGTCTTATTTTGCTGCTGGTGATCCTGGGCGGCGGATATTTCCTTCTTCGAGGTGGTGGCTGCAACAATAGCGGAGGCGGGATCCTACACAATGTCGCGCAACTGGCGACAGGTGGTTATCTCGACCCACGGCAGTTCGAAAAAGCCAATATTTATGAGTCCCTTTCGGATGATACGACAAAAAATCCCATCCCGGAGGCCGCCAATCTGCAGCGATTTGCTCCAGCCGTAGGCGACCAGGGACACCAGGGCAGTTGTGTAGCCTGGAGCAGCGCGTATGGCGCACGTACCATTGCCGAGGCGGCACGTACGGGAGAAGACCCCAACAGTCTGCGGTTTAGTCCCTCCTTCCTTTACAACCAGATAGGGCTGGAAGGCTGTGAAGGCTCCTATATCATCAAGGCGATGGATTTCATGACCCAGAGCGGTTCCGTGTCATATGAGCAATTCCCATACTCCGACCAGGACTGTTCCCGTCAGCCCGATCAGCGGCTTCTCGATGAAGCCCGGCAGCACCGCATGCGTGGCTTCAACCGCCTGACCCCCGGCGACCGGAACAATGCCATAGACCTTCGGGCCATCAAGGAAAATATTTCGCAGGGCGCGCCCGTCGTCATCGGCATGATGGTGGGCGGCAGCTATATGCAGGATATGATGGGCAAGGACCTTTGGGAGCCCACTGAAGAGGACAAGAGCCTGATGGGTTTTGGGGGGCATGCGCAATGTGTGGTCGGCTATGACGATAAAAAATATGGGGGCTCCTTCCTTATTATGAATAGCTGGGGTCCCAAATGGGGTAATAATGGGTTTGCATGGGTACGCTACCCGGATTTTAAATTTTTTGTCCGCGAGGCATATGGACTGGAGCCGATGGATAAGGTCGGGGCCGCGGCTTCCGCCCCCTTCTCCTGTGAAATAGGACTCGTGCAGGTGAGCTATGAAGGGAAGAAGACCGTCGCAGGTGATTATATTCCTTTACAAACAAAGGATGGTAATATCTTCGAGACCGTCACGCCCGTAAAGAAAGGTACCCGGTTCAAGATGGAAGTGCGGAACACTACCGAATGTTATGTCTATGTGTTCGGCAAGGAGACGGATGGCACCAGCTATACCCTTTTCCCATATCCCCGGAATGACGACCCCACCAAGACAAAGTATTCGCCCTTTTGCGGGATCACGGGCTACCGTCTCTTCCCAAAAGACAAGAGCATGATGCCCGATAGCATTGGCACCCGTGATGAGATGGCCGTGGTCGTGAGCCGTACACCCCTGGACTGGAGCGCCCTGAATAGCAAGATCGCTCAAAATCCCGGGCAGGATTATGCTGCGCGTGTCAATGCCGCCATTGGAGCCAGACTCGTGCGGGATACGAAATTCCTCAGCTCGGCAAAGGGGAATATGCAATTCACCGTAAAGGGAGGGGATGCCAACAGTGTTGTTGCCACCGTTGTGCAGATCAGCAAACAATAAGTCATGCATCCTTTAAAATTCAAGCTGTTCCTACTGACAAAATTACCCAGCGCATTTTTTGCGGGTATTCGTATCAAGGATGTGGATGCGGAGCGTTGCGTGGCTACTATCCCGTATAAATGGTTTACGAGAAACCCATTTCGAAGCACCTATTTTGCCTGTCTCAGCATGGCTGCCGAGGCGAGCACCGGCCTATTGGCTGTAACGTATGTCCAGGACCGGGGGCAGTCTGTGTCACTGCTGGTCATTAAGCTAGAAGCAAACTATTTCAAAAAAGCTGTCGGGCGCAGTTATTTCCAGTGTACCGA
Source organism: Sphingobacteriales bacterium 50-39 (assembly GCA_001898505.1). Classification (GTDB taxonomy): domain Bacteria; phylum Bacteroidota; class Bacteroidia; order Chitinophagales; family Chitinophagaceae; genus Puia. The sequence continues at coordinate 14,607 of MKTZ01000003.1, forward strand.
TGGGGCTCTTATAAGGAATGCCATCGACCAGGCCATCGCTACCGGCGAAGGGACTACGGTCCGGGTCTGTTCCATCGGTACGAACGAAGCAGGAGAGGTCATTGCCGAATTTTTTATTACCTGGTCGTTCAAAGTAAGAAGTACGAAGCTTTAAAAGCCTTATCTTCAGGCATCGATAAACTATTCATATGAAGATCGCTTTTCACGGAGCTGCCCGCGTTGTCACCGGATCCAAACATCTGCTCACACTAAAGAATGGCAAAAAGTACCTATTAGACTGTGGGATGTTCCAGGGAATGGGCCCCCAGACGGATACCCTCAACCGCGACTGGGGTTTTACTCCGTCGGAAGTAGATACCCTCATTTTGTCTCATGCACATATCGATCACAGCGGACTTATACCCAAACTGGTAAAGGATGGTTTCAGCGGCAGGATATTCTGTACTCCTGCTACAAAAGAGCTCACGGGCATATTGCTGGAAGATTCTGCCGGCATACAAGAAGATGAAGTAAAATATACCAATAAGAAGAGGGCGCTGGAAGGATTGCCTTATGTGCAACCTCTCTATACGGAAGAGGATGCCAGGAACGCCATGCAGCACTTCCAAACTGTGGAATACGATACATGGCAGGCCATCGACGAGAACGTACAGGTAATGTGGACCGACGCGGGGCATATTATTGGCAGCGCTGCCGTCAGCCTGAGAATAAAGGAGGATGGCAGGGAGATACACCTGACCTTTAGCGGCGATGTAGGCAGATACAGGGATGTTATCCTGAAATCACCGGAGGAATTTCCCCAGGCCGACTATATACTTATTGAATCCACTTATGGCAACAGTCTTCATGACCCTGCCGACACGACGTCCGACCTGCTGTTGAAATGGATCGTGCGTACCTGTCTGGAAAAGAAGGGTAAGCTTATCATACCCGCCTTTAGCGTAGGGCGTACGCAGGAGATACTCTTCGCCCTCAACACATTGGAAGAGGAGCACCGTCTGCCGCCGCTGGATTATTTTGTGGACAGCCCCCTCAGCATTGCCGCCACTGAGGTGGTCAAAAAATACCCGCAGCTTTTCAACAAGACCATTCAGAAAGTGCTGGAGACGGACAATGATCCCTTTGCCTTTAAGGGGCTAAAGTATATCAAGACCGTGGCCGAGTCCAAGCTGTTGAACTATCGAAGCGAGCCCTGCGTCATCATCTCTGCCAGCGGCATGGCCGATGCCGGACGGGTCAAACATCATATCAATAATAGCATCGAGAATTCCCGCAATACTGTTCTCCTGGTAGGATATTGCGAACCTCATTCGCTGGGCGGCCGGCTGATGGCCGGGGCCAAAGAGGTGCATATCTTTGGAGCGCTTCGTGAAGTCAATGCCGAGATCGGCAGTATCCGGAGCATGAGCGCCCATGGTGATTATGAGGACCTCAGCCAGTTCCTCGCCAGCCAGGATCCCAAGCAGGTGAAAAAGCTTTTTATCGTCCATGGTGAATACGAGGTGCAGCAGGCATTTAGGGACAGATTGATCCGCAAGGGGTTCACGGATGTAGAAATACCCGAGCTGCATTACGAGATAGGGTTGGGATAGGTCGTAGGGGTTTACACTGGTGGGCCAATATATCATGAAGAATATCATCATCGTCTGCGCCGCGCTGGTACTTCGCCAGGCGCATCGGAGTTCGTCGTTAGGAACCACAGGCTCCTAAAACGCATTTTGGTCCCCATAATCCTGCATTTCATGGATAAATCTTGCCGGATGGTCCTTGAAGGGATAAATTGCACCAAAAGCTGACCATGCGACGCCTGTTTTCCAGATTTAAATGGCATATCCTTTTTTGGGTGGCCTACTGTACATTCTGGACCCTTATGTCCATATACAGCTATCATTCTCCTCCCGGCAGGGCATTCCTTATCACCGTGGCCTGGTTCCTGGGGAGCGCCGCCGTCAGCTACCTTGCCATTTACCGGCTCATGCCGGTGTATTTCAACAGGAGGCGGTATCTTATCTTTTCGCTGCTCTTTTTATCCCTTCTTTTGCTGGGAGCCGTAGTGACGACAGGCATCATACGGGGCATCTATCAGTTGGAGGGCGTCAAATTTCCCGTAACCATCTGGCAGGAATATTTATATGTGCTGATGGGCAGCTTTTATACGACTTTTTTTATCGTGGCATTCAAGTCCATCAAGGATAAGGTACGCAGCGACAGGAGGACGGCCCTGCTGGAAAAAGAAAAGACCGAAAATGAGCTCCGGTTTCTCAAATCCCAGATGAACCCTCATTTTCTCTTCAATGCCATCAACAGCATCTATGTCCTTATTAAAAAAGACCCGGATTTTGCTGGATTGACCCTTGTGAAGTTTGCCGACATGCTGCGTTATCAGCTGTATGAGTGCAATGCGGATGTCATACCTATCGAAAAGGAGATAAGCTATCTGGAAAACTATATACAGCTGGAGAAGCTCCGTAAAGGGGAAATGGTCAACACCAGCTTCACCGTAAGCGGCAGCACCGGTAAGTTCTCCATTGCGCCGCTGCTGCTTATTCCCTTTGTGGAAAATGCATTTAAATATGTATCCAGTTGTCCGGGTAAGAATAATTTTGTCATGGTTGATCTTAATTATCAAGACAATATTTTTGAGCTTAGTGTGGAGAACTCCATGGACGAAGACGCCATGATGCCCAAGGAGAAGACCTGGGGCGGGATAGGACTCGAAAATGTCCGTCGCCGCCTCCAGCTCATATATGACGGTAGCCATGCCCTGGACATCAGCACCAAGGACGATGTGTTCTCTGTCCTGCTGACAATAAAGGTCCAATGATCCCCAATTTATTGTTGCAGGAAAGCAATGATCTTTTCTCTTTCGTCATCTGTCAAAAGGGCCCGGCTTTGCATATGCAGTCCGATGGTCTCCCATTGCTCATGCGAGAAAGTGGTTGGGGATGGCGTGTTATGGCAACGCTGGCAATTTTCAGCCCATAATTGTACGCCTGTTTTGGAAGCCACCTTCTGGCTGGGCTTGCAGGCGTAAAAATTTAAGCAGATGGTCAAACCCGCCGCCGTGATCAGCAAATACGTGATGCCTTTTATAGTTAGAGTCTTCATACAAATGATTTATAATTGAATGGAAAATTGAAGAAAGAGCGATTTCGATACTGTTCTTGTTCCCGGGTCGTCTACGGCCCTGCTGTCACTCTTGCTATATTGATAACCGAATTTTAATACGGTGCGCCAGTTGATCCAATAAAGCAGCCCGCCTTCGATGAGATCGGATCTTTGCCCCCACAATGAGTTTCTCGGAGTAGTGAAGTTGCCGATGCGTAAGGCCGCCTCCAGATTCTTCACCAGTTTTGAGTCCGCGCCTGTCGGCCGCACGGACACCTGTGTGAAATAAGAGCTGGTATTATTGTCGAAGCTGTAGTTACTGCCGTCTGTCGGCTTCGCATAAGTCGTTCTGTCGATGTGCGTGTAATTATACTGGCCTTTGACACTCACCAGCACGGGATTGAAGAGCTTGACATAGTTGAGGTCTACTGCGAACATGCTGGTCTTTACCCCTTTGAAGGACGTGGATGTATCATCTCCAACAGCCCCAAATAGTCCGCTGATGCCGAGCTCCAGGGAGGAATTGGAGAAAGGCAATAGCCCCAGCCTGCCTGTAATGGTCTTGTTCTTGTTGTTATCGGTGATACCCGCACTCTGCAGTTCGCCATCGGGTAATAATTGCATGCCATTGGTAAGACTTATGTCATAGTTCCATTTCATATCTCCCAGGGGGAGGCCTCCTTCGACCTCTATTCCGAAGTCGCTTGCCGGGGGATTGCCTGCTACGCCGGTGGGGTCCGTAGGAAGTTTGTTGATCCAGCCCGCGGCTAATCGTTTATTGTAGAAGCCGAAGGGTATGACCAGGTAGCCTGCCCTGATAATAACTCCCGGCGCCGCGAAATAAGAGACGTCAGCCCAGTTGACCCCCAGGCTGTTCCCATTAAAAGAAGGTTCGAATTCAAGCAGGAACTTTTTCCCGTGACGCCACAGCAACATCGGGCTGAATTCGTAGTGATCGGCATCGGCCAGGCTGTTGGTTTTGGAGATCTGGCTGGCCCCTCCCGAGGTCACGGTAGTTTTGTTGGACACGAATCCGAATGTCGTCAGCCCTACTACCATAAAATGGTCTTCCCCGGGCTTTTTATAGGAAACTTGTTTTTCCAGCTCTGCTACCCGGTCATATAAAGCAGAGTCAATAGTGGTCTGCTGCGCCTGCAGACCTCCCCGGGTGCCGGTGATGGCGACCAGGAGTATCAATAATTTTGACGCATGGGTTTTTAAGCTCATAAACTGAGTTTTATTGGTTCATTATTGTTTTGCAGCGTTATTAACGGCCCGTACGGGCTCAGAAAGGAGTGAAATAAAGCTACATTCAGTATGATGGCGACTTTATGACTTAAGTCAACTCGCCGATTGATTTTTGCCCTATTTTCACGGAGAAGAATATCTTTGTCCCAATGATGGTACGCTGTATGATAGTCGATGACGAGCCCCTGGCGAGAGAGGGGATGGAACTGCTGGTAAAAGAAGCCGGCTTCCTGGACCTACGGGCATCCTGCAGCAATGCCATCGAGGCCAACCGGGTATTGGCCGAGCAACCGATAGACCTTATTTTTTTGGATATACAAATGCCGAGGATCAGGGGTATCGACTTCCTGAAAAGCTTGGAGATGGAGAACCGGCCTCTTGTGATCATCACTACCGCCTACCCTCATTATGCCCTGGAGGGATTCGAGCTGAATGTGCTGGACTATCTTTTAAAACCCATCACTTTGGAGAGATTCCTAAAGGCCGTCAATCGCGCCCGGGAAGCTGTCTTGCCCGAGAACTACTTTTTTATTAAGACCCATAATGGCTATGAAAAGATACTCCACCAGGAGATATTATTTATTGAGGCCAGCCAGAACTATAGCATTATCCATACCCCACGGGGCAGGTTCATGACGTTGACCGCCCTACGGGCCATCGAGGAACAATTACCTTCCACCGGATTCCTGCGCGTGCATAAATCCTATATCGTCTCCATCGACAAGATACAGGCCCTCTCCGGCAATGAGCTCACCATCGACAAGTACAAGGTACCTTTTGGGAAGAATTATAAAGACCCGTTGATGAAAATCATCGACAGCAGACTGATCAGGAAATGATTAATGTTTCTGTATCGATAGCGTGCAATGCATATAAATATTATAAAGTAGAATATGAGTAATGACACTGTCAACCTTGAGGTGATGCTTTCTGCCCCGGTGGAGAAGGTATGGGAAGCATGGACCGATGCTGCTCTTGTTCTGAAGTGGGTCGGGTCCGACCCCAATGGCAGAGGGAAAAGCGCCGCCCTTGATGTGCGTCCGGGTGGGGAGTATAAGATCAGCTTTGAGAATGCTGATGGCGCCGGGCATACTTTTAGCGGCGTTTATAAGGAGGTGGATCCCTGTCGTGAGCTGGCATTTACGTGGGAGTGGGAGAATGAGCCAGGTGTAGAATCTTTTGTTACGGTGCTGCTGACCCCGGAAGGGGATCGTACCCGTATGTATTTTGAGCATGCGCGGGTAGGGTTCGGATCAGCGCATAATTACGCGGAAGGGTGGACGAGCACCTTTGGCAAACTGGAAAGAATGTTGAGAGGCGGGTGAGCTTGTTTATTCTGCTTTTAAATTTTTGACGGGGTTGGCCACTGCTGCCCGGATGGACTGCATGCTGATGGTGCATAGCGTTACCAGGATCACTGCGAGGCCTGATATCAGGAATATGCCCGGACCCATATCGATCCGGTAAGCAAAGGAATGCAGCCATTCGTTCATGATCCACCAGGATACCGGCAGGGCTATCAGCAGCGCTACGCATACCAGTTTCAGAAATCCCATCGACAGCATGACTGCTATCTGTCGTGCCGATGCGCCTACCACCTTCCGGATGCCTATTTCTTTTTGTCTCCGTTGTGCTGTAAAGGCCGCCAGTCCGAACAGACCCAGGCAGGAGATCAGGATGGCCAGTCCGGCGAAGTATTTGGACAGGGCCTCCACATTCTTTTCAGACCGGTATTGCCACTGAAAGGCGGCGTCCAGCCACCGGTAGTCAAATACAAAGCCTTTATTCCACGATTGATATAAATTCCGGATGCGGGCGATGGTTTCTGACTCCCTGCCCGCCTGTATTCGGGCCAGTATCTTATAGGCGATGCTGGAATCCGATGCTTCGGGAAGGAGTACCATTGGTCTTATTATTTCATGGAAGGATTCAAAATGGAAGTTTTGGATAACGCCGACGATGCGTCTTGGTTTATCTAAGAATCGCACCATCGTGCCAACCGGGCTCTTCAGACCCATCACCTCCACTGCTGCCTGGTTTAGAATGATGGAAGGCTCTCCTTTGAAGTTCTGCGAGAAGTCCTTTCCTGCAGCCAGCTTGATCTCCATGGTCCGACAAAAGTCATGCCCTACGCTGGCTGCTTCGAACATAGGGTTTTGTTCCGGGGCCTTGCCTTCCCATTCCATTCCACCCGTGGCAAAGTTATGCCCCACCAGATTATGGTTTGCGCCCGTGGCGCTGACCACGCCAGGCAGGCGTTTCAGCTCTGCGATAAAATTTTCCTGGTTGCCCAGCAGCCTGCCATCTGAATTGAAGACAAGTACATTGTCTTTATTATAGCCCAAATGTTGCGATTGGATGTATCTCATTTGCCGGAACACTACCAACACAGCAACTATAAAGATCATTGATAACGTGAATTGAAAGACAACCAGCCCTTTTCTGACGAAAAGTTCGCCCATGGAAGTATTCAGCTTACCTTTCAAGACCATCACCGGCCGGAACCCTGAAAGATAAAAGGCCGGATAGCTTCCCGATACTATGCCCGTGACCAGTGCAATGGCCACTGCGGCTGCGATCAGCTCTTTATCTGGGCGCAGGATAATGTGTTTGTCCGTGAGCTGATTAAAGGCGGGCAGGATTGCGGCCACGATCACCACGGCCAGCAGCAGGGAAAAGAAGCTCAGCAACATCGACTCCGAGACGAATTGATATATTAGCTGTCTCCTGCTGGCGCCTACTACTTTTTTGATGCCTACTTCCTTCAATCTTTTGGAAGCTTTGGCTGTAGAGAGATTCATGAAATTAATACAGGCAATGACCAGTATAAAAATGGCGATGATGGAGAACAGTCGTACATATTCTATCCTTCCGCCTGAGGGCTTGCCATTGACAAAATTTCCGTACAGGTAGTTATTGGAGTATTGATAAGCAAAGACCCTGGCTGCGGAGTCACCCGCATAGCGGGTAATGATATCCGACACCTGTCGGTTAAAGGCATCTACATCGGTCCCCTCTTTTAGCAGTACATAGTTGTGAGGGCCTTTATTGTTCCATTCCTTTACCCATGGCTGTACTTCTTTCATGTATTCGAAAGAGAGGACGAAGTCGAACTTTTCGGAGGAATGATACGGTACGTCCTCAAAAACTCCAGAAATATGGAATTGTTTGTCGTGCTGCAGCTGGATGGTCTTGCCGATGAGACCGTCTGTCCTATTGAACAGCTTCTTTGCCAGGTCTTCGGAGATTGCGATAGAACTTTTGTCGGCCAGGGCGAGATCTTTTGTGCCATCCAGCAGCTTGTAGGAGAAGATATTGAAATATTCTTTCCCCGCAAATTGGCCTGACGCCTTGATAGTGTTGTCGCTTACTGTCAGCGAAAATTTGGGGGACCATCCGCTGGGCGCCACGGCGGCTGCGTATTGTACCTGGGGCATATCCCGTGCTACGGTCTCCGCCAGTATTCCTGAGGATTCAATCGACACACCAATGCCGTTGCCTTTACGTGCTTCCATCAACTGGAAGAGCTGGCTATCCTTTTGGAAAAACCGATCGACATGCCATTCATCCGACACCCACAGATAGATCAGCAAGGCGCAGGCGAGGCCTGTGGACAGGCCGACCAGATGGAGGACGGAGGATTGACGGTCCTTGAGCAGGCTCCGCCAGGCTATTTTGAAGTTGTTCCGGAACATGGGTGGGTGATTGGTTGAGGGTGGATGTACATATAGAGTGCCAGGAGTGCATTTTTTTGATAATTAGATTGTTAGACGTATCTCGTGTGCAGGTGATCGCGCGTAAACAGGCAATTTTCGTTCGAAAATGATACATTTGGATTATGCGTACTGCGATTCTTTTTCTTTCTCTGCTGCTTGTCGGCTGTGGACTTCTTACAGACAGAAGCAATATCAATTATATAACGAAAATTACCCGTATCAGCCTGCCAGATGATGTCAGGATCATATCGGAGTACGACAACGGAGAGTTTATGATGGTAGGGAAATATCAATTACCCAAAAAGGAGATTGAAAGATTTATCGTGGGCAAGCCATTTAAACACATCGATCAGTTTTTTACCATTGTGTCTCGTATTTTTAGCATCGTGGGCAAGGAGTATCGAATCCCGCTGGATGATAGCACTCATTTGAGCTATTTCACGGGCTGCAAACCTGGTAATGACTGGTCCTTTATCATCAACGACTCTACAGGGGAGCTGTGGGTGAAAGTAGGGTACCCTGATTGGGGTGGATTGGGTCCGGGGTGCGATACGACGAAAAAGTGAATCCTTCGACGCATAGGGTATATGATATATTTGTGAACGATTCTTCCTGAGCTCAGAATTTAACGCAAACGTTTGTCCGCCCTTCCAATGGAAAAAATAGCCATTTTGTGGTCTATGAAAAGAATACAACGCATAGGTCTGATAGTGCTGTCTATCTTTTTTGTTCAGCATTTATTTGCTCTTGACATTATTCCATACCCATTGCAGGTAGAGACGAGGTCAGGCTCCTTTAATCTGGGACATTCTTCCGGGATACTTTATACTGGCAACTGTCAAAAAGAAGCAGCATTTCTGAAGACTGTGCTGGAAAAGGAAAATCACGGATCCCTGCCTGTCGAAGCCTTTAGCGCATCCATGTTTGAAAACCCGATCATATGCACCATCAATGCTAAACTGAATGAAAGCATGGGGAGCGAGGGCTATGATCTTACGGTGAACGCTGACAAGGTTCAAATAAATGCGGCAAGCCCTGCCGGTGTATTTTATGCCGTCCAGACCCTACGGCAGCTGATCACAGCGAGTAATTTCATACCCTGCTGTCATATTTTCGACAAGCCGCGGTTTGCATGGCGTAGCTTTATGCTGGATGAGGGCCGGTATTTTAAAGGCGAGCGGGTCGTAAAGCAGTTGTTGGATCAGATGGCCCTTTTAAAAATGAATGTATTTCACTGGCATCTCACAGACGACCAGGGATGGCGTATCGAAATAAAAAAATATCCGCTGCTCACCACCATTGGCTCGAGGAGAGACTCCACGCAGCAGGGCGTATGGCCTTCCGGATGGAACAGCACTGTTTATGACGGTGTGCCACACCAGGGGTATTATACGCAAGCGCAGATAAAGGATATTGTGCGCTATGCCGCTGAAAGGCATATCACTGTCGTCCCGGAAATAGAAATGCCCGGTCATGCGAGTGCGGCTATTGCCAGTTATCCTTTTCTGGGAGCGGAGAACAAGCCCATAAAGGTGCCCGTGAAGTTTGGAGTACAGTACAATGTTTTTAATGTGGCTGATCCGAAGGTGCTGCGTTTCATAGAAGACGTACTGGACGAAGTTGTTGGGCTCTTCCCTTCGAAGATTATCCATATCGGAGGTGATGAAGTGCGATATGACCAATGGAAGAGCTCTCCCCAGGTGCAGGCGTATATAAAGCAACAGGGGTTGAATTCACCGGCGGACCTGCAAGTGAGCTTTACCAATAATATATCACATCTTCTGGAGTCCAAACATAGGCGGATGATGGGGTGGAACGAGATATTAGGGAGCAAGGTCCATGACTTCAACCAGGAAGAAGGCGTCCGGGAAAAGCTGTCACAGAGCGCTATCATCCATTTCTGGGTCGGTGATACGAGCCTGATCACTTCCGCGGCGGAGGCAGGTCATGATATCGTCAATTCGCTCAACGACTATACCTATCTGGACTATGACGATAAGAGCATCAGCCTGGAGAAAGCGTATTCCTTCGAGCCTGTACCTGCCAGTCTCCCTGCACGGGACACGGCAAGGATACTGGGGCTGGGCTGCCAGATGTGGGGGGAATGGATACCCACCGTGGAGCAGATGAATGAAAGGGTATATCCCCGCCTGGCCGCTTATGCGGAAGTGGGATGGACCAGCCGGCGCAATAAAGATTATAAGCGATGGCTTGCCGGGCTGCCCGCATTGGAGGCCCGCTGGATCAATGAGGGAATTCATTTCACCGCCGTAAAATAACCTTATGAGACTGGATAAACAGCAGCATCCGGACGGCGTTGTGTACGAGCTTGCCAACGACCGGGGTGTCAGCATTAAAGTGACCAATTATGGATGTATCATACTTTCCATTGTCACACCCGACAGACAGGGGATAAAAAAGAATATCGTAGCAGGTTTTGAGACGGTGGCCGAATATATACCTAATCCCGACTATTTTGGTTGCATAGTAGGCCGTGTCACCAGCCGTACTTCCGGGGCGGGATTCTATATCAATGGCCAGCGGTATCAACTCTCTGCCAACAAGGGCAGCGATCATCTGCATGGAGGGTTTAAGGGATTTGACCAAAGATACTGGCAGGTGAAAGAGGAGATACAAAGCCCGCAGATAGCAGGAGTTGTCTTTTCGTATCAAAGTCCGCAAGGAGAGGAAGGGTATCCCGGATGTCTCGATGTCACCATGGGATATTTCCTGAATAATGACAACCGGCTGACCCTGCGTTATCAGGCCACTCCCGATCAGACCACTCCTGTCAATCTTACCAATCACAGCTATTTTAATCTGACGGGCTTTGAAGAACCTACTATCGATGAGCATAGTTTGATGATCAACGCAGAGAGGTATACGCCGTTGAATGCATCTCTTGTGCCTTCGGGAAAAGTTCTTTCTGTAAGGGACACTGTCCTTGATTTCGGCAGGCATACGCCTGTTGGGCAGCGTATGGGGGATTTGGAGGACGGCAGCTATGATCACAATTATGTGCTGGATAAGCCCTATCGGGAGATGGGGCTGGCAGCTGAAGTAATATCCCCTTCTACCGGCAGGCTGTTGAGAGTATATTCCGACCAGCCCTGTTTGGGACTTTATACTTCAGGCTACCTGGATGGAACCCGTATCGGCACGCAGGGAAAAAGCTATCTGCGTAATGGGGCGCTTTGTCTGGAGGCACAGCAGTATCCTGATGCCGTCAACCGGCCTGAGTTCCCCAGCACGTTGGTAGGGCCGGGGAGTGAGTATAGTGCAACAACTATTTTTGAATTTGGGGTAGTCGATTAAAGACTACCCTTTACTTCTTTCATTACACCTGCCGCCAGTTCCTGTGCCGCCTTTTCTGTCTCGCCTTCTGAATATACGCGGATGATCGGCTCCGTATTCGACCCCCGCAAATGGACCCATCCCCTGTCAAATTCGATCTTCAATCCATCCTCTGTATTGGTCTCATAATCCTTGTACTTCCCCTTCATATTTTCCAGCACGCCGTCGATCATCTTTTTCAACTGTTCCTGTGGCGCTGCAGGCAGCGTCACTTTATTCTTCGACATAAAATAGTTGGGGAATGAGTCCCGATAGGCGCGCATGCCTGTGCCCGCCTCGGCCAGCCCGCTAAGGAAGAGACCGATGCCGATAAGCGCATCCCGCCCATAATGGAAGTCAGGGACGATGATCCCGCCATTGCCTTCGCCTCCAATGACCGCCTGGACCGCCTTCATCTTTGTCACCACATTTACCTCGCCCACTGCAGAAGGGTAGTACTGGCCTCCACGCCTCGCCGTAACGTCCTTCAATGCACGCGTCGAGGACATATTCGACACGGTATTGCCTTTGCGACGACTTAGTATATAATCCGCTACTGCCACCAGCGTGTATTCCTCGCCGAACAGTGTTCCGTCCTCGCAGACAAAACAAAGCCTGTCTACATCCGGATCAACGGCAATACCCAGGTGAGCTTTTTGTTTCTTTACCTCTTCGCAGAGACCTACAAGGTGTTCCTGCAGGGGTTCCGGATCGTGGGCAAATTCGCCAGTCACTTCTCCATTCAATACCGTTATGTCGTTTACACCCAGCGCCTTTAAGAGGGCCGGTACATAGGTCGCGCCCGTGGAGTTTATGCCATCCACTACCACCTTGAAATCCCGGGCTGCGATGGCCGTCTTGTTCACCAGCGGGTAGTCCAATATAGCCTGGATATGTTTTTCCAAAAAACCTTTTGGCGCGCGATACTGCCCTCCTTTTTCGACCGGGGCAAACTGAAAAGCAGCTTTTTCCGCCTTGTCCAGGACTGTGGCTCCATCTGCCGCGCTAATGAATTCTCCATCCGCATTTAATAGCTTCAGGGCATTCCATTGTTTTGGATTATGGCTGGCGGTAATGATGATGCCGCCACCTGCCTGCTCCCATTTCACGGCCATCTCTACCGTGGGGGTGGTGGATAGTCCCAGGTCGACCACGTCGAGTCCTAATCCCAGGAGTGTCTGTACTACGAGGTTGCTTACCATTTCCCCGCTGATACGGCCGTCGCGTCCAATGACGATGACGGGGCGGGCGTTTTTTTCTTTCAACCAGCTGCCATAGGCCGCTGCAAATTTTACGATGTCAAGGGGGGTTAAGTTTTCCCCCGGCTGGCCGCCGATGGTTCCACGGATACCGGAAATACTTTTTATCAGTGTCATTGTTTGGATCTCCCTACTTTATAGCCAAATATAGAGTAATACAGTATATATAAATAACAGGGGAAGGTACAAATAAAAAAAGCAAGGCTGTTCCCGATGGAGGGGCTGCCCTTTAGCTTGCCATAAAGGAGGGGGATCAGTGCACCTCCGGCTATACCCATGATCAGCAGACCTGATCCGATCTTTGTGAATTTTCCCAGCCCATCGATGGCCAGGGGCCATATGGCTGGCCACATCAGCGCGTTGGCCAATCCCAACAAAGTAATAAAGGTTATGGCGATATAGCCATGGGTGAGCTGTGCGCAGATGGTAAAAGCAATGCCTGCGATGGCGGATATCTTCAGCCCTGTCTGTTGAGACATGTATTTTGGTATGGTGAAGATACCCGTGATATAACCCAGCAGCATGGCCAGCAGGGTGAAGGTGGTGAAATATCGGGTCGTCGCCAGGCCCATGCCCATCGAGCGGCCATACATGCCAATGGCATCACCTGCCATCACTTCCACTCCTACATAGAGGAAAAGGCAAATGACACCCAGTACCAGGTAAGGATATTGAAGAACGCTGGTTCTCGGGTTGTTCTTTTCTGCGCTGGCGTCTTCTTCGGCGTCGATCTCCGGCAGGGAGGAGAGCCGGATGGCCACTGCCAGGCCTATTAGTACCAGGGCCATGATGATATAAGGTGAAATGATCCTTGCCGCCATCTCGTCCAGCAGTTGGTCTTTCGTGGCGCCTGTGGCAGCGTTGATCTTTGCCTCCAATGCATCGGCTCCTTTTAGCACCAGTGCACCCAGGATCAGGGGGCTGATGGCGCCGGCTGTTTTATTACAAACGCCCAAAATGCTGATACGCTTTGCGGCGCTTTCGATGGGGCCGAGGATTGTTGCGTATGGGTTGGAGGCAGTCTGCAGCAGGGTCAGTCCTGAGCCCTGTACAAAAAGGCCGAGAAGGAAAAGGGGAAAGCTCCTGGCCTGGGCGGCGGGAATAAAGATCAGCGAACCCAGCGCCATGACCACCAGTCCCCAGGCCATACCGTTCTTAAAGCCTGTTTTTTTGAGGATAAAGGAAGAAGGTATCCCCAGGACAAAATAGGACATATAAAATGCTGTGGTAACCAGGAAGGCCTGGAGATCATTTGTCAGCTGACAGGTGAGCTTGAGGAAAGGGATCAAGGTACTGTTCAGCCAGGTGGTAAACCCGAAGATAAAGAACAGGATGCCGATGATGACGATGGCGTTGCCCCCACGACGGGTGGGTATGGCAGCAGGGATGGCGACAGTTTGGCTCATATTGTAGATTGCACGATTTTATAGTTTAAAAAATATTTTCTTTTTGTAAAGGAAGTAGCACATACCCCATTCCAGCGCGAAGATGCATAAAGAGGAAAGGATCGCCTGTACAAAGACGGGTGCGCTGACGATCTGCAGGAGACCCGAGGCAATGCTGGTGATATAGCCGTTGAACCACCTGTCGCCGACGATCTCGAAGAAGAGGTAAATAAATATCGAGTTCATACCCACCACCGTAAAGAATTGCAGATGTTTCCGGTGGTTGCGCAGGTCGATCCACCAGTAACACAGCGCCAGCATCAGCAGACAATAACCACCCGAAGCCAGGACAAATGAGCTGGTTGCTATACGTTTGATGATAGGTGTGATGCCTGCGGTGTCCAACAGAAACCCGGCCGCCAGGCAGGCGAGTCCGCCAATGATCATGTAGCGGATCTTGACAGCGCTGGGCTTATTGCTCAGGAGCAGCTTGCCTGTTACGGCTCCCCATATGGTATGAGCCGCTGTGGGTATACAGTTGATCGCCACCCATCCGCCTTTGTTGATCTTATGCATGAGGATGGTGTCGATGTAATTGCCAAAATTATGCTGATCCGTAAAAGGCTGGTCGAAGCCTGGTACATGTATGCCCCTGTATAATAGCTCGGTCAATAGCAGCATTCCTATGCTGACCGCCAGCTGTGCTTTTATCGACCAGCGGAAAATGAGGAAAGCCACGAGGAGAGTGAAGGATAATTGTGTCAGTACATCCCAGAGCTCGAAGGAAAGGCCGTGGGACCGGACCGCGTAGTCCAGGACGCCCCAGAAGAAAAGCCAGCCGCTGCGTTTCAATGCTTTCCGGAAAGATTGTCCCCAGGAGACGCCGTTGTTCCATTGTTTGTCCAGCGACAGGGCCAGCGCCGTACCCGCCATGAACATGAATCCAGGCTGGATCAGGTCCCAGAACCGCAGTCCGTGCCAGGGATGGTGGTCGAACTGTATCGTAAACCAGTGAAAAGGGCCGCCTTCGGCGTACTCGTTCAGATGGCCGTACAGCCCTGTGCTTTCCAGCATCAGCAATACCATAATGAGCCCCCGCATAAAGTCCAGGGAAAGGAGACGCCCCGACGGGCTGCTGACGGGTTTTTTCCCGATGTTCGGGCTGGCGGTAGTGGTAGCTGTTGGCATAGTAATGCCAAGATGCTAATTTTTTTCCAGAAAAGGCCATCAATCCTGTCAACAAACGTTTGCGCAAAATGCGGGGGGCTTATATTTGTAGGGCACCAAAAGACTGCACATGAGACAGTTTTACGTTTTTGTCGTATTAATCGTAACGACCATCCGACTGCTGGCGCAGCCGGTAAAAATAATCAGTATTGAAGAAAAGGTCAAAGGGCTGAAGGCCTATCCCGGCTTTTTCAATTTTTACTGGGATGAGCATAAAGGCAAGATATGGCTTCAGATAAGCCGGCTGGATAGCGAAGTTTTATACCAGCCCTCTCTTCCTGCCGGCCTTGGCTCCAATGATGTAGGCCTGGACAGAGGATTGCTCGGGCCTGGCGCGGTGGTGAGATTCACCCGTATCGGCAATAAGGTGCTGATGATCCAGCCCAATTTCGATTACAGAGCCGTCACCAAAGATCCGGCCGAAAGACGCGCCGTCGAACAGTCTTTTGCGCAATCCACACTATGGGGCTTCACGGTAGAGGCGGAAAGCAAAGGTTCCGTGCTGGTGGATGCCACCACCTTTTTATTGAGTGATGTAATGGGTGTTGCCAGCCGTCTGCGCAGTATGCACCAGGGCAATTATTCCCTCGACGCCAGCCGCAGCGCGCTTTATCTTCCTGCCACCAAAAACTTCCCTTTGAATACGGAGATCGAGGCCACCGTCAGCTTTGTCAACAACGACGGACAGGCCGGGGACTTTGTACGCAGTGTAACGCCCTCTTCCGACGCTATTACCCTCCGTATCCATCATTCCTTTGTGCAGCTGCCCGACAACAACTACCAGCCCCGGGTCTTTGATCCAAGGGCGGGTTATTTTGACATTTCCTATTTCGATTATAGCACGCCGGTGTACGAACCTATCGAAAAACATTTTATTACCCGTCACCGTCTTATCAAGAAGGACCCCTCTGCCGCCGTGAGCGAGCCGGTGAAGCCCATCGTATATTACCTGGACAATGGCACGCCCGAGCCTATCCGCAGCGCCCTGATGCAGGGAGCCGGCTGGTGGTCAAAGGCTTTCGAGGCGGCAGGGTTCAAAAATGCCTTCCAGGTGAAATTATTGCCTGACAGCGCCGACCCCCGGGATATCCGGTATAATATGATCAATTGGGTTCATCGCAGCACCCGCGGCTGGTCCTATGGGGCCTCCGTCGTAGACCCCCGTACGGGCGAGATCATTAAAGGCAATGTGACACTGGGATCCCTGCGAGTCCGCCAGGACTATCTGATCGCTCAGGGGCTACTGGCCCCCTTTGAAAAAGGATTACCCGCGGATACCGCCAATCCCATGCTGAAAATGGCGTTGCATCGTCTGCGTCATCTGGCAGCGCATGAAGTGGGGCATACCCTTGGTCTTGCGCATAATTATATCGCCAGCGCCCAGGGACGGGCCAGCGTTATGGACTATCCTCATCCTCTTATCAATCTCGATCAGCAGGGGAATGTCGACCTTTCCGACGCGTATACCGATGAAATAGGAGATTGGGATAAGGTCAGCATCCTTTGGGGCTACCAGGAGATACCCAAGGGGGCTGATCCGTCCGCGACCCTCGACAAGGTGATAAAGGATGCCGCGGCCCGCGGTCTTAGTTTTATCTCGGATAGAGATGCCCGTGACCCGGGGGGGATGCACCCCAATGCTCATTTATGGGATAATGGCAAGGACCCTGTCGCCGGATTGCAAGAGCTGATGAAGGTTCGTGCCAAGGCCCTTGCACAGTTTGGCGAGAATAATATTCGCCCTGGCACGCCGATGGCCATGTTGGAGGATGTGCTCGTACCCGTATACCTGATGCACCGCTATCAGCTGGAGGCCGTGACGAAGGTCGTAGGAGGGCTGTATTATACGTATGCGTTGCGGGGAGATGGACAGGTCGTCACGAGGCCTTTGACAAAGGAGCAGCAGCTGGGCGCCCTGAATGCCATAGCCGACTGTATGTCCCCTGAGCTGCTGGCCCTGCCCGACAATATCATCCGAATGATCCCGCCCCGTCCGGCAGGATATGGTTATACTGTGGAGCTGTTCAATCATCGTACCGGACTTGTATTCGACCCGCTGGGGGCGGCTGAGTCCGCTACCGATCTGGGGCTATCCTTTCTGTTCAATACCGACAGGCTCAATCGAATGGCCGAGTACCAGGTAGAGAATGGCGGGCTGGGTGTAACCGAAATGATCGATACCCTGATCAGCCGGACCTGGAAGGCGCCTCGATTGAAAGGGTTGGCCGAGCTGATCCGTCAGCAGAATGGGCAGATGGTGCTCACCTATCTGTTGGCTGCCAGTGTGGATGAAAAAGCGTCTTTTGCGACCAAGGCTCAGCTGCGGTGGGAACTGGACAGGTTAAAGCCTATACTGGAAGACTTGCGTGTTAAAAGCAAGGATACGCCAGATGAAGGGAATACAGCGCTGGCGCTGGAGAGAATGAAGAATCCTGCCGGGGCTAAGGCTACTGTGAGAACCGTAGTGACCCCTCCGGGGTCGCCAATAGGATGCGAGGACATAGAATAAGCTTATTTTGACATATGAGAAACGAATCGAAGTTGAGGATCATAAAGATCCTTCACACGGCGGTGTGGCTTTTTTTCAATGTCGTTATTTTCTATATGCTATATGCCGTGATCATGGACAGGATCGGGATTTGGTTATGGATAGGCTATGGGCTAGTCATCCTGGAAGGGCTGGTATTGCTGTTCTTTAACTTCTTTTGCCCCCTGACGATCATAGCCAGGAGGTATTCCAATTCAGATAAAGATAATTTCGACATTTACCTTCCCAATTGGCTGGCGAAATACAATAAGCTGATCTACACTTGTATCATGGGGGTTATCCTGGCCATTACGGTCGTTCGGCTTATTTATCGCTAATACACCGGAACCCGAGATGTTCCAGTCCGCTGTCCTCTGTCGTCTTCATACGGCGGGATACACGATAGCCTGTGCAGTAGCTTTCATTACACAAGAAAGAGCCGCCCCGGATGGACCTCTTCTTTGCGAAGGGCTCGTCGGGGTCGTAGCTTTTAGTGGGGCCTTTTGGGTCTTTTGTTCCTTCAGGCACCTGTTTATAGTAATTGTAATCGTAATAGTCCGCACACCATTCCCATACATTCCCTGCCATATCGTACAGGCCGTAGCCATTGGGGAAGAAGGAGCCTACAGGCGCCGTGTAATAGAATTGATCATCTTCCGTATTCTTGTCCGGGAAATGGCCGTCCCAGAAATTGCCTTTGTGTTTTCCTTTATCTACACCTTCATTTCCCCAAGGGTAGATGTTGTCCTTCAGTCCACCCCGTGCCGCATATTCCCATTCCGCCTCCGTAGGGAGGCGTTTGCCCGCCCATTTGCAGTAGGCCGTGGCGTCTTCCCAGGAAACCTGAACTACGGGAAAGTTCTCTTTTCCTTTCAGGTCGCTGCCCGGGCCGTGGGGGTGTTTCCAGCTGGCGCCCTGTTTCCAGGCCCACCATTGGCTGTAGTCGTCCAGTGGTACAGGGTGGGAAGGGGGAGCAAATACGAGTGATGCCGGTACCAGCAGGCTTTCATCGGGCTTGGGTGTCCCCGGCGGCAGGTCTTTTTTTAGCTGTTCCCAATCCGGCTTGCGTTCCGCCGTCGTCACGTAACCTGTGGCTTTGACAAAAGCGGCAAACTGCGCGTTTGTCACCTCGGTCTTGTCCATCCAAAAGCTGTTGACTGTTACCGTGTGTTTGGGATATTCATCCGGCTGCGCCTGGGCATTGTCGCCGCCCATTTTGTAAACGCCGCCTTCGATCCAGACCATACCGGGGTGTTTAGGGTCTCCCTTCACGCTAAAGCGTGAAGGGAGGTTGGATTCGCAGGATACAGTTTTCGATGTGTGACTCGCAGTAGTATCTTGTACGGATGCCTGCTGTTGGCGATCGTGGCAGGAGACCAGAAATATTGTTGCTATCAGGATTCTTTTACTGTAAATCATATAAATACTTTTTTCCAACAAAGTCCTCTTCTTCTTTTTCGAGGGTCGGAGAGATGTAGCCGGGTGCTTCGTCCGTGACCTCAGGGCCTCCCGCCGAGAGCTCACTCCCTTCTTTTCGGGACTTAAAGATAGGCCAAAGAAACTGAGCATACCATTCTTCACCCTGGTAGTATTCCAAACCGTAGGCTTTTGGATATCGCCGTGTGATAATACCCGTCCCAAAGAGCACATCCCAGATAAAGAACATATTCCCAAAATTCCCCTTATAATGTCCTACCCCGTCATCGTTGCTGGCAGCATGATGCGCGTGATGCGTGGCCGGCGTGGAGATCAACCGTTCCAGGACCCAGGCCAGCGGGTGCAGCCATCGCCGGCTATACAGGGGTTTGTCCCAGGGGATGCTGGAATGAGCTGCCAGTGTAATCAGGGATTTCACTCCCGTCACCAGCAGGGCAGCATAGCCAAGTCCAAGGTAGGTCATTGCTGCCGTCAAATAGATCTGGGAGAAAAAGATGGTATAAATGATGTTTTGACGGCTGGCCATTGCCATACCCATATAGGGCGCCGAGTGATGCGTCCGGTGGAATCTCCAAAGAAAAGGCACCTGGTGATGGAGGCGGTGATACCAATACTGCGTCAGATCATCCGCCACGGCTATGATCAGAAAGCCCCAGAACAAGGGCACCCAGGTAAATACACCCTTCAGTCCAGGGAGCAGGAGAGGCAACATCCATAATGTAAAATAGACAACAGTGGGGCGGATGATGATCTTTGATCCGAAAAAGCATACCAGGTCCAGGATCTTTTCATTCTTCGTCCACCGTTTGTCATACAATCCCAGCAGGAACTCGGCCACTCCGACACCCAGGGTCAGTACAGGCAAACCCCAGGAGCTGAGATTTTCAAATACCGCCCGTAGTATGGGAATGGAAGGCGTTACCGGCGGGCGCAGCCAGGGCCTATCGCCCGTGATGTATAACCAGGCGCCCATCAGCAAGAGGGGAAGAGCGTATAAGAACAGGCTTATAGTGCCATCCCGCAGGATATTTTTTTTCAAAGGCATAAAAAAGGGTTTAAATGTGTTGAATAAATTTTAACCCGAGGAAGAAGATCAGGAATGGCACTACCGCGAGCACGATGCCGATGAGGATCTTCCGGGCGAGTATGATGATATCTTGGTAGGTCATAGTATGGCGATTAAGGGTGAGCGACAATGGGCGCATTCCGATGTATTCTTCTGTGGAAGACATCGTCCCAGTCGATGAGGGGATAGATATTGTATTTTGTAGCATTCTCGTCGAACAAGGCTTTTAATGCCGCCAGTTTTTCAGGATATTTTTTTGCCAGGTCGATGCGTTCATTAAAGTCATCGTTGAGGTTGTACAATTCCCAGACGTCGCTGTCGAAGCTGTGCTGTGAGGCGCTGTCCTTACCGAAAGTCACACCGCTGCGCAGCAGGTCGATGATGTCCGGATGGTGGAGTGTCTCCGCCTTCCAGCCATCTTTATAGATGGAGCGGGCGCCAAAGATGTAGTAGTATTGTTCCGTATGGCGGGAAACGGCTTTGGCGTCGGAAAAAGAGTAGACGAGAGATGTGCCCTGTATGCTGTCCTGTGCTATGCCCCGGATGGAGGAGGGAGTTTTGATATTCAGGAACTCCAGGGTGGTCGGCAGCAGGTCGATGACATGGCCATATTGCGTACGTATCTCTCCTTTGGCCGCGATGCCTTTGGGATAATATACGATCAGCGGATTGCGGGTACCTCCTTCTGCATTGGCGTCCTGTTTCCAGTATTTGAAGGGGGTATTGGCCGCCTGTGCCCAGCCCAGGGGGTAGTTCGTCTGTTTGCCATCGGGGGTGCCTATTTCACCGATCTTGTCCAGGTTGTCCTTTATGGCCTGCTCGTCCGATGGGGCTTTCGAAAATACTTCCTTATTGATCACGCCGTGGAAGGTGCCTTCCTTACTGGCGCCATTGTCGCCGATGACGATAAAGATCAGGGTGTTGTCCAGCTGGCCGGACTCTTTCAGGAAATTTACCAGCCTGCCGACCTCAAAGTCCGTGTAGGTGAGGTAGCCTGCATATATCTCCATGAAGCGGGCATAGAGCTTCTTTTCGTCCGGAGTCAGTGTATTCCAGGCTGCGACATTGGGATTACGTTCCGGCAACTGTGCCGAGGCCGGTAGGATGCCTTTGCGTTTTTGGTTTTCAAATACCTTCTGCCGGAAGACATCCCAGCCTTCGTCGAACTGTCCTTTGTAAGCGTCGCTCCAGTATTTATCTACCTGGTGCGGGGCGTGTGTGGCTCCAGGGGAGTAATAGAGGAAGAAGGGTTTGTTGGGCGCTGCCTTTTTCTGACGACGGATATAGCCGATGGCCTTGTCCGTGATCTGGTCGTTGAGATGCCGGCCATCCGGCGTGACATGGGCGTTGTCTTCTACGAGGTCCGGCTGGTATTGGTCTGTCTGTGATCCCAGGAAGCCAAAGAAGTGTTCGAAGCCTTTGCCGCTGGGCCAGCGATCGAAAGGGCCTGCGTCCGTGGCGTCCTCGTCGGGGGTAAGACCATATTTGCCCACTGCAAAAGTGTTATAACCATTGTCGCGTAATATTTCTGCGATGGTGCCTTTGGTAGAAGGGATGCGCCCGTCCCAGCCGGGGAAGCCAGCCGAAAGTACCGTGTGCGAAAATCCGCCTTCGTGTACGGAATGATGATTACGGCCTGTCAGCAGGGCCGAGCGGGTAGGAGCGCAGATACCAGCTGTGTGAAAATTGGTATAGCGTAATCCGTTTGCCGCCAGGCTGTCAAAAGTAGGTGTGTGTATCAGGCCGCCAAAAGTGCTGGTAGCGCCAAAGCCTACATCGTCCAGAATGATCCAGATGACGTTGGGAGCGCCCGCCGGTGGTTTGACCGGGTCCGGCCACCATTCTTTTGAATCGGACAGGGTCTTGCCGACCGTGCCCTGGTATGTTTGCGTCTGTTGGGCTTTTACAGGAATAAAGGCAAGGCTGCTGCCAGCCAGAAGGGCCCATTGTATGAGTCTTTTTGTATACATTTTTAATTCTTAATTAGAGATGGTGATAAAACCGTATGCGTGATCGTATGTCTGTCCTTTTGTGATTGCCCACTGGAGGAAGTCCGCGATGTTCTTATCCTGTCCGTTGTTACGCCACAGGACGTGGACATCTTCCAGGGGTATTTTGGGATGGTGAGTTCTCTCGACAAAGTCAATGACCTGATCCAGCGAACTGTAGAAGTCTTCGTCGCTATCGATACGTCCATTTCCGTTGAGGTCGATGGGAATGATGGCGATGCTATCGACCGGCCGGCGGGTGGACAGGTTATAGAGAAAGCCCAGGTTGTTGTAGGATATGCCGCCCGTGTCCTTTTTTACTGCAGCCAGCAGGTCTTTGTCATCACCTGTGACACCGACACCTGTTATATCCTTTTGTTCGCTGCCGAAATGGTTGGCAAAGGAAATGCTGGCGCAGGCAGGCTGCTGACGTTTGTAGACCGTGAACTGATAGGGCGAAGGCGATTGACCTGTGGCGGAGAAATATACCCGCCGGAATGCCGAGTCGTCGAAGCCACGGGATTGCAGGCCGGCCACATCCTTCCTGTGGAAGTTGACTACCGGTAATTGAACATAGCGGGTAACTACTTCCTCCCTCCAACCTTGTTTAAGATCGCTGGCGCCCAACTTGTGACTGACGATGAGGAGGTCGGCGCTGTCGGCAGGCATCCTGGCTACTATGAACTTTACACCAGGATGAAGACGGCTATATTCGTCGGTCCAACGCTGGAATAACGGGTATACCAGCCGGGTGCCCGTGATCCGGATCGTGGTTGTCTGCTGGGCCTCCGAGTTAGTAAGTAAGGAGAGGCATATACCGGAGAATAGCAATAGCTTTTTCATTGTCGTGGTTTATTTGATCAAGGCCTGTGTATCGCTGCCGTTGGGATGATGTATGCGTTTGTTGTATACATCGTACCAGTCGATGAGGGGGTAGAGATGATTTTTCTCTGCCTGCTCGTCGAATATTTTTTTCAGCTCGGCCAGTTTTTCAGGGAGTTTTTTTGCCAGGTCGTTCCGTTCATTGAAATCTTCTTTCAGATTGTACAGCTCCCATGTGTCGTCGTCGAAGCTTTTGTCGGTGACCGTCTGTCCCGGCCGGAAGTCGAAGTCGATGTTGTCCGGATGGTGGGCTGCTTCCGCCTTCCAGCCATTGTAATAAATGGATCGCGATCCAAAAATATAATAGTGCTGTACTACGTGCCGGGAGGCCGACTGCTCATCGTCAAAGGAATAAACGAGGGAAGTGCCCTGTACAGAATCCTGCTTGACACCGCGGATAAGATCTGGCTTGGGAAGACCCAGGATCTCCAGGGTGGTGGGCAGCAGGTCGATGACATGACCGTATTGGCTGCGGATGCCGCCTTTTTCTTTTATGCCTTTTGGATAGAATGCGATCAGGGGGTTGTGCGTGCCGCCTTCGGCGTCCGCATCCTGTTTCCATTCACGGAAGGGCGTGTTGGCAGCTTGGGCCCATCCCAATGGGTAGTTGGCGGAGCCCTGCGGCGTGCCGATGGAATCGATGTTTTCCAGGTTGGTCTTTAAGAAGTCGGGTTCGGTCTTCAAACGGGCTGAGTTTGTTCTTGGCGTAATGACCCCTTCATAGGTGCCTTCTTTGCTGGCGCCGTTGTCGCCGATGATGACAAAGACGAGAGTATTGCTCAGCTGGTTCGTCTCGCGTAAATAGTTCACCAGTCTTCCGATCTGGTAATCTGTATAGGTGAGATAGCCTGCGTATACTTCCATAAACCGGGCAAAGAGCTTTTTCTGATCGGTCGTCAGCGAAGCCCAGGCCTGGATGCGGGGGTTACGGGCAGGGAGCTGTGCGTATGCAGGAACGATGCCTTGTTTTTTCTGATTGGCCAATACCTTTTCCCGGAAGGCATCCCAGCCTTCGTCGAATTTTCCCTTGTATTGATCGCTCCAGTATTTGTCTACCTGGTGCGGCGCATGTGTGGCTCCCGGTGCATAATAAAGGAAGAAGGGTTTGTCCGGCGCCAGGCGGTGTTGGCGGGCAAGATAGCTGATGGCCTTGTCCGTGATCTGCTCGTTGAGGTGGCGTCCGTCGGGTGTGACGTGTGTGTTGTCCTCTACCAGGTCGGGTTTGTACTGGTCTGTTTGAGAACCAAGGAACCCAAAGAAGTGATCGAATCCTTTGCCGCTGGGCCAGCGGTCGAAGGGGCCCAGGTCCGTGGCGTCCTCATCCGGTGTCAATCCGTATTTACCTACTGCATAGGTGTTATAACCATTTTGTCTTAGGATCTCTGCGATGGTCCCATCGCTGGAAGGTATCCTGCCATCATAGCCGGGGAAACCGGCCGACGTGGAGATGTGGGAGAAGCCTCCTTCGTGCACGAAATGGCTATTGCGACCTGTCAGCAAGGCCGAGCGGGTAGGAGCGCAGATAGCACAGGTGTGGAAATTGGTATAACGGAGACCGTTGTTAGCCAGGCTGTCCAATGTAGGCGTGCGTATCACGCCGCCAAAAGTGCTGGTGGCGCCGAAACCGACGTCGTCCAATATGATCCATATCACGTTGGGCGCGCCTGCCGGCGCTTTGGGGACCGGCGCCCACCATTCTTTCGAATCCGCCAGGGTCTTGCCTGCGACCCCCTGGTAGGGTTGTTCCTGTGCAGAGACGTTAGAGGAAGATAAAAAACCGATGGTTGATACGATAGCTGTAAAGGAAAGAAACTTTTTCATATTAATTCCATCCCGGGTTTTGTTGAAAATTTGGATTACGTCCTCCGTAGAGATCGATCTCTGTCTGAGGTATGGGGAATAAAGTATCCTTTAAAGCAGCTGCCGCCTTTGGATTCCCCGGCATGGCTTTTACCGACTGCAGATAATACTGTCCGGGGCCAAGATCTGTCCTTCTCACGAGGTCGAACCAGCGCTGGGATTCCTGGATAAATTCCTTTCTCCTTTCCGTAAAGACCGCGTCCCGGAAGTCAGATGCGCTCAGGCCCGGGGACAGGTCATATGTGTGGTCCGTATAGGAGCCGCTGCTGGTGTAGGATCTGTAGGCCCTGGCCCGGACGATGTTGATGGCTGTATAGGCGTCTGCCGTGGGGCCGCCGTTGAGCTCGTTCAATGCTTCCGCGTATAACAGCAGGACCTCGGCGTAGCGTATCACCGGGAAGTTGATCTTGCTGTTGGCCCCCTGATTGCCCTGCAGCGCCGTAACGAAACCTGTGCTTTGGTCCACGAATTTGAGGAAGTTGAAGAAGGGCCATTTCACCCATTTGCCTGTAGTCTGGTTGAAAAGGCTGTCATAGAAAGTGGCGTCCCTGCGCTGGTCGGCGATGTCGAAAATATGGACCACGCTGCTGTCCGCGGGGATATCCGCCGTATAGGCCGAATTGCTCCAGGTGAAAGAGCTGAGCGTATTTGTGCTGGTAAAGCCTCCTGTCGTCCCGTTGAACTGGGCGGAGAAGATATGTTCCTTACCGTTCTTGGTAGCCGCCTGGAAGGCGTCGGAGAATTTTGTGAAAAGGTCGTAGCCATAATTACCTGTGGTGGCGTCGATGAGACCTGCTGTACCTGTTGTGATGACCTTTCTCAATTCCGTCACCGCATGGCTCCAATCGTGACGGGTGACATATACCTTGGCCAGCAGGGCATGGGCTGCGCCGCTGGTGACCCTTCCCAAATTGGCGCCTGTATAGGATGCCGGGAGCAGCGTGGCCGAATCCAGGTCCGTAATGATCTGGGCGTACACGGAGTCTTTTGGAGCGCGACTTACCAGCGTTCCTGCAGCCGCCACTGTTGCCTGGTCATGCAGGACCAGGGACACCGGGCCAAAGAGCCTCACCAGGTCGAAGTAGAGCAAGGCCCGGATAAAGCGCGCTTCGCGGACGAGGTTGGCGGCGGAGTGCGAGGGGTCTACGAACTGAGCGGCCGGTATGGTTGGGATCTTGTCGATGGCAATATTGGCCCGGTTGATCCCCCAGTACAACTGTGCATATATTTTATGCACCCTGTCGTTTGTGGTCACATAGGTGGCCGTGCCCAATGCCCGTACGTCCGGATTGGTATTGGAAGGGCTGTATACCTGGTTGTCGCTGGGATTGTCCACGACGAGGTTCAGGTTGCGGCCATAAATGGGGAAGTCGTTGTTGATATCTGTTGTCAGCGTGCTGTATACTGCCGTGACGGCTGCCACTGCATCGCTTTGTGTTTGGTAAAAGTTTTCGGGAGTGAGGTTGCCCTGCGGGTGCTCGGTCAGCTTTTTGCAGGAGAACGATGCCCCCAGCATAAGCAATAATCCTATCTTTTTCATGATCCTGTTTTTTTCTTTGATTAAAAAGTCACGTTGACGCCTACCGTATAAGACCTGGTGTTCGGGTATACACCGTAGTCGATGCCCGGCTGCAGGTTGTTCTGATCATAGAAGTTCACTTCCGGGTCCAGGCCTTTGTAGTGCGTAATGGTCAGCAGGTTTTGTGCAGAGATATAGACCCTGATCTGTTTGGCCAGGATCTTTGCGGCGAGGTCCTTGGAGAAATTATATCCAAGCGTGATATTCTTCAGCCGGATGTATGATCCGTCCTCGATATAGACATCTGCTACCTGTACCACCGGTGCGTTCACCACTTTTGGAGTTCTTCCGCGAGGGTTGGCGAGCGAGTCCCAGCGATCGAGCAGGGTGGTCGATACATTTTGGGTAGTGGTCGTCTTTTCCAGCTGCTGTTGCAGGAGGTTGAAGATCTTATTGCCAAAGGAACCCTGGAGGAAAACCGACAGGTCAAGGTTTTTGTAAGTAAGGGTGTTGCTGAAGCTGGCCGTGAATTTTGGCTGTGCATTTCCCAGGTTGTGTTTGTCGGCTGTGGTGACAAGTCCATCCCCTGTGATGTCGACATATTTTCTATCACCCGTGACCTGGGAGACGCCCGTCAGCTTGGGAGCTGTTTTTGAGCCATACACATCTGAAGTCGTCAGCAGGCCGGCCGTGCTGTATCCCCAGAAAGTGCCTACAGGCAATCCGACCTTGACGATGACGGGGGATACCTGTCCTGTCGGTGCGATGGGGAAGAAAGACTGGCTGGGTCCCAGGCTCAATACCTTGTTGGCATTGGCTGCATAGATAAGTGATGAACGCCAGGTGAAGTCCCTGGCCCGAATGT
Source organism: Sphingobacteriales bacterium 50-39 (assembly GCA_001898505.1). Classification (GTDB taxonomy): domain Bacteria; phylum Bacteroidota; class Bacteroidia; order Chitinophagales; family Chitinophagaceae; genus Puia. The sequence goes on from MKTZ01000003.1 coordinate 42,027, forward strand.
TCTCTGTATTCAAGGTAAGCTCCACGCCCTTGTTCTCCAGGCTGCCGATGTTCTCGGAGGCGGAGGCATAGCCCGAGGAGAGGGGTACCAATCCAGCTCCTGTGATAAACAGGTTCGTGGTCTTCTTATAGTATACATCTGCTGTTAGGTTGATGCGTCTGGACAGCAGGCTTACGTCTACTCCCGCATTGTATTGTGTGGTAGTTTCCCAGGTGAGGTCGGGGTTGGATAGCTGCGAGGGGGCCAGGCCGTTGGTGGCCGTCAAAGCACTACCGAAGTAATAGCCATAGGAAGTAAGCGTCGACAGGGAGCTGTAGGCCGGGAAATTGGCGTTGCCCACGCTGCCAGCCGTCAAGCGGAGTTTCAGGCTGTTGATCGTGCCGGACAATTTCTGAAAGAAATTTTCATCGGAGACATTCCAGGAGAATCCGACGGAGGGGAAGAAGCCCCATTTTTTATTGGCTCCTGCCGGAGATGCGCCATCTGCACGGCCTGTCAAGGTGAGGTTATACCGGTGCCGGAAGGAATAGCTCACCCTTCCCAGCCAGGAATTGCGTGTTTGGAGCGCTTCGCCCGAGCCCGTCACTTTGTTGACCGATGCATTATACAGGTTGTTGTAAGTGGTGGCATCGGAGGAAAAGGACTGTCCTGCCAAAAAAGTATTTTCAGATTTTTGATATTGCGTCGTGTAGCCTATGAGGGCGTCCAGGAAGTGCTTGTCCCCAAATGCGTGATTATAGGCTACTGTATTCTCGTTGAGCCAACTTGTGTAGTTGATCGTTCCAACGGAGCCCGAGCCTGTGATCGTTCCGCCGTTGTTGCCCAGGGTGGTGTAGGAGGGGGCGTAGTAGTTGAGCTTGGTATTCAGCAGGTCGATGCCGAATGTGGATTTAACCAGCAGGTCGCTTGTAATCCTGTATTCGCCCGAGACATTGCCCAGGATATGGGATAGTTTTGTCTGGTTGATCGTCGAGGCGATGTCCTGTATGGAGTTGTCGGAGAATTGCTGGCCGCTGATGGTATTCAGCGTGGGATTGATGGCCGGCTGTGGCGCTGTGTTGTAGGTGCCATCCGTGTTCTTCACGGGCTGCAAGGGGTTGTTAAGATAAAGAGAGGAAAAGGCGTTGCCAAACCCGATGCCGTTGTAGGCTGTACCCGTCAGCTTGTTTTCCACGGAATTGCTGCCGAAGATGCTGCTGGCCAGCTTGAAATTTTTTGAATAATTTTTTTCATAGTTGAACCTGCCCGAGTACCGGGTAAAGTCGGTGGCCAGGACGATGCCCCGCTGGTTGAAATAATTGCCGGACAGGGAGTACCTGGATTTCTCATCACCGCCGTAGACAGTCAGCTGATGATTTTGAAGGGCGCCTGTGCGAAGGGCTGCGTCGACCCAGTCCCCGTTGACTCCTGCGGCGCCCAGCGAATCGATGAGCTTTTTATTGGCGGCCAATCCCGCCTGGATAGTGGGTGTTGCGGCGTAGAGGTCGTCGAAAAGCTTTGCCCACTGGGAGCCGTTGAGCACAGGCAGCGTCTTTCCGGCCCGTTGAACGCCATAGCTTCCGCTGTAGGAGATGTTATTGCTGTTCTTTGTTCCTCTTTTTGTCGTGATGATGACCACGCCATTGGCGCCCCTTGAGCCGTAGATGGCCGTGGCGCTGGCGTCCTTCAATACGTCGATGGACTCGATGTCAGAGGGGTTGATGGTGGATAGCCCATTGGAGGTCGCTCCCGTGACGGAGGGTACCGTACCCGAGTTGGGCGCCAGGTTGGTGAGACTGTTGTCGTTGTAATAGATAAACCCGTCGATGACGAAGAGCGGATCATTACCGAAGCTCAATGAGTTGCCGCCCCTGATACGGATCGTAGCTGTGGCGCCCGGCTGTCCCGAGCTTTGATTGACCACTACGCCTGCCACTGCGCCCTGTAACAGATTGTCAAATGAAGAGGTGGGTCGTGTGAGCACGTCCTTGGGAACCGTGGCCACCGAGCCTGTGACATCGCTACGACGCTGGGTCCCGTAACCGACAACCACTGCTTCGGTGAGTGCGGCACTGCCTCCTTTTAACTCGATGTCGAGATGACCATAGCTTGTGACCGGGATCTCGCGGCCCTGGTAGCCTACATAGCTGACGAGGTATACCAGCGGCACGTGCTGACCCGTTATGAATTTGAATTCGCCGTTGTTGTCCGTAGATACTTCGTGTGTTGTCCCCTTTATATGTACTGTGGCGCCTGCCAGGGGTTCTTTTGTCTTTTCGTCGATGACCCTTCCCCAGAGCGAAACGTTGGTGGTCTGTGAGCGGGCGGAAGAAAGGAGAATGAGAATGGATAATACTCCTGCTGAGGTATATTTTATATACCTTTGAAACAGATTCATGTTAATGCTATTTTGTCGTTAATGTAATCCGATGAAGATCAGTAAGTGATTGGCGTTACGGACTGATCTCGTCCTGGCCGGCAGGAATAATCCTGCCGGTCTTTTTTTAGGGGGATATCGATTACACCCGACATCGGGCAGGCTGGTATCTTGTCATGATGATAGTTTTGGATTAAGAAAATGCTTTGGCAGCAATAAGTGTGGTGGTTGGGCAAAGATAAGGCAAAAAATATTAGTCTACCAAATTAGTAGAGAATTAAATTAAGAAACTGATCTGGTGTATCCTGCAAAGCAATTCCCCGTCGGATGGGAATCTGAGCAGTGACATCGACAATCATCAGCAGCCTGCGCCCACTGCTGTCGGTACGCCTGTCGGGGGACCATCATCCAAGGTCATCGGGGCTGCCGGTGGGGTGATCTATTCGCTGGACAGCGTATTAAAATTAACCATACCTGCCGGGGCTTTGGCTTCCAATACCAATATCAGCATCCAGCCCGTGACCAACCAGCTGCCTGGGGGGCTTGGACTGGGCTATGACCTGTTGCCCAATGGAACCCGGTTCAGCGTACCCGCCACCGTCACCTTTCATTATACCAGCGACCAGGTGAGTGATAACCATCCTTATTTCCTGAATATCAGTCATTTTACCATTTTCGGGATCCAGGATGGTATTGCCGTGCTTGCCGTACCCCGGGAGATCATGACGGGTCAGACCAGCAGCGTGACGATCTTCGAGTCTATCGTGATAAAGCAGGACAGCAGCTATATTACATCATCGACGGATATACCCACGGATTTTGTGGGCCAGTGGACCGTCAATGGGGGCCCCAATGGAAACAGCAGCATAGGTACCGTCTCCGGCAGCGGCGCCAATGTGGTCTATCATGCCCCTGCGAATCTCGATGCCCCCATCGAGGTATTGGTAGAGTGCCAGCTCAAGATGCATGAGATCATTTTCATAGGGAATCAGAAGATCGATCTTTTAAGACCTAAAAGAGGAGTATTGATCCGGGTGTGGCCATATAAAGAATATGATTTTACGGTGAAGCTCTTTTATTATGACAGCACGATCTCCTCTTTTTATGGGCAGACGCCAAACCCTCCGGTATATTCCGACCATGCGCAGTTCGACGTGCATCTCAAGGCCAAGCTCGATGCGCCGGTGATAGAGATGAGCAATCTCCAGAATTATCCTCCGGAGGTAAGCTCGGCCACCTATACTTTGGGCAATACCGTATGGACATGGGTACCCGACCCCTATGGAATGATGGATGTTTCAAGCCTGACCCTGAACCATGAGACGATCATGGCCGATAGTCTTGTTACCGTATTTGTCAATCATGCCAATGCCACGCTGTATGGGTATGTGCTTTATACAAATGGAATATTGCCGAAGCAGTAAAACCAGCCTGTCGGGGGCGTCGGGCATGGGCGCTCAATGCCGGACCTTCCAGTATGCTGTAGTACCTGGTTTGCGTTCGTCCGTAGCCTTGACCAGCAGGGTATCGCCTGCTGCAAGTTTGCCCAGGATCTCCGTTCCCTTGTCGGTGGCGATGCCCTGGCCTACGTCCACCCATTCTGCTTTATTGTCTTTTACGCGGATGACGAATTTCTTTTCCTGGGTAGTGCTGATGGCAGATGGGGGAACGAGAAAAGATGGTCCGCCCCGTTCCAGGTTGAACTGTGCATAGGCAAAGGCTCCGCTTTTCAGCTCCCGGTGACTGTTGTTGACCTCGAACTCCCACAGTTCCGTACGGGTAGTGGGGTCGATGGTCTCGCTTTTGCGTGCCAGGACCGCCGGGAAGCTGCGGCCCGGGTAGGCTTCTACCCGGAAGGGAATGGTATGGGTGGCGCTGGCCGATGCCGTATATGCCTCGGGAACGGCGATGCGCAATCGAAGCAGGTGATCGTCCTGGATGGTGAGCAGTGGTACCGTCGTGCCTACCAGTGTACCTGCATCCGCCTGGCGCGCCGTAATGACCCCTGTAAAAGGGGCGATGATATAGAGATAGCCTGATACTTCCTTGCTGGCCTGCGCTTGTTTGCGGGCGGCCTCATATGCCGCGCTGTCGGCCAGCATTTGTTCGAGACCCCGTTCGAGGTCCACGGGCGCCACGATGCCCGGCGTGGGAGCTTGTGCAGCTCTGTAGAGCCGGAGATAATTATCCTTGCTGCCGGCGTATTTTGCCCTGGCAGCCTGTAGTGCCGCCTGCATTTCTTCCAGTTTTGTGTCTATTTCGGGGGCTTCTATGATCGCCAGCGTCTGGCCTTTCTGCACCCGTGCGCCGATGTCCACTTTCATGGTGCGGACAAATCCCTGGACCTTGGCGTATAATTCTGCGCGTTGATAAGGGATCAGCTCGGCCGGCAGCTCCACTGTCTTTTTTAACGTATCCGTGTGCAGTATGAAAGCTATTGCCGTATCCTGTGATGGGGCAGCCTGGTGCGTGTTATCCGGTTTTTCATCATGATTACCGCATGCCGTCCAAGTGACGAGCAGGGCCAGCAGCAGGAACGACGAACTGCGTTTATGAGGGAATGACTGATTGATCATAATTTTTACTGTTAATATCGTCCGGGTCTAAGGATAAACTTTTATATGGTTTTTTGCCTATCACCCAATGATAGGCTGGCGGCAGGAAGAACAGGACGCTCAATGTGGAAAAGAGCAGTCCGCCTATCACCGCGACACCGAGGGGGGCTGTCTGGTCGCCACCCTCCATGAGTCCCAGGGCCAGGGGTATCATCCCCACGATCATGGCCGCGCTTGTCATGAGGATGGGTCTCAGGCGCGACCCTGCCGCCTCCAGCCAGGGTGAGGGGTGGGCCTCTTTCCGCGCACGTTCAGCCTGGGTGATGAAGAGCACACCATTGGCGATGGATACGCCTGCCGCCATGAGTATGCCCATATAGGATTGTATGTTCAGGGAATGTCCTGTTAGCAGCAGCAGTAACAGGGAGCCACCGATGACGGCAGGGACTATTGAAAGAAGGACGAGGGCTATGCGGAAGGATTGGAAATAGACCGCCATGGTCAGGACGATGACCACCACTGCGATGAGAAGGCCAAACCGGAGGTTGCCCAGTGTCTCCTGCAGGAGCTCATATTGTCCACGCAGTAATATTTTCGAGCCGGCGAGGGGCTTGCCCAGTGAGGCGATGGCGGATTGTACCTGTCCGTAAGCCGCGCCCATATCCTTGCCGGCAATATTGGCTGTGATGGTGAGATAGCGTTGCTGGTTCAGTCTGTCATATTCACCCGGGACCGAAGTGCGTTTCATATCCGCCACTTCACTAAGGTAATGGGTGTTGGCCCGTCCGGAGGAAATGGGTATCGCTTCCAGCGCACCCGTATTGTTCATGCGGTATTCCGGGTATTGTACCTGTACCTGGTAGGCCGTGCCCGTGGTCTTGTCGAGCCAGTAGCTGGGAGTGGTAAACCTGCTGGAGGAAGTAGCTGCTACCGTGCTTTTTGCTACCTGGTCACTGGATATGCCCAGCTGACCAGCTTTTACCCTGTCGATGTCCAGGCGGATAGCGGGATAGTCCATGGGGGTTGCTATTTGTACGTCCCTCAAAGAAGGTATATTCTTTAATTTTTCCACCAGCTGTTTTGCTGTCTTTTGACCTTCGGTCAGGTTGCGGTTCACTATGGCAATTTCGACGGGATTGGTGCTGCCCAGGTTTAGCACTTGTTCGAGGATGTCACCCGGCTCGAAAGATATTTGTACGCCTGGCATTTCTTTGGCTGTGGCGGCCCGAAGTTTTTCCCGGAATTCTTCGATAGGTGTGGTACCGTGGCGGAGCTTGATCCGGGTGACCGATTCATGGGGGCCGCTGGTCCAGAGATGGATCAAATTGACAGGGTAGCTGGAAGGTTGAGTGCCGATGAAGGCAGAAGTGATCTCAACATTGCCCGTGCCGGCGATATTCTCCGACAGCTGTAATAGTTTTCGGGTGGCGTCCTCCGTGCGCTCGAACCGCGTGCCTGTGGGGAGACGGAGACGGACCTGTGTTTGTCCGCTGTCTGTGGGAGGGAATAGGGAAGTGCCTATGGTGGAAAATAAGAAGATGACCATGCCTATGCCGCCGGCGATAAAAAGGCAGGTGGAGAGAATATATCTATTTTGAACTTTTTGTCCATGGTGAATATATAGATCTCTGAGGCGTTGAAAAAAGCCTTTCTGATCACGTAAGTGAGGGTGTTGTTTTAGTAAACCGTTGGCCACCACCGGTACGAAGGTTTGTGACAGGAGGAAGGAGGCGATCATGGCAAATCCAACTGCCAGGGACAGCGGCAGGAACATCGCTTTTGGCACGCCATTCATGAACAGGGCCGGTACAAAGACCGCGAGCATGCTCAATAAGATAAGGAGCTTGGGGGCGGCTATTTCTCTGCTGGCGTCGGCAATGGCTCTTCCTCTGCTCTTGCCCATTTCCTGGTGGCGATGGATATTTTCCACTGTGACCGTTGACTCATCGACCAGTATACCCACCGATAGGGCCAATCCGCCCAGCGTCATGATATTGATCGTCTGTCCCATGAGATACAGGACCGTAACCGAAGACAGCAGCGCCAGCGGGATGGTAAAGATGACGATGAGGGCGCTGCGGAGAGAGCCTAAAAACAGTAATACCATCAGTCCTGTAAGAATGGCTCCCAATCCGCCCTCGAAGAGGACGCTTTTTAGGGAGTCGATGACGTAACCAGACTGATCGAATTCGTATGTCACTTTTATGTCGGCGGGAATGGCTGCCTGCATGTCCGGCAGGGCCGCTTTGACGCGCTGTACCACGTCCCAGGTGGAGGCATCAGCTCTTTTTGTCACCGGGATATACACCGAGCGTTTGCCATTGACCAGCGCATAGGAAGTCGTGACGTCTGCGCCCATGCTCACGGTTGCGATATCGCGGATGTATATGGAAGGACCGCTGCCCAATTGTAGCGGAGTGTTCTGCAGGTCTTGCAGGTTTTCGATGACGCTGTTTTGTGGGGTGATATAGGTGGTATCGCCGATGCGAACATTCCCGGCGGGTGTGATGGTATTTGTTCTGGCCAGGGATTGGACCACCTGGTCCGGGGAAAGATTGTAGGCCCGCAGCTTTGCGGGGTCGATGGTGATCAGTACCGTCCGCTGGTTGCCGCCAAAGGGAGGAGGGGCCGATACCCCTGGCAGGGTCGAGAACATGGGCCGGACCCGAAAGAGCGCCAGGTCGGATATCTCACTTAGCGAGCGAGTATCCGAGCTGAATACCAGCTGACCTACCGGTACGCTGCCCGCGTCAAAGCGTGTGATGAAAGGCGGTACTGTTCCCGGCGGCATAAAGGCTCGTGACCGGTTGACATACCCTACGACTTCCGCCATGGCCTGGCTCATGTCCGTGCCTTCGTTGAATTCTATTTTAAGAAGAGCTGAACCCTGGATGTTGCGGGACTGTACATATTTCACTCCCGTGATGTAGAGGAAATGATATTCATAATACGAGCTGATAAATCCTTCCATCTGTTCCGGCGATAATCCCCCATAAGGTTGTGCTACATAAACAGTAGGCAGGCCCAGCCGGGGGAAGATATCTATTTTAGAGTTCCGGATCGCCAGCCAGGAAAAGAAAACGATGGCCAGAACGGAAACGATGACCGTAACGGGATGGCGGAGGGCTGATGAGATCAGTTTCATGGCTGTTGGATTTGTTCGGTGAAGAGACTGAGATGACCTGTTGCAACAGCCATGTCCAGGAGAGACCGCCATACCTGTATCGTCGCGCCTGCTTGTGCGATCTCGGCTTTTAAGAGGTCGTATTGTGCCTGAGTAAGGCGGGTGTAGTCGATGAGCCCGCTGTGATAGCTAAGCTGTAATCCGCTGTAGGCGGACTGTTGTGTGCGGGTCACCGTTGGAGCATGTCCTGCTATCAGGAGATTTTGGCGATAGGCGTAGCGTGCTGTCTCTACCTGTTTGGAGAGGTCGAGCGACACCTGGGCCAGCTGCTCTTCATCCGCGCGGAGAAATGAGCGGTATTGTTTTTTTATGATGTTGACCTGTGAGAATTGAAGAATGGGGAAGCTGAGCTGGACGCCCGCTCCATAGTTGTCACGGGTCAATGACCAGCCTGCCGATTTGTCGATGGCGCCCGTGGAGGTCACTCCGGAGCCTCGTGCATAGGCATTGGCCCAAAGGTCCAGATGTGGGCGCCATGAGCGTTCTTTTTCCCGGAGCGCCGATGCGGAGACATCGCGTTTGGCCTGGTAGAAGTGATAAAGGGGATTGTCCGTAAAAGTACGGGAAGAGTCCGGGAGAAGGGGAGTCTTTGTGGCGATGGACGTGTCAGTGAGGATAATTTCTTCCGGAGGTAAAGACAGGCCGGTGAGGCGTGTCAGCTCGATGAGCTGCAGCTGATAGGTACGTTGCATATTCAGGTAGTCCATCTCCGATTGGGCCAGGGATGCCTCGAACTGGGCCGTGTCTATGCCCGGTCGCAGCCCCTCTTTAGCCAGCACCAGCGACTGTTGCAGTGCCTGATTGGTGCGATCTGTATTTGCCTGCAGGCTTGTCAGCAGTTTTTTGAGATAGACCAGGTCGATATAGATCGTCAGGGCCGTGTATTGTTGCCGGAATACCGCGTCATTGTATTCCGACGTGGCCAGTTTGTATTGGGCGGAGGCCTTTTCGATGGCGGCCTGGCGCTGGCCAAAAGTGATAGGTTCCCATCTGAGGAGGGCCGCGAGGGCTGTGCCCGGTACCGGATCATAGACATTGGAGGTGGAGGGCGGTCCCGTGATGGGTTCCATCAGCCCCGGGTAGCTCATTCCGGTGATATTATTGTAGGTGGCATATCCTGCCTGGTAGCCCGCTGTCAGATCGGGGACCAGCGTATTATGCGCCAGGCTGGTGTTATAGCCTGCCGCGATGGATCGTTCTTTGGATGCCCGCAGCTGTGGCTGTTGTGTTTCGACGAGGGATAAGGTTTCCCGGATGGAGAGGGACTTTGGTTGTGCTTGCAATAGCGTGATCCAGGTGATACCTATGAAGAAGAGAAGCAGGCGCATACAGGTGAATTGACGGCAAATTAGGCAAGGCCGACAAGACAGGATGGTAAAAACGCTGCTATTGATGGTGATTTTGAAAATGCACCTTCCGAAACTCTTCCGGGGTAACCTGTTCATGATGCTTAAAGAATTTTATGAAATAAGAAGGGTCCATAAAGCTCAGCTGGTAAGCGATCTCGTTGATGTGGTTGTCCGTATAGAGCAGGAGACGCCGGGCTTCCCCGATGATATGTTTGTTCAGCACTTCGCTGGCGCTTTGCCCCGATGCCTTGCGGCAGGCCGCGTTGAGATTTTGGGGTGTGCTGCCCAGCTGTCTTGCCAGCACACCTACTTTTCGCTGGATATTAGGGTGGGTGAGGAGAAGGTCGACATAGCGGGCGTAGAGCTGGGTCTGTATGCCCGTGTGGAGGAAGGCATGTCGGCCTTTTTCCAGGAGCAGTGCGATCAGGGCCTTGAGGAGACCGTCGATGCTATGATATTCATAGACAGAGGGGTTTTGGGAATAGGTCACCAATAGGGCAAACAGGCTTTCCAGGTCGCCGGCCTCTTCCAGGTACAGGCAGTTGGCATGCCATATGAGGGGAAGCAGTTGTTTTAACGATTCATCGCGGCTGTGTTGCAAAAAGGTATTTTTGAAAATGATGACATACCCTTCCGGCTCATTATCCAGGTCCCAATTATGGACCTGTTCGCGATTGAGAAAAAAGAATACCGGCGGCTTGATATCGTAGCAATGGCCGTCGATCCAGTGATGACCGCTGCCGCGGGATAAGAAAATGATCTCGAAATACTGTTTATGTTTATGGGGCGGGGTGACCAATGTACCTTTTCGGAAGGGTTCGATCTTTATATGCTTTTCGGGGCTGATCTTGTTCTTGGTTGGAATGTTCTTTTTCAAAGTGATTGGCGGTAAAAATTATTTCATATGCAATTTCTGTATAAATTCTGGTTTTTTTCTGAATTGGCCGAGGTCACCCCATGGAAGCCAGGTTTTATCACTATTTTATGCTTTATCCCGTCACATGGGGTATGGGTGTCTCTATAAATAAGATATATTTATGGAAACCCTTTTCGATGAAACTATTCCTTTCACTGTCATTGATATGTTTGCTCGCATTGACCAATATTGCCCGCGCAATGGAACCCGGAAAAGCTCCACGGTCCTATACCGGGCATTTTGAGAACATTTTGGGTACCTCTATGGAGTTGAAAATTAGAGCCATCTCTCAGGAGGAATCTGAAAAAGCCCAGAAAGCGGTGCTCCATGAAATATCGAGGATGGCTGCCATTCTCAGTGCATATGATCCGGGCAGTGAGTTCCGGCGTTGGGAGGCTACTTCTCAAAAGGCCGTACCTATATCACGTGAGCTTTTCGAGGTATTGGATCTTTTTGACCGGTGGCGTATCCGGACCGGCGGTGTGCTGGATGCTTCTGCGGAGGCGATCACAAAAGTCTGGAAAGAAGCGGCGATACGGCAGCGGGTTCCGACTGCAGCAGAGCTGGATATGGCCGTTGCCCGGGTGAAACAGGCGCATTGGAAATTGGATAGCCTCCATCAAACAGCTACTCATTTAAGCGATGTTCCCCTGATGCTGAATTCTTTTGTAAAAAGTTATATTATCCGTCATGCGGCGGAGGCCGGTATGGCTGCGTCAAAAGCAGACGCCATCATCGTAAATATTGGCGGTGACATCGTGGTGACAGGTAATGTCATGGAAACCGTATCCGTCAGCGATCCCAAGGCCGATGCGGAAAATGACCTGCCCGTCGACGAGATCACTATCAGCAACAGGGCAGTGGCTACCAGTGGCAGCTACCGGCGCGGAGAAATGATAGCAGGCAAATGGTTCTCCCATATTGTCGACCCCCGGACAGGCGAGCCTGCCGATGGAGTGATCAGCGCTACCGTTGTGGCTCCGGATGCTACAGATGCGGGTGCGTTGGCTACTGCCTTTAATGTCATGAGTCCTTCGGAAAGTGCAGCATTGGCCCGGACGCTGCCTGGAATAGAATATCTTATCATTACAAAGGCGGGTGTGGAGATCAAAAGCCCCGGATGGAGCAAGTTGGAGACCGATGTTCGGCCCAAGGCCGTCGGGTTGGGTCCTGATTTTGAGATGCTTGTCAACCTTGAGTTAAATCTCCCGAAAGAAGGAGCTATCAAACGGCCTTATGTAGCCGTGTGGGTGGAAGATGAGAACCATGCGGCAGTCCGTACCATTTCATGCTGGCATGGCAGTGACCGTTATCTTCCCGAGCTCAGGTCCTGGTATTTGAAATACAGGACTATCTATGCGTCGGATAAGGGTTTTAGCAGCTCGATGACCAGCGCAACCCGATCGGCGGGGAAATACACCGTAAAGTGGGATGGGAAGGACGATAATGGCAATCCGGTGAAGCCTGGAAAATATATCGTGAAGATAGAGGTGAGCCGGGAACATGGTACCTATCAGCTGATGAGACAGGAGATAGAATGGAATGATATGGCTAAAACATTCAATCTAACCGGAAATATCGAGATCGCCGCCGCCTCACTCGAACTTAGGAAAAAAAGCAATGGAAATTAGACGTAACCTGCCGCGGCTTACGCGTTGGCTGCATATCTATATCTCGATGCTGAGCTTTGCTGTCGTCTTCTTCTTTGCGATAACGGGACTTACGTTAAACCACGCTGAAAGGTTCAGCGGCCAGATGCGTGTCAGGGAGAAGAAGGGTAGGGTCGATAAGCGATGGACAAATGCGCAGGATACCTTAAAAATTGCAAAACTGGAAGTCGTGGAGGCTCTGCGCAGGGACAATGGCATAACCGCTCCGTTGCGTGATCTGCGGATCGACGATGCTCAGTTGGGTATTTCTTTTAAAGGACCCGGATATGAAGCAGATGTTTTTGTCAACCGGGAGACAGGAGAGTATGATCTGACCGAAACAAGCGGAGGGTTGGTTGGGATCATCAACGATCTGCACAAAGGCAGGGATACGGGTACAGCAGGATCGGTGTTTGTCGATGTATCTGCTATTCTGCTTGCATTGGTTTCTCTCACGGGATTGCTGCTGCTTCTTTTCCTTCGGAAAAAAAGGGTCAGCGGCTTACTGGTAGCTGCATTTGGATTGATCTTAAGCTGGCTCATATATGCCATCTGGATAATGTAATACACTAAACAATCAAACCTTGGCTCATGAAAAAGTATTTTGCACTGTCATTCATTCTTTTGATGTCGTTGGCCTGGTCGATGTCCCGTGCGCAGGGGATCCACCTCAATGCTCAGCAATTGCGGGGGGTAGCAGGAGTTTATCAGTCGGTGATTAATAAAGACCAGTATGTTGAATTCTCCGTTAGAGAAGATCAGCTTGTAGCCAAGTTGCTTTGGAACAATGCGGAGCTGCATTTTATTCCCGAGTCAGAATTGATCTTTAACAGCAGGGAGGCTGAAGAGGCCGGACCTATCCATATCGTTTTTCATAAAGATTCGTCGGGAACTGCCGACCAGGTGGATGTGGCAAAGATCGGCATTTGGAAAAGGGCCAGGGATTATAAGCCTATTGTGCGAAAAGAGATGCCGCATACGCCGGATCAATTGAAGCCATTCGAGGGTTTGTATCAGCTGCAAAACGTGGAGAGCCGGTTCATCCGATTCACAGAAAGGGAGAACAAGCTGATATTGAAGCAAAGTTGGGACGGGAATGAGATATTCTTTCTTCCGGAGACTGAACTGACATTTTATAGCCCAGTAATTCCTGCCTTCGTGCTCGATTTCACGAAAGAAAAAGACGGTTCTATTTCTCGTGTGCTGGCATTTAAACGGGATGTTTGGATAAAGACGTCAAAAATTGTGATGACACAGGATGTATTAAAAAAATATCAAGGAAAATATCGGTCCAAGGAAGACCCGGACAACCAGGTGGAGATCAGAGCAGGCAATAATTCCATGGTTGTAAAGCAGCTTTGGGACGGCAAAGAGATCACCGTCCTGCCATGGACGGAAAATTATTTTAATAATGATACCCAATCGTATGGACTCGAAATTGTAAGAGACAAGAATGGAAACCTGCAAGGAGTGCGACTGCTCGATACGAATTTCTTCGAGCGCGTACCCGGATGATGCAACGGTCATCGCGTGGAATTTGTCAGACTACAAAAAGAAAATGAAACGTCTTATAACCGCGCTGGGTTTGGTTGCGCTGATCATTGGCCCTGTTGCGTGCGGAAAGCATGATGTCGGCACTACCCTCGCCTTGTTGCGTCATAAGTGGAATATTGTATCCTTTAATGGCGAGGCGTATCGCTATACAGGCAAGCCGGGGGATTACTATGATTTTCGGGCGGACAGCAGATTATATGCCTATTACGGCGGCCTCTTCGATACGCTTGTTTATATATCTATCAATGGGGGAAAGAGCCTGCAGCTGTATAATATTAAGGGTGGCAAGCGGCTGGATGGATCGTTTGAGCTGGACATCGAAAAGCTGTCGTCTTCTGTCTGTATACTGCATAAGTGCCAGGGACCTCCATTCTGTGTATTAGACTCCCTGAGTAGATAGGCGCGTTTCGGCGGACTCGTTCTCATCTGGCTTTAGCGCCTTGAGCACCAGGGACAAGGGTGCGAAGGCTATGGACCAGTATACTTCAAATGGCGTGACAACCAATTCTTTATTCTTAATAGCCTTGTCGACAAACCGGCCCGTTATCTCCGCAAAACGTTTGTCCCGCATGCCATTGGTTTTACGTTGGAGGGGGTAAATGAAAAGTTCTCCATAAAATGTGTTGCCTCCGGATGGTCCAATACATATTGAGCCCTCCGTTTCCATTGGATCTCCAAACCCGTCGCAAAATCGGATTCGGGATCGAAGTCTTCGAGAATATAAGCAAAGAACCGGTCTATTTCCCGCCGGTGCAGCTGGAGGAACAGGTCTTACTTGTCCTTGAAATAAATATAGATCGTTGTGGGAGAGACGCCTGCCGCCCGGGCCAGCTTCTGCATACTGAATCCGTCAAAGCCTTCACGGACAACCATTTGTAATGCTTCCCGGTAGATGGCCTCTATTTTATTCTAAAAACATTATTTTTAGGCCCAATGGCCAAAAAACTTCGCACGCTGCAGCTTGTTGCCGTCATTTTTCTCACCGTCTCAGGAGGCCCGTATGGACTGGAACCACTTTTTTCCTATGTTGGCGATCATGGCGCACTGTTGCTGTTGCTGGTTACCCCTTTGCTGTGGGATGTGCCTGTGATCCTCACGGTGCTGGAGCTGAATAGTCTCATGCCCGTGACCGGGGGGTATTATCAGTGGGTAAAGCGGGCTCTTGGTCTACGCTGGGCTTTTTATGAAGGATGGTGGACCTGGCTGTATACTTTTGTGGACCTTGCTATCTACCCTGTCCTGTTTGTCGGATATGCCGCCTTTTTTTTTCCCGCGCTGGCGATTTATAAGATACCCATCTGCCTCGTGATCATCTGGTCTTCCGCGCTGCTGAACATTCTTGGCATCGTGCCGGTGGGAAAGACCTCTGTTTTTCTGGGGATCGTGGTGCTGGTGCCTTTTCTTGTCCTTTTTGGCATTCAGCTGACACAGCATACTCACCCCTTCGCCATAGCGGCTCCATCCCTGCATGGGCTGGGTTTTTCGCCCATTGCCATGGGGCTTTACACCGTGATGTGGAATTTCATCGGTTGGGACAACGCCACCACTTACGCAGGCGAAGTCCGGAAGCCTGCCCGTTCCTATCTCCTGTCTATTAGTGCGGCGTTTGTTCTTATCGTACTGATATATGTCGTGGCAGCTCTTGGTGTCCACCAGTCAGGTATAAGCGCGGGCGAGTTGGAAAAGGGAAAGTTCCCTGTCTTAGGAACTCTCGTGGGAGGTCACTGGCTGGGAGCCTTATTGGCCATTGGAGGCATGGCAAGTTCGCTGGGGCTCTATTCCGCCGTGCTGCTTTCCATTAGCCGCATACCCGAGGTCATGGCCGAGGATAGTCTGCTGCCGCGCTGGCTTTGTACGCTGCATTCGAGGTTCGGGACACCCTATCTGTCCATCATTGCTTCTTCCGTCGTCGTCAGCATACTCGTCTTCTGGGACTTCTCCGACCTTGTGGTAATGGATATCGTGTTGTATGGGGCGGGTATCACGCTGGAGTTTATAGCTCTTTTTAACCTGCGTGTCCGCCAGCCGCTGGCCTATCGTCCCTTTAAGATACCGCTGAACAATGCCGGACTGCTGTTGATGATCCTGCTGCCCATTGGCGTATATGCCATCGCGTTGTCCGGGGCGCTGATAAGCTCGGACAGTATGGCCACACCGGCGCTGGTCTCCATTGGAATGCTGTTCTCTGCCGAGCTGGCGTGGCAATTGGTGATTTGGAGGACTCCCTCATTAAGGCAAACTTAACTACTGCGTAACATAGAGGTAATAAGCTGTTATGATCTTTGCGGCATGAAAACACATACTTTAATTACAACCATCATCCTTATCGTAGCCTTTTCCGCTCAAAGTTTCGCTCAAAGTTTTCACCCCACTATCCGCCTGCAATTTGCTCAACGATTGAACGCCCTGCTTGACTCCATAGAAACACCCCATTTGCGGGTCAATATCCAACAGCCGGATAAGAACAACATGAAATTCCGTATCGATGTGTCCAATCCCAATGGCCGTCACGCCGTCATCACTATCCGCAAGAAAGAAGACATATATATGTCCGAGAGCGTATCCGGACCTGTATATGCCAGTTTGCTGGATTTCTCACAGATGGAAGACGGGGATTATCAGATCATCGTAGCGGGAGGAAAAGAGAGGGTGTGCACTAATCTCAGCATCCATACTGAGACACAAGTCAATCGCCAGGTAGTCCTGCATTAAGGGCTACCTCTTCGGGGGACGAAGCTACCTCTTCAGCATCCTGTCCCGGATGATCTCTTTGATCACGCTCTCCTGCAGGCTTTGGCTGATGACCACCTTGTTCTTGCCCAGATCCACCTCGTTCCCGTCGATGCTTTTGACCTTATCGACATTGATGATCGTGGACTTGTGGATCTTGAGAAAAAGCCGGGATGGCAACTGATCCGAGATGGCCTTCATAGTGAGATGTACGATCAATTTGCGGGTGTCCGTGTGGAGGACGATATAGTTGAGCATGGCTTCCACGAATACGAGCTCATCGTATTGCACTTTTTCGATCTTGCCATCACATTTTACAAAGAAATATCCTGCCGGAGCGGGTAGTTCCTCTGTCTGCGGGGCAGGACGGCCGGAAAGGAAGGTATAATATTCTCTGGCCTTGTTACAGGCTTTCAGGAACCTTTCAAAAGAGATGGGTTTTACCAGATAGTCCAGTACATTCAGCTCAAATCCTTCGATGGCGTATTCCGTATAGGCCGTTGTCAATATCGTGGGAGGCACTGTAGGCAGGCTCCGGAGAAATTCTATGCCACTCATTTTCGGCATGTTGACGTCCAGGAATAACAGGTCTATTTGTTGATTGCTTAAAAGGGCATTTGCCTTTAATGGGTTTTCGGCTTTACCTACCAGCTGAAGAAAGTCGATGTCTCCGATGTATTCTTCCAATAATTTCCGGGCGCCCGGCTCGTCGTCTACGATGATACAATTCATAATAATTGCAGGTTTAAGGTCACTTCATAAATATCTTCGTTGTCCACGATATTCAGTGCATGCCGGCCGGGGTACTGCAGGGCCATCCTGCGTCTGGCATTGGCGATGCCGATACCTTTATGATCGATGCTGCTTCCATTCCTTGCTTCCTTTGTATTATGGCAATAGAAAAGCAGCTCATTGTCCTTTCTTTCAAAAGCAATGACGACCCTGTTGTCCTTGTCTTCATAGTCGCTGACGTATTTAAAAGCGTTTTCGATAAAGGCGATGAATAACAAGGGCGTTATAAAGAAGCCTGTCACGCTGTCTCCGATGGTCAGGCAGACCTGGACCCGGCTTTCCTTTCTAGCCTGCTGGATCGCCACGTAGTTCCTTATATAGCTCATTTCCTTGTCTACACTGATATAATTCGTATTGCAGTCGTATAGTTGATACCGCAACATCTCGGAAAAGCTCAGCAGCATATTCCTTGCGGTGGGATTACGTTTGTCGATGTGCGCGTAGATGGAGTTGATCGAATTGAATAAAAAGTGCGGATTAAACTGTGCGTTTAAAAAATCCAGCTCTGCCTTGGTCTTTTCCTTTTCCACTTTGTCGAGGCGCTGTTGCAGAAGCATGCGATCCAGTATGAGCTTGATCGAAAGTATAATGATAGTCCAGACGGCAATGTTGAGCAAGGAGGAGTAAAATATGCTTGTAAGACCCTGGCTGGTACCACTGGCGGGGAAGACATGGCTATTCATATATACTACCAGCGGGACACGCAGGGCGGCGGTGCTGACGATACCTGCCACGAGGAAGGTGACGAACAGGAAATATTGCTTGCGATGGAGGAAGCGGGGGATACCATACAATACCTGAAAATAATAATTAGCGGCTATGAAGGCCAGGTAACAAAACTGAACGGTGAGGGACCTGGACAATGTAATAACCCTGTTCTGCAATATGAATACAAAGAACAGGTACAGCGCCGCCCACCATAAAATATCGAACCAACGGGTCATCTAAAATAGTTGTAATGTCAAAATTAAAAGGTTTCCGGCCTCCTTTTGCTCCTTTTACACCATTTACGGAAAAACCTTGATGAACGAATAGTGCTGGAAGATCAGTTTTAGGGCCTGCTTCATGTAAAAGATTATTCCGCGCTGCCGTTTTCCTCTTTTTTTGTACCTGAAAAAAAACATCGAATATGAAAGATATCATTCACAACGACCACAACGACGATGGCGTAGATAGGAGAGGGTTTATCAAATGTATGGCATGGGCCGGCACTGGGGTCCTTTGGCTAATGAGCGGCGGCAGTCTGAAAGCAATGAGCATGAGCCAGTTAGTGGACAAGAACACCGGTGGGCTCAAGGATGGGGTCATCCTTCCCCCCGGCGATTTTACCTTCGCCCAGATCAGCGACAGTCACATCGGGTTCAATAAGCCGGCCAATCCCGATGTAGTTGGGACATTGCAATCGGCTATCGGAAAGCTCAATGCCATTCCTAAGGCTCCTTCCTTCGTGCTGCATACGGGGGACCTTTCCCATCTTGCCCAGGCCGACGAGTTCGACACGCTCGACCAGGTGCTCAAATCAGTAAAAACAGACAAGATATTCTTTGTGCCGGGAGAACATGATGTACTCAACGATAATGGCAAGCAATATTTAGATCGATACGGAAAGGGCACCAAGGGCAACGGCTGGTATAGTTTCGATACCAACGGGGTGCACTTTATCGGATTGGTCAATGTTGTGGGCACAGGAGAAGGAGGCCTTGGCGTACTGGGCGACCAGCAATTGGAATGGCTGGAGGACGACCTGAAAGGATTGTCGAACAGTACTCCCATTGTAGTCTTTGCGCATATTCCGCTTTGGTCCGTCTACCCTCAGTGGGGGTGGGGTACGAGGGACAGCGCCAGGGCCCTTTCATACCTGAAGCGTTTTGGATCCGTCAGCGTACTGAATGGGCATATCCATCAGACCATGTTAAAGGTGGAAGGGAATATAACTTTTCATACCGCGACGTCCACTGCATTCCCACAGCCACAGCCCGGGACGGCTCCTTCAGCCGGTCCGATGAAAGTACCTGCGGACCAGCTGCAAAAACTGTTGGGTCTCACCAGCGTACATTATGTGGAGCATGATCATACTTTGGCCATTACTGATACACCACTGATCGATGCCACTAAAACCGCCGTTAACCCATGAGAGCACATTTATTGCATGTCCTGATCCTTTTTGCCGTGAGTGATGTGTCGGCGCAGATAAAGCCTATAGATGACAAGTCCACGATCGACTTTGCGATCCGGAATTTCGGCATACGCGTCAGCGGCAGTTTTAAGGGGGTCGAAGGGAATATTCAATTTGACCCTGCGCATATCGATCAGGCCAATTTTAATATCGGATTGGATGCCAACAGTGTCAATACGGATAATTCAATGAGGGATGACCATCTCAGGGGTGAGAGCTATCTGGATATAAAGCATTATCCCAAGATCCGGTTTGTTTCAACAAAGGTGGTTCCCTCCAATAAGACAGGTATCTGGTTCCTTTATGGAAAGCTCAATATCAAGGGGCATGAAAAGGATATTTCCTTTCCTTTTTCGGCAACGGCTGCCATGGGGGGCTATCTTTTCAAAGGAGCATTCAAAATAAAGAGAAAAGACTTCGATGTAGGCGGCACCAGCACCATCTCCGATGAAATGGATGTGTCCCTGAGCGTATTTGCAAATTAAAGTATATGAAAAGACTATGTGTTATAGTGATCGCGATATTAACTACCATTCTGATCTGCAGCGCGGCAGTGGCCCCGCCGGACAAAACGAGGGGCGAGTACAAGAACCTGAAAGTGCTGCCACGGAATATCAGTTCCAAGGCCCTCTCAAAGATGATGGTCGACGAATTTTCGGATGCCCTGGGCGTGGGATGCGGCTTTTGTCATGCCCAGGGGAAGGACTCTTTGAGCATAGACTATGCCAGCGATGCCAAGCCGGAAAAGGAAATGGCAAGGGTGATGATGCGGATGACCCTGCGTGTCAATAAGCAGTTCTTTCTGCAAAAGCATCCCAGTCTCACCGACGGCCCGCTGGTCGTCACGTGTAATACCTGTCACAATGGGAAGCCGCGTCCTGATGAGGAAGGGAAGTGATCTCCCAAAGTTTTCTTAAATCCAATGGCCAGCTGTAGCAATTCCTTTTATGCAGGGCTATATTTAAGGGGTGATAAATGTCTACGACCTGCATTTTAAGAAAGAGATTCTCCCCCTGTTCGACTACTTATACAATGAGTATTCGAGGGATGCGCTCGTACAGGTGCTGACAGAAATGCCTGAATCCGTAGAAGATATCTATCTTAGGCAGGACATATTAAAGGCTTTGTTACAGCATGAGCACCTATATGTCCCCATCTCTTATTCCAAGGTTGAATTCAACCAGGTATATAGCTATATAGAAGAGAAAAGGGTTCGTGGCACAGACCTGACCGGAGTCTCTTTGCGGGCCCATTTTCTCTTTTCACCATCGGCCCGCAATAGGGAGAAAGGTGGGCTTTACCAGTTGTTCTACTTTTTTTATAAGATCAACCAGCTCTATTTTTTCAGGCTGAAGGTAGATGTCTTTCCTCCGCCTTTCCAAGAAAGGATTAGGAATATACAGCGTATGCTGTCGGAACTCCAGGTCGAAAAGTATTACGCCATTGCCCGGGACAGGGGGTTAACCTTACCGGACACTGCCCATCTGGCGGAGGTTTTGCAGGATAAGATGAATGAAGGAGAAATGGACAGATTCTGGAAGGATTTTTTTGCTTTCGAGGCATGGTATTCCATATCAAAAGGGATCCATGTACGTCATTTTAACTTTCCGTCCTTTGATGATGAGGCGTTTATCATTTCCGAATTTTATCATCCCTTATTAAAATATCCTGTCAGGAACAGCCTGGAGACCTGCAGCAATGTTATGCTGATCACGGGACCGAACATGTCCGGAAAATCTACCCTGTTAAAAGCCATCGGGCTATGTGTATATCTGGCGCATCTTGGGCTGGCTGTTCCTGCGGAAAACTGTGTGCTGCCATTCTTCGATGTTATTTCCGTAGCCATCAATCTCAATGATGATATGAAGCATGGCTACAGTCATTTTATGACGGAGATACAGATACTGAAAAAAATTGTCCTTCAGGCGCGGGAGCGCCGGCGATGTTTTGCCATATTCGACGAGCTGTTCAGGGGGACCAATATCGATGATGCTCTTGCCATTTCAAAAATGACCATCAAGGGACTCACTGCCTACCAGGGTTCTTTCTTTTTGATTTCGACACATCTTCATAAGCTGGAAGAGGTTGCCCGAATGGACGCCATCCAGACCTGTTATATTGAGTGCAACCTGGAAGAAGGACGGCCCGTCTTTACGTATAAGCTCAAGCCAGGCTGGTCGGACCTGAAACTGGGGCAGGTGATATTCCGGCAGGAAGGGTTGGACGAGCTATTGTCGGGGGAATGATTTTTGAATACGCTTTTCGAAAAACAGGTATGACCAGGAAGCACAAATTCATTGAGACGATAAAGGAATTGATCCAGCTCCATGTCGATCGTGTGGTATTATATCAAGAGGCACTTTCTACCCTGTTACGTCCGGACCGAAAAGATCTCAAACCAATTTTTGGGGAAATGATCAGTGGATCCATTCAATTTCAACAAGAGCTAAAGGGCAGCATTGCCGGATTGAATGGCAAAATGGATGGCTGGGACAATGAGTATAAAGGAGCTATTTATGAAGTTTGGGAAAGTACCAGGGCTCCTCTTGTGGGGAGTAGCAGCAAGTCGATCCTGGAAACCTGCGAGCAGGAATGTGAAGCCGTTCAACAAGCGTATCAGGCGGCTCTTTCATTTTCCGAGCCCATGGATGCTGCAACTGAACAGCTCCTGAGAATGCAGCAAGCCAATCTGAGAGAGATACAGGATGAGATCCGTGAATATCACGATGCTTTGTAGCGGGCCAGTTCTGTGATCCTTGCCAGGTGGTGGTCGTCATGATCTGCTACAAAGAGGAAGAGGTCCATGGTGCGCATTGGCGTCCTGAGCCGCGGGTGAAGCGCATATTTGAATACCGTCTGTTCGTCGATGGCTTCCAGCAGGACTATCGTCTGTGTTCTTATTTGTCTGAATCTTTGCAGAAGTTCTTCCAGCGGCGCCTCATTGTGGCCTGCCTCCGTCGTGCGGGTGTTTTGCAGGTCCGTCGGGCTCAATTCTTCCCTGCCTTTTATGATATCATCCAGCCGCCTTTGCCACAGCGGCTCCAGGTCGCTGAGGTGTCCCAGGTTCTCCTTGATGGACCAGGAATTGTCTGGCTTGCGGGTCAGGAGGGCTGGGTCTATGGACCTGAGTTTTTCTTCCAGACGAGCCGGGGTACCCCTTAGCCTTTCCAGTATGGAAGGGAAAATGTTCTGGGTAGACGAAAAATCGAACTGCCTATCGAACCATTTTACCTGTGACATAGTTATTAGTTTGGAGCAAGGTATGATTTTACTATGGAAATCACGACATTAGACCAGTTTTACCAACACGCATCGCAGACCTCCCAGGTAGCGAAGGATTCTCTTTTGCCGGAGGGCCTTACCCGGGAAATAGGGCATTTCAATGTATTCAATACAGAGGAATTATTTGCCAGGCTGAAGGAAAAGCCTCTTATGCCGTACAACCGGCGTGCTTATTATAAGATCAGCCTTATCAATGGGCGTAACAGGGCGGAATATGCCGATAAAGTGATCAATATCGAGAAGAGCGCTCTTTTATTCGGCACACCCAAGATACCTTATCACTGGGTGCCCCTTGACTGGGAACAAAGGGGTTTCTTCTGCATTTTTACGGAGGATTTCCTTGTACCCAGCAAGAGCGGTGTCATCCTGGATGACCTCCCTATTTTCAAATCCGGTGGTTATCCTGTCTTCCAGCTGACGGAAGAAAATACGCAGGAGCTGACCTATATATTCCAGAAGATGTATAAAGAGATGGGCTCCGACTATGCCTTTAAATATGACCTGCTACGCAATTATGTGGTGGAGCTCATTCATTATGGTCAGAAGCTCCAGCCCGTCACCGCCCTTTATTCCGCGCACAATGCATCGACGCGGGTAGCATCTCTGTTCATCGAGCTGCTGGAGCGGCAGTTCCCTATCGAAAGCCCCCGGCAGCAGCTCACACTACGTACGGCCAAGGATTATGCAGATCGTCTGGCTGTCCATGTCAACCATCTCAACAAGGTATTGAAAGAGAATACAGGTAAGACCACTACTGTCCTGATCGCCAATCGGATCACCCAGGAGGCGAAGATCCTTCTCAAACAGACGGACTGGAATGTCTCAGAAATTGCCTGGAGCCTTGGTTTTGAGGAGGTCGCGCATTTTTCCAATTTTTTTAAGAGACAGACCACTCTGTCACCGCTGGCTTTTAGGAGTTAGGCATGCCGTAGATGATCTTTCAGCTGCAGGACGGTGCGCCTGTCTTCTCCGGCCATCGTGCACAGCCAGGCGTTGACAACAGGAAGATCAGGCAGACCTGCTGTTTTGGGAACGGCCTTTAATGAGGCAGGAGCGCCTATTCTTGTTCTTGCGCATATGCCGAGGCCTGCCGATACTGCCCCCCAGACAGCAGAAAGACTGTTGCTGGTAAATACGATCTTCCAGGGAATGCCGGCTTCATTCAGCGCTGCCGAAGACATTTGACGGATCTTGCAATTTGGGCCCATCGCGGCCAGCGCCAGGGGAGAACCATCTATGGGTATCCCGCCTGTCGCCGGTGAATGGAACCATTTTAATGGATAGCTGCCCAATGCATGTGCGTCAAATCCGGCGATCTTTTCACGACCAAGGAACAGGATGATATCCAGCCGCCCTTCCGACAGCATGTGTTGCAGGACGTCGCTGGCATCCACTTTCAGATCAAGGAGTATCTCCGGATGCATTTTGATGAACCGATGCAGATGTGCTGCCTTGGAAGAGTCTGCAAAATCCATTTGCATACCCACCCGAACCTTACCTTTTAGCTTTGTCTGTTGCAATACCTGTAATGCTTCGTCATTCAGTTCCAGCATTTTTTTAGCGTAGCTCAGCAATAGCTCGCCCTGGTGTGTAAGCAGATGTCGTTTACCTTTTCGTTCGAACAAGGCCTGTCCGGAAAGCTCCTCCAGCTTTTTTATCTGCATGCTGATGGCCGACTGCGACAGATGCACTTTCTCGGCCACTTTATTAAAACCCTTTAGCTCCACGATGAAGACAAACGTGCGCAGGACATCCAGGCTCAGGTGTTCCATACTTCAAAATAATTGATTATCGACATCAAATATATCAATTTATGTGAA
Source organism: Sphingobacteriales bacterium 50-39 (assembly GCA_001898505.1). GTDB lineage: Bacteria > Bacteroidota > Bacteroidia > Chitinophagales > Chitinophagaceae > Puia. The sequence goes on from MKTZ01000003.1 coordinate 66,390, forward strand.
GTGAAATCCGAACTATATTTGTTTTCAAAAACAATGCACAGACGCACATTTCTAGCGCTCGGCGTACCTGCAGTGACTGCCTGGAGGCGGCCATCCATACTATATCATGACAGCGTTCCTTCTATCAAAGCCATTCTATTCGACGCTTTTTCCATCTTTGATCCCAGCCACATCGCCCTGATGGCGGGGCGGCTTTTCCCTGGCAAGGGGCCAGAACTGATAAGGGAATGGCGGACCAGGCAATTCGAGTATGCCTGGCTACGCAGCATGACACACTGCTATGTTGATTTTCAGACCATCACATCCGATGCGCTGGATTACGCGACGCAGCTGTTAAAGATGGATATCAGCCCCCGGCAGCATCAACAGCTGGTCGATGGCTTTTTCGAGCTGTCCGTCTGGCCTGAAGTTCCCCTGGTGTTGGGTGAGCTCACTAAGGAAGGCTATCGCCTGGGGATATTGTCCAATTTCACTCCTGAAATGTTACGGGTCAATACCAACGGAAACCGGATCACGGGCTATTTCGAAAACCTTATAAGCGTAGACAGCGTAAAAAGATATAAGCCTGAACGGAAGTCATCACTGATCGCTACCAGGGGCTCTCATTCTCATTTTCCTTATAGTCATGGCTGAAGTATTTTCCGGTGGGGCCGTCGGGTGGTATTATGGCGTATTTTACCACAAAGGCGGCGGCTTTTTCCACTGACCCCGTCCCCCGGTGATGGTTGAAGTCTGTCGCTGTATAGCCGGGATCGATAGCATTTATCCGAAAGGGCGTATCGCGTAATTCGTGGGCCAGGGCTACTGTGTATGCATTTAAGGCTGTTTTGGATGGTCCATACGCGCCACCTTTGATATTGTAGTACATCCAGGACGGATCGCTGTGCAGCGTCAGGGAGGCCAGACCGGAAGTGACATTGACGATGACGGGAGAGGCGGACTTGCTCAACAGATCGAGGAATGCCCTTGTGACGTCGATGACGCCGAATAAGTTAGTGTCAAATACCTGGCGGATCGTATCGGAGGATACCTGCGACGGCGCCTGCGGGAAGCCGCCAGACACGCCTGCATTGTTTATCAGCAAATCCAGTGATGTTGTCTTTATGCTTTGGCGGGCCTTTTGAATAGAAGCAATATCGGTGACATCCAGCTCTATCGCTTCCACTTGTGTCAGCCCTTCCGATCTGAGCTGAGCAGCGGCCTGTTCGCCTTTTGACCTGTCCCTGCTGCCCAGATAAATAAAATACCCTTTTTTTAATAACTGCCGCGCTGTTTCGAAACCAATGCTTTTGTTTGCGCCTGTGATGAGTGCTGTTTTCATGTCTCTTTTTTGCTTTTTGATAAGCAAAGCTACTCACCTATATTGACCGTGTGCCAGCACACTCAACGGTTTGGCTGGTACATTTCCCGGAAATTGTCCCTGTAGGCCTGGGGTGTATGACCCGTCATTCGTTTGAAGAACCGTGAAAAATAGGAAGCGTCCTCGAAGCCCAGATGAAAGGCTATTTCCTTGATGACCTGATCTGTATGAAAAAGCAGACGTTTGGCTTCCAGCGTCAGCCGCTCGTGTATATGTGTGATGGCCGGCTTGCCGCTCTGTTCCTTTATCACATCGCCCAGGTGGCCCGGAGAGATATGCAACTGGGACGCATAGTCGGCCACTTCGTGCAATTGCCTATAGGACTCCTCGATCTTTGCAAGGTATTTTTTTAGCAATTGCCTATCCTCACCCTGGCCTCTCTCGCTTAACTGTTCCAGATAGAGTCTGCTCAGGTAGACGAGCAATATACGCATATAGGAGAGGAGCATGGTATGTTGCCAGTCGCTTTTAGTATCGTATTCCACAAGCAGTTTTTCCAAAATATCCTGTACAAATAGGAGATCTCCTTCGTCAAGTGACAATTCATGGCCATTAAAAGGATTTTGAATGATAGGCAAGGACCTCAACGACCCTTCATAGTCCGTGGCCAGAAAGTCGCTGGTGAAGCAAACGATGATGCCTGTCAATGGAGTCATCTCTTCCTTTAAATGAACCTGGTGTGGCACCGTAAAGTAGAAGGTGTCAGGTTTTAGGGAATAAGGGGTCATATCTATCCAATGACGGCTACTGCCTGACTTTATTAAGGCCATAAAATAATAGTCTTTCCGGTGGGGCACCAGAAAATCCCTCTGCTCATAATTGACGGATATATTTAGCCTGTTGATCCGGAACATCTGATTGCCCGTATGCCGGTGCGGTTCAAACGCATAATTTGGTATTTTTTGATCTTCGCCCTGGATATACATAGGACAAAGCTACGGCATCGGCATGATCGACCGTACAATAAACGCTTATGACAGGGGGATGTGTACGACCAGGTAGCAACCTGCGCCGGGGTGAGAGACAATCTCTACTTTCCCATCATAGGACTCTGCCCGGTGGTAAATATTGGAAATGCCGATGCCTTTCCTTTTCAACTGAGGGTCAAAGCCCACTCCGTTGTCCCGGATCAGCAATTCCACGGAACCGGAGCTAGTGGACAGACGTATCTGGACGAAGCTCGCCTTTGCATGTTTATGGATATTGCTTAATTGTTCCTGGACGATGCGATAGAGGGTCTCCTTCATAAGGGGCGGGATCTTCTTCTCGTTCATCTTACGAACTTCGAGGCTAACGGACATCGCGGGAGTGTAATTTTCTACGAGCAGGTACAGTTCATCACGCAGGCTTTTCTCGGAAAATCGGGGCATGACCATCTGATGGGAGAGATTACGTGTTTCGCGAATAGCTGTCACCAGTTTTTGACGGCAGTCTTCCACGACATCCATATTCCCTTCAGGCTCGTCCAGGTAGTAGCCCAGGCGCAGGTTGATCGAGGCCAGGATCTGGTTGATATTGTCATGAAGTTCTATGCCCAATGTATTTCGCTCCAACTCCCGGGCCTCCAGAATGGCGCGGGTCAGCTCCTTTTGCTGGCTGATCCTGGAATGCATCTGTTCTTCTTCCATCTTTCGCTTTTCCGTGATGTCCACCAGGGCGCCGACGAGGCGGACGGGGAACCCTCCATCATGCTTCAGCGCATAGGCTCTATCCAGCACCGTCCTGATGTCGCCTCCGGGCAGTTGAAGACGCAGTTCGTCTTCCCAGGAGAGGATCGCCCCCCTCCTTATTTCTTCCAGGCGTGAGGCCATCTTTTCCCTGTCGTCGGGGTGTATGCGGTTTATCCATTCGTCCAGGGCGGGCACAGCGGGGCTTGTAAAACCCAGCAGATAATGGAAGCTTTCGTTCCCCCATAGGCTATTGGTCGTCAGATCAAGATCCCACACGGCATCCCTGGTCAATCTCGATAGGGTCAGGAACCGTTCGTTCGACCGCCTGATCTCCTCCTGGGCCTCCTGTTTGCCCTTTTTTGCCTGTTGCTGGTTGATCGCCGCCAGGATAGCTGCCGGGAGTCTTGTCAGCCTGTCTTTTAAAATATAGTCATCTGCCCCGGCTTTGATCATTTCGACCGCGTATTCCTCGGATACGGTGCCTGTCACCATAATAAAGGGAATATAGAGCGATTGCTGCCGGGCAAACTGTAAGGCTTCGCCTGCATCGAACTGGGGCAAGGAGTTGTCGGCCAGGATAAGGTCCGGGTGAAATCGTCCGAGTGCTGTCTCGTAGTCATTCCGGGTGGTTACCAGTGTAAGTTCCATATTCCATGGTTCTTTGCGGAGCAGTCGTTGTATTATTTCCGCATCGAACGGATCGTCTTCCAATATTAATATTTTTAATGGTTCGGTCATATAAGGAGCCTTTCTTCAGGTGGGGGGTTGATTCAATAAAAGCCAATACAGACCCAGGTTCCGGATGGCTTCTGTAAACTGTTCAAAATTCACCGGCTTCACGATGTAGCTATTCACACCCAGCTCGTAACAGCGACGGATGTCCGGATCTTCTTTGGAAGAGGTGAGGATGACCACGGGTGTTGCCCTGGTATGCTCATGCGATTTTAGCTGCTGTAATACTTCGATGCCATTGACCTTTGGCATTTGTATATCCAGCAGGACCAGCTTAGGGAGGGTGTGGGATAATTTTCCGGCTGTCCCGGAGCCGAAGATGAACGACAGGGCTTCTTCCCCGTCCTTGAGATGAACGAGATTATTGGCCAGCCGGTGTTTTCTCAATTCACGGATCGTGAGTTCCGCGTCGTTAATATTGTCTTCTACCAGTAAAATATCAACAGGGTTTTGATCCATATAAAGTATAGTTTTTAAATATGTTGATCTCCTTCGCGGCCCGCCGGGAGAGAAAAGCAGAATCGGGCGCCTTTCCCGAGTTCTCCTTCTCCCCATACCCTTCCGCCATGTTTGGATACGATCTTCTCCACCAGGGCCAGCCCTACTCCCGTGCCTTCGAATTCCTCTGCGTCGTGCAGCCGCTGGAATACCCTGAACAATTTGTCTTTGTACTTATTGTTAAAGCCCACACCATTATCTTTTACGCAAAAGGCATGTTGCCCATCGTGTATAAAATGGCTGATCTCGATGCGGGCAGGGTCCTGGCCCCTGGAATATTTAATGGCGTTGGAGATAAGATTTACCCATACCTGCCGGATCGTATGTGTGTCTCCGTTGGCTTCGGCAAGAGGGTGCAAGATCCATTCAATATGGTTCATGCTATTTCCCGTACTCAGCTCCCGGATAACCTCCCTGACCATTTTTTCGGTGTCGATGGTTGTTCTTACGATCTCTTGTCTTCCCGCGCGTGAAAAAGCCAGAAGGTCGTCGATGAGGTGGCCCATTTTCAATGTGTTGTGCTTGATAACAGAAGTGATACGCCGAGCTTCGTCATCCAGCCTGCTGCTGTATTCTTCTTCCAGGATGCTGGCAAAACCGACAACGGCACGGAGAGGGGCGCGCAGGTCATGAGAGACGGAATAGGCGAAGGACTCCATCTCTTTTCTGGCGGACTCCAACTGGATAGTACGCAGGTTGACACGCTCCTCCAGCTCTTCATTCAGCTGATGAAATTCCTCCTCTACCTTTTTACGGTGTGTGATATCCGCCCGGATGGCGACATATTGGTAGGGCTTGCCCGATTCGTTCAGAAAGGGGACTATAGTTGTGTCCACCCAATAATAGCTGCCGTCTTTTGCCCTGTTCTTCAGCTCGCCCCTCCATATTTTTCCATGAGCGATGGTGATCCAGAGATCGCGGATCACCGGCTTGGGGTGATATCCTGAATTAATGATCCGGTGGTCCTGTCCAATGAGCTCCTCCCGGCCGTATTTTGATATTTTGCAGAAATTATTGTTTACATGCGTGATAATCCCCTTCTGATCGGTGATGGCGACAATGGCCGACTCATCCAGGGCGAATTTATAGTCGGACACCTCCCGGAGGCTTTTACGGAGGTTGTCTTCAACGGCTTTTAATTCCGTGATATCCGTGGAAACGCCGAATACTGCATAGGGTTGACCGCCGGCCTCTCTTAAGGTGCTTTTGACAGAAATATACGTGTGAATGCCATCATCCTGCGGTACTGTTTCCTCTTCTTTGAGGGTGCGGTTGGCCCTGGCGACACGCAGGTCCATTTCGCGAAAAGCGTCAGCAGCTTCCCGCGGAAAGAAGTCATAGTCAGTCCTGGCCAGCACCTCTTCCTTGCCGTGATGGAACAGCTCGCAGAAAAGCTGATTTACCAGAAGATATTTTCCTTGCAGGTCCTTGACGTAAATGACCGCTGCCGAATTGTCGACGATGGCGTGCAGCAACTGCTGGCTTTCGTATAATTCCCGGGTGCGTTCCAAAACACGTTTCTCCAGTCCGGCATTGAGCTTCCTGATCTCTTCCTGCGACTTCTTCTGCCAGGTGATATCGCGGATGAAGCCGACGAACAGGCGTTTGCCGTTGGTGACGGTGGGAGAAATGCTGAGGGCGACGTCTATTTCCTTGCCTTCCCGGGTGCGGGCTTGCAATTCGATGGTCTTACCCAATATATCGCTCTGTCCTGTCCTGAGGTAACGGGCCATGCCCTGCTGATGAGCTGCCCTGTACTGCTCCGGTACGATCAGGCTGCTCAGGGGTTGATCCATGGCGTCCTCCGCTGTCCATCCGAAAAGGGATGCCGCCTTTGGATTCCATCTGGTTATATGTCCTTCTTCATTTATTACAATAACGGCGTCGGGCGCTGCATCGAACAGATCCTGCACCTGCCGCTCTGCGTCCCGACTCTGCTTTTCGGCTTTTTTTCGTTGCTCTATCTCTGCTTCCAGCTCTCCGGAGGATCTCAGGGAGAAAGCCAGTGGCAGGTATTTGACGAGGTAAAAGACGGTGGTCCAGCTGAGGATGCCTGTGATCAATCGTGTTAGGGCATTTAAACGATACACCGGCAGCCAGAAGGCAATGGCATCCAGAAAATGGGTAGCGCCGCAAGCCAGGATGAATGCGGCAAAAAGGAAATACAGGCGGATGAACCGGATGTCCTGTTTCCTGGAAATATAGCGGATGATGATCAGCGGGATGCTGAAATAAGCGGACCAGACCAGCAGATCACTCACGATATAGAGCCAGCCATGAAAATCAGTCCATTTGCCGCAATGCCATCGTGGCGGCCAATCGGAGCCGTCCAGGAGTTTTTTGAAGAAATCGATAATATCCCGACCCATGATAGAAGGCTTTTAGGATGCATGCGACAGGCATGATCAGCAAGCTACTATCCGAAGCCAGTACCGGCGTGCGGCGGTCGTTTGTAAATGTAAGGGGCCAAAAAGTTAACATTTTTAATCGAGAGGAACAAGAAAATGCTTTTTCCCTGCGCCCAACGGGATATATATAGGCTGTACGGGTGTATATTTACAGTTTGTTCGAAGCATGATCAGCAAGGTTACGATACAAGAGCTCATGGGCATGGAGCAACGGGTTCCGCTGGCGGATGTTCGTACGCCGGCGGAGTTTGCGCAGGGGCATATCCCGGGCGCCTTCAATCTACCCTTATTCAGCAATGAGGAGCGGGTGCAGGTAGGCACCACGTATAAGCAGGAAAGCCGGGAGGCTGCGATCCTGCTGGGGTTCGATCTGACCGGGCCGAAGTGGTCGGGTTTTATCCGGACAGCGTTGGAGATGGCGCCCGGGAGAAAAATAGCCGTGCATTGCTGGCGGGGCGGGATGCGTAGCGGGGCGATGGCCTGGGCACTGGATCTTTATGGTTTCCAGGTGTATCTTTTGGAAAAAGGATATAAGCGATACCGCCGCTGGGTGCTGGACCAGTTTGAAAGAGACTGGCCATTGTCGGTGGTGGGGGGCATGACCGGCTCCGGTAAGACCAGGATATTACGGGAATTTAAAGTCAGGGGAGAACAGGTCATCGATCTGGAGATGCTGGCACAGCACCAGGGTTCCACTTATGGTACGCTTGGCCGGCTGGTGCAACCTTCGCAGGAGCAGTTTGAGAATGATCTTGCGGCGGCGCTGTATGGCCTTGACAGGCGGCGCAGGATATGGGTAGAGGATGAAAGCCTGACCATCGGTAAAAGAACGATCCCCCGCAATTTCTGGAATGAGATCAGGGCAGCCGTGCTGTTCGATGTGCAGGCACCGTTGGAGGTGCGGGTACAGGCACTGGTGGAGGAGTATGGTTCATTGGACAAGGATTTTTTAGTGGAGTGTACGGAGCGTATCTGGAAGCGGCTTGGGCCGGAGCAGACGAAGAGGGCCGTGACGGCTATCCGAGAGGGGAGGATGGAGGATTTTATCCGGGAGGTGCTGGTATATTATGACAAGACCTATCGAACCGGCCTCCAGGGAAGGGATGCCGAACATATTATAAAGGTCCCTGTGGCGGGTGGGAGCGCAGCAATAAATGCTACACTCGTGCTGAAGGCCGGGGATAAACAAACATCATGGATATAAGACTGACACAGTATTCGCATGGAGCAGGCTGTGGCTGTAAAATCAGCCCCGCCATCCTGGATAAGATATTACATAGCACAGTGCCTGGGATACAGGACCCACGGCTACTCGTGGGGAACGACAAGCGGGATGATGCTGCCGTGCTGGACCTGGGCAATGGGACCGCCCTGATCTCGACGACGGATTTTTTTATGCCCATAGTGGATGATGCATTCGACTTTGGGCGTATCGCCTCCACGAATGCTATCAGCGATGTGTATGCGATGGGGGGGCGGCCTGTGCTGGCCATTGCCATATTGGGATGGCCCGTGGATAAGCTGCCGCCCGAGGCGGCGCAGCGGGTATTGGAAGGGGCCCGATCCGTGTGCGCTGAGGCGGGTATCACACTTGCCGGAGGGCATAGTATCGACTGTCCTGAACCGGTGTTTGGACTTGCCGTCAACGGGCTGGTAAGCCCGGTGCACCTGAAAAGGAATTCGACGGCGGTGGCGGGGTGTCAACTGTACCTGACAAAGCCGTTGGGAGTGGGGGTGTTGTCGACTGCGCAGAAGAGGGGCCTGCTGCGACCGGAGGATGCCGCTATTGCCCTGGCGAGCATGGTGAAGCTGAACAAGCCTGGCGAGATATTCGGCCAGTGGGATAGTGTAAAGGCAATGACCGATGTGACGGGTTTTGGACTGCTGGGGCATCTGGCGGAAATGTGCGAAGGCAGCGGCGTATCGGCCGTACTGGATTTTGACAAGGTGCCGGTGATAGGATCGGTGACCCTGTATTTAGAACAAGGGTGCGTTCCCGGTGGAACGGTTAGGAACTGGAACAGCTATGGCAATAAAATAGGACAGTTGACGGAGAGACAACGGAATATCCTGGCTGACCCACAGACGAGCGGAGGATTGCTGGTAGCTGTTGCGGCCGAAGACGCGTCTGCATTCGAAGAGTTGCTGAAGCAAAGCGGTCTGCCGGAAGCCTGCTGCCAGGCCATTGGCCGATTGGAGCAAAGGAGTGAAGGGCCATTGATCGTTGTGCAATAGCGGGACGTTTTGTAAATTGGCATTGGATATCAAATTCAGTGCTTATCAAAAATTCCCTTACAATATTGACCGTAACCTTGTTGTTGATGCAAGCCGTTGCAGGACAGAAGAGGGTGCTGACGGGTATTGTCCTGGATTCGATGTCCCGTCTGCCATTGTTGAATGTGAGCGTGATCCTGTCTGCTACGGGCAAGGGTACCCTGACCGATGGGCGGGGAAGGTTCAGGATCGCTGTGGATAACAGGGTTCACGAGATCAAATTCAGCGCCAGCGGATATGCGCCCATCAAGGTTGCCCTATCAGACACTACTGTGGGCCCCCTGACCATCCTTCTCTCTGTGTCTTACTCTGCGCTGCAGGCGGTCGTGGTCAACAAAAAAAGAAGATACAGGAATAAAAATAACCCTGCGGTGGAACTGATCCGCCAGGTCATTGCCCATAAGGAGGAGAATGCGCCGGCGCTTTACCCATTCGTGACGTATGATCAGTATGACAAGGTCCGTGTATTGGCGGACCGTCCTCCACGATTTATCGCGGACGGCAAGCTCTTTAAACGCTACCATTTTCTTTTTACACCTGATACGACCCTTGTGCCCGGTAAAAAACTGGTGCCGGCTTACCTGGAGGAAACGATCTCGCGGAATTATTCCAGCACGAATCCGGATAGGAAGAAACAGATCATTTTGGGACGTAAGCGAGTCGATTGGGGAGAATATATCGATATGAGCGGTGTCGGCGTCATTATGAACAGGCTCTATGACGATTTTACGATCTATGATAATACGATGTCCGTCTTTACGCTGCAATTCACGGGGCCGGTGGCCGGGATTGCGCCTGCTCTGTATGAATATTTTATAAGGGACACGTTGATAGAGCAGGACATGCGCCTTGTCCACCTCGATTTTGTCCCACGCAATCCGCAGGATCTGCTCTTTTCAGGAAGCCTGTATATCATCCTTGACGGATCTTACGCCATCAGAAGGGTGGAGTTGGAAACCAGCAATCACAGCAACCTCAATTGGGTAAGAAGCTTTAAGGTCACACAGACCTTTGAGAAAGGGCCGGCCGGACGGTATTACCGCCAGCATTCGGATATCCTCTCGTATTTCAGCCTTTTAAAAAATAATATGGGGTTCTACGGCGAGCGGGCCATTACCGTCCGGAACATCTCGGATTCAAGCCTGCCCGGCACAGTTTTTCGCGGTCTGCCGGTAGACACCGCTCTGCAGTCCGTGCCTCAGCCGGATAGCTTTTGGCTACGTAGCCGTCCGTCCCCGCTGAGTGTCTCCGAGAACAGAACTTATGCCAATATGGACAGTCTGGTAAAAATGAGGTCCTATCATCGACTCATGGATTACATTATCCTCTTTACGTCAGGCTATAAGACCGTTGGACCATTTGAAATGGGGCCTGTCGGAAATTTCTATTCTTTCAATTCCCTGGAAGGCAGCCGCTATCAGTTCGGGGGGCGATCCACCACAAGGTTGAGCACACGCATTTTTACGGAAGACTATATCGCGTATTCCACTAGCGACCGGCGTTGGAAATATAATGTAAGCGCTACCTATTCTATCAATCACAAATCCATATATAAATATCCATTTCACTATATCCAGGCCAGCTTTTTACATGATGTCCGCAATCCCGGCGCGGAGACCCAATTTACCCAAAGCAATACTTTTTTGGGTTCTTTTAGTCGTGGTATTGGGGGGAAATGGCTGTACACGGATATTGGCAACCTGAATTATGTCCATGAGTTCGGAGATCATTTCTCCTACAATATAGGTATGCGTTACTGGCTGCAGCAACCCGCACAATCGCTCTATTACATATATGCTCACCTGCCCGCTCAACCCGACACCATATCCAGCCTGACCACTACACAACTGTCCGTCAGTTTTCGCTGGGCGCCGCATGAGCAATTCTATCAGGGCCGGAATTTCCGCTTCGCTATTCCAAACAAGTATCCTGTTCTTACTTTTCAATATGCTGCGGGTATTAAAGGGCTGTTCAATGGTCAGTATAATTACCACGCGTTCCAATTCGGCGTGTCCAAGCGATGGTACCTCGCGCCCCTCGGCTATTCAGATATACGGCTGGATGGCGGGTATATGAGTGGAACTCTTCCCTTTCCCCTGCTTGTCATTCATCCGGCCAATCCTTCCTTTTTCTACGGCTTTGGCGCCTACAATCTTATGAATGTTGAGGAGTTTATAAGCGACCATTACGCCGGGCTCGATATCGACCATTATTTTAATGGATTTTTTTTCAACAGGATACCCTTGCTGAGAAAATTAAGACTTCGGGAGGTCATCGAAGGCAAGCTGCTTTATGGCCGTCTGCGACAGGAGAACAATCCCAATCTAAACCCTGCGCAAATGCAATTCCCTTTGGACGATCAAGGCAGGTTATCCACTTTCGCGTTGGATAATCAACCATACCTGGAGGCGGGCGTCGGGATTTATAATATTTTTAATATTATACGAATCGACTATATTCGCCGTTTCACCTACCTCCATCATCCGGGAGTGTCCGCCAGTGGCATCCGGCTGAGCACGGGGATCGATTTTTAAAGTATCTTTTCATGAACCCTTCCAACACCAAGCCACACTATCCCATACTCGATGGGTTGCGTGGCGTTGCTGCCATTATCGTAGTTATCTTTCACATTTTCGAGGCCCATTCCGCGGGTCCTTTGTACCAGATCGTCAACCATGGATATCTCGCTGTAGACTTTTTCTTTCTGCTGTCGGGTTTTGTTATCAGCTATGCGTATGATGACCGTTGGGGTAAGCTGACCGTCGGTGAATTTTTCAAACGCCGGCTGGTGAGACTGCATCCGCTGGTGATCATGGGAATGGTGATAGGGGCCGTATTCTTCTATTTCCAGGATTCCGCGGCATTTCCCGCCATCCACACCGTCCCTGTCTGGAAGATGCTGCTGATCATGCTCATCGGGTTTACGCTTATTCCCGTGCCCATTTCCATGGATATACGTGGCTGGCAGGAGATGCATCCGCTGGACGGCCCCGGCTGGTCGTTGTTCTTTGAATATTTAGCCAATATTTTCTACGCCCTGTTCGTCCGGAAATTCTCCAAAACAGCCCTGTCCATTCTTGTGATACTGGCTGGTGCTGCGTTGATCCATTATGCCGTAACCAGCAAAGATGGAGATGTCATTGGAGGTTGGTCTGTCGACGCGTTGCAGTTGCGCATCGGATTTACACGGATGCTATTTCCCTTTTTTGCCGGACTGCTCCTTTGCCGGGTCGCGAAGCTAACCAGGGTGAAAAATGCTTTTTTTTGGTGCAGCCTGCTACTCGCCGTCATCCTGGCTTTCCCCAGGGTCGGAGGTAAGGATCATCTTTGGGTGAATGGGCTGTACGAATCGCTGAACATCATATTGGTATTCCCCCTGATCGTCTATTTGGGCGCCAGCGGTGTGATCACGAGCAAGAGGGCGTCACGGGTGTGTAAGTTCTTCGGGGACATATCCTATCCCATCTATATCACGCATTACCCCCTGATCTACACCTATACCGGATGGGTAAGTGATCATAAAGGAGTAGGGTTTTGGCAGGCCCTGCCATATGCGCTGGCCACCTTTGTCGGTGCAGTGGTGATTGCCTATGCATGTCTGAAGCTTTATGATGAGCCTGTGAGGAACTGGCTACAGCGCCGCTGGCTGGGTCAAAAGGGCTCGGAGAAAGGAACAGAGGTGACTATGGCGGAGACCAGTAAGATTGCTTAGGTCGGAAGGATAAACTTTCCCGGCGGGGGCTATAGATGCTGTAAATGATTCTTTAATTCGGTGGGAGCTTTGCCAAACCTTGTCTTAAAAGCGCGACTGAAATGAGCGGGACTTTCAAAACCGCACTCAAAGGCTGTTTCGCCGACCGTCTTGTTCTGATTGCTCAATAAGTGCAGGGCCCGGTGTAATCTTTTTTCCAACAGCCATTTCCCCGGGGTGGTCTGGAAAACTTTTTCGAAATCTCTTTTAAAGGCAGACAGGCTTCTGTTACTGAGCTCAGCGTATGCCTCCAGCTTGAGATTGTAACAATAATTATCCTCCATCACTCTTTTCAACAATGCTGTCTGTGGCTCATACATCAAAGAGCAGAAATAGGATAGGAGGTCTTTGTTGGCAGCATTGTCTGCGATGTTCAGGATAAGCTCCCTGAATTTCAGCTCCAGCAGCGAAGGGTCGGGATCGTGTGTCTCTGTAAAATAGGAAGACATCGAAAGAAAGAACCCTTTCAGAGTTTCGCTCGATTCGATCATCATCAGGGGCTCGAAGTGCTGCTCGTATTTTTCGAGGGGCTTGGTTCTCGTATAGAGGGTGTCGCAGATAAATTCATCCGGGATAAAGAACAACATCACACAAAATCCTGTGTCCATGAATTGTTCCAGGATAAATCCTCCTTTTCTTACAAAGACGCAGCTGTCCTTTTGGATATCATATGTACCTCTTGCCGTATGCCAGATCTTCCGGCCATCTATTGTATAAAACAGACAGTTGTATTGTGTCCACAAACCCGAAAATTTGCTTTTCATCAATCGGGCCTCCATCGGGCAGCTAAAGGCGGTGATCAGGGATGTACCGCAATTGAATTGTCTGTAGTACTGGGGATGGTGTAATACGCTTTCAAGAAAGTTGTGCATACAGATAAAATTAGCGAATTTACGAAAACCGGCCTCTGACCTTTTAAGTCATGTAATTGGACCTGCAGGGCAACGGATGGGTACTAACAGGGATTAATATTGCATTTCAATTGTTTATCAATAAAATCTATAGCAAAATGAATCCTAACAAAGCATTATGGGAAAAAGGAGACTTTACAAAGATCGCAGATAGTATGCGTGACAGCAGTACCGCGCTGGTCGCCCAACTGGGTATTACCAAAGGAATGAAGGTGCTGGACCTTGGTTGTGGAGATGGAGATACGGCCATCCCCGAGGCAAAGCTAGGAGCCGAGGTCCTGGGTGTGGATATAGCAAGCAATCTTGTCGCCGCAGCGAAGGTGAGGGCAAAGGCAGAGGGGCTTACAAACATCAAGTTCCAGGAAGGGGACGCCACTAATCTGCAGGAACTTGCCGATCGTAGTTTCGACCTCACCGTTAGTATTTTTGGCGCTATGTTTGCGCCAAAGCCAATGGATGTCGCAAAGGAAATGGTTCGTGTCACCCGCCCCGGTGGGAAGATCGTAATGGGGAACTGGATACCTGGTGATCCCACCCTGGTCGCGCAGATATTAAGGATCAGTTCCGCCTATACTCCGCCGCCGCCGGAAGGTTTTATCAGTCCAATGTTGTGGGGAGTGGAAAGCCATGTGATCGAACGCTTCGGCAATGCAGGCGTGGCAAAAGAGGATATTTCTTTTCTGAAGGATACTTTTACTTTTGAGAATTCGGCCACACCGGCAGAATTTGTGGATACGTTCAGGAAATATTACGGCCCTACCATGAATGCGTTCGAAGCTGCTGAGAAGAATGGTAAGGCGGCTGATCTGCAACGTGAACTGGAAGATCTGTTTGAGAAAGAAAATAAGAGTGGCAATAGTAAAACAACATCGATACCGGCTACATTTTTAAGGGTAACCGTTAATCGGAGATAGGAAGGCTGTGATATTGCATGATGACCCGGAGCATTCGCTCCGGGTTTTTTGTTTACCGGTGGTGTGAGAATCTGCTCCGTTAGGCACATCAGATTTAACGCAGGGAGGTTAGCTTATCAACGAGACTGAACTATCTGGTAATTTTCATGGCTGTTAACCAAAATAATAAGCCAATGAGAAAGCTATTTCTATTAGCTGTATCGTGTCTTTTAGTCGTACTGTCGACGAAGGCACAGATGCAGGAAGTGACGGGAAAGATCGTTGATTCCACGGGAACTCCCATTGCGGGAGCTTCCATACGTGCAAAAGGAGTAAGAGCAGGATACAGTGCGGGTTCGGACGGAAGTTTCCGCATCCCTGCACCGAAAGGCGGCGTACTGGTGATAACTGCCGTAGGATATGGCGCTCGGGAAGTAAGGACCAATGGGAACGGCAACCTGACTATTACGCTGTCCGGTGTCAGCCGGATGATGAATGAAGTGGTGGTGACCGCAATCGGGATCAGCCGTGAGAAGCGTGAGTTAGGGTCTGCGACACAGACGATCAATGCAGATCAGCTCAATAAGACCGGTACGGGGAATGCCCTTAGTGAATTGAACGGGAAGGCCAGTGGCCTAACGGTCATCAATAGTTCTGGTGATCCCGGGGCCGGCACCTATGTCCGACTGCGCGGCGTAACTTCTATCACCGGCAATAATCAGCCGCTGATGATCGTCGATGGTGTGCCGATCGATAATTCCATCAACAACTATGACCCTACTTCCAGTGGGGCCCAAGCCAGCGGTCCGGCGGGGAACCTTTTGGGAGGTGCGCAACCTACCAACAGGGGAGTGGATCTGAACCCGAATGATATCGAATCCGTCACGCTGCTGAAAGGACCGGCGGCCACGGCCCTGTATGGCATACAGGCAGCCAGTGGGGCAGTTATCATTACTACCAAAAAAGGGAGTGTTGGACAGGGACCTGCTCTAAGCTTCAATTCTTCTTTTACAGTGGATAAGGTGAGTCGGCTGCCGGAGCGGCAGAATATCTATTCTCAGGGAAACAATGGAAAATATGCGGGGCCTTCTTCCAGTGGTTCTGCAAAGCGTCTTAGCTGGGGCGCCCGGATAGACTCGCTGTACTTCGACGGGATTCCTAATGACTATGACCGTAATGGCGCCATCGTGGGAGCTTCCAACCCGAGCAGGAAAACAAAAGCCAGGGTCTATGATCCGTATGATTTCTTTCAGACCGGACTGACCTATAACAACAATATTGCCTTGTCCGGAGGTAGTGGCAAATCCGCCTACCGGATGTCGCTGGGCAATCTTCATCAGACCGGCATTATCCCCAAGACCAAATATGATAAAACGACATTTAGCATCAATGGGCAGACTGTTCTTTCCGACAAATTCAATATATCGGGTGCTGTCAATTTTATCCGGAGCGCCAATGACAAGGCCCAGCAAGGTTCCAATACGTCCGGTGTAATGCTGGGATTGCTGCGTACGCCCCCGACATTCGACAATTCCAATGGTCTGAAGAACCCGGCTGACAATCCGGCTTCCTATCTGCTGTCCGATGGTGTGACACAACGTGACTATCGCGGCGGGTTAGGATACGACAATCCATTTTGGACCGTAAACCGGGATATCTTCCACGATGACCTGATCCGGACCTATGGGTATGCCCAGGCCAATTACCAGGTCTTTAACTGGATGACAGTATCGTATAAGCTGGGCGGGGACGTCTATTCGCAGAATGATAAGAATGCTTATGACATCGGTTCCAATGCCTTCGCGGCCGGCGCCGTGCATTTGTCGAACTATCTGGTCCAGCAGTACAACTCCGACCTTACCGTCAGCATGAAGCACACGTTCTCGGATGCGTTGACCGGCAGTCTGCTATTGGGGCAGAACTATTTCACTTTTAACAATCATACGAAATTGTCTCATGGTACCGGACTGGTACTGCCGAACTTCCTGGACATGGCCAACGCTACGTCCTATACTACTAACGAACTGGATTCACGCAAGCGTACCTCTGCCTGGTACGGAGAAGCCCATCTGACCTACCAGGATATGTTATTCCTAACGGTGACGGGTCGTCGTGAGACCTCTTCCACATTGCCGGCAAAGAATAATAGCTTCTTTTACCCTTCGGTGAGCCTGGCCTGGGAGTTCTATAAGTCCGGCAGCAGTTCGGAGAAGGCCCTCAGCTATGGGAAGCTGAGAGCATCGTTCGCCCAGGTAGGGAAGGACGCACCTACACAGGGCCTGAATACTTATTATACGTCGGCTACTATTTCTGATGGGTTTACGAATGGTCTTATTTTTCCGATCGATGGAAATGCGGGTTATCAGCTGGGGTCGCCCGTGGCTGTCATCGGCAATCCCAACCTCAAGGCGGAAAAGACCAATTCTTATGAGCTGGGCGCCGACCTGGGCTTCCTGAAGGGACGGGTGAGCTTGAATGCGACCGCCTATTATTCAAAGTCATCGGATGTGATCCTCACCGTTCCGATAGCTTATTCGACTGGTTTTGCCGCCGAGCTCCTTAATGCAGCAACTATCACCAACAAGGGGTTGGAATTGACGTTGAATACGACGCCCGTCCGTACGAAGGACTGGCGCTGGGATGTGAATTTTAATTGGGCGCGTAATGTAAACCTGGTGAAATCGCTGGCAGCAGGTGTAGATAAGGTATTTATCGCCGGATTTAATAACGGAGAGATAGACGCGGTAGCCGGCCAGCCATTCGGGGTTATTTTCGGAAGCAGCTATGTGCGTTCGAACCCCGCCGATCGTAATAGCCCATGGCTGATCAACGACGACAAGAACGATCCGGGTTATGGCATGCCGATCGTCAGCCAGCAAAATGCAGCACTGGCAAAGATCGATCCTGATTGGACAGGTTCGGTTGTCTCCAATGTCTCCTATCGAAATTTTAGTCTTAGCGTGCAGGTAGATGTTCGCCATGGAGGTCATATCTGGAATGGAACAAGGGGCGCTATGGATTATTTTGGAACGGGCAGGGAGACGGCCAATCGGGGGCAAGCCACGACCTTTAAGGGATTGGCCGGTCACCTGGATGCCAATGGTAATGTTGTCCACTTTGAAGGGACAGCCGAAGTGGCAAAGTCAGGTGGACAGAACCAGGTCGTCACTGCCTATAATGAATACTATTGGCAGAACATCGGCAGCAGCTTTGTGGGGCCTGCCGAAGCCAGTGTCGAAGGCGATGGATTTGTCCGGGTGCGCCAGGCCAGCCTTGGTTACCAACTTCCTGCTGCGGCCTTGAAGAAATTGCATCTGAAGGCAGTGTCCATTACCGCCTACACCAATAATCCGCTGTTGTGGACGAAATACAAGGGTGTGGATCCCGAGACCAGCCTGGCAGGTCCGGCCAACGGGCAGGGGCTGGATTATTTCAATAACCCCGGCGCCAAGAGCTATGGTCTCCGGCTAAACCTGGGACTGTAATACTACTATCCGTAAACATTATCAATTATTCCAACCATGAATAAATATAAACTATTGCTGTCCTGGATGATCCTCGTGATCCTGCTGGGCAGTGCTGCCTGTAAGAAGTCTTTTTATACCGACGTAAATACGAACCCGAATGTGCCTTCGTCCGGCAGTATTACCCCAACGGTGCTGCTACCATCCATCGAGGCTGCGCTGGGTTATCTGCAGGGGGGCGATATGTCCCGTTTCACCAGTCTGAACATGCAGCAGGTCAGGGGTGAGCTACGTCAGGTACAGGCGTACTATCAATATACGTATACGTCGCAGGATTTCGATAACCTCTGGGGGAATATCTACACCAGCGCATTGGAAAATAATGAGGTGCTGATACGGCAGGCCGATGCCAGGGGATTCAATGCCTATGGGGGAGTAGCCCGTATCCTGCAAGCCTATACGCTGCAACTGACAGTGGATTGCTGGGGCGCTATTCCCTACTCCCAGGCCTTGCAGGGAGCCACCAACCTCAAGCCGACCTTCGATACCGACAAGGGATTGTATGACAGTATTGCCAATCTGGTAGATGCGGGTATTGCCAAGCTTAATGACGCTAATCCGGGGGCGTTGACACCGGATGTGGAGGATGTAATATATAAAGGAGATGTGTCGAAATGGGTTAAATTCGGTCATGCTATCAAGGCGCGACTTTATATCCATCAGGCCAAGGGTGACGTTGCAATGGCTGCTCGTGCGTTGACGGAGATGGCCCAGTCCTTTAGCTCCAATGATGACAATGCTCGGTATGTCTTTGGGAATACCGAGACCTCGGCCAATCCCTGGTATCAGTTCAACGAGCAACGGGGAGACGTAGGTTTCTCGCATGGGAAGGTGGCGAGCATGATGACCGCCCTTACCGATCCCCGTCTACCGATCCTGATAGACACGACAAAAGCGGATGGGGGTGATGGGCTGTTATACTATGGTACCATCGATGCCCCCGTGGAATTTATCACCTTTGACGAGCAGATGTTTGCCTCGGCGGAAATGGTATTGCGTAATGGAGGCACCGTCGTGGCAGCCGCGCAATTTTACCAGTTGGGTATCCAGTCGAATATGAAGAAGCTGGGTGTCAAGGATGCGGATATTGCGACATATCTGGCTAATAACGGCACATTGCCCGGGAATGTGGGCGTGGCGATCAGCCAGATCGCGACACAGGAGTATCTGGCATTGTACCTGAATCCAGAGGCATGGACTCTGTGGAGGCGGACAGATGCGCCTGCCCTTACGCCTATAACCGGCCAGGCCGTGCCGCGGAGGTTTTTGTATCCGCAGACCGAGTATTCGTATAACAAGGCGAATGTGCCTGCGCAGGTGACCCTCGCCAGTCCGAAGATCTTTTGGGATAAATAAGATGTGAGCGTCTGGCAGATTGTTAATATCATATTAGTTCTTGTTAAAAATCGTTGGTCGAACATTCGCTTTGCTGGATACTTTTGAAAAAAAGTATTTATGGCTATAGAGTGGAAGGGCGTATTCCCCGCGCTAACGACAAATTTTACTGCTGATGATGAGCTGGATCTGCCGTTGTTTACCAAGAATCTTTTATTCCAGGTAGAAGCTGGTGTAGATGGAGTCGTCGTTGGCGGCTCATTGGGGGAGGCGAGTACGCTGACGCTGAACGAAAAAGAGAGGCTGGTAAGATCTGCAGTCGAGTCGGTGGAAGGGAAGGTTCCCGTCCTCCTGAACATTGCCGAGGGGGCTACAAGGGATGCCATCAACCAGGCCAGGCAGGCCAAAAAATGGGGGGCTGAGGGACTGATGTTGCTGCCTCCGATGCGGTATAAATCGGATGCCCGTGAGACCGTGGAATATTTCAAGGCGGTGGCTCAGGCGACTGATCTGCCTATTATGTTGTATAACAACCCTGTAGAATATAGGATCGAGGTGACACTGTCCATGTTCGAAAGTATGCTGGACTGTGAGACCATACAGGCAGTAAAGGAATCGACCAGGGATGTGACGAATGTAACCCGGATGATCAATGCGTTTGGCGACCGGTATAAACTTCTTTGCGGAGTGGATACAATTGCCATGGAGGAGCTGTTGTTGGGCGCCCATGGATGGGTTGCCGGGCTGGTGTGTGCTTTCCCTGCGGAGACCGTAGCGATCTATCGTATGGTGCAGGCTGGAATGATCGAGGAAGCCACCCGTATCTACCGCTGGTTCATGCCATTATTGGAGTTCGACATCCGCCCCAAACTGGTGCAATATATCAAGCTGGCGGAAGCGATGGTAGGATATGGCAGCGAGCATGTGCGGGCTCCTCGTTTGAAACTGGCGGGTAAGGAAAGGACCGACGCCATAGAAATCATCGAACAGGCGTTGGCGAACACGCCCGCATTGCCTGACTATCTATCTCTGTAATTCATTTTTCGATATTGTTGGCAAAAGGCCGGTCACAGACCGGCCTTTTGCTTGTTAAAAAAGTATACATTAATAATAGATTATCGAATTTTTGCAGTGAATTGGATTTTTAGTTTTGGTTATGCCCGATAATCGAAGAGTTTTTATTAAAAGAACAGCCCTGGCCATTGCCGGCTCTTACCTGAGTACAAAAGGGCTAAGCGCCAAAAGCTATAGCCGGATAATAGGAGCCAATGACCGCGTGAACCTTGGTGTAGTAGGGTTTTCGGACAGGTTCCGGAATGCGCATTTCCCAAGCTTTCAGCAGCATTACAAGGAATTGAATTTCGACATTGCAGCCGTAAGCGATATCTGGAAATTGCGCCGGGAGGAGGGCAAGGCATTCTTATCGGAGAAACTGGGGCATGCGATCAGGCCGTGCAGGAACAATGAAGAGCTGTATGATAGGAAGGATGTGGATGGCGTATTTATCAGTACTGCCGACTTCCAGCATGCATTGCATACCGTAGAGGCTGTGAAGGCCGGCCGTGATGTGTATTGCGAAAAACCTTTTGCAGAGACGATGGCGGATGCACGTCTGGCATTGAAGGCTGTGCGGGAGTCGGGGCGGATAGTACAGATAGGGTCGCAAAGGAGAAGTGGAAAGAATTATCAGGCTGCTGCCGCATTTATACAATCCGGGAAGTTCGGGCCCATTACTACCGTGGAGCTGACCTGGAATGTGAATCAGCCTTTCCGATGGCGGAGACCTGCGCTCGTCGCACGGTGCAAGGAGGAGGATGTAGACTGGAAAAGATTTCTTTTAAATCGTCCTTATGAGGCTTTCGATCCCCGCAAATACCTGGAGTATCGTCTGTTCTGGCCCTATTCTTCCGGACAGCCCGGACAATGGATGTCGCATCAGATCGATACGGTGCACTGGTACACCGGGCTAAAGCATCCCCGGAGCGTAGTAGCCAATGGAGGGATATATTCCTGGAAAGATGGAAGGAAGAATTGGGATACTACCACCGCCGTGTTCGACTACGGCCCCGCCAATGATCCATCGTCAGGATTCCAGGTCATCTTTATGTCCCGGATGAACAATGGGGATGAGAATACTACCGAGATCTATTATTCCAACGGCGGCGAGCTGAACCTCAATACAAATAAAATATCACCCAGAGGGGGATTGACGGATGCAATGGCCCTGGAGGCCGGAGTACATTCCAATCTATTACCTGCTATGGACCTGGTCGACAGATCGGCGCCTGTGGATGTCAGGGCGAATGCAGGAGGGGACGAATATACTTCTGCTCATGTTCGTAACTGGATGGAATGTATACGCAGCCGAAAGGAGCCCAATGCGCCGGTAGAAGCCGGCTACTATCATTCCATTGCCAATATCATGACGAATGCGGCTGTACGTACGGGAGCGAGAGCGACCTTTGATGAAGCATCGCAAGAGGTAGTGGCAGATGGGAAAATTTTTATGTATTAAGGGATGTTAAAAAAGTATACACATTGAATGAAATATTGAATATTTTCTCATTGTTAATTTTTTAACTTTAACTCATCGAAGAAAAATTGCAGGCTTTGATCCTTATTTTATCCTAAGAATTTTATCCTCGTAAATACTGTTCGTTTAGTGTTGTGGCTGCTGTCCCGGGAAGCCGGGTTCGTCAGCTGCCGGGGAATGCTTTGTCATATGAATGATTCTTTGTTTAAAAACCCAAAATCTAACAACTTATGCGTGTAAAAATCCTTTCCATGCTCTTCCTTGTGGGGCTTATTGGACAGTTGATGGCGGCGCCAACGGAGACCATCCGCGGACGTGTCGTGGATCAGCAAACCGGGAAGCCGCTGGCCGGTGTAACAGTGACCGTAAAAGGTAAAAAAGGGGGAACTTCTACCAATGACGAGGGCTGGTTTAGCCTGAATATTCCTTCCGGGCGTGCTACGCTTATCATTTCTTCTGTCGGATATGCCACTGTGGAGCAGGTGGTGGAAGCGGGTGCTTCCAATATTGTGATATCGCTTGTACAGGATCAGAAAGGCATGAATGAGGTGGTGGTGACCGCGCTGGGTATCCAGCGTACCGCCAAGTCTCTTACTTATTCCGCGCAGCGTGTGGGAGGAGATCAGATCAACGAGGTAAGGGATGCCAGCTTTGCCAATACATTATCCGGCAAGGTGGCTGGTTTGACCATTACGCCTTCCGCCAATGGCCCCGGAGGGGCGACACGGGTGCTGCTGCGTGGTAATCGCAGTATCCAGGGGAATAACAATGCCCTGATCGTGGTGGATGGGGTTGCTATCGACAACCAGTCGGTGGCGGGACAGGTGCGGGATGACCAGGGTTCGACCAATATGGGGCAAAGCGGGAGCGACGGTCTTTCGAATATCAATCCTGACGATATCGAGTCGATGTCGGTGTTGAAAGGAGCTTCGGGTGCTGCCTTGTATGGTAGCCGGGCTGCCAACGGGGTCATCATGATCACGACAAAAAAGGGTAAGCCGGGCCGTATGAGCGTAAACGTCAATTCAGGCGTTTCTGCGGACCGGGCTTTTAGTATCCCCAAGCTGCAGGATCAATATAGCCAGGGAACCAATGGATCTTACAATACGGGGACCGGCTATAGCTGGGGAGCGAAGGTCGCGGGCCAGTCGGTGACAGACTGGAGAGGCAAGACGGTGAATCTGCAAGCATTTCCCAACAATATCAGGGATTTTTACCGTACGGCTGTATCTACCAATAATGCCGTCAGTGTGACGTCCGGGACGGACAAACTGCAGACCTATCTTTCCTATGCCAATAACAATGCCACGGGTATCGTACCGGGCAACCGGCTGATGAGGAATACCTTCAATGCCCGATTTGGCGTCAACATCACCGACAGGCTGTCTGCGGACGCGAAGCTGACCTATATCGTGCAGGATATTTACAATAAACCGGGCGTAGGCGGCAATGGCCTCATCGCCGCTAATGTATACAGTATCCCCACGACGGTGAACCAGGCGGACCTGAAGAATTACAAAACAGTGGATGTCTCCGGTGTGGAAACGCCTGTTTTCTGGACGAGTACCGACGCCGTGATCATGAATCCTTACTGGACGGTGAACAATACCCATCGGGATGAGAACAGGGCTCGTATCCTTGGCTTGTTGTCGCTGAAGTACAAGCTCACAGACTGGCTGAATATACAGGGACGGGCAAGCTCCGACAGCTACAATGATTTCAACACTTCCCGTTATGCCAACAATACGGTAAACTATGCGCGTCAACCGGGGGGCTATTACGCGGAGGAATACAATTTTGTATCGGAAAGGAATTTTGACCTGCTGCTGAATGGGAACAACAATATCACCCGGGACCTGAAAGTAACCTATAACCTGGGTACGGCCCTGCTGGACAGGGGAAGCAGGCAACGCAAAACGGCGGCCAACGGGCTGACCTATAACAACAAATACGATCTTACGTATGCCAGCACGTTGCTGGAGACAGTGAAAACGGTGAAGCGGCAACTGCAGTCCGTCTATGGAACGGCCCAGTTCTCCTACAAGGATTATCTCTATCTGGATGTTACTGCCAGAGAGGATTGGTCCAGCACGATACCCGAGCCCTACAATTATTTTTACCCATCTGTGGGATTGTCTGCGATCCTGTCGGATATGTTTAAAATGCCTGAATGGGTTAGCCTGGCCAAAGCGAGAGGCTCGCTGACCCGGGTGGGTAATGACGCGGACCCCTACCTGCTGGCCCAGACATACAGGTTCATTCCCGGTGGCTTCGGAGGATATGTTGCCAGTCAAACGTCAAAACAATTGCCGACCCTAAAGCCGGAGATCACTACCGCGTTGGAGCTGGGAACGGAATGGCGTTTTTGGAACGACCGATTCGGTGTCGATCTGACCTATTATAAGACGAATTCGAAGAACCAGCTGCTACAGGTAGCCACACCTGCATCATCCGGATTTTCCACCCAATATCTGAATGCGGGCAATATCCAGAACTCCGGTGTTGAAATAGTGTTGTCGGCGCAGCCTGTCAGGACCAGTGATCTCAGCTGGAATATAAGTCTGAATTATGCGCTGAATACAAATAAGGTGATCTCTCTGGCGGATGGAGTGCCTTTCGTATTCCTGGGGTCCAGCGACAATGTACGCACGGCAACACCACATGTTGTACCCGGCGGTTCTTACGGAGACCTGTATGGATATAAATGGCAGCGTTCCGACAAGGGGCAGTTTGTAATGGATACTACGGGTCTGCCTGCCTATACCACCGGCATTACGAGCGTGGGTAATTTCAACCCCAACTATACCATTGGTCTTAGCAACACCCTCAACTATAAGGGCTGGAGCCTGGGTGTTCTGGTGGACGGAAAGTTCGGCGGGGTCATCGTTTCGGGTACCGAATCACAGTTAGCCTACGCGGGCATGTCGGATTACACAGCAAACCACCGGGAAAGCAGTTTCGTATTGCCGGGGGTGGACGTGAACGGAGGAACCAATGCCAAGACGATCAGTGCGCAGCAATTCTGGCAAAGTGTTACCCAGGGGAACTATGCCAAGGCCGAGTTCTTTACCTATGACGCCACCAATGTACGTATCCGGGAGCTGACGCTGGGATATGACTTCCACCGGCTGCCTTCCTTCATAAAAGCAGCCAAGTTGAGCTTTGTCGCCAGGAACCTGCTGTTCCTGTACAGGGGCAAATCCATACTGGATATTCCGGGCATCGGCAAACGGAAACTGGGCATCGATCCGGAAGCCAGCTTTGGCAACAGCAATTACCAGGGGGCCGAGTATTACAATCTGCCTACTACGAGGAGCATGGGTCTGAACCTGAAACTTTCATTCTAAAAATCGCCTACAATGTGTAAGAAAATCACTTTTCAATATATGCGCAACGGCTTGTTCTTTCTCATCCTGGCGGCGGGGCTGGGGGGATGTACGAAGAAGTTCGACAATATGAATACAGATCCTTCGTCGATAGCCAATGTCACACCGACGCAGTACCCGCAAATGTTTGCCTACGCCCAGATGGCGCCTACGCTCAGCCCTGACAATTTCGAGATCGGAGAGGGCACCATCGCCAGCGTGTATTCACAATTCTTCGGGCAGGCTGCACAATCCTTTCCTACTGACCGCTATGTCGTCGTCCAGGGCTGGATGCCGGCCTGCTGGAACCCGGCTTATACTTCTGCCGCTCCTCAGTTGAAAATTATCATGGCCGGGACCGACGTCAATTCAGCGGAGAATGCGCTGGCGAATATATGGTGGGTGTGGGTATTCCACCGGATCACGGATTATTTCGGGCCGGTGCCATACAGCCAGGCTGCCAATGGTCAGCGAGTCGTAGAGTACGACCGTCAGGATTCCATCTATTATGACTTTTTCAAAAGACTGGATGCTGCGGTGAAAGTGTTGGCAAACCATACCGGGGAAAAACCTTTCGGCTCTTTTGACCTGGTATACGGCACACAGAGCAGTCCTGTTGCCGCCTGGATCAAATTTGCCAATACATTGCGGCTTCGCCTGGCCCTTCGTATATCCGCTGTGGACCCTGCTACTGCCAAGACCCAGGCGGAAGCTGCCGTGGCGGGCGGCGTGATGACCGATGTTTCGACGGATGCTTATATGCAGAAATCCACCAAGACCTACAATGAGTACAATGGACTGGCCGTCATCGCCGGTTGGGAGGATATCCGCGCCAGCGCGACCATGCTATCTATGCAAAAGGGATATAATGACCCACGTATGCCTATCTTCTGGCAGCCCTCTACGGCCGATGGAAATTACAACGGTCTTCGCAACGGGATGTATGTAAGCGAAAAAGTGCTCACCGGCAATACCCGCCCCTATACCTCCAATATGGGTACCCGCTGGTGCTCTTATTCCAATGGCGTATGGAAAACAGTATATAATGTACCTCAGGATATCATGCATGCCGCTGAAGCCTATTTCTTACGTGCGGAGGGCGCGCTCAATGGATGGAATATGGGGGACAACGCCCACAATCTTTATGAAACGGGTATCCGTACTTCCATGGCCCAGTGGGGTATTACGGATCAGACCGCGATCAATAATTATGTGAGCAATACCGCAACTCCTGCGCCTCCCGGAGATCTGATGGGATCACCTGCCGTGAACGATTATCCTGTGTTGTGGGACGCGGACCCCGTGATGCAGCGGAAGCAGGTGGCACAGCAGAAATACCTGGCTTTATGGCCCGACGGCATGGAAGGGTGGGCCGACGTACGCAGGAGCAAGTTACCGGAGCTGTACCCTGTTTTGCATAGCGACAACCCGGATGTGCCCGTGGGTACGACGATCAAGCGGATGCCGTACCTGGATGCGGAAAAGCAGACCAATGCGGATGCTGTGAACAGGGCTGTTCAAAAGCTGGGCGGACCGGATAATTGCGCTACGCGTCTGTGGTGGGATAAATAGGTATATTTAAAGAAAACTTGTTCATGTTGCGGAAGGTATTGTTTACTGTGGTAGTTCTTCTTTTGGGGTTGAGTGGTTTGATGGCTGAGTCGACGGACCCGCGGGCAGCTTTGCTGCCCGCGCCCCGGCAAATTATCTACCGGGAGGGGAGGCTGGCTTTGTCCGGGGTTAGGATCTATTTTGCGCCCGGGTTGTCTGCGGATATTCGTTTTGCGTTGAACAGGTTGAGAGAGGCCATCGGTGGTCGTACAGGTAGCGCCGTCCGTGAGGCAGCACGACCGGAATTGGCGACCGTGCGCTGGAATGTGGAGGAGGGAGGAAACCGGGAGTACTATAAGCTGGTGGTGGATGGAAAGGGGATAAGGATCGATGCGCATACTTCTACCGGGCTGTTCTATGCTGTGGAGACCATTCGGCAACTGATAGCGGGACAGGGGGCCGAGGCGGGATTACCCTATGTCGAGATCGAGGATCAGCCTGCCCTTGCCTACCGGGGAGTAATGATGGATATGGCGCATGGCGGGCTTTTGACCGTGGACGAGATCAAGCGGCAGATAGAGTTCCTCTCGAGGTGGAAGACGAATCAATACTATTTCTATAATGAGGTGAGCATAGAGCTAAAGGGGTATGAGAGCCTGAACTATGGGGCATCGTATACCCAGGAGCAGATAAAAGAGATCGTTGCCTTTGGGAGGGAAAGGCATATGGATGTCATTCCCTTTGTGGCTTTTTACGGGCATTTGCACGATCTGCTCAAAAGGGAGAAGTATTCCGGTCTGGCTATCGGAAAATATGGTGAAGAACTGGACCCAAGGAATCCGAAAGTACAGGTGGTGTTGAAGGATTGGATAAAGCAGTATGCCGGACTTTTCAGCAGTCCATTCGTGCATGTGGGTTTTGACGAGACATGGGAGACCAACCGAATGTCACAGGACGTGGACAGCTCCATTCATTCGGAACAGCTGTGGCTTCAGCATCTGGATTTTGTGCAGCATGAATGGGCAAAATACGGCAAGCAGGTGTTGGCCTGGACCGATATGAACAGCTATTACCCCGATATCCTTTCGAAATTTCCAAAGAATGTCATACCCGTCATCTGGGAGTATGCTCCCGATACGCAGGCGATACATCATTATCTGGATCCCGTGCTGAAAGAGAAGCGGACATTTTTTATCCAGCCCGCCGTATCCGGCTGGGGGCATGTATATCCCGATGCGGACTATACGTATGACAATATCGATCTTACCCTTAAGGCGGGCATGGATCATCAAACGTTAGGTTATATCACCTCCGTCTGGACCGATGCCGTGGAACCTTTTGTCCGTCCATCATGGATGTTTATGGCCTACGGATGCATCGGCGCCTGGCAGGGCAAAGCGCCGGACAAAGGGACATTTACCGGAGACTATACAGGTATCCTATATCCCGCAGTCCATGAGGATCTGTCGCAGGCTTTATCCGGGCTGGCCAGGACGATCGATGACTTATCGAAATGCCTGGGCAGGAACACATCCAATATGCCCGGCGGAACTATTGTGGAAAGCTGGTCGAACCCTTTTTTACCTTATTACCTGGATAATACCCGTGTGCATTTGAGTGACTTTAAAAAAGCCCGAGAGGAATGCGAGGAAGTAGAAACGCATTTGATCCGTGCATTGAGGGCGACCCGGGGGACAGACAGTATCTTTATCCATTCGCTGTTGGTCTCTGCCCGGCTGCTGCATTATACCGTCACCCGATTCATTTGGGCCAGGCTGATATGCGACCGGTGGGATGAGGCTATGCTGGAAAAGAAAAAGAATGATTTTGTCTACTATGATATTGCTTATATCTGTCATGGCTATATACAGGATGTAATGGATGAGAGCGGGGAGCTGAAAGATGCTTATGCGGCGGCCTGGCTGTCGGAGAATATGCCTTACCGTCTGAACACGACGCTGGGCAGATTTGCCGTGGAGTATGGATTATGGCAGAAATTGCTGTTAAAGGTGCTGGATTATCGCATAACACATGAGCCTTCTCATGTAGCGACGCAGTCCTTTCAGGAATTGTTCAGACCGGACTTTTGAATGACGTGTTTTACACCTCTTAAACTATTAGCAACATGAAATTGCTTAGCCCTATAGATGGAGATATGCTGCATGCGCGGGATGGCGTCATGGAAGGCGAATCGTTGCGCATCGTGGTGAAGGTAGCTGCGGAAAGAAATAGCCGTGTGACCGTAAATGGTGTGGCGGCGAAGGATGCAGGGGAATATTTTACTGCGGAGGTAGTGTTGGATGCTTATGAGAACAGGCTGGTGGCGAGGGAGGAATTATCGGGTGAGGAGGTGTCGGCTGTTGTATACAGGTTAAAGCATTTTGCGGGCGGCTACCGGCTGTCCATAGATGATAATATATGGTTCCTCCGGGATATTCATCAGCATGCAGGGGTATATCGCAGCATCTTCGATAACCCCTATCTGGCTTTTCTGCGGGCAGTGCATGAAAAATACGGGACGAAGGTCCATATCAATCTTTTTTACCAGACCGATAATTTTAATCTCGCGCAACTGAGCGATGCGTTCAGGGAGGAATGGAAGGCACAGTCCGATTGGATAAGGCTCAGCTTTCATGCATTGGGTGAATTTCCGGATATGCCTTACCGGACTGCGGGCTATGAGGAGGTAAAAAAGGATTGCGAGCTGGTAATGGGCGAGATCGGGCGGTGGGCCGGGAAGGAATTGATGGGCCCCGTCACTACGGTGCATTGGGGCGAGGCCGCCGTGGAAGGCGCCAGGGCGGTGAGGGATGCCGGGTATAAGGGTCTACTGGGATATTTCAATGTGGATGACGACCTGCCGGCCGTATCGTATTATCTGACGACGGAACAGCGCCGGCATATCAAGCAACGATTTGTCTGGAAGGATAATAAGGAGGACATCGTCTTTATCCGGAGCAGCATTGTCATCGACAAAACTGCGTTAGGGGATATACGCCCCTATTTGGATGGGTACAAACAGCGGGGAGGTCTGCCGCCTTTTGTGGACCTGCTGGTACATGAACAATATTACTATCCTTTTTACGAAGCATATCAACCCGACTTCAAGGAACGGATATTGACAGCTGTGCAATGGGCGCAGGACAATGGATACAAACCTCAATTTTTAAGCGAATCAATTTTTGAATAAAGAGATATGGGAAACAATCGTAGGGATTTTTTAAAAATGACCGGTCTGGCGGGATTGGGAATGGCTGCACCTTTTATGCCTGCGTATGCGACCAGCAAGGAAGACCTGGATAAGATCAGAGAGCAGGCCGAGCGGGTTGCGCCGCGGCAGCGTTTTAATATGAGCGGCTATGCCGCACCCAAACTGGAGACCGTACGAATAGGATTTGTCGGTGTGGGTAACAGGGGATTTGGAGCGGTGGAGCGTATGACGCGGATCGATGGAGTACGGATCAATGCACTGTGTGATCTCAGGCCCGAGCGGGTGGAGCTGGCGAGGAAGCTGGTGGAAGCGTCCGGGCATCGTCCGGCACTATACTCCGGAGACCCCGAAGCCTGGAAAAAATTATGTGAAAGAGATGATCTGGACCTTATCTATATCCTTACACCCTGGGCATTGCATACGCCTATTGCCGTCTGGTCCATGGAACATGGGAAGCATGTTTGTGTGGAGGTGCCTGCTGCAAAGACCATCGAGGAGGCTTGGCAGCTTGTGGAGACGTCGGAACGCACGAAGAAGCATTGCATGATGACCGAGAACTGTTGTTATGATTCCTCGGAACTGCTGACGCTGAGCATGGCGCGGCAAGGCTATTTCGGGGATATAGTGCATTGTGAAGGAGCGTATATTCACAATTTGCAGGAGCTTATGTTCTCCAAGGAGCATTTTTATCAGATGTGGGAATTGGAGGAAGCTTACAAGCGAAGGGGTAACCTGTATCCCACGCATGGTCTGGGGCCATTGTGCCAGTTGATGGGGATCAATAGAGGGGATAAGATGGAATACCTGGTATCGATGTCTTCCAATGATTTTATTACGGGCGCGATGGCAGAGCGGCTGGCTGCTACGGACCCTTTCTATAAGCAATATGTCGGGAAGTCTTTTAACGGGACGATGAATACGAGTACCATTCGTACCGCTCATGGGCGGACTATCATGGTACAGTTCGATGTTTCTACTCCCCGGCCATACTCCCGGATACAGCTGGTCAGCGGCACCAAGGGGGCAGGGCTTAAATATCCCGAGCCCGCCCGTTATGCCCAGGGGCATGAATGGTGCAGTCCCGAGGAGTATAAGGAACTGGAAGAAAAGTATATGCCTCCTATTCTACGTAAGATGGGAGCGATCGCCAAGGGGATAGGTGATCATGGCGGGATGGATTTTATCATGGACTGGCGGACCATCGACTGTTTGCGGAATGGGTTGCCCCTGGATCAGAATGTGTATGATGCGGCTCTTTGGAGTTCTGTTGCTCCTCTGAGCGTGTGGTCCGTGGCCAACAGGAGCAATTCCATTGCCGTGCCTGATTTTACGGCGGGGGCCTGGAAGACGAATGCACCTGTCGATATCTCCATGGAGAAGGGTGGTTCGACAAAGGTATTGAGCGGCGTATTGGGTGTGGCGGCGAGCCCGCGTAGTGTGCAATCGGTGGAGAAAGGGAAGCGGGCAGGTATCATCGGGCTCGATACGTCCCATAGTACTGCGTTTGTGGAGGCTTTGAACAGCGACAATGCCGACGCGGCGTATCAGGGCTATAAAATAGTAGCGGCTTATCCCCGGGGCAGCAAGGATATTCAAAGCAGCGCGGAGAGGATACCCGCCTATACAGAGGAAGTGAAGAAAAAGGGGGTTGAGATCGTGGAGTCGATAGCCGCCCTGTTGGCGAAGGTGGATGTAGTCTTTCTGGAGACCAATGATGGGCGTCCACACCTGGAGCAGGCGCTGGAAGTGATGAAGGCCGGCAAGCCTATCTGGGTCGACAAGCCTGTGGCCGGCACGCTGGCAGACGCTCTGGCTGTATATGAGGCAGCCAGGAAATACAAGGTGCCCGTCTTTTCTGCCTCTTCCTTACGCTATATGAACAATATGCAGGAGATCGCGGGAGGAAAGAAGGTTGGAAAAGTGCTGGGTGCGGATGCGTTCAGTCCGGCCCCTTTGGAGCCGCACCATCCGGACTTCTTCTGGTATGGCATTCATGGAGTGGAGACACTGATCACCCTGATGGGTGTTGGTTGCAAGGAGGTGACAAGGGTGTCGACGGAAAGTACGGATATCGTAACCGGAGTGTGGGGGGACGGTCGCCTTGGAACGTTCAGAGGTACCCGTAGCGGCGAGCATGAATATGGAGCTACCGCATTCGGAGAGAAAGGTGTGGCGCGTGTGGGGCCTTATTCGGGATATGAGGCGCTGCTGAGACAGATCATTCAATTCTTTCAATCCGGTGTATCGCCTGTCAGCGAGGAAGAGACGCTTGAGGTCTATACTTTTATGGAGGCGGCGGATGAGAGTAAGCGAAAGGGCGGAACGGCGGTCAATTTGAAAGAAACTTTGGAGAAGGCACGTCTGACATTAAAAAGATAATACAATTAAGATGGAAAATAAGAAATTAAGGGAAAAGAGCCGTAGGGCTTTTATCAAATCAACGGGAATGCTGGCGGCGGGAGCTTTGATCGCTCCTTCGGTGTTGTCGGCGGCAGGAAGGGCCGTGGCCAAAACTCCTGCTGTGGTAGGAGGCGCCCCGGTGCGTACAAAGGCATGGCCGACATGGCCTATCTGGAATAAGGAGACGGATGAGAAGCTTGTAGTAGACGACCTGCGTAGCGGAGTCTGGTCCAGGGCATCCCTTGTCACCCAGTTCGAACAGGAGTGGGCAAGCTATGTGGGTACCAAACGATGTCTTTCCGTGGTCAACGGTACAAATGCGTTGATCGCCTCCCTTCTTCAGATGGGTATCGGCGGTGGAGATGAGGTGATCGTGCCGCCATATACATTTATTGCAACCGTGGCTGCCGTGCTGGCTACAGGCGCCATGCCTGTGTTTGTCGACACCGATGTCTCTACCTGGCAGATCGATGCGTCGAAGATCGAAGCAAAGATAACCAGCAAGACCAGGGCGATCATTCCTGTACATATCCTGGGTTTGCCGGCTGACATGGTGACCATAATGGCCATTGCCAAAAAACATGATCTGGTGGTGATCGAGGATGCGTGTCAGGCGCATGGCGCCGAGATCGGCGGGCGTCGCGTAGGCAGTTTCGGACATGCAGGCTGTTTCAGTTTCCAGAACTCAAAGAACCTCGCTATTGGAGAGGGCGGCGCCATCAACAGCGATGACGAAAAATTCATGGACAAATGCTATTCCTATCATAATTACGGTAATCCTTATGGTTCTGTGGTAGGGCAGGTAAGTGCGGGGACGCTGATCCCCGGTACGAAACTGAGGTTGACCGAATATCAGGCTGCCATCGGTCTGGGGCAGCTGAAGCGTCTTGCGGTGGAGACGGATAAGCGGAATGTCAATGCTGCTTATTTGCGTTCCCGCATCAGCAAGATACCCGGCGTCATTCCATACCATCTCTACGACAATGTCACCAAGGCGGCATTTCACTTATTCCCATTCAGATATGACAAGTCCGGGTTCAAAGGGCTGCCCAGGGCGACATTCATCAAAGCCATGGAGGCGGAAGGGATCCCGTGCAGTGAAGGGTACTCTCCCTTGAACAAGATGCCTTATTTGCAACAGGCGTTCGAGTCAAAAAACTACAGGAAGATGTATACCGCGGCAGAGTTGGACATCAACACCTTTAATGAAAGGAATGTCTGTCCTCTGAATGACAAGTTGTGCAACGAAGAGGCGATCTGGTTCTATCAATCCATGTTATTGGCCGACAAGCCGGATATGGATGATATAGTAAATGCTATCGAAAAAATTCATGCTAATGCCGACAGGCTAAATAAAAAAATATGAGGGTATCTATTACGATAGTTGCTGTATGTATGCTGGGATGTATGATGCGGGGGATGGCGCAGGACAGAAAGCTGGTGGCAAAGACATATAATTCCGGATTTGCGATCGCACATGATTCTTATAATTCCATTTCGGTGGCCAGTAACGGGAAGGTGTATTATGTTCTCAGCTCGCAGTCCATCGATACCGGCGGGCAGATGTATTCTTTTGATCCGGGGACGGGAAAGATCCATCATTGTGGAGATATTACCGAAGCCTGTGGAGAGAAGGGGATGAAGACCATTGTACAGGGTAAGAGCCATGTCCGTTTTGTGGAGTCGAAGGGGAAGCTCTATTTCGCCACGCATGTCGGCTATTATTCGATGGTGGATGGAATGGAGAAGATGGGTATACCTCCTGCGGGCTACAAAGCGTATCCTGGCGGTCACGTCCTTTCTTATGATCTGAAGACAGGGAAATTCGAGAACCTTGCCATAGCCCCCCACCAGGAAGGCGTCCTGACCATGAATATGGACACCGCGAGGGGTTTGATCTATTGCGTGACCTGGCCGACGGGATATGTTTTCCGGTATGATCTGGGCAAAAAAGAATCGAAGGAGATCGGGCCTTTGTCCGGCGAGGGTGAGAATGGAATGGGTAAAAGCTTTCGGACCCTTTGCCGCAGCCTGGCCATCGACCCTACGGACGGATCCGTGTATGCCACCAATTCCGAAGGGACCATCTTCCGTCTGAAGCTGGGGAGCGATGTGCTGGAGCCTATGGATGAGGACATGAAGAAGGATTATTTCGGATCGTATGACCCCACCTCGGCCGGTCATATGGGATATAACTGGCGGCAGACCATATGGTATCCGGGAAATAAGAGCTTTTATGGCGTCCATGGGAATTCGGGTTATCTTTTTCAATTCGAGCCTCATGAAGAGAGGATCAATGTCATCGACCGGATCACGTCATATCCGTCCCGGCGGAGCGGGATGTTCGACGAGTTCAGCTATGGATACCTGGGGTTCATATTGGGTCCCAACCGCCATACGCTGTACTATCTTACAGGCGGGCCTGTTTATGAAAATGGCAGGCGGGTCAAAGGGAAGAGCAGTACCTCGATGGGTGAAGCCAAGGGGCTGGAGGACCTTCACTTGGTGACCTATGATATCCCTACGGGCAAATACGAAGACCATGGGGCCATCTTTTATGCCGATGGGCAGCGGCCATTGTATGTGAATGCTATTGCCGTCGGAAAGGATGGATCTGTGTATACGCTGGCGCGGATGACCGAGAAAGGGGTGTCGCGTACCGACCTGGTGAGGATCACGGGAGTTAAACTATAAGGGTATGAAGATATTTTCGAAATTAATAATTGGATGTGTACTGTGGTTGTGCTGTTCGTTTGCCTGGGGTGCTGACGGCATCATCCGTGCTGGTGTCGCCAGGATATCTATTACTCCTTCGCTGCCTGCCTGGCTGAATGGTTATGCCAGCAGAGAGCAGCCTGCCAATGGGGTCCTTACCGACATTTGGGCGAAGGCGCTCGTAGTGGAAGATGCACCGGGCAGCAGAGTGGTCATTGTCACCGTGGATCTGTTAGGGTTGTCACATGATGTCGTGATGGAGGTGGCCCGGCAAGTCGATAGTCTTTATGGGATCAAGCGCTCGCAGTTGCTGTTGAATTCATCTCATACGCATTCGGCGCCCGTGGTATGGCCATGTTTGGATGTGATCTATAATCTCGGGCCGGAGGATCAGGCCAAAGTATCCATGTATGTCCAGGAACTGACCGTCAAGCTGGTGAAGGTGATCGGCATGGCCATGGGAAACCGGGCGCCGGCGAAGTTATATACCGGGCATGGATCGGCGAATTTTGCCATCAACAGGAGGAATGCTATTCACCCGAATGGTCCTGTGGATCATGATGTGCCTGTATTGAAGGTGGTATCGGCGGAGGATAAGCCCCTCGCTATTGTTTTCGGATATGCCTGTCACAATACCACGCTGGTGGATAATAATTTGCTGGTCAACGGGGACTATGCGGGATTTGCCCAGATAGAACTGGAAAAGGCGTATCCCGGCGCGCAGGCTATGTTCCTCATGGGCTGTGCGGGTGATCAGAACCCTTCTCCCCGGGGAACTGCGGCACTGGCTGAGCAGCATGGCAAGAGCCTGGCGGATGCTGTTGTAAAAGTTCTCTCAGGGGACATGCATGTTGTCCGGGGGCCGATCCGCACTGCCTATACGAAGACCGAGTTGCCTTTCCCCGCATTCGACCCGGCTCAATACAGAAAAGAGATCGTCAGCAGCGATAAATTTCTTCAACGGCGAGCCAGGCTGATGCTGGACCTTTACAACCGGGGCCTGGTCCCGGATCATAGGGATTATCCTGTTCAGGCCGTGCGTTTCAGTAACGATCTTTGTATCCTGGGTTTGAGCGATGAAGTGGTGGTAGATTATTCGCTCCGCGTAAAGAGGGAGTTTGCGGGGGAGAACATTTTTGTAGCGGGCTATTCGAGTGAGGTCATGTGTTACATACCTTCCGAGCGGGTATTGAAGGAAGGGGGGTATGAGGGAGGGGAGAATATGATCTATTATGGCTGGCCTGGCCCGTTCGCGGGAGGTATAGAAGACAGGGTTTTTAGCGCCATTTATCGCGTAATGAAAGAAGCGGGCAGCAAGGCAGTAAAAAGCAAATAATTTTGACAAAGAACCTGACCATAGTAGGGATGCTCTTTTTTGTATTTGGGTTTGTCACCTGGGTCAATGCTATTCTGATACCGTATTTCAAGATCGGCTGTGAGCTGAACAATTTTCAGTCGTACCTGGTGGCCTTTGCTTTTTATATCTCTTACCTGGTGATGTCAGTTCCTGCGGGGTATTTATTAAGGATCATCGGTTTCAAAAAGGGGATGATGGCCGGGTTTTGGATCATGGCGCTGGGGGCGTTCATTTTTGTGGGAGCAGCCTGGTGGCGGACATACACCGGATTTTTGTTCGGGCTTTTTGCCATAGGGGCCGGGCTGACCATTCTTCAGACGGCGGCCAATCCTTATATCACCGTCCTGGGGCCTGCCGAGCGGGCGGCGCAGCGGATCAGTGTGATGGGGGTGTGTAATAAGACAGCCGGGATACTGGCTCCTCTGCTATTTGCTGCGGTGCTGCTTCGTCCGACGGACAATGAGATATTCAGCCGGTTGCCATCGATGGGGGAAAATGAAAGAAAGCTGGTATTGGATGCGTTGATACGAAGGGTAATGCTGCCCTATGCCTGTATAGGATGTATATTGCTGTTGCTGGGTTGGCTCGTGCGAATATCGTCCCTGCCGGAGATCGATAGGGGGGAGGAGGAGGTATCCTTCGCCGAGGGAGACAAGCAGAGTGTATTCCATTTTCCCCATCTGATCCTGGGCGCCGTGGCTATCTTTCTGCATGTGGGGACACAGGTGGTGGCCATCGATACGATCATCGGTTATGCGGGCTCCATGAATATCCAGCTGCCCCGGGCGAAGGTTTTTCCTTCGTATATCCTTTTTGCAACAATAGTGGGGTATATCATTGGGATATTGACCATTCCCCGGTATATTAGTCAGGCGAGAGCGTTCCTTACCTGTACCGTATTGGGGATGCTCCTGTCCTTATCCATTGTGTCGTTACGGGGGAGAGTGGCGTTGGGTGGGCATGTGGCGGATATTTCGCTGTGGTTGATCGTCTTACTTGGTTTGGCCAATTCGCTGATCTGGGCGGGGATCTGGCCCCTGGCGCTGGATGGATTGGGGAGGTTTACGAAGACTGGGGCCTCTGTATTGGTGATGGGTCTGTGCGGGAATGCGATATTGCCTCTGGTATATGGCTGGCTGGCCGACAAATGGGGTTTACGGGAGGCGTATTGGGTGCTGTTCCCCTGTTATTGCTATCTGTTCTTTTATGCCGTATACGGGCATCGCATCCGAAACTGGAAATTTAAAAAACTGCTTGCATGAGCAGGAAAATGATCAAAATAATCAATGGTAAAGTGATTGTTCCGGGAGGCATCCTGGAGAGGGGTATCGTGCTGGTAGAAGATGGCGTTATCCGGAGTGTGGGAGAGGAAGAGGTTCCGGCTAGCGGAGCAAAAATTATCGATGCGGGAGGGAGGTATGTATCGCCGGGGTTTATCGATCTGCATGTTCATGGCGGCGGTGGATTCGACTTCATGGACGGACATGAATCCGCCTTTCTAGGTATTGCTGACCTGCATGCCCGGTACGGAACTACGTCCATGTTGCCAACGACACTGACCGCATCCAAGGAAGAGCTGCTGCATACGCTCGACACCTATGAGCGGGTGTTGCCGAAGAATCGATCCGGGGCGCAATTCCTGGGAATGCATCTGGAGGGCCCTTATTTTGCTATGAGCCAGCGGGGGGCGCAGGAACCTCGGTATATCCGTAATCCTGATCCGGCCGAATATATGGAGATCCTGGGAAAGGCGCATCTTATCAGGCGGTGGAGCGCTGCTCCCGAACTGCCCGGGGCGCTCGAGTTTGCGCATGCCGTCAGGGAGAAGGGTATCCTGGTGTCCATGGCGCATACAGATGCGCTGTATGAAGAGGCGGTGAGGGGGTTTGAGCATGGTTATACGCTGGCGACGCATTTTTACTCCGCCATGTCTACCGTGATGAGACGAGACGGTTTTCGATATGCGGGGGTAGTGGAGGCAGGCTATCTTATAGACGAGATGGATGTAGAGATCATTGCGGATGGGAAGCATTTGCCGCCCCCCTTGTTACAACTGGTGTATAAGATAAAAGGGGCAGGGAGGACCGCGTTGATCACGGATGCCATGCGTGCAGCGGGTATGCCGGAGGGGAAAAGTATTTTGGGAAGCGTTGATCACGGTATGGAGGTGATCGTTGAAGACGGAGTGGCAAAGTTGCCGGACCGGAGCTCTTTTGCCGGAAGTGTCGCTACTGCCGACAGGCTGGTGCGTACCATGGTGCAGGAGGCGCATATACCTCTATTGGAGGTGGTGCGTATGATAACCGCCACACCTGCTGCCATCCTTGGTCTTTCCGGTAGCAAGGGCTCGCTGGAGCAAGGCAAGGACGCCGATATTGTGCTATTTGATGAGGACGTACGGATACATTCTACCATTATAAAAGGAGAACTTGTATATGCACATGGATAAACTGGATATAAAGACTTTCCTATCGCGTGCGGAATTGGGTGAGGCCGCTGCTTCGAGCGTAAGCAGGAAGATAGGGGAGCTGCTGGAGGACCAGCTTTTTGTGAATATAATCTTTGCGGCTGCACCGTCTCAGCTGGAATTTTTGGCTGCATTGCGGCAGGCGCCTATCGAATGGGGCCGTATCCGGGCTTTTCATATGGATGAATATACCGGGCTGAGGGCGGATGCTGTACAGGGTTTTGGGAATTTCCTTCGCGAACATCTTTTCGACAGGGTCCCTTTACTCGCTGCGTATTGTATCGATGGACAAGCTGCCAGCCCGGAAAATGAGTGTGTTCGATATGCCGGTCTGCTCCGACAGTATCCCCCGGACATTGTCTGTATGGGCATCGGGGAGAACGGGCATATTGCATTTAACGATCCGCCCGTGGCGGATTTTAACGATCCTCATGCCGTGAAGGTAGTGGCACTGGATATGGCCTGCAGACGGCAGCAGGTAAATGACGGATGTTTTGCGGAGTTGAGCCAGGTGCCTCGTCATGCCATCACCCTGACCATTCCTACGTTGATGGCGGCGTCGTATATTTATTGTATGGTGCCGGGGAAACGGAAAGCCCCGGCCGTGTTCAATACATTGCATCAGCGGATCATCGAGGATTATCCTTCGTCCGTCCTGCGGCGGCATCCTCATGCGGAGCTTTTTCTGGATATTCAAAGCGCGGAAAGAATAGCATTTTAAAATGATGGAATGATGAGATATTTATTAGGCGTCGTATTACTATTGTCCGGATGCGGGCGGGCAGGGGATAAAAAAGAGGAAAAGCACGAGTATCCGATACGCCTGATCACGCTGGACCCCGGGCATTTTCATGCTGCCCTGGTGCAGAAGACCGGCTATGCAGATATCGACACCGTAGTGCATGTGTATGCGCCTGGCGGGCAGGAGCTTCAGGCGCATATGGCGCTGATAGAAAAGTACAACAGCCGGCCCGATCAGCCGACGCGGTGGAAGGAGGTGGTGTATGCAGGGCCTGATTATTTATCGCGCATGATGCGGGAGAAGGCGGGCAATGTGGTGGTCCTTGCGGGCAACAACCAAAAAAAGATAGAGTATATCAAGTCGGCGGTCGACAGCGGATTCAATGTATTTGCGGACAAGCCGATGATCATCGAACCAAAGGATTTTCCCGTTCTGGAGGCGACGTTCGGGGAGGCGAAAAAGAATGGGGTCGTGCTGTATGATATCATGACCGAGCGTTATCAGATCACTACCGTCCTGCAAAAGGAACTGTCCACGATGCCCGAGGTATTTGGCCGGCTGCTGAAAGGGACCAGGGACAACCCCGCCATCACCAAGGAAAGTGTCCATCACTTTTTCAAATATGTCAGCGGCAAACCTTTGATCCGGCCATCCTGGTATTTCGATGTAAGCCAGGAAGGAGAGGGGATCGTGGATGTGACCACGCATCTCGTGGATCTTGTCCAATGGGAATGTTTTTCCGATAGCTTGCTGGACTATAAGAAGGATGTAGACATGCTGTCTGCCCGCCGGTGGCCTACTGTTCTAACTCCTTCTCAATTCAAGCTGTCAACGCAGCTGGATCATTACCCCGCGTTCCTGTCGGCCAATGTAAAGGATTCGCTGCTGAATGTATTTGCCAATGGCGAAATGGATTATACGTTGAAAGGGGTGCATGCGCGTGTGTCTGTCCGGTGGGACTTCCAGGCGCCGGAAGGAGGCGGGGACACGCATTATTCTGTATTGAGAGGAGAGCTGGCAAACCTGATCATCCGGCAGGGTAAGGAGGAAGGATTTAAACCTGTATTGTATATCGAACCTCTCAGGGCCTCGGCAAAGTATGATAGCTCGGTACGGCATGCAGCAGCCGCCCTGCAAGGCCGGTGGCCAGGAGTCTCTGTGGAGGGGACGTCTAAAGGATGGAAGGTTCTCATACCTGAGCGGTATAGTCTCGACCATGAGGCTACGTTTGCGGAAGTGACAAAAAAATATTTGGGTTATGTGAAGTCCGGCAAGCTTCCCGAGTGGGAATTGAGCTGTATGCTGGCTAAATATTATACGACGACAAGGGCGCTGGAAATGGCGCGGAGAGGGGTGTTGAAAAAGTATACATAACTGACCGATAAATACATATATCATCGGGCGATTGCGGCTAATTTTATAACATGACAATTTCGGGAACTATGTTGTATTCTTCACAGAATTATGTCACGATAGGGGAGGAGGCGAAAGACAAAGTGGTGGTATTGCCTCTGGGTGCTATCGAGCAGCATGGCCCTCATATGGCTGTTTCGACGGATACCGATATTGTCACGATGGTAGCCATGGGGGCGGAAGAGAAGATCGGAGAGAAGATGATGCTTTGCCCTACTTTATCATTTGGCTCCAGTCATCATCATTTGTCTTTTGGAGGCACGATAAGTATTTCACCCGCACTATATACACAGGTGATCGTGGACCTTGTGAGCTCGTTGTTGGAAGGAGGCTTTAGGAGGATCGTGCTGTTGAATGGCCATGGAGGAAATATAACGCCCGTGAAGCAGGCATTGGCTTTGTTGAGTCATCGTTATGACAAGGATATACAGCCCAATATCGTACTGGCTACTTATTGGGAGCTGGCGGGAAGCGCTTTTGCCGGAGACCCGCCGATGGAGAGCCCGGCCTTGAGCCATGCCTGTGAATATGAAACAAGCCTGATGTTGCATTTATTCCCTGAGAAAGTGGATGTGTCGAAGGTGGTGCGTGCCAGGCGGCCGAAGAGCAATGGTTATACGGGGTGGGAAGATGATGAGCCTTACCGGGGAGTGACTATTTTTAAACAAACATCTTTTATTTCGAGCAATGGCTGTAGCGGGGAGCCGCAACTGGCGACTGCCGAGAAGGGGGCGCATTTATACAAATATGCTGTCGAGAGCCTGGTAAGCTTTCTCGAATCGTTTTCACAATGGCCATTCCTGGACAAATTAACCAACAACAATAATGGGTAAGAAAGAGATCAAGCATCCAAATAAAATGGTGTCTACGGGCGCCTATTCTTCCGGGGTTCTTGTAAACGGACTATTGTTCGTCAGCGGACAGGGGCCGTTGGACCTGTCCACCGGTGAGGTAAAACGGGGTACGATAGAAGAAGAGACACTGCTGACACTGGAACATGTGCGTAAGATCGTCGAAGCCGCCGGCGGGACAGTGGATGATATTGTAAAGTGCACCGTGCATTTGAGCGATATCAATGATTTTAAAAGATACGATGCAGCTTATGGCTCTTTTTTCACCGGTGTCCGTCCGGCG
Organism: Sphingobacteriales bacterium 50-39; assembly: GCA_001898505.1. Classification (GTDB taxonomy): domain Bacteria; phylum Bacteroidota; class Bacteroidia; order Chitinophagales; family Chitinophagaceae; genus Puia. Next base: position 108,634 of record MKTZ01000003.1, read on the forward strand.
AGGACAACAGTACAGTCAGTACTGTCCGACGGGATCAAGGTCGAGATCGATGCGATAGCTGTCATCGGAAAGTAAGGGATATACCAAAACTACTTCATGAGCAAAAAACAACCTATTGGAACCGTAGGGTTAGGATTGATGGGTAGCAGCATTGCCACCTGTATCCTGGCAGCAGGACATCCAGTCATCTCCTTGGTAAGGACGATGGAGCATGCGGAAGCTGCCCGTCATCGAATTCTCGGATACCTGGAGGAACTGATGCAGGAAGGCTTGTTACAAGAGGACCCTGCTATGGTATTGAAACGACATGTCATTACAGATGATGTAAGTCTTTTGAAGGGCCATGAAGTTGTCATCGAATCCATCATCGAGAACGTGGCAGAAAAAAAGGCGGTTTACGCGAAGCTGGAGTCCGTACTGTCACCTACGGCCGTTATCGGGAGCAATACTTCGGCCATCCCTGTTTCTATCCTTCAGGATGGCATGCAATATCCGGAGAGGATGCTGGGCATACATTGGGCAGAGCCTGCGCATATCACGCGATTTATGGAAGTGATCTGCGGCAATAGGAGCGACCTGTCCTACGCGCAGATCATCCTTACGCTGGCGGAGTCCTGGGGAAAAGAGCCTTCTTTGTTAAAGAAGGACATCCGGGGCTTTATCACCAACCGTATCATGTATGCCATGTTGCGGGAGGCTTTCCATCTTGTGGAAAAGGGATATGCCACTGTGGAAGACGTGGACCGTAGTCTGCGCAACGATCTTGGTTATTGGATCACGTTTGCGGGGCCCTTCCGGTTTATGGACCTAACGGGGATCCCTGCTTATCTGACCGTGATGAAAGACCTGTTCCCGGACCTTGATAATTCTACTGCCGCGCCTGCGCTGATGCAGCGTGTAGTAGGGGACGGGGCATTGGGTGTGAGCAATGCAAAAGGGTTTTATCCGTATACCCCCGAGAGTGCCGAGGAGTGGGAGAAATCGTTTATCGAGTTTAGCTACGATATAAGAAAACTTGCTTTAAAATATTCGAAGAAAATATGAGTGGAATAAAACCGTCATCCATCGTGTCTATCAAGGCAACGGAAGTGGTCGTTCCGGCCAGGCCGGGCAGTCTGAATTCAGAGAATGTGTTGGATAAGGATGCTGCCTTTGCCAAACGTCATCTGACAGGCGGCAGCTGGACCGAATTTGCCAATCAGCCTAAATGGATCATCGAGATGAGTTTGCAGAATGGGCTGACGGGTATTGGGGAGACATACCGAAGCGCTGACAGGATGCTTATTCACCAGGCAATGCTGGAGTTGGTAGGGAATGACATCCTGAACATGAATTGGCGTGCGTTGCCTATTACGGATCAACGTATCTATGAAGCGTTCGAGACGGCGGTGCTGGATCTGGCCGGTAAGCTCCTGAAAGCCCCTGTCCATCAAATATTAGGTGGCGCGTTCCGCGCGAAAGTGGATTGCAATGGCTGGACCGGCAGGCGGACGCCGGAGGATGCGGCCCAGAAGGCGTTCGAAGCCATGGAAAAAGGGCATAAGGTATTCAAGTTCAAATGTTCGGATGAAGACCCCGTGCGACTGTGGACAGCGGAGATAAAAAAGCGTTGCGGGGATGGGATCAAGATCATCCTCGATCCTAACCAGCGGTGGAAGGATGTGGAAACCACGCTGCGTCTGATGGAAGGCGTGGACAACGGGATCATGCTGGGCCTGGAGGACCCGATCCTTCATGCGGACATCGAAGGGTTCCGTTATCTGAAAGAGAAGCTCGGCGTGCCCTTGTACCGACATATTTCGCTGCCATATACACAGGACATCCGGGATATGATCAAGTTCGTACGGGCGGATGCAGTAGATGGTTATAATTTCAACGGGGGCGCTTTTAATTGTATCCTGCTGGCGGAAATGGCCCATCTGGAAGGGAAATCCTGCTGGCGCGGCTCGGAGGTGGATCTGGGGATATCCGAGGTTATGGGGCTGCATATTGCGGCAGCCAGTGTCAATTGTACCATTCCTTCGGACATCTTCGGGGAGCTGGTGCGGGTGGATGACCTCCTCGTCGAACCTATACGATTTGAAAGAGGGGCTGCTGTCGTACCTACCGGTCATGGGCTGGGTGTGGAGCTGGACAGGGAAGCATTGCATAAATATAAGACAGGGCAGGAGCTCTATTTCAATTTATAAAGACGCATCATGAAGAAAGGACTTATCTCATGGGTGACATTGGTGTTCTGCAATCTGATATGGTCATTCCATTTCACCAGCATCAAGCTGACCCAAGCCCAGGTGGGACCTTACTTCACCGTATGGGCCCCTATGCTGCTGGCGACTGTTTTTCTCGCGCCTTTCGCCATCAAGGATTTCAAGAAAGGGAAGAAGAAGATCAAGGACGTGCTGATCTTTGTACAGCTGGGCGCGTTGGGAGCCTTCCCTTCACAGGTCTTTATGACATACGGGACGCAGTATTCGACGGCGAGCAATGCGGCTATTCTTGTACTGGCTTTGCCTGTCATCACGACCGTCTTTGCCTTCCTGATCTTAAAAGAAAAAATGAACGGATTGCGCTGGGCCAGTTTTGCCATTGCCATCCTGGGTGTCATTCTTTGCAGTACTAATGATATCCGGCAAATGGACCTCAGCTCGAAATATGCGTTGGGCAATGTGCTGATCTTTCTTGCCATTGTGGGCAACGCTTACTATAATGTGGGCTGTAAGAAGGTGGCGGACAGGTTCACCGAGCGAGAGATGATCTTTTATACTTACCTGGTGCTGGTGGTCATGCTGACGCCGCTGGTGCTGCATTATGAGCCCTGGATGTTTGCCCGGGTGCCGCATTTTACTGCGAAGACCTGGCTGGGTATGGCTTCCCTGACCTTGTTCCATAATTTCCTTTCCATGCTGCTGTTCTTTATGGTATTGAAATACCTGGATGCGATACAGGTGGCCTTGTCGAACTATATGGTCTCGTTCCTGGGCCTGCCTATCGCAGCCTTTGTGCTGGGGGAGACCCTGAGCGTGCAGTCCATTATTGGAGGTGTGCTGGTGTTGATCGCTACCCTTATCCTTACCATCCTGGATCACCGGCAGTATAAAGCAAACCAATTAAAACTGACATAAATAGTAGCATCATGGATAAAATTGAAAATGAATTGTTTGGCGTAGTGCCGATTGTGCCGACGCCCTTTACGGAGGATGAGGAGATCGATGAGGACGCGTTGCGGAGGCTGATCGAGTTTGCTATCGAGGGGGGTATCAAGGCTGTCTGTCTTCCTGCCTATGCCAGTGAATTTTATAAGCTGTCGGATGAAGAGAAGCTGAAGGTTGTACGTATAGCTGTGGAGCAATCGGCCGGTCGCGTGAAGATCGTTGCCCAATCGAACCATGCTTCGTTGAAGCATGCCATTCGCCTGGCGCAGGCTAACGAGGAGGCGGGTGCTGATGTTATTTCCCTAGCCGTACCCCGGATATTTGGCTTGCCAGAGAGCTCTTTAAAGGAATATTTATCGGGGTTCCTGCGATCCGTCCCCAAGACGCCCGTGCTGATCCAGGATTTCAATCCCGGCGGGGCTTCTATCAGTGTGTCTTTTATCAAGCAGCTGATGGACGAGCACCCTAATTTCAAATATCTGAAGCTGGAAGAGCCATTGTGCGCGCCGAAGTTCGAGGATATCATCCGTACTACAGGAGGGAAGGTAGGCCTGTTTGAAGGATGGGGCGGGCTGTATATGCTGGAGCTGGTGCCGCTGGGGATTGCGGGTGTCATGCCTGGACTGGCAGTGGCGGATATTTTACAAAAGGTGTTCGTGTTGAGGAAGGAAGGTCGGCATGACAAGGCTTTTGACCTGTTCGAGAAGGTGATGCCGCAGATATTCTTTTCACTGCAGAATATGGAGCTGTTCCATTACGCTGAGAAGGAGCTTCTGATCGCCCGTGGCGTATTGAAGAACAGTGTGGCCCGGAAGGCTGCCTATATTCCCGACCCGTCCAGTGTCAGCTATATCAAGGAGCTGAACAGGCGTGTGTTGGAACTGGTGAAGGACAAGCATTTTTCAAAATAAACTATTTTCACATGGAAGACTTTAACGGGCAGGTAGCGATCATTACCGGCGCCGCTTCCGGTATCGGGATGGCCATTGCGCATAAGCTGCTGACAAAGGGAGCAAGGGTGATCCTGTTGGACCTGAACAGCGGGGGATTGCATGAAGCGTTTGATAAATATGGAGAGAAGGCGCAGCTCATACCCATCGATGTATCCGACCAGGCGCTGGTAGAAAGGACAGTGGCAGATGTGGCGGCGCGGTATGTCAAGATAGATATCCTGGTCAATTGCGCGGGTATCACCGGGCTGACCAATTTGCAAAGTCATGAGGTGGACAGTGCCGACCTGCATAAGGTATTTGAGATCAATTTTATGAGCAGTTTTTATACCTCCAGGGCCGTGCTGCCCCATATGATGTCGAAGAAGTATGGCCGGATATTGCATATTGCTTCTATTTCGGGTAAGGAGGGTAATGCCGGTATGCTCGCCTATTCAGCGTCGAAGGCGGCCGTGATATGTATGGCGAAGGTGCAGGGTAAAGAGTATGCCGAGACGGGAATTACCGTGAATGCGCTGGCGCCCGCTGTGATCCGGACACCCCTGGTGGATATGATGCCCGAGCAGCAGGTAAAGTATATGACCGACAAGATACCCATGAAACGTTGTGGGACATTGGAGGAAGCTGCTAATATGGCCGCTTATATCGTCTCCCCCTACAATAGTTTTTCTACAGGCTTCACCTTTGATCTTTCCGGCGGACGCGCTACTTACTAATACAGCATCATCATATGAAAATATTATACTTCAGAAATGAGGGCAGGTTATGCCCGGGGATCGTCGCGGACAGAGGTGTTGTCGATGTGGATGCCTGGCTTCTGGCGGGCGGACGGGAACCTTTTCGCGAGCGACCGCTATCTTTGGCTGACATGGTTGTGTTAAGGGAGGCTGCAGCCGATGCGGGGGAGGAGTTTGTGTTGAAGGAGGAAGCATTGGTCATTGGGCCCTGTACGCCCAGTCCCTCCAAGATATTATGTATCGGATTGAACTATCGGAAGCATGCGATAGAGAGTGGGATGGCGATCCCTTCCATTCCGGTGGTATTTACCAAGTACAATAATACCCTGGTGGATCATGGCGCGGAGGTCCCTCTTGGGAAGGTGGGGGCCCAGTTCGACTATGAAGTGGAGCTTGGGGTGGTTATTGGCAGGCGTTGTAAGGATGTAAAGGCCGCGGATGCCCTGGATTATGTCTTTGGATACTGTGTCGCCAATGATCTTTCCTGCAGGGACCTTCAATTTCGGACAAGTCAATGGTTGATGGGGAAAAGCCTGGATCATTTTTTACCTTTGGGCAAGTATCTGGTGTCAAAGGACGAGGTGGGAGACCCTCAGCGGCTATCCTTACGTTGCAGCCTGAATGGCGAGGTCCGGCAAAACTCCAATACCGCCGATATGGTCTTTAGCGTTGCGGAGATCATTGAAGACCTTTCGCAACATATGACCCTGGAGCCTGGTGATCTGATAATTACCGGGACTCCGGAAGGGGTGATCATGGGATTGCCGGAGAAGAACTGGCTGAAACCGGGCGATGTGGTAGTAGTAGAGGTGGAGAGGCTGGGGGAATCCTGCAATAGAATGACGTAGCGGATTAAAACAGGATACTATCTGTCATGCAAAATAATGATCCCGTAGTAGCAGAATTAGCAAATCATTTCCCTCCGGAGCGACTGAAGTCCCGCCTTATCGACCTGTATGCGTATTCTTCCGATGCCAGTTTTTATACGCTGGTGCCCCGTGCTGTCGTGTTTCCTATCAATTTAGAAGAGATCTCTTTGCTTTTCCGGCTGGCCGGGAAATTAGCTGTCCCTATCACGTTTCGAACGGCCGGTACCAGTCTGTCGGGGCAGACAGTCACGGATGGTGTACTGGTAGATGTATCTAAGTATTGGGGAGCCGTCAAGGTGGAGGATAACGGCGCCTATGTCAGGGTCCAACCTGGTGTCACCGGGGCGGTGGTGAACCATCATCTCCGGAAATATGGCCGTAAGATAGGACCTGATCCCGCCTCTATCCAGTCCGCGATGATGGGAGGTATATTATCGAACAATTCCAGCGGGATGTGCTGCGGCGTGGTGGATAATTCCTATCACACCCTGGTGCATATGAAATTTATGCTGCCCAATGGACTGGTATTCGATACCGGTGTGCCGGGAGACTATGTGCGATTTGAGCAGGAGGCCGCGGAGCTTTACAATGGGCTGGGTAGACTTCGCCACCGGGTGATGGAAAATGTTGCGCTCGTTGCACGGATCCGGGAAAAATACAAGCGTAAGAATACCGTCGGATATGGGCTCAATGCCTTTGTGGACTTCGAGCATCCTTTAGATATCCTTTCTCATCTGCTGATCGGTGGAGAGGGGACGTTGGGATTTATTGCCGAGGCCGTCTTACGTACCATCCCTGACAAGCCATTTAAAAGCGCTGCCTTGTTATTCTTTGAGAGCCCCCGCAGCGCCTGTGATGCCATTCCGCTATTAAAAGATTCGGGTGCGGAGGCGTTGGAGTTTATGGACAGAGCGGCCCTTCGCAGTATCGAGCATCTGGCTTCCGCTCCTGCCTTTCTAAAAGAGCTGCCAGACAGGGCATCCTGTATCCTTTGTGAATACCAGGCGGACAGCAGGGAAGGGTTGGAGGCCTTACTCGATCATGCGACACGGCAGCTAGGGGATTTGCCCTTGATCAGCCGGACCGTCTTTACTTCCGATGAAAAGGAACGGGGTAATTATTGGAAGCTGCGGAAAGGAATGTATCCCTCCGTGGCGGCGGTGCGGGCAAAGGGCACATCCGTCATGCTGGAAGATATTGCTGTGCCGTTGGATCGTCTGGGCGAGACCATCGAGCTGTTGCAGGAACTGTTCCGGAAGTTCAACTATGCCCATGCCATCGTCTTTGGGCATGCCAAGGATGGGAACCTGCATTTTGTCGTCTCGCAATCTGTAGCGACTCCTGAGGATATAGTTCTCTTTTCGGCTTTCAACGATGCGTTAGCCGAGCTGATCATTCACCGGTGTCAGGGGGCTTTGAAAGCGGAGCATGGCACCGGACGACAGGTGGCGCCCTATGTGGAAGCCGAGTGGGGCAGTGAAGCTTACCAGGTGATGAAAGAGCTAAAGGCGCTGGTGGACCCCGACAATATCGTCAATCCGGGCGTGATCCTGAATGAAGACAAGCATTGTCATTTAAAAAACCTCAAGTCCCTTCCTGTTGTAGAGGAAGAAGTAGATAAATGTGTAGAGTGCGGCTATTGCGAGCTAAGCTGTCCCAGCCGGAATTTTACGTTGACACCCAGACAGCGTATTGTCCTAAGAAGGTCGCTGGCCCGGCTGAAGGCCGCCGGGGATCACCGGACACATGATGTCCTGCTTAAAGATTATCAGTACGATGGCATGGATACCTGCGCTGTGGATGGTATGTGCGCAACGAACTGCCCTGTGGATATCAATACCGGGGAGCTTATCAAACGGCTGCGCCGGGAGAACCATTCCCGTGCAGCAAATTCTATCGCATCCCAGGTGGCTCGACGGTTTGGACTGGTAGAATGGTTGGTCAAGGCCGGTCTGCGGGGTGGTCAGCTGGTCAATGGCTTGTTCGGAGCAAGGGCTATGTCGAAGATGACTGTCGGTGTACGAAAGATAATACCTTCCTTTCCTTTATGGATGTCGGAGATGACGGGACCTGTGGTTGTGCGTGCGCAGCGACCTGCTGTTGCCGGGGCTGTCTATTTTCCCACTTGTCTGACGCGGATGATGGGGAGGGACAAAGAAGGGAAAGCGTCCATTGCCGAGGTGCTGATTCGTCTGTCGGACAGGGCAGGTATTGGACTGGTGGTACCGCCGGGTGTAAATGGCAGTTGCTGCGGACAGGCGTTCTCCTCTAAAGGATTTGCGGATGCATATCGCCTTACCGTCAACCGGACTGTGGCCGCGCTTTGGGAATGGAGCCGGCAAGGCGAGCTTCCTGTCGTCATCGATATCAGCTCCTGCAGTCATTCGCTACATACGTGTCGTCCTTATCTAACGTCCGACAATCAGCTGCGATTCGATAAGCTGAAGCTGATGGACAGCCTTGAATTTGCGGTGGATGTACTTCTCCCCCGTCTGTCCATCCGAAAAAAAGCCGGCAAGGCAGTGTTCCATCCCGTATGTTCCCTTCACAAGATGAATCTGTATAAAAAACTGGAAGAGCTGGCTGTCCGTACGGTGGAAGAGCCTGTTATACCCTTTACCGCCGGTTGCTGCGGGATGGCGGGAGACAGGGGTTTTTATTATCCCGGGCTGATCGCATCGGCCTGCAGGGAGGAGGGTAATGAAGCGGCGGCGCAGGTCGCGTCCGGCTATTATTCCACGGCGCGCACTTGTGAGATGGCTTTATCGGAGGTGTCGGGCAAGACCTACAGGAGTATACTTTATTTATTGGATGAAGTATCAGACGGGGGCGCCGGATAGGAACCGGCCTTTATAGTCCTTTGGTATGAGCCCTGTGTGTTTTTTAAAATGCCGGTAAAAATTGGAAAGATTCTCAAAGCCGCTCTTATAGCATATTTCCGAGATACTATAGTTCCCTTCCATCAGCAGACGGCATGCATGGCTGATCCTGATCTCCGTGACATAGTTGGAGAAGGTCTTGCGGGTATGATGTTTAAAGTACCGGGAGAACGAGGCGGCGCTCATGTTGAGCTTTTCGGCGATCTCTTCGATATAGATCTCGTTCTTGAAATTCTTTAATATAAACTGGAATACCGTATCGATCTTGTCGGTATCGCTGGTATTGTTGGCTATAAAGGTCCTCGAGAGGGTGGGCTCCAGTTCCTTGCTGGTGGAAAGGTATACGAGTATTTCCATGAGCTTTATCAATCTATTAGCTGGCGGCACGGACTCCATTTCCTGCAGCTTGCTCTTCACGTACCGATTGGCCTTTCCCAGTATTTCCAGGCCCAGAACAGACCGGTCGAGGAGGCGGCGCACCAGTTTCATTTCAGGCAGATCGAAAAAGCAGTTGCCTAAAAAATCATCTGTAAAATGTATGAAGCTGGATCTTGCAACGAGGCCCTTGTTCTGATAATATTCTTCCGTATTACGGTATAGGTGCGGGACATTTGGCCCGATGAGCATAAGGTCATTTTCTTTTATGAAGCTGACCTTGTCGCCGATGAAGCGGGTGCCCTTGGTCTTGTCGATGAGGACCAGCTCATATTCTTTGTGAAAATGCCAGGCCTTATCGAAATAGTTGCATTCCCAATTGATATAAATAAAGGAAGAGTCCGGGGATAACGGAAGCTTATGTAATTGAGGCCTCATGCAGGTGGTTGCTTTTAATCGGAGCTTGTACTCAATTTATTGGAAAAGGGCGAACTGCCCAAAAAAAGGGTTAAAAAAGTATACATTTTGAATCGATTAGTGGAGAGTAGGGATCGAGTTGCTGGTTAAATTTGGATGGGACTTGTTAAATTTTGAAACATGAATGCCAAAACTAACCGTAGAAGATTTATTAAGCTGACTGCAATGTCCGGAGCGGGCATATATCTTTCGAATGGATTTACAAAAGTGCTGGCGGCGGCGCCGACGGCCGGGGCTGTGAAGATGGAAACCTTTAAGGGGCCTGTATTTATTCCCAACCGTGCGGCCAGCTGGTGGACCACATTAGATGATATCTTATGGCCGGAGAGACCGGTATTGGACAGGATCAAAAAACGCGCGGATGGATTTGCCCGGGCAGGGATCGACACGGCTATCAATTTTGGATTCCACAATAGATTTGATTTCTCCAATTATTTCGGTCAGCTGCATGGATATTATGCCACCGTATGTGAAGAACTGCATCAACGAGGTATCCGCTTTATGGATCATTTTTCCTGTAATCATGTCACGCGACCCAGGAATGAGGCGGATTTTCGGAAGGTGCATCAATTCGAGCGCATGGCCGTGCAGCTATTCCCGGACCCGATTGCGGCCAGGCATGCACAATATGAGGGACATTTTTACCAGGACCTTTGCGAAGTGGATCTGAGGGATGGCAGCCGGGGCTATGCGAAGCAATATCAATACGAGGCGTTTTGCCATAATAACCCGGGATTCCTTGACATGCACCGGAAATACCTGGAAAGGCTGGTGAAGGAAGTGCCTTTTGACGGCATCGAGGTCGACGATATGTGCAGCTACCCGGGAAATACCACTTGTGGATGTAAATATTGCAGGGATCGTTTTCGCAGGGATTATGGGCATGAGATACCGAATTTTTCCGATAGGACATTTTTTGGTGATACTACCCAGGACGATATGCTGGAGTGGGGAAATTATGACAACCCTGTGTACCGGGATTGGTTGCGGATGAAGTCCGACTCCGTGAGGGATCATGTTCGCATGATCAAAGAGATGGTAGGGGACAGACCATTGATGACCTGTTGTTCAGATACCGGGCCGGCGGTATTGAATGCTGTGGCGCTGGACCTGGAGAAGATGGCGCCTTACCTGGATCTCTTTATGCTGGAAAATGTGGGAACGAACATCCGGAATGTGGACTGGATACCCATGGATGCGGAGGCGTTGAATCAAAAAGATATTGCCGCTGGCAGGGGTGGCGCTCCGGCCATAGCGCTGAGCTATGCCATATCGGAGAAGGGAGCGTATCTGGGTTGGTCGCTGGGCCGGTTTTGGGGGGCTTCCAACTGGAGCAGCACGTTGAACGGGAGATTGCCCGAAGACCCTGAGCATGCGTTGGAAATGGAAGATGCTATCAGCAAGCCAAACAACTGGGAGAAACAATACAGTGATCTGCATTATTGGGAGGGGCATGACCTGGTGGAAGTACGGGTGGTAAATAACCGACTGTGCCGATACAATGGGTGGAAGGATGCGTCCGGGAATGAGCATTGGCATCGCGCGAGGGCGTGGAGTATGCAGCTGGTAAAGCATAATGTGGGGTACCGGTTTGTTCGTGCAGAGGAGCTGGCTGACGCGGAGGCATTATCGAAGGAGCATACTCCTTTGGTGCTGGACGGAGTGGGTTGTGTGTCGGATGCGCAGTTTGCGGCTATCGAACGGTATCTTTCCGGCGGCGGGTTGGTTTGGATGGCATTACCTTTTGGAACGCATGATGAAAAGGGGTTCGCAAGGAAGACGTCTTTGTCGGATCGGTTGATGAAAGGGCGTCATAAGAACCTGGTGATCGTGGATAGCGCGGTAGCTGCTGCGCCGCTGGAAAAGCTGATTGCCGGCGGGAAGTTCAAGCCTGTGCTGAAGCAGGTGAAGGGGGATGACCGATGGGCGGCAAGGATCAGGATATATGATAAGGTTGGGCCCGTGATCCATTTTATGAATGGGGGATTGAAGGCCGAGCCCGATGACGTGAAAGATATTTCAGGTATCCCCTTGATGAAAGATATCGTCTCCCTTGTAAAGGACCATGAGCTGGTGTATGAAGTGGATGCCAGCCGGGTGAAATTCTCTTCCCTGGTATTAATGAGCCCCGAACTGGAGGGGCAAAAGAAGGAAATTTCGATCGTGGCGGGGAAGAGCGGCAGGGATATTGTCCGGCTGAATATGGAAGGGATTGCCATTTATGGGGTGGGGCAGCCAGGGGCGTGATGATCTTGCCGGTAAGGCAAGCCTTTAAGTCAAATTATTGAGCTTTTCAGTCAACAGATTGCAACCCGGAATAGTTAATATTATATCCAAATTAGAATTGCTATGTCCGGGAAAAGAAATGCGCTTCTCGAAATGCCGGGTTCTGAATTCAAAGAGATCGGGCATAGACTGATCGATGAGATAGCCGACTTTATCGATAACATCGATCAGAGGCCTGTTACGACAGACCTGTCTTTTGCACAACTTTCAGCGATTATTGGTCGCGCGCCACTGCCGGAGGATGGGAAAGCGGCGATGGAGATAGTACACCATGCTGCTGATGTTCTGCTGAACTACTCGCTTTTAAACGGTCACCCCCGATTTTTCGGGTATATTACTTCTTCAGCTGCTCCGATAGGGGCGTTGGCGGATCTGCTGGCGGCCGCGGTCAACCCAAATGTCGGCGCCAGGATTTTAAGCCCTGTTGCAACTGTGATAGAAAAGCAGGTGATAAAATGGATAGGCGCATTTGTCGGTCTTCCGGCCTGTTTTGATGGGTTATTAGTGAGTGGAGGCAATATGGCCAATTTTACAGCTTTTTGCGCCGCCATCAATGCAAAGGTGCCGGAGCATAAAAAAGAAGGTATTGCAGGTGCAGCAAGTAAGCCTTTGGTCTATTGCTCCAGGGCGACACATACCTGGATCGAGAAGGCTGTAGCATTTTCGGGAATGGGGACAAATTCCATTCGTTGGATACCCACTGATAGTGGCAACAGAATGGACGTCGGGTTATTGGAGGGAGCCATTTTAGAAGATAAGAAGAATCATCTGCTGCCGATCATGGTTGTCGGCACTGCCGGCGATGTCAGTACGGGCGCTGTGGACGATCTAAAGGGTATCGCCGCTATTTGTAAACGGTATGATTGCTGGTACCATATCGACGGAGCATATGGCATACCGGCTGCGGTGGTACCCGAACAGCGTAGTGTTTTTGAAGGAATGGATGAGGCCGATTCCATTGCCGTCGATCCGCATAAATGGCTGTATACGCCGCTGGAGGCGGGGTGTACGCTGGTTAAAGACCCCAACCACCTGATCCAAACTTATAGCTCACACCCAGTCTACTATAATTTCAGCAATGATGAGGAACCGGAGGCCCGGAATTTCTATGAATATGGTTTTCAGAATTCGCGCGGGTTCAGGGCGTTAAAAGTGTGGATGGTGCTACAGCAGGCGGGGAAGCTGGGTTTTATGGAAATGATCGCTACTGATATCAAGCTTGCCGGGTCATTATTCAGCCTTGCTTCAGAACATGCAGAGTTGGAAGCCGTCAGCCATAATTTAAGCATTGTCACCTTTAGATACTTTCCGCCGGGGTGCCCGGAAGCGGATGTGAATAAGCTGAACGAGCTTTTATTAAATGATTTGCAGCGCAATGGGGAGGTGTTTCTTTCGAATGCGGTTATTGGTGGCAGGTATTGCCTGCGCGCCTGTATCGTCAATTTCAGGACTTCTAAAAAGGACATTGAAGAAATTGTAGAAATAGTTGTGCGTAATGGACGGAAGGTGGCAGCAACCTTTTTCACCGTCCCTCCATCCAAATGATCGAATTGCCCGTTCCGTATTCATTTTCTTCCCACAGAGGATTGGCAGAATCTATGATCCACTTGCCATCTACGACGAACTTGTAAAGATGCTTCCCGACGGATAGATGGACGTTGACGACCCAGGCGTTCCCTTCCCGCCGCATCCCCAGTGAATTGGGGGTCCAGTCGTTAAAATCTCCCGCCAGGTAGACAACCTTGGCATTGTCATAGCCCTCCAGTCGAAAAGTATAATTCGGCTGTACGACCAGGTAGGAGTTGACAGCATGACTTTCCCTGTTGTTGACGAACAAAGAGTTGGCAGGGTCCGTTATCCATTTTCCGTCTATCACGAATTTATATTCATAGTTGCCGGGACCTAAGGCATAAGGCAGCTCCCAGCCTTCAACTGTCTTATGCATCAGCAGCTCGTAGGTCTTCCAGCCATTAAAAGAGCCCGCCAATACCACCGATCTTGCCGATGGATAGCCTTTCAGAAAAAACCTATGCGGCATCCCCAGTTGCAACACGGAGTTGAATCCATTATGCCCATCCGGCACGTGGACGACACCGGCCGGATCTTCATACCATTTCCCATCTACTATAAACTTGTAGGTATGCGTGCCTTCTGCGAGGTACAAATTGATGGTCCATCCATAAGCTCCTTTGGACATTGGCAATTCTCCCGGATTCCAGCTGTTAAAGCTGCCGGACAGGTAGACATCCCGGGCGTCGGCGAACCCGGGTAACGTAAAGACCGTATTGGTTTTATAATAGACTGAATTTGTATTGCCCATTCCGTCGTCTTCGCTCAGGTAGTTGTCTCTGTCGGTGGCCCAATCCCCATCTATAATGAATTTATACCAGTATTTTCCGGGCTCCAATGACACTATAGCCGTCCATCCGCTGTCCGTTTTCTTCATCTCCAAAGCCCCATGCTGCCAGTTCGTAAAGCTGCCTGCTAAAAGCACCCGACGGGCCGAGGAATGACCCTTTTCAAAAAAGGTCACCTGAGACTCCTTTACTGAGAAAGGGTATTTCCCTGTGAATCGGTTGAACCCAAATACCAGATTATCGTTCTGGGCGGGGAAGAGGTCAAAACTATTGGGATGTTCTTCCATAAGGCTTATTCGACGCCCCGGGTCATTTAAGTTGCCCACTCCCTGCATCTGCTTGCTGAGAACAATGGTCTTACCGTTGTTTGTTTCCAATCTCCAACCCATCTTCCGTAGCCGGGAGATCAACCGTTTTTCCGACTCTTTCCCGGACCCGCCAAAGAGCAATGCAGGCAGGTCCAGGTCGGAAAGACCGTACTGGTCAATAAATCTGTCCAGCCTGGACTTATCGATATTCCTGCGCACCTCGATGCACATTCTGCCATCCTTGACAGTATAGGATGTTCCTTTCTGGTCACCCTGGGAGAATAATTTGCAGGGCAGCGCCAGAAGCAGCAGGCTGGTAAGAAGACCAAGACATGTCAGCCACCTGCTTTTTTGTCCGTCTTCTTTTATTTCCATATATACATCTTATGGTTCACAAAATTAAAGCCTATTTTATGCAATGACAGAAAGTCGAAACCCAACATCCCATTCAGGCAATCCGTATTATAGGCGTCGCACAGGCTTTTCAGATTCGTAATGAGCACAGGAAGTTTGGCGATATCCATGTCTCCGATGCGCAGACCTTTGATATCTCCGTACAATGCCTCCACCTTATGGCTCCCGCTGCCACCCAAAAGCACCTTGCGTGTGATCTCCACCTGCTGAAAAACCTTATCGGGCAGCCGGCTGTCCAGAACATTGCTTTCTGCGCCGCTGTCTATGACGAACTTCAGCTTTTTTCCCTTCAGGTAAATATACACAATGATCTTCCCATCCTCGATGTCGATGGGGATAGTACTGTAGGTGCTAGTATCGGACAGCTGCGGACTCCGGTAGACAGAAGATTCTTTTTTCCCGATGAGATGCAGGTAAATAACACCTGCGCCATAGTCGATGATCATTTCAAAACGTGCCAGTAACTCCATACCCAGCAGGCCGAATATTTTGACGCCTTTGCTATTCTCTATATGACCCAGGTTGATCAGGTCTGCCTCCACGTGGGAATACTTCACCGGCCCCAGTCGGAAACTGTCTACCAAGGTCCGGGAAGATGTGGCCGAGCCTGTGATCCCTCCTCCTTCTGTAGGAGCAGAGGCCGGATAATGACGGAAATAGGTGATATTCAGCACCAGCCCCGGAGCTCCCGTATCCAGCACAAAAAAGCCAGTGGCCGTATCCGCCTTTGCCCGGATGAGGATCAGATTCCCCACACGGGTAAAAGGGATGATGCAGTTGACGGAATCGCTGGATATGATCGGGCCGATGGTGATGATAGGGCCAACGGGCGACAAGGCGTATCCCGAACTGCCGAAGGAAAGGACGGCGATCAGGACAGCAATCTGGCAGGCCCGGCTCAGTTTCATTGCTGAAAATTACACTTTTCCTTACATTTGAAAGGATCGCAAAATAACCGATGAACTATTCGTTTATGCTATATCGACTGGTCGAATCTGGATTTCGGCCACGCTGCTTATCAGGAAAGTTGCTTTTGCCTCTTTCCTTTTTGCTGTTCGGCTGGTTGGCTTTAGCGGCGCAGAGTAAGGATGCCAATCCTATTGCTCAAGTACTTACGGATGATCAGATCCTTGCTCCCCTGCAATACCTTGCCTCCGACCATCTCAGGGGGCGTCATATTGGATTACCGGAGATCGATACTGCTGCCGAATATATTGCAGACCAATTCCGAAGAGCGGGGACCAAAACTGTACCGGGGCAGGATGGGTATTACCAGGTCTTCAACCATCAATTTAGTCCCATGAACAGGAGCCGGATGGATAGGCAGGTCGCGGCCAATATTCCATGGACGAGGATACGAGGGGTCACCCTTAAAAATATTCTGGCTTATGTGCCAGGAACTGACCCTATCCTGAATAGTCAGTACATAATTCTAAGTGCGCATTATGATCATGTGGGAGTTGCGGATTCGGCAGTCATGGAGAACGGGAAGATGGATAGCATTTTCAACGGCGCAAGGGATAATGCCACCGGCGCCGCGGCCGTCGTCGCTGCAGCAAGGTATTTTGCCAGGCACCCGCCCAAACGATCGATCTTGTTTATTTGCTATACGGCCGAGGAGGAACCTAAATGGACTAAAGGTGATCCGTATGAGAAAGTCTGGCAGACACTGTTTGGGAAAAATCAATAATTTTTTTGAGATGCTAAACAGATACCTAAATTACCTGATAGCGACCGTTTGGATCGTGAATGGGCTTTTCTGTAAAGTTCTAAATCTTGTGCCGCGACACCGGGAAATCGTTGCGAGGATCATAGGTGATGCCCACGCGGGGGGCTTGACCCGGGCGATTGGTTTTGCCGAAATAGCCATGGCAGTTTGGATATTGAGTGGCATTAAGACAAAACTTAATGCGATGACCCAGGCTGTAATTATTGCAACGATGAATAGCCTGGAATTTATGCTGGCTCCTGACTTACTTTTATGGGGTAGATTTAATGCGTTGTTTGCGTTTCTATTTATATTTTTAATATTATATAACGAATTTTGCCTTAGGAAAAGGCTGGCTCAATAGATATCAAATGTTTTCATTCCTAAAAAATCATCCCTTTGCAGTCGAGGCATTTTTTGAAAGCTCGCTTGTTTTAACTTTTGCTGTTCCAAAAGAACAGATTCGGCACCTGCTACCTGAATGTTTGGAACTGGATGTCTTCGACAATAAGTGGGGGTTTATTGCGGTGGCAATGGTTCAGACAAAATCGTTGCGACCAAAGGGATTTCCCCGAATGTTTGGGAATGACTTTTTTCTGATCGGGTATCGTGTGTTTGTTCGATTTATCAACGAGGCCGGTAAAAATTTGAGAGGACTATATATCCTTAAGTCAGAGACGGACAAGAGGAAAATGGAGTTTTTTGGAAATATTTTTACGCACTACAATTACACCACCACAGACATCTGTCAGATCCGGCAAAACGGAACCACGGAGATCTGGTCAAACAAATCGGATTTCCTTATTCGGATAGATAATTCGGATCATGACAATATTTCATTGCCCGTCGGATCGCCCTTTGCCGACTGGAAAGAAGCCAGACGGTATGCGGGCCCACTGCCTTTTACGTTTACCTGCAACTCCGCTGAGAAGAGAATTTTGATCATCGAAGGAGTACGGGAAAACTGGAAGCCGATGCCTGTTAAGGTCATTGACCAAAATTTTTCATTTATTAACAGATTGAAGCTGGATGATGTCAGGCTGGCGAATGCCTTTATTATACGTGATATCCCCTATTACTGGAAAAAAGGTAAAATCGAGCAATGGAGCAAAAAAGAAGAAAATTTCAAGGTGTCTTGAATATCCTGAGTTTTAACCGTCATTTTTATGTATTCGGTCTGGGAGTTTTGTGCCTTTTGTTTCTTAGTCATTATCTTGTCAGTTGGCCACCTCTGCTTTTTTGGATCATTGTAGCGGCATTCCTGTATGGGTTGATCATGCCCTTGCTGGTATCGGCCTATGTATATGATTTTTCAGGATATTATGACCTGCATTGGATGAATGAGCTCGTAAAGGAGCAGGAAAAGGCAGATATGATCGTTAATATTAATGCAGGCTTTGATGAAACAAGTTTTATCATAAAAAGAAAATTTCCTCAATCCGACGTAAAAGCGTTTGATTTCTACAATGCCAGACAACATACGGAGCCTGCTATCAAAAGAGCCCGGAAGGTTAGTTTGGTCTATCCTGATACACAGCAAGTGGCGTCCAACTCATTGCCTTTAAAGGACTGTACGGTTGATATTGTCTTTTTGCTGTCGGCAGCGCATGAAATAAGATCACATGAGGAGAAGATCCTATTTCTAAAAGAATGCCATCGACTATGCAAACCCGGAGGTAAAGTGGTTATGGTTGAGCATTTGCGGGATTTCTCAAATTTTCTTGCATTTTCAGTGGGGTTCACTCATTTCTTTTCCCGGGCTGTTTGGAAGAAAGCATTTGAACGTGCAGGTTTTGTCTCGATCCGGGAAACTAAATTCACGCCTTTTATGTCTATTTTTGAATGTACGCCATAGGCAATGGAACTACAAATTAAGATCATCGGCTGCTTATTTATTCTCCTGGCTCTCCTTCATATTTTCTTTCCAAAGTATTTTAAATGGAAGCAGGAGTTGAGCTCATTGAGCTTGATCAACCGTCAAATGATGTACGTCCATATGTTCTTTATTGCACTATTGGTTTTTCTGCTGGGGCTTCTTTGTTTGGCTTCTTCCGATGCGCTCTTACATACAACATTGGGCAGAAGGATTTCTTTAGGGCTAGGAATATTTTGGACGGTAAGGCTGTATGTTCAATTCTTTGTATATTCAGGAAAGTTGTGGAGGGGTAAGAAGTTTGAGACACTGGCTCATATTCTTTTCTCTATATTTTGGGCGTATGTTAGCATAATATTCATACTGGGCTATTTGTCGAATTAAAATATTTTTTATGCAAAAAAGGGACTCATTTTTGTTGACAGGGTTGCTATTGTTTGGCTATCTCGTGGTAAGCGCAAATTATGCAAACGGACAACACATTGGTAAGGACAGTTTGCCACCTGTCGAAACAAAACCCGGATTCGCCAATTATAAACCGGCGTTCGTGGGACAAACCAGGATTGCAGGAGCCAAAACAACCACGCCCTACAAGGTGGAGAAAATTGCCAACAGGCTCGGCAATCCCTTCGCTATTGTAGCCATGCCCGACGGCCGGCTGATGGTGACCCTCAAATCGGGGACAATGGAGATCCATGATAAGAATGGCGCATTGGTCAAAAAGATCACGGGTTTGCCGGCGGTCGTATACGCCGGGCAAGGCGGGCTACTGGATGTAGCCTTTGATCCCAACTTTACCAGCAATAAGATGATCTATTGGACCTATTCCGAAAAATATGAGTCGGGGAGTGTGACTGCCGTTGCCAAAGGGAAGCTGAATGAGGCGGAAGGCAAGGTGGACGATATTACAGTGATCTTTCGGGCCACACCGGCGACAAAGGGGAATTTACAATTCGGCTCCCGGCTGGTCTTTGACAAGAATGGGGATCTGTTCGTCAGCTTTGGCGAAAAATTTGCTCCGGAGGTCCGGGTGCAGGCGCAGGACCTGAATTCCTATCTGGGAAAGATCATAAGAATAACGACGGCCGGTAAGCCCGCTGCGGGCAATCCCTATCAGTCGAACGCAAAACCGGAAATAATTTCTTGTGGCCATCGTAATCCGGAAGGATTGGACATTAACCCGGCCACCGGTGAATTGTGGGAATCCGAATTCGGTCCCCACGGCGGTGATGAAATAAATCTTATCCGCCCCGGCAAAAACTATGGCTGGCCGGTGATCACTTATGGTCTTGAGTACTCCAACGATAAGGTTGGCGAAGGCATTCAGCAAAAAGCAGGAATGGAGCAGCCGGTCTATTATTGGGATCCCGTCGTCAGTCCAAGCGGTATCTGTTTTTACAACGGAACTGGCATTCCCGAATGGAAGAATAATTTATTCGTTGCCTGCCTCAGCGGGCAGCATGTGGATCGTCTTATAATCAAGAACAACAAGGTTGTAGGTGAAGAGCGGCTTCTCACAGACAAAAATCAACGATTTCGAGATGTGACTTATTCTAATAACGCCCTCTACGCCATTACCGATGATGGTGATATATATCGGGTAGAAGCCGAAGCCAAACGGTAGAACTTCAGTGACGTCTTGCTTGAACAACAACAGCGCCATTCGTTTGGTTCGAGGTTTTTTCTATTTATAAGTGCCTTTTTGTGGCGATACTTGCAAGTGGTTTGCGAGATTATCTATCCATAAAAAAGAGCGGAGAATATGAACACTTATGTGCTTTCTTTTCAGGACATCGACAGAACAAAGTTTATGGTTGCAGGGGGCAAGGGCGCCAATCTGGGCGAACTTTCAAGGATCGATGGGATATTAGTGCCGAAGGGTTTTTGCGTTGTCACCGAAGCGTATAAAAAAATCATCGAAAATAACCAGGAGCTTAACTGCTTGTTGGATGAATTGATGTCTTTTAATGTTGAAGAAAGGAGAGGCATCAGCGACATCAGCGCAAAAATTCGTGCGGCTATCGAGAAAGTGGTTATTTCTGCGGATATGGCGGAAGAGATTGGGAGACATCTCGCAAGATTTGGTGAAAATGATGCTTTTGCTGTGCGCTCCAGTGCTACGGCCGAAGACATGCCGACGGCATCCTTTGCGGGACAGCAGGATACATATCTGAATATTATCGGGAAAGATGCAATTTTACAGCATATCGGTAAATGCTGGGCATCGCTGTTTACCGAGAGGGCGATAATTTACCGTATTCAAAATGGGTTTGATCATCGCAAAGTTTGGCTGGCTGTAGTTGTTCAGAAGATGGTTTTCCCGCAGGTGGCTGGAGTTTTGTTTACTGCCGACCCGGTGTCTTCCAACAGAAAGGTATTATCCATTGAAGCCAGTTTCGGACTTGGTGAAGCGCTGGTATCCGGGCTTGTGAATGCTGATATCTATAAAGTGCGTAATGGGGCGGTTGTTGACAGAAGAGTATCCGCCAGGCAGGCGTTGACGGATGACCAGATCTTGCGACTCGAGCGCATAGGCAGAAAGATTGAAGAACATTTCGGCCATCCCCAGGACATCGAATGGTGTCTGACCGATGATACATTTTATATTGTGCAAAGCCGGCCGATCACAACTTTATATCCTATTCCTGAGTCGGGCGATGGGGAAAATCATGTATATGTTTCTGTCGGTCACCAACAAATGATGACTGACCCTATTAAACCACTAGGGATATCTGTTTGGTTGTTGACAGGCGCCCGCCCCATATTTAAAACTGCTGGCGGAAGGCTGTTTGTAGATATCACGAAGAGCCTGGCTTCACCCGCTGGCAGGCAAAATTTATTGGATGTTTTAGGGCACTCCGATCCTCTCATAAAAGACGCGCTTATTACCATCATAGAACGGAGAGATTTCATAAAATTGGACCCAAATGACAAAAGCGAGCCGGGGCCCGTTAAAGGCCATAGGGGTATGTCGGCCGCGGATATTCTGGCAGAAGCAGGAAATAATCCGGCAATTGTTCCTGATTTGATCAAAAGTAGCGAGACATCGTTGTCCGCGTTAAAACATGACATCCGAACGAAATCAGGATTGGATGTGTTTGATTGTATCCTGGAAGATATGCAGCAACGGAAGCAGCGTGCGTCAGATCTGAAAAATTTGAGTGTGATCATGGCCCCCATACATGCTTCAGCTTGGATCAATGAAAAAATGAATGAGTGGTTAGGTGAGAAAAACGTAGCAGACACGATTTCCCTATCCGTACCTAATAACGTTACTTCCGAAATGGGTATGGAGCTACTGGGCGTTGCAGATGTGATCCGCCCCTATCCGGAAATAATTGACTATCTACAACAGGTAACGGATGATGACTTTTTGGATGAACTGGTTCAATTCGCAGGCGGGCAGCAGGTGCATGATGCTATTGCTGCGTATCTCGACAAGTATGGAATGCGATGTGCCGGAGAAATTGATATTACAAGAACACGCTGGAGTGAAAAGCCAGGTATGCTGGCGCCTATGATCCTCAGTAACATCAAAAACCTTGAGCCTGGCGCCAGCAAACGGAAATTTGAGCAAGGACGAAAGGATGCTTTGAAAAAAGAACAGGATTTATTAGCGCGATTGAAACAATTGTCGGATGGTGAACAAAAAGCCGAAGAGACAAAACAAATGATCGACCTGATCCGGAATTTCATCGGGTATCGTGAATATCCGAAATACGATATTGTTAGTCGCTACTTCATTTATAAGCAGGCTTTATTAAAGGAAGCGGAACGACTCGTGCAAGTCAACGTGCTTAATAAAAAAGAAGATATTTACTATCTCGCCTTTGAAGAATTGCAGGAAGTCGTACGCACAAATAAACTGGATTACCGGGTCATCGACAAGCGAAGAGATGAGTACAGCGTATATGAAAAATTAACTCCGCCACGTGTTATCACGTCTGATGGTGAAATTATCAGGGGCCAATACAAACGAGTCAATATCCCGACTGGGGCTATTGCCGGCCTGGCTGTTTCTTCCGGGGTTGTAGAGGGACGGGCGCGTGTCATTTTAAACATGGAGGATGCTAAGCTGGAGGGTGGAGATATATTGGTGACCACCTTTACCGATCCCAGCTGGACACCCTTGTTTGTATCGATAAAGGGGCTGGTTACCGAGGTTGGCGGGCTGATGACCCATGGCGCAGTTATTGCGCGCGAATATGGCTTGCCGGCAGTTGTTGGGGTGGAGAATGCTACCAGGCTGATCAAAGACGGGCAGAGGATCAGGGTGAATGGAACGGAAGGATATGTAGAAATACTCGTAGAACATACGGGAACCAGGGCCTGAAGGCGCCTTTCTGGTAGCATCCATCCAACTGGAAGGGCAGGAAATAACTTTGATGAATGGTGGCCCCGGTCATCCCCTGACCGATGCCATCTCTTACGGTGAACTGCAATTTCCTAGGGGCGATAAAGACTGCGGCGGATGGAAAATAGACGGTCAGGGGATCGGCCGATATTCGAGGATAAGAACGCCATTGTCGAAGGCCTGCGAATGTTTGAGCTCGAATCTCTTTAATTCCCTGCTGTCGTCAAATAACCTCAATCCCCCGCCGATGGAGACGGGATATAACATTAGCCGCAACTCATCAATGAGGTCGTGGTGAAGCAGGGCCTTAACGAGTGTGGCGCTCCCATAGACGAGGATATTGCCACCTTCTGTTTTTTTCAGCGCGGCGACGTCTTTAGCTACGTCGCGAAGAATATGGCAGTTGTTCCATTCCGCCCGCTGCAGACTTCGGGATACGACATATTTAGGATATTGGTTAATGCGGTCGGCGAATCCGCCGCCGGTCTGGCTGGGCCAATACCCGGCAAACAATTCATACGTGGTTTTGCCCAGCAACAAAGCATCCACAGCAGCAATTTCATCAACCTTGTATTTGCCGCCTTCCGGATGATTGTATTTAAACTGCCAACCACCATGAGGATGAGGGGTTTCATTGCCACCTGGCGCCTCGACAACGCCATCCAGGGTGATGAATTCGGTAACGATGATTTTTCGCATAGTCCTTTTTTGTAAAGCTAACGATCATCGTTTGTTCAAACGGGGGGAGAAAACGACATTCATTGGGGGCAAATGTGCCGTTCCGGAATTTGAAATATCGAAAAATAGATTAAATTAGACATTATGAAAATATTGCTTGTTTTTCTCTTCTGCGTCATCGCGGCCACCCTGGCGCAAGCCCAGCCATCGCGGTTTAGCCGCGAAAAGTATGTCGAAAAGGGCGACACACTGGCCTATCGCCTATTGTTTCCCGATGCCAACCGGCAAAGAAAATATCCGTTGGTGATCTTTTTGCACGGGTCAGGGGAGCGGGGTAGCGACAATGACGCGCAGTTGAAGTGGGGAGTGATGAATTTCGCGACCGACCAGAATATGCTGGCCCATCCGGCGATCGTCATTGCGCCGCAGTGCCCCGAGCGCCAAACCTGGAGCAACGTGACACCCACCGAGAACAGGAAAGGAATGACGCTGAACATCGAGCCGAGTAAACCGATGCGTTTGCTTATCGGGCTTATCCGCCAATTGGAGACTACGATGCCGGTGGATACCAATCGAATATACATCACCGGCTTGTCGATGGGAGGTTACGGGACCTTCGATGCGCTCGAGCGGTATCCTAACCTGTTTGCCGCGGCGGTGCCCGTGTGCGGGGCCGGCGACACTTCGCGAGCGGCGTCGATAGCCCATGTCCCGATGTGGATCTATCATGGCGCAGAGGACCCCGCCGTCAATCCGTTGCATGGATTGGCTATGTTTGAAGCGTTGACAAATGCCGGCGCGCATCCGGGGTTTACTCAATATCCTGAGGTCGGGCATTTTTCCTGGTTAGGAGCCTACAGCGATCCTTTGATGATGGAGTGGTTGTTCAGACAGCACAAATAGACGGGGTCTGATTTTTGAATACCCCCGGATATGGCGTCCCGGGGACTTATTCTGCTCATAGCGCTATTGATGCCATTCTGCTACTGGCCTTCCCTGGTTTTGAGCCAGGAGCGTAGCTATGCCCTGGAAAAAAGGGTAATTTCTTCCACAACTTCACCCGCGGCGATAGGCGCTGCCCCCCTCGACGCCTTCCAACTCGAGATTACTACGACCCCTGCTTCCTGTGCTTCCGGCAACGGAATGGTCACCGTCAACCCTTCGGGCGGTGTGTCACCGTACAGCTATTCATTTGACGGTGGCGCCTGGCAACGTAGTGGCTATCATTCCGCTAGTGCCGGGACCCACACCATCGATGTGCGGGACGCCACCGGCGCTACTGTCAGCGCTACTGCCAATGTTGCCAACAACGGGAATCCGCCTACAGCGACAGTTATCGATATCAAACGGCCTTCCGGCTGTACTACCAGGGACGGGAGCCTTACTTTAAATGCTTCCGGCGGAACGGCTCCCTATTCCTATAGTTTGGACGGATCCAGGTGGCAGGGCTCTCCAACATTCAGTAACCTTACTCCCGGAAATTACCGGCTGTCCGTGGTCGATAAGAAAGGCTGCATATATAGCACCTCCTATACCCTGTATGGCTGTGTTTCCCTGATCGTCAGTGGTACCAACGCCACCTGCAGCAACAACAACGGAACCATCACGGTAGAAGCCCATGATGCAAATCCGCCCTATACCTACTCTCTTGGTGGGACGAATTATCTAAGCAGCGGTAAGTTTACAGGGCTTCCCGGGGGAGTTTATACTATCCATGTGAAGGATGGCAGAGGACAGGTATCCTTCTTCTCCTATACGGTGGGATATTCCTGCGGCCTCAGCCTCAGCGGTACAGAGACAGATATGACCTGTGGCGGTTCACCCGATGGGACCATCACGGCCAAAGGTATTGGCGGAGCGCTGCCCTACCAATATACCATCGACGGCATTCATTTTCAATCGAACAACATATTTGCGGGTCTTCTTTCCGGTGTGTATACCGTAATGGTGAAGGATGCGTCAAACAACAGGCACCAGGTTGACGTGACGGTGGGGGGGAATTGCCCTGGTCCGGCCGTGACTGCCACCGTACAGAGCCCCGACTGCCATCATTCTTCCGGCACTATTACCGTACGCGCTGTACGCGGTACGGCTCCATATGTGTATTCAGTGGGCGGGGTCAACTTTCAATCTTCTCCCGTCTTCCCCTCCTTGCCTGTAGGTAACTATAAAGCTACCGTCAAAGATGCCAATGGTCTCACCGCCACCACTAACGTAGCTCTTGTCAATTCAGTGGCTCCTGTTGTTGCCGTGACAACGCATGATGCCGACTGCAGCGGACAAGGGGCTGTGATCATTCAGGCGACAGGAGGTGCGCCGCCTTTGCAATACAGCCTGGATGGGGTGAGTTACCAGACAGGAAATGTTTTTAACGGCGTACCCATAGGGAAGTTTACGGCGTATGTCCAGGATACCAAGAGCTGCGTCGGCGAGCAGACGGGAGAAATAGTCCAACGGTGCGTCAAGGCGACCATTACCTCCACCGCCGCCGGCTGCGGAAAGAGCGATGGTTCCATTAATGTCACGGCGTCCGGCGGCACCGCGCCATATATATATTCCCGGGACGGTGTGAATTTTCAGTCTTCTCCCGCCTTCTCCTCATTACCTGTAGGCAGTTATACGGTGACCATCAAAGATGCTGGAGGGCTCTCTGCTACTATCACAGACTCCGTACATCTGAACAATGATCTGACGGTGGATGCCGGGCCTGAAGTGGTTTTATGTGAGGGGGACTCGACTGTCATTAAAGCCACTTCTAACGGCACCGTTTTCGTATGGCAGCCCGCTACCGGCCTGAATGATCCAACTCTTCTCCAGCCGACGGCGTCCCCCGGGGCTACTATTACCTACTTGCTGACAGCCCGCAACGGTATCTGTCAACAGACTGTGTCTGTCAACGTAGTTGTCCACCCTACGCCTGTTTTATCGGCTGGTCAGGACACTTCCATCCTGGCAGGGCAGTCTTTTACCCTGCATGCTGAGGACATAAATAACAGCGGTTTCAATAGCTGGCAATGGCGTCCCCCGGACGGTCTCGACAATCCTGCTTCACAAGACCCGGCAGCCCATCCGGAAAAGAGTACTGTTTATACCGTGACGGGGACTACGGATGGGGGATGTACGGCCACTGCCGGTGTTTCCATAAAAGTCTTTAGCACGGCGAATATATATGTCCCTAATGCCTTTACCCCCAATGGCGACGGGCACAACGATGTCCTGAGGGCAATACCCATAGGGATAAGGGAGTTCGGATATTTTGCCATCTGGAACCGGTGGGGGCAGCGAGTCTTTTATACCACGGACGCGGGTATTGGATGGGATGGGACCGTCGGCGGAAGGCCCGGGGAGCCGGGCGCCTTTGTCTGGAAGGTGAGCGGCATAGATTATAAGGGAGATCCGGTCCAGCAGGGAGGAACAGTTATTTTGATCCGATGAGGATATTTTATTACATTTACTTTTGTTAAGTAAATATCGCAATGAAACATCATTCCATCGGTGAATTCGAAGAATTGGTACTCCTAATGGTTGCTGCATTACATGATGAAGCCTACGGGGTGAGTATCCAGGAAAACCTTGTAGAAAAATTATCAAAAAACATCAACATCAGCGCTATTCATGTCGCCCTTAAACGGATGGAAGATAAGGGATTTGTCAAATCGCGATTCGGGGGTATTACGGAGGATAGGGGAGGCAGAAGAAAAAAGTATTACGTTATTACAGCTTTGGGAAAACGCATACTCGACAGTCAATATGAGTTGCGAACCGAGCTTTACAAAATGATCCCTAAAATATCTTTCAGCCGATGAAGACAAGACTACCTAAATGGCCATTGCTGTTTCTCCGTTGGTTCTGCCGCGAGGATTACCTGGACGAGATTGAAGGAGATCTTACGGAGATCTTTTTTCACCGGCATGAACATTCGCCGGCAAAGGCGCGTCGGCAATTCCTATGGAATGTGTTAAAGCATTTCAGGCCTGAGTTTATTAAACCTATCAAATTGAAAACACATCATAATCGTGCTGCCGTGATTAAAAATTATTTTAAAACATCGTCCCGAAACTTAATCCGGAACAGGAACTATGCTTTTATCAATATTGCCGGTCTCGCTATTGGAATAGCCGTTTGTATGACGATCTTTGTCATTATACAGTTTCAAACAAGCTTCGATAACTTTCATTCAAAGAAAGATCGTATCTATCGCGTGTTGACCGAATATCATCATGCAGACGCAGCGAAGCTTTCTTATGGGCAAAGCGTTCCTTTTCCAATGCCCAAAGGGTTGAAAACGGCTTTCCCCCAAATAGAGCAAGTAACTCCGATCTATGCGAGCCACAATGATCAGCTACAGGTGCTCGATGTCAATGGAGCCCCTGTAAAGAACTTTAAAGAGCAAAGTGGCGTATTTTATACGGACCCCTCATTCTTTAACATATTTAATTTTCCTTTGCTTGCAGGTTCGTATGCATCATTAAAAGATCCGAACAATGTACTACTTACAAAAGAGATTGCAGAGACATATTTTGGTGATTGGAAGACGGCGACAGGCAAGACTATTAAACTAACAGGGTCATACAGGGTAGGTGCAGGATTGTTCCAGTTTCCGCCAATAGTGCTGAAAATTTCAGGTATTCTCGCAACCATACCGGCAAATACTGACTTTCAGCTGAAACTTGTAATTGCTTTCGGGACAGATTTTACAGGAGATAGAATATACGGGTTGCAAAACCCCGATTGGAATGGGACAAGCCCTGATTTTGGCTGCTATGTTTTACTGCCGCCGAATATTTCTGCTGACAATTTTAATCAACAATTAAGAGCATACTCACGAAAGGTGCAATCTTTCGACAATAAGGATAGCCATATTATACAACCATTGAGCGAAGTTCATTATGATACAGGAACAGGTAATTGCAGCAACAAAACAATCAGTCATGGACTGCTCAATGTATTGTGGATGATTGCGGCATTCATTCTGTCAATTGCCTGCGTAAACTTTATCAATCTCTCCACTGCGCAAGCTGTTAATCGTGCAAAGGAGGTTGGCGTAAGAAAGGTTTTGGGGAGCAATAAATCTCAATTGCAAATGCAATTCATCGTCGAGACATTTTTGATAGTGATGACTGCCATGATGCTTTCGGCGGTTGTTACAATTCTTGCATTGCCTTTTGTAAATCGACTTTTAGAACTTTCTCTTTCATTCAATGTACTCGATAGTCGTGAAGCTGTTTTATTTATTTTGACGGTGACAATCGTTGTAACTGCACTTGCCGGATTTTATCCTTCTATTGTCTTATCACGTTTCAATCCTGTCAATGCCTTAAAGAGTAAGCTCACGGTGAATACTGCAAAGGGGATGTCATTGAGGAGGGGGTTGGTGGTGTTTCAATTCGTTATTGCACAGGTGCTCATCATCGGGACGCTCATCATTTTAAAGCAGATGAATTATTTTATGAATCAACCGTTGGGCTTTGATAAAGATGCTATTGTGAATGTCCCTTTCCGCCCGGATAGTACTGGTAGCAAGCTGACGGATTATTTGAGGCAACAATTATTGTCAGTAAACGGCGTGCAGGCAGTAAGCTTCAGTTCCAACACTCCTGTGGAAGATGGCAATGATTCGTGGAGTACATTCAGGTTCAATCATGCCATAAAAGAATCAGGTTTTAATACTATTGTCAAATTTTCGGACAACGAGTATGTGCCGACTTATAAATTACAACTGACTGCCGGAAGGAATTTGCAGCCTTCCGGTCCGACAAGGGAATTTCTGGTGAATGAATCATTCGTGAAGAGTTTAGGGCTTAAGCCGGAAGATATATTGAACAAGGAAATAAGCATATGGGGTGATCTAATAAAATGTCCTGTTGTTGGCGTTTTGAAAGATTTTAATGACAGGAGCTTTCGCCATGATCTTGCGCCATTGCTTATTACTACCAACAGCACTATGTACCGACAGGCCGGAATAAAGCTTGCAACGACAAACATTGCTTCTGCCATGCAATCTGTTAAGAAAATATGGGAGCACACATTTCCCGATTTTGTTTACGAATACAAGTTCCTGGATGATAAAATTGAGAGTTTTTACAAACAGGAAAATCAGCTGGCGCAGTTGTATAAGATATTTTCGGCGATTGCGATATTTCTCAGCTGTCTCGGCTTGTATGGACTTGCATCTTTTATGGCAGTGCAACGGATAAAAGAGGTTGGTATTCGTAAGGTGCTTGGAGCAACTGCTGCGAACATCGTCTATCTGTTTTCAAAGGAATTCATCCTGCTTATTGTGATTGCTTTTGCAATAGCCACACCTATTGCATGGTTTTGCATGCACTACTGGTTACAGGATTATGCTTATCGCATCGACATTAATTGGTGGATGTTTGCCGCAGGCGGGCTCGTCGCAATGGTTATTGCACTTGCAACGATCAGTTTTCAGGCAATAAAGGCAGCGCTGACAAATCCGGTGAAGAGTTTGAAGACGGAATGAGCCTTCAAATTGGAAGTTTTACTTATATTAGGGGTAAGAACCTAATGACTATGAATAAGATTTTTGTTTTATTGATAGCGATCTTCTTAATGGCATCATGCCATCGCGGTAAAAAGCAGCCTAATAGCGAAGCCAGGGCGTATCATATCCGATTCAACCCTCCCGATAGTTCGACCTATCGCTACAATACGACCAGCGATTTCCTTATAACCGTCATTGGTGGCGAAGAAAGTTTTGCTACCCACACGACCTCGCGATTTACCGTCAATTATTTGATCAGTAAAGACAGCAATGACGTCGTCCTGGAAATAACATTTGATAAGATCGATTATCATGAAGTGAATGGCGCCGGTGTCCACGAAGTAGATGCTGCCAATACACCCGGACCCGTTCGTGAGATATTGAAACAAATGAAGACTGCGGATTTTTTTGCCCGGGTGCGTCCGGCCGACCTGACCCTTACATTAGGTGGTGTCCAGGAGCTTGTTAACACGGTGACGGATGCTTATTATTCAGAGGCGAATAGACCGCAAGCCAGTGACTACTGGGGGCAATGGGCCGAACGGGAGCTGGTATGGAAAAATCTCGACCCGCTGGTGTGGGTGGCGCTTGATTCCGTCAGGCATCCCGGGGATCACTGGGCGGATACATCGACGAATTTGGAGCAAATTAATTTCAAGATCAATAGATATTTTCAATTTGATACCGTCAAAGCAGGCATGGCGATGATCCGGTCGCAGGGCCGGATCAGCAATGATAAGCGCGGTACATGGGTGTTGGGTAAGGTGGTTACGGGCATGCTTACAGGAAATGAATCCGGTAAGTGTCTTATCGATACGGCAACAGGGATGCCTGGTGAAATGGACGATTTGATAGATGTCGAAGGGGATGTACAAATAGAGGGGCACAAGGCACGAATAAGGGTCTTGAAGATGATAACCATGATGGGAGGGAAGGTAAAATAGAGAGGGGCAAGGTTCCTCAATAAACCGAACAGATCCTGTATCGAAAGTGAACATTTTTCAGACTGATTGTCTTATAAGGTAATTGGAAAACAATGCATTATAAATCGGCATTGAAATGGTGGCCGAACGGGTATGTGGAAAAATTATCTGAAGACCGCGGTCCGCGCACTGATGCGCTACAGGGTTTATTCCTTTATCAATATTGTCGGATTGAGTCTGGGACTGGCTTGTACGATGTTGATCATCCTGTATGTCCGGGATGAGATCAGTTATGATGCTTTTCATACGAAGGGCAGCCAGATCTACCGGGTGGACAGGCAGGTGGTCCGGCCTGACGGAAGTATAGACAACAGTGGCTATACAGGTTATTTCCAGGGGCCTCGGTTTGCCGCGCAGGTCCCTGAAGTGCAGGGCTTTGTCAGGTTGGAGCAAGGCCAGGTCAATATCAGGACGGGATCGGACATCCGATCTCAATTCATCTCCCTGGTCGACTCGAATTTCTTTTCGGTGTTCTCTTTCCCTTTGTCACAAGGCGATCCGGCCACCTGTTTGCAGTCCCCTGAAGGCGTGGTCATTACGGAAGATATCGCCAGGCGCCAATTCGGCACCACTCATGCACTGGGCAAGATCCTATTATCAGAGGACATGGGCAAGATGGTTCCGCATACCGTTACGGGGGTCGCTAAAAATTGCCCGCAGAACTCCTCGATCAAATTCGAGGTGCTCATGCCGTTGGTCGTATCACCAAAAGATGCGGGCGACAATATGAACTGGTTCCAATTCTTTTTGTCTACGTTCATGGTACTTCGTCCGGATGCCGATCCAAAGGTGGTGGAGGCCAAAATGAAGAAAGCATTCGAGACAGACGCCGGGGAATCTATTAAAATGATCCAGCAGACATACAAAATTAAGGAACTGGGTATCTCCTTTTTTCTGCAACCGCTGGCCGATATCCATCTTAGCCGGAGCGTTTCTGCAAATGACGGGCTGTCGGATGCCGGCAATCCATCGTCTTCCTATATTCTGTCGGGCATCGCCTTGTTCATACTGCTGATAGCCTGTATCAACTTTGTCAACCTGACTGTCGCGCGGTCGATGAAACGGGCGAAGGAGATCGGGATCCGCAAAGTGATCGGGGGTAACAGAAGACAACTGATCGTTCAGTTCCTGGGGGAATCCAGTCTATTGTGCTGCGCATCTTTTATCCTGGCCTTGTTACTGGTGAGTGCAGCATTGCCTTCCTTCAACGGAGTTTCCGGTAAAGCCTTATCCCTTTCCTATTTAGCCGATGGGAGGCTGATAGCGGGATATGTCGCGCTATTTTTGTTAACCAGCCTGCTGGCTGGTTTTTATCCTGCCCTGGTGCTGTCCGGCTACAACCCTGTAAAGACCCTTTATGGCAGGGTGGTCCTCTCGGGGAAAAACCATTTTCAGCGATCTTTGGTGATCTTGCAATTTGCGCTGGCTTCTTTTCTGATCATGGTGACGCTAACTATTTTTTACCAATACCGGTACCTGACCTCGCAGCCACTGGGCTATGACGACGCCAACCTGGTGGAAGTTGGAAAAACGAATCTTTCCCGTAGTGAGGCGGGTTTGTTCAAAACGGCCTTGAGCGCCAACCCCAATATTCTCGGCGTGACGCTCAGGAATAGCGGATATTCCGGGACAACGGTGAAAGTCAACGGCAATGGGAAAAATGAGGTGACGATGACCTATGAGACCGTGGATCCGGGTTACCTTTCTTTACTGAAGATCCCACTGGTAGCCGGCAGGAATTTTTCGCCGGACTTCCCGGCTGATTCGACCCGATCGGTACTGGTCAATGAATGTTTTGTCCGGGATGCAGGATGGAAAGATCCGATAGGGCAAACCGTCGAATATATCGACAGCAAAGAAAAGTATACCGTCATTGGCGTGGTAAAGGATTATCATTTCAGGCCACTGACCGAAAAGATCGAACCGCAGCTATTCACCATGCGGCCGGGCAATGACTATGGGCTATTTTATATCAAGATCAGGCCGGGTAGCGAAACGTCCAGCCTGGCGGCCATTGCGGCAGCCTATAAACAGCTGTTCCCCCTTAGCGCGTATTCTTATAGCTTCAAGCATGATGACAATCGAAAAAACTATGAGGCAGAGCAAAAATGGACGCGGATCCTTTTTTTCGGGGCTATACTTACCATTTTCGTCTCTTGTATCGGCCTGTTCGCTTTGTCGGTACTGTCGGGAGAACAGCGAACGAAGGAAATTGGCATCCGGAAGGTATTGGGCGCATCTGTCACAACGATTGCTGCAGCATTGTCAGGAGATTTCCTGCGCCTGGTACTGTTAGCGCTGGTTATCGCCATACCTGTCGCGTGGTTTACGGCCAACAAATGGCTGCAGGCTTATCCCTATCGCATTGCCCTGAGCTGGGGGTTATTTGTATGCGCAGGCTTGCTGGTCATCCTGATTGCGCTGGTGACGGTCGGCTATCAGGCGATCAAGGCAGCGGTGGCCAATCCGGTAAAGAATTTGCGATCGGAGTGATATATTTGAGGATTGGAATTGCAATTTTTATGGAAAGGAGAGGTTTTTTAATCATAAGGGCATGTAAGCTCCCTTTTTAAAACCTCAACATGTTCAAAAGCTATTGGACGCTGGCTTGGCGAACCCTGGTTCGTAACAAGCTCTACACCATGGTCAATGTCCTGGGACTGACGTTGGGTATTTGTGTCTGTTTGGTCATTTATTTGGTCACCAGCTATGAGTTCAGCTTTGATACTTTTCATCCCGACCGTGACCGCATCTTTTGTGTGGATGCCGGGATGCATGGTGGCCATTTGAATAGCGTACCGGGCCCTATGCCGGCCGCCATGCGCCGGGAAATGTCCGGCTTTCAAACCGTGGCCGCCTTTCAGACCTATGCCGCCAGTGTGACGATACCAGGCGGCCAGAACGGAAAACCGAAGAGTTTTGACGATGGTAGCATCGCTATCGCGGAGCCACAATACTTTGACATCTTTCGCTACCGGTGGTTGAGCGGAAATGCCGCGACTTCCCTGACTATGCCCAACTCGGTTGTGCTTACCGCGGAAAAGGCCAGGGAATACTTTGGCGATCTCGACCCGGACAGGATCATCGGTCGGACCATCTATTACCAGGATTCGCTGATGGTCAGGGTAACAGGGGTCGTCGCCGACCAGACAGGCAACAGTGATTTTAATTTTAGTCAATGGATCTCTTATGCTACGATCCCCGTTAGCTTTCTGCAGAAGGAGATAGCGTTGGGCAGCTGGGACAAAATTAATAGTTCCAGCCAGGTCATGATCAAATTGGCAAAGGGGGTCAAGCCTTCGCAGATCGATGCGCAATTTATCGCCTTTGCCAAACGACACTTCGGTCCGAACCCGACGTTCGCCGCCCGTTTGCAACCGCTGTCGGGCATCCATTTTCATCGGGAATATGGCGGTAGAGGCAGAAAGGCTAGTCTGCCGGTCTTGTACACGCTCATGGCCGTGGCAGGCTTTATCCTGATCCTTGCCATTATCAATTTTATAAATTTATCGACCGCGCAATCCATGCAAAGGGCGAGAGAGATCGGCGTCCGAAAGGTGCTGGGAGGCAGCAGGTCGGGCATTGCCGTGCAATTTTTTGCCGAGACCCTGCTCGTGACTGTAGCGGCAGTGGGTCTTGCGACGCTCATGGTAAGGCCGGTGTTTAGCCTATCCGCCGATCTTATACCAGCGGGAGTTCATTTCCGATGGGATGGTGCTACGCTCTTATTTTTGTTGTTGGTAATCGCGGCGACCACCCTCCTGGCAGGATTTTATCCGGCGAAGGTGCTGGGGAACTATCAACCCACGGTGACCCTGAAGGGAATTACTGCGACGCCAGGCGGCGGAAAAGGGGCGCTGCGCAGAGGACTTATCGTCTTCCAATTTACCATATCGCTGTTGTTTATCATAGCGTCGCTCGTGATTGGCTCGCAGCTGCGGTACGTGCTGCATGCGGACCTGGGTTTCAAGACGGATGCGATCCTAACGCTCAACCATCCGCGGGACTCCAGAATGGGTATGATGACGGCACAGTCGGATAGGGTCCGGCAACCGGCAGTCAAAGAGACGGGCGAGATAGCTGTGCTGGCGGATAAGATCCGGCAACTGGCTGGTGTTGAGCAGGTGATCAGAGAGGCGAGGCCGCCGATGGGCCAGATGCATTGGGGATTCGGCGGTGGCAGGCTCAAAGGCAGCGATGAGAAGCCAACCGATGTATCCTTTCATTTCGGCAACGAGGATTACGTTCCTTTTTATGGGATGAAGGTTGTGGCGGGGCGAAATCTGCTCCCAGGCGATAGTTCCAGAGAACTGCTGATCAGTGTGGCTTGCGCCCATGCCCTGGGCTTTGCAGATATGAGCAAGGTCATTGGCCGGGAGGTGGTGGTCGGCCCTTTTGACGCTTACCCCGTGGCCGGAGTGGTGGCCGATTTTTATGAGAGCTCTTTTCATCAGGCTACCTGGCCGGTCATCATCAGACACGATCCCGCGCAGGAGAACACCCTTGCGATCAAGATCGCCGCAAAGAGCATGACCGCCGGGGAGGTGAAGACCCTTATCGGCCATATAGAGAAGGCCTGGAAAACCGTCTACCCGGGGCAACCGTTTGGCTATTCTTTCCTGGACGAGAGTATCGCCAAATTGTATGCGGACGATCTTCGGACCGAGTGGTTGACCAATGTGGCCATGGCGATCACCGTTTTTATCTCTTGTTTAGGTCTGCTCGGTCTGGCCATTTTTTCTACGGAAAGAAGGACAAGGGAGATCGGGATACGAAAGGTATTAGGGGCCACGGTGTCGGGTATAATGGTCATGCTTTGTAAGGAGATCGTCCTGTTGATCCTCCTCGCCCTGTTGATCGCCACGCCGCTGGCCTGGTACTTTATGCATGGATGGCTGCAAGGCTTTGCCTATAGGACGCCGCTTAGCGGCTGGATGTTTCTCGGGGCGGGAGCTGCGGCGATCGGGATAGCGCTGCTCACGGTAGGCTTCCAGGCGATGAAGGCAGCGTTGGCTGATCCTGTAAAATCATTGCGTACCGAGTGATGAGGTCTGTCAATTATTTCAATTTCTTCCGAAGCCATGCCCGGGCCGGCTCATCGTATAGTTTCAAACTAAAATAAGCCAATATGATCGCACCAGAAAATGTAAGCAACGCATAAGGCCAGGCTTCAGCGATTGTTATGCCTTTATGATTGCTGACCCAGGCGACATAGAAGTAAACCAGCGGGTAGTGAACCATATATATTGGATAAGAGATGTCACCAAGGAACTTGCATACCTTATTTTCGACAGCATCGTGAACTTTGCCACTTGCGCCCATATATACGATGGCGGGAAATATGAAGACGATGCATACTGCTTCGTATAATCCGTTTAGCCAGAGGTGATCTGCTCCGCCAATACGGGGCATGAACAGCAGCACAATGATCAATATACTGCACCAAAGAAAAGCATTCCTTAAGTTACTGGGCTTTGCCACCCGCGATAACAGGAGCCCGGCGAAAAAGGGATAGATGGTCCGTGTCAGCCCCACCCGAACCTGCTCAAAATTGAGCGTCCAACCACCCGTGACATCTCCATTTTCGTTGGTCAAGGCGAAATGGAATAAGGCTATGGCTGCGATGGCCACGAGCAATGACAGTGCCAATTTTGACAATTTTCTTACCCAGACGGCATAAAGAATATTTGCGATGTATTCAAAGAACAGCGACCATCCTACGCTGTTCAACGGATGCATTTCCTGCCAGCCGCGGATGTCCATGGATAGTGGTATGGGAAGCACCGTATACCCGATGAGCATAACCAGAAGCAGTTTCCAAACCGGTATAGTGTGGATCAGCGGCCACAGTGTGGAGTCGGTGAAGTAAAATCCTATAGCGCCCAGCGTCATGCCTAAGATGACGAGCGGCTGGAGCCGTTCTATACGGCGTCTAAAAAAGCCACCGATGGTCAGCTTGTTCCATCTGTCATCATAGGCGTATCCAATGACAAAACCCGACAGCAAGAAAAAGAAATCGACCGCAAGATAACCGTGGTTCACCAACTGTGTAAGATGACTGGTTGCAAGCGGCTCGCAAAGATGGAAGGCGACAACGATGATGGCAGCTACCCCGCGCAAGCCATCTAAAATAGGGTAATGGGGTTTTGTAGCAAGGTTGTTATTGTTCATAAGGCACGCGAATATATGAATATTAGGATAGTGAGAAGGTTGTCCGGAGCTTGGCCGGGGCCTTTTAGCGGGGATTGAAACGCATTGCTAAAAGATTGAAACAAATTGCACAAGTAGGAAAAATAGACGGCTACTTTGGCGTTTCGCCAGGGTATTACATACTTCAGAACCTGGGTGTCTATCCGGGGACTCTCCATCATTCCTTTTATTACGGTAGTTGCGGCTATTATTTACGTTGTAATATGGCAAGTCCGGAAAACAAATAAACCATCCACCCTTGCCTTCTGGCAAGGCCTGATCCGGTACGGCGTGGCATTTGACCTGGCCGAATTCGGATGGACCAAGATCTGTCACTTGCAGCTTGTGATGCCGATGAGTAAGCTTGATCTCCCGTACCGCAGTTTTTCACCGCCTGACTTGTTCTGGACATTTTTCAGCCATTCCTACCTGTTTAGCTGTATCATAGGTGGACTCCAGATAGCAGGCGCCATGCTGCTGCTTTTTCGAAGGACAAGACTCGTGGGCGCATTTATTCTGCTGCCTGTACTCGCCTCTCCATTATTTATATTCCTCTCTTATTGATCGCTATGCATGGGAGGCCGGATAAGTATCCACAGTTAACTGGTAAGTACGAAGTAACCCAGCTTAAGATCTTGACGTCAGCTAATGACGCTGGTCGACCCCTGTTGAGAGGAGTACTTGGGAATGATTCGATGAATGTAGTGTTGAAGAAAGTGTCTGATTAACTGGTTCGAACACCTCGAACGGTTTTAAGATTGGCCCACCGATAAGCTATTGTCCATCAATATGGTCGGATCTGTTACAAAAGACCGATCCACAGATCGGATTATATCGTAAATTTAAATGTAATGTATCTTCTTACTACGATAACCCTCGTAATTAGCTATGACAGATTTTGACAAGCTTTCACTTGCGTTTCAGCAATTTGCCGCTATGACAGAGGACGAGTTCCTGTTGTCGGAACGAATGTGGCAATGCCAGCATTACCGAAAAAATGATTTTTACAACAAACAAAGAACAGTTTGCAGATACCTGGGATTTATTATTAGTGGTGTTTTTCGCGCGTACATCGTTGACGAAAAAACAAACATGGAAAAAAACGCCTTTCTATTTTCCCCAAACCAGTTTGTAGTAACTTTTAAAAGTTTCATCAATCAGGTTCCGTGTGACTATCATACGCAAGCGGTCACAGATGCAAGCGTTTTTTGCATTAGCATTGGCGACCTTCTTTCTCTTTATCAAAAGAATCATTCGTGGGAGAGGTTTGGGAGGCTTTTGGCTCAACAGGCATTTAATGTTGTGAACGAACGGGTCGAAGGTTTTATATTCAAAACACCTGAAGAGCGTTATCTCGATGTCGTTAAAAATCATCCCGATATTTTCAACAATGTTCCACTATATCATATTTCCTCTTATTTGGGTATTCAGGGTCCCTCGCTTAGCCGCATCAGGAAGAGGATTTCGGGTAAACGCTGACATTTTAACCTGGGTTAAAGTTTCCAATTGGAATACGTTAGACCTTTACGAAAATAAAAATATATGAATAATCAAATCAAATCAAAGACAATAGTTTTTGCTCATGGATTATTTGTAACAGCTAAGAGCTGGGATAAATGGGTTGAGTTTTTTGAATCCAGGGGCTATACATGCCATGCCCCGGCTAATCCTTACCACGAGGGCTCTGTCCAGGATATGTGGGAGAATACGCCTGAGCAATTGGGCGATGTGACTTTTGAGGATGTAGTTAAAAAGTTGGCGGCATTCATCGACACCTTGCCGGAAAAACCCATTTTGATCGGGCACTCTTTAGGTGGGCTTTCCGTTCAAAAATTGGTAGAACTAGACAAAGCTGCTGCCGGTGTTTGTATAGACGGGGCAGCGCCTGCGGGAATAATACCTACGCAATGGAGTTTTTTGGAAGCCAATTTACCGGTGTTGAATCCGCTGAAAGGTAATTCAGTATTTCACCCATCGAAAAAGTGGTTCTACTACGCTTTTGGCAACAATTTAACCAGGGAGGAATCTGACAAAGCCTTCGATGAATTCGCTGTTCCTGAAAGCAGAAACATACCAAGGAGCACTACCCATAAGTATGCAAAGATAGATTTTGAAAAGCCGCATGTCCCTTTGTTATTCATCGCAGGAGAAAAAGACCATATAATTCCTAAAGAGCTTAATGAAAAAAATTTCAAAGCCTATAAAGACGCGAATAGCGTAAAAGAATTTAAAATTTTTGACAATAGAGGTCATTTCATTTGTGGAGACAAGAATTGGGAGGAAGTGGCAACTTATATTTACGATTGGGTAAGGTGATTTTTGTCAGGGTAGAAGGTATCCTGATTGAAACTCGTGCCGTGTCGGGGAACCGACCGCTTTCCTGTGAATTTTCGATCAAATCTCCTACTTTCAGTGTGAAGAATTCCTGTTCAGCTTTAGATTACCTTGAAAATATGAGATGGATTACACGTGAAAAGCCGAAAATTGACCGCCTTGCCTGTCCCTGGCTGATCAAACGGTTCATTGACCAGGAGGCGGAGATCATTTATGTGCCCTATGACCAGGTGCTGGAGAGGGCCAGAGAGTTGGCCGCAACCCCCTTCGACATACCGGGAGTAGAATACACCCACTATGGTACGGAATGCACTTTCGACTATTTCATCCGTAAGCATAATATCAAAGACCCGGCCGTACATACCCTGTCCATCATCGTCCGTGGGGCTGACACCGATCACCATGAGCTGGCCGTGCAATGTGCTGGCTTATGGGCCATTTCAGCCGGACTTGCCCACAATTTCAAAGATGATCAGGAATTACTGGAGAAAGGAATGGTTCTATACGATGCCCTCTATAGCTGGGCCGGACACCTCCAAAACGTGAAGCATACACAGCAGCCTTTTGAACATCTGCTATTAAATGTATTCCATGCATATCTGAAACAAACACCAGGCGCCGGTAAAAAGATCCCGGCATGGGTACAGGAACTAAAAGACACCATCCAGGATCATATTGATGATAACCTGAGTTTAAAAGAACTGTCCAAATCGCTGGATATAAACCCTTCCTACTTATCTCGTGAGTTCTCCAAGTATTTTGAAGACCTTTCTTTTGGTGAATACATCCGTAAGTCGCGCATTGAAAAGGCAAAGGAGCTAATGGGAAATCCGGCCTATTCGCTGACTGAAGTAGCCTACCTCACCGGGTTCTCCGATCAAAGCCATTTTACCCGGATATTCAAGAAGCACACCGGACAAAGCCCCTCCGAGTACAAGAAAAATCTCAAGAAAAAGTAACTTCTGTACAAGCAGGTCATTTCTATTCTATTTCATTCATTCACATGGGTGTACCATTGCATTTTTGAATGGATCAACAATGAATACACTCCCCGGCTATACTTTACGGCAACTATGTCTTTATTTCCTAAAACTGGGCACGATCGGCTTCGGAGGCCCGGTCGCTCTGGTAGGCTACATGCACCAGGACCTCGTCGAACGCCGGAAATGGATGACGGAAGAAGAGTATAAGGAAGGGCTTGCCCTGGCCCAGCTGGCACCTGGTCCACTGGCCGCACAGCTCAGTATTTACCTGGGATTTGTACATTATCGTTACCGGGGAGCTGCCCTGGTAGGAACAGCTTTTGTACTGCCTTCCTTTCTGATGGTTGTACTGTTGGGCATGGCATATAAATTATTTGGCGGTATGCCCTGGATGCGGGCAGTCTTCTACGGTGTCGGAGCTGCTGTCACTGGCATTATAGCCATCAGCTGTTACAAGCTCACCATAAAATCTATCAGCAAGCTGAACCCGGCACAGATCAAACAGCGCTGGATGCTGTGGGTAGCCTATCTTACTGGACTCGTGGTGACGGTCATTACCCGGTCTGAACCCCTATGGTGGCTGATAGGGGCGGGCTTGGTATATATGTTTGTCAAAGCCCCTCCGGCCTGGCTTCGGACAACCGGGTCTTCTGTTCCATCGCTGTTCCTGTTGGGAATTGGCTTCTGGGATGCCACGCCAGGAATTCTGGAAAAGATTGGCTGGTTCTTTTTTAAGGCCGGTGCTTTCGTGTTCGGCAGCGGACTTGCCATTGTACCCTTCCTGCATGGCGGAGTCGTAGACGACTATCACTGGCTGAACGAGGAAGCATTTTTGGATGCCGTGGCCGTAGCTATGATCACGCCGGGACCCGTCGTGATCACCGTGGGTTTTATTGGCTACCTTGTTGCAGGCTTTCCCGGAGCGATAGTGGCAGCCTTGGCCACCTTTTTGCCTTGCTATTTATTTACGGTGATTCCGGCCCCACATTTTAAACGGATCGCTGGGAATGCCTCCATCAGGGCATTTGTGGACGGGATTACTGCAGCCGTCATCGGATCGCTGACAGGTGCTGTCGTGATCATCGCCCTGCGTAGTGTCTATGACTGGCCGACTGGATTGCTGGCAGTAGCAAGCTGTCTCGCTTTGATATATTCTAAAAAGCTAAAAGAACCCTATATCATACTAATAGCCGCAACAGCAGGATTTATCTTAAAAATGGTCATTCATTAAACCACCAAATATGAAAGTTATGAAAAGGTCAACGTGTTGCATTTTAATCGCCTTATTAGTATCTCAGGTTCACGCACAGATAGATTCAATAGCCCTGGAAAAAGCTTTTGGTAAAAAAGGCACGGTTCAGGGAAATGTATACAGGGTTACCTTCCCCCGGACGGATCTCAAAGTGACCATTGACGGATTCCCCGTCGCGCCGGGGCTGGCACTCACTTCCTGGGTAGCCATTCACAAAATGGGGCAAAGCTCCATGATGATGGGGGACTTTGTTATGCTGGACAGCGAAGAGCCGAAGATCGTGGCCAAGCTGGTAAGCCTGGGCCTGGGTGTAACAGCCATCCACAATCACCTTGTAAATGAAAAGCCGGCCATTAAATTCCTTCATTTCTCCGGCAGCGGGGAGGCCATAAAGCTGGCGGAGGACATAAAATCAGCCTTTGCCCTGACAGGCACCCCCCTCGGGCCATCTCCTGTACCTGCGGCCAATATGATAGATTGGTCTGCTGTGGAAGCTGTTCTCGGCACAAAGGGAAAGAAGGCGGGAGCTGTACTATCCTATAGTTTTCCCCGTAACGAAAAGCTGTTGGAGAGCGGGATGGAAATGCCTCCGGCTATGGGTATGGCTACTGGTATCAATTTGCAGATGGAAGGCGGCAAAGCCGGTACAACAGGTGACTTTGTACTGCTGGCCGATGAGGTGAACCCCGTAGTAAAAGCATTAGTCGACAACGGTATAAATGTAACAGCCATCCACAATCATATGCTGTATGACGAGCCGCGTCTGTTCATGCTGCATTTTTGGGGAGTAGGCGACCCGGGAAAGATTGCAGCAGGTTTAAAAGCAGCATTGGATAAAACCAATTCCAAAAAGTAAAATCCTTGTTATGAAATGGATTACCAGGGAGCGGCCAAAGATTGATCGCATAGCCTGCCCATGGCTCATTTTGCGACATGTGGACCCGACGGCAGAGTTTATTTATGTACCGGCTGACCAAGTATTGGAGCGGGCGAAGGAACTGGGAGCCATTCCTTATGATATCCCTGGGGCAGAATATTCCCACTACGGACATGCGTGTACATTTGACTACATTATCCGGAAGCATCGGCTCACTGATCCCGCCCTGCTGCAAATAGCCGTTATTGTCCGGGGCGCAGATACGGATCGTTTTGACCTGGCTGCACAAAGTGCCGGATTGTGGGCGATCTCTGCAGGGCTATCGTATAATTATAAGGACGACCAGGAGCAGCTCGTCGAAGGCATGAAGATATATGATGCGCTGTATGCCTGGGCTAAGTTCGCCCAGGGGGAGCGGCATACCTGGAATCCCGGTGACAACAAAATATGAAAGCTATGATGTGCATATGTATGATGTTGCTGCTGGCTTGTCGCAACGGGCCGGACACGTCGCATGTAGAAAAGGACCTCCTGCACCTGGAGGCAAAGATCCCCCTTCCCGAAGTAAGCGGACGAATCGACCATCTGGCCTATGATACAGCGGGGCATCGTTTGTTTATCGCAGCCCTTGGTAATAATACCGTGGAGGTGGTGGACATGACAACGCGGAGACGACAGCATTCGATAACGGGCTTACGCG
The DNA here is from genome assembly GCA_001898505.1 of Sphingobacteriales bacterium 50-39. Lineage (GTDB taxonomy): Bacteria > Bacteroidota > Bacteroidia > Chitinophagales > Chitinophagaceae > Puia. Next base: position 151,874 of record MKTZ01000003.1, read on the forward strand.
AGCCGCAAGGCGTTCAATATCTCGCCAGTATTGACAGGTTGGTGGTGGCGGAATTGCCGTAATTGACCCGGCAACTATGCAGAAATTAGGCAACCTGCGTTTAAAAGGGCACCCTGAATCCTTTCAACTGGGTGACGCTGGGCTGGTGCTTATAAATGTGCCTGACGCCGGTGAAATTGTCGCGGTCGACCTGGGAACACAGCGCATTCAAAGCCACTGGAAAAATAGTGGAGCCTCGGCCAATTTTCCGATGGCCCTGGACCGTCAGAGCGGGCAGCTCTTTGTCGCCTACCGTCACCCCGCGCAACTGCGGATACTGGATAGTCGCACGGGTGCTGTGAAGAGCTCCGCACCTTGTGTAGGGGATGCGGATGATGTCTTTTACGACAAGGCCTCCAAGCTTGTATTTGTATCAGGTGGCGAGGGATATATTGATGTATTTCGTGGGAGTACGCTGGTCAATCATATTGCTACACGCAAGGGCGCACGGACGGGACTATGGCTTCAGGAGGAAAAGAAGCTGGTGCTGGCGGTGCCGGCAAGGGGAGGTGAGCAAGCAGGATTATGGGTATATGGGATGTGAACCCCTATTGTCCCGGGCTACTAGGAATGGCGTCCAGCTCGGTGGATTTTTCGTAAAGTTCGAACACCCTATCACGTTAGAATACAATCAAATAAAAAAGCCGAAATCAAAGATTTCGACTTCATATTAAAAAAGTACCGCGTAGGGGAATCGAATTCCGCCCCGCGATCTGTCAAAATTTACCTTCATGATTATCAAATTTTTATAAGAACTTTTTAATTGGAAGGGGCAGTTTTTAGCCCCTTTTTTGGCCCCCGCTCTGGTCCCTATTTTCCGTGCTGCAATTCGCTCATCATGTCTAAAATTGGGATGGCGGTGATTTCTTTTGTAACCGGGAATCGCTCTCTACCAGGATAAACAATAAACCTTTTCGTTGCCTTGATATCCTCGCAACCCAGATGAAACCCCTTTGAAACAGAAGGCGCCTGGGAACGTTTTATTTCAATGGCAAACCTTTCCTTGCTATTCTTCTCGATCACCAGATCGACCTCGGCCCCGGCTGAAGTGCGATAAAACCATGGGGTAACACCAGTAGGAAGACAAGACAAAAGATTTTCAAGAACAAACCCTTCCCAACTTGCTCCTACAACGGGATGCCCCAGAAGGTCATCAAGGGTGGTCAAATTTAAAAGGGCATGGGTGATACCGCTGTCACGAATGTAAATCTTGGGGGCCTTAACAAGCCGCTTACCGACATTACCGGACCAGGGACGGAGGGTTCGGATCAACAAAAGGTCTTCCAACAACTCTACATAACGTTTTGCAGTTGAGGCGGCCACATCCAGATTGTTACCTAACTGCGCGATATTGAGCTGTCCACCTTGGCTATGAGCGAGCATGGTCCAGAGATTTCGTAGCGTGATGGCCGGTATTCGAGGACCGAGTTGGGGAACATCTCTTTCCAAATAAGTATTGATAAAATTCAATCGCCAGCGAAGGCTAGCTTCGTCACTTTTAGCCTGAAAGCTATCCGGGAATCCTCCACGTAACCATAATTGTTCGAGTTCGATGGATTTTCCTTTATCTATCTCCGCTACCGTAAGACCTGATAATTCCTTGTATGCAATTCGCCCAGCCAATGATTCTGAAGACTGCTTCAGGAGATCCAGCGACGCTGAGCCAAGGATAAGGAACTGACCGGTCCTCTTTCCTTCTCTGCGCCGGCGATCGATGGCACCTCGGAGAATTTGGAATAGCTCAGGGACACGCTGAATCTCATCGAGGATAATCAATTTATCGTTATGCAAATCGAAATAGGCTTCTGGCTCTCTAAGCTTTCCTGCATCCGATGGTGTTTCCAGGTCAAGGTAAATCGGGTCTGGCTTTATGGAGGCTGAAATTTCTTCGGCCAAAGTCGTCTTTCCAACCTGTCGAGGTCCGAGGACCCCAACTGCCGGGAATTCACCTAGCAATTCTATGATTTCCGCCTCTGCTCGCCTTTTAATCATCCTTGCAATTATAGCACAAAATGCTCGATTTGCAAGGATAAATTATTGAAAGACCATTGAATAAATGTGTATTTGTTTAATAGTTAATAACTTATATAAAATTAGATGAACTGGCAATCAGTTACGTGGAAGTCTTTTTATTTATGTAGTATTCTATTAATCCATGCTTCCAAATCATTTCGGTCTACTTTACCCAAGGTATATTTATCTCGTTCCACTCGGTCCAAGGCACCCTTTGTTAAAAAAGATGTTGTTACAATAATTCCTTTAGAAGCTTTGAATTCATGCACACTATCAGCCAGTTCTCGGATGAGATGTAATCCGACTTTCATCTTGGCAAATTTTTTAGCTTGCCAAACAGTTTTATAAAAGCCTGTAACAGGATCCTTTTTGAAAGCGACAATATCAATTCCGCCATCTTTTGTTCCGTCCATGAGTTCGATAGTATAGCCATCTGATTCCAGCAATTCCCCTACTAATTTCTCAAAGTTCCGCCATGATATGTCATCTACTTGTAAACCTTGCTTGCGTATTTTATCCAATAAAAGATGGCTAGGAGACAAGCGGGCAATCTCTAGATTAATAAGAGATTGTCTCAGTAATCCGGGGTCATAAATGTATTCAGTTCCTGCATAAATACGTTTGAGGGTTGATTCATATTCCTTTCCTATACCCGAGAGGTAAAGGGTTTGGGACGCAGCTGGGTCTTTCTGTCGGGCCGGTTGGAATGCGCCTTTTAAGTTTGGATTGTTGGAAAAATTGTGTATTTCATCGATAATGGCTAACGTCTTGCCTGTTTGATAAAGGGTTTCCAACTCATCTGCAGCCTCGCCTCGGAAGCGTTGAATATTTTGTACAACAAAATTGACCGGTGCTACTCCGGCCCTGGGAGTCAAGTGTTGGACCCTTGCCTCCCAATGTTCCCTCAGGGCCAAAGAAGGGGTTATAACAATAAGGTTCTCAAAATGGTGGTCTTGCCATAAGCGCTCCCACACCATGAGGGCAGCGGTACCCTTACCTTCCCCGGGGTTAGTCGTCAGCAAGGCAATACCAGGCCGGTCTCGAAGGTATTTATCTACAAAAATATTCTGCCAGGAACTTGATTGCATCGCACTTATTGATTCAATGTGATAACGAACTTGATCAAACAAATTAGTTTATATTTTCATTTAACCTACAAATTATATCGTATATCATGCAACTAGGGAAGAGTTCGACTGTTAGTTGGGCATTTGGTTGGCTGTATACGGCAATTACTAGGCAGGGAAAATTCTTCTCTGATTAAAAGGTCGCTTAGGCCATTACTCCAAAATATAATGTCATCACCATATATTGGCTTGGATTTGAAGGCTTCTTCTCTATTTTTAATCGTTGCCAGTTCTTATAGCAAACTTGATTTATCTTTTGGAAGCATTGCAGGCTGTCATCGAGCGGTGGCACAATAAGTCGATTGCTCATTTGATACCTAAAAATAAAAAAAGGCTGCAATTTTTGCAGCCTGAAAAACTGTGTACCGCGTAGGGGAATCGAACCCCTCATTCCTCCGTGAAAGGGAGGCGTCTTAACCGATTGACCAACGCGGCGTCTATCTCAGTAGCCTTTACCGGAGGTTTCCGTGAAAGGAGTGCAAAGATATAGCCCTATGGAAAATCTGCCAAATTTTTTACGTTCTTAATCTTCAAGCTTTTCGACTGACATATTTGTCCAGCTTTTGAAGGGAAAGTTCAGTGCCCTTTTCATTATCCTCGGGGTGAATGCCGTCGGGGATATTCTTAAAGACCATCGTAAGCCGGGTGGCTTCACCCACGGGCTCGAAGAGCACCTCCATGATCATCTCACCCTGGAAATGAGCGTCGGGGGAGTCAAACCGGATGGCCTCCACGATCTTTTTGCCGGGCTGTAATTCCACAAACCGTGCAACAAATCGGTCCTCTTTCCCGGCCGTCTTGCCCCGGGCAACCTGCTCGGACTCCGGGTAAAAGAGGGACATTTCATAGCTACCCCCTTCCCTTAGGTCGAAGCGATGGACCTTTCCCGTCATATCACCCGGCGCTTGCCATGTTTCCAGGGCTTTGGGGCTTGTGAAGGCTTCGTATAATTTTTGCGGGGATGCCTTGATCATCCTGGTATTACGTGTGGTTGACATGTATGAACAATTAATATATTGAAGATAGGAGCTTAAATCCCCATTTTGGTCATTCCTATTATCTCCAACGCAAATTCACGGCCAACAACCCCTTGTCTTTAAGAAAATTAGATGTTGTTTAAAATTGATAGCCAAAATTTTACAACATCGTAAGCACCTAAAAACTTAACTTCGCTACCTTAATTTTAAAATTCAAATTTGTTAAGTTATGAGCACAGTAAAAGTTGCTATCAATGGTTTCGGACGGATCGGGCGTTTGGCCTACCGCCAAATTCACGGTTTGGATGGAATTGATGTAGTGGCGATCAATGATTTGACAAGTCCTAAAGTATTAGCCCACCTCCTGAAGTATGACAGCGCCCAGGGCCGGTTTGAAGAGGAAGTTAAGGCTACGGAAAACTCTATAATAGTTAATGGTAAAGAAGTAAAGATATACGCGCAAAAGAATCCCGCTGACATTCCCTGGAAATCCCACGATGTAGACGTGGTCCTGGAATGTACCGGCTTTTTCACCGATAAGGACAAGGCTGCTGCCCACCTTACCGCAGGCGCTAAAAGAGTGGTTATCTCTGCCCCCGCTACCGGCGACCTGAAGACCATCGTTTTCAACGTCAATCACAATACCCTGGACGGCAGCGAAACGATCATCAGCTGTGCCTCCTGTACCACCAACTGTCTGGCCCCCATGGCACAGGTACTGGATGACAAGTTCGGTATCATCAGCGGTCTGATGACGACTATCCACGCTTACACCAATGACCAGAATACACAGGACGCCCCCCATCCGAAAGGCGATCTTCGCCGTGCAAGGGCTGCAGCCGTCAACATCGTGCCTAACAGCACCGGCGCCGCCAAGGCCATCGGACTGGTACTCCCCAAATTGAAAGGCAAACTGGACGGCGGCGCACAACGTGTTCCCACCCTTACCGGCTCCCTCACCGAACTGGTGACCGTGCTGGGCAAAAAGGTTACCCTCGAAGAAGTCAACGCCGCCATGAAGGCTGCTGCCAACGAAAGCTTTGGCTACACGGAAGATGAGATCGTGAGCAGCGACATCATCGGCATAGCCTATGGCTCTCTTTATGATGCTACCCAAACCCGCGTCATCACCAATGGAGACGCTCAGCTCGTAAAGACCGTTAGCTGGTATGACAATGAAATGAGCTATGTTAGTCAGCTCGTTCGCAGCCTGCACTACTTTGCCAAATTGATCTCCAAATAAGATTTTTTCACGGACCGGTCTTCTCTTGCCAGAAGACCGGTCTTTTTTTACTAACGACATATGAGCCAGTTCAGCCAGTATAATTTCAAAGGGCAGAAGGCCCTGATCCGGGTGGATTTCAATGTTCCCCTCAATGACAAGTTCGAGATCACCGACGACACCCGTATGCGTGCCGCCATTCCTACCATTAAAAAAATACTCGGCGACGGTGGCAGCGTCATCCTGATGAGCCATCTCGGCCGTCCTAAAGATGGTCCCACCGATAAATATTCGCTGAAACATCTCGTTCCTCACCTGCAGCAGTTGCTCGGATCGCCCGTCCTTTTTGCCAATGACTGTATTGGCGAGCAGGCATATATGACAGCCGAGATGTTACGACCGGGAGAAACGCTGCTCCTGGAAAATCTCCGTTTTTATAAGGAGGAAGAGAAAGGCGACAAGGCTTTTGCGCAAAAACTGGCAAAACTGGGCGATGTATATGTCAACGACGCGTTTGGAACGGCCCACCGGGCCCATGCCTCCACTGCCGTCATCGCAGATTTCTTCCCTAAAGACAAGAAGATGTTTGGCCTGCTGATGGAAAGCGAGGTCGCCAGCGCTGAGAAGGTATTACACCAGTCACAGAAGCCCTTTGTCGCCATCATCGGCGGCGCCAAGGTCTCCGATAAGATACTGATCATTGAAAACCTCCTCGAACGCGCCACCGACATCATCATTGGCGGTGGAATGGCCTATACCTTCATGAAGGCCCAGGGCGGCAAGATAGGTAATTCGTTGTGCGAAGACGACAGACTGCAGACGGCATTGGACCTGTGCAAAAAGGCGGAATCAAAGGGCGTCTGTATCCATCTGCCCTCCGACTCCATCATCGCCGACAAGTTCGACGCCAATGCCAACGACTCGACGGCGCCCAGCAACAACATCCCCGACGGGTGGATGGGACTCGACATCGGAGAAAACGCCATAGAGCAATTTACCAATGTCATCCTCAATTCCAAGACCATATTGTGGAATGGCCCCATGGGCGTATTTGAAATGACGAAATTTCAGCGCGGTACAAAAGCTATTGCCAAGGCCGTAGCTGAAGCCACTCAGAAAGGCGCTTTCTCTCTTGTGGGAGGCGGTGACTCCGTAGCGGCTGTCAACCAATTCGGCTATGCCGATAAGGTCAGTTATGTATCTACGGGCGGTGGCGCTATGCTGGAATATTTCGAAGGGAAAGAGTTACCAGGCATTGCTGCTATCAAGAACGCGCAATAATTACTGAACGCGGATCACTATTTTTCCGAACTGATGCGCATCATCCATCCAACGCAGGGCGGCTTCTCCTTCGGCGAAAGGGAATATCTTGTCTATGACGGGGTGGATAGCATGCTGCCGGACGAATGATACCATGGCGTGAAAGTCTTCCGGACTGCCCATAGTGGAACCAAGAATATTTAACTGTTTCCAGAAAATACGTCGTGCTGTCAGCGCGGAAGGGTTCCCGCGGGTGGCCCCGTAGAATACGACCCTTCCACCGGGAGTGGCCAGGTTCAGCAATTCATCCATTCCGTCACCTGCGGCTCCGTCGATGATGACGTCGAAACCACCGGCCAGGTCCTGAAGGTTTTTGCCCCAGCTGTCGTTCTTGTAATTAGCGCCCCCCATTGCACCTAATGCGAGAGCTTTATCGATCTTTTCTTCACTGCCGGACGTCACGTATACCTTCGCCCCCAGCGCGACTGTATATTGCAGGGCAAAGAGCGCCACCCCTCCGCCAATCCCCGTGATCAGGACCTTCTCTCCTGACTGTACCATGGCGCGTGTGGATACTGCCCTAAAGGCTGTAACACCCGCCAGCGGGAGCGCCGCCGCCTCTTCAAAAGAAAGATGCGCTGGCTTTTCAACAATATTTTTCACCGGTACTTTTACATATTCTGCAAAAGTGCCGTCGTCAGGTAGTCCCAGGATGCGGAAATCCTTGGGGTCCTGGTGGGAGAGAGAGCTGCCCCAGTGAATGGCCGGATTGATGATGACCTCTTTGCCCGTGAAAGTATCGGAAGGATCGTTGACGACCACCCCTGACCCATCCGAGCCGGGGACGATCGGATATTTTAGACCTGCGTATTGACCCTTTTGAATCCATACATCCCGGTGATTGAGCGACGCAGCGCGTATGCGTATGATAGCTTCCCCTTCACCGGGGTATAGTTCTGGCCTTTCCTGTATAATCAATGGCTCATTCTTTCCCGTCAATACCAATACTCTCATGGGTCGCTGTTATTTAGTATTTAAATACATTGCCGCCGGCCATGACTTCCTGGGTCGTCTCATCGAATGTTACCCGCTGGCCCGTACGATAGGCCGCATTGGCCATAATTACGGCAATGGAATGATTATATCCTGCCTCGATGGGTGCATTGGGTTGCTTACGGCTGCGCACGCATTCCATCCAGTTGCGCATATGGGCGGTAGTGAGGGGGTCGTTGCCGGTGCTGGCATCCGTGGAAACCTTTGCCGCCAACTCCTGTAAGGACATCTCAGGCAATTGGTTGGCCTGCATGTTCATCGCCTTTGCATATTTTTCTGTAAGGCCTCCTTCGGGAGATATCTTATTTGTATCCAGGTTAAGGGTGCCGCCATTGGAATAGTAGATCTCTTTTACATCCCCTGCCGCATTTGTCTGACGGGAAGTGAACATAACCTGGAAGCCGATGGAAGGGTCGTTTAACGGACCGTAGTCAAACACTGCCGTCAGTGTATCTGCGTTCCTGCGCCCGTCTTTCCAAACATAGATGCCTCCGTTGGCAGATACGCTGCGGGGGTGGGGGAAACCGGAGAACCAGTGCACTGTATCGATCTGGTGGCTCATCCATTGGCCGGGTATGCCAGATGAATAAGGCCAAAACAGCCGGAACTCGAGGTGTTTGCGGGCATCGAACGGCTCATAAGGCCGATTGATCAAAAATCTTTTCCAATCCGTGTCCTGCTCTCTCATCTCGGTCACCAGTGCCGGACGTCGCCAGCGCCCGGGCTGGTTTACATTCCAGGTGAGCTCCACCATTACTATTGGTCCGAACTTCCCTTCTTTTATAAAGTCAGCTGCTGCCTTATAATTCCCCCCGCTGCGACGCTGGGAACCAATCTGGACGATCTTCCCAGACTCTTTTACCGCCTTAAGGACGGCCCGGGCGTCTTCCATCGTCTCGGCCAGCGGCTTTTCCGTATAGGTATCCCTGCCCGCCCGCACTGCCTCTACCGTATGCCAGGCGTGCTGAAAATCGGCCGTGCTGATGATGACGGCATCCACTTCTTTAATATTATATAATTCTTCATTGTTGACGCATGCCTGTATAGCATGCCCCATCTTCTGTGTTAAGAAATCTTTACCAGCCTCTCTTTTCTTTTTCCAGATGTCCGAGACCGCGATGATATCGAAATTCAGCTCTTTATTGGAAGCAAGAAAGGCGGGAATATGATCGTTGCGATGACGGTCGGAGAATCCGACAACGCCTACCCGTACCCTATCATTGGCGCCTATGATATTACGATAGCTGCTGGCGGTGAAGCCCAATGCCCCCATATAGCTGGCCATGCCGGCCATCGAGCTCTGACGGATAAAATCCCTGCGGGTTGTTTTCATGCTGAAGTGAATTTTAATAAATTTACTAATTTAGGATATCTTACTACGAAAAATTAGTCTGTTTATGCTTGCTCTTCCTTTCTTTTTACGCAATCGTTTCCGGAGCCTGTTATTTGCATTTATCGTGATCATGCCTGCTTCAGCCGTACTTGCTCAGTCATCGCGACCCGTCGATGTTCGTATTATTGCTGATCCGGCCGCTCACAAGATATCTGTAAAGGCCGGCGGCAAGCTCTTCACAGAACTTATCTATCCCGATACATTGGAGAAACCCGTATTGTATCCCATCTATGCGCCCGATGAACAGCTCGTCACCAGGGGATTCCCGATACAACCACGTCCGGGAGAGCCTGTGGACCATCCCCATCACATCGGTCTCTGGTTCAATTACGAGAATGTCAATGGCCTTGATTTCTGGAATAATTCCTATGCTATTCCTGCGGAGAAAAAGCATAGCTATGGCTGGATAAAGGTCAAGGGTATTACGATGGCTTCTAATATCAAAAGCAAGAAAGACGGAGATAGAGGGATCATACAATACAGCGCCAACTGGGTAGACCAGCAGAAGAATATCCTGCTGGAGGAAAATACCATTTTGCTCTTCAGCGCCACCCAGGATGAAAGGATCATCGATCGCAGCACCACGCTGACAGCAGTGCAGGATGTCAGTTTTCCCGATGCCAAGGACGGCATGCTGGGACTGCGCGTCACCCGCGAGCTGCAGATCCCTTCCAATGTACCGGGAGAATTTGTGGATGACAAGGGAAATATCACCAAGGTGGCAGCCGGCAATGCCCCCGATGTCAATGGCACATATTTAACCAGCGAAGGCAAGGCGGGCGACAGCGCCTGGGGAACAAGAGGGGCCTGGTGTATGTTATATGGAAAGAAAGGGCTGGACACCCTTAGCGTACTTATGATCGACCACCCCCAAAATCCCGGATATCCCACCTACTGGCATGCACGCGGATATGGGCTGTTTGCGGCTAACCCTTTGGGACAGAAGATCTTCAGTAAGGATAAGGAGATCTTGAACTACCGCCTTGAAAAGGGGAAATCGGTTATTTTTCGCTATCGTGTAGTCATTGCTTCGGGGCGTAACAAACTGTCCACCGACAGGATCCGGCAGCTTACCGACGCTTTTACCCAGGCCGACTGAGAATTGCCGCCACCCATCTAAAATCAGTGGGACGAGTGGCTAAAACCATTACTTTTGAGCACCTGAACCGCTAACGGCGGTTCGTCCGGAACCGGAGGTTCCGACCGAGGTATCCGAGGAAGGGTCCAACAGTGTTGGAACCGACGAAGGATACGAGCGAAGCTCCGTGACGAAGCAGGTCCGACGAAGGCCAACAGACATTAGCGATTTGCGGGAATTGGACTATATTTCGAGGTTAGACCAATTTCCGCACATATATAACTTAAAATCAAATAAAATGAGTACCAGGAACCTGACCTTGATCGTAATAGTGATCTTTATTTTATTACTCGGCGGCTGTGCTTGTAACGGCTATAATGGACTTGTAAATACCGACCAGCAGGTGCAAACTGCCCAGGGTAACGTCGAGACCAACTATCAACGCCGTACCGACCTGTACAACAGTGTCATCAAAGTGATCGAGGGATCGGCCAATTTTGAAAAATCAACCCTGAAGGAAGTAATAGCCGCGCGTGCAGCCGCTACCTCCATAAAGGTCGATATCAATGACTCCACATCACTGGCCAGGTATCAACAGGCACAGGCCCAGTTGCAAAGCTCCTTTAGCCGGTTGATGGCAGTAGCGGAAGCTTATCCCGAGCTAAAGACGACGGATCAGTTCAAGAACTTCCAATCACAGATCGAAGGAACTGAGAACCGGATCAATGTGGCACGTCGTGATTTTAACGATGCTGTCCGGACCTATAATTTGAAGGTCAAGACCTTCCCCAATAATATCTGGTCAGGAGTCTTCGGATACCATGTAAAAGGATATTATCATGCAAATCCCGGCAGCGAGAATGCCCCGGATATCCAGTTTAATATAAAATAAGACCCTGCTTTGAAAATTCCTTTTTTCCGACGGAAGGACTTCTTTTCAGATGCTGAAAAGCAAATGATCGTTTCCTCTATACAGGCTGCTGAAAAGCAGACCAGCGGCGAGATACGCGTTTTCGTAGAAAGCCGGTGCAAGTATGTTAACCCGCTCGACAGGGCGGCAGAGATCTTTGCCGGGCTGAAAATGGATCAGACTGCGGCACGTAATGGAGTGTTGGTGTATGTCGCGCTAAAGGATAGACAGTTGGCGCTGATGGGAGATCAAGGCATACATGAAAAAGTGGGGAATGAGTTCTGGAATAAGGAAGTGCAGTTGATCCTCTCCCATTTCAATCGAACGGATTATGCTGCAGGCATCGCACATGTAGTAGAAGAGATTGGGGAGGCGTTACGCACCCACTTCCCTTATGACAAGGATGGTGACATCAATGAATTGCCCGACGATATTGTATTTGGAAAATGACGATCAATGAAGAAGCTTCTATCTATTCTGGTTCTCTTTTCTCTTGTGCTCTCAGTGGGGTTGAGGTCCTATGGTCAGAACATTCCGCCTAAACCCAATCCCCCCCGGCTGGTGAATGACGTTGCCCATGTGATGACACCCGACCAGGTCGCCGCTTTGGAAAGCAAGCTGGTAGCATATGATGACAGCACGTCCGTGCAGATCGTCATTGTCACTGTCCCTACTATCGGAGATGCCAGCATTGAAGACTATGCCCTGAAGATACTTCGGGACTGGGGCGTAGGGAATAAAAAGACCAATAACGGGATCGTTGTCCTGGCTGCCATACAAGAGCGTAAGGTGACCATCTCTACGGGATATGGGATGGAGGGATCCGTAACAGATGTTATCTCTAAAGAGATCATAGATAATGAGATCGTCCCCAATTTCAGAGGGGCGGATGCAGACAATTATTACCGGGGATTCAGCCGGGCTGCGGATGCTATCATCAAGGCTGCGGCGGGAGAGTATAAAGCTCCTGAGGGATATGATAATGGGAACAGGCATCGTCGTGGCAAGGGCGGGGGGAATATCATTGGGGTGATCGTTATTATTTTCATCGTCATCATACTTGCCATTTTTCGTGGGGGTGGTGGCGGGGGCGGAGGGCTTTTCCGAGGATCGGGTATTCTGCCCTTTATCATCGGAGATATGATCGGCAGCGCCGGCAGACGAGGTGGCGGCTGGGGTGGAGGAGGCGGTGACTGGGGCGGCGGAGGTGGAGGAGGCTTTGGTGGATTTGGTGGTGGTAGTGGCGGTGGTGGCGGTGCCAGCGGTAGTTGGTAAATGAAGACATTAAAAAAGGGGCAATGCCCCTTTTTTATTTAGATACTTTTGATTTGATATAATCTGCCTGGTCCTTAAGACCAGCTGCATCCTTTCTGTTGGCAATCCCGCTGAGCGCGGCATTGATGAATGGGTCGGTCTGGGTGTGATAGGCCTGGGGGATTGCTTCCCGGAATTTCACGATCAGGTCCACTCCTCTCTTTACCTGGTCCGTGTTCTTGACCTTGGCTATAAGCTCTGCATATGGCTTTATGAACATGAATTTTTCCTGGCCTACCTGCATCTTGTCAAAGTTGTCCGATATCACGTCAAAGCTGCTCTCGTCGCCCGACCGGATCAATACGGCTGAAATGGCGGCCATCAGTGTCCCTTTCGCCGGCTGTTTGATAAATTTCTTTGCAAGGTCCAGTGCGGTGGCGCTGTCCACCTCTGACAGGGCTGTCAGGGCATTGCCCGCTACGGTATAAGATGAATCCGATGCTGCCCTGATAAAGAGGGATTTATACGCAGGGGCGTGATAGGTCCCCAGCAACTGCACCGCGGTGGCTTTTACTCTCCTGTCCCGATCGTTAGCTGCCAGGTCGGCGATCAAAGGCTCGAAGGTCTTTTTGATGGCATCATTTTTCAGATCCAGTCTTTGTAGTGCGAAGTCGCGCAGTCTGTAATACCTGTCTTTTAGCGCTGTCTTCAGCAGATCGACCGCCTTGGGGTCATCCTGATTTTTAGCTGCAAAGGCGATTGCTTCCCGGCGATCGACATAAAGACCAGCATATTTATACTGATGGATGAAATTATCCAGGGTCTTGTTATCCTTCTTTTCGCAGAGCAGGATCTTATCGCCGTCTACGTTCACCAGGTCGGGACGGCTGGTATAGTTGAAAGTGAATGTATCCGTCTTATCCTCCACCCATGCTTTATGACGCTCCTTTTTAGCGCCATTGTAAACATCGATGGCTATCGGGAGGCGGAAGACCTTGCCCGTCTCCTGTGTTTGATTGATGATGACCTTTACTGTTTTGGCATTGTCGTCGTACACATAATCGATGGTCAGCTTGGGATGCCCGCTGCCATAATACCATTGGTTCCAATACCAGTTCAGGTCCTGGCCTGTGACATCTTCGAAAGCAAGCCGCAGGTTCTGTGCTTCGGCGGATTTGAATTTGTTGGTCGTCAGGTACAGGTTCAGTGATTTGAAGAAGGCGCTGTCACCGACATAATTACGCAGCATATTCAGGATACGTCCGCCTTTGGGATAGCTCACCTGGTCAAACACGTCTTCTTTATCGGAGTAATGGAAACGTACCAGGTCCTTGGTTGCGTTTTCGGGATTTGAAAGATAGCTTTGAATACCCTGGTAATTTACTGCATCACCAGCATCCTTACCGTATTTATATTCATTCCACAATGTTTCGCTATAGTCTGCAAAGGATTCGTTCAATGTAATATTGCTCCAACTCTCCGTGGTGACAAGATCACCGAACCACTGGTGAAAGAGCTCGTGTGCAATGACGTCTTCCCAGCCGTTGCCGTCCGACAACTCCCGTGCGTCCTGGTTGGCGCCCTCACCATGCAGCGTGCTGGTGGTATTTTCCATTGCGCCGCTGACATAATCCCGTCCCACTATCTGGGAATACTTAGGCCAGGGGTAATCAACACCCGTGATGCGGGAATAAAAGGCGATCATCTCAGGAGTATTGCCAAAGATCCTGCGGGCCACCGGGGCATATTCTTTTTCTACGTAGTAGCTTACTTCTTTGCCTTTGTAAGAATCCTTGATGATAGCGTATTCACCTACTCCCATAAAGAACAGATAGGGTGCGTGGGGCTGATCCATTTTCCATTGATCCGTACGTGTGCCGTCTCCATTGACTTTCTGACTCACGAGCCTGCCATTGGACAGCGTTACATATTTTGCCGGAACCGTCATCGTGATCTCTTCTGTCGTCTTTTGATTGGGCTTGTCGATGGTGGGGAACCATACAGAATTGGCTTCTGTTTCGCCCTGGGTCCAGATCTGTGTGGGCTTGCCTTTTTCTTCACCTTTGGGGTTGATGAAATAAAGTCCTTTGGCGTCAGTGATGGCGGCGCTGCCGTTATGTACTTTCAGCTCGTTGGGCTTCGATGTATACTCTATGAAGATAGTATATTTTTCTGTGTATTTGTATGTTCTGTCCAGATGGATCCGAAGGATCATTCCATCATATTCATATTTGAGAGGGGCCATTTGGCCGCCCTTTACAATGGCTACTTTGTGAATATCCATCCCTTTGGCATCCAATGATACAGAGTCAGTAGGATAGAAGTGGGGTTTTAAAGTGATCCAGGCTTTACCATTCAAGTAAGACTTGTCGTAATCGAACTTTACGTCCAGCCGGGTATCTACCAGGTCGTCGAATTTGGTGGCTGTTGCCCGATAGACATTTTTCCAGGCTTCGTCCTTATCTTCCTGTTGCGCCCATAGCAGGTGACCAGACAAAAGGCCCATTACTACGAAGAGGAGGTGTTTGCGTACTTGCATAATTGTATTTGATAGGTTTGTGTACAGTGGGGTAAAGATAGTAGTTTTCATATCTCCGTGAATATCAAATATTCAGCGGAAAAAAGCGTTAATTTGCTAAACCGAAAGTCCATCAATGCTAAGGAATACCCTTTTGACCTTATTAATCCTTACCCTGGGTAGATGCTATGCCCAGGATAATTACTTTGTACTGATCCAGGCCGATAATAATCAACCTTTTTACGCGCGTCTCGAGGATAAGACCCTTAGCTCCACTTTTCAAGGTCACCTGATCCTTTCGCAGCTGAGAGGTGGCCGCCATAGTATTACCATTGGATTCCCGAAACAATTATTCCCCGAGCAGCAGTATACGTTTGATATCAATGGAAAGGACCTGGAATTCCAATTAAGGGAGCAGGAAAACAAAGGATGGGGGGTGTTCAATCTGCAGACGCTGGAATGGCTGCCTGCTGAAAGAAAGGAACCGGCAAGTTCTGTGCATATCGATGGGATTAAAAAGGATGATGCTTTTTCCCGCCTGATGGCGGGGGTAGTCGGTGATACGGCCGTCATGTATAGTACTTATGCTATGGAGGCGGCTTTGAAGGACAGTCCTGCCGTGAAGTCCGAGACGAGGCCAGATACTACTGCGTCTACCTCCGTTGCCCTAAAGGCAGACAGCGCTTTAGCGGTTTTTACAGTAATAACGTCTCGTCACGACACTGTCGCGACCGTAGACTCTACCAAAACAGTGGTTTCTTCCCGTCCTGCCAGTACCGTGGTAAAGCTCAGCGAGCGCAAGACTTCCAAGGGGCTGCGGCTTGCTTTTGCCGACAAGCAAAAGGGGAGAAAGGCCGATACCGTTATTGTCATCATACCCATGGATAGCAATGTAGTTGCAGTAAAGACCGCCGGACCCTCTGATAGTGTCAAGGTCCTGGTTTCCAATGCGACTCCCGGGGATCTGTACCGAAAATCTGATTCTTCCCAGAAGAAGGTTGAGACAAAGCTGGTGCTGGTCAATTCCGATTGCCGCAATTTCGCCACTGACTATGATGTAGATAAGCTCAGGGTTAAGATGCTGGAGATCGGCAAGGACGATGACAAGGTCGCCGCCGCCAAAAAGGTATTTAAGACTAAATGCTTCACAACCAAGCAAATAGGGGCGTTGAGCGAGGTATTCACCGGGGACGCGGCCAAATACAAATTTTTCGAGACAGCCTATCCTTTTGTCTCCGATGATCGTTACCGCGAGCTGACCGACTTGCTGGCTGACCCCGTTTACAATGGCAAATTCAGGGCAATGACCGGGCAGCGTTGAGAGGAACCGCCGAGGGCGGTTCGTCCAGGACCGGAGGTCCCGACCGAGGAGGAGGGTAACCGAGCGGAGCGAAGGTTACGATCGAGAAGGACCGTGTCGAAGCAGGTCCGACGAAGATCTAAGCAGCTCCGACGAAGGCCTCAGACATTAGCGGATTGCGGGAATTGGGCTATATTTACCGACAGACCAATTCCCGCACATAGTATCTTTGGCCCCTTAACAGAGCCGACCATGCCCAGGTATTTTTTAGAAGTAGCGTACAAAGGGACCCATTACAGTGGATTTCAGATACAGGATAATGCCGGCTCCGTGCAGGCCGAGATAGAGAGGGCCCTGCTGGTGTTTTACAGGAAGAGGGTCAGTTTGACCGGGTCGTCCAGGACCGACACAGGGGTACATGCGTTGCAGAACTATTTTCATTTTGATTTTGAGGGAGTTATAGATCCGAAGAAGGTTTACAATATCAATGCTATCCTTCCCAGGGACATTGTGATAAAGGGGATTTATCCTGTGGGGGAGGATGCTCATTGCCGATTTGATGCTGTCAGCCGGGAGTACAGGTACTTTATTTACAGGAAGAAGAACCCTTTTTTGGACGACAGGGCGTATTTCTTCCCTTATACGTTGAATAAAAGTCAGTTAGAAGAAGCGGCCGCCCTGATCCCGAAGTATGAGGATTTCACCTCATTTTCCAAGCGTAATACGCAGGTAAAGACCTTTGTTTGTGCCATTCGGGAAAGTCGTTGGTTTGTCGAGAATGACATGCTTGTTTACCAGGTGGTAGCCAACCGATTTTTAAGAGGGATGGTAAGGGGGTTGGTGGGTACGATGCTCCAGGTAGGTCGGGGTAAGCTGACCGTTAATGGGTTCGAGGATATCCTTCGCAGCAGGGACAATCGTCATGCTGATTTCTCCGTGCCGGGTCACGGGCTTTTTCTTTTTCGTGTATCCTTCACTGATAGTTTGTCGCAGTTGTTGAAATGATCGTTGTTTTTTGTGTGAGAGGGGAGAGGTCCTTAACAAAATGCAATGAGTATGTTAATACCGGTGCAGTATGAACCATGGACGGCGTGTGGCTAGCCGTAAAAGTTTTTTTTGGCCGTGGAACCTTTGCTGGTAGCGGGTTTCGGGAAACAGTAGAAAAAAATATCTAAAATTATTTGGCAGCGATGTGGAACTTTCTATCTTTGCAACCCGATTTGAAACAGACACCCCGGTAAAAGGGGGAAGAGAAGAGAGAAAGTGAGGATAAAGAGAGTGACAAAACGGACAAGTTCTTTGCAGATGGCAAGCAGATAAAGAGTAGAAATGTGGATAAGAGTTGAAAGAAATAAAAAGAAAAATTTGCTGATAAAAATACTCCTCGTATCTTTGCCGTCCGCTCCTAAAAAAAGCGAATAGTTCTTCAAAAGTTCTGGTAAAAATGAGAAGAAAAAAATCTTCGAAATCTGACAGAAAAATTTGGTTGAAATGATAAGAGGTTGTAACTTTGCAACCCGCTTCAAAAAAGCAACAGTTCTTCAAATCTTCTGGTTCTGACAACGAAGAAAAAATCTTCGAAAAATAACAGAAAAATTTGGTTGAAATTATAAAGGCTCATACCTTTGCAACCCGATCGAAAAAATCGGATGGCGAATCAAAAGTCTGGCACGGTGCCAGGAGCCGAAAAGTTCTTTGAAAGTTTGGAAGCAATAGCACATAAATCAAGTATTTATGGTAAGGTTATATTAGCGAAAAATATCGATAATATGACGTCAAATTTCGAGAGAAATTAGATAGTCAGTATCAAAACTCATTTACAATGGAGAGTTTGATCCTGGCTCAGGATGAACGCTAGCGGCAGGCTTAATACATGCAAGTCGTGGGGCAGCGCGGGTAGCAATACCTGGCGGCGACCGGCAAACGGGTGCGGAACACGTACGCAACCTTCCTTTAAGTGAGGAATAGCCCAGGGAAACTTGGATTAATACCTCGTAACATTATGAGATGGCATCATCTTATAATTATAGCTACGGCGCTTAAAGATGGGCGTGCGGCTGATTAGGTAGTTGGCGGGGTAATAGCCCACCAAGCCTACGATCAGTAACTGGTGTGAGAGCACGACCAGTCACACGGGCACTGAGACACGGGCCCGACTCCTACGGGAGGCAGCAGTAAGGAATATTGGTCAATGGACGCAAGTCTGAACCAGCCATGCCGCGTGGAGGATGAAGGCCCTCTGGGTTGTAAACTTCTTTTATCTGGGAAGAAACCCATCTTTTCTAAGGTGGTTGACGGTACCAGATGAATAAGCACCGGCTAACTCCGTGCCAGCAGCCGCGGTAATACGGAGGGTGCAAGCGTTATCCGGATTCACTGGGTTTAAAGGGTGCGTAGGTGGGCAGGTAAGTCAGTGGTGAAATCTCTGGGCTTAACCCAGAAACTGCCGTTGATACTATCTGTCTTGAATATAGTGGAGGTGAGCGGAATATGTCATGTAGCGGTGAAATGCTTAGATATGACATAGAACACCCATTGCGAAGGCAGCTCGCTACACTATTATTGACACTGAGGCACGAAAGCGTGGGGATCAAACAGGATTAGATACCCTG
Organism: Sphingobacteriales bacterium 50-39; assembly: GCA_001898505.1. GTDB lineage: Bacteria > Bacteroidota > Bacteroidia > Chitinophagales > Chitinophagaceae > Puia. Next base: position 170,630 of record MKTZ01000003.1, read on the forward strand.
GTAGTCCACGCCCTAAACGATGGATACTCGACATCAGCGATACACTGTTGGTGTCTGAGCGAAAGCATTAAGTATCCCACCTGGGAAGTACGACCGCAAGGTTGAAACTCAAAGGAATTGACGGGGGTCCGCACAAGCGGTGGAGCA
>MKTZ01000004.1 GCA_001898505.1 Sphingobacteriales bacterium 50-39
AAGTTTGCGGTGGAGCTGATATCGGAGGCGGGGTATCATATCGGCAGAGGGGTGGCGATACTGATCCATCTGCTGAATCCCGAGGCGATCGTGCTCAGCGGCAGGGGATCATTGGCGGGGAAGATCTGGAGGGCTCCTTTGCAGCAGGCCCTGAACGAACATTGTATCCCCCGGCTGTCCGCCAATACGGCCATCGAGATCTCGGAGATGGGGTTTGATGCAGAGATTACAGGAGCCGCGGCGCTCGTAATGGACAATTATGAAAAAGGGGTTATAAAAAAAAGGCAGGCAGTTAGTCTACAGGATGATTGACCAGCCATATGAAAAGTTAGACCAGAACAACAAAAATTCAAAATCAAAACTACATGTCGATGAGAAAGTCACAGACTCTCTTACTCCTGACCATGCTATGCTGCATGTGGAGTACAGCGCTACTGGCCCAGAATCGGGTGCCCATTACCGGCACCGTCAGGGACAGCGTAGGCAACGCCCTCTCGGGTATCTCAGTTTCAGTTAGAGGCACTAAAGGCGGTACCACTACCGACGCACTCGGGAGCTTTAAAATTAATGCTCCTTCTTCGGCGACGTTGGTTTTCTCTGGTGTCGGGTTCCTGACACGTGAAGTAGTTGTTACAGGGGGTGTCATCAACATCTCCCTGCATGCGGACCCCAAGAGCCTGAGCGAGGTGGTGGTAACGGGTTTTGGTGTAAAGAAAGACATTCGTAAAGTGGCCTATTCCGTCACGGAGATCAAGGGAGATGAGGTCGTTCGTGCCAACAATGCCAACCTTGTCGATGCGATGCAGGGCAAGGTAGCCGGTGTGTTTATCGGCCAGGGCGCTGGTGGTCCTTCCTCCAGCGCTAAGATCCGGATACGTGGTAATGCTACGCTGGACGCGAATACGCAGCCGTTGATCGTGCTGGACGGTATCCTGATCCAGCCGGGAACTACCGGAGCCGACTCCTGGGGTCAGACGAAGGACTTTGGGAACATCATCAAAGACCTGAACCCGGATGATTATGAAAGCATCGACGTCCTCAAAGGCTCTGCCGCCACTGCATTGTATGGTTCGATGGCGTTGAATGGCGTATTGCTTATTACATCCAAGAAGGGCCATGCCCGCAAGGACCTGGGGGTTACCTTCTCTCATACGGAATCATTCGACAATGCATATAAGCTGCCGGATTATCAAAATATTTATGGTGGTGGTATCAAGCCTACCTTCGACAAGGATGGCAGCGGCAACGACATCGTAGACAATAATAATGTCAACGTTTACCTTGTACCCAATGGTGGTTATTCTTTCGGACCCAAGTTCGATGGACATATGGTAAAGGACCTTGATGGCAGGATGGTGCCCTGGGTGGCCAATGACCCATTGAAATTTTTTATCACGGGTAAATACATCAATACAAATATTGCCGTCGAAGGTGGCAACGAATCAAGCACCTATCGTTTCTCCTATTCCAACCTGAACAACAACAGCGTGATGCCGAACAACCGGATGGACCGGAATGCCTTTACGCTGCGTGCGACGCATAAGATCGGCAACGCCATCAACCTGGATGCCAGCGTGAACTATACGGCTACCCGTATCAGGAACCCGATATTGCAGGGTGGAAACTTTAGCCCCTTGTTTGCCTTCACTTACCTGATGCCGCGCAATGCGCCGATCAGCTATTATGAAAATCACTATATCGACTCGGCGGTGGGTGGTGTCAAGGATGGGGCTTCCAAGGATCCTTACTACCTGGCCCATACGATGTGGCAATATTTCGAGCAAAACACTATTCGCAAAGAGAACAATCTGCTGGCGAATATGGATGTAACGATCAAACTGGCTCCGGGTCTGACGGGGTTGATCCGGACGAACGTCAACAACTACAACGATATTACAGAAGATAAATCGCGAGGTATGGGCACCAACTTTTCAGGTGGCAGCTATTCGCTCATACAGAGCAGCTACCGCAATATCCGCGTACAGGGTTTGCTGAGCTACACCAAAGATTTTGGCGACTATGCCCTGAATTTCTCCGCGGGTGGTGAGACCTACCGCGAGCTGGGGGGCACTTATACGAACCTCAGCACCAATGGCGGGCTGAATGTCCCCGGTCTTTATACGATCGCCAACTCCGTGAGCCCGGCAAACGTATCGGTGAACAATACCAGCCGTCCCTATGCTACTACCCGTCAGGATGCCGTATATGGTTATGGAGACCTGACCTGGAGAAATATGCTGACCGCCAATGTCAGCTTGCGTAACGACTGGGTTTCTTCCCTGGCTTACCAGGATGGACATGGCTCAATCACGGCATTGTATCCCAGCTTTGGCCTGGCCTGGACTTTTACGGAGCTGCCTTATTTCAAGGATAGGCATTCCATCCTCTCTTTTGGTAAGCTAAGGGCCAGCCTGGGTTGGGCCGGCGGCTATCCCGATCCATATGTAACGACCAGCACTGGTTTCTATGGCCAGACGGGAACCTTCAATACTCCCGGGAATGGCAGCCAGCAGGTGTATACTTTTAATGGGAACACACTCGGCAACCAGAACCTGAAACCCAGACGCAGCCGTGAACTGGAACTTGGTACGGACGTACGATTCTTTGACAACCGATTGAGCTTTGACGTCGCCTGGTACAAGAAGGACGCTTTCAACCAGATATTGAACCTGGGAACGCCTGCCGAGAGCGGCGTTGGCTCACGTGTGATCAACGCTGGTGAGATCCAGAACCAGGGCATTGAAGTGTTGATGACCGCTGTTCCCGTAAAGACCAGGGATTTCGACTGGACTGCATCCTTTAACTTTACCCGCAATAGAAATAAGATCATCAGCCTCTCCCCCGGTGTGAACTCTTACACGATGGAGCTGGCCTTTGGCGCCGATGTATCTGCCCAGGCTATTGCCGGACAGCAGTATGGCGCAGTGATCACGGGTTACGGATATGCCACCTATCATGGTAAGAATGGCGCCTCCACGGGTCAGAAAGTGCTGGGTCTTGCTCCTTATGGTACTACCGGCAACTACTACAGCTATATGCGCAGCCAGGACTATGATGGCAGCACCAAGAACCTTGGTACGATCATGGAGAACTGGTTCGGCAGTACTACACAAAGCTTCCAGTACAAGGCCTTCAATCTGAGTGTACAGATCGATGCCAAGATCGGCGGGCTGATGGCTTCTGCTTCGCACCAGTATGGTTCCGAGACCGGCAACTTTAAGAACTCTCTCAAGGGACGTGATGCTGCTTCCGGTGGCTTAGCCTATACAGATGCCAACGGATCGCATAACGACGGTATCATCCCCGACGGCGTATTCAACGACGGTATCGTCATCGGCGGTACGGATGTCAGCGGTATGAAGTATGCTGATGCTGTGAAGGCGGGAATCGTCACACCTGTACCAGCTTATGCTTACTATGAGAACCTTTCCCAGTGGTCCAGCGGTATCCGTGAGTATTCTATCTTCGAGAACTCCTGGGTGGCTGTACGGGAAGTATCCATCGGCTATAACCTGCCGGCCAGCATCTACAAGAAGATCAGCTTCAGCTCGCTGCGCGTGTCAGTTACTGGCAGAAATCTCGGATATCTCCACAAGACGGCGAAAGATGGTATCAACCCTGAGGGTTTTTATAACAACAATTCCGCTGGATTTGCTGAATATGGTGGATTACCTTATATAAGAAGCTTAGGTTTTACTGTTAAAGCCGGATTCTAATACTGTAACCCACAAAATTTAATATTATGAACAAGAAAAAATATATCATATCCCTTTCAGTGGCCTGCCTGTCGATGGCAGCCTGTAAGAAATCGGCTTTTGTCGAGGCCAACCTTAACCCGAATACACTTTATAGTGTGACACCAGGGGATCAATTCCTGGCGGCGGCATCCGGATGCCAGGACGATTTCGAATACTACTATGATGTCCTTCGCGCCGAGAACCTCTGGATGCAGTATACTGTCAACTCCGGTGGTAATTCCTCGGGTTTTGCGCGGGTGACGGGTAATTTCGACTACCGCTATGGCAAGATATTCTTTGGCAGGGTAGGGACGTACCTGTCCGACATTCCCTTCCTGGTGTCCAAGCTTTCAGCAGCTGATCAGCCCAAGTACAAGAACATGATGAGCATTGCTTCGATCTTCAAAGCTTACTATGCTTTTTATGTCACCGACATCAATGGGAATATGCCCTACTCACAGGCGTTCCAGGCCCGTTATGGCGGAACGACCACTCCTGTCTATGATGCGCAACAGACCCTGTTCGATACGCTGGATTTGCAGGTAAAGACGGCGGTTGCCAGCCTGGAGAGCACGGATGCCACGACGCAAACTGCGATCGGAGGCAAGGATCCCTTCTTTCCCGCAGCCTATAACAATGGCCAACCATTGGACAATGTTCACGAAGCCGCCGCCTGGATCAAGATCGGCAACGCCCTCCGTCTGAAGATGGCGATGCGTCTCATGAAACGCGATCCTAGTAAGCTGACGTCCATTGCTACCGAAGTGCTGGCCGACAATACGCACCAAATGTCTGCCTATACGGATAGCTGGGTGTTGTATGCGGGGCCTGCCTATGCAAATGCCACCGGCAACTGGAATCCCGTTGGATTCAATGCCAGCAGGGCCATTGTCAACTTCATGACTGCTACTTCCGACCCGCGCGAAGGGATGTTCTACCGGCCGGCTATCAAGACGGGCGTCTTTGTAGGCGCTCCTGCCAGCCCGGATGATGTGACGGCGAACCAGAATCTTTTCCAGCATTCGGACAGCCTTATCTCCCAGTTACAGCACCGCCTGTTCACTCCCGGATATGATGAGGGGGATGGCAATGGTGCGGGTACGGGGGATGCTTTCTTCCCGCTGCTGACCTATGCGGAATATTGTTTTATACGTGCCGAACTTGGAGCACGCGCTATCACGGGCGACGATGCGGCTACCTGGTACAATGCCGGTATCACCGCCTCTATCCAATTCTATAGTGATCGCGCTTCAAAAGCAGGTGCTACCGGCTTCACGCCTGCGACTTCCGGGCTGATATCAGCCTATCTTGGCATGCCGGGCGTGCTTTATAAGCCGGCGAAGGGCGTAGAGATGATAGCCTGCCAGGCGTACCTGGACTTCTTCCGTCAACCCAGCGAGGCCTGGGCCTGGTGGAAACGTACCGGCTTCCCGAACTCCACTTCGGTGCTTGCATGGGATGTGCCCAAGAACAGCGGTACTGTACTGGTGCTGCCTCGCAGAGCAGGCATCTCCGTATTGCCTACTACAGATGCCAACTATAAAAATCAACAGGCCGCCATCACCGCGATGTCTGCCGACCCCAACTGGGGCAACGGACCGAATGATGCATATGGCCGTGTATGGTGGGATATGCCTTGATACACTTGAGAAAATAAACATGAGATCCGGGCTGGTTACAGCCCGGTTTTTTTTTAATTTTAAGCATGAAAAAATCCCTTTTGGTGATGGTGCTGTGTGTGCCGGTATTTTCCGGGATTTTCGCCCAGGAGCTGCTGCCGCATCCTGCTGCGTTGCTGGAGGACGAAAAGAAGCTGCAGGTCGTCGTATTCCTTTCGCCTGAGTGTCCTCTTTGCCGCAATTATACCCTTACGCTGAACCAGCTGTATAAGCAATATGGGGATCATGTACGATTTACGGGCATCGTTCCGGGCAAGGCTTATACGGCGGCCGATGTAAAAGAGTTTACTGACAAGTATAAGATCACCTGGCCCGTCTATATCGATACGGGAAAGACCATATCCACCGCTCTCCAGGCGAAAGTTACGCCCGAAGCATACCTGCTGCGTGGGCAGAAGAAGGTCTATTATCACGGATCCATCGACAATTGGATAAAAGAATTGGGCGGGGCCAGTGCGCGTCCGACTATTTTTTATCTTCGGGACGCTATTAACGAGACCCTGGCGGACAAGCCGGTACAGATCGCTTATAACAAGCCGGTCGGTTGCCTGATCAATGATTATTGAATATGAAAAGAACCCTGCTGACCTTTTTTTCCGTATGCCTGCTGGCGGCTGCCAGTGGGCAGTCCGTAACCTTCAAGGATGTGGCCCCCATCATCCGCAGCAAATGCGCCACCTGTCATAAACCCGGTCAGACTGGCCCTTTTTCCCTTATCACCTATGAAGATGTCGCCAAAAGGGCGTCTTTTATCAAGGATGTGATCGGCCGCGGCTATATGCCGCCCTGGAGAGCCGACAACCAGTATGTGCACTTTGCCAACGACAGGAGCCTGACGGAAAAGGAAAAGTCGCTGATCCTGCAATGGATCGACAATAAGGCGCCCCGGGGGGATGGACCGGATACCGTGGAATTGAAACAGGCGTCCATAGCCGGAACCAGCTATTTTCGACCGCCGGACCTGGTGCTCAAGGCTGCCGACACCTTCCATCTGACAGGGGATAATATGGAGCGTTATATTATTTTCAAGATACCTTTCGAGCTGAAGGATTCTGCGAATGTGGAGGCTATCGAGCTTTATTGTAGCAACAAAAAGTTGATCCACCATGCGAATTACGCCATCCATCCCGTCCCCGATCCCGCGATCGACATCTATCATACCGATGCGCTGCTGAACCTGACGGAGGATGACAGACACAAGTTCGATCAATATCAACCTTATCGTAAGACGATCACCTATTATGGCGGATGGATACCCGGGACAAGCTATGAGTCCTATCCAAAGAACATCGGCTGGGTCATGCCAAAGAGGGGAGTGATCCTGCTGACCGTGCATTTCGCACCTACTGCGGTGGATGAGTCCGTGCAAATGGGCGTAAATCTTTTCTTTAAGAAGACGCCTGTGGAGCGGCGGGTGAAGGTGGTGAGCTTTGGTTCCGGAGGTATTGGAGAGCGCCAGATAGACCCGCCCTTTTATGTCAAGGCCAACACGACCCAGAAATTTACGCTGGAAGTGACCAATCCCAATGAGGACCAGTCGGTGCTCTATGTATGGCCCCATATGCATCTCATCGGTAAAGAGTACCTGGCCTATGCGGTGACGACGGGAGGGGACACGATCCGGCTGGTGCATATTCCCCGGTGGGATTTCCGCTGGCAGGAGATATACCGATTCAAGAAGCTCGTCAGGATACCCAGGGGATCCGTGATCCATTTGGAGTGTACCTATGACAACACGGCCGACAACCCTTTTAATCCGAACAGGCCACCGAAGGGGATATTTTCCTATGGAGATATGAAGACGACGGATGAAATGATGACGCTGATGATGATCTTTATGCCGTATAAAGAGGGGGATGAGAATATCAATCTCGAATAAATTCTTTGTATTGAAAAAGACAAAACTGCTGCTGATATTGACAACGGCCCTGCTGGTGGGGCGCGAGGCTTGTGCACAGACTGCCGGCAAACATCTTTTTACGCGTATGGACGAGAAGCAGACGGGCATCTCGTTCCTGAACAATATCCGTGAGGATGACAGCCTCAATGTCATGCGCTATGAATATTTGTACAATGGCGCGGGAGTGGGTATTGCCGACCTGAACAATGACGGATTGAATGATATCTTCTTTTCCGGCAATACGTCGCCGAATAAATTATTTCTAAATAAAGGGAATTTTCAATTCGAGGATGTGACCCGCCGGGCGGGTGTGAAGGGTAATGGCACCTGGAGCACGGGGGTAAGCATTGCCGATGTGAATGGGGACGGTCTGCTGGACATTTATGTCTGTCATTCGGGCAAATATGCCGATCCCGCCAAGCTGAGCAATGAGCTTTTTATTTGCCAGGGTATCAAGGATGGGGTCCCGATATACAAGGATATGGCTGCGGAGTATGGGTTGGATGCACCCGGCACACAGTCCACGCAGGCTGTCTTTTTCGACTATGACAAGGATGGGGACCTGGATATGTTCCTGCTGAACCATTCCAACCACACCTATAATCCTTTCCTCAATACACGCAAGATGCGTTCTACGCCGGACATGCATTTTGGCAACCGGCTGTTCCGTAACGACCGGGATGCATCCGGACATATACATTTTACGGATGTCACACTGGACGCGGGCATCGTGAATAACGCCCTTAATTTCGGGCTCAGCGTCACCGTGAGCGACCTGGACGGCGATGGCTGGCCGGATATATATACTACCAGCGATTATACGGAAAAGGATTGTTATTATCACAATGACCGTAACGGGCATTTTACAGAATCGCTGAACAAGAGCTTTACGCATATATCCAAGTACTCCATGGGAAGTGATATTGCGGATTATAATAATGACGGCAGGCCGGATGTGATAACGCTGGATATGCTGCCCGAGGATAATCACCGGCAAAAGCTGTTGAAGGGGCCCGATGAATACGACCAGTATCATTTGCTGCTGGACAGCGGGTACTATCACCAGCAGATGCGGAATATGCTGCATTTGAACGAGGGCATCGACGAACATGGGGACCTTCGATTTAGCGAGATCGGGCAGTTGGCGGGCGTCTCGAATACAGACTGGAGCTGGTCGCCTTTGTTTGCGGACTTCGACAATGACGGCTGGAAGGACCTTTTTATCAGCAATGGGTATCTACGGGACTTTACGGATATGGATTTTTTGAAGTATACCGTGCCCGATGCGAAGATCGCGGCTGCCAAACAGGGCAATCAGAATTTCCAGACCTATGATCTTGTGCAGAAGATGCCTTCCAATAAGCTGAACAATTACATTTTTCATAATAACGCCGACCTTACATTCTCCAATGTCACTGCAGACTGGGGGCTGTCACTGCCATCCGTATCGAATGCGGCCGCGTATGCCGACCTGGATAATGACGGCGACCTGGACCTGGTCATCTGTAATAACAATGAGCCCGCCGTGGTCTATCGTAATGAGGAGGACAAGCTGAAGAAGAACCACTATCTGCGGCTACGCCTCACCGGGGAAGGAATGAATACCCGCGCCTATGGGGCGAAGGCTTTGCTTCTTATGGAGGATGGGACAAAGCAATACCAGGAGCTGTATCCTGTACGGGGATATCAATCCTCCATGCCTCCCGAGCTGTTCTTTGGCTTCCCGTCGGGGGCTTCGATCCGGCAGTTGACCGTGATCTGGCCTTCGGGGAAAGAGACGGTACTCACCGGGGTACAGGCGGATCAGACGATGAATTTACAGGAGAAGGACGCGGGGGCTGCTTTGGCGGCGGCCGGCGTGGGTGGGCGTCCGGGGCCTCGTCTTTTTACGGATATTACCCGAAGCTCGGGGCTTATCTACCGGCACCAGGAAAATGATTTTGTGGACTTCAAGGCTGAGGTGTTATTGCCCTATCAGCTGTCCCGTGAAGGCCCTGCCCTGGCAAAGGGGGATGTCAATGGGGATGGACTGGAGGATATATTTGTGGGCGGCGCCATTGGACTGCCCGGTCATTTATTCCTCCAGGATAAGGAGGGGCATTTTGTGGAGTCTGTCCGGCAGCCCTGGATACAGGACTCCGTGCATGAGCAAGTGAATGCTATCTTCTTCGATGCGGATAAGGATGGAGATCTGGACCTGTATATCGTCAGCGGGGGTAATGAGTATGGCGACGGCTCGCCGGAGTACCAGGACCAGCTGTATATCAACGACGGAAAAGGAAATTTCACCAAAGCGCCCGACGATGCGTTGCCGCCTATGCTAAGCAGCAAGCTGGCGATAGCCGCGGGAGACTTCGACAACGATGGGGACCTGGACCTCTTCATCGGCGGCAGGGGGCAGCCCGGAGCGTTCCCGTTGCCTTCCAGGAGTTATCTATTAAGAAACGACTCGCATGATGGCGTTATACATTTTACGGATGTCACCGACCAGGTCTGTCCGGCTTTGCGGCTGCCCGGCATGGTCACCACGGCCCTATGGACGGATATGGACAAGGATCATTTTCCCGAGCTGGTGCTGGCGGGTGAATTTATGCCTGTAGAGCTGTTCGACAATAAGAAGGGTATGCTCACCGATGTGACCGACCGGGCGGGACTGACACATCTCACCGGGATGTGGTCCTGCATTGCGGCCCTGGGGGGTGATGATCTGTTGTTGGGGAATGGAGGATATAATAACCAGTTCAAAGCGTCTGTCAAAGAGCCGATGACCGTTTGGGTCGCCGACTGGGATGATAATGGGGCAATAGATCCTCTCTTTTGCTATTATATACAAGGCAAGAGCTATCCCATGGCGTCTCGAGATGAACTGCTGGATCAGATAGTGCCGTTGAGGAAGAAGTTTGTCCATTATAAGGATTATGCGGATGCCCGTCTGGAGGATATATTTCCTAAGAGTAAGCTCGCGGAGGCCAAGGTCTATAAATGCGAGGAGATGGCATCCGGCGTATTGCATAACAAAGGGCAGGAGCGGATGGGTTTTGTCGCTTTGCCGCTGATGGCTCAGTTCTCGAAGGTCTATGGCGCGGTGGTGGACGACTTTGATGGGGATGGCATACCCGATGTGCTTATTGCCGGTAATTTCTTTCCATATCGTACGCAGCTGGGTAGATGTGATGCCAGTCTGGGGCTGCTGATGAAGGGTGTTGCCGGTGGAGGTTATCAGCCTGTGGACCCTGCCGTCAGCGGTCTCTATATCGGAGGGGATGTGCGGAGACTGGTGGAGATCCGGAATCCTTCCGGGGAGAAGCTGCTGGTAGTGGCCAAAAATGATGATGCCGTGCAGGTGCTAAAAGTAAATGCTAAATGAAAATACTCGCGTATATAGTTGTTTGTTTGAATACTTTTTCGGTGCTCGGTGCTGACGCACCGGGGGGGAACACTTTACACCGGGCGGAGAAGGCCCTTACAGATGTCATCGTGCATGATATTTTTTCTCCGCCGGTGGCCAGCCGGATCTATCTCTATGCGAATGTGGCGGCTTATGAGACGCTGGTAAAAGCATATCCAGGGGATTACCGGAGCCTGCATGGGCAGGTGAAGGCCTTTCCTGATCTGCCGGCGCCGCAGGAAAAGATCGATGGGGGGCTGTCTGCCGTATATGCGTTCCTGCTGGTAGGGAAGAAACTGGTGTTCAGCGAGGGGATAATGGAGGATTCGATACGAAGTATCGTCAGCGGGTATCGTGGTTTGAGCAGGTCTGTCTATGATGCTTCCTTACGCTATGGCAAGCGGGCTGCCGACTCTATCATTGCATGGGCGGATAGGGATCAATATAAGGAGACGCGCAAGCTGCCCCGTTACCGGTTCATCAAAAAAGAGGGGAAGTGGATACCTACTCCTCCGGCTTATATGGCAGCCATCGAACCTTACTGGAACAGGATCCGGACCGTGACGCTGGACAGCTGCAGCCAGTTCCGGCCTGCGGGTCCTCCGCCTTTTAGCAAGGACACGGGGAGCATATTCTACCAGCAGGCATACGATGTGTACGTCACGGGCAACAAGCTGACACAAGAGCAAAAGGATATTGCCAATTTCTGGGACTGCAATCCTTTCGCTGTCACCATGGAGGGGCATTTGAACTATGCCGTGAAAAAAATATCCCCCGGTGGGCACTGGATGTCGATAGTTGGGATCGTCACCCGGCAGAAGGGGGCGTCGATGCTGGAGTCATCGGCTGTATATACCATGGCGTCTATCGCCCTGTTCGATGCCTTCATTGCCTGCTGGGATGAGAAGTACCGGAGCAATGTCATTCGCCCCGAGACCTATATCGATGCGTATATCAATGAGGGTTGGAGGCCGTTGCTTCAAACGCCGCCTTTCCCGGAATATGTAAGCGGACATAGCATCATTTCCCAAAGCACGGCTGTGGTCCTTTCCGGTGTGCTGGGGGATCAGGTTGCCTTTGATGACAGTACCGAGGTGGAGTTTGGATTGCCTGTCCGGCATTTCTCCTCTTTTCTGGAGGCTGCGCAAGAGGCGGCTGAATCCCGGTTTTATGGGGGGATACATTACAGGGCTGCCATCGAGGGCGGGCTTGTTTCCGGGGATGAGATAGGGCGCTGGGTCCTGCACAGGATCAGGTTGAGGCATTAACTATCGAGTCGTTGTTCATTCAGCAGAATTCGATAACTTACATAAGTAAGAAATCATGCCATGAATCCACATTACAAACGGGTGACGTTTGCGGGCTTTCTGGTAGCCCTTGGTATTATTTACGGGGACATAGGCACCTCTCCACTCTATACCTTTCAAACAATACTTTTAGACGGCGGCGGTATATCCGAAAGCCTTGTTTTCGGCGCCATTTCATGTGTCTTTTGGACGCTGACCTTACAAACCACTTTCAAATACGTAGTTATCACGCTTCAGGCAGACAACCATGGCGAGGGCGGTGTCTTCTCACTCTATGCACTGGTAAGACGATTTGGAAAGAACCTGGTGTATCCCGCCATTATCGGGGCCGGCACCTTGCTTGCCGATGGTATTATCACGCCTCCCATTACGGTCACTTCTGCTATCGAGGGATTGAACATGGTAAAGGGGCTGGAGCAGCACATCGTGCCAGGAAACGCGCTCGTTCTTGAAATTGTTTTAGTTATCCTCATCTTGCTCTTTATCTTTCAACGATTTGGCACCAAAGTGGTAGGCGGCTCTTTCGGTCCAATCATGCTTATGTGGTTTCTTATGCTTGGCATCTTGGGGACCAACCAGATAATCCATTATCCACGTATACTGGAGGCGTTGAATCCCATCTATGGCATTCGTCTGCTGACAGAACATCCAAAAGGATTTTGGCTGCTGGGGGCTGTGTTCCTTTGCACAACCGGGGCAGAAGCGCTCTATTCCGACCTGGGGCATTGCGGGATCAAAAACATCCGTGTGAGCTGGATATACGTAAAAATCACGCTGGTCCTCAATTACCTGGGGCAAGGCGCATGGGCGCTCTTGCATCAGCATCAAAACCTGCAGGATGTCAATCCTTTTTTTGCCATCGTGCCCACCTGGTTCTTATTACCAAGCGTATTGATTGCGACAGCAGCCTCTATTATTGCAAGCCAGGCGCTCATCAGCGGCTCATTTACACTCATCAGCGAAGCGGTAAGTTTAGGCTTCTGGCCACGGATCAAGACGAAATATCCCACCGATATCAAAGGTCAGATCTATATTCCAAGTATCAATTGGATATTATTCGTTGGCTGTGTTTTAGTGGTCCTGTATTTTAGGACCAGTACAGCGATGACCGCGGCATACGGCTTTTCCATTACAGTCGCCATGCTGATGACCACCATTCTGATGTTCTATTTCCTACGCTATATAAAACATTATCCTTTTTGGATCGTAGGGGCCATTGTCACCGTATTTGTTTGTGTTGAAGCGAGCTTTTTTGTGGCCAACGCGGCTAAACTCCTGAAAAGGCTATTCTTCCTCGTATTCGAGATCGGCCTTATATCCACCATGTATGTGTGGTACAATGCGAGAAAGATCACGATCCGCATGTTATCCTTTGTCGATCTGGCAGATTATCTCCCGTTGATAAAGAATCTGAGTGAAGATGCCAGTATTCCAAAATACACAACCCATTTGGTCTACCTGACTAAATCGACAAGCCGAAAAAAAATAGAAAAGAGAATTATAGATTCTATTTTTCTCAGCCCACCCAAAAGAGCCGATATATACTGGCTTGTAAATATCGAACGGTCTGATAATCCTTACACAATGGAATATGGTGTGGAAGAAATACTCGATGACAATGTTATAAGGGTAGATTTCCGGCTTGGTTTTAGGATCCAGCCCCGATTGAGCATCATGCTCAAAAAGGTGGTGGAGGAAATGATCAATAATAAAGAGATAAATGTATACTGTCGTTTCCCCTCATTGCATCATCACAGTGTTGACGATTTCAAGTTTGTCATTTTGGAAAGGTTCCTCTCTTATGACAATGAGTTTTCCGGCAGGTCGGGGTTTATCCTGAATTCCTATTTTTATATGCTGCGCTTCGCCCGGTCGGACAGTGAGGCTTATGGAATAGATGTAGATAGGGCTGTGATCGAGAAGGTGCCATTGGTGGTTGCGCCGGTGAAGAACGTTAATCTTAAAAGAACGTATTATAAAATAACAGGGGAGGATAAAGAATCCGGCGCAGCATCGGATTGAAACAGTGACTATATCAAAACCGTACAGTTTTAATTAGTTGTGCAGATATAAGTTTTTGATTTATAGTTATATATAAAAGAGGCATTTTTTTGGTTACCTTCATGTGGAAATAACCTGTTGGCAAACTCTCATTAATCCTATGACGGAGAAAAATGTACTCTACAAGAAAAGGATCATCAAGGAACTGTATTTCTCAAATAATTCCAGTTGTTCTGATCTTAGCACCCGAACGCATACCAGTCTTCCGCTGGTGACAAAGATGCTGAATGAATTGCTGGAGGAGAATGTTATTGTCGAGACTGGCTATGCCCCTTCTACGGGCGGCCGTCGTCCTTTGCTTTATTCGTTGAGACCCGATGTTTTTTATGTCGTGGCTGTAGCCATGGACCAGTATTTTACGAGGATGGTCATCATGGACATGCAGCGAAGACCCGTCACGCGTGTGAAGGAGGTGGAATTGTCTTTGGCAAACCATCCCGGGGCAGCGCAGTCGTTGGCGGACAATATCGAGGCGTATGTCCGTGAATCGGGTATCCCCAAAAAAGATATTGCCGGAGTTGGGATCGGTATGCCCGGCTTTGTGGATGGCAAAAAAGGGGTGAATTATACTTTCCTGGATGTTGCTGATGGGTCGCTGACCCATTTTATAACGGTGAGGACCGGAATACCGACCTTTATCGAGAACGACTCCAGTCTGATTGCGCTGGCCGAGTTCAGATTTGGCGCGGCCCGGAACAGGAACTCTGCGATGGTGATCAACCTGGGGTGGGGGATTGGATTGGGGATGATTCTGAATGGAGAGATATTCCGGGGGTATGATGGTTTTGCGGGTGAGTTCAGTCATCTGCCATTGTTCTCGAATAACAAGCTATGCAGCTGCGGCAAGAGCGGATGTCTGGAGACCGAGGCGTCGTTGCTGGTGGTGGTGAGCAGGGCCGAGGAGGGTATACGTAATGGGCGGGTGACGTTGCTGGACCGGCATTTGCCCGCGGCAAATGCGGATAAGGCCTGCCGGGCGGTGATATCTGCTGCGGAGAAGGGGGACAAGTTTGCGGTGGAGCTGTTGTCCGAGGCGGGGTATAATATTGGAAGGGGCGTGGCGATTTTGATCCATTTGTTGAACCCCGAGATGATCGTGCTCAGCGGGAGAGGGTCTTCCGCGGGCAGGATATGGCAGACGCCTATTCAGCAGGCGTTGAATGAGCATTGCATTCCCAGGCTGGCGGCCAATGTAAGCATCGAGATATCCCAGTTGGGGATCAATGCGGAGCTGACCGGTGCGGCTGCACTGGTGATGGAGAATTATCTCCGGCATGAGAGGGGGCGGCCTGCGGCGGCGGCGGGGAAGAAAGTGAAGGTTACTTAAAATCCCTGTTTATCGCCGTATTGAAAGTCTTCAGGCTCCAACCTCCAGCAACGATGATACGACGGATGCACATCAGCGGGTCGGTGTCGTCCCGGTGGTCGGCCAGGCCAAAGGCGGCGATAAATCCTCTTTTACGCAGTTCGGGGAATGCCTGACGATTCCACAGACCGAAGGGATAGGCGAAGTAACGGATAGGCGTTCCGGTGATAGCTTCAAGCTGTTTGGTCGGCTTGTCGATCTGGATCTCCCAATCTTTGCCCTGGTATTTCTTTACGCTGTGATGGTCCCAGGTATGGCTGCCGATGACATTGCCGGCGGTGTACAATTCCTTGATCTGGTCCTTGCTCATATAATGGGGCAGTCGGCCCAGGGTGACGGTCATGACGAAGAATACCGCTTTGAAATTATATTTCTTCAGCTCGGGCCAGGCGACAGTATAGTGATCCTCGTCATTGTCGTCGAAGGTGAGCATGACGGGCCGGCTGGGAAGGGGGGCGCCGGTGGTGAGATAAGCGTATAGCTGGTCTGGCAGCACAGTGTGATAGCCGCTGTCGTGCAGCATCTTCATCTGGGCCTTGAAGTCGGCGATAGGCATAATATAGTCCTTTGCCGTCCGGGAGTCGGTGGGTTTCCAGTCACGTATCTGGTGATAGCAGAGGATGGGAACTTCCTTTTTACCCAGGATGACAGAAGGGGGTGGAACCTTGCCACCCAGCGCGGGGGCAGGGGTGGTAGAGGTATCGGCGCCACCTGTGGGTGTTGCCTGCGCGACGTTAGCCGCGGCCTTTGTCGTTGTATCGGGGGTGTTAGCTTTTTTTGAATCAGTGGACGACCCGCAAGCCGTCAGGGCGAAACAGAGTACTCCAAAACACAGACCAACAAAATTCTTTGTCATAATTATTTATTTGTATTCAGCGGATCAGCGGCCGCCAGAAAAGGTTGCTTATTAACGAACATTTACACCTGGTATTGCTTTTACCAGCTCTTCCAGCCAGCGCTGGTCCTCTTCATCGAAGGTATTCAGCTCGGCGCTATCCACATCCAGGACGCCTACTATTTCTCCCTGATGAAAGATGGGCACTACGATCTCCGACCTCGAGAGACTGCTGCAGGCGATGTGTCCGGGAAAGGCTTCCACATCCGGAACGATGAGTGTGCGGGCTTCCTGCCAGCTGGCGCCGCAGACGCCTTTGCCTTTTCGGATGCGGGTACAGGCGACGGGGCCCTGGAAGGGGCCTACCACCAACTCCCCGTTCTTCACCATATAGAATCCTACCCAGAACCAGCCGAACTGTTCTTTCAGGGCAGCGGCAATATTGGCCAGGTTGGATACAGCATCGCTCTCTCCTTCTATCAGCGCCCTTATCTGGGGCAGAAGCGAGGCATATTGCTCGGATTTGGCGCCGGAAGCTATTTTCAGATCTTCAGACATATACTTTTCAGCAATTCTGTTTAAGGCTGCAAATGTACTATATTCGACACATAATGATTTTTTTATGCCCAGATTCTCTATCGACCCCGATATTTCCAGGGCGAAGACGCCGGATACGGCGCTTTATAAAGACCCGGCCCTGTTCGAGATCATGAAGGAGAAGCTCTTTGCTTCTTCCTGGCAGTTTGTGGGCAGTACGGATCTTGTCAAGGGGTCTGGAGAGGTCTGGCCCTTTACGTTACTGGAGCATTACCTGGATGAGCCGCTGGTGCTGGTGCGGGACAAACAGGATGCGTTGCGGGTGCTGTCCAATGTCTGTACGCACCGGGGGAATATCGTTGTCAACGAGCCTTGCAAAATAAATCATCTCCGATGCAGGTACCATGGGCGGCTGTTCAATATGGATGGAAAATTCCATTCCATGCCGGAGTTCAGGGAGGTAAAGGATTTCCCGGCCGCCAACGACGATCTGGCCTCGCTGCCCCTATTCCAATGGGGAAAATGGTTGTTTACTACCCTGGGAGCGAGCCCTTTGCCAGGTATGAAAGACATGATAGACCGGCTGCACTGGCTGCCTTTAAATGATTTTGTCTTCCGTCCCGATCTGTCCAGGGATTTTACGGTGCGCGCGAACTGGGCCTTGTACTGTGAGAACTACCTGGAAGGGTTTCATATACCTTTTGTGCATGCGGGGCTTAATTCCGTCATCGACTTTGGCAATTATACCACGGAGCTGTTCCCCTATTCAAATTTGCAGCTGGGGATCGCCAAGGATGACGAGGATTGTTTTGACCTGCCGCCCTCGTCGCCGGACTTTGGGAAAAAGGTGGCGGCCTATTATTTCTTCGTCTTTCCCAATATGATGTTCAATTTCTATCCATGGGGGTTGTCGGTGAATATTGTAAAGCCTATCGGTTTGAGCGAGACGAAGGTTTCTTTTCTCACCTATGTTGCGGATGCCGCCAAATATAATTCCGGGGCTGGGTCCGGTCTGGATACGGTGGAGATGGAGGATGAGGAGGTGGTGGAGGCCGTGCAAAAGGGGGTGCGAAGCAGGTTCTATTCTCATGGCAGGTATTCGGTGACAAGGGAACAGGGCACGCATCATTTCCATCGAATGATCGCTGAGCTACTATAATCCAACACACATGAGAAAAACATCCGGGGCGCTTGCCCTATTGTTGGGTCTTCTGGCCCTGGCGCGGGCCACGGCCCAGATAACTGTCCGGCCTCTTCATAGCATAGTACGCGATACCTTTTACCTGCTGCGGCCGGACAGGGTCTTTGACGGCGAGCAGATGCAGGAGGGCTGGCAGGTGCTGGTACACAATCATCTTATCGAGGCGGCGGGTCCCGCGGGGTCGATAAAAGCTCCATCCGGCGCTATTGTCATGGACCTGAAAGGGATGACCCTGCTGCCGGGGCTTATAGAGGGGCATAGTCATTTATTTCTCCATCCTTATAATGAAGTTTCGTGGAACGACCAGGTGTTGAAAGAATCCAGGGCCGAGCGGCTCGCGCGGGCCACGGTGCATGCCCGTAAGACATTGTTGGCAGGGTTTACTACTACCCGCGATCTGGGTACCGAGGGTGCGGGTTATGACGATGTGGGGTTGAAGCAGGCTATTGAAAAAGGGGTTATTGCCGGTCCGCACATGCTGGTTGCCACCCGCGCCATCGTTGCAACGGGTAGCTATGGACCGAAGGAATTGAGCTTTGATGTCGAAAGTCCTGTCAAAGGGGCGGCCGAGGCCGACGGAATGGATGGGCTGATAAAAGAAGTGCGGACACAGATAGGCAAGGGGGCGGATCTTATCAAGATCTATGCAGATTATCGTTGGGGCCTCAATAAGAAGGCGGCTCCAACCTTTACCGTAGAGGAAATGAAGAAGGCCGTGGAAGTGGCCGCCAGTGCCGGCAGGCTCGTCGTAGTCCACGCTGCTACGGCGGAGGGTATGCGCCGGGCGATACAGGCAGGTGTTGGCACTATCGAACATGGAGATGGCGGGACGCAGGAGATATTTGCGCTGATGAAGGAAAAGGGTATTGCCTTATGTCCCACGCTGGCGGCCGGTGATGCCGTGGAGCAATATGGTGGCTGGAGGAAAGGAGTGGATCCCGAGCCCGAGCGTATAAAAAAGAAACGGCAGAGTTTTAAAGAGGCGCTGGCATCGGGGGTAACCATCTGTATGGGTGGGGACATCGGCGTATATACGCATGGGGATAATGCCCGGGAGATGGAGATGATGGTGGATTATGGGATGAAACCATTGGATGTGCTGCGGAGCGCCACTTCCGTGAATGCGGATGTATTCAGGATCGGGGATGTGGTTGGCAGGGTAAAGGCGGGATTGCTGGCGGACCTGGTCGTGGTGGAAGGCAATCCAGTCTCGAATATATCGCTGATACGAAGAGTCAAGTGGGTGATGAAGGAAGGGGTTTTTTATTAGCGTGTGAGGGCTTCGATGATCTTCCCGTGCTGGGGGAATTGTTTTGTCAGGGCTGCTCTGTCGGCCAGTTCGAACTCTGCAAAATCAAAGCCGGGAGCTACCGTGCAGCCTACCAATGCATATTCGCTATCTTCGGCGGGTATGGAGGCGAACCAGCTACCTGCCTTTATCACGAGCTGAAAATGTTCTCCTTTTTCGATGTTGGGCCCCAATCTATGGATGGTGAGGGCGCCTGAATGTCCAATCTCGTATATCAGGAGAGGGTCTCCGAAATAGAAATGCCAGAGTTCATCGGAAGCAATGCGATGGAAGGCGGAAAATTGTCCGCTGGCCAGCAGGAAATAGATACTGGTGGCGACATTTCGATCGCCCTGAAAAAATACGGGGAGTGATTTTTGAGCTATGGTGAGCTCGGATCGATAGACTTCCCGGAAGGCTCCTCCTTCCACGTGGGATGTCAACTGTAGGTGTTGGATCCAATAGGCTGCATCGGGTCGTGGCATACAATTCAAATCAATGTTCGATAACTACATGGGCGGCGTATACGTCTGCCAGAGAGTCTTTGATATGGGTGGTATCACGGACTGTGGCAATGATGGGGAAATAGAGCTTAAAGTAAGTGCTGTCTTTCTGGTCCATCCTTATATTTAGCTGAAAGCCAAGTAATTGATTATATCTGCGTAGGGCGTGTCCCTTATTTTCCGTCCTCAGGATGACGAATTTATAGAGGGTGGCATCCGGTGATGTGGATACGATATTGGCAGCGGGCTGCTGGGTGGGTGTAGCAGCGGGTTGTTGTGTGGGTGTGGCGGCGGGTTTTGTATCGGAGGGCTGAGTGGCGGCCTGCTGGGTGGTGGCCGGCTGGGTTGCCGGGTTTTGGGATTGGGTTTTGGTGGTATCGGGCTGTTGCGGGGTGCTCTCCGGGATGGTTTTTGCCGGTCTGGTTTCTGCGGTGGGCTCTACGTAGGTGTTTCGTTTGTACAGGTAGTAGCCACCCCATCCGATGAGGATAAGGCCGGCGACGAGTCCGAAGAGCAGGAGGCCCTGGCGTACGTTGTTGGAAGTGGGTTCATATTCCCGGGGAGCCTCTTCAAAGGATTGTGTAGCGGGTTTTTTTTCGCTTATGTCTTCCAGCCGGGTGGTTACATATTCACCGGGGGTGAAGTCGAACTTGCCTTCGTTGTTCTTGATAAGGGTGCCGATGCCTTCGATGTAGAAGGGTTTGCCTATGTTGAGGAGCTGTTTGCCTGTTGTAAGATAGAAGTCCAGGTCGGCTGCGGCCAGAGGCTTCATTTTTCCCGTGTGGTCCTTGATGAATTGGACCAAGGCTTCGTCGGGGGTCTTTATGGAGATATTTTTAAAGGTAATGCCCGAAGCGGGTGTTTGCATATGGCGGTCGCCAGCTTCTGGGATCACGGCGGACGGGTCGAGCGAAAAACTACCAATACCAGGGAGGTCGAGCTTCTTGGTTTGGTACAGGAACTGCGACAGTAGTAGTGGTAATTTCAAAACGAATGGATTTTGAGATCTAATGATTGTCCTTCGGATGGAAAGATAAAAAAACTTCTTCGTAATTCCCTCCTTTCTAACTTTGTATGTAAAATTTAGTCATGCTGACACCACAAGAACAGGCATTTATCCGGTATTGGGAGGAGAATCGTTCCCGGCAGAAGAAAGTATTCCGACAGTTTCTGGTGGGTATCCCGGTGGGATTGGGGTTTATCATACCTATAGTGATAATAGTGTTTTCCGGTTGGGACAAGCAGGTATCCGACCCTTCCGGGGATAAGTCACTGATGATGGTATTGATGGTAGCGTTGTTGCTGATCGTGGGTTTTACGGCTATTTTTTACCAGAAATATAAGTGGGATCAATACGAACAACGTTATAAGGAGCTGCTGAGTAAGAGGGGGGATGAGGGGAATTAAAATTTTTTTAATTTTTTTGGTACATCTTGCAGCAAATTCGAATCAAGGGCTGTCTAAATATGCAGGGACTATTTTTACATTGAGTTTTCCGAATCAAATGTTGCTTACTCGTACCAATCGAAACAATAAAAGAATATTATTTAATCGACTGGCTATCAATCTTTACTTTATTCTATCCTGCTTTTGACATACATCTGCTTGATGTGCAGTAACCATGAACTACCTGCTAACAGCCCCCACTCCCATGGGGGCTTTTTTTTGTTACATTTGTCAAAATCCAAAAATCAAATCCCTTGCCACACGAATCCATTTCCGTATTTGACATGTTCAAGATCGGGGTAGGTCCATCCAGCAGTCATACGCTTGGACCCTGGAGGGCGGCCCAACGATTCATCTCCAGCCTGGAAGGGCGGTATGATCTTTCCCAACTCGATCATATTCAAGTGTTATTATACGGCTCCCTCGCCAAGACGGGTAAGGGGCATGGCACGGACATAGCCATTCAACTGGGGTTGTCGGGAGAGGACCCGGTGACTTTTGATGTGGGGCGAATTGCACCTACCATTGAGGGGATTGCCCGGGACAAGAAGCTGCGTGTCGGCGGCAGGCAGGAGATCGACTTCGACCCGGCAGAGGATATTGCCTTTCTTTATACGGAGACCCTCCCTTTTCACCCCAATGCGATGACTTTTATGGCCCGTTTGCGGAATGGGGAGCAGCTGGCGGAGACCTGGTATTCTATTGGCGGGGGTTTTGTGAAGAGAGAAGGGGAGGAGCCGGCTGGCAGCTCAGCTGTGCAGTTGCCTTTCCCTATCGATGTGGCGGATGATCTGCTGCACTGGTGCCGGAAGACGGGGATGAGCATTTATGAGGTGGTGCTGGAAAATGAAAATGCATGGAGGCCTGAGAAGGATACGCGCGAGGGGGTATTGAATATCTGGCGGGTGATGCGGGAATGTATCTATCGGGGTTGTCATGCGGAGGGGATGCTACCGGGCGGGCTCAATGTAAAAAGACGAGCTGCGGCGCTGAACAAAAAGCTGATTGGTGGGAGGGATTATAAAGATTTTGATGACTGGGTGACGGCTATTCGTGCGGGTGGGAGTGACTTTAAATATATTTTGGACTGGGTGAGCTGTTTTGCCCTGGCCGTCAATGAGGAGAATGCTTCTTTCGGAAGGGTGGTGACGGCGCCTACCAATGGAGCGGCCGGCGTGATACCGGCGGTGCTACAATATTATGTCGTCTTTTGTGACGGACTAAAGGAGGAGAATATATTCCAATTTATACTTACGGCTTCGGAGATAGGCAGCATTTTTAAAAAAGGGGCTACTATTTCCGCGGCGATGGGCGGTTGTCAGGCTGAGATCGGAGTTTCTTCTGCCATGGCGGCTGCGGCCCTTACGGAGTCTGTCGGGGGGAGTCAGCGGCAGGCGATGATGGCGGCTGAGATTGCGATGGAGCATCATCTTGGGCTCACCTGTGATCCTATCGGGGGATTGGTGCAAATACCGTGTATCGAGCGTAATACGATGGGGGCTATCAAGGCTATAACGGCTTCGCAGCTGGCGTTGCAAAGCACGCCGGATTTTGCTAAAGTGTCTTTGGATGCGGTGATCAGTACGATGTGGAGCACCGCGCAGGATATGAATAGCAAATACAAGGAAACTTCTGATGGGGGGCTGGCGATGCAGATACCATTGGGGTTGAAGGAATGCTAAAAACCCTTTAAATTTGTACTATCTTCTTTAGTGCCTTACTATTCCAATTATCGATTTTACTGGGGGACGTGCATATATAACATGCCTTAAGAGGCTGTGACCTTGCTAGTCAATTTCGACTGGCATAACCTCAAAAAACATGTTATATATGGAGCACGGCCGCGTACACCGCAGGCGTGTCATCCGCTTTACCTGTTATTTGAAAGGCTTCAAGCTTTTCTCATTCAGGCTCAGCAGCACGCGTTGGCGAAATCCCAAGTAAACGCCTTTAAAGGCTCGGACCAGTGTAACCAGCACTGGTCCTTTTATTTTTTTGCGGACATTAACATCCACGTCCTTTGTATTTTTCCCTTCTACATTTACTCATGTGATGAGGTTGCCGACACTTTTTCCAGTATCTCGTTGTCTGTCAATCCAGTCTCTTTTCGGATGACTTCCAATGCCGCGGCTTTCGTGAGGTTATCGTCATTTTCTCTGATATAGCGGTTGATCGAGCCTTCGCTGCAGCCGAGTGCAAGCGCCAGCTTCGATTTTATGCCGGGTGAATGCTGGAGAATGGATTGTATAGCCAGCTTTGTCAGTTTCATCACTGGTTCGTATTTTTATCCAGATTTGTGTTCATATTTGGATTTAAATATGAACTTATTTACAGTAAATGTACTGCAAACATACAGTTTTTATACAGTGGAAGCAAAAAAAACTAAAGATAGCGTTGTATTAACCAATCCCGTGGATATTGAAAGGCACAAGCAATTTAAGAAAGCTGTCAATGATCTGAAGAAATATGGTTATATGAGACGTTATACATCAGAGATCAAAAAAAGGACAGGAGAAGATACTGGAAATATAACCAGATACTATAATGGGAATCTGCCAATAGGGGATAATTTTTTAAAAAAATTTAAGAAAGCGTATGCTTCTGAGCTAAGGCGGATCAGAAAAGAAATTAAAGGAGCCGATCGTCCATTGGCATCCAATACTCCAATAAAATTGCCACAAGCTGATCCCACCCGGATGCCTCCTAACACTACTTCCGCCGGTCCTCTTATTTTTGATTCAGAAAAGGAAATTGCCAGTTTGCTGCGTGCAGTGATAGAAAAGCTTGTCAATATTCAAGAAGCCATAGAATTGCTGGCAAAGAAAATAGACATACAGTCTAAGACCACCAGGAAAAAGAAATAGCCCCATCGGACAATCCCTGTATCATAAACGGACAGACTGACTGTTTTGATCAGTCGCATGTTATTGATATACATTATCTTGAGACTCCGGCATTATTTTTACCCTTCTTTCTCCAAATTCATCCCCATGCTTGGCAGCTATATCAAGATCGCCGGTAGGAACCTGCTTAAAAACAGGATATACTCTTTTATCAACATTCTGGGATTGTCGATGGGCATGGCTGTTACCCTGCTCATCGGGCTCTGGGTATGGGACGAGCTGTCCTTTAACAAATATCACGATAAGTACGACCGGATCGCGGTGGTGCTGCAACGAAACTATGCCAACGGTCATGTGTATGTGCAGGGATCGCAGCCCCCGTTGCTGGCAGACGGGTTGCAGCGCAGCTATGGGAGCAGGTTTAGTGCCCTGGTCATGAGCTCGGGGAATGGCAGTCACAACATCTCCTATGGGGACAAGAAATTTTTTCAGCAGGGCAGCTTTATGGGAGCGCAGGCGCCGGATATGTTGTCGTTGCGGATGGAGAAGGGAACGCATGGCAGTTTGAAGGAGCGTCATTCCATCCTCTTGTCGGCCTCGATGGCGAAGTCGTTGTTTGGAGATAAGGACCCCATGAATAAAACCGTGATGATCGACAACCGCGTGGGTGTCACCGTGACGGGCGTGTATGACGACATCCCTGTCAATTCGGAATTTGCCAATACGGCTTTTATTTGTCCCTGGGACCTTTATACCAGCGAGTGGAAATGGGTGCATGATGCAAAGGATAATTGGGATTTCAATGCTTTTACGGCCTACGCACAGTTGGCGCCGAACCAGGACATGGCGAAGGTCTCCAAAGAGATCGGTAACCTGAAGAACGAGTTCAACCCGCACGCAAAGCAGAAATACGGAGATATCTTTCTTTATCCCATGTCGCGCTGGCATCTTTATGACAATTTTGATGAGGGGAAGAGCGCCGGCGGCCAGATCAAATACGTGCTTCTTTTTGGCGCCATCGGCGTCTTTGTGCTGCTGCTGGCGTGTATCAATTTTATGAATCTCAGCACGGCCCGGAGTGAGAAGCGTGCCCGTGAAGTGGGTATCCGGAAGGCAATTGGGTCGGTGCGTCGTCAACTGGTGTTTCAGTTCCTCAGCGAGTCTACCGTGGTGGCGGTACTGGCGTTTGCCATCGCGCTTTTTATGGTGCAGCTGGCGTTGCCGATGTTCAACCAGCTGGCGGGGAAGGATATGCATATTTTGTGGAACAATCCCTGGTTTTGGCTGGTGGGTATTGGATTTAGCGTTATTACCGGGATCATTGCGGGTAGCTATCCTGCCTTTTATCTTTCATCCTTCCGTCCGGTGAAGGTGTTGAAAGGAGAGTTCAAGATGGGACGTTTCGCCGCGTTGCCCCGAAAGGTATTGGTGGTGGTGCAGTTTACGGTGTCGGTGTTGCTGGTAGCTGGTACGGTGATCGTTTTTCGACAGATACAATATGCCAAGGATCGTCCCGTGGGTTTTGAACGGAAGGGGCTTATATCCATTCCCATGACCACGGGTGATATCTATAAGAACTATGACGCGGCCCGTAATGAACTGTTGGCGAGCCGGCTTGTATCGGAGGTGTCCGAGTCGCAGGGACCGATCACCGATAATTGGGTGGGGGGTACCGATGTCATATGGACGGGGAAGGATGCAAATGTAATTACCGGATTTTCGGAGGTAGGCGCCACTATCGGTTACGGCAAGGCCATCGGCTGGCGGATAACGGCCGGCAGGGATTTCAGCACGCAATTCGCTTCCGACACCAACAAGATCATCATCAACGAATCGGCTGCTAAAGTAATGGGTTTCAAAGATCCCATCGGACAGATGGTCCGGATGGGTACAAAGGATTTTACGATATTGGGTGTGGTGAAAGATGTGTTGATGCAATCGCCGTATGCACCTGTCAGTCCGACCATATTTTATGTATTGACCGAGCCGGGGAATTTTGTCATTGTAAAGATCGCACCCAGTGCGAGCGCCAGCGCGGCTATGAAGAAGATACAATCGGTGTACGAACGATACAACCCTGCCGCTCCTTTTATCTGCACTTTTGCCGATGAGGATTTTGCAAAGAAGTTCGGGAATGAGGAGCGTATTGCCCGACTGGCTACCATCTTTGCGACCCTTGCTATCGTTATCAGTTGTCTGGGTTTGTTTGGGCTTTCTGCATTCATGGCAGAGCGTCGAACCAAGGAAATAGGTATCCGGAAGGTGTTGGGCGCCACCGTATATGTGCTCTGGCGGATGTTGTCAAGCGAATTTGTCGTGCTGGTGGTGATATCCTGCTGTATCGCCATACCGCTGACCTGGCATTTCCTGGATAAATGGTTGCAGCAATTCGATTATAGGATCAGCATCTCGTGGGTACTGTTCCTGGTGGTGGGGATGGGGGCGTTGCTGCTGGCACTCGCTACCGTGAGCTATCAGGCCGTGCGGGCTGCATTGGCGAATCCGGTGAAGAGCCTACGTTCGGAGTGAACCCCTGGCGGGGCCGGCCAGGTGGCGACGGGGCGTCGCCGGACCTAGTTCAATGACGGGTCGGAGTTGATGGTGTTCAGATCGACGTCCTTGTAATTCTTTATCTCGTTATACAGCGTATCCCTTTCTACGGGCTCCCTTCCCACCTGGCGGATGAGGGATACCAGCTGCGCAGTGGACAGGCTGGGTGTCTGTTCTTCGCTGCCTGCCATGGAATATATCTTTGTCGTATCGTCGATGGTCCCATCCAGATCGTTCACCCCAAAGGATAGGGTCAGCTGGGCATTCTGTCTGCCCAGCATGGGCCAGTAAGCTTTCAGGTGCGGGAAATTATCCATATACAGCCGGGCGACAGCATAGAGCTTCATATCCTCTACGATGGACGACTCGGACACATGGCTCATGTCGTTGTCCTTATTCCTGAATTTCAGCGGGATGAAGGTGTTGAAACCGCCGGTGCGGTCCTGGAGGTCGCGTAGCCGTTGCATATGATCGATGCGGTGAGCATAGGTCTCGATGTGCCCATAGAGCATGGTGGCGTTGGTATGCATACCTTCACGATGGGCCGCCTCGTGGATCTTCAGCCAACCGTCGGCATCCACCTTGTCTGCGCAGATAACCTGCCGTACATCCGGGTGGAATATTTCCGCGCCGCCGCCGGGCATGGAGTCAAGACCTGCTTCATGCAGCCGGTGCATCCCTTCTTCGATGGTGAGCTTTGCCTTACGGAACATATAGTCCAGTTCCACGGCGGTGAAACCTTTGATATGCAGGTCGGGGCGGTGGGCCTTTATCTTTTTCAGCACTTCCACAAAGAACTCCATGTTCATTTTGGGGTGTACGCCTCCCACGATATGGACCTCAGTCACGGGCTTACCATCGTAGCTTTTTACAATATCAAGCATCTGCTGCTGGCTCAGCTCCCAGCCTTCATCCCGGTGGGCATAAACGCGGGAATAGGAGCAAAAATGGCAGGTGAAAACACAGACATTGGTAGGTTCGATATGAAAATTACGGTTGAAATAGGTCTTATTACCATGGCGGCGTTCGCGGACCTGGTTGGCCAGGGCCCCGAGGTAGGAGAGCGTGCCTTTTTCGAATAATAACAGCCCTTCTTCGGGCGTGATCCTTTGCTCTGCCAGTATTTTTTCGCCTATTTGTTCCAGTTCCTTGCTGGTGGTCTTCAGAATAGCCTCTACCTGGGTAATGGTGCTCATGACATGCGTTTTATTCAGGGTGTAAAGGTACGGATTGTGGGATATTTGTTTATCTTTCCAGAATGGGTATAAAGCTCAGGCTCATTGTAATGAACTTCCTGGAGTTTTTCGTCTGGGGGTCCTGGTTGATCTCCATGGGGGGATATATGTTCGTAACGCTGCATTTTAAGGGTACACAGGTAGGGGATATTTATGGACGGATGGGGATCGCATCGTTGTTCGCACCCGGCGTGATGGGTTTTTTGGCCGACCGGTATATCAGCGCCCAGAAGCTGCTGGGCATCTGTCATCTCCTTGCTGCGGGGTGTTTGATATGGGCATCCAGGGTGACGGATTTCGAGACCTTGAAGACGATCATGCTTTTCAATGCCATCTTTTATATGCCTACCATCGCATTGAACAATACTGTCTCCTATATCGTATTGGAAAAAAGAGGTTTTGACATCGTCAAGATATTCCCGCCCATACGGGTATGGGGTACGGTGGGATTTATCGCCGCCATGTGGACGGTGGACCTGGGTGGGTGGACGCTGAGCCATTTGCAGCTGTATGTCAGCGCCGGCTCGGGTATTTTGTTGGGGTTGTATGCCTTTACCATCCCGGATTGCCCTCCCGCACAAACGAAGGATAAGAAAAGTCTGGCGTCTTCCATCGGCCTGGACGCCTTTGTCCTTTTCAAGACGGAACGGATGGCTGTC
This sequence comes from Sphingobacteriales bacterium 50-39, assembly GCA_001898505.1. GTDB lineage: Bacteria > Bacteroidota > Bacteroidia > Chitinophagales > Chitinophagaceae > Puia. Next base: position 28,536 of record MKTZ01000004.1, read on the forward strand.
TTCTTTATCTTCTCCATGTTCCTCGGCGGCGCCCTGCAGATCACCAATGCATTCGGGCTGCCATTTCTGAATGATTTCTCCCAACATTATGCTGATACTTTTGCCGTCAAACATCCCAACCTGCTGACCTCCGTATCCCAGATCTCGGAGACCTTGTTTATTCTTACCATTCCCTTCTTTCTTGGAAAGTTCGGTATCAAGCGGGTGATGCTGATGAGCATCTTTGCCTGGGTATTCCGATTTGGGTTGTTTGCTATCGGCAACCCCGGCAGCGGTTTTATCTTTTTGCTACTGTCCATGATCGTCTATGGTATGGCTTTCGACTTCTTCAATATCTCGGGCTCACTTTTTATCGAACGGGAGGCTCCTATTACCATTCGCGCCAGCGCGCAGGGGTTGTTCATGATCATGACCAATGGCATCGGCGCCTGGCTGGGTACGTTGGGGGCTGGATGGGTTGTCGACCATTTTACAACGGGTGGCGTCAAAGACTGGACGAGCATCTGGTTTGTCTTTTCCGGCTATGCGTTGGTACTGGGGCTTGTTTTTCCGCTGGTGTTCAAATACAAGCATGTTCCCCAGACCGGACAACCGGTGTATCATTAGCGAACAATCCCTGAGGCTTCGGATACGCGTCCTGATTGACTTTCAATGAAGCATCAAGCTGGCACTTTTTTCGTGCCCATATTCGGGTGTTCCTCCCGTGAACGAACGGGCAACCGGATATGCTGTATTCCTTTTTCATATCAACGCTTCGCCATCTAATGAAACGCCGCTGGTACAGCGCGGTAAATATTATCGGGCTGACGCTGGGGCTTTCCGCAGCCGCCATTGTCATTCTTTACACGAGGCATGAGCTCAACTTCGATGGATTTCACCGCCAGGCCGATCATATCTACAGAGTATCAGGCAAACAGGATGGGGGCTGGTTTGCCGCCTTGTCGGCACCCTATTCCTCGGCCGTCTATCAGCATCCCTTCCCGGAAGTGGAGAAGGTCGTGCGGATGCGGCGCTGGCCACCCAGATTTATCCGTCATGCCGGATACCAGGGCTCTTTACCACAACGGGGAGAGGACAAATTCTATGAACCCAATACCTTCTTTACGGATACAGGCTCGGCCTTTTTTAACTTGTTCGACTTCCCTTTTTTGGAAGGGAGTCCGGCAGCCGCCTTGTCGGCCCCTCATTCCGCAGTGCTGACCTCCAGCCTGGCCATGAAGCTTTTTGGGAAAGAAAATGTATTAGGCCAGGCCCTGTTATACGATACTTTCCAGCTGGTGGTGACGGGTGTAATAAAAGACCTTCCCTCTAATACGCATTTCCAGTTCAATATGCTGATAGCGGAAGAGGAGCCTATGAAAAAAGCTGGGGCTATGTTCACGTATTGTGCGTTGCGAAGAGGAACGAATATTGTCGCATTGAAACAAAAGCTGCTCGCCCTTCCCCGGCCGGCGAATCGTTGGTCTACACTGGAAGACGCGGTGATCATGCCTTTGAAGGATATTCATTTCGGGAGCAACTTCCAATATGAGATCAAGCCGCCTGGCAACAAACTCTACTTTTATCTTTTCCTGCTCACCGGGGCGCTTATCATTTTACTGACCTGCGCCAATTATATGAACCTGTCCATCGCCCTGTATGCGGGACGAAAAAAAGAGATCGCCGTACGGAAGGTGGCAGGGGCGGAGAGCACACAGCTGGCCATCCAGTTCCTGGTGGAATCCGTCGTGCTGGCTTTGATCTGTCTGCCGCTGACCAATGCGCTGGTGGAGCTGGTGCTGCCCTCCTTCAATACGTTCATGAACACCCGTATGGAAAATGAGCTGGTAAGCTCCTGGCAGGGATTTGGATTGCTGGTTGCCGCCACCTTGCTGATCGGGGTATTGGCCGGCTCTTATCCCGCCCTGGTGCTGCCCAGGATCAAGGCCATCTCTCTTTTTAAGAAACAAACCTTTCTGGGTCGCGGCGGGTTAAGTCTGCGGCAGGTGCTGGTGGGATTTCAAATCACTGTCCTTGTGGTTATGATCAGCAGCAGCTGGATGATACGCAATCAGCTGCAATATATGCAGGAGACCGACCTGGGGTTCACGCGGGAGGGAGTATTAAAGCTGAAAGGGGCGGGGATGGTGGACTCTGCTCAATTCTATACCCTGAAAAATGAGTTGCTGCGCAACAGTGCTATCCGCGAAGTGTCGCAGGGGCTGGTTCCCGGAGATGAGGAGTTCGGTTTTACGTTCCAGGCGGATAGCGGGGCCGCGGTGCACCATGGCGTCATAAGTTTTGGTACCGACTATGATTATCTGACGACGCTGGGTGTAAAGCTGCTGCAAAGTAACTTCCAGGACCTGTCGAAAGAGAATCCCCGGCGGGTGGTGCTGGTGAATGAAACGCTGACCCGGCAGCTGGGGTATAAGGATGCCATCGGCCGGCGGGTGGTCATCGAACCTGGGAAAGGGGAGTCCCTCGCGACCATCGACGGCGTCTTTAAGGATTTTCATTTCTCCTCCTTTCATCACCCCGTCCCTCCCATGCTGATCACGATGCGACCATATGGAGGAGGTATTTCCAACAATATCCTTGTTGCCATGGAAATGTCAAAAATGAAGGAGACGCTGGCCTTTATCCAGGAAAAGACACAGGCCATCATTCCCGACACACCGCTGACGCCCGAGTTTCTTGACGAAGGGCTGAATAAGCTGTATGATAAGGAAGAAAAGCTTTTTTTCCTGAATAAGGTGCTGCTGCTGGTGAATGTCTGTCTGGCCGTGCTGGGTTTGCTGGGGCTGTCCGCCTATCTCTGCGAGCTGCGAACAAAAGAGATAGGGATACGAAAGGTGCTGGGTGCGTCCAACCAGGACATATTGGGGCTGCTGGGCTGGTCCTTCTTGAAAATGACGCTCTGGGCTGTCGTGGCCGGATGGGCCCTGGCAGCCATCTTTATTCATCAATGGATGAAGAATTTTGTTTATCGGGCCCCCTTTTCCTGGATCATCCCCGCGGGGACGGCGGTCGTGCTTGTGGGACTGATCCTCCTCACCGTCGGAGTGAATACATTAAGAGCTGCCAAGGCCAATCCAGTGAAGACATTGCGGACCGAGTGAAAGGCCCGCCCGGGGGTAACCCGGGTGGGTGTGGGGGCTAACGATAGTGCGGCATATGCTCGTCGTTAAATTTCCGCTCCGCCTCGTTCCATGCATTTACCTGCTGCGTCCGGGTGTTATTTATCTTTTGGTTGGTCTGGTTAAATCCTTTTACGGAGGCGTTGATGTCGTTGACTGCCTTGTTGTATGCGTCCACATCGGCTTTGGACCGGTCCGATGAGCCTTTTGATTCGAAGGACTTCTTCAGCTTGTCGAACTCTTCTTCCTTTACATAAAAATCAGATAGTTTGGGAATGTCGTTGGCAGCCATCTGCTGGTAGTATTTCAATGCATTCCGGCAAGCAACGACCAGGGATGCATCGCCGTCGAAAGGCTTCACTGTATCCAGTCCTTTCAGGCCTTCGTTGGCAAAGTTGAGCAGGGCCGTGCGAGCCTGTTCCATTTCATTCACTTTCTTATCATTCATGGCCTTGACCATCTGGGCGTCTTCCCAGTTGCATTTGAAGAAGAAAATGTATACTGTGTTGGTATACTTACTGAGACGGCCTGCGACGTCCATTTTTGCGCCCAGCTTGCTGGCGTCCTCTACCAGCGTGACATTGTATTTGGCGGCAAAGTCTTTGGTAGCGTGGTCCAGCTTTGAAAAGGCCTCTTCCAATTTTTCGCTGACCTTGTCCTGCAGAAGGAGGTAGGCCTGCATTTCGTCCACCGATTGCTCGGCCAGCTCTTCGATATTGACGATCTTTTTATAGTCCTCGTTGAAGACCGTATAGCACATTTGTATATAGTCGATGCTGGCTTGACGCAGGGATTTATCGCCCTTGTAATAGGGCAGATCGATGGTCTTATAACGGCTCTCGGTGATGTTGTCCAGCACCTCCTGGCGAAGCTTTTCCACCTTGCGTGCGCGGCGGCCGTGTGCGGCTGCGCTGATATACTGCATGTACTTGGCGTCCATATCTCCCCTGGCCTTGTTGACGGCGCCGATGTAATCGCCTGGATTGTTCATGTCCTGTGCAGAAAGGTGGGTTGATACGGCAAATGAAAGGAAAAGGAAACCCAGTAAGGGTAATCGTCGAAGTTTAGGGCTCATATGTCAGATGTTGTTTTGTTACTTGATCATTCCCAATGCCAGCTGATAAGCTGCCATCAGGTAGGGGTCTTCCAATACGGTCTTTTTTCTTTCCTCATTCATCTCCTTTGCCACTGTGTCTGTCTGCAGGCGCTGGAGCTCATATGCTGGATTGGCGACCGTGAAAATGTTGTTTGTTTCAGTGATGTTGTCGGGTTTCTTCCAACTTTTTCTCTCGGCTATGATGTCGTTGATGTCGAGCGAGTGGTCTTTGGCTGCCGGCCTGGCGGGCTTATGTGCCCCCCTGGCATACCGGAAATAGGGGCTGGCATCCAGGATTTTCCCCGCTATTGCCTGTTCTGCGGCTATGGGTAGAGGTGGCAGCTGGTGATAATATTTGTTGGCCGCGATGGTGATCGGAGGTAATGCGAATTGCTCGCTGGATTCCCGTTGCGTCATGGCTTCCGGAGGGTCGGGTAACGATATATCCGGGACGACCCCGCTGACCTGCGCCGTCCGCCCGTCGACCCTATAGAGCCTGGAGATAGTGACCTTGATATAGCTGGAGGCTTCCGCTTTTGGGTTGAAGTTGACAAGGTCGATGGTCGTATCCATGGGTAGCACCACCTGTGCCGTGGCCTTGCCATAGGTAGGCGAGCCCAGGATCAATGCCCTGTTGTAATCCTGCAAGGTGCCTGCGACCATCTCCGAGGCGGAGGCGCTGCTGCCATTGACCAGCACCAACAGAGGGCCATCCCATACTGTCCCGCGGGACACGTCTTTCAATGTGTAGACCTTCTCATCTTTCGATTTGATCTGCCCGACGGGGCCGGCGTCGATGAAGAGACCCGATAGCTCCACTGCTTCGTCCATAGAGCCACCGCCATTGTACCGGAGGTCGAGGACAAGCGCTTCGATATTTTCTTTTTTTAGCTTTAGTATCTCTTTTGCTACGTCGTTGGCGCAGCCTTTTACGCCTTTATTGCCCTCCCAATCCGAATAGAAGCCCGGCAATGCGATGTATCCTACTGTCCTCGAGCCTTTGAGCAAAAAACCCTTTACTCTGTTCTCTTCTTCGTCTGCGGCGGTGGGGTTGATCATGGCTTTTTGCAGACTGACCTGTCGTACCGTACCGTCGGCTTTTTTGACGTTCATCGTGAGCTTATTGCCACCTTCGTCGGTGAGCATCTGATTCAGCTCTGTCGCAGATGCATCGGAGACATCGATGGAGTCCTTATTGTCCCAGCGGACGGAGAGGATCCTGTCCCCTTCGTTCATGCTGCCTGCCTGGAAGGCCGGACTGCCTGGCTCGAGATGTCCGACAACGGCATGGTTGTCATCGTCGCTGCGAAGCGTAAGACCATAGGACTGGGATCTATTACCCAGCTCGCTCTCGAAGCCGGCCTTTTCATCGGGTGAGAAATAAGCGGTATGGGGGTCATAACATTCGGCGAGACTCTGACAATAGACGATACCTATGAGGTTGCCGATGCCTGTAGGGCTTTGCAGGAGCCGCCGGATGGAACGGTGGATAGTTGTCGCGAATTTTTTTCTCATGAGGGGTTCGAGGTTCGCGACGAGTTTGGGATCGGGCTGTCCGCCTGCGGCGATCAGTCTGTCTGCGATGAGGACGCCGGTGGATAGCTTCATTATCTTATAGATCTTCGTGTGGAGGGCCTGAAGGTTGGCGGCGTAGGAAGTATCTTCTTGTGCTGTCAGCTTTTCCTGGCTTGAAAATTTGAAGGGAGTAGCTGCGATGTGATCGATCATCGTGTCCACCTGGGTGAGCCGCTGCTGGTAGAGATTGATCAATAATTGCAGGAAGGCTGTGTGTCGTCCCAGTATCTCTTCGTCCAGTTTGTAGCGCCAGACGGAGAGCTTGTTGATGTCGTCCTGTATAAAGAAGATGTGCTGGTCGTCCAACTCCTCCAGCAGACGGCTATAGATGGCGGAGGACATGGTTTTGTCCAGTGATCTCGGCTGTACGTGGAATTTTTCTACCATCCGGGATACGAGGAAGGCGTCGGTGGCCTTACTATCCAGGGACTGGGCACCAACGGAAAAGGTTAGAAGGGTATAAAGGGGAAATATAAGACTGCGCACCATTGGCCTAAAATAATAAAAAAGCCCATAAGGGCTTTTTTAAAAATACGTATGAACGTATACTTATATATGAGATTCGATCTTCTTCACGAAGTTGGACTTGGGCTGAGCGCCAACCAGCTTATCTACTACCTTACCATCCTTGATGAAAAGTATGGCGGGGATGCTGGTAATGCCATAGTTAACGGAAAGCTGAGGATTGTGGTCAACATTCACCTTACCTACATTGATCTTGTCGGCATATTCTTTTGACAGTTCTTCGATCACCGGTCCGATGGCGCGACAAGGACCACACCATTCAGCCCAAAAATCTACTACCGTCAATTTATCGGAAGAAATTACTTTGTCCTGGAAGTTGGTATCTGTTAATTCTAAAGCCATAATAAGTGTTTTTTTATGTGAGTTGTTTGTTTTTTTCTATTTACAAATTTCCGGATAGTTTTCCATTCTTTTGGTCGCCAGCCCGACATCTGTGTCTTTTTTAATCTATCCTGTCGATAGACTGGGTACGGGATGCTATGAAGCAAAAAGCCTTCCAGCCCGATTATGTGACAACTTGTACCTCCAATTCTGGCTTTTCCGCCAGAAAAGCAGCCATTTCGTCATTCATCTCAAACCCCGCGCCCATGGTGTACATGCTGACCTTTGAGCGGGATTTGGGCTCTAATACGTTGAATTTCAATAACGATTTGCCAGGGTATTTTTTAATATTCTTCTCCATGAACAGGACCATTTCCTCATTGATATAGCGTGCTTCTACATCCATGATCACTTGCTTTGTAAGGATAGGTTTTATGCTCTCCAGGAGCATCATTCTTTCGATCTTGAATTCGTATTCCGTCTTGTTGAAGCGGAGGCGGAATGCGCCGGTGATAAAGAGGTTCTTACCCTTCTCCAGGTAATTGGAATAGCGGGCGTAGTCTTCGCTCCAGAGCATAAATTCCGTCTTGCCGGTGTAGTCTTCGATGGTGAAGGAGCCAAATTGTTTACCCGTCTTGCTGACCCGGTGTTGTGCGTCCACTACCAGTCCCGCCAGTCTGTAGGATTTGCCGGGGTTGGCCTGGAGGCCAAGGGCGTCCTTTATTTCGTTGTATTCGCCTAACTGTGTGATGCCATAATGGGTGATCTCGAATTTGAAGTGATCGAGGGGATGGCCGCTCATGAACATACCTGTCACATCTTTTTCATGCTCTAATAACTCCGTGAGTGTCCAGGGTTCGCAAGGGGGCAGTTTGGGGACGGCGATCTCGGGCATGGTCAGTTCGCCGAAGAGGCTGTTGCTGCTCTGTGTTGAATTGGTCTGATAGACGTTACCAAACTTGATGATCTTTTCCAGTCCCGTGGAAGTGTCGCCCTGCGGCATGAAGAAGTACTGCGCCCGGTGGATGCCGGCGAAGCAATCGAAAGAACCCGCATATGCAAGACTTTCCAAAGTCTTTTTATTGACGGTGCGTTGATTGATCCTTTTGATCATGTCGAAGATGGTGGTGAAGGGGCCATCTTTTGTACGTTCGGCGATGATGCCTTCCACGGCGGCTTCACCTACGCCCTTGAGGCCGCCCAAACCTACGCGGATCTCTCCATTTTTATTCGGGGAAAAACCTTTTTTTGATTCGTTGATGTCGGGGCCCAGAACCTTTAATCCCATCCGTTTGCATTCCTCCATGAAGAAGGTGATCTTTTCGATGCTGCCCGCGTGGTTCAGCACACCAGCCATGTATTCAGCGGGGTAGTGGGCTTTGAGATAGGCCGTCTGGTAGGCTACGTAGGCGTAGCAGGTGGAGTGGGATTTGTTGAACGCGTATTGTGCAAAAGCTTCCCAGTCAGTCCATACTTTCTCTAATTTATCCTGCGGCAGGCCTTTGGCAGTGGCGCCTTTTATGAACTGGCTTTTCATCTTATCCAGTACGGCCTTTTGCTTTTTACCCATGGCCTTACGGAGTACGTCGGCGTCACCTTTACTAAAGCCGGCGAGCTTTTGGGCCAGGAGCATTACCTGTTCCTGATAAACCGTGATACCGTATGTGTCCTTGAGGTATTCCTCCATTTCGGGCAGGTCGAATATGATCTCTTCCCGGCCGTGTTTGCGGTCGATGTAGTTGGGGATATAAGCAATAGGGCCGGGGCGATAGAGGGCGTTCATGGCGATGAGGTCATCGAATTTGTCAGGTTTTAGGTCCCGGAGGTATTTCTGCATACCGGGACTTTCAAACTGGAACGTGCCGATAGTTTCCGCCTTTTGGTATAGCTCGTATGTCTTTTGGTCGTCGAGGGGGATGGTGTCGAGGTCGATCTCGACGCCATAATTCTCCTTGATGAGTTCCAGCCCTGTTTTTAGGATGTTAAGGGTCTTCAGACCCAGAAAGTCCATTTTGATAACGCCGGCATCTTCGATGATGCTGCCTTCTATCTGTGTCACGAGGAGGTCGGAGTCTCTGGCCGTGCAGACAGGGATGATATTCATCAGATCATCCGGAGCAATGATGATACCTGCTGCGTGGAGACCTGTATTACGGACGGAGCCTTCCAGTCTCTCTGCCTCGTGGAGGACCTTGCTGCGGAGGTCGTCGCCGTTGTATATTTCCCGGATCTTTTTTACGTTCTCCATATCGTCGGGGCCCAAACCATCTTTTTCTTCCAGGGATTTTTCCCCTTCCTTTGGCGTCATGGGAGCCTTCAATACCCGGCGGAGCTCGATGCCGGGCTTTTCAGGGACGAGTTTTGCGAGGGCGTTGGATTCCGGCAGGGGAAGATCGAGGGCGCGGGCTACGTCCTTGATGCTCATCTTGGCGGCCATGGTGCCATAGGTGACGATCTGTGCCACCTGGTTCTTGCCATATTTCCCTACTACATATTCTATCACTTTTTGACGGCCTTCATCGTCGAAGTCGGTGTCGATGTCGGGCATCGACTTACGGTCGGGATTGAGGAACCGTTCGAACAGCAGGTTGTATTTGACGGGGTCGATATTGGTAATACCGATGCAATAGGCGACTACGCTGCCTGCGGCCGATCCGCGGCCGGGACCGATGAAGACGCCCATGTCCCTTCCGGCCTTGATGAAGTCGCTCACGATGAGGAAGTAGCCGGCAAATCCCATCGTCTTGATGGTGAACAGTTCGAAGTCTATTCTTTCCTGTATATCGGGGGTAAGGTCGCTGTAACGCAGCTTGGCCCCTTCATACGTGAGGTATTTGAGGTATTCCCACTGATCGAGGTTGCTGTCGTGGTGTATCTGGAATTCCTTTGGTATCGGGAAGGCGGGGAGAAGAATGTCTTTTTTCAGATTCAGGATCTCCACTTTGTCGATGACCATATTGGTATTGTCGATGGACTCGGGGATATCCTTAAAAAGGGTCTTCATCTCCTCCGTCGTCTTGAAGTAGAACTGGTCGTTGGGGAATTTGAAACGCCTGTTCTTGATGTTGGCGTCGTCGTTGACGAAGTCGTCGAAGCCAGGGGTGCTTTGTTTTTCGCCCGTATTGATACAGAGGAGGATATCGTGGGCGTTGTAATCTTCCCTGTCCGTGTAATGGCTGTCATTGGTGGCGATGACGGGTGTGTTGAACTTGGCGGCAAACTTTAGCAAGACCTGGTTGATGATCTCCTGCTCCTTTATATTATGCCGTTGGAGTTCGATGAAATAGTCGTCGCCAAAGATGTCGAGCCACCATTTGAATTCTTTTTCCGCCTTGTCTTCGCCATCATGGAGGATGGTCTGGGGGACATAGGCGCCGATGCAGCAGGTGGTGGCGATAAGCCCTTCGTGGTATTTTTCGATGAGTTCCTTGTCTATGCGTGGATATTTGCTATAAAGGCCTTCGGTATAGCCAAGGGAGGTGAGTTTGATGAGGTTTTGGTAACCGACCTTGTTCTTGGCCAGTAACACCTGGTGGTAACGCTCATCCTTTTGTTCCTTGCTGAAAGTTTTGCGATGGCGGTCCTCCACGACATAGAATTCGCAGCCTACGATGGGTTTGACCTTGAGGGTGCCGTCCTCGTTCTTATGTTTATAAGCCTCGGTGACGAATTCGAACGCGCCGAACATATTGCCGTGGTCGGTGATGGCCAGGGCAGGCATTCCGTCCTTGATGGCTTTTTTGTAGAGGCTTTGGATCGAGGCGGCGCCATCCAGGAGGGAGAACTGCGTATGTGTATGTAAATGAGAGAATTTGCTCATAGAATGCTTCCAGAAATAAACACGCAATTAACTAACAAAGTTCGTCAGGCGGAAGCACATTCTTTCCACACCGGGGCCGCCCCGGTGACCGGGCCGGGCCGCGAGTTGTCCCCAAATCGCAGTTTGGCAAATTTTTTGACATTTTTACTTACCTTTACCTGTGCCAATATCCTCAAAAGTGGAAAATATGTTGAAAAATCTAGTATTCATAATGGTCCTTGCCTGTCTGGTCACCAGCTGCAGCACGTTGAAACCCAGTGCTTCACAGAGTTCTGCATCGGTGAAACAGGCTAGTTCCACCATTCAGGATGGCAACGGTAATTCCATTCAATTTATCAGCAATATTGCTATCCATCCGGATGCGCAGCAGGATAAGACCGCCAGCTCGATCACCACTTCCAATGTCGGCAATGCGAACAGCAACACTAATTATGCTTCGGGGGAAGCCATCGAGAACCTGTCGGCGCTGCAATTCAAGTATTCCATCCTGGAAAATGCGTCTGTAGAAGAATTAGATAATGCTAAGTTGTTGACTTTCATGGATTCATGGTACGGCGCTCCCTATCACTATGGGGGGACGACCCGGGATGGGATCGACTGTTCCGCCTTTGCCTTTTTACTAATGTCATCTGTCTATGGTGTGGCTGCGTTGCCCCGGACCTCGAAGGAGCAATACGGATCCTGCCGGCATATCCACCGCGACGAGTTGAAGGAAGGGGACCTGGTCTTTTTCCATACGTTGGGCAAACGGAGGGCTGTCACACATGTGGGGGTCTATCTTCGAAATAACAAGTTCATCCATGCCAGCATATCGGGGGTGATGATCAGCGATATGAATGACGGATACTACGACAAGCACTTTATAGGCGCCGGCCGGGTGCTATAGGAACCGCTAATTCAATTTTTTTGTGGTGATATAGAAATTGCGATCGACCGTGAACGAATTGCCATTGTCGGCGTCCAATGTTTTCCATTCCGTAGTGGGCTCTATCCACTGTTCGGGTTGTCCTCCCACCGAAACTTTTATGGGCATATTAAAACCAGCCACCGAATTCGTCCAGCGATAGGAGAGCAGGCTGCTGCTGTTGAACTTATATTCCAGCGCAGGGATATTTGTCGTCCGAAGGTATTGATCGAATATTTTGGAAAAGTCTTTTTTTGCATACTGGCTAATATAGTTTTCAATCTGCTGAGATGTCACGGTCTTGTGATAAAAAGTGGCCGTCAGTCCGTGAAGTAATGCCCGGAAGCTGGAGTCGCCCATGATCTGGCGGATGATATGAAGCATATTGCCGCCTTTGTAATACATGTCCCCCGAGCCTTCGTTGTTGACGCCATAAACGCCGATGATGGGCTTGTCATTGCGGATGCTCTTGCGGGTGCCGATGCAGTAGTCGTTCCCGGCCTCCACACCGTCCTGGCAGGTCGTGTACAATGTCTCGGTATAGTTGGTGAATCCTTCATGGACCCACATATCGGCCAGATCGTTGGTAGTGATGTTATTGCCAAACCATTCGTGCCCACTCTCATGCACGATGATAAAATCCCATTTCATGCCCCATCCGGTGCCGGACAGGTCGCGCCCCAGATAGCCATTACCGTAATGATTCCCGTATGCAACGGCGCTCTGGTGTTCCATTCCCAGGTGCGGGGCGTCCACAAGCTTGTAGCCGTCCTCGTAAAAAGGATAGGGCCCCATCCAGTATTCGAAGCAGCGGAGCATGCTGTCTGCCTGTTTGAACTGTTCCTGCGCCTTGTCGAGGTTATAGTCCAGCACCCAATAATCACAATCCAAATGACCTTTTTCTCCCTGAAAATCCCGGTGGAAGGTGACATATTTGCCTATATAGGGGATGATATCATAATTGTTGATGGGGTTGATAACCGACCATGTATAGGTCGTCGTGCCATTGCCGTTATCCTTCTTTTCCTTCAAACGTCCGTTGCCGACGGCTACGAGGGTGTCCGGCACAGTGATATGGAGGGAAGCGCCGCTGTCGGGCTCGTCGCTCTGGTGATCTTTACAGGGATACCATACACTGGCGCCCAGTCCCTGACAGGCTACGCTCATCCAGGGCCGGCCTTCGCGGTCTTTGGTAAATATCCAGCCGCCATCCCATGGCGGGCGGACAGCTACGCGGGGATTGCCTTCGTACTTTATGGATAGTGTTTCGATGCTGCCTTTTTTTATTTCGTGGGGCAGGTTGACGTGAAAGGCATTGCCTTCTCTTTTATACTTCAGGGGCTTGTTATTCCAGGTGATGGAGACGATGTTCATTGGCTCCTGGAGGTCAATTTGGAGCTTATCGCCTGATTTGATCGCCTCCAGGCGTATATTGTTAACGCCTTTTATGGATTTCTTTTCATAGTCGGGAGTGACGTGGATGTCGTAATAAAGGACGTTCCACCAGGCGCGTTCGGGGGTGATGGCGCCCCGCAGGGTATCGGCGTGTGTGAATTTCTGTTTTTCGCCGGCGGCCAACTGGGCCGACGTAGAGGGGAGGTTAAAAAAGTAACATACAAATGCCAGCAGGATTACGGGTCTCATCGTTAAGTTATATTTTTATGTGCTAATGACTGGTCATTGGCCGACGGGCCTGGCCCGTTTATCAGTCTCGAAAAAATGAAGATAAATAAAGATTTGTTAATAGGTGTGTTATTCTTGTTGGCCGGTTGTTCATCTCCGCGTGATGTTTCAAAGAAGGTTTTCCGGTACAATGAAAAGGATGGCATAGCTTCCCTGGACCCTGCATTTGCCAAAAACCGCAGCACGATGTGGCCTATCCATCAACTTTACAATACCCTTGTGGAGACGGATGACGAGCTGCATATCGTGCCCGCCCTGGCCCGGAGCTGGGATGTGTCGGAAGATAAGAAGACCTGGACCTTTCATCTTCGAACGGATGTTTTTTTTCATGACAATGAAGCTTTCCCGGGCGGCAAGGGGCGCCGTATGGTGGCGGCGGATGTAGTATACAGCTTTCACCGGATCATCGATCCCCGGACGGCCAGCAGCGGGGCCTGGATATTCAATACACGGGTAGATACTTCGTCGCCTTTTACGACGGTGGATGACAGCACTTTTCAGATGAAGCTGATAGCGCCTTTTAATCCTATACTGGGCATCCTCAGCATGGAATATTGTTCCGTGGTGCCGAAGGAGGTGGTGCAATTCTATGGCAAGGATTTCCGGAGCCATCCCTGTGGTACGGGACCGTTCCAATTCAAGTCCTGGGAAGAAGGGGAGTCGCTGATATTATTGAAGAACGAACATTATTTTGAAAAGGACAGCACGGGCAGGCCACTGCCCTACCTGGATGCGGTGCAGGTGAGTTTTTATGAAGAGAAAGCTACGGAGTTCCTGCTCTTTCGTCAGGGATTGTTGGACTTTATGAACGAGATCGATCCGACGTTCAAAGACGAGGTGTTGAGCAAGAAGGGGCAGTTGAAGCCGCAATGGCAGGATAAGATCCTTCTTTCTACTCATCCTTATCTCAATACCGAATACCTGGGTATACTCATCGACACAACGAATCCGCTGGTCAGGAATTCTCCTTTAAGGTTTCGAGCCGTGCGACAGGCGATCAATTATGGGTTCGACAGGCGGAAGATGATGCTATACCTGCGCAATTCACTGGGGACGCCTGCGGAGAGTGGTTTTGTACCTGCGGGAATGCCCTCTTTCGACTCGTCTGTGGTGAAGGGGTATCATCATGATCCTGCACGGGCGCGGCAACTGCTGGCCGAAGCGGGTTTTCCGGAGGGGAAAGGATTGCCGTCCATACATCTGCTGACCATATCGGACTATGCGGATTTTGCCAGCTGGATCGCGCGTGAGCTGGAGGACATCGGGATAAAGATACAGGTGGAGGTGGTGCAGAAAAGCCTGCTGCTGGAGCAGACCGCCCGTAGCCAGGCATTGTTTTTCCGGGGAAGTTGGATCGCGGATTATCCTGATGCGGAGAATTATCTGAGCGTATTTTATTCGAAGAACCCCGCTCCCCCTAACTATACGAGATTTCATGACGCGGAGTTCGACCAGTTGTATGAACAGGCGTTACTGGAAAATAACGACTCGGCCCGGTATGTACTTTATCGTAAGATGGACCAGCTGGTGATGGATGCCTCGCCTGTGGTGCCTTTATGGTATGACGAGGTGATACGGCTGGTAGATCCGAAGGTGAAGGGGTTGCGGCCTAATGCGCTTAATTTGCTGGAGCTGCGGCGTGTGGATATAGATGTCCAGGTTGCCCCACTATAATGTCCATTTTACCACCCTTGTATCTGTTAAATAGACACTAGTTTTGCTGTATGAGTCAATATGAAAAATTTCATCAGCTGCATCATCAGCAAGGCCCATTCCTGCTGGCCAATGCGTGGAATGCAAAGAGCGCCCAACTCATTGAAGCCGCAGGTTTCGCGGCGATAGGAACATCAAGCGGGGCAATCGCCAATTCATTGGGCTATGAGGATGGAGAAAAAATTCCCTTTGGCGAATTGCTGTACATCGTGCAAAGAATAAAAGCATCTACCTGCATTCCACTATCGGTGGATATGGAACGCGGATACGGCGACGACCCGAATGTACTGACGGATAACATTCAAAAGCTGATAGATTGTGGCATTTCAGGAATCAATATAGAAGATGCACAAGGTGAGGAAGTCTATTTACGAAAACTGGAATGCATTAAAAACCACCTGATCAAGACCAATCAATCCCTTTTTATCAACGCACGTACGGATGTCTTTTTGCAAAAACTACCGTCTCCTTTGGAAACCGTTATAAAAAGGGCACAGCGATACCAGCATGCCGGGGCCGATGGACTGTTTGTTACAGGCGTTTCCGACGCTGCTTTCATCAAAGAGATCATTGCGTCCACCTCTCTTCCCCTCAATATGGTCGGATCACCCAATCTGTCAGTAGAAACGTTGACGAGTCTTGGTGTAAAAAGGATCAGCATGGCGGTATTCCTATACAGGGCTACATACAATCAATTGGAAAAGATCAGCCGGAATATAAAAGCTGAAAAATCGTTCTCGCCGCTGTTCTGCTAATTATTCTTTTTCAACTTCTTTGCAAACACTTTTTCGAACTTCTCGACCTTGGGCCTGATCACCAGGTAACAGTAGGGTTGTGACCCATGTGTCCTGTAATAATTCTGGTGGTAGTCCTCCGCGGGATAGAATTTTGTATAGGCTGTGATCTCGGTGACGATGGGCTTGTCATAGGCGCCGCTCTTATTCAGCTCCGCCTTGTAATGCTCCGCCTTTTGTTTTTGCTCATCATTATGATAGAAGATGGCGCTGCGGTATTGCGTACCTATGTCATTACCCTGTCTGTTGAGGCTGGTGGGGTCGTGGGCTTCCCAGAATACCTCCAACAGCTCGTCATACGTGATGACGGTGGGGTCATAAATGATCTGGAGCGCCTCCGCATGGCCGGTGGTGCCAGTGCATACTTCCTCATAGCTGGGGTTGGCCACGGTGCCGCCCGTATAGCCGGAGGTGGCCTTTATCACACCCTTTAGTTCCTGAAAGACGGCTTCCGTACACCAGAAGCATCCTGTTCCAAATGTGGCTGTATCTGTTTTTTTCCCTGCCGGAATAATATCCTCGCTCATACTGGTGTTTTTATTAATGGGTTGTTTTGTTGACGGCTCACAGGAAGCCGAAAATATGGCTAATGTCGTTAAGATACTTAGGGTAGTCCGAAAAAAAGGTTTTTTAAAAAAGGTAACCTTTTTTTCGGAAAAGTTTGTTGTCCGTCCTTCGGACAACGAACCGTTGGTTCGTATGGTCATGGCTCTTTGCATTGGTTATTGTTTGTGTTTGGGGCTCCGTAAAGGTACCATCGCCAGTGCCCCTTACTATGTACGCTATATGACAAATTTCGGGTTTTAAAAGTTCGTTAACACCCCGAACTCTCTGGCTGGCAGGAGGGGGCTGCCAGGTCGGCGACCAGGGAAGGTAACATTAATAGTAAGTTAAACTTGTAAACTAAATTAATAAAGTAAACTTATTAATTTACCTTTGTATCATGGCCAAGACAAAGACAGCAGATAATCCGGTCGATGCCGGGGTAAATGCCACGGATATAGAGATCGCGGGTAACCTTCGGACGGTGATACACCGGCTGGTAAAGGTCCTCCGCAAGCACACCCGTAACGAAGAGATGCTTTCCCTTACGGAGCGGTCCACCCTGGGCCTTTTGTACCAGCATGGTCAGTTGTTACCAACAGAGCTGGCGCAGATAGAAAAAGTGACTACCCAGTCCATATCGCAGGTGATCGCCCATCTGGTTGAGATCGCCTATATCGTGAAGACGCCTGCAGAGAGTGACAAGCGAAAGGCTTATTTGTCATTGACCCCTGCCGGCAGGGATTATATCGATCGTCATCGCCAGGAAAAGCAGGAATGGCTGGCCCGTGTCCTGCATGAACGGACATCGGCCCGTGAAAAGGAAGTGCTCTCCGAGGCCCTGGTCATATTGAGCAAGCTTATAGATGAATAGTGAACATGAAATTATCAACCTTTAACGCCTTACATAGTCGTAACTACCGTCTGTATTTTTATGGACAATTCGTATCGCTCATAGGCACCTGGATGCAGCGTACCGCTGTAAGCTGGATAATATATACACTGACGCATAGCACCTTTATGTTAGGGTTAACCTTTTTTGCAGGTCAGTTCCCCTCTTTCGTGCTGGGGCTTTTTGGCGGCGTCGTATCGGACAGGTATGACAGGTTCCGCGTGCTGCTGACAACACAGATTGCCTCGCTGATACAGGCATCCATCTTAGCCATATTGATCCTCATGGGGCATTATAAAGTATGGGAGCTGCTGGTGTTGAGCGTGCTGTTGGGATGTATCAATGCTTTTGACGTGCCGTCGAGACAATCGCTGGTATATGATATGGTGGATGACAAATCGACCATCCCGAATGCGCTGGCGTTGAACTCCTCCATGGTGAACCTGGCCAGGCTGATAGGTCCTGCTATTGCAGGGGTGGTGCTGGAAAAGCTGGGAGCGGGCATCTGTTTTGTTTTGAATGCCGCCAGCTTTATTGCGGTGATCGTATCGCTGCTGCGGATGCGGTTGAAGCCATATGAGCCACGCCCTCATGATAAGAAAGTGTGGACGGACGACCTGCGGGAAGGGTTTGCCTATCTGAAGCAAACGCCGTCCATTGCGAAGGTGATCCTGATGCTGGCCGTCATGAGCCTGCTGGTGATACCCTATGCCACCATGATGCCTGTATATGCCAAGGTGATCTTCCACGGAGACGCCACCACCTTTGGATATATCGATAGTTTTATCGGGCTGGGAGCCGTGACAGGGGCTTTGTATCTGGCGTCGCTGCCATCTTCGGCCAACCGGAAACGAATACTTTGGATGAATACCATCTTATTTGGCCTGGGATTGATACTCTTCTCATACACCACATGGTTCCCGCTGGCGATGGTCTTTGCCATGCTGTCGGGCTTTGGCATGATGGCGCAGACGACTGTATCCAATACTATCATACAAACCACCGTGGCGCCTGCCATGCGGGGCCGGGTGATCAGCTATTTCGCCATGGCTTATTTCGGTCTGCAACCTCTGGGCAGCCTCCTGATCGGGGCCATATCTCATTATATCGGCGCACCTGCCACGCTGCTCGCGGAAGGGCTGGCGGCACTGGCAGTGGTGGGTATCTTTTGGAAATACCTGCGAAAAGAAGAAGGGGAGGAAGAAGAACTTCCTACGGTGTCAGCTATAAAACAAACAAAATGGACAACGGCCAAAATGTAAACACGGCTTTATTGGTGATGGATACGCATATCCTTCACAGATTGGACAAACAAGCAGCTGACGCAGCGACCGCCAGCTTACAAAAAGCCATTGCGGCTGCCCGTAAGGCGGGGTTGCCAATTATCTATGTGGTGGTAACCTTTCGGGAGGGTCTTCCGGAAGTCAATTATGCGAACAAGGCGTTTGGCGTCCTGAAACAAAATGGCGGCGCTATGGGAATGGAAGAGCCTGCCCGTTTCCCACCTGCTCTGGCTCCGCAGCCGGGGGATATCATCGTGACTAAGCGCAGGGTAAGCGCATTTACGGGCAGCGACCTGGAAGTTATCCTGCGGAGCGGTCGTATCGAGCACCTGGTGCTCACCGGATTTGCCACCAGCGGTGTGGTGCTGTCGACCTTACGGGAGGCTGCGGACAAAGATTTTAGGTGCACCGTATTATCAGATGGATGCGCCGACAGGGACGATGAAGTACATACCGTATTGCTTACCAAGGTCTTTCCCCGTCAGGCCGATGTGATGACCGTCGGAGAGTGGACAGAACGATTGAAGCCCTGATAAAAAAGTGTACTTTTACGGCTCAAAAAATGTTAGGAACCGCCTGTGGGCGGAAGGTGTATGAAAATTTTTCCGGAATCGGCCCTGGTCCAATTAGAGTTCGAGAAAGTAAAGGCGCTCTTGACAGAACAATGCAATACTGAATATGCCCGTGCCAAGGCAGGGGATCTCCGTATACATACCCGCAAGGAATTTATCGAGCTGGAGCTGCAGCAGACCCATGAGTTCAAACTGCTCTCCAGCACGGGGCAGTATTTTCCCAATGACCATACATTGAATCTTTCCCGGGAGCTGAAGCTGCTGGGTATAGCCGGGGCTACCCTGTCGGGAGAGCAGTTCATGCAGGTGCGCAAGCTGGCGGAAAGCATGCAAAGCATTTTCCGGTGGTTTGATGCGGAGCGAAAGATCGCTTATCCCGCGTTGGCGAAGGTCATTGCTCATACTCACTATGAAAAAAACATCATTGCCGCCATCGACGAGGTGCTGGATGAGTCGGGTGTCGTGCGGGACAATGCTTCGGAAGAGCTGGCGGGTATCCGGCTGAGTCTTTTCCGCAAACGGAATGAGCTGCGCCGCATGTTCGATCGTATCCTCTCCAAGCTGGCCAAATCGGGCTATGTGGCGGATATCGAGGAAGCTTTTCTCAATGGTAGAAGGGTAGTGGCCATCTATGCCGAGCACAAGCGGCAGGTAAAGGGCATCCTGCATGGGGAGAGCGACACACGCCGGACTTCTTTTATCGAGCCGGAAGAGACCATCGAGCTGAACAACGAGGTCTTTTCCCTGGAACATGCGGAAAGCAGGGAAGTGAATCGTGTCCTCCGGGAGCTGACGCAACGGCTGTCGGGGCATGCGACGTTGCTGATGGTGTGGCATGATGTGTTGGGTGAGTTTGATTTTATCCGTGCCAAGGCCCGGCTGGCAGGAGAGATGAATGCCAATTATCCTTTGCTGGTTGATAAGTCACATGTTCATTTGCGGCAGGCGTATCATCCTCTTTTGTATCTATACAACCGTAAGAACCAGAAGCAGACTATTCCCACGAATATACAGCTGAATGAAAAGGATAGGATACTGGTTATCTCCGGTCCCAACGCAGGTGGTAAGACCGTCACCCTGAAGACCGTGGGGCTGCTGCAGCTGATGTTGCAGAGCGGACTGCTGGTGCCCGTGCATCCGGATTCGGAAATGGGAATATTCAAGCAGCTGATGATCCATATCGGGGATACGCAAAGCCTCGAGTTCGAGCTGAGCACGTATAGCTCGCATTTGAAGAACATGCGGTATTTTATGGAGAATGCCAATGGCCGGACCCTTTTCTTTATCGACGAGCTGGGCAGCGGCAGCGACCCCAACCTGGGCGGCGCTTTTGCGGAGGTGATCCTGGAAGAGCTGGTGAAAAAACATTCTTTTGGCATTGTCACCACGCATTATCTCAACCTGAAGGTGATGGCCAACAAGACCTCGGGGATCATCAACGGGGCGATGGCTTTTGACGAGACCAATCTGCAGCCACTTTATAAATTGATCATCGGCAAACCCGGCAGCTCGTATACATTCTCCATTGCCGAACGCATAGGGCTGGAGCCACGGCTTATTCAACGGGCGCGCACGCTGGTGGATGAAGATCATTTCCGGCTGGATAAATTACTGAATCGTACGGAGCAGGACCTCCGGCAGCTGGAGCAGCGGGAGAAGGAGCTTCACAAGCTGATGAAGGAGAATGAGAAGCTGAAGAAAGAAATGGAGGCGTTGATCCACCGGGAAAAACATACACAGCAGGTGGAGCTGCTGAAGCATCAGAACAGGATCACGGAGGAAAGGCTGACCTATCTGAAGGAGATGGAGCGCAAGCTGCGTCAAATAGTATTCGACTGGCGCAAGGCGGAGGATAAGAATGAGGTGATCAAGCAGATGCAGGCTCTCTTGTTCAAGCAAAAGGAAAAGCAGGTGAATGAGAAGGTGCGGAAGAAGTTCGATTCCAAATATGAAGAGGTGGGAGGCAGCGCCGAGGTCGGTGTGAAGGTGAAGATGAAGAAGAACCACCAGGTGGGTACGGTGAAGGAGCTGCGTGGTAAAAAAGCTGTGGTGCAGGTGGGATTGATACCTATCACGGTGGATGTGTCGGATCTGATAGTCGTGCGCGACCGGCCGCAGGAAGAGTCGGCGGAGTAAACCTTATTCTGAGCGGAGGCTGGTCACCGGGTTAGCCACTGCCGCCTTGATGGCCTGGTAGCTGATGGTAAGGAATACCATAAGTAAAGAAAGCCCTCCAGCCTCTATAAATACTGCCCATGATATTGTAGTCCTGTAAGCAAAACCTTGCAACCAGCTGTGCATGACCCACCATCCTATGGGGGATGCGATCAGGAGAGCGAGGGATACCAGCTTAATGAATTCCAAAGATACCAGGTTGACGATACTGCTCACGCTGGCTCCAAGCACTTTGCGGACACCGATCTCTTTTGTCCGCAGGTAGGTGCTGTAAGAAGCGAGCCCCAACAACCCCAGACAGGAAATAAAGATGGCCAGGATGGCGAAGTTAATGAAGAGGTTGCCAAACCTGTCTTCCGACCTGTATTGCGCCGCAAAGCTCTCATTCAGGAAAGTGTACTCGAATGGTTTGTCGGGGACGTATTTGTTCCAGTTCTTTTCTATGGCGGAGATCGTCAAGGGCAGGCTGGCTGTTGACAGCCTTACGGACAGTTTGGCCATATTATGCGCCCAGCCGATGCGCAGGCACATAGGTTGGATATTTTCTTTTAAAGACACATAATTAAAATTCCTGCATACACCGATGATCGTTCCTGTCCTTTCCATGATGGTATACTTCTTTCCAATGACCTCCTTTGGCGAACTGTAGCCCAGCATCGAAACGGCGCTTTCATTAATGATCAGTGAGGCGCTGTCGGTGCCAAGGTCTTTTGAAAAAGTTCTTCCGGCTAGCAGCTCCAGGCCATATTGCCGGATGAAATCAAAATCGATGAAGCATTGGTTGATCACCGTTTTTTGCATGTCGCCCGCCTTATTTTCCAGAACTGCATAACGTTGTCCATATTGTTCGCCTGGCAGCACCGACGAAAAGGTGGTGGAGAGGACGCTGGGCAGGGACGACAGCGATTGTTTGAATGCCTGTCCTTTTTCGTCATCCTGCGCCTCGATGACCAACTGCTGCTCCTGGCTAAAACCGAGGTCCTGGCTTCGGAGAAACTTCAGTTGTTTGAAAACGACGATAGTCCCTATAATGAGCACGATAGAGACGGTGAATTGAAATACCACCAGTCCTTTGCGTACCATCAACCCCTGTGTTCCCGAAATAATGCGTCCTTTCAGAACATTGATGGCCTTGAAGGAGGACAGCACCAGGGACGGATAAATGCCGGCTACGATGCCTATAGTGGTGGAAAGAAGGAATAATGCGACAACATCCGGGGCGCGGTTTATAAAATGGGCACCTATTTCCTTGCCAGCCAGGTGATTGAACCAGGGCATCAGCAGAGAGCCGAGGACAAGGGTCAAGGCGAAAGCCATCCAGCAGAGGATCACCGACTCGCCTATGAACTGTCCCGCTAATTGTATTCTTGCGGCGCCCACTACCTTCCGGACGCCTACTTCCCTGGCCCTCGTAGCGCTCCTTGCCGTTGTCAGGTTGATAAAGTTGATACAGGCGATAAGAAGTATAAAGATCGCAATGACGGAGAAAATGTAAACATTATGCGCATTGCCCGTCACCATTCCACCTCTATCGGACCTTAGGTAGACATCCTTTAAAGGCTCGAGTGACAGGGCCTGGAAGAGGTGCAATTCCCGTTCTTCCGCACCGTTGTGAAATTCAATAAAAGCCGGCAGCTTTTTCTCCAGGGCGGCTGCATTGGTATGAGGACGTAACAGCACATAGGTGATATAACCATGCCATCTCCACATAGTATCCTGCTTGGGAGCATCATAAATTTGCTCATAAGAAGAAAGCGACAGGAGCATGTCCGCCCGGATCTGGGAATTCTCCGGGATATCCCGCATGATGCCGGTGACAGTGGCGTCGATAGCATTGTCGGCCAGGAGCAAATGCTGACCCATCGCATCCGAATGACCGAAGTATCTTTTTGCAGCAGAGGCGGACAATACAACACTCATTGGTTCCTTTAGCGCCGTGTTCCTATCACCGCTGATAAGGGGGAAGTCGAATATCTGAAAGAACGAGCTGTCAGCCAGCAGGGTCCTTTTCTCCTGGAATTTTATCCCGCCCCGCCGTACGAGGAGCGGTTGATCTACCAGCCGTACAGCATTCTCTACTTCAGGGAAGTCCTTTTTAAGATTGATGGCCACCGGAGCGGACTGCACATAGGTATGTACCTTTTTCGAATCACTGGTGACATCTACCCCTACGCGATAGATACGATCCGCCCTGGAATGGAAACTGTCGTAGCTGGATTCGAAACGAACATATCGATAAATAAGGAAGCAGGCCGTCATACCCACAGCCAGTCCCATGATATTGATAAAAGAAAAGAATTTATGACGAAGGAGATTACGGATAGCGACCTTGAAATAGTTCTTTATCATGGGTACAAGGTAGGGATTATTTCGTTCTGCAGGCGGACCCGGGAACCGCTGGAGACGGCAAATCCGCAGTCAGTCAAAAAAGAAGCCGGCCCACTGAAGCAGCACCGGCTTTGACCCTACTGTATGAATAAACCGTCCGATTACCAGATCGTATGTGCAGACAGAAGCGCTCCCGAACTGTCGAATACCAATCCATATTTTGTATTGTTGGCATCGATGACTACCAGGTAAGCCCGGATGGAGCCGCTTGTCGTAAGAGAAAATGCTTTTTCAAAAACATAGTTAGGATAGGTAGCCGTCAGATAAAACAGGATGGAAGATGGGAGTGTCGCCTGGTCGATGGCAGCCACCTGTCCGTCAGGTGCGGCTATAATCACCCTTTTGATAAATGTTCCGCCGGAGGAAAATACCGTCGCATATAGGACTCCACTGTCTTTTGAAATAACCACATAGCCGCTGTCGGAATTCCTGAATGCTTTTAACAGGGTGCCTTGTGGATAGTTGTCGGATAAGTAGGATGTTATTGTTGAGGGCAGGGTGCTCAGGGCTACCGTATCCCGGTGCTGACCATCCCGGTTGTGGAAGCGGCCTCCGTGGTGCCAGCCATCGCCGTTGATGTCGCCTGCCTCCCGTTGTTCCAATATCCGGACCAGGGCGCCGTCAGCATTGAATAAGAGGGCGACGGGTTTGCCGTTGTATGAAATGATGACAACATATCCACCGACCGTGCCTGCGCTGTCCTTTATGATATAACCTTTCAGGAAGCTGTAGCCGCTGTAAGCCGTATCCAGATAGGATGTGATCGCAGAGGGAAGCGCCGATGCCGTAATGGAATCCCTGAAATAGCCGGGAGCACAGTGTTGTATCACATAAATAGAGTCCGTGCCGCCCGCTGAATCCGCTGCCACTGCTATGGTGGAGGAAACGCCAGAAGTGGAATTAGATGTAGAGGAAGACATATTCTTGGTACAGGAAGCCATTGCGAGACCTGCGGTCAGAAGCAAGAAAATTACTTTACATTTCATGTTTGAAATTTTAGCGTGATAATAATCAACCTTTGTTAATCGGAGAGTACTTTTATTTATCCTTATTTTTGGGTATGAGAAACATCTTTATCCTTATTATTCTTTTGGGCGCGGCCACTATTCTCCGTGCCCAGACGCCTTCCGATCAACTGGTCACATCCGGGCGTACAAATGCTCCGGAGCAGCAGAAAAAGCCATATGTTATTTTTATATCGGCAGATGGGTTTCGCTGGGACCTGGCAGATAAATATCATGCTACGAACCTGCTGACGCTGCGTTCTGGTGGAGTAGCCGCGGAGAGGATGACCCCTTCGTATCCTTCCGTCACATTCCCCAATCACTATAGTCTGGCCACCGGATTGTATCCTTCTCATCATGGGCTGGTGGACAATAGTTTTTATGATCCGAAAAGGGGTAGGGGATATCGGATCAGCGATCGTACGGCTGTACAGGACAGCTCCTGGTATGGGGGGACGCCAATCTGGAATCTGGCGGAGGAGCAGCATATGTTATCGGCGAGCTTTTTTTGGGTAGGGTCCGAGGCTGCGGTGAATGGGATGCATCCTACCTATTACTATATATTCAATGACAAGATACCGCTTGATAGCCGCCTGAAAACTGTAAAGGACTGGCTGCAAATGCCGGAAGAGCAGCGGCCGCATCTTATTTTATTCTATCTCTCACAGGTGGATCATGCGGAGCACATCTACGGCCCGGACAGCAAGGAGGCGGAAGAGGCGGTGCTCCTTGTGGATGATTGTATCGGCAGGATGACGCGTATGGTGGACTCACTGCATCTGCCCGTGAACTATATTTTTGTAGCGGATCATGGGATGGCATCTATCGATACGGTGAAGGGAGGGCTCGAAATGCCCCGTAGCATCGATACGACGAAATTCCTTGTTTCAGGCAGCGAGACCTTACGGCATCTGTATGCGAAGGACAAGAAGGATATCCCTGCCCAGTACGAGGCTTTGAAAAAAGAGAACCCCGAAGGGTTCGATATCTATCTTCCGGATGAGACACCCGCACGCCGGCATTATACGTCCAACGATGACCGGTATGGCCGGATGGGAGATATACTGCTGGTGACAAAGTATCCGCGGATGATATATACGCGCAATCATAAGGTCCTTCCGGGGGAACATGGGTTCGACAATGCCCTTCCACAGATGGGGGCTAGCTTTTATGCGTGGGGACCGGCTTTTAAACGGGGGCTTAGGATAGCGCCTTTCGAGAATGTGAATGTATATCCGCTGATAGCAAAGATACTGGGACTGACGGTGCCGGAAGGTCTCGATGGGAAGGTGGAAGTGCTGGAGGGAGTGTTGAAATGAATTTTGTATATTTATTTCATGCCATCTTTCGAATTCAGGAGATTACCCCATTTTGACAATACGGAGCTCTTTTCGTCGGAAAATGAGTGTGCGTATTTCCCCTTTCATTTCCATGACTTTTATTGTGTATCCCTTATAACGAACGGTACGGAGATGCTCAAGAATACAGAACAGGATTTTATTGCGCCTGCGGGGACCATCAGTATTACCCAGGCGGGAGAGGTGCACCGGAACCATTCGTTGAGCGAAACCGGGTATAGCTATAAAACCATTTATATCAACCCTGATGTACTCCGGCATTTCAACGGTGGAAGGGTGGATGCGCTGGAGCGGGTGATCCATAACAAGGCTCTCTATCAGTCTTTTCTGCAGGCATTCCGCAAGAGTGACGTTAGGGAGTTGGAGAGTGCTATCGAGGGCCTGGCCAGGCATGCCGTCAGACCATATGAGAAGAACAAGTGGACAGGGTGCTTTTCACGTATAGACGATATCATCGAATCCTATCCGAACAAGCCTATCGATACCGACTGGCTTTGCCGTCAGTTCTGTATGAGTAAATTCCATTTTATCAGAGCCTTCAAGAACGCCAAAGGCATTACTCCCCAGACTTATATTATGCTTTACCGGCTGGGTAAGACCCGGAAAATGCTGTTGGAGGGAGCGCCATTGGCAGAGATTGCCTATTCGCATGGGTTCTATGACCCCAGCCATTTTACCCACAGCTTTAAGAAATACTTCGGTGTCTCGCCCAGTAAATACCTTCAGGCATAAAAAAGCAATTTTATACAAGGCCCTGCCAGGAGCGAAGGCTATCATTGTAGTATAAATACTAATTGATATGTACCGGTATTGCCTATTCTCTGTCCTTTTATTAGCTTTTTTTTACACCGATGCTCAAAAGAAGATATTGGTCAGGACGAACAGGAATATAGAGCTGTTTGGGCTCATGATGGACCTGGACAATGGGCCCGATCTGCTGGCCCGAAAGGATACTGTGGTTATGGACCACCGGCGGGCCACCTGGGCGGATTGGTATGCTGCAGTGGTGAGGAATTATGTGAGATACCGGCAATATGACAGTTGCGCGGTGATGGGTATTTACCGAAAAATGGCCACGGAAGGGTATTCCGACGATTGGTTTGTCGACTTTTTGCTGCAGGTAGGAGAGACGCCGAATGCAAAGATCAACAGAGCCACGACACCGGATAAGATAAAGTCTTTCTCGAAAAAGGGGGATAGTGTCGAGGGCCGGACGAGCGCAGAGGCTTTTCTGGCAGCATTCAATGAGTTTTACAAGGCCGTACATTTTGACGATTATTTAAGGGACAACAGGAACTACTATGCGCTGGCCAGTGCAGAGGTTGTCAGGAACTTGCCGGGCAGTGATTTTATACCCGTCATGGAGAGATTCTACCGGCAGCAGTTCAATGCCTATTGTCTGGCGCCGAGCCTTACGCTGCCTACCAGCGTCGGCTTTGGAAAGACGGTCCGGAATACCCGCACGATCTACAATGTCTTTGCGCCTTTCAGCTTTCAGAAGTTCGACAGCGGGGCCCTGGATCTGGGCTTTAATTATCCCGACAGGATACGGACGCTGACGGTGCATGAGTTTGGGCATTCCTTTGTAAATCCCGCTGTCGACGCACTGCCGGAGGATTTGATGCGATCGACCGAATATCTGTATGCACCTATAAAAGAGGAGATGGTCAAACACAGCTATGTTTCATGGACACAATGCCTGTATGAGCATTTTGTAAAAGCGGGGGAGGTGATCATTACGGAGAAGCTGGGGGATACGGCTAAGGCACGGAGCCTGATGACGGATTTTGTGAACAGTGGGTTTATTTATGTTCCTGCCATCGTGGAAGAACTGAGAGGCTATGACAAGGATGTGTCACTCTCTTATAAGGCGGCGGTGCTTGCCACAATGAAGAAACTAAAACATGACAGGCCGGAAGGCCCGGGCAGCCAAAGATAGGCGCCGTGGGTATAGGAATTGCATGATGATGGCGGCAGATTGCTGCCATCATTTTTTATGATCATGTCCAGCCGTGTAATATAAATTCTCCTCCATATCAGTACAGAGCAGGTCAAGAAATAAAAAAGAAGGTTCTACATTCATCCCGGAATTAACAAACGCTGATTTTCTTAGTGCTAATCTTTTTTATTATGAGTAACGATTGCCTGGCCCGAATAAGGCCATATCTACCAACACTACTGTTATTGCTTTTTCTTGGTTTTTCTCTGATGGTTTCCGCACAGAACTCCCGCATTGTTACGGGTAAAGTGATCGATGCTTCCAGCCAGCTCCCTGTTGCGGGTGTTACTGTAGCCGTCAGCGGCACCAGCATTACCTCCGTCACCAATGCGGACGGACAATTCACCATAGAAGTAAAAAAGGGACAGATGCTCCTGTTCTCCCATGTGGGGTATGAAAATGTATCGCAAACGGCGGATGGAAGTGCCGATGTGATCATAAAGCTGACAGCCAGATCGAAAGACCTGTCAGATGTGGTAGTGGTAGGTTACGGACAGCAGAAAAAGGTCAGCGTGGTTGCCGCTATCTCTTCCATGAAAGCAACGGGGCTGGTGCAAACGCCAGCCTCGAATATCGGGATTGCCCTGGCGGGACGTCTTCCCGGCCTCACCGTGCTGCAACGCTCGGGGATCCCCGGCTCTGAAACCATCGATTTTTATATCAGGGGGCGCAGCACTACCAATGAACAAAGACCGCTGCTGATGGTCGATGGTGTGGAAAGGGAATTCAACGCTTTGGACCCGCATGAAATTGCTACTATTTCCATTTTGAAAGATGCTTCGGCTACTGCCGTATATGGCGTACGCGGCGCCAACGGTGTTATCATGGTGACCACCCGCCGCGGCTTTGTGGGAAAACCCATTATCGACGTCACCGTGGAAAACTCATGGCAATCACCTACCCGGCTACCCAAAATGGTCTCGGCTTACGACTACGCCGTCCTGAGAAACCAGGTCGCCGCACAGGCTGGCAATGCGCCCGAATATTCAGCTTATGAACTGGACCGTTACAGGCTGGGAGATAAGCCCGATCTATATCCCGTGCGTGATTATGTGAACGAGTTCACCCAGACCTCTCCCATGCGTCGGGTCAACGTGAATGTCAGCGGAGGCACGGAAAAAATGCGCTATTTCACCACTGTGGGGTATTTGTACCAGGAAGGGATGTTCAAAACGCAAAAGTTCAGCGACTATGACTACGATCCCAAATCCAAAGCCACCCGCGTAAACTTCCGTTCCAATTTCGATGTCGATCTTTCTTCTTCCCTGAAGATGTTCCTGAACGTATCCGGCTATATGCAGAAGAAGAACGACCCCATTATCGTACCAAATAATCCTGCGTATTACGATGATGCAAGCGCCTACTCCGTCATGCTGGCTTCTTTGGTTCAACGCCCCAATCTGGCAAGCAACGACCTTACGCCGGATGGTGAAATATTGAGCTCCTCCAAGTTTGCGCTGGGAGGCACGGACAATGTTCCCTATGGCATGCTGAACCGCACGGGATTCAGGAACACTATGACCTCACAGGTCACCACCACGCTGGGGGCCGAGCAGAAGCTCGACTTTATCACCAAAGGCTTGTCCCTCCGGGCAGTGGCGTCCTATGATGCCAACTCGCTGAACACACAGAGAAGGGAAAGGACCTTCCAGGTCTATGACGCAGTAAGGGATCCCAGCGCAAAGGATTCTCTTCGCTATGACATATTGGGCTCATCCGTCAATACCCCCCTGGTGGACAAACAGATCCAATCCTTCAACAACCTGTTCAACCTGGATGCCTCCGTCAACTATGCGCGTAGTTTTGGTTTGCACGATGTAGGTGGCATGATCCTTTTTAACAGATATCAGAAGATCATCAATATCCAGTTGCCTTTCAATTATGTAGGGCTTGTGGGACGGGCTACCTACCGCTATGACGGCAAATACCTGGCTGAAGTCAACTTCGGGTACAATGGCTCCGAGCAGTTCGCTCCCGCAAAACAGTTCGGTTTCTTCCCTTCCTTCTCTGCCGGATGGATACTGTCGGAAGAAAAATTTATACAGCGGAACCTGCCATGGATGGATTTTATGAAGCTGAGAGCTTCTTACGGAAAGGTGGGTAACGATAGGATGGGAGCGTCCCGGTTCTTATATATCGAGAACTGGCAGACGGGTGGTTCAGGCTGGTCCGGTCTGCCGGACGGCACCATCGAAAGCGGCATTGCCAATAAGAACATTACCTGGGAGGTGAACAACAAATACAACGTGGGATTGGAGACCCGCTTCCTCCGGAACTTCAGTTTCGATCTGGACCTGTTCTATGAGGTCCGGAATAATATCCTGACCCGCTCGGGAACTACCCCGACAGGCATATTCGGAACAGGCGCAGTAGGCGGCAACGGACAGATATCCCTACCGCCGTTGAACGAAGGCAAAGTGGAGAACCGCGGATTCGAGGTTACGCTTGGTTATCAAAAGAGCATTGGTAAGGATTGGTATATCTCCGCGACAGCCAACGGGGCTTACAATCGCAACAAAGTGATCTACTTGGGTGAAGTGCTGCTACCCGAAGATTATGCAGTCCGGCTGAAGAGCACGGGTTATCAGCTGGGGCAGCCCTTTGGTTATAAGACAGCAGGTCTCTTCAATACGCAGGATGAGATCAATAAATGGTATGACCAGACCCCGCTGGGGGCGGCTCCTAAATTAGGCGATCTGAAATATGTCGACCAGAATGGCGATGGAAAGATCGACGAACGGGACATGGTTCCTATCGGTCACCCGAATGTTCCTAACTGGAACTATGGCGCCTCCTTCAGCCTGCGTTATAAGGGTTTTGATCTGAGCCTGATGTTCCAGGGCTCTGCCGTCAGGAGTTACTATCTAAGTGGTCAGGGCATCTGGGAGACCGCCAATTTCAACGAATGGCACAAAGAGGCATGGAGCCAGGAAAGATATGACAAAGGTGAAAAGATCACTTATCCCAGACTGGACCCAGGCAGCACCGCCAGCAAACAATTCAGCGATTTCTGGCTGGCTGACGGCAGCTACATCCGACTGAAAAATGCGGAGGTTGGCTTCACATTGCCGGAAGGCATCTCCCGAAAGATCGGGGCATCCAAAGTGAGGGTCTATGCCAATGGCTTGAACCTGCTGACCTTCGACAACTATCCTGTCAAGTACTATGACCCTGAGTTGGGGAACAACCTTACCTATCCCGTTTTCAAGGCCTATAATGTTGGACTGAATGTTTCATTCTAAATAAATTCTGCAGTCATGAAAAAAGTATTTCATTCACATATTTTACTAATACTGAGTCTTTCTATTCTTATTGCGTCCGGCTGTAAGAAAGTGCTGGAGAAAACACCCGATGGTACGCTCACCATGGACAAGGTGCTGAAAGACTACAACCGCACCAAAGGCCTTCTCTCGGTGGCCTACGGTAAGATCTATCAAAACCGCGACCAGATAGCTTTCCCGTTCCAGCCGATAGAGTGCTTTACCGACAATGCGTTCTGGGCCGCTACCTACAACACCTATGACTGGTACAACGGACAGCTGTCCTTGTCCAACCCCGTGATAAACTGGCCCTGGTCATCCCCTGCCGAACGGTTGTGGCCGGATTTCTGGCAGGGCATCCGCTTTGCCAACGTAGCCATTGCAGAGCTCCCGAAAGCCAAGAAGATCACCGACCAGGAACGGTCTACCTGGATAGCAGAGGCCCGGATACTGCGATGCTGGTATTATATGAACCTGCTGGAATTTTATGGCGCTATGCCTTGGATCGACGCACCTTTCGAAGCCGGCTACACCGGATGGAACGACCTGAAAAGGCCCTCCTATGACTCTATTGCCAGTGTCATCGACAAGGAATGCATGGATGTCATCAATTCCAAAATACTCCCTAACAAACGGCCTGTCAGCGAGGCGGAATTCATTTCCAATGGAGTGGCTTATGCTATCCGGGCGCGTGTGCTGCTCAACAATGCCAGCCCGTTGAACAATCCGGAGAATGACTTGCATAAATGGCAGCGTGCCGCGGACGCCGCCCAGGACGTGATCAACATGCCTGAGTATCACCTGGTCAGTATGGCAGATTACAAACGCCTGTTTATTGGTTCTTTCCGGACCGACATCCCGGAGATCATTTGGAGGTCGCCCGCCGATGACAAGCACATCAATAATACCAATGGGCTTAACTGCTCGCCTTATCCGTATGCCAGCATCCCTTCGCTGTGGAATTGCGGAGAATCGCCCACACAGGAGCTGGTCGATTGTTTTGAAATGACCAATGGCGCCCTGCCCATCACCTATAATGACGCCACCCATACACAGGTCACCGTCGATCCCACCGCTGCCGCCCTGGGGTACAGCGAAGCACCCGGTGGCAATCCGTATAACAACAGGGATGCCCGTTTCTATGTCGATATACTCTTCAATGGCGCCAATTATGGCGCTCCCACCAATTGCACCAACCCCATCATCGTAGAATCCTATGTCGGAGGCGCCCACGGATTCAACCCTGTGATCGCCCAGGAAACAAAAACTTCCTGCACGGGATATTATAGCCGCAAAGACAAGGACGTGAAATTCTGGGGGCCTAATTCGACCTTCGGAGGAGAAGAGATCCATTGGGTATTCTTCCGTCTCGCAGAATTCTATCTCGACAGGGCCGAAGCTTTATGCGAAGTCAATGACCTCGATGGGGCCAAGGCGGCGTTGAATGTCATCCGCCAACGGGCGCAGCAACCCAGGATCGAAGACGTGCCAGGCTTTCTCAACACCCAGGACTTCCTCCGCGACCGTATCCGGAACGAACGTCGTGTGGAATTATGCCTGGAAGGCTGGCGCTTCCATGATCAGCGCCGGTGGAATATCCTGAATCAATACAAGTTCATAACAGGTATGAAGATCACTTCTTCCGACGGCAGCGGCGCCCCGGCAACCCTTTCCTATCAACGGGTAAAGCTCCGGGATATGCAATGCTACTCCGACAAATACAAGGTTATGCCCATTCCTATCGATGACGCCAAAAAAATGACAGGTTTAACCCAACCAAAAGCATGGCAATAGCTATTTTTTTAACCCTGATGATGATGCCCGGGGCAGCAGTCGCCTGTTCCGGGCCCAAACCGCCGGCCACTGTATTATATGATCAGAAGTACCACGATGGATATCTGTTTCCTGAGCTGGTCCTGGATGCCGTAATGCATCAATTCACTGGCAAGGGACTGGTCATTACAGGTAAAGAAGGTCTTGTCCGGCTTAATAAATATTATGCCCTGGCGGAAAGGACGGCGCAATACCATGTCCGTTTTTCGAAAGATGCAAAAGCCGTATTCCAGAGTGACAAAGGGGATTTTAAAGCCTATGTAGATGTCAGAAGCAGAAAGATAAGCATTGCTACGACACCCCTGACAGAAAGGGATGTTCCTTTTTTAGACTCCCGGCATGACTATCGGGTAGAGATAGGGCGTAACTATCAGGTGTCCTCCATTAAGATTACGGACTTGTCGACAGGGGAAAGTACAGCGATAGCTGCAACCATGGACGGCGCCGGCGGAGTCGGTAGAGGATCGGTGGGGACAGGTTTCTTTGTAGGACGTCAATACGATTATTATTGTTTTGGGCTAGTGGAGGGGACTTCGATGACCGTGCGCCGGCTATGTGTAAAGTCCAAAAAATCAAATCTCCGGCTGTTGATATATGGGGATTCGATCACAGAGCCGGAAGGCTATTTCCCCACAAAGCTCTTCCCGCAGTCATGGACGCAATTGGTCATGGAACATATTAAAGGCCCCTGTATGACCAGTGGACGCGGGGGCACCACCATCAAAGAGCTGACTGAGCGGATCAGGAATGAATTGCCTTATATAAAGGCGAAATATGTGATGGTGACCATCGGGACGAATGGCGGCAACACCGAAGACAACCTGGGGGAACTTGTCGAATATATCCTTGCCAATGGATCGGTGCCCATATTGAATAATATACCGAGCAACGAAAGTGGCACACAGGTGGCAATAAATGCGATGATTGAAAAAGTGCGGCAAAGGTATAAAATAAACGGGTGCCGGTTTGACCTGGCTACGTCTGTCAATGGTGATGGTAAGATCGTGGATACGACCATGATGTGGTTTGAGGATTATGATTGGGGTAAGATCTATCACCATCCAAATGCAAAGGGGGCTTTACAGATGTATAACAGGACACTGATGGATGTGCCGGAAATTTACGAATAGGCAGCACCGGACATACTAAAGCGAGGGCCTGAGCGTAAGCCGGAATGGGACCTTCGCCCTCTCCGTCGAGCCGGAAAGTATGACATTCGCCGTCATGACCCCCATTTCATAAAAGTCGGAAGAGATGGTAGTGATCCCCTGATGCACCACTCTTTTTATAGGGGTCTCGTTATAGGAAATAATACCTACCTGTTGCCCAATCTCCAATGGTGTGGCTCTTATTTTCTCTATCAATGTTACAAGATCGTCCTCGATCATATTGATATAAACATCTCCCTCGCATATTTCTTCCTGTTCTATGTCATGGATGATCTTGTATTGAAAGGCATTGTCCTGGCAGAAATGTGTGAACCCTTTTCGTATTTCCTTAGGATAATAGCTGTTGTCCGGGAAAATAAGTTTTAAGGTCCGGTAGCGTACCAGCTTATCGATGCCGTCCTGCAGCCCCTGGTAGATATCCTTTTCCGCATCGATGTACACGGCTCCGTATTGTCCGGTTACCTTCGGGAGCAGCTTATCCAGCAATATCAGCTTGTCTTTAGGTATCATATTGATGATCTCGTGTGCAGTTTCTCCTCCTTCGTAGAAGTGCGGAATGATCACATAATGCGTATAGTTTTCCTTATTGCCCGCCAACAGGCTTTTAAAAAAATGAAAATCGTTGTTGTAAATGTAAAAATCGATACGGGCCTGGTTGCCCAATTCCTTCACCAACGCATCGTAGATATTCTTTTTGGGTATGCTCAGCTTGTTGAATAGGAGAAAAACACTGAGGGGTCTCCGGAATTCCGTGCTTTCGATAAAATAGCCCCTGCGGGGAACGGCATTGATCACACCCAGCTGCCTTAGGTGCTTATAACCTCTTTCGACAGTGTCTCTTGCTATGTCCAGCTCGATGCTGAGCTCATTGATGGACGGCATATTGTCGCCGGCCTGTATGGTCCCTTTTTCTATTTCCTTTAATACTGCATTGACGATCTGTAAATATTTCGATGTGCTGGAGTAAGGATCGACATTGATCAAATGGAGGATCTTTCCCTTTTTCATGGCGGCTACTAGTCAGTTATGAAAAGGAAAATTAACATTTATAATTCAAATAAAAACGCTTTTAATAATAAGTTCGCGAGTCAGGTCAAAACAGGACAGGAATGCTGGTATGCAATGGTACATTTGGAGGGTTGAGAAATTAAACCATCTTAAACCATTTATGCCTAGCTTGCTGAATACAAAAATGATGCATCCCAGAGAGCAGATCACACTAGTAATGCAACGAATCTATGAAAGAGTGCTGACGACCACCTCCGGAGGCAACCTATCCATTCTGGATGACGAAGGGAATATCTGGATCACTCCCGCCGGCGTCGATAAAGGGCTGCTGAAACCGTCCGATATTGTCTGTGTAAAAAAAGACGGGGCCATCATCGGCGCCCACAAGCCTTCTTCGGAGTACCCCTTCCACCTCGCTATATATAATGAAAGGCCCGATATAAAAGCCATCGTACATGCCCATCCACCCGGCATGGTGGCATTTAGCATCGTAAGGAAAACGCCGGACACAAGGATCCTGCCACAGACGTATTTCCTGTGCGGTAAAATAGGTTATGCACCCTATGCATTGCCGGGTACGGAAGCGCTGGGGCAAAGTATCGCCGGCGAATTCAGAAAAGGAGCGTCTGTCGTGATCATGGAAAATCATGGTACTGTCATCGGTGGGCAAAATATCTCCGATGCGTATCAGAAATTCGAGTCGATGGAGATCAGTGCAAGATCCATATTATATGCCAATAGCATCGCCCGGCCGGTGTATCTGTCCGATGAAGAACTGGATGCCTATTCGGCGCAGCTCCGGACTGTCCTACCTGAACAGGGCGCCCCGGCTCATTATCCTGCTGCCGAGAGAGAAAGGCGATCCGAGGTGGCCAAAATCGTAAGACGTGCGTGCAAACAGGGACTCATGCTGGGTGCATATGGGTCCGTCTCAGCAAGATGGGGAAATAATGATTTTATCATTACTCCGGACGGTATTTCAAAATGGGACCTCACGCTGGAGGATCTTGTACAGGTGAAGGATGGGAAAAGCGAAAAAGGGAAGACGCCCGACGGGACTGTTCTCCTGCATCAGGCTATTTACGAAAAGCATAGACATGTAAATGCCATCATTCTTACCCAGCCGCCTTATCTGACCTCCTTTGCCGTCACCGGCGCCGACTTTAATGTCAGGACCATCCCGGAGACCTGGATATACCTGCAGGATGTGCAGATGGCCGAGTTCGGTGATCAATTTGCCGGACAAGAGAAAATAACGGGCATCCTTTCCCAGGATACGCCCGTCGTAATCGTAAAGAATGAAGGGGTCATCGTCACCGGCAACAAGCTTTTACAAGCTTTCGATTATTTGGAAGTTGCCGAATTCAGCGCCAAATCGCTGGTGCTGTCCGCATCCCTTGGCAAAATGGTGCCGATCGGCGACGATCAGGTGGAAGAGCTTGGGAGGGTAATGAGCCGCTGGAAAAACTATGAATGGAAAATGTAAATTGCTGCCATGAAAAATAAATATGCTATCATATTGGGGAACCTGGGTAATACCCGCGACCGGTTTTGCCCCGGGTACAAAGTAAATCCGAGTTCGGAAGAAATGCTGAAAATGGCATTGCAGCGCATGCCGCATATACAGGGTATAGAGCTGGTGGGTACCTGGGACATTCGTCCGGACAATGTAAAGGATATGAAAAAACGCCTGGATGACGCGGGTGTTGCTTGTGTCAGCATTATACCCGATACTTTCGCCAATCCACGGTTTGGCAGAGGCAGCATCACCAGCATCGATGCCGAGGTGCGTAAAGAGGCGTTGGCCTATCTGCGTCAAATGAGCGAGGTCGCACTGGAAATGGATTGCGGTATCGTGAATCTCTGGCTTGGGCAGGATGGGTATGATTATCTGTTGACCACGGACTATGACCAGGAGCGTGATTGGCTCACCGAAAGTACAAAAGCCCTGGCCACGGAGTTCCCAACGCTGCGTTATGCGTTGGAATATAAACCCAAAGAGCCCCGTAATTTTTCCTACCATGCCCGTATGGCCGACACTATTCTGGCAGCAAAAGAGACGGGCTGCAGCAATGTGGGTATCACCATCGACACGGGGCACAGCTTTTATGCGGGCGAGAATGTTGCCGAAGCAGTGGTGCTGGCAAAAAGGGCGGGCAACCTGCTGTTCCATATGCACTTTAACGACAATCACGGCCATTGGGACGACGACATGATCGTAAGCAGTGTGCATTTCACCTGCTATGTGGAGCTTTTGTTCTGGCTCCGGAAGACAGGGTATGACGGCTGGCTCTCTATGGACCAGTATCCTTATCGCGAGGACGCTGTGGACGCCATCTCCGAGAGCATCCTGTGGGTGAAGAAATATGAGCAGATCGTAGACGCTTACTACCAGGAGATAGATGCGCTCATCAAAGAGAACGATGCGGTGAAGACGTCCCGGTTTCTCCGGAAACTGATAGCCTGACGGAAATCCTTCAGAACGGGCCGGAGGCCCCTTGTCCGAAGGACAGACATTAACACAAAACTCCCGACATGACCGATTGCATTTTCCATAACAAGATATATAGCATAGCCTTTGTCTTTTTAATTTTTTTGAGCTGTCCGGCCTTTGCTTATCCCGATCACAGCACAGCTCGTTCTTCCAATGAAATAATGTCGCTGCAATGCGACAATGCCGTCGATCCGCTGGGTATCGACAACCGCACTCCCGAGTTCAGCTGGCAAGCGCGATCGGGTATGCGCAACTTCCGTCAGACGGCTTACCAGATAATAGTGGCCGACGCGCCGGAAAGGCTGGAAAGAGGAGTGGGCAATATCTGGAACAGTGGGAAGATATCTTCTGGCCAGTCGGCCGGGATCGTTTACAAAGGCATTCCCCTTGTCAGCCGAAAAGCATATTATTGGAAAGTGCTGGTATGGAGTACCGGACAGCCCTCGCCCGTCAGGAGTGCGACGGCCCGTTTTGAAACGGCCCTGCTGCAGGAGTCCGACTGGAGCGGTGATTGGGTAGGATTTCCATCCGGCTGGATAGGGAAAGTGCATTATTTCAGACGGGTGTTCTCTTTTCAAAAAGAGGTGGTCAAAGCAAGGGCTTATGTCGCGGGCATCGGGTACAGTGAAATGCAGCTCAATGGCAAGAAAGTGGGGGACCGGGTGCTTGATCCAGCTACAAGCAATTATAGCAAAACAGTTTATTATTCCACCTATGATATCAAAGATTTTTTGCGTAAAGAAAATGTGATGGTCGTTGCGGTGGCGCCCGGCTGGTACGGCATGCCCAAACTTCGGATGCAGATGGAATTCTATTTCGCCGACGGCACGATGGAGACCATCAATTCCTCTTCCATCCGGAATGTCATGCTGGGGCCCGTCATTTCTGCCGGGATACTGGACGGCGAAGTGTATGATGCCCGGCTGGAGAAGCCGGAATGGCTCCTGCCTTCGGACTCTATCATCAAGGAGCTCCCAGGTCCGGTATGGGCAGTAGCCCCGATTGTAGATGCGCCAGGAGGTAAAATGGCCGCACAGCAGCTGGAACCTATCCGGGTCGTCGATGCATTCGCCCCCGTGGTCATCAGGGAGCCGCGACCCGGCGTATTTGTTGTGGATGCCGGTCAGAACATGGCCGGTTGGGCCGCTATAAAGGTCAGAGGTAGTAAGGGCAGCCGCATTACCCTTCGTTTTGCAGAAACACTATATACCAATGGCACCGTCAACCAGGAGAACCTGCGCTCGGCAGCCGCCACAGACGTATATGTCCTTAAAGGAGAAGGCGAAGAACAATGGGAGCCGAGATTTACCTATCATGGCTTCCGTTATATCCAGGTGGAAGGCTGGCAGGGGAAACCCACCGTCGATGATTTTGTGATAAAAAAAGTACGCTCGGATGTAGCGCCGGCAGGAAAGTTTACTTGCAGCAACGACCTCCTCAACCGTATCAACCAAATGGTACAACGGACGGAAGCCAGTAACCTGCACAGCATTCCCACCGACTGTCCGCAACGGGATGAAAGAATGGGCTGGCTCAACGATCTCACGGTGAGAATAGAGCAGGCCTTATACAACTTCCAATTACACCGGCTGTATGAGAAATTCATCCGGGACATTGATGATACACAAGGCGAAAATGGTGAAATAGCGGATACGGCCCCGTATAAATATGGCGGGAAACCTGCCGACCCGGTGTGTGCCAGTTTTTTGCTGCTGGCGCTGAAGAGCTATGAATACTATGGCAACATCGGGATCATCCAGCGAAACTATCCGCAGATGAAGGCCTGGGTAGACTATCTTACCACCCGCACTAAAAATGGTATTGTAGATTACAGCTATTATGGGGATTGGGCGCCCCCCGCGGAGTTTGGGCAAAAAGAACAGGGTTATGGCGCCATCTCCCTCCATACACCGGGAGAATTGATGTCCACCGGATATTTGTATTACAGCGCAAAGGTACTGTCGCAGCTTGCCGGCGCGATCGGTAATGCGGACGACGAGAAAAAATACGAGGACCTGGCTGCCCGTACGATGAGGGCATTCAATGATAAATACTGGGACGAAGAAAAAGGAGGTTATGGGACCAATAATCAATCCTGCAATTCATTTGCCGTTTTCCTGGGAGCTCCCGGTAAAGAAAGGCTGCCCAGGGTGATCGCCAACCTGGTGAGGGATGTAAAGGGGCATAACTACCACCTGACGACAGGGAATCTATGCACTAAATATCTCTTGGAGGCGCTTACAGAAAATGGAGAGACCGAAACAGCGTATAAGATCGCTACCCAGGTGACCTATCCCAGTTGGGGATATATGCTGGCCGAAGGCGCCACGACCTTATGGGAACGTTGGGAATATGCCACCGGGGGATCCATGAACTCCCACAACCATCCCATGATGGGATCTGTAGGTTCATGGTTGTATAAATATTTATTAGGTATTATACCGGATGCCGGGTACCCGGGTTTTGAAAGATTTGTGCTGCGCCCATATATTCCCGAAGATCTGCAATATGCAGATGGCTCTTACCAATCCGTCAAAGGGGAAATACGTTCTTCCTGGAGAAAAAAGAAGGGGACGCTGGAGTATCAGGTGAGCGTGCCCGCCAATTCAATTGCAACGGTATATATCCCTACAAAAGACGTCCGATCCATAATGGAAGGCGGCCGGCGCATCACAAAAGATTGCAAGTTTCTGCGCATGGAAGGACTGGCTGCAGTATACGAAATAGGCTCCGGGGATTATCAGTTCACCTCAAAATGGTAGTAGGATGCGATACGCACTTATCGTTCTTTCTCTGTTGCCGGTCATGGTGTTTGCACAAAGCGCGCCGGAGACAGCGGCTAATAACACACCTGCCCGGACCGTGGGTATCGATCAGTTCGGTAGAAGTTTCGGCCCCATCGGCGGATATAAGCCCCAAAAACAGGTAGGGATCTTTTATTGGCCCTGGATCGGGCAGCCCTATGCGACGGGAGTATATGACGCCACCGCCATTTCCGCCAGGCCCAATGGACTTAAGCTGCTGTATGATTTCAAGTATCTCAACGATAGCATTAGTCCCAACGGGCAGGCCCATTTTTGGGGTGAGCCGATATGGGGATATTATAACTCTGCCGACGAGTGGGTCATACGCCGACAGAT
Organism: Sphingobacteriales bacterium 50-39; assembly: GCA_001898505.1. Lineage (GTDB taxonomy): Bacteria > Bacteroidota > Bacteroidia > Chitinophagales > Chitinophagaceae > Puia. Next base: position 69,204 of record MKTZ01000004.1, read on the forward strand.
GAAGATGCTTACCACGGCCGGTATCGACTTCATCGTTTTTGATCTTACCAACAGGGTGACCTACCGCAACGTGTACGAAAAAGTGCTGCGTGTCATCGAGGATCTTATCGCGCAGGGGTGGTCGCCCCCCAAAGTAGTTTTTTATACCCACTCCAGGTCATTCGAGACCGCTGAACAATTGTACCGGGAATTATATAAACCGGGTTTGTACCCCAAGGCCTGGTATCGAGTGGATGGCAAGCCCATGATCATCGCTTATACAAAAATGGAGGACGACGTGGCCGAAGCTCTTTCCCGTCGCGACAGCGCCTATAAACCCGTTCCGTATTCCGTGGAGCTGAAGGATTTCTTTTACTTTAAAAAACCGCAATGGCCTTTTGACAATACTTATGAGGACGGCTTTCCCTGGGTGGAGTGGAAATATCCCCAGCCCCTGCACGGGAACATCATGAGTGTCACGGTGGCAAGTCATCCCAAGGTGCCCATGTCGCGTTCCATTACTTCAGGATGGGTAAACTGGGGCCGTGGATGGGACCCGGCTACGCAGCAGAATAAAAAGGAAGATATCGACAGGGGAGGTTTTTTTCAAAAGCAATGGGACCATGCGCTGGAAGTGGACCCGGACACCGTCTTTGTCGGTGGATGGAATGAGTGGATAGCGTATAAGCAGCCCTACGGAGATGAATATATGCTGTGCGATGCCGCCAATAAAGAGTACTCCAGGGATATAGAACCCATGCGTGGCGGCTATGAGGATGCTTTCTATATACAGCTGATCAAAAACATCCGGCAATATAAAGGCATGCCCGATCTGTCCCCGGGCCATGCTCCCGTCACCATCGATATCAAAAGTGGGATAGATCAGTGGACCAGGGCAACGGCTGTGTACAGGAACATAGACGAGAAGGCGGAAGGCCGCGACTATTATGGGGTCACTCAAAAAATAACCTATACCGTACCGCCGCCGGAAAATAGCTTACAGGAAATAAGGGTGGCCCATGACGCCGGCTATTTTTATTTCCTCATAAAGGCCGGCAGCGATCTTGTAAAGAATGACAGGCCCGGCGGAGCCATCCAGCTGCTCATCGGCAAGGACGATCTGGCCATAAAAGGATGGAAGGGGTATGAATATGCTGTAGAACCCGACTACCGTACGGGCAAGGCAACGATCAGCCGTTTGGATGCGGATCATAAAAAAACGATGGTTGGGAAGGCAGATATCGTCGTGCGAGGAAATATAGTACAGTTTTCCATTCCCCGGCGGACGTTGCAGGCCGGTGCGGCTACGAGACAGATATATTTCAAAGCAGCGGACGGCATAGCTCATCCTTCGGACATCATGGATTACTATCTTACGGGCAGCGCCATGCCCATGGGGAGGTTGAGCTATGTATATCGTCTCACCGGCGGCGCGGCTGCATCGCAGGTATATGCGCTTACGGTGGAGGGAAGGGATAGTTTGCTGGGTTCCGATGTCTCGCGTCCCCGTTTTAGCTGGAAGATACGTTCGGATGCCCGTAACCTGCGCCAATTGGCCTACCGGTTGTTGGTAGCTTCCAGTAAGACAGCGCTGGCAAAGGATGAAGCCGACATCTGGGACAGCGGCAAGATAGGGTCGGATGCATCTTTGGACATCGTTTACAACGGCAAGCCGCTGGTCGCTCATCGCGCTTATTATTGGAAGGTGAAGATCTGGACCAGCAGCGGGGAGGAAGTAACGAGCCCAACGGCATATTGGAGTACGGGATTCCTACAGCCCTCCGGGTGGCATGCCAAATGGATAGGCTTGAATAGTTTTAATGCATACGATCAGCCGGACAGCACGTTTACCCGTCTGGCGGCCAGACATCTTCGCAAGGAATTTTCCGCGGATAAAAAGATCAGCTCCGCAACAGCTTATATCAGCGGCATGGGCTTGTATGAACTTTACCTCAACGGAAAAAAGGTAGGAGTGGATGTATTGGCGCCTACCGTATCGGAATATGACAAAAAGGTATATTATAACACCTATGATGTTGCCGGGTACTTGCAGCCGGGTGCCAATTGTATAGGGGTCATAGTTGGCAACGGCCGTTTTTTCGGCATGCGCAATTATCACGGCAAACCTGACCCGCTCACCGGCATACCACAACGCGGCTACGGGTTACCTAAGGTGTTATTACAGGTGCGCCTACAATACACGGATGGATCGGTGGCCTGGGTCAACTCGGATGAAAGCTGGAAGGTTACGGGCAACGGGCCCATAGTATCGAACAGCGAATTTGACGGAGAAGAATACGATGCCAACAAGGAGCTCACCGGTTGGAATAACCCGGGCTATGACGATCGGGGGTGGAAAACGGTCCAGCCGATGCCGTCCGGCAATGCGCGGGTCGCAGCCCAGCCCAATGAGAATATCCGTGTCAGGGAGGTGCTACACCCTATATCCGTACACACGACTTCCCGTGGGTCTTATATTTTGGATATGGGCCAGAATATGGTGGGCTGGCTTGCCATCAAGGTAAAAGGGCAGAAAGGGGATACCATCCGGATGCGTTTTGCAGAAACGATGAAGGGGAAGGACTCTCTCTATCTCGCCAATATGCGGAACGCCCGTGTCACCGATAAATATATTTTGAAAGGGGGTGGGGAGGAGGCATGGGAGCCGAGATTTACCTACCATGGCTTCCGCTTTGTGGAAATTGAAGGACTGAGAAACCCACCGGATCCAAAAGATCTTGAAGGCAAAGTGGTCTATGATAATGTACCCACCATCGGGTCGTTGCGAACTTCCAATGCTACGATCAATGCCGTGTATAAGAATGCATATTGGACCATACGGGGTAACTACCGGGGTATGCCTACGGATTGCCCGCAACGGGACGAGCGGGTGGGGTGGTTAGGCGATAGGGTGATCAGCTCCTATGGGGAAAGCTTTTTGTTCGACAATTCCCGCCTGTATGCAAAATGGCTGGATGATATACGTGATGCACAAAAAGAAAATGGGAGCCTGCCGGATATAGCGCCCAGCTTTTGGGACAGGTATGCGGACAATGTAACTTATCCCAGCGCCTTTATCCTGATACCCGACATGCTGCGCAGGCAGTTTGGAGATCAGGAGAGCATTAAAAAGCAATATCCCGCCATGAAAAAGTGGGTATTGTATATGTGGGATACCTATCATGACAATGACCTTGTGCTGAAAGACAATTATGGCGACTGGTGCGTGCCGCCTGAATCATTGGACCTCATCTGGACGAAAGACTCCAGTCGTATGACAGAGGGCGGGTTGCTGGCGGCTGCCTACTATTACCATTGTTTGGGATTGATGAAACAGTATGCCGCTATGCAGGGGTTGCGTGCCGACGAGGAAAAGTTTGAGCGCATCGCCGGAAGAGTGCAGACGGCTTTTAACAAACGATATTATCACAACGATACGCGATCCTATGCCAACAATACCGTGACGGCTAATCTGCTGCCCCTGTATTTTGGGTTAGCGCCTGCTGCCGACAGACCGGCCATCTTCCAGAACATCCGGCGGCGGCTGAAGGAATTCGACGATCATGTGAACTCGGGTATCATTGGAGGAATGTGGCTGATGCGCGGCCTGACGGAAAATGGCGCATCCGATCTGGCATATAAGCTGGCTACCAATACAACCTATCCCAGTTGGGGATATATGGTAGGAAAAGGAGCTACCACCATCTGGGAACTGTGGAATGGAGATGCAGCCAACCCCATGATGAATTCGGGCAATCATCAGATGCTGCTGGGTGATCTGCTGGTATGGTATTATGAGTACCTGGCTGGTATCAGGACGGACGATAGGCAAGTGGCCTTTAAAAAGATTATCATGGATCCCATATTTCCGGAGGGGCTTGACTTTGTGAAAGCATCGTTGGATACGAAATACGGGATGATAAAAAGTGAATGGAGGAACACGGGTGGGACACTGGAGTGGGCTATCACGGTGCCTCCGAATACGACAGCTGAGGTTTCATTGCCTGGCGACGTAAAAAATATGACGGAAGGCGGGAGGCCATTGGCGGCGATGATGCAAAAAGCCAGGACCCGTCCGGATGGGAGGACGGTATTCCTGCTTGGCTCCGGCAGCTACCGTTTCGTCGTAAAAAAATGAAAAAATTTCACGCATCAAAAAGTACAGGAATGAAGACGAAGAAGTCCGTCATTGCGGTGTTCGATATTGGAAAAACGAATAAAAAGCTGCTGGTATTCGATCAACAGTACAAAGTGGTTTTGGAAGAGTCCACCCGGCTGGAAGAGACGGCAGATGACGACGGATTCCCCTGTGAGGACCTTGGGTCGTTGACGGCCTGGATGCTTGCGCAATACGAGAAGTTGAAGACCGATGCTACCTTGCTGGTAAAAGCCGTCAATTTTTCTACCTATGGCGCCTCCCTCGTACACCTTGATGAGGAAGGCAAAAGGATCGGTCATTTGTACAATTACCTGAAGCCCTATCCGGAAGGACTGATGCGGGAGCTGATGGCGACGCAGAGCGGGGCGGCTTCATTTGCGGTAGCCACGAGCTCGCCGGTGATGGGACATCTCAATGCCGGCTTGCAATTATATTGGATAAAAAAGGAAAAGCCCGAACTATTCCATCGCATTGCCGCAACACTTCATTTTCCACAATATCTCAGCCATTTGATCACGGGGAAAAAAATGGCGGAGATGACCAATGTGGGCTGTCATTCCGCCTTGTGGGATTTCCGGCGAATGGATTACCATTCCTGGCTGCAAGAGGAAGGGCTTCGATCCCGGTTGTCCTCCGTGGTAACGGGGGATACGGTCACCGCCGTAAAAGGAGGTGAGGAAGGGAGGCCAATAATGGCAGGCTCGGGTCTGCATGACAGTTCGGCGGCGGTCATCCCATACCTCACCTGTTTCAGAGAGCCGTTCATTATTTTGTCCACCGGCACCTGGACTATTAGCCTCAACCCTTTCAATAAAGAATTACCCGATGCGGCTGATCTGGAGAAGGGATGTCTCAGCTATCTTACCTATCGGGGCCAGCCGGTGAAAACGACGATGCTGTTTGCGGGGAATGACCATGATCAACAGGTAAAAAGGATAGCGGCTCACTTCAATGTGCATACGGATCATTTCAAGAGCCTGTCTTATCAGGCGTCGTTGATGGAAAGGATGGCAAAGTTTGAAAAGGAGATGATCGGGTCCGATGGGCGCGCGACGCTGCATAGCGCAACTACTCCCTCTATGTTCCATACAAGGAACCTGTCATTGTTCGACACGCCTGAGCTGGCGTATCACCGGCTGATAGCGGACATTGTGGGCCAGCAATACCTTTCCACCGCAATGGTGCTAAAGAATAGCTCTGTACAGGACATCTATGTGGACGGTGGATTCTGCAATAACAAGGTCTATATGCAGCAGCTGGTCAATGTTTTTGCGGATAAAAATGTGTATGCCGCCAATATGATACAAGGTACAGCCCTGGGCGCGGCGCTTGCGCTGCATGCGCAGTGGAATGATCATCCCATACCGGACGATCTGATGGCATTGCGGCGATGGAAGCCTGAAAGAATACTCGAACCATGAAAAAAATAATGCTTCTTTCCTTGCTGTTTGCTGCGTTCAATTGTACTGTACAGGCACAGTTAGAAGGCAGTCTGTGGGATGTGCCGGGGATACTGGATACACCCGTCTTTACAAAGGAATACCGGGACTCCGTGTACGAGATCATATATACGGGATTAGCCTATAAAGGAGTTCCGAAGAAAACATTTGCCTACTACGCCACTCCCGGATCTTTATCCGGAAGAAAAGATGAGCCCGGCAGCTTGCCTGCGGTGGTCCTGGTGCATGGCGGCGGCGGTACCGCCTTTATAGGATGGGTAAAAGAATGGGCCCGCAGGGGATATGCGGCGATAGCTATGGATGGCAGAGGCAACAGACCTGACGGCACGCATATACCGGATGGTTTCCAGGAGACGGCCAGCGGCACTCCCATTTACACCATTACATCGACATTACAGGATCAATGGATGTTCCAGGCGGTGGCAGATATCATTAAAGCGCACAACCTGATCAGAAGTTTCCCGGAAGTGGATACTGCCAAAACTGCCCTGGCGGGTATTAGCTGGGGCGGGGTACTGACGCTGATCACGGCAGGGGTGGATCATCGTTTTAAAGCCGCCGCGCCCATCTACGGATGCGGGTTCTTTCCTACCAGTCCTGCCCTTGGCCAGGGGTTAAACGCCTTATCCGCAGCAGACCGTGATACATGGCTGCGGCAATATGATCCGGCGCACTATGTGGCGAGGGCGCCTATGCCTATCCTGTTTGTCAATGGCGTCAATGATCCTGCCTTTTACCTGGATAGTTATATAAAGACCTATGAGCTGGCAGCCAACAAGCAGCTGTCCCTGCAGATAGGATTGAAGCACGGACATTATACGGAGGGGATGGGGTATGAGATCAAGGAGCATTATTATTTTATCGATCATTATCTGCGGAATAGGCCGGGGCTTGCGTTATTCGCCCGGGAAGAACAAAGAAAGAATGGCAGGCTGTTGGTAAAATTGAAATGCGAAACTCCTATCGAAGCAGCCTGGCTTCATTACACTACGGATACGACGTCCAACCTGCTGGAGAGGAAATGGCAGCGAAGAGAGGTTCAATATGCACATGGGAGGGTCTATGCCGGCAAACCGCCTTCCGATGCGGTGATGTGGTATATTTCTGTAACAGATATAAGAGGAGTGCAGAGTTCGGGGAGGATTCACCAATAACCCCTAACTTCGGCGGCCGAACGCATCTTATTGCGTGGATCAATTTATGTCCGCTGAAAAGAATTTTACCGCACTGGGATTACAATTGCCCCCCGCACCTACGCCAATGGGGGTGTACAAACCATGTTTAACAGATGGGAAATATTTGTATGTGTCCGGGCACGGTCCGTTGCTGGAGGATCGCTCCCTGATCACTGGCCGTGTGGGCGAGGACCTGGATATCGAGCAGGGGAAACTGGCTGCGCGGCAGGTGGGGCTGGCGATACTGGCTACGATACGGGAGAACCTGGGTAGCCTCGACAAAGTGAAGAGAGTAATAAAAGTATTGGGGATGGTGGGCTGCACGCCTGCGTTCGACCGGCATCCATACGTCATCAATGGGTGCAGCGAGCTGTTTGCCGCCGTGTGGGGCGAAGACAACGGGGTAGGGGTGCGCAGTGCCGTGGGGATGGGATCATTACCCAACAATATTCCTGTTGAGATAGAGGCTTTGTTTGAACTACATTAAAATACCTTTTTATGGAGGCACCCTCTGCGCATGATTGGTATTGGATCCAAAATACGGATCAGCTGGATTCTCCTGCCCTTGTCGTTTACCCCGAGCGGGTAAAGGCGAATATTAAGTTAGCCGTGGAGATGGCGGGTGACCCCGTCCGTTTGCGACCGCATATAAAGACCCATAAATCGCCCGATGTCACAAAGCTCATGCTGGAGGCCGGTATCCAAAAATTCAAGTGCGCCACCATTGCCGAAGCCGAGATGCTGGCCATGGCCGGAGCAAGAGATGTGCTGTTAGCCTATCAGCCCGTAGGGCCCAAATTGCAACGTTTTATCGCGCTGGCCCGGCAATATCCCGGCGTGCAATGGTCCTGCCTCGTGGACAACGAGGAGGCGCTGGTTGCCATGGGTGCGGCTTTTGCGGCGGCCAAGCTGCGGATGCCTGTTTACCTGGATCTGAACATCGGCATGAACCGTACGGGTATTGCGACCGGTGCTGCCGCCTTTCAACTGTACAGGGCCGCTGCGGACACAGAAGGTGTCACACCCGTGGGATTGCATGCTTATGACGGGCACATACGGGACGTGGACTTCGAACAGCGGAAACAAAAATGCGATGAAGCTTTTGCGGGAGTCACCGCATTAAAACAGGCATTGCAAAAAGAAGGCTTTGACCATATTACTGTCGTAGCAGGCGGATCGCCTACCTTTTCCGTCCATTGTAACCGACCGGAGGTAGAATGTAGCCCTGGTACCTTTATATACTGGGACAAGGGATATAGCGACGGATGTCCCGAGCAGGGCTTTTTACCGGCTGCGCTGGTGATCAGCAGAGTAGTTTCCCTACCGGCGGCAGGCAGGCTGTGCCTGGACCTGGGACATAAGTCCATCGCCGCTGAAAACGAGCTGAGCCGCCGGGTATATTTTCTCAATGCCCCCGACTGGAAGCCTATAGGGCAAAGCGAGGAGCATATGGTAATGATAGCGGAGGCCGGTGAGGGACATGGACACCACCCCGGAGATCTCGTTTATGGATTACCTTTTCACATTTGTCCTACGGTGAACCTATATGAACGGGCCTTTACCATCGACGGGGGGCAGCTGACGGGGGAATGGAGGAACACCGCCAGAGATAGGAAAATAGGCTTTTAAACCTTTTGTCGACCGACCTATCTCAGAGTCTTACCTGTTAAAAATGGCCATTCGCCGAGATTCACATTCTTCTAACCGCCAAAGGAGTTATTTTTAACAGATCATTCTGTTTAGCAGGCGCTGTAAACAGCTCACAGTCACATGGATGTACTTTTTTTCGACCGAAAAACTAATTTGTTCGAAAAATTAAGAATTCGATAATTTTGTGTCCGCACATAACTAAATCAAAACTATACAACCATGGAAGTAAAAGAACCGAATGGCAGACTTGGAGTATTGATCCCCGGATTGGGGGCTGTAGCAACCACATTGATCGCGGGTGTCGAGGCGATCAAAAAAGGGATAGCCTCTCCGATCGGATCTATCACACAGATGGGAAATATTCATTTGAACCGGAAATCCGGCAATAACTATCCTAAGATCAAGGACTTTGTCCCTCTGGCGGATTTGCAGGACATGGTGTTTGGCGGATGGGATGTATATGAAGATAATGTATATGAAGCTGCGAGCAGGGCCAAGGTACTGGAGCCCGGAATGCTGGCGGCACTTCGCCCCGAACTGGAGGCCATCAAGCCCATGAAGGCCGTATTTGACAAGCAATATATTAAGAACCTGGATGGTGAGCATGTAAAGCGGGCTGCTACCAAATATGCATTGGCCGAAGCGCTGATGGAAGATATCGCTCTTTTTCAGGATACCCGTGGCTGCGACCGCCTGGTAATGGTATGGTGCGGCAGCACGGAGAAATATACGGAAGTATCCGATGTGCATGAGAGCCTGGCTGCCTTCGAGAAGGGGCTTAAGGAAAATGATCCCCGGATCGCCCCCAGCATGATCTATGCCTATGCGGCTGTCAAGATGGGTATTCCCTTCCTGAATGGCGCACCCAATCTCACCGTCGACACTCCTGCCATCGTTGAACTTGCCAAGCAAACAGGGACTCCCATTGCCGGCAAGGATTTCAAAACAGGGCAGACGTTGATGAAGACTATCCTGGCCCCTGGACTGCAAGCCCGTGCATTGGGCGTGAAAGGGTGGTTCTCTACCAACATATTAGGCAACAGGGACGGTTATGTGTTGGATGAGCCCGATAATTTCCGTACCAAGGAAGTTTCCAAGCTTAGCGTGCTGGAGGATATACTTCGTCCGGACCTTAGCCCGGAGCTCTATGGTGAGCTGTATCATAAGATCCGCATCAATTATTATCCTCCTCATGGTGACAATAAAGAATCGTGGGATAATATCGACATCTTCGGATGGCTGGGCTATTCCATGCAGATCAAGATTAATTTCCTGTGCCGGGACAGCATTCTGGCGGCTCCGCTGGTCCTTGATCTGGCCTTGTTCGGCGATCTTGCCAAACGGGCCGGTCTTAGCGGTGTGCAGGAATGGTTGTCATTCTATTTCAAATCTCCTCAAACTGTACCAGGTTTCCGTCCCGAACACGATATTTTCAAGCAGCTGCATAACCTTCAGAATGCCTTGCGCAAGCTGATGGGTGAGGAGTTGGTGAATGGCGAGGGGCTGACATATGCGGAGGAAGAAATAACAGCCTGATGGAAAGATTCCATCGACTCATTTCTACTTGTCTTGGAATAGGTTATACACCCAAAGGAGGTGGCACAGTGGCCGCCATCGCATGTTGTATAGCCTGGTATATTGCCGGGATGGGTGGAAATGAGTCTCTTTTTATAGAGGTGATAGCGACAATGGGGATACTGATCTTAGGCACCTGGAGCGCAGGAAAAGTGGAAAGCGAATGGGGGAAGGACAGCTCCAAGGTTGTTATAGATGAAGTGGCCGGCATGTGTATCACCTTGCTGGCTGTGCCTGTGCGCTGGCAATATGTGTTGATAGGCCTGGCGCTTTTTCGGGCATTCGATATTATCAAGCCGTTATATATCCGTCGCTTAGAAAAACTAAATGGAGGCTGGGGTGTTATGCTGGACGACGTACTGGCAGGAATATACTCCAATCTTGTGTTACAATTAATTGTGCTGATGAAGATATGGCAGGCATAAGGACTTTTACCAAGGCGCAGGTGGCATCGCTGATAGCTTCCGGTGTTGACTTTTCGGTAAGCTGGTTGCTGGTCAATCAGTTACAAGTGCCGTATTTAGCCGGTGGGGTGACAGGCACGATATGCGGCGGAGTTACTCATTTTTTGCTCAGCCGGAACTGGGCTTTTAGTGCACAAGAGAAAAAATGGACAGGTCAGCTGTCCCGCTATATACCGGTGTGGATCGGGAATCTGATCCTGAATGCATCGGGAATGTGGTTTTTGAAGAGTGTAGTGGGATTGCCCTTTTGGCCTGCCAAGATTGCTACTGCCATTGGAATAGCTGTGTTCTATAATTATGTATTACAGAAAAGGTTTGTATTTAAATAAGACAGGATGAAATCGAAAGGAATAATTAGAACCACAACTTTGGCAATGTTGGTCGTCGCACTTACTATCAATGCCATGGCGCAGACGGTGACGGGATATGTCAAGGATGCTGCTAATGGCACTCCCTTATCCAATGCCAGCGTGGCCATAAAAGGCCAGCATGGAGGCGCCCGCACCAATTCGGAAGGCAGGTTTCGAATACCCGCGGATAAATTTCCCATCGACATTGTCGTCAGCAATGTCGGATATGATCCCACCACCATCCACCTGGACTCTTTTCCCAGGCTGGACATGCAGGTCACGCTGAACAGGCAGTTCAAGGAGCTGGGAAAGGCCACTGTTAAGAACAAGCGCATAAAATACCGTAATAAAGGCAATCCCGCGGTGGAACTGATCCGCGCGGTCATCGATCATAAGAACAGCAACAGGATGGAGGCCTATAACTATGCAACGTACGAAAAATACGAAAAGCTGCAGGTCTCTGTCAACAAAGCCAACGAGACAAAAATCGCCAAGAACAAGTTGCTGCGGCCTTATCATTTCCTGGTAGAGAATGGAGATACCACCAAGCTGGAAGGGCGGGTGCTGTCACCCGTCTACCTGGAAGAGACCTTGTCCGATGTATACTATCGCAAGGACCCGGAAAAGACGAAGACCATCGTCAAAGGTAAAAGGAAGGTAGATTTCGGGGAATTCATAGATATGCAGGGTATCAGCATGTATCTCAACCGGCTGTACCAGGACTTCAATGTATACGACAATAATATCTCCGTCTTCACCAATCTTTTTCTCAGTCCCATAGCGGATATGGGTCCCACTTTCTACATGTATTTCATCGACGACACGGTAGTGGTGGACAACCAGAAGCTGATACGCCTGTCGTTTCGCCCCAGGAACCCCAATGACCTGTTGTTCAGAGGGACCATGTGGATCACATTGGATGGAAATTATGCTATCCAGAAGCTGCGACTGCTGGTGAGCAAGAGCATCAACTTCAACTTTGTCCGGGAGATGAAGATCGACCAGGACTTCCAGCGGATGCCCGATGGACGATATCTTTTACAGAAGAGTGATGTGCTGGGAGATTTTGGCATTAACAAGTCGGGGACGGGACTATTCGGGGAGCGAACCGTCTCATTCAAGGATTTTAAAATGAACGAGCCCATACCCGACAGCTTGCTCCGGGGTTCGCCTATGGTGGTGCTGGACAGCGCGGAGAGCCAGAGGGATAGTTTTTGGGTGGCCTACCGGCATGATACGCTGACCAGGGCGGAGTCGAAGGTCTACGCCAATATCGACAGTCTCCAGCATATGAAGTCCTTCCGCCGGCTGATGGACTGGGGCACGTTGCTGCTGGCAGGGTACAAACAAGCAGGTATATTCGAGATTGGGCCGGCCAGCACATTCTACAGCTTCAACCCCGTGGAAGGTTTCCGGCTTCGTTTTGGAGGCAGGACCACGCTCAAGCTGAGCACCCGGTATTATTCGGAAGCGTATGCCGCTTATGGTTTTAAGGACAAACAATGGAAGTACTTCCTCAGCGGCACCTATTCACTGAACAATAAAAGCATCTACGGATTCCCGCAGAATTATATCCGGGCCAGCTATCAGAAGGACACGAAGATCCCCGGTCAGGAATTGCAGTTTGTACAGGAAGACAACTTCCTCCTGTCATTCAAGCGGGGGAATAATGACAAATGGCTTTACAATAAAATATTCCGGCTGGATTATAAGCATGAGTTCGGGGATCATTTCTCCTATGCTTTTGGCTTCAAGTGGTGGCAGCAGGCGCCGGCGGGGACCATCTCGTATGTAAAGAATGGAGGGGTGGATACCCTTCCCCATATTACCACTACGGAATTTTCCACGGAGTTCCGCTGGGCGCCGCATGAGCAGTTCTATATCGGCAAGCTCTACCGGGTACCGATCTTAAATAAATATCCGATATTTACAGTAAGGTATACGGCGGGTGTAAAAGGACTGTTCAACAGTGAGTATAATTATCACAATTTCAACGGTGAATTTTTCAAAAGGTTCTATTTATCCTATTTAGGGTACACGGATATCACCGTCGACGGAAATTACATGGTGGGCAAAGCGCCCTGGCCGCTGGCAAATATCCAGCATGCGAACCAGACGTTTGCGTATCAGCTGCAGAGCTTCAACCTGATGAACTTTATGGAGTTCATCACAGACCATTCTGCTGCACTGTATATCGATCATTATTTCAACGGGTTTTTCTTCAATAAGATACCGTTATTAAAAAAATTGAAGTGGAGAGAGGTCATCGAGGCGAAGCTTGTATATGGCGGTCTGCGTGATGAGAACGATCCGAGAAAACATCCGGAACTTATCCAGTTCCCGCTAACCAACGGCGTGATGGAGACCTTTTCCCTGGATCACCGGCCTTATGTCGAGGCGGGTTTTGCCATCGCCAATATATTCAAGCTGGTGAGGGTGGATTTTATCAAGCGATTCACTTATTTGGAGCATCCGGAGATACCGACCTGGGGTATTCGGGCAAGGGCTAAATTTGATTTTTAAGGGACAACATGAGCATTCGGAATCAATTACAACAAGGTATATACAAGGTCATCAATCCGTTCGTGCGGGTTTTGATCCGTGCGGGTCTTACGCCGAACATGGTGACGACCATCGGGCTTATACTGAACATCGGGGTTAGCATCATATTTATCGAAGGGGCGGAGAAGGGCAATCGCGGGGATCTTTCCTATGTGGGATGGGCGGGTGCGCTGATCTTATTCGCCGGCCTGTTCGACATGCTGGATGGGCAGGTGGCCCGGCTGGGTAATATGAGCTCCCGATTTGGCGCTTTGTATGACTCGGTATTGGACAGATACAGTGAGTTGATACTTTTTTTAGGGATATGCTATTACCTGGTGGCGCATCATTATTTTCTAAGCAGCCTGGTTGCCTTTATCGGCATGATCGGCAGTCTGATGGTGAGCTATACACGGGCGCGTGCGGAAGGACTGGGCATAGAATGCAAGGATGGGCTGATGCAGCGGCCGGAAAGGGTCATATTGATCGGGGTATCGGCCCTTGCCTGCGGGATCGCCTCGAAATGGATGGGGGGCAATTACAAGATACACTGGCCGAACAGCAATTTTCCCATTTTCGAGACCATTTCTATTTTCACCATACCGTTGACAGTGATGGCTGTGCTGGCGAATGCCACGGCCATCGGCCGGCTGAAGGATGCGAAAAAGGCGTTGGAAGAGCAGGACCAGAAAAATGCGGCGACAAAGCAGGCGGGAGACGTGCCGAGACAGGCAGATGGAGTAAAATCGAATGTATTTGTCTGGGTGTTATTACTATTGTCCATGGCATCGTCCGATGTGATGGCCCAGAAGCAAAAGGTGGCTGTATCGACCCCTGTGAGCACTGCTGCGGATACCTTCCCTGTCCCTCCCCGCCGTTCGAATTCCTTATTCTATCTGCAACGCACCCCCAATACCAATACCATCATTTGCGAGCTGAATGAAAAGAACGGTGCGCCCGACCCGGATGACCCGGTGCATGTATTGTGGATCCGTTACACCGAGCAGAAGCAGCGGCAGGAGCTGAATTTTATCCAGCGGCATTTTGCCTATGGCATAAACTCCAGGGCATTGGGCAATGGGGCATATGAGCTGCATTTTGTCTCCTATAAGAGGATAGCCATGTATCTCCGTAAATCCCCGCTGGACAACCAACATCATGTCTATGTCAACATCGACAACAAGCAGATGCTGCTGAACAGGGTCTTTATCAAGATCAATCCGGGCGGCACATTCTGGAGCCCCAATGTCGAATATCTTGAGTTCAAGGGCATCGATACGGAAAGTGGTCAGGAACTTTTGCAACGTGTAAAAATTTAGCGGCAATGGACCCAGTAACCGCCAAATCTCCGGGAGCGAATCTCAATATCAGGACCTTTCTTATCGTTACGGCCATATCGGTGGGTTATCTGCTGCTGGCTGCGTGGCTGATAGGATTCAAGGGGGACCAGGTATTCCTGGTGCTGCTGTTCAATACATTATTTTATCTCTCGGGGCCTACCCGCCGGTTTATACTGGGATTCTCCATATTTATCATATTCTGGATCATCTTCGACTCCATGAAGGCGTTCCCGAATTACAGGTATAATACCGTACATATCGAGAGTATATACAATGCAGAAAAAAGTATTTTTGGGTTAAGTCCAGGGGGCGGGGCCGACGGGTTGCGAGTTACGCCCAATGAGTACTGGCTGGCGCATTCCAACAGCGTGCTGGATGTGCTGGCGGGGCTTTTCTATATCTGCTGGATGCCGCTGCCGCTGGCTTTTGCGGGGTATCTTTTTTATAAGGACAAGAATGCCTTTTTCAGATTTGCGCTGACATTCTTATTGATCAATCTTTTAGGGTTCGTTATCTATTATGTATATCCTGCCGCACCGCCCTGGTATGTGGAGCAGTATGGGTTCGGCTTCAATCCTCATACCCCGGGGAATACGGCGGGTCTGGGAAGATTCGACAGTCTGCTGCATGTTTCGGTGTTCTCTTCCCTGTATGCCAAGAGCTCCAATGTCTTTGCGGCTATGCCTTCGCTGCATGCCAGCTACCCGTTGGTGACCCTTTATTATGGGATACGCACCCGGCAGGGATGGATCAATCTTTTGTTTGGGACTATCATGGTGGGCATCTGGTTTGCGGCGGTGTATAGCAGTCATCACTATGTGCTGGATGTGCTGGCGGGGATCATATGCGGACTGACGGGTATTGGGTTGTTCAATTGGCTATACGGTCACGTGAGCGGATTCCGGCGGTGGGTGGAAGGTTGCGTTAGCGTCCTATCCCCTCGACCATAATATCTACGATGGAGTCGATCTGAAGATCCAGGCGGGGACTTTGATCTCCGGACAGCATGAGGGGCATGGCCAGTCCCCTGAAACTACTGACCATCAGGTAGGCTACCAGCTCGATGTTGTGGACATTGAGTTTCTTGAATTCCCCATTCCGAACGCCTTCTTCCAGGATACTTTTTACCAGCTCGACGTGGGTGGTATCGAACCTGCTCTTCAGGTCTGTCATGACGCAGTGCAGCTCGGCGATCTCGCTTTTCAGGGCGTCGCTGAGGTTGTAAAGCTGGCTGAGCTTGTTCAGGCGGCATCGGCAGTAAGCGATCAGTTTTTCTTTGGATGTGGAGGCCTGGCCGATGGCCTGGTGTATCTGGTTCAGCAATTCATCCATTTCTGCATGCAGGACGGCTTCAAAGATGTCCTCCTTACTGGGATAGTAGTAATAGAGGGAGCTCTTGGCCTTGCCCAGACCGCGGGCTATGTCGCCCATAGTCGTTTTTTTGAACCCGGATTTTTTAAATAAGGTCCTGGCGGTGTCAATGATATCCCTAACTACGATCTCGTCCTTTTGAAGGATTTCGGCCATGCTACAGTCGAATTTTTGTCCTGCAAATTTACAAATTTTCCAGGCCATTTTTTGGTTAACGTATGGTGAATCTTGGGGGGCAAAATAGATTGGCGTATTTTTAAGGACCTTTATCGCTTCCTACCATGAAAAAAAAACTCAGCTGTATTCTCCTCGTCGATGATGACGAGCCTACTAACTTTCTCAACAGGATGACCCTGGAGCAGGCCGAATGCACGGAACATATCCGTGTCTTACAGAGCGGACAGGAGGCGCTGGACTTTCTGGCCCATAAAGGGAAATATCTGGAAGCGCCCGATTGCCCGCGTCCTGATCTTATATTCCTGGATGTCAATATGCCGGCTATGGATGGCTGGGAGTTCCTCGAACGATATCAGCGGCTTCGGCCGGACCAAAAAGTACCTGTTGTGATGATCATGCTCACCACTTCCCTCAATCCTGATGATGAGGCAAAAGCCAAGGCGATACCGGAGGTCAGCGGTTTTGAGAACAAGCCGCTGCGTATCGACAGGCTTAGGGAACTTTTAAAAAACTATTTTCCGGACAGGGAGTAGGTCATGGCCGATCCGTCCCGGGGGACGGACCTGTCTAAATGCCGGAGTGTAAATAGTCTTTTAGATGTGTGATGGTCTCCTGTTGGGTGAGGATCGTCTCTTTTACCACGTCATTGATGGAGACGATGCCGCAAAGCGTCTCGTTGTCGAACACCGGCAGATAACGGATGTTCTTGTCGGACAACAACTGCATACAGAACTCAATGGTATCCTGTGGTTTGACATGCGGCAGGTCCTTGGTCATGATCTCGGAGACTTTTGTGTCAGTGGAAGATTTGCCTTTCAGGATCACTTTCCGGGAATAATCACGCTCAGTCATGATACCCATGTATTGCTGGCCATCCAATACCAGCACCGAGCCAATATTCTGATCAGCCATGATCCGCAGTGCGTCCAGGACAGTGGTCTCCGGGCTGACAGATGTTATCCTGCTGCCCTTGTGTGAAAGAATATCAGCTACCCTTTTCATACGTCAAGTTTTGGTGAGAAATCAGTTTTTTAGGTGGACCGGCGGGTCCGCAATCGTTCAAAACGAACCAACGGTTCGTTGGCCGAAGGCCAATCATTAGCCATTTTGCCCGGGCAGACTAATTTTTTTGATCAGGCTGACCGGGCAAATACAATTTACGGATTTTTTACCAATTTTTTTTCATTATTTGCATGGTTCCAAAACTAGCCTGCCGGCCATTTGCCGGAGGAAAAGGCATAATGCGGCGTATTCTTACCATATGTTTTCTGATCTGTGTGCTGGGGGTGGGTTCCCGGGCTCAATATGATAAATACAGATTCTCGCGCCTGGACATTTCGCAGGGGCTCTCTAACAACGAGGTTACCAGCATTTTCAAAGACCAAAGGGGCTTTATCTGGCTGGGTACCATGTCGGGACTCAATCGCTGGGATGGCTATGGCTTTAAGATATTCAGACATGATCTACAGGATACCAGCTCATTGGACGACGATTTTATCGTAGCGATACTGGAGGGCCCCGGACAAACACTATGGGTGTCGACCCGGGAGGGGTTCAATATTTATAATTCTCTCACTGAAAAGTTCGATCGCGATGTCCGCTCCCTGCTTCATTCCATGCATATAAATGGGGACACCGTGTCCGATATCCGGAAGGATAGGAATGGCGATTACTGGTTCCTGATGACGGGGGCCGGCGGGGGGCTGTATAAATACGAGGAGGCATCGAAAACGACCACTTATTTCCTTCCCCGACCTGGCAGCATGCGCTCGATGGCGGCCGATCCGGCGGGGGACTGGTGGATCCTCTATGGCGATGGTGTCCTGGAGAAAATGGATGTACGGACCGGGCGGGTTGTTGTTCGCAGCCAGGCCTTACAACATGTGCTGCCTGCAAAGACGCAGGAATATCATCTGTATGTGGACGAGCAGGGTGAGTGCTGGGTATACGCTTCGGCAGGGCTCAGCGGTCTGATATGGTACAGGCCTTCATCCGGGGAGGTGCAAGTCATTCGTAAAGAAAGCAATGGACTGCATCTCAACACCAATCTGATCACAGGCGTCGTGCAGGATAATAAAGGAATGATATGGATCGCCACGGATCATGGGGGCATCAATTTGCTGGACAAAAAAACATTGTCGATACAATACCTCCTCTCCCGGGATGACGATGACAAAAGCGTCAGTCAGAATGCCATCGACTATCTCTATAAGGATCGTGCCGGGATCATCTGGGTCGGCACCTATAAGAAGGGCGCCAGCTATTACCAGGACGATATGTTAAAATTCCCCCTCTATCGTCATCAGCCCTCGAATCCCAACAGTCTGCCCTATGACGATGTAAACAGATTTGTAGAGGATGCGAAAGGCAATCTCTGGATCGGCACCAATGGGGGAGGGCTTCTTTACCTGAACCGTCAAACGGGAAAGTATACCCGTTATCAACACGACCCTTCCAGGCCGAACAGCCTGAGCAATGATGTCATCGTCAGTCTCTGTATCGACCATGAGCAGAAGCTTTGGATCGGCATGTATTATGGAGGAATGGATTGTTTTGACGGGAAGACATTTATCCATCACCGTCATAATGAGGATGACAGCGCCAGCATAGGGGACGACAGGGTTTGGGAGATACATGAGGACGCTCACGGGCGGCTGTGGGTGGGAACCCTGGCGGCGGGGTTAGACCTGTATGACAGAAAGAAAAATATTTTTATCCATCACCAGCCCGATGCCGCTGTAGATCCTTACTCTCCCGGTGTCGGGTCAACCGTGCATTCGGGATATATCTCCGACCTGGTGGAGGACCGGGATGGCAACCTGTGGATCGGCACCTCTATTGGTATCGACGTGCTCGAAGCCGCTACGGGTAAGTTCCGGCATTATGTCAATGAGGCGAACAAGCCTGCCAGTCTCAGCAATAACAATGTCATATCCATCAAGGAGGACAGTCGTGGCCTGATCTGGGTGGGTACGCGGGAGGGGCTCAATGTCTTTAATAAGGCTGGCGGGGATTTTACCATCTTCCGCCGCGGGGATGGATTGCCGGACAATGCAATTCTAAATATCCTGGAAGACAACGATCATCAATTATGGCTTAGCACGCCCAATGGGTTATCCCGTGTCACCGTCCGGGTGGACCCACAGACAGGCCATATCACCTGCAAATATACCAACTATGACCAGTCCTATGGATTGCAGGGAAAGGAGTTCAATGAGAATGCTGCACTGAGGACCCATGCGGGCGAGCTGATCTTCGGGGGTGGGGATGGGTTCAATATCTTCGACCCGCAGAAGCTGCGTACCAGCCCCCATCATTCGCAGCTGATCTTTACGGACCTGCAGGTGTTCAACAAGACCGTGGGGATAGGCGAGAAGCTTAACGGGCATGTCATTCTACCCCAAAGTATTACGGAGTCGAGGCAGATCACGTTGCGGCCTAATGAAAATGTATTCTCCATCGGATTTGCCGCACTGGATTTCCTGGATGCGCAGAAAATGAGATATGCCTATATGCTGGAGCCTTTCAATAAGGACTGGCTGGTCGGGGATGGCAGGAGAGCGGTATACACCAACCTCGATCCCGGGGACTATACGTTCAAAGTGAGGGCGGCTGATGAGGATGGCGCCTGGAATGAGCAGGTGTTGGAGCTGCGTATCAAGATACTGCCTCCTTTCTGGAAAACGCCGCTGGCCTATGTCCTTTATGCTCTTCTATTGACAGGGGGGCTGTTGCTGGCGCGGCATATACTGCTGCAACGGGCGGCCATGCGGTTTGCACTGGCGCAGGAGAGGAAGGAGGCGCATCGTCTGCATGAGCTGGATATGATGAAGATTCGGTTTTTCACGAATGTAAGCCATGAGTTCAGGACCCCGCTGTCCCTGATACTGACCCCGCTGGATAAGATCATACAGAATACGGATGACCCGGCCCGTAAGAACCAGTTCCATCTCATCCACCGGAATGCCCGGCGACTGTTGAATATGGTCAACCAGCTGCTGGATTTTCGCAAGCTGGAGGTGCAGGAGCTGCGGCTTAATACGAGCAAAGGGGATATCGTACGATTTATAAGGGAACTGTCATATTCCTTTACGGACATTGCGGAGAAGAAGAATATAGACTTTTCCTTTTCGGAGAGCATTTCTACCCTTTGTACTTCCTTTGATCCGGACAAGATGGAGCGGATCATTTTCAATCTGTTGTCCAATGCCTTTAAGTTCACTCCGGAAGGGGGGGAGGTGGGGGTGACGCTGGATTTCGATCCGGTTGGAATGCTCATTCTGCGGGTGAAGGATACCGGTATCGGGATCGGGAAAGACAAGCAGGAGAAGATCTTCGAGCGATTTTTCCAGAATGAGATCCCCGGCTCGATGGTCAACCAGGGCAGCGGCATCGGTCTGGCCATCACCTGGGAGTTTGTCAGGCTGCATAATGGGACCATTAAAGTAGAAAGTGAGCCGGGCGAAGGGAGCTGTTTTACGGTGATGCTGCCGGTGGTGATAGCGGAAGGGGAGGTAGCCGAGCCTGCTCCTGTGGCGCCGGTGGAAGCAGCGAAACGGGACAAAAAAAATAAAAAGCAGACCGTGCTGCTGGTGGAGGACAACGAAGATTTCAGATTTTACCTGAAGGACAATCTCCGGGAATATTTCAATATCCTGGAGGCGGTGAATGGCAAGGAAGGGTGGCAGAAGACCCTGGGGGCGCATCCCGACCTGGTGGTGAGCGATATCAGCATGCCGGAAATGAACGGTATCGATCTGTGCCGTAAGATAAAGGAGGACAAGCGTACGGCCTTTATACCTGTGATCCTCCTCACCGCCCTCACCGGGGAGGAGCAGCAGCTAAGGGGGCTGGAGACAGGAGCTAACGATTATATGACCAAGCCTTTTAATTTCGAGATCCTTCTTTCCAAGATACGTAATCTCCTTACCCAGCAGGAGACGGCGCGT
This sequence comes from Sphingobacteriales bacterium 50-39, assembly GCA_001898505.1. Classification (GTDB taxonomy): domain Bacteria; phylum Bacteroidota; class Bacteroidia; order Chitinophagales; family Chitinophagaceae; genus Puia. The sequence continues at coordinate 90,394 of MKTZ01000004.1, forward strand.
AAGACCTATACAAAACAGGTGGAGGCGTCCCCTTCCCGTCCCAAGGTGGAATCTAATGACGAGAAATTCATCCGGCAGGCCCTGGACCTGGTGGAAAAGAATATGGCCAACCCCGACTTTTCGGTGGAGGAGATGAGCCGGGAGCTATTTATCAGCCGGGTGGCCCTGTACAAACGGCTGCTTGCCCTTACCGGCAAGACTCCTATCGAATTTATCCGGAGCGTTCGTCTCAAACGGGCGGCTCAGTTACTGGAGAAGAGCCAGCACACCGTATCCGAGATTGCGTATCAGGTGGGTTTTAATAATCCCAAATACTTTTCAAGGTATTTTAAGGAAGAATTTGGGGTATTGCCCTCCACCTGGCAGAAAAGCGGTTAACATTTTACCCCAGGTTAACATTTCAACCCCTACACATAAACATTCCAGTCACCTGTCCTTCAGAGTCTATGTATAGCTTTATGGCTTGTAAAACAGCTTGCTATGCCAGGACCGAAACTGTTCAGTCTTCTATTTTTTCTCGCGCTCACAGGGGTGGTTCAGGCAGGTCCCGGCAAAGAAGGTACTTATACACGCACCCCGGATGGGGTCATCGTCTACCCCGACATGCGCTGGTCCGGAAATACCGCTGCGGTCAAATTATCTGTTATAGCAGACAACATCATACGGGTGATGTCGAGCCCTGTGAAGGGGAGTGAAGAGGTGAGCAAAAGCCTGGTCACCGTATATAAACCCGATGCCTCCCTGAAATGGGATATGACCAATGACGAGGAGAAGATCGTGCTGCATACCCGGCTGATCACTGCCACCGTCACGATCGCCACCGGGGCTGTCGATTTTACGGATGTGTCCGGCAAGCCGATCCTGGCCGAGAAGGGCGCCGGGGGACGAAGCTTCGAGCCGACCGTTTTTGACGGGGAGCCTTCCTATCATATCCGTCAGACCTTTACCACCGCTGATGATGAAGCTTTTTATGGGCTGGGCCAGCACCAGGACGGCCTGGTCAACTACAAGGGGCACCAGGTCAATCTTTTCCAGAACAATACGGAGGTAGCTATTCCTTTTCTTCTTTCGTCCAAAAATTATGGTATCCTTTGGGATAATTACTCCCTTACTGCTGTCGGGGATGTCCGGCCCTATAAGCAGCTGTCTGCCCTGCGACTATATTCGGCCCATAGTGACCAGGGCTGGCTGACGGCTTATTATCACAACGACAAATTGCATCCCGAGGTCGTGAACCTGGAGAAAGCAGAATCTATCATCAATTATGCCTATCTGGGGGATTCGAAGAAGCTGCTGCCGGCTGAATTTACCCCGGCTACCGGGTCGGTGACCTGGGAAGGTTCTCTGGCATCCGACGTGACGGGGACGCATATTTTTCACCTGACCTACGGAGGATATCTAAAAGTATATGTCGACGGCAAACTGCAGCTGGACCGGTGGCGGCAGTCCTGGAATCCGGGTTCGGCCATCCTGGACCTGCCCATGGAAAAGAACAGGAAACTGCCTATCCGCATAGAATGGGCGCCGGATGGAGATGAATCCTATCTGTCGATGAAATGTCTCACCCCTTTGCCTGCCGGACAACGGGATGATGTCAGCTTTAGCTCCGAGGCAGGGCAGCAGCTGGATTATTATTTCATTTATGGGAAGAATATGGATGAGGTCATTGCCGGCTACCGGCAGCTGACGGGAAAATCCACGATGCCCCCGAAATGGGCGATGGGACTCTGGCAGAGCCGGGAACGTTATAAGACCCAGGATGAAATATTAAATACTGTAAAGGAGTTCCGCGCCCGGCGGATACCCCTGGATAATATTGTTTTAGACTGGAGCTATTGGAAGCAGGATGCATGGGGCAGCCAGGAGTTCGATGCCAGCCGTTTTCCTTCCCCCGACAGCATGATCCGGGTGCTGCATAATAATTATCATTCGCATTTTATGATCTCGGTTTGGCCGAAATTCTATGAAGGGATCGCTGCTTATAAGGAGTTTGATGAAAAGAACTGGCTTTATAAGAGGAATATTGCCGACAGTCAGCGTGATTGGATCGGGAAAGGATATATATCTACTTTTTATGATGCATTCAATCCCGAGGCACGCAAAGGTTTTTGGGATCTGCTGAATAAAAGACTTTACAATAAAGGTATCGATGCCTGGTGGATGGATGCCAGCGAGCCCGACATCCTTTCGAATGTGAGTCCTGAAAAAAGAAAGGAGCAGATGACGCCTACGGCGCTGGGGCCTGCCGCCGAGTACCTGAATGCTTATCCGCTGGTGAATGCAAAAGGTATTTATGAGGGACAGCGCGCCACCAATCCTGATGAGCGCGTCTTTATCCTGACCCGCAGCGCTTTTGCAGGCTCACAGCGTTATGCTGCTGCCGTATGGAGCGGGGACATTGCCGCCCGCTGGACGGATATGAAGGATCAGATCGCTGCCGGTATCAATTTCTCTATGTCAGGCATTCCTTATTGGACCATGGACATCGGCGGCTTTGCCGTCGAGCACCGCTATGAGCAGGCCACAGGGGAGACGCTGGAGGAATGGAGAGAGCAGATGACACGGTGGTACCAGTTCGGCGCTTTTTGCCCACTCTTCCGTGTACACGGCCAGTTCCCTTTCCGGGAGATATTCAACGTCGCGCCGGAAGATCATCCTGCCTACCAGAGCATGTTGTATTACGACAAGCTGCGCTACCGGATGCTGCCTTATCTCTATTCTCTTTCGGGTATAGTATGGCGTTATGACTATACGATGATGCGGGGATTGGCGATGGACTTCGGAAAGGATGAGGCCGTACGTAATATCAGTGATGAATATATGTTAGGGCCGTCCCTGTTGGTGAATCCTGTCTGCACGTATAAGTCTCGTCAGCGGGAAGTCTATCTGCCGGCGGGCCAGGGCTGGTATGATCTCTATTCAGGTAAGTTCATGGCCGGAGGGCAAAGGGTCACGGCAGATGCGCCTTATCAGCGTATGCCCGTCTGGGTGAAAGAAGGATCTATCCTTCCACTGGGCCCTGATCTGCAATACACCGGCGAGCGGCCTGCCGACACCATTACCTTACTGGTGTATACGGGTAAGGATGCACATTTCACGTTGTATGAGGACGAAGGCGTCAATTACAATTATGAGAAGGGGGCTTATTCCAATATTCCTTTTACATATAATGAGGCTGCAGGGACATTGACGATCGGGCGGCGTGAGGGCAGCTTCGAGCACATGTTGCAAAAAAGAGTATTTCGTATCGTGAAGATCAGCAAGGACGGGCCGGTGGCTTTGGATGGCAGGGCCGGACAGGTGGTTCGCTATAAGGGGAATGCAGAAACGATAGCACTGGTAGAAATGCGTCAATGATCTGCTAAAAAATCATTACAATGACTTAGCATTCATCATCTAACTTTAACATGCCAAATTATATAACCAAAACTCGTGCGTATGAAAGATACCAGACGGGGAATGTCTGGATGACATTTCATGCTCTATTATTAGGAACCGCTGGAAGCGGTTCGTCCGAAGGACAGACATTAGCGATATGCGGGAATTGGGCTATTTTTCCAGGCGAGACCAATTCACGCACTTTACTCTCCACGAATAAGACAATCAATTTCTGCTTTTGCTTAATACCAATAACAATTGCTACATGAAAAAAACAAGTATTAAAAATGTGACAGGAAGGGCGATGATGCTGGCCCTGGCCTTCATCGTTTTTTTGCATCTTCCGGGTCTATCGCAGACCGGCACCGTCACGGGTAAGGTCGTCGCCGGACAGAACGATAGTACGATGGCGGGTGTCACGGTGCGTGTGAAGGGAGGCAATACCAGCACCATAACGGCTGCCGATGGATCTTTTACCATCAAGGCGGGACCGAATGCCGTGTTGATCTTCTCTAATGTGGGTTTTGCTACACAGGAAGTAGCGGTCAACAATCGTAGTAACTTATCTGTCCGGCTGGCAACGGATGCGCAGGCCCTTCAGGGCGTGGTGGTCATCGGCTATGGTACGGTGAAACGCAAGGACCTGACAGGGTCTATTGCCAGCGTATCGGCCGAGCAGATCGCAAAGGTGCCCATTGCCAGCCTGGAGCAGTCCCTGCAGGGGCGTGCGGCGGGTGTACAGGTTGTCAGCAATGACGGCTCACCGGGCGCGAATACTACCGTGCTGATACGTGGCGTGGGAAGTCTGGCCAGTGGTGGTAACAATCCTTTATATGTGGTGGATGGCTACCCTCTCACCGGAGGGATCAATAGCATCAATCCCAATGACATCGCCAGCATCGATGTATTGAAGGATGCATCGGCAACGGCCATCTATGGTATCCGCGCCGCCAATGGGGTAGTGATCGTGACGACGAAGAAAGGCAAAAAGGGGGCGATGGAAGTTTCTTTGGATGCCTATACTGCCTTCCAGATGAGGCCCAAAAAATACAAGCTCCTGAATGCGCAGGATTGGGCTACTTTGTCCAATGCCGTAGAGGCGGCAGATTCCACGCATACTTATGTAGGATTGCCCATCTGGCATACACCCAGCGCCCTGCACACCGTGGACTGGCAGGATGCGTTGTTCCGCAGCGGTCTGTCGCAAAATTACAGCCTGGGTATCCGCGGCGGCTCCGACAAGGTGCAGACGTCTGTATCTTTTGGATATTATAATCAGAAAGGCATCCTCATCGGAAGTTACTTCAAAAGGGGCACCCTGGGACTGGGACTGGATTATCAACCTGTCAAATGGCTGAGATCCTCCACTAACGTGAAGTATGCTTACCAGAATGCCAATGGCAATCCATTGTCCATGGGAGGACTATCTCAACTGGCGATAAACCCACCTACGCTGGACAGCGGCAATCGGAATACGTATCTGATAAAAGACGGGAACGGGAATTATGGTTTTTACAATCCTGTCAATTCCAATATATTCAAGTTCAACAACCCGGTATATTCCATCGAGACCAACCGTTATTCCAATGTAACGAACTGGATCCTGGCCAGCAGCTCGCTGGAGGTCTCTCCCTTCGACGGGCTTAAGATCAAGACCAATGCGGGTGTCAATATGAGCTACTACACTGGCTCCTATTTCTCACCGGAAGATACCCGGGCGGCGCAGCAATATCCCAGCGCCATCTCAGCTACAGCGCTTTATTCCTTCCACCAGAACAATAACTTTGAATGGCTTTGGGAGAACACCATCGCCTATGACAAGACCTTTGGAAAGCATACCATCAATTTTGTCGGTGGTATCTCGGCTCAGAAGAATACCAATACACTGGTGGGTTACTCAGGCATTCCACCGAATGCTATCATCACCGACCTGGGGCAGATGTCTAACGTGAAATACGACCAGTATGGCAACGGCCAGATCATCACGACCCTGGAATCCCAGTTCGGCCGTCTGACCTATACTTTCGACAACAAATATATCATTACCGGTACGGTGAGAAGGGACGGTTCCTCCAAGTTCGACGTAGGGCATAAATATGGTGTATTCCCCTCCGGCGCTGTTGCCTGGAAGGTGAAGGAAGAGGAGTTCCTGCAATCCGTCAACTGGCTCTCCGATCTGAAACTGAGAGGCAGCTGGGGCGAAGTGGGTAACCAGACAGCCATCGGGCCTTATCAATATGCGGCGCTATATACGTATGGCGGGCCGGCGAACCTGAATGGGGGTGGAGTCGACAACCTGGGATATCCATTTGGTAAAATATACCAGGGCGGCATCGCGCAATCCCAGCCGGCGAATCCCGGTCTCAAATGGGAGACGGACAAGCAGACCGACATCGGTGTCGACATGGCTTTCCTGCAAGGGGCGCTGACCTTTACGGCCGACTGGTTCACCAGGGATTCAAAGGACTTCCTGCTGAATCTGGCGGCTCCTCAGCAGTCCGGGTATCTCCTTATCACCCGCAATGTGGGAAGCATGAACAATAAAGGCTTGGAGTTCGCCGTGAACTATCGGGGTAATAAGGGCAGGGATTTTCAATATGGAATAGGGCTGACCGTCTCTTCCTATAAGAATACGCTGACCAGCATCACTTCCGGGACCAATTATGTGACCAATTTCGGGGGTGTGACCTTAACGGGACAAAGCTGGGACGAGTTCACCCATTCCAATGTGGGAGGACCTGTCGGTGAGTTCTACGGTTATAAATCCCTGGGTGTCTTCCAGTCACAGGCGCAGATCGACGCCCTGAATGCCAAGGCGCCCGGAGGTGTTTATCAGCGGGCAACGAATCAGCCTGGCGACCGCTATTTTGCCGATGTCAACGGTGATGGCAAGGTAGATGCGACCGACAGGACGGCTCTCGGTAATCCGCAGCCGAAATTCTTTGGCGGGCTCAACTTCGATGCATCGTATAAACAGTGGGATATCAATCTCTATTTTTATGGCACCTACGGGAACAAGATACTGAACTATATCGAGAGCGACCTGGAAAGCTTCCAGAAGCGTGGTTCTGAAGGGGTGGAGAATGTCAGTCAGACATATTACCAGAACCGCTGGACGCCCACGAATCATTCCAACCGCTATTCCCGTGCTACGGCCAATGACGACGCCATCGGCAGCAATGTTCCTTCGAGCGTCTGGATCGAGAACGGCAGCTATCTGAAATTAAGGAACCTGACCATCGGATACAGCCTGCCTGATCCGGTGCTGAGAAGATTTTATATCAAGCATCTTAGAATATATGCTTCAACCCAGAATTTGTTCACCATTACGAAGTACTCAGGGCTCGATCCGGAGATCGGGATACAGAACGGAAACCCGACCCAGAACGGGGTGGACAACGGTACCTATCCCAACTCCCGATATTATACATTGGGTCTAAACGTAACATTCTGATATAAAGCACAAATTATTAAGATATGAAATTACCAAGAAAATATATAGTTATCCTGTCCGTGGCCACGTTGTGCGCGGCGGTGATGATCCCGATCAGCTGCAACAAGAATTTTTTGAACCAGACAGACACGATGCAATCCGACATCAGCGGGGTCACCACCAAGTCCTCGGACGTGGTATCCCTCGTCAATGCCATTTACGATACATGGCAGAACAGTAACCTGCTTAAAAAGTCCATCTGGTATTGGGCGAATTTCGAGAGCCATGACTTTTTCAACTGGGGTGGTGACGTAGTATGGAACAACTACCAGATCCCGGCGAACTTTGGGGCGTTGAACGATTTTTGGAGCTATATGTACATCGGTATCGCCAGGGCCAATGCGGCCTTCCCTGTTATCGCCACTGCCAAACAAAAAGGTATCGTGACAGCAGCCCTTGGGGATCGGTTGACCGGCGAGGCTTATTTTCTTCGAGGACTGGCTTATTATTACCTGGCTGCCTCCTTTGGAGGTGTGCCTTTGGAGCTGAATGCCGTCACGAATGGGTTGACGCCGCGGTCGCCTCGTGACAGTGTGTTCATGCAGGTAGTAGCCGATATGCAAAAGGCTGAAACGCTATTGTGGTCAAAAACGGCAACAGTCGGCGGAGATCTGGGCAGGGCGACAAAGGGCGCTGCGTATGCCTATGAGGGTTCTGCCCAAATGTGGCTGAAGAACTATCAGGCGGCGCTGGCTGCCTTTTCCAACACGGAGCTTACCACCAACTATCATCTGTTGCCCAACTTTGCGGACGTGAATGAATACAATCATCAGAACAACGACGAGTCCCTTTTCGAGATACAGTTCGAAGTGCCTCCCGGCGGCACGCAGGATTGGAGCGGCAGCTGGCAGCCCCCCGGCGGTGAGATCGCCTGGATCGATGACTTCAGCTGGCCCCAGGAACTTACGGGGCAGGGGTATGATTACGGTAACCCCGCACTGTGGAATTCCTATCAATCCGGCGATACACGCAAGCTGCTGACCATTATCGGTCCTGGTGATACGCTGGCCAGCCCCGGCATTGTCAAAGCCCTTGGTGGAATAAAGGGGTATTGGGTGGTAAAGAGCGGATTTAAAAATGGCAACGCTATTTATACAGGCGATGACGGTAAGATCCTCAATACCTGCGGAACCCTGACCAGACCCTGGTATGGTGATACCAAGAACCGCACAGGGTACTATTGTGCAAAGAAATGGAGGGATCCCAACCTGACGGGGGGTAACTCCGACAGCTCTGGGAAAAGCAATCTTTTTGGCGACCAGAACCAGATACTCATGCGTTATGCGGAAGTGCTGTTGAGCAGGGCTGAGTGCAAGGTCCGGCTGAACGATCTTCCCGGCGCCATGGCTGATCTACAGACCGTGAGGGATCGGGCCTGGGGCGGAGCCGGGAAGGCCCCGGCGGTGATGGCCGACAGCGCCAATTTTGACGGCACGCCTGGCCAGCCGATCACGGATCCCTTGCAAATGGTATTGAGTGAATACCGGCATGAGCTCAGCGGTGAATATTCTGTATTCTATCTTCTGTGTCGTGCAGGTACGGACGTCGCCGTAAATTTTGTAAACAATGCCAACGGTACCGTGGCCAACAGCTTTAACCCTGTGCCGAACCCGGCTCCGGGCCCCACGCACGATGGAAAACAGCATGGGTTGTATAATACCGCGCTGACTGCCCCGCGTTGTCTAATGCCCATTCCGCAGTCCGCGATAGGACTCAACCCAAATCTGACCCAAAATCCGTGAGATTGGAGGTGTAAAATATTTACCAGATGGCTTCTCTTTTGTGGAGAAGCCATTTTCTTTTAATATTATCTTGCAGTTATGAAAAGTCTCGGTCTCCCGATTACTGCTTTTTTGTTGTGCATGCTGGCATGCAAGAGCAAGCCCACTTTATTCCAGCGAATTTCTTCCTCACACTCCGGTATCGAGTTTAACAATACCATCGTCGAGGACGATACGCTGAACCCGCTGAATGTAGTGAACATTTACAACGGCGGCGGTGTGGGCATCGGGGATTTCAACAACGACGGATTGCAGGATATTTACTTCACAGGCAATCAAGTGTCGTGCAGGTTGTATCTCAATAGAGGTGATTTTAAATTCGAAGACATCACGGAGCGGGCGGGTGTGGAGGATATGGGCCGGTGGGCAAGAGGGGTAGCGGTGGTGGATGTTAACAATGACGGGTTGATGGATATCTATATATGCAACACCATCTACAAGGACAGTCTGAAAAGGCGGAATGTGCTCTATGTGAATCAGGGACTGGACAAGGATGGTATCCCTCACTTTAAGGATATGGCTGCTGAATATGGTCTGGACATTCATGTGCAATCCACTATGGCCAGCTTTTTCGATTATGACAACGATGGGGACCTGGACATGTTCCTTACTGTCAATGAAGCGTCCAATGGCATCGATCCATCCGCCTTTCATTTCGACCCGAAGGAGCGATTTCCCGGCAAGGGGAGGCTGTATCGGAATGATATGGACCCTGTATTGAAGCATCCTGTATTTCACGACGTTTCGCAGCAGGCGGGGATGAAGTACGAAGGATATGGTCATGCTGCTACTATCTGCGATATCAATAACGACGGGTGGAAGGATATTTATGTCTCCGACGACTTTATATCCAACAACATCCTTTATATCAATAATCACGACGGTACTTTCACCAATATGGCCAAGGATTATTTCAAGCACACTTCCTTGAATTCAATGGGGCAGGATGTGGTGGACATGAACAATGACGGGTTGTCCGACGTGGTGGAGCTGGATATGAACCCCGAAGACAATTACCGGAAGAAGCTGATGATGGGATCTTCGAATTACCTGACCTATCAGAATTACGACATGTTCGGGTACCAGCATCAATATGTGCGGAATACCTTGCAGCTTAACCAGGGACCGACCGTGCACGAGGGGGATTCTGTCGGCATTCCCGCTTTTGCGGAGATCGGGTTTTTGAGCGGGATATCACAAACTGACTGGAGCTGGACGCCCTTGGTGGCGGATTTCGACAATGACGGCTACCGGGACATCATCGTTACCAACGGATTCCCCCGGGATGTTTCGGATCATGATTTTGCAGCCTATCGAAAAAATTCGGTGGTATTGCCGCCTATAAAGGAATTGCTGAAACAGATACCCCAGATAAAGCTGCATAACTACGCATTTCACAACAACGGGGATCTGACCTTTGGCGACCTCAGTACCGATTGGGGGCTGTCGACGCCTACTTTTTCCAATGGAGCTGCCTTTGCGGATCTGGATAATGACGGTGCGGTGGATATGGTGATCAACAACATCGACGATAAGGCGCTTATCTATAGGAATACAGCCCGGGATAAGAACAAAGAGGCGACACATTTTTTGCAGATCCGGTTCAAAGGAGGTAGGGAAAATATCAATGGACTTGGAGCGACTGCGGCGATCTATTATGAACATGGCAAGCAGCAGGTGTATGAGAACAATCCATACAGAGGCTATTTGTCGACGATGCAGGATATGGCGCATTTTGGCCTGGGGAAGGTTGCGTTGCTGGATTCCGTGGTCATCCAATGGAATAATGGCGCACGTCAGACCATTGCCAATGTTAAGGCGGACCAGGTCCTGACGGTGAATATAACGGATGCCCGGGAGAGCGGTGGGGGGGCGCCGATGGGAGTAGCCACGGATGCTGTGTTTAAGGAGGTGACTGTCAGAGCCGGCGTTCAATACAAGCATGTCGAGATAGATCAGATAGACTTCAACATTCAGCATTTACTGCCGCACAAACTATCGGAATATTGTCCTGCGCTGGCTGCGGGGGATATAGACGGAAATGGGTTGGATGACCTGGTCATCGGGGGCAATTCGAATGTGCGTGCACAAGTGCTGCTGCAACAGCCGAATGGCAGCTTTGTCCAGCGGGCGTTATTGCCCGGGGCGCCTTATTCGGCTACGTACGAGAAAGATCAGGGAATGCTGCTTTTCGATGCCAACGGTGATGGCAGGCCCGATCTGTACGTTGCCCGGGGAGGTTATCTGGATCAGGAAGGCAGCACCGGCTACCAGGACAAGCTTTATATCAACGACGGGAAAGGAAATTTCAAAGAGGACACGTCGGCGCTGCCGGTGAACCATGTGAGCAAGCTCTGTGTTCGCGCCATGGATATCAACCATGATGGAAAGCTGGACCTGTTCGTGTCGGGACGTGTGGACCCACAGCATTACCCGAAACCAGTGAGCAGCTTTATATACAGGAACGATTCGGAAAATGGGCATGTAAAGTTCACGGATATTACCAGTGAAGTGGCTCCTGATCTGAAAGACATCGGGATGATATGTGACGCGCTCTTCACGGATTTCGACGGGGACGGCCAGACCGACCTTATCGTGGTAGGAGAGTGGATGCCGGTGACCTTTTTGAAAAATGTGAACGGGAAGTTCAGGAATGTAACGGAGGCATCGGGTGTCGGTCAGCAGTTGGGCTGGTGGAACTCTATTGTGGCCGGTGATTTCCGGCATACGGGCAGGATGGATTATATAGTGGGCAATGTGGGAGAAAATACTTTGTACAAGGCCACGGACAGTCTGCCTGTATATATTACGGCAAAGGATTTTGACAACAGCGGGACCTATATTGCCATTCCATCCCTCTTCCTGCCGGACCGGGAGGGTGTGAAAAAGGAATTTCCGGCGCCTGTGAGGGATGATGTAGCCAGACAGTGGCCAGGCATTAAAAAGAAATTTCCGGACTACAAGTCTTTTGCCGTTGCAACGATGGACGAGGTGCTGGCGCCTGAACAGCGCAAAGGTGCACTACGGCTGAAAGCCAACAAGCTTCAGTCCTGCTATCTACGTAATGATGGCGGCGGGAAGTTTACCATGATACGCCTGCCTGTGGAGGCGCAGGTATCGGCCCTGAATGGAATGGTGGCAGATGATTTCGACGGAGACGGTAATCTGGATGTGCTGATCAACGGGAATGATTTTGCAACGGATGTTGCGATCGGCAGATACGACGCGCTCAACGGACTTCTGTTAAAAGGTGATGGAGCCGGAGGGTTCAAGCCGCTGTCCATACTTAAGAGCGGGATCTATATTCCCGGGGATGGCAAGGCTCTTGTGAAATTACGGGGAGCTGCCGGCGGATACCTGGTGGCAGCCAGTCAGAATAAAGGTCCATTGAAATTATATCAACAAAGGCGGGCTGTAAAATTCATAGCTATTCAGCCGGATGATGTGAGTGCGGTGGTGGAGATGAAAAATGGGAAGACCTGCAAGGAGGAGTTCTACTATGGCAGCTCGTTCCTCTCGCAATCCGCCAGGTTCCTGGCGATGGACAGCAATACCGTGAGCGTGAAGATCACCGACAGCAAAGGGAGGGTGAGACAATGAAGGCAGTGATCGTTATTTTGCTGAACCAGCTGGGGTTTTATATTCATTCTCCCAAGATCGCCATTGTCACCGGTGAGCCATCTTCGGCTGTATTTTATATCGTGCATGTTTCCGGTGGGGATACGGTTTATTCGGGGACATTGGGACCTGCTGTTGCCTCGTCCAATTCATCTTTACGGACATATGAGGCTGACTTTACTGCCGTGGATAAGGAAGGAGACTACAAGGTCGTCGTGCCCGGAGCAGAGAGTTCCTTTGCTTTTCATATCGGGCGGCATATGGCGTCGCCTGTAGTAAGGGCCGCCCTGAAGGGTTATTATTATCAGCGGAGCGGCATGGCTTTGGATGAACGCTATGCGGGCGTATGGCATCGTCCGGCAGGTCACCCGGATACTGTGGTGCTGGTACATCCATCGGCTGCTTCGGAAGGACGTCCTGCGGGAACTATCATCTCTTCACCCGGCGGGTGGTACGATGCCGGAGATTATAACAAATATATTGTCAACTCGGGGATCACGATGGGTACCTTGTTGTCGGCGTATGAGGATTTTTCCAGGCTGTACGACACGTTGCATACAAATATTCCGCCGATGAGCGGTGTGCCTGATCTGCTCAACGAATGTCTCTATAATTTACGGTGGATGCAGACCATGCAGGACCCCGGGGATGGAGGGGTATATCATAAGTGTACAAACGCCACCTTTGACAGCATGGTAATGCCGGGTGTTACGAAGCTGCCAAGATATGTCGTACAAAAGGGGACTGCAGCAACACTGGATTTTGCAGCTGTCATGGCGCAGGCCGGCAGGGTCTTTAGAAAATTCTCCCGTCAGCTGCCCGGACTGGCCGATAGCTGTCTGCGTGCTGCGCAGGCTGCCTGGGGATGGGCTGTCCTGCATCCTGCTGTCGTATATAATCAGATGGCGATGAACAGAAGCTTTAGCCCCGCCGTAACGACCGGCGCTTATGGGGACATAGATATGCGGGATGAATGGTATTGGGCCGCTGCCGAACTGTCGGTGACGACGGGAGGGGAAGCGTTTACGGATACTGTACTGGCGCGGATGAAAGACCCGTATGGGCTACCCACCTGGAGCAGTGTGCATATGCTGGGGGATTATACGTTGCTGCGTCATCCCGGTGTTCTGCCGGCGAGGGAAATGAAGTCCTTACGGGAGCACCTTTTAACCGTGTCTGATAATTATCTGAAGCTGGCGCAGTCCAATGCATTTCACACCGTGATGGGGACGGGTGCGCGGGATTATGTCTGGGGCAGCAATTCCGTGGCGGCCAACCAGGGCGTCCTGCTGATAAATGCTTTTTTGTTAACAGGGGAGCGGAAATACGTCGATGGGGCTGTCGGTAATTTGGACTATTTGCTGGGGCGGAATGCTACGGGATATTGCTTTGTAACAGGAATAGGCAGTCGAAGCCCTATGCACCCTCATCACCGGCCCAGTGTCGCGGATGGGATTGTCCCGCCTGTACAGGGGTTGCTGGTAGGAGGTCCCAATCCGGGGAGGCAGGATCGTCAGATATATGCAATGACCGAACCGGAGACGGCGTACCTGGATAATGACAGGGCCTATGCATCCAATGAGATAGCTATCAACTGGAATGCTCCGCTGGTGTATCTGGCGGGGGCGATAGAGGCCCTTCATTGAAGGGCCTCTATAATGATTTACAGTGGTCTTACCCAGATATTACGGTAGCTGATGGGTTCGCTTTTATCTCCATGCGCCTGCAATTTGATGGGAGAGGGGCCATGTGCTTTATAAAAAGGTTTGCCAACATAGCGGGTGCCGCCTTTGAGCTCGAAGTTATTTTGTACCAGGACGCCGTTGTGGAGCACGGTGACGCGGGCGGGGGAAGCGAGACTGCCGTCAGTGTGGAATACCGGAGCTGTCCAGATGACATCGAAGCTCTGCCATTCGCCTGGTTTGCGGCAGGCGTTAGCCAGTGGGATAGATTGTTTGTAGATGCTGCCAACCTGGCCGTTGACATATGTCTTGTTATTATAGTTGTCCAGTACCTGCAGTTCATATCCATCGTCGCCCTTGCCGGTGCTGGCGAGGAATATTCCGCTGTTACCTCTGGCCTGATCAGATCCTGTGATGTTGGAGGGGATCCTGTATTCGATGTGCAGCTGATAGTTGGAGAAGGATGCTTTTGTCTGGATATTACCTCCTTTTTTATCGACGGTGAGGATGCCATCGGCGACAACCCATTTTGCCGGGCTGCCATCGTTGACGGATACCCAGCTGTCGAGGTTTTTTCCATCAAAGAGGATGGTTGCGTCGGAGGGGGCGTCGCCGCATGTTGTGCCTGGGGTTACCACGGGTGGCACGGGGCTGTATACTTCGGTGGCCCTGTGATCGGTGATGGTGTCGGTCTGGGCGTGGGCTGCTGAAACGGTTCCGAGGAAGCCAAAAGCTGAGAGTACGAAAACCCTTCCGGCGGATCTGGCAGAAGGACAAGCAATGGAGGTTATGTTCATGTGAATTAATTGAGGGTACAATTTAAAAAAAAAATTGGAATTGGGGATGTTGTGTCAAGAATTTGAATTTACAATAGTATTTACACGTTGGAACTAATTTTGTCATAAAGCTCTCTTCCTATTCGTTTCACTTCCAGTTTGATATTATTGGTGTATTCGCGATCTTGAAATTGAATATCGACATCCTCCCCAACTATTTCTGCACCAATATAGCTGACACGATTGGGTACCATTTACAACTGAGATTCAGCACCGGGCCAGCATATGGCAAACGGAGAGAGTAGCCGAATTCGTCCGAATGCCCATGACCTTGCCTTACCAACGACAACAATACCCCGTTTAAAAACATACAGGTCTGCCAAGTTATAAACATACAGAGATTTTAATGGATCAATTTGAAACCGATTTGCCTTTTTTAGCATGTCATATCCTTTAAACCATATTTTGACATCTGTATATTTAATTGCGTCTCCAGGAAGAAGCTCAACGATTCTTTTGGCCTTCTTCTCAATGGTAGTGTACATGAATAGAAAAAACAGAAACGGTGTTGGCAGAAGTATTATCAAAAAGAGCATATAAAGAATCATGGAGAGTAAGTTAAAGCATTTTTTAATTCATCTAATTCAGAAGAACAAAATTCGTCTCGTTGGGGACGTGATGTTTTTCTTCCCCTTACATTCCCATCCACAGGAGGAAGAGCAGGATAGATGACTTGATAATGACGCGTCAGGGATTGAAGTGAAAGGCCCGGAGGTAAGGGACGCACCGAGGACTTGTAACGGAAAGCCCGCCCCGAAGGGGGCGCCCTGGAAGCCTGGCCGGGCCAGAAGACGCCTACATAATTGGCGAGAGCCTGCAAAATCCAGACATGTTAAAAAAAGGGTATAAAATTATCATGGTTTTTTCCCCATAATACGATAGCTTGTGCCATCCCCGGAAAATGAGCAATAAAACGATCTTTTTTGGTTATATCAGCTTTTTAAGAGAGAAGGTCGATGCTGCCATCCATGTAATGAAGCGGAGACCGGGCGACTACCTCTGGATATGCTTCAATCCCTCCCGCATTGTGCAAGACGGCCCCACCGAGATGCACCCTAACATGAGTTTTTCCATCATACTCGATACGGATGATAAGAATGATATCGTGACGGATATAGAAAATGTCGTCAGACAGCTGCCATTTTTATCCTGCACATTGGTGGTCGAGGATCTCTCCACAAGGGAGCAAATCGTCCATAAATGGGAAAACCTAAGCTCGGCTACTCTGTCCTAAGCCTATGATTTACATTATTTTGTGATCTGGCATCCTGCTTGAAATTATCGGTCGGCCTTAAAACTATCAACTATGTGGACTTCCGTAACATCCAGGATCGGAACTTGCTTAATGATTTCACTCATTATCTCCAAACCTGTCGACAGCAGGAACAATGGAGTTGCTCTTCATGCTGCAGAGAGAAGCGTAGTGCCCATGAACATGCATGTGCGTCAGTTCGTCAAAGATTATATCAGGGACAATAACGAGATATTGTGTATAGTGCGACGCAGGAGCAAGTATGCCTTCCGCGTGATAGATTCTGTGCTGACCCATTATGGACTGCCGAAGGAGATGAAGTATCTGGCGGTGATAGAATCCGAGCTGAATCCGAAGGCTTTGTCTGCGGTGGGAGCAAGGGGCCCCTGGCAGCTGATGCCGGAGACGGCGCAGGAATTAGGCCTGAATGTTACACCCGACTGGGATGAGCGTATGCTGTATGGTAAGAGTACGGCGGCTGCAGCCAAATATCTGAGGGATCTTTATAGTGAGTTTGGGGATTGGCTGTTGGTGCTGGCAGCGTATAATAGCGGTCCCGCGCCGGTGTATCGCGCCATTCGCAAGTCAGGCAGCAGGAACTTCTGGTGCCTGGAAAAATATCTGCCCGCTGAAAGCAGGGATCATGTCAAAAAATTTATTGCCTCTCATTATTATTTTGAAGGAAATGGCGGTGTGACTACACTGACCAGGACGGAATGGGCCGCTTATATGGATCATGTGCATCCTTCTCCGCAGCGTTTGATCCCGGGAACTGCGAATGCGCAGTATGCGTCGTTCTAAGATGGACGTTAGAAGATCAGGCGTTATCAAACCCATTCGCCCACCCATCTTTCTTTAGCAGCTCTACCTTCTTGAGCACTTCTTTTTCCAGTTTGCCTTTGAACGCCGCAACCTTAACACTGACCAGGGGATCGAAGGCGCCGATGATGGAGGCTGCAAGGATACCCGCGTTCTTGGCGCCGTTGAGGGCTACCGTGGCTACCGGGATGCCACCCGGCATTTGAAGGATGGACAGGACCGAGTCCCAGCCGTCGATGGAATTGGAGGATTTGATGGGGACGCCGATGACCGGAAGGGGGGTGATGGAGGCGACCATGCCCGGCAGATGGGCTGCTCCGCCTGCGCCGGCGATTATGGCCTTTAAACCTCTGCCCGCCGCCTGGCTGGCGTATTCCACCATCCGGAGGGGAGTGCGGTGCGCAGAGACGACCGTGAGCTCGAAGGGTATCTCAAATTCGCGCAGCACATCCGCTGCGGCCTGCATGACAGGAAGGTCGCTGTCGCTGCCCATGATGATGCCTACGAGGATGGTATCTGCTGCCTGTGTCTTTGCCATGCCTGTCTTATTTACTTATGACCTTCAATGTGTTCTTTATCTTATGAGCCTTGTAGACAAGGTCGTGTTTTTCTCTGCTGATGATAGTGATGTGTCCCATTTTGCGGCCGGGACGTGTCTCGTTCTTGCCATAGATGTGGACGAATACATTGTCCATTTGCAGGACCTCATCCAGTCCTTCATAAACCGCTTCGCCGCTGTGTCCTTCCGCACCTAATAAATTGACGATGGCAGCCGGCAGGATGGCGGCGGTATTGCCCATGGGATAGCCAAGGATGATCCTCCACAACATGTCGAACTGGGAGCTGTAATTCCCTTCGATGGTATGGTGTCCGCTGTTATGGACGCGGGGGGCCGTCTCATTGACGTATACGTCTCCCTGTTTGTTGATCAATAGCTCTACGGCAAAAATGCCGGGGCTGGCCAATTCTTTTACTACGCGCATGGCGATAGCTTCGGCCTTCCACAGGGTCTGCTGCGGAAGGTCGGCAGGGCTGAGCTGGTAATCGAGGAGATTGAGACGGGGATCGAATACCATGTCGATGGCAGGGTAAATGACTGTCTCGCCCCGGTTGCCGACGGCTACCAGCATGGAGATCTCTTTCTCCACGCTGATCATTTTTTCCAGCACTCCCGGGGCATCGAATCCTTTGTCAAGATCTTCTTTTGTCTTTATCATCTGGACGCCACGACCATCATAGCCGCCCATACCAATCTTATGTACGGCGGGGAGAAAATGGTCTTTGCTGCGGAGCTCGTCCTTGTTCTGTGTGACGAGGAATTCCGCGGTGGGTATGCTATTGCCGGAATAGAATTGTTTTTGTGTGATCTTGTTCTTGATAGTGCGGAGGGCGGAAGGTTTGGGATAGATCTTTACGCCTTCGGACTCCAGTTTTTCCAGTGCGTTTTCGTTGACCGACTCTATCTCGATGGTCAGGGCATTTAGTCCTTTACCAAAATTGTATACGTCATCAAAGTTCCGGATGTCCCCTTTGACAAAATGATGGCATAAATGGGCAGCGGGACATTGCTCATCATTTTCCATTACAAATGTTTCGACAGGATAATTTGCTGCGGATTGCAACAACATTCTACCTAGCTGACCACCCCCTAAGATTCCGACTCGTAACATGCTGGTTATTTGGGCCGAAGATAGGACATTGGCCCGAAACCACCGCAATAACAAGCCTGCCGCTACGTTTTGAAAGAAGAGACAGTTCCATTTCGTCCATGAAGAAGGGGACTCTGTCCCTTATTCCGATTGGAAATCATAAAATTAGCGGTACCTTGCACTCGAATAATATGCGTCCTGATTATATCCATAAAATTTTCGATGACAAGCGTTTGTGCTACTTCCTTCTTATGGAAGCGCTTGCCATGGATACGCCCCTGTAACGGTATCATTCCTAACTGCCCCTTTTTTGTTTTTGCAATACCAGGTCCGCCTCAGCAGTCCATGCAGGCGTCAGAACGAACCGGAGGTTCGTTGTCCAAAGGACAGACATTAGATATATTCGGGAAAACGGGTACATTTTTAGAAACCTGTTTTTCCGGCCATAATACAAATTAACCGCTATGTCAACTTTATCAGCAGCCAATACCGGAACGGCGAATGCATCAGCCGACTTCCTTCCTCTCCAGGGAACGGATTATGTGGAATTTTATGTGGGCAATGCCAAACAAGCCGCTCATTTTTACAAATCTGCCTTTGGTTTCCAGTCGGTGGCCTATGCGGGGCCCGAGACGGGCATAAAGGATAAAGTGAGCTATGTCGTCAGGCAGAATAAGCTGACGTTTGTTTTTACCACCGCGCTGTATCCTGATCATGTTATTGCGCAGCATGTGCAGCTGCATGGAGATGGCGTGCGGGTGCTGGCCTTACGTGTGGGGGATGCTACCAGCGCCTGGAATGAGACCGTGTCCAGGGGCGGCGTGAGCTGTATGGAGCCTACGACCCTGACGGACAAGTCGGGAGAGGTGGTTATCAGCGGTATTCATACCTATGGCGACACTCTTCATCTTTTTATAGAACGGGAAAATTATAAGGGGGTATTTATGCCAGGCTATAGGGAATGGAAAACAATCTATAATGCTCCTTCAACGGGGTTATTGTATGTAGATCATTGTGTAGGTAATGTGGGATGGCACCAGATGGACCGCTGGGTGCGGTTTTACGAGGACGTTATGGGTTTCAGGAACATACTGTCTTTTGACGACAAGGATATTTCCACGGAATATTCCGCCCTCATGAGCAAGGTCATGAGCAATGGCAATGGCTATGTGAAATTCCCTATCAATGAGCCGGCTGAGGGAAAGAAGAAATCACAGGTAGAGGAGTATCTTGAATTTTACAGAGGGGAGGGGGTGCAGCATGTAGCGCTGGCTACCCATAATATAGTAGAAACTGTCACACAACTGCGGGATAGGGGTGTAGAATTCCTCCAGGTGCCTACCTCTTATTATGATGATCTGCTAAACAGGGTGGGGACCATCGATGAGGATGTGCAGCCTTTGAAGGAATTAGGCATTTTGGTTGACAGGGATGAAGAGGGGTATTTATTGCAGATATTTACCAAGCCTGTAGAGGACAGGCCTACCTTATTTTTTGAAATTATTCAACGCAAGGGGGCGCAAAGCTTTGGGAAAGGCAATTTTAAGGCCCTTTTTGAGGCCATAGAGCGGGAGCAATCGGCCAGGGGGAATTTATAGCTCCGGCGGCGATAAAAAGACTAATATTTAGTTATAAAAGCCTGCGCATATTAGCATATGTGGCAGGTTTTTTGTTAATTTATAGTACCCTATTTGCATCAAGTGAAAAAGATCAAAATCGCCGGACGTTATCTTGTAACTGCCCTGATAGGAATTTATCTTCTGTCTGTCAGTATCCGTATATCCGCACAAAATTCGGTCAGTTCCATTCATTTTATAGATTATCAGCGTTCTATCCCTAAAATAAGCGATCTGCTCCGCCGGAAGGAGGATACACTGATCAAGCAATTCCGGGAAAAGAACCTGGCGTGGCCGGCGCGGTTTGTGTATATCCGGAGCTTCAAGTACGACAGTCAACTGGAGGTATGGGTGAAGAACAGCCCTGATGAGAAATACAAGCTTTTCAAATCCTATAAGGTCTGCGCGCTGGCTGGTACGCTGGGACCCAAGCGGATGGCCGGGGATTACCAGGTACCAGAGGGTTTCTATTATATCAATGAGTTCAAGCCTCGCAGCGAATACCATCTTTCCTTGGGGCTCAATTACCCGAATGCTTCGGACAGGATACTCAGCGACAGCACCCAGCCGGGAGGAGACATCTATATCCATGGCAGCTGTGTTACGACGGGCTGTATACCCATTACGGATGCTCAGATCGAGGAGCTGTATATACTGGCGGCGCATGCCAAGGATATGGGAGAGGATTTTATTCCCGTGCATATTTTCCCGGTGAATTTCGACAATGCCAGAAGTGTAGACTATCTCAACAAATATCTTCAGACCTTTTCGGAGTATACGCCTTTTGCGAAGAGCATGCGCAACGCTTTTTACTATTTCGAGAAGTACCGGGAAGTGCCTTTTGTCATGGTGAATGGCAAGGGAGAGTATGTGACGGAGGAGGTTTCGTCTGATGCGGAGGTCAAGATCCCGAATTTAGAGCCCGTGCATGTCGCGGCGGCACAGAAAAAGCCTGTGCATACCCGTCCGCAAAGGGTCATGCCTGTCAAGGAAGATGATCTGGCCAGGTCAGTAGATAAGCTGCCTCAGTATCCGGGTGGGAGCGATGCTTTCCAGGAGTTCCTCAACCGGCTGGGCAAGAATGGAGTGAAGGATCTCGATGAGGGACAAAGCAAGGCTTTTGTGATGGTGGAATATGTCATCGACTCCGTAGGAAAGCCTGTATATGCTAAAGTAATACGAGGCGGCAATGATACCATGAATGAAAAGATCGAGGATGCCTTTCTCGCCATGCCTCAATGGTCGCCGGCTACCCGCCTGGGCAGCAGAGTGGCTATTCGCTTGAAACAAACTGTCATGATAGGGGCGGATTAAATGTCTCAATAGGCGAATTTCGAACTGGCCCGAAGATGTTATTGTCTATATAACCAGCCCCGTTCCATTGCTGCTTTTTTGAGAAGTTTTGCCCTTTTTTCTATTTCTTTGTTTGCCAATCCATTGAAATCAATATAACTGTGCCCATCAAATGGATCGTTATCTTCACCCCATTTTAATTGCCGTGCATCGCATTCTTCACCAGTCACGCCTACCACCCCAAAAGATTGGTTTGCGGATTCGTTAGTAAAATGACTATGAGATTCATCGGCTGAAAACTTTTCTCCATTATAAACCGATAGTAAACCTTCATCCTTTGGAGTTGGTCGGAAGACTTGGGAGGTTATAGTAAAGACCTGCGAGGAAATGCTGTCTGCTTGAACGAAAGAAGGATGGACTTGACGAAGTAGTATAGTAGATGAATTCATGGCTCTATCCTTTCAGAAGGGTATTTAAAATGGTATTTAAGGATTTCCATCCTTCATTGTCGCTGAGGGAAATCTCATGTTCGGTATCTATACCTGTAGCCAGGTCCAGCGAATGAAAATGGCCTATTTTGTTCTGAAAATTAATCTTTAAAGAAATATCGACATTGGCATTCGACCATTCCGCTTGGATGCCGCCTTCCAGGGTTGGGAAAAGTAGTGGCAAAGGCAGCTCAATCTCATAGCTGTTTTCGAATGTATCTGCAAACCATTGCAATGCATTTTTGTCGGGTCTAATACCTTCACCATTGAACCAGCCATCCCGGAGTTCGGCGATTTCATTCAATCGAACGCCTACATCCAACGGGTCCAATATGGTAACATGTTCTATCGACTGGAATTTAGTAAGTCGATCGAATTTGTCGTAAACACCAACTCCTGAAACAAGCACGTGACAATGATCTTCAAATTTGTCAAATGCTTCCAAGACAGTTTCCTGATGAGGAGCAGCGAGGTCTGCCAGTATTCTTTGCCCTGATTGAAGTTGAATAGTGAAAGTGTGCCGACTCTTATCTGCTTCCGGGATTGTGCCTCTTACCGTTGCTTCGCTTACTACCTCGTCGTTTTTGGGAGAAGAAAGCACTAGTTTTTTTCGTGTGGTCTTGTTCAGTTTCGCATCGAATTGGGTACCTGGACTAAAGTCAATTGTTTCGTCATCTTTTAACCGTTTACCGATTCTATTAAAATAACCCAGCAAATTTTCGGGAATATAATCGGAGACATTTTGGTTTTTAGCGACAGCGTCAATACCCTTAATGATCTGATCCCTCGCTTTCTCAAAATAATGTTTGTTTTCATTGGGAAAAAGACCAAGGGTGGCAGCAACAAGCAGAATTTTTGGAATGGCGCTCCCGTCTTCAATTCCAGATAATTTTAAAGACACTCCATTGGTAAACCCTCTAGCAACTCTTTGTCTGCCGGGGTTGTCAATCAGGTATAAGTGCTTGGCAACTTCAAATACCAATTCCTCCAATGCAGAAAAGTCTTCTAACAATTCTAATGGAATTGCATGATCTTCAAAGCGTTTGCCTGTAAGACGTGGGCTAATGAAGGATTCTTCGAATGGCATTCGGTCAACTTAAATTGAAATGCAATTTAATGGAAATCCGGATATTAGTTAATAAAATTGAAGAATACAAATGCAAAGGGTCAGAGTAGCAAATATTGATGACAGTTGGTAAGGTAGAAAAACTAAAACGAGCAGTCCAGGGGGGTGACCAAGCCCACTAATTATCGCATCAGCACCTGCACCGTCTCCGGCGTCTGCTGCCGGAGCACTTCTTTTCTTCCTTCAGTGAGCTTGTCCAGCACTTTCTGGTTGTAATGACGGATAGTCAGCAGGGTCAATCCCTTCTCCAACTGTACATCGAAGAGGTCAGCGGCTGCCAGCGCCAGCTTTTCAATTTTATCCTTTCTGTCATCCAGGCAGACCTGCAGGCTCACGGCTCCCGTTTGCATGAGGTTGGGTTTTACGTGCAGCTCTGAGAACAGCTGATAAAGACCTGCCGCTCCCTTTTCTCCCACGAATGAGAAGTCCTTTGAATGCAGGTGTACGAGTACCTGTTCCTGTTTGAGCACGATGATAGGGGGGAGGCCCTTGGCTGTTTTATTACTGATGACTGTTCCCGGAAGCTTTGCATCCAGGAAGCACTTTACATAGAGCGGTATACCTTTATTCTGAAGGGGCTTGATGGTCTTGGGGTGGATGACCTGGGCGCCATAATAGGCCATTTCGATGACCTCGTCGTAGCCTAAGTCACTGATGAACTGCGCGTCTGAGAAGAGCTTGGGGTCACCATTCATCACGCCTTCCACGTCTTTCCAGATCGTGAGGCTTTCGGCATTCATCATATTGGCAAAGACCGCGGCGGTGTAGTCGCTGCCTTCGCGGCCCAGCGTAGTGCTTTCATTTTCGGAGGTGGACCCGATAAATCCCTGTGTAATGACAAAACGGGTGTCTTTGAATAGAGGTAATATTTCGGTGGTGACGCGGTCCTGGGTGTGGTTCCAGTCGATGGCAGCATCCCTGAAATTATCGTCGGTGCGGAAGATATCGCGTACATCGACCCATTGGTTGTCGATGCCTGATTCAGCCAGATAGGCGCTGATGATGGAGGTGGAAAGCAACTCACCTACACAGACCACCTGGTCGTAATAGTAATCGTAGTCCCTTACAGGCTTGTCGTGGAGCAGCCATTCCACTTCCGTAAAAAAATCTTTCAGCTGTGCTTCTGCCGCCAGGTAGTTATTCACCAGGAGATATTTTGCGGTGGTGAGGTGGTTGTCCTTAACCTGCTGGAAGAGCTTTAAAGCTTCTTCTTTATGACCCGCGTAAAAAGCCTCTACTACTTTTTCGAGGGCATTGGTCGTCTTGCCCATGGCGGATATGACCACCAGTATGTTGTCATGGCTATAATTCTGCAGGATGACGGGGATGTTTTGGATACGTTGGACGCTGGAGGCGCTGGCGCCTCCGAATTTGAAAATCTTCATGGGTGCAAATATAGGTCCGTTTTGCTCGCTGCGGAACACCCCGGGAACGTGTACGCTAAATAGTGCTAAAATTTACTCAAACCCCTTACCTTCGTGACACTAAACAAATTCTTGCCCATTATGAATGTAAACAGGAAGGTTCTCACGCTCGATGAATTCACGATCCAGCAGCTACGTATGTTCCCGAACGCCACGGGTGAATTGAGCAATCTGCTCCGGGATATGGGGCTGGCTGCCAAGCGGGTGAATGTGGAGGTCAACAAGGCCGGGCTGGTAGATATTCTTGGAGATGCCGGTACGATCAATGTCCAGGGGGAGGATGTGAAGAAGCTGGATGTCTTTGCCAACAATCAATTTATGGGCGTTCTGCGGCACGGCATCAGCTGTGCGGGCATCGGGAGCGAGGAATTGGATGAGTTCGTGGTATTTGACGACGAGGTCAGCAACAACTCCAAGTATGTCTGTTTGTTCGACCCCCTGGATGGGAGCGGAAATATCGATGTGAATGTCTCAATCGGCACGATATTTTCTGTATACCGGCGGGTGAGCCAGCGGGGTAAGCCTTGTACGAAGGAGGATTTCCTTCAGCCGGGACGGAATCAGGTAGCGGCGGGCTATATCGTTTATGGATCTTCCACGATGATGGTATATGCCACCCGCAGGGGAGTGAATGGATTTACCCTGGACCCTTCCATTGGGGAGTTCACGCTCAGTCATCCGAATATCAAGTGTCCGGAGTCCGGAAAGATCTATTCCGTCAACCATGGCAATTTCTTCCAGTATGATGATAAGGTGAAAGCTTATATCGACTGCTGCCAGAAAAAGAAAAGGGATAATGGCGGTCCATACACACAAAGATATATTGGAAGCATGGTGGCGGATGTGCACCGTAATCTTATCAAGGGCGGGATCTTTATGTATCCTGCTACCGTGGATAAGCCAAAAGGGAAGCTGCGTCTTTTGTATGAGTGTAACCCGTTTGCCTTTATTGTGGAGGTGGCAGGGGGGCGTGCTACCAACGGGGTACAGCGGATATTGGATGTGCAGCCTACGGAGCTGCATCAACGTTCGGCCCTTTTCATCGGAAGCAGGACCATGATGGACGAGCTGGATACGTATCTCAATAGATGATCAGGTTTGTTTTTCTTATAGGTATTATTTTTCCCTTGAGCGGGTTTACACAACCGCGCTCTTCCGACATCCTTCGTTATGTGAACGAGTACCGTCATAAAAAGGGGCTAGCTCCGCTGCAGGCTAATTCTTTTATCTCCTCCGTTGCACTTCGGCATAGCCGGGATATGCTGTCCGGGAGGACGCCTTTTGGTCATGATGGGTTCCATGAGCGTATCGACAGGATACGAAAACATCTTGGTCCTATCCGTGTGGCTGCGGAAAATGTGGCATCGGGACCTATGAGCGCCCGGGAGGTGGTAGATGGATGGCTGCATAGTCCGGGTCACCGTAGAAATATCGAAGGGAACTTCAAGCTGACGGGTATCGGGCTGGCCAGGAGAGGGGATGGGATGATATACTTCACACAGATATTTACGCGCTGATTCGTACCTTTATGGAATGAAGGAAAAGATCATTATTTCCGTCAGGGACCTGAAGAAAAATTATGGCGATTTCGAAGCCGTAAAGGGGATCAGCTTTGAGGTGAAAGAGGGCGAGATATTCGGCCTGCTGGGTCCCAATGGGGCGGGGAAATCCACCACATTGGAGATCATCGAGACGCTTAGGGAAAAGACCTCGGGTTCCGTCATGGTGGACGGCTATGACCTGGACAAGAATCCGGAGCAGATAAAAAAGATCATCGGGGTACAATTGCAGACCTCCGGCTATTATCCGGGATTGAGCCTGACGGAGCTGATCGAGCTGTTCGGCGGCCTTTACAATCGCAAGGTGCAGCCCATGAAGCTGCTGGATACCGTCAACCTCCGGGACAAGGCAAAAGCAAAGTTCAAGGAGCTCAGCGGAGGGCAGAAGCAACGTTTTTCCATCGCCACCACCCTTATCAACCAGCCCAGGATCATCTTTCTGGATGAGCCGACCACGGGTCTCGATCCGCAGGCCAGACGTAATCTCTGGGACCTGATCACAGACATCCGGAGCAAGGGGACGACGGTGATTATCACCACGCATTATATGGACGAGGCGGAAATACTTTGTGACAGGGTAGCCATTGTCGACGCTGGCAGGATCATTGCATTGGATAGTCCCGACAAGCTGATCGACAGACTGGTGGCTACGGGGTTCGAGCGACCAAAAGAGGTAAAGAAGGCCAATCTGGAAGATGTGTTTATTCAGCTGACCGGACACGCATTACGGGAGGAAAATCACTAATTAAACCTTCAATATGAGCCAGACTATCAACACCGATCTTCGCTATCCCATCGGGAAATATGAGCCGCAGCCCTTTTCGGAAAAGCTACGGGATGAATGGCTCGCTGATATCAAATTCCTGCCGCAATTGCTGGAGAATGCGCTGCTCAACCTGGATGAATCGCAGCTGCAGACGCCCTATCGCGAGGGAGGATGGACCGTACAACAATTGGTGCATCACATCGCCGACAGCCATATGAATGGCTATATACGCTGCAAGCTTTGTCTGACGGAAGACAAACCCACCATCAAGCCTTATGAGGAAAAGCTGTGGGCTACGCTGAAGGACGTAGAGAGTGTCCCTGTTAATATTTCCATCACTTTATTATACGCCCTGCATACCCGCTGGCATGCTGCCCTTAGCGATCTGCCGCTGCATGACTGGCAGCGCAAGGTAGTACACCCGGCGGATAAGAAGGAAAGGACCTTATGGCATCTGCTAGGCACTTATGCCTGGCATGGGAAGCACCATGCAGCACATATTACATCCTTACGCGAGCGTAATGACTGGTAAAATAAGAAGCGCGGAAAAGAAAATTATGAAAGACCTGAGCTGGAAGACGCTGTCTTCCGAATACCTGTACAAAGACACGTGGTTCACTATCCGTAAGGACACCTGCGAGACGCAGGAGGGAAAGATCGTCACGCCTTATTATGTATATGAGTTCCCTACCTGGGTCACGGCCCTGGCATTGACGACGGACGGGAAGGTGATCCTTGAGAGGCAATATCGTCATGCGTTGGGACAGACCAACTACGAGATACCCGGTGGCTGTGTGGACGATACCGATCCTTCTCTTGAGTTTGCCATCCGACGGGAACTGATGGAAGAGACGGGATATGAGTTCGAGCAATTCGAGTATCTGGGGCGCACATCCTCCAACCCCTCCACCAATAACAATTGGATGCATATGTACCTGGCTACCGGCGGGCGCAAGGTAAAGGAGCAGCAGCTGGATCATAATGAAGAAATAGAGATATATCTTTTTACCATCGACGAGCTGAAGCAGATGCTGCGGGACAATCAGATCATTCAAAGCATGCATGTTACGGCCATCTTCTATGCACTGGCCCGATTGGGAGAGGTGAAGTATTGATACACAAGCTGTATCGTAACCGGACATATCTACGATATTGTTCGTAGATTATCCCCTGATCTTCAAAAGGATATATCTCTGGCATTGTCCGTGTGATATTTTTCTCAAAACTGCGGGCATGCTTAAACACTACATCCGGCTGGCTGGCCGGCATCTGGCCAAACAGAAGCTTCTTACGGGGATCAATATCGTCGGACTGTCCTTAGGACTGGCCTGTTGTATCCTTTTGATCCTGTATGGGGTCAATGAGCTGAATTACGACAACTGGCATGTGCATGCCGACAGGTTGTACCGGATAAATGAGGTTTGGACACGTGATGACGTGCAGCATGGCGAGGCGGGGTTGTATACGCCGCTAGGGCCTGCGATGAAGCAGGAATTCCCGGATGTAGTCGACTATACCCGTATCAGTTCCGGCAGCAGGGAGATCGTGCGGGTGAATGATCAGCTGATGGCTGCTTCCGTCACGTTTGCGGACCCGCAAATATTTTCTCTCTTTACTTTTCCGCTGATCAAGGGTGATCCCGGTGCGGCCCTGAAATACCCCCATAACGTGGTCCTTACAAGGGATAAAGCCATGCAGCTGTTCGGCAGGCTGGATGTGGTGGGCCAGACCCTCGAAATAAAGAAAGATACGTTGTATGAGCCCTTCGTGGTAGCCGGGGTGGCGGAGAACATACCTGATAATTCCTCTATTCATTTTGATGTGCTGGGCAGCTATGAATATGCGCTGATGGGAGAGAGGGCAGCGTCCATCAACAACTGGCATATGACCTTTGGTGACCAGACCTTTGTGCTGCTGCGTCCCGGCAGCAGGCTGATGCAGGAGCCGAACAAGCTGCTGCAATTCCGGCTGAAGTATGCAGATGAAGCGGAGAAGGCGGAACTGAAAAAAAAGAAACAGGCGCCCGCCAATTTTGCGTTGCAGCCTGTGAAAGAGATGCATACCGACACCCGGATCGAGTGGGGACCTCCCGGCACTACCACCGACCCGAAGAATATCTGGATCATGCTGGCCATTGCGGCGGGTATCGTGCTGATAGCTTCCATCAATTTCACCACGTTGGCGATAGCACGGAGCGCCGGCAGGGCGAAGGAGGTGGGGGTGCGCAAGGTCATTGGCGGCAGAAGAGGGCAACTGATCTATCAATTTCTTACGGAGTCGGTGCTGTTGACCATACTTTCTGCTGTGTTGGGACTGATCCTGGCCTATGCGCTGCTGCCCTGGTTCAACCAGCTGTCCGGGAAGACGCTGGTCCTGTCCTTTCATCGCTGGCCACAATTGATATGGATGCTGCTGGGGGTGGTGTTGCTCGTGGGCCTTATCGCGGGCAGTTATCCTGCGCTGGTGCTGTCCGGATTTAATGCGATAGCTGTGTTGAAGAATAAGGTCAGGCTGGGCGGAGAAAACCTTTTTACAAAGACGCTGGTTACCTTTCAATTCGTGATATCCATCGGACTGGTGGTAGCAACCCTGATCATTCTGCGACAGGTGGCTTATATGCGGGGTAAGGACCTGGGGCTTATCAAGGAAAATACCGTGGTCATCAATACCAGCGATGTGGACGGAAAGAAAATATATTCGTACATACGGCAAACGCTGATGTCGCGTCCCGAGGTGTTGGGTGTAGGGGCCACGCAAATGGGTTTGGGAGAGGGGCAGGGCTTTATGGGGGGAGGATATGACTTTAACGGGAAGAAGGATGGCGTTATCGAATACCCTGTGGATACGGCTTTTATGGGTGTCATCGGAATGCGGCTGCTGGCCGGACGTAATTTCAGCAGTGACAGGAGCCTGGATACTGCCGGTGCGGTGGTTGTCAATGAGACGCTGGTAAAAAATGATCTGGGACTGGCACCAGCGGAAGCTATTGGGGTGCAGTTCAAAAGCATGTTTGGGGATGGACGCAAGACTATCATTGGAGTAGTGAAGGATTTCAATTTCGAGAAACTGACGCGGCAGGTGCGTCCACAATTGTTCTTTATGCCGCCCGATCTTCGGCCCGAGCGCATCTTTGTTCATCTTCGCGCGGGCGACCCTACCGCCACGCTGTCTGCGATACAGGCCGTCTGGAAAAGCGCTGTTCCGGAACTATCCCTGCGTTATAGCTTTCTGGATGAAGACCTGGACCGTTATTATAAGGCGGAGGCAAGATGGAGGGATATCATTGGCTGCGCAGGCGGCGTATCTATATTCCTTGCTTGTCTGGGGTTGTTTGGGCTGGCAGCGCTGACGGCTGTCAACCGGGTGAAGGAGATCGGTATCCGGAAGGTGCTGGGGGCTTCTGTATTGGAGATCATGCAGCTGTTGGTAGCTGGTTTTTTGAAGCTGGTGTTGCTGGCATCGCTGATAGCGTCGCCCCTGGCCTGGTATTTTATGAATAAATGGCTGCAGCAGTTTGCTTATCGTATCGAGCCGGGCTGGTGGGTATTTGCGGCGACGGCGCTGACGGCTGTATGTGTGGCGGCTGTTACTATCGGGATGCAGGCTTTTAAAGCGGCGTCGGCCAACCCTGTGAAGAATTTACGGGCGGAGTGAGGCCCGGCCGGCCGGTGTGGGTCACACTTCTCCCACCACGAATACGCTGCCGCATACCAGGACGAGGTCCCGCGGCCTGGCGTGTGCTTTTGCCGCGCTGAGGGCTTCCATCACGTTGGGATAGGTCTTACCTTCCAACCCTTTTGACCTGGCTTTTTCAGACAACCTGTCTTCCGGCAGGGCGCGGGGAATGGATGCTTTAGTGAAATAATAGTAAGCTGTTTTGGGTAAGAGGGCCAGGGCCTGGTCGATGTCCTTATCGCCTACCATGCCCAGAACGATGTGAAGTTCTTCGTGATCGGAAAGCTCTATCTGGCGGGCCAGTTGTCGCATGCCGTCTGCATTATGCGCTACATCCAGTATAACGTCCGGGTGTTCGTGCACCAGCTCCCAGCGGCCATGCAGCCCCGTTAGTTTCTTTACATTCGCCAGACCCTTGTGAACGGCAGTCTGCTCCAATTTCCAGCCTAGGGCGCGCAGGCGGTGTACGGCTTCCAGTACTGTCAGCAAATTGCGGGTCTGATAAATACCAGGCAGGTCCAGGGTGTAGAACTCCTTATCATCGGCTGTAGGGCTTGTGCTGACCCCTGCGGTGAGGCGATGGCGCTGATAATTCCAGTCGGATATAAAACGCTGCTGGTCTGCAAAAGTGAGCGGGGCATTGTCCTCATGGGCGCGCTGTTCGAATACGGGAGCCGTTTCAGGATTATGCTCGCCTATGACCACGGGCGTATCTTTTTTGATGATGCCTGCTTTTTCAAATGCGATGGCCGGCAGGGTATTACCCAGCATATTCATGTGATCGAACCCGATGTTGGTGATGACGGAAAGCTCGGGATGGATGATATTGGTGCTGTCGAGCCTGCCGCCCAGCCCTACTTCAATGATGGCAATGTCCACTTTCTCTACGGCGAAATATTCGAAGGCCATGGCCACCGTCACTTCGAAAAAGGAGGGGTCCAGCGATTCGGACAGAGGACGGATGCGCTGGACGAAGTCTACGATAAATGATTCTTTTATCATTTCACCATTGATCCTGATCCGTTCTCTAAAGTCTTTCAGGTGCGGAGAGGTATACAGGCCTGTGCGATAACCTGCGGACTGGAAGATAGCGGCGAGCATATGGCTGGTAGAGCCTTTGCCGTTGGTGCCGGCTATGTGTACGGAGGGAAATCTTTTTTCGGGCCGGCCAAGGAATTCACTGAGCACGATGGTATTGGTGAGATCCTTCCGATAGGCGGCTGCGCCGATGCGACTGAACATGGGCAGCTTGCTAAATAGATAGTCCAATGTTTGCTGATAGTCCATCTGTCCATTTATTGGACAGCAAAGATACAATTCCCTTTTACTCGATATCCATCATGGACACCCAATAGGTGAGCATTTGCGCCTTGGTCCCTGTTATTGCCAGGGTGCCGATGCCCAGTATCGGGGTATCGCCTTTTTCGAATCCTTTGAATTCTTTTTCTTCTCCAATGGAGTGAGCAGTGGTCTTATCGATAATAGTCTCTCCGTGTAGGTTCAGCTCAATGTCGAAGGTGCCGCTCTTGCATACCAGGTGTATCTTGTCAGGGTCTTTCCCGTTGTTCATTTTTCGTATGAGTGAGAAATCATATTTGGAGCAGTCGAGTATGATGCCCAGGGCCGACCGGACCTTATAGTTCTGCGTGGTCTTATCTTTTGCATCCTTTGGTTTTGCATGGGAGTAATAGTCGTCCAGTATGATCTTTTGATAATCGGAGCGGTCAGAGGAAAGATTGGCAAAGGACAGGATCGGTAGGACAAGACTAAACAGGAATTTAAAGTACATAGCAGGGGTTTATTGCCGGCTAAAATAGGCAGCCGGGATGGATTAAGCAATAATCTGCGTATAAATTAATTATGCACCCGAAACTCAAAGACGATGGTTCCTACGGACTCACCGTCGCCGGGTGTAAATTTTACCAGTCTGGCCTTGCGAAGCGCGATGGCTTTCATAGAACCATCTGAGGTAGTGGAACCGCGTGGTTGATAGTCCGCGTCCACGACATTACCTGCCGCGTCTACGTGTACGTCTACGGCGACCTTGGCATTTTCATTAAAGTCGTCTGTGAAGGAAGGAGAACTGGCGACGCGGCGTCCATTGAGGCCTCTGGATATAATTGGCTTGCCATTGCCTCTTCCCCCGCCTGTATAGTTGTTGGAATTGGGATTACCGCCGGGTGCGCCCTGATCGCCGTGACCGCCTGCGATACCCTGGTTGCCGCCTGGTTTGTAATCGTCGGCGTCATTGCCTCCTGTACCGTCGCCGTTGACGCCATGCATGAGGGCTTTTGGCTTTGGCTTGGGAGGAGTGGGGGTAGTTTCGGGCTGTTTGACGGGTTTGGCTGGTGTCTTCACCACGTCTTTATCGGGGATCTTTGTAGCATTGGGTTTTGTCACCGGGGCCTTCTTTACCACGGGGGCATCTTCCTTGTTGTTGTCGTCCGTCTCCACGTCCTTGACTGCTTCTTTTGTTACCACGGCCTGTTTGGGCGGGGTATATTTTTCATGGTCCTGTGCAGAAGGTTTTCCCGGGAGATAGGGTTGATCGACCCCCTGCCCCCGGTCGCTATTGCCGAGGTTGACCTCGATGCCTTCTTCGATGGGAGGTGGAGGTATTGTAGGAAGGGTCCAGCTGGTGATGAACAAAAGGATCACCAGCAATATGCAGACGCCCAGGGTATACCCTGTAGCCTTCATGTTCTTTTGGGATTCAAAGCTATCTGTCATACGTGTTTGTATGGTCCGGGTACTCCGGCCCCATACAAACGTACAAATTATAGGCTAATTGCCGTTCCGGAACCACATAAAATGTTAATATTTAGTGGTTGGGGCTGTGCTATGAGCTTTTCTTGTATTTCATCGGGTAGTGCACGTCATAGGCCATTTCATAGCCAGCATTGGACACGACGGCTAGTCTCTTTTGGTGTCTTTTCTTATTTATGACGTAGATAGCGGTAGCTGTGGCGGCTCCGGCCAGGAGGGTAACGAGGGCTGTGGTGGCGATAAGTTTTTTGTCCTTCGAATTCATATTGTGATCTTTGGGGCATGCAGTGCAATCGGGGTGCCAAAAAAATCATCCT
This sequence comes from Sphingobacteriales bacterium 50-39, assembly GCA_001898505.1. GTDB lineage: Bacteria > Bacteroidota > Bacteroidia > Chitinophagales > Chitinophagaceae > Puia. The sequence continues at coordinate 123,932 of MKTZ01000004.1, forward strand.
ATGCGATGATAGACGCTGCCGGGCATCCATTTGGCCAGTTTGGCTACCAGCCACCAGCGGCGGGTGATATAGACCCTCCACCGTCTTTTTCGCAGTGCTTCCACGATCTGCCGGGCTGCTTTTTCCGGGGGAGAGACCCAAAATCTTTTTTCACCTTTTGCCATTTTGGTATCCACAAAGCCGGGTTGAATATCAGAGATATATACCGGCCAGCCGGCCTTTTTTGCTTTCATATGGAGACCTTCGAAATAAATGCTTTGGAAAGCCTTGCTGGCGCTGTAGGCGGGGGCGTGGCTATTGCCACGGATGCTGGCGATGGAGGAAGTGGTGGCCAGCTGTCCGCCGCCATTAATAACAAAGTATTGAAATGTGAAATGAGTGATGGCAATGAAGCCATTGACATTTACATCTACCGTCTCCTTGTCTATCTTCCAGTCCAGGACATCGCTGACGTCGCCATAGCCTGCGTTGTAAATGAGCATGTCGAGCCCGTCCATTTTTTCGATGAGGGACTGAAGGTGGGTAATGCTTTGGGGAGATGTCACGTCAAAACATTCCGTGATGATGTGGTTGGGGAACTCCAGCTGTAGGGAATACAGCAGATCGTGCCGGCGGCCCGTGACACCTACCAAGTGGCCCTCACCGGCATAGATACGCGCCAGCTCCCTGCCTATGCCGGAGGTGGCTCCTATGATGATGATCTTCTTCAATGTGCGAAATTTTCCTGGTAATTCCCCCTGATCCTTTCCATGGGAGGATTGAAATACCCAAATTGCACCTGTGGAAATTCTTCCCTTATCAATTCCATCAGCTGTTTGACGCCCAGGAACTCTCCCGTGTCGGTGACGCCAAGCTTGCCCAGGTACCAGTCGGGATCGATGTTAAAATTACGCCATTGGATCATGGTCAGGTCTGTATCGCGAATGAGCTTGCGGAGGGCTTCGTATTCTTCCACGCTGTCCGTCATCCCGGGGAATACGAAATAATTGATGCTGGCCCATCCGCCGAAACTGCGTACCACTTTCAGGCTTTCCACGATGTCTTCGAAGCTATAGTTGTTGGGACGGTAGTAAGCTTCATAGATGGCTGCGCGGGCGGAGTTGGTACTGACGCGGATCGAGTCCAGCCCTGCCTCGCAAAGGGCCCGTACGGCAGCCGGCCTGCTCCCATTGGTGTTGATATTGATGCTGCCCCTGGGAGTATGCTTGCGCATTTCCAAAATGGATTCGCGGATGGTCTCCCACATGAGGAGCGGTTCCCCTTCACAGCCTTGTCCGAAGCTGACGATCGGATAGGGGGCTGTCTGAAGATGTGGGACGGTGAATTCCACTATCTCTTCCGGGGTGGGTTTGAAGGTGAGCCGGTCCTGTGTAGAGGGAATGGCTTCTTCCTGTGGCTGGAAGGAGATACATCCGATGCAATTGGCGTTACAGGCGGGTGAGCTGGGGATGGGGCATTCCCAGCGTCCCATAAAATAGTTACGGGCTGCCGGGCAATGGTAGGTCAGGCAGCAGTTTTCGGCGAGGTGGCGTATCAGCCTGTTATTGGGATAGGCTTTCAGGATGCTGTCGACCCCGCTGTTGATGACGTCCCAGTCATATCCCGCGCAATCCTGGCGGATGTCCTGTTCGATACGGACGGCGGGGACATAAAATTGGGAGTCATGCCAGCCGGCGGCAGTGTAGCAGAAGAGGGGTAGGGTGGGTGCATCCTTTCCCGTCTCGTAGGCTGCCAGGTAAAGACCCGTGTGCGCCGGAGGTATAAAGGCTGCTACGGCCCATCCTTTTTCGCAGAGACGCATCTCGCCTGTAAGGACATCGATGCCGATGCCCTTTCTGCCCGGCAGTTCATAGAGGGACCCGCCATCAGGCAGTTCTATCCAATCTTCTTCGGGGATTGGCAGAGCATCCCAACCACTGCGGCCTGTAGCATATAAACTAGTGTCTTCAAAAATATTCCCTTTTCCGTCGGAGTAGAGAATGTAAGGTGATCTTTTCAGCATTTTCCTAAATAATGCCTACAAAATTCGTGAATTTGTTCCAACTGGGCGAAAGTTAGATTTTTTCGGAGGTCGAAGTTCAGTTTCTGGTTGTCTGAAGTGGTTATACGAATGGAGTCGTAGCTTGTTTCGATGTCATTGATCTGGCTCCAGAGGAGGAAGCGGCTTTCGGGGAGCCCGGGTATCGTAACGCCGATGTGGTGCAGGGAGAGCAGTTCCTTTTTCCGGAGGCTTCTTTCGCAATAGAAAAGGTAACTGTATCCGACGCTGAGGGCAAGGTGAGTGACGGCTATGGTCCAGTTGCCCGCCAGGAGCATGATCAATCCAATGACCAGGAAGAAAATGATCTCCACCAGGCGGAAGAAGAGATTTACCCGGGGTAGGAGGAGCAATTCCCTGCCTGCCAGCACCAGGATGAAAATGTCCAGGGATATGAGGAGCTGACACCAGAAATAAATGGTGGGCATTTCCTGCCGGTGGACATGGCTAAGGGCATGGGTGAGGATAAAAAGGGCGGCAGCAGCGTGTAACCATCTGCTGGAATGCTTTAACTTCTCGAACGTTGGATGAACGACAGCAATCGAATCCATACGGCAGTTATTTACCGTTAGATGCGGGGGGCGGAACATTCCATAAAAAATGAGGGAAAAATTTGCCACCGGCTATTGGGAACAAGATTCTTCGAGGCGCGTACGGCAGTAGTCATTGAACTCGTCTTCATCGGCGTCGTCCTCGTCCTCATCGTCCGCGACCTCTTTTTGGAAGAGGCGATTGTCCTTAAAGTCCATTGTCAGCAACCCATCCCGGAGGATGATGTTGGAAAAGGCGGACCAGTCATACCTGCGTCGTATGAGGGAATTGATCACCACCCTGTCCTTATCGAAGCCTATCTCCAGGGGGCGTTTGGTCTGATATTCCAAAAAAGCCAGTGTGACAAAGAGTATGCAGAGCCAGGGCAGAAAGGGGCTGGCTATCCAGCCAAGGGCTGCCACCATCAGGAGGTAACGGTACCGGATACGGGTACGGCCTGCCCGTCTGGCAAAAAAGTTGATGGCCAGGCCTATCAATAGAATAGCTGCTGCTGCATAGAGGAACCAGGAGGATGATCTCACTGCATGATAAAGGAAGCTGATGGAAGAGAGGAGGCATAAAAAGAAGCTCAATGCGTCCGTAGCCTTTTCACTGTTCTTTTTGAGAATGACGACATATTGATAGTGCATGTCAGGAATTACTTGCTACCAGCAAGTTACAAAGTTTCCACAATACGCGGGCGCCTACGTTGGCGTCCCAGTCCGTCTCGCCTACACCGATCTCATCCAGATCGAACCCGATGAACTTACGTCCGCTGTGTATGATCTTTTTGATGATATAGAATACCTGTTCGGCTTCGAAGCCGCCGTGCACGGGGGTGCCTGTGTGCGGACACAGCTTCGGGTCCAGTCCGTCGATGTCAAAGCTGACGTAGACCTTGTCCGGGAGATGTGAGACTATTTCGTCCGCAATCTGTTTCCAGCTCTGTCCTTCGTAAGTGCGTTCCTTTATATCCTTGTCGAAATAGGTGATGACCTGGTAATTGCTGTTGCGGATAAAATCCCACTCTTCCTGGCAGTAGTCGCGTACACCTATCTGTACCAATCTTTTTAGCTCGGGTATTTCCTGGAGAGCATTGTACATGACGCTGGCATGGCTGTATACAAAGTTCTCGTAGGATTTGCGCAGATCGCAGTGCGCGTCTATCTGGAGGATGCCGAAGTCGCCGTGTTTTTCCGCGATGGCCTTGAAATAGCCAAGGGGGGTGCTGTGGTCTCCGCCCAGCAAGGCTACCAGCTTGCCTTTTTCCAGCAGAGTGCGGGTTTGTTCATATACCCATTTGACGAGATTGGCGCTGCCTTCATTGATCTCCTTGATGGATTTGCACATGAAGCTGTTCTTTTCCAGCACTTCCCCTTTGGAGGTATAGTCGATATAGAGTTCTGCTTCTTTACGAAGGTAATCGCTTTTCATCAGCACCTTCTTGTCGGGCTGGCGCATGTAGAAGCCTTGTTTCCAGGCGTCCTTGGTGTCGCTGTCGAAGAGATCCACCTGCATGCTGGCGGCGAAGACGTGTTCTGCTGCGCGAGCCGTGCCGGCGCCATAGCTAACGGTGACTTCCCAGGGAACAGGCAGGATTATAAGCCGGGCATCTTCTTCAGAGAAGGGGAGCCCAAAGATGTTGTTCTTTGGATTACTGGCTCCGTTGGCATCGAAATGCGATAAATCTGTCATGATCGTAGACGTCTCTTTACAAATAACGAACCGGGGTCCGGTTTCAAAACGCAGCGCAAGTTAGTACAGTATAGGCTCTACACAAAATATGTGACAAAAAAGAATGTTTGAACGTTGAATTTTATAAAATTTTTATATAAACCATGTTTGGGTCCGACGGCTGCTAAAGCAGCCTGAGCTCGCTTATGATGGGCCTTCGGCCAGTTGGGCTGTGCCCAATTTTTGTTTGTTTACTTACTAGTAAGTAAGTAGTTTTGCGACCGTGTCCGACACACGGGAAAATATCGTCGACAAGGCGGAGGAATTGATCCGCACCAAGGGATATAATGCCTTTAGCTATGGGGATATTGCCGGGGTGCTGCATATCCGAAACGCGGCCATCCATTATTATTTCCCCTCCAAGGCGGACCTGGGCGTCAGTGTGGTGGACAGGGAGATCGATAAGATAGCCAGCAGCCGGGAGGAGTGGGGGGATCTGCCGGGGAATGTGCAATTGAGAAAGGTGGTGGAACGATTCTATGGCAGCCACCGGCGGGGATGGATCTGTCTGAACGGGTCGCTGACACCGGATTTTCTGACCTTACCGGACCCGCTGCAGAAGAGGGTGAAAGAGATGTGTGAGGTAATACTGGATTGGATGACGGAGTCCCTGGAGAAAGGGCGGAAGGATGGTACGCTGGCATTCGCGGGGGAGGCTGAGAGCAGGGCCCTGCTGGTAATATCATCCTTATTATCTTCGCTGCTATTGTCAAGGGTACTGGGTAAGGAGGTATTTACCAGGATGCTGGATCAGTTATTGAAGGATATAGAATGCGCTCCGGACAGATAACCGGGCTGCATTAATGATAATATTTAAAAAAAGCAATTATGAAGCGAGTAGTTGTCACGGGGATGGGCGCCATCACTCCTTTAGGGAATGACCCCGCGTCCTTTTGGGCTCAGCTAAAGGCTGGCGTCAGTGGGGCGGGGCCGATCACCCATTTCAATGCAGCTGCTTTCAAGACGCGATTTGCCTGTGAGGTAAAGGATTTCGATCCATCTTCCAGCCTGGACCGGGGCGAGCTGAAACGTACGGACCTGTTCACCCAATACGCGATGGTGGCCGCTGACCAGGCTATCAGGGACGCGGGATTGGACCTTAGCAAGATGGACCCTTTTGATGCGGGTGTCATCTGGGGCAGCGGGCAGGGGGGGATGCAGACCTTTGAAGAGCAGGTAAAGGAATATGCACAGGGCGAGTTACTCCCCGGGGGAGGGCATCAACCACGGTTCAGTCCATTCTTTGTACCCAAGCTGATCGCCAACATGGCGTCGGGCATGATCTCGATCAAGTATGGGATGATGGGGATCAATTATACGACGGTGTCTGCCTGCAGCACCTCCAACACTGCCTTTATGGACGCGATGAACTATATCCGTCTGGGCAAGGCGAAGGTGATCGTTTCGGGTGGTTCGGAAGCCCCTATCACCGAAGCGTCCATCGGCGGGTTCAATGCCATGAAGGCGTTGTCGACCCGTAATGACGATCCAAAGGGTGCATCCCGCCCTTTTGATGTGAGCCGGGATGGGTTTGTCATGGGGGAAGGCGCGGGTGCGCTGGTGTTGGAGGAGTATGAACATGCCAGAAACAGGGGGGCGCATATCTATGCCGAGCTGGCCGGCGCCGCCATGACGGCGGATGCCTATCATATGACAGCTACGCATCCTGAGGGAGCGGGCGCCAGAAGAGCTATGGAGGAGGCCTTAAAAGATGCCGGTCTAAATAAGGATGAGGTAGATTACCTGAATGTACACGCCACCTCTACACCGGTGGGTGATATCAGCGAAGTGAACGCGATCGTTCATGTGTTCGGCGAGGCGCCGGAAAGACTGATCCTCAGCGGCACAAAGTCCATGACGGGACATTTGCTGGGGGCGGCAGGGGCTGTCGAGGCCATAGCCTGTATCATGAGCATCCGGGAAGGGATTATCCCTCCCACCATCAACACGAAAGAGCTTGATCCTGCCATTCCACCCAATCTTAACATTTTGTTGGGAGAAGCCATCGACCGGCCTGTAAGAGTCGCCATGAGCAATACTTTCGGATTTGGGGGGCACAACGGTATCGTCGTCTTTAAAAAGATGTAGCGCCACCTGACACAAATCATAGCAGGGATATTGTTTTTGGAGTAACTTTGCCATCTGTTATGAAGAAAGTACAAATCATTATATTGGCAGCCATTGCGATCTCCGTGGCTGTTCTTATCAGCTGGATGGGCAACCTGTCCACCTACGAGACCATTGCTTCGGCCAAACAGAAACCCGGCAAGACCGTTACGATCATCGCTCATATGGACAAACAGCAACCTATGGAGTATGATCCAGTGAAGAACCCCAATTATTTCAGCTTCTATATCAAGGACACCCTGGGCGCGACGGCCAAGGTAGTCTATCATTTCGAGAAGCCTTATGACCTGGAAAAGGCTGAAAAGATCACCCTTAAAGGAAAGATGAATGGGGATGTTCTCGAAATATCCCAGAAGACTGGTATTCAGCTGAAATGTCCTTCCAAATACAAGGACGATCCCAACATGGCCAAGAAAGAACTGTCTCAAAACTAATGTCCGATCATGGAATATATAGGTGAACACCTTTTGCCCGGCAAGATCGGGCACTTCTTCGCTGTACTTTCACTGGCTTCTTCCCTTGTTGCATGTATATCTTATTTCAAGGCCACCAACGCCAGGGATCCTTTAGAGGAGAAGAGCTGGAAAAAAATGGCGCGGTGGGCGTTTGGGATAGATGCGCTATCGGTGTTCTCCGTACTTGTCACCATCATCTATATCGTCAGCAACCGGCTGTTCGAATATAACTTCGCCTGGGAGCATTCCAGCAGGGCACTGCCTTTGAACTATCTGATGGCCTGTATCTGGGAGGCGCAGGAGGGTAGCTTTCTTTTGTGGACCATCTGGCTTTGCGTGCTCGGCGGTATCCTCATCAAAAAAGCGGGCAAATGGGAAGCGCCTGTCATGACCGTAATGACCTTTGCGCTCTTCTGCGTAGCCACCATGATCCTTGGGATCTATCTATTCGGACATAACATCGGGATCAATCCATTCATCCTTTTACGGGAGAAGATGACCGGGGCGCCGATCTTTCAGCGTGCCGACTATCTCAGCTTCCCCCAGATGCAGGATGGCCAGGGCCTTGCCGCGCTGCTACAGAACTATTGGATGACGATACATCCGCCCATCCTGTTCCTTGGATTCGCTTCCACCATCGTGCCTTTTGCCTATGCCATCGCGGGGCTGTGGACAAAGCAATACAGCGGCTGGACAAAAGTGGCGCTGCCCTGGACCTTATTCTCGGCCTGTATACTTGGTACGGGCATCATGATGGGCGCTGCCTGGGCTTATGAATCGCTGAGCTTCGCGGGCTACTGGGCATGGGACCCGGTGGAGAATGCGTCGCTGGTGCCCTGGCTGGTCATGATAGCAGGTTTGCATACGCAGGTGGTCTACAACGCCACGGGTCATTCCCTGCGGGCTACTTATTTCTTTTTGATCACCCAGTTCGTCCTGATACTTTATTCCACCTTCCTTACCCGCAGCGGCGTCCTGGGCGACACCTCGGTGCATGCGTTCGTGGATTCGGGGATGAATGTACAGCTTGGACTCTTTGTGGCTGTGTTCCTGCTGCCTGCTTATATACTTTTTATCGCACGCTATAAACAAATACCTTTTATCGCGAAGGAAGAGCAGACGAGCTCCCGGGAATTCTGGATGTTCATCGGAGCCCTGGTGCTTTTTCTCTCTGCCATGTTCATCATCATTTCCACTTCCCTGCCTGTGATCAACTGGTTCCGGAAGGATAAAGTGACGACCAGTGACGACGCTGCCTTTTCGTACAACAGGGTGGAGATCTTCATTGCGATACTATTAGGGCTTTTCACCGCCATCACGCAATTCCTGCGGTACAAACAGACCTCCCGCGAATATATCAGGAAACTGATGCTGCCCACGGCAATAGCTCTCGTGCTGTCCGTACTGGTGAGTGTTTTTGGCGGTATCAACTACGACAAATACGGCGCCGGCTTTATGGTAGCCATTCACCTGGCTATGTTTGCCGGTATCTATGCGGTGGTAGCCAATGCGACGTATATCTATAGCGGCATGCGGGGGAAGCTAAAGGCTGCGGGCGCTTCCGTGGCCCATGTGGGATTTGGACTTATGCTGGTAGGTATCCTTTTCTCCTCCGCCAAGAAACAAGTGCTCTCCTATAACACTACGGGCATCCTGCTGAACTTCGACCCCGAGGCCAAACAGAATCCCATGGAGAATATCACGCTGTTGAAAGGGATCCGTACCGATATGGGTAAGTATTGGGCCACCTATGTCGATGGCGATTCCCTGGATCACCGCAGCAAGGCGGAGTACTTCCATATCCGGATGGAGAAAAAGGACGGGACCCTGAATTTCGATCTTTATCCCAGCTGGCTGAAGTCTACGAAGGGACAGGCGCAGATCTCGGCGAACCCCGACAAGTATCATTTTTGGAACAAGGACATATTCAGCTATATCACGGCGTCGGACAACCCGGCACAGCGGGGGGAAGATACGGTGCAGTTCAAGAGCAATCCCATAGCCATTCACGACACGGCCTATTATTCCAAGGGATATATCATACTGGATTCCATCGTGATCAATCCGGAGAAATATCACTTCGGCAAAGGTGATACGGCTCTGATGGCCCATCTCACCGTGGTCAGCAGGGACAGCATGCGTTACACGGCCACCCCCGTGTACTATGTAAAGGACAATGCACCGCGGTTTATCAATGACACCGTCTTTGCCCAGAACCTCGCCGTACGTTTTATGGGTCTGTCCGAAGGGCGGAAGCTCAATATTGGTATTAAAGAGTCTTCTACTATGACCCCTTTTGTTGCGTTAAAAGTTTACGAATTCCCGCAAATAAACATCCTTTGGATCGGAACCATCATTATGATCATCGGCTTCATTATGAGCATAGTATGGAGAAGGAGGCAAACTCGCTTGTCCCGGGTGGAAATATAGGGTTACCTCGTCCTTGCCTGGGGTATTAATTATATGTAACTTTAAGGACGCATGGCCCATGGCATAAATAAATACCTGCTTTTTGTCTTCGTACTCGTGATGGGAGCATTGAATTTGCATGCTCAGCAGCAGGACACCACCAATAATATCCCCGACAATATTCCACGTCCCGAGCTGGGTCCCAATGACACGATCATGGTGCCTGCCAAGGTATACCAGGGTGAGATACTATCTGCCCGGACGATAGAAATGACCTGGGTGACGGCGCCCATGACGGCTGCTGCCCGCAGGAAATATGAAGAATGGACACGTCTCCGTAATGCTGTCTATGTCACCTATCCTTATGCACGCAAGGCGGGGATCATCATCAACGAAATGAATGCAAAGCTGGCGCTCCTGGATAAGGAGAGCGACAGGAAAAAGTATGTGGAATCCCGTGAAAAGGAATTGAAAAAGGAATTTACCGATCCTTTGGAGAAACTTTCCATTTATCAGGGCAAAGTATTGATGAAGCTGATCAACCGGCAGACGGGCAACAACTGTTATGCCCTTATCAAAGAATACAAGGGTGGATTTACGGCCCGATTCTGGCAGACCGTCGCCTTCTTCTTTAGCAGCAATCTCAAACAGCCCTACGATCCCAAGGGCGATGACCAGGCCATCGAGGCCATTGTGCAAGAGGTCGAACGTATGTATCGAGGCTAACGCTTCATCTTCTCGATGATCCCGGTGGTGGAGACGCCGGGGACAATGGGATTTATTACCACTCTGCCGCCTGCGGCCATCACTTCCTTAGCACCTACGATCTGGTCAAGTGTATAATCGCCGCCTTTGACGAGGACGTCAGGCTGTACGATCTTTATCAATTCCAGCGGCGTATCCTCATTAAAAATGACTACCGCATCGACCATGAGCAGAGAGGCCAGAACCGTGGCACGGGCCTGCTGTGGATTGACGGGGCGTTGCGGTCCTTTCAGGCGACAGGTGGAATCGTCCGAGTTGAGTCCCACGACGAGAATGTCGGCTTCGCGTGCCGCATCGGACAGGGAGGCGATATGACCCTCGTGGAGGATGTCGAAACAGCCGTTGGTAAAAGCAACGGTCTTGCTGAGTAGCCGCCACCGCCGCAGCTGGTGCTGCAGGGCAGAGAGGTCAAATATTTTCTGCTGAATAATTTGTGGGACCTTCATTTTTACTTCGATTGACTTGTGGAAGGAGTATGAAGCTGGTTACGCCAAAGAGGATAAAGCTAAGCAATTGTCCGAACCAAAGGAGCCAGCCAAGAGCCTGCCCGTAAGGGCTACCCGGTACGCCATAAAAAGATACCGTCTTCTCAACGAGGAGCGCATAGGCGCCGATGCCGCCGGGGGAGACGATCATGCCCACGCTACCCATTGCCAGGACGGTAAGGGCGTCTACGATCGTGAGATGGCTGGTCTCGCTGATGGCAAAAAAGCCCATCCAGGTGCTGAAAAGGTATAAGGCCCAGATGCCTACGGTGTAAACAAAGAAAAGAGGCTTGTTCCTCAGGTCTTTTACGCTGGTGAGGCCATGCCAGATATTGACACCGATGGCTTTTACCTTTTGTACGATGTTGATATGCTCGAATCTGGACAGGAACCATTTCGCGCCGAAGAAGAGGATGGCGAGCCCGGCTGCCACGGCGATGATCTTCCACCAGGCTATTTTGCCGCTGGCATTATGGAAGAAAGCCTCCAGGTTATCGGCGGTAAGGGAATGGATCACGTCGAACTGGAAGACGAGGGCCAGTCCAAAGACGGCCAGCAGGCAGATGACGTCGAAGGCTCTTTCGGCCACGATGGTACCTACCAGCTTGTCTGCGGGTATCTTCTCATAGCGGGCGAGGACGGTACATTTCACCACTTCCCCCAGGCGAGGAGCGCCGACATTGACGAAATAGCCGATCATTACTCCTAAAAATGCGTTTATACGCTTGGGCTTATAGCCGAGGGGCTCCATCAGCTGGCGCCAGCGGAGGGCTCTTAGCCAGTGAGAGGCCAGCAGCAGAAGAAGAACGGGGACGAGGATCCAGTAATTAGCCCGGTGGAGGGAATCCTTGAGCTTTGCCCAGTCGTCCTTTTTCATGTCTTTCTGACTCAACCACACAAAAAACGCTGCCAATGCAGCGAAGAAAAGATATTGAAGTATAGTCCGAAGTTTCTTCTTCATACAGGCCCAAATTACAGCTTATTTCCTTCTTTTGGAAATACGATACGTGGAGTAAATTTCTTAGCTTCTTCAAAATCCATATGCGCGTAGGAGATGACAATAACGATGTCGCCTACTGCCCCTTGTCTGGCTGCGGGACCGTTGAGGCAGCAGGTGCCGGAGCCCCTTTTGCCTTTTATGAGGTAGGTCTCGATACGGGCGCCGTTGTTGACGTTGACGATCTGCACTTTTTCGTTCTCGATCATATTGGCGGCGTCCATAAGGTCTTCATCCAGGGTCAGACTGCCCACATAGTTCAGGTTGGCCTCTGTGATCACGGCGCGGTGTACTTTCGATTTGAGAATTTCTATCATCATAATTTCCGCAAGATAACACTTCCGACCATAGGAAGGTTCGAATATGTGCGGGAGGGCCGGCCCCAGGGATGAACTCAAAGAGTCATGTTGTCGATCAGTCTGATCTCACCAAGAAATGCTGCCACGAGGGCGACGGCGGGGACCTCGCTACGCTGGACAGGCTCCAGGGTCATGGGGTCGGCGATACTCACATAATCTACCCGGAAACCCTTTTCTTCCAGCAGGGAGGTGGCAGATTTGATGAGGCGATCGGTTTTTTCTCCTTTTTGCCACCCTTCTTTTATTCTGGTGAGAGCCTGGTGGATCGTGGTAGCCGTCCTTCGCTGGTCTTCGGAGAGTCGCATATTGCGGCTGCTCATGGCCAGGCCATCTTTTTCGCGGACGATGGGACAAGGGACCAGCCGGGTGGGAAGGCCGATGATCTCCAGCAGCCGGTGGACGACCATGCATTGCTGATAATCTTTCTGACCCATGAAGAGCTGATCGGGCCGAACCGCTTCGAGCAGCCGGCGCATGACCTGACAGACTCCCTGGAAATGACCGGGCCGGAAAGCGCCTTCCAGGAGCGACTCTAAGCTCCCAAGGTCATATTTTTCAAGATCTTTTATCCCATCAGGATAAATATCCGGGACTTCCGGGAGGTAAAGGACATCCACACCTGCCTGCTCCAGGAGGAGGATATCATTTTCTATTGTAATAGGATATTTCTGAAAATCCTTGGGGTCATTGAACTGGGTTGGGTTGACAAAAATGCTGCAAACAGTGGTCTCTGTGCCTTTTTTAGATATATCAATAAGTGATATATGTCCTGCATGCAAGGCTCCCATCGTGGGTACAAATCCGATGGATCTCCCTTCTGATCGCTGTTTATCCAACCACTGGACCAGATCAGCTTTCCTTTTGATCAATAGCATAATTTTTCATTTATAGCCGTGGAACGCCCGTCAATGCACCAATTTTCCGAAAAAATTGCGTAACTTTGCAAACCAATTGGTTAGGGGGGTGCGCCCAGGTTCGTCTCATCAATTAAATCTAATAATGCTACAAAAAAAGCGAATTTTATTTATTGCCAACGAAATGTCGCCTTATTTAGAGCTGACCGAGTTTGCAGAGATAGTGAATAAACTGGCAATAAAGTCGAATGAAAGCGGGTTTGAGGTACGTTGCATCATGCCGCGCTTTGGGGTGGTTAACGAACGCAGGCATCGTCTTCATGAGGTGGTAAGGCTGTCCGGGATAAATGTAGCGGTGGACAATGATGATTTTCCTTTACAGATCAAGGTAGCCAGCCTGCCCAATGCCCGTTTGCAGGTATATTTTCTGGACAATGAGGATCTTTTCAAGCGGAAGTTCATATTTCATGACGAGCAGGAAAAGTGGTTCGAGGACAATGGTCTTCGGACGGTGTTCTATTGCAAGGGGGCGCTGGAGACAGTGAAGAAGTTTGGCTGGCCACCCGATGTCATTCATTGCAGCGGCTGGATGACGGGACTTATTCCTTTGTATCTCAAGACTGTCTATAAGAAGGAGCCGGTATTTGCCCATAGCAAGTGTGTTTTCACCATCGGTCAGAACACCTTTAAGGAGAAACTGGGTCCTGATTTCCTCAAGATTGCCAACATACATACCAACATCAAGGAAAAGGACCTCGAGCCCTATAAGGAGGCCAATAACACAGCGCTGTTCCGGGGCGGGGCCACTTATGCAGATGCCATCACCTTTGGCGCCGACAAGGTCGACAAGAAACTTGTCGAGGAGTTCGGAAAAACCAGGGGCAAAAAGGTATTATCCTTCAATGCCGAGAGTGATCTGAGCGACTACTTGCAGTTGTACACCGACCTCAGCAAATAAGCTGCTCAGCCAGGGCAATAATTTGTTGTTAAATAACGATGTTAGCCGTGGCCGAGCAAAGGTTCCAATCATTATCTTTGCCGGCGTAAGCGAAACCCATTATAACTATTATTTAAATTGTTTTAATTACATGCCTTATTTATTCACTTCCGAGAGCGTTTCTGAGGGCCATCCCGATAAAGTGGCCGACCAGATATCTGACGCATTGATCGATAATTTCCTGGCTTTTGACCCTCAATCAAAAGTGGCTTGCGAAACACTGGTTACCACTGGCCAGGTAGTGCTGGCCGGCGAAGTAAAGTCCAGAGCTTATCTGGACGTACAGGAAATTGCCCGTGGCGTTATCCGCAAGATCGGATATACCAAGAGCGAATATATGTTCGAAGCTAATTCCTGCGGTATCTTTTCCGCCATTCACGAGCAGTCTTCCGATATCAACCAGGGTGTTGACAGGAAGAAGAAAGAGGAGCAGGGTGCGGGCGACCAGGGGATGATGTTTGGCTACGCAAGCAACGAGACAGAAGACTATATGCCGCTGGCGCTGGACCTGGCCCACAAAATATTGTTAGAACTGGCTGCCCTGAGAAGGGAGAACAAGCAGATCAAATATCTCCGTCCTGATGCCAAGAGCCAGGTAACCCTGGAATACGACGACAATAACAAGCCCGTCCGTATCGATGCCATCGTGGTTTCCACACAGCACGACGATTTTGACACAGAAGCTAAGATGCAGGCCAGGATCAAGAAGGATATCATCGAGATCCTGATCCCCCGTGTGAAGGCTAAGTATAAAAAATATGCTCGTCTTTTCAACGATCAGATCAAATATCATATCAATCCCACCGGTAAATTCGTCATTGGCGGACCCCATGGTGATACCGGCCTGACCGGGAGAAAGATCATTGTAGATACCTATGGTGGGAAGGGTGCGCATGGCGGCGGAGCCTTCAGCGGAAAAGACCCCTCCAAGGTGGACCGCAGCGCGGCTTATGCAACTCGTCATATTGCCAAGAACCTGGTGGCTGCCGGCGTTGCCGACGAGATCCTGGTACAGGTATCCTATGCCATTGGCGTAGCACAGCCTACCAGCATCAACGTAAACACGTTTGGTACTGCCAAGGTCAAGCTGACAGATGGCCAGATAGCCAAGAAAGTAATGGAGCTGTTCGATATGCGTCCTTACTTTATCGAGACCCGTCTGAAGCTTCGCAATCCCATCTATAGCGAGACCGCAGCCTATGGTCATATGGGCCGCAAATCGGAGACGGTGGAGAAGACCTTTGTATCGCCCGATGGCAAGGAAGTGAAGAAGAAGGTAGAGCTCTTCACCTGGGAAAAGCTGGACTACGTACCGAAAGTTAAAAAAGCCTTCGGACTAAAATAATCTTAAACACCAATATGGAAACCTCCCGTCAGGGAGGTTTTTTGTTATGAATCCATGGACTATACTTTCTGAGCGGGCCGTCTATGACAATAAATGGATCGGTGTGACCGAGTATGATGTCCTCAACCCCAGCGGGGGTAAAGGCATTTATGGCGTAGTCCATTTCAAGGGGCTGGCTATTGGCGTCGTGCCCCTGGATGAGGAGTTGAATACCTGGCTGGTAGGGCAATACAGATTCCCTTTAAATCAGTATAGCTGGGAGATACCGGAGGGAGGGGGTGATCCTGCCGTTCCCCCTGTGGCATCAGCGCAACGGGAGCTGCTGGAGGAAACGGGACTGGTGGCGAAAGAGTGGACGCCCATTATGGAAATGCATCTTTCGAACTCTGTCAGTGATGAAAAAGCCATCCTGTTTTTGGCGCGGCAGCTGGAGCAGCGGGAACCCGAGCCGGAGGAGACGGAGCAATTGGTGGTGCGCAAGCTGCCTTTTGAAGAAGCATACCGGATGGTGATGAATGGGGTCATCACGGACTCCATGTCGGTGGCAGCCATCCTGAAAGTCAAAATACTATTAAATGAAGCAATCATCCCTCATCATCGGTAGACAGCCCCTTATCGAGGCCATCCGATCAGGGAGGGCCGTGGATAAGATATTGCTGCAACGCAATGCATCGGGAGATGCCATCGCAGAGATACGGCAATTAGCCCGGGAGCATAATGTACCCATACAGGTAGTGCCTGTGGAGAAGCTGGCATCGATGACCAGGGCCAATCACCAGGGGGTGCTGGCGTATGCGGGGCTGGTACAGTATCTCGATCTGCAGCAGGTGATCGATCACGTGGTAGCGGAGGGGCAGACGCCTCTGTTCGTTATGCTGGATGGGGTCACCGATGTGCGTAACATCGGCGCGATAGCCCGGAGCGCTCTTTGCTGCGGCGCCCAGGCGCTTATCATTCCGGACAAAGGGGTAGGCGCCCTGAATGAAGAGGCGATGAAGTCTTCTGCGGGGGCGCTGGAACGTATCAATATTTGCCGGGTAAACAGCCTGCTCAAGGCGGTGGATAGCCTGCATTTCAATGGCATCAAAGTATTCACCAGCGAAATGAACGCTGCCCGGAAGGTTTTTGAGCTGCCTTTGCAAGAGCCCTGCTGTATCGTTATGGGGAGCGAAGACAAGGGGGTGCAGTCCTATATACGCAAGGCGGCGGATGAGCATTTCTCCATTCCTATGGCCGGTGATTTCGACTCGCTGAATGTGTCCGTTGCGGCGGGCATCATACTTTATGAGGCGTTGAAACACCGGATGAAGCCATAGACGGTTCGGACCACTGGGGAATTTAGTAAATTTGTGTCACATGAAGATTAGTTCCTCTGATAAGCTGACCCTCGTCGAATGCCCCCGCGACGCCATGCAGGGCTGGCATGATATCATTCCTACAGAAAAGAAGATCGAGTATCTGAACTCCCTGTTACGGGTGGGTTTTGACACCCTGGATTTTGGGAGTTTTGTGTCAGCCAAAGCTATACCACAGATGGCGGATACAGCTGCTGTATTGGACGGGCTGGATAACGGGTTGATCGCTGCGCCGGGGAACCATGATCCAAACGACCGCCGTACCCGTCTGCTGGCCATCGTCGCCAATTTCAGAGGGGCGGAAGAGGCGGCCGCCTTTGATCAGATAAGCTATTTAGGATTTCCTTTTTCCGTTTCGGAGACCTTTCAGCTCCGCAATGCCAACAAGACGATCGAGGGTTCGCTGGCTACGGTAGAGGAGATACAGGACCTTTGTATAAAAAAGGACAAGCAGCTGGTCGTCTATATATCCATGGGGTTTGGCAATCCTTATGGAGACCCCTGGTCGGAAGAGGTGGTCTTTCAATGGGTGGATACCCTGACCCGTCTGGGGATCAGGATCATTTCTCTGGCCGATACGGTGGGACTGGCGACACCCGGGCAGGTGTTCTCGGTGACGGATTATTTAGTACGTCAGTTGCCGGACCATATTATTGGGGTGCATTTGCATTCTACGCCCACGCATTGGAAGGCCAAGGTCGATGCCGCACTACAGGCAGGCTGCAGGAGGTTTGACGGGGCGTTGAAAGGCATTGGCGGCTGCCCCATGGCGGGAGACCGTCTTGTCGGGAATATGGACACGACCCTTATGATACCTTATTTTACGCATAAAGGTCTTTTGCGTGGACTGGATGATGCTGCGCTTGCTGCATCACTTCGGCTGGCTACTGAAATTTTTGTTTGATGGA
This sequence comes from Sphingobacteriales bacterium 50-39, assembly GCA_001898505.1. GTDB lineage: Bacteria > Bacteroidota > Bacteroidia > Chitinophagales > Chitinophagaceae > Puia. The sequence goes on from MKTZ01000004.1 coordinate 141,291, forward strand.
ATTCCAATTACCTATACAGATAAATGCACTGCCCAATCCCATCGGCTATACGGACAAGATCATGCTGACGGGTAGTTGTTTTACCGAACATATCGGCAATGCACTGCGGGACTGGAAGTTCGATGTGCTGCTGAACCCGAATGGTATCTTATTCGACCCAGCCAGTGTGGCGTCGAGCCTGGTGGCGTATATGGACAATCGTCCTTATGGGGAAGAGGACCTGGTATATTTTAATGAGCTGTGGCAAAGCTGGCAGCACCACAGCCAGTTTTCGCATGTGGATAAGCAGGAGGCGTTGCGCGGAATGAACGATTCGCTGTCCCGCGCGCATGCTTTTTTGAAAGAGGCGAAGTGGCTGATCATAACGTTGGGGAGTTCTTTTTCTTACCGGCTGGTTGCAAGCGGGATGCCCGTGGCCAATTGTCACAGGGCGCCGGGGCAGATATTCCGCAAGCACATGATGACCATCGAGGAGATCAATACGGCGCTGGACAACTGTCTTTATCGATTGTTCCAGTTCAATCCTTCTTTACAGATAATCTTTACCGTGAGCCCTGTCCGGCACATCCGGGATGGGGTGGTGGAGAACAATCGCAGTAAGGCCCGGCTGATAGAGGTGGTGCATCACCTGGTGAATAAGTTCAGCCGGCTGTGGTATTTCCCGGCTTATGAACTGGTGATCGATGTGTTGCGGGACTACCGGTTTTATGACATCGACATGGTGCATCCCAACTATCCGGCTACACAGTTCGTTCTGGAGAATTTTACCCGCAACTATATCGACAAGGAGGCGCAGGCTGTGCTGGAAGAGGTAAGGAGGATCGTTATTGCCCGGCGGCACAAGCCTTTTCAACCGACTACGCAGGCACATCAACGATTTTTACAGGATCAATTGGATAAGGCGAGGGACCTGGCGAGGCGTTATCCTTTTCTCGACCTGGGAGAGGAGATGGAGTATTTTGCCGGGGGCGGGCGTTAAAAAACTTCTTTTTTTGCGAGTATTTCTCCTTTGTACCTTTATAATATCCTTTTCGACATTCCAACAATCAAGGCTGTAGCTTTTTAGTATTTCATTGATGCTGTATTAGGCATAATGGATGTTTATGTGCTGACCCTTAAACTTTACCTATGAAGCAACGAAAGAGTGATATATTGTGGAAGGTGGTCATCGAGGAAGTTTTCGATGATATGCTGCGGTTTATTTTTCCCGATGCCGATGAGACATACGATATGGAGAGGGGATTCGAGTTCCTGGAAAAGGAACTTTCTGAAATGTGCCCGGAGCCGGACAAAGCGGCTGATACCCGCTTTGCGGATAAGCTTGTGAAAGTTTTTCATAGGGACGGGGAAGAGGAATGGGTATTAATGCATGTAGAAATACAAGGGGATACATCCAGAAGGCAGGAATTTTCGGAGCGGATGTTCCGGTATTTTTATCGGATACTCGACCGGTATAAAAGGCCTGTATCGGCTATAGCCATCTTTACGGGCCAGGATGGGAAGAGAATGCCATGTCAATTTACGTATGCCTATCGGACGACCCAGCTTGTGTATGAATATCATACGCTGGCTATCCTGGAATTTACAAATGAGGTATTGGATAGGAGTACGAACCCTTTTGCCCAAGTGGCCCTAGCCGCAAAGACGGCTCTGTTGGAGGGAAAGATACCGGAGCAGGAATTGTTGGAGCGCAAGGTGCTAATAGCCAGAAGGTTATTGAGGAAGGGGTTTCAGCTAAAAAAAACGAGGGCAATTATGAAATTCCTAAAGAATTATGTTCTGTTTGACGATCCGGAAATGAATCGTAATTTTATAGAGAGAGTTAACTCGCAAGATAAAAATAATACTATGGGTATCGATGAATACTGCAGGATGGAAGGTAGAGAAGAGGTACAGGAGGAGGTTATCAAAAACCTTTTAAGAGAATCAGATTTTTCTGTGGAAAAGATCGCTTCCCTTGTCAACACGACGGTAGAATTTGTCAACGAGGTAATCGAAGATATGAAGGCCAAAGCCAAATAGAACCTATCTTCAAAATAACTTTGTCGTCCGCCGCACGGCGGATTTTTTTTGCATGTAGGTTTAACAAACTTATAGCAATTCCGATGCCACATCCCGCTGGGAGTGCTGGTCATAACGGGTATGACCCCTGCCAGACTTACGGTTTATTGCCTGGCCCTGACGGCTATGCTCATCTTTTCTTTGCCGTCGTACGCCCAACGGAAAAGGACCGTCGATACGTCGGTGCTCTCGCGGTGGGAGCTTTCTTTCAATCCATTCGGTCTTCTGGAGCCAAAGGCGGCCGTTGGGGTGGGAGTGGGTTTTGTACTCAACCGGCATTGGGGATTGTGGTCGGAGACTTCCCGGCTGCAGCATCTTTTTATCAATCCCGAAAGCAGCAGCGGTATCCGGCAGATACTGCAGTTAAAGTATTTCGTACATGGATTGCCCGATATTTTTTTTGCGGCGGAAGTGCGATACAAGGGATATCAATATACTCACACGGTGGATCTTCACAATGCAACCACCGATGAATACCAACGCCATCAGTTGACCGAACACCAGCGATTTTTGGGGACGGCTTTGCAGTTCGGCTTCCGAAGATCCATTAAGAAAAGTATTGGGCTCTATATGGAGTTCGTGATCGGGGCAGGGTACAGGCATATCGTATATGACCACCAAACGGGGGCCCCGCAGGGTTTTTATCGTACTGCAAAGGACATCGATCTGGGGGACGTTGTCGAGAATACAGGTATCTATTACCCCGGCTCTATCCGGCTGGTTTGGATGTTCGGTAAAAAATTATAACCTTGAAATGCTATGAACCGTATCAAAACCATCGCCTGCTGTCTGCTGATATGTTTTTATCTTCCTGTATCGGGGAAGAGTACCCGCTGGCTCCTGTCCTATAGAGTTCACTGCAGGGCTTGGCGTCAAACAATATGTATTTAGCGAGAGAGAAAAATTATAGTCTTATCATATGCATGTCCGAAGCTTTTTCTTTTCTGCTATGATGCTTGCTGCCATCGTCTGTCATGGGCAAAAGCCACATCGCAGTGGCATGATCAGCCTGGACAGGATATTCTCCCGCAAGGCCAGGGATTCATCCATGGCCAGGAGGCCTTCCACCGGGAGGCCTTCGGTGCCCGTTAGACCATCCACCCCCCTGCGGACCACCAGATGGGTATTATCTTTCAATCCCTTAGGTTTGTTGGAGCCGGAGACTGCAATCGGACTGGGCATTGGGTACCGCCCATTCAAAGAAGTGGAACTATGGTCGGAAACCTCTTTTCTTACCAAAGTTTTTTACCATAAGCAGGGCCCTCTCACAGGTATCAGGCAAATATGCCAGCTAAAATTTTTCCCTTATGGGACTGGTTTTTTTGTAGCCGGCGAATTGAGGTATAAGTCCTATCAATACAGAAGCCGGGAAGAATTCTATGACTCCCTCACGCACGACACCCTGCATAGTTTCTCCAATTTTGCACGCCACTATTTTTTCGGCGCAGCCGTTCAGCTTGGATGGAGGGGCAACGCGACCAGGAACGGGAGATTTCAGCTGGAGGTGACGTTCGGAATGGGGTTCCGGCAAGGATATGTTAAAAGGGAGGGTGTTCCCCCAGGCTATTCGTATATGAATAATAAAATAGATTTCAATTTCTCCGGTCCTAACGGCGAGGTCCCGCCTGTTTATTTTCCTGGCTCTCTGCGCCTGATCTGGCTGCTGGGAAGGCAAACCAGCCTTAGCCATCTATTTGGAAAACGTTTACGACCTTAGCGTATTCCATGTTGACAAAAAACACCACGCAGGCGGCAGCGATCCTCTCCTTTTACAAAGGATTGTCCCCTTCCTTCCCCATGCCGGAGGGCATTGCCATCATGAATCCTTTTGCCGACGCCACTGCATGGAGGCTGGCGAAGACCTTTTACGAGAAGTTCTATTCGGACACAGGTCCCCGTCATTTTATTTTCGGGATCAATCCCGGCAGGTTTGGAGGAGGGGTCACGGGAGTCCCTTTTACGGACCCCATCCGGCTCCAGGAGAAATGCGGTATTCCCAATGACCTTAAGAAGCTGCCGGAGCTGTCCTCTCAATTCATTTATGCCATGATCGATGCCTACGGTGGCGTGGAGCGGTTTTATGGAGACCACTATATTACGGCCTTGTCACCCCTGGGATTTACCTGGAACGGGAAGAACCTCAACTACTACGACGACAGGGAATTGCTAAAGACATCGGAACCATTTATGCTGCAGTGTATCCGACAGCAGCTGGACACGATGGCGACTACTACGGATGTCTGTTATTGTCTGGGTGAGGGGGAGAACTACAAACAGTTCAAAAGACTCAACGACAAGCATGGGTTTTTCAAGGAGATCATACCCCTGCCGCATCCACGCTGGGTGATGCAGTACAGGAGAAAGAAGCTGGAGGAATATGCGAACTTATATGTGGAGAGACTGAAGGTCCATTAGTGGATCCTGTCACCCCGTATCTCCTGTGAGGTCATGATGTCTGCTTCATAGTCCAACCATTGTTTCCAGCGGCGACGTACTTCTTCTTTATCGAGATAGGTTTCGGCCAACTCGATGAAGAGATGGTAATGACCGGCTTCACTTTCCATAAACCTCCGATAGAACTGGCGGAGGTATTCATCATCGAGCCCTTCGCTGAGTCGTTTGAACCTTTCGCAGCTGCGGGCTTCGATGAGGGCAAAGATGAGGAGCCTGTCCAGGAAGCGTTGATCTTCCGTTCCGCCCCGGATCTCGAACTCCATCAGCTTGTTGACGTAGAGGTCCTTTCTTTGACGACCGAGCCTGAGACCACGTTTGTTGAGCTCCGCCAGCACCAGGCGGAAATGCCCCCATTCCTCGGTGACGATGGGGGAAAGATCCTGTACCAGCTTTTCTTTGGCAGAATAGCGCTGGATAAGGGAAATACAGCTGGTGGCGGCTTTCTGTTCGCACCAGGCATGGTCGGTAAGGATGTCTTCCAGCGACAGGCTGGCGAGATCTACCCAGCGGGGGTCCGTTGGTAGCTGCAGACCCAGGATATTCTTCTGTTGTGACGACGATTGCATGCGTCAAAATTATGTAGGTTTGCCGGAAATTGGAAACCTTTGAACGAAGACTGGCTCGATAAAAAATTGCAGGAGAGAAGGGAACAGCATGCATTCCGGCGGTTGCGCCTGCCGGATGGAAAAGTGGATATGTGCAGTAATGATTATCTGGGGATAGCTACGAACGGCCTTATAGAGAAGGCGCTGAAGCAGTCCGACCTGTTGGGGAAGGAGGCTGTTGCTGGTGCGGCGGTCCGGCATGGTAGCGGCGGGTCCCGGCTGCTGGCGGGGAATTACCCTCTTATCGAGGAGGTGGAAAAGGAACTGGCTCTTTTTCACGCGGCGGAGGCGGGATTGCTCTTCAATTCCGGCTATGATGCCAACCTGGGTCTGCTGAGCTGTATTGCTCAAAGGGGTGACACCATCCTCTACGATCATCTGAGTCATGCCAGCATACGGGATGGGATAAGGCTGTCCTTTGCCCGGGCCTTTTCTTTTGGGCATAATGATCTGCAGGACCTGGAAAAGCGGCTACAGACGGGGGAGGGGACCATTTTTGTCGTGACAGAGTCCGTCTTTAGCATGGATGGCGATCAGGCGCCTTTGCGGGAGATGGCTGATCTTTGTCAGCGGTATGGAGCACATCTTATCGTGGATGAAGCGCACGCCACCGGTGTGGTCGGGGAAGGCGGGGAGGGACTGGTGCAGGTGCTGGGGCTGGAGAAGGCCTGTTTTGCCCGGGTGCATACTTTTGGCAAGGCGGTGGGATGTCATGGGGCCGTTATTTTGGGAAGCCAACGGCTAAGGGATTACCTGATCAATTTCTGCCGGAGCTTTATCTATACTACGGCCCTGCCCGGATCATCGGTACTGGCTATTCGTACGGCATACAGGCTTTTTCCGGATATGCGCGACGAGCGGGCTCATTTGCAGGCATTGATCGGGCGGCTGCAGGAGGCGGAGCTTGCTTTTGAGAAACTGGACAGCCGAACGCCCATACAGGGGGTGGTGGCGCCGGGGAATGAGACGATAAAGGCGCTGGCGGATAAGCTGCAGGCGGCGGGATTAGACATTCGTCCTATACTGTACCCTACCGTGCCGAAGGGGAGCGAGCGGTTGCGTATTGTTCTACATGCGTATAATACGATGGAGGAGGTGGACAGGCTGGTGGGGTTGCTGAGAGGATGATGTCGTAGGCATGACTGCAAATAAATAAGCCGGCTCACCACTGAGACCGGCCTATTATCTACCTGAACCACCTGAACTAAGTTTAAGGGTAGGGTGTTGATGTTGGTTTTGTACCCGTCCGTAATATTTTTAGGGTTCGTTGTTTTTAGGGCGTGATCGTGAATGCAAATTTTGATAATCGTGCGCACATGAACAATACCATTTTGTGGTATTACCATTAGTGGGTACTTTTATATGTATGAGAATAATCCCCTTCCTCATTTCTTTACTGCTGACGGCAGGCCTTATCTACTTTCTCGACAACCAATGGGGCAAGATCCCTCCTCTTGGTAAGTTCCTCAGCCCTCAGCATGGTTTTTGGCAAAATGCCGAACCCGTAGGCAAAAATTTTTCCGGTGAGCTGTCCTTACCCGGATTGAAGGACAGGGCCAGCGTATACCTGGACCAATATCTTATTCCGCATGTGTACAGCAACAGCGAGGTGGACGCCTGTTATATACAGGGGTATCTGCATGCGAAGTTCCGCCTCTGGCAGATGGAGTTCCAGACCTTTGCCGCTGCGGGAAGGCTGAGCGAAATTTTAGGACCCGGGGACAGTGACAGGCTGGTGAAATACGACCGGAGCATGCGACGGCTGGGTATGGTGGATGCCGCACAGCGGGCGCTGGCAAAAATGGAAGAGGACAGTGTCACCAAGCGGGACTGCGACGCCTATACAGCCGGTGTGAATGACTATATCAAGGGCCTAAGGGCCGGAGATCTGCCCCTGGAATACAAGCTGCTGAATTATCAGCCGGAACCCTGGAGCAATCTCAAGATCGCCCTCTTTGTCAAATACATGGCCTTCGACCTGGCGGGAGCGGACAATGATTTCGAGATGACCAATGCCAAGAGTATTTTCAGCAAGACCGATCTGGCCAAATTATATCCCGCTGTCATCGACAGTGCGGACCCCATCGTATCCAAGGGCACGCATTTTCTTCCGCCCGGATTTGTGCCGAAAACACCCGCTACGGCAGACTCATTGTATTTTTCCAACCGGGATACGCTGACGGCCACGGAGATGAAGCCGGAGAAGAGTAATGGCAGCAACAACTGGGCGGTCAATGGTACAAAGACCTTAAGCGGCCGACCTATCCTTTGTAACGACCCACATCTCAGCACCAATCTGCCGGCCATCTGGTACCAAATGCAGATCCGAACACCCCAATATAATGTCTACGGCGTGTCTTTCCCGGGCGCTCCTTATATCGTCATTGGCTTCAACGACAGCTGTGCCTGGGGGGTGACAAATGCCGGCAGGGATGTACGGGATTACTATACGATAAAGTTCAAGGACGACACGCGGCGGGAATACTGGTTCGACAGCGCCTGGAAGATGGCGGACAGAAGGATTGATACTATCCGGATCAAAGGCCGGCCGGATTATTACGATACGGTGGCGCTGACTGTCTTTGGGCCTGTCATGTATGACCCGACCTTTAACGGTTTTGCCAACGTCACTTCTTCCCGGAGTTACGCCGTGCATTGGAAGGCGGCAGATTCCTCCAACGAGATCGGCACTTTCCAGGCCCTGCAATCCGCCGCGGATTATGACGATTATAAGCATGCGCTGGATCATTTCAAATGCCCCGGGCAGAACTTCATCTTTGCCTCCAAGAGCGGACATATCGCCATCTGGCAACAGGGCGAGTTCCCCGCCAAATGGAAGGGACAGGGTCTTTATATCATGCCGGGCGAAGACAGCTCCTATATGTGGCAGGACAATATCCGCGCGGAGGAGAACCCCAATATGCTGGACCCTGACAGAGGGTTTGTCAGCAGCGCCAACCAGTTGCCGGTGGATACGAGCTACCCTTATTTCTTAGGCAGCGACTTTCCGCCTTACAGGGGATTGATCATCAACCGGCGATTGAGCCAGATGAACAAAATTATTCCCGCGGATATGATGAACCTGCAGACGGATAACTATGACGTATTCGCTGAAATGGCCAGGCCTCTTCTGCTGCGTAACATCGAGGTGTCCCGGCTGGATGAAGAAGGAAAGAAATATCTCAACATCTTCAAATTATGGGATCTTCGCAATGACACGTTAGAGCAGGGGCCCGTGATCTTTAAGTATTGGTGGTCTCATCTACAAGAGGAGGTCTTTGACGATGAATTCTCCAAGTCCACCTTACCGTTGATGCGTCCTTTCGAAAGCACTTTGCTGGAGGCTCTATTGAAGGACACAGCCTACTCCTTTATAGATAATATCAACACTCCTGAAAAGGAGACGATCAGGCAGGTGATCACCTCGGCCTTCTTAAAAGCCGTGCCCGACCTGATCCAGGCAAGTAAAGATAACAAGATCACCTGGGCTAAGTACAAGGACACCTGGGCGCGTCATCTGCTGCGTATCCCGGCATTGAGCCGTATGCATCTGCCTATCGGCGGCGGCACCCATTGTATCAATGCAGCCAAGCAGTTCCACGGCCCCAGCTGGCGGATGATCGTACAACTGACGAACAAGACGGAGGCTTATGGCATCTATCCCGGCGGACAGAGCGGCAACCCCGGCAGCCCCTATTACGACACGTTCGTGGACAGCTGGGCTACGGGCAAGTATCTTCCTTTATGGGTGATGGATATGGACGAAATACGAGACAAAAGGATCAAATGGACAATGCATTTAAAACCCAGTGACCAATGAAATTTGTAACTACTACATTGCTGATAGCCTTGTTAAGCTTCCTTTCCGGCCTGTACCTGCCCTGGTGGGGTTTTGCTTTGGCAGCCTTTATCGTCAGCGCTCTTATACAACAACGGCCTGGTCTGGCATTTCTCGCCGGATTTACGGCCCTTTTCTTATTGTGGGCGGGCCTGTCCTGGAGCATGGATACCCCTAACAACAGTATCCTCTCCAGGAAGATCGCTGAGATACTTCCTCTTGGCGGTTCGTCCATGGCCCTGATCCTTATCACGGCGCTGGTGGGCGCGCTGGTAGGGGGACTTGCGGCCCTGACAGGGAGCTTCCTGCAAAAGAAAAAAGTGGTTAACCCGGATATGGAATGATGAAGCAGCTTTGCTTATTGTTATTGACGACCCTTGGACTTATCACTGCTCGGGCCACACGGATCTCGGGTGTCGTAAAAGACGATAAAGGGAATGCCCTGCCCTATGCCTCCATCCTCGTAAAGGGCAGTACCCGCGGTGTTACAGCCAACAATGAAGGGAAATATTTTTTGGACCTCTCCCCGGGCGATTATACGCTGGTGTGTCAGTATGTGGGATATGCCCGCGAGGAAAAGAAGATCAGGGTGAGAGAGGAGGCGCTTGTTGTCAATTTCCAGCTGGCGCTCCAGCAGCTGTCCATGGGTGAGGTCGTGGTCCGCCCGGGAGGAGAGGACCCCGCGTACGAGATCATCCGGCATGCCATCAAAAAACGAAAGGACTACCAGTCCCCGCTCGACTCCTTTACCTGTGAAGCCTATATCAAGACGCTGATCAAAAGCCGGAAAGTCCCTAAAAGAATTTTGGGACAGAAGATCGATGAGAAGGATAAGAAGGAGATGGGGGTGGACTCGGCGGGTAAAGGCATTCTTTTTCTGTCGGAATCGCTGACCAAACTGTCCTATAAAAAGCCGGGGAAGGTGAAGCTGGAAGTGCTTTCGGGTCGTGAGAGCGGTTCCAACGGTTACGGATTTACGATACCCACCTTTGTCAATTTCTATGACAACAATGTATATGTGCTGGCGCAACAGCTGAACCCAAGGGGCTTTGTTTCGCCTATTGCCGAGTCGGCCTTCCATTACTATCGGTATAAGTATTTAGGGTCTTTCTGGGAAGACGGCAAGGAGGTCAATAAGATCCAGGTGATACCGCGCCGGAAATACGAGCCGCTGTTTTCCGGTACCATCAATATTACCGAGGGCGACTGGCGCATACATAGCCTGGACCTGCTGTTGTTAAAAGAGTCGCAGCTGGAGATACTGGATACGTTGTCGATACGTCAGATACATGCGCCTATCGGCAAGAATGGCGGGGATGTATGGCAAGTGAAGGACCAGGTGGTTTATTTCACCTTCAGCATAATGGGCTTTGATGCAGTGGGCAATTTCCTCAACGTATATAACAATTATGACGTGGCTCCCCGCTGGCGGAAAAAGTGGTTCAACAATGTCTTTATGAAATTCGATACGGCCGCGAACAAGAAGACCCGGGCGTATTGGGATTCCATACGCCCTCTGCCGCTGGAGCCGGAAGAAGTAACCAACTATATCATACGGGACAGTATTTACCAGAGCGGCCTGGACTCGCTGGGATCACGCCGGAACAGGGATTCACTGTTGAAGAAGCAAGGACATATCACGTTGTTGCAGGTGGCAAGCACGGGTATAAACCGGAGCAATTTCAAACAGCCGTCCCCTTTCCGGTGGTCCATGGAGCCCTTATTATCCAATATAGAGTACAATACGGTGGAGGGACTCAATGCTAATATCGACGGGGCTTTATCCAAGTCGTTCGATAAGGGCGCCCGAGTCATCACCCTGTGGCCGCATATACGATATGGATTCCACAATACCAGGCTGAATGCGTGGGGGACACTGTCGTGGGACAGGCGTTCATTTATTGGGGATGGGGAGGATTTTTCTTCCACGCGTCAGTCCTGGAGTGTATCGGGGGGGCGACGGGTGCTGCAGTTCAACCAGGACAATCCTATTTCGGAGTATGTCAACGGGCTGTATACGTTGTTCTTCCGCCGGAACTATATGAAGATATACGAAAGCTGGTTCGGCCGACTGGATTACAATGTGCGTATGGACAATGGGATGGTGATCAAGGCAAATGCTGCGTATGAGGACAGATTGCCTATTAATAACACCACGGATTATTCGCTGGTCCATTACAATAATGGAAGGGATTTTACGCCCAACTATCCTTATGAAAAGCTGACCGCGCAATTCCCCCGGCATCAGGCCGTATTGACGGGTGTGGAAGTGCAATATCAGCCGGGTCAGCGGTATATTGAATTCCCCCGGCGTAAGATCCCGGTGGGTAGCAAGTATCCTACTTTTTCATTGATGTATCAGAAAGGGTGGAACGGGGTGCTGGGCAGCAATGTGAACTTTGACAAATGGCAATTTTCCGTTTGGGACAATGTGAATCTGCGGCTGAAGGGGATGTTGCGTTACCGGCTTGGGATAGGGGGATTCCTGAATGACAGGAGTGTTTTCATACAGGATTATCAGCACTTTTCCGGCAACCAGACCTTTATTGCGAATCAGTATATGAATGGGTTTCAGCTGGCGCCTTATTATGCCAACAGCACGACTTCGGCTCTTTATGCTACGGGGCATATCGAGCAGCATTTCAATGGTATGCTGACAAACAAGATACCGTTGTTCCGTCGATTGAACTGGTACCTGGTGGCGGGGGCGAATGCTTTTTATGTGAATGGGGATAATAATTACACGGAGGTGTTTGGGGGATTGGAGAATATTTTCAAGCTATTCAGGGTGGATGTGGTGGCGTCCTATATCAATGGGCGTTATGGGCAGACAGGGGTGCGGGTTGGGATGGGAGGATTGTTGGGGAGTGGGTTGAGGGGGAGGGGGAGATAGCATTATTTAATTCGTGGATCGCTCTTTGGACCCCATCTATGCCGTAAAGTATTTTTTTGGGGTTGCATCCTAACCAATGGAGCATTTCGATGATCAGGGCGTAGCGTTTTTGAATCGGAGTGGAGGATATCCTACCTGTTGATTTTTCGAAGCAGATGGGTTCATAATGTGCGATACGATTTCTGGTATCATTAATTCTGACAAGGTTTTTAAATATGTCTTTTTGATGGGTGCCTGGTGGTCTGTTGGGAAATATTTGTAACAAGGTGCTCCCTGCTGCCGCATATTCCATCTTTGAAAATTGATGCGTCCAGAAACCAAAAGTAAGTGTGGCTATCAAGCTATCGTGTGTGTAGCTTAAGCCTAGCTTATAGATGGTCTCCTGTACCGAATGAAATGCGTGTTCGCAATCTGCCGACATGTCTAAATAACCATTTGGCAGTACTGCTTCTTCTAGCCAAGGTGGGCCTTTAATTGAAGTAAAATGTCTATCTATGGAGTTTCTCAGGATGATTTCAAAAAGCCCTATTACCGAGTACATTTTTTGAGAGAGCCGCAGATTTATCCGGTAAAGCATTTCTGCGCGCCGCTGATGGTAATTGCATGCGACCAGATACCTATTGAACCTGGGGGTTGATATCGCTGTATAAAACTGATTATTAATCACTTAGAATAGGTTTGCGGAGTCGGTAAAATTAAAAATAAAATCAATAAAAAATTTATAATTTCGTGATGTATTCCTGCTATGCCGCTGTTTAGCTTAAGGTTTGTCCTGAGGTTTACAAGTTTGCAGGTTAAGTCTTTAAAGAGTCTGTCATTCAGGTGGCAGGCTCTTTTTTTGCATGATCCTTTAAGGAAAAGCATTTCTCCTTGCCCGTAGCAGGATGGCAGAGTCCTGTGAAAGCTGTAAATTTGCGCCGTTAAGAAGTTTTGTTCACCAGGCAAGTGTCCCTAAAATTTCAACAATGGCTTTATTGCATAACAGAGTCTCCCAGAAGGAGCTGAAAGAACTATTATACCAGGAGAAAGAACCCCGCACTACCATTTCCCTCTACCGCTATTTTCCTATTGCAGACCCGCAGCAATTCCGGGACGAGCTGTATATAGCTCTCCGGGAGATGAAGGTATTTGGCCGTATCTATATTGCCACGGAAGGGATCAATGCACAGATCAGTGTCCCGCAGAGCGGCTATGAAGGGCTGGCGCAGTATCTGCGGGGACTGGCCGGATGGGAGGGGCTGCGTCTCAATGTGGCGGTAGATGATGACGGCAAATCTTTTTGGGTGCTGAAGATAAAGGTGCGGGATAAGATAGTGGCTGATGGCATCGATGACACCACATTCAATATGCGCAACAAGGGTAAGTATGTGGATGCGGCACAGTTCAACCAGCTGACGGAGGATCCTGGTACGATCGTCATCGACATGCGGAACCACTATGAGTATGAGGTGGGGCATTTCGACAAGGCGCTGGAAGTGCCTTCGGATACATTCCGGGAGCAGCTGCCTATGTCGGCCGAGATGCTGAAAGACCATAAGGACAAAAACATCATCATGTATTGCACAGGGGGCATCCGATGCGAGAAAGCCAGCGCCTACCTGCTGCACAAGGGGTTTGCCAATGTCTTTCACCTGGAGGGAGGGATCATCCACTACGCCAACACCGTAAAAGAAAAGGGGCTGGAAAATAAATTCAAGGGTAAAAATTTTGTATTTGACGACCGCCTGGGAGAACGTATCACGGATGACATTATCGCCTGTTGTCACCAATGCGGTCAACCTGCCGATACTCATACCAACTGCCGGAATGAGGGGTGTCACCTCCTTTTTATACAATGCGAAGCCTGTGCCGCCAAATACGAAGGCTGTTGCAGCGCCGAATGCCATGAGACCATCCATCTCCCTATCGAGGAGCAGAAAGAGATGCGGAAAGGTATCGACAAGGGGCAGGGCATCTTCAATAAATCAAAAGCCCGGCTGCGCCCGCGTCCGGGACAAAATCCTGGGGAAGAGGGCTGATCATGCCACGAACCCGTCCTATACCGGGAGATACATTAGGTTGAGTATTAATATGTTCGATGCGGGATGCTAAATCCGTTCGATAATTTTTTCGCAATGGATAATCTAAATAAAAATGTAATCTGTACGTTTAATCTTATTGTCTGACAAGCGCTAAATCGTTTTCCGGACATAATAAATCTCAAGGCTCTGACACTATGAATACGGCTGCTAAAAATCTGTCCGCGTTTCAGTCCTATGTGAAGAACATTGGATATAAGCCTTCTCTTGGCAGCTACGAGAAAAGGAAGCTGAGCATTTTCAATTTAATGAACATGGTGGGTGTCGTGGTGGGGCTATTGATCCCTATCGTGATCCTTCTGACAAAGGAGGATGTACCTGTATATGCCTGGCTCATCGCCTGCAGCCCTATGCTGATCAGCGTGCTGGTGCTGTTGCTGACCCATTATCACCAATATGAGCTATCCCGCATCTGTTATTTTACCCTGTATCCTGTCATGACAGGCGTGGTGTATGCGGTACATATCGACATGGGGATAGAGTTCTTTTTTGTGTTGTATGGGGTATTGTCGGTATTCTTCCTGCAGAAGGTATACAATATCATTTTTTGTTTCACCCTGTCGATGTTTTGTTATTTTGCAGAGAACACTTTCTGGAATCACTATACCTACCGGCTGGAGGATACGCATTATTATTTTTTTATCTTCAATCACCTGCTGGCTATCTTCTTTATTTTTTACGGTCTGTTGCTGATAAAGAATGAGAACAGCAGATTCCAGCAACAAAGTCAAGAGAAGAACTTTCAATTGCGTCGCAGCAATTTGAAGATCCTCCGGCATAAGGCGGAGATTGCCGAGAAGGCCGCTCTTCTGCAGGAGCAAACCCATCAGCTGACGGAGCTGAATACCTTAAAGAACAAGTTGTTCTCCATCATAGCACATGACCTTAAGAATCCCCTGTATGCCTTGCGGAACCTCTTCCGTAATATTCAACGGTATGATCTGCCGGGCCAGGAGATCAAGATGCTGGTGCCTGATATGGTCAATGAGCTGGGCTATACGACAGGATTGATGGAGAACCTGCTACAGTGGGCGAAGAGCCAGATGTATGCCGAGGCGGTGAAACCTCAGCTGCTGGACATTTCCAAGATCACCCAGGAGGTATTGCAGCTGCTGCGTCTGCAGGCGGATGCAAAGAAGATCTATATACGCAGTAAGCTGGAGCGGCCGGTATTTGTCTATGCGGACAAGGATATGATCAACCTGGTATTACGCAATCTGCTGTCCAATGCCATCAAGTTCACTCCCGTAGAGGGTACCATTTCTATCGAAGCCAGGGAAATGCTCAGCCATATCGAGGTCTATGTCCAAGACACGGGCATGGGTATCACGGAGGAAGTCATTCAAAAGCTGATGATGGAGGACATCTATTATACCACCAAGGGGACGGATGGAGAGGTGGGTACAGGGCTGGGGTTGATGCTATGTAAAGAATTCCTCTCTAAGAATGGAGGGCGTATGCATGTACAAAGCGAGCCCGGCAAGGGCAGTACTTTTTCCTTCACTCTCCCCAAGGGCGGCGAATTAACTAATATTACCCAGGGCGTATAATATGCGCTGATAGGTCTCTTCATCACTGAGGACCTGTGGTTTGAACGGCTGCCCGATGACTTTCTCATACAGCTCGATATACCTTTTGCTGATGGTTTCGACCCATTCATCGGTCATCGCCGGTACGGTCTGGCCTTCTTTACCCATGAAACTATTGGCGATGAGCCATTCCCGTACGAACTCCTTACTGAGCTGCTGTTGACGCTCGCCCTTTTGCTGACGCTCTTCGAAGCCATCCGCATAGAAGTAACGGGAGCTGTCAGGGGTATGGATCTCGTCCATCAGATAAACGGTTTCGTCAATCTTTCCGAACTCATATTTTGTGTCCACGAGAATGAGGCCTTGTTTGGCGGCTATTTCTTTGCCTCTTTGGAAGAGGGCCAGGGTGTATTTTTCCAGCTGTGCATAGTCTTTTTCAGATACCAGTCCCCGGCTGATGATCTCGCTGCGGGAGATGTCCTCGTCGTGTCCTACCTCCGCCTTGGTAGAAGGGGTGATGATGGGGGTGGGGAAGTAATCGTTTTCCTTCATTCCTTCGGGCAGGGGTACCCCGCAGAGCTCCCTTTTGCCGGAATTATAGGTCCTCCAGGCGTGCCCGCTAAGGTTTCCCCTTACGACCATCTCTACGCGAAAAGGGGTACATTTCCGGCCGATGGCGACATTGGGCGCCGGGGTATCCACCAGCCAATTCGGGCAGATGTCGCTGGTAGCCTTTAACATATATGCAGCGATCTGGTTTAAAACTTGTCCTTTATAAGGGATGGGGCGGGGGAGGATGACGTCGAATGCGGATATACGATCAGACGCGATCATGACCAACCATTGGTCCGAAATGGTATACACATCCCGTACCTTACCGCGATAGAAATTAGTCTGATGGGGGAATTGCAATGTCTTCATATATCCAAATTAGGGCCCAAAATTAAATTTTCATTACTACATTACAATCTGTATTTTAGTAATAGTTTCAAATCACCATAGGAACCGCCACCGGCGGTTCGTCCAGGGTCGTAGGCCCCGACCGAGGAGGAGCGTGGCGAAGCAGCTCCGACGAAGGCCTCAGACATTAGCCATATGCGGGAATTGGGCTAATTTCGGGTGAAGAACAATTCCCGCACTTAATTTCAAACGAAAACTTGCGCTATGAGGAACTACTCAATTAAAGTAGCTGCTTTAATAGTGGCCGCCTTTTCCTGCCTGACCACTTTTTCACAAACCCCAACGACCATTACCGGACATGTACAGAATTCCGCCACCCGTGAGCGGGTTCCTGCCGTAAGCGTCACTGTCAAGGGTTCCACTTCCGGGACTACCACGGATGACCGGGGCAACTTTTCGATCACCACTACCCAATCGCTGCCTATTGTGCTTGTATTCTCCTCTGTGGGATTCGAGCAACAGGAGGTGACCGTAAATGGGGGTAGTACGGAGGTCAATGTCGACTTCAAGCCGACCTCGATACTGGGGACGGAAGTCGTCGTATCCGCCAGCCGTGTGCCTCAGAATATACTCGAGTCCCCTGTGTCCATCGAAAAGATGAATACGGCGGCTATACGCCAGATAGCGGCGCCTTCCTTTTACGATGCGCTGCCTGCCTTGAAGGGGGTGGAAAGCAGCGTTCAAAGTCTCACTTTCAGGGGGGTGACTACCCGCGGCTTCAACGCGAATGGCAATACGCGATTCAACCAATATGTGGATGGTATGGATAACCAGGCCCCTGGTCTGAACTTTTCCGTTGCCAATATCGTCGGTCCATCCGATCTGGACGTAGCCACGGTGGAGCTATTGCCGGGCGCCAGTTCCGCCTTGTATGGAGCGGGTGGTATGAATGGAACACTGCTGATCAACAGCAAGAGCCCTTTCGATTACCAGGGGCTTAGCGTGCGGGTAATGGGCGGCGTCAATCATGTGGGTAAGAAGGAGCAGTCGAGCCTGGGCTTTATACCCGACCTGTCGGCCCGTTATGCAAAGGCTTTTGGGAAATTTGCCTTTAAGGTGAGTGTGAGCTACCTGCAGGCGGATGACTGGCAGGCAAATGATTCCACCAATTTCGATAGATTGAACCAGAAAATAAAGCCCGGCTATTCCCATGCCACTGACCCGAACTACGATGGTGTCAACGTATATGGGGACGAGATCAATACGAAATTTGGCGCTTCGGCGGGCTTGCTGAATGGGGTTACGGTGAGCCGTACGGGTTATAAGGAGGCCGACCTGGTGGATTATCATACCAAGAGCTTCAAAGGCACGGTGGCCTTGCATTATAAATTCACCAACGACATCGAAGGCATCATCCAGGGTAATTACGGATCGGGTACTACGGTATATACGGGTTCCGACAGATATTCCCTGCATAATTTCAATATCGGTCAGTACAAACTTGAGTTAAGGGGTAAACGTTTTTACCTCCGCGCCTATACCACACAGGAGCGTTCCGGAAAGGCGTATAATGCCACGGCCCTGGGCTCCCTGCTGAACGAGGCGTATAATCCCAGTGCGATCTATGACAATACGGGGAATGTCATCGGGGGATGGTTTGCCGAATATGCGACTATCTATAATAAGGCAAGATTTGGGGCAATTCCCGGTGATCCTGTTATGCATGGGGATGCGGATGCGCATGCCATTGCCAGGGCCTATGCCGACAGGCACAGGCTGCTGCCGGGGACCACGGGTTTCAACCAGGCGAAGGACGCCATCACCAACGCCTATATTGGATTTGGCCCGGGTCGTAATGGCGCCAAGTTCAATGACAAGACCAACCTCTACCAATATGAGGGCATGTATGACTTTACGGATCATATAAAGGTCCTGGAAGTACAGGTGGGCGGTAGTCTACGTCACTACACTCTTAACTCCAACGGTACTATCTTCGCGGATACTACGGGCACCATCGGCACCAATGAGTATGGCGGTTTTTTACAAGTTGGTAAAAAGCTGGTGAATGACAGGATCCACCTGATAGCATCCATCAGATATGACAAGAACGTGAATTTTGACGGGAGATTTACTCCCCGTATCGCGGGTGTGTTTACGGTGGCGCCGCAGCATAATATACGGTTGTCTTACCAGACGGGCTATCGTAATCCCTCGAACCAGGACCAATACATCGACCTGCCTATCCGGGCCAATACCCGTCTGATCGGCGGATTGCCGGGCATTATTGCCGGGCATGACTTGTATAACAACAAGGGATTTACCCTGGCGAGCGTCCAGGCGTATCAGGCAACGGGCGACCCCACCAAGCTACAGCAATGGACCTTCGGGAAGTTCAAGCCCGAGTCGGTGGAGGCGTATGAGATAGGGTATAAGGGGCTGATCCAGAATAAGCTGTTGATAGATGCCTACTATTATTACGATAGCTATAAGGATTTCCTTTCCTACCTGGTGCTCTTGCAGGCGCCGGGGGGTAATCCTGCCAACCTGGCCAATCCCAATATCTTTGCCACCTATGTAAACAATCCCAACAAGGTGAATACCTGGGGGGCGGCGCTGGGGCTGGACTACCTGGTGGACAATAACTGGGCTTTGTCGGGGAATATCTCTTATAATGATATCTCGAAGGATCAGGGGCTCGCCAATTCTTTCAACTCGCCTAAGTACAGGGCCAATCTGGGTGTGTCGAATAAGAATATTGGGAAGAACGTAGGATTTAACGTGATGTATCGCTGGCAGGAATCTTTCATCTGGAACTCCAGCTTTGCCCAGGGGGATGTGCCTTCTGTTGGGACGATAGACGCGCAGGTGAGCTATAAGATGCCGAGCGTAAAGACTATCGTCAAGATAGGCGGATCGAATATACTGAACCATTACTATCAGACGTCGTTTGGGAATCCGAAGATTGGGGCGGTGTATTACTTATGTTTGACTTTTGATGAACTACTTAAATAGCCAAACGCCGGCTGACGCCGGCCGTTTTGTTAGTACAAAAAAAGAGGGTCGAAGACCCTCTTTTTTACTGGGGGGGCCGGGGTCCGGCCCGAGTTTATACGTTGAAGCGGAAGTGCATGACGTCGCCGTCTTTGACAATATATTCTTTTCCTTCTATTCTCAGTTTCCCGGCATCGCGGGCGGCGGCTTCCGAGCCATACTGGATAAAATCATTGTAGGCGATGACCTCGGCCTTGATAAAGCCTTTTTCGAAGTCGGTGTGGATCACGCTGGCGGCCTGGGGAGCTTTCCAGCCTTCGTGGATGGTCCAGGCTCGTACTTCCTGCACGCCTGCCGTGAAGTAGGTGTAGAGGCTAAGGAGCTTGTAGGCGCTGCGGATGAGTTTGTTGAGGGCGGGCTCTTCCATCTTGTATTCTTCCATAAAGAGCTCCCGGTCGGCGGGGTCTTCCATTTCTGCTATCTGGGCTTCTATGGAGTTGTTCATGACGATGACCTGGGCATTTTCTCCGGCGACGGCGGCTTTGAGGGCTTCGGAGTACTTATTGCCCGTATGCATGGAGGCCTCGTCCACATTGGCTACGTAGAGGACGGGCTTTTCCGTGAGCAGAAAGAGGTCGGCGATGGCGGGACGTTCTTCTTTCGTGATCGCCAGTTCGCGGATACTCCTGCCTTTTTCGAGGTGTTCCTTGCAACGTTTGAGGACCTCGTATTCTGCCTTGATCTTAGGATCGCCTGTCTTCAGCATTTTTTCCGTGCGGCTGAACTTTTTCTCCACGCTCTCGAGATCCTTAAGCTGCAGTTCCGTGTCGATGATCTCCTTATCGCCGACGGGGTTGATAGCGCCTTCGTCGCGGAGGATGTTCTCGTCCTCGAAACAGCGGATGACATGTACGATGGCGTCCACTTCCCGTATATTGGCCAGGAACTTGTTACCTAATCCCTCGCCTTTGCTGGCGCCTTTTACCAAGCCGGCGATATCTACAATGCCTAATTGGGTGGGGACGATGCGTTCGGGTTTTACGAACTCGGCCAGCTTGTTCAGCCTGTTGTCAGGCACGTCAACCAGTCCTGTATTAGGCTCGATGGTACAGAACCTGTAGTTACTGGCTTGTGCTTTGGCGCTGTTGCTGACGGCGTTGAATAAAGTTGATTTTCCCACATTGGGCAATCCTACGATACCTGCTTGTAAACCCATTTATATCTTTTTTTGAGCAAAATCCAGGTCCGGCCGGACGGCCGGATGCCCAACGAACCAACGGTTCGTCAGACATTAGACCTTTCGTGAAAACTGGTCATTTTTGCTACGGGGACCTGTTTTCACGAACAATCGGGCGCAAAGGTAGCTAATTTATAGGCAATTAATGCTATTTTTATCGCATGGCATTAAGCAGAATATGGGCGGCTTTTATCATTATTTCGGTGCTCGTGGCGGGGGTAAAGTTTGTTTTTTCCCCGGGGGATAAGGAGATATTCAGCTCGATGGTGGTTGGGAGAGCCGGAGACACACTACGGGTGGCTCCGGCGGCTGGTATGCCAGCCGCACCGGCGAAGGTCCAGAAAGCCGATGGGATCATCGAAACCTGCCGGGGGGCTGTCACCCTGTCCCTGGGGCTCATCGGGATCATGGCGCTTTTTATGGGGCTCCTGGGCATTGCGGAGGCGGCGGGAGGTATCCGATTCCTATCCCGTATCGTCGGTCCTTTCTTTTCCAGGCTGTTCCCTGAGGTACCACCCGGGCATCCGGCGATGGGGCATATGGTAATGAACTTCTCCGCCAATTTTCTGGGGCTGGACAATGCCGCCACTCCTTTTGCCCTGAAGGCGATGGATAGCCTGCAGGAGATCAATCCTGACAAGAGCAGGGCTTCCAATTCCCAGATCATGTTCCTCTGTCTGCATCAGTCGGGGCTGCAGCTGATACCTGTGAGTGTGATCGCCCTGAGGGCATCGAGGGTGAAGGTAGGGGCCCTGGAAATGACGGCCGCGAACCCTACAGATGTATTCATACCCATCGTTATAGCCACCTTTATCGCCACGCTGACGTCCATGCTCATCGTATCGTTCAAGCAGCGGATCAATATATTCCAGCCTGTGATCCTGGCCTGGATAGGTGGATTGAGCCTTTTGATAGGGGGTGTGGTCGTCTATCTCCGTACGCTGAATGCGGATGGGGTGCAGTCCTTTAGCCGGGCCTTGGGCAACGGGCTGATCCTGCTGGTATTCCTGCTGATCATTCTGGGCGCCCTATACAAGAAGATAAATATATTCGACGCCTTTGTCCAGGGGGCCAAGGGGGGATTTGAGGTGGCCGTGCGTATCATTCCCTACCTGGTGGGGATGCTGGTAGCCATCAGCCTGCTGCGTAATAGCGGCGCCTTCGATGCGGTGATCGACGGATTACGGTGGGTCTTTACCAGGATGGGGGTGGATACCCGTTTTGTAGAGGGGTTGCCTACGGCGCTGATAAAGCCGCTGAGCGCGGCGGGGGCGAGAGGTATGCTGGTGAATACGATGTCGACGTATCCCGGTCCGGACTCGTTTGCCAGCAGGCTGGCGGGGATATTGCAGGGATCATCGGACAGTACCTTTTATATCATCGCAGTATATTTCGGGGCTGTGTCGGTGAGGAATACCCGCTATTCCATCGGGGCGATGCTATTGACCGACCTGGTGAGTATCGTGGTCTCGATATTGTTGTGCTATCTGTTCTTCGGATAAAAAAGACCCCCGCGCAGCGGGGGTCTTGCATGTTGATTTTCTCAAGTGACTCTATAAAATATGTATGCCCTTTCTTCTATAGGGCTCCAATAAGGGATCGTCAGGTCTTAATTCTGTGATCAGCGTATCTATCTCTTCGATGGGACAGACGTGAAAAGGCTGGCATGAGTTGATCTTTTCCGCAATGGAAAGACATACCACCTTTTTGGACGACTCGATCATCGCCTTTTTGATCTGTACTACGTCCCAATCGTTGTCCGTGATACCGTGGTCGGCATCGATGGCGTTGACGCCGAGGAAGCAGAGGTCTGCTTTTATCGATCTGATCTTGGCGACGGCTTCACCTCCCACGGTGATCTTCGAATTCTTAGATACCTTATCGCCTATGAGTATCACCTCTATGTTGGGATGGTGCGTGTATTCCATAACGACCGGAATACTGCCCGAGATAAAGGTGGCTTTCAACGACTGGGGCAGGGCCTTGGCCAACTCGATCAAGGTGGTGCCACCCGTGGTCATGACCGTCATTTCCTTATCGATCAAGGGTATAGCCTTACGCGCGATCAGCTTTTTCTGCGGATGGGCATATACGTTCGTTGACGGATAATGGAAGTCGTTGAAAGACAGGGAAAGCGCTCCTCCGTGAACTTTTATGATCTTACCATTGTCGGCCAGTTCCTGCAAATCCCGCCGGACCGTGTCTTCGGAGACATTGAGGTCCAGGCTGAGGTTGGCGGACAACACCTGGTTATGGAGGTTAACCTGGTGCAGAATATAAGCCTGCCTTTCCTGTTTGAGCATAACGAATTTGATTCTCACCCTAAAATAGTGTTTTTTCCGTCACGATAATTCATTACCAGCCCGGATTTTGCATCGATGATTGAATGCTGGCCGGGTATAACAGGATCTGACTGGTCGGTATGTTCGACAGATAGTTCCTTGGATCCAGGAAAGCCCTTGTCACCGGCAGCTTGTACGGTGAAATATATCCGTCGGCGGTCAGCGTTACGCTGCCATTGGCGGGCACTTTGGCTCCTTTGTAAGCATCGGGGTTCAGACCAAAATCCAGGTTCGGGCCTTTTTTCCAGCGCATCAGGTCATTGTAACGGAACCCATCCATCATCAGCTCCACGCGTCTTTCCCGGCGGATCTCCCATATCAGGGAAGTCACGTCAGGGTCTTTGTTCGGATCGGTAAAGCCCGGGTCTTGCGACCCAGCGAGGGTCATATGGGCAACGCCGGCCCTGTCGCGCAATTTGTTTATAGTATTGTCCAGGTCGGTCTGCGTAAGGGAATATTTTCCCATCTGATCCAGCTCCGCGGCGGCTTCTGCATAGTTCAGGTATACTTCCGCCAGCCAGAAAAGCGGCGCATCCGTATAGTTGGTGCCGATGCTGGTAGGAATTATTTTCAGCCTGTTCGAGTCCGGCAGGTATTTGATGGGACGGTAACCCGTGCTGGAGCTCAGGCTATTCCTTACATGGCCCTTATAATAAAGATAAGTGGTGTCGATGGTTATGCCAAGGCGCAAATCCCGGCTTGCATTGACATTGGCGATCGTCGCATCGCCCTGGTACAGGGGAGAAAGGCTAATGGGCAGGCCGTCTTTGCACAGATAGGATTCTACCGCGGATTTGGTAAGGCCATTCATGGTAGTACTGCTATAGAGATAGGCAGTCAATGAATGGGTAAGATAGCCGGATTCGTATCTTTTATAAAGGAGCATTTCCTTATCCGGACTCAGGTCGTCGGAGTTATAAGCCGTTTGATAACTGGCTGCCAGGTAATATTTACCCGTCATGAGGGCCTGTGCTGCGGTCATAGCGGCGGTGAGGTATTTATCTGCATCCGGCATGCTGAGCTCGGTGTGATATTTCCGGAAGGTGCCTTCGTAAAGGGCGACTCTTGCGAGCAGGGCATTGGCCACGTCTTTATTCACCGTATTGGTCTGATCCACCGTACGCAGATTGGCGACAGCGAAGTTGAGGTCGGCCAGGACGCTGTCCATTACCGGTTGATGGGTGTTCAGCGGCTTGTAGATATCGGTGCTGTCGCTGATGTCCAGGGAATGACTGAACCAGGGCACCCTGCCGAACTCCTGCACGAGCTTAAAATATTGGAAGGCCCGGAAGAAATGGGCGATCCCTTTCCAGTGATTCTTTGCTTCGTCGGGCATGGCTACGCCATCGATCCTTTCCAGCATGATATTGGCTTTACGGATATATCCGAAAAACCAGTCCCCGTTGGCGGCCAGGGCGCTCACGGGATAGGTGTAAAGGGTCGGCGAGGCCTGATCGTCATTCAAGGTGGGGTAGTAAAAATCCCCGTTGAGGTTGCTACCGTTGCCGAAGCCGGGGAACAGGTTATAGAACTCCCAGGCATAAGTCCGGACGCTATTCTCCGTCTTCCAGAAAGTAGGATCTACTTCCGAATCCGGATTGTTGACGTCCACATATTTCTTACATGCGGCGCCCATGCATAATGCAACCAGTACAAGGGCCCAATGTGTTTGTGATAATTTCATGTTTATCGAATTATACTAAGTGAACAATTGCAGTTTAAAATGAAAGCTGTAATCCTCCGGAATAAGTCCGCTGGAAGGGGAATACGCGACCGGTGAAGCCGGACGTCGAAGATCCATCTGTGATCTCGGGATCCAGTGGTACCTTGCTATGTCTTATTTCCGCAATATTCTCCCCACTGATATAAAACCGGAGTTTCGTAATGCCATACCGTGCAAAGAGCTTGTTGGTGACCGCATAGCCGATGGTGACGTTCTTCAGTCTCAAGTATGCCAGGTTCATCAGGTATTTTGTCTGCGGGTAAAAGTTGTTCCCGCCGGCGGAAAGCCCGGGGATCTTCCCGCTGGTATTGCCGGGATAAGGATTCGGGTAGAAGGCGTTGGGGTTCTGTGGCGTCCAGAAATCCATCTGGTTCTTGTACAGGATGTCGATGCTTTGCCACAACGGATACACCGTCTGCCCGACGCCCCACCAGCTGCGCTTACCCACGCCCTGGACAAAGATGTCGAGGTCAAAGCCCTTCCATGTGCCGCCGACGCGGGCATTATAGATATAGCGAGGTTGTGAATTGCCGATGACTTTTAAATCACCGTGATCTTTTAGCGTCATGGCGCCACCGTCGATCTTGCCGTCGTTGTTCAGGTCTTTAAATTTGATGTCGCCTGCGCCATAGACGAAGTTGCCGCTTTGTAAACCTGTCTGGGAGATCTTGGCTGCATCGGCCGCATCCGTGAAATACCGGTCTGTTACAAAACCCCAGATCTCTCCGTATGTTTTGCCAACATAGTTGACGCCTGCGGCATTGGAGATGGACAGGCTGGGGTTGCTCCATTTTGTGAATATGGTTTTGTAATCGTTAAAGCCGATGGAGCCATACAACTGGAGATCCTTACCGATGGAATAGTTGGCATCGATGCTGATCTCATACCCCCTGGTGCGGAAGTTACCGGCGTTGATCTTTGGACCGCTGGTACCAAAGGTAGCGGGCACGCTGGTGGACTGGATCATGCCATTGTTGTCACGCTGGTACCAATCGAAGGTGACCCCGATATGGTCATTCAGGATACGGGTGTCCAGACCGAAGTCCAGGGTCCTGATCCTTTCCCATTTCAACGATTTGGCAATGGATTGAGGTTGTCCGATGGTTGGCGCATAGGTGGTGGCGCCCGTCATCCAGCTGGTCGAGCCGCCGAGCATAATGGCCTGATAAGGGCTGGTACCATTAGACGTTACGTCCTGGTTGCCCAGTTCGCCATAAGAGGCGCGGATCTTCATGTCCGAGACAGCGGGTTTCAGGACATTAAAGAATTTTTCCTGGCTGATACGATAACCGGCAGATGCAGAAGAAAAGAAGGCCCAGCGGTCCTGGGGCGGGAAATAGGATGAACCATCGTAGCGGGTGTTCAGTTCCAAAAGATATTTATCCTGGAACGCATAATTGATGCGTCCAAAATAGCCGGCGAACGCTTTATGACCATGGCCATTGGGATCCCATCCGAGAGGAACGCCGGAAGAGCTCGGGCCGCTGGTCGGTGCAAGGTAAGTCAGGCCCAGCTCCGCCTGGCTGGGATCCAGCAACCCCGTGCCTTTGGCGTAGAAATTGACATTCTCGTTGCTCTCGGAGTTGATACCAGCGATGACCTTCAGATGATGATCGGCGGCGAATGTGTGCTGGTAAGTCAGATAGCCGTTGAAGGCATTTACCATGGCTCTGCCCGATGTATAGGTCACCTGATCAGATGCGGTGCTGGCAATGTTTGTCAGGTTCAGGGCGCCTGCTGTCCAGAAGTCCCATGCGATGACCGGACCGCCTGCTTCATGTCTGAGGGAGTTGTCCCTTCCGATGGTATAATCTACGCGGAAATTCAGGTCCCTGGTTATTTTCAGCGTAGCGCCAAGGTCGATCCTTGAATAGTTATCGCTAAGGCCTGCCTTGCTGGCAGCGCCCATATAGGCAGAGTTGACCCTGAAATAATGGCCCTGATAAGTACCGTAAGGGAAGTAAGCGCCCCAGCGCCAAAAATAATACCAGTAGTCCTGATATTGATAAGGGTAATCATATTGATAGTTGCGGTACAACATTTTAGCGCTGACATCCAACCAGTCTGTAACGCTGGCGTTTATGCCGGCAGTAATGTTATATTTTTTAACGGCGTCGGCGTTCATCTTAAGCATGCCGCCATCATAGCTGTAGCCTCCGGACAGGTAATAGCTGAACTTTTCGCTGCCACCGGAAATGGCGAGGTTGTGATTTTGGGAGAAGGTGTATTTGTTCAGGAATTCTTTTTTGGGGTCCCACACTTTGTAGAAATAAGTACGACCGCTGGGTCTGATATCCCAGTCCTGGCCTTTGATCATTTCCAATCCCGTGTTCTTGCCTTTGTATGTTTTTTCCCAATTGGCGATGCCATCGGCCAGCGTATCGAGGTTCATGCCGAATGTTTCCGGCGAGGAGACCCCGGAGCGGATACCGGCGGCGTTGAGGGCGTGCAATTCATCCACCGGCTCTGCGAAATCGGGCAGAATGGTTGGGGTATTCGCCGCGAAATTGTTGGTATACGATATCGTCGACTTTTGATTTTTCCTGCCCGTCCTGGTTTTGATCAATACAACACCAAATGCGGCTCTGGCGCCATAAATGCTCGCGGAGGCGGCGTCTTTGAGGACCGAGATACTTTCGATGTCCTGGGGATTGATGACGGAAAGGTCATCCGTCTGAACGTTGTCAACCAGGATCAGCGGTCTGCTTTGACCGTTGATGGAGCCGATACCGCGGATCTTGATATCAGCGCCGGCTGTCAGACCGCCGTTGCCGTACAGGATGGTAAGGCCGGGAATAACGCCCTGGAGCGCCCTTGTGGGGTCGTTCATAGGTTTGCTGCCAAAGGTCTTGGTGACGTCTACCGTGGCTACGGCGCCTGTGAGGTCGGCTTTTTTCTGGGAGCCATAGCCTACGACGACCACCTGGTTAAGTGAGTTGTCTGCGAGCGCCAACGATACTTCATAGGTCGTGGCAGCCGTGATCTTTACGGTGACTGGATTGTAGCCAACGGAAGAGACGACAAAGGATTTTGCTCCATTGGCCTGGAAGGTGAATTTGCCTCCCGCATCGGTAGTGAGGCCTTTGTTGCCGGAGACGGTTATGCTCGCACCCGGTATTGGAGCGTGCGTGATCTTGTCAAAGACCTCGCCTGTGATCTGCTGCCCGAACGCCTGGCTGGTGAACCAGCAAAGCAATCCGACGAGCGACAGCGCTTTGTAATTTCTCATAATGTAAATTTTAAGTTTTTCCTTGGTTGAGTTTGTTTATGGTGATTGTTAGGAAAACCATTGTTAATGGGCCGCCGTGCGGGCCGGTGGTACGAATTCCATGATGCTGCCTTCGATGAGGCTGATCCAGATATTGCCTTCCCTGTCGGCCGTGATCCCGTTGATAGAGGAATTACCCGCCCGGTGTTCAAGGAGGATCCTGCCCGTGGCGGCATCTGTAGCGACAAATACTCCATTCTTTGTCCCCGCGTATACCACGCCGTTGCTTTCGATGATGGGGCAGGGGTTGTGTTCGTATCCGAATGCTGCGTTGGCCTCCCAGTTGAGGTGGAAGGAGTCCGAGGTCGTACTGACGGCGATGATGGTGTCGTTCATCAGCTTGGCATATACCTGTCGGCCGTCTGCGGAGATGCCCATGGATTCGCGGACATGACGGCTGTTATTGCGCCAGAGGGTCTTGCCTGTGGTCCGATCGATGGCAGTCATATAGCGATCCGGCGCTACGATGAATACTTTTCCGTCTGCGATGGCCGGAACGACATTACCGGGAGAGTACAGCTTTTGTTGTTTGCCATTGTCCCATTGCCATTTCAGCTGACCTGTGGCTGCATCGAGGCAATAGAGGCGGCGGTCCCAGGCGCCAAAGATGACGTTATCGCCATCGGGAGAAAGGACGGGTCTGGCCTGCAGCTGTCCTTCGGGGTTAGTGTTCTTCCATAGGAGCCGTCCGTCCGTGATGTGCAGCTTATAGAAATGGCTGCCCGTGCCGATGTAGAGAGCGTCGTCCTTTACCAAACCTTCACTGATGCCGGGCTGTCCGGTGGGGAGGTTCCATTTTTCTTTACCTGTTCCCGCGTCGACGCCGTGCAGGTAGCCGTCCACCGTGCTAAAGGCAACGATACCCTTTCCATACACCGGCGTGCAATAGATGGAGCCCGGGTATTGGTTGCGCCAGCGTACTTTATGGGTAAGGGGGTCGAGCGAGATGACCTGCCCCCGGGAGTTGCCGTATATGATGGTGTGTTTGTCCACAGGCAGGACCCCTGTAAAGATGGAGGCTGTGTCGTTCAGTCGAAAAGGGATGACGGCCGGCGGATAGGCTATGTTGATAGATGAATCGGGACGCGGCATGGAAGGGCGGTGATCTGTCACCGGAGAAGGGTCGGAGAGGGAGAATGCGATGAAGGGGGCGCCAATGGGCTGGTGCAACCGTTTTTCATAGAGGCAGGCGCTGTCATTGCGGAGGGTGAGGATGTTGTAGCCGGGGATGTCGGAGCTGCCGATGAGGGCTGCGCGACCCATAAGGCCGGGGAGTCCGTCGAAGTTATGGAGGGACAAGCGGTGGCCGTGTCCGCAGAGGACCAGACGGGTATTGTATTTTTTTAGTATATCCGTTACTTCATACCAGTTGTCGAGACCGTCGCCCAGGGGATAGTGGGCGAGAGAGATAACCGTCCGGCCCTGTGTGGCTGTCTGGCTGAGCGTTTGTTCGATCCATTGGACGTCTTCTTCTTTTACGTGTCCGTCGCCCATTTTGAGGAAGGGGCCCGTGTCGAAGCCTATAAACAGATAGTTGCCGGAGATGAAGAAGAAGCGGTCGTTGCCCCACAGGCGGGGGAAGGTTTGGCAGGCGGATTCGGACCAGTTGGTCTCGTGGTTGCCCGGAACGATATGGAGAGGGATCTTAAGCTGACTTAGGATACGGTGTACTGTGACCAGTTCCGTGTCGAGTCCGGTGTTGGTGAGGTCGCCTGTGACGACGGCGAAGTCATAGTCACCTGTGTTGATCTCGGCGACGATGTTTTCGAGGTTGGGTTCGCTGACAGCGCCTGGCGAGACATGGATATCCGTTAGGAAGGCAATGCGAAGGCCGCGATCGTCGGGGCTGGGTACGGAGGCGGATGAGCCTGAGGGGTAGGTTTTTTGGGCGAAGCCGGGAAAGTTTATTGCTATTAGGCTGATTGACAATAGAATGCGGAGATGGAATACCCTAATAAAAGAGACAGGTCTTTCGAGAGATTGAATAGAGGGCGCTGGTTTTTGCATGCTGGTTTTGGTTAAGGCCGGCTGAAGTTAGCGCAAAAAACCGCAAAAAAATGCATAATAGTTAAAATTTAGCCAAAATAAACGGGATTTTACGCTTTTTTAATTTGTAAGGTTACGAGAATGAGGGGGATGATGCGTTTTTGTGCAGTTTTGTTGGTGTGAGGGGGTGAGGATTTGCCGGATCGGAGGCTGTTGGAATGAGGGGGGAGGGGAGGATATTGGATTTTCCGGTGGGCTTATTTGAAGGTAAAGCGGGCGGTGAGGGCGAAGGCGTCGGGTACGAAATTGATCTTTGGGATAATGTCGAGCTCTGGTTTCCAGTCGAGGGAGAGATTAAGGGGGGCGTTTTGGAATTTGTAGTCCAGGCCTACGATGCCGGTGGGCCCGAGGAAAGTCTTGTGGCTTTGGACATGATTGGCATCGGTAACGGTTTCGAAGCCCAGGTAGCCACCTGCACCATAGAACCAGGTGAACGCCGGGGTGCCGCCAATAAGCTGATGTTTTTCATACAGGGCGCCTATCCCAAACCTGTCGCCAAATGAAATGAGACCTTCCAGCGCACGTGTCTCATCCATAAAATACTTTATGCTGACGGAGTTGCTCAGGGTTGGAGCTGCTGAGCTGAACCGGACGCCCATGGCAAACTTATAGTCCTGCGCAGACACATGATTGTACAGGCTGGTGGCCGCCAGGAACACCAGGCAAAGGATGATTACTCGCATAAATAAGTTTGCTAATTGGAACGAGAAAAGGGCCTAAAATATTAATGGCCCTCTGTTAGAACTTTCTTAAAATACGGCTGAAATGCAGCTATTCGAAGAGGTCTTCTTTTGACTTTGGGCGTCGTGCTTCCTGCCATTTGAATCCACGGAGGCGCATGTCGTCGAAGTTGACCTTTTTAAAGGGGATCATGCTGCCTTCTGCGTCGTTGCGCAGTACGACCTTACGCAGTTCTCTTCCACCGGTGTCGGACTTAGCCGCGAAGATCATGTCGATGATGTCGGCGTGCGCTTTGTTGACGCCTGTGTAGGCCTTGTTGTCGTCCTGTACATAGTAGATGCTTTCGGCATTGCCTTTGGCGCGCATATAGTCTACCTGGCCATCTTTAAAATACGCATTGATGGTGGTGCCTTTGATCTGGTTGTAGAAATCCCTGGCTACTTTATTTATGGCCAGCCCATTCTCGAAGACATAGAGTCTGTTGGCCTTTTTGTTTTTCGTGTAGACATACA
Organism: Sphingobacteriales bacterium 50-39; assembly: GCA_001898505.1. Classification (GTDB taxonomy): domain Bacteria; phylum Bacteroidota; class Bacteroidia; order Chitinophagales; family Chitinophagaceae; genus Puia. Next base: position 172,449 of record MKTZ01000004.1, read on the forward strand.
TCGTATCGCCCGTGATCTGGTAGTTGCCGCTGCCCCAGGCGATGGGGTTATAGAAGAGCCGGAAGATGGAGTCCTGCCCGGAGTAATACAGGCTGTCGGAGACCGCCTGCAGGCTGTCGGAGAATATGCGGACGTGGTGGTAGGCGAGGATATAGCGCAGCGTGCTGTCCGTGATGGGAGCTTTGGTGGTGTCCGTATATTTTTCGTGGTCGCGGTCGGGTTCGGGCTGTCGTGCTACTTGTATGGGTGCGGATGGACGGATGGTGTTGTCGGGGAGCGTCTTTATCAGGCTGTCCCCCCTGACCTTGACCACCATGGGGTGGGTGCTATCGGGGCTGGATGTTGACAGCGTATCCCTTGCATTGATGCTGTCGGTGGCAACCCTATGCAGGCTGTCCATGGTTTCCAACTTTTCGGGTATTTTCGGTCTGTCGATGAGCCGGGCGGAGTAGAACGTATCGGCTGCAATATATATAGAGTCTTTGTCCTGTTTGAGGATCATGATCGGCCGCTCCGTTGCCAGAAAGTAATTCTTCTTTTTGTTGTTGTACATGCGACCGGCAACGATAACCACGCCTTCTACCGTATCGGCATACCTGGCATTACCAACGGCGGTGCTGATGCCGGTGCTGTCATCGATATTGACGCTGTCGCCTACCAGTTTCTGACCACCATCGGTGATCACCGAACGTTGACCGAAATAAGCTTTATGTGTTGGCAGATCGTAAAACCCTTCCCTGGTGCGGACGGTGCGGCGGGTGCTGTCCTTGAACTGGATAAAGGTCTCGGTGATGAATGTAGAGCGTTGGTTAGCGGTATTGTATAACAGCGAGTCGGCGGAAAGATCGTATTGAGGGTCCCTTAGCACTACGTTGTTCCTGAAATAAACGTCCTTTGTCGCCTCATAATAAATACCCCTCTCGCTGGTGAGGACGGAGCCTTTGTTCTTAATCCTTCCTCCATGATCATAGGTACCCACCTTTTGGTTGAGGTCGTATTCTAATTCCTGGGTGGTGAGCTCACCTCTACCATCCTTAAGCGTTACGTTCTTTTGGAAGTGCACGATCTTTTTATCGACCTCGTACTTCATGTATTCGGAGAATATGTTGGTGGAGTCGTTGTCGTTGATGTGTACGTGTCCGAAGGATTCTATAAAATTATTCTTCGGATCGAGGATCATGCTATCGCACATGATGATGGTATTCTCCTGACGGATCTTTACATCGCCGACCAGAAAGGTGAGCTGGCTGGAATCCGGCCTGGTCTCGGAATGGTAAGACAATGCGTTCAGGATCTGCACCACCTTCATGGAGTCATTGCCGGGCGTTCTGAAAGGGATACCGCCCTGTGTCCGTTGTGAAAAAGCCGCCTGGCTGAGGAAAAGCCCAAGGAGGGCCATACAGACATGAATAAACACCCTCGTTCTCATCATTACTTATTGGCGGGTTTCACTGCTGTGGTCGAGTCTACGGGGGCCATCAGGGGGCCGCTTTTATCCTTTTTGCCGAATACGGATACATTGACATATCTCTTGGGGTGTATGCGTACGTCATCCAGCAGGATATTCAGGCTGCGGGTAGTGGCTTCGAGGTTCTGATATAGTTTTTTATCATTCAATAGCAGGCCCAGTGAGCCATTGCTGCTGTTGACCTTTGTCAGCAGACTTTTCATCTCGTTCACGGCGGACTGCAGGCTTTCCACCGTCTCGGGGATCTTGGCTGCCGCGAGGTTGGAGGTGGTCTTTTCTACATTTTCCAGGGTATGGGTGATATGATCGTTGTTCTTAGCCAGATTGGCGGTGAATGTATTGACGTTCTTCAGGGATTGGGCCAGGGCGCTTGTCTGAGCGTTCAATAATATCTGCAGTTGGGCCGAGGATGCAGCCAGGTTGGCGACAGTGGCGCTGATATTGCCCTTTAGCCGGGGGTCAAACATAGAGCCGATGGCCTGTATGAGACTGTCCAGGGACGTAAGTGTGCTACCCAGCTTGAGGATGACGGGATTTACGCTCTCCTGTACCTGCGCAAGGAGGTTGGATTTCTTTTTGGTCTGGAGGGTGTCCCCATCCTGGAGGAATTGGGTGGCATCGCCTTTGGTAATGACGATGGTGGCGGAACTGATCAGCCCTGAGTTGATGACCCCAATGGAGTTTTCGGGAATATGAACGTCCTTTTTCAGAGCAATAGTCACTACGATGCCCTTGGTGAGGTCCTGATCCGACTCGTTAATAGCGGATACGGTGCCTATCTGAAGGCCATTGATCAATACGGCATTGGAGACTTCCATGCCTTCCACGTTGTCGAATACGGCATAGAGCTTTTTGTTGTGATGGAAGGCGCTGCTGCCTTTCAGATAATTAAAACCCAATATCAGCCCGGCTACGGCCACAACGGCCAGTACTCCGATCTTAAATTCATTAGAAATTTTCATCTGTAAAATTTGATCAGTACTTTATATGTTTGAGTCTCCGGTGACAAATGTAGTGAAATTGCCGGCTTTGGCCGTTTTCGGGAAAGTTAAGATTATGGTGTGCCGGGCGCATGTCCCTCGATGGTGTCCTTGTATTTCCTCAGCGCGTCCACGATATTGCGTACTATTTCGTCTTGCCCTTCCTCGCTGTTGAGGTATACCTCTTCTTCCTTGTTGCTGAGAAAGCCTGTCTCTATCAGCACGCTGGGCATGCCTGTAGCCTGCAATACCTGGATGCCTTCATCCCTTTGCATAACGCCGTCGCTGTGACGGCCGGCCTTTACAAATTCATTCTCCACCAGGGTGGCGAACAGGGCGCTGTTGGCAAAATATTTCTTTTCGTATAGCTGTGCTTTGATCTTGGCTTCGGGGCTGCTCATGTCGAAGGCGTTGGCGGCCTTTTCAGTGCTATCGTCTACTTCACCTCCTCCTTCTGCTTCGGAGATGGCTTTGCCCTTAAAAACATTCCGGTCCGCCTTCCAGATATATGAGCCCGTGCCTACGCGGGTATTCTTTACATAATAGGTTTCGTAGATGGGTACCCGCCTTTTTTTCTTCTTGCCCACATATTTATGCCCGATGACCCTATGAACGGCGTATGTACCGGGTGTATGGCCATCGTTGTTGGCATGGATACAAATAAAAAGATCCCCTTTGGATTTGTTGGCCAGCTCGGCCCTGTAATGCAGTCCCTGACCCTTGGTCGGCATATTGCCGGGCATGATGTCGGTAGTGCGGGTATACACGAGCTTTATATCGGGGAAGGCTTCTTCAATCGCCTTTCCCAGCTTGAGGGAAATAGACAATGCCACGTCCTTTTCCTTTGAGAAAAGACCTTCCGTACCCGGATCAAAGCCTCCATGACCGGGATCTATTATAATGGTGCGCAGAACTGGCTTTTGGGGAGGACGTGTTGTGAAAGCAGTAATTGAACATATAATTACCGGCAAGATCAACAAACAGGTCATCTTTTTCATCATAGTCATTTGTTATTTTCACGAATTACAGGCAATCTTCACATAATCTTAATGGTGTAATGGCTATTTTTGTGCGTCCGCCTATTGGACTGAACCCGCTAAGTATGAATATTAACGGACGCAAAATTAGCTCAAAATATTTACTGACATTGATTTTTACTGCTATATTCTTTTCAGTAACGTTCAATAGTCCCGCAAATTATTCGTCCGCAGCACGTTTTTGCAATATTTTAAGTTCTCATGAACCATTGGACGATCCTGGTTCCGGGTCCGATGAGCCTTCTACCGGCCTGGCCGCCGACACCAGCAAACCCGGATTCCGGGTCATGCCCCCGCCTGCCAGCAGGGATACCATTCCCCGGGATTCCTTGTTGAGGCTGAGGGACTCGGTATTGAAACTCCGGGACTCGGTGTTAAAGCTTGGGGACTCTGCCCGCCTGGACTCCCTGGACATGATCCTAAGCACCATTCCAGACTCCCTTCATAAGGCATCGGATACTCTGGACTACAAGATCAGCAAAGATACGATGGCAGCCGCTATCGACTACAAAGCTTCGGATTCCGTGGTCATGGATATCCCCACTAAAAAGATCACCCTTTATAACAAGGCCGAATCGAAGTACCAGGATGCGACACTGACCGCCTATAAGATCGAATATGACCAGCAGCACAACCTGGTAACGGCTACTCCTACCAAAGACACGGCCGGTAATGTCATCGGTCTGCCCAAAATGGTGCAAGCCGACAATACCATGAATTCGGACACCATTGTCTACAGCGTCAAGAGCCAAAAAGGGGTTACACAGCACACGAATACTGTCGCCGGCTCAGACATGTATCTCCATGCGGAAAAGATGAAAAAGATCAGCCCGGAGGAGTATTATGGCTACAAAGGCAGGTTCACCTCCTGCAATCTGGATACACCCCATTTTGCCTTCGTCACCAATAAAATGAAGCTGATCAATAAGAAGTTCGCCATCACGGGTCCGATACATCCCGAGTTCGAAGGCGTGCCGATCCCTATTTATATCCCCTTTGGCTTTTTCCCTATCTCGACGGGGCGTCATTCGGGCCTGTTGCCACCCCAGTTTACTGCCAATGACCAGGCGGGTGTCGGATTGGAAGGGCTGGGTTATTACAAGGTGATCAACGAATATCTTGACGTGACGGTCCGAACGAATCTTTATTCCTATGGGGGGTGGAACCTGTACGTGACCCCGACCTACCGGGTGCGATACCGGTACAGCGGACAGATGGCCTTCGCCCTGCAGAACACCAAGCTATTGAGTAACTCCGGTAAGGATGCGTATACGACGGGCAGGACCTGGAGCCTCAACTGGAGCCACTCGATGGACTCCAAGGCGCGACCGGGGACCACTTTTTCCGCCAGCGTGAACGTCATGTCTACGAAATACAATTCCTATGTACCCAACAACCCCACGGCCGCTTACAATAATCAGTTAGGTTCTTCCATTATGTATTCCAAGACATGGAATGGCAAATACAACCTTTCGGTGGGCGCTACCCATAGTCAGAACAACCTGACCCGTCAGATAACGGTCAGCGCACCCAACCTGACCTTTACGGCTCCCACCATCTACCCATTGCAAAAGAAGGATTTTGTGGGCCAGGCAAAATGGTATGAGAAACTGGGTATCGGATTAACGACCAATCTCTCGGGTGGGGCCACTTTCTATGACTCGGCCGCCAATTTCAAGAAGGTCATCGATACTTTCCAGTGGGGCGCCCAGAACAGCATTCCCATCAGCCTGGCATTGCCGTTGAAAGGACCTATACAGGTCACGCCGGGTTTTAGTCTTTCGAACAGGGTCTTTTCACGGAAGCTGTTCCGGCAATATGATACGGCCCTCCGGAAGGTAGACACGCTTGGCATACAGAAAGGCATTTGGACGATGGAGGATATATCTTTCAGCCTGAGCCTGAGCACGGCTATCTTCGGTACCTTTCAAAAGTTCGGCAAAAACAGCTCGCTGATGGGCATCCGGCACGTCATACGACCTACCATTAGCCTGAGCTATAAACCCGACCTTGCGAGCAAAGCCTATTACAATCTGCCTGTGCCCAATGCAGATTCCAGCGTCAAGAACCCTATCTATACCCGGCGTGTATCCTATTTTGATGGAGCCACGTTTGGACCATTTGGGGAAGGTGTGTTCGGAGGCATATCCTTTGGGCTGGATAACCACTTCGAAATAAAGACCCGGTCGAAAAAAGATACTACCGAAGGGGGTATCAAGAAAACCACTATCATCGATGGCATCGGGTTCAACGGCAGTTACAACTACCTGGCCGACAGCTTTAAATTGTCCAATATCTCTTTTTATTTCCGTAGCACGCTGCTGCAAAAGATCAATATCACGGGTGGCGCCAACCTGGACCCCTATATAACGGATTCGCTTGGCCAGCGGCGGAATATATTAGCCTGGCAACGGCCGGGAAAAGGATTCTCATTGGGAAGGATCACGGGTGGCAACCTGGCTATCTCTTCCAGCTTCAAGAGCAAACCCAAAGATGAGAAGCTGGAAAAGGATAAACAAGCGTTACAGCAGGACCAGATACCCATGACCATGGAGGAGCAGCAGGCGCAGCTGAACTATATCCGTAATAACCCGGCGCAGTATGCAGACTTCAATATACCCTGGTCATTGAACCTTTCTTTTGCATTGAACTTTTCGACTACTCTGAAGCCCGATTATTCGGGATATCAAACGCTGGTGACCTCTTCTATCAATTACAGCGGGGATTTCAACCTGACGGAAAAATGGAAGATAGGCCTGAATGGATTTTATGATGTGCATGCCGCGAAGATGCAGTCGCTGACCACGTCGATATCACGGGATATGCATTGCTGGCAGATGTCGATCAATGCGACGTTGATAGGGTATAGTCACTTCTTTAACTTTACCATCAGTCCGAAGGCGGGGTTCCTGCAGGACCTGAAGATCAATCGGACCAAGTACTTTTACGATCAATAAGGAGACCTTGCGGGGCGCCTACTTCCGGTGCGTCGTATAGTAGTTCCACATGATGTCGAATATTTTTTGTTTGAGCGTGTCGGCCGTGTCGTCCTTTTCCGGCGTCACGGGCGGAAGGAAATGAATGGCCAGGACATGCGGGCGGAAATAAAAGGTCTTACCGGGCGGCATGACCTTGCGGGTGGAAAAGATCAGGGCGGGGATGATGGCTTTGCCGGTGGCGAGAGAGAGCCGGAAAGCGCCGCTGTGGAATTCTTTTAATGGCTCATCGGTCTTATTCCTCGTGCCTTCAGGGTAGAGACACATGTGGAGTCCCATTTCCAGCACTTCTTTCATCTTTGTGAAACTTTCCTTGCGACTGTTCTCATCCTTCCTGTCGACAAGCACGCTGCCGGTGCGATAGAATAGGCCAAATATAGGGACCTTTGCCATTTCGATCTTGGCGATGGTCTTGTTGCCACCAGGGATGGCCGGGTATGATACAGGCACGTCGAGGAGCGCGTTGTGATTGCATAAAACGATGTAGGTCTCCCCTTTTTTGAAATTCTCTTTTCCTTTTGTTCTTAGGGGGCAGCCGGCCAGCGGTAGAAAAACGCCCATCCATATGCGCGACATGTGGACAAAGGCATTGGTCTTTTGCGGGTCCTTTCTGAAATAGGAGAAGATCAAAAAGGGGATGAGCACTATAAGCATGGTGACGACGAAGACGATGATCACCCATACGGCCCAGAGGCTACAGAGAAGATCCGTGAAACGTTGCTTTTTCATCATATATTATTCAACTTCCAATCAATCGGATCGATGCCTTTGCTCATCAGCCAGGCATTGGTCTTTGAGAAATGTTTACAGCCGAAAAATCCTTTGTCGGCGGAAAAAGGGGAGGGGTGCGCTGCCTTGAGCACGAGGTGTTTTGTCTCGTCCACCAGGCTTATCTTTTCCTGTGCGAACTTTCCCCATAATAAAAAGACGACGTGTTCTTTCAGGTCGGATATCTTTTGGATGACGGCGTTGGTAAATTCGGCCCAGCCGATCCCTGCGTGGCTCATCGGCTCGTTGGCCCTTACCGTCAGGGATGCGTTGAGCAACATTACCCCCTGTTCGGCCCAATGCGTGAGATTGCCATGGTTTGGGATGGGCACGCCTATATCATTTTGCAGCTCTTTAAAAATATTGACCAGCGAGGGTGGGGGCGGGATGCCTTTTGGCACGGAGAAACTGAGTCCGTGTGCCTGTCCCGGTCCGTGATAGGGGTCCTGTCCCAGGATCACGACCTTTACGTTATCGAAATGGGTAGTGTTAAATGCATTGAAGATAAGGCTTCCCGGAGGGTAGATCGTTTTGCCGGACATTTTCTCCGCCTTGAGATGGGTAGCGATCTGGAGGAAATAGGGCTTGGTAAATTCCTGTTTGAGCACATCTTTCCAGGTTTCATCGATTTTTACGTCCATGCATGGATGTTTAAGGGCCTAAGATAGGACAATCCCCTCAAACCTCCTGATGGTGGTGAGCGGCCACCTTATTGTACTCGTCGATGAGCTTACGTTGCAGATCGAAAGGCACCGCCGCATATTCCTGGAACTGCATCCGGAATTTGGCCCTTCCCTGTGTGAGGCTTCTCAGAGAAGAAGAGAAGTCCTGCATCTCTGCCAGCGGCACCCTGCTGATGACCTTGGTGAAATGCCCTTCGGAGTCCATGCCTTCGATGATGGCGCGGCGGGTCTGCAGGTCGCTGATGATGCCACCCGTCTGGTCATCCGGACAGAGTACGGTGACGGTGTAGATGGGTTCCAGTATCTGTGGGTCGGCCTGTTGGAATGCCTGCTTAAAGGCCATCAGTCCGGCGATCTTGAAGGAGATATCATTCGAATCCACCGGATGCATCTTGCCATCGTATACGATGACCCGTACATCCCGGACATAGGAGCCGGTGAGCGGACCTTCCTGCATTTTTTCCATAACGCCTTTCAGGATCGAGGGCAGGAAGCGCTGATCGATGGCTCCTCCTACGATGCAATTCAGGAAGATAAGCTTGCCACCCCAGTCGAGGGCGTACTCATCCCTTCCGCGTACAGAAAGACCCTTTGGATCGGGCATGCCTTCATACCAGGGCTCCACCTGCATGTATACTTCACCGAACTGACCGGCTCCACCCGATTGCTTTTTATGTCTATAGCTGGACTGGACCATTTTCCGGATCGTCTCACGGTAAGGGATACGCGGGCGGATGAAGTTGATGTGCAAATTTTTGGAGATATGCTCCAGCTTCCACTTGATGACGGAAAGATGCAGCTCGCCCTGGCAGTGCAGCAAGGTCTGTTTCAGCTCTTGTGAGACTTCTATTATTACTGTGGGGTCCTCTTCCTGCAGCTGATGAAGGGCAGTTGACAGCTTTTCCTCATCTCCTTTTTGGGCGGGCTCAATGGCAACGATCAACAGTGGAGGGGGGAATTCGATGGGCTCCAACTCGACATTATGTCCACGGGCGTGGAGGGTGTTGTTGACATGCGTATGCTTTAGCTTGATGGTAGCGCCGATGTCGCCTGCCGAGAGCTGGTTGACGGCCGTGCGTTTGCTGCCTTCCACGACAAAGAGCTGGTTGAGTTTTTCGGTGACGCCGTTGGATTCATTGATCAGCTCCATGCCGGACTTGACTGTGCCCGAGTAGACCTTGAAAAAACTCATGTCCCCGATATGGGCTTCGGAGATGGTCTTATAGATGAATATACAGGGTGGCCCTTCGGGATCGCAGGGCAGGAGATCGCCCGACAGGGTCTTTTGAGGAGGCATCTCTGAGGGGCAGGGGCCTACGTTGTCGATGAATCCCATGATACGGCCGCTGCCCATATTCTTTTTTGCAGACAGACAGAAAAGAGGGAAGAGGTCGTGGTTGACCATGGCTTTTTTCAGACCATCCCGCATTTCGTCCTCATCCAGCTCTCCTTTTTCGAAATATTTTTCCATGAGGGTCTCGTCATTGCCGGCGATGGCCTCTATCAATTCTTTATGGAGCCTGTCGGCCCTTTCTCTTTCTTCTTCGGGAATGGGCAGCTTTTCGGGTTTGCCGCCTTCGGGTGGGAATTTATATTGGGTCATTCGAAGTACGTCGACGATGGAGTTGAAGCCGAGACCGGGGTTGAGGGGATATTGGACGACTACCACGTTGGAGCCGAAGTGGTCGCGGGCCTGGAGGACGGTGTGGTCGAAGTCCGCCTTGTCCTGATCCAGTTTGTTGACCGCCAGGAGCATGGGGGTCTTGAATTTTTCCGTGTATTCCCAGATAAGGTCGGTACCTACTTCCACTCCGAAATTGGCGTTGAGCAACAAGACCCCGGTGTCCGCCACACGCAGGGCCGATACCACTTCTCCCACGAAATCGTCGTAGCCAGGGGTATCCAGGATGTTGATCTTGTAGCCTCTCCATTCGGTATGGAGAAGCTTGGAGAAGATGGAATTACCGCGCTGCTGTTCCAGTTCGTAGAAGTCACTGACAGTGTTTTTTTCTTCGATGGTGCCGCGGCGGGTGATGAGTCCTGCTTCATATAGCATGCATTCGGCGAGGGTAGTCTTGCCGGAGCCGGCATGGCCTAACAGGACTATGTTCTTGACGTGAGAGGTGTCGAAGCTAGTCATGGCAAGCGAATTTGTTATTAAGTTACGGAGTTTTTCTCTATTTCCACAGCTCACGCAGCTATATCCTCAATTCAAGCAGATGCGGCATTTGTCATGGCAGGTGGCCCGATAGATTTGTACAACAATAAAACGAAGGAAGTTATGAAGCACAACTTATTCATTATCTGCACCCTGTTGACCATGGCCGCAACGGCCGGCTGTTCGAAAAGCAAATCCAAACCCGGCACGGACACCGGTGACATCGGGACGCATTATGTAGATCCTCAGCTGGTAGGCACCTGGTTATGGACGGAAGGCAGCGATGGCGCCTATTACAATAATGACGGTGTTTATCAAGGCGCTGCCTATGGACTTGCCACTCAGTATAAGATCAATGCCGACGGGTCCGGGACCTGTTTTAATCACGTGTATTCCACCATTGGCGGCTCGACGGGGTTTGAAGTGAATATTTCTTCCAGGGGATTCTTCGAGAGCGATGATAAAGGCCATCTGGGATATTTCCCGCTGAGCGGCACCTATAAAACAAGCGAAGGGACCAACCGCAGCCTGCGGCCCGACGAGCTGTACAACCTCAAGACCGGGGAGGGAAAAGTGACATTGTACCAGAAACTGGTGGTAACGGAACAGGGCGGACGCACCTGCTTCCAGGTGACTTCGAGCGACAATATTACAGACACCTATTTTAAGGTGAATTAACTGCCCCGGATTCTCTAATTTTAGGGTATGTTGTCTTACTCCACCATACCCGTTCCTGAAAAATTGCATGCTTTTGTCCGGCATGTCTGGGTGATCGAGTTCGGCCAGGAAAGGGCCACTTCCGTCGGAGAGGAGGTGGGACGCCTATTTTCCATCTATGCGGATGGCTGTCCGGGCCTGATCTTCCAACAATCGGAGAATGGATTGTTACTCAACCAAAAGAAGAAATTATCCCCCGTATTCCTATATGGCCAGACCGTGGCTCCCATCGACATGCACTCGGCGGGAAGATCGGGGATGATCGTGGTTTGTTTTCATCCATATGCCCTGCATAGTCTTTTCAAATTCAGTGCGAAGGAGCTGACGGATGACTGTCTCGATATAAGTCTGCTGTCGGCTGTACGTGGCAGACAGCTGCGGGACCGGCTTTGGAATACCGGGACTGCGCATGAACAGGTGTCCATGCTTTTCAATTACTTGGAGCAGGTGGTCGAAAAGAATAAGGCCATGGCCGATCTGGGTATGGCACATGCTACTTCCAGACTGTTCCAGTCCAATGGGAAGATGCCATTGCCTGCGCTACAGCGGATGTTGAATCTTAGTCCAAGGACCTTCGAGCGGAGGTTCGAACAATATATCGGAATATCTCCTAAGCTGTTCTCCAGAATAGCTCAATTCCAGGCCGCGCTCAAACATCTGCAAAGCGGCAAATTCGATAAGCTGTCCGACATCGCATACACGTACGGTTATGCAGACCAATCCCATTTTATCCGGAACTTCTCCCGATTTACGGGCTTGTCTCCCTTGCGCTGGCAAAAGCATGCCTATGCCGGCGAGGATGCGAGCGACTTTCCAGGGATGACCAGACCAATTTGACGGTTTTGTTCTATTTCCGGGGCTGAAGTCCTTTTAGTATTGCGTTAAAATACAATGCTATGGGGATCAGGCTTATTGTGCTGGGCATGCTGGCGGGGGTGGTAGGAATGCAAGCGTTTGTGAAACCTTCGACGGGGCTGCCGCTACACCTGTCCGAATATCAGATCTTTGAAGGTCTGCCTTCTGATCTGAAGCCTGCTGCCGGCTTTAAACTCTATGACCTGGCAACTACCTTATTTACCGACTATGCAGAGAAACAGCGTCTGATCAAGCTGCCGCCGGGGAACCGGCTGCAGCGGGTGGGGGATGGGCTGCCTGTCTTCCCGGAAGGGACGATGCTGGTAAAGACCTTTTACTATTACAACGACAAGCAGTATCCGACCAGGGGCAAGCGGCTGATCGAGACGAGGGTGATGGTGCTGTCGAATGGGCAGTGGACATGGGGGACTTATCTCTGGGACGATAGCGGGACCGAGGCGATGCTTGTGAATACTTCTACTAAAATAAAGATCGACTGGCGGGATGGGGTAGACAGGCATATACAGTATGTGGTCCCTTCACATGGGGACTGTGTCAAATGCCACAACAGTGCGGGGAAGTTCATGCCTATCGGCCCTACGATCCGGAACCTGCGATTGGGGCCGGCTTTTGCGCCTTCGCTACCCGTCTGGCAGGATAGCTCTTATACACTGCAGCAAAGGGTAGGGGCCTACGTAGAGGTAAACTGTGCGCATTGTCATAATCCGGATGGCTTTTGCGCCAGGTCGGGTCTGGATCTCCGGTGGAGGGCAACATTGACGGATCAGCGAGCACTTGGCAAAATGATCAAGTTCATGCGGAAAGGGCGGATGCCCTTGATCGGGACGACTATCGTGCACCAGGAGGGAGTAGCGCTCCTGGAAAAGTATCTTAAAAATCTATCAAACAAATAATCATGAGAATGTTGTTTATTTCCATTACGCTGGTGGGATTGAGCACTGGTGTGTTTTTCGCATGGAGTTGTTCGGTGTTGCCAGGGTTGAAGTTGTTATCCGCCCGGGAGTATGTCCTGGCTTTTCAGTCGATGAACCGGGCGATCCAAAATCCTGTTTTTTTGCTTTGCTTTTTAGGGGCGGGGATCGTGCTGCCAGTGACCACCTGGATGCATAGAGGGGATAGTGTTCAGTGTGGATTGCTGCTGGCGGCGAGTGTGTTGTATATTGTCGGGGTATTGGGGGTGACGATGGCGGGTAATGTGCCGTTGAATGAGGCGTTGGACAAATTTGATACGGGTGCGGCAACCGTGGAGCAGATGGCCCGGCAGCGGGAGCTGTTCGAGGGGCCGTGGATGGCGTTGCATAACTGGAGAAGCGTTGCGGCGGTGGTGAGTTTTATGCTGAGCGTGCTGGCGGGAGTGGTTCGATGAGGGTTAGAAAAATTTGCACATTTCTGCAAAAATTTTGCAGAGTTGGTCCTTAAAAAGTTATATTTGATCAACACTGCTTAAATCAATCGATATGAACCGCCGAGATATCCTCAAAAGGCTTTCTTTATTGACGCTTGCAACTACTGCTTTCAACAACATGCGAGGTTTGGCGGCGCCGGCTGCGCCTTTGCCTGTTCCGCCACCTGCCGTCCCGGACCTTTTTGCAGAGCTTGGCGTCACAAAGGTGATCAATGCCAACGTTACGATGACCTTTTTATCAGGGTCCCTGATGCAGCCAGAAGTACTGGAGGCGATCAATTCAACATCGCATGATTTTGCCAATATGTTTGAATTGCAGGACAAGGTGGGGGCAAAGATTGCCGAGATGCTGAAAGTAGAGGCGGCCATGGTCACTTCCGGTGCGGCCTGTGCCATCCTTTTAGGCACTGCTGCATCTATCACGGGCGCCGACAAAGAAAAGATCCGGCAGATACCTAATCTTCCGGGTCCGCGGCCCGAAGTCATTATGCAAAAGAGCCACCGGTATCTTTTTGATCAGGCGGTGACCACTACGGGTGCGAAGATCGTAGAAGTAGAAGGACCTGAGGGAATGGAGAAAGCTTTTTCCGAACAGACAGTGATGGCGCTTTTCTTTAATGCAGCGGAGAAACACAGCGTGATGCATGAGGAGTTCCTGGCCATCGCCAAACGGCATAAGGTTCCCACTTTTTTGGATGCGGCTGCGGATGTACCCCCAGTGGAGAATCTCTTTAAATTTCAGAAGATGGGTTTTGACCTGGTCACTTTCTCCGGCGGGAAAATGATACGAGGGCCTCAAAGCGCGGGACTGCTTTTTGGGCGTAAGGACCTGATAGAGGCGGCCAAGCTCAATCATAGTCCGTATGAAGCTCCTATCGGCAGGCCTATGAAGGTGAATAAGGAGGAGATGTTCGGTATGTATGCGGCTTTGAAATCTTATCTGGCGAGGGATCATCAAAAGGAATGGAATGAGTGGCTCGAACGGGCAAAACACATTGCTACGCGTTTGTCAACGATACCGACCCTTACAACGGAGATAGTGGTAGACCCCGGACCTGCGAATGCGTTCCCAAGCCTGGCGGTCGACTGGGACCATCAGCGGATAAAGACCACTCCCAAAGAAGTGTTGGCGGCCTTGAAGCAGGGCAATCCCAGCATTGTTGCGGGAGGACATCAAAACAGATTGATGATCGGCGTTGTCCTGCTGCGGCCCGATCAGGTCGATATTGTGGCGCAACGTGTAAAGGATATACTGGAGCATGCTGTCTAGGAGTTATCTTTTATTATTTGTTCTTACGGCACTCTTTGGTTTCGGGTGCCATGGAAAGAGCAGCAATTGGGGAATGTATAAATCAGATGCGCAGAGCAGCAGCTATTCCAGTCTGCGCCAGATCAATAAAGAAAATGTCCGGACCTTACAACTGGCCTGGACATTTGACCCCGATGACGCCCCGCCCGGTGCGCGACCGGCGAATAGTGAATGTAACCCCCTGGTGATAGATGGCGTGTTGTATGCCACTTCCGCGAGGCATCGGGTATATGCTGTCTCGGCAGCTACCGGAAAGATGATGTGGTCCTTCGATCCTTTTGACGGGGGACAAGGTGGAGGAGTATGTCGTGGCGTCACATATTGGGAGAATGGGAATGACAAGCGAATATTATTTACGGGAGGAGATATTCTGTTTGCGTTGAATGCCCGAACGGGAAAGCCCATCCCTGAGTTTGGAAATGCCGGTAAGGTGAGCATGAATGTCGGCATCCGCGATGATCCTCGTTTTATTTCTATCAAGCCCACTTCTCCGGGGATCGTTTATCACGATCTGCTGATCATCGGAAATGAAGTATCGGAATTATATGGAGCCCAACCTGGTTATGTCCGGGCATATAATATCAGGACCGGCCGGCTGGAATGGACTTTTCATACGATACCCCAGCCTGGTGAAGCCGGATATGACACCTGGCCTGACGGGGCCTGGAAATATGCAGGAGGCGCCAACGATTGGGCAGGCATGAGCCTGGATGAAAAAAGAGGGATCGTGTTTTTGGCGCTGGGATCGCCTTCTTATGATTTTTACGGCGCTGACAGGAAAGGGCAAAACCTTTACGGCAATTGTGTAGTGGCGCTGGATGCGGCGACTGGAAAGCATATCTGGCATTTTCAAACCATTCATCATGATCTGTGGGATTATGACCTTCCTGCTCCGCCTAACCTGGTGACGGTGATAAAAGATGGTAGAAGGGTGGATGCCGTGGCGCAAACTTCCAAAGTCGGGTTTTTATATGTTCTGGACAGGGAGACGGGGACGCCCTTGTTCCCTATAGAAGAGCGCAATGTACCTGCCTCCGACGTGCCGGGGGAAGCAGCCTGGCCTACACAGCCCTTTCCATTAAAGCCTGCTCCTTATGCCCGTCAATCGATGACAGTGGATGATCTGGCTGATTTTTCGCCGGAGGGGTATGATTCTTTAGTAAAGCTATTCAAATCTCTACGGTATGAAGGCTTATTTACACCTCCTTCCATCAAAGGTTCCGTGAATCTTCCGGGGACCATCGGTGGATCAGAATGGGGTGGCGCCGCCTATGATCCTGCTACAGGGGTACTCTATCTTAAGGCGAATAATTCCCCCGAAGTCGATCAGCTTAAGAAAATAGCACCTGAAGCCGTTACGTCCGACTCCCTGACGCCATTTCATACAGGACGGACGATCTATATGAGCTATTGCGCCAGCTGTCATAAAGAGGATCGGGGCGGAGATGAGCCCCTGTATCCTTCCCTTATCGGACTTGACAAGCGGATGACCCCGCAGCAGGCCATCGGTAAGATCCGGCAGGGTGGGGGGAAGATGCCGCCGTTCGAAGGAATGATACGGGGGAAAGAGAGGGCGATCCTGACCTTTTTATTTTCCGGTGATGACAGAAAGCTTATCCAGCAGGAGTCCGACTTACTGGAGATCCGGCACAACAGGGCTGTTACGACGGAGGCAGCAGATACAGCATCCGCCTATCTCAACGTTCTGGCCTATGCGCCTTTCAGGGGAACTGGGAACTATCCGGGTATCAAGCCTCCATGGGGTGTGCTGAATGCCATCGACCTCAATACAGGTGAATATGTGTGGAAGATTCCGGTGGGTAATGACAGTGTTCTATCCAAAAAGAATGGGCAGCCTACGGGTTTGACCGGCTCGCCAGGACCGATCGTGACGGCTGGGGGGCTGGTATTTATAGCGGGTGGGAAGGATAAGAAGCTGAGCGCTTTTGATAAGGATAATGGCAGATTATTATGGGAGGTGGTATTGCCGGCTATGGGGTCATCTACGCCCGCTACGTATATGTGGGAGGGAAAGCAATATATAGCCCTGTCTGTGGCGGGGGATAAGGTGCGCCCTGCGGGAAGGATAATGGCTTTTGCTTTGCCTTGATCAGGGGGCGTTTCCGGATGGGCTGTAAAACTGTTTGGCCTCTTGGTGGTTTTTTTCTAAATTTGCAGCCGTTTGGGCCAGTGGGGAGGACTTGCTGGCAGAATGACGAGCCGGTAGCTCAGCTGAATAGAGCTCCTGCCTTCTAAGCAGGTGGTCGTGGGTTTGAATCCCGCCCGGCTCACCTCTTGGGAAAGACAGTCAAAATTTTTTTTCTGTCTTTCCCTTTTTCTTTTAAAACCCGCGCCAGGCTTGTAAAGCAGCGATATGATATCATCTTCAAATTCGGTTTGAAAACTTTTTCCGTTAAAAATCATTTTTTTCGGGAACATCAAACCAAGTACTGTGTATTTTTCTTCTAAACTGCTCTCTTTAAATATCTTGTTGAGGTTTCGAAGGAAAAGGAAACCAAACTCCGTTATATTATCGTCTTCGGGATCCCTCCTATCGAGGTTTGCAATGTCTAACATCAACCGGTTGATCTCCGGTTCCAGGCGGCCTTTAATTTCTTTGTAATCCGCCGGGCTGATAGAACCATTCGAGCGATTGTTAGAATGATACCATCATGGCTTTGACCATATGACGATACTGTCATTGAAAGTTACAGATTTTGATTCTGCTAAAAATGAGGATTTGAATTTATCTGTGTTCGTAAATTCTATCAGATCAGTGGTCAACTGCGAGATCAATTGTTCCTTATTCAAATTTTTATATCTGTCATTTGGAATAAGAAAGTACATGTTTGTAGGCCTAAAATCTATAAACATTCTTCTACTATCCGTATTGATTCCAACCAAAAATAAAATCCTCTCATGCTCGGCTTCAATAAGTCCTAAGCTATATTTTGCAATAGCTTTTGTCGGTTTATCGGAATCACAAATGGCAAATAACCATTCATTCAGTGTTTTAAAACTAGATTCTATAGTGACTTCGGGAAGGTTATCTTCGTCGTCCCCAATCTCCACCAAGGTCGTATCTTGTTTTGTAATTGTACGTTTAGATTTCATGTTAGAAGCGTTTTTGCATGACTCATTTAAGAGGCAGATACATAAAATTAATATAAAAATCGTTACCCTCATCCGATTAAATTATTTTTGGCCGAATGCATCCTTCGACCTTTAGGATTATTCAACAACTGTCTTACTTATTGGCCAGTTTTTTGTCTTCGGTGGGCTCATTCTGTCATTGTACGTATAGACTGCTATAACCAAGCAATTCCAACTTAGCATTACGTGCATTCGATCCGCAAGGATCATATATTTATTGTATTGACTATAGAGAGCAAGCGTTCGGGTGCGAACCCTGCCATATTCATCAACTCTGCTTGAGACTATGGGGTCAGCGGTAACAGGATAAATCTCTACACCCACAATTTCCTTTGATTTCTCTTCTCTGAAAATCTGAAAATGGAAGTGGTATGTTACTTTCGGAAATTCCGTTGGCCAATCATCATCTTCTATACTGAAAGATGTCAAGTCCACCAGTGCTTTTAAAAGATCTCCTATAGATATCTTGCCCGACCGAGTATTTCCCGACGCATCCTTTGAGTCCTTGCCATCCTCATTCTTTTTCGCTTTTTCTTCCTCCTGGTGCTCGTCGCTATCCTGGTTTTTGTCAGCGGCGTTGAAGAGAGAACCGTCCTCGTTAATAAACCCTTCAGGCACCTCCATAAGCCCCTGCCCCATTGCATAACGCTGAGCATTGAACATCTTTATTTTTACACCGTCATTTTTATGATCGATTTCCTTAACAAGCGGGATATTAAAAAATGTCTCAACTCTCATCCCATCCGGATCGATGAATCGTAAAGGGTTGTTCAGCGCATAGACATAGGGGCTAAATCTTCTCGACTTTTCCGTCAGCGGATCAACATTAAACCACCTGCCTACTTGAGGATCATAATTCCTCGCGCCGTAATCATATTGCTCCCAACCCGTGCCATCATTGAATTCCTGACTCTGCAGCTCTTTGCCATTATATCGATATTTATTCTGAGCGTACTGGGACTTCAACGCCTTATCGCTGATCCCCGCCATGGTAAGTCCAAATGGGTAGTAATGCGTTTCCTCTAGGAGAGGGCCAGAATAATGCGTTACACTTAGATTATCAAAGAACACCGATATGCTCTTAGTCTCATTACTTAAGTAAATATACAAATATCCATTCTTATTTATCCGGATCATACCCGTCGCCAGGGTCTTTAATGTATCCGGACCACCCAGTCCCTGCGCACCGCTGGCAGTTGAATCGTAATTGAACTGGTCGTCGAGCGAAATATAATTTAAATATGCCTTCGGATTGGTTGGCGGCGTGGGGTTGTCGGCACTACGGAAGGCGTTGACACCCCCTAGCAAAGGGCTGGAAGTGGTATTACTCAATGTAGAGTAACTTCCTTTCGTAGTACCGGAGATTCCAATAATGCCATTGGCTAATGAGCTGAGAATTTCGGTAGTCGCATCCGTTGTACCGGTAGAGGTCTGACCGGACTTCCAATATCCACTGACGCCTACACGGTAGACATCTCCCGCCATTACTTTCAATATGATCGCTGGCCCCTCCTTTGGTGTGCTCCCGCTGATCCGGCAAACAGAGTCATTGGGGTTGGTGACAGTAGTACCGAAAGGATTTGTGCTGCCGTTGACATAATAACTCCAGACACAGGTCTGAGGAATATTATAAAACAGGGCATTTTCCGTAGCCCGGTAAGCCGCCTCCATCGTCGCCAAGTATTGAGCTGTATCCCGCTGCTGTGTAAGGACCTCCCTCGTGTTGCCCAAATGGTCCTTTTCAAAGAAGTCATATTCCCATTTATAACCAGTCGCTCCGTTTGTCCACCGATGAAAGGCCCATCGCGTACGACCCTCTTCGTGTTGGAGAAATTGAAGCGTGTCGATGCCCCCAGAGGGGTTGATGATGGTGTCCTGCTGCTGATAGACAAATCCACTCAGGTACAACGTAGTAGTAGCATGACGGGACAAGCTGTCCATGATCTGTTTGCTGATCTTGTTGCCCGTGGCATCGTAGGTATACAGAATATTACCTTTACCTTTAAAATGCACCAGCTGAGGTAGGCTCAGGTAATTGTAAATGATCGTATCTATACCTTTATTATTGTCGTGCGTTAGATTACCATTGCCATCATATCCATAGTCCGTAGCCTGCTTAGCGCCCTTGTAATGAAAATCTCCCAATGTTGACAACGAGTCATTCTTTATATCCTGAACCTGGCTGAGCTTATTGGAATTTAACTGATAACTATACGTCAACTGGTCAATAAGCGTTGAGCTAGTCACTTTTAGTCCTGACTGGTTCATGCTTAATATGTTTCCATTGGCATCATATTGCAGGTTGTTTACAGAATAGTTAACCGTAGAGCTATCCCAACTTGTACCCGAACTGTTCTGGGTAAAAGGAGCTGTAATCAGTCGGCTGACGTTGTCGTAATAGAAGTCATATTTCCTCTTTATCCCATCGCCACCGCCTCTCCATATTTCCCCGGCTATATTGCCATTAAATTGCCGGCTAGCATAATTTGTGCCGGTGATAGATGCGGCAGAATCATAGCTTAGCTCCTGACCAAAATAATTCACGGAACTTCCACCAACATATTTCTTGTTGATACCTGTTAGCCATCCCCGAATGTTGTAATCATATACCAGACTGTCAACCGTATTGCCCAGGTATTTCGCACGCATTTGCCCAAGTTCATTGTATTGTATGGAGTCAATAAGTTGATCCGAGGATTGATTATCAATATTCTTCCAAATTCTTTTCAACCGCATTGCCTGATCGTACTCCATTTTCGTGGTTATAACATGATTTTGGCTAGTATTCAACGATTTTTGATGTTTTAATACGGCGCGGAGCATCTTGCCATTAAAACTATATTGCTTAGAGAGCGTATCTTTTCCGCCAGTGTAATTGGTGTTTCTCGTCTGGATAATCCTGTCATGGTCATCGAAAAAGCTGACACTATATATATAAGCATTCGTACTTCCGACTACTTTGGCTTGGGTACCGGTTTGCAATCCTCTGGTTTGTAAGCTCCTCGACATACGCACGGGATAGTAGGGAGAAGTTCCATAACTGGTCAGGAAGTAATTAGTATTAGTAAAGAAACTGCTGTCAATGTCTGTGCCCAGACCAGATCCCGTACCCGCCACCCAGTTGTAATCGTCAAAGTAGGCTTGTGTCAATACTTCGTAGTTGCTGCTCGTATTGGGATAGCTAATGCTATTATAGGCCAGATTTTGATGGTAAGCGCGGTTGTTAGCATCTGTCAGCAATCCTGTACGGAATGGTCGGTTTAAACTATCATATTCCGTAACCATCCATTTGGCAGGGCTGCCCGCCCGTAATACAGAATCCTGGGTCATGACCAACCGGTCCCTTACATCATATACTAACCATACTTCACCGACTCCCGGTATCTTTTTGATAATTGTCCTTTTTCGGGCATCGTATTCGTAGCGAAAGCATAATTCATTGGCGACACCAGGGCTGATGGTCCAATTACCACTAGTGGTATTGATGACTTCGACGGCCCTCGGCTGCAGGACAAAGCGTAGGTTATCGAGGCTGTCATAAACATAATAGGTGTTTTGCCATCCCACCGGCCCGGCCCCTGGAGCATCAGCCAGTTGTACTTTCTTCAGGATGAGTTGGCCCTCTTTATTCTTATACTCTATGATTTGGTGGCTTTGCTCATCCGTAACAATAGTTTTCTGCAAGAGGCCTGCAGAGTAAGTACCGCTGTTTACGGGCAAACTGCCAATAGCAAAGCCAATGTCCCAAATCCGCACACTGTCACTGGCGGCATTGAAGAGATATTGTGATGCTATGCCACGACCAACACCGACCCAGCTATTGCCGGGGGCATAGGCATTCAAGGGCCTGTCTAACGGTGATTGTTCAAAAGCTGTCTTCTCATAATAATAGGTCTGTCCGGGAAACTGACTTTTATTGAAGACGGAATCCTGTTGATAGGGGGAGAATTTAAAATCTCCATCATTGATAAAGTCTCCTGACTGGAACACGTTGGATGCAAAAGGCAAATATTTGAGCTGTTCTCTTCCAAAAGAATCGTATGTGTTGACAGTCACCATGTCTTTTAGGCTAGGGCTCATCTGTTTAACGACAGTCTGCAAGGGACGCCCAAGCCCATCTACATATTTTGTGATTTGCTGGGCATCTATCACTGGGCGACGCATGAGACTATCGGTAATCTGGACGGGTGCATTGGCTTCCCAGGTCCTGACGTAATTGACCCTTGTGCCACTATTATAGGGCACGGGATTTACTACCTGGCTGAAGACTTCGGTAAAGAAGACCAGGCTACCACAAAAAAGTAGTAACCTCCTACGCCATTGACCAGAGGAAAAACCGCACATACAATATTTTTTTATTATAGATGGAAAAGTCATTGATTTATTGATTGATTAAGGGCCCCAAAAATATCTGCGGGAGTAGCATCCTTTGTCAATATTCCATACAGCACCCCTCGCTCGCTGATCAGGTACATTTGTCCAGGAGCATCTACATCGCGGTCAAAATGCTGGTTGAGGGTAACATCGGTCAGCCACTTGAAAAGAGCCTCTTGAACATTTCCACTTGCCCGCGTCACCAGCGCCACCTTTGTAAAAGGAAAACTGAGGGCAAGGCTATCATGCATCGAGGACAATGCAGTATCAGAAGAATATCCCGTAAAATCGGCGGCCGGCACTCCTACAATGAAGACCGAGGTATCTGCCTTTTGTACAGAATCAGCCATTGAAAGCATTGCTTTATCCGGATTAGTAGCGTCGAAGGTTAAAACTATTACTTTGTGGCCAGCAAAGGTTGACATGTTCAATTGACTCCCGTCCGGGCGGCCGATGGACAAAGCATAGAAGTTACTTGTATCAGACGAGTAAAGTGCCCAAAGAAGATATATTATTGACAAGTTCATTTTATATGCTTTAATGAATGGTTATCGTATTGGAAGAGCTCGTAATGTCAATACTGAAGAAACTAGCATTTGTCGTATTCTGAACAAAACCGTTGACCATATACGTGTAAGTACCCGTGCCTCCAACCGGTGAAATCGTGATATTGTAGTTTCCGACAGGTACCGGGCCAATGGATGTACCGGTTGTGACATTTAATGTAAAGTTGTAATTGGCACCGGTACAGTTATTATGAAAGGCTAGCGTGAAGCTCTTGGTGGTACCATTCGCTCCCGTGATCGGCGCGGTGGTCGGTGTAACGCAGCTTCCATTGGCCGGGTCATTTGCATAGGCTTGGCCATTGTTATCTACATCATTCTGTGCTTTTTGGTCGGCGTCCGCCTGATTGATCACAGACGTATATTTACCTGCTGGGACTGGATACGTAACGGTCGTACCCATCAGGCAGGACGTGCAATTATTGCGAGTAAACGCTCCGCTCTTCGCGATACTGTAGAACGTGTGCGGAGAGGCCTGGTACTCGTAGTCGATGGCCTTTATTACATTTTTATCCATGTCTTTAATGGCACGAAGGCGGTTAAAGCTGTCATATTCATAATACAGCACGGTGTTGTTTACAGAACAGGTGGAACTTAATCCGACCAAGGGACTATACGTATAGGTCGTCATTTGGGCACCCTGGGGATATAGCCTCAGCTCGTCGATCACTGCATTGGTTGCCGTAAGGCTAACAGAAGTAGTGGTATTGGGCAAGACATGCTCGTAGTAGGTCCAACCATTCTTGGCTAGCCCTACCAATGTTGCGGCAACACCTGTTCCATTTGCCGTGACGGTGATCGCCCCATTGCGTGACCAGTAAGAGACGATAAATTGTTTCCCGGATGGAACTGTTTTGGAAATACTCTTTCCAGTTACCAGGTTATAACATTGGCTGCCTGTCATGCAATAGACCCTATTGCGGGTTGTGTCAGTCAGAGTCCAGCCGCCGGTGCCGTCTGCCTCAAAGCTTGTGTAAGCTACGAACGCGGAATCGGCATTGCGTACCTCCGCAATGACAAATGCTTTTTGATAATCCCAGATATACGTGGTCCGGGCGTCACCGGTCTTGCTACCGGAAATAACATTGCCAAAGTTATCATAGGAGTTGAACTGTACCCTGGTCTCCACTGGGGCACCTCCGATTTGTGCTTGAATATCGGAGGGAGCTACTAAATTGCTCGTGAACACTTTGTAATTGGTGCGTATCCTTTGGGCCAGGTAGCTGCCGTAATATTTGTCCTGATCAATGGTTGGCCCGACAATGTTTTTAGCCAGCATGGAGTCAATCGCCAAAGACGCCGGAGTCGTGAGTGTCATAGCACTGTTGATAGAGGATTTTTCCAACGGCGTGCGAATCACGGTCTTCATCACAATCCCCTTGCTGTTCTTCCTTTCTATTCGCAACGGTACGACATTGGCAGAATCATCGTAAAAATAATTCGTAGTGTCGATCTGTGGGTTCTGGCCATTTTGATCAAACACGGTATCAATCTCGCTTGTCAAATAATTATTGCCTATAGTGATAGGGTTATACACATTGGTATAGGTGTTATTTACTGAAAAAGATGTGCACCCAGACGTGCCTACGATAAGATCGCAACAATATTGATCTATCCGTAAAGGCCGTGACGCAAACGAATATATTTGAAAGCCTGAGCGGCTGGTAAGGTTATAGATGTAGTTTTTGCTTTCCAACAATACAAAATTGCCGGGTGAACTGGTCTTGTACTTCTTTTCGCCAATTTTTGTCCCTCTTATCCATTCGTTGGTTACGGTATTTTGAGGGATAATGGACGGAGAAGCATCTTGCGTAACATCAAAATAGTATACATTCTTACCATTGGTGCCATTGGTGGAGTCAAACAGCTCTTCTACCTGACTATAACTGACGGCGCTTCCGCTGGAAGAACCTAAAGGGACAGAAAAATTCTCAAAATAGGTAGCGTAACTTCTGGTTACATTGGATGGATCAGTACTTGAATAATGCTCCACGCTTTGATACGGGCGCATGAAAAATTGACCCAATCCTGCCATATCTCCGTTATATAAGTTGGAAATAGAGGTCGGATTAAGATAATTGTACGTTTTTACAACACCACCTCCGAGACCGTCATAGCTGACTATTTTTTTTATTCGAATGCCTCCTACTTTTGTGGAACCTAGCATATTGCTTTCGAATTGAAAAGTGGTATATCCTCCGGTAGGAAACGTTATCTTATTCAACGTGCCAGCATCTACCGAGTCAGAATTTACATTTCTGTTAGCACCATAGGCGGTGCTGGGAGCGGTACTATTGTTCCCAGAATGCGGTTCATTGTAAATAAGTAGATTAGCATTGTTGGCGGCATTGTAAAAGCCCCAGAAGTCTTGGGCGCAGCTGCCAAGGTTCGGAATAAGTTTCGACACGTATCCGAAACTATAGCCCGGCAACACCACGCCAGTGTTGTCTGCCTGTTTTAAACTATCGAGTCGCAGCCGGGTAGATGGCGTCGTATATGTATTACCATATGCACTTTGAGGAGCTAAATTATTACAATTGAAATAGGACTGATATAATATATAGCGCTTGATCTGATTATATGCCCCATTAACGTTCTGATAAACGCGCAGCCCAATCAGGCTGCTATCTCCTAATCTATCCGCCCGTTGGGTCGGATTGTAGTCGAAACTCACTTTGCCATTGCGAAAATCAATCTCCTTTAGTCGAGTCTGCTGGACGTCTGTATGACTGACGTCATACGAATAGGTGATAACATGTGGGATAGAACCATTCGGCTCATTGATGTCATCATTCATTGAAACTGCAACATGGGTTTCCCCGGCAACATAAGCTGCATCGGCATAAATTAGCTTAATAGAATCAGACTTATCTGCGCTAATAATGTCTGTCAAATACCAGCTTGAGGTAAAAGAGCTCACCCCATGATAAATGGACCCTGATGAATTGGTGCCGGTTGTGGTTTCCAAAGCAGATTTACCGGCCATGGACGTCCCATAAACATACAGTGTGCCGTCTACATCGGTCACGGTAAACTGACCGCCATAATATTTAATCTTTATAAGGTCATATGGAATCGTCACCGGGACAGCCGCCACGCCGGTCTGAGCCGTGTTTGTGAAAACGAATTTGCCTGACTTTTGTGGAGTGTTGTAATAAAATATATCCGGTTCACCGTCTTCGTTGCCGACAAACATGGAATTTTGCTCAAAACACAGCAAGGCGGTGGTAGGGTCCGTCATTGAAGGAACTCCATTAATAAAATAGCCATAATCATCGGGCAATCCCCTTATTACCCGCGAGATAGCACCTCCTGCCTGTAGCGACCACCCCAGTCCCACACGTGATGCAATGTCGTTAACCCGTATCCCGGATGCGTGGTAGCTCAATCCGATCGGCAACTTGAGCTTTCCAGTATTAATTTCGTATAAGGGAATCGATATCTCGGGAGTACCGGTCGCTAACGTTACTGGAAATTCACCATACCTGCCCAGGGAAGCAGCATCGGGGGAGGGCGGTGTCATTCTTGGGAATGCAATGAGATTAGTCGCAGATTGACTATATACGGCAGCGCTTAGCATAATTGCCCATAGAAACAGTAAGATCTTTCGCATAATATGTTGACTAAAAATTATATCCTATTCGGTATAAAAGAGGTTGGGTACGCGGGATTTGTGAGTAGCTTAGGTAATCCCATAATAATTGTAGCCGCGTTTTTTTGAACACGCGGCTCTTTAGCGATACGGTTTTAGTGATCCCCACAAGTCCCGACGCCGTCCACTTGCTCAACTGGCGTATGTCCTGGAAGGAAGCCAGCGCATTTGTGTGATTGTATTCCAATCCTGCTGTAGCCAGGAAACTGCCATGGATCGCAATATCCAAGAAGGAGCGGAGGCTGGCCCCGCTGACAGTAACAGATAGATGCTGAATACCATTTCCCAGGCCGATTTTCAGACTGGAACCAATACCTATCGTGCTTTTATCCCCCAGCCGGTATCCCAACGAGAATCCCAGGTCGAGAATATTGGGGTAATAGGGGTTGGTACGGCTGGTCTGCAGGTTGGTGCCCCATTCCAGACGTTGCCAAAGAGGTTTCGTCCGTAAATTTCTGGGCTTAAAGTCCGGCATGTCCATGTCACCGCTGCCGCTGCCCAGTTTGCTCAGCTTGTCCTTGTAGCTTGCCAATTGAGATTGTGCGGACTGCAGATTTGCCTGTAAAGCGGCAGCTCCGCCTGACCCTGCCGAAGAAATTTGTTGACGGATGATAGCTGCCACCTGGTCGCGGGTTTGTAGTCCCACGAGGCTGGAAGGATCGGCATAGTTACCGGGGACATTGAACAGTCCCGCCAACTGCCCATTGGTTCGCATGAACTGTTGGAAAGAAGGGAGCTTGTTGAGAATAGCCAATGCCTGCTTCTCTAACTTATCCGGATCATTCAGCATCTCTCGATACTGTCGGACCTGCTCGGAGTAGTAATGGACGCTTCGGTTTATCTCCTGGTAATCCTTTCCAAGTAGTCCGGCTAGGTTCTTGTGTTGCTGAATATATTGCGAAATTTGCTGTTTTCGTTCCCGGATATAGGCTTTGATTTGGTCCGCGTCACTCATTCTTCCTTCGAGGGTCTTTAGTTGTGCGAGAGTTCCAGCCGCTTGCGGATCTTTCATGAATTTCAACATCCCTTGCAAAGAGTCAGTATAGGCCTGGTACTCGTCGCTAAGATGCATCCCGGCCGCGCCTGTGTCACTTGCCAGCTTTTTGCCAAGGTCGGCATACCGGTCCATTGCACCCCCAAACAATCCTTTGGCCCCTAAAGAATCAACCTTGTATAACTTTCGATATAGCCGCAGTTCCCGGCGTTGTATCCGTTGAAGATACTTCTCCGTCTGCCGGGTGAGTTGTTCATCCAGGTTGGACGTCTTATGTTGGACGCGACTGAAAAATCTGGATGGGAAATTAAGGGGAGCATCGGCCTTACCAGATGTGTCCTGGGCAGTACAGGCATACGATAGGATGGTGAGCAGCAAAAAAAATGCTGCCCGGTGTATTAACATGATTAGCCGGTTGAGGAATTAAAAAGGAGGGTGGATAAAATCAGTATACAAACCAATGCAATTTTCACTACTTACACAATAGGAGCGTCATTGCATTTAACAGATGTGTAGAAATTAACAATAGCCGTGTCGATTTATTCCATAACCGTGCGCCGAAACTTTGCGGTTTTCCGCAGCAGATGTACACCATCCACACGACAGGGTAGCAGCAATCCGACTCGAGGTATGATTACCACGGAGAAGCACTACCCAGAATGCAGAGAAATTATCCGCGAAACAATAATCGGGATACTAATTAATCAGAGCGTTTGAAATCCGAGCAATTGGGGGGTAAGGAAAAACAGATAGAGTAAGATAAGCAAAATTTCATTACATATAAAAAGGCTACTGAATATTTTTTAGACAATATAAGGGTTTGCTTTAGCGGATATATAAGTCCCGGAGATGAGCGAAAACGATAATCGCCTGAGAACTTCTCTTTTAAACAAACAATTGGACAGTTGTGCCGATTAAACTACTGCTCAGCGGCAAGGGCACCGTTGTGGAATTTAAAAATCCCATTGATAATGAAGTAATTTGTAAACCGAGTAACTAACAAGCCAATTAGCATGCAATGACAATGAAGCATTGAGGACCGTCACACGCATGTCACAAAAAGGAGCCAAAACCTCCTGTGCACAGGTTAATGTGTACTTCGACGACTTCGAAGATTTGCGCTATCATTAAGAATGAATTTACTTATTTGCCCAGCTTAAGATATCCGCATCACTTTCCTAAATAAATAGATAACAGTCTCTTAAGAGGATAAACTCGCCTAAAAAATTCCATTAACAAGTTTGAAAGGTCGACCATGGGGGTCACACAAACCCTCAGCATTCGCCGAGGGTTTTTCGCATCGGTAAGCTCCGAAAATTTAGCCTCACGAGAGCTACCAGGTGGTCGCGCTGACATACCTTGAATGCAATTGATTGAATAGGTGTATAATAATTACCTTTGTAAGAGTCGAACAATCGTCCATGCCCAATACTCCGGAACATATTCCTCAACTTGTAGGCGAGATTTATCGTGCCAGGTCGCGCTCGGTGTTTGCCACCTTGATTCGTTTGCTTAAAGATTTTGATCTTGCCGAAGACGCCATGCACGATGCTTTTAAGGCTGCACTTGAACAATGGGGTGAAAAGGGCATTCCTTCGAATCCGCTAGCGTGGCTTGTTTCCGCCGGCCGGTTTAAAGCAATCGATCGCATCCGGCGCGAATCAAAATTCGACTCGTTGGAGGAACAGCGGAACTGGCAAACGGAAGCTGCCTCCCCCGATGCTTCCGGGCTAATTGACAAAGCGATAGAAGACGATATGCTCCGGCTGATCTTCACCTGCTGTCACCCTGCGTTGTCGCTTGATGCACGTACGGCTATGACCATGCGTGAGGTTTGCGATCTGACCACCGAAGCGATCGCAAGCGCATTTCTTGTTACAGCCTCTACTATGGCCCAACGAATTGTCCGCGCAAAGGCCAAAATTCGTGAGGCAAAAATACCGTTTGAAGTGCCGATGGAACATGAATTGCCAGACCGGCTCGCGGCTGTACTCCAGGTGATCTACCTGGTATTCAACGAGGGCTATTATACTTCATCCGGCGAATCAGTAACCCGTGTTGACCTTTCGAGCGAAGCTATCCGGCTTGCGCGTCTGTTGCACGTTTTGCTACCTGATTCTGAGGTTACTGGATTGCTTGGCCTCATGCTGCTGCACGAATCCCGCCGACCGGCCCGCACTTCATCAAAAGGAAATATTATTCTTTTGGAAGATCAGGATCGATCGCTTTGGGATCGCTATATGATTGAGGAGGGATTGACGCTGGTAAAACGGGCATTTTCATCCAAACCACCAGGACCCTACACGCTACAGGCAGCCATCGCGGCCCTACATGCCGAGGCCGCTCGTCCCGAAGCTACAGACTGGGCCCAGATTACCAGTCTATATAGCCGGTTGCTGCGCATAAATCCCTCTCCAGTTATTGAATTGAACCGTGCCATCGCCATTGCCATGCACAAGGGGCCCGAAGCTGGCTTGCAGCAGATCGATGCGATCCTGGAGCGTGGGGATTTGGACGACTATCATTTGGCACACTCCGCGCGGGCGGAACTTTGCCGGAAATTGGGCCGTACAAACCAAGCAAGGGCATCATGGGAACGTGCCCTCGCTCTGTCACAACAAGACCCCGAACGGCGGTTTATCCAACGAAAGCTTAGCGAATTGGGATCGTAATTCCTGAATGTGCAAAAAAAATCAAACTGTTTGTCGATTTCGTCATTGTCCATTCGACTACGCAATGAAAACAAACATTGCATCACAAAAAAAAATTATGGATCATGACTCAAAAAATGACAAGGGTTCGGGTGGCCAGTTTCTCGATCTCACTTGACGGTTACGGGGTGGCCGCGGATCAAAGCCTTGACGATCCGATGGGCATAGGTGGTATGGACGTGCACAACTGGGTATTTTCCACCCGCTGTTGGAAACAGATTCAAGGAGGGGAGGGCGGCACGGAAGGAATCGATAACGATTTCCTGGTGCGTGGATTCGAAAATCTCGGTGCCTGGATCGTCGGCAGGAACATGTTCGGGCCGGTTCGGGGCCCCTGGACAGATATGAACTGGAAGGGATGGTGGGGAAACAATCCTCCCTATCACGTTCCGGTTTATGTGCTAACACATTACGCAAGACCTCCTTTGGAAATGGAGGGGGGAACGACTTTTTACTTTATTACCGATGGCATTCATGATGCGCTTGCCAAGGCCTGGGAAGCTGCCAATGGAAAGGATATCCGAATTGGAGGTGGGGTGAATGTTATCCAACAGTACCTCCGCGAAGGACTGATCGATGAGCTACATATTGCCATCACACCGACGATATTAGGTAGTGGTGAAAGACTATTCGATAATGTTGACTTGCGTAAATTGGGTTACGAATGTGTCCGATTCGAGGCATCGGAGAAGGTCACACATGTCATTCTTCAACACAATAAATAATCATTATGAAATACATTTGTCTTGGATACATGAATGAAGAAGTTTGGGAAACACTTTCGGAAAGCGAACGACAAACCTTTATGGACGAGTGTTTTGGCTACGATGATGAGCTTCGGCAGAATGGTCACTATGCAGGCGGAGAGGGCTTGCAGGAAGCCCGAAATGCCGCCACATTGAGATGGCGCAGCGGCAGGGTTTCCGTAACCGACGGCCCTTTCGCCGAATCCAAAGAGCAAATCGGCGGGATCATGATACTTGAAGCTACCGATCTTAATCATGCCATTCGCCTGCTGTCTAAGCATCCGTCTCTCCGGCTTGGGCGCGGCGCCAATAGTTGGGAAATCCGTCCGGCCTTCGACCTGACCGGCTTTATCGAAGATAGCAAACGGCGAAGAGAATGACCTTCGTGAAGACCTTGCTTTCATCAATCGAGCGCCTTTTGAAGAATCGGCTGCCCGGCGGCTCCGCCTGAAAATAACAAAATCAGGCACTTAATTCAGCGATCCATCTCAAATCCACCATAAAGTGGTTTGAAAAACGTCCTGTTTGGTTCACGAACGCCTTCAAGTCAATGGATTTGAAGGCTTTTTATTTTGCCAATTTTTTTGTTGAACCGTAATCCACTCAGTATCATGACACGTTTGGTTTGAATCCTATCCGGTTCAAGGATGTCAATGGATAGAATTTTTTAAATCTTCGCAATAATTGTTTTTAATATTTTTGCAGCGTAGTACTTGCTTTCCCACCAGTTTTTGTATTCATCACCGAATTGTTTGGGGTTTTTGATTTAGGCTCCATTGTCGGTATTACAACGTAGCTGTAAGGCCAAGGTCAATCCTCATAAATATTATTTATTATGCCAGACAAAAAACACATAATAGAAGTGCAAGGGACGGCTATCACTATCATACAAGTTAATCAATCAGACTACATTTCATTGACTAATATCGCCCGGCACAAAAATCCAAACGAACCTAAGGATATTGTTAAGAACTGGATGCGGTCTAAAACTACCATTGAATTCCTTGGTTTATGGGAAAAATTACATAATCCTGGATTCAAAGGGGTCGAATTCGACGCCTTTGCCAGGGAAGCTGGAAGCAATGCCTTTGTGTTATCACCCACCAAGTGGATTGAAACCACACATGCAATTGGTATTATTTCCAAACAAGGAAATACCGGAGGTACTTATGCGCATAAAGATATTGCTTTTGAATTTGCAGCCTGGCTTAGCGCCGAATTTAAGTTATACCTCATCATGGAATTTCAGCGTCTTAAAGACGAGGAAAATAGTGCAAAAAATCAGGAATGGACGTTGCAGCGTACTCTTTCCAAAATCAATTACAGGATTCATACCGATGCTATAAAAGAAGCTTTGATCCCCCCTATAATTACCAAAGAACAATCGGCTATTGTGTATGCCAATGAAGCTGATCTGCTGAATGTGGCATTGTTTGGAAAGACTGCGAAGCAATGGCGGGAGCAAAATCCGGATAAACAAGGGAATATCCGTGATGAGGCCACTCTTGAACAATTAGTAGTATTGACAAACCTTGAAAGTATCAATGCACTATTAATACGAAAAGGGATGAATCAAACTGAAAGATTACAACAGCTTAACGAGACAGCGATTCAGCAGATGAAATCACTTTTGAATAATGCTACCATTAAAAAGCTTTCTCGGTAGAGTTACCCCAAATTCGAGGGAATTAATTTTAATGAAAATCGCGCCCGGGCGAAGGCGATATTTTAATTAATTGATATTCAAATGGGAAATTCGATAAGGCTGGTCAAATTCCCTTGAGGGTGGTTTTAAACCTTTCTGATCCGGGACACTGGGAAGTATCTGAAAAGATACCTTTTTCTTTTATATTCGCAGGTGTATGGAGACTGAATCCCTAACCGTAAGACGGCTTTTATTTTGGCTGCCATTTCTATCATTGGTTTGTTTTGACGCATCCTGTGGTGCGCATAATGACACTTTCACGTGTCGATGTGTGTGGGCGCGATGTATGTGAAAAATAAAATAGCCTGGTGCCAGCAATTCCTGTATTAAATGATAAGCGGCTAGGCCAGGAACTGCTTTTTGGTACATTTATTGTCAAATCAAGCCCCTCATGTTACTTATTATAAAGAAGCACCTGTTCACCGTGATCGTCCTCAGTTGCTTTACAAGCTTGTTATCGGAAGCACAAAAAATGGATTTTGAAGAATATGATCCGAAGTCAACCCTGGTAGTGCCGACGCATATCCTTACCCGGTCGAAATACCCGTTTATAGACATCCATAACCATCAGTGGGACATGCCTTCACAAGACCTTCATCAACTGGTCAGCGAGATGGATAAACTCAACATGGCGATCATGAATAACTTAAGCGGGCGAGGATACAAGGATGTGAATGGCTATTTCGATGTGCAGGATTCTATGTATTTCAAAAGGGCGCAGTCCAATATCCGGTCGAACTACCCCAATCGTTTCATTCAATTCACCAATATTTCCTTTACACATTTTGGGCAAAAGGGTTGGACAGAGCATGCACTGGCGGAACTGGAGACGGACGTGCGCAATGGAGCGAAAGGATTAAAGATCTATAAAGACCTGGGCATGGAATTCAAAGATGACCAGGATAGGCGGATACCCGTCGACGACCCGCGACTGGATGTCATTTGGGAAAAATGCGGATCACTTCACATCCCGGTGCTGATCCACTCCGCCGATCCTCCGTCCTTTTGGGACCCGATGGACAAATACAACGAACGTTGGCTGGAATTGAAGACCCATCCCGACCGTAAAAGGGCAAACGCCAACCCCGCCCCCTGGAAGACGATCATTGAGGAGCAACATCATCTATTCAGGGCCCATCGTAATACGATATTCATTGCCGCCCACTTCGGCTGGCTGGCTAATGATCTCGCTTCGTTGGGAAAGCTATTGGATGAGTGCCCGAATGTAAATGTGGAAATAGCAGCAATCATTGCCGAACTCGGACGACAGCCCAGGCAGGCAAGGGATTTCTTCGTCAAATACCAGGATAGGATACTTTTTGGAAAGGATTCATGGGTTCCTTCGGAATATTCCACGTATTTCAGGGTGTTGGAAACAGCCGACGAATATTTTCCTTACCATAAGAAGTATCATGCCTTTTGGCGGATGTATGGGCTTAACCTGCCCGATGAGGTGTTGAGAAAGGTATATTACAAAAATGCCCTGCGGATCATCCCCGGGCTGGATAAATCTTTATTCCCGCAATAACGATCTGGTGAATATATTAAAATTTTCAATATGCGAACCCGTTATTGTAAATATTTCCTGACAGGCTATTTAATTGGTATTGTATTTCTAGGGGTAAAGGCGCAGGAGCCATACAAGATCCTTCATTTCTCCTCATCGCATAATTGCTTTCCGGATACGGCCAGGGATCATGGGTACCTGGATGGCGATGGGAATCATCTTTCCCGGGAAGGGCACTATGACGACAGTTCGGTATTGCTGGTGGTACCGGCGGGGCTGCGCATGGGGAAGACCGTGGACCTGGTGGTCTGGTTCCATGGCTGGCATAACAGTATCGATACGGCTATACAATTTTATGGGCTCGCTCATCAATTTGCGGCTTCGGGGAGGAATGCGGTATTGGTGCTGCCGGAGGCGGCGAAGAATGCGGCGGACAGCTACGGAGGAAAAATGAGGCAGGAGGGGATGTTCAAGTTTCTGGTAGCGGATGTATTGGAGGAATTAAGGCGGAAAAGGGTCGTTGCCCCCGATGCTCTGGCGGGGCATATTGTACTGGCCGGGCACAGCGGCGCCTATTCGGCGATGGCCGATATATTGGAACATGGACGCCAAGGGGTGGATGAGGTATTCCTGTTCGATGCGCTGTATGGCCGGCTCGAAACGTTCACCCAATGGGCAGAAGATAGGAGTCACCATTTTGTCCATTGGTTTACCAATACCGGCTACGGACCGGACAAGATGAGCGATACGATGATGTTACGGCTACGCCAGGATAAGATACCTTATGGAATGTCGGAGGAGTCATCGGTGTATGACAGGGTGATAAAGGACAATAGGATACTGTTCATACATAGTCCGAGGGAGCATAATGTGATCATCAATGACCCGGATGATTTTGCGTTGCTACTGAGAAATAGTTTTTGGCTTGGAGTTAAATAAATCCTTTTCCCATTTCAGATAGGCTTTGATAACGACCGACTTGTTCATGTCATAATATTGGCTCACATTGACATCGAAGGCGCCGATGAATTTCAAACTGTGCTTGCCGATACTAAGTACCGCCACTGGAATTGTCTTCTTGAAACCCACCGGCGTGAAACATATTACACGCTGTCCGAGGGGGTCGATAAAAAAAGCTCCATTATAACCTACAACAGTTGGCCAACCTCCCAAACGCAGAGCCTCGAGACTATCCTTTGTACATCTAATCGCATACAGATCTCCTTGTCTAAAGATACGATCGAAAGTCGCTACTAACAGGCCATCACGCAACCGGATACTATTCTCTGCCAACGTTGGGTCGTCGATATTAATAATGCCAGCATAAAGTTCCGCTCCTCGGTGCGCTCCCTGTGGCATCCTCAATTTTTTACCCGAGACCGAAAAATCCATATAATCCTCCGCCGTATCCCTTTTCCTGGAGATCCTGATAGCTTGGCCCGTTATAATTGTATCCAACAGGACAGTGGTCCCGGTGTCGAACTTTACCGCTGAAGAGTCCTTCTGTCTTTGTAGGACGCTGTCATTTTTGAAGGTGGCATCTCTGGTAATAGCAGGATCGGACTTTCCACGCTGTCTGCAAGCTGCGGCAATCGACATGGCAAGGTAAACAGCCGCTGTAACAGCATAAATCCTTTTGTGCATCACCTTTTTCAGCCCAAATTAGGAATTAATCCCTTTCGATTATGCGATGAATATTATTTTACAAAAATGCCATTCACCTGGCTGGCCCCGGGCAGGGACGTAAACACGCCGTTCTTCCAGTAACCCACTCCAAGGGAAACTGCATTTCCAGCTATGTAAACATCCTTTCCGCTGCCCGCAATAGACATGGCGGATTCATAGATCCCCTGTCCGGCCGTGGTAGTGCTCAAGTCGAACATGACCCCGTTCTTCCAGTATTTTGCCAGGTTCTGATATACGCCGGATACATAGACATCACCTGCGGATGAGACGTAAATGCCCCATTGAGAACAGTCGTATGGACCAGGGGTAGCCAACGGTACAGCCACACCATTCTTCCAATAGACCCGTTGCACCTGGCCCTCTTCATACCCGGATACATAGACCGCCCCGCCTGCAACGGTTACCCCGGTGGCTTCCGCCACGTTGGTCCCGTCCGTCAAGTTGGTGGGAGTCCCGTTCTTCCAAATAGTGGCGATGAGATTGCCAGTTGCCGGCCCCTCGGAGCCTGCCACATATACGTCGCTGCCGTCGACCCACACCGAATGTGTATATCCAAGCACGCTGAAGGTCATGGGCAGCGCCACGCCATTCTTCCAGCAGCGGGGGACGGCATAAGCGCCATTGATCATGTCATAGCCGGCCACATATATATCCGACCCCGAAACAAAGACAGAGGTGGCCCTCCCATCGTTATGGCCTGACGACATCGGCAAGGTGACCCCCACTCCATTCTTCCAGTAGGTGGGGTTACTGGCATTGTCCGTCCCGGCGACATACACGTCTGTACCGGCAACAAAAATGCCTCTTACTTGAACGCAATTGGCCGGCAAGTCTGTCTTTACACCATTCTTCCAATAAGAATGCCCGGTATTAGAAGTTCCTACCACGTAAACATCAGTGACCGTCACATAGGTGAAGACCGGACCCGTCGCCGTTCCGTCGCCGGTGGTGACCGTTACCGCTCCCGTGGTCCCCGAGGTGGGCGCCAGCACGGTAAGTGTGGTGGCCGTAGCTGTCTGCACGGTTGCGGCGGTGCCGTTGAATTTCACCGTATTGTCCGTTGTCGTGGTTTTAAAATGGGCGCCGTTGATGGTAACCGTGATCCCGGCGCTGCCTGAGTCGGGGGTGATGGAAGTAATGGTGGGTGGGGGTGGCACCACTATATAGGTGAAGACAGGGCCATTTGCCGTACCGCCTTTTGTAGTGACTGTCACCGGTCCGGTGGCGCCACTAGCGGGAGCGACCACCACCAGGGAACTGGTCGTAGCGCTGGTAATATTCGCAGGAGTTCCATTGAATTTCACCGTATTGTCGGCAGCAGTAGCGCCAAAATCAGTGCCCGTTATCGTGACGGTGGCGCCGGCGACCCCTGAAAGGGGTGTAATGGAGGTGATGGTGGGCATCGGCGTTACAGGAGGGTTGTTTTTATTGCAAGCCGCTGAAAGAATGAATAAGGTCATTACAAGGGGCCATTGCAGTAGTTGTCGGGGTGTTCTCATTTTCAGCTTGATTTTTATGATGCCGGACAAACCTACTCCAAAGAATTTCCTGAAAAAGGGCAAATAAGCAAACAACAGTATTAATCGATCAATGACTTAATTTACATATACTTATATTCGTTAGAAACCCGCCAATCCCAAATCTGCGCCTGATGACCCATTCACTGGATGAATTTCCCGTCTCACTGATTACCGCCCTGTTTTTGCCGTATATTTACTGATATTGCCGCTACAGAAATCAGCATTAAATTATTACTGTAAATAAATTGAAACGCTTACTACTGGCTTTTGTAATTTGTTTAAACGGTATTGCGGGATTTAGCCAATCATCAAAAATCACGACTTATACAACCAAGGACGGTATAAGCAGTAATGACATTAATACAATTGGACAGGACAGCCGGGGTTTTTTGTGGATTGGCACCGACAATGGTCTGGACCGCTTTGACGGGAACAATTTTACTGTGTTTTCTCACAATCCGGCAGACAGCACTTCTATTGCAGGCAACCAGGTGCAAACCATTTTTTTGGATAAGAAAGACAGGCTATGGCTGGGCACCAATGAAGGCATAAGTCTTTATGATCCGGTGAACCAACGGTTTGCCAATTTTGCGCCTGATACCACCGTTTTGCAGAAAATAGGCACCAGTTTCGGCGCTCTGTGTGAAGACAATGCAGGGAATTTATGGGTGGGAACCAAAAATGATTTGCTCATATTTGATGAACACAAAAGAAAATTCCGCAGCAGCGGATGGAAGAGCTTTGCAGAAAAAAATGTACCCGCACGCGCGAATCATTTAAGAGTTATTGTGGTTAGTATCATCCCCAAACCCGGGAACGAATTTTGGATACTTAGCACCTATGGTTTATTCAGCGTCAATACAAAGAACCTGTGCTTTCGTTTCTATCCTTATAACAAACCCTATGACTACCTGGGCTGCCAGTTGAATTATGCCGACTCCGGCGGAAATGTATGGATCAGTCTGTTTGGCGCCGGATTGCTTTGTTATCATTCGGCTACGGGAACCTGGAGCGATTATCATACACCCCTTACCTACTCTTTATGGGACAATGCTTATAGCCTTAAACCATTTGGAAAAGATACATTGATGTATGCGTCCTGCAGTAGCATCCTGTTCCTAAATGAACGCAACGGGAAGATCCAATCGGCGATCTCTTATGATAACGCAAAGGATAATGGCTTGCGATCCGTGCGCTGCAGGGATATCTTCCGGAAGAAGGATATGCTGTGGCTGGCGACCAGCAATGGTCTGGTAAAGATTTCCCTGAAGGAATTGTCCCTCCAGTTCACCAGGCGCTCCGGTCCGGGCACCCTATCGCGGGTTTATCACTCCGCAATGAGCGGCAAAATAATTTATTGCGACCAGGAGGGAAGCTATCTATACGATGGTCATATTTCTAAAAGAATTCCTACCAAAAAAGGTGTGGATGCAAGGTTCGGCTTCTTTGTAGAAGGCCCCAACGGGGTGGCTTATTTAACAGACGACAACAACCTGTACAAGTACAACCAGGAAAAGAATACCGTAACTGAAATTGGCTTGCCGGCAAAAAGAAACCCGGGCAATGATTTTTCAATAAGAAATATAGCAATCGACAGAAATGGGCTGCTATGGGTGAGAAGTGTGACCCAAGGGATATTTACCTACAATCCCGCGACAGGAAAAACGGCCTTTGAAGAAAACCTGCCGCATAAAAATGAATATAGTACGAGCGCGATGTATTATGACAGCCTGACGCATTGTCTTTGGTTCGCAGAGGAATTTAATGGCGTATCTGTTTATGATATAGATAAAAAGACGACAAAACATTTTTTGTTGAACAAACCACCCTCACAAAGGGGGGCGGCAATAAACTGCATTGCAGGGAACAATAAGGGGAAAATATGGGCGTGCAGTTTGCAGTCGGGGCTCCTGGAATACAACAACGCCGACACGGGCTTTATACTTTATTCCAGCTATAATGGCCTGATCTCCGACTATATTTCATGGATTGCACCCGATGGGTACGGAAATGTATGGATAGGAGCCGCGGAAGGGATAAGCAGGTTTTCCGAGCAGAAAAAAACATTTACCAATTATTACAGCGCCGACGGGTATCCATCTGCCTTCGGTTGCTTCCTTAATACCGATGACAAAGGGAATGTTTACCTGGCAGCCGATAGCGGATTTTATCAATGGAAGGGCAATGTCGTATCGGGGCCGATGGCAATGGGGAGGTTTTACCTTCGCCAGGTGCAGATGAATAATAAAAACCTGCCGGTTGATTCCATTTTTTCCTTCACCCATTCGGAGAGCAATTTGTTGTTCCAGTTCGGCTGGCTCTGTTTCGAGACCAGCCAGCCGGGCCCCATGGAATATAGGCTTAATAATGGCGTCTGGGTCAACTCGGATCTGCATGTCCCGGTGTCTTTTGCCAGTCTTTCGCCCGGCAAATACCGATTGACTGCCCGATTAAAGAACAATCCTGCCCAGGGGATGGAACTGCATTTTACGATTGCTTTCCCGTGGTGGCGGAAAATATGGCTGCAGTTATTGGCAGCTATGCTGATTATTTCAATAACGTTTTTTTTTATAAAAAGAAGAACAGATAATATCCACAAGCAGGCTGCTTTAAACCAGCAGTTGACAGAATCGCGAATGACGGCACTGCGGAGCCAGATGAATCCTCATTTTATATTCAATATATTAAACAGCATCAATAGCTTTATCATTGAGAACAAAACGCTGATTGCGAGCAATTATTTAAATGATTTCAGCCGGCTGGTAAGAATGGTGCTGGAGCATTCGCAAAAGAACCTGATCCCATTGAGTGAGGAGCTGAAAGCATTAAAATTATACCTTGAGCTGGAAAGCAGGAGGCTTGAAAACAGTTTCGATTATCGCATTGAACTGGAAAACGATATTGCGTTATCCTCTTTCCTGGTGCCACCGTTACTTATTCAGCCTTTTGTAGAAAATGCCATCTGGCACGGCTTAAGAAACAAAGAGACACCGGGCAAGGTGGAAATAAAGATAGGTCGTCATGAAAATGGCCTGATAATCCTGATCACCGATGATGGTATTGGCAGGGAGGCGGCAAAAAAAATACAGCCATTCAGGAGCGAACCGTCTTTTGGCATAAATGCCACCATTCAGCGGGTGAGCCTGGCAAATCCTTTATCAAAGATCATCGTGGAAGACCTGTATAACAAGGATGGATCGTCCGCCGGTACGCAGGTCCATATTTATCTGTAAATTTCCGATTATGAAAAATGATATCATAAAGACTGCCATCATCGATGATGAAGCGCATTGTATCAAAACACTCCGGTTCCAACTGGCACAGTTAACGGACCATATCGATGTCGTTTTTTCAACTACCAGCAGCACTACAGCCTTAGCCCTATGCGAAAAGCACCGGCCTGATATTGTTTTCCTGGATATAGAAATGCCTCATGAAAATGGCCTGCAATTCCTTGCTCAATATGATACCATTCCATTCAAAGTGATTTTTACCACGGCCTATGACCAATACGCTATCAAAGCCATCCGGCTGAATGCGCTTGATTATTTACTGAAACCTGTGAATAACATGGAACTTGAAGATGCGATTGAAAAATTCAGGCAGCTAAGGGACAAGACCCATAAGGAGCAGGTGTCCCACCTGCATATGTTTAAAGAGAAGAAACTCACCGATACGATCGCCTTATCGACGGCCCAGGGCTTATTTTTTGTACAGATTTGCGAGATAATGTATATGGAAGGAGATGACTGCTATACGCATGTAACGATGCGCGATGGGAAAAAATACCTCATTAGTAAAACCCTGGCCGTCTTTGAGGAGCTGTTAACGGAGGGAAATATGTT
This sequence comes from Sphingobacteriales bacterium 50-39, assembly GCA_001898505.1. Taxonomy (GTDB): domain Bacteria; phylum Bacteroidota; class Bacteroidia; order Chitinophagales; family Chitinophagaceae; genus Puia. The sequence goes on from MKTZ01000004.1 coordinate 213,302, forward strand.
TTTCCGCGTTCATAGATCATTTCTAATCAACCTCCGGTGTATCAAACGATATATCCGGGGCGATGGAGGGGAAATCGTCATGCACGATGAAAAGCACATTGCGCTGAGCCGGAATAATAAAGAAGCATTCCTGAAACTTTTCATTAAGGTGTAACCGGGTTAGTTCAGCCCGAAATTCATTTGAGAAGACCGCACCTCAATTTACGCAACCGATTGCATAAATTGGATGTTTGTACACGCGGTATATTGGGCAAGGAATTCTAAAGCAAGCAAATGAAAGCAATTTTTCACCGATTATTTATGCTTTTCGGGTTAATAGCGTATTTCTCCATCACAGCTGCCGCACAAAAGCATTTGGCTGGTCTTGACCAGATATTATCCGCCGTCCAGGGATCGATCCGTTGTACGGAGCGGCAGTATGAGGGGACGAACTTATTGATCGAAAGAACCTTCCGGAAAGAACAGCTCGAAGATGGGAAAGGCAGCTGGCTTCTGAGACTGGAAGCAGAGAACGTGACAGGTAGGCCGGATGCTTTCGACGTCAGGGCGGTATTCAGCCGTCGTTCGGGGACTGCGAAGGCCACCGCTGTTGCGGTACATTTCGACTTTGGGGGGTGGGCCACCGACAATTATGTGATGGCGCCTGCCTCCGTCTACAACGGCAACCGGTACCGGGTGCTTGGCAATGGTTATAATCCCGCCTACACGCCCGATATGCTTTTCGATCCTCATCTGCCACTCACCATATCCAACAATCCCCGTTTGTCGATGGAGCCGGGAGGGCTCTCTTTCATAGAGCTGCAGACCGGAAATCTTGCCACACCGGCGGTTTGCTTTTATTCGCCCAGGGAAGGCAAGGGTTTTATCCTGCTGACGGAGCAGCAGACGAGGTGGGGGAATAGCGGGTTGACGATGGTGGAAAATGTGCGCAGGGACAGCTGTACGATCAGTGTCATTGCGCCGGCGGTGCGCGGAATGGCCCCGGATTTCGGTGATTTTCATCCCAGCGGCGACAAGGCGCCGGACTGGAGGGTGGGGGATGAGGTCTCCATCCGGATGCGGGTATATGTATTCAATGCCAGGCAAATCCCGGATCTGCTGGAAAAGTTCATGATCGTGCGTAAAGATGTGACCGGGCCTAATCATCCGCGTGATCAGTTGCCCATGAGCCAGTCGCTGGAATGGGGGAGGACTATTTGCAGCAATAATTTTATTCAAGCACCGGTGGGCAGCTATTATAAGCCGGAGAACAACGATCATTTTCAGCTTGGCTGGGTCAGCGGCATGATGAACTCTTATCCAATGCTGGCTACGGGGGATGAGAAAGAGCGTCGAAGGGTAATGGCGGAACTTGATTTTGTGACCGGCGCCCTACAAGGAAGGAGCGGCTACTTCTATGGAGGCTGTTTTTCGAACGGAGTGCTGCGGGGTGACAAGGAGGCCGGCGACAGTCATCTGATCACAGCGATGGTCCGTAAGAATGGGGATGCCCTTTTCTGGCTGATGAAGCATTTGCTGCTGTTCAGGGACGAGGGATATGGTGACAGCATACGACCTGCCTGGGAGCAGGCTGTCCGACGACTGGCGGATGCTTTTACGGCCACCTGGAAGAAGGATGGCCAGTTCGGTCAGTATGTGCTTCCCGAGACGGGGGAGGTAGCCGTCTTCAATTCCACGGCGGGCGCCGTTGTACCGGCGGGGCTGGTGCTGGCGGCTGATTATTTTCATCATGACGAGTGGAGGAAGGTCGCCGAGGAATCTGCATTATATTATTATACCCGTGATGTGGCGGGGCAGGGGCTGACGGGCGGCGACTGCGGTGATATTTCGCAGGATCCCAATTCGGAGTCTGCCTTTGGTTTCCTGGAGTCATTAATGGCCCTGTATCATTTTTCGGGGGAGGAGCGCTGGCTGAATATGGCGGAAGTGGAAGCCGCCCTGTGTTCTACCTGGACGATGTCCTATGATCCCGCCTGGCCGCCGGAGAGCGCCATCGCGAAGCTGCAATGTCATATGGCAGGGGCGGTATGGGCCAGCATACAGAACAAGCATGCCGCGCCGGGGATCTGCACTTCTTCGGGTGACGGCCTTTTTAAATTATACCGCGCGACGGGTCGCCGGATGTATGCCGATCTGATCAGGGATATACAGCATGCGCAGTCGGAGGCTGTCAACCGGCCGGGGCATATCACTACCGGCAACCTTACGGGTTCGAGTATGGAGAGGATACAGCTTAGCGATGCGGAGGGTCGTGGCAGCATCGGCAATTTTATCAATACCCGGAACTCCTGGACGGAGACGGACGGTATGTTGATGGCCATGGAGCTGCCGGGGATCTATATACGAACCGATAAAAAAGAAGTATACGCCTTCGACCACATCGGGGCCAGGATACTGGAGAGCAGCGGGGATTACCTGTCGGTGGAAATGCATAACGGTACGGCATATGATGCGACGGTGACCGTCATGGCGGAGTCGGAGCGGCAGGCTTCGGCTCCATTGAGCTATACCGCCTTTCTGAAGTGGCCGAAAGTGAAAGTGGGCGCGGGGAAGACGGTGGTGGTCAGGATCGGGGCCAATGGGGAAGTGACGCCTGTTGAGACGGCACAGGTTCAGCATCCGGCGCGTTTGGCTACGCAAAGCGATTTCCGGACAAAATGGCTGTCTGTGCACATCGACGAGAGGGGATGGATCACGCGTATGAAGAATATTTCGGTCCGGCATGGCCGTGAGCTCAGTCCTGTGGACAAGCCTTCGCCGCTGTTGTGTCTGTACAGTTCGGACCAGGGTAAATATTATTATCCGGAACATGCGGTCTATGATGCCCCTTCCCGGCGGATGTCGCTGAGCTATGGAAATGGATCGACCGCCAGTGTGCTGATCGAACCCGTGGACGGACAATATCTGCGAATGACCCTACTGAGCCTTTCGCCGCGCAAGGACATCGACCGTATCCAGTGGGGACCGGTCCATACCGGGATCACCAATATTTTAGGAGAGATGCTGGGAGTGGCGAGGGATACAAGCGCCGCGGGCAATTTTGCCATTGGGCTGATGACCCTGGATGAGGTTACCACCGGCGGACCTGCCAATACACAAGGGGATGTAGGGGCTTTCGAATACCTTATTCATTCTCCCGATCCGCGCCGGTTCCCGCTCCCGCGGGGGCTGAAGGAGGGACAATGTTTTTCCATTGGAGGGGACGGGATCAATGATGTCGCATTTTATTCCCACCCGGAAGAATATTACCGCATACTGTATGGGAATGCCGCGCTGGTGGATAGCGTCGGCAGGATCTCGGTAGTATGTCATGCGGCGGACCGAAGCAAGTCGCGGGAAATATATTTTTCGCTGATGCCGAAGATGGAGGCCAACAAATCCGTCCATCAGCAGCTGCTGCCCTTGCCCGGCGTGGATTTTGCGGGGTCACGGGTTGCTCTGTGGGGCTGCCCGGATACCATCGCGCTGATGACGGTGATACAGCATATCGTGTTGACGGAAGGCCTGCCTTACCCAACACAGGATGGCAAATGGATCAAGGACCCGGCACGTTATGTCCCCGGTATCGTATGGGGAGGGCAATATGACAGCGCGATCAGCTATGCCGTGCAGCTGGGATTTAAGACGATGGAAGGCTGGAATCTGGGCGAATTCTATCCTGACAGGAGCGATGCGGGGGACATCTGCCTGAAAATGCCTTTTTATTCCGGGAAGAGATCGATCAGCAGTTTTACATCCCTTGCCAATAAGAGCGGGGTTTCTTTCGGGCTGCATACACTACAGAATTTTCTGCAGCATGGCATCAGCAGCGACGTGAGCCCGGAGCCTAACGACAGCTTATGCTATCTCCAGAAAAGAACATTGGTCAGGAGCATTGCTGCAGCCGATACCATCATCGAAGTGGATGATCCGGCTTTTCTGAACGAGGTGGCCGGCTGGGAAGCTCATCCGGCAGCGGCCAATATTATAAAGATCGGCAAGGAGCTGATCCATTATGAAGGCGTCAGCGAGGCCGCGCCTTATGTCCTGCGGCGGGTGCAGCGGGGTTACTGGGGGACACGGGCTGTTGCTCACGAAGGGGGCAACGTGCTATACAAGCTGCAGACCAACTGCTATGGCGGGCTGTCGCCGGATATTTTTCTACAGGACAGGTATGCTGACTATTACGCAGACCTTTTTAAAAAGAATGGTATGAACTTCATCGACTTCGATGGTGAGGAAGGTATGTTCTACCAGGGGCATGGAGAGTATTCGGTGAAGCGGTTCTATGCAGCGTTATTTGCGGCTACCCGTCAACGGGGGATGGATTCGGTGAGGATCACCGGAGCTACGCTGTCGGGCGGCGGCTGGCATTATCACAGCGCCTGGAATGTGGGTGGCGGAAAGAATATGTATGTTGCTGCCACCCGATCCTGGGGCATCGAGGGGAAGGATCTCCGGAATGTCACCTATGGCAATTACTTCCCCCGGAGCTTTGGCGGCAATTTCGGGTTGACGCCGCAATCCACCGCGCGGGAATATGAGAATATCCAGGCCATCTCCGTAGGGCAGGGGGTTACCTATATGTTGAGCTTGTCGGAGAAGGAGGTGGAGTCCTGCCGTGAAAAGAATGCCATTTTTCGTGTGATCAGGACCTGGGAGGAAGCCCGGGCCGCCAATGCTTTCCCTTCCGAGGTGCTGCGGGAGCTGTCCGATGCGGCGAATTATTTTCACCTGGAGAAGGTGGATGCGGATAGCTGGGACCTGTACAAAGTGAACAGGGAAGGTGGAGACAGAAAGTTGTTTGTGCGGCTGAAGCGGGCGGCGGGGTATTGATTTTTTTAATTTCTCATAACTATTGCATGATGTTCAGGTTTTCGTTTGTATTTACTCTTTTCTTTTTGGCAGCGACATCCACGAATGCGCAGGTGGTGCTGCAGACCAGGCAGTTCAAGATAGGTTTGAGCAAGGAAGGGCGGCTGACAGAGCTGACCAGTCCGGCGACGGGGATGAATTACCTGCCGGCGGGGCAGGACGCCTGTCTATTGTGTATCAAGAGTGGCAATAAAATGATCGCTCCGGATGCGATGCTGACAAATTATAAATTGCTCAATCCTTAAAATGTTCGTATGTTTGAACATATTAACGCTGATTTGGTATATGAAACAATCCATCTTCCGTCTGACAATTTGCCTTTGTCTTGCTTTCTTCTTCGGACTGCAGCTTCATGCACAATCTTCCGGCGATGTATCCCGTCCTAATAGAGATCTTGCTGCCACCATATTGTCCGACTCCCGCCTGGACACCATACAGGCGCGAGCTTTGGTGCTTTTGCATGGCTTTAATGCCGGAACTTCTTACGGAGAGGTGTGGATCAGGGACTTTAATACTTTTATCAACGGGTCGATGAAGGTGCAGTCTCCGCAGAAAGTACGGGAGATGCTGCTGCTGTTCTTCAAGCTGCAGGGGGATGACGGTGATATTGTGGATGGCTTTATCGACTCGACAAAAGCATACGTTGGATATAAATTCCGTTACAGCCCCCTGGCGCCAGGTTGGGCAGCGCATAAGAATACTGTGGAGACGGACCAGGAGTCGTCATTGATCCAGGCCATGCGGAAATATATCGAGGGGACGGGGGATACGGCAGTACTTAATGAAGTGATAGGAGGTAAGACTGTGATCAGCAGGATGGAAGCTGCCCTGCAATACATCCTGAAATACCGCTGGAGCGATAAATATGGGCTGATCACCGGGGCGACGACGGTGGATTGGGGCGATGTGCAGCCGGAGCGCGGCTGGGGAGTGTCCATCAACGACCATACAAAATGGGCCATCGATATTTATGACAATGCCATGTATGCCATGGCCATCCATGATTTCCTGGCAATCAAGCCGCGGACATATCGTGCTGAGGCCGACTGGACGTCGGTGGCTGAGCGGTTGAAGCGGCAAGCGCGGAAATGGCTTTGGAAACCTGCGATGCAGAAATATATCCCGCATCTTTACCTGAACGGATCACCATTCCCGGCATCCGTTGACGAGGATAAGATGTTGTTCACCGGAGGATCAGCCTGCGCGATACTGGCAGGCTTTTCTACAAAGGCGGAGATTGCGGAGATCAACCGGCAAATGGTAACTGCTGCGGCAAAGGAGCCACATGCGACCATCGGCATCACCGTCTATCCGCCCTATCCGGACAGCGTATTTCCCAATATGAAGGCATATGTATACCAAAATGCGGGAGACTGGACCTGGTTTGGTGGAAGGATGATCACTGCCCTGGTTCAATCGGGATATGTCCGCGAAGCCTGGGACGAGCTGCAGCCGATGATCGCCAGGACCTTGCGGTATAATGGTTTTTTCGAATGGTATGATGTGAGGACCGGTGAGCCCAAGGGCTCGGGGGATTTCCGCGGCGAGGCGGGCGTGTATTACGATGCCATCACGGCGTTAAGGCAATGGGCCAAAGGACAGTCATCCGAATACCCCAATTTGCAGGAGATTATCGTAGTGTATAAATCACATTTTGATATTGGGTACACTCACCTCGCCAGCGAAGTAATACGTGGTTATCAAACTACCACTATAGACAATGCCTTGAATGTTGTTGAAAAAAACAAAAATCTTCCGCCCGAACAGCAATTTACCTGGACAATACCGGGATGGCCGATGAAAAAGATCTTAGAGAATTGGAATGGGCAAACGCAGGAGAGAAGGGATAAGGTCTTAAATGCTTTTAAAACCGGACGTTTTGCGGTGCATGCCTTACCATTTTCCATGCAAACCGAACTGCAGGAGCCTGAAGGACTGGTAAGAAGTTTGGGATTTGCTTCGCAACTGGCAAGAAACGCAGGCAAACCTATTCCAATTGCGGCGAAGATGACGGATGTGCCCTGCCATTCCTGGATCTTACCCACCTTGCTCAAAAATGCAGGGGTGAATTTTTTACATCTTGGATGCAACCCAGGCAGTAGTTATCCGGTTGTGCCGATGCTTTTTTGGTGGCAGGGACCCGATGATTCCCGGCTGCTGACCATGTATTCAGTCAATTATGGCTCAGAATTATTGCCCCCAAAGAATTGGAAATATAAGACATGGCTGGCTATGCAAATGCGCGGCGATAATGCCGGCCCTCCCAGCCCCGATGAAGTAAGAAAAGTAATCGATGAAATACATTCCCAGTTACCCAATGTAAAAGTTACTATTGGCAGACTGGATGATTTCGCCAATGCCATTCTACAAGAAAAATTGGATATTCCGGTTGTAAAAAGCGATATGCCCGATACATGGATACATGGTCCTATGTGTGACCCCGTTGGTGTGAAATTATCAAGACAGACTTTGCCTGATCTATCCATTGCGGAAGATCTTCAAACGTTATTGAACACCTGGCGGCTGCCACAGAAAAGCATTTCGGAGCCGTTGGCCGATGCCTATGAAAATAGTATTTTATATTACGAACATACCTGGGGCGGGTCCATGTATTGGATCTCAAAATATTTACCCCCAAAAAACTATCTTGGATATACCGATAACTGGAAATACGACAGCACCTGGCAAACTGACCTGGAGAAGGGAAGATTCAATCGCTTGCAGGCATCGTGGGAAGAACATACTGATTATGCCCGAAATGCAAATGCTATTGCAACTTCTTTGGTAAAGGAGGAATTGAAAACGCTGTCTGATAATGTAAAGATAGCCGGCCCAAAAACGGTTGTTTTCAACCCCTTGCCATGGAGGCGAAAGGACATACCCGGGTTGGGGTATAAGGCATTTGCAAAAAATGAACCATTGCCATCCGAAGGAGCTGCGCCGGTGATACATCAAGACAACAATAGTTTTGAGAATAAATATTTTATTGTCAAGCTGAATCCGCAACGGGGCAGTATCGAGTCGCTGGTCAGTAAGAAGACAAAAAATGAATTGGTAGATCGCGATGCTCCGCAAGGGTTTGCTCAATTATTATATCAACAGATAAGTGAAAATGAAGTCAGGAAATATGATAGTGCGTATATACGGGGCAATTCCGATTGGGCCTTTGCGGAAATAGGAAAACCCAATATGCCACCTGCTGCCGAACTGCCTTATAAGGAGCTGTATAACAATAATTGTGATATAAAGTTTTCCCTGGACGACAAGGATGCCGTAGCTACATTGACGTATCAGCCTACTGGAAATGGTCTGCATTTTCCTGTGACCACCAAAATTATTTTGCACGGCGATGAACCTTATATCGATATCGAGATGACGATCGAAAAACCCGCGACGCCAAGGCCGGAAGATGTTTGGATCTGTTTTCCATTTAAAATTAACGACCCTCGATTTAGGGTTGGCAGAAATGGCTCGGTCATCGATCCTGTAAATGATATAAATGTTGCGGGTGTCAACAGGTATATGTATGCCGTAGGCAGCGGCGTGGCGGTGTTTAGCCCTTCGGGTGCAGGCGCGGGGGTTTGTGGTTTGGATTGTCCATTGGTGAGTTTGGGTATTCCGGGCGATTGGAAATTTGATAATACCTATATTCCTAAAAAGCCAACCGTATTCTATAATTTATTTAATAATCATTGGAGCACCAATTACAGGTTTTGGAATGGCGGCAAATGGACTTATCGGTTTCGAATTTGGGATTTTGAAAAATACAATACAGCTGAATCGCTTATAGCGCCGGCATTCGAGGCGCGCTATCCACTGCAGGTTGTAGCATCAGATAGCCGGGGTGGCGAGCTCCCTGCAGAGAAAAAAGGGATTAGTTTGTCGCGCAAAGGAGTTTTAGTTACTGCATTTGGTAAAAACCCCGATGGGGATGGAACAATTTTGAGAGTGTGGGAACAAGCGGGTAATGGAGGTAGCTGCCAGGTTGCTTTGCCTTTGGAAAGTAAATATACCACTGCAACGCCGGTGAATTTAAGAGGTGAAAAGATCGGGAATGCTATTAAGATCGTAAATCATGTTTTATCGTTTAACTTAAATAAGTACGAACCAAAAAGTTTTGTGTTGCGATAGATCACTCATTGCGTAGACTCTCCACCGGATTGGAGATCGCGGCCTTTATCGTGTGGTACCCCACTGTGAGTAAGGCGATGGTTATCATGGTCAATCCGCTCAATGCAAAGACCCACCAGCTAAGGCTTGTATGGTAAGCGAAATTTTTGCAGCCAGGCCTGACATAATAATGCCGACAGGGGAACTGCGATGAGAAATGCCAGTCCTAGTGGTCTGAAGAATACCGTCGACAATGTTAAGATGATCCGCGCAAGAGAGGCGCCCAGGACCTTCCGGATCCCGATCTCCTTAATCCTGCTGTTGATGGAAAAGATGGTCAGTCCGAGAAGACCTATGCAGCTCACGAGAATGGCGATGCTTGCCGCAAAAAACAAAAGAGTAGAAAGGGCGGTGTCCTGCTTGTAGAACCGGGCGATCTTCTCATCGATGAATGTATAACTGAAATCCTCATCTGGATAAATACTTTTCCAGGTGGATTGAATAGCCGACAGGGTGGTTTTCCATGAGCCGGCGCCGGGCCGTAGCGAAATATGCATCGAATGGTCGGAGAGAAGGGCTGAATAAAGCATCAGTGGGTTGATCCTGCTCCTCACGGATGCCTGGTTAAAATCGGCCATCACGCCTGCCACCGGCAGGTTCCTGTCTCTGAATTGCAAAAATTGACCCACGGCATCCGAGGGGTGTGTGAATCCAAGCTGACGGGCGAGCATTTCATTAATAATCAGCTCCACAGCGCTGTCTGTGGTCATGAGGTTACGCCCGGCCAGGAGATGAATGGCATAGACCTTCAGATAGTTGGCATCTCCGCTGCGCACGTCGGTGTGGAAATCGACTGGTTTATGGTCCCGGATAAATGTTACTTTATCGGATATCTGTCCGTTGAAAGCAGGCGACTGGCCGGCAATGCTGACGTCCCCGATGCCCGGAATGCTTCTCAACTGATCGCGGAAAAGTATTTTTTTGGCATAGCCATTGGGTAAGGAGGAAGGGACGGAGATATTGACGATGGCATTCTGACGAAAGCCCATGTCCTTTGCCAGCGCGTAATGCACCTGTTTATTTACGACGAATACCGCCATTAAAAAGACCTGTGCTATGGTAAACTGCGATACGGTCAGCACCTTTCGAAGGGTGGCGGACTGGGAGATCCCTGAGCCGGAGAGGGGTTGGTTCTTTAACACCCGTATGGTCTGGAATCCGGAAAGGATAAATGCCGGATAAAGCCCTGATAAAAGGCCGATCCCTACGATCAGGCAAATAAAAAAGACGATCAACGAGGGTAGATGGAGGACCCTCTCCGGATCCATTTCACCGGGGATGAAATATCGTATGGCAGCGCAGACCAGTGTAAACGCGACCAATGCCGTGATCGTCGTCAACATGAATGTCTCCGTCAAAAATTGAAAGATCAGTTGTCTTTTGTTGCCGCCAAAGGTTTTTCGTATGCCGATCTCTTTTGCCCGTTGTGCTCCCTGCGCCGTCGCCAGGTTGATGAAATTGATACAGCCGAGCATAAGCAGGAACAGCGCCAATAATATAAGGCTTCCGATGGCCGGCCTGCCGACTTTCCCGCTGAAATCCGTATTGGTGTGAATGTCGTTCAATGCCTGCAACCGGTGCACAGTACGGATATCGTCCTTTGGGCCCAGATGGGCGGAGGTAATATGCGCCAGTTGTCGATCGATGTCCTGTGGTTTTACACCGGGGAGGGTTTTGACCATTAGCTGTGACGTGGAACTGGTAGCGCCCCAATTATCCCAATTATGATTGGTTCTCAGGTTCGCGGTCCGGATGGTTCCAAGGGATAAGAATGCCCCGTATTCAAAATCGCTGTTGGCATCGAGATCTTTTACAACGCCGGAAACGGCCGCATTGACCGAGTCGCTAAAAATAAGGGTCCTGCCGAGGATCTCGCCGGGAGACAGGTCCGGGAAGTAGATCTTTGCACGGCTTTGCGTCAATACGACCCGGTTGGGCATTTCAAGCGGCGCTTTTGGATCACCAGCCAGCCATTGATGAGGGAATATATTGAAATAGTCGCTATTGGTAAAGACGATGTTTTCCTGATTTTTAATTGTTTGCTCTGTCTGCCCATCCTGCTGAGGGATGCTGACCTTGGTATTTCCTCCGTAAAAGTCAAAAATGGGTGCGGCGTTGCCAATACCCGTGATTCCTTGTAACGCCTCCTGCATTGGCGCCGGTACGCCATAGTTTTTCGACCCGGTGTTTTCGGTGACGATGCGGTAGATCTGGTCTCTGCCGGGCTCGTATTTGTCGAAGCTGAAATTGTAGTCGACGACCAGATAGACGACGACGGCGGCGGTAATGCCGATGGATAATCCCAGGATATTGATGACGGTGAGGAGCCGGTGTTTGCTGAAATTGCGCCAGGCGATGAGGACATAGCTTTTGAGCATAGGAGGTATTTGCAGGTTTAAGATTTATTCGGTTCGTAAGCTTTCTACCGGATTCTGCCTGGCCGCACGTATTGCCTGATAGCTCACCGTGGACAGTCCTGTGACGAGGGCCGACAGGCCACCTGCAATAAAGATCCATGAGCTCATGTTGATGCGGTCGGCAAAACCTTTCAGCCAGTCATCCATGAAATACCAGGCAATCGGTGAGGCGATCAGCACCGACAGGGCGATCAGGATGGCAAAATCCTTCGTGAGCATGATCACGATATTGGTCACGCTGGCGCCCATCACTTTTCGGATACCGATCTCCCGGGTCCTTCTTTCTGCCGTAAACATCGCCAGCCCGAAAAGTCCGATACAGGAAATAAATATGGTGATAGCCATGGCTGCATTCATCAGCATCCCGGTCTGTTCATCCTTTTGATAAGCCGTGGCCAGCGTTTCGTCATAGAAGCGATAGGAAAAAGCAACGCCGGGATAGATCGATTTCCAGGTCTGTTGCAACTGATCCAATATTTTTTTGAATTCAGTCGATCCTTTTCCCTGTGTGGCTGTTTTTACAACGATGGTGCGTTCCCGCTCCACCCGGTTGATAAGACACAGTGGTGGAATGGGGCTGTGCAGGGAATAGGGGTAGAAGTCTGCTGCTACGCCGACTATCGGATAGGGCTTGTTTAACCAGACGATGGTTCTGCCAATGGCTTCTTCCGGCAATTTATACCCCATGATACGCGCGAGCGTTTCATTAATGATGAATTCATTCACGCTGTCAGCCCGGGAAAGGTTCCGACCCGCCACGATCTTAAGACCGTAGAGCGGTATGAGGTGTTCATCGCCGTCTACTTGTGCCGCACGCATATCTTTACCATCCATGCCGGCATACCGGATGACCATGCTTTTGGCGTCGCCGGGGCCCGCCCATTGTAACGCCACCTGATCGACACCGGATAAATGACGCATTTTCTCCGCCGCCACTCTTACTTTTGAAAGACTATCTCCCCATGGGGTCTCGATGGTAAGGATAGCATCTTTGGTAAATCCCAGGTCCTTATGACGGGTATAGCTCATCTGGCTGGCGATGACGATGCTGCCGATGATAAATACAAGCGACACCGTGAACTGAAAGACAATAAGCCCTTTGCGCAGATACCATTTTCCACCCCCCTTGTAAGTGCCGCTGCCTTTCAGCGTCACAACGGGCAAATAGGCCGACAACACCCTGGCGGGGTAAAGTCCTGCCAGCATCGTGGTAACAATGGCTATCCCCAGCAAGAAGATCAATACGGCAGGATCGCCCGGATGAATAGACAGTCCCGGAGGCAGGAAGGAACGGAATAATGTAAGGGTCGGATCCACCAGCACCACCGCCAGCAGAATAGCGATCAGCGTGAGGACAAATGTCTCGGTGAGGAATTGGAACACCAGACTGGACCTTGAACTACCCAACACTTTTCTCACTCCCACTTCCTGAGCCCGCTGAAGGGACTGTGCTGTCGACAGGTTGATAAAATTAATAACGGCGATGAGCAGGATGAACATTGCAATACCCATTAACGCATACAAGGTGGGCAGATGCGCCGTCCGGATGGGGTTTTCCACGAGATGGCCGTTGAAATGAAAGTTTGATAGCGGATCGAGTCCCAGCTTCAGCCGGAGCGTGGGGTCATCATGCCCCATTACGAGAGAGGCCGCCTGAGCTTCGATGGCTTCCGGGCGACGGCCTTTCGATAGTTTCACAAAGGTCAGGAAGAACGCGCCGTCCGGCCGCCACGAGTTGGGGGTGGTATTATTTTGGAAATAGTTTGTCTGAAAGGTGCTGTAAGATATGAGATCTGTAAAGCCGAGATCGGTATTTCCCGTCCAGTCTTTTACGATGCCCGACACCCGCATGGGCAGGCTATCGTACATCACCACGCGGCCCAGTATAGTACTGACATCTCCGGGACCAAAATACTGATGGGCCCTGTTTTCCGTCAGGACGACGGTATACGGTTCGTCGGATGCCTTGCCCGCCCGCCAGTCGTAATGGAAGATATCGAACCAGCCTGGCTGCGCTATGCCGACAAAAGGGAACCCCGCACCACCCGGCCTGCTTTCGAAATTTTTCGAAGTGTTTGCTGCCTCCGGAATGCTGATCTGTGGACCGTAAGGCTTAATGCCGGCTACCATATCCACCCCGGACAACCCGGTCTGCAGCGCCGTCAATCCGGCCAGGGGTATGCTCGCGAAGGTTGAGCGATTACCTGTATTTTCCTTATAATCGGCTGTGATACGGAAAATTCGCATTTTGTCCGGGTGGAAGTTATCAAAGCTCAGCTCATAATACGCGTCGAGGAATACCGTGATGCATGCGCAGAGGCCCAGGGCAAGTCCGAGCACATTTAGCATCGAGTATCCCTTATGGCGGATGATATTGCGCCACGAAATGATAACATAATTTCTGAACATATGCAATCGATGTTAGTTGGTAGATTAGTCGCCACCAATAGGATGCCATAGATAAAGATGGTGACGTTCAAACATATCCGAAGACTCACCCGCTGCGAGGTGTCCGATTTTGATACAACTGGTGTACGTATGGTCGACACTACAGGTCGACTGGCCGGGCGGGACGCCGTAAAATCTTACGGCTTATGAACGGGAAGACCCAATAAGCAGCTTTGGCCGCCAGGATACCGATGCCTGCTCCCGTCAGCACTTCGCTGAACCAATGTTTGTCATTATAAACGCGCAGATAAGCAACCCCGGTGGCCGTGGCATATGCTGCAACGCCGTACCAGACACTCCGGTCACGAAATTCCTGCCGCATAAATTCCGCCGCGGCAAAGGCGGTTGCAGTATGGCCCGATGGGAACCCATCATCGCCCGACCCATCCGGTCTGGGAGCTTTGATAAATTTCTTTAAAGACAGTACCGGAACGGCCAAAAATATATTGGCTGTCACATAGATCACTGTTCGATCCCCGAGATCATGCCACCCCTTTACTCCGGCTGCGTTCAGTACATAAACAGCCGCTGCCGGGCCATATTGCAGATAGTTGTCCAACTGAAAGGTATGATGCGTATGATCCAGCCAGACTGTCTCCCGGACGTGCTGGTCAAAAGTTTTTAATGGTTCCCATCCCAGGGCTGCAAACCCGTAACCGGTCAGGACGGTAGGGATGATCAGCGAAGGCAGGCCCGGGCTCGTATCCCTGGCTATAGAGTCACTTTGAGCCGACGTCTTTAACAATATCAATACCAGGCTAGTTGACAATATCCATTTAGTCAGCATGTCGTAACTTTAAAGCAATATTAGTACTTTGAGATGCAAATGACAGCGTTCCGATTCCATCCGGTGACAGCGCATCCGCTGCTAAGCCCATACATTGCAAAAATATGGGTTTTCGAAAGCAGTGGCCGCCTTCCCGAGCAGGAAAGAAAGCTGATCGTTCCCAATACGAATCTAAAATTAACGCTGACCTATCGCAATGGGATCGCAGCCCGCCTAGGGGACAAGGCCTTTCTGCAACATGAAAATGGACTGACACTCACCGGCCTGATCGATACCCCCGTGACTCTGGACTCATATGAGGATGTGCAGACGGGCACGATCATCATTGAATTCAACCCGCTGGGCGCTTACCGTTTCTTTCATTTACGGTATATCGAGGTCCAAAATGAGATCACGGACCTGGCTGACCTCATCGGCAACCGGGCAAAAGAGCTTCAATTGCAACTGGCTGAGACAAGCGCATTGGATCTAAAATTGGAACTCCTGCAGAATTTTCTGATTCGACAGTTGGGAAAGGCCACTCCGGACCCCATATACGATTTTTGCATCAATCGTATAACATATTCTGAGGGTCTTATCAGCGTGGCGCAGCTTGAAAAAGAGACCGGCTACAGCGCACGCTGGCTTCACAGGAAATTCTCGGAACACCTGGGCACCGGCGCCAAGAACCTGGCGGAGATCGTCCGCTTTTCACAATTCTACCGGGCATATTCGATTGGCGCCCCGTTAGACAATTTGAAACAGCATATCTATCACTATTACTACGACCAGTCCCACTTCCTCAGGGCTTTTAAGCGCTTCACCGGCGCCACACCGACCGAACTTCAAAGCAGTATGAATGAGCTCAGCATCCGGAATTTTACGAGCTAGTTCCGATTCGTACAATACTTATGGCTGCCGCTGCCCGAACTTTGTTTTAAAATTACATAAAATGAAAAGAAACGACTTTAGCAGCAGCATTTCCGCGAAGATCAGCGCGGACGAGGCGATCAAAAAGATCAGCAACGTACCGGAATGGTGGGGAATAACCTTTACCGGCAGCGCCGAAAAACAACATGATAAGTTTGTAGTAAAGATGACGGGGGACTCCTACTTCAACTTTACGGTAACGGAATTGATCCCAGGTAAAAGGATGGTTTGGTTGGTTACCGATTGCCATATGCCCTGGTATTCGGATAAAAAGGAGTGGACCAACACCCGACTGATCTTTGATCTTCATGAAAATAACGGCGTAACAGAAGTACACTTCCAACATGAAGGTCTTACGCCGAACGTCGAATGTTACAAGGATTGCGAATCGGGCTGGACGCACTGGATCAAAACAA
The DNA here is from genome assembly GCA_001898505.1 of Sphingobacteriales bacterium 50-39. Lineage (GTDB taxonomy): Bacteria > Bacteroidota > Bacteroidia > Chitinophagales > Chitinophagaceae > Puia. The sequence goes on from MKTZ01000004.1 coordinate 229,303, forward strand.
GCCTGTTTTCTTACTTGACTACCGGGAAAGGCATTTTTAGACAACCCACCAAATAATATAATCATGGCAAAGGTAATTTTGGGGAACCATTCGTCGGTGATTGTCCCGAGGAAAGACCGTGACAGCATTTGCAAATTTTATAGGGATGCCCTTGGCGCCACGATCACGAAGGCAGAGAAAGATAAGGACCTGATCCGCATGGGAGACAATTTCTATATCGCGTTCCTCTACGGGGATGTACCTGATCAGAGCGATTTCTTGCGAACGGCAAGAGCGATGTGGTTGGAGATAAAATCCGACAATGTAGAGGAAATGAAAAAGAAAATCCTTGATTCCGGAGTCAGGAAGCTGGATGTGCCGGACCCCCATCTATACTTCCAGGCGCCCGGGGGGCAATGCTGGAGACTGGTCGGGATCGGGGAAGATCTCTCTTTTTATGAGGGTAAGGGAGAGGGCCCTGATGTGGCAAAGGTAAAGGAGGGCGCGGCCAAAGGGTTCGAGTCATAATCCTGTTGTGGAGCTCGTGATAGCCGGCCAGGCGAAGCCTGACCGGCGTATGTTTATTGTTTTTCCATCGTAAAGGTGAGCCTGTCGCCCGGCTTGAGTGCGTTGTCTGTGTAATAGATCATAGTCTTGCAATCGTAGCTGGCAATAGTACCGTTGAACACACCATCACTTGTCAACACATTACCCTTGACCTGCCAGACGCCCTGGGCTTCTTCCGAGGGGGTGCAAACAGTGCCCAGGTCATTGGTGATGTAAGTTCCATCGTCCTTCAGGATGATGATATCGTCCCTCTCGCAGTCATCCATAAACTGCAAATAATCCAGGGGTGCGGAGGATGCGTCCGACTTGTATTGCAAAGCCGTAAGCTTGTAAGAGCCAGCCAGGCTTGTCATGTTGATACTGCATGCAGTTGGCTTGCTGTCTTCTTTTTTGCAGGAAAAAAATAAAGTTCCCGTGGCCATCGCGATCAAAGCCCATGTCATTGTGGTTGTTTTCATACATTTCAGTTGAATGGATAATTTCTATTTGATAGTAATACCCATTCATTCGCCGGGAAGGTTGGGGTAGGATGAAAAGAAATTTTTTTTAGGGATTACCCAACCTTTGTAAAAGAAACAGGGTACTATGATAAAAATGGATAAATTGCGGAATTATAATAAGATGAGAAACAGTGTATTATTGATTGGCATGGCCTGCCTGACGAGCTGCGGCACTTCCATAAAAATGGCCATACCTGAAGCGTTCAAACAACAGGCTTATATGGAACATGTCGATGGAGCAAGAGGTAATAAGATGTCATTTGCGAATGTCAGCACATCCAAAATAAAAAGAGGTATGCATTTGAGCTATCCGGGGTGGGGTGGGCGGGCGTTCTTTTGGGACAATCTTATTCTAATGAATTATTTTGGTATTCAGAAGAGCGAGACCGTAAGAAAAGAGAAGGCAAAATTCCGATACTCGATGACAGATGGAAGAAATACCGTGGAGGTTTTTGCTGATGAGCGGGAGCTTACAAAGGAGCTGGGATATGAAACGCTGAACAGGGAAAGCATCCTTAATAGTTTTGCCCAACTGCAGCAATATAAATATATATTTTCGGCAACTATCAGCGCCGACACGGCACAGGATATCAAGACCTGGACCCTGGTGATGACGAATATGTATGACAGGGCGGCAACAAATGACAAGAACCCGTTTGCTTATCGGAAGATGGGGGATAATGGGATGGCGACAAATGGGGTTGATACGATTTTTATAAAACCCATCAGCATCCAAAAAACAGAATTGTCCGATGGCAGAGTAAAACAGCTGCCGTTCAAGCTTCTATCGGGATACGAATTAAGCACGAACGATGGAGTGATCGCCATCATCGATATGATCGACCGGAATATCTGGTTCTACAATGAACTGGATTCCACGGAAAAATTAACTATAGGCGCCATCGCAACGGCCATCTTTGCAAGACAGGTGCACGACGAAAAGTGGTAATTACGGAACAGGATCTAAATAGCATCATTATCGAGTGCTGCAACGGCAGCAGGAAGGCGCAGGAGCAGCTCTTCCGGCAGCTTTATGGCTTTGCTATGGCCATTGCCCTGCGCTACGCCGTAGACGAGCATGAGGCGGCCGATATTCTGGGCCATGCTTTTGTAAAAATGTTCAGGAGCCTCCGTTCTTTTGATGCGACGAAAGGAAATTTTCACGGCTGGCTGAAAAAGATAGTTATCAACGAATCATTGGACCACATAAAACAGCGTAGCCGCTTCACCAGCCTGGAACTCGATACGGTAGAAGAGCCTTTTGTCAACAACAGTATTATTGAAAAAACAGATGCGGCCGAGATCCTGCAACTGGTAAGACAATTGCCGCCGGCTACGCATGCCGTGTTTGTGTTGTATGCCATCGACGGCTACTCTCACAAGGAAATTGCATCGCAGTTGAATATCAGTGAGGGTACCAGCAAATGGCATTTGAGCGAAGCAAGAAGGATCATTCAGCAAAAGCTTATGGCGATAAGAACTCAGTGAATACAACTACACCATACGAGAAATTAATGGCAGGGAAACTTGATCAGGTCCCTGTGCCGGATATGGCCGACAGCGTATGGGCCAGCATCGGGGTGCAGCTGGATGCGGAGGGGGATGCGCCTGATCAGGGGGGCGATGTGCCGGGTCAGGGAGGGGGAGTGCCTGGTAAAGGGTATGGATTTTTTGGCGTGGTGGTGGTAATTGCCACGCTGTGGTGGTATTATGATCAGAAAGTTGCACCCGTGGTGAAGTCGCCCGTGCCTGCGGCTGCGCCGGCGCCTGTGGTGGACACGATCAATAATATTAAAAAGAACGATATCCCGGCTACGCCTGTTGGCGTTAAAAAAGATACGGTGGTGCTGCATAAGGCACTGGAAAATATTATCCGCCCTGATTCGGCGGGGTCTCAGCAGACGCTGCCACCGGTGGAGGTTGATTCGTCGTCCCTTAATAAAGAATGGATCCCTGTACCTTTCTTTGATTCTTTAAGCGTCAAGCCGCGTGGCAGGAAGTCAAGAGGGGTTAAAGGAATTACCAGCGATGATTATAAGATATCTGCCGGCAAAGACCCTAATAAGCAGAGGGAGTGAAGCAATTTGTAGAGGCCTTGTAGGGGTAGCCGGAGGTGGAGATAGGGGGGCTGGCGTACGGGAAGCAAGCCGAAGGGTGTATATTGAGCGCATATGATCAAGCGTTTCCTCTCAGGGGTTTTTGTATTTATCCTCGTCCAGCCCTGCCTGGCCCAGGGGCACTCTATACATCAGAGGCCGGCTGTAGCAGACCGGCTGGCATTTCCCGATGTCCTGGACGCTTCACGGGTGGTCGCCGACACCGCCGATATTGCACATACCTTCTTCGCAGACCTGGGAGCATGGCATGCTTATAGCCTTCCAGGAAGGCCGGTAGACTATGGGGGCTTTGCAGGGCCCCTCATCATGGACCTGGATGGCAAATGGCTCTCGGACGGATTGGCCAGACTGGAGGTCCGCGAAGCGGGCCGTCCGGTGGATCTGACAGCTGCGAAAGCCGCTTTGCACTATTACCCGGGTCTATTAAAGACGCAATACAGCGTAGGCGAGCTTGAGATTATCCAGGAGTTGATCTTTATCTCCCGGCGGGAAGCTGCTTTGCGCACCACCCTGATCAATCACGGTGCTTCGGCCAGAGTAGTGGATCTTTCTTTCAGCGGAAAATTGCTGCTGGCGGGCGCCCTTGCCCATAACGAGGATATCGCAACGCAATTGGATATATCGCTGGGAGGAGACAAGTCCTTCCAGATCCGATATGACAGCCCCCCTTCCCATATTGAGATCAAGCCGTCAGGCAAGGAATATACGACGACCTTTGCTGGACTGTCCATTGGCAGCCACGCATCGTATTGCCTGGTCCAAACCCAGGGATATTATCCGGACAAACAAAAAGATGGGCCGTCGGTAGTGAATTTTCAACAGTCATTGTCGGTCAATGCCCGTCGATGGAATACATATATAAACAAGGTCCTGAACCGCCTGACCCCTGCGAACAGGAGGGATAGCGCGCGTCGCCGCCTGGCGGTGAAAGCACTGATCACGCTGATCACCAATTGGAGGAGTGCGGCAAAGGACCTTCTCCATGACGGGGTATTCCCATCGGCCAGCTACCAGGGATTTTATGGCATGTGGAGCTGGGACAGCTGGAAGCAGGCGGTGGCGCTGGCTGGCTTTGCCCCTGAACTGGCCAGGGACAATATTCGCTGTCTGTTCGACTACCAGGACAGTACGGGAATGGTGCCCGACTGCGTATATACGGAGAAGAAAGAGAACAACCTGCGCGACACCAAGCCTCCGCTGGCCGCCTGGGCGGTATGGGAAGTATATCGCAGGACAGGAGACCTGTCCTTCCTGCAGGAAATGTACCCTAAGCTGGCGGCCTATCATCGCTGGTGGTACCGGTGCCGTGACCACGACAACAACGGGCTTTGCGAATATGGATCCACCGATGGGACCCGCATCGCCGCAGCATGGGAGAGCGGAATGGACAATGCTGTACGTTTCGACAGTGCTAAAATGATCCATGCTGCATCCGGCGCCTGGTCGCTCGACCAGGAGTCCGTCGACCTCAATGCGTATCTCTTTGCAGAAAAGCGGTATCTGGCAAAAATATCGGCAATACTGTCCCGCGGTCAGGGAGAACGAGGGCAGGTCTGGAAGAAGGAGGCGGACACGCTCCGGCAACGCATCGAGGCCCGATACTACGACCAGCTGCGGGGATATTATTTCGATTACCACACGGGTCTGCGCCGCCTGATCACGATATATGGTCCCGAGGGGTGGATACCTCTCTGGGCGGGAACTTCCAGCGTGTCACGGGCTAAAAAGGTCGTTCAGGCAATGCTGGCTGACTCGCTGTTCCATACCTATATCCCGCTGCCTACCTTATCGGCTAATCATCCGGACTTCAACCCTGCCAATGGATACTGGCGCGGCCCGGTGTGGCTGGACCAATTCTATTATGGTGTGGAAGGTATGAAGCGTTATGGTTTTACTCGTGAGGCGGAAGACCTGAAGGCCCGTCTGTTCGCGCATGCCGATGGATTGATGGGGCAAGGCGAGATCCGCGAGAACTATCATCCTCTCACCGGAAAAGGTTTGAACGCGGTGAACTTCAGCTGGTCGGCAGCCTTCATTTTGCTGATGATGGAGGGGGAATAATTTTTGTACATTTGGTCTTGCGATCTCTCATAGTGATCATACTGATTTGCTGCGGACAATGCCTCACTGCCCAGGACAGCATACGGCTGGCGCTTGCCAAGGCAGGCACTGAGACAGGCCTTCGCATCGACCTGCTCAACACCTTGTCGGAACAATTGGCCAAAGATTCCACCAACAAGGCCATAGAATATGCACACCAGGCCTATCTGCTCACGCTGGATGGGAAGATGCCGGAACGGCAAGGAAAGTCGCTGCTGAACCTGGCCAATGGTTACCTTTATAATGACTTCTATGATCAGGCGTTGGAATATGCATTCGACGCCCTGGCTATTTTTGACAGGCTGGGGAACAAAGAACAGATTGCCAATACGTATCTTTTGTTGGGGTGGATCTATTATGATGCGGAAGACCTGGACCTGACACTGCAATATCACCAGAAAGCCTATGAGCTTTATCATTCCCTTGGCAATATTCCCAAATGCGCCCATGTTCTGAATGCTTTCGGCCTTACCTATGAAGGGAAGGGCGAACATGCAAAGGCCCAGGAATATTTCAAGCAGGCGCTGGCAGCGACCCTTCCCTTACAGGAGAACAGCAGGCTGGCCGCGATCTATAATAACCTGGGCATATGCGAGAATTCCAAGGGGAATTACCAGGAAGCGATCCGCTATTTCAACGTGTCGTTGAGCGTACCCGGCAAATTCCGGGAAGACCCATTGGTCCCGGCGGAGACGCTCAACCAACTGGGCTATTCTTATATGAAGATGGGGCAGTACCAGCAGGCCGCCATGCTGTTGGACAGCGCCCGAAAAATGATCGATCGGAGCACCTCCAACACCAGCAAAGAAAAATTGTTAGACAATCTCTCCAACTATTCCCGGCTGAACCAGGCAGAAGGCAGGTATCAACAGGCGCTGGACAATCTCCGTCAATCCATGGAGATCCGGGATGCTATTCTTTCCAAAAGTAAAACGAACGCCCTGTTCAGCCTGACGTTGAAAAAGGAGACGCAACAGAAAGAGGAGCAGATCCGTACGCTCTCCGCGGAAAAACAGCTCCGGTCCCTTCAACGCAACGCCCTGGCCGCCGGTATCGCCCTGGTCGTTATCATCGCGCTGCTGGTCATTACACGGCAACGTTCGCTGCGCAGGAAGGAAAAGGAGATTGCCAGTATCCGGCAGGCCCTGATCGCAAAGGAGCTGGAAAACGCGGTATTGGAAAAGGGGGCCCTGGAGAGCAAGCTGGAATATAAGAACACGGAGCTGAAGAATTATGCCCTGTTCATATCCCAACGCAACGAATTTGTCCGGAAGTTCATCGAGCAGCTGGCGGTATTGGAGAAGACCAGTCCGCAAGACACTGCCGGGAAGCTGTCCAAGCTGATCCATCAGTTCCAATACGATCTGGAGATCAATAAGGATACAGAGGAGTTCAACGTTCATGTGGATGCTACATATAAAGACTTCTTTTATAATCTCAAGGCCCGTTTCCCGGACCTGACCGAAAATGAAAGAAGGCTTTGCGCCCAGATCCGGCTCAATCTGTCCATCAAGGAGATCGCCTCTCTCAATAATATCTCCGTCAAATCCGCTGAAATGGCTCGTTATCGCCTGCGCAAACAATTCAATCTTCAGCAGGGGGATAGCCTGAACGAGTTTTTGAAATCTTTCTAATTCGTTAGTTATCAACGATTGTTTTTTACGGTAGGGGTGCCGTAGGGGTAGGCTGCGGGGTCTTATAGAGGGCCTGGTTCAAGGAACCGGGGCAGGGGATAGCTATTTTCGGATCAAAGAAATTAACGCTATATGAAGAAACTGCTTCTGTTCCTATCTTCCCGCCTCTTACTGGCCGGGATTATTTTAAGCCTGGCTGTGACGGGGGCCTATGCAGCCGATGGTTACATCAAAGGCCATATCACGGACAAGTCCGGCAATCCATTAGCTACTGTCAGCGTAAAGGTTAAAAATTCCACCCGCGGAACATCAACGGATGCCAATGGGGATTTTTCCCTTGTTGTGCCGGACGGCGCTGTACTGGAGATCTCTGCCGTAGGCTTCCGGCCGCAGGAAATACCGGTGCACGGGCGGACGGAGTTTTCTATCCGCCTGGAAGAGGTGGCGGCCGGACTGAATGAAGTCGTGGTGGTGGGTTATGGGACCCAGAAAAAGAAAGACGTCGTCGGCGCCGTTGCTTCCGTGGATACAAAGAACATGGAAAAGCTCACAGGAGGCAATGTGGCAAACCTGCTCCAGGGACAGGCGGCGGGTGTCAATGTAGCCCCCGGCTCCGGTGATCCTGGTGCGGCTCCGGTGGTCCTGATCCGCGGGCTTTCCACCATCGGCAATACCGATCCGCTGTATGTCATCGACGGCATACCCGGGGACATCAACGCGCTCAACCCCAACGATATTCAGTCCATCGATATTCTCAAGGACGCCTCTGCCGCTACGATCTATGGCTCCCGGGCCTCCAACGGCGTGATCATGGTGACTACGCGCCGTGGTAAGGAAGGAAAGATCCACGTCGGCGTGAACTCCTATTATGGGGTAGCCAGCCTGGCCAAACGGCTTCCGCTGACCAACCGGGCCCAGTATGATACGATTATGAACCACATCGCGATCAATGACGGCTCCACACCCCTGGATTTTGCCAGCAGCAGCACCTATGTGGACAACCATGGCGTCACACGGCAATATCCCAATACCGACTGGCAATCGGCCTTTTTCCGGGATGCACCGGAGTCGAAGGTGGACCTCACCGTGTCCGGAGGATCCAAAGACATTAAAATGAACGTTTCTTTGGGCCATTATGACCAGCAGGGCATCGTCCTTCACAGCGGTGTAAAGAAGAACTATCTGCAGGTGAATACGGACCTGACCAAGGACAAGCTCAAATTTGGCGAGTCCTTCACCATTTCACAAAGCACAAGGGACCTGCTGAACGGCTCCGATGAAACGAGAGCTAATAACCTGAACGCGGACTATCCCCTGATCTATGAGATGATCAACCGGGTGCCGCAGCATCCGCTGTACGATACCAGCAACGACGGTGGTTTCGGAGGCCGTATTGGCCTGCAGATGACCGATGCCGTCAATCCCGTGGGTTATCAGACACTCGTAAAGAACGTGAGCCAGTCCACTTATCTTATGGGTAATGTATATGCGGAATACCAGCTCCTTCCCCCGCTGAGCGTCAAGGTGCAATACGGTCTGAATGTAACGGACGGTTATGGATATACGCATATTCCCACGTATTATATGGGCGCCAAGGTGCAGAACTCCAATGCCCAGCTTTATGAATCACGGGACAGGAGCTGGCACGACGTGCTCAATGCCGTAGCCACGTTCAACAAGACTTTTGGATCATCCCATACGGTGAACGCCATCGCGGGCTACAGCCAGGAAAGGAGCGAATACCGCAGTCTTTCGGGGGGCAATAATGCCCTGCCTTCCAACGATCTTTGGTCACTGTACGCCGGCACGGGCAATCAGACTTCCAGCGGGTCGATCAACCAGAGCAGCCTGCGTTCCGTATTCGGCAGGGTCAACTATTCCTATGAGGGCAAATATTTGTTGGCGGCCAGCGTACGCCGCGACGGTTCATCCCGATTCTCCGGTGTCAACAAATACGGCACTTTTTATTCTTTCTCCGGCGGCTGGAGGATCAGCGAGGAAAATTTTTTTTCCCACCTGCATGAGACTATTTCCGACCTGAAATTGAGAGCCAGCTATGGTATTCTCGGCAATCAAAGCATCCCGGATTATCTATATCTGCCTCCCCCGCTGACCATCGGCAATAGAGTGGTCAACTATCCCTTCGGTCCCGGACTCCGCCAGGGCATAGCCATCGGCGCCATTATTACCAACGCCTCGTCCCCCGACATCAAGTGGGAACAGTCGAAGACGATGAACTTCGGTGTCGATGTATCCATCCTGAAGGATAAGATCACGCTGACGGCAGATTATTTCCGGACGACGACGACGGACATGCTGGTGGAATTGCCTTTGCCGCCCAGCTCAGGCCTGCTTTCCAACCCGCTGCGTAACGGGGGCGAAATGCAAAACCAGGGTGTAGACCTTTCTTTGTCCTATCGCGGCAATGCAGGGGAATGGAAATACACCCTAACGACCAATATATCCGTCAGCAGGAACAAGATCAAGCGCCTGGGCTATGCGGATGAATCCTATACGGACGGGTACCTGGATTATAATAACTTCCCCACGACTCTTACCAAGGTGGGTGGAGAGATAGGCCGATTCTACCTGTACAAGACCAATGGGGTCATCAAGACGCAAAAGGACCTGGACGAGGTGAAGGCCTATCAGCCCAATGCGCAGCTGGGAGACGTGAAATTCGTGGATGTGAATAAGGATGGCATTCTCAACGACGATGACCGGGTTTTTATGGGCAGCGGGCTGCCTAAGATGGAGTATGGCCTTACGGGCAATGTTTCCTACAGGAACTGGGACCTGAACTTCTTCTTCCAGGGCACGTTGGGTAATAAGATCTATGATGGCGCCCGCCGATTGACCTGGCAGACCACTATATTCAACAAGTCTACGGACCTCCTCAACGCCTGGTCCCCTTCCAATCCTAACTCCAATATTCCAAGGGTGACGATCCTGGACCCGAACCAGACGATGTCACTGCCTTCGGATCTCTTCCTGGAAAATGGTTCCTATCTGCGTCTGAAGAGCCTCCAACTGGGATACCGGTTCAAGCTGCGGAATATCAATACGCTGAGGATTTATGCAGGTGGATCGAACCTCCTGACCGTCACGGGATATAAGGGCTTCGATCCGGGTGTAGTGAATTATTCCCCCTTCGCCCGGGGAGTGGACAGAGGCTTGTATCCCTTGTCCCGCAGTGTATTTGCCGGAGTAAACTTCGATTTTTAAACCGATTTTTTTAACGTATTCAACTCAATAATATGAAGTGGATCAATCATATTGGCAAGGGCAGCCTAGTGGTAATCGCTTTGTCCCTGACCGGCTGTCAGAAATCTTTTTTAGAAAAGAATAATTTAAACCAATTCTCCGGTGAAGGCTTCTGGAAGACGGCGGATCAGGCCAATCAGGGGATAACAGCCGTCTATGCCGCCCTGCATTCCGCGGAAGGCGACAAATGGACATGGTTCGAACAAACCTATATCGCTGCGACGTATAAGAGCGACGAGATCATCAATAACAAGACACAGAATTATGGTATCGCTTTGCACGGGTACACCTATACGACGGACGAGTCGACGATGACGAATCTCTGGCATATGTGCTTTGCGGGGATCAACCGGGCCAATCAATGCCTGGAAGGTATTCCCGGTATACCGTCTATCGATCAGAACGCCCAGTACGGATTGACGGATCAGCAGCGGAACTCCTTGTTGGGGGAAGCGAAATTCCTCCGGGCTTATTTCTATTTTACCCTGATCAATTATTTCAAGAATATCCCGCTGATCACCAAGACGCCGAAGACGAATGCGGATTATTATCCTTCAGAAGCCACCGAGACGGCCATCTGGGGGCAGATCGTATCGGATCTGAAAGATGCTCAGGCAGGCCTGCCACCCGCACGGTCAGGCGCCGAACTGGGAAGGGTGACCAGCTATACGGCTCAGGCTTATCTGGGCAAGGCGTATCTTTTCCAGGAGAATTTTCAGCAGGCCAGTGACGCCTTCACCCAGGTGATCGCTAATCCGGCCCTGGGATTGATGGATAATTTCGAAGACAACTTCAACGGGCTGCATGAGAACAATAAGGAGTCCTTGTTCGAGATCCAGTTCTCCGCCGACAGATCCAACGGCAATGACAGCAGGACGCCGATGGCCTGGGAGGTTAGTTCCGCCGCGCTGGATGGATGGGAATTATTCTATCCCTCGCCCTGGCTGACCGCCGAATTGAAAAGAGATACAATGACCACCGGCGGATACAGCGATCGCGTATACGGGACTATGTTCTTCGACGATCCGGCCTCCGTGGCGCCCATGGTGGACGTGCCCGGTGTCATCGTCAAATATTCCGATGTGAAAAGCCAATTGGATTATCCCGTATTCTTTAAAAAATATACGTATCCGACGGACCTGGCGGACAATGGATATTATACGGGGATCAACATCAACCTGATGCGTATGGCAGACGTCCTGCTGATGCAGGCGGAAGCGCTGAACGAAATGAATCGTCCCGACGACGCCCTGGTATTGGTGAACCTTGTCAGGAGCCGGAGCCATGCAGCGCCTTTGGGTTCCATGAGCCAGGATCAATTGAGGACACAGATCCGGCATCACGAGCGCCCCTGTGAATTGTCGATGGAGTATGGGATTCGCTGGCCGGACCTGTATCGCTGGTCCAGGAGCAAGACGGCGCCCGAGCCGATCAAGAACACCCTGGTCAATCACCAGCAGGAGTTTGCGGGCAATTTCATCACGGGCAAGCATGAGATCTATCCCGTGCCGTTGTCGGAAACGAGCAAGAACCCTAATATACATCAGACGACGAATTGGTAAATTCATATGACTCATCACAGTGTAATTCGTGCCCTTTGGCTATGTGGATGGTTGTGTTCAGGTATGCAGGCCTGGTCACAGAGACAGCCGGAGACATCACCAGCCGACCGGCGTTCAGCCACGAACAGTCCTGGCCGGCTTGCCGGTATGCCGCGCGTGGCGGCGGCAGATCGTACTATGAACGATTGGGAGAACCCCTTGCTGCCTTCGGAAGGCAGTGTCGAGGCGCATGCGCATTTTATTCCGTATCCGGAGTCTTCGGAGGCCTTGCAATACCTGAAGGCATTCGGGGAGGAGGGACAGCTTTCGACCTCTGTGCTGGCCCCTTCGGCACTTGCTGGTCCTTTTAAATCCCCGGCCGTGCTTTCATTAGATGGGACCTGGAAATTTCATCTGGCGCCCAACGCTTCGTCGCGGCCCAAGGATTTTTACCTGGACAGCAGCAATCTGTCGTCATGGACAACGATACATGTGCCGGCCAACTGGCAGGTGGAGGGCTTCGACAAATTTATATTCACCGACGTGGAATATCCTATTCCTCCCAACCCTCCTTTTGTGCCTGCCGACTATAATCCGGTGGGCTCCTATAAACGGAGCTTTACCCTGCCTGCGCCATGGCGCAATAAGAAGATCTACATTCACCTGGGTGCTGTGAACTCCTTTTTCTATCTCTGGATAAACGGGAAATATGCAGGATTCAGCAAGGATAGCAAGACGCCGGCAGAATTCGATATCACCGGCCTGGTGCATCCGGGTGAAAATACGGTGTCTGTGCAGGTGTTCCGGTTCAGCGACGGCACCTACCTGGAAGGGCAGGATATGTGGAAGCTGAGCGGGATCGAGCGGGATGTGTATTTGATCGCCCGTCCGGGCCTGTTCGTCCGCGATTATTTCGTTCGGGCGGGACTGGATGCAGACTACCGCGACGGTCTGCTGGACCTGGACGTGGAGCTCGATCATCTGCCTGCGTTGCAAGAGCGGGGCGGCTCTGTCCGGGTGAGCTTGCTCGATAATCCGGATGTGCCGCTGTGTCGTCAGACGGGGCGGATCGGGGAAGGCAGTCATCTGCACTTTCAGACAAAGATCCCGCAGGTGAGGAAATGGAATGCGGAGCACCCCGAACTATACACGCTGCTGATCGAGCAGCTGGACCGAAGGGGCAGGACGGTGGAGGCCGTCGCACAGCAGATAGGTTTCCGAACGATAGAAGTGCGTCATGGACTGCTGCTGGTGAATGGGGTGGCTGTAAAGATCAAAGGGGTGAACAGACACGAGCATGATATGAATACGGGCAAGGTCATAACGGAGGCGGGTATGCTACAGGATATCCGGCTGTTCAAGCAATATAATATCAATGCCATGCGCTGCAGTCATTATCCCAACCGGGAAGAATGGTATGCGCTCTGCGATAAATATGGCATTTATGTTATCGACGAGGCTAATATCGAATGCGACGGCATGAGCATGCTTCCTTCCGTCAATACCCTGTCCGACAAGAACGATTGGAAAGACGCCTATATGGACAGAACCCGCAGAATGTGGCAGCGGGATAAGAACCATTGCAGCATCATCAGCTGGTCGCTTGGCAATGAAAGCCGGTGGGGGGATAATTTTGCGGCGACCTATACCTATCTCAAATCGAAGGACCCTACCCGTATCGTGCAGTATGAAGAGGCCAGGGACAATCCCTATACGGACATCATCTGCCCGATGTATAAGACCCTCCAGACGATGCAGGATTTCGTGAAGGAATGGCGTACAAGACCGATGATCCAGGTAGAGTATGCGCATATGATGGGCAACAGTGGAGGGAACTTAAAAGACGACTGGGACATTATCTACAAGCATCCTCAATTGCAGGGCGGCTTTATCTGGGATTTCTGCGATCAGACCTTCCGCCGCCAGGACAGTCATGGCAGGTGGATATGGGCCTATGGCCGGGATATGGGACAGGTAGGCGCTACCAGCGATACGAGCTTTTGCGCGGACGGGATGTTTGCAGCCGACAGGACTCCCCATCCGCAGGCTTTTGAAATGAAAAAGGTGTATCAATATGCGAATTTCGAGCCGGTGGCTTTTACCCGGGACCGTATACGGATAACAAACCGCTATGATTTCACCAACCTGAAGCAGTTTGCCTTCCGGTGGTACATGAAATGCGAAGGGCAACGGGTGGCTGGTGGTGAGCTGCCGGAAATAAGCCTGGCCCCGCATGCGGCTACAGAGCTGTCCCTGCTGGGATTGGAAAAGTTTATGACAGAGAAGGCGCAGGCATCGAAAGAATATTTTCTCTATATCGAAATGCTGTCTACGGGTCGGGACCCGTTGATCCCTGCTGGTGAGGTTTTGGCCTGGGAGCAGTGGGCATTGCCGGTGCAGGGAGGGGGGGAGAAGACGATGCGGGCGCCGATGGAGAAGCCACTGCAGGCGGGGAAAGATACTACCAGGCTTGAGCAAAGGGAGGATACAAAGTACCTGACCTTGTACGATGCAGGGTTTGAGGCGGTGTTCAATCGTCAGACCGGCTGGCTGGAACAGCTGAATGTTGAGGGCAAGCCCATGCTGAAGGCCCCTCTGCAGCCGGATTTCACACGGTCAGCCACGGACAATGACATCGGCAACAGTCAACAGATCCGGTGCGCGATATGGGCGCAGGCTATGGAAGGAGCCCGGTTGGATTCTTTTGTCGTTGCTTCGGCCGATGCTGATGGCGCGATCGTGTCGGTGCGATATACACTCCCTGCCGTACATGCCCTGTATAGCATGACCTATCATGTCGGGGCGGGTGGAACTATCCGGATAGATGCAGCTATGAAGGCGGGGCCGGAATTTCAGCCGGAGCTGCCCCGGTTTGGACTTGCGTTTATATTACAGCCCGTCTATGACAACGTGCGATGGTTTGGCCGCGGTCCGTTCGACAATTACCAGGACCGGAACTATGCTGCTGCCATAGACGTATATGCGCTGAAGGCGGATTCGTTTTTCCATCCGTACGCACGTGCGCAGGAGAGCGGATACCGGACGGATGTACGATGGATGTCGATGACGGACGGGAACGGAAGGGGATTGATGGCCAGGGCTTTGTCCGGATCGTCAGGGTCAGGTGCTGTGCCCACTTTCAGCGTCGGTGTCCTGCACTTCGACCGGCAGCGCATGGAGTTTGACCGCAATGCGCCGGAAAATGTTCATGGGGGATCCATGTCCAATGACGACCTGATCCGCTGGAACATCGATTATAAACAGGAAGGGGTAGGAGGCGACAATGCCTGGGGCGCGCAGACACATTCGGAATATGTGCTACCTTACACCGACTACACGTATAGCTTTTTATTGCAGGTGATAAAATAAAAATAGTATGGGATTTGCCGTATTTAGTTCCGCAAGGGTCGAGGCGCTGGTAAGCGAACATTATGGATTATCTGTTAACGCCCGGGCCCTGAACGGGTATGACGAATTGAATTATCTGCTGACCGCTGGCGATGGCAGGCGTTATATCCTGAAGATAGCCGACCCCAGCCATGATCCTGGTTTTCTGGAGGCGCAGGTAAGCATATTGCGTCATCTGGCGGACAGCCCGGTGGCGGATCGTATCCAACGGTGTCTTCCCGACAAGCGCGGCAACGCCCTGGTGGCCCTGGAAGAAGCGGGCCAGCGGTATTATCTGCGTTTGCTGAATTTCCTGGAAGGCGAGTTCTGGGTGGAGCGCAAGGGACATTCCGACGGACTTGCGGAAGACCTGGGCCGCTTTTTGGGGGATATGGATAGATCGCTGACGGATTTTAGCCATCCGGCTATGCGTCGCCGGT
This sequence comes from Sphingobacteriales bacterium 50-39, assembly GCA_001898505.1. GTDB lineage: Bacteria > Bacteroidota > Bacteroidia > Chitinophagales > Chitinophagaceae > Puia. Next base: position 244,832 of record MKTZ01000004.1, read on the forward strand.
ATACCTGGGACATTCAGACGGCCCTGGACCGCAAGCAGGACCTGCAATGGATCAAGGACCCTGCCGACCGGCGTGTGGCTGATTATTTCCTTTTGCAATTCGAGACGGAAATCCTGCCTTATCTGTATAGTCTGCGGATGGCATATGCTCATAACGACGCCAACGACTACAATGTGCTGGTCAGCGGGGAAGCCTTGGCAGGGTTGATCGACTTTGGGGACATGGTCTATACACAGCTGATCAACAATGTCGCGGTTGCCTGCGTCTATGCCATGTTCGGTGCTGCCGATCCCATCCATACCGCCGCTGTGCTGGTGCAGGGCTATCATAGCCGCTATCCGTTGCGGGTCGAGGAAACGGATCTCCTGTATTGGCTTATCGCCGCCAGGCTTTGCATCAGCGTGACCCGCAGCGCCGCGCATGCGGCACAGAACAGCGAGAACGAGCATCATTTCGTTACGGAGCGATCCGCCTGGACATTATTGCACCGGTTGCTCGCAATAAACCCCGTGGCTGCTAAAGAAGCGTTTAGAAAGGCCTGCGGGTTCCCGTCCATCCTTCCGGCAGAAGATGACTATGCGGCGCTGGAGCGGGAAAGAGGATTCTATATCGGTCGCAACCTGAGCATCAGCTATCAGCATCATTTAAAAATAGAAAGAGGCGCCTTACAATATCTTTATGACGACAGGGGAAGGACTTACATAGATTGTGTCAACAACGTCAGCCACGTGGGGCATTGTCATCCCACCGTCGTCCGGGCGATCCAGGGACAGGCGGCAAGACTGAACACGAATACCCGTTATCTTCATGATAACCTGGTGGAATATGCGAAAAAGCTAACGGCAACGCTGCCTTCGTCTCTGAAGGTCTGTTATTTCACCAATTCAGGCAGCGAGGCCAATGATCTGGCCATACGGATGAGCCGGCACTACACGGGCAGACAGGATATCATCGTCCTCGATCATGCCTATCACGGCACTTCCACTACCGCCATGGAGATGAGTCCCTATAAATTCGACGGCAAGGGAGGCGCGGGTAAAAAGCCCTATATACACAAGGCGATGAATCCTGATCTGTACAGGGGGCCATACCGTTATGATGATCCACAGGCGGGAGAAAAGTATGCCCAGGATGTGAGCCGTATCCTGACGGACCTGGCTTACCAGGCCGATCGCTCCGTCCCGGGTGACACCGGATTCAAAGGGGTGGCTGCTTTCATTTGCGAAACGTTGCTGGGGGTTGGCGGGCAGATCCCTTTACCTCCTGGCTACCTGGATGCGGTGTACAGACAGGTGCGCGCGGCAGGCGGCCTTTGTATCGCCGACGAAGTACAGGTAGGCTTCGGACGGGTGGGGAAGAAGTTTTGGGGTTTTGAGCTGCAGGATGTGGAGCCCGACATCGTCGTCCTGGGCAAGCCTATCGGTAATGGTCATCCGCTGGCAGCCGTCATCGTGAAAGAAGCCATCGCGGAGGCATTCAACAATGGTATGGAATATTTCAACACGTATGGGGGTAACCCAGTGTCCATGGCCGCCGGCCTGTCCGTGCTCCGGGTCATCGAGGAAGAGAATTTGCAGGCCCATGCGGAAAGGGTAGGAGGGTATCTCCTGGAGCAATTGAAGCGGCTCCCGGAACATCATGCGGTGGTGGGGGATGTACGGGGCTCTGGATTATTCATTGGTGTGGAGCTGGTGAAAGACAGACAGACGCTGGAGCCCGCGGTCCCATTTATCGACCGGGCAGTGGAAAAAATGAAGGAGAGGGGCTACCTGCTAAGCACCGATGGCCCTTTGCACAATGTACTCAAGATCAAGCCGCCGATGGTATTTTCCATGGACAACGCGGATGGATTTGCCAGGAGCCTGGACGAGGTGTTGACGGAGTGTACGGTGTCTGCCGGATTGGACGCGGTTTTAGGCGGATTGATGCGCCGATATAAGGAGCGTGTGCCGGACGTGGCGGCGATCATACAGGCCATGATCGATGAAAAGGTTATCACCAGGGCCGACGACATAGAGAATGATCATATCGCCTTTAGGACCATTGGTGTGCCTCACCTGGGGATTGCCTCTTTGGAGAAGCTCTTTTTACATTATGGATATGAGCGCAAGGGACATTATTCCTTCGTTGAAAAGAAGCTGGACGCTTACTGGTATGCGCCGCCGGAGCCCCGCTGCCCCCGGATCTTTATCAGCGAGCTGCGGGTAGGGGATCTTTCCGCCCGCGCGCAGGAAATTATTCATTCCTATACGGATGAGGTAAAGAGCGATCCTGCCGATGCGTTGGATCTGGATGACAGCGTTGCGGTGGATGCCTTTTTGCACAGTGCTTTGTGGAGGACGCCTACTGTCGCCGACTACCAGGAGCTGGCTGTTGAGAGCGAATATGCCGCGTGGGTGATCTACAACCGATATTACCTCAATCATTTTACCATCAGCGTACATAATCTGCCGGAAGGATATAATACTGTGAGTCTTTTCAACCAGTTCCTTGAAAGAAAGGGTTTCCGCCTGAACGATGCCGGGGGTAAGATCAAGACGAGTCCCGACAAGGGGCTGTTGCAAAGTTCGACGGTGGCCGGGATGGTGGAGGCGGAATTCGCGGGGGGAGAGCATATCCAGATCGCCGGCTCGTATGTGGAGTTCGCGGAGCGGCGTGTGCTGCCTCAATTCGCGCATCTGCCTGCGAACCAGATCACCCGTCTGCAAAGAAGGGAGGGTTTTGAAGCCGGCAATGCCGATAAGATATTCGAAAGTACGTATTCGTCCCAGACGGGGAGGAAATAGTTATACGTGCTACTTACAATATTTCGTTATCAATGCATCCCGCACTCCCCGTCGCCTGGCGGGGGATGAAATATTGTAATAAAAGGATTAATTTCCGTCCCATGTCTGAAATAGCTAAAGCAACAAACTGGAAAATAAGGAAAATGCCGGATGAGATAGAAACCTTTACCTTGGAAAGGGTGTTCTCGTCCGAGGAATTCGAGCGCATAAGGATGGGGTTGGTTCCTAGGCAGATGGAGGATAAATGGTTTATTTATTATGATGACGATGTCTTGAACTTTCACCGTAGCTGGAGCGGAGTTCATGTATATAAGGTGGCTTTGCGGAACACAGGGAATAATAATTATGAGACGACGGAAGTTGTAGTAAACAGGAATAGGAAGCAGTACAACCAGGGAAATCCCGAATATGATGTTCTACTGGTCAATTACCTTATTGATCGGTTGCTATTAGGAAAGAATATTCCTTTTCCTACGCCGCACAAATTAGAAGGCGAAGAAAGACAAATTTACAAACACGCTATTGTGGGATATGCGGAGCCCAACACTCCCGAGCCTGGACCAGAGATAAATTTTGGTCTCCCCCGGGGAGAAAGGTTGCAGGCCTGCCTGGCAGGAGGAGCCATCGGGGACGCTATAGGTAGCTTTTATGAGGGACGGAAGGACATCGAATCGGTAGCATTCGATATTTTACAGGACATTACGGACGATACACAGCTGACGATTGCCACCTGTGAGTCTATATTGGAGTCCGGCCGTGTGTCACCCGAGGGTATTGCCAAAAAGATGCTGGAGTGGTATAACAAGGGTAAGCTTTCGGGGTTGGGGGCTAGCACGCTGAAGGCGCTCAGAGACCTGCAGGCGGGGGCTCATTGGGCGCTTTCGGGACGGTCGGGGGAATATGCCGCGGGAAATGGGGCGGCCATGAGGATAGCACCACTGGCTTTTTTTGTGAATGTTGATACGGAGAGGACGCTGATCCGGGATGTCTGCTATATTACGCATAAGAATGATGAGGCGTATGTCGGCTGTTTGGCTATTCTGTATGCTTTGCACTTTACAATCACTGATCAATGGGGGGCTGGAGAAACCTTATTGAACCTTATAATCCCCCGAATACCCGATACTGCTGTCCGGGACAATCTTATAAAACTGCAGGAGAACCCTTCTTTGAGTATTCGCGAAGCGGCCTATTTGGTGGGGACTTCAGGATATGCTCCTCAATCAGTGCCATTTGCCATATTTGCGGCACAAAAGATCAAAGACATGAGTTTTGAGGATATCATCACTGACATCATTCTTTGTGGTGGAGATACGGATACCAATGCATCACTGGCTGGGCAGATAATGGGCACTTATACTGGCCTGAGTGGTTTTTCCAGCGGGGCTATAGCTGCCTTTAATAAGATAAAGGAATCCGGCTATATTTTGCAGGCGGGGTCAGAACTTTCCAACATGCTTTAGTTTGGCAAATGAAGAGAAATTTAGTGTATTTTCAGCTAAATTTTTCTCCTCTATGCTCGGTACGTTGATCAACTTTTTCTTCCCGGTACTGTTCCTTGCCTCTATTGGTTTAATAATATATGCGATCGTATTGCTGATCCTGTCGTTTAGAAAGAAATCACGTCCATTAAAGATTAAGGCCCTTAAAGTCAGTATCCTTCCTATGATTTACATTGTCGGAGCAATTAGCCTTATTGCCATATCAAACAAACGCTTTCACACGAGGATACTGCCGGAGGTACCAGGGGACTATGTTTATGAATTAAATGACTCCATCCGGGCGTCTTTTTCATTGCACAAGGACAATACTTTCACTTTTTATAATGGTCAGACTACTGTAAATGGGTTTTGGAGCATAGATAATTCTCGTCTGATCAAATTTTATGACCTGAACAAGAAGCAGACGGGGTATACCACCTGGATAGATTCGGGAGCAAAGAAAACCATTGTGTTTATGCAGGATGGGAAACGGATAGATATGGTCAAGCGGAATCAATAATAATACATTCACCAATGAAATTTCACTTATTCTTTATCTTATCAATGCTGCCATTCTGTTTGTTAAGATCACAGGACAATTCCGGGCAATCACCTATAGACCCAGCCCTTGCCAGCAAGATCACCGTGGAGGGATTTTGCCTTTGCCGGACGACATTATCCGACCTGAAAAACCTGCAAAAGAATTTTAACGAGGTGGAGGTAGAAGAAATGGACGAGGGGAAAAGATGTTTTGCTCAGGATTCACGATATATCCATGGGAAAGGATATTATTCCGAAAGCTACCCCGGTATGATCTTCCAAAAGGATCGGGATGAGGATTATATCAGCAAGATACGATTGACAAAAGGGTTTAAAGGCAGGCTGCCGGACGGAGCGGCTATCGACATGGATAAGCTGCTGCTTAAGGATGTCATCAAGCTATATCCTGCACTTAATAATACATGGGGTTCAAGGGACTGCTCTGATTTTTGGACATTCTCCAATGATACCGTAGCCTTCTATGTCAGGATCGATAAAAGCAAACAACCGCTGTACCCCATCGATGAGGCTTATTATCTGAATAAACCTATAGAAGGTATCGATATTTTGATATCATGTTACAGTGTATATCATCGCTCAAATGAGTTTTCCCTGTTCCCTGCCGATGAGCCGGCATTTTTTCTGGACAGCATAAGAGTGAATAGCGGGGTCCTGAAATCATATAGTCCGTCTGAGATTGCGTTTATTTCTGTGTATAAAGACTCGAACGCGATCCGGCTGGCAGGAAAAGATGGTGTGAATGGAGCTGTATATATAATTACAAAATCTTTCGCCCGCGAGCATTATTGGAAATACTTTCAATCAAGATCAGCCGAATACCGTAAGCTGGCTCCTGATCTGAAAAGCGAGTTCAGGCTCGTATATGTGCTGAACGATAAGACATTGACCAAGGACCAGGAAGCAGACCTTTTTGAGATCAACGACAGCAATTTCCTGAAGCTGAAAATTAGTGGTAAGCGTGTTATTATTAAGAGCCAGCCGCCTCGATAACAGCATCCGCAAAAGCCTGGGGGGCGGCGGTGAGCTGAACGTTGAGCACAAAGTTATCGTAAATGAGCGTATCACCAAGGTCCTTGAAGAAATTGCCCGAGCGGAATTTGATGCCGTATTTGGTACGGTCTACGATGATCTTCCCTGATGCTGTAAGTGTGTTCCCCGCAAGATGGAGACTGGCATCGAAGGCAACGGGCCTGGTAATGCCCTTTATCGTGAGATTGCCTTCTACATGGTTGTCGCGTACCGAAGTTATCTCAAAAACGACGGTCGGATATTGCTCCGTTGCAAAGAAGTCGTCTGAGGCCAGGTGGCCGGCAAACTGGGCATTGGTCGCCGGATCGGTGACATCCAGTATCCTGATAGAGGCGGTGTCGATAGTGAAGTTGCCGCCTGTGAGCTTGTCATCGGCCAGGGTGAGCGCGCCATCGGCGATATCGATGGTGCCATTGTGTGCGCCGGTGACCTTTTTACCTACCCATTCAATAGTGCTTTTGGCAGTGTCGATCTTAAAAATTTTCGTTGACATTTTTTTGATTTTATTGTTAGGACATATTGATAGCACAAAGTTCGGAGAGGAGGGTGGGGGAATTGCGTGACCTACATCACAATTGCGGCGGGAATGAAGTACATTTGGTACAATATGGAAGCGCGGGAGATATTAAAAGAACATATTGCCAGGACGGCTGTACTGACGGACGAGGAGTTCGATCGCTTTTTTTCTTGTTTCAAACCACTGACCTTCAAAAAAGGACAGGTCGTGATCAGGGAAGGCGATAAAGTGGATAGCGAATATTTTGTGATCTCCGGCTGCCTTAAGGCTTTCTTTGTCAATGACGATGTCAAAATGTATATCCTGCAGTTTGCCATGCCGACCTGGTGGACCTCCGACTATAACGCGCTGTATTCAGGGGCCAGGGCCGGCATCAATGTGGATTGCATCACGGATGTGGAGCTGCTTTGTCTGTCCAATGCAGACAGGGAAAAGCTCTGTAAAGAGATCCACCAGGTGGAACATTTCTTTCGCTGGCGTACCAATAAAGGTTATGTAGCTGCGCAGCGGCGGTTATTGTCCTTTATGAACAATGATGCGAAGGCCCGTTATGAAGAGCTGCTCAAGTTGTACCCGCAACTATACAATCTCGTTCCCAAACATCTCATTGCCGCCTATCTGGGGGTTTCGAGAGAGACCCTGAGCCGTCTGTACAACTCCCACTGAAATGTGACGTAGGTCACGTAATCCTCCCTGAATTTGGTAGTTACTTTGTGTCATGCAATCAACGATGCATAATATGAAGATCTTATTACTCACCGCCTGGCTGTCCTGCTCATGGTGGGGCATCAGGGCCCAAAACAACATTACTATGTCAACGCAACAGCAAGACTCGCTGGCCATCTCCCAGGTGCTGGAAAAGAGCTATTTGCCGGGGATTTATGTAGGAGATGTCAAATTGCTTCGGACCATCTATCATCCCGGCACCCTGCTTTTCGGGGATGTAAAGGGGCAGCCGTATGCCAAGAGCCTGGAACAGTACCTGGATGGGGTAGCGCATCGTCAAAGTCCCAAAGATTCCGGAAAGCCATTTGAGGGAGAGATCGTGAGCATCCGGGTGGTGAACTCCATTGCTGTGGCGGAGATGCAAGTGAAAATGTATGATTTCAACTACCACGAGTTCCTCTCCTTTCATAAGATAGACGGCAAATGGCTCATCGTCAATAAAATGATCAGCGACGTCAACGAATAAATCCTGCACTATGTGGTACAATACAAAAGCAACCGAATTATTAGGCATCGATTATCCGATACTGCAAGGACCTTTTGGGGGCGGTCTCTCGTCCGTGGAGCTGGTGGCTACCGTAAGCAATGCCGGAGGGTTGGGCGGCTATGGGGCTTATACGATGAGCCCGCAGGAGATCTATGAGCTGGATAAGAAGATAAAGGCGGCCACCGACCGGCCTTACAATTTAAATTTATGGGTATCGGATACGGATGCGCCGGAGGGGAAGGTCACCGATGAACAATACAGGCGGGCGGAGGAGGTGTTCAGGCCTTATTTTGAAGAGGTGGGGCTGGCCTTTCCTGAGAAGCCGGCGCCTTTCCGGTCCAGGTTCGAGAACCAGCTGCAGGTGGTGCTGGATATCCGGCCCAGGGTGTTCAGCTTTATGTTCGGCACATTACCTGCCGACATCCTCGAACAATGCCGCCGTCTTGGCATTAAGACCGTGGGCGCTGCGACAACCCTGGATGAGGCCATTGCCCTGGAAAGCACGGGCGTGGATATGATCATCGCCTCCGGCTTCGAGGCGGGCGGTCACCGGCCGTCGTTCCTTGCTCCGGCGGAGGCGTCTACCACAGGAACATTTGTGCTGCTGCAATTGATCCGGGAAAAAGTAAAGACGCCCGTCATTGCCGCGGGAGGGATTGCCAATGGCCGTGGAATAGCTGCGGCGTTGACGTTAGGAGCCAATGCGGTGCAGATAGGTACTGCTTTTCTGGCCTGTGACGAGTCGAATGCATTGCCTGTCCATAAAGAGATGCTTTTTTCTCCGGCTGCCCGATACACTATGCTGTCGAGGGCATTTACGGGCCGGCTTGGCCGCGGTCTTACCAGTCGTATCGGGAAAGACCTCACTGGCAGGGAAGCGGATATGCTTCCTTTCCCGCTGCAAGGTACGCTGATGTCTTCGCTGAGGAAGGCGGCCCTGGATCAGCAGAAGTGGGATATGGTGCTTTTCTGGGGAGGGCAGATCGCGCCACTGCTCAAACACCGAAAGGCGCAGGCGCTGATGGGATCGCTAATTGAAGAGACCAATGCCCACTTCGGCAATCTGAAAGGTATGGTCGAACACAAAAAATAATGTAATTATGAGCACGTCAAAAGTCTGGTATATCACAGGGGCTTCTCAAGGGTTCGGGTTAAGCCTCGTAAAAAAGCTGCTCGATGCGGGCCATCGTGTGGCGGCTACTTCCCGCAATGTTCAGGCGTTGAAAAATGCCGTCGGTATTGTCGACAGCACCCGTTTTCTGTCGCTGGCCGTGGACCTGAGCAACACCGACAGTATCGATGAATCCATACGACAAACCCTTTCGGTCTTTGGCAGGATAGACGTGGTGGTGAACAATGCCGGTTATGGTATGGCCGGTACGGTGGAAGAGACCGAAGAACAGAAGATCAGGGGGATCATCGATGTGAACCTGGTGGCGGCCATCGACGTGATCAAGCATGTATTGCCTGTGCTGCGCGCCCAGCGGTCGGGCTATATCCTCAATATCGGGTCGGTGGCGGGTTTTGTGGGGGCGCCTGGCTGGGCCATCTATTCGGCGACAAAGGCTGCGCTGGCCGCCTTTTCGGAGGTACTGGCGCTGGATGTGGCGGAGTTTGGCATAAGAGTGACCGTGGTAGAACCCGCGGGCTTCCGTACAGGATTTTTGACCGAAGGTTCATTGGCCTATACGGAGACAAAGCTGGATGGTTATGAGGCTGTGAAAAAGACGCAGGAAAGGTACCTGGCTATGAATGGGCGGCAGGCAGGCGATCCGGAAAAGGCGGCTGAGATATTTATGCGTTTGGCGGGGCGTTCCGACCCACCTGTGCATTTGTTCCTGGGTGTCGATGCTTATAATCGCGCGTCGAAAAAGCTGGCGGCCATGACGGAGGAACTGGAGAAATGGAAGGAGATTACACTGTCCGCGGATTTTAGTTAGTCTGTTCGGATGTCATGATAGCGGGGCATAGCGGTCGTAAAAATAGGTATTTTTACGGGAGTAGGATCGTCGATAATGGAGTAATTTGTGGGAGCATATAACCAAAACATTTCCTATGCCAACTAAAAAATCTTCTTCCTCCCGCCCGGTGTCACCGCGCAAATCTACGCCCAAAAAGGCCCCGGCCAAGAAGGCGGCGCCCAAAAAGTCATCCTCCAGGAGGCGACCGGTCAAGCCCACATCTCCGGGACCGGGTACTCCCGCCACATCCGGGACCTCCGCGTCAGGAACCTCTACGCCTGGCCGCCGTATCTTTGCCGACCCGATCTATGTGCCTCTGCCCCCCGGCAATGTTCCAGACGGGGAAGTTTCTCATTATGATGCTTATGCCAGCGTGCTGCAGAAGATACCTAAGCCCAGGATATCCAATCTTGTCATGCAGTTGGCAGGCGTCATCGGACAGGACGCAGTCGATGCTATTAAACAGACGGGAAGGATCGTCTTTCATTCCGTAGGTGATACGGGAGCAGATAAGGAATTTCGGGTAGCGGACGAGGCCGACGTGACCGCGCTTATGGTCAAAGACCTGGCTAACCCTATCCCTGCCGAGCGTCCCTCCTTCTTCTATCATTTAGGCGATGTGGTCTATGAATTTGGCCAGCCAGATTGTTACTATGCTCAGTTCTATGAGCCCTTCTGCATGTACAATGCCCCCATCTTCGCCATCCCCGGTAATCACGACGGTATGGTGTGGGATCCCAGCATGGAATCTCTGCAGGCATTTCAGGCCAATTTTTGCAGCCCGACACCCACCCATGCCGACAATGCAGGCAGCATCATGCGCTATACCATGGATCAGCCCGGCGTATATTTCACCCTGGAAGCGCCTTTTGTGACCATCATCGGGCTGTACAGCAATGTAGTTGATAAAGGCCCCGGCATCATCTCTTCAGAGAACAATCCCAAATACAAAAACATCGTCTCGGATGATCAAAAGAACTGGCTGATCTCGGAGCTTAAGAGACTGGCGCCTATCCGCAAGAGCAACCAGACGGCGGTGATCCTTGCTGTACACCATCCTCCTTTCACCGGCCATAGTTCCACGACGAATACGCTTGGCGCGGACCTGGATGACGCCTTCAAGCAGGGCGGCCTGCTGCCGGACCTGGTGATCAGCGGCCATGCCCACCTATATGAGCGATTCCAACGGGATGTCAACGGTATTAAATTGCCTTATATCATAGCGGGTTGCGGCGGCTACAACCTGTCTCCTTTTGGCAAAGCCAGCGATCCCAATGTCAAAGTACCGCCCTCCATGTCGGGCGACCCCTCCCTGCAAGCCTATTTCAAGACATTCGGCTATATGAAGATAAAAGTAACTGCGGATCAGCTGGCCGTTATATTCAATTCCATAGACGCCAACTATGGTGCGGCTTGCGATTCTATCCTTATCGATCTGAAGACCCATGTGGTGACGGAGGGGAAAAAAGGGAGGGAGCCGCTGTAGAAAGTCCGGGTGTAGGGGGAGATGATCAGAGCAGAAAATCTTTTGTCGCCTGGACAAGCATCGACATGGTGTCCTGTTTGCCCGCCTTGAACATGTGGTTGGCGCCTTCGATCTTCACGAGCCTGGCCTTTGGAAGGGACTTGCAAACGGCGGTGATCAGGTCCCATGTGGCCAGCTCATCCCTCGTGCCTTGCAGAAAAAGCATTTTTGTCTTGATGTCCTTCAGGTGATCGGCCCTTTCTGTCGATGGTTTGCCGGAAGGATGTAGCGGGAATCCATAAAAGACGATGCCTTTTACTTCCTTTCGCGGGTGTGCCGCCAGGTACTGGGAGGTCATCCGTCCGCCAAAAGATTTTCCCGAGGTAAAAAGCGGCAGGTCAGGGAATGTCGCATGGGCGTGGCCGATGGCGGCGGCAACGGCCTGGTGGGCAACTCCTGGCGTGTCGGGCCGGCCTTTTTTATTTTCCGCAAAAGGGAAGTTGAAGCGCAACGTGGCGATCCCGGCCTCTGCCAGCGCGGAGGCAAGGGTGGTCATGAATATATGATCCATGCCGGCGCCTGCTCCATGCGCCAGTGTCATGATACACTTGCCCGTATCGGGAATGGTATATTCGGCCGACACTGAGCCGATGGAGGGAGATATCTCTATGGATAGCTGGCGGGAGGTCATGTAGATGCAAATAGGTGTATCAAATTTATGGTTTATCGTTGATGGCAAAAAATATCCGGAATGCCCCATTTTTCTATTAATTTGCCGTATGCCCTCCAAAAAACATCCAATCCGTCAGGTAGCAGAAAAACCTATTTTCAAGAGCCCCGATCCGTCATCGACAGACACCAGGTCATCCGGACCTCACAGAAAAAAACTTACAGGCCGGGTGTTGGTGCAACTGGATCCTTCCGCCAGCACAACCGATATTTCCAAAAAAGCAAGAACGCGGTCGCTCCGTCTGATCCCTCTGCATGCACTGCCACCCGGGCATTTGAATGAAGGACTGGAAAAGGCCGATGGGATCATCTTCGAGCGGCTGAAGGTGGCGCTGGTGAATGAGCGCAGCGCGGGCGTCCTCAAACAGCTACAGGCATTACGCAATACACCTTTTTTGTCGATTGAGCCGGAACGTTATATCTATGCCCGGGCCGGCGTGCGGAAGGAGCTGCCTTTTAAGGATACGGCTTCGGCCACATGGGGTATCCAGGCGACGAATGTCCGGAAGAGCAGGTTCACGGGGAAGGATGTGAGACTGGCCATTCTCGATACGGGTTTTGATTTTACCCATCCGGATTTTATGGGTAGGGTGATCCATCGGAAGTCTTTTGTTGGGCGGCAGGCCAAAGACAGGGAAGGGCATGGGACACATTGTGCGGGTATTGCCGGTGGTAACCGGGCAACGGTCGACGCAGGTCCGACGAAGGCCCTGAAGGCTAAGGCCGGTGTTCGATATGGCGTGGCGCCGGATGCGCGATTATACATCGGAAAGATACTGAACGATGAGGGAGAGGGGTCGGATGGGCTGGCGCTGGCGGGTATCGAGTGGGCATTGGAGCAGGGGTGTCGTGTAGTCTCCATGTCGTTTGGGGCGCAGGTGGAGAAAGGGGATAAGCATTCTGTGATCTTTGAGGAGGTGGCAAAGATTGCCCTGGACAATAATTGTCTTTTGATAGCGGCTACGGGAAATGAGAGTGACAGGGAGGAAGGTATTATCGCTCCTGTCAATCATCCTGCGAACTGTCCTTCCGTGATGGCGGTGGGAGCGTTGACGGAACATTTAAAAATAGCGAACTATAGCTGTGCGACGGTGGGGCGTTCTGGTGGTGTGCGTTCCGGCGGGCAGAGTATACGTTCCGGCGGCCAGGTCGATATTGCCGCGCCGGGTGACGATATATTTAGCGCCTGGATCGATGGCGGGCATGAGGTCGAGTCGGGCACCTCTATGGCTGCGCCTTTCGTAGCAGGGGTTGCTGCCCTTTTATGGGAGCAGTATCCGGATGTCACTGCCCGGGAGATATGGGAGAAACTGATAGGGCAGGTGCGTAAATTGGGGCTGAGGACTGTGGGAGCGGGTGCGGGGCTGGTGTATGTGCCGTGACGGGCCTGGGCATTGGCGGGCTGACCAATAAAATGTACCTTTGGGGTATGGAATTCATAGCCAAAGTAGAGGATAGCCAAAAGTCCAACATCCGGGAGATCGCAGCATCTCTGGAGAGTATGGGTATCCAGATCCGCCGGATCATGCGCATCACGGGGACCATCTTCGGATCTACCAGGTCTTTGCCGTTGGCTAAATTGAAGATAAAGGGTATCAAGTCTGTAGAGCAGGATCGCCGGCTGCGGGCGCGCTCATAACTTCCCCAATTTTACATCTTTTATCCTGCCCGTGCCTTGGAAGCGGAAATCTATTCCGGCAATAGCGAGCGGTTTTGCAGGCAAGGGCGACTGGAAGACCTGCCGTCCCTCCAGGTAGATACGAAGCTGTCCCTCCCTCCCTTCACAAACTACATGCACCCAATCGGAGAAGTCGACGCCCAGGAAAGAGAGGTCCCGCGTCCGTCCTGAATAGTTATTATCCAATAACAGCAGGTTCAATTCCGACACACAGCCTTTATTACATAAAGGGATAATGATGGCGCCGTCCTCGCAAAGCACACGCACTTCCGTATGCTGACAAATAGCTGTTCCTTCCTTATAGTCATTCTTCACCGTGGCTTCCAGCCGGAAGCTGTCTGTATGCAGGTGACCCCAGTTGCCGATATTGGAATATCTCACCCAGGGCGTCCGGGGTTGTAGCGGTATATTCTCCTTCCGGATGTCATCTATGGTGAGGCCGAACGCCTTTCCTTGGATCAGACTGTCCTGTTCGGGGAAATATACCGGTACGGTGGCCTGCTCGATAATGGGGAGCCAGCCTTTTGTCTTAATGATCAGGTCATGTGCTTTTACTACCTGCTGACCGATGACCAGTCTGGCTTTGAAGAACCCCGGATAATAATAGACGGAAGTAAACTGATGCTGGAGCTTTCCCACTTTTCTACGCCTGGCAGGATCCCAGGACTGTTGGATGTATACCGAATCGTAGGGGGCGGCTGTTGCGTCGTAATCGAAGATCACGGAATTGGGAAGGCCTTCTGTCAATACCTTCTTGCTGGAGAACTGATACCGGGATGGATCGATGATGAGGGTGGGGGCGGTTTTTTTTCGGGTGAAGTAAAGGCTTAGAATGCCTGTTATGATCGCCGCACCGATGATGGTCCATACCCATGTCAAACGGCGAGAGGATGGGGCGGGGATGGACGGCGTCGGGGCTGCTGCCGGTGTGACCTCCTCCTGCCGAAAGGCCCTCCAATGTTCATAGCCCATGAACCGGGCCAGGGTGTCCAGGGTAGTGACGGCAGGCAGGCTGTCATATTTTACTTTTCCCCATATCCGTTTGAGGGTGGTGATGCTTAAATGTATATCGGTGGTCTCGCTGATCTTTTCGCTCAGCAGCTCGAAGTCCCGGCTGGTCCAAAGCTCGCTGTCACCCCATCCCAAACGGGCTTCTATCCGCCGGCGGCATTCCGTGAGATAAAAAATTTCTGTTTTATTGTCCATTGATAGTTAGACGCTTGTGATTTGAACAAACTTGTATCTACTTGAACAGGTCCTGCACTTACCTTCTCAGATCTTACCGCCATTTTTACCGGGAGCCACCGGACGCGGTCCGGCTAAAGTTTTTCAAAAATAAAAATATAAACATGAACAAAGTAATGCTGGCGACGGGATGCCTTCTCTTCCACTTATTTCTTTCCGCGCAAAAGACCATGCCCCGGGCGGTCCAGGTACCGCTGGTGGCCGAAAAATGGGGGTTCCCTGCCGGAACATGCGAATTCCTGTCCTACAAATCCGTACCGGCCATGCGGCTGCTCTCCAATAAAGACACTACAGTGTTGAAAGACCTTCGTTTTTCCAACGGCGTCATCGAATATGACATCGAGCCGGAGGACGATGATTTTACGGGTGTTTTTTTCAGGAGACAGGACAGCAAGGAAAGTGAATACTTCTATTTACGGGTGTTTGGCGGCGGCATTCCCGGCATGATGCCGGCCGTACAGTATGCTCCTATCCTGCACGGGGTCAATCTGTGGAACCTGCTGCCTTACTGCCAGGGGGCGGCCTCTTTTGGGCGTGGTCGGTGGAACCATATCAAGCTGGTCATATCCGGCGAACAAATGTTGGTATATATCAATGACCCCATCCACCCTACTCTGGAGATTGCCCATCTGGAAGGTGTTACGCGGGAGGGTAGTATCGGCTTTGACGGGAAGGCTGTCATTGCCAACCTGGTGGTTACACCCGACAAGACGGAGGGATTGTCTCCGGTAGCCGGTTTCGACCCATACTACAGCGACCCCCGTTATGTGCGGCACTGGTCGGTAAGCCAGCCCATTCCACTACCCAAGGGGCGCGAGCTGACGCATGATGATCTTCCAAAGGCAGGGGTTGTCTGGTCGGGGATAGAAGCCGAACGGCTGGGCCTGGTCAATCTTACCCGTATGTTTGGTAACAGCGAAAGCCGCCGTTACATTTGGCTTAAATGCCGGCTAAAGGCGCCGGAGGCGCAGGTCCGCCAGGTTGCTTTTGGCTTTACCAATGAGGTATGGGTCTTTGTGAACGGTAAAATGGCCTTTGTAGACAAGAATATGTATGATGAGCTGATGCGTAAACAGCCAAGGGCAAGGTGCTCGGTAGAGAATGCCAGTTTTACCCTGCCGCTGCAGGCAGGTGACAACGAGATACTCATCGGCGTGGCCAATGACTTTTATGGTTGGGCCATCATCGCCCGGCTGGATAGTATGGAAGGGATCGAAGCGCTGAGAGAATAACTATCGCCCGTTGGCCCTGAGGACGGTCATATCCTTCTTGAGATCGTCTTCGTAGGTCTTTTTGACGATGTAATGCCATTGTTTATCGGACACGTCCACGGCAAAGACCTCGTCTTTTTTGTGGTTGGCTACGGCGTCCTGGACTTCCTTGGGCATCATCTCTTCTCCAAAGAACCAGCCCGTATCGCCATGGGTTGTGTTGCCGTCCATCGTATATTCATCGGAAAGCTTGTCGAAGGACTCGCCTGCGGCTGCTTTTTGCAGGATGATCTTTTTGAGGCTGTCGACCTGGGAGTTCGTCAGGGAACCGCCGTCGAGGAAGATGTAATTTGCGCGGTATTTGACTGTTTCGGTGGACTCGACGACCTTATAAGTAACATATCCTACGGAGAAGAGGTCGCCCTTCTTCTGGCGTAAGAGCCTTTTGTCGATGAGCGTGGTATCTTTTCCGGCCGACAGGTGAAGGATGGCAGGTTTTAGATTCTTATTGGCGTCCATCCATGCCTGTGCCTGCTGCATATTGTCGATCTTTTTGAACTGATCGGTAACGGTGGTTCCCTGTGCGAATGCGGATGCGGAAAAGAGAAGCAATGATAGACCTAGGATCGTATTCTTCATATACTCGATGTTTAAGTATCCTTCGACGGACCGCTTCCGGCGGTGCCTGAAGACTGGATATTAAAAATATTATAATTACGCGGCATAATATCAAATAGTTGCTTTTTATTCACAAAAACCGCGCTGGATCCTGCGCTGGGATTAATTTTTTGTTAAAAAGTTCTCCCCGAAAACCTATGGGTCACGATCCACCATGATGTTGAAGGTGAAGGGGACCAAAGACACTACGGTGATCTTTATGGGAGATATCTGGAAGCCAAATTAGTTGGTCAGATCATGCAGCCTGAACACGGGTGAGAAGTCTCCCGCTCCTTCTTCCTGAAGGATGCGGACAATATCCCGGAAGGGGCGGCTGTTGTCAGCCAGGTTGGAGAAGTAGAAGATGCTCCATTCGTCCCCCGGCAGCTGGATGACGAAGTTGGAGAAGCCGCAGGTGCTGCCGGAGTGAAAGAGGATCAGGGGCGAGCTGCCTGTCATAAACCATCCGCCGGCGTAGTAACTTCCTTCCATCCCCGCAATGGGGCTGCGCAGGCGGCGGAGGATGGGCGCGAGCCGTATCAGTTTATTTTCCTGCAGAGCTTTCATCCATTTGGAATAATCGCTGATGGAAGTATATACTCCGCCGTCGCCCCGGGTGGCGCTGGTGATATTTTGATCGGAGAGATAGATCTTACCGGACGAGTCGCGGGCAAACCCCAGTGCCCGGTGAAGGGAATCGTAACCTTCATAGACAGCCGACCAGCTCACATCATATACGAAAGAATGATCCATGTGCAGGGGAGTGAATATGCCGTCTTTTAGGAAGGATGTGAAAGACTGATGAGCTGCCCGCTCGATGATCAGGGCCAGCAGACAAAATCCGGAGTTGCTATACTGGAATTTGGAGCCCGGGATAAAATAAGTGGAGTCGTGGGTGGACAGCAAATGCAGTACATCTTCATCCAGCAGCTGGCGGGTCTGGGTGCGGGGGATCAGCGACTCATAGTCCAGGATGCCGGAGGTATGGGTGAGCAGGTGACGGATCGATACCTGCTGTCCGACGTGCGCGGGAAGCTCAGGCAGCCAGCGACCGATGGGGTCGTCGAAGCCGAGGCGCTCTTCTTTCTCCAGTAAGAAGATGCCCATGGCCGTGAATTGCTTGGTGACGGAGGCCATGCGAAAGTTGGAGGTGGAATCCAGGGCCACGCCGGGAGGGAAAAGGTTGGTGCGGCCAATGGCGTTCCGATAGAGTACATCCCCTTTTTTCTCGATAGATAATACGAAGCCTGGCGAGTCGGAAGCGTAGGAATGGAATAATGAGTCCAGAGGCGCGGTCAGGCGGGACTGGGAGAATGTAGTAACGCTGAGGAAGAGCAGCGGGAGAAAGGATAAACGCATAGACGCAATTTACGCGTAATCCTGAATCCCCCTAAAAATACGTCCAGCGCTTTGTTCGGGGGACTCCCGGTCTGTAGTGATGACCAGGTCAGATGTGGAGGGAATGTCGAACCTGGCCTGAATCCCTGTAAAGTCGATGATCTCTTTGTTGCGCGCTTTTTTATACAGCCCTTTTACATCCCGTTGTTCACAGACCTCCAGGGGGCAGGATACAAATACCTCAAAGTAGCCGGCGCCTATAATGGATCTTGCCAGATCGCGCTGTTCCCTGAGCGGGGTGATAAAGGAGCAGATCACAATGATATTGTTCTGTACCAGTATTTTTGCTATTTCTGCTGCTCTTCGTATGTTTTCGAGCCTGTCCGATTCGCTAAAGGTCAGGTCCTTGTTGATCCCCGACCGCAGATCGTCCCCATCGAGCAGGACAGTGATGAAACCTTTGTCTGCCAATAGCTTTGCCATGGTTTTGGCAAGGGTGCTTTTGCCTGCTCCGGATAAGCCGAGAAGCCAGATGACCATGCCTTTTTGTGTCAATAACGTTCCGGTGGTGGATGTTCCGGGATGGACGGGGCTTGGGAGGCCGACGGTGGCCTGGAAGTTGCCTAAGATGGTGTCTGATCTCATAATGTGTCAGCTATTTGCATGGATGTAATGGAAGTGAGTGGATCGATCTGACTGGTCCCGCAAAGGAATGGACCGTTGAGGAGCTGCTCCTTATTGTATAAGAAAGGCTCCCCCGAGGGCTGGATGAATTGGCCTCCGCTGTATTGTATGATGGCGTGCCCGGCAGCAGTGTCCCACTCCATGGTAGGGCCATGCCGGTAATAGATATGTGCGCTGCCTTCTGCGATCAGGCAAAATTTGAGCGCGCTGCCCGCAGCGGCTTGTTTGGTAACAGGGTACTGCTCCAGCACTTCATTTTCCTTGTCACTGGAGTGGCTCCGGCTGGTGACGGCGGTCCAGTCTGTGGCTCGATGATCTGTCCGGAGCTTCACCGGCTGCTGCCCCGGCGTCCGTTTCCAGCTGCCTGTTGACTCGGAACCATAATAAACAGTATGCGACGTGGGAATGTAGATCATTCCAAATACCGGTTGTCGATGATGGATCAGTGCTATATTGATACAGAACTCTCCGTTGCGTTGCAGGAACTCTTTGGTGCCATCCAGGGGATCGATACACCAGAAATATTCCCAGTGTTGGCGAACCGCGTAAGGAACCGCGGCGCCTTCTTCCGACACGACGGGGATGGACGGGGTCAGCGACTGTAAGCTTTTGACGAGGATCTCATGCGATGCCCTGTCGGCCAAGGTCAGGGGAGTAGAATCCTTTTTGATGGTGACCTGGCTGGTCATTGCGGGGTCGTTATAGATGGACAGGATCGCGCTCCCGGCTGCTTGTACAATCCCGACGAGCGGGTCGATGAGGGAGGCGATCAGCGGGTCGATGAGAGAGGCATGGGGTGGGGCAGCCGGTGGTATCCGGCCGGGGCGGTTTCTGATGGATGTAAGTATGTCGGATTGCTTTTTTCTTTTTTCCAGATCGCCCGGACGTGCTGTCGATAAAAATGCTGCCTTCAACTGTTGGTTGATGGTCTCGTATTCTGCTATCGCCTGTGGCGATAACAAGTGATGATCCTCTCGGCTGGTATAGAGAGGATATCCCAGCGCCTGCAGCTCTTCTCCTGCGATGAGCTCGAACAGGACCAGCTCTGATCCGGTGAAACTGGTGAGGAATTTCCTGGTATTATCGCTCATGATGGGTTTTTCGAGGTTGCTCCACATCTCACCTGCTGCGGCTGTATTGTGGGAGGCAGAGGAATGGTGGAATTGCAGCATTTCCTGCATAAAAGGAATTTCCAGGTAATGGCAAAGGGCTTGAATGGTCTGTTCCGGTGCACTGATCAAGGTCTCATAGCTCAGAGAAAAAAAGCGGGCGGGATCGATATCCCGCTGCAATGCGAGGCAGCGGCGCTGGTCCTCCTTCCATTGCGTGGCAAGGTGATAGATATGTTTTTCCCCAACGATGGCCTTTTTAAAAGAGGCCGCAACATCCCTGCCGTCCCGGTATAGAAAAATGTATTTTGGCTGTATGCCGAATGCCTCCATCTCCGGAGCAAAATAGACATTGCCCATACTTTTACAGCACCAATACCGTGCTCCTTTGGCCAGCGCCGCCTGCTCATAGACCAGCCGGACCAGCTCGAACAGTTGATAATGGCGGGACTGTCTGAACAGCGCCTCTTTGTCCAATACTACTCCCTCCCAGGGTACGGGGTTGGCCTCGACATACGCTACTACATCAGCTATCAGCAGCTTGTAACCCGCCTCATCCATCGGCTCATAAGTTGGCATCAGCGGCATGAAATGGCTGATCAGGTGGGGCGGATGAGGCGCCGCGATAGCTGCAGACTGATCGAGCATCACCCGGAGGAGGTTGGAGCCCGACCGTTGAATACCGATGATTTGGATTCCCTGTATGTTGCGCATAAGCCTTATTTTAAAACATAATATAACAAGTCAATACCCACCGTCCCCATGATGATCAATACGGGATTGATGCGGTAACGGCAGAGCAGGATGAACGAAATCAATGCCACCAGCCATACCCATACGCCGGCGCCGCTCTGTACCGGCAACCTGATGCCTGTAGCCAGGATCATTCCGATGACGATGGGCTTTACCCCTGCCATTATCTTCTTCAACAGGGTATGTCCTTTGTATATCAGCAGTATCCGGGACATACAGATCATAAGCAGTACGGAAGGCAGGAAAATGCAAAGGGTTGCCAGCACCGCCCCCATCGCTCCCGCCAGCCTGTAGCCGGCAAAAGTGGCGCTGACCAGTATCGGGCCCGGCGTAGCCTGGCTGAAGGCAATACCATCGACAAACTCTCTGAGGGTGAGCCAGTGTAAATGATCGACCAGCATCGACTGCATGAGGGGGATCATCACATACCCACCTCCAAAAAGTGTAAGGCTGATCCCTGAAAAGACGGCCGCCAGCCGGAGGAGCATGCTGTCTGCATACCGCTGTACGTCCGCCAGAAATTGCAATACCAGTCCCGAGAGCAAGGATAATCTAAGCAGCATTCCCCACCCGAGGGGACTGCCCGGCTCCTGAAGGGCCGACTGCCCGGGGTTATGAAGAGGTGACTGCTCTGGCTTGTGAAGGGGGGCGGGGGACAAGAAGATGCCGGCGGTCACGCCAGCCAGGATGGCGCCGAGGGTGATATAATAATTGGTTACAAACAACATGACTCCGGCGGTGAGCACACAAAGGATATAGTTCAACGGATTGCTGCCTTTGATCTCTTTTTGGAACAGCCTTACTCCAGTGGATAAGATTATTGCGCAGACCGCACCGGTGATATGAGACCATACATTGGGGATCAGCTGCCGGCTGCCATAGTCCACATACAGCCAGGACAGGAACAACATAGCGGTAAATGCAGGCAGTAGTACGCCCAGCACACTGGCCAGGGCGCCCGCTATCCCTTTGGCGCGATAGCCTATATGCGCGACTACGTTTACGGCCAGTGGTCCCGGCAGGAGGCCGGCCAGGCTGATCCCCTCCAATATCGTCTCGTGGCTGACACGTTTATCTTTGTCTGCCATGATCTTCTGTACCATCGCGACCAGGGCCATATGTCCTCCGAAAGAGACCATGCCTATCTTGAGACAGGTACAGAACAGGTACCCCACCCCGGGATTGACAGTTGTGTCGCCTGTTGCGGCGGTCGCAGGAAAAAGGGGGATGGGTTTATCCTGCACAAAGGAGGGGATTGGCCCATTCTGCACCAGGAGGATTGGTTGATCCTGTGCCGGGGGCGCCGCTTTATTAAAGTTTGATAGCATCGGTTATAGTTTATAGCTAGGACGGGCATTCAAAAAATCCGAAATGGCTTCGATCCTGTAGGGATCCCCTCCCACATCGACTTTCCACAGTGTTTTGCCCTGGAGGTCCGTCAGCAGGAACAGGCGCGGGTCGGTGAGGCTGAACAGGAGCTTATTGCCATCGAGCAGCTGGACGCTGCCTTTGGAGGTGTTGAAATAGTCTTTCGGCAGTGTGACATCGATGTGACTGCGCGCGACCCTATTGACCGTGTCGAGACGGAAAGAGAGTGCCCGGGTAAGGCCTTTTTTTACACCATTGTCGAGGACCAGGAGCTCCTTGTCGGCATCCATATGCACCGCATGCTGTCCGCTGAAAAGATCGCTGTCCGCCATCCTGTAATCCCCGCCTTGTCCGAGCTTCCAGAGGACCCGGCCGGTGCCATATTCCACTTTCCAGACCTGGTTGAGATTGCGGAAGGAGATCAGAAAATTGCCGTCTTTGTCCCTGTAGAGAGCATTGGCATGCAGCCAGTCCTTCTTCTTTCGCATAATGGCGGTATCCTGTCGGGGATCCAGATGATCAAAGACAGACCATTCCCAGAGTTTGTGCCCTGTTTTGCTGAACAGCACGATACCATCTCCGGAGACGGTATCCTTCCCGGAAGCTGCTTTCGGCGGATGGCCCGGGGAACGGGCATTTCCGATGTCGCCTGAGGAAGTCAGATCGAAGAGTCTTTTGTCGAATGTAAGCGCATAGATATTACCGATACTGTCTTTGCGGACCTCGTGGTGGACCAGCTTATCCATTTCTCCCTTGCCTGTTATAAGATCCGTCACCATTTTGCCGGTGAGGTCCATTTCGATGATCTCATCGCCGCCCGAGAAGGGGATCGAGGCGGCGCCGGCAATACAGAGAACAGTTTTGTCTTTGGTCCAGTGAGATACTTTTATGCCTTTGTTGAAAGGGGCGTACCACACGATGTCACCCTGGTAATTGAATATGACGGCAGAACCCGGCTCTGTCAGGATCTGGGTTAGAAAATAAGTATCCTTCATCTCCTTCTTCACGGAAGCATCGAGTGTATCCAGTGAGAAATAAGGGGTCGCCTGGTAGATCGGCCCGGTGGAAAAACTATGGACAAGGCTGGTCGCAACGGGAATGCCGGAAGGATATGCCAGCACCCGGAACTGATAGGTCCTGGGGCCTTGCAGGTTGGTGAGACAAATGGCATGATAGCTTTTGCCGCGGCTGACGGTGGAATAGAGGGTATCTCCCGAACCAGGCAGCCAATAGGCTATTACCGCATCGCAGGATTTGTTCGTCTCCACCTCGAGGACCATCCTGAGCCTGTTGTCCGGCACGGGCGCCAGCTGAATATGATCGATCCGGAAGGGCGCGAAATAATGGACCGCCCATATGATGCCGGGGATCAACAGCAATGCCGGTAAAAGGAATACTCCCGCACGGATGATGATAGCAGCAGCTTTATTTTGCATAAGCAAAGATTTTGTTATTGCCGGACCCGGCCATTGTTGACAGACGGAGTTAAGGAGGTATTGGCCTGCAGCTCGCTTTGCGGATAGGGGTAGACGGCATAATTCACCGCATCGGAATAGGTATTGGGGTCTCTCAGCCGGGGTAAGACATATGTTTTGAATTTAGACAAGGGACTGGCGCCATTGGTAGCGCTTCTGCCCCACCGGAGCAGATCGTCCCTGCGCCGTCCTTCCATGAAGAACTCCAGATTCCTTTCATCAAAGATCTTATCGCGCAGCTGTTGTTTGGTAGCATAATCCGTCAGGTTGATATTGGGCAGCTTGCTGCGGTTCCTCACCTGGTTGACCAGGTCGATGCTCTCCTGGGTGGGGCCATTGATCTCATTTAATGCTTCTGCCCTCATCAACAGGACGTCTGCATATCGTAAGATGGTGACATTGTTGAACCCGGCATAATTGTAATTGTTGATATGCGGATATTTCAGGTTGTATACATAGGTTGCCGCTACGGTATCGGGCGCACTACCGCCGGGTCCGCCATATGCTTTAGGTACGCTGATAACTTCTCCATAGAGGGACTTGTAAATGCCTGTCAACAGCGTTTTCCGGTCGTCCGCCGAATCGAAAAGGGCGTAGAATTCGAGGTGTATAGGGAAATTGCCCCAGCCCCGGTTGTAGTCCCAAGGTAAGGAGTTGATCCCAAAACTGTTGGAGTTGATGGTATAGGCTCCCGGATCGCTGGATGATTTCAATACGAATATGAACTCGTTGTCGGCACGGTTATCCGTATAAAACAGGGACTGGATGCCGCCTTCGGCAACTGCCCTCAGGTCATACTGTCCCGATTGGATGATCGTCTGCGCCTCATCGGCGGCATTTTGCCACTCTCCCCTGCGCATATATAATCTTGTGAGCAGGGCGGAAGCTGCTCCGGTGGTGGCCCTTGCGATCTGTGCGGGCGGATAGCCGGCCGGGAGATATTGTTTGGCAAATTTCAGGTCCGTGATCATGGAATCTTCGATAATGGCCTGGCTGGTCAGCTTTGGGTTCATATCCGCGGTTGTGAATTGAGAAGAGGGTTTACGGATCAGGGGAACATCTCCCCAGAGATCAGTGGCATCGAAGTAGGCGAGTGCGCGCAGGAACCGTACTTCTCCCAGGTGCTGGTTTTTGATGGCTGCAGTAGAGCCGTTGTTGACGTAGTCGATGTTATTGATCAGGGCGTCTGCCTCGTTGGTCCTGGAGATCAGTCTGAAGATGCTGCCCCAGACGTTATTGATAATGGAATTGGAGGCGTCATAGGTCAGCTGGTCGAGTTGGACACCCTGTTTGGAAACGGGGCTGGTCGTGACCACATCAGCGGGGTATTCATATAGCCAGTAGAGAAAGCCGGCGTAATAGCCATAACCGCCATTGTCCTTGAGTCCGGCATAGGCCCCGACCACGGCCTGCTGACCGTTCTCAGGTTTGGTAAGGGTGTTCTGATCGTAGGTGGAATAAGTTTCCTCCTTTAAGTTCTTGTCACAGCCCTGCAAGGTACAGGCAGCCATGAGATATAAAAGAGCTAAGGGGTATGATAGTTGTCGTTTCATGTTGTGCATTTTTTAATGTGGAACACGCTTAGTTAAATCTGACTTTTATTCCTACCGTGATGATCCTGCTCATGGGATAGGCATTGAAATCCAGTCCGCGGGCAGCATTCTGGTTCAGGTAAGAGGCCGATACCATGTTGCCTACCTCGGGATTCAATCCTGAATATCGGGTGAAAGTGTGCAGGTTCTGTCCGTTGATATAGGCATCGAGAGAGGAGATGCCGGAATGTTTGAGCAGCCGGTCCGGTATATGATAGTTGAGCGTGACGTTGCGAATCTTCACAAAGTCGGAGCTCTCTATAAAAAAGGAGTTGACAAAGCCTCCATAGGGATTGCCATACCAGCCCCGCTCGGGGATGGCTCCTCCGGGGTTTGAAGGGGACCAGGTTTGTGTCAGCAGTGTTTTCAGCTCATTGCCGGTGGAGAGGGGATTTTCCAGGTCCTCCTTCTGAATGTTCACGAGCTTGCCTCCGAACTGTCCCTGCAGCACAATGTCCAGCGTGAACCCTGAGTAGGACAGACTGGTATTGAAGCCTGCGATGACGGTAGGGATGCTCTGTCCAAGAATGACCCTGTCGGCGGCGCTGACAACGGAGTTGCTGGTGGTCTTTACGAATTTCGGGTCGCCCGGTTTGGAGTTCGGCTGGGTGGTGGTCAGCACTTTGTCGTTGACCTGGACAATGCCGGCATATTTATACCCGTAAATAGCGCCGATGGGTTCTCCTGTCCGGAGGATAAAGGGGTCTTCGAAATTGGCTGTGCCATCGGGTTTGAAGGAGCCCAAATAGATATCCGCATTGTTCTCGCCGAGTGACAATACCTTGCTGTGGTTGATCGCATAGCTGAAGCCGGTGGTCCATTTAAATGTTGCTGTGGAAATATTGGTGGAGTTGACGGCAATCTCGAATCCATTGTTTTGGACGGCGCCGTCATTGCCTATCTGTGTTGTAAATCCCGTGGAGGGGGCGATGTTGCGATTGAGCAGGAGGTTGGTGGTCTTTTTCCGGTAATAGTCTGCTTCTATGAGCACCCTGTCCCTGAAGAAGCCGATGTCTAATCCGAGATCGAGCGCGGCAGTCTGTTCCCATTTGAGATTGGGGTCGGCGAGGCTGGTCACTGCAATGCCGCTGACGGGGGCGGAGCCGCTAAAAGTATAGATGGTGGCGTTAGAACTCGCCCAGGTAGCTATAGAGTTGCCGGCGCTGATCCGGTCGTTGCCTGTTATCCCATAGCTGGCTCTTAGCTTACCTGTGGAAAGCGCTGTCAGGGTTTCGAGGAAGTCCTCTTTTCTAAAGTTCCAGGCAAGGGCTGCGGAGGGAAAGTATCCCAGTTTATTGTTGGCTCCAAAGACAGACGAACCGTCGATGCGATAAGTGCCGCTGAATATGTATTTGCCATCGAAGTCATAATCGATCCTTCCGAACCAGCTTTGTCTTTTGATGAGTGTTTTGACGGAATAGGCGGAAAAATGCTGGGCGCTGGCGAGATTGTTATAGCCGAGGGCGTCGCTGCTGAAGTCGGTGGCGCTGGTGCCCTGTTCCCAGTACGAGGAGCCTTGCAGGTTGTATCCCAATAAGATCCCGAAATTATGCCGACCGGTCTTGTAGCCATAGTTGAGGGTTGGATTGATCAGCAGGTCTTGCGACTGTATGTTCACGATGCTGGCCTGTCCGCTGTCCGACTGTCCTGCGGGTACGGAGGACGGGGCAAAATAGTAGCTGTTGTTGTGATTGATGTCTGCACCCAGGTCCATTTTCAGCGTCAATCTTTTTAAGAGCTGGTATTGGGCGGAAAAATAGCCCTGCAGACGAAACCAGGTGTTTTTCTGATCGATGTCGGCTATAAAGTGGAGCGGATTTTGCGCGTCGAGCACTGCCGGCGCATCGAAGGTAGAGGAGGGGTTGGCTTTCAGCACCTGTTTGACGAATCCATTGATGGTGGATGGGGCCAGGGGCAGGCTGTTTTGAATGCCATAGGTGGAGAAGATCCGTTCCGATATTTTGATCTTGTCATTGATCTCCTGGTCCATGTTCAGGCGGCCGCCTATCCTCCGGTATTTTGAGTTGATCACGATCCCGTCCTGGTTCAGGTAGTCCAGGCTGGAATAGGTGGTGGAGCGTTTGGACCCGCCCGTTGTACTGACGGAAAAATTTTGGATGTTGGCCGGACGGAAGGCGACCTTTTGCCAGTCGGTGCCAAAGAAACCTCTTTTAAGGGAGTCCAGCATGCCTGCGGAATAAGGGGCGGGGTTGCCTAAAGAGGTTTGCAACGCATTCAAACGTACTGCATTGTCATAGGGGCCGATGAGGTCATAACGGCCAACTACCTTTTGTACGCCCATGGAGGCAGAGGCATTGACCCTGGTGGGCTTGTTGTATCCGCTCTTCGTGGTGATCATGACGACGCCATTGGCTCCCCGGGCCCCATAGATGGAGGTGGAGGCGGCATCTTTCAATACCGTGATCGATTCGATGTCGTCCGGGTTCATCGAGAACCCGATGTTGTCGCTCAAGGGAAATCCATCTACCACGTAGAGCGGATCGCTGCCGGCATTGATGGAATTGGTGCCTCGTATCCGGATGGTGAGACCTGCTCCGGGCGTGGCGTCGTTCTGGTATACTTCTACTCCGGAGGCCTTGCCTTGTAAGAGGTTGGCTACCGACAGGCTGGATTTGTTCAATTGTTCGGCCTGGAGCACAACTCCGGCTCCGGCAAACTCACTTTTTTTGCGGGTGCCATAGCCTACTACCATCACCTGGTTCAATACTTTTACATCCGGCAGCATGGTGATGGTGATCTTCGACTGATCCACGATACGGAGTTCCTGGGAGAAATAGTTGACGGAACTACAGACCAGTGTTGCGCCGGGATGTACTTTTAACACAAAGTTGCCTGTCTCGTCCGTCCTTGTGCGGTGGGCTGTCCCCTTTACGATGATGTCGGCTCCGGGGAGGGGTTCCCCTTTATCTGACAGGACTTGTCCCGTGACCGTGAGCTGTCCGGCCGGCGTGATTTGTTGCCCGTCGGCAGCAGGTTTGGACTGGGCAATAGCGGGATGATGGTACAGGAGAGCTCCGCATAATAATAAGGAGAGCAATCTGGTTTTGGTTGATGGATGCATAATCTAATTGATTGGATTAAAATTAGCTGCGTGGCGGCTGCAAGGATGTTCCAATAGTCCTGATTGTATGTACCAGGGTCCGGGAATCGTCCCAATTGATGGGGAATGGGCTTTAACGGGTTAAAATATTTCAGTAGCTTTAGTTACCAACCGGCAGTATTGACCGGCTAACTGAGAGGAATGAGAAAATTGCTTCTGTTACCGACTTTATTGGTCTTGCCATTTTGCCTGTTTTCCCAGACCTTGCCCGTCCGGTTCGAGCAGGTGGGCATCAATGAGGGGCTTTCCCAGAGTACCGTCACCTGTATCCTGCAGGACAGAAAGGGGTTTATTTGGTTTGGCACCAAGGATGGGCTGAATAAATACGATGGTTACCGTTTCACGGTGTTTAAGAAAAACTTCAAGAACGAGAATTGTCTTAGCTCCAATGACATAAAGTCCATGGTAGAGGACAGGGATGGTAAAATATGGATCGCCACCTCTGAAGGCGGTGTCAACAAACTGGACCCGGTCACCGGTAGGTTTGTCCATTATTATAAAGGTGCGTCTGTGAATGGGATCTCCAGTGACCATACGCGATGCATTTATGAGGACAGGGAGGGGAATATCTGGCTGGGCACGGAAGGGGAGGGGGTAGATGTGTGCGATAAAAAGACGGGGCGGTTCCGGCATTTTGTCTATGATGATAAAGTTGTCTACGAGGATAAAGCCAGGCAGTCGGGGATAAACGGCGATGATATAAGCGACAATACCATCAATGCATTGTACCAGGACAGCAAGGGGAATATCTGGATCGGTACCGCTAAAAAGGGATTATATCTTTTTAACCCGGTGACCAATGAACTGCATGGTTTTCTTAACGACGCCGCTGATAAACGATCGCTGTCCAATAATAATGTACAGTTTATCTATGAGGATAAGCAAAAGCGTCTATGGGTCGGGACCTATGGCGGCGGGCTCGATCTGTATGATCCGGCCATTAGGGGTTTTCTGTCATTCCCGGGGTCGCAGGGCTCCGCCGGAAATGGGGGCGGCAACAGGCTGCTTTCAGTGGCTGAAGATGACAAAGGGATGTTGTGGATCGGCACTGAGAATGGAGGGGTGGAAGTTTTTGATCCTGTGACGCAGCGGGCGATGACCTATGTTCACCAGGATGCCGACAATACCAGTCTCTCGGGCAATACCATCAACGCGGTCTACAGCGACACCAAGGGAAATATCTGGCTGGGAGTGCTGAATGGCGGTATCAATATGGTCAACAAAGATGCGGCCCGGTTCGCTCACTACAAATACACACCCGGCAATAATATTATTAACTGCCTGTATGAAGATGGGATGGGCAAACTTTGGATCGGGACGGATGGGGGAGGATTGCGCAGATTTGACCGTACCAGCAAACAAGTCTTTGCTTACAGGCATGTAAAGAATGATCCGCGCAGCATCAGCGGTGATTATGTACTATCGGTGTGCGAGGATGCCGCCCATCAGCTCTGGGTTGGTACCTGGGGCGACGGGATCTCGGTGATGGACCCGCGGACCGGGGTGTGCAGGCAATTCCGATATACCCCCGGTGACGCCCATAGCCTGAGCAACAATAATGCATTTGTCCTGCTGCGTGATAGAAGGAACAAGATCTGGATTGGCACTTACGGCGGCGGGCTCAATCTTTATGATCCGTCCAAGGGTGGTTTTGTCCATTTTCTTCACGACCCGTCCGACCCGGCCAGCCTGAGCAGTAACTATATTCTAACGCTGCAGGAGGACCGTCAGGGGCATCTTTGGGTGGGTACGGATGGGGGTGGCTTGGATCGCCTGGACCCGGAGAGTCATACCTTCCATACTTACAGGCGCGGTGATGCAAAAAACTCCTTAAGCAGTAATAGCGTCCGAACGATGTGGCAAGATCAACAGGGCTATCTTTGGCTGGGGACCAATTTTGGACTGGACAGGTTTGATCCGTCCACCGGTGCGACGGTTGCTTATTTTGAACAGAACGGCCTGCCTGATGACTGGGTCACCGGTATCCTGGGAGATGCCCGGGGCACGCTATGGATCAGCACTACCAAGGGACTTTCCCGATTCAATGCTGAAACGGGCAGTTTTAAGAATTTCACGATGTCCGATGGTATTCAGGGATAT
This sequence comes from Sphingobacteriales bacterium 50-39, assembly GCA_001898505.1. GTDB lineage: Bacteria > Bacteroidota > Bacteroidia > Chitinophagales > Chitinophagaceae > Puia. The sequence continues at coordinate 274,905 of MKTZ01000004.1, forward strand.
GAGTTCAAATCCGCGTGTTTGTGCAGGGATGGACAAATGTACTTTGGCGGAAAAAATGGTTTTAATGAATTCTATCCGGACAGCATTCGCAGCACCAATTTCGATCCGCCGATTGTCTTTACGGATTTCCAGCTTTTTAATAAGGAGGTGGAGGTTGCCCAAAATGACAAAGACCCCTCACCGCTGAAGGTGAATATTGCTGATGCGGACCAGATCGTGCTGACCCATGACCAGTCAGTGATCTCTTTTGGTTTTGCTTCCCTGAACTACACCGGAAGAGAAAAGAAAGCATATGCCTATATGCTGGAAAACTTTGACAAGGGCTGGCATGATCTGGGCCCCAAGAACAGTGTCACCTATACCAATATCGATCCGGGAGATTATGTGCTGAGGGTTAGGGGCCTAACCAATGACGGGCAAAGGTCGACCCGGCAGGCATCGATCCGGCTCCGGTTTTTGCCTCCCTACTGGAAAACATGGTGGTTCAGATCGATGGTAGTTGTATTGATCAGCGGGATCACGTTGCTGATCTTTTATCGCCGTGTGGCCGCCATCAAAAATCGAAACAGGCTCCTGGAGCGGCAGGTTGCCGTCCGGACAAAAGAGCTGCAGGAGGCCAATCATACGAAGGACCGTTTTTTTTCTATTCTGGCTCATGATCTTAAAAACCCGGTGTCTGCGTTGGCCGGGATCTCGGATATGTTGAAAAAGCAGCTGCCTGAACTAAGCGAAGAGGCGGTATATGATCATGTCGATACGATCCATAAGGCTGCGGGGTCGGTGAGCAATTTATTAAACAACCTTTTGGACTGGGCCAGGACCCAGACGCAGCATATTTCCTGTACGCCGGCCGGCGTCAGTGCTTATGAACTGGTGCGCAAGAACCAGCTGCTGGCTGAGCCGCAGCTCAATGATAAGCATATTGGCTTCAGCATGGATGTTGCTACCGAGCATGTCCTATGGGTCGACCCCCGGATGATGGATACTGTTCTGCGCAATATCATCAGCAACAGTATAAAGTTCACGCCGGCGCATGGAAAGATCACGGTGGTTTCGGAGGATTTGGGTAACGAGATATCCATTACGGTGTCCGATACCGGGATCGGTATGACCAGGGAACAGATTGAAATGCTGTATGCGATAAAGAAGCAGCGCCCGATGGACGGTACTGCCGGTGAAAAAGGCACCGGGCTGGGGCTGATCATTTCCAGGGAGTTTATGGAGATCAACAAGGGCTCCATTGTTATCCAGAGCGAGCCCGGTAAAGGATCTTCCTTCCGGATGCTTTGTCCCAAAGCAGCTGATACCGGGTTGACCTTTGTTCTGCCCGATGATCTATTGGGAGGCGCTCCGGATATAGCCTCTTCCCCTGCCTCCGCTGACATGGACAGCCTGTCTGCCGCAAAGATCAGCGACCTGAAAGGACGCAAGGTGTTGGTGGTAGATGACAATGAGGAGATCAGGAATTATCTCAAGCTGATGCTTTCCGGCAATTTCGGGATCGTCGAAGCCGCCAATGGGCAGGAAGGGATCGAGGCAGCCAGGGAACACCAGCCCGACGTGATCATATCAGATATGCTAATGCCTGTGATGAACGGATTGGAATTTTGTAAAAAGATAAAGGGGGATAAGGCTACTTCACATATCCCCGTCATTATCCTCACCAGTCAGACCAGCCAGGAGAGCCATCTTTCAGGTTATGAGGCGGGGGCTGACGTCTACCTGATGAAAGATATCAGCCGGCATATCTTATTCCAGGTGATCCTTAATTTTTTGCGCAACCAGGAGAAATTGCGCGAGCGATTTGCCCGGTCGGGTGATATTTACCCTGAAGGGCTGGATTTCAATAAACTGGATAAGGAATTTTTGGATGACGTCAGCCGGTTTGTGGAAGCTCATTTATCCGATGTGGACCTGGACTATAAGAAGATATGCAGTCATACAGCAATGAGCAGGACCGTGCTTTATGCCAAGTTCAAGACGCTGACCGGGCAGGGGGTACATGATTTTGTCAAGACCGTCCGGGTTAAAAAGGGTCTGCAGCTGCTACAGGAAGGGCGGTTAAATATTACTCAAATTGCTTATGAGGTCGGATTCTCTACTCCCTCTTATTTTTCCAAAAGCTTCACCAAACAGTTCGGCCTTCCTCCCAAGGAATACCTGGCGGAACTAAAGAAAAAGGCAGTTCAGGACCTATAGACTGAAAGTCCGGACTATTGGAACAGCGGACAGGCATGATCGGGGTTTTATTTGCATAAAGCAATCACTTTATGACAAATATGATTTTGGCCTTGATCGGATTACTATCTTTTGGCTCTTCGGATTCTACTTCACCCTCTGTTCACGGGCAGTCCCAAAGATGGGAGTTCAACAACCTGGCAGGATGGACAGACGCTTCCCAAAACATGAATGGGACGATCAATTATGTCATTCAAAATGATACGCTCCGGATGTATACCCGGAGGGGGACCTGGGACCGTCCCAAGGTAAAGACCGTGGATAGCAATTATACTTCGGGGACCTATACCTGGCGGGTATATGTGCCGGAGATGGGCAAGGGCGACCGGTCCAGCATCGGCGCTTTTTTGTACCAGGACGACACCCATGAGCTGGATTTCGAGACCGGCTATGGAACAAAGAAGATAAGGGAGGAACTTGGGGCGGTGAAGGACGATATTGTTGTCTATATGACTTCGCAGGCGTATCCCTTTCAATCCATCCCTCAAAAGATAAAAAGGGAGCAGTGGCATACTTTCTCCATCCGGCTGGAAGACAATCAGGGAAAATACCTGGCATCCTGGTACATCGATGGCAGGCCGGCAGTGCAGTTGCCGCTGGGATTCGGGCCGGAGACCCATTTTGCCATTTTTTGCAGTGTGGAGAACCTGAAGTTTATCGGGGACCATATTGCAAAGCAGGACAACTATGCGCTATTCGATTATGTGGAATACAAAAATGACTAATTGTTAAACCAAAAAACATCCATTATGAACAAAGTTTGCATGGGACTGGCGATCATGGTGATGATCTCCGCCTGTAAAAAGAACAGCCCGGCGATGTCGGGCGGGGACCGTAACACAAATCCCAGGACCGTAACTCAATTGTCTTTCAGCGGGTATACCTGGAATGTAAAGAGCAGCGGGACTTCTACAGCCGGCCCGGGGCCCAACTATTGGAATAGCAACAATGTGTGGGTGGATGCCAATGGCTATCTGCATCTGAAGCTGTCGTATGACAGCGCTGCAGGCCATTGGGATTGTGCGGAGGTGTGGAGCGACTCCAGCTTTGGCTATGGAACCTATCAGTGGTGGGTAGAGGGCCGGGTGGACACGCTCGACAAAAATGTGGTGCTGGGGCTTTTCAACTATTCCGGCAATGATGGTTATGATGAGATGGATATTGAATTTTCAAGATGGGGAGTCAGCACCAATCCCATCCTGAACTATACTGTCTACCCCGCGACGGGCAGCAAAGGCAAAACCGCCTGGCAGTCTACGAGCAACTTTACCATGACGGGCGGGACCTATTCGACGCACCGGTTTACCCGTAATCATGCCGACTCTGTTGTGTTCAAGGGTTTGTACGGATTCTATAATGATGACACCAATCTGTTCAAAAAGGCAACCTGTGCTCCTCCCAAATCGATCAGCACCTTGAGCATGCCTGTGCATATGAATTTGTGGCTGTTCCAGGGTATGACTCCTTCCAACGGACAAAATGTGGAGATCATTATACATAGTTTCACCTATACTGCGATATAGGTGTGGATTGGCAAAGGCCGCAGAAACCTGCGGCCTTTGATTAGTGCCTGGCTTATTGGCCTTGCTTTACCTTCTCCACAGACACTGGCAACAGCCCATGCGCCTCTTTATGCGTATTGATCACTGCCGTTGAATCCGGCGCCTGAGACAAACACACAACACGTCCGTCCTTCTCGTCAACCCAGTAATTGATGAAGTTGACTCCATATTTTTTTTCTACTGCCAGATCTTTTTGGTGAGCGGCTGCTACATCTGCTGCCTTAACATTACCTGCGCCGAGCTCATGCACGTCCAGGTAGAGATCATTTGATCCTTTTATTTTTGCTGCCTTACCGGACGTGACCATATAGATCTGGTCGGGGAGCAGTCCATGAGCTTCCGCATGTGTCTTGCGGATATCCGCCGTATCCGGGGCGGAAGACAGGCAGTACACCGTACCGGCGGATTCGTCCACCCAATACTTAATGAATTGTACCCCATACTTTTTTTCTACTGCCAGGTCTTTGGCATGGGCATCCGCAACGGCTGCGGCGGTTACTTTTCCGGCCCCCAGATGATGTACGTCTATATAATAGTTGTTAGTTTGGGCCATCAGGTTGGAGGAGAGCGCGCAGGTGATCATGAACACTGGAAAAATAAACAAAGCTTTCATTTCAAATTGTTTTTAAATGATAAATAGATATTCTTCGACAAAGGAAACTCCATTTTTTTGGTAGGATATGGGGGATTTTCCCTATTTTTAATGTACCTCCACCTCATTTTACTATTACAATTATGGAACTCATCGAAAGGGCCGGGTTTTTGGCCTCGCTGCGCACCAGATTTGAGGATATAGAGGAGGGCGAAGGCCATTGCATCATGATAAGTGGGGAGGCCGGTATCGGCAAGACCTCACTGGTCAGGGCTTTCTGCAAGGAAGGCGGCTCCAGGGTCTACCAGGGCACCTGTGACGCCTTGTTTACTCCCCGGCCATTGGCTCCACTTTATGATATAGTCTGGCAGATACGGGATGATATTTGGGAGGACAGCGGGAACATTACCGACAGGACGGAGCTGTTCACACGGGTATTTCATGCATTGGACAGCCTGAAAGGCAAGAGTCTTATTGTATTCGAGGATGTCCATTGGGCGGATGAGGCGACTTTGGATTTTATAAAGTTCCTCGCCCGTCGTATCAACCGTCTGCACTGTCTGTTCATACTCACCTACCGGGATGACGAGATCCATTCCCACCATCCATTACGGAGCGTGCTGGGACAGCTGCCACCCGACTCGTTTACAAGGATGCAACTAACACCCCTTTCCAGGGAGGCCGTTGAAAAAATGGCGGCTGAACGAGGATACAAGGGAGAGGATGTGTACAGTATCTCCGGCGGTAATCCTTTTTATGTCAACGAGATACTAGCAAGCTACAGCACGGGGGTGCCGGATAATATCAAGGATTCCGTGCTGTCCGTATACCATCGGCTGGAGGACAGGGTCCGGCAGGTGTGGCAGATACTGGCGATACTTCCAACGGGGTTGGAGGTCAGGCACATGGAAAAGATGAACCCTTCCTATATCGAGGCCATCGAGAATTGTATAGACCTGAAGATATTGCTTTTGAAGAATGGGGTGATCCTTTTCAAACACGAGCTGTACAGGAGGACGATCGAGTCGTCGTTGTCGCCTCTGCTGCGGGTGGCTTTGAATAAAAAGATACTGGACCTCTTCCTTGAAAGCTTTGAGAGGGACCAGGAGGTAGAGAGGATCATCCATCATGCAAAAAATTGTAATGAATATGAGCTGGTAGTGCGTTATGCGCCGCAGGCGGCCAGGCAGGCTGCGGCCGTGGGGGCTCACCGGGAGGCGGCAAAGCTGTATTATTCCGCGATAGAATATTACCAGGGCAGCGACAAGGATGTGCTGCTGCAGCTCTATGAGCCGTATGCATATGAATGTTATCTGACCAACAGGATAAGTGAGGCGATCATTTACCAGGGCCGTGCGTTGAAGATATGGAGGGAGCGGAATGACCAGGAGCGGATCGGGGACTGCCTGCGATTTCTCTCCCGGCTGTGGTGGTTTAACGGCAATGGCCGACAGGCGGATAGCTATGCGGAACAGGCCATCGGGGTATTGGACAGCCAGCCTCCTTCCACGACGAAGGCAAGGGCATTCAGCTATATGTCGCAGCTGAAGATGTTGTCGGGCCTGGCGGCCGAGTGTATCGCCTGGGGAGAGAAAGCCATTGCCCTTGCCAAAGAGCTGGGGGATGAGGAGATTCTGGCACATGCTCTGAACAATGTCGGTACCGTGAAGATGAGGGAACTCTCTACCCGGCAGGAAGGTCTTGGCCAGCTGCAGGAAAGCCTGGATATATCCCTGAGGAACTCCTATCACGAACATGCGGCACGGGCCTATACCAACCTGGGCAGCTACTCAGTAGAGATGAGAGAATATGCCTTTTCCGGGCGGGTATTGGAAGCGGGTATCCATTACTGTGAAGAAAGAGACCTGAGCCTGTGGATGATCTATATGCTGTATAGCAAGGCCCGGCTGAACCTGGAAACAGGCCATTGGGATGACGCCTGCCGCATCGTGGACAACCTGTTAAAGAATGAGGATCATCCTTCGATAGTAAGGATCGGAGCGCTCTATGTAGCGGCAGCAATTAAAATGCGCAGGGGCGAGTCGAACGTGCTGTCCCTATTGAAGGATGCAAGGGCCAGGGCCTTCGAGACGATGGAGCTGCAGCGGATCATCCCGGTGATGGCGGCCATGCTGGAATACGAGTGGATCACGGGGAAGAACATAGTGGAGCAGGAAGATATAGAGGCTACGACCGCGCTTCTTGCACGGATCGATGACCCATATGGAAGCAATGAATTTTCTTACTGGCTGATAAAGACGGGGAGAGAGACGATACCGCTGAAGGAGGTTCATGAGGTATACAGGCAGGGTACTCCCGCCGAGGTATTGAAGGCTGCCAAATTGTGGGAGCAATTAGGATCTCCCTACAGACGTGCGCTGGCCTTATTCGAGGGCAATGAGGAGGATAAGGTGAATGCGATGACTATCATTCGTAAATTGGGGGCCAGCGCTGTCTGCGAAAAAATGAAGCGTGAAATGAGGAATTGCGGCATCAGGAGCATTCCCAGAGGGATACGAAAATCCACGCAATCCAATCCGGCGTTGTTGACGGAGCGGGAGGTCGGAGTGCTCCAGCTGTTGAAGGAAGGAATGCAGAATAAGGAGATCGCGGCCAGGCTGTTCATATCGGCCAAGACCGTGGATCATCATATTTCGGCGATCCTTTTTAAGCTGGATGCGAATTCGCGGATGAAGGCGGTGCAGGAGGCTATACAGCTGGGGATTATCTAATGTCCGCCCTTTGGCCGGGTCGAAGGTTCGTTAAAATAGGGAATCTCTTACTTTAAATAGGGAATGGATTTTTCATGGATTGGGGAATAACTGCTAATTTGTATCAGACCTCTTGGCGGACAACAGGTTCGCCGGACAATAAATATATTTTTTATGAAAAAGTTCGTTGTCGAAAGAAATCTGCCGGGGGCGGGAAACCTTACGCCTGAAGAGCTGCAGCAGATGTCTGAAGTCTCTTGCGAAGCAATGAAAAAATTAGGTAAACCTTATTTCTGGATACAATCCTTCGTCACAGAAGATAAGATATACTGTATTCATATTGCGGAGAGCGAGGAAGTGATCAGGGAGCATGCCAGGCTGGGAAAGTTCCCGGTGCATAGCATCTCCGAAGTGAAAAATATCATTGATCCGCTGACGAGCAATCCTCTTTAAAAAAATGCCCCGGACATGCGAAAGGGGCAAGGCGCGCGGTCTATTTCTTTTTTGCCGGCGTCGAATAAGGCGGATGATCCACCTCCGGCTGCGGCTCCTCTTTTAGCAGACGCAGACATTCCTGTACGGCGCGGGCCAGCTGGGGGTCGATGCCTTTGGAAGCGCTGACGGCGTCGATCTTTTGTTCGATGTCCGGCGCAACTCCTTCATTTTCGGCTATCCACTTATGTTGTACAGGATCGAATATGGCATTGTCCGGTGCTGTCAGCGCGCCGCCATCCACCAGGGCGTAGTGTACCGAGGACTTTACCAACCCGCCCCAGGTGCGGGTACCGATGAGGGGGCCTACTTTCTGGTGCCGGAATGCCCAGGGGAAGAAATCCCCCCCGGAACCTGCGAGCTCGTTGATCAGGAGCACCTTTGGTCCCAGGATACCCGCGGGCAGACGGAAAGCTTTACCACCGGGCACTTCGTTGGTAGCGGCCGCCCGCAGACGTCTCACCATCAGGTCGACCATATAGTCATCCAAGTATCCTCCGCCGTTGAATCGTTCGTCGATGACGGCCCCTTCCTTATCCTGCTGTGAAAAAAAGTAACGGTTGAAGGACACGAATCCGGAGCCGCCCGTATTGGGCACCCATATATAACCCAGCTTGCCATGGGAAAGCTCGTCCACCTTTCTGCGATTGTCCTCCACCCAGGCGCGTTGCAGGAGCGCATTCTCATTTTGTATGGGCTCGACGCGAATAGTCCAGGCGCCTTCTGCCGATGGCTGGCTGTTGATGGAGAGTGTTGTCTGTACGCCTGCCCGCCCGTCCAGCAGCTGATAGGGATCTTCGGAGACCGTCAATTCCTTTCCGTCGATGGAGATGATATAGTCCCCTTCCGACACCTTCAGACCCGGCTGAGCCAGCGGGGCCGAGAGACCCGGGTTCCAGCTTTCGGTATTGTATATGCGTCCGATACGCCATCTGCCCTGCTGTGGTAGGAGATCGGCGCCCAGTACGCCTACCCGTACCGTATCGACGGCGGGGAAGTCGCCGCCAAAGACAAAACTATGTCCTACGGACAGTTCGCCTCCCAGCTGATCCAGCAGCCAGGTGAGGTCGCTGCGATGTCTGATATAGGGGATCTGCGGCGCGTAGTAATCCCAGACCTCCTGCCAGTCCCTGCCATGGTGGTCGGGGTCATAAAAATAGTCGCGTTCATAACGCCAGGCTTCAGTGTATATCTGCCGCCATTCGTCGAGCCTGTTGAGCTCCATGCGTATGTTGAGGGCTACCGCTCCTTCGGTGGGACTGGGTGGCTTGGCCGTGGAGACAACCTTCCAGCTGTTGCCCGCCCGTAGCAGTATCTTTTCACCGTTGGCGGATACGCGGGCATCGGAAATGCCCTTGGCGAATTCCTCCAGTTTTTTACCTTCCAGGGTGAATTTGCTGAGGGTCTGGCCGTTGCGGATGAAAACGCTGCCCTTGGGGCCGGCGATCATGGAATTGTATTCGTCAATGGGTATGGGTAAGGGGATCGTGCGCCGGTCGATATTATCCAAGTCGATAAGGACAGAACTGTCCTTGGAAGGCATGGGCTTTTTGGCTGTATCGTTGGGCTCTTCGTCACTTTTTAATGGGAAGGGGGCGGGATCATTCTTGCGGAGGACGATCACATAAGCGCCGAAGGTTGGTTTGGCCTGCATCGAGCTGGTATTGGCCCAGCCGGAGCCCAGTCCGATGTCGGTGCTGGCCAGGAAATACAAATGGCGCGCATCCCTGTCCCATGCAGGTTCTACTGCATCAGCCATGAGGTCGGTGAGGGGTACGGCTTTTCCTGTTGCCAGCGACCAGGCCGTGATCCTTCTGAAATTATTGGGACCAGTTCTTGAATAGACCAGCCATTTGGAGTCGGGCGACCAGGAGGGACTCATGTTGCCTCTTTCGATGTTGGAGCCTCCCACATCGGCAGTGCTGATCTTACCGGTGGCAAGCTCCACTATCCGCACTCTTACTTTATTGTCGACAAAGGCGATGTACTTGCTATCCGGGGACCATGCGGGTTCCCAGGCCATCTTGGACTCCCCAATGGATATTTTACGTGGGGTGGTCCTGGCTTCCTGATCCGTAAGATAGAGCGCGTATGCGCCATCCTTGTCGGAGAACCAGGCGAGCTGCCTGCCATCGGGCGACCACAGCGGCTGTCTGTCGGCGGCATCGGAGCTGTTGGTGATGTTCCTTGGATTGCCATTCTCCACGGGTACGGTAAATATCTCGCCACGGGCTTCGAGGATTATTCTTTTACCCGTGGGGGAGAGCGAGGCGTTGACCGCGCGGGTGGTGACATTTTCCCAGTGGGTCTCCGCCCAGGGGAAATCGCCGTGTACGGCGATCTCTATCTGTTTGCTCTGGCCGGAAGAAAGGTCTAAAAGATAGAGCAGCCCTCCCTGTTCGTAAGCCAGCTCTTTGCCATATCCGGTGAGCCATTTTATATCGCCCTTTTTGGAAGTGGTGATTTGCTTTAAAGATGCGTCGGCGGGATTGTAGGACCAGATATTCATGATAAAATCCCTGTCTGAAAGAAAATAGACTCGATCACCGAGCCAGACAGGATGGATATCCATGGTGCGATCATTGGGGATCGGGGTTTCTGCTAGGGTAGTGAGATCCATGATCTGTAGCGGTGTATTTTGTCCTCCGCGATAGTGCCGCCATTCCGAGTCCCACCGGCCTACGCGATCCAACACCATCTTTTTACCATCGGAAGAGATGGAGGCATCGAAGCCCCATGGGGCGGGCAATAAGGTGGAAGGACCACCTTTGATAGACACGGACCAGAGCCTGGAATAGCCGACGGGCGCGGTACCGCGTCCTGTGGTGTAGATGACATGCTGACCATCGGGTGTCCATCCCCTTGCGTTGGAGCCTGCCGGGTACCAGGTCAGGCGGGTTGGAGCGCCTCCTTCGACGGGTACGATATAGACCTGGGCGATGCCCGACCGATTGGAAGTAAAAGCGATCCATTTACCATCGGGAGAGAACTGGGGGTCACTCTCAGTAGCGGGCGTGCTGGTGATACGCCGGGCCTCACCGCCATTCTTGTCTGCTACCCATATATCACCTCCGTATTCAAATACAAGCTGTGTAGCGGAGAGACTTGGTTGGCGCAGCAGGCGGGTGCCCTGGGCATACGAATGTAACTGGAGGTTCAATAGTAACAGACATGCGAACAATCGCCGGAGGATTTTGGTGGACATAGCTACAAAATTTTGGTAGAGGATTATAAATATAAGCTATTGATGATAGCGGACAATAATAAAATTGAAACAGTGTCTGTATCACATTCGAACAGGTTCCGGGGATAATGCTATGATAGGTATCTGATCGACAAATGATTACAAAAGCGGCATCCCATTGGTAGAAGATATCGCATGCTAAAGACATACTTGAAGACTGCATGGCGCAATCTCGTCCGGACTGCAGGCTACAGCACGCTGAATATATCAGGACTTGCCATCGGTATGGGGGTGGCCCTATTGATCGGCATATGGGTATATGATCAGTATTCTTATGAGAAGTTCCTGCCGGATAATGGGCGCATCTATCGTGTGCTGCGGAACTTTAACAGTAATGGGGATACGCTGACCTTCGCCACAGTCTCTTTAAAGCTGTCGGACGCCTTGCGCCGCGAAATACCGGATATGGAATATGTAGTGGAGGGCGATTGGATGGAGGAACATGGATTGGTAGTCGGCGATAAAAAATTATACGTGACAGGTGGTATGGTAGGCAGCGATTTTGAAAAGATGTTCCAATTTCCCCTTTTGAAAGGGAGCTTTGAGACGGTGTTGCGCGACCCTTATTCCATCGTCCTGACCCAGGGCACGGCCAAAGCCCTGTTTGGCAATGACGATCCTATCGGGAAGACCGTCCGGTTTGACAATATGAATGAGCTGCGGGTGACGGGGATCTTAAAGGACTTGCCGTCCAATACATCATTCGACTTCCATTTTTTGGTTCCCTTTCGCTACCTGGAGCTGACGGACTTTGATGCGCGTTCCGGCAGGGGAGGCAGTTTTCAGGAAAATGGCTTCCAGATCTTCGTAAAGCTGAAACGGGACGCGAATAAGGAGCTGGTTGCCGCCAAGATCCGGAATATCGAACATACGGAGACTGGGAATGTGAATGCCATGAATTCTTATGTGATCCTGCATCCGATGGATCGCTGGCATCTGTATGGCAGGTTCGAGAATGGAAAGGATGGCCCCGGCTTCCTGGTGTATGTCCGGCTGTTCGGAGCTATCGGGATATTGGTGCTGTTGATAGCATGCATCAATTTTATCAACCTGACCACGGCGCGGAGCGAGAAAAGGGCAAGAGAGGTGGGCGTACGAAAGGCCATCGGGTCCAGTCGAAGGAACCTGATCTTTCAGTTCCTGATGGAATCTTTCCTGCTGACCTTTATCGCTTTCCTGGTTTCGCTGATGCTGGTGGAACTGGGGCGAAGCCCCTTCAATGCTCTCACGGGAGAAACTGTCGCTATCCCTTACTCCAGGCCAATGTTCTGGCTGGTGATGCTGGCTTTTGTGATTGTCACGGCTATCATTGCGGGCAGCCGGCCTGCTTTTTATCTTTCGTCTTTTCAGCCGGTGAAGGTCCTCAAGGGAACCGAGGGATACCGAAGTTCCCTACAGGTGCGGCGGGCGCGATCGTTGCCAAGAAAGGCGCTGGTGGTGTTGCAATTCACCTGCTCTATCGCCTTTGTCATCAGTACGATCATCATCTATCGTCAGATACAGTATGCCAAGGACAGACCGAGCGGGTATGATCTCAACAGGGTATTGAGCACCCACAAGACGGCGGACCTGGAAATGGATTATCCGGCATTGAAAAACGAATTGCTGGAAAAAGGGATCGTATCGAGCATTTCTACCTGTACAAGCCCCGCCACGGGTGTCTGGTGGCATACGAATATAGAGTACTGGCCGGGCAAGCATCCCGGCGAGACGGTGGAGATGGGCACCTTGTATATAGACGAGGATTTTTTCAAGACGGTAGGGATGAACTTGAAGAATGGCCGGAATTTTACTACCCGGAACGATACAACGGACGTCCTATTCAACGAGACGGCCATTGCCCGGCTGCGGATCAGGGAGCCTTTGAATCAAATGATCACCTGGCAAGGGAAGAAATACAGGATCATCGGGGTGGTGGGGGATGCATTGCAGTATTCTCCCTTCGAACACGCCCATCCTACTATGTTCTTTTGCAAGCCCAATGTGCAGAATTTCCTGATCTACCGGCTGGCTCCTACTATAAAGACACAGGATGCGCTGGCGAAGCTGGCGGCGGCTTTTAGCAAATACAACCCCGCAGTGCCCTATCAATACCGGTTCGAGGATGAGAACTATGCCGCCAAGTTCAGGCTGGAAGTGCTGGTGGGCAAGTTATCCGGACTATTTGCGGGCCTTGCCATCTTTATTTCCTGTTTGGGGCTGTTAGGGCTGGCAGCCTATGTGGCCGAGCGGCGGACAAAGGAGATCAGCATCCGGAAAGTGTTGGGGGCATCGGTGTCACAGGTATGGCTGTTATTGTCAAAGGATTTTTTGTTGCTGGTGCTTATCAGCTGCGTCATTGCCTCACCGCTGACATTCTATTTTCTGCATAGCTGGCTGATGAAATATGAATATCGTATCTCCATCGGGGCGGGTGTGTTTATCATCGCGGCCATCCTGGCGATGGCCCTCACCATCATTACCATCAGCTTCCAGGCCATACGGGCGGCGCTGGCCAACCCGGTGGATAAACTGCGATCGGAGTAAGATCATTTTGTATATTGTGGTCTGCACATGACCAATCGTACAACTGCATCTACCGAGATACTGGCAGGGATCTCCACCTTCCTGGCCGCCAGCTATATCATTGTGGTCAACCCTTCCATATTAAGCCAGACGGGTATGCCTTTCTCCGCTGTGCTGACCGCAACGGTGCTGGTATCTTTTTTTAGCAGCCTGATGATGGGGTTGTATGCACGGAATCCTATTTTGGTGGCGCCCGGCATGGGGCTCAATGCCTTTTTTACTTTTTCGGCGGTGCTGGGTATGAAGGTGTCCTGGCAGGTGGCATTGGGAGCTGTCTTCTGGTCGGGCGTCATCTTTCTGCTTTTATCCGTCTTCAACATACGTACGTATATCGTCCGCGCCATTCCCCGGCCATTACGGTATGCCATTGCCGCAGGCATCGGTCTCTTTATCTCCCTTATCGGGCTGGCGAATGCCCATATGATCACGGCGCATCCTGCGACCATGGTGGGTATGGGTAAGCTGACGCCCGCATTGCTGACATTTATTGTGGGGTTGTTTATCATGGCCGGCCTGGTGCTCAGGAAAGTAAAGGGTGGTATTCTATTGGGCATCGTGATCACTACTATACTGGCATGGCCGTTAGGCCGCTGGTGGGGGGATGAGATGCTGGTCAGCGGGAAGGAGATTTTTTCCCGTCCTGACTTTAGTCTTCTCTTCCAACTTGACATGGTGCATTCCCTAAAATGGTCTGTGGCGCCCGTGATCTTTTCCTTTGTCTTTACGGATATGTTCGACAGCCTCTCCACCTTTGTCGGGCTGGCGGAAGCGGCTGATCTGCTGGATGCGGATGGAGAGCCCAGGAATGTACAACGAAGTCTGATCACGGACGCCGTGGCTACGGTACTGGCGGGGCTGACCGGTTCCAGTCCCGGGACTGCGTATATCGAGAGTGCCGTGGGTATCGAGTCGGGAGGACGCACTGGGTTGACCGCCGTGACCGCCGCTCTGCTGTTCCTGCCTTTTTTATTTTTGGCCCCTCTTTTATCCATGGTGCCTTCCATTGCTACGGCTCCGGCGCTGGTGCTGGTAGGTGTCTTTATGATGGGGCCGGTGATAAAGATCAACTGGACGCAGCTGGATGAGGCCATACCCGCCTTTATAGCGATGGTGCTGATACCTTTTACCTACTCCATTACCCAAGGCATCGTCTGGGGTTTCCTCAGCTGGACCTTATTGCAGGTGATGGCGGGGAAGGTCCGCAGGATCAGCCCGGCGTTGTGGGTGATCGATATTTTCTCGATATTGGCATTGATAATACAATAACATCGACATGATGAGGACCTTTCTTATATTGGTAGTTCTTTTTCTGGGAGGCACTGTCCAAGGACAGGTGACGGCTATTCTGGGGGCATTCAGGGATGAGGTGGACCTCGTGCGGAGCCAGGTGCAGGATAAAAAAGAGGTATTCATACAGCAGATACATTTCACGGAAGGCACGTTGAAGGGGAGAAAGGTGGTCGTGGCTTTGTCGGGAGTGGGGAAGGTGAATGCAGCCATTACCAGCACGTTGTTATTGGAGCATTTTCATCCTTCGGAAGTAATTTTTACGGGTATTGCCGGAGCCGTGGATCCCGATCTATCGCCGGGCGACCTGGTCATTGGAGTAGAGGTAGGGTATCATGACTATGGGGCTTTAAAGCCGGACAGCCTGGAACGGTGGAGTACGCGCAACCCCATCACGAATGAACAGAATCCCCTGTATTTCCCTTCCGATGCCCGGCTGGTGCGGCTGGCTTATACTGTATCGCAAACCACGAAGCTGGAGAGGACGGGGGTGAATGACAGTACTGCCCCCAGGGTCGTCAGAGGGCGTATTATCACGGGGGATGAGTTTATTTCTTCCCAGGCGGCTACGGCCCGATTGTACAGACAGCTGGGGGCATCAGCTACGGAGATGGAGGGGGCTGCGGTGGCGCAGGTATGCTGGCAGCAGAAAGTGCCTTTTGTCGTGATCCGCAGCATGAGTGACCGCGCGGGAGATAGCGCTCATATGGATATGGATAATTTTTATCATATCGCTGCGCGCAACTCCGCCAGCCTGGTGATCGGTATGGCGGGGAAATTGGCCAATTAAACTACTACATATATGAGACTAAAAAGAAGAGAATTTATCCTGACAGCAGGCAGGGCTGCTGCGGGAACAGCCATTTTATCGGGGGTGACTGCTTTTAAGCACATCGACCTGGAGCCCATGACCGGGGATGTTGCTCCCATCACCCTGGAGGAGCGATTGGCCCGTATCGAAAAGGCCCGGCGGCTGATGGTGGAGAACAAGATCGAGGCGCTGCTGCTGGACTGCGGGACCTCCATGCAATATTTTACGGGTGTAAACTGGTGGGCCAGCGAAAGGACCATGGTGGCCATCATTCCTGCCAAAGGGGATGTCAAATATGTTGGCCCTGCCTTTGAGGCGGAGCGGCTGCGGGAGCTGATCAAGATAGGTACAGATATCCGCGTCTGGGAGGAGCACGAAAGTCCGTACAAACAGATCGCGAATGCGATCAGGGATATGGGCATTCACAGCGGGAACATCGGGATCGAGGAGCGGCTGCGGTTCTTTATATTCGATGGAGTAAGGAAGGAAGCTGCCCATCTCAATTATGTCAGCGGCGATCCTGTCACCATGAACTGCCGGCTGATCAAGACCCCGGCGGAGATCGCCCTGATGAAAAAGGCCAGCGATATTACCATTGCCGCCTACAAGGCCGGGGTCGCGCTGTTGCATGAAGGGATGACACCGGGGGATTTCGGGTCCATTACGGCTGATGCGCATTCGAGGCTGGGAGCGGCCGGTGAGATAGGGGTGAATTTTGGTCAGGCGTCCGCCTTTCCCCATGGTAGTATTCAACCGCAGCATCTGAAAAAAGGGGATATCGTGCTGATGGATGGGGGATGCAAGGTGGAGGGGTATAGCTCCGACATCTCCCGGACCATTGTATTTGGGGCAGAGCCTACGAAGCGGCAACGGGAGGTCTGGGACATCGAGAAAAGGGCGCAGGCGGCGGGTTTTGCCGCGGCCAGGATAGGAGAGCCCTGCGAAAATGTGGATAAAGCCGCTCGTAAAGTGCTGACCGATGCAGGGTTCGGACCGGGGTATAAGATACCAGGCTGTCCCCACCGGACGGGTCATGGTATTGGTATGGACGGGCACGAATGGGGTAATATGGTGTTAGGGAACAGGCAACCCTTGCAGCCGGGGATGTGTTTTAGTATAGAGCCGACCATTGCCATTTATGGCGAATTCGGCATCCGGCTGGAGGATTGTGCCTATATGACGGAGGATGGTCCCCGGTGGTTTTCGGAGCCGAGTCCCTCTATCGATCAGCCATTTGCATAATCGGATCGATGATTTGGGGATGGTTTGCACTATTTGGGGAAATTTCCTTAAATTCATTCCGGGTAGGCAACCCTGATATGGATGGTAACTATTAAATTTTTTTTCACTGCTAAAATGAGAATAAACATGAAAAGTATTTCCAAGCTAGTAGCTGCTTGTGCTATCACTATAGCGACAGTAAGTATCGTATCCTGTAAAAAGGGCGACACCGGTCCCGCGGGACCGGCAGGACCTGCGGGCGCTCAAGGCCCTCAGGGGGTACAGGGGCTGGCCGGACCTACAGGACAGAACGGCAACGCCAACGTCATGCAATATATTTTCGCACCGCTGAACCCTGACACTACTTTTGCCGGCATAAAGAATTTTACAAAGCCCTCGGCGGATAGCGCTTATGTAGGCCTTCTCTTAACTGTGCTGAACGACACGGCAGACAAGGCCGCCTGGTTTACGTACTTGTATAGGGGGGGAGTATGGTATGCTGTTCCGGGCGCCGGCAAAGGCGATAGCAGCACCTATAGTTTTTCGTATGGGTATATAGATTATACGCTTCCCCTGGATTCATGCGCCTTTTTCATAGACAGGGTTACGGGCAAGGGTGAGGTATACGATGCCATCCGTATCGTGCGTATCCTGATCAGCGGTACTGCAACGGGCTCTACCAATGGCGGCAAATACCCAGGTCTGCCCAACATCGACTTTAACAATTACTTGGAGGTCAAAAAGTATTACAATCTGCCATAAATTTGTGGCTTACTTATTTGGAAGTGGTGTCTCCGTCAGGAGACGCCACTTTGTTCTTCAATTCATCAAAACTGCTGTCAACTTATGATTACCGTGAGAGCAACTTTACTTTTTTTGTTTTTGTGGTGCCTTCATGTGGCGGGTCAATCGCCCGGAGGGTCAGTGAAGGTGCATGTAGCTGATGAGGCGGGTCAGCCCCTGCCAGGGATCACTGTGCAGATAAAAGGGACGCCCCGAAAGTATGTTTCGGGTGTCAACGGGGATCTGACCATCAACAATGTCCCTGCCGGCGCAGTGCTTGTCTTTTCGGGGGTTAGCATCGAGGAGGTCGAGCTGGCCGTGGATGGCAGGTCGGAAATGACGACCCGTCTGAAGCGGAAGGTGGCAGCGCTGGAGGATGTTGTCGTAACGGGTTTCCAACGTATAGACCGTAAAAAATTTACAGGTTCGGCGGTGACGGTAAAGGCGGACAGTATCAAACTCGACGGGGTCACCGATATCAGCAGGATGCTGGAAGGCCGTGCGGCTGGTGTCAGCATACAGAATGTGTCCGGCACTTTTGGTGCGGCGCCCAAGGTGCGTATCCGTGGCGCCACCTCCATCAACGGGGAGAACAAGCCCTTATGGGTCGTGGATGGGGTCGTGCTGGAGGATATCGTCAATGTCTCGAATGAGCAGCTGACCAGCGGCGATGCCAGCACTTTGCTGGGTTCTTCGGTGGCCGGATTGAACATCAACGATATCGAGACCTTCGACATATTGAAGGACGCCTCTGCCGCAGCGGTGTATGGGGCGCGGGCCATGAATGGCGTCATCGTCATCACTACCAAAAAGGGAAAATCAGGCACACCTGCCATCTCTTATACAGGCAATTTCGGTCTTCAGCTCAGACCAAGCTATACTTCCTATGATATCATGAACTCGGCCGACCAGATGTCCGTGAATGCGGAGCTGGAGCGGAAGGGGCTCATCGTTTATCCCCAATTAGTGAATGCTCCCAACTCCGGTATCTATGGCGAGCTGGCGAGGCTACTGCAATATCCGGATGCCAACGGCAATTTCGCCGTTCAGAACACACCCGAAGGAAGACAGGCCTGGCTGATGAAATATGCCAATATCAATACGAATTGGTTCAAGCAGCTGTTCCGGAACTCCGTCAACCAGCAGCATACGCTGTCCATCACGTCGGGTAATGAAAAAGCGCAGTCCTATATCTCTACCAGCTTCTTCACAGATCCGGGATGGTCGGTTGCCGACAAGGTAAAGAGCTATACACTGAATTTCCGCCAGGACTATACGATGAACAGCAAGCTGTCCTTTGGCTTCCTTGCCGGCGGTAATGTCCGTCAGCAGCAGACGGCCGGTACCGAGAACAGGACTTCCGACCCGCTGGTTGGGCAATATTCCAGGGATTTTGATATCAACCCTTTCAGCTATGCTCTGAACATCTCCCGTACGCTGCCAGCTTACAACTCGAATGGGTCTTATAATTACTCCACACAGAATTTTGCGCCTTTTAATATCCTTTCCGAGCTGAAGAACAACTATACCAAATTGAATGTGCTGGATGGAAGGCTGCAGGGCAGGCTGTCCTATAAGCTCACCCCACATATCACCTACGACTTTACGGGCGCCCTCCGCTATGTCAAAACTACGGAAGAACACGATGTGCTGGAGAACAGCAATGAGGCCAATGCCTATCGCGTGGGTGATCCGAATCAGCCGGGCTATAACAGTATCATCAATGCCTCCAATCCCTTCCTGTACCAGGACCCAACGCTGCCTTTCAACCAGGCGGTATCCGTACTGCCCTACGGTGGCTTTTACAAACGGACGGACAGGACCCTGGTCAACTACACTTTCCGGAACACGATCAGCTACAATGAGACCTTTGACGATAGAAAGCATGCAATAACTGCGCTGCTGGGACAGGAGTACCGGTCGGTGGATCGTCAGACGGCCAATGATGTGGGGGTCGGCTACCAGTACAATACAGGAGGAACTCCTTTTGTCAACTATCTTTTCTTCAAGAAGATGGTAGAGAGCAATGATACTTACTATGGTATGTTCAATGAATACGAACGTGCCGCGGCATTTTTCGCCAATGCTCAATATACATACGACAATAAATATACCGTGATGGGAACTGTCAGGGCCGATGGTTCCAACAGGATGGGTAATTCCACTCATGCCCGCTGGCTGCCTACCTGGACGGTGGCCGGTGTCTGGAATATAGACCAGGAGCAATTCCTTGAAGGAGTAAGGCCGACATTAAGCCACCTGATGCTGAAATCCAGCTATGGATTGAACGCCAGCGTCGGCAATGCCATCAACAGCACCACCATCCTCAAGTCGCAGATCACCAACCGGCAGTACCAGGGGGACCAGCAGACGTCCATCACGATACAGGACCTTAAAAACGGAGACCTGACCTGGGAAAAGAAGTATGAGCTGAATGTGGGCGTAGATGCGGGATTCTTCAATGAGCGGATGGGGCTTACCGTAGACTGGTATGATCGCAAGAGCTTCGATCTCATCGGGCTGATACGAACTTCGGGCATCGGCGGAGAGGTTTACCAGTATGCCAATTATGCCGACATGAAATCTCATGGCCTGGACATATCGCTGACGGGAAGGATACTCGCGAATAAGGAATGGAATATTTCCAGCACGCTGAACTTTGGATGGAATGTGACAAATATCACCAATCTCAAGAGCACGCCGAACATCTGGCAACTGGTGGGTGAGGGCGGCGGTGCGCAGCAGGGATTCCCTGTGCGCGGCCTATTCTCCATCGCCAACAGGGGATTGGACCCTTATTATGGCTATCCCATATTTCTCAACGACAGCGGTATCGTCAGCCCCGTGGTGAACCTGCAAAGCACGAATACCAAGTATCTGAAATACGAGGGGCCTGCGGATCCGACTATTACCGGTGGCTGGTCGAACTCATTCCGGTACAAGGATTTTTCGCTGAATGTGCTGATCACCTATCAAATGGGTAGCAAGGTAAGGCTTCGCCCTGTCTATGGGGTATCCTATTCGGACATGTTTGCCCTGCCCAACGAATTTAAAAGGAGATGGGAATTGCCGGGAGATGAAAAACTGACGAACATACCTTCCATAGCAATGTTCACGCAGGCTGGTTATCAGTTGCAGCAGCAGTCGGCCTTCCCATATAACAATTATAATTATTCCAGCGACAGAGTGGCGGATGGAGGCTTTGCACGGCTGAAGGCGGTGACCTTTTCTTATCTGCTGCCCGGGACACTGATGACCCGGCTCGGCATGAGGAGCGGATCGCTCTCCGTTACAGGGAACAATTTATGGCTGATCTATTCCGACAGCCGGCTACATGGCCAGGACCCTGAGTTCTTTGGGTCGGGCGGGGTAGCGTTGCCGGTGAACAAACAGATAACTTTTTCTCTAAAACTCGGGATCTGATCAAAATAATTCGATTATGAAGAAAGTAGCTTATTTATTGATTTGGTGCCCGGGGCTTTGCCTTATGAGCTGTAGCAAGCAGCTGGACAAGCTCCCCGACAACCGGGCCGTCATTACTACGGTGGACCAGGTGACGCAGTTGCTGGTGGCCGCTTATCCGCATGCGAACTATATCCCTTTTATGGAGCCGATGAGCGACAATGCGGAGGATAAGGGAACGGCGCCTGCGACGGCCGACCCGGAGTCCTACCAGATCAATTCACAGTCCTATCGGTTCGAAGATGTCACCAGCATACGATACGACAGCCCCATAGCGTATTGGGATAGCTGTTATAAGGCTATTGCCACGGCCAACCTGGCGCTGACCTATTGCAACGGGCCGGATTCAGCCAGTTTTGCCGCGCAGAAGGGGGAGGCGCTGGTATGCCGCGCCTATGCACATTTTATGCTCGTATGTCTTTTTGCAAAACCGTACGATCCAAGCTCCAGCGCCACCGACCCTGGCATCCCTTATGTGACCGAGCCACAGGGTTCGGTATTCCAAAAATATCAGCGGGGCACTGTAGCATCCGTATACAGCAATATCGAGAGCGATCTGACCCGTGGTCTCGCTCTTATCCAGGATAAGATCTATGGGACAGCGCCTAAGTTCCATTTTACATTGCAGGCGGCGCATGCTTTTGCGACAAGGTTCTATCTTTTTAAAAGGGATTATGCACAGGTGATCGCACATGCGTCGGCAGTATTTGGCAGCAGCAGCCCTGCCACGCTGATAAGGCCCCAGGCCGACGACTATGCCAACCTGCAATATCAGCAGCTGGCGATCAAATATGTCTCTTCTTCCAATTCCGCCAATATCCTTCTGCAGGAGGCGCAAAGCGCTTATTTCGATAGCTATGCGCAATACAGGTATGGCTACGGACAGGGGCTGAATACCAATTTCTTCAATGCGACGAATGTAACGGGGGGAACTATTGGCATCATCACTTATGGGGCTACGCCACAGGTGTTCAACTTTCCGAAATGGAGCCCCTATACCGTGGGCAATGCTTCCAACGGTGTACGGTACGGTCTGATCCCGCTGTTCAGCATGGAGGAAGTGCTGATGAACAGGGCCGAGGCCTATGCGCGTACATCGAATAATACGGCGGCGCTGACGGACCTGAATGCCTGGGTGAGCAAGAATATCAAGAATTACAACCCGGGGACCCATAATGTAACGGTAGCAAGGGCGTCCAACTTTTATGGGCTGACGGCGACCAATGCGCTTATCCAGACCGCCCTGGATTTTAAACGATTTACATATTTCCAGGAAGGCATCCGGTGGCTGGATAATATACGTGTGGGTATGACGATATACCGATTTAACGGCTCGGATTTTAGCACGCCCATAGCTTCAATTCCGCCGGGGGACAACAGAAGAGTATTGCAGCTGCCACCTGAGGCTATTGCTGCCGGACTCGAACCTAATCCAAAATAAAAATTATCGATCATGCGACTGATATCAAAGATATTACCTCCAAGAATATTAATTGTGCTGTGCATAGGCGTCCTGAGTGGAATGACGTCCTGCAAAAAGGATAGTTTCACTCCCATCACTACGCCTCCTGTAGGATTGGGCGGTGACGACTGGAAGCATGACAGCATCGATGCATTCATTTACGACAGCCTCACGGTGCCCTATAATGTGGCTGTCTATTATAAATGGCTGCCGGGGCAGCTGGACTTTCCCACCGACATTACGCCGCCCGATGCTGCGAAGGTGGTGCCAGTGCTGAAAGCGCTGCTGAATGTTGCGTATGCTCCCTATAATATCCAGACGGGGAACAATGCTTTTCTGAGACGCTATTTGCCCAAGGCGCTTGAGCTGGCTGGCAGCGCCGAATATCTTCCGAATGGCGCCATTTTCCTGGGGCAGGCAGAGGGCGGGACGGCCATGCTTCTCTACCAGGTGAACTATTACTCTCGCATGAAGGCCGACTCGAATGCTTTCAAACAGATGATGCATACGATGCACCATGAGTTCGGGCATATTCTCAACCATAATGTATTGTATCCTGTCTCGTTCAAGACCATCTCTACAGGCTATACGGGCAACTGGTACAATATATCCGATGCGGATGCACGACAGCTGGGCTTTATTACGTCCTATGCCCAGGCCGCTCCGGACGAAGACTTCGTGGAAATGGTCAGCAGTATGCTGGCAGGGGGTCCCAACGGTCCGTCGGGAGGGTATGATGAATACGAGGCATTGCTGAGCCAGACAGGGGGGCCTTCTTCTCCGGGGTATCAGACCATCAAACAAAAGGAAGCCGTTGTCGTCGATTATTTTCAGCGGGTGTGGAATATCAATTTTTATGCATTAAGGGCTACATGCCGTACCGCCTTTGTGAACTATCTGCAATAAAGCTCAAAACAAAGCAAGATGAAAAGAATTAGTTTATATATACTCGTGGTGATGATGGTAAGCGCCGGATGTCAGAAGAAGGACTCCGATACCATCGGAGGGTTGACGCCGGACCAGCGGATAGCCAAGGCGCTGGCCGCCTATCAGAGTAAGCTTATGGGATCACAGTATGGCTGGATCTTCGTGGAAAGCACGACCGGTATAGCGTATAACCAGGGCGTGAGCCAGAACGGCCCTGCCATCACCCTGGCGTATTATATGCAGTTCGTCGACAGCAATACTGTGGTCATGTTCTCCGACTTCGACACGTCTATGTCTGTGCCCAAGAGCTCGAGCTATCGTATCAAGGAGCTGACGAGGCCGGCGCTGATCTTCGATACGTACAGCTATCTTCATGTGCCATGTGATCCTGATCCTGCTATCTCGAAGAGCCCGTTCGGTCCGGGCTATGGCTGGGGTACGGATTTCGAGTTCTCTTTTTCGGACAGTACCGTGCCTGCTGCGGCGGGCGATACCGTCCATCTGCGGGGTAATCTCAACAGCGCGGGCGGACTGCTGATAAAAGCTACCCAGGCGCAGCGGGACGCTTACTACAGCGGAGCGCTTAGGAACAATACAACCGCGCTGCTCAATATTCTGGAGTATTTTAAGCGGCTCACCGTGAATGGCGTTACTTATGAGCTAAGGCCCAATGCCGACAGGACGATAACCGTCACCTGGACGTCGGGCGGGCAAGCCGAATCTCAGACCACCAGTTACTATTTCACTGCCAGCGGTCTTGTCTTTGCTACCCCCATTGTCGCGGGGAGTGCGACCCTGACCGGCATCGACAATCTGCTCTGGAATCCTGGCACACAGACGATCACGGCCACTGTAGGCGGACAGGCTGCGACGATAAAGGGCGCTACAGCCCCTATCAGCAACGATGTAAATGCTCCCGGCAGATGGTGGCATTACGCCAATGACAATGGCGGCTACTGGGCCAGCTGGAACGGATGGCATGTGAATGGGGTGGACGATGCGTTTGGTGTTACGCAGGTGACTGATGAAGGGGGACCCTTTTATCAATTTGCCTATATCCCCAATTTGCTGGGACCCCGGAACGGCAATCCTAATGCCGATGCATTTGTACCCCTGGTGGTAAAGAACAACGCTCTCGCGCTCGGTAATTATTTTTCGGTGCCGGCCACGCCGCCTTCTTTTGCGGGCGGGAGGGCCACCTTCACTGAGCTGGGTACTATAGGCACTATTCCTGCGGGCTCACCGGTAGATAAATCGGACCAGGTGTTGTATAATCCTGCGGGCTTTTATCTTGTGCAGACCGGCGCGAAGAGCTATGATATGGTCCTTGCCTCGAATGCAAGGTCATGGATATCCTGGTTCTCGCCCTTCTAAAACGCAATCTTACTGAAAGGGATACCTGCTGTGAGCCCGATGGCTGTTCGGCCGTTGAGCCCCCTGCCAGCATCGATGGAATTCCCCATGTCATAAAAACGGACCTGGAACTCGAAGTTCATGGCGGCTTCCGCCTGTTTGTTGATCAGCACAACGGGGATGCCCAGTATGCCGTTGAGGGCATGATAATCCCCCATGAACTGCTGTAGTTGAAAGCTTATGCCAATATGCGAATCGGTAGGGAACCATGCAAGCTGGCCTTTTACCGAAGGGGTAATGAAGGTCTTATAGTCTCCTGTATAGAGACTGCCGAACTTATAGAGCTGGTAGCCGTCGCTGGAATTGTTTAGCCGGGCGTCGCCTGCCAGCGTTGCAAATATTCGTCCAAATTTACTGCCTTCCCACAGTCGGGTGTGGGTGATATTGAAGTGAAGAGGGTAGGCGTGTCTGGTCGAAGGAGCGTCGCCAGGCGCCGGCGCTACCTGAAAATTTTCAGTGATGAGAGGAACGTACATACTGACGCTGGTCCAGTGGAAAGAGATCACTTTATAGATAAATCTTTTCGCGAGCGTACTGGCCTGTTTATGGGCATAGTCAAATTCAAAGTACCGCGGGAGGTCCGGGTCGAAGATAAAATCACCCGCCTGCTGCCGGATGGCCGTTTCGGTGGAATGCAGGATGGCTGCGCGTAGCGTGTCCATGATCCTCATCTGATCGGGAGTGGCCGAGACCGCGGTGTGTCCGATCCAGGTGTTTTTCAGAAGGAGTCCGAACTGGTTGTTATAGGGTCTGCCCTCCGAGTGGGCTGCAAAGGCGTCCGCGATATTAGCTTGGGCGCCGATGCTGAAAAATGATCGTACCGGCTGGTCTATGCCCGCTGGCTGTCTCAGATTGTGATAGATGGCCAGGGTGCCTTCCGCGGCATTGGCGATGACGGAGTTCTTATACAGGGTGAGGTTGTCCGGGTCCGACAGATAATAACCTGCTGCCTCCGAGAGGAAGACGTTCATCGCGCGATGGGAGATGAGATTGGCGCCGGGAGTGGAGTCGTTAATGATACGCAGCTGGCGCAGGATGCTATCCGGACTTTGGGCGGAAACCGTTCGAATGAGGCAAAGCAGGATCAATGCTATCCTATACATCCAGTCCCCATTTGGTGAGTGTAGCGTTGGTAAACACTTTTTTGGAGTCGGCATCCAGGAGCTTGTTGCGGGATGCAAGCCAGGTCTTCAGGTCGTCGCCATACATATTGGTGAGACGGTTGAAGTCAAGCTCATTGATCTTGCCCCAATGGAAGGCGAAGGGGATATTTTCTTCTTCGAACTTCTTCCAAACGGCAGTGTAGAATGCATATGTCTCGTCCGAGAAGGCTGCGTCCAACTCCAGTACGCAGGTATAATCGAATTTGGTAAAGGCCAGTTTGGCGTTGGATTTTTTTACAAACCGGTAGGCGAACAATCCAGCAAACGGGCCGTTGCTTTTGTTGATGGCCAGCAGCAGATCGGTGGCCTTGCTGACATAGCTGATAGGGATGCCGATGGCTGCGCTGAGCAGCCTACCATGGAGGGTGGTGTTGTCGAATATCTCACCCATGGTGCCGAATTGTTGGGAGTAGGGGGTGAGGCTGGATGCCAGCAGTTTTGTCACCAGCGTCGGCACCAGGGATGGTATCACCTGTGTGATCTTTCCGATGAAGCAGGGCGCGTCATCACCCGGTCCCAGCCCATTGAGATTTCGTACCGGAGGGGTATAGCCTGCCTTATAAGGCCTTTTATACATGGTGGTGACATAGGCACCTTTGTCGAGGTCATAAGGGTTGAGCGAGACGGCGAAGTGAAAGGGTCTTTCGCTGCCATAGGGAAGTTTGGAATTGGTGAAGTCGAGCGTCTGCATGATCTGCTGCAAAGAGTTGTCGAAAGGCATAGTGGACATATAAGCCTCGAGCAGGAAGATGCTTTCCGTCTCGATCATCGCACCGTGTATGATACCGAAGCTGCCGAAGCTTACCAGCGCCGAATTAAAGAGATCGTCATCTTGTACCAGCTCCGTCTGCAGACTTCGTATAAGGTTATCCGATACTACAGGATAGGATTTGCGTTCCAGCCAGATGTGACGGGTGGGGCTTACGATGATGTGCAGACCGACGACGAAGTCCTGTACCGCCCCTACGTCGAAGGCGGAGCCGTGGGCCCCCGTGGCGATGACGCCTGCGATGGTCTGACCATTGCTGGCGCCGGATGTCTTTAAAGAAAGGTTACGGTTCTTGAGGAATCGACTAAGTTCCCAGACGCCGTTGCCGCATTGGGCCAGGAACAGCTTGGTGGGATCGCCTTTGTAGGAGGTGGCCACGCTGGGTCCGGAGATATCGAAGATCATATTCAGGGGCTTGGTGTCCAGCATGATGCCTGCCTCGGCGGTGGCGATCTTTGTCCATGACCAGCCGGCTCCCAGCGCACGCAGCGGGATCTTTTTTGCAATGGCGTCGGCGATGATCTGTTGCAGGCCTTTTGTGGTATCGTTATAGCTGTCGATAGGAGGTAGGGAGTCATCGTTGCCCAACTCGTACAGGTCCCGGATGGTCTCTACAAAAGTTTCATGTCTGTTCTCCCATGAGCTGAAACCAGTCTTGATTATTTTCATGCTAGTGGAGTTGGTTTGTCAAAGATGGCCCGTCACCTGACAGGGTTTGCTGCATTTCCATTCTATTTTCATCGGGGACCAGATGCCCAGCGTGAGCACGGTGATAAGTGAATAGCCGAAATTGCTCTTTACCTGCACGAGAGCCACACCGTTGGCATTGAGTGAATCGCAGATGGGTGTGGCTATTTCCTTCGGGTTTTGTACCAGCCCCCAGAAGAAGGAATGGGCCGTTCGGGATTGGAATTCTGTACCCGGCTGGGCGTGGGTTGCAACGCGATAGGTATAACAGCTGCTAAGCAACAACAAGCATGTCAATAGTGCAAGCGGCACACGGAGGAAAGGAGGCATAGAATAGTGTTAGCTCTAAATATAGAGCTATTTCCGAATATGGCCAAGGTCAAAGTTATTACACTTATTTGCTTAACAGCGCTTTTAGCTGGCGGAAGTCGATGTTCTCCCTTACCTGGTGGTCGATATTGCTTGCGTCGGCGCCGGCGGGATCATAGCTCCAACTGACGAGGAATAACAGCGGCCGGTCGCTGCCGGTGTTTGCGTAATAGGCGGGATTGATCTTTACCAGCATGTTCCTGTCTGCCTGGTTGTCTTCGAACGCGCTGAAGTTGGCGGCTTCTACGGAGACCATGGCGGGCTTATCGAGATCCGCTGCTGTGCTACGGGCAGACAAAGAGTCCATCAGATGTATAGTTCTATCGAGGGCTGCGGTAGCTTTTTCAATGCTGAGTTTCAGATACTCTTCATCGGTATGGTATTCTTTTGCGAAGAGACGCTGTCTCACCTGAAGGTCGGCGCCGGAATAGTTATTGTTCAACTCATCGATGGCTGCTTTTTTCTCAGCCTCCTGGACGGCTGCGGAGCGGATGGGGGTCTTTGTCTTAATGTCTGCAATGATGCTGTTCTTTTTATCTAAGAGCTCTGCGCGGGCTTCCTGCAGATATTCCTTGCGGGTGATCCTGATGTAAGGCAAGCGGGTGCTATCCGGAGTTATGAGCCAATATATTGTGCGTGCGTGGTCTTCTTCTTCATATTCGAAGTAAGGGTAGTTTTCTTGCAGGCCGGAGGAGGGGCGGATACCTGCGAACTCCTTGCCGTTCACCGTCAGATAACGCAGAAGGGGGCTGATATCGTTGGACATGATCGTCAGGCGGCCTCTCCTGTCCTCTGACCTGCATTGGACGCCAAACCGGCCAATGGCGTATTCGCCGTGCCAGACAGGGGTGAAGTCTGTTGTAGAGAAACAGGAATCATGAAGGAAGGAGATCATGGCTCCTGTCGCGTTCTGCATTTTGACGAGCTTGCTGTGGGGAACGTGGCCATCGATCTGGTCCTGTTCTTTCACCCATTCTTTGGGAGCTTTGTCCAAAAAGGGATTGGCGGCGCCATCGGTGTTAAAAGCGACGTTGTCGATGGACATTTGCGCATCGGCAATAAAAGGCGATATGAAAAGAAGTAGCGAGTAGAAAAGCTTCATAATTCGTGTGTTTTACAGGGACTGATAATACGATCATGACTGCTTTTCAAAAGATATGGGCGGACATCAAAGGATATGAATAGAGGGATCGCTGGAAGCGATTTGACGGAAGGTCAGATATTAGACATCACCGAAGGCCGGGTTGTAACCGACGAATCAATAAAAGGGCTGGTTTTTTGAGGGAAAATTTGGATGTAAGAAGAAAAGGGTTAAGTCTTTACGAGAGGGTCCAAGGCAAAGATAATATGCAGGTATGGCATTTGCAAGCCATTTTCTAAAAAACATAGCATTGATTAACAAGGAGATATGAAATTAACTTTCTCATGCAACAAAATTACCTGGAAGATTGTCAACCGGGGGGAAAATGGCCACTTTCAGACCAATTCCCGCACTTTTAAAATTACAATTGATGATACAGCTTGGTGTACTATTGACGAAATACCACCGCCTGTTGAGCATTGCTGCGATCCTGGACGTTTTCGAGACTGTCAACAGCTTCAGTGTAGAAGAAGGCGGGGCGCCATCTTTTAAGATCCATGTATTGAATGCCGGTGAAGATCATAAGGGGTCTTATAGTGGATATCCTTTACAGGAATTGAATGACAAACTGCGTTTTGATGTGATCCTCATACCGGCCTTTGCCATTAACGATATGCATAAGGCTATCCGCGACAACGAAGCGTTCATAGAATGGCTCTGTGACATGCGTCATCAGGGAGCTGCCATTGCCAGTGTTTGTACAGGCGCTTTTTTACTGGCGGCTACAGGGTTGTTGGATGACAAGACGGCTACTACCCATGTGGATGCCACGGGGAGATTTGCTGTCGCCTTCCCCTCGGTGAGGCTGCAGGCTGATGCGGTGGTGACCCGGGATCAGGATATCTATACCAGCGGTGGTTCCACCAACAGTTTCCTCCTGCTGCTGTTGCTGGTCGAAAATTATTGCGGGCGGGAGATGGCTATCCGCACGGCCAAGTATTTTGCCATCGATATGGACCGGGAGCAGCAGACCTATTTTGCCACGTTCAATCCGGCGCCTTCGGACCAGGATGAGCTGGTGTCCCAACTCCAGGAACGTATCCGCAGGGACTATGCACAGGTAAATACCATCGAGGAACTGATCAATGACCTTCCTTCCAGCCGCCGCAATCTGGCGCGCAGGTTCAAGCATGCTACGGGGATCACTTTTATCGAATATTTGCAACGGACGCGGATCGAGGCTGCCAAGCGGGTGCTGGAGCAGGCGTCCGGCGGAGTATTGGAATCCATGATCGCCTCGGGCTATAATGATGAAAAGACCTTTCGCCAGCTGTTCAAAAAAACGGTGGGTATGACGCCCAGCAGCTATCGCGAAAAGTATAGCAAAAAATCTTCTATTTTATTCCCATTGCTTCTTCCTGGTAAGTAAACTTATTCCGGTAGTCTTTGGGCGACATGCTCATTATTTTTGTGAACAACCGGGAAAAATAATAAGGGTCTTCGATCCCGACCTTGTTGGCTATTTCCTTAACCCGCATTTCCGTGAATTGCAGGTATTGACATGCCTTTTGGATCTTTAAATGATTAAAGTATTCAATGGGTGGAAAGCCGGTGTTCTTTTTGAATAAGAACGAATAATGCGAGGCGGATATATTTACCTGATCGGCAAGTGCATCCACAGATAGCATTTTGTCCATGTTTTTTTGCATGTATGAGATGGAAAGAGCAACCAGGTCCTGCGGATTGTCCCGGGATGCTTCATTCAAGCCTTCGTCGAATAAAAAGGAAGCAAGAAAATGCGGCAGGATCATGTTGCTGTAGTTGAGGTTGTCATATCCATATCCTCTTTCCAGCGTTTTGCACATCTGATCAAAAAGCGTTATCCGGCCGTCATCGAATCGCAACGTCCCGCAGAAGGAATCGATCTTTTCAAAATAGGTCTTTATAAATGCATCAACCGCAGGCCCTTTACAATGTATCCAATAAATAGACCAGGGGTCCTTTGCATCGGCGGCATAGCGGTGGTATTGTCCGGCGGGCGCGATAAAAAAATTACCTGGATGGATGGTATATTTCCTATCGCCTATTTCAGCCCATCCGGATCCTTCGTGGCTGTAAACTAAGATATGCTGATCGATGCCTTGTGGCCGGATACGGTAGTGAAATTTCGCCCTTGGATAGTATCCAATGTCCGTAATGTAAGCGGCGGAGATCAAAGGGTTGCCGACACAATATTTGTCAATGATATCACGCGGCAAGACTATCGCCTTTTGCCCCTGAAACCCATCTTTCTTTTTTTTCATCATATTGGACCGACATTTGCTCGCTGACCAATTTAGGGATTAATATCGTAGAATAATCCATCTTTATGGAATATCCGTCCATTTTTTGACATATACCCTCCTTTTAATTTTGTTTTTCGACGAAATTGCCAATATGCAAAAGTTATCATTGACATTGTCCGGCCTGCTCTTGCTGGCCGTTTTGAAAGGAGCCCCGGTGCTCCATGACACTATTCCCATCAACGGGAAGGGCGCCGGAAGGGTCTTTGAAGGCATCGGCGCGGTGAGTGCGGGGGCTTCTTCCCGGCTGCTGATCGATTATCCTGAGCCCGCCCGGAGTAATATTTTAGACTATTTGTTCAAACCTTATTTTGGCGCGGGATTTACTTATTTGAAAACCGAGATCGGCGGGGATGGTAATTCAACCTGCGGGTCTGAGCCCAGCTTTGCCAGGACAAGGGAAGAAATGAGCGCACCGGATTACAACAGGGGATATGAGTATTGGCTGATGCGGGAAGCTGCAAACAGAAACCCCGGAATTGAGCTGGATGCACTGGAGTGGACCATGCCTGGCTGGTTCAACGGTATATGGTCGAAGGACAATGCCGACTACCTGGTGCGTTTTATCCAGGGGGCGCAGCATTGGGGACTCACGATGAAATATATCGGTGGGTGCTGGAATGAGCGGGAATATAACAGGAACTGGATCGTGGATACCTTGCGTCCCGCCCTTGACCGGAACGGGTTGAGCTATATTAAGATCAATGCCCCGGAAGGGGCGGGAAAGAGTTGGGCGATCGCGGACGAGCTGTTAAAGGATAGCACTTTCAAAAAGACATTGTCAGTGGTCAGTTATCATTATGTAGACTCTTATATGTGGCGGGAAAATGAAGAGCAGGCCAGTCCCAGCGCCATCAACTGCGGATTGCCACTTTGGTCGGGTGAAGATTTCTCGCTGCCGGGCCGGACATGGCGGAATACCACCTACCTGGCAAAGAATATCCTGCAATGTTATATCAAAAGAAAAATAGTGCGGGTGAATATGTGGTGCCCCATCGCATCCATGCCTGAAAATGCTTGCTTCTCCAATGTAGGGATCATGAAAGCCACTCGTCCCTGGTCCGGATATTATGAGGTATGGCCGACGATATGGGCTGTTGCTCATTTTAACCAATTCGTAAAACCAGGCTGGCAATATCTCGACGATGCCTGCGGACTGCTGGGGGGAAATGGCGCCTACTGCACGTATGTAAGCCCTGAAAATTCCAACGGGAAGCGCGACTACAGTATCGTAATCGTCAGCGGCTCCACGCCGCAGCAACTGCATTTCCGTGTCTCCAATCTGTCCCCGGCAAGCCTGCGTGTCTGGAAATCCGATAGCAGCAGGCAGTTTATCAGGATGGCTGATATAGTTCCGGTGAAT
The DNA here is from genome assembly GCA_001898505.1 of Sphingobacteriales bacterium 50-39. Lineage (GTDB taxonomy): Bacteria > Bacteroidota > Bacteroidia > Chitinophagales > Chitinophagaceae > Puia. The sequence goes on from MKTZ01000004.1 coordinate 307,449, forward strand.
GGAATATTTACACTGACAGTCGATCCGGAAAGTATTTATTCCGTAACTACTACTACCGGTGCATCAAAGGGGACACATAAAATACCGGCGCCGCACAAATTTGCAACGGAATACTCCGACGACTTTGAAAAATACTCCCTTGCAAAGGCCCCCAAGTCACCTGCCTATTTCTGTGATAATTCGGGAGCCTTCGAATTATTCCAGGCCCCGGGTGAAACTAAGTGCGTGAGACAGGTTGTTGACAGGGACATCACGCACTGGATACCTGATGAATGTGCGTTTACCTTCGTGGCACAGGGTGAGGAGTGGGAGAGGGGAGAGATCTCATCCGACGTATTGGTAGAGGAGGACGCCTTCAATGGGGCCGGTTATGCAGGAGTTATTCTCAGAGGTGCGTATGATAAGGCTTCCCAGGCGAATATCCCTCATGGCTACCGGCTTAATATTTACCGGGATGGAACCTGGAAACTACAGACTCGCACCCATACGCTTGCCCAGGGGCGGGTGGGTGCTGCCCAGGGCCAGGTGCGTGCGGGGAAATGGCACAGGCTGCGCCTGGTTTGTAATACGGATACGGTACAGGCCTTTATCGATGGAATAAGGGTGGCGATGGTGAAGGATCGTACTTACCGACTGGGAGCTGCCGGCTACACTTCGGGTTGGAATAAGGCAAGGTTTGATAATTTGAATATAAAGTATTGGCCGGTGGACGGGGAATTGCTTTCCGAATGGGCATCGGTGAGGACGTCTTCTGAGACGATGGGAAATGAAGGGGTGAATGCAGTTGACGGGAATTCGCTTTCCAAATGGCAGGCAAAGGACACCGATAGTTTTCCCTTCCTGGTAGCAGACCTGGGCAGGAGCTATCAAATCACCCGGACAGAGACATTTGTGGAGTATTCGGGAAAATCGCTTCCCTATAAAATAGAGGTCTCCGGTGATGGCGTGAACTGGAAGCCATTCGCTGCAAAAAAGGCAGATGATGCGGTGGAAGACCCTTGTTATGTCGATAAAAATACGGCAACCGGCAGATGGGTACGACTGACTGTCCTTCCCACGAAAGATAAAGGTGCGCCTGGGGTCTATGAGCTTAAAGTGTATGGTAGAAATTAAATGTCAGATATGGTCGTAAGGAGATTTTTGATAGCGGGTGTAGTAGTTTTCTTTTGTGGCAGGTTGCCGGCGCAGCAGGTGATCCCCTTGGCGGGGCAATGGAATGTGAAATTGGAGCAAGGGGTGGCCAGACAGATACGTTTGCCGGGAACATTGGATGACGCGGGCATTGGGGACCCGCCTGTGCTGACAGATGCGAAGCTGACGAGGGAGGTGCTTTTGCATCTTACGCGCAAACATACTTATATAGGTCCCGCATCCTATGAGAGGGCGGTGGATATACCGCGGGATTGGGCCGGGAAAAGTATTACGCTGGAGCTGGAGAGGGTGTTGTGGACCAGCCATGTCCTTGTGGATGGCCGGGAGGCCGGGGTGCGGGAAAGTCTTACCACTCCGCATTATTATGAATTGGGGGACCTGCTGACACCGGGCAGACATCGTATCGTCATCCGGGTGGACAATCGTAAGCAGTATGATATCTCCATCAGGGATATGGCTCATTCCTATACAGAAGAGACACAAATTATATGGAATGGGATACTCGGAAAGATACAGTTGGTGGCGAGGGCCCCGGACCATATACGCTCCGTGCAGGTATATCCCGTGGAAAGGGAGAAGAAGATCAGGGTGGTCACGGCGCTGGAGAGGCAGGCGAATCTGGATGGCAAGGTGAATGAGGCCAGGGGACGGTTGATGTTGCAGGTGTTGGATGGCGCCGGGCATGTGGTGACCAGCCGGCAGAAGGAAGTGACGACATCGGGCGAGGATGATATTGCGCTGCCTGTCTGTAAGGAGTGGGATGAATTTACGCCTAATGTTTATACCGTTCGCGCGACGCTAACGACAGGCCATGGTAAGGATGTTGTCAATACCACATGGGGAATGCGTGCGCTCGGCAATGAGAACAGCGAACTGTGGATCAACGGTCGCCGTATGTTTTTGAGAGGAACACTGGAGTGCGATATATTTCCATTGACTGGTCATCCGCCCATGGATAAGCGTGGCTGGTTAAAGGAGTTCACCGTAGCCCGGTCATATGGGCTGAATCATCTGCGGTTCCATTCGTGGTGCCCACCTGCGGCTGCTTTTGAAGTAGCGGATTCTTTGGGTTTTTATCTCCAGGTCGAGCTGCCGCTCTGGAATACGAATGCTGGAAAGGACACGGCCATGAACAGGTTCCTGCGGGAAGAGGCGTTCCGTATCAGCCAGGAGTATGGCAATCATCCCTCCTTTTGTTTTTGGTCGATGGGCAATGAACTGGAAGGGGATTTCGACTGGCTGCACGGGATGGTAAGCGCCCTGCGGCAGGCTGATCCGCGTCATTTGTATACTTCTACCTCGTTCAGTTTTCAGGCCGGACATGGGCTATGGCCTGAGCCCGGAGACGATTATTATATTACGCAGTATACCAGGAAGGGTTGGGTGAGGGGGCAGGGCATTTTCAATACGTATCCGCCCGAGTTCAAAAGCGATTATGCCAAGGCGGTAGAGGGAATGCCCGTACCGCTGATCATACATGAGATGGGCCAGTATTCCGTCTACCCCGACATGCGGGAGATAGACAAATATACCGGCGTGCTGGACCCTCTGAACTTTTCAGCCATCCGCAGGGATCTGGAGCGGAAGGGGATGCTCGATCTGTCCCCGGCCTTTACGAGGGCCAGTGGAAAGTTCGCTGCGCGGCTATATAAGGAGGAAATAGAAAGAGTATTGAGGACACCCGGCGCCAGTGGGTTCCAGCTGTTGGACTTGCATGATTTCCCCGGTCAGGGCACCGCCCTTATTGGTATGTTGGATGCTTTTTGGGATAGCAAGGGGCTGGTGACACCAGCGCAGCATCGGATGTATTGCTCCGCTGTGGTGCCGCTGATAAGATTCGACAAGGCCGTTTATACCAATAATGAGCAGTTTACCGCTACCGTGGAAGTTGCCAATTTTGGCAAGGGCGTGCTGAAGGGCGTGACCCCCGAGTGGACCGTTGAAGATGCGGGTGGCCGGCGGATTGCCGGTGGTGTGCTGGCCGTCCAGGATATTGCCATGGGGAATGGGCATGGGATCGGCTCCTTCTCTTTTGCGTTGGGGGAAGTGAAACAGGCGGCACAATTGACCATTGTGTTGCGGTTGAAGGGGACCTCTTATAAGAATGAATGGAATATATGGGTGTATCCGGAGCTGCTTACTGAACCATCTGTGGTTTTTGATAGTACTTTAGAGGATGCACTACATCATCTGCAACAAGGCAAGGACGTCCTGTTTAACCCAGACACTGTCTGTCTCAATGGCGTTACCGGCAGATTTGCCCCCGTGTTCTGGAGTCCCGTGCATTTCCCCGATCAGCCCGGCACTATGGGATTGTTGATGCGGTCCGACCATCCCGCGCTGAAAGATTTTCCGACGGAGGCATATTCCGACTGGCAGTGGTGGGACCTTGTTACCTCTTCGAAGACGATGATCCTGGATTCACTACCGGCCATCGATCCTATTGTCCGGGTGATCGACAATTTTGTCAGGAACAGGAAGATGGCAGAGATCATAGAAGCGAAAGCAGGCAAAGGGAGACTGGTGCTTGTGTCTGCGGATATAAAACATGATCTCGATCACCGGCCCGCGGCGAGACAGTTGCGATACAGCCTGGAGAAATATATGAGAGGGGCGGCGTTCCATCCTGCTGTTGAGCTGAACGCCGTGCAATTGGAGCGACTGGCCGGTGTGGTTCGGAAATTTTAATGCAATCGGTGTAAGGGAATAAGAATTTTTTGTAAATTCGCCATGTTCATACAATAGAACATGTCTGCTAGAATACCAACGATACTTGCCGCTATAGCGATAGGGATATGCATTATCTCTTCCTGCCTTCATCATGACAAAAGTGCGCAGCATTCAGACGCCTTACCCGACGTGGTAAGCTTTAATTTCGACATACGTCCCATACTATCGGACAAGTGTTTCAAATGCCATGGACCAGATGGGAGTCACCGTGAAGCTGGTCTCCGCCTGGATATTGCCGACAGCGCCTATGCACCGTTGAAAAATTTAAAAGGCGCCTTTGCCATCGTGCCCGGCAAGCCCGGTCAGAGCGAGCTTGTAAAAAGGGTGACGTCCAGCGACCAGACCTATATGATGCCCCCTCCCGACGCGCATTTAGGGATGTTGACCGAACGTGAGAAAAAGCTGTTTACCAGATGGATCGAGCAGGGTGCGAAATACCAGCGGCATTGGGCCTTTACGCCTCCTGTCGCAGCGCCGCTGCCAGATGTGCACGACAAGACATGGCCTGCCAACGAGATCGATCATTTTATCCTTCATAAGCTTGAGTCGGCGGGGCTCACGCCCAATGCGCCTGCCGACAAGGAACGTCTGCTCAAAAGAGTGTGCATGGATATCACCGGACTTCCACCCACGCTTGACATGATGGACCATTACATGGCCGACAATGATGGGCACGCTTATGAAAAGATAGTCGATGACCTGCTGAATACGGATCAATACGGCGAAAAGATGGCCGTGCATTGGCTGGACGTGGCCCGCTATGCAGACAGTTATGGTTACCAGGATGACAATATACGGACGCAATGGCCCTGGCGCGACTGGGTGATCCATGCATTCAATAAAAATTTATCGTATGATCAATTTGTCGCCTGGCAGATAGCGGGTGATATGTTGCCCAATGCCACAAAGGAGCAGATACTGGCCACCGGCTTTTTCAGAAATCATAAGTATACGGAAGAGGGTGGGGTAGTACCGGAAGAATACCGTATCGAATACCTTGTCGACAAGACCAAGACATACGGGAAGGGCATGCTGGGCGTAACCATCGAATGCGCGCAATGCCACGATCATAAATACGATCCCTTTAGTCAAAAGGACTATTACAGTCTGCTGGCCTTCTTCAATAATACCAAGGAGGTTGGTTATGAAGGGGACGTCGGCGTATCGAAGCCAGCCAAGATGCCGAAGATGTCCATTGACAGTAATGACAGAAAGAATCTTCTCTCCTTCATGTACAATAAGGATACGGGTACTTTGTCCGTGTCCGTGATGGGAGAGCGGGACACTGTCCGGAAGTCCTATCTGCTCAAAAGGGGCCGCTATGATATGCCGGGCGACGAGGTGCGGCCCAATGCATTGCCTGCCGTGATGAAATACGACACGGTGGAATATCCCCGCAACCGGATGGGACTGGCCAAATGGACCGTCAGCAGGAATAACCCGCTCACGGCAAGGGTCTTTGTCAACCAGATCTGGCAGGAATTCTTTGGCAGAGGCATCGTAAAGACCGCCGGGGATTTTGGCATGCAGGGTGAGCTCCCTACGCATCCGGAATTATTGGACTGGCTGGCCGTGGATTTTATGGATCATGGGTGGGACATCAAGCGGCTGGTAAAACAAATTGTTCTTTCGTCGACCTACAGGCAATCGGCTGTCATTACGCCCGAAAAACTGGCCATGGACCCGGACAATGCCTTGCTGTCGAGAGGGCCACGTAACAGATTGTCCGCAGAGTTTATAAGAGATCTTGTACTCTCCAGCAGCGGGCTGCTTGTGCGTACCATCGGAGGCCCCAGCGTAAAGCCCTATCAGCCTGACGGCCTTTGGGAGAGCGCTACCTCCGGCAGAGGCGTACTGGCGACCTACCGGCAGGATCATCATGACAGCCTTTACCGGCGCGGTATGTATACCTTTATAAAGCTCACCGTGCCACCTCCATCCATGATCATGTTCGACGCCAGCAACCGCGATCAATGCGAAGTCAAAAGATTGAAGACCAATACACCCTTGCAGGCGTTGATCATGCTGAACGACCCTACCGTGCTGGAAGCTTCCCGGGTGCTGGCGGAGCGATTGTCGATGGAGCGCGGTACGCCACAGGAAAAGATAACGGAGGCTTTCCGGCGGATAGTTTGCCGCAAGCCTGCAGAAAAAGAACTAAAGACGCTGGTGGACTATTATAACGAGCAATTAGAGCAACTCACCAGCCGGAAGCTGGATGCCGGCAAAACCCTTGCAGAAGGGGAATACCCGCATGAAAAGAATGTGGATGTGAACAACGCGGCTGCCCTTATGAAACTGATCACAGTAATTTACAACCTGGAAGAGGCTATCACAAAAACCTGACAGCGTACATGGAAAAAGAGATCATCGAACACGCCCTTCGTATCAATCGACGCAAGTTCCTGTCGAGGCTGAGCCTTGGCATCGGCAGCGTTGCGCTGGGCTCCCTGCTTATACCCGATCTGTTCAAGGGAGGGGAAGAAGAGGCTATTATGGCAGGGCTGCCCCATTTTGCCCCTCGTGCCAAACGGATCATCTATCTCTTTCAGAATGGAGCGCCGTCGCAGTTGGACCTCTTCGACTATAAGCCATTGTTACAAAAGATGCAGGGAGAGGACCTGCCGGCTTCTATTCGAAATGGACAGCGACTTACGGGTATGACAGCTGACCAGGTCAAGTTCCCGCTGGCTGGCACCGCATTCCAATTCAATCAGTACGGACAGTCACGGGCATGGCTGAGCGAATTGCTGCCTCATACCGCCAAGGTGGTGGATGATATATGTTTTATAAAGACCATGTACACCGAAGCCATCAACCATGACCCCGCGCTGACCTTTTTCCAAACAGGCGCGCAGCAGGGCAATCGTCCCAGCATGGGTTCCTGGCTTAGCTATGGGCTTGGCAGCGAGAACAAAAACCTTCCCGCGTTTTGTGTATTGCTGTCGAAAGGGAAGGGGAATGGCCAGGGTGTATATTCCAAGCTCTGGTCCAATGGATTTTTGGATTCCATCCATCAGGGTGTCCAGTTCAGCAGCGGGGAGAACCCCGTATTGTACCTGAGCGATCCTGCCTCCATGACCCGGGATGACAGGAGAAAGATGCTCGATAAGATAGCCGAGCTGAATGATGACTCCTATAAAGAATTTGGCGACCCCGAGATCAATACCAAGATACAGCAATATGAAATGGCCTATCGGATGCAGACCATCGTGCCCGAGATAACGGACACTTCCAAAGAGCCCGAGGATACGCTGAAGCTGTACGGACCGGAATGTATTATGCCGGGAACCTTTGCCGCCAATTGTCTCCTTGCGCGGAAGCTATCGGAGAGTGGCGTCCGGTTTGTTCAATTATATCACCAGGGATGGGATGGGCACAGCAATCTTCCCGGGGAGATAAAGGGACAGGCCAGGGATGTGGACCAGGCTTCGGCCGGATTGATCACCGACCTCAAGCAAAGGGGGCTGCTCGACGAGACACTGGTCATCTGGGGAGGAGAGTTTGGAAGGACCAACTATTGTCAGGGGCGGCTTACGAGAGACAACTACGGCCGTGACCATCATCCGCGCTGTTTCACCATCTGGATGGCAGGCGGGGGCGTGCGGCCCGGTGTATATGGCGAAACCGATGATTTCGGCTATAACATAGCCAAAGATCCTGTTCACGTGCATGATTTTCATGCCACCGTACTTTATCTTATGGGATTGGATCATGAAAAACTTACTTTCAAGCACCAGGGACGGCGCTACCGGCTCACCGATGTGGCAGGCAAGGTCGTCAATGGATTGATTGCTTAACAATGCACATGAACTGGAAAAATATTCTTAGCAGCCTGACGATTGCTGCCAATTGCCTTCTTGTTTTTTTCCTGCTTTTCTATGACCGCCTGGTCGTACCTCCCGTGCTGCAGGTTGCAGGCAGAGCGCATCCGCTGTTCCTTCATTTTCCCATTGTTCTTTTTGCATTGTGGCTGATCTGGATATGGATCATTCCCAAACAACAGGCCTCCGGATTGGCTGGGCACATCGGTGAATGGCTTTTATTGTCGGTGGCATTTACCGCCGCCCTCACCGCCCTGATGGGTATCCTTCTCTCGAAGGAGGCAGGTTATAACCCTGAATCTCTCAGCTGGCATAAATGGAGCGGCGCCTGTTTGTCATTTATCCTCTTGTTATGGTATGTGTTCTATCAGCGATGGAACAGGCCAGGGCTGGCTTTGGCGTCAGTGAGCTTGTTGAGCTTAGGGATATTGCTAATTGCCGGGGACCAGGGTGCGGCCATCACGCATGGAGATAATTTTTTATTAGGTCCCGTGTATAAGGGCAAGGTGAAAGAAAAAGTTCCCCTTGATGAGGCCATCGTCTATCGGGACATGGTGGAACCTGTGCTGGAGGCAAAATGTATGAGCTGTCACAACAGCACCAAATCCAAGGGCGGGCTTGTGATGACCTCGTCGGAGCTGTTGCTGAAAGGGGGTAAGAGCGGCGCCGTGCTCGATACTTCCGACGCCAATATGAGCCTTTTATTGCAACGCGTCCATCTGCCGGAAGAGGACAAAAAGCATATGCCTCCGCTGGGCAAGCCACAATTAAATGACCAGGAGCTCGCTATCCTGTATAATTGGATCAGGCGGGGGGCAAACTTTACGGTGAAAGTCACCGAGCTTGATCCGACGGATACCTTGAGGACCATTGCAGGCAATATATTCAAGACCTCCGGCGAGCAGGAAGTTTATGACTTCTCCGCAGCCAGCGAGGATAAGATCCGGCAATTGAATACGAACTACCGGGCCGTCTATCCATTGGCAATCGGCTCTCCCGCCATCGCCGTCGACTTTTTTGGCGCAGCCTTTTACAAACCCGATCAGTTGAAAGAGCTGCTTCCTGTAAAGACGCAGCTTGTCTCTTTAAACCTTGCTAAAATGCCCGTGACGGATGATGAGCTGTCTACCATCGGGGAATTTGCCAACCTGCGGGAGCTCGATCTTTCATTTACGAAAGTGACAGGGCGTGGCCTGGCAGCCCTGGGAAAGCTGCAACACCTGAAACGCATCTCGCTGACCAATACGGCCGTCCATCGGGATGATGTGCAGAAATTACTGACGCTGAAAGAGCTTCGTGAGATCTATGTTTGGAATTCGGGGCTGAGCTATGCAGAGGCAGCAGAGATAAAAAAGAAATATCCGCTGCTGGATATCCAGACGGGCGCCCGTACGGATACCCTGTTCGAGAAAATAAATCCACCCGTCAATCAGACGGCGGGGCAGGTGATCAGCGATACGCCGATTGCGCTGCGGCTTAAACACTTTGTTCCCGGGACATCGATCCGGTATACCGTGGACGGTACTGATCCGGACAGTACACATTCTATTGCGTACGACAACCGGGCATTTATCGACAGCCAGGTGCTGGTGAAAGCAAGGGCGTTCCGGAAGGGATGGCGCCCCAGCGACGTGATGCAGTATCAATTCTACCGTGCCACCTATCGGCCCGACACCGTCATCCTGGTGACTCCTACCGATTTGTCGTACAAAGGCAAGGGCGGAGCGACCTTGAACGACCTGCAAAAGGGATCGCAGAATTTCGGAGATGGGAAATGGATAGCGTACAGGCGCCGTATGGAATGCCTGTTGAAGTTTCCCAAGCCCGTACGCGCCCGGAGTGTTACGGTAAGCAGCCTGGTGAATGTGGGTAGTATGATATTTCCCCCGAAAAGCATCCGTATCATGGGAGGGGATGATCCCGGGAATCTGCGGGTGCTTTATCAGCTGGTACCACCGATGGATACGATGCCCCAGTCCAATTACCTCATCCCTTATGAATGTAAGTTCCCGCCGACCGTTGTAAAATATATCCGGGTGATGGTCGAGCCTATCGGCCAGTTGCCGCCGTCCTTGTTGCCGCCGCCGCCACCGCCTCCCAAGAAAGATGAAAAATCCAAACTGCCTTCGAAGACGCCGCCAAAAAAGAAGGAAAAGCCAAACCCCGACAAGGACAAGGGCTGGTTCTTTGTCGATGAATTGTTTGTGAATTAGGGGCAGGATTGCCTTATCTTTATCCGGAAAGGCACAACTGAGAAAATGATCGATATAAACCAAGATGGGGCATCTGATGAACGGAGTACCCTGGCAGCTGTGGCGGCGGGTGATGAAAAAGCCTTCCGGACGCTGGTGGATGCCTATTGGAGCCGGGTATATTTCAATACGCTGACCCTGGTGAAATCCCCTGCCGTTGCACAGGACCTTACGCAGGATATTTTTTTGAAGATATGGCTGCAGCGGGAGCGGCTTACGGAAGTGGTGAGCTTTAAAAATTATATCTATGTGGTTGGACGCAACCAGGTCATAGCTGCTCTGCGGAAAAAGATCATAGAGACGGCCGATGCGGATATGGCGATGCTGCGCGAGGATATGCAGGCGCCGGATGTGCAGCTGGAGGGCAAGGATGCATACAGGGTCCTGATGGAGGGAGTTGAAAGATTAACGCCGCAACAAAAGATCATCTTTAAAATGAGCAGGCTGGAGGGGCTTTCGCATGAACAGATCGCTCAGAACCTGGGACTCTCGAAAAATACCGTCAAAGTACATATGGTCATAGCCCTGAACTTTTTGCGGGGCTGGCTTCGCGACCTGGGCTATCTTTCTCTTCTTATTTTATTGTATTGTTAAAAAAAATTACGCCGGACTAATCCTTCTGCCTCCGGGGGAGCGTCCTATTATAGAACGGGCCGAAGGCCTCAGACATTTATGTAACCACCACATATTATGGACAACCAGGAACTGGGAATTTTATTGGAAAAATATATCACGGGAGATCTTAGCCCGGCCGAAAGAATGCGTTTAGCGCAGCTGATAGGGCAGCCCGGACAACAGGAAAACCTGGAGGGGTTTGTACGCCAGGTGATGATGTCCGATGATTTTGCAGGCGGGGACGATGTGCGTATAAAAGAGGCGATCATGGCCCGGCTGGAGAAAGGGATGGCTGAACTGCCAGGAGAGAAAGCGTCGCGTGTGTTCTTTATCCGGTGGGCTGCTGCCGCAGCCGTAGTGATCCTGCTGGCGGGCGGAGCCTGGCTATGGCATGCCGGAACATCGGAAAAACCGCCGTCCGTGGCGCAACAACCCGTACATGATGTGCTCCCGGGGCATGAAGGGGCCATTCTTACCCTGGCCGACGGCCGGCAGATCGTGCTGGACAGCAGCGGCAATGGAGCGCTGGTCCGGCAAGGTAATGCATCAGTGACAAGGGTCAGCGCCGGGGAGCTGAGCTATCGGGCTGAAAGTACGAGTGAAAGCGCCGGCGCCGGAATGGTATACAATACGCTGACCACGCCCCGCGGGAGAAGGACAAGTGTCCTGCTGTCCGATGGTACACGGGTTTGGTTGAATGCGGCTTCTTCCATCCGATACCCCACCGTATTTTCCGGAAAGAACAGGACTGTAGAAGTATCCGGTGAAGCGTATTTCGAAGTGGCGAAAGGCCCTGCTATGCCATTTATTGTGCGGACGATGGGATCTTCCTCACGGCTGCCGGTGGAGATACAGGTGCTGGGCACAAGCTTCAATATCACGGCTTATAGCGATGATGATGAGATCAGCACGACGCTGACAGAGGGATCGGTGAAAGTGATCAATGGCGCTGCTGCGGTGCTGATGGCTCCGGGCCAGCAGATGGTAGCGAAAGACAAGGGAAAGCTGGAGCCCAATCCCGGAGTAGATGTAGAAAAGGTCGTCGCATGGAAGGATGGATATTTTCTTTTCCATAATGATGATCTCCCCACTATTATGAAACAGCTATCGCGCTGGTACGACATCGAAGTGCATTTCGATGGGACTGTCAGTGGCCACTATACAGGAAAAATAAGCCGCCAGGTGAATATTTCGCAGGTATTGAACATATTCCAGGCCGTAGGAGGCGTAAAGTTCTCCGTACAGAACAAAGAAGTCAGCGTGCTGCCGCCAGCCAGGTGATCTTCATCTAGCCATTGTTGCACTTATCTTATCCATGACACTGTCATTCGCACGTGTATTGCCGATATTGGACGGCCCGATTGAGGGCGGCCAATAAAAACCGGGAACGATGCCGCGTCCCCGGTGAAATGTCGGTAAAACAGGTGAAGCGCTATTGCATTGCTTATTGTTTAACCAAACTAACCAAAGGTATGAAATTAATTACCAGGAGTATGAGATTAACTGCAGCCATCTTGCTTTTCGCCGTTCTACATGTCAGTGCCAGCGGGTATTCCCAGCGCATAACGCTGACCATGCACGACGAGCCTCTCGAAAAAGTGCTAAAAGCGATAGAGAAACTCGGGAATGTCGAGATATTGTATAATAATGATCTTGTCCGGCAGGTAGAGCATGTTACCGTAGTAGTTAAAGACGCGGGTGTGGATGAGGCGCTGACCATGGCCCTGGCCAGGACGAAATTCGACTTCAAGGTGGTGGAAGGTATACTGATCATCAGTCCGAGGGAGGAGCCTGCACCGGTGAAGCCGGAGGCTACTGCTCCGCCCGATGAGATCACCGGGAAAGTCACGGGTTTGGACGGCAAGCCGCTGGCTGGGGTCTCGGTGGTGAACAAGACGCGGAAGTATGGTACGCAGACGGATGGCGCGGGCGTTTTTACCATTGCCGCGGGTGAGAAGGATGTCATTGAATTCACCTTTGTCGGATATGGGACGCAGGTGTACAGAGTCACCGGGAAAGCCGCCAGCATATCCGTTGTAATGGCGCCGCAGGCTTCCAATCTGAATGAGGTGGTGATGATCGGCTATGGCTCTTCGCAGCGCAGGGACCTTACGGGTTCGGTGTCTACCATTTCGGGCAAGACCGTGCAGGATATTCCTTTCAATACCGTGGACAATGCCATTGCCGGCAAGGCGGCCGGTGTACAGGTGACCAAGACAGACGGGACGCCCGGCGGCGCTGTACGTATCCGGGTCCGGGGTACCGCTTCCATCATCGGTGGGAATGACCCGCTGTATGTCATCGACGGAGTACCCATGCAGGTGCAGTCGAGCTATGTCAACCAGGGCTATGATGTAAGCAATCCGGTGGGGAATGACATTACCGGCCAGGGCGGTGTCAGCCAGGGTATGTCCACCGCCTTTGTCAACGGGCTCAACAGCCTGGGCGGGCTTAACCCGGATGATATCGAATCCATCTCGATATTGAAGGATGCCAGCGCCTCGGCCATCTATGGAGCCAAGGCCGCGAACGGGGTAGTGATCATTACCACCAAAAGAGGCAAAAAAGATGCGAAACCGCAGATAACAGCCAATTATTATACGACAGTGACCGGCATTATGAAGAGGCCAAAGGTGCTGGATGCGCAGCAATATAAGATGCTGCTGACGGAGGCGGCGACAAACGACAATGCGGCACGGGACAAGGCCAGTATGAAGCATCTTCCACAGGCCGACACGATCGTCAACGATCCCGGTCATTTCTTTGGCGCATCCAATACCGACTGGGTGAAGGAGGTGACGCGTACCAGCGTTTCCCATACGGCCGAGATCGCCATACAGGGCGGGGGGAACGCTTCCCGGTATTATTCCTCGATTTCCTTTACCAGCATGCCTGGCATCGTAAAGGGCACAGACTATAAGAGGGTAGTGGGAAAGATCAACCTGGAGAATGAGATCAGCAGGAAATTCCGTATCCTCACCAATTTCAACATCGGCTATACGAACCAGAACATCGCCAACGGGGCTTATGACCAGGCATTGAAGGCAAGGCCCGACTACACGCCTTATGACTCCACGGGCAATTTTTATAATTTTTCCAATGTGGGATACAGCTACCAGGGATTTCAGAATCCAGTGGCGTTGCTGACGGCTATCAACAACTCGAAGACGACCAGCCTGCTGGGGTCCCTGAGCGCCGTGTATGACATCATTCCCGGATTGCAGTTCAAGAGCACCGTATCGTTGAACAACCAGATCTACAACCAGCGTCTTTATACACCCAGCTATTTGCAGATCGGCAGTTTCTACGGCAATATCTCCTCCAACGGGGGCATTGGCGGTAACACCAACAGCCGTTTTGCCGACTGGTTTGTAGAAAATACATTGGGCTATACAAAAGAATGGAATGAAAAGCACTCGTTGAACATCCTGGCGGGAACGTCGTATGAGACGTTGAAGACGAGTTTTTTTAGCGCTACGGCAACGGGGTATCCCAACGACAATGTCCTGAACAGCCTGAGCTCGGCCATCACGCCATTGTATACGAAGGGAGACGAGCCTTCCAGACCGCAGAGCTATTTGGTGTCGTATTATCTGCGTGCCAATTACACCTTTATGGACAGGTATCTTTTTACATTCACGGGCCGTACGGATGGCAGTTCTAAATTCGGTCCGGACAACAAGTTCGGCTATTTCCCATCCGGCGCTATTGCCTGGCGGCTGTCGAAAGAGAAATTCCTTGCGCCTGTCAAATGGATCGAGGACATCAAGCTGCGGGGCAGCTATGGATTGACGGGCAACCAGAACATCGGCGACCAGAAATACAGGACCCTCTATACGCCCTATTCCTATGCGGGCAACAACGCCCTTGTGCCGGATCAGCTAGGAAATCCTGCCGTGAAATGGGAGACCACCAAACAGACCGACCTGGGACTTGACTTTTCATTGTTCCAGAGCAGACTGCAGGGAACGTTCGACTATTACAACAAGCAGACGGACGATGCGCTGTTGTCGCTGCCTGTTCCTCCCAGCAGCAGCTACTCTTCGTTGTTGGGAAATGTGGTGGGGATACGGAACCGTGGCGTAGAGCTGATGCTCCAGGGAGATATCATCCGGACAAAGGATTTTCGCTGGAATATGTCCGCCAATATTTCGTGGAACCGTTCAATCATCACCAAATTGAACAAGATGGCCAATCTCGACGGGCAATTGCTCAATCCCACCGGGCTGGAGTACCAGAATACCACGCTTGTCGAGGGGCAGCCGCTGGGCCTTATCACAGGGATGAAGGTCACGGGTATCATCAAGACGCAGAAGCAGCTGGCTGATTACAAAAGCAAGCTGGGCTTTTTTGCAGGTTATATTTTCCCCACCCTGGACATTGGCGACCCAATGTACCAGCTGGACACTGTTTCCTATGCCCAGTATGGCGCGGCATATCCCGACTTCCATGTGATCATCGGCCAGGGGGCGCCTAAATATTTCGGCGGCTTCACCGAGAGCTTCAGCTATAAGAATTTCGATCTGAACCTTTATTTCCTGTATTCGCAAGGGGGCAAGCTCATGTGGGCGGATGATGTCAGCAGCACCACTTTCGTGGGGACATCGAATGCCAATGTCAGCATGCTGAAGCGTTATACGGCACAGAACACGAATGCGGACAGGCCGCGTCTGCTACTGGGAGGAGACCAACTGATGTACAACACGAACCTGAGCATTTACAACAGCTCGTACCTGAAGCTGCGAACAGCTACGCTCAATTACAGGTTTGACAAGTCCGGCTGGATGACCAGGGCCGGCATACAGTCGGCTGCGGTCTATTTGTCCGCCACGAACCTGTTCACGATTACTAAATACCCGGGCAATGACCCAGAAACTTCCGACGACAGCTATAGCGTTGCCGGAGGGTATTTCGACGTGAGCAATTATCCTGCTGTCAGGACTTTTTCCATGGGTATCAAGATCGCTTTTTAACCGCAAAAAAACAGACAATGAATCGACTCAATATACGATGGTTTTTGGCGCTGGCACTGTTGCTGGGCGCATGCAAGAAGCAGCTGAATGTTTATCCCACCACGCAGGAGGTGGATGGGAACATCATCACGGATGAGAAAAGCGCCGTGGCGGTGCTGAATGGGGTGTATTACCGGCTGGCCGCGGGCGGTGCAGACTATAACGGTGTGCCGTCGACGAACTGGCATTCCACCGTTGAGGAGACATCTTCCCAGCTGAGCGGTCTGCTGTCCTATACTTTCGGCGGCGGTGGGCTGGACGAGCACAAGTACAAGGCGACGGATAACGTAGTTGGAGTAATATGGAACTATGGCTATGACCTGGTCAATGCGGCCAACGGCTTTTTGAAGAATATCGCTTCGCCGGGAACGATCTCTGCCTCGGAGAAAACACGTATGATCGCGGAGGCGAAGTTCCTGCGGGCATTTGGGAATACTCAGCTATTGTTATATTACGGGCAGTTCTACGATACGACCAGCGCTTACGGCATTATTCTTCATGATGAGTTCGTACAGCCGGATAATATTTACCTGGCGCGGGCCACCGTAGGGGCCGGCTATGATGCCATCCTCGGCGACATAGAGGCGGCAATACCCGATCTGCCCTCCATGAACTCCTCCATTGCCTATGCCAACACCTGGGCGGCCAGGCTCCTTGAAGCAAGGGTGCTGATCAACCGCGGAACGGCGGCCGACTATGCAAAAGTTGTCAGCATCACGAAGGACATCATCGCGAACAGCCCCTTCAGCCTCGAGGGGAATGTAAAGGATCTCTTCTGGACAAATGGCCTGGGCAGCAGCGAGGTCATGCTGGGGATCCAGCCTTACAGCACGCAAAATATCAAGTGGAAAGATTATATCTATTATGATAGCTACGGGCCGAACAGCTTTATGGACTCGCTGTTCAATGGCGATCCCCGTGCGGACTGGCAGATCCAGACGGTGAATAGCGGTTATGGACCAAATGTGGCGCTGACAAAATACTACCCTGGTTCCATCAACAATATTGCCGCTGCGGCCATTACAGAAAATAACTATGTCTTCCGGCTGACGGAAGCGTATTTACTGGAGGCCGAAGCCATCGTTGCCTCCGGCGGCAGCCTGGATGATGCAAAAGGGCTGTTGAAGACGGTGATGGGGCATGCCGGCTTCACCGACATGAGCACGGTGGACGCTGCTGCTACGGCGGCGGAGCTGCAGTTGCTGATCATTGCAGAGGAAATGAAGAGCTTTGTAGCGGAGGGTGGTCAGGACTGGTTTGCCCTGCGCCGTCTGCCTTTTGCCACTGTACAAAGCATGCTGCCCAGTATCAAGGACAAGAGTCTGATGATATTCCCCATACCCGATGCGGAGATCATTTCCAATAGCAAGATCAAACAAAATCCTAATTATTAAACACTGTCAGATGAAATCATTGATCATATCATGCTGTGTATTTATGCTGGCGATGACCGCCACAGCCCAGAATACCACCATACATGCCACTATCAAGGACCTGGCGCCCGGCCAGTGGGTATATTACTATTCCATGGCGAACAGCTTGCAGAAGGATTCGGTACAGACCGTTGCCGGTGGATTTACCATACATTTTAATATAGCATCCGGCGAAGGCGATGCATATATCTTCCGCATCGGCGCGCAGTATGTGGAAAATTCTATGATGTTGCTGTACCTGGAGCCGGGCGATGTGGAGATAAATGGAGAAGGGCCGCTGTTGAAGGATGTAAAGGTTTCCGGTGAGCCCTGTCTGGCTGACCGGGAGGCATATAGAAAGATCGCTGACGACGACCCCGTGCTCAAGGGCAGAGAGGCCCTGCATAAAAAGGCCAATGAACTATATGCACAAAAAGACTCTGCCGGACTTGCTGCATTGCAGCCCGAGCTGGATAAGGTGGATTCGGTAGATAAGGCGTTGACCCGGCAATGGATCGCGGGGCATCGCGATGCGCCCTATAGCGCGTTCCTGTTATCCTATCAACTGGGAAACCTGGAGCTGGATGAAAAGGAAAAGATACTGAAAACCCTGACACCGGCTGCCCGCAACAATTCGCCTGCGCGACGCATCGAGGAGAGCACTCGTATCAATAACCTCACCGGCATTGGCAAACAAGCGTTGGATTTCACACAGAACGACACGTTGGGCAAGCCCGTATCGCTAAGCAGCTTCAGGGGGAAATATGTGCTGGTGGATTTCTGGGCCAGCTGGTGCGGCCCCTGCCGTGCCGAGAACCCCAATGTGGTGGCGGCTTATCAGCAATTCAAGGACAAGAATTTCACGGTGCTCGGCGTATCGCTCGACCGGCCCGATGGAAAGGAAAAATGGCTGAAGGCCATACACGATGATCATCTCACCTGGACCCAGGTGTCGGACCTGAAATTCTGGAACAACGCTGTTGCCAAACAATACGACATCAATTCCATTCCTTCCAACCTGCTGATCGGGCCCGATGGGAAGATCGTGGCAAAAAGCCTGCATGGGGATGAGCTGACCAAAAAACTGAGCGAGCTGCTGGGCGGCGGAGGACATTTTTCCTTGAATGGCACGCTACCGGTCGCTCCGGTGATGCTGAAGCTATATTATGCAGGCAGTGATGGCAAGCGCAAAGTGGACAGTGTTCGGGTACGGGACGGGAAGTTCAGCTTCCACGGTGATATAACGGAGCCGACCATGGCTTATCTCACGGGTACTGTCCGGCCCACGGGTATGGACGATCCTCATTCCATCGACTTTTTCCTTGAGCCCGGCGATATGACCATCGCCTTGCCGGCAGACAACTACAAAAAGGCTGTCGTCACCGGCTCCGTCTCCCAGCAGGAGTATGAGGCGCTGCGCAGAGAGAAAGAACCCGTGTACAAGGAAATGGAGCCTTTGTCCAAAGAGTACGAAGAGGCGGGTGAGGCATTGCGTGTGGCGGAGAAGGCTAAAAAAAGTGAGAAGTATATCGACACTTTGAAGTACCGGGCTGCCGCGATACATGACCGGTTTGAACCATATTTTGAAAGGACCAGGCGGATAGACTATGCCTTTTTTGCCAGCCATCCGCAGTCGTTTGTGACGGCCTTCCAACTGCGGTTCTATACCAGCCAGCTGTCGCTGGATTCCGCGCGGCTGTTCTATTCCAGGCTGGGGGAGAAGGTGCAGCAAAGCGCTGCCGGGAAGAACATTGCCGATGAGATCGAAAAGCTGGAGGCCGGCTGGCCGGGTAGCATGGCAAAGGATTTTAAAGCACAAGAGCTCGGCGGCGGGACCCTATCGCTGTCCGCTTTAAAAGGGAAATATGTCCTTATCGACTTTTGGGCCAGTTGGTGTGTTCCCTGCAGAAAAAGCATGCCGCATGTAAAAGAGCTGTATGCTCAATACAAGGACAAGGGGCTCGAGGTCATCGGGGTTTCTGATGACGACCGGGATAGCACCGCCTGGAAGAAGGCGCTGGCAAAGGACGGGACCGGCATTTGGCATAATGTGCTGAGAGGGCTGGATATGGATAAGATCGAGCGTGGGGAAAAGAATGAGAAGGACATCAGCGAGAAATTTGGGATACATTCCCTGCCGACAAAAATATTGATCGACCGGGAGGGGCGGATCATTGGACGGTACGACAAAGGGACGGACGAAGAGGCTGCGGAGCTGGACAGGAAGCTGGCGGAGGTGCTCGCGAAGGGGAGTTGACGAAAGGGAGTTGGCCGGGACTGACCAGGGCCGTTCGGGGCAGGTAGGTGCAGGATGGATGTTCCAGGGAAGATGTCCTATCTTAGGCGCCATTATGAAAGCCATCTACCTCCTTTTGTTTGCCTTTTCTTTTGGCGTGCAGGCCGCTGCGCCTCCCTGTCAGCCTGTGTATCTGCGATGTGAATATTTAGTGAACCCGCTGGGTATCGATGCGTCACATCCCCGGCTGTCGTGGCGGCTGGAAGATAAGCGTGCGGGTGCAGTTCAGACCGCGTATGCGGTGACGGTGGGGGCGGACTCGGCTGCTTTGGCGGGCGGGGGGCTTTGGTCTACGGGACGCCGCGCTTCTTCCGATCAGCTGACCACCTATGAGGGTCCGGCGCTACAGCCTTTCACGCGATACTACTGGCGCGTGGATGTCTGGGATAAAGATGGGCAGATGAATTCGAGCCCGATAAGCTCCTTCGAGACAGGCATGATGAACACTGCCAGCTGGAAGGGCGCATGGATCAGTGATTCGCGCGATCGCGATCTGCGGCGGGCGCCTTATTTCCGAAAAACCTTTCAACTCTCGCGGCGGATCCGGTCTGCACGGGCATATATAGCTGCAGCGGGTTTGTATGAACTATATATAAATGGGAAAAAAGCCGGTGATCACCGCCTGGACCCCATGTATACACGCTATGACAGACGGAACCTTTATGTCACCTACGATGTCACTTCGGCGCTACAGTCGGGGGACAATGCGCTGGGGGTGTTATTGGGCAATGGCTGGTACAATCATCAATCTACTGCCGTATGGTTTTTTCATGAAGCGCCCTGGCGATCCAGACCTTCTTTCTGTATGGATCTCCGTATCGTTTATGAGGATGGATACGAGGAGACGATAAGTTCCGACAAGAGTTGGAAGACGTCACTAAGTCCTATTTTGCTGAACAGCATTTATACGGGCGAGCATGTGGATGACCGCCTGGAGCAGCCGGGATGGAATAGGGTGGGGTTTGCCGACAGCGCGTGGAAAGAAGTGATATTTCGTCCCGCCCCCTCTCAACTTATTGCAGCGCAGGCATTGCATCCTATCCGGGATGTAGAAGAAGTCCGTCCCGTGTCCGTGACCAGGATCGGCGATAGCGTATGGGTATTCAATTTAGGACGGAATATTGCCGGGGTGAGCCGCCTGCGTGTGCATGGACCCGCCGGGACCATGTTGACACTGAAACATGGCGAATATCTTTATCCCAACGGGCGGGTCGATCAGACAAATATCGCCGTGCATTATCGCCCCACTGATGACACTGATCCTTTTGGGACGGATATATATATCCTGAATGGGAAAGGGGAGGAGGTGTTCATGCCAAAATTCAATTACAAAGGATTTCAGTATGTGGAGGTGGTCACGTCGCCAGGGATACAGCTTTCGAAAGAAAGCCTGACTGCCTACTTTATGCACAGCGATGTGCCTTCGGCCGGGACCATCAGGACTTCGAACCCGCTGATGGATAAGATATGGAAGGCTACCAACAATTCCTATCTGTCGAACCTTTTTGGCTATCCCACCGACTGTCCGCAACGGGAAAAGAATGGATGGACCGGTGACGCGCATATTGCTGTGGAGACTGGTCTCTACAATTTCGATGGCATCACCATTTACGAGAAGTGGCTGGCCGATCACCGGGATGAGCAGCAGCCCGATGGGGTATTGCCTGCTATCATTCCCAGCAGCGGCTGGGGTTATGAATGGGCTAACGGGCCAGACTGGACGAGCACCATCGCCATCATACCCTGGAATATCTATCTGTTCTATGGAGATAAAAAGCTGCTGGCAGATTGTTATGATAATATCCGGCGGTATGTAGATCATATCGCCGACATCAGTCCATCGGGGCTCACTACATGGGGATTGGGTGACTGGATACCTGTCAGCACCAAGCCGCCCGTGATCTTTAGTTCCTCTATATATTATTATACGGACGCATCCATTCTTTCCAGGGCGGCTGCGCTGTTGGGCAATGAGGAAGATAGCAGGAAATATGCTGCGCTGGCAGAGAAGATCAAAAATGCATTCAACTCAACGTTTTTAGACAAAAACACCGGTATTTATGGGCAGGGTATGCAAACGGAGCTGTGCATGCCATTGTACTGGGGGCTCGTGCCCGACGATATGAAAAGCAAGGTGGCTGCCAACCTGGCCAGAAAGGTGGAGGCTGATAGCGGGCATCTTAATGTCGGTCTGTTAGGGACCAAGGCGCTTCTGAATGCATTGAGCGAGAATGGGTATGCGGATCTGGCCTATAAGGTGGCTTCCAGCGAGACCTTTCCCAGCTGGGGATGGTGGATGGTGCATGGCGCTACTACCCTGTATGAGAACTGGTCCCTCGATGCAAAAAGTGATATGTCCATGAATCATATTATGTTTGGCGAAATAGGCGCCTGGATGTACAAGGGGCTGGCCGGTATATTCCCCGATGCTGCGCAGCCCGGGTTCAGACATATTTTGCTGCGTCCGCATTTTGTAAAAGGTCTGCCGCAATTCGAGGCGACGCATGAAGGGCCGTATGGTACGATACGGAGTGCGTGGCGGACGGAAGGGCGTGTAATTGTTTATACGGCAGTGATCCCGCCAAACTGCACGGCTACGCTGCAACTGCCAGGCGGGGCGAGCAAGCCAATGCGGGAGATACAGCTTACTGCGGGCGAACATAGCTTCAGACTATAGGTAATCCGAAATTATCGTAAGGCGAGTCGGTATTGGTATATTATAAATATTTACATATATTTATGATATATATGTGACCTTATACTTCCCTTACGGCTACCTGTGGCTCCACAAAATGTATTTTAACCCCCAAAAATCACTACAATGAGGAAAGCCACTTTTTTTTCAGGTAGCTTCATGCTAATGATAGCTTGCCTGACGCTGTCTCAGTACGGATGCAATCAGCCCGCCCAGGAAAAAGCACAGGTCGACCCGGCTCCCAAAACAATGTCTCATGCCGAACTCATCGACAGGGGAAATTATCTTGCCTCCGCCTTCTGTTTTCATTGCCATTCTCCTAAAAAAATGACACCGATGGGCCCTGTACCGGATTCTTCCAGATGGTTGTCCGGGCATCCTTCCGGAGGCCCATTGCCATCCATCGACAAAAAGGTAGTAACGTCGGGGAATTGGATACTCTTCGCGCCGGACCTGACCAGCTTTGTAGGCCCATGGGGTATTTCCTACGCCGCCAATATCACACCGGACTCTGCTACCGGCATCGGCGCCTGGAGCGTGGATGATTTTATCGGCACCATGAGGACGGGTAAACACCTTGGGCAAGCCGGCGGTCGTCCCATACTGCCCCCGATGCCATGGGATGGCATTAGGTTGTACACGGATGAGGACCTGAAGGCGATTTATACATATTTGCAGTCTTTGCCGCCTATCAGCAACAAAGTGCCGGCTCCGGTTCCTCCTGGTGACATGGCTAAAATGCCATAGGGGTTCCGTGATCATACGGCGTACTCAATTCACGACTCTTTTTGAACAACTGATACATCTCCTTCTTCCGGATGGCGGATGCCGGCGCTAGCTTGGCGAAAAAAAAGATGAAAATACTTTTCGCCAACTTCCCGGGGGAGGGACATTTCAATCCACTGACCGGGCTGGCCGCTCACCTGAAGCGCCAGGGTCATGATGTAAGATGGTATACTTCGAAGATCTATGCCGACAAGCTGCGGCGGCTGCAGATAGCCCGGTTGAAGTTCGACATGATCAATGCTTTTATCCTGCGCGGGCCGGAATACTATGCGGACATACTGGAGATATACAAGACATTCAGGTTTGACCTGCTGGTGGCCGACTGCGCCTTCACCGGTATTCCCTTTGTAAAGGAGCTGATAAAAGTGCCTGTCGTGTCGGTTGGTTTGTTCCCGCTGACCGAGACCTCCAGGGACCTTCCACCTGCCGGGCTGGGGATGACGCCTTCCCAATCGTTTATAGGACGGGTCCGTCAGTCCCTTTTACGAGGTATAGCACGGCGGGTGATCTTTGGCGAGCCCCACCGGGTGATGTACCAGCTCCTCGACCAGTATAAGATACCTCATCAGCGTGAGAGCCTTTTCGATATGATCATTCGCAAGTCGGACCTGCTGCTGCAGATAGGGACTCCGGGTTTTGAATATTACCGCAGCGATCTGGGGGAGAATATACGTTTTGTAGGGGCGCTGCTGCCACATGACGGAGCAAAGGAAGGGCCCCGCTGGTTTGATGCGGGAGCGTATGTCACCAATGGAGGATATGGCGGCACCATGCTGGGGATCAACCTCGGTGTGGAAAGACCGACATCGCTGCAGGTGCGGCAGGCCGTAGAGAAGGTATTTTCCGACGACGTATACAGAAGGAAGGTGAAGGAACTGGCGCTGGAGTTCTCCAAATATGATGCTTATGAGCGTTGCAGCCGGCATATTTCCAGCGTGGTCAAAAAAGCCAGCATCAATTCATCCAAAGTTACAGACAATTCATACGTCATCCCATTTTCAAGCTGATCAGTGCATCACATCTTTGCGGACATTTTAAAAATATCAATTCAACGTATTAACAATGAAAAAAGCGTTTCTTTTATTGGCAGTGGCAATCATCGGCCTGACATCCTGTAAAAAGGATCATGATCATCTGCAGGCGCGGATCTTCAAGGGACCTGTGTCCCAATTCCAGGACGGGCATGCCTGGACCTGGTATCAAGTGGATGGAAAGAACAAACCCTTGCGTCTTGGCGCCACCATCGATGCAAAGGCAATGAGCTCTTTGGACACAGGCGGCATGGAAATGCCCGATCATGAGGACATGCTTTCTATCCTATTCCCCGTGCAGGCGAAGGACACCGTACCATTTATTCATTTCGGACTGGACTGGAATCCGCATGGTCATGAGCCGGCCGGTATCTATGACAAGCCGCACTTCGACTTCCACTTCTATATGATCAGCGAGGAGTACCGGGAGTCTATTCCCACCTACGAGACAGCGCAGGAGAAGTTCGACAATTTCCCGGATGCTGCGTATATGCCGCAGAACTATATAGCGATACCTGGCGGTGTGCCCCAGATGGGAGCGCATTGGGTGGATGTGACCTCTCCCGAGCTGAATGGTCAGCTGTTCACACAGACCTTTCTTATGGGGTCTTATGACGGGAGGGTGATCTTTTATGAACCTATGATCACGAGGGCTTTTATCCTCTCGCATGACAGCTATGAAAGGGCTGTTCCGAAACCTGCCAAGGTGCAGAAGAATGGATACTATCCTACGAAGATGCGGCTGGAAAGAGCTGCCGATGGGAGCGTAAACATTATTCTCGAAGCGTTCGAGTATCGTACCCAATCTTAGAAATATAGGTCCCCCGTCGCAGAGTGACGGGGGACTAATTGACACCGAATAGACTTGCAAGCTCCTTCAGCTGCAGGATATTTTCCGTATTGGTTTTTGAATAAATGCTTTTCTTCATTGTGGAGACCGTGTTCCACTTGATATTGAGCGCTTTGCCTATGGCGACGCTTCCCATTCCCTTCAACAGATAATGAAGCACCTGCAGTTCCCTGGTGGTAAAGCCATCGAACGGGTTCGCCAAACCTGCGTCCTTTTTCCTGCGGGCGGAATGATCGCCGTTTAGGAATTGCCGCAACAACAGGATCGTTTCTTCTTCCGGGGCCGACTTGGCGATGTATTGCGAGATACCCAACCGTCGCATGGCCCGTGTATAGATCTCGGCAGGCTGCATCGAAAGGATGATGATCTTCAGCTCGGGATATAAATTTCTGATATTGGGTAATATTTCCAGCGAATTGCCATCTGACAGGTTGATATCCAGGATCAGATGGGTAAATTTTGTCCTGGCCAGGGACCGCATCAGCTCGTTGCAGTTCGTCACTTCCTCCACCCCCTTGTAGCCGAGATTGTGCTCACATAGAATTTTAATTCCCTTTCTGATCATGCTATGGTCATCCGCCAGCAATATTTTGGGAGGCATAAGGAAAAATGGTTATTATAAAATAAGGTTAAACTGTTAACGCGCTACGGACTTACCCGCCAATGGTTTAAAGGTACACAGAAGGATTGATATCTCCCTGCATCCACAGCGCAGTGTACTACTTCCAAACACTTAGGCACACCTAAAAAATACCCTAAAGGATAGCCTATGGATTAACTTCTATACACTCGGCATGCGTTGAACAATAAGTCTACGTATTTCCATTTAATAACTAAAACCTTGTATTATGAAGCAAGCACCTAACCTCCTCGATGTCAGCAACTCCATTACCCGCAAGATCAAACATGACTATGACCGGCTCCTGGAAATGCCAGCTTTGTCCATTACCCGATTGTTGTCCTCTCCCGGTGTGTCATTGGCCGGATTTTCCCGGGGATTTACCCCGCATCCGCGACTGGCAGATCTCAAAGCCGACGCCAATGCCTTTATCGACGGGTATCATCAGTGGTTAGATCCCATCCGGCCATTTGTCAATTGTGCCGGATATCTGTTCCCCGGCGCCTTGTACGACCGGCTGCTGTTGATGACCAACTCCCTCAGCATCGGGTTCTATCTGAACGATGTCATGGGCCGTGACGTATTTCCCAATTTGTCGATCGATGACCAGCAGGCTGCTATGAGGTTGATCGATAACATGTCCCTGGTTACGGAAGATCTGGACCTGTCTTCGGATGCACACCCTCTGGAAATCGCCAATACCCGGATACTCGAGGTGTTCAAAGAGCAGAGCCCGGATGAATGGTTCAGCCGCTGGCTAAAGCTGTTCTGCTATCATCTGTCCATTACTCATCGGGATCGCAATGCCCGCGCGCTCGGTTATATTCCCGGCGTGCATGAGTACATGGATGTTCGCTGCCATTATGCTGCCGTTCACCATCTCATCCTGTGGGTCGAGTATTGCACCGACAACTACGTAGACTGGCGTTTCCTTACCAGGACCAATCTTCTTCAAAAGATGGAACGGCTGCATTGGACCACCGCCGCCTTTCCGGCCCTGGCCAACGACCTGTTCTCCTTTGAGCAGGAGGTGATCGACAACCAGTGCGATTCGAACCTGATCATGGTCATCCTGCTTAATCACCCCGAGTGGCCGCTCGGGCGGGCTATCGAGGCGGCGGCGGAGATCGTACAGAACATCCTTTTTGAACAGCAGGCCCTCACGCAGGAACTAAGGGTGGAGATCGACAACTATCCACCATCCTTATCGGCGGAAAAAGAGAAGCTTATCCGTCACCTGGACGATCTTATGTCGTTCACAAAAGCCAGCTGGTTATGGCAATTCGGCACCAAACGCTATAAGAGGCCGAAAACTATCTGGCTGGAGACCGCCCTTTCGAAGGTCCCGACCGGAGAGGACCGTGGCGAAGCAAGTCCGACGAAGGCCAATGGACATTAGTTTTGGGGTAGCCGTTGGAGATAGAGAAGGATGGTCTTTCTTAAAGCCTGATGATCGATGGGCTTCTTGAGGAAAGAATTGGCGCCTGCGGCCAGCATCCGATCCACCGTGTCCGAATACAGATCCCCCGTGGTGATGATGATCGGTATGTGCATCAGCTTAGGGGTTTGTTTCAGCCGTCGTATGGTCTCCACCCCGTCCAGAATGGGCATATGACAATCCAGGATGATAATGTCCGGACATTCGTCCGGGCATTTTTTTTGAGCGAGCTCTATCAGTTCCTGGCCATTTCTTGTCATCGTATGGGAACAGCCCATTTCTTTTAGCGACCGCGAGAGCAGATATGCCGTAAGCTTATCGTCTTCCGCCGCCAATACATAAACTTTTTGCAGATCGCCGATCTCCGGGTCCGTTCCCGCCGGGTCGGGCAGGTCTCTCAGCTTACCTTCCCTGAGGGGCAAGGACACTGCGAACGTTGTCAGGGAAGTCTCTTCACTCTCGTAACGCACCGTACCGCCCATGGCTTCCACCTTTGATCGGACAATATATAGTCCAAGTCCCGAGCCCTGGATATGCCCCCTGCTATTTGTCACAAAGGGATCGAACACCGAATGAGCTCTGTCTGCCGGCAACCCTGCTCCATCGTTCGTTACCCGGATCTGCCAGTGAGGCGTATTATCAGAACGGGCCGGAGGCTCGTTGTCCGAAGGACAGACATTAGACGTTTCCGGAAAACGGGCTATATTTCCCCGGAGGCCCGTTTTCTGGACACTATTGCCGATGGTCATTTTGATCGTCGTCCGCCGCTCACCGTATTTTATCGCATTGGAAAGCAGGTTTGTCACGATCTGCGTGATAGCCAGCGGGTCGCCGAAGATCACTTCCGGCATATTGTCGTCTATTTCCAGATGGAGCTTCATTTCTTCCCGTCGGGCCATGATCACAAACACTTCCATGATCTTTTCAAAGAAAGGGCGGACCTTAAATGCTTCGTTGACAATGGTGATGGATTTTCCGGCTTCGATCTCCGCCAGCTGTAAGACATTGTTTACGATGTTTCTTGCGTTGGAGCTCACCGTCCAGCCGATGTCTGCCAGCGGCTTGATTTTATTCAGGCTGGGGTCCCGCCGCACCTCTCCCCGTAAAAGTTGTGTTACGTGATGGATGTTGTCAAGTGGCGTCCTCAGCTCATGCGTTATCTGCGCCACAAATATCTTTATCAGGTGGTTGGCCCGTTTTAATTCCTCATTCGTGTCGTGGCTCTTTACATAAGGAGCGCTTATGAGGACCGTTATCAGCGTCATGATAACAATGACGGACATCTGGATGACAAACACTGTGTTGTAAGGAAGACTTATCGGGAGCTCAAAAGGGTTCCGGTAATACAGGACCTCGATGATGACCA
The DNA here is from genome assembly GCA_001898505.1 of Sphingobacteriales bacterium 50-39. Lineage (GTDB taxonomy): Bacteria > Bacteroidota > Bacteroidia > Chitinophagales > Chitinophagaceae > Puia. The sequence continues at coordinate 335,527 of MKTZ01000004.1, forward strand.
GGTCAAGGAGGGCTGCTGCAATACCGAGCGTGCGCAGCTTCTTAGTTTTAAACAGTAAAAAGGTAATGGCAAAGAGCAGCACGATGACGATGTCGAGTCTAAGCAGCTTGCCCAGGACCGCGCTCAGGTAAATGATCATTACCGATTGCAGGAAATACAGGATGATGGCGGCCGTCGTATATTTACGCCACTTATTGAAAAGGAGGATGCTGGCATTGATGATAAATTCCAGGACAAAAGGTATGACCAGTAAAGGCCGCCAGTTGAAGCAGGCGCATATCGTGGCGCCGACGCCGATAATAGAGCACCCCGTCACCACGCAAAGCGTGTTCACGAGGATGATCCTGTTCCTGTCCGCCTGGTCCAAAACACCGGCTGTCCCTATCCGAAAGAGTCCAATTCGTTTCATAGATAATGTAAGGGTTAATGGTAATGACTAATTCTTCATTGGTCGTTCAGGAGGTGCAAATTGGTTGGCAGGGATACTTCCGCGATCGGACCGAAGTCCTGCCTTGTCTTGAAAACCAATTTTCCGCCAAAGATCTGTTCAACCAGGTATTCGGTCACGGTTTGGTCCAAACCATGGGTCCTGCCGGAAGGTTCTCCCGTCGGCTGCTCCGGAGTGTACCAATGTTTGGATATCACTGCCTCGGGTGCTTTTTCCCTATTGCTCAAAAAAAGCGTGATACTTTCCCTGGTATCCGACCCGATGGCCAGCAGCACCTGGCCTCCGGCGGGTGTCGATGTAATAGCGGACTTTAATAGGTTATTGATAACAATGGCCAGCCGGAATTCATCCGATAGGATCGTTTCAGGGACTGCGTCGGCCCACCGGGTATCGATCCTTACGCCATATTCTCCCGCAAAGGAGAGGCATTCCGTGACCACTCTCGATATAAAGGGCTTGAATTGCACTGTATCCAGCCGGGTGTCCAACAGTCCCGCACGGCACTTCGTGTATTCCACGAGATTGCCCAGCCGGTATTTGAAATCCTGGCAGGCCTCGACCAAATGTTCGGCAATGACAGTGATATCCTCTTCCTTGTCCAGCGACATTTTTAACATCGCCGCCGCGTTTGAAATACTGAAAAATGACCCGGCAATTTCGTGTGTAGCTTTTCTGACGGATTCGGTAACGACCTTATGAGGATATTCAGGCGTCATTTAAGTCTAAAGTAGTATTAAAATCAGTAATACGCAAAAAGTATCCTGTTGAGTCATTTTTGACCGCAGATGAGGTCTTCCCCTGTCGGGTAACTGCAGTAGTTTAAAAAAATGGGGCTTTTCCAAAAACTTCGACATATGTCGGGTCTTCTTGCAATCGGGCGGTCTAAATTTAGGTTCTAATAGGATAAGGTTTAATGGTTATGGTATTTGATTAGTGCATCCCCGGCGTCAGCCGGGGATTTATTGTCTGGTTACGGCTTTGATTAGGACCTTTGGGCGCAGGTTTTTATACACCATACACCTCTGATACATCCATTCCTATGGGAGAAAAAATGCACATCATCGCTGTTGTTGACGACCATCCGTGGTTTAGAAAAATATTGGTGGAGATCATCAAGCAACATGTACCTCAATGCACCGTCAGCCTGCAGGCGGGCAACGGTAAAGAACTGATAAACATATTATCCTCCGGTGAATACCACTTGCCTGAATTGATCCTGCTGGACCTGCAAATGCCTTTCATGAATGGCTACGAGACAATGGAGTATTTAATGGCAAATTATCCCCAGATCAAAGTAATGGTCCTCACGCTGGACCAGAAAGAGCCTCCCGCCTGGATCGTGCAAAAAAACAATGTAGTGGGCTGGCTTTATAAAAATATTGAAGCTCCAACGCTCATCGATACTATCCGCGGCTTTTTTTTAATGAGAACCTGAAATAAGCTCTTCAAAGGGGATATCCATCACCGGGTAGGCCTTCCATCCGGCGAAGTCGAAATGCCACCATTCGCTGGGATAGATGACAAAGCCGTGCTGCAACATCACATCCTGCAATAATTTTCTATTCTTCCGCGCCAGCCCGGTGACATCGGACCAGGTAGCGGAAGCCTCTTTTGTAAAGGCGTCGTAAGGGGTGGGCATCTCCAGATCCTTGCCTGTCCGCAGATCGATGAGTGTCAGGTCCACCGCGCAGCCCCTGTTGTGACGGGAGCCTGTATAGGGAGAGGCTACGAAGTTGGAGTCGTGGTAGGCTTCGTAGAAATCCACTGTGACGCGATAGGGTCTGTAGCCGTCGTATATCTTCAGGCCGTAGCCCATGGGCTTTAGCTGTTGCTGTATATCCTTCAGGGCTTTGGCGGCTGGCAGACGAAGGAAGGCCGCTGCCGTATGATAGACCGGCCGGTGCATGATGTTGTTGGAAGTAGCATAGCGGATGTCCAGGCGGATGCCTGGAATGAATTTGTCGAGAGACACTATTTCCTGGTTGGGGTCGGAGGCGACCTGGTTACGGTAGTCGGTCAGGGAGGCGGGTTTGAGGCCATATTTGGTGTATGGAGAACCGGGCAATGCCTGAGATATCGTTGCCGGCCTGTCCGCGGCCAGCCGGATGAAATAAGCCTGGATCAGGGCGGGATTTTCCGGGGACAGCGTGAATCGTACTTCGATGTCCTTTTTCTCTCCTATGATGCGGAAGGCGCCCCGGAGCTGGTTCTCGGGTTTTATCTCTTCCACGCGTATGATCCTGCCAGCGGCGGCAAATATCTCGCGGGCCTCTTTTCTCAGGGAGTCGATGAGGTAATCGTCAAAGAAGTTGACGCTGAAAATACCGCTGTTAGCGGCGTCCTTCCAGTCGGGCAGTAGGGCCATCAACTGTTGCTGTCTCTTTTTTAGTATGTCCGATGCAGGGAGCTGCCGGGGTTTTAGCCCCGCGAGGCTGATAAGGGTGTCGAGTATACGGTAATTGAGGGCGCCGGTGCCTTCGTAGGTGGCATTGCAGAAGCTGACAATGCCGATGCCATATTCCGGGATGATGGCCCAATTGCTGCCAAAGCCCGGCAGGCCGCCGCTGTGGCCGATCCATTCCTTCCCCGTACAGTCCTTGTTCCAGCCGAGGCCGAAGTTATAAGCAGATATGCGGGGGCAGAGCACGCCGGAACTGTTGCGCGCCTGGGTATTGAAACCGCTGAACTTCCCCGGCAGCTGCATTTCTCTCACGGAGCTGCGACGAATAGGGATACCTTTGTCAGAACCATCCCGGGGCGGCCAGGCAGACAGGTGGAAGAGCATATAGCGGCTGAAGTCTTCTATGGAGGTCAGCATACCACCCATGGCGCCATAGGCTCCGCTGTGCAGCATCTCTTCTTCTTTCCAGTCATTGTTGAGCCAGCGATAGCCATGAGCCAGGTCCGTTGGTGTCACGTCCGTGTATTCCCAATAAGTATGGATCATGCCCAGGGGCTGAAGGATGGTGCGGGTGATATATTTTTCAAAGGGCTCCCCGGATACTTTGGAGACGATGTGCCCTAAGAGGGCAAAGCCCAGGTTGCTGTATTCATAAGCCAGCCCGGGAGTATTGGACAGGGAGACGCCATTTTTTATAAAGTCGATGAGCTCCTGATCTGTGCGTTGCAGCTGTCTGTCACCCCAGGGGTTGTCTTCCGGAAAGCCTGCCGAGTGGCTTAGCAGCTGACGGATCGTGATAGGAGGGCTGTCGTCCGTCAAAGGTCGTATCTGCGTCATCTCGGGGATATATTTTGATACCGGATCGTCCAGGTCCAGCTTGCCCGCGTCGCGGAGGGAGAGGATAGCCATGGCCGTAAAGCTTTTTGTCATGGAGGCAATGCGGTATACGCTCTGTGCTGTGGCGGAGATATTCCGGGCGATGTTGGCATGGCCGAAGGCGCCTGTATGTATCAGCCTGCCGTCCGCTACGATGCCATATACCAGGCCAGGGACATGATGGGTGGCAGCATAGGTCTTGTAAATGCTGTCAACCGTGGACCATACGGACTCTAAGGGATTTTGGGCTTGAGATAGTTGAGCTTGCAGGACATGTGCAAGCAGGATTCCGAAGGCTATGATGGATCTTCTCATGTGGTAAATTTAGTTATAATAGACATTCTCTTCTTCCACCAGCTTCTGATAGGCCCTGGACTGACGGGTGGAGGTAGGTTTCGTCATCTCCACGATACAATGTTTGAGCGCGTTGCAGATGCTGAAGGCTCCGATGAGAGGGCTGAGAAAGTAATGGGGGGCAGGGTGTACGAACAGGTTGTATTTGCTGTAGGTGCATAAGGGTGAGTATTCGCTGTCCGTGAGCGCGATGGCCGTTGCCCCTCTATCTTTCCCTTTTTTCAGCGCTTTTATCGTCTGGTTCTGGCACTGGTCGAAGCCGATGGCGAGGACAACGTCGCCTTTTCCAAAATGCCCCATATAGTCGAAGAGCATTCCGTTGTATTCCGTGACGGCATGGACCTTCGGAAGATGGCTGCGGAGGATACTTTGCAGGTAGGTAGCTACAGCGCCGATGTATCCTAATCCGATGATATAGGTCTGCCGGGACGTTATGATCGCCTGGCAGGTCTGTGTGATCTTTTCGAATGAAACTTTTTCGATGGTGCCGGTGAGCATCTCGAGGTCCCTGGATAATGCGTTACGGATGGCCTCATCCGTGGTCGTGCTGACTTCAAATTCACTAAGGACCTGGGTAAAGGAGCTTTTTTTCTCCTGGTTGCGGACCGTGTCCTTTAATCTTTTTTTCAGGTCGTGAAAGCCGGCGAGGCCAATGCTCTGGCAGGCTTTTATGATGGTCACCGGGTCGACCTTCAGTTTTGCGGCCAGGTCGGCTGTATTTAAGGATATGACCTCATCGGGATGATCTAAAATGTATTTGATTACCCGGTATTTTTTCTTGGGGAGTGTGTCGAGATCGATGTGCTTGAAGAAATCCATTTTTTTATTGATGATGCTGTTCCAAGGTAATCATCCTTTTGCAATAATCAATAAAAATATTGCTTTTTTATTATTGTCAATATTGACATGTACTTTTGCCCGCCCGGTCAACGGGCCGGAAAAATTTCGTTATGAAAGACAATGCAATCATACTCACGGCCGGCGTCCTCACGGGCGCCAATGCCAAGACGGCTCATGGGTTGATAAGATCCAGCTCGAGATACACCATTATTGGCGTAATAGACAGCGCTTCGGCGGGCCAGGATGCGGGCCATCTGTTGGACAAGGTTCAACGGGATATTCCTGTATATGCGACTATCGGGGACTTTGTCGCACAGTCGGAGAGACGTGCGAAATATGCCATTGTTGGGGTCGCCTTTGCCGGTGGCAGGCTGCCGGAGCCGATAGTGGCGCAGATAAAGGAAGCCATTGCGGCAGGCATTTCCGTCGTATCGGGGGCGCATGACTTTTTATCGGATATGCTCGAGGTGCGGGAGTTGGCGGAGCGGAATGGGGTAACGCTCCTGGATATTCGCAAACCGAGACCAAAGGACAAACTAAAATTCTGGTCGGGAGAGATCATGCAGGTGACTGCGCCTGTTATTGCCGTCATGGGCACCGACTGCGCCCTGGGCAAGCGGACGACGGCCGTGATGATCACAGAGGCTATGAAAAGCAAGGGCATGAAGGGGGAGATGGTATTCACGGGGCAGACAGGCTGGTTGCAGGGACATCGTTACGGTTTTGTACTGGATTCGACGTACAACGATTTTATTTCAGGAGAGTTGGAGAATGCCGTCGTGACCTGCTGGCGGGAGACCAGTCCCGATGTCATCTTTGTCGAAGGCCAATCCGCATTGTGCAATCCAAGCGGACCATGTGGCTCGGAGTTCCTGCTGTCCGCGCAGTGCAAGGGAGTGATCTTGCAGCATTCACCTGCCAGGGAGTTCTATAAGGGACAGGAGCATACGGGGATAAAGATCTCCTTAGTGCGGGAACTGGAGCTGATCCGCCTGTACGGCAGCCGCGTGTTGGCCATCACATTGAATACGTCAAGGCTGACCATGAGTGAGGCGAGGATATTCCAGGAGAAGATAGCGCAAGAGACGGGACTGCCCGTGATACTGCCTTTGGAAGATGGCATGGACAGATTGTCGGATATTGTAAAAGCATATATTACCAACCAATGAAGATACAACGCATCAATGTCAGTAAAGAGGATCTCCTGCTGACCAGGCCTTATACGATTGCCTTCAAGACGGTGGATGCCGTGGAGAATGGCATCATCGAGATCGTAGCGGATAATGGACTTTGCGGGTATGGTTCTTTCAACCCCAGCTACCAGGTAGTGGGGGAGCATTTGGAAGACGCCCTGGCCATTCTCAATGAGGATAACCTTTCCGTGCTGATAGGGAAGGAGCTGGATGATATAAATGCCTTGTGTGATCTCGTTCAACGAACCTTTAGCCGGAGCCCTACCGCGCGCACCGGGCTGGAGGTCGCGCTCTATGATCTCGTTGCGCAGGGGAAGGGGGTCCCATTGGTGCGATTGTTGGGACAAAAGATCCAATCCATGCCTACATCGATCACCATTGGCATAAAAGGAGTAGCGGAGACATTGGAAGAAGCCAGGGAGTATATAGGCCGCGGCTTCAGGATATTAAAAGTCAAGCTGGGCATCTCTCTCGAGGAGGACCTGGAAAGACTGGTGCGTCTGCGGGAGGTCTTTGGTTACAGCATCGGGATCATCATCGATGCCAACCAGGGGTATGATGCGGAGCAATTGGCGAGATTTGCGGCGCAGACTGCCGGATTGAATATAGGGCTGATCGAGCAGCCTTTGAAGGTGGGGCAGGAAAATGAGATGCGGAAACTGTCTCCGGAGATTAAAAAACTGGTGGCGGCCGATGAGTCGTGTGTTACACCGGAAAATGCATTGCAGCTGGCCACGGCGCCCGCTGCCTGTGGGTTCTTCAATATCAAACTCATGAAATGCGGGGGTATCAGCCAGGCGCAGAAGATAGCGGACACCGCCTCCAGGCATTCCATCGACCTGATGTGGGGATGTAATGACGAGAGCATCATCAGCATCACAGCGGCCTTGCATACGGCGTTCTCTTTTTCGCATACGAAGTTCATCGACCTGGACGGGAGTTTGGATCTGGCGAGAGATGTGGTCGCCGGGGGCTTTATTTTAAAAGACGGGATCATGTCCATATCGGATAAGCCCGGACTGGGGCTGAAGAGACTGTAGACCGGCCCTGTAAAAGGGGCAGAGGCACATTATTGCTGGTCACCTGAATCACCTGTGTAGTATATATTTCCATCTGTATCTACCACGCATGCATTCGTGTTAACCAGTCCATTGGCTGCAAATGTCCATTTAAGCGAAAGGTTCGCGGCATCGAAAACATATAATTTATTGTCTTCCCGGTTGGTGTACACCATGCCATTTGCTACTACAGGAGCAGGAGAAGTATTTTTTATTTCAAGGATATTGGGATAAGGGTAGCTGGCCTTTAAGACTCCCGTCCCGGCGTCTATGGCATAGGTCAGATTGTCGTCATTCCCGGCATAAAGGATGCCGTGGGAAACAACAGATGCAGAAAAATGCCCTCTTGTCGAATGTGTATTATCTCCAATTCCATATTCCCCTCCCCGGGCCTGGTATTTCCATTTCAACGTGCCGTCTGCCTTGTTAATGGCATACATATATGTATTGGCCCCGATATAAACGGCATCTCCTGCCACAGTGGCGCTGCCATTGGAATTTGCTTCATTGTTGCTAAAAGACCATTTGACGCTGCCTGTTGCGGCATCCAGAGCTGTCAAGACGGTGACTTCCGTACCTATATAAACCACGCCATCCGCCATTGCGGGGCTGGATGCGCTCAATCCGGCTCTGTACGACCATTTTAACGCTCCACTTACGGCATCAAAGACGAATAAGCCGGAGCTCCAGCTGTTGATATAAATGACTCCATCGACAAAAGTGGGGTTAAAAAGAGTGCTGGGATAGTTGTTATACGCTATATGCTGTTCCCAGATCAAACCCCCATTGACCGCGTCAAGTGCCAGCAGGGAATGAGTTTGAACGACGCCGGATGTGGCATATCCGACGTAGAGCTTATTATCGTGCAGGGTGGGAATTGTAAAGGTGCCAAGTGTTTTTTGAAAGGTCCATTTGACAGCGCCCGTCAGCATATCAAATGCATATAGGGTCCCATTGGCATTGCCGGCATAAACCACACTATTGGACACCGTTATTCCGGTGACCTGGCTTCCGAGATTGTATTTCCAGTATAAATTTCCCGTTACACCGTTGATCGCATATAGATATCCATCACTGCTGCCGAAAAAGACCCCCAGATTTTTGCCCGCTATAACAGTATATTTTTTTGTTGTACCGTCTTCCGCCTGTACGATGTAGGCCACCGGAGAGGTAAAGTCTAGCGGCTGACCCGCCGGAGGGGTAATGGATTTTCCTTCATATGTGATCGTTGCCTTCAAATGCGTGATGTCTTGTGCAGAAGGTATAAAAACAACAATGGTATCTTCTCCAATGATGCCGGGAACATCTTTGCTCAAACCTGTATTGTCGGCAGCCTTGAACAAAAATGAGGTAATTCGCTTTGCGGTAGATAAATAGGTAACGATGGCTGTGTAGGTTGCCGTGGTGCCATCCTCCGCTGTTACCATGTATTTCACCGGCTTGCTGAAATCCTGTTGGACCTGATTGCCCGGAGCGATGCTTTTCCCCTTGAAGGTGATAGAAGGAACCAATCGGGTCAGCACCGTATTTATAGGAACGAGCAGGTATATTGAATCATTGTGGATATCACCGCTGATGTCCTGCAGCAGGACGCCAGGATTGTCACTGGCTTTGAGATAAAAAGATTCGATTGTTTTTACGGCGCTTTTTACCGGCGGATCGCTCTTTTTGCAGGCGAATAGCAGGCTGCAGGTCAGCGCCATAATCAATATAATACGGCAGGGTAAGGTGTGGAGGTCCAACATAAAAAACAGGGTTTGGGTTCGCAAAATTACGTTTTACAGGTTAAATATGGACAGAAATCCCCGGCAGCCGCCGGGCATGCTCCTGACACTGATCCGGAATATTTTGCGGCAGCAGGCGCCTGCTGCCAACCTGGCCATTTAATGTATATTTGGGCATATGACCCGCTTATGAGAAAATTATTACTCCTTCTCTTTTTATGCCTTTCAGCCGTTGCATGGAGCCAGGACTCCGCCGTGGCAAAGAAAGATACGCCCTGGGCGTTGTATCATAGCATCGAGGCACGACTCGACACCGTATACGGGGATGATCAGTCCGGCCGCCAGATGATCGAAACCATACAAAAGAAGTATGGCATGCGTTCCAGGCAAATGGATTCGTTGTACAAGGCCATGGGGAAGAAGGATTCGATCAATCGGATCAAGGTGAAGGGGATCCTGGGCCAGTATGGATGGCTTGGCATAAACGAAATAGGGGAAAAGGCCAACCTGGCCATCTTTCTCGTGATCCAGCATTCCGACAGTCTCACGCAGGTGACCTATCTGCCTGTGATGCGGCAGGCGGTGAAGGATAAAAAGGCCAGGGCAGCCGATCTTGCATTGTTGGAGGACAGGGTTCTCTGTATGCAGGGAAAGCCACAGTTGTATGGCAGCCAGGTGCGGGTGCTAAAGACCGGTAAGTACGCCCTATTTCCCATACAGGACGAACCCAATGTCGATCGGCGGAGGGCTGAGGTAGGTTTGGAGCCGTTGGAAGCCTATGCCCGGTATTTTGGCATCGACTATCATTTGCCTAAGTGAGCCTGGTCGAATGAACCGCTGGAAGCGGTTCGTCCGAAGGACAGACATTAGCGATATGCGGGAATTGGGCTATCTTTCCGGTAAGACCAATTCCTGCACTTTATCGGGCGGGGCCTCGTTGGGCGAAGGATGTCGTTCCCACCAGGTGTCCAGAGGTGTATAGTTCGAGAAGAACCCGCAATTCTGTAAGAAGAAGGCATTCCCTTTTACCCCTCCTGCATAATCCATTCTATAACCTTTACGCGCAGTATTGTCTCCTGTAAACCGCGCTTTTGTCAGCTGGATCCATTGTCCCTGGTCCGTACGTACCCATTGGTGGTCGAACAGCACGTAGCGGATCTTGTCGCCATTAGCGGGTTCAAAATTTTCCAGGAAGGAATGCAGACCCGTGAGCCAGGCATGGGTCTGCGGGCGCAGGAAGCTGGCGATGAGCCGCCATTTGCCTTCCTCAGGCGCAAAGAACCAGGCCGTGAATTCAGTCTTATTATGCTCCCGGGGCCGGGCATGTATAAGGAAGCGATAGGTATTACCCGCCCGCCAGGGATAATTGAGATAGCTCTGTCCGCCTGACCCTTCGTTGCCGAATTCGCCGGCGTGTACGGATGGTCCTTTTGCCACGAGCTCTATCTTCTGGCTATCGGGGATCTTTTTCGGATCGTCGGTGCTGAACGGGCTCCATACGGAAAAGAGGATATGTCTTTCGGTGGGAGAGTTCACCTGCATCCCAAAATAGCCCTGTGAAAAACCGCCGGCCATGAAGTAAGAACCCTGGATATCATATCCTGAGGGTACGAAGACCTCGTTGTAAAACCATTCGGCGTTTGTGCCTTCGGGTAAGGGGTAGTTGAGATGCACTGAGGGGCCCCGTCTGCCCCAGTAAAAGAAATCTCCTTCGTTGTTGGGGACGAAGGTGGCATCCCGTGTAGCCGCGCCTGTCAGGGTAATGGTCTCTACTTCGCGGCCTGACAGGGTGAGACCCACATAACCCGTGTCCTTTATGTTATAGGTAGAGATATAAGAGGGTCCTGTAGTAACACGTATCGTGCCCGTGTGTCTCAATCGGAAAAAAACGGTATGCGTGTTGGCAGAGGTGCTCCAGGAGTTGCCTTCCATGGGGATGACGATGGAGTCAGTGGAGATCTGGGTGCGACCCGTCAGGCTTGTTGCAATGAGGAGCAGGATCGTGTATAGCGTCTTCATCGGGATAAAGATAGATTAAATATCGATCGTTCCTTCTATCACCGTAACCGCCTCGCCGGATAAGGACACCCTATCGTTCCGGAGCGAGATCCTCAGCTCACCGCCACGGGGAGACGCCTGGTAGGCGAAGAAGGTTGTTTTTTTCAGCCGCTGTGCCCAATAGGTGGCCAGGCTGCAATGTGCCGTGCCTGTAACCGGGTCTTCTGGTACGCCTACCGGATGAGCGAAGTAGCGGGATATGAAATCATAGGGGGTATGTTTTTCTGCCGTACTGGTGATGACGAGGCGATGTTGCCGGAGAAAGGGCGCGTCGGGTGTAAATGTTCTAACCGCAGCAGCGGAGGGCAGCTCTACGATATATCTGTCCACGCTGTATACGATATCGAGATACCCGCCGGGGAAGAGCTGTTCCAGTTCCTTCGGGACGGGGCGGTGTTCATTGTTACGAGCGGGGAAGTCCAGCTCGATCCAGCCATCCTGTTGCGTGGCTGTCAGTATGCCGCTGAGCGTATCGAATTGAAGGGGCTTGCCATGTGGCTCTCTGCCCGTCTCCCAGAGGATATGTGCGGTGGCAAGGGTCGCGTGACCACAGAGCGGCATTTCTTTTTTGGGAGAGAACCAGCGCAGGCTGTATCCTTCCGGGCGTGGCGAAGAACCGACCACAGGGCTGGAAATAAGAAAGGCTGTCTCGGCCAGATTGTTCTCTATGGCGATGGCTTGCATGAGCGGGTCGGTGATGGGTGTATCGAGCAGACAGATCGCGGCCGGATTGCCTTTGAAGGGCTGATGAGTAAAGGCGTCTACCTGATAAAAGGGGATATTCATCGTGCCGGTTTTTTGGTTAGAACAATTGGTCCATAGAATTGTTCTGGTTTGCAAATTTATCATCGATCTATGGCTGAGAACACCATTATTCGCCGTCATGTGCTGACGGCAGATACCGGGACGCGTACCATCACCTCCGTGCAGGCGCATGAGATACATTTTGCTCCCGGGCAAAAAGGAGGATTGCATTTTCATCCCTGTCCCGTCACGGGCTATATCATCGAAGGAACGGCTATGTTGCAGGTGGATGGCGAGGGGGAACAGGTGTTGCCGGCGGGAAGCGCTTTTTTCGAGCCCGCCGATGCCCGTATCCTGCATTTCGACAATCATTCCGACACCGAACCGATGGTCTTTGTCGCCTTTTATCTGCTGAATGGGGAACAAAAACTGATCGAGATGCTGGATGCGTGAGGGCAATTGCATATATTTAAAGGGCAAAAACCTCGTTAATGACCCTGATCAAATGGTCCCTCGTGGGAGGATTGACGTTGCTGTCCTTCAAAACATTCGCTCAGCGTACCGTTTCAGCCTATAAAGAGCTTTTTCGTCCTCAGCTGCATTTTTCTCCCAGGGAAAAATGGACCAATGATCCCAATGGGCTCGTATATTACCAGGGCACTTATCATCTTTTTTTCCAGTATTATCCCGGCGACATTATCTGGGGGCCGATGCATTGGGGGCATGCTACCAGCAGGGACCTGATCCATTGGAAGCAGCAGCCCATCGCCTTGTATCCGGACAGTCTGGGATATATTTTCTCAGGCAGCGCTGTCGTCGACTCGGGCAATACCAGCGGTCTGGGGCGGAATGGGAAACCTTTTTTGGTGGCGATATTTACACATCATGATCCGGTGGGAGAAAAGAAAGGTTCAGCAGACTATCAGAACCAGAGTCTGGCGTACAGCCTGGACAACGGCAATACATGGACTAAATACAAGAATAATCCGGTGCTGAAGAACCCGGGCATTACGGATTTTCGCGATCCGAATGTCATGTGGTACCGGCCGGGCAGGAAATGGGTGATGTCGCTGGCGACAAAGGACAAGATCAGCTTCTATTCTTCTCCTGACCTGAAGAGTTGGACGAAGGAGAGTGATTTTGGCCAGGACCTGGGCGCTCATGGCGGGGTATGGGAATGTCCGAATCTTTTCCCCATGCAGCTGAATGGGGTGACCTGGTGGGTATTGCTGGTAAGCACCAATCCCGGCGGCCCCAACGGAGGGTCGGGGACCCAATATTTTATCGGCCAGTTTGACGGCAGGAAATTTTATCCCAATGGCAGCACCACTAAGTGGGTGGATTATGGGCCGGACGATTATGCGGGGATCACCTGGAACAATACGGGTCAGCGAAAGATATTTTTAGGATGGATGAGCAACTGGATCTACGCCAACCAGGTGCCTACCGCTGTCTGGCGCAATGCGATGACGCTCCCCCGGGAGCTGAAGCTGGTGCATGCCAAAGACGAGATATATCTGAGCTCGATCCCGATACGGGAGTTAGACAGGCTGGCCCTGGAGAAGCCCCGGGTCATAAGGGATATAGCCGTGGACACGATGACGGAAATTTTCGGTGGTCTTTCCGGGGCTCAGTACAAGTTAGAACTGCATGCCGACACGCTTCAGGATTTCTTTATTACCTTCTCCAATTCCATGGGACAGCAGATGGTATTGGGATATGACAAGGCTTCCAACGAATGGTACACCGATCGTGCCTTGTCCGGGCGGACGGATTTTAACAAGGAGTTCTCCAAGAGATCCTTTTCCCCCAGGATTGCTACAGGCAAGGAGATGGACCTGACCGTGGTCATGGATGCCAGCTCGCTGGAAATGTTTGCGGACAAGGGGTTGACCGTAATGACGTCCGCATTCTTCCCGGACAGTCCATTGATACGGCTGCATGTTGGATCGAGGGAGCCGTGGAAGATACAGCGGTTGTCGTATACGCCGTTGCGATCCATCTGGTGAGATGCAATGCAACCGATCCATTCGGGTCGGTTGCGAGGGGTGTTATTGGTCCTTGCTCTTCAATGCCGGCCAGTTCTTATCGGCTTTTTGAATATATCCTGTCTGATCTTTGTTCCATGTAGCTTTTATGGAGGAGCTATAGTTCAGATAGAGCTTGCCACCCACGATGGTGAATGCTTGCGGATCTATAGGGGCTTTGTGGTTCTGCGACGTGCCATAGGCGCAGTAGCCTCCATACTGAGGTGCGTATTGTTCCGGGCTGGCTTTGAAAAGGTCCAGGTTCTTCTGGGTGGAGAAGAGCCATTTGGCGTCATGCCAGGTGTAGGCCAGCTGGGGACTGCCCTTTACAGCCTTCCCCTCTTTGAAATAGGCCACCGGGTCATAGCCGCGGATGGCGCCGTCGGATGTTTGAAATACCTCCGCCGTCTGAGCAAACGAGGATACGGCAATAGCGAGGATAAAACCTGTCAGTAAAGCTAACTTCTGCATAATCGGTGAATTTTTTATAAAGGTAGCAGGCCGGCTCGCCGGCCTGCGTCAACCATTTGACAATTCAACAATTAAAACGGGCGCGTGTGCGTTCTGGAAAATATGCAAAAAAACCTGTGGTATTGTTTGTCCGTTGTATTGTTGATCGGCCTGTCTGAAACCAGCCGGGCCCAGACGCACAAGCGGAAACATCGTGCTGCCCATAAACCTGCCGCACCTATCAATTATCGCCCTGCGGGATGGAGCAGCAGCCGTTCGGCCTATACACATGCTCCTGTTCTATGGGAGGGCTATCGTTATTATACCTATCATAGATATTACGCGCATCCTTATGTGCCTGCCGTGGCGGCTGACACTGTCCCCGTGAGGGTAGGGGATGAGACTTATTACTATTATGCGGGTAAGTTCTATACACCCGTGCAGGAGCAAAATGGTTATCAGCTGGTAAAGGCGCCGGCGGGCGCCTATGTTTATGACCTGCCCCCGGGATGTACGCAGATACATGCAGGGTCTGTTATTTTTCTTCAATATAACGGTGACTATTTCCTACCCGTCATGGTGGGTGGGCGGCTGGGTTATGAGGTGGTCAATATTGAGGCGTCATCTCCTCAGTGGTAACGTATACACGAACTTGTTGTGGCGCTACCACGGAAACGCTTTTGGGGGCTGCTTTGGGCCGTACAGGCATAGGTGGCGGCGCAGATAAGGCCGTACATACCGGAGCTTCCTGGCGGATGGTTGCGGGACGTGCCTGCGGCATAGGCTCGGGCTCCGGCGGGAGGGCCACCGGGTGCGCAATCGCAGCCCGGCGGATCCTTTTTAAAAGGGTACGCCCGCCGAGAATAAAACAAGCCAACAGGATAAAGCCACCCCTCAGGTGGAGAATGCTATACTCCGAAAAAGGGGTATTGATATCTGCGTTGATACCAAAGGAATCGATGCCTTTACGTATTTCCCGGGGCAGGAATCCCTCTATGAAATGATAGAGCAGCGCCCCGGCCGCCATCCAGCAGGCCAGGATAATGACGCCTCCCCAGATGCTGCTCAATCTTCCTTCCTCTGCGCCGGCCTGCCGGACGGGCGTCATGGAATAAAAAAGCGAGAAAAGTACTGCCACCGGCAGGGGGTCGATCAGAGGTAATGCCACGGGTATATCCAGGAATACGATCATCAGGCTTGTGCCCCCCAGCGTGGGCATCCAGGGACAGAGGACGGATACAAGGTATCTATCCAATAATATCGATATCGCCAATAATACCAATACAATAAGCAAGGGCCGGTAGCGGCCATGATCGGCTGGCATGTACAAATTTTAAGATGTGATGGTGTAGAGATTGGATCGATAGCTATTTCAGGGGATCTTGGAGGGCATCCTGGTAATAACGGGCGCCGGCGGGATTATTGTACAAATGAATTGCCAAAATAGCGTTAAAGTCCCCCGATCGTATGCAAAATATTCGGTGGCTGCATCTTTCCGGAAATTATTCGTATGCAAGCCACCCATATGAGGATCGTTCTTATCATAATACTGTCTATAAAGCTATTGTCTGTACAAGCCCAGACGCCTGTTATGAAAGTGGAGGGTAAGGAGTCCAATCTTGTGTATTTGGAGAAACTGGTCGTGGATGTACGTATTCACGGTGCTGTGGCTACCACGACCTGGACCATGACCTTTAAGAACACCACCAGCCGTATCCTGGAGGGAGAGCTCAATTTCCCCCTGGCGGAGGGGATCAGTGTTGCCCGTTATGCCCTGGACATCAATGGGCATCTCCGGGAGGCCGTGCCTGTGGAAAAAGAGAAGGGGACCATGGTCTTTGAAAGTATCGTACGTCGCGGGGTTGACCCGGGCCTTTTGGAAAAAGTGGAAGGCAGTGGGTTCCGGACCCGGATCTATCCCATCAATCCCGGTGGGACGCGAACTGTGCTGATCGGGTATGATGAAGAACTTGCTATGGGGCAGGGGGACGCGCTTCGATGGCATTTGCCCCTGGCATTTGCTCATCCGTTAGAGGAGTTCCGTCTCAATGTGCAGGTGCTCAAAGGGTGTATCAAACCCAGGATAGAAGAGAATATCGATGACGGGTTCCAGTTCTCCGATTGGCAGGATGTCTGGTCAGCCTCACAGCAATGGAAACAGTTCAAGGGGGACAGGTCACTGACCGTAGCAATACCCAAGGCGACGGACGACCAGGAGGTGGCCATGCAGCCGTCCGGCAATCATTATTTGTACTTGCTCAGCGCCTTTCCGCAGGGGAAAAAAAACGCAAAGCCAAAGCCTCACCGGCTGACTATTTTCTGGGATGCCAGTCTCAGCGGTCTCGACAGGGATCATGAAAAAGAGCTGAAGCTGCTGGATGCATATTTCAATGAGCTGAAGGAGGCAGAGGTGACGCTGGTGCCTTTCCATTATACCGTGGGCGCCGTAAAGGTTTTTACCGTGGCGGGAGGGAAGTGGGATGTGCTGCGGGATACCCTCGGGCATATGGTTTATGACGGCGGAACACAATTCGGGAAGCTCCGGCCGGAGGAATATCCCGGTGACGAGTACCTGCTGTTCAGCGATGGACGGAGTAATTTTGGCAGTGACAGGATGGGTATCCCTTCGAAGCCCTTGTATGCCATTGTCGCTACAGGGGGCGGTATAAGGTGGAGGTAAACTATTATGGGGACAGGCAGACCAAGCTGGCCGGGCCAACTACGGTCATGCTGGAAGTGTATATGCATTATGGCACGGAGCGGCAGACGCGTAAGTTAATACCCTTACAGATGCAGGAGAGCGATGAAAGGACGGTATTGATAGGGGAGTTCGATCTTTAGCAGGGAGGAAACTGCACGGTTATTGGCAAATTCGACACGTCTATTGCCGAAACTGCACGTTTATGAAATGGGACTTCCACATATATGTATTATGACTAAATTGTTAGCGATTAGAGCCGATGTTGTCATGATTTAGGTAGATGATGTGACAATTTTGATAGAGGTTAAGTCTCGAAAGCATAGGTTTGAATAATTTGCTTTGTTCAAGACTCACTTTTAGCGGTAAGTCTTTTCTGGGGGGAGTTCTCTCCCTTTAGATCATCATGCCAGAGGGGCCGTCCATGTAATTTTTTTACGGGTCGGCCTCTTGCTATTTTTACTACTTTTATCAGATGACGATCCATTCTTTTCGAAGAACAGCGCTGATAGCCGCTGTTGCGACAATAGTGCAATTCTTTCTATTTAAACACTTCTATCCATTCCCCTCTTTTTTTCAGGACAGCTATACGTATCTCGATGTTGCCGCACATGGGTATTCTATCAGCTACCGGCCTGTCGGGTATTCCATGTTCCTTATCCTGATCCATTTTATTACATCTTCCGACACAGCCCTCGTCTTTGTTCAATACTGTACTTTACAGCTGGCGGGATTGTACCTATACCGTTCCATCGGGCTGTTGTATAGCCCCTGGAAGGTGGTGAGGAATATCCTCTTCCTTGTGCTTTTTTTCAATCCTCTCAGCCTGTATCTGGCCAATTTAGTGTCCAGCGATGCGTTGTTCACGGCGCTGACCCTCGTCTGGCTGACGGAGCTGCTATGGCTCATGCACGAGCCGTCGTGGGGGCGTCTGATACGGCAGCTGGTGCTGCTGGTGGTAATATTTTACATCAGATACAACGCGCTATGCTATCCTGTCATTACCGCGGCTGCTTTTTTGTTCACCCGTAAGGGGCCAGGGTTTAAGATTGCGGGGATCGCTTCCAGTGTCCTGACGCTGGTGTTGGGAGCGATGGTGATCGGGCAGCTGACGAAAGAGCAGACAGGCGTGCGGGTCTTTTCCGCCTTCAGCGGGTGGCAGATGGCCAACAATGCGCTCTATGTTTATCCGTATGTCAAGGTGGAGAGGGATCGTCTGCCGTCCCCGGAATGCAGGGAGCTGGACAGCGTGGTCGCTGCATACTTCGATGCATCGGGTCCTGGTCGCCGGGGGCATCAGCTTGTGGACACCTGGTATATGTGGGATCCCGGCGCCCCTTTGAAGGGGTATATGCGTCTGCGTCAGCGGCGGGAACATACCTCTTATTTTACGGCCTGGAATAGGGTGGGGCCCGTGTTCTCCCAATACGGATTTTATTTGTTGAGCCATCATCCGCTGGTATTCAGCCGGGAGTATGTCTGGCCGAGTGCCCGTATGTTCTTTTATCCGCCGCTGGATGTGCTGGGGCGGTACAATGAGGGCGAGGGAGAAGTAGACGTCCTTGCCAGGGAATGGTTCCGTATGAAGAGCACGAAGGTGTGGGCAAGATCCTTTACAGCGCAGGGTTTTGTCCTTGGGTGGGCGCCCGCTCTTTATCTGGTATTGAATGTGGCGTTTGCAATAGCGGCTTTACTCTTGCTGCTGAAATATGGAAAGGGGGAGTTCAGGGCGGCCATGGTGCTGACCGGCGTTTATTTTTTGGTGAATGCTGCCTTTTGCATATTCTCTACGCCCAATGTGTTCCGCTACCAGGCGGCGCCGCTGATCTGGCTTTTTGTCTTCACCTTACTGGCGTATCACCGCGTGTTCAGCCCGTGGAATCCCGTACCTGCAGCTCGGAAGGGATAACGACTTGTGAAAGGTCAGCGCCCTTATTACCCAGGGCTTTGAACAGGAGGGTGGCGGCTGCGCGACCCATTTCAAAGGCGGGCTGTGTGATGGTAGTGAGGGAAGGATTTAACAGCGAGGCTGTAACGAGATTGGAGAAGCCAATGACCTTGACATCTTCGGGTATCTTCAGGCCCAGTTCGTGGCAGGCCTGGTAGACCTGAACGGCCAGCTTTTCCACGGAGGCGATGATGCCATCGGGATGGTCCTTTTTGCCGAGTATTTTTTTTAACAGATGTATGTTGTCCTCCGCGTGGTGTGTGCAGGGGATAATATCCGTCATTTTGAATTTTATTCCTCTCTCATCGAGAGCGTGCTTATATCCTTCTATGCGTTCGTGACTGATGGAAAGATTTTCGGAGATGGTGAGGAAGGCGATCTCCCGGCAGCCGCTGCGTATAAGGTGATCGGTGGCCTTGTAGGCGCTGTTGCGATCGTCCGTCACTACTTTGGCAGTGTCCAGCTCTTCGCATATCCTGTCGAAGAATACTACGGGAACTCCTTTCTCCTGCAATTCCAGGATGGAAGAAGGATCGGTGGTCTCTGAGCAGGAGGAGATGAGGATGCCGTCGGCCCGTCCTCCCAGCATCTCGTGCAGAATGGCCTGTTCCTTGAGCGCGCGTTCATGTGTGAGACATACCAGGACATGGTAGCCTTTATCCTGTGCGATGGCTTCGATGCCGTCGATGGCCTGCGAGAAAAAGCTATCGGCTACTTCGGGAAGCACCACGGCGATGGTATTGCTTTTTTTTCTGCGAAGGCTGCTGGCGTAGGGGTTGGGTGTATAGTTGAGCGCAGCCGCCATTTCCAGCACTCTTTTTTTTGTCGATTGGCTGATCTCATGGCTATCCGCCAGCGCCTTGGAGACAGTGGCTGCGGACAGCTGTAATTCACGGGCTAATATGCGAATCGTTACGTTCCCCATTTACGAAAACGGTTAAGTAAATAAAGATAGGTTCTTATTCGTACAATCGTCAAAAGTTTATCATATTTACCGTGATTAAAAACATGCATGCCATGAGCGCGACTAATATTCCCGAAAATAATCCTCTCTCCTCGCTGGATGTCTGGGAAGACGACCTGTTACAAAGATATCCTGATCCTGAGACCATTGCAAAGGAAAAAACTACAGAAGAATACCGCAATTACGAAGCTCCCGCCAGGGACTCCGTCCGCGAGTTCTACCGTCTGAACCACACTTATCAAACATATGACTTCGTACAGCAAAAGAAGGCGGAGTTCCTGAAATTTGATAAGAAAGAAATGTCTGTGTGGGGAGCCTTCGACTTTTTGAATCAGCTGGTGGATGATTCGGACCCCGATACCGACCTGGATCAGTTCCAGCATTTATTACAGACCTCCGAGGCTATTCGCGCCGATGGTCATCCCGACTGGATGGTATTGGCCGGATTGTTCCACGATATGGGTAAAGTGCTTTGTCTGTTCGATGAGCCGCAATGGGCCGTGGTGGGAGATACTTTCCCTGTAGGCTGCGCCTATTCCGACAAGATCGTATATCCGGAGTTCTTTGTGAACAATCCTGACTACAATCATGCAGTTTACAGTACAAAATATGGCGTGTATTCGCATGGATGCGGACTTCGTGCCGTTGACATGTCTTGGGGACATGATGAATATGTTTATCAGATGATGAAAGATCATCTGCCGGAACCAGCTTTATATATGTTGCGTTACCACTCCTTCTATTCCCAGCACCGGGAGAATGCTTATGACCATCTCATGGATGATCATGACAGGGAGATGTTCCGTTGGGTGAAGCTGTTCAATCCATATGATCTTTATTCGAAGAACCCGACACCTCCGAATTGGAATGAGCTACGTCCTTATTACGAAGACCTGGTGGCTAAATACCTGCCGGCTACGTTGAGATTCTGATATAGAACTTGTCAAGTTTGTTATGTGGGCCCGAAAGGGCCCTATTTTTTATTTGACTCTTTCCGGCGCTCCGAGGCTCACTTCTTTTTCTTTTCCTTTTCGAGGAATTCCTCCAGGTCATCCAGCTTTTTGGTCCAGAATTCCCTATACCTGTCTGTCCAGTCGGAGACTTGCTTCAGTTTTCTCAGATCGGCCTGGCAATAGCGTTCGCGCCCTTCTTTACGGATGACCAGCAGTCCGCATTCCGTAAGTATACGAACGTGCCGGGAAATGGCGGGTCGGCTGATATCGAAGTTATCGGCTACTGCATTTACATTTAGGGACTGCCGGGCCAGCAGATGGAGGATCTCCCTGCGGGTGGGGTCGGCGATAGCTTGAAAAACATCTCTTCTCATACCAATATTTGATTTAACTTCCTGCATGCAAAGATAGGTAACTCATCGGTTACGTCATCTTCAGCAACATAACAATACGGTAATATGCCTTATTTTCATTTTAGAGTTTGACCTTCGGATATTTGCTTCCGGCTATGAGCGAAATAGTATGCAATATTAAAAGTGGGCATATTGACACATTCCAGACGGTGTACCGCCAATACCATCCTAAACTATATTTCTACGTATTAAAGCATACGAAATCTCCTTATCTGGCTGAAGAGACGGTCCAGCTGACATTTATAAAACTTTGGGAAAAAAGGGCAACCCTGTCGGAAGATGTCGATATCTCTCTCCAGATATTCAGGATCGCCAAAAGTCTCATGTTCGACCTGCTCAGAAAAGAAACCAGCACGCGCGAGTCCATGGCTGTCCTGGCCAGGGACAACAAAACGGTTCAGACCGACCCGGAAGTCTATAAAAAGACTGAATTGCAGGACGTATATGAAACGATCGAACAGATGTCACCTGTCCGCCAGGAGGTATTCAAACTCAGCCGCATCCATGGGTTGCCATATAAAGCCATCGCCGAGCAACTCTCCATTTCTCCCAAAACAGTTGAAAATCACATCGGAAGAGCCTTACGTGAATTGAAGGACGCACACTGACCTCACTCAGCGGACCACCCCTGTAAATAAATATTTTTTTGGACGCTGGGGGTTTCGGTCCTTTACAACGAATACTATATATATGAATGTGACGGAGACAATGATCCAGGCATTTTTCAGGGATGAGCTGAATGCAAACGAACAGGCTCTTGTGGAAGAGTATTTCAGGCAGCACCCTGAGCGGCTGCAATCTTATCTTACGGACAAAAGCTGGGAAGATTTTTCCGGACCCGAGACGATGGAGCCCGCCGTGTCCGACAAGATGCTGGATGTTATATCGTCCGCCACTTATGGGAAAGGCAGGGTAAGAAGGATGATCTATCGTTGGGCATCCGTCGCTGCGGTGTTATTCATCATCGTCGTCAGTGTTTTCCTGCTGACGGACAAAAAGTCCACAGGCGATGTCAAACCTGTCTTGGCTGAGGAGACCCCCGCACCCGGCAGGGATAATGTGGAATGGCGTACGGACAGCAACAGCACGGGCGGAAAACTACGGCTGTCCCTGGAAGACGGCAGCGTAGTGGAGCTATCGAAAGGCAGCCGGATACGTTATAGAAAATATTTCGAACCGGACAGCAGGAACATCTGGTTGACAGGCAGCGCCTTGTTCGATGTCGGCAAGGATAAGGCCAGGGCTTTTACCGTGCATGCAGAGGGCCTCGATGTGACGGCATTAGGTACGGTATTCAGGATATACGGATCTGCAGGTAGTGATGACCGAAAGACGTTGGAAGTGAGTTTGCTCAGCGGAAAGATCATGGTGAGCCCGGACAGCCTGCTGGCAATAAAAGGGCTAAAACCTGTATACATGCTGCCCGGACAGACCCTGGTGGTAGACAAGCAGCTGGGTTCGATGGCCTTTGCCCGTCCTGCAGAGAAGGCCCGCAAAGTCAATGACCGTACTTTGTCAAAAATTACGACACTTACCTTTAATAATGAACCGCTGGTAAATATTTTAGATACGCTGAGCGTTGCTTACGGACTAAAGCTGATCTACAGGCAGGAACTATTAAAGGATATGCGTTTCACAGGTGCATTTAACAGTCGCCGGGAAACATTGGAAAGCTTCCTTGGCACCCTGGCAGTTCTTTATAACCTTACCATTAAGCAGGATAAAAATATTATCCGCATCACCCAGTAATCCAGGTTAACATATAAAAGGTCCCTGAGGGAAATTGCATCCAGGCGATGCCAGGGGATTCTTTATTATCAAAACTCAACGCAAAATGAAAGAGAAAATGAACCCATTATCACGTGTTTTCAAAGCCTTTTGGCTCTCGGTATTGCTGCTGGCGGGCGTTCGTTCCCTGCAGGCGCAGAGCCCCGGGCCTGTAGCCACCGGAATTATCAGGAATGAGCAGGGCGAAGTCATCAGCGGTGCTGTCGTTCAGGCCGAAGATGAGAGCAATAACAAAATTGCCGCGGTCACGAGCAATCAAAAAGGACTGTTTGTCTTTGCGAAGCTGCCTTTAGGGGGACCTTATTATTTTATCACAAGCCATGTAGGATATACATCCGATACGTTGAGGGGCTACCAGATCGATGCGAACAGTAAACTGGCGTTGTCGGTGACCCTGCATACGAAGAACCAGGAGCTGGGGCAGGTGGTCGTGACGGCGCTGGGCATTGTCCAGAAAAAGATATCGCTGGGTTATGCCAGCCAGGAAGTAAAGGGGGCGGTTTTGAATGAAGCCAGGGATAATAATTTTGTCAATTCCCTCTCCGGCAGAGTGGCAGGCGTCAATATTATTTCCGGCAACGGCGTAGGTAGTTCGGCGCGTATCACCATCCGTGGTGAATCTTCCCTGAATTACCAGAAGAATCAGCCCCTCGTCGTCGTGGATGGCATTCCGGTGGGAAACGATCCGGTGCAGAACAGCGGGGGCACCGTGCCCGACTTTGGCAGTTCCATAGGTGAATTCAATCCCGCCGATATAGAGTCTGTCAACGTATTGAAAGGCGCAGCCGCCTCCGCGTTATATGGATCGAGAGCCGCCAATGGGGTACTGGTCATCACCACCAAATCGGGTAGGGGAAAAAGAGGATTGGGAGTGACTTACACCGGCGGGTACACCTGGGAGAACCCTTTGAGACTACCCAAGTTCCAAAACTCATTTGGAGCCGGGACGGATGGCACGTATAAAGGATCCAATTTCGGCTTTAGCAATGGCGGTCTGTATCCCGATGGTATTCATGAAGACTGGGATGAAAGCTGGGGCCCGCGGTTCGACGGCTCGCCGATGACGCAGTTCGATGGCCCTACTACCAATGGTTTCCGGGGCGGGGATGTCTACTTGCCCAACAGGGGAGATATCATTGCTACTCCCTGGATTGCTCATCCGGACAATATGAAGGATTTTTTTGTCACCGGTCACACGCGGTTCAATACGGTAGCGCTGGCGGGGAGCAATGAATTGTCTTCTTTTCGTCTGGCCTACACGAATAACGAACAGCTGGGGATCACACCCAATAACAACCTCACCCGGAATGTATTCAATCTGAAGGCCGATTATAAATTGTCCGCTGATCTCACAGCCGCGGTAGCAGCCAATTATACCAAGACCCTCAGTTCGAGCCGCCCCGACCTTGGATATGGTCAGGGAACTCCCATGTATGAGTTCGTGTGGCTGGACAGGAATGTCAACATCAACAGTCTGCGGAAGTACTGGCAGCCGGGCCTGGAAGGGCTGCAGCAGTTCACTCAGGACTATGCCAACGGCCATGACAATCCTTTCTTTTATGCATATGAAAATACCAGCGGGCAGAACAAGGATCAGCTTTTCGGCAATATCAAGCTGACGTATAAGATATTGGAGAACCTGTCCATCATGGGGCGCGCGGGCACGGACTATTTCAATGATTTCAGACCAAGGAGGATGGCCTTCAGCACTTTCAATTACCCACAGGGGTATTACCAGGAGCTGACGTTGAAATATCAGGAAGATAATTACGACTTCCTGGTGAATTATAAGGCGAACTATAAGGACATTCGTTTCGACGTTTCAGCCGGCGGCAATATAATGGAAAGAACCAGGAGCAGCAAAGGTATTGCCGCGGGGCAGCTCCTGACGCCGGGGATCTACAGCCTGAGCAATACGGCTGTTCCGCTCCAGTCCATCGCCAATTCGGATGAGCGGCGCAGAACCAACAGCTTGTACGCCTATTTTCAAATGGATTACCAGGGAAAGGTGTTTGTAAATATCACCGGGCGTAATGACTGGTCCAGCACGCTGCCGGCGGCACATAATTCCTACTTCTATCCATCCGTCAACACCAGCCTGCTTCTCAACAAGCTGTTCCAACTGTCGCCCAATATAGACCTCTTAAAGCTGAGATTGGCCTATGCACAGGCCGGTAATGACGCCGACCCGTACAGCACCACTACTCCTTATCTCTATCAGACCTTATACGGAGGGCTGCCCTCCCTGTCGGAAAGCTCCCAGTTGAACAACGCGAACATCAAGCCGGAGAAAAGCAGCACTGCTGAAGTGGGCGCCGAGCTGCAGATATTCAAAGGCCGGCTGGGCATCGATCTTACCCTTTATTCAACCAGTTCCAAAAACCAGATCCTCGCTTTGCCGACCGCTACTTCTTCCGGATATGACGCCCGCTCCATCAATGCAGGTGAAATATCCAATAAAGGCGTGGAAGTGCAGCTCAATGCCATTCCTGTACGTCTGCAAAATGGATTTGAATGGGATATGAGTGTCAATTTTGCAAAGAACTTCAGTAAGATCGTGTCGCTGTACCCCGGCGTGGAAAAGATCGTACAGGAAGCTCCCGGCGAGGACGCTACCATCGAGGCGCATGTAGGTCAGCGCATGGGCGCTTTATATGGTCCCGGCTTTCAGCGGGTGACGACGGACAAGGGCGGAATGAAGGGTATGATCATCATCGGCGCGAATGGCCGTCCCCAGATCACCGCGGCCTCTATGTACCTGGGTAATATCAATCCCGACTGGACAATGGGCATCAACAACAGATGGTCCTATAAAGGTGTTTATTTGGAATGCCTTTTCGATATCAGTAAAGGCGGTGTCATGGTATCCCGTTTTATCAATAAAGCCATTGGCGCCGGTCAGTTGATAGAGACGGCTGACGTGAGGCTGAAAAGGGCCGCCGGGCAGGAGTATAACGCCGACTACTACCGGGATGGCGCTGTGCTGCAGCCGGATGGGAGCTATAAACGCAATCTCGAAGTATTTGACGGTACCTATAGCAAGGGACTGAATGGGACAGGTCCTCGTGATTTTTACAAACGCTATTATGACCATAATTCCGAGGCGCAGCTCATCGACAGATCCTTTGTCAAGCTCCGGGAACTCAAAATTGGCTATAGCATTCCCAAAAGAATGTATGCGGCTATTCCCGTACAGAATATATCTTTTTCATTGGTAGGGCGTAACCTGGCCCTCTGGACAAAGAACCAGCATTTCGATCCCGAGACAGGCGCCTCTACAGGCCAGGGCCTGGTAGGCGGCTTTGAAAACCTCAGTCTTCCTACAACGAGGAGCCTCGGTGTCAATCTGAATATTAATTTTTAACCGACGAATCCGCATTAATATGAAACGAACATTTAACAAGACAAATAAGCATATGCGTACAAAATCGTTGCTTACTGCCTGCGGCCTGCTATGGATACTTCTTTTTTCCGAAGGCTGCGGTAAGAACCTGGCCAGCATCAATGTAGATCCTAACTCGCCGCAGAGCGTGGAAAACCCGCAACTGTTGATACCGTCCATTATCAAGAATGCCATGCGTAATTACTCCTATACCGCCGAATTTACGGCCAGTGTCTGCGGGGATTATTACGCCAACCAATATACCAGCGGATTCGACGATGCCTGGACTCCCGGGCAGACCACGGGCAACTTCCTCTGGAATCTCTACGAACAGCTGAGGGATGTGGAAAACCTCCGCATTTTGAGCCATACAAAGGGCTTTAGCAATAATGAAGGCGTTGCGCTGGTGCTGAAAGCCTGGATGTTCCAGGTGTTGACCGATAATTTCGGGGATATTCCTTTTAGCGAAGCATTGGCGGGCAAGACCAGCGGAAATTTTGCGCCTAAGTTCGACAGCCAGAAAGATGTCTATGTCGGATTGCTGGACATGTTAAAGACGGCCAATACCTTGCTGTCGTCAGGGAAAGACCCTATCAATTCGGATATTCTCATGGGAGGAAGCGCCTTGCTCTGGAGAGAGTTTGCCAACGGTCTCAGTCTGCGGCTGCTGATGCGTATGTCCTCCACCACCGGATCAGGTATCGACATCGCGGCAGAAATGAGCAAGATAGCGGGCGACCCGGCAACCTATCCTTTGTTCACTTCTTATGCCGACCAGGCTGCCCTCAGCTTTCTGAATGAGCTGAACAACGAATTTCCCGCCTATCACAACAACCCCATCGGGGATTATCATCTGAGCACTACCTTTGAAACGAACCTGAAGAACCTCAACGACCCCCGCATTGCCTATTATGCCACCCGGACTCCTGCCAGCATTGCTTCCGGAACTCCTGCTTTCGGCGGGGTGCCCAATTGCATCGGCACCTCCGAGTCGTCCTATAACGGGGGCACGGCCAACCAGTCACAGGTTGCTCCCGTACTTCAGCCTCTGGCCAATTCCGCCGGCCTTCCTGCTTCTCCGACGGCTGCACAGGGCATGATACTCACGTATTCGGAAGTGCAATTCATCTTAGCCGAAGCCAGGGAGCGGGGGCTGATCACCGTGGGCGTTGCCGATTCATTCTATTACCGCGGCATCAGGGACCAGTTTGCCTATTTGCAAAGCCGCCTGGCCATCGCGGGTTTTGCTTATCCCCAGCCCTCGGATATAGCCCCTGCATCTTCCTATTACCAGCAGGCAGGCGTAGCGTACACCGGTACTACGGACCAAAAACTGTATATGATACGTCTTCAGAAATGGTTTGCCTTGTTCTACAATGGATTTGAAGGATGGTCAGAATGGAGAAGGACCGGCGTCCCGAAAGAGACAAAGACCGGACCCAATAGCGCGATCTCCGAATGGCCCCGCCGCACAAGATACCCGCTGTCGGAACAGACGATCAATTCGGATAATTACAAGACAGCCGTACAGGCCATGGGCGCCGATGATCTTATCACGCGGGTGTGGTGGAATAAATAAGAAACGATCCTGTCGCCCCCAACCTATAAACCCCGGCGTCTTCCCATTAGCGGGAGACGCCTTTTTGTTGCCTCAAACTGTAAAAACGCTTACCTTTCCCCTATGAGAAACTACCTGCTTGTATGCATCTTTTTTTTCATGAATGCCCTTCTGCACGCGCAAACCTGGCAGGCCAACTGGGGATCGCTGGATCAGCGTCCTGTGCCGCAATGGTTCAGGGATGCCAAGTTTGGCATATTTATCCATTGGGGAGTATATTCCGTACCCGGGTGGAGCAGCAAAGGACAATATGCGGAATGGTATCAGCAAGGGTTGAACAGCGGCGACAGCGCCCGTATCCGATACCATAAAAAGAAATTTGGGGACCTTACGTATTATCAATTGGCGGACCGGTTCAAGGCAGAGCTATACAACCCGGATGAATGGGCCCATATCATCGAACAGTCGGGCGCGAAATATGTCGTCCTCACTTCCAAGCATCATGACGGGTGGGCCAACTGGCCCAGCGCGCTGACGGCAACGACCTGGAGCATGCCCTGGAATGCAGGTGTGGCGGGACCGCACCGGGATCTGTTAGGCGACCTTTTTACGGCCCTGCGGAAGACTTCCGTGCATCCGGGGATGTATTATTCTCTTTATGAGTGGTTCAATCCCCTCTACAAGAAGGACAGGCGGGCCTATGTGTCGGACTATATGTGGCCGCAGATGAAGGAGCTGATCAATACCTATCGTCCTGATGTCTTTTGGACGGATGGGGAGTGGGATGGCCCCGACACGTTGTGGAGGTCCACACAATTCCTGGCATGGCTGTACAATGAAAGCCCTGTGAAGGACAGGGTCGTCACCTACGACCGCTGGGGCGCCGGCATCCGGTTCCACCACGGCGCGGTATATACGCCCGAATATCAGCCTAATGCGGATTTCGAGGACCATGCGTGGGAGGAGAGCCGCGGAATGGGTTTCTCCTATGGATATAACAGGGGGGAAGATTCCTGGGATTATAATTCGACGCAGTCGCTGGTGCTGCAGCTGATCGACAAGGTCAGCCGGGGTGGTAATTTCCTGCTGGACATCGGACCGGACGAGCATGGCAAGATACCCCCGATCATGGAGGAGCGTTTGTTGCAGATTGGGGATTGGATGAAGATCAACAGCGAGGCGATCTATAATACCGTCCGCTGGCGGGAGCCATCTCAATGGAGCGCGGGACGACAGGATTATACGCCCAATAACGGGGGTGGTGATCTTCTGTTGAAGCTGACCGTTGACCCTGATCCGGGCTATGCCGTAAAAGAGTGTTTTTATACGTACAATGCGTCACACAATGATCTGTACGTGCTGCTGCCCAAGTGGCCGGCTGTTGGCCCGACCGGTACAGCCACTTTTACCATACATGACCTGGCGCCCGCGGCCGGCACGCGGATAGAGCTGTTGGAGACACATCAGCCCCTAAGCTGGCATCAGCAGGGAGGTGATTGCATCATCGAGCTGCCTGTCTATGATCCTTCCAAAATGAAGAGCAGCTATGCCTATGTCATCAAGCTGTTCAATACCGGGGCTTTTGCGCCGCGTCCGGCCGTCACCATAGACTATCCCAACAAGGCTATACACCCCCTGGTCACCGTACAGCCCCGCACCGATACAAAATATTTTTATACACTGGATGGTACATTTCCCACGGAAAGCTCCTCTTTATACACGGAACCGTTTGCCGTGAGTAAGACCGCAACGGTGATGGTGCGGGGATTCAAATCCGGAGGGCTGCCCGGCGCCGTGGCAACACTGCCGCTGCAGGTTTTCGACTGGATGCCTGCCATCCGACCCCGAAAGGTAATGCCCGGCTTGCATTATACGGCCTATGAAGGGCCTGATGGGGGGCTGCACTCGATAAAGCAGCTGTTTGATCTAAAGCCCGTAGGCAATGGGACAGCCGTTGCGATCGACAGGGCGCGGATGCCGCGGAAGGAGCAGGCGGGATTGATATTCTATGGCTATCTGAAAGTGCCGGCGGACGGGATCTATACGTTGTATCTTGCTTCCGATGATGGCAGCGGACTGTGGATAGACGGACAGGCCGTCATCGATAACGACGGAGCCCATGCCTCCGATGACCGTTCCATCCGGATGCCGCTGAAAAAAGGGTTTCACTCATTGCTTCTGGCTTATTTCAATGGCGCGGGTGAGGCCGACCTTTCGTTGCAATACAGCCTGGAGGGCGGGAAAAAGGCCCCGGTACCCAATGAATTTTTCTTTCAACTTGTAAAGTAATCTATCGATGCGTTTTCTTTCTTTCATTCTCCTGCTGGGGATCATCCTTCTGCTGGGGATCACCGGCACAGCATTTTCGCAGTCTGTACGCGAGCACCGCAATTTCGACGAAGGCTGGAGATTTCATTTGGGGCATGCTTCGGACCCGTACAGAGATTTTAATTACGGTATAGCCAATATACTGGCCAAGACGGGCGATCCCGGCCATAATACTGCCATTAACATGGACTTTGACGACAAGGGCTGGGCTTCCGTTCAGCTGCCGCATGACTGGGTCGTGGGGCTTCCCTTCGAGCATGTATCCAACGGGGATGTGGATGCGCATGGTTATCATGCCGTGGGTGGTCTTTTTCCCGAGAACAGCATCGGGTGGTATCGCAAGACCTTCACTATCGACAGGGCCGACTCCGGCCGGCGGTTTGTCATCCAGTTCGACGGTATCTTCCGGGATAGCAAGGTCTGGATCAACAACTGTTATTTAGGAAGCCATTTCAGCGGCTACTCCGGGTCATCGTATGATATCACCGACTTTATAAGATTCAATGGGAAGAATACCATCGTGGTACGTGCCGACGCCAGTCAGTATGAGGGCTGGTTCTATGAGGGGGCTGGTATCTATCGTCATACCTGGCTGAATGTATTCGACGACCTGCATATTGCGCAGGATGGGGGTGTGTATGTCCGGACTGCCTCTGCGGGGGACAAGACTACCGTCACTGTCACGACGCGGGTAGAGAACAGGGGGTTGGGAGCTACTGCCGCCACTGTCAGCGCATATATCACCGACAGGGCCGGTAAAGAGCTGGCCCGGACAAAGGAGCAATCGCTGAGCCTGGCTATCAACGGCATCGGGTCAGTGACCGACGCACTGGAGCTGTCCGCGCCGCAGCTATGGTCATTGGACAACCCTTATCTCTACCGGCTCGTGGCCGTCGTACACGATGCTTCGGGTAAGGTGGTGGATCAGCAGACTGTAAAGTTCGGCGTACGCACCATCACGGTGGACAAGGACAAGGGGCTTTTTCTAAACGGCAAACCCGTGAAAATACAGGGTGCCTGCTGTCACCAGGATCATGCGGGGGTGGGCAGCGCATTGCCGGACTATTTACAATATTACCGGATACAATTGTTGAAAGAGATGGGCGTGAATGGTTATCGAACGAGTCATAACCCTCCAACTCCCGAGTTGCTGGACGCCTGTGACAGCCTGGGTATGCTGGTGCTGGATGAGACACGGCTGCTGAATAGTGGGTCCGAATATGGCGCTGAATGGGAAAAGCTGATCCTGCGGGACAGGAATCATCCTTCCGTCTTCATGTGGTCCATTGGTAATGAAGAATGGATGATCCAGGAATCCAACTGGGGTAAGCGCATCGCGCAGAACCAGGTGCTGAAACAACAGGAGCTGGACCCTTCGCGTACATCGACCTACGCCGCCAATGTGGGAAATACATGGCATGGGGTCAATGAAGTAATACCTGTCCGGGGTTTCAATTATAATTTGTTTGGTCTCGATGGCTATCGCAAGGAGCATCCTGACCAGCCGATCATGGGTACAGAAGTAGCGAGCACTGTCAGCACGCGAGGCATCTATTACAAGGACACCGTCAACGCCTATGTGCCGGATTATGATAGCGTGGCGCCACCTTGGGCCAGCACCGCCGAGTATTGGTGGAAGATCGCTGCCGATAGGGAATGGTTCATGGGCGGATTTGCTTGGACTGGTTTCGACTACCGGGGCGAGCCTACGCCGTACGCCTGGCCGGATATCAATTCTCATTTTGGCATTATGGATATGTGCGGATTTCCAAAAACCGTATATTACTATTATCAATCCTGGTGGACGGACAAGGATGTGCTGCATATTGCGCCGCATTGGAACTGGAAGGGTAAAGAAGGGCAGCCCATACCGGTGTGGGTCCACAGCAATGCTGATAACGTAGAGCTGCTGCTGAATGGGAAGAGCCTTGGGAAAAAGGACATGCCGCGAAACGGACATTTGGAGTGGATGGTGAATTATGCTCCTGGTAAATTAGAAGCTATTGCTTATAAGAAAGGAAAGAAACTGACTGCCGTGGTACAGACTACGGGAGAAGCGAATCGTATTATTGTTAGGGCTGCCAAGGGCAGCCTCACCCTGGATGGCAAGGATGCCACTGTATTCAATATCACCGTGGTGGACAAGCAGGGGCTGGAAGTGCCGGATGCGTCCAACCTGCTTCATTTCTCACTTACGGGCAGCGCCCATATCGTTGGCGTAGGCAATGGCGATCCCAGCAGTCATGAGCCCGATAAGTTTGCCGCCCGGGACTGGCAGCGGAAGCTGTTCAGCGGCAAATGCCAGGTCATTATACAGTCGGATGCGGTGAGGTCACCGGGTGATGTTCTTTTCCGGGCAGAAAGCGAGGGGCTTGTTTCGGGGACTTCGACAGTGCATGGGGTCTTGTAGACAGGATATGTTAGATGGGCGCGGCTGGGTTCTGCATCCTGATGAGGGAAAAGTGCAGCGTGGAACTAGCGACTGCACCAGCCAGGCTGTTCAATTCCGGTGTAAACCGCAGCTCGACGTTCCTTTTTAGCAATTCTTCCATCACATTGTATATGGGGCGTACCGAAAGGGGAGTGACGGGCTTATAGGAGATATAGTAGCCGGCATTCCTGTCAAACAGCGAGAATGTCTCCATGGGGAATTCATAGCTATAGAGTATGGCGCGTTGTATCTCATGCAGCCAGCCCGATTCCACCGTAATGATATATTTGGCGGCGCTGAACCCGAAGAACCTTGTCTTGTCGTCTGAAGATGTTCCCCGGCCTGCGTAATAGGTTATGCGTGGGCAATCTCTTGGCAACAGGTAATTGTGCAGCAATGTATCTGTAATGGCGAAGACGACATTGCGCCTTATGATGCCCGAATAGAAATGGGCGGGTCTGGGTTCGAATGTGCCGATCCTGGGCTGATCGCTGATGTGATACAATTTATTAGGCCTCATGCAGTAGATACAGTAGATATGGCAAACGGGCTCAAGCCCGTTTGCCATTAGTTTAATTTATTTAAGCAGCCACATTTTTGCGTTCACGTCATCTGTACCTCCGAACTGGGAGGTGATGGCCGTATTGTAGTTACTGCCGTTGTACGCGATCTCGTCCTGTGGGTATTGCCAGCGCAGAGGGATCTGGTTATTGGGTGTGCCGATGCCTACGCCGCCCTGACTGAAGGCCGGGATGCCCGTCCGGCGCCAGTTATAAAAGGATTCATACCCGGAGTTCATAAAGAATGCCACATATTTCTGGGTTAGTATCTGGGTCAGCCCATTGGCGGGGTTGTAAACAACATTGGGATTGGCTAAAAATCCATTGATGTCCACCGTCGCTGTACCCAGAACTTTTGATCCGTCTACATTGCTGATCGTCACCGTCTGGCCCTGGGTCAGGCCGTAGACTTTCATGGAGGCATTGATGCCATTCAGATACCATACAGCCGGATCGACGCCCGTAATCCAGCCTCTGTAAGCTGCTTCGGCGATGTTGAAACACATTTCCGGGTACCCGACCACGATATAGGGTTCGGCATTGGCGCCGGATGCGGATGACATATACCGGGTATAGCTTAGGTTGGAGTACTTGCCGTCGGCAGAGAAATTGGACATAAGCCCCTGGGATTTACTGATGTCTTCCCCGACATAAGCGGTGAAGTCGCTGGCCTGTTTACCGCCGGTGATCTGCGCGGGTGCAGGTATTGTCAATGTATATACCCGGGGGTCACTATAGGCCGCCGTCACATTAAAGAACACCTGGGCGATGTTTTCACAGTTGTTGTACGGTGCGTAGCCTGAGCGATTGGGAGGATACAGGGTTGTAGCCGTATAGCGATACACCATATTGTCGCTGTTGGAGGTCATAATGGGGTAGGTGGCAGGATTGCTGATGATGTTCGCAAACTGGGTTTTGATATTCAGGTCCGCGTTGTCGTCCGCCCTTTTGCTAAGGCTGATCAATACCCGCAGCTTGTACGTGTTGATCAGTTTCTGCCATTGCAGGTATGTCAGGCCGTAAATGTCTCCGACAGCGTCCACCAGTTTGCCTGAATTGCCGGCGGCTGCTACCAGGGTGCCCATCAATGTGTTGGCGGTATCCAGCAGCGCCAGGCAGTTTTTGTAGACGTCATGCTGTTTGTCGTACACCGGGGTGAGACTGCCGGTGCCTGCCTGGGACATGGGTATATCTCCCACCCGCTGTGTCAGCCAGATAAAGGCATAAGCTTTATAGAATTTGCTCAATGCAAAATAGACATTGGTGGTGTTGCCATATTGTTTCAGCGCCTGCTCTTCGAGCTTGTTGCAATACCGGATGACGTCATAGGTGTGGTTGGTATTGGACCAGTTGTAAGAATTGGACCCGAAATAGTAGGCGTAATTGGAGACGATGTTCTGGTTATACTTGTACACCTGGGATATGATGGGCTCTTCCTCCCGCATCGTGTTGGCGGTGATGTGATTGAGGATGAGCGACACAGGGACCGTGGAGTTTTCCGGCGCCACATTGGGATTGGACAGCAGATCGCCCTTCTGGCAGCTGCTGGCTCCCATTAGGATGACCGATAAAACTATAAAGAGATTTCTATATGTTGTTCTCATATAATTCGATTTTTTTTATTAAAAGGATACGTTGATGTTGAAACCAAAACGCCTGCCTGTCATGCTTTGCAATGAACCGCCGTTGTTGAGGCTCCGGTCGGTGTCGTTGTACCCGGATGCAAACGCATCGAGATCGATGTCCTTCCTCTTGGCAAAATACAGGAGGTTCCTGCCTACGAGGGAGAAGGTGAGGCCTTTGATATAACGGCTGCCGGACAGGAACTTTTCCGGAAGTGAGTATCCCAGCGACACTTCCCGCAATTTGGCGAAACTGCGGTCTGTCATCCAATATTCGGTGACGTTGCCTATGCCGGAGGAGATGAACTGCTGCACGGTGGTGGCAACATCGTTGTCTGCAAGGTTGAGGTCTTTCAGGTTGGTGATCTCTCCTCCGCTGTATACGGGCGTACCGGAAACGATCTTTTTACCTGGTGCTATATACTTTGGGGTAGGCGCCACAGTTCCGGTGGAAGTGGTCTGCCATTCCGCCAGGCGGGCTTGCCCAAAGGCGCCGGATGCGCTCTCGATAGCGGTGCCGCCGTTCATGCCGTCCTTGTATACCTCATCCCAGATCCTGCCGCCAATCCTTCCGTCGAACTGGAAGCTGAAGATAAAGTTGTGATAGGTGAACTTGTTGCCAAAACCAAAGGTATAATCAGGGTTGGCATATCCCAGGAATGTATTGTTGCCGATGTCCGAAGGACCTCTCAGCGGCAAACCCCCACTATAAATGATGTTTTTATCGGCATCCCTTACAAAGCCACCGCCATAGATGGCATCGAGTCTTTCTCCTTTCTTATAGTAATGTCCGTTGATCCCGATATCAGGCATGTTGCCATAGATCTCATCCAGGGTCTCTTTATATGTAGAGAAATTGATCATCACGTCCCAGTTCAGGCCCCTGTTGCTTCGTAATGGCGAGCCCGTAAGCGATACTTCGAACCCTTTCTTCATGGACGTGATGGCATTTACATTCTCATTAGTATAGGTCGTAGATGAGGCAATGGGTAAGGCGAATATCTGGGGACCATTTTTGCTGGTGAAGTAGGTCACGTCGAGGCCAAGCCTGTTCTTCAGGAATTTCATATCGATACCTGCCTCATAAGAAGTAACCTGGAAGGGCTTCAGGGCAGGGTCGGCTATGATACTGCTGAAACTGACTCCGGGAGCATTGTTATAATAGGACACCAGGCTATAGGCATTCTGATTGGCATAAGTTGGACCGTCATAGGAGCTATAAAGGTCCGTTCCATATCCCAGCAGGGAGTTGGTGCTGGAGCCTGTGACCTGGGTATAGGCAGAAGCAACCGTGGGCGAGGTCAGGCCACCCTTGACCGCTGCGAAAGAGCCGCGTACCTTCAGGAAGGAAATGGCCGTCGGCAGCTGGACATAGTCGCTGACCACCGAACTGAGCGATACCGATGGATAGAAGAAGGTATTGTTACCCGAAGGCAGGGTGGAGAGATGGTCCACACGTCCCGTATTGGACAGGGTCAGGTATTTGTCAAATGTCAGGTCGAAAGAATAGAATCCGCTGTAGACCTGCATTTTGGATCCCCAGGTAAAGGGCGAGTACGGCTGCTGCGAGTTGGTCAATGCATAGACGTTCGGGACAGCGAGGGCTTTGGTAGTGCCATATAGCGAGTTGTAGG
This sequence comes from Sphingobacteriales bacterium 50-39, assembly GCA_001898505.1. GTDB lineage: Bacteria > Bacteroidota > Bacteroidia > Chitinophagales > Chitinophagaceae > Puia. Next base: position 371,979 of record MKTZ01000004.1, read on the forward strand.
TAAAGGAACGTTCGCTGCCGCCGGCAAATGCTGCAATATTGAATCGTCCGAGCTTTTTGGCGTAGTTCAGGATCAGGTCCGTATTGTTCTCGAAAAGGTGGCGCCTGTCTTCGCGATAGTCGCCATACCATCCAAAATAATACCAGGGGGTATAGGTATTCAGGTTGATGCCCGCCGGAACCTGCTCCGTGCGTGTTTGGTCCCAGGTGGTTACCTGTGTACGCAGGGCCAGGTTCAGGTCCTTGTTGAATTTATAGATCAGACGGGCATAGCCGTTGATGTCCGTCTTGTCATGGGAACGCAGCCATTTTTTGGCAATGAACCAGGCGCTGTTCTCCCGTCCATACTCCTGGGCATAGGGTATCAGGTCGGGAACTCCCTGGGGACCTTTATAGATATTTTTCAGGTCATCGATGTTATAATCAACCGAGCCATATACTTTGAACATGTAGATATAAGAGTTGGGGCCGTAATTCGCATCCGGGATATTGGGCGAATACTGTTTGTTGAGATTTACACTGACCTCAAAGCGCAGTTTGTCGGAAAGATCGTATCCTGTATTGACAGCCAGGCTGTAGGAATGCAGTTTTGTATTCGGGGCCGTACCTTTCTGGTTCATGTTTGATATGGATATCCGCGTGTCGGAACGATCGGTGGCCGTGGTGAGGGATACATTGTTGGTATTGATGATCCCGGTCTCCATAAACTTGTGGAAGTTATTCACTCCACGTGCGATCCAGGGAGTAGCCGTTCTGACGCCTTTGACAGGGTCCCAGGCCCCATCGTATTGTTTGACAGGCTGACCTTCGAAGCGGGGCCCCCATTCGGGCAAACGTTGTTTATTGTCATACAATACGTCGCCATAGCTATACGCAAAGGCCTTGCCGCGACCATATTCCACCTGGGACTTTGGCTCGGCGATGAACCCATTTTCGAACATAGTGCTGCTATTGACATCCACCTGCCAGCCATGCGTACTTTTCCCGCCCCGTTTGGTGGTGATGACGATGGCGCCATTCAATCCTCTGAAGCCGTATACAGCCGCTGCGTTGGCTCCTTTCAGGACCGTATAGGATTCGATGTCGTCCGGGTTGATATTCCAGGTGTCCGTGTTCACGGGCACGCCGTCTATAACGAACAAAAGGTCTTTACTGCCACGAAGGACCAGGTCGGGGCGACCCAGCATTTCCGTGTTGGCGCCTACCGACAGGCCGGCGATCTTACCCGCCAGGGAGTTGATGGGGTTGGCGTCACGCGCTTTCGTGAGGTCGGCGCCTTTGACTTCCTGCACGGAGTAACCCAGCCTCTTTGCTTCTTTTCTAACACCCATGGCAGTGACGACTACTTCGGACATCTGTTTGTTGTCTTCTAACAACTGTACGCTTAGCGTCGTCTGATCACCTACCGACACTTCCTGGGTAGCCAATCCGATGTAGGAAATCACCAGGATGGGGTTTGCTCCGCTGACCCGGACAGTGAACTCTCCATTTCCATTGGTCTGTGTACCTCCTTTGCTTCCTTTCTCCCTTACTGTTGCGCCTTCAATTGCTTTGCCTGCGGAAGTGGTGACTGTACCTTGCACCGTCCTGTTCTGGGCATAAGAGCTGCCCATCATAAAGACAAGAATGAGCAAAAAAGCAACACTCCTGCCACATAAGCTAATTAGTCTCTTGTTCATTTAGATTGTTAGTTAAATAGTTTAGAATGTAAATCAGGAGCAAAGATGAAATCAGGGTGTAACGATTACGACATTGCCAGCAGGGAAGGACGGGGAAAGGTATTTCCCGTGTGGGAAAAACGTCAATTATTCGTAAATAATTGATTTGTAAATAGTTGAAGTATTAACGAACTATTGCCTTATTGTTACCAAACCATTACGATGCCAGTTGGCCTTCTTCTAAAAGGAGCGAGACCTGCACTTTGCGATAGGCGGATGGAGTAAGATTGGTGACTTTTTTGAAGTAGTTATTGAAGGATGATTTTGAGTTAAAGCCGCAATCGTATGCCAGGGAGAGAATGCTGACCTCGATATAAGGGTTCTTCAGCTTTTCAACGGCTTCATTGATGCGATATTCGTTGATGAATGTATAAAAATTCTTTTCGAACCTTTCATTCAACAGCTGGGTAAGATGATGTTTTGGGATCTTGCTTTTTTCGGACAGCGCTTCCAGGGAGACCCCTGCTTCCAAATAGATCTTGCTTTTCTCCATGAACTGCCTCAGGGACAATTCATATTGATGCATCATCTGGTCGTCCAATGCGGATTTTTTGTATTGCTTTTCTTTTGGCAATACGGAGATGTCGGGGATAGTATCTGTCTTAACAGGACCGGTCTCCGGTATTTCCGCTGTCCGGATCTTGTAACGCAGGATCATAAAAGGCAGCGGAGTAAAACATATATATGGTATCAGCCGCAGGTCGAAGTCATATAAACCTGTTCGGATGATCCGGATCGTGGTTATTGATAATCCGAGTATTACACCAATGAGCATGATACAGGCAATACGTCCAAGCAGTTTTGTCCCGATGGCGGGCGGCTGATCCTGCCCGGATGTTCTTTTGTATAATAACCGCAGCGTGAGGGCCGGGTAAATAGACAGGGAACTGATCACCAGCCAATGATACCATTGGGCATATCGTGTAATAAAGTCGGCCGACAGGATATGGAACAGATAACCGGCACTGCCTGTAAAATATAATAAAGTGAACAGGGAGAAAGGAAGCATATGCCAGAATATGCTCCGGATGCCCGGTGGCCGTTGGAGAAGAACCAGCGCCGTCATGTAGATCAGGGGGCCATAAGATAATCCAAAGCCTGTGGCATTATGGCCATATAAGAATGAATTCCTTAGTGCAATGAGTATAAAGAGCTTTGTCCCCAGGTGAAAGAAAATGATGATCAATATGACATTCAATAACTGCTCGAAGCTGTCCTTTAGTCGCAGGATATTAAAGGTATAGATAGCGATGGCTGTCTGCGCGAGTATGCAAGAGGTGGCGATTGTGCTGATCATGCGTAGTTAGCTTGGAGCCGTAAAACTATTCAATATGATGTTACGGATATATTAATTAATTGATATATCTATCGTTTTTTTATAAATATCTATTTCATAACATGCAGTTAATATCTGCTTTCGATATTGAATGATAAATAATATGTTATCATGTTAAGGAATTTCCTGTTATCGTTTATGATCCTGCCTTTTATAGGGATGGCACAGGTGAAGGACAGCGCACGGCGTGAAATAAAATTGCAGGGCGCTATCAATTTCAGGGACATCGGGGGGTATCCAACAAAGGATGGGGGGCATGTGAAATGGGGAAAGATCTATCGATCGGCCGCCCTCAACAATCTCACTCCTGATGACCTGCGGGAACTGCAACATTTGTCATTAGCTTTTGTAGCGGACTTCCGGGGGCCTTATGAAGTGCGGGTGGCGCCGGACAGGCTACCGGTGAATGTTACCCGCCTGTCGCTGCCAGCGGGGAGCGAGGCTATCGGCGATACCGGCTACATGCGCAACATGATACAGCGGATGCGGATAAGTGACTCCGTGATGTATGATTTTTACGGCGATGTCGCTCCATTTCATGCCCGGTACGAACCCGTATTCGAGGAACTGCTGACATTGAATAAAGACAGCGCTCTGCTGTTTCATTGTACTGCAGGCAAGGACAGGACGGGAATTGCCGCTGCGTTGATACTTTATGCGTTGGGTGTGGACGAGCAAACTATTATGAATGATTATGCAGCTACGAACTACTATCGTGATGCGGAGAACAAACGGGCCATTGCAGGAATGATGAAGATTTATGGTCTTAGTGAGGCTGCGGCTACCAACATGATGGCAGCCCGGGAAGATTATTTGAGGGCTACTTTTGCCGCTATAAGGGCAAAATATGGAACGGTGGATTATTATCTGGAAAAAGAAATGGGGTTAGATAAGGAGAAATTAAGGAAGCTGAGAAGCTTGTATGTGGAGTAGAGCTTTCTGATGAAATATTACGATAACGTTTTCGTAGAAAACCCGGAGGGGAGTATAAAAATCCGTAATTTTCCGATGTATCAACTGCCTGTCAATGAATAAGGTAAACCTCAAGCAACTGGCGAAAGAGTTAAACCTAAGCGTATCCACCGTATCCCGTGCTCTGCGGGATAGCTGGGAGATCAGCACACCAACCAAGCAGAGAGTCTTTGATCTGGCAAAGAAAATGAATTTTCAACCCAATCCTTACGCCAGCAGTCTCCGTAAACATCGTAGCCGTACAATTGCCGTAGTCATTCCGGAAGTGGCCAATAATTTTTTTGCGCTGGCGATAAAGGGGATCGAGACCATTGCCCGGGAGAAAGGATATCATGTACTGATATATCTTACGAACGAGGATGGTAGCGAGGAGATGTCGGTGGCTGCCAATTTGCAGAGCGGGCGGGTAGATGGGGTGATCCTTTCGATGTCGGGTGAGACGGGGGATGTCCGTCATTTGATGGAGCTGCAGCAGCGGAACATACCCCTGGTATTTTTTGATCGTGTCTGCGACAGCATAGAGGCGCCCAAGGTGGTGACCAATGATTATGAGAGCGGGTTTGTCGCGACCGAGCATCTGATCAAGGCCGGCTGTCAGCGGATAGCGCATCTGACCATCTCCATGGGCCTTTCCATTTCCCACAAAAGAATGAAGGGATATACGGATGCGCTGTTGAGATATGACAAACCTTATGAGGATACTATGATCGTCCATTGTGAGGGCAGCGATGAGGAGAATTTTTTAAAGATAAGGGACCTGCTGGCTTCTGATCAGCGGCCCGACGGGATTTTTGCCTCTGTGGAAATGCTGGCAGTACAGGTGTATCATGCCTGTCGCGAATTGGGGCTGGAGATACCCCGGGATGTCAAGGTCCTCGGGTTTTCCAATTTAGTTACGGCAAGCCTGCTGAGTCCTGCTTTGACGACCATTGCCCAGCCTGCCTATGAGATGGGGAAGGAGGCGGCTACTATTTTGTTCAGGCGTCTGGAGAAGAAGTACATCCTTACGCCGGACCATCGTGTAATACTGCCTGCGCGCCTGGAGGTGCGAAGCTCGACGCTGTAAGCCCGAATGTTTGGGCCAGCAACTCGTAGGAGCGTAGTCTGTCCTCGAAATGTTCTGTAAAAGTGCTGATCACTATTTCATTTACGTCCGCCTGTTCGGCGAGCGCGGTAAGTTGTTTCCGAATTTGTTCGGGGCTGCCGACTGCCATGCGCTGACGGTTGAACAATACCCGTTGCCATTCCGCCTCTGTATAGAGATGCTCTTTTGCCAGTGCGTAGCTGGGTATCTCATCGAACCTTCCTCTTTCGAAATTATACAGTCTGTAATCCATGACAGCCTGTACTTCTTCCACTTTCTGCGGGTCGTCGGAGCAAAAGGCGAATATGCCTATGCTGGCCCTTGGGGAGGACAGATGGGGGGAGGGGCGGAATTTTTCTTTATAGGCGCGGATGGCGGTGTCGGCTCCGATGGGGTTGATGAACCGAGCATAGGAGAGGCTCATCCCAAAATGGGCGGCGAGATAGGCGCTTTCGCCGCTGGAGGTGAGCATCCTGATGTCGGGTCTTGTAGCGATACGGGGGATAGCCCGCACTTTCCCATGGATGGTGCCTGATGTGCTGGCGTCGGAAAGGAAGGCGTCCAGGTCTTTGAGCTGGTTGATATATTCCTGTGGATCGAAGGTATTGGAGGGGTTGAGCAGCTGGGCGGTGATACGGTCGCCTCCCGGTGCGCGGCCCAGGCCGAGGTCGATGCGATCGGGGTAGAGGGCTTCCAGCAGGCGGAAGTCTTCTGCTACTTTTAGGGTGCTGTGGTTGGGGAGCATGATGCCTCCGCTGCCCAACCGGATATGTTTGGTCTCTGCTGCCAGGCGGGCGATGAGTATTTCAGGGGAGGCGCCTGCGAGGGTGGTGGTATTATGGTGTTCGCTTAGCCAGTAGCGGCGGTAGCCCAGGCGGTCCGCCCACCGGGCCAGCTGAATGGTCTCCTGGAGGGCTTCGGATGCGTCACTGCCCGCCCGGATGGGGGATTGGTCAAGGACGCTGAGCTCGAGTGTAGGTTGCATAGTGAGAATAACATTTAATAAAACGAAAAGTTGGAATTTTTTTGCGCTGCGGATAGATGCGGAAAAAAAAGTACCTTCGCTGCGGTGATAAAATATCCCGTTACGATAGTATTGATCCTGTTGATGGCTGTACAGTCCTTCAGCAAATGGTGCGTGATCCTCGAATACCAGGTCAATAAGGAGTTCATCGCCAAAAACCTGTGTATCAATCGGGCAAAGCCCTCATGTTGCTGTCAGGGAAAGTGTTATCTCAATAAAAAGATGGCTGCTGACCAGTCGGATCAACAGACTCCCGGTAAAGGCGGCCAAAAAGAAGAGACTACCCTGCAGCTTTTCGAAGAGAACGATCTACTTCCGCAACCATTTATGGTGGGGGTAAATATTATACATTCCACACGATATATCGATCCTTTCACGCAGGATCATTCCCTCTCCCAATTCGAACCTCCACAGCAAAGTTAAGTTACCCTGGACCCCGTTTCCTCCTCGGTCGGAACCTTGCGGTCCCAGACAACGGACCTGTGGTCCGTCCGAAGACATTTGGCGCCTTTTCATTTTTAAAAGTGGAAAGTTGGCACAGTTGTGTCCAACTTAAATCAACAGACGATGAAAATTTATTACAGAGCGGGCCTATCGGTCTGGCTGCTGCTGTATGCCTGCGCGTGCTTTTCCCAAAATAATGCAGGCGAAAAAGAACAGGATTCGCTGGCAATGCCGGCCAATATACTTCAGCAGCTGATCGTGTCGGGCAATCGAACCATACAGAAGCGTACGGAAGCTCCTATAGCTATCAGCATCCTTAACGCACAAACGATCAAAGATACCAAGGCTAATCAACTGGATCAATTACTCAACAAGGTGACGGGTGTATTTATGGTGGACCTTGGCAATGAGCAGCATGAAATGAGCATTCGCCAACCCATGAGCACCCAAAGCCTTTTCCTATACCTGGAGGATGGTCTGCCCATCCGTACCACGGGTATATACAATCACAACGCGCTACTCGAGATGAATATGCCGGCTGTGCGGCAGATCGAGATCATCAGAGGGCCTGCCTCCTCTCTTTATGGGGCCGAGGCTATTGGTGGGGCCGTGAACATGATCACGCAGGCGCCTCCGGCCGGGTCCGGCGGATATGTCGGCGTGCAAGGCAATAACAACGGATATAAAAGGGTCGATGGACAGGCGGGGGCACAGCTAGGTAAATGGGGGCTTATCGCCAGCGGCTATTATGCCAATCGCACCAACGGGCCTATTCAATATAGCGACTTTCATAAGACAGCTTTTACCTTCCGGGCCGATTACAAGGCCGGCGACCGTCTGACCTGGAGCAATAGTCTCACTTATGTCAACTATTACAGTGATATGTATGGCTCGCTGGACAGCGCACATTTTGCACAGAAGAATTATAATACTCCGTACTCCTTTACCTATCGGAAAGTGCATGCATGGCGCGCCAGGAGCCAGATCGATTACAAATGGAGCAGTCAGGGAGAGTCAAGGGTTGTGCTGGCGTACAGGAATAACAGCATCGGGCAGAACCCTTCCTATTATATCAAGAACAACAGGATAAACCCCCTCCTGGCGGACGGGCAGATCAATAACAGCTCCTTCCATTCCTTTATCATGCTGTTGCAGCATCAGCAACGATTTCGCTGGCTGGGCAGCAAGCTGATCGCAGGGTTCAGCACGGACATCAGCCCGAGCGCTTATGTCGCCAACTATATACGGATAGCGCGTGACAGTAAAGGAAATTATCTGAACTATACGCCGACGGATTCCCTGTTGAGCAATTATGCGACAGGCATCAATAACCTGGCTTCCTATGTGAACTATGAGATGACGCCTTTTTCGGGTCTGAGGGTAGTGGCGGCGTTACGGTATGATTATTATCATTATAATTTTCGCAACTATCTGCCTTCTTCAGCTTCCACAGGCGCTCCCAATGCCCGGAATGATTTTAACCGACTGACGCCAAAGCTGGGGCTCACCTATAATTACCGTCAAATGGGCATATATTTCAACTATAGCCAGGGTTATGTGCCGCCACAGGTGACGGAATTATACAATGGGGTAAAAGTTCCTTACCTGCAGCCTCAGACTTTTTACAACTATGAAGTGGGCGGCTGGCTCTCCCTACTGGAGAACAGGCTGTATGCTGACTGGAGCCTTTATCGGCTGGACGGCGCCAACCAGATCATCTCGGTGAAGCAGCCGGATGGCAGTTTTCTCAACCAGAATTCCGGCAAGACCCGTCATCGGGGTATCGAGTATGGCATTACCTACCGACCTGATAAGGAATGGACGTTGAGGGTCAGCGGCAGCAATGCGGATCACGTGTTTGTCGTGCAGTATGAGAATAATAAAGATTACAGCGGTAAACAAATGGCGGCAGCCCCTCATTTTATCGCCAATGCGGAGTTGACCTGGCGGCCTGCCTTTTTGAAAGGGTTCCGTTTTTCCGTAGAAGGTCAGCATCTGGGGAAATATTGGATGGACGACGCCAATACAACCCGATATAATGGATTCGATATCGTGAATTTCCGTACGGGGTATCAGTGCAAGGGCTGGGAGATATGGGTGAATGCCCTCAATACCCTCAATACGTATTATGCCTCTCTGGCCAGTAAGTCCTCTTATGGATACAGCTATAACCTGGGCGATCCGCGTGAAGTGACGCTGGGGCTGTCCTGGCGGTTTGGTAAACAATGATTTTTATGCGAAAAAAAATATTTCAGCTGCATCGCCGTCTGTCCATCATCATTGCCATTCCCGTTCTTTTGTGGGCATCCAGCGGCTTTATGCATCCTATCATGACCAATATCCGTCCCGCCATTGCCACGCAGGGGATCATGACGGTGGCTGTCGATACAGGTAGGATACGGTACCCCCTCGCAAAGGCGCTTAAGGAGCATCATCTGGACAGCCTGTCCAATTTCAGGCTGGTGCATATCGATACGAACTGGTTCTACCAGGTGCAGCCCCTGGCGGGGGCGGGCGGCCCTGGTGGCAGAGTTGCTATTCCTATTTATATCAGCTGTACGAATGGGAATATACTTACGGCCGGAGATTGGCTGTATGCGCAATATCTGGCGCGGCAATTCCTCGAAGGGGGAGGGTCCAACGCGCGTGCGACCCGTGGGACAACGGGAGTACGCGATGGCGGACAAGGGATGACGCATGACTGTTGCGGCGCCGCCACTGACATTGTCCTGAACCCTGTGAAGGGCGCCAGAGTTGCCAATGTATCGCTGGTGAGCCATTATGACGACGAGTATAAGTCGATCAACCGGCTGTTGCCTGTCTACAGGGTATCATTTGAGCGAGCCGACGGGATCCGTGTCTATGTCGAGACCACACAGGATCGATACTCCTTTGCGATGGACGATCGACGGGCGGTATTTGATGAGATCTTTCGGCTTTGTCATACCTGGGGATGGCTGGACGCCCTGGGTAAAGGGCGGCTGGCGGTCGAAATGCTGATAGCGCTGACCGCGCTCTTTACGGCCGTGCTGGGTATCTACATCTTTTTTACGACACGCGGTTCCGGGGCGCATGGCGCAAGACGCAATCATCGTTATACGGCTATTACAGCGGCCTTGTTTACCTTATTGTGGGCCTTTAGCGGGAGCTATCATGCATTGTCCAGGTTCAGGGAGGATGTACGGGACCGGTATGCCATGGATACCCGTCTGGCGGCGGAGTCGGCGGAGTTCGATATCGCGCGATTGCAGGCGGCATGCAGGCGACCTGTCACCAATGTAAGTATGGTAGTGATAGATGGTGAGCGCTATTGGCGGGTATCTTTGTTGCCGGAGAAAATGGCGATGCATAAAGATCTGATGAAAGAGATGAAGGCCAGCCTTGCGCCTGTTGCCTATGTCCGGGTCAGGGACTATGCCGTGCTCGCGGATGGGGATGCCCGTTATGCCGCCTGGATGGCAACCCGGTTCAGCGGGTATCCGGCTGGTGAAATAAAAAAAGTGGAGCCCGTCACCTCTTTTGGGGACGAGTATAATTTTACCGACAAGCGGCTGCCTGTGTGGAAGGTGAGCTATGAGCGGGATCATCATGTACGGTATTATGTGGAGACGGGTTCGGGAAAGCTGGCTTCACGGGTGGATGATCTCGTGGCGGCAGAGGGGTATAGCTTTTCCGTATTCCACAAGCATCATTTTATGGACTGGGGCGGCAAGAAGGTGCGAGACGCCAGCACGATGTTCTGGGCATTTGCACAGGTGGTGATGGTGGTGATAGGGCTGATCTTCTGGCTGAAACGGCGGCGGTCACTCCGTTCGTAAACTATCGACGGGGTTTGCAAGAGAGGCTCGCCAGGTCTGAGAGAGAATGGTGATCAGCCCGATGAAAAGAAGGAAAAGGAAGCAGGCAATGGCGCCGACGAGCCCATTTCCCACCCGGTGGACAAAGTTTTGAAGAAAGAGGACGCTCATGGTATAGCCAATGGGCACGGCAATGACGCCTGCGATAAGCAGCAGCTTTATAAACCGTCCCGACAACATGACGACGAGTTGGCGGCTGCTGGCGCCAATGACCTTGCGTATGCCTGTCTCTTTACGGCGGGTCTCTACCGCATAGATCACCAGACCGAGGAGACCGAGGGTAGCTATCCCCAGTGCTATAAAAGCCAGATAACCCAGTAAGGAGATCGTAGCGCGCTGCGAGTCGTTCTGTGCAATCGTCTCATCCAGCCAGTCGATGGTGAGGCCTGTGGTGGGAGCCAGGGTCCTGCCGGCATCCGCCATACGTTGTGTCATCGTGCGCTTGTTCGTACCATCTGTGCCGACATAAAGGAATTTGCATACTTCGGGCTTATTCCGGAATGCCATGGGGTTTATCGGCTTGCCGGCATTCTCGTATTTGAAATCGCCAACGACACCAATGATCTCGAGTGAGACGGAGTCGTTGACCGATAACTTTTTTCCCAGCGCATCGTCCGGACGGGCAAAACCCAATGCGCCGGTGGCGCGGACATTGAGGATGATCTCCCTTTCACCAAGCGTGTCCCGTCTGGGGCTGAAATTCCTTCCCGTCAGCAGGCGTATATCCATGGAAGGGATAAATGCATCATCGGTGAAGAAGTTGTCGAGGGTGATAGGGTCTTTTGGACGGGGACCTATCCATGCCTGTGAGCGCATCCCGGAGAAGTGAGGAGTGAATGGAACGGATAGGGCTGATACGGTCCGGACGCCGCTGATCATGGCGATCCGGGGTGCGACGAGATCCCGCTTCATTCCTTCCAGGGGTATCACCGCTACATTGTTTGGTGAAAAGCCGGGATCCTCCGACTGCAAAAAAGCGAACTGTCTGAAAAAGGTAGTCAGGAATATGATGGCCACCAGCGAGAGGCTGTATTGAAAGACGATGAGACTCTTCTGGAGGCTGACCTTGCCAAAGATGCGGGCGGTGACCAGGTTTTTCAGTACACGCACCGGCTTGAAGGCGGACAGGATCCATGCCGGGGCGACACCGGCCAGCACACCCGTGAACAAGGCAAATCCGATGGTATATAGTATGTAGGGCGCGTTGTATTTCCAGGCGGAGGGTATCATTTCGTAACCATCGTTAAATGGTGCATAGCGAATGATGATAGCGAGCAACAGCCAGGCAAAGATCAGGGCCAGCAGGGCCTGCAGGACCGACTCCACTACATATTGTATAAAGATCTGGTAACGTCGTGCGCCCACGATCTTTCTTACGCCCACCTCCTTTGCACGGGTGAGTGCGCGGGCGATGGTGAGATTGGTGTAGTTGAAACAGGCGGCAATGAGGATGATCAATCCGATGTATACGCCTACCATCAGTTTGTTCCAGGTGGTGCCACCGCCGATGTCATTGTATAATGAGTCGTCGGCAGGCCTGATCTTTTTAATGGATTGTAAAGAGAAAGATGTCTGGCCTTGCTTGTTCTCCTTGTTCCAGGGCTGAACGATGGCCTGCAATTGTCCGGACAATCTTTTGCTGCCGTCCGCATTCTTCAATAAGACATAGGTGTAGCCCGAATAAAAACTGTTCCAGTCCGCGGAGTTTGCGGGTAACGCTCCTTTTCTCTCGAGTGTGGGTATGCTGGATGCGGATGCATATGCGTCGAAGTCGATATGTGATTTGCCGGGAGCGTCCTTTAGCACGCCAGTGACGACGAAAAGACCAAGACCGGGTACATCGATGGATTTGCCCATGGCAGGCTTAGCTCCGAAAAAGTTTTTGGCCGTGGTGGCGGACAGGACAAGGGAGTTGGGCTGCTGAAGGGCTGTTGCCGGATTGCCCTGAGCCAGTGTAAAGCCGAAGACCTGGAAGAAGGAGGGTTCTGTAAATGCGCCGTTGAGATATAGTTCCTTCCCATTTTCAGTTTTGGCATTACCCTTACAGGCTGGATAGATGTTCACCACCTGTGCGATGTTGTCCGTGTCGGTGAGTAAACTATTGTACAAAGGCAGCGGGGTGCTGGCCAGCCGGAAGCGATTGCCATTGTTCTGACGATATTCGCTGGTGATACGGTAGGTCCTTTCCGGGTGCGGGTGAAAGGTATCGTAGGACAGATCGACCTGCATGATCACCATTTGCATCATGCCTATCGACATGCTCAGGCCGAGGCCAAAGAGGTTGATAAACGTTAGCAGTTTATTCTTTTTCAGATTCCTGTACGCGATCTTCAAATAGGTCGAGAGCATGTGAGCGATTTATGGGCATAAAGATGCCATTTTTATTCCATAAACATATTGTGATGTATATCAGTCGTTTATGTACGAGATGGTTTAGGCATTGACCATTAGCGGACATGGGATTGTTCGCATTCGATACAAAACAAACGAGTTGCCTGCCGGATGAGGGCTGACCGTTCATCCTGATTTTTTAAGAATTGAATTAGAACCTGTCTGATATTGATGATAATGTCCTAATTTGCAACTTAGTTTCAAAAACTACTTGACTCGACAGCCTATCATACGATCTTTATTAGCAGGAATAATGCTCGCGTTATTTGCGCTGGGCGTCACTCCTAAGATCGCTATACATGATCTTGTCGCACATCACCAGGACACTCACTTGTCGTTGGATCATGGGAAAGCCGCCCAGTTGAATGTGGCTGGTTTTCATTGTGCGACCGACAACCTGGTCGTAGAGTCTCCCTTCGTCCATCATTCACTGTCCCTTCAACTGGGCGTCAGGCCTTCTTTCCCGGTGCATGGACCGGTGTCCCTGGAAGAGCCTGTTTCCTTTACTCATCCTCTTTTCGGACTGCGCGGACCACCTGCAGCATGATGGCCTGACCGTCATCCGATTGGCGTCATTTCTTTCCTGCTTGGGGTAAACTCATTTCCGCTGTTTCATCGATGATCTGGGCAGGAATGTTAGCCTGCGTAAATTTTTTTTGATGAATTTTAATAATAATGGAATCTCTTATGACTCAGATTAAATTTTATTCTTATTCGGTGGTATTACTTTTGATACTAATGCTTGGAGATTTGAAGCATGCCGATGCGTCGGGTTTTCCCGCCGGTGGCTCCCTCTCCGGGCGGATTACAGAGAAAGATAAGGGCGCCGGTGTCCCGAGCGCTTCGGTGTATATACCGGACCTGAAACTCGGGGCTTTCACGGACAGCAATGGCTATTACAAGTTCAACAATCTGCCTTCCGGCAGCTACCTCGTGGAAGTTCACTCTGTTGGGTATAGCACTATCACTAAGACCATATCTATCAGCGGACCGGTGACGCAAGACTTCGTCCTGGCAGATCAGTATGTAGAGGAGAGCCCCGTGGTCGTAACGGGACTTTCCAAAGCCACCCAGATCAAGCGGAGTCCTGTGCCCATTGTCGCCATCAACCATGAATATATTGCTACCAACCTCAGCACCAATATCATCGATGCCATTGCGAAGGTTCCCGGCGTAAGCGCACTCACCACCGGTCCCAATGTATCGAAGCCCTTTATACGCGGGTTGGGATACAATAGGATACTCTCTTTGTACGATGGTGTCCGGCAGGAAGGCCAGCAATGGGGCGATGAGCATGGCATCGAGGTGGATCAGTATGGAGTGGACAGGATAGAATTGATCAAGGGACCGGCCAGCCTGACATACGGCTCGGATGCCCTGGCAGGAGTGGTCAATCTGATCCCAACACCGGCTGCACCGGAAGGCAAGATGATAGGGAATATCCTTGCCGAATACCAGACGAATAACCGTCTGTTCGGCGGCTCGGCCATGCTCGGCGCTACAAAGAATGGTTTCGAGTGGATGGGTAGATTCTCCCACAAGCAGGCTACCAACTACACGAACAAGGCCGATGGGAGGGTATACAATACCGCTTTTAACGAGACAGATGCCAACGTGGCCCTGGGGCTTCATCGTAAATGGGGATATTCCCACCTCAGTCTTAGCCTGTTCGACGATCTACAGGAAATTCCTGATGGCAGCCGCAATATGGCCACCGGGAAATTCACCAGGCAGGTGGCGGAAAATGAGGATTCTACGGCTAATGTCAACAGGCCCATCGTTCCGGATAATGAGCTGACCTCGTATTCCATGACCGTTCTTCACCAGCATGTACAGCATTACAGGGTATACAGCACCAATATTTTTACCCTGGGGAACAGCCGCCTGGCCGTCAACCTCGGCTACCAGCGCAGTGTCAGAAGGGAGTTCAGCCATACATCAGCCCCTGATGTAGCAGGATTGTTCCTCCAACTGAATACCTTGTCTTATGATATTAAATACTATTTTCCTGAATGGAATGGCTGGAACCTTACGGCCGGTGTGAACGGCATGTACCAGGACAATACGGTGACCAGGGGCACGGAATTTGTTATCCCTTCTTATCATCAGTTCGACGTCGGTCCTTTTGCGCTGATCAAAAAAACCATTGGTCAGTGGGATATTGCAGGCGGCATCCGGTGGGATAGCCGTTCCTTCACCAACAAGCAACTATATACGAAGCCCGATGCCACGACAGGATTCGACAAGCCTGTATATGGCGCGGACACCGCAGGGGCAGACTTCCATTTTCCGAATTTCACCCAGACCTTCACCGGTGTCTCAGGAAGTCTCGGCGTCACCTATAATGTGACGGAGCAGTTCTCCCTCAAAGCTAATATTTCCAGGGGCTACCGGGCTCCGAATATTGCCGAGATCTCCGCCAACGGCGTACATCCCGGCACCAATATCTACCAGATCGGGAACAGCAGCTTCAAATCCGAGCTCAGCCTCCAAGAAGACCTGGGTGTCGAATACACCTCGAAGTATTTGGGATTTGGACTGAGCGTTTTTTCCAATAATATCTCCAACTATATTTTTAATCAGCGATTGCTGAGCGCAAATGGCGGGGATTCCATCATCGTTATCGGCAACCAGACCTATAAATTCCAACAGGGCAAGGCGCAGCTTTATGGCGGGGAGTTCAGCCTGGACATTCATCCTATCAAAAGCCTGCATTTCGAAAATACCGTTTCAGCTGTATATGGGCAAAACAAGTCGACGCCTCTATCCAAGTTGAGTCCGGACAGCACCAAATACCTGCCTTTCATCCCTCCGGTGCATGGGCTGTCGGAATTGCGGTATGATTTTGAGGCTCCGCACAGCCATATCGTCAACGCCTTTGTGAAAGTCCAGCTGGCCTGGTATGCCAAACAGAGCAGGGCTTACCTGGATAATGGTACCGAAACACCTACCGATGGATATGCCCTCGTCAATGCAGGAGTAGGCGCAGGGTTTACCAATGGCAAGGGTAAGACGATCTTCAAACTCTATATCATGGGGAACAATATTTTCGATGTGGCTTATTTCGATCATATGAGCCGGTTGAAATATTTCTATTACAACAACTACGATACGAATCCGGCTCATGGCATTCATAATATGGGCAGGAATATTGCTTTTAAGCTTGAATTCCCATTGAGCTTTTAATCCTTCCCTTTACGATCCTCTAACAAAAAAACCGGCATCAGCCGGTTTTTTTGTTAATTAATTTTTTGCGGGTCCACCGCCGTCCTCTGGTTTTTTACAACAAGAAGGCAGCCTTTTGTAGGCATCCGGCTCGGCTGTAATGTCATCGGCATCATATCCCACATTGGCGATCAGGGCCTTGATATTCTCAGGATTGGTGCGATCTGTAAGGTAGGTGACGGTAGTCGTCTTCTTTTTAAAATCCACGACTACTTTTTGAATGCCTTCTTCATGGCTCATGTAATTCTCGATCCTTTTTTTACAATTTTCGCATTGTACTGTAGGGGTCTTGATTACAACGGTCTTGACGACTTTTTGCTGGGCAAAGCTGACAGTGACGATGCCTACGAGGAGAAAGGCAAGTAATTGGAATTTTTTCATAATGATATACTTTTTTGGGTGACTTAATTGCACGCAATTGGTCTTTTGATAAGGGTCCCCTTCTAAAGATACTAAATTATTTTACACCTTTCCAATTTGCCGGATCTTCACGCCAATTTAACAAAACCGCTTCTTCTTCCGGGCTGACCAGCTTTTTTTCCAGGGCCAGCTTGATCAGGACGGGGTAGTTGGAAAGGGATATATAGGGTACGCCCGCCTGTTCGAAGGCCTGGCGACCTGCTTCGAAACCATAATTGAATATGGAAACGAGCCCGATGACTTCCAGTCCCGCCTGGCGGAGAATGTCTACTACCTGCAGGCTGCTTTTGCCCGTGGAAATAAGATCTTCGATGACTACTACCGGTCGGCCCGTTTCATAGTATCCCTCGATCTGCTGACCCAGACCATGTTCCTTTGGTTTGCTGCGCACATAGATATAGGGTAGCTTCAGCTGATCGGCGGCCATGGCGCCCCAGGCGATGCCGGCTGTGGCGACCCCTGCCAGCATGGCTGCTTCGGGGAACTGGGCGAAGATCACATTACACATTTCCGACTTGATAAAATCCCTGACGTAGGGGAAGGAGAGCACTTTCCGATTGTCACAATAGATGGGGCTTTTCCAGCCGGAGGACCAGGTAAAGGGTTCTTTTACGTTGAGCCGGATGGCCTGTACCTGCAATAGCTTCTCGGCGACGGCCCGTTCATTGGTGGTGATGATTTGTTCAGCCATAATGTAAAAATAGATAAAATTTAGCTCTATCTTAGCCTTCATGTACCTCAAGATCTATTTTAATGATAAGCCTTTGTTCCTCTGTGACGAAATGAATACAGAGATCAAAAAGTATGCACATCATGATGATGCGGTGTTCATCGATGAGTTCTCTCATCCCGCCGTCAATTCCATGATCCATGAGATGAGGCAGGAGAAAGTGCATGCGGGGATCTTTCTGCACAGTCCGCTGGAGGAGCTGCGAAAGGCATTCTGGAAGAAATTCATACTGATAAAGGCTGGTGGCGGGCTGGTGAAGAATGAAAAAGGCGAGGTGCTGTTTATGTTCCGCCGGGGAAAATGGGATCTGCCAAAAGGCAAGCTGGATGATGGCGAGACGCTGGAAGCCTGTGCACTTCGCGAAGTGCGGGAGGAGACGGGGCTAAAGGAGATAAGCATGGAGAAGCCTTTACTGGTGACCTGGCATACATACGATGACAGCGGCAAACATATATTAAAGGAAACGCACTGGTTTACGATGCGGGCCGGTGGGGAGCAGGCGTTGCTGCCACAACAGGAGGAACAAATTACAGAGCTGAAGTGGGTAGGGAAGAAGGAGGTACCCACCATGCTGTTGAATACATTTCCGTCGATTGTCGATGTGATCAAGCTGGGGGGAGCTTAACCCATCGATCAGGGCTTGCGGAGTATAGCTACCGTCAGCCGGCTCACACATACAAGCTTTTCTCTTTCATCATAGATGCGTATATCCCATACATGGGTAGTCTTCCCCAGGTGCAGAGGTGTGGCTGTACCATATACATATCCATCGCGTACACCCCGTATATGATTGGCATTGATCTCGAGACCTACACAGTAATATTGTGTCTGATCGATGACAAAGGCGGAGGCGACGCTGCCCAGGGTCTCAGCCAGCGCTGCTGAAGCGCCGCCGTGCAGCAGTCCGTAAGGTTGACGGGTGCGTTCATCTACAGGCATACGTGCTCTCAGGAAATTTTCTCCTATCTCCGTGAGTTCGATGCCGAGGACGCCGCCCATGGTGCCGGGGACGAGGGCTTGCAGCTGGGGCACAGTGATGGAAGGGTCGAACCAGATGGGCATAACAGTTGATTATATAGCGGATTATGGGTTGACAGATTGTTGACTGCGGAGGGTCAGCGCTACTACTTCCGGGAGGAATTGGAGGGCGTCGCCGCCATTTTTTATGACATCTCTTACCAGTGTGGAGGCTACGGAGGTATATTGCGGCAGGCAGGTGAGGAAGACCGTCTCTATATTTCCATCCAGGCTGCGGTTCATATCGGCGATGGCCTTTTCGTATTCGAAGTCATTGACATAACGGATACCTCTCAGGATGAAGCGGGCGCCCACTTCCTTGCAGGCCTGGACGGTGAGCCCCTCGTAGATGACGGCGTCGACTTTGGGATTGTTTGAAAAGATCTGTTTGATCCAGGAGAGCCTTTGCTCTTCGGAGAACATCGGTACCTTATTCACGTTGCGCCCGATGCCGATGTATAATTTATCGAAAAGGGGCAGGCTCCGGTTGATAATATCCAAGTGTCCGATCGTGATCGGGTCAAAGGTGCCTGGAAAAAGGCCGATACGTTGCATATTATGGCATTGAAGTTAGTTCTTTTCTCCTTTTGCGCCGGCCAGCAAATAAAGGACGGCCATGCGTACCGCCACACCATTCTCCACCTGCTGGAGGATAATGGATTGTTTGCTGTCTGCTACATCGCTGTCCAGCTCCACGCCCCGATTGATAGGACCGGGGTGCATGATGACGATCTTTTTATCCAGGCTGTCCAGAAGGCGCTTGCTCACTCCATACGCGAGGTTATATTCCCGCAGGGAGGAGAATAGCGGTTGGTTCTGCCGCTCGAGCTGGATACGAAGGACATTGGCTACGTCACACCATTGCAGCGCCGTCTTCAAATTATACTCCACGCGCACGTCGAAGGCTTCGCGAATATACGTTGGTATGAGGGTAGGGGGGCCTGCCAGCATTATTTCAGCGCCCATCTTCTTCAACAGATAGATATTGCTTAAGGCCACCCGGGAGTGCATGATATCCCCGATGATGGCTACTTTTTTGCCTTGTAATCCTCCCAGGGCCTGGCGGATGGAAAGGGCGTCCAGGAGCGCCTGCGTGGGATGTTCATTGATCCCGTCCCCCGCGTTGACGATGGCGGCGGGGATATGTTTGGCCAGGAAGTGGGGGGCTCCGCTGGCGCTGTGCCGCATCACCACCATATCCACTTTCATGGAGAGGATATTATTGACCGTATCCAGGAGCGTCTCGCCTTTGGCGGCAGAGGAGCCCGACGCGGTGAAATTGATCGTGTCTGCGGACAATCTTTTTTCAGCCAGCTCGAAGGAGATGCGTGTCCTGGTGGAATTCTCGTAAAAAAGATTTACGATAGTGACATCCCTCAAAGTAGGGACTTTTTTGATGGGACGTTGCAGTACTTCCTTGAATTGGGTGGCTGTATCTAAAATAAGCTGAATATCACCCGGAGTGAGATCTCTAATGCCAAGAAGATGTTTCGTACTTAGTTGCATTAGGGGGCGAAATTAGTACATTTTTATCAGAGAAGCGCAACTTCCTCCTTACCATCCTTCTCTTTCCAGAATACCTTTACTTTCTGGGTGATGATGGAGTCGATGGATTTGCCTGTATAGTCGGCCTGTATGGGCAGCTGGCGGCTGAATCGGCGGTCGATGAGCACACAGAGCTCGACCTTGGCGGGTCTTCCAAAATCCAGCAGCGCGTCCAGGGCGGCGCGGATGGTGCGGCCTGTCCAGAGGACGTCATCGATGAGGATGACATTCTTGTCTTCGATGGAGAAGGGAATATCCGTCTGATTCAGCTCATGAAGTCCTTTCCGAACGTCGTCCCTGTAAAAGGTTATATCCAGCAACCCGTATGGGATCGTTCGGGCGGGCAGCTGCTGTTTCAATTCCGCGACAATGCGATTGGAAAAATATACACCTCTGGGCTGGATGCCGATGAGTACGGTATTTTCAAGATCCAGGTGATTTTCGAGCACCTGATGGGTCAAACGCTGTATCGTGATAGCCAGTTGCTGCTCATTCAGGATTGTCTTCAAGCGAAAAAATTTTCGATAAAAATACGTAAAAGAAAGAGACCGGCATCCGCCGGTCTCTTTTTCAAACTATACAAACATTCTTCAAAACACTAAAACAAAAAATTTTATTTACCACCGAAAGTGTACAGGCCGGTAAGAGTGATGGCAGCAAGTGTACCGCCGCTGACTTTGGTTGCATCATATCCAGCGATGACCTGGATAGGACCTGCATTCACACCTACCTGGGGTTTGTATTCAAAACCGCTTTGGCTGTTGCCGCTGCCAGTCCAGATACCAAAACCGATCTGAGCGCCTACAAAGAATATTTCCTGGGGATAGTAACGCGCACCTACCAGGATGGGAATATGGCCTACAGCAGGGGCTTTGTATGAATAGCCACCACCCAGGTCGATCGATTTCCCGAAATAGCTGGTGTATCCGGTAGTGGCAACACCTTTCAGGTTGTCGGAGAAGCCATATTCGGCCTGGACATGTCCACCTAAGCCGAAGCTCCATCCGTTGTGTAAATCGCCTACGGGGATGCCGGCATTGATGCCAACACCAAATTTCAGGTCGCCGGTGGAGCCGGAAGATTGAGCCTTAGCGCCAATGATAGAAGCAGTGAAAACGGTCAGTACTAACGCGAGCTTTTTCATAATAGAGATTTTGGGTTTACAGTTTAAAACTGGGGCAAATCTAATCGCTTGATTTGTAATGCGCAATACCACGAAAAGAGTATTTTTTTATTGTGTGGTACTAAGAATATGCGGAAAAGGATTTGATATTAATTGTTTATCAATTGATTATACATAATTATGTGCTTTATGCATAATGCAATAAAATAGAGAAATCCCGGAAAGTAATGACTAAAAAAATTGCCGGAAATTGACTCCCGGCAATAAAGAAAATATAAAAAGCCGCGTATTTACACCTATTGAGAATACGTATTTACTCTGACCCGCCTATTCCTGTGCCAGAAAGGGATACCTGTAATCCGTCGGAGGGACGAAGGTCTCCTTGATGGTCCTTGCGCTGAGCCAGCGATAAAGGTTCAGGATGGATCCTGCCTTGTCGTTGGTGCCGGAAGCCCTGGCGCCTCCAAAAGGTTGTTGTCCTACTACAGCACCCGTGGGTTTGTCGTTGATATAAAAATTACCTGCGGCCTGGCGTAACCGTTCGGTGGCCAGCTCGACGGCATTTCTATCCTGTGCGATGATGGAGCCCGTCAGCGCGTAGGGAGAGGTAGTATTCACCAAATCCAATACCTGATCGAATTCAGCTGGTTTATAAATATAGACAGTCAGTACGGGGCCGAAGATCTCTTCACACATGGTAACGTATTTTGGATCTTTTGCTTCGATGACCGTGGGTTCTATAAAATAACCTTTTGTTTTGTCGGCATTCCCGCCAATCCAGATTTCGGCTGCTTTGGGGTCTTGCTTTGCCTTGTCCAGATAGGAGCTGATCTTATCGAAGCTCTTTTCATCGATGACGGCATTGATGAAGTTGGTAAAGTCTTCAACGGCGCCCATCTTAAAGCTTTTGACGCCTTTGACGAGCTTGTCCTTTATCTCGGCTGCCAGGTTTTCGGGGATATAGGCCCTGGAGGCGGCGGAGCATTTTTGCCCCTGGAATTCGAAGGCTCCACGGAGGAGCGCTGTTACGAGCACGTCGGGGTCGGCGCTGGGGTGGGCCAGAACGAAGTCCTTACCTCCCGTCTCGCCTACGATGCGAGGATAGGAGCGATATTTCGAAATGTTCTCACCCACCGTCTTCCAGATATTGTTGAATACGCCGGTGGAGCCGGTGAAGTGGATGCCTGCAAAATCGGGGTGGCTGAAGCAGATCTTGCCGAGAGAGGGACCGTCAACATAGATGAGGTTGATGACGCCGTCGGGGAGTCCGGCTTCTTTGAGGATGCGCATAAACATTTGGGCGGAGAATATCTGCGTGTGGGCAGGTTTCCAGACCACCGTATTGCCGCACATGGCAGCGGATGTCGGCAGATTGCCGCCGATGGCGGTGAAATTGAAGGGAGTGATGGCCAGGACGAAGCCTTCGAGCGGCCGGTACTCCAGTCTGTTGTGAACGCCCGGGCTGCTGATGGGCTGTTGTCTGTAGATCTCGCTGAGGAAATGGACATTCCAGCGGAGGAAGTCGATGATCTCGCAGGCGCTGTCTATTTCTGCCTGGTAGGCATTTTTACTCTGGCCCAGCATCGTGGTGCCATTCATGTAGCTCCGATACTTCGTGGAGATGAGGTCGGCAGCTTTCAGGAAGATGGCGGCGCGGTTCTCCCAGCTGAGGGCGGCCCATGCGTCCTTTGCCGTCAGGGCGGCGTCGATGGCCTGCTGTACGTGGGTTTCGTCGCCTTCGTGATAATGGCCTAACGTGTGGGCGAGTTCGTGAGGGGGATGAAGTGTTTTCGTTTTACCTGTCCGCACTTCCTGTCCGCCGATGTACATGGGGATGTCGTGCCGGGTACTCTTTAATGCCTTTAGCGTGGCTTTCAGCGTCTCCTTTTCCTTGCTGCCCGGGGCATAGCCGAGCACGGGTTCATTGGCAGGCGCCGGATAATTGAAGTAACCTAGGTTCATGTGATGTCTATTTAAATACAGTGTGCTGTTCTCTTTGTGCTAAGCCGATTCCTTTTCGCTCATCAGGTACGCCTTGATAAATCCATCCAGCTCTCCATCCATCACGGGCTGCACGTTACCTACTTCATAGTCCGTGCGATGGTCTTTGATCATCTTGTAGGGGTGGAATACGTAGCTGCGTATTTGCGAGCCCCATTCGATCTTCTTTTTGGTGGAGTTGGTAGCATTCTTCAGCTCTTCTCTTTTGCGCAGCTCCTCTTCATACAGCCGGCTTTTTAGCATTTTCAGGGCTTTTTCCCTGTTCTCTCCCTGGGTACGGGCCTGCTGGCATTCCACGATGATGCCGCTGGGGATATGTTTGAGCCGCACGGCTGTTTCTACCTTGTTGACGTTCTGTCCGCCTTTGCCACCGCTGCGATAGAATTCCCATTCCAGTTCGGCCGGGCTGATCTCTATCTCGATGCTGTCGTCTACCAAGGGATATACGAATACCGATGCAAATGAGGTGTGCCGGCGGGCGTTGCTGTCAAAGGGGGATATCCTTACCAGCCGGTGAACGCCACTTTCCGCCTTGAGGAATCCATAGGAGAAGGGACCGTCGAACTGGAGGGTGGCGCTTTTGATACCGGCGCCTTCACCGTCCTGCAGGTCCAGTTCCGTAACGGACCAGCCTTGTTTTTCTCCATACATGCGGTACATACGGAGCAGCATTTCGGCCCAGTCCTGGCTTTCGGTGCCACCTGCGCCCGAGTTGATCTGCATCACGGCGGGCAATTCGTCTTCGGGCTGATTGAGGGTGCTCTTGAACTCCGCCTCTTCGATCTGGCGGAGAGCCTTATCATAGGCTTCTCTTGTCTCCTCTTCCGAGGCTTCGCCGCCTTTCCAGAAGTCGAAGAGTACGGCAAAATCTTCCACGGCCGTCTCGACGGATTCGTAGAGTTTTACCCAGTATTCATTGAGCTTGATGTTTTTCAGGATCTCTGTTGCGCGCTTGTTGTCGTCCCAAAATCCGGGACTTAGCGACAGTTGTTTTTCTTCGTTGATCTTGTATAGCCTGTTCTCAACGTCAAAGAAACCTCCTCAGGACGACCACACGGTCCCTCATACTTTTGATCTGTTCTTGTGTCATAGGGCGCAAATTTACGAAAAAAAGGCACACCGGCCCGAACGATGGTCTGGCTGTAAAATGCCTATCTTTAAGAGCACCAATCGAATGACCATGAATAGTACGCGAACGATCACGGCAGGGCTTGTATTGGCTATCCTGGAGCCTGGCTTCGATGCGAAAGAATACCTGGCCATGCCGCGGATAGATTTTACAGCGCAGGACAGCCTGTGGAGAAAATTACACATTTGAAGGTCTTAACTTTTCTGTTACAGCGCTGGGAAATTTCTGGCATCTTCTTTGGAAAAGAAGATGTACAACGTCCTGGATAAATAAGGATATCAGATACCATTCTTCATCTTAAAATTCATACATTATGAGCGTCCAAAAAGTATTAGTCGGGGCTTTGGCCGGACTGGTGGCCGGAGTCGCTATCGGCGTTCTCACTGCTCCCGCAGAAGGAAAGGAAACTCGTCAACGTATTGCGGATACAGCTGACAATCTCAAGAAAAAACTCAGACAACTGAGAGGCGTTACTGCCGATGAGCTGGATGAGCTGAAAGACATATTTGAAAAAGAAACGGACGGGCTCCGGGATGATGTACGTCAACGCGTACTCGAGCTGATCAAGGCCGCAAAAGTGAAGGGCAACCATATCAAGGAACAAGCATTGTCTTAGGCAGTTGAGTCGATAGGCTCTTCGCCGGCAAGACAGGCCGTCCCCCATATTGGCGGACGGCTTTTGCATTTTTATGATGACCCTTTTCCGTAAATTGCAGCCTTACAAAGAAGCTGATCTTTTATGCCCATAGACCTTCGTTCGGACACTGTTACGCGACCTACACCCGCCATGCTGCAGGCTATGATGCAGGCCAAAGTGGGCGATGATGTTTTTGGAGAGGACCCTTCGGTCAATCATTTAGAGGCCATGGCTGCCCGTCTTTTTGGGATGGAGGCGGCCCTTTATTGTCCCAGTGGTACGATGTCCAACCAGATAGCTATCAAATGTCATACGCAGCCGGGGGATGAGGTGATATGCGAGCGACAGGCGCATGTGTACATATATGAGGGTGGAGGCATTGCCTTCAATTCCGGAAGCCAGGTACGCGCTCTCGAGGGTGACAGGGGTAGGATCCGGGCGGAGCAGGTTTCGGCTGCCATCAACCCCGATGATGTACATAAGGCGAGGACGTCGCTGGTATGCCTCGAAAATACTTCCAACAGGGGAGGGGGCAGCTGTTATGATCTGGGGGAGATATCCAAAATCAGGAAAGTCTGTACGGACAATCATCTCAAGCTGCACCTGGATGGGGCCCGGCTTTTCAATGCCCTCGTAGCGGGGGAACAGGACCCCGTGGTATATGGTGGGCTGTTCGATAGTATTTCGGTGTGTCTGAATAAGGGGTTAGGATGCCCCATCGGCAGTATCCTGATAGGCCCGGCGGCGTTTATCCGTCAGGCGCGGAGGGTGCGTAAGGTATTTGGCGGCGGGATGCGCCAGGGAGGTTTTATGGCTGCCGCGGGCGTCTATGCGCTGGAGCATCATATCGAACGGCTGGCGGAGGATCATGCGCATGCCGCCCGTATCCGCCAGGCATTGGAGAAAAAGGGGTTTGTGAAAGGGATCATGCCGGTGGAGACCAATATCATCATTTTTGAAGTGGAGGAGCCCTATTGCGCAAAGTCGATAGCCAATGAGCTAAAAGAAGCCGGTGTGCTGGCTATCGCCATTTCGACCAATCAGCTGCGTTTTGTCACCCATCTGGATATATCCCAGGAGATGGTGGAGCAGGTAATTAAAGTCATCGAGAGTCTGTAAATTCATAAAAAAAAGCCAAACATTTATGTTCCCGAAAGTAGCACCCAACGGCACAGCGGCGTGGCAACAATTGCAAAAGCACTATCAGACGGAGATCAAGCCTCTGCATATGCGGACGATCTTTAAGGACGACCCGGACAGATTTTCTAAATACTCTTTCAGACTGGATGATATCCTGATCGACTTTTCCAAGAACATCGTGACGGATAAGACGATGGGGCTGCTGCGGCAGCTGTATGCGGAGAGCAAGGTGAAGGAGGCCATCGAGGCCATGTTCACGGGGGAGAAGATCAATCAGACGGAGGATCGCAGCGTACTGCATACAGCGTTGCGTAATTTTTCCGGCCAGCCGGTGTACAGCGATGGCAAGGATGTGATGCCCGATGTGATGCGGGTGCTGGCACAGATGAAGGCTTTTGCCGGCCGCGTCCACAGCGGAGAGTGGAAGGGATATACGGGTAAAAAAATAAAATATATTGTCAATATCGGCATCGGGGGAAGTGATCTCGGCCCCGTCATGGTCACCGAGGCATTAAAGCCCTATTGGGTGGAAGGTATGCAGGCTTATTTCGTATCGAATGTCGACGGTACGCAGATTGTGGAGACCCTGAAGAAGGTCGGCCCGGAGGAGACTCTTTTCCTGGTAGCTTCCAAGACCTTTACAACGCAGGAAACGATGACCAATGCTCTTACCGCACGTGACTGGTTTTTACGGTCGGCGAAGGATGAGGCGCATGTGGCAAAACATTTTGTTGCCCTTAGCACCAACGAAAAGGAGGTGGTGAAGTTTGGCATCGACAAAGCGAATATGTTCGAGTTCTGGGATTGGGTAGGGGGACGTTATTCCTTATGGAGCGCCATCGGGCTGTCGATAGTGCTTACCATCGGCTATGACAATTTCGAGGCATTGTTAAAGGGCGCCTATCAGACCGACCTGCATTTCCGGAACACGCCCGTGGAAAAGAACATTCCGGCGACCATGGCGCTGATCGGGTTGTGGTATACCAACTTTTATGGATCGCAGACCGAGGCTATCCTGCCTTATGACCAATACATGCATCGATTTGCCGCGTATTTTCAGCAGGGGAATATGGAGAGCAACGGCAAGAGTGTAGACCGGAACGGGATACCCGTAGAATGGGCTACAGGGCCTGTTGTCTGGGGGGAGCCCGGCACGAATGGCCAGCATGCTTTTTACCAGCTGATCCACCAGGGCAAGCCGCTGATCCCATGTGACTTTATCGCTCCGGCCATCAGCCATAATCCCATTGGAGATCACCATATGAAGCTGTTGTCCAATTTCTTTGCTCAGACTCAAGCACTTATGAATGGAAAGACCGGGCAGGAGCTGGAGGCGGAAAAGGTGCCTGCGTCGCTGATACCTTATAAGATGTTTAGTGGCAATCGGCCTACGAACTCCTTCCTTTTGAAGGAGATCACGCCTTTCAGCCTGGGCGAGTTGATAGCCCTGTACGAGCATAAGATCTTTGTCCAGGGGGTGATCTGGAATATCTACACCTTTGACCAATGGGGTGTGGAATTAGGTAAACAATTGGCTGGCAAGATCTTACCCGAACTAAAGGGGAACGAAGAGGTGAAAGGGCATGACAGCTCGACCAATGGGCTGATCAATGCGTATAAAAAGATGCGGTAGGCTTGTGTAATTGGTCCCGGACGGGCATCCTGTCTGAAAACCAAGGCCATGAAGATATTACCAGGAACCGCTGGAGGCGGGTTGTCCAGGACCGAAAGGTCCCGACCGAGGAGGAGCGAGTGCTCGGAGCTCCGACGAAGGCCTCAGACATTAGCGATATGCGGGAATTGGGCTATTTTTCGGGCAAGACCAATTCCCGCACTTTTATACCTTACGTTGCTCGGAGCTGCGCTCCTGGGCAACGTTTTTGTTTTTGGGCAAGGCAGGAAGCCGGATTCGCTGCATTTTTCCCGGCCGGGCTTAGAGTTCGGGCAGACGTTGCCCGGGTATATAAAGCCGCCAATGGTATTCAAGCTTTCGCCAGGGAAGCCATACGCAGGGAAGTC
Organism: Sphingobacteriales bacterium 50-39; assembly: GCA_001898505.1. GTDB lineage: Bacteria > Bacteroidota > Bacteroidia > Chitinophagales > Chitinophagaceae > Puia. The sequence goes on from MKTZ01000004.1 coordinate 399,790, forward strand.
TCATAAGAGCGAGCTGTCTGTTTATATCGGCGATTCTGTGCGGATCATGTCCCCGGACTGGAACCTGGAGCCTATGCCCAATGGACGGATACGGAAACCATAAAACGGACCACGAATCGGTCGCCGAAGGGGCGTTAAACAAAAAGGGCGGTGTAGAAACACCACCCGGCTAAGGTCTAACCATTGTTGCTATAGCAGTTACGGAGGGATTCGAACCCCCGTAAAAGGTCATGCGGACCTCCGCCTTGCCGCTCGGCCACGTAACTCATATACCAGTCTTATGAGGATCAACAGAAGCATGCATCAAAGTAATGCATTTTTAATTAGTCTACCAATTTTGTAGACTAATAAATTTTTCAACAGACAAGAAATTTTCGACCTGATGGAGGTCCTGTGGGGCATGACAGAGAGGGCAATTGTCCACAAATTTTAGATTTTTGTTATAAAATAAAAATTCTACGGCGTCCGTTATGGAGTACATTTGCGTGATTTTCATTTAGAACCCTTTAATTTATTCTCCTACGACATGCACCTTCTCTCTTATCAAACACTTCGTTCGGTCAGTATCCCGGCTTTTTGCAGCCTTACTATTTTCTTCGGCGCCTGTAACAGCGGGCAGTCTCAGGCCGGTAAATCGGATTCGGCGGTAGCGACCAGGGCGGTGGCTCAGCCTCCCAAAGACTCTGTCCCTCCTGCTACGGTCGATCTGACCCCTGTGGATACGGCGGCGTACAATAAAAAGCTTGTTTTTTTGGCCAATGGGGATTCATCCGGCAGGTGGCCGGCGAAGGGGCCTTATCCCATTCCAGGCGCTATATTGCCCTTTAAGAGGATCGTAGCTTATTACGGTAACTTCTACTCCAAGAACATGGGCATTCTCGGTGAATACCCCCCGGATGAGATGCTGAGAAGGCTCAAGGTCGAGCTGAAAAAGTGGCAGGAGGCCGATACGGCCACTCCGGTGATACCTGCTATACACTATATTGCCGTGACCGCCCAGGGTAGTCCCGGGAAGGATGGGAAATATCGTCTGCGGATGCCTGCCAAGCAGATCGATTCCGCTCTGCATATCGCGGCCCGTATCAATGCCCTGGTGTTTTTGGATGTACAGGTCGGTTTTAGCAATGTACAGGCGGAGATCCCGATGCTGGAGAAGTACCTGAAGATGCCCAACGTACATCTGGGTATCGATCCTGAGTTCTCCATGAAGACAGGTAAAAGGCCTGGTACTGTCATTGGCACGATGGATGCCAGCGATGTGAATTTTGTATCGAACTACCTGGCGGGCCTGGTAAAGACAAATAATCTGCCTCCCAAGATACTGGTTGTTCACAGATTCACCAGGCCGATGATCACCAATTACAAAAGCATACAGCGTCATCCCCAGGTGCAGATCGTCATGGATATGGATGGATGGGGCGAGCCTACGTTGAAGTACGATAGCTACAAGAGCTATATTTCTCTGGAGCCTGTTCAGTTCACCGGCTTCAAGCTATTCTACAAGAACGATATCCGGAAGCCCAAAAGCCGTATGCTGACGCCGGCGGAGGTATTGAAGCAGAAGCCTTCTCCGATTTATATACAGTACCAATAAGCTACTACTTATACAAAAACATAGCCTGTGCCGGGATCGCCGGTACAGGCTTTTTGCTTCAGGTAGGCCGCGCCAGGCTGCGGGGCTTGGTCTTTACTAGGGCAAATTTCTTCCCTGATCGTTGCGGTTCTTGTTGTGATAAAAGTATTTGTCCAGTGAGAGGGGACCGCTGCCTTCTATAAGGAATAATATGGTCAGTAAAAGAGCCAGGATGGCCAGTCCCATCTCCGACTGAGGGGCAAACCCGCCCCGCTGGGCATTGATAAAGATGACCGCGCCGATGAGGATGGGGATCTGGATAAGGCACATCAGGCGGGTCTGGAGTCCGATAATGATCATGACCCCACCCAGGATATTTGCCATGCAGATGAGGATCTGCAGGGCGTGGGTATTACCGGCCAGGTTGCTGCCGGAAAGGATGTTCTCCAATAAAGTAGCGTTACTCATGAAAGCAATGCCTTTTATGCAAAGCAGCGCCCCCAATATGATCCGGGGTATGACGAGCCAGCGGGGGTGGTGGGTAACACTCCATTGATGGATGCTTTTAATGGTGTCCATATCAGTGTGTTTAAGGACCAGGCCGCAATTTATATGCCAGCTACTTCAACTTCTTTATCAGGTATTTAGGGCTCTCGGTGTAGCCCTGGCGGAAGTAGAAATCGTGGGCTCTTGTACGGCGTGTATGGCAATGTACCTCCATGAGATGGCAGCCTCTTTCCCTCGCCAGCTGGGTACAATATTCCTCCATCTCCTGCCCGATGCCACGGCTTCTGGCCGTATCTTCCACGGCAAAATAGCTGATACGGGCGAAGTCTCCCCGAAGGGCTAGCTGGGGGATGAAATGCAATGAAATGAATGCTATGATACGGCCTTCCGTTCCGTCCTCATATACGAGGAGTCTTTCGTCCGGATGGCCGGTCATTTTTTTTATCTTTTCTTCCAGGAAGGAGGCTGTGTCCGGGTATTCAAGTTGATCCAGGAGGTGGGAGATGGCGGTGCAATCGCCGCTATTTGCCGGACGGATACCCATGGGCTGCCAATACTTTTTTGACGACATAATAGCTGGCGATGCATAGCATAATGATCACGATGGCGGCAACATAGCCCCAGGGACCTTCTTTCAGCTTCCTTTTCTCCCGGCGTTGTCTCTTTTTTGTCAGATTTTTCTGGAGGTCGCGGTTCAGCTGTTCGACATAGGTCTGTATATCTTTTTTGTTCCTGATCTGTTGCAGGCCTTCCATGGCATCGTTGAAGAGATCATTGTCGGCCATCATTTTCTCTACCTCATGATTTTTTTCCGCGGAGAGCTTGCCACTGAGGTAGTCCATCAATAATTGGTTATCGATGTCCTTATTGCTATTTGATAATATGTTCAGCAGATCGTCGTTCATGTTTTGCTGGTTTTGCGCTCGATTAGCAGCTTCAGGTTCCTCTTACCATTTTGTATATAGCTTTTCACCTGCATAAGGGTATAGCCTGTGATATCGACAATCTCCTGGTAGGATCTTTTTTCCAGGTAAAATAGTAAGATACATCGTTTTTGATCTTCGCCCAACTCTCCCAGGGACTCGCCCATAAGCTCCAGCAACCTGTCCTTTTCGAGGTGCCGGCTTTTGCCAGAGACGTCGTCCCAGTCGGCGAGCATGTTCTCGGACAGCTCGACCTTTCTTCCGTGCTGATCCCGCAGCTTCATCAGACAATGATTGCGGGCGATGGTGTATATCCAGGACTTAAAATACGTCACCTTGTATTTGGGTAATTCCGTTATTATCTTTACGAAAATTTGCTGTACACAGTCCTTTGCTTCCTCCTCCTGTTTGAGGTATTTCATACAAACACCTAATAGCAATAGCGTATAACGTGACAGTAAGATGCCAAGCCATTCCTTATTGCCATCGGCATAAAATCTATCGAGTAATTCCTGGTCGGTGATATGATTATTAGGATCGCGGTTCACAGGCATCAAAGTAAGGAATTTCTTTTTTGTTAAGATGCAGGTTCGGGGAAAATTCATAATTTTCCGGCATGATCAGAGCTATTTGTTGTGTGCCGGTGAGCCCCCTAAGAGCAGAACCCTCCCACCGGAGTGAAATGGTCAGTCAGTTGATATTTGGCGAATGTTGTGAGATCCTGGAGGAGGGTAAGGATTCCTGGAGCAAGATCCGCGGCAGTTTCGATGGATATGAGGGTTGGTGCCAGTCCGGGCAGCTAACGGAGATCGACGAACCTGAATACGACAATGGCAATGCTTTGACACCCGACTGGGTCAGCAGTCTCGAATACAATGGCCATCCCATGATGGTGCCGATGGGGGCTGTTCTTACGGCCATGAAGAATGGCCGGGCCCATTGGCGGAAAAATCAAGTACATTTCAAGGGCAAGACCTGGGAGCCTTCCGCGGCCGGAAGGGATGCGAAATCCATTCGTCAGCTGACGTATAAATTTTTAAATACTCCCTATTTATGGGGTGGTAAGACTGTTTTTGGCGCCGACTGCAGCGGATTTGTCCAGTCCGTCTTTCGGTTTATGAATATTCCTTTGTTACGGGATGCTTCTCAGCAGGCCACTCAGGGCGAGGCGGTGGGATTCCTGGAAGAGACAAAGACGGGTGATCTGGCATTTTTTGACAATGAGGAAGGGAAGATAACGCATGTGGGGATCCTTCTAAGTCCTCATGAGATCATCCATTCTTCCGTAAAAGTGAGGATCGACAAGATCGATAATATGGGTATTGTCCGGAGCGACAGCTTCCAGCGTACACATCATCTTCGGATCATCAAAAGAATATTGCCGGAACCGCAGGAAGCGGTTCGTCCGAAGGACAGATAGAACCGAGCCATGCGAAGGTTCCGACCGAGGTAACCGAGGCGGGTCCAACCGTGTTGGAACCAACGAAGGTTATGAGCGAAGCTCCGTGTCGAAGCAGCTCCGACGAAGGCCGATGTGCGGGAATTGGGCTATATTTCGGGCAAGACCAATTCACGCACTCTACTTCGTAGTAGTTCTGAATGTATCTTTATAGGCCTTCATGGCCTCTTCGATGACCTTTAATGCCGTGGTCTTGTCGCCGAACTCTTCTACCACGACGGTCTTATTTTCCAGTTTTTTATATTCTTCAAAGAAGTGGCGGAGCTCTTCAAAGAAATGTTTGGGCAGTTCTTCCAGGTTGTTGTAATGATTGACGCTGGGGTCTTTGGCCGCGACAGCAATGATCTTATCGTCAGCGTCCCCGCTGTCCACCATTTGCATGACGCCCATGACCTTTGCTTCCATCAGGCAGAGGGCCTGTACAGGAAGGGAGGTGATCACGAGGATGTCGAGAGGGTCTTTATCGTCGCCGTATGTCTGGGGGATAAAGCCGTAGTTGACGGGATAGTAGAAGGAGGAATAGATGACGCGGTCCAGCTTCAGGAGGCCGCTGTCCTTATCGATCTCGTACTTGGCCCTCGATCCCTGGGGGATCTCGATGATGGCGTTGACTATTCTGGGTGCATTGCTGCCTACCGGAACTCCATGCCAGGGATGTGATACTGTCATCATAGATAAAAAATTCGTAGTGCAAATCTAAGGCATTTTCGGAACTCCTGTTCTTTGGGAACTATAGATGCCGGACATGCCGCTGAAGAAGTAGGCGGTGAAGCAGGCGACGGCGTAGTACATCGTGTGTTCGCCACCGAAAAGCTCGACCCCCATGATGGTACAGGCCAGGGGGGTGTTGCTGGCTCCCGCGAATACGGCGATAAAGCCCAGACCCGCGAAGAGGTCTATGGGTGCACCCAGCAGAACGGCAAGGGTATTGCCCAGCGCCGCGCCTATGAAGAAGAGGGGAGTGACCTCGCCGCCCTTGAATCCTGTGCTCAATGTGATAGCGGTGAAAAGTAGTTTCCACAACCAGCTCCAGGTATGCGCGCCACCGGCCGAGAAGGCGCTGACGATGGTGACGGCGTGAGGGTCTTTGGATAGGACGCCCAACCCAAGAAAGTCGGTGGTGCCTAACAGCCAGGTCAGTGCTATGACGACGCCCCCTCCAATGACGGGTATGAGCCAGAATGGATGAATGGCCTTAGAGAGCCGGCGTTTCAGGCCGTGGGTCGTTTCGGCGAACAGGAGGCCGGCAAGTCCAAATGCTACGCCTGCCATGATAACCTTTACCAGCAACAGCAGGTCGATGTGAAGGATACCTTTGAAAAGGGGCAGGCCGCCGGGAGCAAAGAGGATATGGTATTGTGTATGATGGATGCCCCAAAGGCTACAGGTGACGTCGCCCGTGAGACCCGCAATCAGACAAGGGAGGAGCGCGTCGTACTTCATATGGCCTATTGCCAGGACTTCCAGGGCAAAGATGGCGCCTGCCAGAGGGGTTCCGAATACGGCGCCAAAGCCGGCGGCAATACCGGCTGTCAGGATAATGCTCATATCGCCGTTCCGTAGCCGGAACCACTTGCCAAACAGGTGGGCAATGCTGCCTCCCATTTGTACGGCGGTGCCTTCCCGTCCTGCCGAGCCGCCGAAGAGGTGGGTGACCACTGTTCCGAACAGCACCAGCGGGGCCATTCTAAAGGGAATGCCGCCACCTGGCTCATGTATCTCATCGAGGAGAAGGTTATTGCCTTTATCGCTGTTGCGCCCCAGTTTTTTGTAAAGAAGGACGATGCCAATGCCTGCCAGGGGTAGCAGCCAGAGGAGCCATGGGTTCTGTTGCCGGGTACTGGTAGCCAGGTCCAGCAGCCAGAGGAACAATGCTACGACGGAGCCGATGACGACGCCGATGGGGATGACGAGCAGGGTCCATCTCACCAAATGAGCTATAAGGGAGGGTGGGGGAAGAAGCTCTTTGATACGTGTCATAGCCGCGCCTTTGCGCTATTTTCTGGATTGTAATATTTCTTTAAGGTCTACGAGCCAATCGCCTTGTACGCGTATGACCTTTATCGTGGTGGTATCCTTCTTATACGTGTTGGCGTAAGTGTAAGAGGTGGTGGAGTCGTTGACCGTCTGGATATTGATGGGCAGGATGTCGGCGTCCTTGTATTGTTTCCGCTGGTCCTGTGCCATTCTATCATAGTCCTGTTTCCACTTGTCGAGGAGCATCTGGTTGGTGGAGTCATGGTACATGTAGAAGTTGGCCTTTTCATAATCTCCATCCAGGGAGGCCCTGATAAATTCGCGGCCCGCGTCCTGGGCGTCTTCCGCTTTTTTATAGGAATGCGAACCGGTACAGGCTGCCAGGAGCAGTAGTGATGGAAGTAGGATCTTTTTAATCATGGCATAAAAATAAAAAAAAGCCTGTAGAAAAATCCACAGGCCCGTAGTTTACCTCCAAAGGGAACATGATCAACTTTATTTAAGGACGGCCATTGTTGGTGTCCTCTTCTTTCTTGTCTTTCTCGTAGGCCTTGATGATGGCTTTTACCAGGCGGTGACGCACTACGTCCTCTTCATCCAGCTCGATATGGGAGATGCCATCGATGTTCTTGAGTATGTAGAGCGCCTTGGCAAGGCCGCTTTTTTGATTCTTGGGCAGGTCAATCTGTGTCAGGTCACCCGTGATGATGGCTTTGGCATTGGCGCCGATGCGGGTAAGGAACATTTTGAGCTGCAGGTCGGTGGCGTTCTGGGCCTCATCCAGGATGATGAAGGCATTGTCCAGGGTTCGTCCGCGCATATAGGCCAGCGGCGCGATCTCGATAGTGCGGGTGCTCATATAATAGCCCAGCTTGTCGGCGGGTATCATGTCATCCAGCGCATCGTACAGCGGGCGCAGGTAAGGATCGATCTTTTCTTTCAGATCGCCCGGCAAAAAACCAAGGCTTTCACCGGCCTCGACGGCAGGGCGGGTGAGGATGATCTTTTTGACCATCTTGTTCTTCAGGGCCCTTACTGCCAGTGCAACGGCTGTGTAGGTCTTACCTGTACCAGCAGGACCGATGGCGAAGACGATGTCGTTCTTGTCTGCCGCGGCCACCATGCGTTTTTGGTTGACGGTACGGGCACGGACAGTTTTCCCATTCGGGCCAAATACCAGGATGTCATTGGGATGCCTGTCGATGAAATGATCTACTGTCTCGGCATCGTCGCCACCCAGTATCTGCTCGAAATAGTTCTCGCTTACATGACCGTTTCGTTCCAAATATTGCACTAAAAGGTCGATTTTTTCCTTTGCTGTCTCTACTTGCTCAGGCGATCCGCTCAGTTTTATCTGGGTGCCTCTGGACAGAATCTTTAACAGTGGGAACTTTTTCTTCAGGATATCTAACTTACCGTTGTTCACTCCGAAAAATTCAATGGGGTTAACGGTTTCCAGGTTGATGATAGTCTCAGTCAAATTCGGTGCATTTAAAGTTCTTACAATTATGTCTGCCCTTCTCCGGAGAACCTCTGGTTCGTTCCGGTTGGGTACTGTTCGGGATCATTGATGCCCGTTGCCTGTCTTTTCAAATATAACCTGTCTTGTGTATTGAATCCTAAACTTACTTATCAACAGGGTGTTAATATTCTTGAGCCCTTGTGATGCGGAGAAAGATTTTTTTATTAATTTTATCCCTCCACACCTGTCCGCCGACTTGACGGATGACGCATTCAGACGTGCTCCCATGATCCTTAAAAAGAACAACAGTGATCCTTACGACTTTGTTCGTAAGCAACGCTCGATTATTTAACGGTAGATCGCATGAGGTTATTTTATTATACCGGTGTTTTGTCCGGTATATAACATCTAAAATACACTGATGAAGGCTTCCAGTAGCATGTTTTGGTTGGGACTCTATCTATTATTGGCCCTCAATACGAATGCCCAGTCGACGGCTTTGCTCCGGCTGAGAGAGTTGGTAAGCCGGGGTCCTTCGGCTCATGGGAAGGCGCCGGATACAACCTATGTCAATACCCTTAATTTACTGTCCAGATCGTATTATGGCGTCAATGCCGACAGCGGTTTTTATTATGCAAATAGGGCCCTGCAATATTCCGACAGCATGGGTTATGAGAAAGGCAAAGCGGAAAGCTGGCGGATGATCGGGAATACTTATGAGATGATCGAGAATTACCAGGAGATGCTGTCCGCCTATCATCAGTCCAGGCTTATTGCGGAGCGGATCGGCAGCGCTGCCCAGGTGGCTAAGATCAATATGAATATTGCCCTGTTTTACAAGCAGATGGGAGAATACGACGAGGCGCTGGAGCAGATAGGCAAGGACAGTATGGTCTATGACGCCAATGGGGACAGCTCCCAGCTGGCTTATACCTATTCGCATCTTTCGGATGTGAGCATGCTCCGGCATGAATACGATAAGGCCCTGACATATATTCATAAGGCCATCGACATGGCCGTGGCGTTGAAGGATTCGGTGGCCGTTATCTCCTGTATCAATGACAAAGGGAAGATATTGGCGGCAACAGGGCTTTATAGGGAAGCATTGGCATTGCACGAACAGTGTATGGCCTATTATCTCCGCACGGATGACAAGCTGGGAGAGGCCGAGACCTTTATCCTGCTGGCACGTACGAGCCTGCTCCTAAAGGATTATTCGGGAGCTATTCATTATGCCTCGCAAGGGCTGGATTTGGCACGTCAGCTGCGTCGAAAGAAAGAGATAAGGGACAATGGGCAGGTACTGGCGGATATTTACCGCGCGAAAGGGGATGATCGTATGGCCCTGCATTATTTTCAGCTGTATAAGGACTATTCCGACAGTCTGTTCAATGAGCAGATCAGAAAGCAAATATATGCCCTGGAGTCCCGGTATGGATATGAGAAGAAGACGGATTCACTGAGGGAGGTCGCTGCCAAACAGGATGCATTGCAGCAACATATCGATCGGGCGCATACTTTACAGATATCCATTGCCATCATACTTATCCTTTCACTTGTGATAGTGGCGCTCCTGTTGCAGAGGAGCAGGGTTGCCAGCAGAAGGAGCAATAAGGAGCTTTTCGACAAGAATACCAAGATCGAGCAGCAGAAGGAAGCTATGGAGCATCAGGCGGTGCAGCTATTGCTGAACAATCAGCAGAAGGACAAGCTGTTCTCCATCATCGCGCATGATCTGAGGGGTCCTTTAAACTCTTTAAAGGGGCTCCTGGACTTAGTGAAGGAGAACAGGCTGCCCGAGTCAGAAATACAGGGAATGATGGACGAATTGCGCAGGAATGTAGATTACTCCTCGGAGTTGGTCGGTAATTTACTCTTCTGGGCCAGTAGCCAGCTGAATGGCATTGTGGTCACACCTGTCTGTCTTCCTTTACGGCAATTGGTGGATGGGATACTGAATTTGTATGCAAAGCAGGCGGGTGAAAAGGATATTATTTTAAAAAATGATGTGGACCCTGGGTTGACAGCTTATGCGGATAAGGATATGATCCAGGTGATACTACGCAATTTAGTGAGCAATGCGATCAAGTTCTGTCGCAAAGAAGATACCATCACGATCACCGGACAGCATCGCGGGGACCGTGTAGAGATATGTGTTGCCGACACGGGTGTCGGCATAAAAGAAGATATCCTGGAAAAGATCCGCCGAAAGGAAAGCATAACGACTTATGGCACTGCCAAGGAGAAAGGTACGGGATTGGGAATGTTGTTATGCCGTGAGTTTACAGAGGCCAATGGAGGTTTTTTTCGGATAGACAGCGAATGGGGGAGGGGCAGCTGGTTCTATTTTACGATACCAGCCGATGCCAGCTCTTCTTCGATCAGCGTATGAAAAACGGCCTCGTTCTCCCATATCCAGGCAGGCAGCTGCTGTTTGATGATCTTCCACACGCCATCTTCTTTCTCCATTTTCAGCACGATACGGTTGCCCCGGTCGTCACTCACATCTACCGTGAACAATCCTTCCTGCAATCCATTGGACTTGCGGAAATTGAATTCCCGCAGACGGCCGTCGGCCTTCACCAGCTTGGTGAATTGAATGTTTCGGATGAATTGAATTTGCATAAGGCTTACTTTAGAATTTTAAATTATAATTCTTTTCTCGTGATTGTGTACGTGGCCTTCTTAAAGAATAGTGAATTTTTTACGCAGGGATAGGAGGGTGACTACAAAAATACTAAAAATCGTATTTTCCCTATACCTCCTATCGAATTAGTTGTCCCCATTTTTTACTTTTTTCTACCCCTTCAGGGTTATTGACTCTTCCGTCACATTTGTGGGGGTGGCGGCTGCCCGGCGGCGGATGCTTTGTGAGCCCAGGATCAGGGCGGTGAGGGCAGTCAGGGCGCAGCAGGCCATGACCCCTGTCATGGGCAGGGCTGTATGGTTGTTGAGAAAGCTGACGAGGGCGGAGGCGAAGGCCCCGATGCTCATTTGGATGCCCCCAAGTAGGGCGGAGGCGGTGCCTGCATTGCGGCCAAAAAGTGCGAGAGACAGGGCGGAGGAGTTGGGAAAAACACAGCCCTGACAGCAGAGGAAGAGGAAACAAAAGGTTATGGAGCCAAAAAGACCCAGCCAGCCCATAAAGCTGCCAGCAAAGAGCAGGATGGCGGTAATGGACTGGCAGATCAGGGCTACTTTTATGATCTGCTGGCTTTTATAGGTCCTTAGCAGGATACTGTTCAATTGACTGCAGCCGATGAGGCCCAGGGCGACCACGGCGAAGATCCATCCATATTGCCGCTCGCTCACCTTAAAGAGCTCCATAAAGACAAAAGGGGAGCCTGCAATATAGGCGTATAATCCCGCGGAAGCGATGGCCCCGGTGAAGGCATAGGTATAGAATTGAGGCTCCTTAAAGACATTCCAGAACCCCGATGTGATCGGGCCTGGTTTGAGGGACAAGCTTTTATCGGGCTGTCTGCCTTCGGGCAGGGCAAAATGGACAGCAGCCAGTATGAGGGCGGCGATAAAGGCCAGGGTAATAAAAATATATTTCCAGCCCAGGCCGGCGGCGAGATAGCCTCCCAATGTGGGAGCAATGATGGGTGATATGGCGATCACCAGCATGAGTTGGGAAAAGACCCTGGCATTTTGTTCAACGGGGAAAAGATCCCGTACAAGGGCACGGGAGGCGACCAGACAGGCGCATGCGCCCAATGCCTGGAAGAGACGCAGGACGATGAGCAATTCCACCGAGCGGGCCATGGCGCAGGCTGCAGATGCCACCAGATAGAGACCAATGCCGAGATATAAGGGTTTCTTGCGGCCAAAGCGGTCGAGCAGAGGTCCATAGAGGAATTGTCCCACCGAAATCCCAATAAAAAAACTAGATAAGGACAGCGTCACTTTGGCAACAGTGGTATGAAGATCGTTCGCGATGTCCGGAAAGCCCGGCAGATACATGTCGATAGAGAAGGGGCCAATAGCAGAAAGCACTCCCAGGATGAGAATGATGAAGAAGGAACTCTTTTTTGGTGCAGTCATAAGAAAGGACGAAGTTACGCAAATGGATACTATACTGATCATCGGAGCCGGTGCGGCTGGATTAATGGCTGCTTATGAATTATCTGCAGCAGGATATCCTGTCATGGTGCTGGAAGCGACGGAGCGGGCCGGAGGACGGATATTGACCCAAAGGGGAAATGGCTTTTCCATTCCTGTAGAGGCAGGCGCGGAGTTTATTCACGGGTCTCTGCCTGTGACATTGAAATTGTTGGATCAGGCGGGGATCACCTACCAGCCTGTAGAGGGGAGGATGCTCCGGGTGAGTAACGGAGAGTGGGTGCATCAGGATCTTTTTACGGGCGACTGGCAGGAACTCATGCAGCAGATGGGACAGCTAACGGAAGATATGCCGATAGATGTTTTTCTGGACACTTATTTTTCCGACCAGCGGTATGCCCTGCTCCGCACCTCTGTACGAGGTTTTGCCGAGGGATATGACCTGGTGGACCTGCGTAGGGCCAGCACGCTGGCGTTGTATCAGGAATGGCAGGAGGAAGGCGAGGGACAGTATAGGGTAGAGGGCGGCTATGGCAAGCTGATCCATTACCTGGAGGAGCAGAGTCTTACCCGGGGATGCGTGATCCATTTTTCCAAGCCTGTGCGGACCGTACGTTGGCAAAAGGATAGGGTGGAGCTGGAATGTGTGGACGGAGAAATTTTTACGGGACGCCGGGTTGTTATCACCGCATCGCTGGGTATCCTGCAGCGGACGCCCGGCACGCCTTCCTCTATAGTTTTTTCACCGGACATCCTTGCATACCGACAGGCCGCACAAGAGATGGGATATGGCTCGGTGATCAAAGTGCTGATGGAGTTCAAAACTTCTTTTTGGGAGGAAGGGATTGGCTTTGTGCTGAGCGATGAACCTGTCCCTACGTGGTGGACGCAAAATCCGCCATCGGACAGACTGCTTACGGCCTGGATAGCAGCTACCGCTATGCGGAATTTTCAGGCACTAAGCGCTGGTGACCAGCTGAGAACCTGTATACGAAGTCTGGCTTCCATCTTCAAGGTTGGAGAGGATATCGTGAGGGAGCAATTGGTTGCCTGCAGCATACACGATTGGATGAAGGCGCCCTATATACGTGGAGGATACAGCTATGAGACGGTGGGAAGCGAGGCAGCGCGAAAACAAATGCGTCAGCCGGTGGAGGATACGCTCTTCTTTTCGGGAGAAGCTTTGTATGAGGGACAGGCGCTGGCGACGGTGGAGGCGGCGCTGTGCAGCGGGCAGGAAGCTGCTGAAAAAATCAAGGCGCGGCCATGACCGCGCCCTGACATTATGCATACTGATCCCGTAGCGTTTTTACCTCGTCGTGAGATTCTTTCAAAGTCTGTTGCTGCTGGGTGAGCAGATCGCTGATAAAGGCGGGAAGACCTTCGTGCTCCAGCGCTGTCCTGTAGGCGCGTTGAGCTGCGTCCTCTACCGCCTCGCAGTTGGCCAGGACGGTGTGGCGGTCATGCCCGCTGAATACAGCCTTTACATCCATCCAGGCGCGGTATATCTTGCCGCTAGTGGTTGTCCCTTTCTCCGCCTCGACTCCCAGGGCCTGGACTTCCGTAGCCAGGGCTATCTTGTTACGATGGCTTTCCGCGATCATGGATGCATAGAGCACTTTCAGGTCCTCATCCTCACTTTTTGTCTCCTTTATCGCTTTTTCATAGCCAGCGATACGATCATTGTTGATCTGGATAAGGTCGTTGAGCACTTCGATCGTTTCTTTTGTGTTTGACATAACAAAACATTTTTAAGGATGTAATAGGTCTTCTGATCCATACGATGGTAAAATCATGCCACCACGGACAAGGCGGGGATGGCCCTGATATAGGGAAATAATTCCTCACTAGAATACCTTTTGGAGTTCGACGGTCTTTCGCTGGGCCATCAGCTTTTCGATGATCATGGCGATGTCCGGCCGTATGTCCAATATTTCAGCAAGCAGGGAAAGGAAAGACGCTTCTCTTGCATCCAGCGTGGGGTCGCTGATGCACAGTTCAACACAATAGGAATATAAGGCCAGCTCGTTCACCGGCCGGATCAGCTGGATGAGCCAGGCGAGATAGGCTTTTTCATTTTCACTGGTAATGGAAGGCTTATAGGAACGATAGCTTATCAGTTCATCCTTGATGTGGACCTTTGGCTGCAGACCCAGCGTCACGAGCTTGCCCGACAGGTTGTCCATTTCCGCCTCGGTGAACTGATTGTCCTCCAGGCAGCAATGAAAGAATAAATGACAGAGCGCCTGGTCCTGGTTGTTGACAACATTCGTATACATGATGGATATTTTTATCCTTTCTTCTCCGCCAGTTTGGCCAATTCCCTCCACAGGGATTTTTCTTTTTCAGAAAGCTGCTCCGGCAGCCGGATGTCGAGGGTGACATAGAGATCACCATATTCGCCTTCCATCTTATAGACGGGAAATCCTTTTCCTTTGAGCCGCATGACGGTATTATTCTGTGTTTCGGGCTTTACTTTCAGCTTGATCTGTCCGCCCAGCGTGTCCACGGTGATATCGCCACCCAGCACTGCCGTATAGAGATCTACCTGGATCCTTGCATGAAGGTCATTGCCTTCCCGCCGGAAGCGGGCATCCTGTGGGATGATAAACGTAATATACAGATCGCCCGCGGTACCATTATTCCCTGCGGGACCGCCATGTCCTTTGAGCTTGATCTGTTGTCCATTCTCTACACCCGCAGGTATGGTTATGCGGATATTCTTACCATTGACGGTGAGTACCTGCTGGTGTGTCCTGTAAGCGTCCTGCAGGCTAAGCTGAAATTCCGCGTAGAGATCCTGTCCCCGACGACCCCGGCCGGAACCAGCGCTGGCGGAGCCCCGGCCAAAAAGGGATTCGAAGAAGTCGGAGAACCCGCCTCCGTCGCCGAAGTCCGATCCGCCAAAGTTCCCTGAAAAGCCTTCGAAGCCACCTTCCGGAGGAGAGCTTCTGCGACCCCTGCCTCTGCCTCCCGCGGCCTGCTGTGCCTTTTCGAATGCTTCCGCATGCTGCCAGTCTTTGCCGTACTGGTCGTATTTTTTTCTTTTTTCCGGGTCGCTTAGCACTTCATTGGCCTCATTGACCTGCTGGAACTTTTTATTGGCTTCCTTATCGTTGGGGTTCAGGTCAGGGTGATGTTTGCGGGCCAGTTTGCGGTAGGCGGTCCGGATCTCGTCCTGGGTTGCGTTCTTATTAACTCCCAATATTTTGTAATAATCTATAAAATCCATGGATGTGGTCCTCTTTTTACAAATTTCGGATTCTCCCGGGATTTTCCGGGTGACATAATTTTTTTGTTGCTTATGCCAGCTCGTGCGCGATCGTGAAGACGAACCGACTGCCTTCCCCGGGAGCCGACTCCGCCCATATCCTGCCACCATGCAATTCAACGATCTTCTTGCAATGGGCGAGCCCTATGCCTGACCCTTCATATTCACTCCGATTGTGCAGGCGTTGGAAAATGATGAAAATCCTGTCCAAAAATTGAGAATCGATGCCGATGCCATTGTCCTGAACAAAGAATTTCCAGTGTCCATTCTCCTTTACTGATCCGATGTCGATAGCCGGCGGCTGACCGGGTTTGCGGAATTTTATAGAATTGCTGATGAGGTTTTGGAACAACAGCTTCAGCTCTGTAGGGTAGGCCTGTAATACGGGCAGGGTACTGGCATGGACCGTAGCGCCGCTGTCCTCGATGATCTTGTCCAGGTCGGCTACTACGTCTTTTACCATCTGGTTGCAATCCACCTGTTTGGATTCTTTTTCCCTGCCAATGCGGGAATAGTCGAGGAGGTCCTTTATGAGCACTTTCATTCGCTCCGATGCATTGAGCATATAGTTGAGGAACTTGTCCGCATTGGCGTCCAGCTGGCCTTTGTACTGTTGCTGGAGTAATTCCACAAAGGCGGAGATGGTGCGCAGGGGCTCCTGCAGATCGTGGGAGGCCACGTACGCAAATTGTTCCAGCTCCTTGTTCTTGCTTTCTATCTGGGCGGTGCGCTGGCTCACCTTTTTCTCCAGGGAGGTATTGGCCTCCTTATTCTCGACGCCCAGTCTTTCCAGCTCTTCGGACATCCTGTTAAAATTGTTGGCGAGGACGCCGATCTCGTCCTTTGAAAAGGCCTGGGCCTTGCGGCTGAAGTCGCCGCGGGTGACCGCCCTGGCGGAGAGCAGTATATCTTTCAAGCCTTTCTGTATACCGCGGCTAACCGTAATGGCCAGTGTCAGGCCAGTGAATTCGACAGTGAGCGCCACGATAAAAAGCAGTCCCAGCACTGTGTGCTCCAGCCAGCGCGATCCTTCACCCAGGGCATTGGAGAATTCGTCCTCGAAAGGGCTCAGCTGGGTATAGATGGGGTCGATCCTGTCCAGCAGCTCGTTGATACGCGACTGGGAGGGATTGGCTTTATTGATCTCGTCATGTAATGAGTCGGCGATGGGATTAAAGGAGGCTACGACCCTATCGGCTTCCGTCCAGGCGATGATGGCCCTTTTGATATAGGGATTGTTGTGGAATCTTAATATCAGGTGGATCATGCCGTCGATGTCGTCCTTATGATTGCGGCCTTCCAGGAAGCCCTGGCGGGCAATGTCCATATCCGGCTCAGGCTTGCTCAGCTCCAGGCGGGTCTTGTGATCGCCCAAATTAACCTTCATGAATTCGTGGAACTTCAGGTAGTCCGTCTCGTCATGGGTACGGGCATATTTCTGCAGTTGATAGACCCCGTCTTTCTGGGCTTTTGACCAAAGCCCCTCTCCGTTGACGTAAGCTCTGACGGAGGAAAGCGTATTGATGGAGAAGATCAGCACGAAGAGCTCTACGGCAATAAGTAAAGCCATGATGCCGACCGTGAAATAAAGCTTTTTCGCGATGGATACATTTCTGTACCATTTGAAAATGGAGATCTTCATTGATGTAAGGGTTTTGGACGACGGTGGCTATAAGGGGATTACAATTTACGGAATTCTGGAAGATGGGGCAAGACCAACCAAAAAATGACCCGGCGCCTTTCGGCTACCGGGTCCGTACAATATGAGTTTTCAGTAAGGGAAATTACTTGGCTTTGGCTACTACCGCCTTCCTGTTGTGCATGGTCAGCGCATAGATGCTGAATACCATGGACAGGTAGCTTGCAATGGTCAGCACAGCGGAAATATTGTAGTCCGACTGGCGGAAGAGGTGATAGCTGGTGAGACCGGAAACAACTACGGAAATCAGCAGGAGTAAAGATATTAGCGTTTTCATAACTTTATTTTTTAAGGTTGTTTAAAATTTGTTGCTTTATATATCAGAAGGGTACAGAGCAAACAAGTTTATTAAAGAAATGCTAAAGCCTTATGCCACCTAAGATCCTCATCACCAGGCCTATTTTTCCAGATGTTATTGCACGTTGCCATGAATACTTTGAAGTGGAGGTAAATGAAGGGGGGCGGTATACGCCGGAGCAGCTGCGGGCCGCATTGGAAGACAAGGATGGAGTGTTGCTGGCGGGCGGAGAGAAGATAACAGTTGAGACGCTCGAGGGGCTCACCCGCCTGAAAGCCATTTGTGTCTCGGCAGCAGGTTTTAACAATTTGAATATAGCTGCCATTACGAAGGCCGGCATTATTGCCACTAATTCGCCTGGTCCTGCCGACGAGACGGTGGCTGATTATACATGGGGACTTATGATCGCAACGGCCCGTCGCATTGCGGAAGGGGATCGCTGGGTGAGGGCGGGGAACTGGAAAGGGTCTGTCGGAAGCAGCTTCTTTGGCGTCAATCTTTGTGACAGGACCCTGGGGATTATCGGGATGGGGAGGATCGGACAGGCCATTGCCCGGAGGGCTATGGGATTCAGGATGAAGGTCCTTTATTATAACCGCCGGCCGCTGGACAAGACCATCGAGGAGGAATGCAAGGCTACATATGCCAGCAAAGAGGAGTTGCTTGGGCGGGCTGATTTTATCATATTGGCATTGCCATTGAATGCGGAGAACTATCATATCATTGGAGAGGAGCAGCTGGCATTGATGCGCAATACGGCCATGCTTTTCAATATTGCAAGAGGAGGACTTATCGATGAGGCCGCGCTGGCCCGTGCGTTGCGTGAACAAAGGATAGCGGCCGCGGGTTTAGACGTTTTTGAAGGCGAGCCCGGTGTCTATTCGGGGTTGCAGGGACTACCCAATATCGTGATGACGCCTCATATTGCAGGAGGGACCTGGGAGGCGCAACATGGGCTGGCCATGCTGGCGGCGGAGAATCTTATAGCTGCGTTGGGGCTGGGGCCAAATGCGGGGGCGCCGCCTTCCATTATCAATCCGGAAGTGCTGCGGAAATGACCGGTATACCGGCGCCATCGAACTTTCTAAATCTCTTTATATGGCTAAACGTTTTTTTCAAAGGAAGATAATACGTGTGGGGCTGGAAAACCCTCCTGTGACGGGCGATCTGTAGCCGCTGCGGAAGGCAAATCCACCATTTGCAGATATAATGAAGTATCTTTCAAGCTTCAAGGCATCGGTCATGCCCTGATCAATATTATGCTATTCGAGTTCCAGGTATTTCATACAGTGGCGCGACGGCTGAACTTCACCAAGGCGGCCAAAGAGCTGTTCATTAGCCAGCCTGCCGTCACCAAGCATATTCACAAATTAGAGCAGCATTTCAAGGTCAAGCTCTTCGATCGCAATGGCGCCCGGATACAGCTGACGCCCGCGGGTAGCCAGTTATTACAACATACGGAAGAGCTGTTTGCCATATACAGGAACCTGGAATTTGCCATGAACAGTCTGACGAGCCAGCACAACGGGCATTTGCAGCTGGGAGGGAGCATGACGGCAGCGCCTTATATCATTCCACCTATTCTGGCAGCTTTTCATGGCCGTCATCCCCATGTAGAGGTGAGCCTGGTGACGGGCAATACGGGTGAGATCGAGCAGGCGCTGGAAAAAAAGGAGATAGACCTGGGCATTGTAGAAGGGCATTCCCGCAACAGGAGCATCCGGTATACCGAATTCATAAAGGATGAGATCGTGCTGGTCAGCAACCCTTCCCATCCCCTGGCAAAGAAGCAAAGCATCCGGCCCGAAGAGCTGAAACAGATACCGTTGTTGTTGAGGGAACCGGGGTCGGGTACGCTGGAGGTGGTGGCGCATGCCTTAAAAGGGGTGGGGATCAAGCTGTCCCAATTAAAGAAGGAAATGCAGCTGGATAATACGGAGACGATGAAGTCGTATCTTTTACATGCGCCATGTATGGCGTTTATCTCCATGCATGCGGTGTTGAAAGAGCTCGAGAACAATGAATGCTGTATCATCGATGTAAAGGGGCTGGACATCGGCAGGAACTTTTACTTTGCCCGGCTACAGGGGGAGGCAGAGGCGTTGCCGGAGCTCTTTATGAGATTTGCCATGCATTATAACGGGAAATGATCGATGCTTATCAAAAAATAAGACCCGCTATGGAGAGCGGGTCTTATAAACTTGTCTTTTAGACTATTAATAACGATAGTGTTCGGGCTTGAAGGGGCCGTTCTTCGGGATACCCAGGTAAGATGCCTGCGCTTCCGTCAGTTCGTCCAGCTGAACGCCGATCTTCGCCAGGTGCAGGCGGGCAACTTTCTCATCCAGGAACTTGGGCAGCACGTATACTTTGTTCTCGTATTTGCTGTGGTTGGTCCAGAGTTCGATCTGAGCCAGCGTCTGGTTGGAGAAAGAGTTGGACATTACAAAAGAGGGGTGACCTGTAGCACAGCCCAGGTTGACCAGGCGGCCTTCTGCCAGAACGATCACGTCCTTGCCGTCGATAGTGTATACGTCTACTTGTGGCTTGATGGTGTCCTTGGTGTGGCCATAATTGGTATTCAGCCAGGCCATGTCGATCTCGATGTCGAAGTGACCGATGTTACAAACGATGGCTTTATCCTTCATCAGGCGGAAGTGTTTTTCCGTGATCAGGTCGCGGCAGCCGGAAGCGGTGACGATGATGTCGGCTTCTTTTACGGCATCCACCATCTTCTTTACTTCGAATCCGTCCATAGCGGCCTGGAGTGCGCAGATGGGGTCGATCTCTGTAACGATAACACGGCAGCCGGCGCCTTTCAAGCTGGCTGCGGAACCCTTACCTACGTCACCATAGCTGCCGACCACGGCAACTTTACCGGCCATCATTACATCGGTGGCGCGACGGATGGCGTCGACGAGAGATTCTTTACAACCGTATTTGTTATCGAACTTGGATTTGGTAACGGAGTCATTTACGTTAATGGCAGGGATAGGCAGGGTGCCTTTTTCCATCCTTTCGTACAGACGGTGTACACCCGTGGTGGTTTCTTCACTAAGACCTTTAACGTGCTGTACCAGCTCGGGATATTTATCGAATACGATGTTGGTGAGATCACCGCCGTCATCCAGGATCATGTTCAGGGGACGATCGGTGCTGCCGAAGAACAAGGTCTGTTCGATGCACCAGTCAGCTTCTTCCAGGGTCTGACCTTTCCAGGCAAATACGCCGATCCCGGCGGCTGCAATGGCTGCGGCGGCTTGGTCCTGTGTGGAAAAGATATTGCAAGAGCTCCATTTAACCTCAGCGCCCAGCTCAACCAGGGTCTCGATCAGCACGGCCGTCTGAATGGTCATATGCAGGCAGCCTGCGATGCGGGCGCCTTTCAGGGGCTTTTGTTTTCCATACTCTTCACGGATGGCCATCAGACCGGGCATTTCTGCTTCGGCAAGACGGATCTCTTTCCGGCCCCATTCAGCGAGGCTCATATCCTTCACTTTATAAGGAAGTTTCAGGTCGATGGCTAATGTTTTTGTTGACATCGTAGCTTTAGTTTTAATATTGGAGACAAAGGTAGTGTTGTAGAACAAAAATGAAGCCAATAACATAAAATTTGGAATAAAAATGCATTTTTATGTATTTTTATAGAACAAAGTCATAGAAGCCCATGGAAAAAGCAACCGAAACAGAAAAAATGGCTAATGAGGCCATACCGTTGGATGAAAAGGATAAGGCTATCCTCCGTCTGCTGCAGGCAGATGCCAAGATCACCGTCCGGGAGATCGCTACAAAGATACACCTGAGCACCACGCCCGTGCATGAACGGATCAAGCGGATGGAGGATACGGGTGTCATCCTGCGTTATGCCACCCTGGTGGATCATTCCAAAGTCAGGAAGGGATTGATGGCCATCTGTTATGTCTCGTTAAAGGAACATAACAAACGGAGCGGCGCCCGGTTTATCAAGACCATCCAGGAACTTCCGGAGGTAGTCGAATGCTATATCATTTCAGGTGAGTTCGACTTCATGCTGAAGGTGGTCGCAGACAATATGGACGATTATTATGACTTCCATGTAAACAAACTGGGGCAAGTGGAGAATATCGGACAGGTGCAGAGCACTTTTGTCATGGGGGTGATCAAGCAAACCTACCAGCAAATTCGATGAGCAGTGGACGGATGGGGCTTTTGAGAATTTCGTACATTGCAGGACCTGATAAATTAATTTTATATGTACGCATACGACACAGTTACCGCGGCCATCAAAGGGCTTAAACAAAGGGGATACACCATCGACTTCAAGGCGGAGGCTGACTATATAAGCTGTCCTGACAGCCAGCTGAAGCCTTCCGAGTTTGTGATCACGGAAGTCTATCGATTTGAAGGAGAGAGCGACCCGGCGGACGAAGCTGTCGTATATGCCATCGAGTCGGCGGACGGCAGAAAAGGAGTATTGGTCAACGGATTTGGCATTTCTGCCGACGAATTAGGAGAGGAGATGGTGGAAAAACTGGCTGTTCGCCACTAAACGCATATCATGGTAACCATTAGAGCTGCAAAGGAGGAAGATATTCCGGCCCTCCTCGATATCTACAACCATATTATCACCAACACTACCGCCGTCTATCACTATCAGCCGCATACGATGGAGATGCGCAAGGCCTGGTATGACTCACGCGTGAAGGAAGGCTTTCCTGTCTTTGTAGCGGAAGATGATGGGAAGGTGGTAGGCTTTAGCTCCTACGGCCCTTTCCGGCCATGGCCGGCCTATAAATACACGATGGAGAATTCCGTCTATGTGGCGGATGGTCAGCGGGGCAAGGGGATAGGGAAATTATTGATGGAACCCCTGATCCGCACGGCAAGGGAGAAGGATGTACATGCCATTATTGCTGTAATAGACGCCACCAATGATGCCAGCGTGCAATTGCATCGCAGCTTTGGTTTCCAGGAGGTGGGGCATTTCCGGGAGGTGGGCTACAAGTTCGACCGCTGGCTGGACCTCACATTCATGGAGCTGGTGCTGGATACGCCCAAACACCCCGTAGGAGGGTAGGAGCCGGTCTTCTGGCTGGTCGACGACACGGCGGATCAATAGCTTGTCTTTACGAGGTCGGCTACGATCTTATCGATAGGAAGGGTAACGACTTCAGCGCTGAACTGATCCCAGTCGATGAAACGAAAGGTTTCCGTCTCTCTTTTTTCCGCATAGATACGCAGCTCCCGCTCATCAAAGTCGAAAGGCTTGTCGCGTAAGGGCGCACGTATCGGCTCCAGCGCTTCTGCAAAATAATAGATGGAGATGATCTGATGTTCCGGATTGAAAGCCGACATCTGGAAGAAGTCGGTGGTATATATATGCGCTCCGATGCGTACATCCAGGTCCATCTCTTCCTTGAACTCTCTCTTCAGGCAATCGCGGGTACCTTCTCCGAACTCCAGCCCGCCGCCGGGGAATTTAGTATAATAGCCGCCGCGGATATATTCATCGCTGACCAGTACTTTTTTGTTCTCTCCAAATAAGATGCCGTAGACCCTGATGTTTAACATGGTTATCTTTTTTAAAAAAGCCCCCGGCGAAGCCGGGGACTATTAGTGATTAGTGTTTTGCGCAGCAGCCCTGACCGCAGTGGTCTTTGCAGGCGGGTGTGCAAACTTTACCTTTACAATCCTTACATGCTTTTTGAGCGTGTTGTGGTTTGCTGGTGGCATAGGCTGCCTGACCTACAGTCAATGCAGTAGCCAGCGCCAGTAAAAAAATATTTTTCATGATGTTTTTTTTATGGTGATCATTTGTTGTGTTGGCCGCATCCTGCGGCTTTTGAAATGATCAGGCATTGGGCGGTTTCCAGGAAGATGCGGCGTAATCAGCCAGCGGTTGATCCGGAGCTTCCGGATAGCCCTTGGATATCAGGGAGGAGACTCGCACTGATGTATAGGGGATTGCCAGCTCGGCGGTATAACAAAGAGGGCAGTTGGTGCAATTGGCAACCGGGTTGCCGCAGCCCTTCATGTCGTGTGATCCTTTTTGCTGATGGGGGCATTGCTCGTCCTTCATCTTGTGACAGCATTCGGATGCGGCGGAATGGGTCTGCTCTCCCAGGTAATACGGGATACGAACGGACTCCGTCAGGTAGACCAGGGTGGCCAGCAGCAGTATGTACACGGCGCCTTTCATCAGTACATAAAAGTACTGAATTAAAACCACTTCTTTTTCATAAAATACCAGCTGATGATAATGGAGATACCGATGGACACGAGCATAACGATATAAAATGCATTCGGGGCTTTAGAGCCGGGAATATCCACGTTCATGCCATAAATGCTGGTTACCAGGGCAGGCAGGGAAAGGATGATGGTGATAGAGGTGAGCCGTTTCAGCACATTGTTCATATTGTTATTAATGATGCTGGCGAAGGCGTCTAATGTGCTGCTGAGGATGTTGGTGTAGATATTGGCCATTTCAAGGGCCTGCGACATGTCTACGGCAAGGTCATCCAAAAACTCCTTTTCTTCATCCGTGAGACCCAGGAAATTGGTACGGATCAGCTTGAGCAGCAACATTTCATTGCTTCTGAGCGCCGTTACGAAATAGACCATGCTTTTCTGGATCTTCATCAACTCCAGCAGTTCTTCGTTCCTATTGGATGCGTAGAGTTTTTGTTCCATCAAATTGCGGCGCTGGTTGATCTCCTTCAGGTATTCCATATAGGTCTGCGTGATCTTTTCGATGACCTTCAGGACCATCATGTTCTTTTTATCGGGGTGTCTGTTCTGGAAGGTGTTGAGGAATTTCTTGATGGCGCCGTTCTCAAAGGAATTCACCGTTACGATTTGATTATGCGTAAGGATGATACAGATGGGGATGGTTATATAATAAGCATCGCTCTCGTTGAAAGAATTATTCTCCGTAGGGGTCTTGATGACAATGAGCTTTACATTGTCCTCTTCCTCGAAGCGGGCCCGTTCGTCGATGTCGAGGGAGTCGGTGAGGAAGTCGAGGGGGATGTCCAGCTTTTCGGACAGGTTGGTAAATTCTTGCTGCTTCAGGGGAGGCAGGATATTGACCCAGGTGCCGTTCTCGGGACGCTCGATCTCTACGGTCTGATGATTGATGTTCTTAAAAAACTGGATCACTTTTGAGCTTTTGCTAGTTCTCGATATCGCCTTCGTATACTTTTAGTGCCGGTCCACAAAGCCAGATATTCTCAAAATTGTTCTCGCCAATCCTGTCGAACTCCACTCTGAGCTTGCCGCCCTTGGTGATGACCCGGACGTCATTATATCCCATTTCATTATGATAGCAGGCCAGGGCGCTGGCCGTGACGCCCGTACCGCAGGACAGGGTCTCGTCCTCTACCCCGCGTTCGTACGTGCGGACGATGATCTCATCCGCTCTTTTTTGCTCGACGAAATTCACGTTGATGCCTTCTTTGGCGAAGTCGCCGCTATAACGGATCTCCATGCCTTTGTGGAATACGTCATAATCCATTACGTCCGTGACCATTTTTATATAGTGTGGCGAGCCCGTGTCCAGGATAAAGTCGTTGTGATAGTCCCGGACGCCTGTCACATTCTTCATTTTGAGGCTGACCGTACCATCGTCATCTATCCTGGCCTGGTGGGGGCCGTCAGTGGCTATGAAGTAATATTCGTCCTTGTGGATACCCATGTCGTATGCAAACCTGACCAGGCAACGCCCGCCATTGCCGCACATGCTGCTTTCCCGGCCATCGGAATTGTAGTATTTCATCTCGAAATCATAGCCGGACTTGGTATTCAGCAGCATCAGTCCGTCAGCGCCAATGCCAAAGCGGCGGTCGCAAAGGGCCTTTACTTTTTCCACGGTGAGGGCTGTATAGCTCCAGTTACGGTTATCCAGAATGATAAAGTCGTTGCCTGTGCCCTGATATTTATAAAAATGCATGGGGCGAAGGTAGAACAATTAGAGCTTCTCTACAATACGAAGGGTGTCCGTTATGAGCTTTTCCACGGCCTTGTTACCGTCCGGGGAGAAGGTCTTGCTGATGCGATTGGCGACGATGGCGCTGAGGCTCAGGCAATGGTGTCCTAACAGCCGTCCCAGTCCATAGATGCCGGCTGTCTCCATCTCGAAGTTGGTGATCCGGTGAGGGCCATAGGAAAAGCTTGTCAGCCTGTCGATGAGCTCGGGTTGGTTAAGACCCAGGCGGAGGACGCGCCCCTGGGGGCCATAAAAGCCGGGGCAGGTGACCGTGATACCCTGGTGGAATCCGTCCACAAAGTGCTTGAGGAGGGAGGGGCTGGACGCACTGATATAGGGTTGGGCCAGGCGGTGGTGCAGTTGGGTCTGGGTCGTAAAGGATTGCAAAAGGGCGTTGTCCTCTTCCGTGTCGTCATGCCTGTAAAAGTTCAACAGATTGTCGATGCCCAGTCCATGGGTGCTGGCGACAAAGCTATCGACCGGGATGTCTTTTTGCAGGGATCCGGAAGTGCCCATACGGATGATGGTGAGATGGGTGAGCTGGGGTTTGACCATGCGGGTAGTGAGGTCGATATTGACCAGGGCATCCAGCTCATTGAGGACGATATCTATATTGTCGGTGCCGATGCCGGTGGAGACGACCGTGACCCTTTTTTTCCCAATATAGCCCGTGTGGGATACGAATTCGCGGTGCTGGGCCTTGTGTTCGATGGTGTCGAAATGACGGCTGACGGCGGATACCCTATCGGGGTCGCCTACGGTGAAGATGGTGGGGGCCAGCTCTTCGGGACGGAGATTCAGGTGATAGATGGCGCCCCGGCTATTGATAATGAGTTCACTTTCAGCGATTGCTTGCATAAATTCGGCTATTTTTTTTCAACTTCTTCAAAATTATCGTAATTTCGCAGCCACTCAAAAAAAAGGTAGTGCTTGGGAGACCTTGTTTTACCTTTGAGAGATGGTTCCGTGGCCGAGTGGCTAGGCAGAGCTCTGCAAAAGCTTCTACAGCAGTTCGAATCTGCTCGGAACCTCAACCAATCAAGAACCGCCGCGAGGCGGTTTTTTTGCTTGTATACCGATCTGAATTAGAATATGCGGAAACTATTGCAAGGTTATGAGCACGGCGCTGCAAGCCGGTACTTTAACCGTCGTCGTATTCCCGGACAACACTAAACTCTCCTTTACGCTGGGCGCCCAGATCCCGTCAGCCTTTACGGCGCTTCCGCCAAAAAGAGTGCCTGTTAATGCGTCGGGAGAAGGCCCCTGTAAACGCAGGACCGAAGCATTCTTTAGCTGTGTGGCCCCATTTACGGCGGAGAAAGACACCGATGCCTCTTTCGAAAGGTCCTTATTGATCAGCGTCACCTGCACGGTGCCATCCGACTGCTGCACGGCATAAGAAGTAAAGTTGATCGTCCCCCCGGCCGTGGATCCAACCGTAAGCATTTTACCCAAGGATGCTTTTGAAAACAAGAGCATGCCATAATACAGCGGCATTGGTGTGGCAGGGCCGCTGAGAAAAGAAATAGGGGTAAAATAGGTGTTGCCTGTATGGAAGTTCACCCCGCTTGCACCCTGGTCGGCCGCCAAAAACATAAAATCCAAAGCCCATAGGGCAGAAGCAAAAGAATTGCTTACGCCTGGCCTGTTTGCAGCCGAGGTATTACATTCATCTATGCGCCAGGCAAGATTATAGGGGTTTGTTGCTTTTCTTAAGATATACGCCCTGGTGAGAAATGCCGTATCTTTCGTCAGCAGTTTTGCAATAGTCTGAACCGTGTCACCCCCGGTATTGAGTTTATAATAATGTTCACTCAGCCAGGATATGCTGCTGTGTTTGTCCCGCCCAAAGGGGATCATCCAGGTGCCGGAGGCGGTGCCGGGGCCTGAAAAGCATTGAGCCGGAGCTACCCGATGGATCGAGTCGCGGAGGGTGGTCCATTCATTTAAAAAATCAGTATAGCCATAAGTTGATGGACGATGGCCGAAGGGATTGTAAAGATCTGGCTCATTACCCAATACAAGAGAGGCCGTCATATTGCCAAAGTGACTGTTTAAATAACGGATTTCTGCCACATTCAGCGACAGGGTAGCAGGATGCAGGTTGACACCATACATCACCGGCCAGCGGGTGGCCCCTGCAAAAGCAAAGAAATTATACATATCAGCGCTGGTCAGTGTGAAAGGTTTTGATGTAGTGGCGGAATTGGTCCATTGCACGTCGTCCACGCTGCCGCCGCCGACACGTAGTACGCCATGTCCCAATCCTTTTACCAGGTTGATAAAAGAAGTATTATTACTATTGAAACAAGCTGCCTTTATAAGAGAGTATTTCTCAAAGCTAAAACCTGTAAAGTACTTTGGTATTTGTCGTCCCTGTTTGGAAAGATCCACCGTGACAGTCACCGGTACATCCGTTGCCGGCGTAACTGCTCTTGCGGAAGTAGTAATTTGCCCGGAAGGGGCTGTCAGATCAGGTTTTGTACAGGATATCAGACACGAGAGTATTCCTGCGGCGAATATTGGAGATTTCTTTAGCATGCCAGTTTTTCGACAAATATCAGACCACTGCTAAAAGCGTTGCGGTGTTCTTTGAAAATTTAGGTGTTACCCATTATTACAGGGCCGGGAGGAGTCACACTATTATCCGGGTGGGCTACTTACGGCCGGAATTTCTGGTAGAGCCCTCAAAACACAGTCGGTTGTCGGTTGCTTTGTATTTGCGCTGATTGTGATGATAACACTTGGCAGAACAACGCCCGGCGGAGAACAAGCGCCATTAACTTTTCTCGGTAAATTTATTCATGTTATAATTTATGGAGTACTAATTTTATCGATTTTGACTATTTTCTTATTTAGCAAGTGGTCAAAAAAATATTGGATAGTTCAAGTAGCTTCAATTTCTGTATGTTGTTTCTTAATCTTTGAAGTGCATTATTATTCGTACGGGATGAAGGCAAGGCGTTCGTATTCGCTTTGCAAAGCATTGAAGGATAGGATAGGCCGGTTTCATTTTTTGACAACCTGCGTTCGTAAATATTCGTCCAGGTTGCCCAATGACATGGCAAGGCCTTCCTTGTAACCCTTTGAGACCATCATTTCAAGATCGGCCAGTTTATTGAATTTTTTTTCGATGATCACCGTTGTAATCTCCCCTCCGGCCTTAAAGGAGTTCCTGACCAGGGAAAAGGCATCATTGACGGGATTCCCATTTTCATCGCAAAAGCTATTTCTCGTGGAGAAACTGGACTTGACTTCGATTTTGATAAATTCAACCAAAGACCAGTGGGCGACATTCTCGGGAGAGACCATGGAATATAACCAACGGCCTCCTTCCCTGAAGTCCATCTCTTTCGTCTGGGCCCGCCAGGGTTTGGGAGCCGACCACTGGTCCAGCATTTCCGCTTTTGTCCAGGCATCCCAGACGAGATCGAGGTCGGCAGCAAATTCCCGTGTAATGTAGATGGTATTGGTGGCTTTGTCCACGGTGAAGTCAAATAACAGGTTCATTTTTTTATTGTTTTGAGTGTATAAAATATGAAGCCGATCAGTTGCGAATATAAGCGAAACCGATTGGTTACGCAAATTTTTCTTAAATAGGTCTATATTTAGTTAAAGGCCATAATTCCTTTGGCCTATATTGACCTTAAATATTTAAGACTATGGAAAAGTCTTCCAATTCCAATGAATGGGAATGGCCGGATGATCTTGACGCTTTAACTACCGCACCATAACACCACAAGCTATTGTTTGAAAACGAATTTGTTCGTGTTTTAGACACCTGTATACCGCCGGGTGAAATTACCGCGGTCCATACGCATCGGCACCCGGCTTCATTGTATATATTGAGCTGGTCTGATTTTCTTAGATTCGATGATAAAGGAAACGTAATTTTCGATTCAAGGACGCTTGCCAAGGCTCCTTTACCCGGATCTGCAGGCTGGATCGGGTCGTTTGCCCCGCATGCATTACAAAATGTCGGCATGCAGGACCTTCATGTTATCAGTGTAGAACTAAAAAGGCCGGCTCATCACTGAGCCGGCCTTCGCTTTAAAATTTTCTATTTCTTAGTCTTCAATAGCTGGATGACCTTCTGCTCGCTCCTGTTGGTGTAGATCACCTTCACATAGTATGCACCTGTGGGCAGGGCCGTGCTCGGCTGTATCCTAAGCAGGTTGTTACCATCGAAGAGATTCTCGAAGCGCTGGCTATAGATGGTTCTACCACTCACATCCGTCATGATCACCAGAACATTGTCGCCG
>MKTZ01000005.1 GCA_001898505.1 Sphingobacteriales bacterium 50-39
CGGCCTTCTTCACCGCCCTGGTATTCTGGGCCATCCTCAAATGGGAGCACCATGCCGACCAGCCTGGCGCCGACAAATGGATCGTATTCTTATTTTATATGATGGGCCTCTCCATCGGCGTACACCTGCTGAACCTCCTTACCATACCGGCCATTGTAATGGTCTATTACTTTAAACGATTCAAACCCACCACCTGGGGCACCATCCTCGCCTTCATCGTTGGCTGTGCGCTCACGGGCGTTGTCCAGGTATTGGTCATCCAGTATACGATCAAGGGAGCAGGCGCTTTCGATATATTCTTCGTCAACAACCTGGGAATGCCTTTCTTCTCCGGCTTTGGACTTTACTTCGCCCTGCTGACAGGTCTCCTGACCTGGGGTCTCCTATTTAAAAGAGAAACCTTTACACAGCTCAAACTGCGGGTGTGGCTGTCGTTGTTTGTACTTATCGTCGCCCTGCCGGTTGTCATCAACTCCGCAGGAGGTGGCGGCGGCAAACTCTTCAAGCTCATCGTTATGCTCGGTATCGCCATAGGAGCAGGCTATATTGTCAAGAAAGAGGCTCTGCCCAGTTTCAAGCTGGCCCTCTGGTGCTTCGCCTTTATGCTGCTGGGCTACTCTACCTATTTTACTACCCTCATCCGCAGTAATGCCGACGTATCGGTGGATATGTACAATGTCGACAACCCCGTCAGCCTGGTCGGCTATCTCAGCCGCGACCAGTACGGCGACTGGCCCATCCTCTACGGACCGGATTTTCAGGACCGTCCTCCCCGTATCGACGGCGGCCCTCTCTATGTCAAAGGAAAAGAAAAATACGAGATAGCGGGCCGGGTCTCGGTCCAGGACTGGGGCGGCACCCCCTCTTCGCATATCTTTCCCCGTATGTGGGACGGAGGCAATGACAGAGGGCAGGTGGACGCCTACCGCGCTTTTGGCGGTGTGGCAGAAGGAGAAACGCCCACCATGGCCAACAATATCAAGTACTTTGTCAGCTATCAGACCTGGGTCATGTTCGGCCGCTACTTTATGTGGAACTTCTCCGGCAAACAGAATGACCTGCAGGGCTTCGGCAATATCCGGGACGGCAATGCCATCACGGGTATTTCTTTTATCGATAACCTGTTCTACGGAGATCAAAGCAAGCTACCGGACACCATTCATAAGAACAACAAGTCCTACAACCGGTTTTTTCTATTGCCCATTATACTGGGACTGGGAGGCCTGGTCTTCCAGTATATGCGCAGCAACAGGGACTTCTGGGTGACGGGACTGTTATTCTTCTTTACGGGCATGGCCATTGTGGTCTATCTCAACCAGGCGGGCTTCCAGCCACGCGAGCGTGACTATGCGTATGCAGGAGCCTGTTATGCCTTTGCTATCTGGATCGGGCTGGGCGTCATCTGGGTGAAGGAGCTGCTGGAAAAATTTGCGTTCAAGGGCAAGACAGACCTGGCCAACTATGCCGCCGCAGGTCTTTGCTTCCTGTCGGTGCCCGTACTCATGGGCAGCCAGGAATGGGATGACCATGACCGTAGCAAAAAGACACTGGCAAGGGACATTGGAAAGGATTACCTGGAAAGCTGCCCCCCCAATGCGATCCTTATCTCCTTCGGGGATAATGATACCTACCCGCTGTGGTATGCACAGGAGGTGGAAGGCATCCGCCCCGATGTACGGGTGATGAACTATTCCCTGCTGGGCACGGATTGGTATATCAATGAGCTGCGTTACAAGGTCAATGAGAGCGGGCCAGCAGACGTCCTGTTCACGCCGGAGCAGATACAGGGCAACACGCGGGATGCAGTACCCATTGGTGGTATTTCCGGTTTTGATCAAAATAAGTACTACGATCTCTACGACATGCTCAAGAACGTAGTAGGTAGCAACGATCCAAAATATACCCAGCAGTCGGAGGAAGGTGACACGTATAATTTCCTTCCGGTGAGAAAGCTGTCCGTCCCGGTGGATCTTAATACGGTCCGCGCCAATGGTACGGTCCATGAAGGTGACAGCGTGGTATCCCAGCTACAGCTGAATATCAGTCCGAATAAGAATTACCTCTTTAAAAATGAGCTGGCAGTGCTTGCCCTTATCGCTGCTAACAAATGGCAGCGTCCCATCTGCTTCAACTCCACTTATGAGCTGGAAGATATGGGCCTGGCAAAATATATCCGCCAGGACGGTCTGGCAGGAAGACTGGTGCCGGTGGAAGGCAAGAACCTGAACATGGGTTATTATGACAATGATCTCGCGTATAAGAATATGATGACCAAGTTCAGCTTTGGCAATGCAAGTACTCCTGGTGTTTATTATGACGAGGAAAACCGCCGCCATCTGAATACGCTGCGTGCCGCACACGCACAGCTGGCCCTCAGCCTCGTCGATGACAACAAAAAGGACTCTGCTCGCAAGCTCCTGGAGAATTTCGATCACAATGTGCTGGAATCCAATTTCCCTTATGGCATGACCTCCAACAGGGGCAATCAGCACAACAGGATATCCATGAGCTTCCTGCTGGCATGCTATGAATCCGGCGACCAGCCACTGGCGCAGAAGGTGTCGGCTTCGTTAAAGAAAGACCTCACCCAGCAAATGCGCTATTATAACTCTCTGGGAGAACCCATGTCCGACGAACAGCTGGCGATCAACGCCCAGATGGCCTTGCAAGGCAAAGGCGGCAATCTCGCTGACAAGCAGGCGCAGTTTGCACAGGACATCCTCTCTTCCTACCAGATGCTGTTGCAACTGGCGGAGTGGCAAAAGCAATATACCGGAGCAGCTCCGGCGGCAGGTCCAAAGAACTAACGCAATTACTCCCATAAGACAACATCCTTACGGGATAAGACAATACGACCCGGTTTGCTAAAATGCAGCCGGGTCTTGTTTTTCAACCAAATCTACCTGCTCATTGTTAATTTATGAAGGTGTTTATGCGGAAGGTAGATTGTAAAGAATTATCTGTAAATTGAGGGAACAGCGTTCCCAACTTTCTAATCAAAAAATATGATAGGATTTCACTTCAGAAAGTACGATCCGGACGAGGAGGGTAAGCCCAAATTCGACCAGCTGTTGGATGTATTCCTCCAGCTGTTGAGCTATACGAATGGGGATGTAGGCGAGGCCTTGCAATGGATGAATCAGCTGGATAAGGAATACCAGCTGACGGATGACGAATATGGGATGGGCGATTTCATCGAGGACCTGAAAGACAAAGGTTATATAGATGAGAACAGACAGACAGGCGAGATATCCATCACTCCTAAAACGGAGCAGGGTATACGCCGCCGCAGCCTGGAAGAGATATTTGGCAAGCTGAAGAAAACCAAACAGGGCAATCACAATACATTCAAGCCCGGCGCCGGGGACGAGACCAATCCGGAGACACGTCCCTTCCGCTTTGGCGATCAGCTGGAGCAGATCGATTTCACGGAGTCCATTCGCAACGCTCAGATCAACCACGGCATCGAAAGCTTTTCCATGCAGGAGGATGACCTCAAGATCAGGGAGACGGATTATAAGTCGCAAACCTCGACGGTATTGATGATCGATATCTCCCACTCCATGATCCTGTATGGAGAGGACCGTATCACCCCGGCTAAAAAAGTAGCCATGGCGCTCAGCGAGCTGATCACCACAAAATACCCGAAAGATACCCTGGACATCGTCGTCTTCGGCAATGATGCCTGGCCCGTGGAGATAAAGGACCTGCCCTATCTACAGGTAGGCCCCTATCACACCAACACGGTAGCAGGGCTCGAGCTGGCCATGGACATTCTTCGGCGCAGACGGAATGCCAACAAGCAGATCTTTATGATCACGGACGGCAAACCCACCTGTCTTAAAGTCGGCAAAAGGTATTATAAGAACAGCTTCGGACTGGACAGAAAGATCACCAGCAGGTGCCTGAACCTGGCCGCTCAATGTAAAAAACTGAAGATACCCATCACTACGTTTATGATAGCGAGCGATCCGTACCTGCAGCGTTTCGTGAATGAATTCACAGAGACCAATAATGGGAAGGCATTCTTCGCCTCACTGGACCATTTGGGGGCATTTATTTTCAGGGATTTTGAGAGCGGTAAAAGAAAGACCGTGTATTAATCGCGAAACCATAAAACGCAGAAATGGACATTACAAAAGTAAAGACACTTGGAGAACTAAAGGCTGCAGGATACAAGAACAGATCTGTAAAGGAAGAGATCAGGGAAAACCTTATCCGCAAACTAACCAACAAAGAGACTACCTTTCCGGGCATCATAGGTTATGAAGACTCCGTCATACCCGACACGGAAAGGGCATTATTGTCACGTCATAACATTCTTTTTCTCGGATTGCGCGGACAGGCCAAAACAAGGATGGCCCGGCAGATGATCGACCTTCTCGACGAATATATCCCATATATCAGCGGCAGCGAGGTCAATGACAACCCATTCGATCCCATCTCTAAATTTGCACGCGATCTGGTAGCTGCACAGGGCGACAAAACCCCCATCAGCTGGCTGCACCGGTCGGAACGCTATGGTGAAAAGCTGGCAACACCCGACGTCAGTGTCGCCGACCTCATCGGGGACATCGACCCCATCAAGGCGGCTAACCTCCGCCTGAACTTCGCGGACGAGCAGGTGATCCATTTTGGCATCATCCCCAAGAGCAACAGAGGCATCTTCGTTATCAACGAAATACCCGACTTACAGGCACGCATACAAGTCTCTCTCTTCAACATACTGGAAGAGGGCGACATACAGATCCGGGGATTCAAATTGAGAATGGCACTGGACATGCTTTTCGTCTTCACGGCCAACCCGGAGGACTATACGAACCGCGGGTCTATCGTCACACCGCTGAAAGACCGTATCGAAAGCCAGATCCTGACGCACTATCCTAAGAACGTAGACACCGCCCTGGCCATCACCGAGCAGGAAGCCGACATTCACGCCGAACAAAAAGGACGGGTGGTCATAAGCGACCTGGTAAAAAGATTGATCGAACAGGTATCCTTCGAAGCCCGCAACAGCGAATACGTGGATAAGAAGAGTGGCGTTTCGGCACGTCTCACCATTGCCGCGTTCGAAAATGCCGTGAGCGCCGCCGAACGCAGGGCCATCCTGAATGTTGAAAAGGAGACCCAGGTCTGGATCAGCGACCTGGTAGGCATCGTACCTTCCATCACCGGCAAGATCGAGCTGGTATATGAAGGCGAACAGGAAGGCCCTTACCAGGTAGCCTTCAATCTGCTGGAAAAATCATTCCGCAGCCAGTTCATCAACTACTTCCCCAACCCGGACCAGTTGAAAAAACGGAAGGACAGCAAGGATGAGAACCCTTTCAAATCCATCACGCACTGGTTTGACAAAGGCAACCAGCTCAATCTTTTCTTTAATACCAAGGATGAGGACAAGATACAGCAGCTTTACAAAGTGGATGGACTACACGCCCTCGTAAAGAAATACTTCAAGCATGCTAATGAGCGGGAGGCGGCCCTGCTGATGGAGTTCGTATTGCACGGGCTGTCAGCCTATTCGCTGATCAGTAAGAAGGTAGTGGAGGGCAGAATAGAGTTCAAGGACCTCATCGGCTCCATGGTGAATTTGGGTTCCTCCGGCGGCGGGTTCAATAGTGAAGAAGAAGACCTGGACGACTTCAACTGATATTACAGAACCCCTGGCCGGCCCGGCCGGTCAGGGGTAATAATTAGATTATATTTACTTCCCTTTCCAACCCCACGCCAAATTTCGCCTGCACACTCTGCATTATCTCCTCACTAAGGTCAAATATCTCTCTTCCACTGGCATGACCATAGTTTACTAACACCAGCGCCTGACGGGCATGGCATCCCGCATCGCCCCGGCGGAAACCTTTCCATCCGCATTGTTCGATCAGCCAGCCGGCCGCCAGCTTGACTCCGGAGTCGGCAACAGGATACCCCACGATGCCCGGCCACTGCTCCCTCAGCTCCTCGAATTTCTCGCGCGGCACGGTCGGATTTTTAAAGAAACTCCCCGCATTCCCTATCTGCGCAGGATCAGGAAGCTTGGACTGACGGATATGGATCACCGCCTGCGAAATGCCCTGTATACTTAACTCCCGGACCTGCATCTTCTCCAATTCTTCCCGTATGGCGCCATATTCCGTATGGAAATGCGGCCTCTTATTCAGCCGGAACGTAACATCCAAAATAACGAACTGCCCCTTATACCGCCGCTTGAAGATACTCTCCCGGTAGCCAAACTCACAGTCGTCGAGACTGAACGTATATACTTTTTTTTCGTCCAGGTGATAGGCCGACAGTTCATGAAAGACGTCTTTTATCTCCACCCCATAAGCACCGATATTCTGCATGGGCGCGGCCCCCACGCTGCCCGGTATCAACGAAAGATTCTCTACCCCCGCCCAGCCTCTGTCCAGAGCTTGCTGCACAAACCCATGCCAGATCTCCCCCGCCCCTGCCCGGACATATATATACGCCTCATCCTCCCGCGCGACCTCGATACCCCGGATTTCATTTCGCAATACCAGCCCGTCGATGTCATGGGTAAAGAGGATATTACTCCCGCCACCGAGTATCAGGGTACCTGGTGACGCCAGGACAGACAAGTCCTCCACATTGGTAAAGGCCCCCATCCTCCGGGCTATCACATCTATTCCAAATGTATTGTAAGGCTTGAGCGAAACGTTCTCGGAAATATGCATAGGTTGGTAAAGTTACTATACCGCATCCACATCCGGGATAATCACCACGCTCCTGAATTTCGGGTGATGGTGCAAAATGGCCGTCTGCTGCTGTATAAGATGCTTGGCAAATTGAATGGTGGATCCATCCTTGGGCAGTTTAAGCAGCAGCTCCATCAGATATTGATTCCGCACCCGGGCGATGACAGGCTCCGCGGGGCCCACCAGGTAAGGGCCAAGCTCCTTTTTAAGGCTGTTGGCAAACAGTTGCGCCGCTGATTGCACCACTTCCTTGTCCTTATGCCGGAAGGTCACCAGGATGATACGGGAAAAGGGCGGATAAAAGAACTGCTGCCGCATGACAATCTCATGTTTGAAAAATTGCTTGTAATCATGCGCCCTGATATAGCCCAGTACAGGATGGGCCGTATTCGCCACCTGGATCAAAACCCTGCCCTGACCATCCATCCGGCCGGCCCGGCCGCTCACCTGCTCCATCAGTTGAAAAGCCCGCTCGTTAACCCGGAAATCCGCAAAGCTCAGGATACCATCGGCGTCCAGGATACCCACCAGGTTCACGTGCATAAAATCCAGCCCCTTTACGACCATCTGCGTACCTACCAATACATCGATCCGTTGCTGCTCGAACAGCTGTATCAGACTGTCATGCGCTGTCTTGCCCCTAACACTGTCAATATCCATACGGGCGATACGCGCTTTGGGAAAGACCTCTTCCAGGTGCTCTTCGATACGTTCCGTACCAAAATTCCGCTGTACAAATTTGTGATTGCCACAGGCCGCACAGGTAGTCAGCGGCGGGTATACGGTGCCGCAGTAATGACAATGCAGCTTGTTGGTCAGCTTATGGTAATTCAGCGATACATCACAGTTGCGGCATTGCGGTATCCAGCCACAGACCTCACAGACCTGGTAAGGCGAATAGCCACGACGGTTTTGAAAAAGAATGACCTGTTTGCCGGCGGACAGAGACTGCCCGATGGCCTCCTGCAACGGAGGGCTGAGAATGATCTTTTCCTTTTGCCGGTATTTTTTTGTATCCACGATCTCGATGGCCGGCAATTGCACCTGTCCGAACCGCTCGCTTAGCTCCACTAATCCGTATTTACCGCTGATGGCATTGAAATAGGTCTCTACGGAAGGAGTAGCGCTGCCCAGCAACACCTTCCCCTTGAACAAAGATGCATAATAGACGGCCGCATCACGGGCATGATAGCGGGGGGCAGGCTCCTGTTGTTTGTAGGACGCGTCATGCTCTTCATCCGCCACGATAAGCCCAAGGTCATTGAAGGGAAGGAACAGCGAAGACCGGGCGCCTAAAACAATCTTTAGCTCTCCGCTTCGGATCTTGTTCCATATCTCGAGTCGCTCATTCTGACTGAACTTGCTGTGATAAATACCGATGTAGCCGCCAAAATGCCTTTGCAGACGGCGTATGATCTGGGACGTGAGGGCTATCTCGGGCAATAGATACAATACCTGCTGCCCCTGACGGATGATCTTTTCTATCTGCCGGATATAGACCTGTGTCTTGCCGCTGGAGGTCACACCATGCAACAGACAGACGGATCGCTCCTGCCAGCTTTGTTCGATCCTGTCAAACGCCGTTTGCTGGGCAGGCGTCAGCTCAAAATCTATATTTATATCGCGGGGCATATATTTCAGTCTGTCTACCACCCGCCGCTCGACGATCAATATCCCCTTATCCACCAGTCCTTTCAACTGTGCATCCGAGGCTCCGGACTTCTTTAGCAGTCCCGACTTCGTAACCTCTCCCTCCGTCTTGGATAAATGCAAATAAGACAGCAGCAGCTCCATTTGCTTGGGAGCGCGCCCCCAATCATTCAGTAGTTGGGAAAGCTTGTCCTCATTGCTATAGGCAGGATGCAGCACCACATAGCTTTCCTTTTTTGCCGTGTAGGTGTCTTTCAGGGCTTCCCAGACAAAACACAGCTTTTTTTCGATGAGCCGCTTGATGACGGGATAGACATGAGAAGAGTCGAGTATCTGTTGGACCTCGGTGATTTTCAGCTCTTTTTTAATATGGAGGGCCTCTGCTACCAGGTATTCTTCGTGATCTAAATGCGAGAAATCATCCCCCGCCTCCTCATTGAACACTAGTATGGTCTCGCTGCTGAGCTTGAAATGGGCAGGCAGCGCTGCGGCCATCACCTCCCCTTCGCTGCAGAGATAATAGCCGGCAATCCATTCCCATAGCTGTAATTGTGTGGAATGAAGGATGGGCTCCTGGTCTAGCAAATTCAGGATGGGCTTTGGTTCGAATGCTTCCGGCCTTTCCGTATGCAGGCGTTTGACGATGCCTGCATATTTCTTGTTTTTTAGCTGAACCTCTACCCGGCATCCCTCGCGGACGGACATACGCCATTGCTCCGGTACGGACCAGGTATAATTTTTAGGCAACGCCAGAGGTATGATGACTTCGGCATACATTAACTGGTAAAATTACTCATTCTTCAGGACATACTATGAATGTACCTTGTCCGCCGTGGGCTCCATCCAGGAGACGCCGTGTGCCCGAAGGTTTTCCTCCATCATCTTAAATACTTTTTCTCTCAGGCGCGGCAGATCCCCTATGTTCAACCCCTCTACGCTGACCTCCGGAAGGAACACTGTTCTTAATTTACCTGGATTGAGGCTGAACAAGCTGGAATAATGCATCCGGTCGTAGGTGTCGAGAAAAAGGATCGGCTTGACAGGCGTCCGGGTCTCTATGGCTATACGAAAAGCGCCGTCATAGAACCTTTTCAACGGTTCATGGGTCTCGTTGAATGTGCCCTCCGGAAAGATAAAGACGGAAATACCCTGTCGCAGGGCGCCTATCAGTTCCCGGGCGCTTTTCGACCGATGATCAGGACTGCTCCTGTCCACCATGACCACCGCCCGGCTGTAGATATAGCCAAAGATGGGGATCTTCCTCATCTCCGCCTTGCCAAGCACGCGGAAGGCATGATGATGGATCACCCGGAGAATAAGAGGTATATCCAGGTAAGAAATATGATTGGCGACAAAGACATATTGCTTCTCAGGATCAGGCGCCGGACCGGGTAGCATAATATGACGCAGACCAAGAATGGTCATCCAGCACCAGTCCCAGTAAAAGCAGGTCTTATAGATGAGATTCCCACCCTTCACCGATCCACGCAGGGAGAAAATAGCGACAAAAGGCAGCGTGCAAAGCATGCCGGCTATGAAGAGTACAAGGGCGCAAATGCAATAGATCCACAGTAAAGGTTTTAATACGATACGCATAGAATGACCGCTAAAAATAGGGAATATTCGAGGGGCCGTGGACTTTCTTGACGGGGATCAATGACAATCGCACTGCCATTCCACCCCCAGCTCGATACAGGTAACGACTACGAGGCTACTCTCGCGTCCTCCTCTGCCGGCGGGTACGGCAAAGACGATACGCAGATGCTGTCCCTCTTTGGTAAAGCCTTCCAAAGCATATTTAGGGTCCGGACGTGAGTCCGGTTCACTCTTTTTGTAATTGATCTCCCCTTGTTCCAATATCTCCCGTATCTCTTTTTCCGTGATGTGGCGACAGTCCATCCTGCATCGGGCATGTCGGGTGAGAATAAGATGGCTTACATGCCGGTCGACCGGTCCGCCGTCCGCCGGCCCTGTCTGTCCGCACCGGACAAGCAGCATCACAAACAGCACCCCTATTATTGGTCTGATTTTCATCGTATTCTGGTATTTTTACCCTGTATCGGACAGCGAAGGTACGAGGGTTCATGGTATTTCCCTGTCCTTCAGTACCTTTGCAGGCTGAATAACTATGGAGCAGGTCCAAAACAAGACGGTAGCGTTTCATACTTTAGGATGTAAGCTGAACTTTTCGGAAACCTCCACCCTGTCCCGTTTGCTGGAAGGTGAAGGCTTCGACAGGCGCGACTTCGACCAGCCGGCTGATGTATACGTCATAAACACCTGCTCGGTTACGGACAATGCGGATAAGGAATGCCGTCACCTGGTACGTCGTATCCAACGCCGGAGCCCCGAAAGCCTGGTAGTGATCACGGGTTGTTATGCCCAGCTCAAGCCGGAAGCCATCGCAGCCATTCCCGGTGTAGACCTGGTGCTTGGCGCGGCGGAAAAATTCAACCTTGCCCAACACCTGAAAGAGCTTTCCAAGGGCGACTCAGCCAGGATCTGCAGTTGCGACATCGAAGAGCTCACCGATTTTCACCCTTCTTTCTCCTTAAATGACAGGACCCGCACGTTTCTAAAAGTACAGGATGGATGTGATTATAACTGTTCCTTCTGCACCATCCCCATGGCAAGAGGCAAAAGCCGCAGCGACACCATTGCCCGGACGGTGGAAAATGTCCGGCAGCTAGCCGCAGCAGGTAACACCAGGGAGATCGTCCTTACGGGGGTCAATCTGGGTGATTTTGGCACCAAACGGGCTGGAGGCCCGTTGTCCGACGGACATGCAGAAGAAAACTTCTTCCACCTGATGAAGGAACTAGACACCATCGACGGCATTGACCGCTACCGGATATCTTCCATCGAACCCAATCTGCTCAGCCCCGAAATGATCGAATGGGTAGCCGGCAGCCGGAAATTCATGCCGCATTTCCATATACCGCTCCAAAGCGGCAGCGACCGTATACTCGGCTTGATGCGCCGCCGGTACAAAAGGGATCTCTATGCTTCAAGGGTGCAGCTGATCAAAAGCCTGATGCCCCATTGCGCCATAGGAGTAGATGTCATCGTAGGATTTCCGGGCGAGACGGAAGATCACTTTAACGAAACGTTCGAATTCCTGCACGAGCTGGATATTTCCTACCTCCATGTCTTCACTTATTCCGAGCGGGATAATACAAAGGCGCTGGAGATCAAGCCCGTGGTGCCGATGGAAGTCCGTCATCAGCGAAACAAGATACTACGCAATCTGTCCTATCAGAAAATGCAATACTTTATCCGCCAGCACGAAGGTCAAACCCGTAAGGTTCTGCTGGAAGGGCACGTAAAGACACCCATAATGGAAGGTTATACCGACAACTACATCAAGGTGACGACTCCCTACAGGGAACAGTGGGTTAACAAGGTGATTGACTGGAAACTATGATGAGGCAACCGCTACACGAATTAAGCCGTATGATATAGAAGGGACAAAACACGAGTCCTGTGAACATTGTAGCTGGTGTTTTGTTAGTATCAAGTAAGCAACATGCGAAAATTCCAGGTTACCATACAATTTGAAATGAACGATGAGTTCGCTTCTCTTGTCCCCTCCCACCGAACGTATATAAACCGTTTGATCGAACAAGGGGTCATCGACCACTATGTAGTGACGATGGAAACACAAAGAGTGTGGATCACTTTCTCCGCCGAAGACAAAGCCGCCGTCGAAAAATACCTCTCCAAATCTCCTCTTTACAAGTTCTGGACTTACGAGATCGACGAGCTGTTCGTTGTCGATGGATTACATTATCGTCTGCCGGTGGTCCAGCTGAACTGATCTTCAGTAGATAAGCATATATTTATACAAGGCGGGAAATTCCCTCAGCAGCCCGAAAAGATCATCGGCATAAAACACGTCTGATGAGGCGCTGTGTACATGCCGGATCCCTAACTTTCGGAAGATATATTTACACCGGGTGATGTGGTAGAAAGTGCTGACCACGATGACGGACTGACAATGGAGCGACTCATTCACTTTTTTGAAGTCCACCGCAGTCAAATAAGTATTTTCTCCGTCATTGTCTTCGATGATGCGGTCCGCAGGCACTCCATGCCGTATCAAGTACCTTTTCATGGCCATGCCTTCCGGCACTTTTCCTGTCTTCATTCCTTTTCCACCGCTGACCATGATCCGCCGTACGCGCCCCTGTCTATATAGCAGCAAGGCCTTGTCCACCCTGGCTTCGAGTACGGGTGAGAGCGAGCTGTCCGCATCCACCCTGTTGCCAAGCACGACGGCAATGTCGGCGCTGCCCTTATAGTCGGACACCCCGTCCAGAGTCACATAAATGAGATGAATAACTATCCACAGGACAACAAGCCCAAACAGTCTACGGACTAGTCTTTTCTTTTTTGTAACCATGCCGGCTTTTGCTTCAGAATTTTTTTATAGATAGGACAGCTTTCGATATGCGCTCCGGGGAGATAGCCGCAACTCATCAGGAATTCTCCAACGATCTCTCCCCCGGTGAATCGGAACGTCTTTTTGAACAGCTTCACCCATTCTTCCTTTGTCAAGGGATGATGTTTGTCCAGCCAGTTCTTAAAAGAACCATATTCCTTTTGTAACGCTTGTATCTTTTTGGCATTGTCGATGGTGGCTTCTATTTTTAGCCGGTTGCGTATGATACCCGCGTCCTGCAGCAAACGATCTTTCTGCTTCTGTCCATAACGCGCTACCTTGTCGATGTCAAAGTCATCGAGGGCTTTGAAAAAATTATCCTTTTTGTTCAGGATGGTCGTCCATGACAGGCCGGCCTGGTTGATCTCCAGGATCAGACGGGCGAAGAGATGATTGTCATCATGGATAGGATAACCATATTCCTTGTCGTGATAGTGAACATGTACATTGTCCTTTTCCATTCTTTCGACGACTTCACAATAGCTGCGGGGCTTTTCCATAAACGTGGGATAATTGCTAACAAATTTAACAGGCAAATACCATATTTTTACGGAATAGGGGGAAATAAAAATGGGGAAAATTTATTTTTGGTCTTTATCGCTTGGGCTGATCACGTCTACCATCATTGGCTATGCCCAAAAACCCGCAGGGCTGCCCGAAAATCCTGTTTTTTCGGGATACGATCCGCAGGTCTTGTTCGCACCCGGATTTTACAACGGGCACAGCCGGCCTTACCATGGAGCAAATGGCGCGCCGGCGGCCAACTACTGGCAAAACAGGGCGGATTATACGTTGCAGGCCAGCCTCGATACGGCCTCCAACGTCCTGACAGGCGAAGAGACCATCCTTTATACCAACAACAGCCCGGACAGTCTGCGCTCTCTCTGGTTGCAGATGGACCAGAATACCTATCGTGCAGACGCCCGCAGCAATTTTTACACGGACGGCGCGAGTTCCCAGCATACGGATGGCTATATATTGGGATCTGTAAAGATCGAC
This sequence comes from Sphingobacteriales bacterium 50-39, assembly GCA_001898505.1. GTDB lineage: Bacteria > Bacteroidota > Bacteroidia > Chitinophagales > Chitinophagaceae > Puia. The sequence goes on from MKTZ01000005.1 coordinate 13,804, forward strand.
CAGGGAGGCATTGCCACTACCGCCGACTACATCGTTACGGACACCCGCCTGCAGATACGTCTGAAAAAAGCGCTACCCTCGGGCGGGGGTAAGATCAGGATACATATCGGCTATCATTATACGGTGCCGGGTGATTTTGGCAATCGTACGGATTATACCACTACGGCCAACGGCAAGATCTACGAGATAGCTCAGTGGTACCCACGTATGTGTGTATACGACGACACCCAGGGCTGGAACACCCTGCCTTTCCTGGGTAGTGGCGAGTTCTATTGCGAATATGGCGACTTCGATTACAAGGTCACCTTACCCTGGAATATGATCGTTGCCGGCTCCGGGGAATTGCAAAATCCACAAGAAACCCTCACCGCAAAAGAGCAGGCTCGTCTCGCAACCGCCAAAGCCAGTGACAAGACAGTCATGATACATGGTCCGGGGGACATCAACGACCCTGCCAGCCGACCGGTACAAAAAGGCACGCTCACCTGGCATTTTAAGATGTATAATACCCGTGACGTTGCCTTTGGCGCATCGCACGCCTATATCTGGGACGCTGCCCGTGTGAACCTGCCGGGTGGCAAAAAATGCCTGGCCATGTCGGTCTATCCTATAGAGAGCGCCGGTGACAAGGCATGGGGGCGTGCGACGGAATATCTCAAGGAGTCGATAGAATATTTCTCCTCTATGTGGTATGTCTACCCCTACCCTGTGGCGATCAACGAAGCGGGTATTGCAGGGGGAATGGAATATCCCGGTGTCGTCTTCGACGGGATCACCGACAAAGGCGCCGAGCTTTATTGGGTGACGGCACACGAGATAGGCCATAATTGGTTCCCTATGATCGTCGGCTCCGACGAGCGGCAGTATGCCTGGATGGATGAGGGCTTCAATACTTTCATCGATATCTATGCCTCGGATGCTTTTAACAAAGGCGAATATGCCCCCAAGCGTGACGGTGAATATGCCCCCGGCGGCGGCAATCCGGTGGAAGAGATCGTTCCCCTGCTAAAAGATCCTGCCACGCCAGTAATGATGACCCGCGCCGACGGCATCCCGGAGAAATACCGTCACCCGATGGCCTATTTCAAACCTGCATTGGGGCTGGTGCTCTTGCGCGAAGTGATCCTGGGCAAAGAGCGGTTCGACTACGCCTTTCGCGAATACATCCGACGCTGGGCCTATCGTCATCCTACGCCGTACGATTTCTTCCGCACCATGGACAACGAGGCCGGCGAAGACCTCTGCTGGTTCTGGCGGGAATGGTTTTTCCAGAATGGCGGATTGGATCAGGCCGTGCAAGGTGTTGCGTACACCGATAACGACCCTGCAAAAGGAGTACAGATTACGCTGACCAATCTCGATAAGATGGTGATGCCTGCCACGCTGGAGCTGGTATGGAAGGATGGCAGCAAACAACGTATTTCCCTGCCGGTGGAGACCTGGATGCAGTCGGGTACGCATGTACTGCAGTTGCCGGCCGCCGCGGGCAGACAAAAGCTGTCCATGGCGACCCTCGACCCGGACAAAGTGTTGCCGGATGTGAACAGGGGCAACAATAGCTGGAAGGGGGACTAAAGTTTGTAAATCTTATGTATGAAGCTATATCTTATCCTCCTCTTCTGCGTGCTGTCCCTGGGAGCTTTCTCTCAAAAAAGAGCCCCTTCGGCCTATGTAAAAAATCTGATGGACGACACCGCCCGGCTGGGTCGGCGTATAGATTCCCTGCGGCCGCTGGCCGATGCGGCATTCGATGAATACCGAAAATGGGAGGATCTGCGTGGCAAAGCGCAAAAAGCAAAAGACCGTCTGTCTGCATCAGACTCGCTCCATTATAAACAACGACTGGAAAGTATCAACAAAGTCCTTGCCTTTCGCAACAGGAGGCTGAAAGAAGCAGATGCTCGTCTCACCCCCCATTTTGGTGGATATGGACAGTACGATAGGCAAAAAGAGCAGGTCGATCGAGCGCCTTACGGAAGCAGCGAGCCGGCATCAATAGCTCGCTCTATGCACAATTAGCCTTCTGCTGCGGCGCCTCCAGTTAACCCCCTGCTGCACCGGGATTTATGTTTAAAAAAGTCTCGAAAAAAATTTTTGTAAAAACTTTCCAGGCCGTATCTTTGCACTCCTTTCAACGGAAGGCCGGAAGGTAAAGGGAGTTTAGCTCAGCTGGTTCAGAGCATCTGCCTTACAAGCAGAGGGTCGGCGGTTCGAACCCGTCAACTCCCACCTTGAGAATGAAGCACTTAGCAAATCTTTGTTAGGTGCTTTTTTCGTTTTCGCCTAACATTACGCCTAACATCCTCAAAATGTAGGTTCCTCCTTAACGTTATTTTTCTTCACCGTTATTCAAATAGCTTATTTAATCGCGGTCGGGCAAATTGCTTTAAACAAAGTTACACTAACTTACCCTATTTTACCAATTAGGCTTTTTGCAGCCCGGCTGGACAAAGAGCGGTCATCCAGCTGATCAACGGCAATGAAATGCATTATTTGGCGTAAATTCGGTTGCAAAAATTGGAGAACGAACCCTATGCGCAAAAGAAAATACCTGCATGATATAATAGAGTTGGTGCTGATAAACGCGAGGGCGCCAATGACAACTAGCCAGATCGCCAGGGTCATTGAAAACAATGATCTTTGGGTAAGGCTTGTCGATGGGGACTCACCTCCAGTGCAACAAATATCAGCGAGGGTCAGTAACCACCCCGAACTTTTTGCAATGGATGGTGAATTTGTACTATTAAATAAGGAAAGGTCCATACAAAGCACGCTCCGATTTAGATGCCCCTCCGAGAAGAAGCTGCTGCTGGAAGAAATCGGAAGGCGAAACGGGATTAAATTGATGGAAGAATCTGAAGAGATTGATAACATCATTTGGAGTATATCTTCCCATGTGGATTTATCGGACCTTTCGAATTTTGTTAACGAACTGGGTGTCGAAGGGCTGTCTCTCACGGCATTCTTGGCGCACCAGCACGTTACCCAGGCAGCCCCGGAAAGAAATAGCTTTTAGCTATTTTCAACTTGGGGCCAATTATGAATTAGCCCATCGATTAGCATCACTCATCATTCTTTATATGCATAGAGACGCAATAGCCCAATTGAAAGCCCTGGATTTAACCACCTACCCAAAGAACGAAATTCATACATTGATTCGACAATTTGGCAAGTTCGGAGCGGTCGCCATGGATCTGCATCCGGGCAAAGTGCTTATAAGAGCAAGGCCAAACGAGGCTGGCAAAACTTTTTCGCTACGCTCAGACCTCTCTTACAAACCACCCAAATACAACACAACTTACCAGCGGGCGAGCACACCAGATCAGACCATGTTCTATGCGGGAACTATTCCTGAAAATATTCGAATTGATGAATTAGACAATGCGCGGCTTATCGCTACCCTCGAGGCATCTCACCTGCTGCGGGATAATATCCCGGATGGTGAACAACTAATAACATTCAGCAAATGGGTAGTCGTTAAGGACATAAGGCTTTTTGCAGTCTGCTATCACAGAGATTTCACAGAAAACAGTTCCCACACCCACGAATTGTATAATGCTTATCATGCGTGGACAAAGACTTTATCCGACGAATTAAGAGAGAAGTCAATTGAAGTAACCGAATTTATGGCCAATGAATTTGCAAAGATGCCTATCCGCGGGGACTTCGACTACATGATCTCTGCCATTTTCACGGAAATCATGGCTCGTGGCAAGACAGACGGTGTGTATTTTCCAAGTGTACGAGCCGGAGCGCAGGGTTACAATGTCGCGATTGTCCCGGAAGTTGCTGACTCTTGTCTAAAGCTTGTAGCGGCAGGTGAATGTACGATCTATAAGAAAGGGGCTGAAACCTTCGTTGACAATGAAACTGTTTGTCTGATAAAAGACGACACAAGCCCATTCAAGCTGGTGCCGGTTGATCCTGCGTTTCATGAGGGCCGTGACAAAATCCTCAATGCCAGGTAAATTGACAGTATGCAATATGGCGGATACCACTAATTCATTTTTATGCGTATTCTTTCATTGGAAGATAATGTACATATGATATACGAAGAGGCGGCACAAAAAGCCGTCCGTTATACACCTATATTGTTTGCTCCATCTGAAAAACATCCAGGATCAATCGACCCAATCGGTAGTGCAGTCCTATTTAAGCGTGATGGCCATTTTTTACTCCTTACTGCAGGGCATTGTATAAAAAACAAAGGGCGTTTGACAAATATCGGAGTTTTACATAAGCGTGATTTTCATCAGATCGAAGGAGAAATGATGGTTGTGCCGGGAGAGCACAATCAAATTGATATTGGGCTTGTTCGCCTATTACCTAAAACGAGGGATATCTGCCTTCAGAATTTTGCCTTTTTAGATGACAGCCATAGGTTACACAACAACGGCATTCCTGACCATCAAGCATACCTTATCGTCGGCCATCCGGCGACAAAGATTTCCAATGACCATAAGAAAAAGAAGATCAAAACGGAAGCATTTGCGCATATAAGCCAGTCTACCCTCGAATTCAATTTTGAAAAATACCACTTTACCCAGCACCAACACTTGATGCTTCAATTTGACAGAAGGCGCAGTACCATTACTGGATCCGGTATGATGAGTATAAGCCCTTACCCACAAGGCGTAAGTGGCGGAGGCGTATGGTTTGTTCCCGATTATTTTGTCCAGGACCTCAAATCAGTGACACCCCAAATCGCCGGAATTGTCATTGAATATTTCGAAAGCCGCCGGGTAATTGTTGCTACAAAATTCGACGTTGTTGACTATCTACTACAATCGATTCTTACAGGCAAAACCCCTTTCAATTAAGGGCTCGGCATCCCAGTATTTGGCAATTAGAAATAGTGAAAGTCCATCAAGATTGAAAATCCTTGGTTAACATTTTCAATTTTTCCCTAAAGGAAGGATCAGGGTCATCATCAGCCAGTATATCTGCCATCATATCTGCAAATAGCGGATCAAAACTTCTTTTGAATTTGCTGGCGAAGGCGTAAAGCTCCGGGTGAGGTGAATCGTAAAACTCCCGTACTGCCAGATATACCCTCCATAACAAAATAAAATTCCGATCCGCCATTCCATCTTCATAGAGCCGCTCTACTACATCTGGAATCTTAAATACGCATTCCTGTATCGACTGAACAATCGGCTCAACAATGCCTTCTTTGCCAGAAGTAATTGTGCCCACCTTTTTAGGTTGAAAAGTCAGTACCGGCTGTATCTTGCGGAAAGTTTGCATATATGGCCTCACCAATAAGAATTTCGACGAAGCGATCTTGTTCAGGAGGTGCAGGTGAAATGAAAGGGCATGATTGTCTCCGTGATTTGCCAGGCCCATGGGAAGTTCGCAAAGAAGCGACAATATGATATATGGGAAAAAATCGCCAATAAACCCTTCCTCTCCCATATCATCTTCAAAATTAACGTAGAGATGGCCAAAGTCCTCTGAAAACAAGACCACTCTCGTACCAGCTGTGATCCCGTCTAATCGCGGCGGAATATCCATCAGCCTTTGGACAAGTTGGCTGAATAAAATGTAATGTTCAGACCTGCCTAATTTAATAAGCACTCCACAAGCAACCAAGTCTCCATAAGGAAACCCGGAGACAAGCTCTAAAAAATGACTGCAAACCGCATTAATATTTGTACCATCATATTCCTTCAATATAATTTCCTCGATTAGATCAATGCCATATACTGCCAACAACTCTGGAATTTTCGGCAAGATTAATGTTAAGCCGTCCTTATATTCTCTGACTATAACCAGCCCCGATCGTACCAGCTTTTTATGGTCCTTCCCATAAAGCGCTTTGTACGTACTAAGTTGTACTGCTCCATTTCCAGCTGCCGCGATATGCAAATCTGAATTGGTATGATGAATCGCTATATCTTTAATAAATGCTGTGGCTAACTGGGCATAGGCTTTTCTGACTGAATTCGTAAAAATTTCGCTATTGGCAAAATGCCTTAAACTATCTACATTGGGGATAGAATGAATTTTAGCATAGAGGCCGCTTTTAATGGTAAGGCTGCTCATCGCAATAGCCATTTGACGTATTATTCTCGGGTGGCGATACTCCACTGCAAATTGCCCACCGTGCCCTATCGATGCATTGAATTTTCTAAACAACAGTTCATTTGCGGAACTATACTCTTCGATATCGAATTCATCAAGCATCAGCAGCTTGCTTCGTTGGCCGATGATAGTAGTATACTTCCTGTCTTCAATGTGAGCCAGCTTTTTATAGCTAAACTCATCTATGGTATAAATAAGCGAGTTCCGTGTCTCTTTAAACAGGTCAATCAGTTCGATTATTTCTTCTTTTACAGGCTCCGGAATGTCGTCGTTAAAATTATCTATTAATATAAAAAATCTACTGCCATCAATATGTCTTATTGATGCATTCAACCAATCATGAACTTTATCTCTTGAAACCGCAAACGAAAGTTCCCTTGAAAATTCGTTGGCCAATTGCTGAAAAATGCTGTAATTGTGATCTTTGCAATCGATAAAGAAAACAAAATGCCCTTGTGCCAAAGCGCATTTCGAATAGACCTGGAATAATAGATTTGTTTTTCCGTAAAAGGCAGGTGCAATAATTCCAATCAGGTTCTGTCCATCCTTGTTAAGTTGGAAAACTTCATTTACCAGTTTGCGTTCTACTTGAAAGTCTTCTACGATAGTTTTCGATAATTCAGCAATCTTTCCTGTTATCATAGCAAATTTTCCCTGGCTAATCCGTGTAAGCACTTTTGCAAAGAGGCTGCCCTCGCGGTTCAGTAGAAAATCAATTGCTTCACGAAGATCCTTTGTAGCCAACCTAAACGAACTATCAATCAACGACTGAATAATTACAATATCCAGCGCATCCTTTTCCAACAGTTCTTTTGTGTACGTGTTATAAAGTTTGTTTTCATATCCGTTGGAAAGCAAAAGTATAGGAGGCATGGGATGAACCAGCCTCGCATAAGAGAGCCCCTGGTCGCGATCTTCGTTTGTTAAGGCAAGGCCCTCTTTTTTTAATTCCAATAACATAATTGGCTTATCAGCAATCGTTAGAAGAATATCAAATACAGCTTTAGAATAACTCTTTGGATCATTCAGGTCAACAGATACAGTATGGTGCCCAAATTTTACGGTAAAAGATTTTTGGTGCACAATTTTGACCTCCCTAAAAGTCGGGAAAACCACATCTAAAACCGCATGTATTCTGGCTTCAAGTGTTGCTTCATTCATAAAGTAGCAAGTCATTTAGTGGTTTAGAAATTCAGGGAATATTTTGCGTCCCCGCAAATATCCCTATTTCCTATAAAATAATTTTTTTAGGATTCGTATTCACTGAAAACCAGCCTACTATCTGCAGGGCTGTTACAATGAACCATAAAATACTAAATATTTTAGTAATATTGCCATGAGATTCATTAAGCAATTACCCGTATGGCTGAGAAAACACCAGCACACCGCGAGGTCGTCCACCTCGACCTGGACACCTTTTTCGTTTCCGTGGAGCGCCTGAAAAACAGCACTTTGAATGGGAAGCCGGTTATTATTGGCGGTGGAGACCGGGGTGTGGTGGCGGCCTGCAGCTATGAGACCCGCGTGTTTGGCGTCCACAGCGCCATGCCGATGAAACTGGCCCTGCGCCTTTGTCCCCAGGCCCTGGTGATACGGGGAGACCACGAAGATTATTCCAAATATTCCCGTATGGTGACGGATGTCATAGCCAGCAGGGTACCACTATATGAAAAAGCCAGCATAGACGAATTCTACGTGGACATGACGGGCATGGAGAAGTTCTTTGGTACCAGGCTCTTTTCTGCCGAATTAAAACAAACCATCCGGCGTGAGACGGGCCTACCCATTACTTACGCACTCGCCAGCAATAAGCTTGTATCAAAAATCGCTACCAACGAGGTAAAGCCCAACGGGCAAATTGAAATACCCTTCGGGCGTGAGAAAGACTACCTCGCACCATTAGCCATTCAAAAGATGCCCGGCGTGGGTGACAAGACTGGCGCGTTACTAAAACAGATGGGCATAAAAACGATACGGCTGCTTTCTGAAATACCGGTAGAAATGCTGGAAACCATTTTCGGCAAGTTTGGCCGGGATCTTTGGCGGAAAGCCCAAGGTATTGATGAAAGCCCCGTCATCCCTTATAGTGAGCAAAAAAGCATTGGCACGGAAAACACCTTTGAGGCCGATACGATCAATATCCGCTTCCTGGAGTCCGAATTGGTACGGATGACAGAAAAGATTGCCTTTGAATTGCGCCAGGACGGCCGGCTAACGGGCTGCATTACTTTAAAACTGCGGTACTCAGATTTTAATACCCTCACTAAGCAAGCGGTAATACCCTATACAGCTTCAGATCTTGTATTGTTAAAAAAAGCAAAGGAATTGTTTCACAGGTTGTATGACCGCCGCCTGCGGGTCAGGCTGCTTGGCATCCGGTTTACCCATCTTATTCCCGGTACCTACCAGATCAACCTCTTTGAAGATACACAGGAAATGATCAGCCTGTACCAGCAAATAGACAGCATTAAAAGCCAGTTTGGCGAAACATTATTGAAGCGTGCTTCGAGCATGGTAAAATAGGGGGGCCTATGTACCTGAACTGTAAAACCTGGTTTAGTCTCCGGTATGGCACCTTTAAAACTGAAGAATTGGTAAAAGAGGCGCAGGAGAAAGGCGTGCAGTCTCTTGCCCTGACCAATATCAACAGCACGGCGGACACCTGGGATTTTGTGGATTACTGCCGTGAAGCTGGTATCAAGCCTGTGGTGGGCGCAGAGATCCGTAATGAAGATGAGCTATGTTATGTTTTGCTGGCTAAGAACAATGCCGGTTTCATGGCCATCAACAGGTTTATTTCACGATACCTTGAAGCAAAATCGCCCTTTCCTTCAAGGGCTGCACTTGGTACAGACGTATTCACCATTTACCCGCTTGGTAAAATAGCGGCTGAGGGCCTGGAAGAGAACGAACTGATAGGTGTACAGGTAACCGAAATCAACAAACTGTTCGGAGTAAAGGTGCAGGACTATTCCGGCAAATTCGTCATCCGCCACCCGGTGACATTCCAGAACAAGACGATGTATGATGTACACCGGCTATTGCGGTGTATCGCGAACAATATCCTTGGCACACAGCTGCAACCTTCGCAGGCTGCGGGGAAGCACGAGACCTTTGTTTCACCAACGGAATTATTACAGGCTTTCCGGCAATATCCCGCCATCGTGACGAATACACTGCAGCTCATTGACCAGTGCTCCATCAGCATAGACTTCAAGACGGACAAGACGAAAAAGCTGTTTTCCGCGAGTAAGGAAGATGACCGGCAATTCCTGGAGAAGCTGGCGCTCGATGGGTTGAAGAGACGTTATGGATCGAAGAACAAGGTAGCTGCTGAACGGGTAAAAAAGGAATTGAAGATCATCAACGACCTTGGCTTCAATGCGTACTTCCTTATTACCTGGGATATCCTCCGCTATGCCCGCAGCCGGGGTTTTTTTTATGTGGGCAGGGGCAGCGGCGCCAACAGCATTGTCGCTTACTGCCTGGAAATTACCGACGTAGACCCGATAGAGTTAGACCTGTATTTTGAGCGATTCCTAAACCCCTACCGGGCCAGCCCGCCTGACTTCGATATAGACTTTTCCTGGATGGACAGGAATGAAATGACCGATTACATCATAAAACGATTTGGCCGCGAACACGTGGCGTTATTGGGCTCCTATACCACTTTCCAGGAGCGGGCGGTGATCCGGGAGCTGGGCAAGGTCTTTGGTTTGCCTAAAACGGAGATCGATGCACTGGGACACCCCTCCGCGACCTTCCGGGAAGATAAGGTGCAGCGGCAAATTTTGAAATACGGCAGGCTGATCAAGGATTTTCCCAACCATCTTAGTGTGCACGCCGGGGGCATTATCATTTCCGAAGAGCCCATTCACCAATATTCAGCCACCGAATTACCACCCAAAGGTTTCATCACTACCCAGGTCGATATGTTCATCGCTGAAAAGATCGGGTGGTATAAGTTGGACATCCTCAGCCAGCGCGGCTTGGGACACATCAAGGATGCTGTGGAACTGGTCAGGGAAAATCAGGGAAAGTCCATCGACATCCACGAGGTAGAAAAGTTTAAACGGGATAAAGGAGTAGCTGACAAGATCCGTGCGGCTGATACCATCGGTTGTTTCTACATCGAGTCGCCTGGAATGCGGCAACTATTAAAAAAACTGGAGTGTGACGACTACCTTACCCTTGTTGCAGCGTCCAGCATTATCCGGCCAGGCGTCGCACAATCCGGCATGATGCGCCAGTATATTTACCGCTACCATCACCCGGACAAATTTGAGTATCTGCACCCTAAAATGGAAGAATTGCTGAAGGAAACCTATGGCGTTATGGTCTACCAGGAAGATGTGATCAAAATAGCACATCATTTTGGCGGGCTGGATATGGGCGAAGCGGATGTATTGCGCCGGGCCATGAGCGGCAAGTACCGGGGGCACAAACATTTTGAACTCATCCGGGAGAAGTACTTCAACAATTGCCGGGAATTTGGCTATCCAGACGACCTGGCGAGAGAAGTATGGAGGCAGATTGAGAGTTTTGGCGGGTATAGCTTTAGCAAAGCACACTCTGCCAGCTATGCCGTGGAAAGCTATCAAAGCCTTTTTTTGAAGACCTACTATCCTGGAGAATTCATGGTGGCAGTGATCAACAATTTTGGAGGATTTTATAGCCGGGAGCTATACTTCCATGAATTGAAACGCACTGGTGCCCATGTTTGGCTGCCTTGCGTGAACGAAGGGAGTTACCTTACTTCCATACATGGGAAAGATGCATTTGTAGGGTTTATTCATTTAAAAGGCCTGGAAAAGGAATTGACTGACCGGTTATTAATTGAACGGCAAACCAACGGCAAATACCTTCACTTGCAGGATTTTGTCGAGCGGATTAACCCACCCCTGGAACAACTTAACCTGCTGGTGCGTATCGGCGCATTTCGTTTTACCGGCAAGAACAAAAAAGAATTGTTGTGGGAAGCAAATTTCCTGCAAAAAAAGAATGCCAGGCACGTGCCTGCCGGCGCGTCCCTTTTCCTGGAGCCGCCTGTTTCGTTCAGGCTCCCCCAGTTGGAGCAAACACCCGTTGAGGACGCTTATGATGAAATGGAAATACTGGGATTCCCTATTGGTAATGTTTGGGACCTGGTAGATATTGACCTCGCAGACTATGCACCTGCAGCTGCCCTGGCGCAAAACAAAGGGAAGGAGATCAAGACGATCGGGTACTTCATTACCGACAAACAGGTCATGACTATCAAAAGCGAGAGAATGTTTTTTGGGACTTTCCTGGATAAGGAGGGCAACTGGCTGGACACAGTTCATTTCCCTTCCAGTTTCCATTGGTCACCTTTCCAGGGTGGCGGGTTCTACGAATTGCATGGGAAGGTTGTGGAGGAATTTGGCGTGTATTCGCTGGAGGTAATGGAGTGCAACAAAGTGGGTATCCAGGCAAAAGAATAACCCATCCCGTGAAATTTCAATTTATTGCGGCTTGATGCCAGTCCTCAATTCATATTCGGCGACTTCGTCATCCATTTCGCCTTTCATCACAGTTAGAGAGACAAAAATAAGTTGCTCTTCAATAGTGCGGTCACGTGTTTCAAGTTCTGCAATTCGGTCATTAATTGTTTGCAATTTCCCTTTCGTGACATTGTATTGATTTACGTTCGCGATCATAAACGCTAAGATTATTGGTTGAATAGTTATTTGTCAAGATTTCACATTTACGGGATCACTTTTTTGAATGTATTGCTCACGGACTGCCCTCATAGTTTCCCGAATCAATCGTAATGGTTTTGTAATCTGGGCACGCTGCTATATACATCTTCTCCGCCTTGTCAGCCTTTGTGAATGTCACCAGCTGTTTGTTTCCCATTTTAAGGCTATCGAGTAGTTGTTGCTTCAACTGTTCGTCCCGCAGTTCATGAATAGGAAAGGTATTCAGTACCTGTTCCAGGTCATATCCATAGTTCTTCCTGAACTGGCGCACTTTGAAATTGGTATTGTCTCGCGTCCTTTCACAAAAAGATAGTTGTATCCACGCGGGGTATTTCCCTTCGCCGGAATCCCAAAGAGTAGTCAATACTGACCTTCCTTGCAAAAGATTGCATGCTTGCCTGAACGTGACGCCAGTCCCTTTTTTAATAAAAAAACTTTGCATTCTATTAGGTTTGGCGCGGCTGTCGTAAATTAGAGTAGCGTCATATTTATTAAGAGCGTACATGCCGGAGTATTCTGATCTCTTGATAAAAAGGGTCGCTTGTATAGTACTCCATTTATCAAAGCGCGCCACCGCCATTAATTGGAATGCTTCCACCCCCTTTTGTGTTTCCTCTTCCAGCAGCTCGCTCCGGGCCATGGCCTCACCGAACTCTAAGTACCGGATATTATTGCGAAGAAAAAATAGATCATCGTTGTTCATAGATCGGTAAATTCCATTTGGGAGGGTAATATTTTTTCAAGTTGCTTGAAATTCATTGGCTTCATATTCCGTTGCTTACCATTTCTGCGTTTTTTCTCGAACTTCTTGAAGTGTCATTGGATCAGGATTTCCAGGTTTTCTGGAATAATTTCGTCGAGTACACGGTTAAAATCGTTTATACCAAAGAGCGCTTGTTCTGCTAACCATGCAGGGTCGTTTCGGCCTATTACGTAGCATATATGCCTTTCAGCGTCTCCCTGCCAGCATCTGGACGCATGGTCCTTTAGGGCTTCATGAATCATATCAGGCGTGCAATTATCCCTTTCCAGGTCTACTATGATATGAGCACTTCTCCTGCTGTCAAATAACAGGAGATCAACATCCAGGTTTTCCTTAAGGGTATAAAGCGATCGCTTATATGCGAAGTCGTTGTTTGATCGGAGAATTGTTTTCCAAATTTTCTCCCGAAAGTTTCTTTTTACACTGGGGAGGTCAGTTTCAGGAGAGATAAACTTCAGGATGTCGCGGAACATAGTTGAATCATATTGGTAGGAACGGCCCCCGGACCCGGTGCCGTTGTCGAAGATAAATTTTCTTTCATTTTGAAATGCCTTATCCTCTATCTGCTGTTTGAAAGAATTAATCGGAGTGCGGTGTTGGATAAAGGACAAGGTAGCGACAAACAGTTCGTTTACTGACACGATCTCGCGATCCAACAGTGCTATGTGATGTCCCCAGGGCAGCTTCGTTATAATTGATTCGAGAAAAAGAGATGGAAAATTGCTATAGTAGCTGCACCAGTTTTTATTGAAATCCGGGTCTTTCATCCAAATATCACCCAGGCTCGTGGTATGTTTTACTGCAGCGGTATATTCGCATAACAACTGCCTCGAATAACACCCGGCAAACAACCCCATGGTTGAAAGTTCTCCGAGGGTGTAATTTTTTGTTGTTGGAAGAACGCTGCAAATTTGGTCAACATGAAGTGAGTTTATTGGAGTATCGGGAATTTCGAAGGGGTTTTGGGTAAAGATATAATCGCCGATTTTCCAAAATGCCCACAACATTTTTGCATTGGCTTCCAGGACAGTTTCATAGCAGCAAGCCTGTATACACTTGCGTATCTCATTCTTTAGCTGGGGGGCATAAGTATCTCTCATATATTGCATTTTATGGCTGGTTTGCTGGTAACCGGACAACGGGTAAAATGTTATCCGGATCGCATGGATGTCCGTGCCAATGAATAATAAAGTGTCAATAATGTTTTGGAAATACTATACCAAAACCCCCGGGCCCGCGAGGCATGGTATAAAAGGAGTAGCAAGGAAATAATGGCTACAATATTAATCAATTTGTTCCATATTGAAGGCTATTCCCGGGCCTTAAATGCAGGCAGTGGCCGTCTCTCCTGGACTATTCATTCTTGGATATAAAAACATGTTAATCAGGTGGATAGCGAAATTTGGATAAGTTGGTTGAAACCCGCAAAGAAAATTCACCCACGACAAGACGGTCCAGTTGAACGGACCACTTTGAGCGTATGTTCAGTATCTTTAGACTGTTAATTAACGCTTTACCAATGGATACCGCAAAGAAGCGCTCAGTTATTATTTTGCTGCTGCTCACCATTATTGTTATCGTTGCCGTTTTCTTTCTTGGCCGGGTACCTCAAAAGAAATCTTATCATGATTTTGCGGATACAAAGAATATCTGGGGTATCGCAAATTTTGCAAACGTTGTTAGTAATATCCCTTTCCTGTTTACTGGACTCATGGGTTTATTCCTGGTAAAGAAATCGTCGATCAAACTTCGTTTAAAAGCGATCTATGCATTGTTGTTCACTGGGGTTGCATTAATCGCGATAGGCTCAGGTTATTATCATCTCCGTCCTGATAACAAAAGCCTTGTCTTTGACAGGATTCCCATGACCATTGTCTTTATGGCTTTGTTGGCGGCTACTATAGCAGAGTTTGTTGACGAAAAAGCTGGCTTTAATGCCGTTTGGCCCCTCGTTATTTTCGGGATAGGTTCTGTACTATATTGGCACCTTACCGAAAATAGTGGCGCGGGGGATCTCAGGCCGTATATCCTTGTGCAGTTCTATCCCATCATTTTTATTCCCTTGATAATGATCCTCTTTCCGTCTGCTGACGGTAAAAAAGCAATCATGCCGCTTGCGTGGGTAGTTGCCTGGTATCTTGTGGCCAAAGTTTTGGAGTCATTCGATGAGGAAATTTATTTGCGCTTAAAGGTGGCCAGCGGCCATACTTTAAAGCATTTGGCAGCATGCATATCGACCTACTATTTTGTCGTGTTGTTCAGGAAAACGCATTTGCGGTAGCGCAATAAGAGTACTCAAGTCAGTTATCTTTTCGGCTTTTGTGGGTAAAAATTCAATTCACTAGTGGTTCAAAATACCCCCGAAGGAAACTAGTTGAAAATTCATGAATTTTATGATGTAAGAAGCCTTTCCACGTTGGCCCTTTTGCGAGATTTCTTTATATTCGGGGAACTAATTACGCCCCTTAAAAAATAAGATATGAAAGAGGATAACCAGTTAATATGGAAATCCGTCGGCGATTTGATCAAACTGGGAAGTGTTAAAACTTTCCCCGAAATATTCCATATTGTACGCAAAAGCAATGTGGCAAGGAGAGTGGGTATTAACAACGTTCGTTTCTCAAAATTAATCAATAAACCCCGCGGTTTTAAATTGGAAGATATTGACATAATGGCCGGTCTTTTTTTTGTAAAGCCAATGGATATATTACGGCTGATATACGGCCCCCCTGGGCCAGCAGAGTGACTGTCTGCAATATTTTTTTGTCCTATTGGTGCTGCCTGAGCATTTCAGAATAGACAATTATTCAATGTCATATCCAGAAGATAAGATGGATCACTAATACCTGTCGCATCCAACGAAACGGCGATGATCTTTTCGGCTACCGGGGCAGTCAATAAGAGTTACGTTCACCGAAAATTTGGTGTAACTTTGTGCCAAAGGCCATATATGAACAATCTGCCATTAACTTCACTATTCCTGCGATACGGCGGTGCCCAAAAATCGACCTTCGAGATGAATTCGGAAGAGTTGAAGCAGGCTGCACAGTCTATTCTTCGCCGGGCTAAAGAAATGGCTTTTTCCAAAGGCTTACCTATCTACTTTCACAAGGATGGCAATCTGATGGCGGAATTCCCTGACGGCCGTATTGAAGTCGTTAAAAAGGATTAATGGCGGCTCCTGCTTTATATGTCATTGCCGGTCCCAACGGGATCGGGAAAACCACTTCAGATTACGATTTTATACCCAACAATATTCCGGTTATTAACTCCGATGAGATAGCCGCTCAGCTAAAAAAATCAGGACGCCATATTACCAATACCCAGGAACTCGCGAATGAGAAAGCATTAGAGTTGATGGACTTCTACTTGAGGGGCAAATCATCTTTTGGCTTCGAGACAAACCTTTGTGATGTTGAGACCTGGAAGTCTTTAATTGAAATTCAGAAGCAGGGGTTCCGGGTGAACGTAATCTTTATTTCGACCAGCGACCTGGCAGTATTGAATTCCCGTATCAAAGTGCGTGTCCAGCTTGGAGGACATTTTGTGCTTCCCGAGGTTGTAAGAGAACGATATTTGGCGGGCTTAAACCTGTTGAACCATTACTTCCACAAGCCTGATAAGTTGCAGTTGTTTGATAATGCTGTGTCTATGCAATTAGTGGCTGAATATTCCAACGGAAAGGCGCTGTATGTTGCGCCAGAACTTCCCGATTGGGTTAAGCAACATCTGGGTAAACAGTTCCTGGCCGATAGCCAACCTGGGATCAAAGCCAGGGACCTGGGATCAGTTGATGAAGTAAGGAGGCGCTACCTGGAAAGCAAGAAAAAGCCCGGTTAAGCGCTCCTAACCGAATTCACCAGGAGCAGGCAGGCGCTCGCCTATTTACAGCCTGTTGCCCCTCCCTTTTTTGTCATAGATTGATTGGCGGATATTCATTTCAAGGGATAGGCGGAAAATGTTGCGGTATCTTTCCAATTCCTGGGTGATCAGCTTGCTGGCCCGGTTCCCCGCAACATTAAGCACCTTAACAGCATTATCTGCGATAAAAGCATTCAGCTGCCCGGGAGTAGGATTTTCGATATAGGGACGGGAAAACCGGATGCAGTATTGTTTAGTTAACCTTGTACCGCCAGAGTTGATATCTCCATACATTACCGTACCATCCCCATCCAAAACATTTTGTTTAGTGCGTGGCGGATACCCTTCGTCCTGATGTTCTTTTAGGCCAAAATCAACCAGTTCATAGTCTGGGCCATTTTCCGTCATGAAGCCTTTCGCAGCGGTTCCTCCGGTGGTAATTTTGCATTCCCTGGCAACCTCCAATGCCATCCGGTCTATCCCTGTTTGCCCTCCTGATATAACTTGCTCAAGGCTCATTTTCTCCGAATATTTTTGTTAGAAAAATTTTTTTTTATACATTGCAACATCCTTCAGATACTGTCCTGCTAATTACAATCTGGCCAAATATTGGGCTCAACAATTATTCACCAGTCTAATATTTGCACTATGCTTAATCGGATCAAAGAAATCTTGAAATTCATTGATGCTGACTTGCGAAAGCCAGGAGGAATTATTGCCCGTGACAGCGCCACCGGGGTTCCAAACGAGCACCTGTGGAAATCAGGTTATCAATTTCTGAGACGGGTAGTTCTACCCCCCGCAATAATTTTGTTGTTAATTATTTTTATTCACTGGCTGCGGTAACCCAGCGCCTTGCCATACGGCTGAATTCCAAGCCGGCTCCGGCTGTAGTTTATAGAGGAAAGTTTCATATTATAAATTTTATGTGGCTAAAGAAAATATTGAAAAAAATCGATGGCGAATTGAATAAACCTCTGTTCGAATTCAAAATGACGGACGAGGAAACGAACACGGAATTGCATAGTTCCGGGGCCAGTGGCTGGCAGGTCCTAAAACAAGTAATTTTACCTGCAGCTGTCATAATTCTGCTTATTTTGACTATTCTGAAATTTCGTTAATATTCCTGGTATTTTGAAGTTTCCGCCAGCTCTTGGGAGTAGTGTCTATTCCCTACCCTTTTTTAATCAATAAATGTTCCAGCTCGGGAGTATCCATCATCCGTTCAAGCTCCATGTCTATCAGCTCTGCAATATCACGTTTTACCTGCAAATAATTTTCAATGACCATCTCGGAAGTAACCTTCCGTACCTGTGGTAACGGCTTATATGCCTCTTCCTCTTTCTTCAGGGCGTCATGGTCGTTGACGATCTTACTGCAAAATGCTTTTAACGTGATCTCCTGCCCAGGATTGTCGGCCACTACACCGACAAACTCCCCGGATGACAGCGATGAGATCCTGGCCGGCGTCACGGACTGTTCGAGTTGTTTAGACATCGTGAAATTCGTGTCCGTAGAGGTCAGGGTCAGGCTCTGGCGGTCCTGCATGATCCGCGGAAAGCGCTCGCTTGTATGTTTGGCCGATTCCCCGGAGACCTGGCCGCAAATAAGGTTCCCGCAGGTATTCATTACTACTTCCGCGAATTCTTTCCCATAAGCCAGTTTCAATTGACTGTAATCCTGGATGGCTATAGTAATAGCTATCTTATTGCTTCTGCCCGTCGCGATCGTCTTGTCGATTGAATTGGCTATGATCGAAGAGAATTCATCGAGATTGATCCCCAGCGGGCACATGCCCTTCTTGTTAGTCATCCGGGTAATGGTATTGATGTATACCGACAGCATGGCGCCGTAAATGGCTGTCTTTTGTGGATTATTACCAAGGCACAGGATTTTCGGGTGCTCCGGGTTGTTCAGGTCAAGGGAAAAATCATTCCCCGTGATCACGTAGTACAATTGGGGCGATGATAACTTAGCCAGGCTGATAGTAGCGCTGGCAATCTGGCCTTCCAATTGTTCCATGGCACCGTGTAAATAAGCATTCAAAAACGGGGTGATCAAGCTACTTAGCTCGGGGGCTGTTCGCAGGACGCTAAAGAGCTTCTTATACGGTATCTGGGCCAGCTCTATTACATGAGCCCAGGTACAATACCTTCCCCTTTTATAACGGCATAGGAACCAGATGAGCGCCGTTACAAAATTGATTGGGCTTTCCACAAAGAAGTCGCCTTGCTTCTCTGTCCAGTCCCTGTTCAAACCCAACAAGATAGTCCTGGAAGATTCAGCGGCATCAGTAATATCGGACATCGTGGAAACATCAAGGGGGTTGCACCTGTGGGAACGGTCCAGGTCATCGAAGTTGATATTATAGAAACCTGGCTTACCTGGATACTTATGCCTGTTCTTGAGGAAGTAGTTGTACGCTATTTTAGATAAATCATCGTATTTGAAGTCATAGAGCAACATCGCGAACTGATTTTCTATTTGCTGCTTGATGATAAACTGGACTAAAAAATACGTTTTCCCACTGCCGGGGCTGCCCATAAGCAATAGTCCTCTAAAAGGGTTCACGATGTTGATCCAGCTTTTACGGGTTTTACCCTTCAACTGGTATACTGCCGGCAGGTTAATGGAATAGGCATTTTGCAGCAACCGCTCTTCCTGCGGAAAGGTCTCCTGTACATTGTTAAAAATTTCATCGGAAAGTTGTTGTTTCAGGATACGGGACAGCAGCGTCCCTCCAGCCAGCATGAGGATATATCCACTGGCGGTGATGACCATATAGGCAGCTGCCTCGAGGGGAATATCGCCGCCTATCAGCAGGATAAAATAGCTCGCAAAAAACAATGCCAGGCCGATACCTATGTACCATAGCGTCGTCCTCAGCACCAGCTTGTTGTCCTTCCTTCCCCGGACACCCACAAGTGAGATGGCAAGAAAGGCCAATGCGATGAGTTTTGACGTATGAAAATGACTAAAAATACCGGTACGGATAATGTTGGATAATACCTTGTCGGAAAGGGTTGCTGTAGCACCCCATAGCCGAAAAGCAGCATAGCAGTAATAGTAAAAATGCAATAGCAACAGTACGATGCTGATCAACCGCGTCATGTCAAGGATCTTCCTTAATCCCTGCTCGTTCTCTCCCGTTTGCATACGTTAAATTTTATCTGTTTTGTGATTTGTTTTTACCGTTCTTTTTATCATGCCGCAGCTCCCAGGGAAGTCTTTTTTGTTTTTGTCCAAGGTCAAGCAGGATGTCGAGGAGACTATCCTTCGCTTGCTGCTCGCGGCGTTCATCGGTGGTGAATTCCAGGCCCGCTTCATGGCCCTGTTCTTCACCGGCCTGCAATGCGCCTGGGTGTGGGGAAAGGCCTTTTCCCGGCAGTGGCTGTTCATGCTGGTCCAGGCCACATTTTTCCAGTATTTTCTTGGCAGAATATTCTTTGTCTATGTCGCTGCCGTTGAGGACGGCCTTATTGAACATATCGACGAATGTCAGGCCGTATACGAAGCCCTGGTCGTTACGCCATTGCACCATCCTTACCTGCATTTCTTTTAGCAGCTCAGATAGTTGCGCGAGGCTTTTGGGGGAGGACACCATCGCCCAGTCGATGGCGCCTTTAACGCGCTTAATATCCCGGGGGGATTTCCTGGCATTCTTTTCAAATCTTTCTTCGAGGAAAGACAGGGTCTGTTTTTTGGGCAAGGAGCTTGCCTTAATCGGTTTGCCGATGTGGGCGCCGCTCTCTTTTATCATCCGGTAAATAAGCCCGCGGTTGCGGTTAATCCTGCCGCCTGTCTCGCCGGGATCCGCCTTGACATTGTACAGCGACAATAGAGCATTTAGCTCCGACAGGGAACCGTAAGAAAATTTATCCAGCACCCCTGCGAGGACCCTGGCGATGCCGTTTTTTGTCTGCGTTTTTCCATACTGAAGCTTTTCAACATTCAACGGCCGTACGGCGTCACGCTCCTCCTTTAACTGTCTTTCAGCCTCTATCAATTGATATTTCTTCTCGATAGCTTTTCGTGCAATGGAGGATTCCTTCCTTCCGATATTATGGAAGTTGATAGAGGTACCATCATCGCGGATGCTGCTGGTCACGACATGTACATGCGGGTGCCCGCTGTCGTTGTGTTCATAGACCAGGTAAGGCTGGCTGCCAAAGCCGATGCCTTCCATATAATCCCTGGCAATATCCCGCAGTTCATCATGGGTAAATTTCTCTGAGGGGTGAAAGTTCAGGCTGATATGGAGCGTGTGTTTTTTGACCCCCGGGTTAAGTTCGGTCAGCAGGTTAAAACGTTGCAGTTTATCCCGCAGCGACAACTGATCATACCGCTTTAGAAAGTTGTTCTCTGCGATACATACGGCGACTCCTTCCCGCACTTTATTTTCGTTATAATACACGGCCTTCTCGATCACTTCAGGCTCCCCTATCCGCGCAACCATAACTGATAAATTTGATCCATCTTCACAAAGATTTCGTCGGCCATTTTGTGCAGCCGGAGGCGCTCGTTTTCGTAGCGCGAGACCCAATCTTTTAGGTCCCTGGGATCATGCAGCAGATGGAGTTTTTTCACCGCCTGGTTGTAGTTATTTCCGACGGCGGACAACTCATTTTTGAGTTGTAAAGCGACTGCCAAAAATTCATCTGCGGACTGGTTTCTGACCTTGGTCACGATGGGTTTTTGCAGTAAAATTTTCCGGGCATATTCACTGAATTTCCGGCAGGTGGATTGTTTGCATTGGCTATGCAACTGCTGGTACTCTTCCGGTTTTAAGCGTACTGTGACCCTCCTGGTCAGGTTTATTTTCTCCTTCTTCTTCATATCACTCCTCACTTTTTTGGCCCTAAAAACGCCTTAAAACAGCTCCAGCAGACCCCCGCCGACTCCGGAGGCACCAGGGGGCGAGATTCGAATGGAGGACTTTGTCCGACAATTCTACATCTCGCCATGCCCGGATAGACAGGGGTGTCCCCTTGCCGCAACGTCGTCACTCGTTAAAGTGGGTATTGAGACGTGTTCACGGCATTTTCAGGCAGCTTATTGAAACCTTGGGAAAAGGAAAGGAAGGATGAACAAGGAATTAAGCCATCATCACCGGCATTTGTTTAGGCCAGATTAATCTATAATGTCGATGTCATTTTTTATACAGAACCAGCGCTTAATAAGCACACGATCTTCCTGCAACTTTGACAGGTTCACCACAATTTTATGGGCTACTTATGCCCTTCTATCGAGGTGATTTTTCCGGTGTATTTATTACCCCAGCAGCTCCCATTGTTGAATGACAGGGTAAAGGTAACTGCAACGCACATTGAAAAAATAAGTAGTTCAAATTCTGATCAACCCAGGGAAATTTAAAACCGCTGATTCGTCACCGTGATAACGGAGTTTTTGGGATCAATTGTAGACAGGGATAAATTTTTTACCAACCTGTTTGAAAGACGTTTTTGGCGGGCGTTAATGCATCGCGGAATTGTTCGCCGATGTTCATGTGAGATTTATTTTAGGGCGCTGGGAAAACAAAATACTTAACAACGATTCATCAGGTCTGGGGGCGTATTTGAAGTAAGTAAATGTAGCTTCCCCGGTATAAATCCATGTGTTGTTGCGCCTCAATTCTGATTGGTTTGGCCGGTGGATGTTGCCGGATCCAGAAGCACTTGCGCCCATGAATTTTGAGCAGCTTTATATTGATATTCTATCACTGCATTATCAGCCGTGATTAGTTGCAGGCGATCGTCCTTCAAAGTCGCTTTTGTAAATTTTCCAACGATAACAGAAAAAACCCACTCGCGGCCATTGTCTTTAACGCTGGCGGCGGGCAAGTCATCAATGAGCACCAGGACTTCATCCCCATTAATTGTTAAATGCAGATACAGGAAAGCGTTGTAGAGTTGATCATTGCCCCGCGAGGTATCACGAAGACGGGCGAGCTCTTTTTTGTCGGCCAGGGTTACTTTATTGTGCATCCTTAAAGGTACACTTTTTCTCCCCCAGCAAGGTTACAAGCTTCCCTCTTTGTGTCCCGCAAAATGCTGCGTTCGTCAGCCAGAGACCTTACTTCATCCCTTTCCCGGAAAGATCAGCGCAAACCTGAAATAATCCACACCAGGAGGTACGTCCAGCGGTGCTAAACATTTATTGTCGCATAGCTAATTATTAAAGGCAATTTTTGGGTGATCACCTGACAGGGCCCTCATGCTTGGGGCCTTGGCAAATAACTCGAATAGCTGGTTCAAACTCTGATCAACCTCCATAGTTTGTAAGCCAGTAATTTTGAACTGTGATAAGGGAGTTTTTTTGGAGCAAAATCAGACAGGGATAGTTATTTTTTATTACAATTTCAAACACAAAATTTATGAATCCGTTGACGCAAAAGATGTATGCTTTGGCACTAAAAAGCCCGGGCATTGAAGAGGTGCAAAAAGTAAACTTTCAATTGACGAAAAAGAACCTGCTATACCTGGCGAGGCTGATCAATTTCGGCTTGGATGCGAAGCTGAAAGAGGACGATGGTTTTCTGCAGGTGATGCCTGCTGAGGCAAAAGAAGACCTACGCAAAACAGCAGCCGACATCCTCAGCAAAGCAAATCTAACGGAGTTCTATAACGAACTGCAGGAGATTTAACAGGCCGCGAAAAAAGGTAAGGGTGAGAGATATTGGCGGGCTGCAGGCCGGAGATGCGGTATAGTGTAGAAACACCCGGTAAGATGTTTTTTAAAAGCAGGATCCTAAAGTTTTCCTGTAGGCTCCCGAATTGATAGGACAGCTCTTTGAAATATGGGGTATATTCCGGGAAAGCCGTGGTTACTATGGAGGAGATCAGTAACTATTTTGTCTTGCCTGTTGTGGCAATAGCCCTGATAGCTGTTTCTTTCGCAGCTCCCCTGTCAGGCGTTGAGGCAAAAGCCCACCGCTACAGTACGATTGACGGGCTGCGGGGATATTTGGCAACCTTTGTTTTCCTGCACCACGCGGCGACATGGTATTATTTTGTGCATGTGCAGGAATGGAGCTATGAGCCTACGAAGTTATATCTGCATTTTGGGTCGACCAGTGTTGCACTGTTCTTTATGATCACATCGTTCCTGTTTATATCGAAGCTTGCTGATGCCATGGGCGGACAGGTAGACTGGCTCAAATTATACGTGTCAAGGGTGCTCAGGATCATGCCGCTCTACCTGTTTGCCATAGTTGTTTTGTTTCTCCTTGCCGGTATGATATCAGGCTTTATTTTGGCCGTACCGGTTCGGCATCTATTAACGGATGCAGGCCGTTGGCTGTTGTTTATGGAACCGGAAATCAACGGGGTGCCGGGAACGAGATATATCATCTCAGGGGTGCAGTGGACGTTGGCTTTTGAATGTTTGTTTTACTGCTCATTGCCCTTCATGGCGCTCTTATTTTTCCGGATAAAAAGCCCTCTCGTACTATTTCTAACGGCAGGGATCTGCATGGCTATTTTTGTCTATGTCATTTTCACGTCATACCCCGAGCGGGCATGGTATGGTATCGCTCAGTTTGGGGGTGGTATCCCGGCAGCCTTTCTGCAAAGAAGCCCAAGGGTCAGGCGATTTTGTTCCCGGTTCTGGATGGCGCCCATCCTGATACTGATATGCTATTTTGTACTGTCTCGGTACAAGTCCATTTTGGCGCCCTTACCATTCCTGGGCGTTACCGTTGTATTCACCTTCATTGCGTGCGGCAATAGCTTGTTTGGCCTGCTGACGATCCGTGCCAGCCGGCTCCTGGGGCAGGTCTCTTACAGTGTCTACCTGCTGCATGGACTCCTGCTCTACTGCGGGTTTAAGTTTGTCCTCGGTTTTCCCCTTGGGCGCAGGCTCACACCATTGGGCCACTGGGTAGCCATGACAGGCTTTTGCATTATGCTCATGGTGCTGGCGTCTTTATCCTACCGTTGGATCGAACAGCCCTGCATCAATGTTTCAGGCAGGGCAGCAAAATCCCTCAGGCGGCGGTTTAAAAAACAAACCGGGCCTTTTGGCAGGGCCACTGAGGTGAACCAGTCTTTATGAATGACCCGGCCCCGATAGTTCATAGGAAGTACGGGGCCAAAACAAGCCATCAACCAGCATCACCAGCCCGGCGACGAGGTTAACTATCATAGTCTCCGGCATGTTGGCATTGGCATTTGAAAAAAGGTACAATCCCAATTCCATGATGCCCAGCCAAACGTTGACGGTACCTATTGCAATGTACAGGAAGTCTTCCCGGCGGGTGAAGCCTGAGAACCTGAAAACCAGCCAGAGGGCGGCCAGGGCCAGGAACAGAAAATGCGCTCCCTCCACTAGCAGGAACTGGACACTGGGCGGTAACAGATAGCGGCAAAAAGCTGAGACGGCAACAGCCAGCAGGGCCGCGACAAAACTATTTTTGAATCGTGTTTTCATGATGTAAGTTTTAATCACGCTTCCTACGGAATAGGACAAACGAACGTCATTGTGAAGGTGGTTGGGGCCTGCAGGGCGAACCCGGCAAAATTCGTATAATTATTTGTACTAAATGAAAGCATTCTTATGGATCCAAAGGACCATTAGGATCTCAGCAATGCTTTAGTTGCAATCTCCGACCGTGGGGTGCGGCGTTCCGGCGGCAAAAGGAACCATACCCTGGTAAACATGGGCACGTATATCTTCGCCAAGGTCTCCCGGGTCAACCCCCGTGCCCCCGAGCCAACCGCCAATGGTATAGGGTAAATAGATATGCCCGGCCCCCAGGCTGGCCAACACAAAGTTTGTGCAATTGTTGGTGTTGACCTGGTACCCCTGGCCCGCACAAGACTGGATATAATTTACCATAAAAAAGAAGTTCGAACTGGTGAGTGTCCAGGTTCCACCGATATTGAAAGGGTGCGGGGAATCGTCGTTAAATACACCCGGCACCGGGTCAGACCCCGGCGTCACATTCCCGGAGGGATAAAATCCTATGTTCCTGGTGATAGACCATCCGCCGGGAAAAGTTTCGGTGATGACCAGGAAGCTATGGCCGGTGTTGACAGGGTCAATGCTGCCCGATGATCCGTCCCCCTGCCACACCCAGGGAGTGCGGGTACCTGGCTCCGGCTGGTCCACGCAGAGGGACACCTGGTAGGTTGCGCCGGATGCATTGGTAAAGCACTTGAAGTAGGCGTTTAGATCGGCGATGGGAAGATAGGGAGGGCTGATCAAAATACTGGGCGCTTTCGTGGGAGGGGGTGCTGAAATCCCCCCGCCGCCACCGTCGCCAGACGGCCCGTAACCACCTCCGCCGCCCCCTCCTCCGGCTCCCTCATCCGGGGCCATCAAGAGGTAACAGCCAACCAATTCCTCCCAATGTTCGCCGCCATCGGGGTCGCTCGGGGAATAATTGTATCCTTCCAGATATACGCAGACGGTAAAGGCGCTTGGCGCTATGGCATTGGAGATTACATTGGCGTTCCTGGATTGGGCGGTATTTGCGCAGGTATATATCCAGGTTGAGCCATCAGGGTTATACCGGTATTTTTTCAGCGGATTGCCCCACCAGTCGTCTACGAGTACGATGCCGGAAAACCTACCCCGGCCCCCTTTCTGAATATAGTTGGTGTCCGGCAGGAGGGTCACCATTTCTGCATGCCATGCCTTGGAGGAGTCCTGGTATAAAAGGAGCTTCGCCTGCGTTTCGGGGCGCAGCTGGTACTTCCCGCTGGATGCCGTCGTTATGGCAAGGGAGTTTTTGTATTGTACGGGTACCTGGACCGCCTTCCTGTTACGGAAGGAGACAACGGCGGCCTTCTCCCATTCCGGCATTTTAGGGCTGCCCGTGCGTACGTTCCTGGGATTGTCAGCGGCCAACTGAGCAGGTTTTGCCAGAACGTTTGTGGTGAAATAATCTTTCGCCTGAAGGACGAGGTTCGGAACGTTGGATGGCTGTACAAATCCATTTTTTCGACAGTTCTGGCTGCAAAGTGCGAGGGTGGACAATACAATCAGTGTCCAGCTCCTGGAAAAGGCTCGGTTCATAGTTAAGCGTTTGGTGAAAAGGACTCCACCAAGATACAGCGCAAAGAATATTACCCGAATTGACCTGCATCAATTCGGCATAACGAAATTTTCCCTATTTTCCTTCCATGGAACCCCAGATCGTGACCGCGTTTCACCCCGCCCTTGGCCGTATGGTCCCCATCAAAGAAGCCGAAAATGGGCTGGCCTGCGGGTGCATCTGTACATTGTGCGGCCAGGCGCTGATCGCAGTGCAGGGGATGCCCGCCTGGCATTACCGGCATTACGAGGCCTCCGCCTGTCCAGGCGGCTCTATGACAGCCTTACATAACCGGGCGATAGGCATGCTCCTGGCACAGGACACGTTTAGTGTAGGAGCCGAAAGGATCTCCTACAGAGACCCTACGGTCCGGGAAAAGGTGGGGCATTTTATCCCGGATATAACAGCCATTTCAGGAGGGGAAAAATTATTGCTGGAAGTAAGGGTAACGCATGCCTGCGAAGCAACTAAAATAGCCTACTACCGGGAAATGCGGTATGCCAGCCTGGAGTTCGACCTTTCCTACCTGCCATATGACATTGACGACGAAATGTTGTATGAAGAGCTAATTACTAATGGAGAAAATAAAAGGTGGCTCTACCAACCCGAGGCAACGTCGCCAGCACCCGTGTCTACCATTGCTATCGCGTGGGAAAAAATCGGGATGCTGGCTTTGGCCGTTGGAGCAATTTTGTGGTTCGCCTGCCGCAAACCCTATCGAGGAAAGCAGCGATAACGTCGCTATTCACTTTCCCTCCAGCCTAAAAAATCATATTGGAAGTAGGTCACCATAATGATCACGGTATCCACCGCAAATACCAGCCATCCTGGCCAGTGCCACCGGGTAAAAAGATGCAAGACCGGTTCATGCAGCAGGAACGGCGTCAGCAGGCAGGTGTAAGCGCAACAAAGGAGGAAAACAGGCAGCCAGAAGATATTACCGTCCTCCCTGGCGCGGATGATCCAGCCGCGCACCATCATCAGCAGGAAATACATGCCCACTGCCACAGCAAATACAATAGCGGTTCTCGCCAAAATGCTATAATGGATGACAAAAGACAGGCGGGAGAAGGCATAACCCGTCACCAGCAGCGGTAAGAAAATAAATGCCCGGAAAATTAGTTTAAAAGCGACACCGATCAGGCTGGTCTGGCGGTCAAATTCCGCCTGTGGTATTGAAGTGTACGTAATTCTTTCCATAACTCCTCCTTTCATTCATTGCTGTAATTTACCAAAAACGGGAAAGACCGGCAAAAAAGAGTTTTGCACCTGTGCATAAGTTTTCCCGGCTAACGGGAGGCCAACAAACGCCGGATGCCACCCCTCTTATGATCATTCCCTGCCCTCCATTACCACCATACCGGGAAAGACAGCGAACGGCCCCATAGGGCCGTTCGCTTTTTAGCTCCATTTCTAAAAAAACAACAGTTTAGCGGCGAAATAAAAGTTAGACTGATCCCAGTCCGGATGAGCAATGCGGTCTTCCAGGCAGTAGAGTGTTAGGCCTGCCATGCCGCTGCCAAAAAGGTAGTGGGCAAACCACGTCGCATTGCCGATAATCTCCTGTTGGTGTTCGGCAAAAATACCCTTCATATTTCGAGCAACCGTAGGCCAGTCTTCTATCTTTTCCCGTGAATGTTTTTTCCGGTGTAGGATTATATCTCCGGCGGCAACTTTCTCGGCCACCCACCGGACACTAAGTATAAAGTTGACTGTATCCTCGGGTAATAGTTTAAACAGGCATATGGCCTTTTCATAAATCGTCATATTAGTAAGTGCTTTCATACAAATCCAGTTTAAGATTAATCAAATAAATTCTTCTGTACCAATCTATGCTGAGTCATATCCAGTTTATCAAAAGGCGTCATATCCTTATGCAGTTGCTCGACGGCGACGCCATGCATATACAACGCCCAGTTGTTTGTTTCAATGTCCTTTTCTGCCCAGGTAAGATGGTACGCCAGCTCCCGGTATCGTTCCAGCAATTCGTCCTGGCTCATCCTGAACGCCCGTTGGAACCACAGGCGTTCGTGGTATTTTCCTATAAGCTCCCATTCCCCGGTAAGCCGTTCGATGGTCTCCCGGCATCGCCAATTATGATAGTGGAGATCAGTACGCTTTTGCTCCGACAGGAGGTAACCAGTATAGTCTTCTTCGTGTTTTGTGTGCTCACTTTTCATCATTACCGGGTTTTGGTATGGTTAGCAATGCGCGGTCGATCAGGGGAACGAGTAATTTTAGCAGGAGATCCGTGTACTCCTCCAGCCATTTCATATTTGAATAAAGCCGTCTAGGGTCTATACCTGTTTTCAATTCAGCACTCAATTTTATCATCACGTCCCTGGCCTGCTCTTCCAGGTTCTCCGCTACCTGCAGCGGGCAGGTGCCCGGCTCGAAAACGTAACCCGCCCTGGAATATGCTTCCTGCACCAAAAGGTCATATTCTGCAAAATCTTCGTCCGGCATGGCAAAGGCCCGTGCCGGTTCGGCGATGATATGGCCATCGTAACGATCGCGGTATGCATGAGCCGAAAGAATCTTCTTTTGAATGTTCTCTATTTTCGGGCGAATAGCTTGTGTATAGGCCATTGCTTTTATGTAGGTGGCAGCCGCCTTCAACAGTTCTGCTGATGGGTTGAAATTTTCCTATTTCATATTATTCCTCCTTTTCCGGCGAATCACCGGCTATTGTTTTTTTAAATGCTTCTTCCGGCAGGATTTTCTCCAGGGGAGTGCCCAGTTCAGATTTGGTATGAATTTCCCGGCACCATTCCAGGTTGCCAGTTACCAGATATTCATCGGTGATAAGGCCTTCCCAGGTGTCGTATTTGATATAAAGAAGCCGCCAGGATTTCTCTGTTATTTCGATTTCGTTGGGGGTCATGGGACGTTCGGCTTCACAGATAGGATGGATTCCCCTGTGTCTGAACACCCTGAACCAGGCGCCGTCCCCTGCGTAATAAATCACCACGGCAACACAGGGGTTTCTATCCGTGGGCGTCTTTCTATGAACGCGCATCGTATACGTTGACATCGCTTATTTGTTTAATTAAATGAAGGGAAACAAAGGAAGGGCGGCTGCCCTTCCTTTACCGTCTACAACAACCCGATTTCCGTAAAGGATTTGTACCCCTCCTGAGAAATCACCAGGAAATCTGTCAGTTCAATCTCTAACAGCTTGCCGCCGTTTTTCAATTTATTGGCAAATGCCCGTGTTTGTTCCGACACCTCCAGTTTACCCGAGGGATGGTTTACACAAACAATAATATTTGTCGCGGCATGGATCAGCGCTCCTGCAAATATTACCCTTGGATCAATATTCGCCTTTTCCCGTCCCCCGCTGCTTACAGGGTAAATACCCAGGACTTCAGCAGCATTATTCAGGTACATTACTTTGAGTTCCATCACTAGTTCTATAGTCCTCGCGTTCCACGATTGTTTAAAAGCCTCGTATGCTATATGGGGCTCTTTTATTTGCACTTTAGGGCCATCACTCTTACCGCTGACATAAATTAATTGAATCTGCGGGATACTCATTACCTCGGTTTGTTCTGTTTTCTTTTCCATACTGTTGATTTTTTATAAGTCTAAAAATTGATTACTCTAAAAGGAACAGGCGAAGGGCAAGTGCCAAACGCTGGTCCTTGCAAAAGCCATATTCCAGATAATTTTGAATGCTGTCTTTTGTAAAACAGATCATCCGTTTGCGGAACAGGTACTTGCCAAAAGAAAGGGCGCTGTTCCTGACCTCGTCCTGGTGATCCTGCAGGAGCGCCAGGTAGCATCCTGCCAGTTCAGGCCATGAAGCGGCGGCACTGTGGGGCAACCATTTTCGGATGATAAGTTTCCCGTTCTGCACCTCCTCTGCCCGCGCATAGCAGTGCTGGACTACCAGCCCGCATCCATCCGGGAATAATTCATGGACAAGTGCCGCTTTTTCCTGTGGGGTCATTCTTACAAAACTTTTCATACCGTGACATTTTTAATGTTATCATTTTCTGAAGGCATAACCGTGTTTTCGGAAAACATCATTATTTCCGAAGGCCGACCGGCATCAGCGTTTTTATTTTACACACTTTTCTTTTGTCGCGCCTGCAAAAAGAAAAGTGGCCTTATCACAGCAGGGGCAAATGGATAATGGATGCATCGTTACCCTTTGTGCTGTTCAACTAAGCTGGTTGGTTAAAGAAGGGCTGCTATGGGCAGCAGCCCTTGCCACAGCGGCTACGCTACTTTCAGGGGCTGTGCCTTTAAGGTGCGCAGGTTCAGGAAAAAGCCCTTATTCTCAATCACACCCTCACGCAGCAGCTGCCATAATACCGAGCCGCCCAGGTCTGCCAGTGACGGGTTAATAAACAGGTCCTGCCTGATCAGCGCTTCCGCCAGCGAACAGCTTGGCGTGTTGTCTTCCTTAGCCGCCTCAAAGAGTTCTTTAAATTCAACCGTGGGGAAAGGCAGCGAACCGACAGGGATAAATTTTTTCGAAGCTGGCTGCTTAATGGCGCCGATTGTCGCCAATACCGCCTGCCCTGTATGCCTGCTGTTCCCGAAGTCCATCCAGTAGCGGGCATTGTCCCTGCCGTACCCGTGGTTCTTATGCTGCTGCTGAAGGATGGAGGCAATCTCGAAGCGTGGCTGCACTTTGTCCACGCAGCTGATGGTTATACATGCTCCATGCTGCTGCACATGCTTGAGATTGGCGCGGTTATATTCCATGGTGACCGCTTTCCAGTCCGTACCAAAGTGGCGGTTGTAACGGTTTATCAGCGCCACTGCTTTAGGTAACCCAATTTCCGATGCTGCAAATAGCTGCCTTCCTATGTTGGCTGCGGTCACTACGTCCCCGTCAAATACCCTGACGAACAGACCCGGGTGCTGCAAAGCCAGCAGCGAGGTATGAATTTTCGCCAGCGCGGTGAGCATGTGGCTTCCCGTCCCCCCGGCCCCTATCAAGTTTACTGTTATAGGGTTGGCAGGCTGTAACAGGGACTGCTCTATAAAATGCACTTTTATTTTTTGTGTGTTCATACAAGGATGTCTTTAATGGTTTTTTGTTTTGGGGTCAATACGTCCAGCGGAAATTTTTGCCGCGTTTTAACCTGTTGCTGCCAAAGCTGAACGATGTTGCCCTGTACCGGGGAATGTTCCCCTATCAGGTGGCTGAAATAGCTGCCCCAAAAATCGCGTTCCCACTGGGCCATAAAGTCTTCGAGGGAGTGTACTTGCTCCATGCCTGTGTCCACGGTGCCCATGCAAACCCTGTCATTTTCATAGAGGTTAAAAAATGGTGCGCGGAACAGCGGTGTTTTTGCAGATACCTTGCCTATTGTTTTTATCGCATAGAGGTACAGGTCATTTTTTGTCGCTTTCCAAATCAGCGGCGGCACATACGACTTGCCGGAGGGTATTTGCAGGCCCTCTTTAAATAACAGGTCTACTTCCTGTTCCCGCGTATGCCATACGGCAAAACCATCCCTTGACGGGTGGATGTACAAGACCTTCCCCGGCAGCAAACCTTCGCTTTTCAGGAAATTGTTATTAAACCCGGTGGAAGTATTCAGGCTTTCGGCGAGTGATATTGTTTCATTGACTGACAAGGGGTGTGCATTAATGGGCCTGCCATTGGCGCCAATATCAAATGCTTCCACATAGGATTTGTCTCCCTTCGGCGACTGGTGAATAAGCAGTGCTTTCACGGGCGCATATACATCGTTAAAAAGGTGTGATATGTTTTTCATTATAATTCGAATAAAATGTCTGCTAATAAGTGTAGGCTTTCAAAAAACTGTTCTTCAAAAAAGAGGTCGTGCTGTGCGCTGTCCGGGAGGCGGTCAAAGAATTGCACTGCAGAAGGCTCCTCAATGGCGGGCATCTCCTGGAAGCTGGTGTTCACGGATTCTATCAATTGGTCGAACACCATCCCTGCGCCGTCCCAGATAAAGGAGATATACTGGTCAGGGTAAATTCTTTCTTCTTCACCCGGCTCGATCAAGTTGCCGAATACATTGTCCATGATGCTGCGTTCCGGGAATTGCCTGTACAGGCTAAGGAGCTTCGTGCTGACTTCCAGTAGTTCTTTATCCTTCTTGCCGACAGCCCTGAAATTTTTGACACGGGCCTCAAACTGTTGCAGGTGGTAAGAGTGGCGGAGGCTTTTCAACAATTTTTTCCCATGGTAATCTTTCTGCCTGTAGGTTTCCCTTACTACAGCAAAATCCGCCTCGTCGTAATCCATACTTCCGCTGTCATACCATTCATATATCATGTCATATTCACCCCCCACAAAACCATCGTTAAAGAAAGGTATGCCCGCCACCTGCAACAGGTAGGCGCACACTGACAGCAGCAAATCCGCCTGCCTGCGTTTATGCCGTTTACCGAGTATGAAGACAAGCCTTTGTAAAGGAAGATAGAACAAGGTAGGACCGGTATCATACGCTTTCACCGTTGCCACACAGGCTTTATGTGTTGCGTCATTCAGTATCACTACCTGCAGGCCGGTACGTTGTTGCATAAATGCTTTTTCCACTTTATCAAATGACTGCTTTATGTTCATCGGGTAGGAAAGTTTGCTCGAACAGTCCCCTTTCAAGTGATAAAAAGCGACAAGGTTGCGGAGGGATTGGTAAAACGCTTTCTCCACCTGCGCAGGCACCCCAAGCAGTCCCACGTCTCTGCCCATCACCGGCGTAAAGCGGTGGTTCAGAAAACCATTGGCAGGTGCGGGGCGGGTACGCTTTGCTGCCTGTCTTTTCTTACGTCTGCGGCATTTGCCATTCTGTCCAGCGAGGCAGCAAAGGCTCCTATTGTCATGTGTAAATAACATACGTCTTCCGATTTTAAGTGTTTGACCTTTCTTATCTTGATTTTCTTCTTCATGATGTTATCCTTTCGTGCCTATGGTTGATACGAATTTGAATTGCAATTCATCGTTTATTATTTCAGGGCCATCTATTCTTGCAGTGGTAAGGATGGGATAAGTCTGCGCGTAAAAATTCAGCACTGCTTCCGGGCTGAAGCTGCCCGAGGGGTCTGTTAATTTTAAGTCCTGTCCTTTTTCCGTAAAAAGAAAAACCCTGTTCAATGTATTTACCCGTAACATGGCAAAGTATTTTAAATGTTAGCTGAATAAGTTGTTGTCTTTTTTATCAAGCAATTCCCACAAGTCCGTTCTTTTTTGTTCTATCTCGTCGGCATGGTCGGGATACTTGTCAGCTTTGGGCAGTGCCATCAAGGCTTCATTGTATTTTTCCTGCGTTTCCAGTTCTTCTACCTTCTCCATTTCTGTTTCGAACGTTACGGGCTTCGGTTGCTCGGGCTGTTTTTGCCTGTTGTTTTTAGCCTGCTCCTGCTTCGATTGCTTTTTAGCCTCTTCCAAGGACTTTTCATATTCACGCTCGTTTGTCAGCAGCGATACTGTTTTTTGCACGGGTGCCGAGATGGCTCGAAAAAATCCTTCATCCAGTTCCTGGGGTGTGCCTTCAAGGTTCATCGTTTGCATTACTTTCAATGCTTTTCCTTCTGCCGCAGGGTCGTATAACAACGCTGATATGATAAGGTTTCCATTATTTGGTATCATCGTGATGCGCCAGCCGTATTGATTGCTGAATGCCATTGCCTGTTGAAAAAAGTTTGCTTCCATGTTTGCGTAGTATTTTGAATGATAACAAAGGAGTAAGGGTTTAGGGGTTGTTGTTAATTCAGGATAAGCGCATCCTCACCGTATTTTGCGAATGCTTCACAGAGGTCGAAAGCCGCCTGTGTTTTTTTCTGCGCGATACCACCGTAGATGACCGCATCAATTTTATCTTCGGCGTTCTTGTAATCCCGCACATTCTGGAAGTAACCGGTGACGGCGTTAAATGCGCCAAAGACCGTCCCCTTGGTGGTATCAAGCTGCTGTGTGTCGGAATAGGCATTGTACCCCAAAATCCCATACACCATGTTGCGGTATTTGCCGCTGGTGAGGCTTTCTTCTCCCTGCTGCAAATGCAACAGCGTTTCCTTGTCGGGGGCCATCGCCTGTTGTACCAGCTTATGCAGTTGTTTGTCGGTGATTTTAACTTTTGCCCAGTGGCTGTATGTCTGCTCAAATACAGGTGCAAGCGTGTTTACCATACCCATGACCTTATGTGCTTCTTTCAGTTGCTCCTGTAAGTTTGGCGTATGCCGTATCTTGACCACGTTGGAACAATTGGCCAGCGCAATATTCAGTGTATTGTTACAAACGATACGGATAGGCGTGAATGCTACGGTAATACTGGACTTCCCATCGTGTGACAAGGTCAAGAACAGGTATTGCTCAATGAGGTCGTTGTTGCCCACCTTGATGTATTTGGGTAGTTTGGCAGTGATAAAAATGCGTTCGCCCTTACCCAATGCGCCGGCGGTCTCGTATAAAATCCCTTCGCCTTTTGCAATCTCATCAAAGAAACGAAAGGCATCCTCGTTTTGCAGTACCGTATAATCTGCTTTCAGTCCCGTACCCAATATCTGCTCTGTATCGCCACGGAAGGTATAAAAATCGGTATCCGATCTCTCGACCTTGCCAGATGGGAAAGTGTACGTGATGGGCTCCTTAATCACAGGGTAGTCCAGTTGTGATTTAACCAGTACTTCCCTGCTGCTCTCGTAAGTATCGGCGATATGCCCTCCGCCCCACCATGCTTTTTCTTTAACGGAGTAGAATGAGAATTTTCCAGTCAGTTCGTTGAAATTAATATTGTGTGACATAATTTTCTTTTTTGCTGTTGATTAATAATTGCGCTGCAGATGCCTGGGTGGATGCTTAAAATGGGAGGTCATCTACGGGTCCCATGCTTGCCGCTGCGGGTTGCGCAGGTGCTTCTTCCTTTCGCCTGCCGCCGAGAAAACCTAAGAACTTTTCAACTTGGAAAATGATTACGCCTTTTGCTTCCCCGTTTTTGTCGATATAAGCCCGTACATCCAGGTCGCCAAACAGGTAGAGACTTTCTCCTTTGCGGATAAATTCCCCGACACCGGCGTTTTTCCAGTAGGCGCACTCGATGTAGGTTGTTTTCTGTTTCCATTCACTGGTAGTTTTGTCCCGGTAGCCTCTGTTGATGGCAAGTGAGAAATTGACGACTTTCTTCCCTCCCTTTGTTTCGGTAACTTTTGCTTTAGCCGTTACCCTTCCGCTGATTTCCATGACTGTTGATTTTTGATGATAAATTTTATTGTCGTGGCGGGCCAAGAACCCCGTGCCACATACCCATAGCAACCCGGCACTGAAAGCAGCCGCGGCTGGAGAACGACTAAGGAAAAAAAATACTACCCTGACAAAAATGCCCAACGACCTATGGGGGTGGAGATTTTTTTTTCGCAACCCGCAGGGCCGCCGAGTGTAACGATGGCGGGTTGTTCGGAGGCTGCGGCTGCCAGTATTTTCGCGTAGTGGGTAGTTGGACGGCCTTTTTTAAAAGCGGGATTTGACGCGCTTTGCAGGGAAAACCACACCCCAAATAAGCGCTGTATAAGTATTGCTTGTTCGCTGTATTGTCAGGTAAGCGACCTGCCGGGGAGAATGGCAAGGCCATGACCTCTGCACAGGCTTTTGTGATCAGGGGGACAACGCTGTCGCCGATAAATTTCTTTACCTGACGGCGTGAAAGTCGTATCAGTCACTTTTCTTACCGTCTTTCTGAAGGCGGCAGCGGACTTCGGCACTATAGTCATGGATAAGGTTGACGATGATCTTTTCATCGGCGGCGGTGGCTTTTTCATTGCCCTTCAGAAATGCGGCGATGCGATAGGCGTCGTCAAAAGTGAATTGGGCGGGATTCGCCACTAGTCCTTTGAATCGTTTGGGTGAGATGCCGATCGTGAAGGAAAAGGGCTTCTTGTCCACTACGGCGAGTATTGCCCTAAACGTTGTGATCTCCCCACGGGTATAAAGTTCTCTTGCCTCAATGTCCCATTTTTTTGCCATTGTTCAAATTTGGCTCGTAGTTGTCTAAAATATTAATAAGTGAGACGAAAGAAATAGTGTAATACATAAAATAGGTATTTGGATAGTTAAGATGAACAGGCGAGTGGTTGAAGGGCTAAATTTCTCCGTTGGACCCGCTGCAAATAAAATGGCGGTGCTGGGAAGCGCGGCAGTGTCAGTTGAGTACCGGTATGACGGTCAGTCGCTATTTTTCCTCCATGTTGTCTGCGCCGAGGTAAATGCCGACCAACGTTTTTTTGCAAAAGCTCGTAAAAAGCCAAAAACTGTTCGCGGTTTTGGAGGAGTTCACCGCAATGGCGGTTAAGCAGCCGACTTTTTAGCAGCTCTTAAAGAAAGGTGCGAAGAAGTGAAGCCAAATGATGTAGGAATAAAAAAAAGCCTGACGGCCGCGAAGATCTTTAGGTTCGATGAAGCAAATGAAGTACTCCACTTATTCGCCGTTTAGTCCATTCCGGGTTGTTGATTCATTTCCCGCCAATCTTTTCGAAATGCAATACTTTCCAGTACAGTTTTTCGCCTTTCTTCTGGTAAACATTGAATACAGGTTGGGTACTGAAGCCCTTTGTAATATTGTTTACATTTAGGACATAGGTCCATTTTATTTATATCAAAGTGAAATGCACACTTTTTACAAGCAGTTATTGTATCGTCAAAAGAAAGGTACTTAATGGTGTCGTTCAGATAAAGCAAAAATGCCTCTTTTGCAATCTTTTCAGCATCTTTATTTTTTGCCTGTTCTCTTTGGAACCAATATCTAATATTTGACAGGTTATGTTTGTTTCCCCATTCATCCTTTGATATAAAGCACTTATCCCGCACTTCCATTGCGTCTTTATTATCAAAAAAAATTGAAATAAGTTCATCAACAGATCTATAGACCGGGTTATCAAATTCATGCCGGCATGCTGTGCAACGATATTGAGGGAGTTTTCTCACTCTTTTGTCAGGGTTACTATTGTTACAATTTGGGCAGAAAGGGACGGGCACATAATCATATTTATTTAGGACGTAATTACTAAATTCATATTTATCCACTACGGGATTAGTGTTGATATGCTGATTTGCATATTCTCTTGTTATGTCCCTTAAATACTCGGAATATCTTATAGGATGAGAAAGATGCTGTAGCGTTAATGTATCATTGCTACCGCATATTTCACATTTGTCCTTAATAAATTGAGACCGCCTTTCATGCCAGTCTTTTGTATGCCAGGACCTTTGGCCTTCCTTAAAATCATTCCAAAATTGCGCTTGTGCGGCTTCTAAGCGAATTTCGCCATTGGCCAGTTTGTCCTTTAGCACTATGACTTCACTATATTTCACCATATTATTTTTGACTTATTATTTTACACCTTCTGTCTTTTAGGCTCGCTGCTGACATTTGCATGGCCGTATCATTATTGTGACAATACCACTAATTTAGCTTTATTTAGGTAATCCTAAAAGCAGCATTTTTATGGAAAAAAAAGAGCATTTTCATTCCTGTTTATGCCCAAACTGGCACAAACCTGTTAAATCGGGACAGTGGATCGCAGCCAGAAAATAATCTTACTGACAAATGACGAATAACAAATAAAAACGAAATCAACAAATTCCCGGTAAGAAAGTCGCTGCTCCGTGAGATCGGCGATGAACGGAGCGTCGCAACAATGCTGCCCCGGTGTTCAAATGCCGGCCCCATACTATGAAAGAAAACATAAGCCAATTACTTGACTCGGTAACAGATTACACCATCAAGGCGCTAACTGTGCTCAAGGAGAATGGGATCAAAAAGGAATTATACTTCCCACTGGATTGCGGGATGCTGGAAGATTTCAATTATGTGAATATTGAAACTGCACCCAGGTATGAAAAAATGTTCCGGGAATTAAGGGGAGCTAATGGGCCAGCGCTCTATTGGTTTGACTTACAACCAGGAACTGATACATCAGCGATTATCAAGGCGCTGGAAGCCTATAAGCTAACGAGGCAGAAGAACACCCCGGCATTACGGCAAAAGATCAATTTTGACACGGCGACACTGTATGTCGGGAAAGTAAAGAAAGGGATCGCGGGAAGAATTGTCACCCATCTTGGGTTCTTTAAGGTTGTGCAGACACAGGGGCTCCAATTGTACCATTGGGCGAGGCCGTTGGCCTTATATCTCGGCCTTCATGTTATCGAATTTAACCAAGGTATGGAAGACATACTCCCTATATTCGAACATGCGTTTGCGCGTGAACTTCAACCACTTATTGGAAAACATATATAATATGGCAACGATTGTACTTGTCTCCTGCGGATCAGCCAAAAAAAAGGAGCCTTCACCGGCGCGTGAACTCTATACCGGCAACCTATTCCGGGCCAGCTTTGCCTATGCCCAGGCCCTGAATGCAGATAAAATATTCATTTTGTCAGCCCTGCATGGGGCCGTAGATCCTGCAATGGAAATTGCCCCGTATAATGTCACCCTCAGCCCGGTAAGCAAAAAAATTAAGGCAAAGCAGCCTGGCCTCCGGGTGCTTACCGCAGCTGAAAAACTTGCCTGGGCTGTCAAAGTTACCCATCAACTTGCGATGATATCTAATATCGAGGAAGACCAGTTCATTTTCCTTGCAGGCAGTGCCT
Source organism: Sphingobacteriales bacterium 50-39 (assembly GCA_001898505.1). Classification (GTDB taxonomy): domain Bacteria; phylum Bacteroidota; class Bacteroidia; order Chitinophagales; family Chitinophagaceae; genus Puia. The sequence continues at coordinate 52,845 of MKTZ01000005.1, forward strand.
ACATAAACCCGTTAAGGGGCCGGCTGGTAAATATATATGAGCCTTTGAAAGGCATAAATTTGTTCGATCGTGTAAGCTGGATTAAAATAAAGCTGGCGGAAATAGGGAGTTGAACACAGGCCCCCGCTGTCGCCGGGCGGACGCCAGGCCGGAGGGACGGAGACCGCAGCGGGAGAACGGTGTCAGCGGCAGGGGGCTTTACCGGCGCACGGGGTGGATGACGGGGAGGGGGCCCCGGCGCTGCCCGGTGTGCCGGAATCCTGAACATACGGTATTGGGTTCCATTTTCCTTGCAATAGATTTGTAAGTCGTAGAAATTTTTTATTTTCATTTTTCTATTCGATCAGTCCTGACAGTGTTCCTTTCCAGCAATTATGGCGGCCTGAAAATGGCCACCATAAGTATATTCCAACTTATCATTTAAACTAGCTGAAACCAAGGATAAACAGTTATGTTTTGCCCACATTTGCCTAAAAGCGTTGTGGTAGTTTTTACATTACATAGCAGGGGTTAATGGCCATAAGCCTCGACCCCAGCCTATTATAGCCAACTATGAACCGAAAAAATGCTACATATGGAGCTGGAATTAATTAGCCAGGAAGATGCTCTTAGAAAGGCATCGGAGATTAAGGAATTGGCTTTTGCCATTGCTGCTGCGAACGGGACCTTACCGGGTAATTGCGATGCGCCCGAATGCATCCAATATTGTACCTATGTAGCCCTTGCGACATCATTGGATTTGGGGCAACATTGTATATCCCTTAACGGGCAACCGGTAAAGGTGCAACTTGGCCGCAATTATTTCGGGATGCTTGCCTGCTTTAACCTTCACCGGGTAAGTATTGAGGAGGATGGTAGCCTCCGCCTGGAATATGTGAACGGTGCAGTGGAAAGGTATATTTATGTGGAAGAGATTGGCGCTTGGAAACTGGAAGGCAGGAATTTGCCTATAGTTGTCCCATCTTCCTCGGCTAATTGATCAAAAGGCCCGAAGCAGGCTTATACGCATTATAGGCAGTCTCGGGCCGGGGGCCAGCCCATGGTGCAGCGACGGATGGAGCGGAACGGAGGGTGCAGGCAACGGGCTGAGTCTGCGCCAGGGCTACCTGCCGCGGGAGGAGGTTGCGGGGAAGGGGCCCCGCTACTGCCTTCGGCGGCCTTTAACAACATAATCAGAAATTGCGCTTTAATCTTCCTATATTTGGGATACCTACTGTTTCCTTCCTACCATCCTTTATTTTCTACAGGCGCGAATTCCCTGCGGGAAAACTATTTATCACCAATTAAATACTTAAAAGAATGTCTACCTTCAAAGAATTTGAAAAGAAAAGCGGCCTTTTGGAACGGAATGGAAACGAAGAAAAAATTCGTTGCGCTGATTCTGAAATGGCCGCGAAACTGGGGCTCACCCTCGAAGAATTATATAGAAAAATCGAAAACCCGAATCAGTTTACGGAAGAAGAACAGGAAAAGATATTTGAAGCCATGGATATTGATGTGGTTGGCTACTTGCTTGAAAGCAAGATACCGGAAAAAGGAAACTTGAAGAGCTCGGAGGGAACCGATGGCAGTATGGGTTTTAAAGATAACAGGCTGAACGAGATAAGGGACCAAATAGATGAGCGGTGGGACGAAGTTGCAGATCCGGTGGAAAGGTTTAGGGCTACCGTGGTATTGCCCTATAGGGATGATGAAGGAGCGCTTAAAGGCGAACTAATCCAAGCGATCAAAGAAGGGGAATATTACAGGTTACAGGATATTCCCTTATATGCTTCGAAGGTTGCCTTATATGACCTGCTTGAGGTGGTAGACCGCGAAGGAGTGCTCTATTATAAGAAGATTATGGAGTCCTGGGACAGGCATGTGATCCAGATGATGATCTTTAATGAGGCGGATATGGAAATCGTGGAAGCATTTCTGAATAAGTTCGGATGCAGCTGGCGTTGGAACAAAGAGGAACTTTTGATTGCTTTTGACGTGGCGAAGCATGTTTCTTACGAGCCTATTAAAGAATGGCTGGACTCGGGTGAGGGGGAAAAACGCTGGGGTTACCGGGAGGCGTGTTTATCAAAACGGGAAAATACCAATTAGGGTTTATCTATATGGCAACCTTTAGCCTGGCTCCAAGCCCTTTTAAAGACGACCCGGAGGGGTCTTTTTTTATCCTCCGCCTGAATATTCAGGGGCACAAGAGGGCATGGTGTGCAGATGGCGAATAAATGCGTGTGTTACCGGATAGGGAAAGGGGCCAGGATGGAAAAATGGACGCTCTCTATCTGGGATGGAAGTGTGTTTCTGCCAGCTACACCCGAGGAAATAAAAGAATTAGCAGCCGCCTGGCGGTGGTACAAAAAGTATCGGAAAGAAAGTTTCCTACGCCTGACATCCAGCCTTTCGTTATCCTTGTGCAGGGCGCAATGCCGGTATTTGAAGACAATATGCCCAAGGGTCATCCACATAAACACGTATATCTGCCAAATAAGCGTGGATCTCCTGCTTCGTTACTAAATGAACGGAGCGGTCCATTAGGTACCGGAACGCTTTATCCGCTCCTTCTCTGCGGATGGCGATTTCTTCAGGTGTCATAAATTCGAGGTTAGATGGGTGGGAAAGTGCCTCGTCATAGCATTTATGGGCGCGATGAAGGCCGACCATGTAAATGAGCAGCCTGCGAGTCCACCTGGCCGACTGCCATTTCCGGAATAAGTGGAGCATAGTGGGATGTTTTAAGCTAAGGTAGAGATGCAGGGCGACAGCTGGCTATCTAATTGGTATCTTCTTCCGCCATAACCGGTGTTTTGGCGTAATACAGCGTATTCTGACGAGCAGGAGATAAAAAACTCGCTGCCTCGCAAAGGATGCCTTCCGGGGTTATTGACTCGTAATAGGTTATATCCGTATTTACCAGCGCTGCATCGCCCAACATTTCGGCCATTGCCAGTTGCTGGGCAATGGCAAGCGAGGAAAGGCGGCCCTGGGCCAAATTCATGTAGAGGCCATTTTTTATTTTGGCAAGCTCCCTGGGGGTTATCAGCTCCGACATCAACGGATCAAGGGTGGCCTGAAGAGACTGATCAGCATGGGAAAGGAGAATGCCGTCAGGCAGCATTCCGGTAATGATCAGCAGCCCCCCATCTAAAGCATCTGTGGTGTCACAACTAAGCCCAGCAAAAACCTGTTTGCGTTTGACGAGTTCTTCCACCAGCCGGGAAGAAAGGCCGCCCCCGAGGATGTCCGCTATAATGGCCTGTCTCCGGTATCCATCTGATCCCAGGTGATCCATTTGAAATGCTTTTACCAGCATGTTTGACGGAACGTCCCTGTTTATTGCATCAAACCTGCCTTCAGATTGGCGGGGCTCTGGCCCAAAGGCAGGCAGCCCAGGCCTAGATCCCGGAATGTCACCAAACCATTTCTGCACCAGGGCGAGGGTGACCGCCGTGTCTATACCACCGGCAATGGTAAGAATGGCATTCCCTGGTTGGTAGCCAGCCCTGACAAAATCCTGGACTTCCTGCAGCCGGATGCTGTTGATTTCATCAACATGCTTTCCGATCACCATTGTTTTGTAAGGATGTGTTTTGTAGGCCATGCTAAGAATCGCCGGCATCCACTCATGGTAAGGATCGGAAAGGAATACCTGCGCGAATTCTTCGCAAACTACCCGTTGCTGGGCCATCAGTTTGTCTGTGGTAATATCTGGGAATCCCATCCGGTCGCTCTCGATCCAGAGTGCTGTTTCGATATTGGCGGCGGGAAGCTGGATAAAATACTGCGTCCAGTCGTGGCTTGTTTCAGCGTTAAAGGAACCGCCTGCCCGTTGAAGGACGTGATCATAGTTTTGTATGTGCCTGGAGCCGTAGCACATCAGGTGTTCTACAAGGTGTGCCATGCCGGCCCGGTGCCCCGGATCATGTTTAGCGCCGGTGCGGTACAGCATATTAACTGCTGCCAATGGTGTTGCGTTATTTGCGTGGATAATAACAGTGAGGCCGTTAGTGAGTGTAAATCGTTCAAAATGTATCAAAAGGAGGAATATTTTAAAAGTTTATGCTGCTCTTAAAAACAGGCCATTTAAAATGAACCGGTTTTAAACCTTATCCCTTCAGGCACTACGTGTAGCAACACCGGCCGTTCGGATTAGTGTCCTTTTTTCCAACTGTTTGGAAAATAAAGCGCCTGCCCCGCAAAGCGGGGTTGCCAGATGGCAAGACGAACGGCACAATAGTTTTAACCAAAGGGAAGTGGACTTTTTTAATTTGCAATTTTTTCAATGGAAGGGGCCCCTGCCATAAAAGGCATGAAAAATATATAAGGTTTATGGGTTTTATTTCGGCACCCCGTATCATTTAAAATTTCCAAAATTGCCTTCGGTAATGTCCAAAGCAACGGAGATCTAATGTAAAAGGGAAGATAACAAGTGAAAAATGAGCAATACTGAATGCCGGGTCAAGCAGTTCAAGGATTTGGCACGGGCTATGCGCGGAATATGCGGCTTTTTGTTTTCTCTTTTATGCGGTCTCTTATCCAGTCAGCCATAACATCATACTTGAGGCCTAAGAGCGCGGCAAACCGCATCACTTCATTGATCGTGAACTCCCCTGGATCAACCACTTTCCTCCTGAATGTGTAGAAAGAAATCTCCATCTCGGCAGAGATAGTTGTTTCGCTCATGATGGCAAACAGTTGCTTGAAATTGGTCATCCTGCCGGATTCAATTTCGTTCTTGATTGAAGTAAGCCTGTTTTTGCGTTTCTCTTGTCTTTCAATTTCCTTAATGTTGTCGTTTTTTTTTGCCACAAAGTTTTTGGCTCTGATAGCGGGCATAGTCATGACTTTTTATGAAATGATGTAATAAAACAATAAAATGCTGCGCGGGAAATCGCAAAGAGGACACGTTCAGAAAACAAAGAATAGCTTAGTAAAAGTAATGATTTATATTAGAAATACAATATAGAAGTCTTTATACCGAGTGGAATATTATTCATTTGCCGCAGGTGATTCTCTGTTTGAAACTGAACTATGATAAATCGGAGCAGGTAACCGCGAAGAAAAGAGGGGCCAGTGTATTACTGCCGATGAACGGAGCGTCACAACGAAGCTGCCACCGTTGAGTGCGCTGGTATCATGCCGGCATTTATTGTATCTGTGATCCAGCATTGAGCCAGGGTTTGCGGTACTAAGGGACGACGTAAATCGAATATTTGCAGCCCCAATAGCAATAAAAAATACCCCTCCATGAGTACTATCGTTCTAGTATTTTGATCATGCCGGTAAGGTCTACATTTTCTCCGCACTGCATGGTATTATAGATCCCGGGGCGGTGATCGCAGGAGAAAAAAAGGCCCGGGCGGCCAAAGTCCTTTTACAGCTTGGTGCAGTAGCAAACATTCACGAAGACAACTTCATTTTCCATGCCGGCAGTACCCACATCAATCCATTGAGGGGCAGTTTAACGCATATAAGCGAGCCATTGGAAGGCATTAACCTGTTCGGCCGCGTCTCCTGGCTTCAAAAAAAGCTGGAGGTGAGCGGGAGACCAGTGTCAGCGGCCAGGGGGGTGCCCGCCCCACGGGGCGGGACGGGGAAGGAGCCCCGCTGCCCGGCCGGTGTGGCGTTTGTTTAAGCCTACCTAAAAGGGGCGCTTAGATAGTTTGTTTATAACGGAAAAACTTTATTCCTGGAATAGCGGGCTCTTTGAGGTTGCCTTGACTTTTTCCAAAATAAAATCCGACATCACATCGTATTTGACATGAAACAGGGTAGCAAGGCGCATCATCTCACTGATCGTGAATTCAGTAGGATCCTTTACCTTCTTGCGTAAAGTATAAAAAGAAATCCCTAACTCGATGGCCATCCGGGTCTCGCTTATAACGGAAAATATCTGTTCAAAGCTTTCTATTCGTCTGGCTTCCAGCTCGTTTTTAATAAAATTGAGACGGTTGTGCCGTTTAGACTCCCTGGCTAATACCTGTTCATTGTTCAACGGTCTGGTCCTTGTCTTTCTTGCCATGGTGTTATAGCGTTTGAGGAGGTTTTTGAGTGTTTGAAGTCATTGCTTACTCCAGGTTAAGCTGTTGACAATTCCTTCATCATATTTAAGTAATAAATAATTTTTATCAAAAAATTCCGAAGGTGACAGCCCAACAGCTTTCAGCAACATGCGAAGAAATATATTTTCATCAATTGGGTATGGCAGGTGTGAATAGTACCGAAGTGTGTCTTCAATCATCCGGTGCAAGGTCTGAGGGGAAGTGATTGACTTTATCACTTCCCTATCCCGCTCAGAAGCGTTCCAAACCCGGTTGAGGGCTGCCAGTTCCTTTTTACTCAATTTTTCATGACAGGCATTCCGAACGGCCCAAATAGATATCTGGAGGTCTTCAATGGGGCGTTTAAAATGTTTACAGCATTGTACCAGGAAGGGGGCCTTTTTAACCGGTTCACCGGAAACCATAAAATCTTCTACTGCCAGGTAGTAATACAATTGTAAGGTCGCTTCCTGTCGATATAATTCAACAAACCGGCGCTGCCTTTCTGACTCCGCTTCAAAATCCTCTATTTCCAGAATTTCCGCTTTAGGCAACACAGTTCCCATAGCATGGGCCATTATTCGGTATTTGAGGCCCTCTACGTGTTCTTCACTTATTTGGCGTCCCCGCAGGAAATACACTTCGTCTGAGGATGCTGCCGGGCTGTCGGGCAGTTCGCCGGGTACTTCCAGGTCGATCGTGTTTAAGAAGATGCCATTTTCAAAACAAGCTTTTGGATCGAAGCCGAGGCCCTTCAGTAATCTTAAAACATAGTTATCCTGGTCGGCAGGGTTATTTGCTGATCGTTCACGTGAAAGGGCTGATTTGAGTAACCGCTTTAACTCGGCTGGGGATTTGAATTGTTCTATATATTGCCGGTCATTGTCTGAACCCCGCTGAAATCGTTTTACCATTTTACGTTCTGCCCTTCTAAGCTGCTCATTGCATCCATATCGCAAGGCAAGGCTCATCATATCAATATCCTTTAGGTTACGGCGAAAGTATTTGCAATACGTAACGATGGCAGGATTGTCTGCTGCAGGAATATTATTGCCAAGATGTCCTTCGAGGGCTGCTTCAAACTGCTTTTGCAGAAAGGTGCGGGAACTGAATACGCCAACAAGTTCAGCCTGGATGTCCGAATGTGCTTTAAAATCATTGATGTCTTTTACCTGATCCGGATCTATGGATTCGCCACATGCTTCCATCACAATGGCATTCAACAGTGCTCCAAATTGAGATTCACTAATTTCACTGCCACGTAAATAAAATGTCATATCAAACAGTTTAATTTATTATTCAAACGGAAACGCCTTACCCTGCGGGAGTTATGGTTATCGCTGACCCACTTTTCGCGTGTTGGACTGCGATACGTATCGGCCACCAGGTTTGTAAGACCACTCAGCGCCATACATAATTGTTATACAATGCATGGAGGTGATATTTTACCAAGTAATAATCTTGATTGGGATAAACAGCAGGAATAAAGCCATAAGATGCGATTTGAAGGTGTTCAAATCGCCATCAGGAATTGCATGCTGCAAAAATTAGAAAGGACGTGTTCTGTGATAATTAAAGGATGCATAAATTTAGTATATCACTAGAAGATGTACAAATATTATTTATAATAGACAGTACTGTACTTCAATTTCCGAGTAGCGTATGCCAATTTTCGGGTGTACTAGAATCAAAGGTGGATGAATGGGAAGAGTTGGCGTAGAAAATCTGTGCAAATACCAGGCAGAGCGTCTAATATTACACTTGTCACCGGAATGGCCTTCGAGGAAAATATCAACATGTGGGCCCTGGGCTATTCACCACTTATGGCCAGTTGACAGCAGTTGAATCAGCCGGGATGGCTTTAAGGTATGGTGGTAGTATGCGATGGAGAGAGCAGCGCGGTGGAATCAGGCCGATCCGGGGATAGGCACGCTGCTCTGTAACCACATCTGTTGTTTTTTTCGCCTTGATCCGACCATTCCTTTATGGGCGGATACGCGACATGCTTAGGTACATCGAAAGCTATCAAATGGCTGTGTGCGTTACGCTGCCCCATACATCCGGATTGTTCAAGGCCCCTTGCGAGAGATTTTATATGCCGCACGTTAAGGACGAACATCTAAATGACATTAGGCCGGGGCTTTCGATAATCTCATGAAAATAAAGGACGCCCATGCGGTTACAAACCTGCAGGGGGTCGTACAAGGCGATCCTTGAAGCATGAACAGGGACGCTTTTTACCCTGTATTAATTGCCTTCCTTCGTTGCAATTACGGTTTCCCGTGAATATTTCCTTCGAAATCGCTGTAGGGCAACACAATTTCGCCTTCGAGCATGTTATATTCCTTTTTAAAAAATTTAATGAAACTATTCCAGCATTGCGCAAGACAGGCCGAATCCTGGGTTGCAGGAACTGTCCCAATTATTTGCTTTTCAACGCCGCTGATAACTCGTCGGCCATGTGCTGTGCTAATGATTGAGGCCCTTCAGATGCTATTTGGGCAAAGGCGGCTTCCATTGATCGAGCCTTGCCGATGATCGAGTCCATCATACCGAAGTTCCGGCAGAGCAGGTCAAAATCATCCGTTTCCCAATACTGCGATTCGTCTGTCACCTCTAAATCTGCTAAATATTCAAGGCTCAACCACTTTAGTATTTTAATAATAAATGCGTGAATTAGGGGGCCAGCTTCCTGCGTCCTAACATACAGGTAATTTCGCGAGGGTTCCTTGCTATACGGCAGGCCCTGATTTTCCGGAGGCCAAAGCCTGCCTTTGGAATCAAAGGTCAGATGAAACAGTTCGGAGTCCGGCAATAGAAGTGAAATACCTTTGATGCTTCCTGAGTGCAGGTCAAAAGCACAATCATTCATTTCACAAAATGCCTTGACCTCATTTTTAAATGATATGACGGCATTAGGGTTATGTAAACGTCCCTTATAACAGATTACAATTCCCATCTAATTAATCTTTTCTACTTTAAACAATTTTAATAATCATGATTTTTCCATTGGCTACGGGAGATACAGTATCTGAGTGTAAACTCAATAAAATCAGGGGCTGAAGATAGATCCTGGGGCACAGGCAATTTCTTCGCATAATAGTCATCCTCCGCGAATAGCATGCCATTTGATTTTTTAAAATATAGGTGGCCACCAAGTTTGCCCAGTTCCAACAGGCAGCATACAGAGATCTGGCCTTCTTCGTATTTCTGGGCGAGGTATTCATCAGTAATATTATGTAGGTCTGATGCTTGCTTGACAGGGAAAAAGTCATAAAAGTCCTGTTCAGTTTCAAAGTGCCCATCAAAGGTGCATAGGATCTCTTCAGCCCCTGAATCATAGCCATGATAAGGGCCCGTTATCATGATAGACCTATCAGGAAGCAGCTTGAGCTCCAACAGTTCGTTTATCGCCATGTATTCATATTCCTGTTTGGACAAAAACTTAAATAAGGAAAACGAGCCAGAGGAGGTGTCCCATGTCTTATTGGCAAAATACTGGCGGGCATAGTTAATAAAATCTTCACCTGATTTTAATTTTGTGTTGACCTCTTGTCGCTGCCGATACAATTGGTCTACCATATACAGCTGGCCATTTCTTAATTTAAATGCTACTGCGTGTTGCTTATTTTCGGGGTAATAACAGCGCACTTCAACAGCGCCTTCATTAAATTGCTCTGATAAGTACTGCTGGTTTAAGGTATCCAAATCGAAATCAGACTCGCACGGGAAAAAATGCGAGAAACAATAATCTGTGTAAAACTCGGCATGCAAATAGCAACACATGCCAGTTGAATTAGTTGTGCCTGGAAAAAGGCAGTCAAGGGTTATTTGCTGGCCATTGATGAAGTTGATCGTAACACCATTGGCGTTTTCATATAGTTTGTCGTTTTCTATCAAAAACTCGGCTATGCCGAACTTCGTGGATTCCATATAGATTGTTTTTTGAAGTGTAGTGATCGTGTTTAATAATAACAGGCAAAGGCGCATAGCTGCGAACAAGGCTCGCCCTGCAGCAACAATCAATGAAAATAAATTAGACGGAATGGAAAGGCATGTAGTGGGCTACACTATCGCCAGCAAAGACACGTAGGTGAAAAGGAATAGCATCTCAATATTACAGATTTTGACTGATTTGACAAAACAACTTTGCCTGCCTCATAGTATTGGGGCTCCGATTAAAAATCCCAAAATTCCGCGGCGGTGATTTCCAGCGCGTTATAAAGCTGCAACAGCGTAAGAATGGTAAAGTTTACCTGGCCTTTTTCAAATTTAGCCAGTTTGCTGTTATCCAGGCCTGAGGAGGCAGCAAGTTCCCTGATGGATTGGTTTCGCTCATTCCGTAAGGCCTTGAGCCTTTTTCCAACAGCTAAAAGAAATTCTTCCCTGGGAAGATCAGTTATTGGGTTTTGAGAAACCTTGACATAAGGAATACCCGTGCGTTTTTTATGGAGTGTCTTTTTGTTTGACATGGAATAGTTAATATACGTCGCGCTGAAAATGGCAGGAGAAGGTTAAAAATGCTATTGGACAGGAGGATAAGGCACAAACTGTTGCAATATTAAGCCTTTTAAAATAGCGAGCCAAAGGCGGCTTTATTTGCAGTAGAGGCACCAATTATTAAAATATTGCTGTATATTGATAGAGAATTGTGTCCCTCCGTTATTCTGCGCCCTGTTCCTTGCATTCCGCTCAACAGAAATGCCGTAAACAAGCACCGATTGATCATGGCAAGAAGTTGTTTAGCAAAAATGTTAGGCGACAGGAGGTATGCTTTATACCAAATAGATATCAGAACACTGATATGGGCGTTAGACCGCATGTGTGTACCTGGCGCCGGCAGGTTTACTGTGCAAAAAGTCATTAACAGGCTTGAACTTGCTTACAAGCAAGAACCTTATGCCCGGTCGCAGTTGGAAGTTGCGGGCAGGAAGCATCTCGGGCTGTTACTGGCATTAAACACCTTGTGCACGGATAAAACTGTTATACCCCATGAATTTTGGCATGGAGAAGGCTGCATACCTAACCCAAGGATCGGGCCGGAGATGGACTACAGGCAGTATTATGAAACCCACAAAGATGCGGTGATCTCTGCACTTGTAAGTACTATTGAATGCATGCCTTTAGGAACTGTTTTTACTGTCCTGGACCTGGTCAGGAAAGCACCCATACCCTACCTGTTGGTACCGGAAATGCAAAAAAAAAGCTGTTGCCTGGCGGGGTCTGTTTGCAGGCAATATCAACGTGCGGGGTACCTGGTCACCGGAAGTTTTAAACGAAAGCAATTAGAATTTATTCGCACAGATTACAACATACATTGAGATGAGCGCTCATAAACTATTCCAGCCGGCACTTAAAGCTTTTATAGCTCAATTCATACTTGCTGTCAATATGAGCCAGGTAAGCCTTGCGCAGCCAATGTACAGGCCTGGTTATATAGTGTCTTCTGCAGGGGATACTACCAGGCTATTTATTCATTATAATCCGGGTGACCCCCCCGTTGAATTTGTGGACACCAGGAAAGGTAAATCCGGCGTGGATCAACGCTACCCTGCAGACAGCCTTGAGTCGGTGGTGATCACCGGCTTAAATATATTCCTTTCCAGGCAGGTGCCGGTCAGCGAAATAAAGATAACAGAAAGTGGGTACCGTTATTGGACAGATATTTCCGTAAAAAAAGTATTCCTGGAAGAGCTGGTACAGGGGCCTAAGTTTAGCCTTTTCCGCCTTGGAACCGAACATTTTTATCTCCAGGATCCGGATACGGCAATCGACAAAGGCTTTGAAGAATTAATCTACCGGGCCTTTGACGGGTGTTGTGTCGAGGAAGTATTCCAGCAGCAGCTGATCGCTTATTTAGCAGCAAATGACAGTTATGCTAAAGTGATCGAAAACGGCGGATACCAGGAAGGTTTTTTGAGGCAGGCAGTCCTGCACCTAAATGCTTCTGATGAAGCAACTGTAGTTTCGAGGAACAAAAAAATACATTTTTTTGCAGGGGCAGGCGTAGGCCGGCATGCATTATCCGTTGGATATGAGCAACTGGAACCCTTTGCGGCGAAAGCTGCTATATCCGCCTGGGGCGGCATATACTGGCAAAGCGAAGGAGTATATGAGCGGTTTTTGAACCGCCTGGAGGCGACTTTCACGCAGTTTAACACAGGTTTCTCCGGGTGGCTCAGGGAACAATACAAACTTCCGGCGACCAGCCACAGTGTATACCAAATAAGCCCGCAGCTATCTATCCTTTACCGGGTAACAGACCGATTCCTTTATAGCCTTTATGTGGGGCCGGGGGCGGCCTATTGCAAGACCTTCGTAACGTCCCGCCTTGCGCATCCGCCTAATGAGGCAGATTATTTTCGAAAATATATGAGTTCGGATGCCCTTGTGTTTAGTGGAGAGCTGCTCCTGCAATTCAACAGGATATCTTTCGCGGCTTCCGTACAAATTGGCAATGCGAAGGATATTGGGGCTGCCGGTTACGAGATCAATTCGAAAAAAAGCCAGTTGATGGTTTACTATCATTGGTAGGTGCACGTGGCGTGGCCATTGAAGCAGGCTTGAATGGCGCAATATTAAAAGCCCGCAATGACGCGGGCTTTTACCTATCCACAAAAAGGAAATCGGCAGATTTCTACAGAAGGGTACTAATATAACAAATAACCGGGAAATAATTTCATTTTTTATCGTTCAATAGAAAGTGGCAGCAGGGAAGAGTTTGGCATCCAATAAAAAGCCCGCGGTGCAGCGGGCTTTATCCTATCTACAATATGAAAATCGGCAAATTCCTACTGAAGGATCTATATAACGACGAATCTCATGCCAGGGCGATGAGAAAAGCTGCGTCTAATAATTTATGCAGTTGGTCCCTGATCAAATAAATTTCCCCGCTGTGTTCAAAGCATTCGAAGAAATCATTATTGAAAGAGATTGCCGCATCGTCAAATTCTTCCAGGATATTCAGCCATTCATCCAGCGCCTTATTTTGGAAGAAGTACTGAAGCACGGATACAGGGCAGCCAATCTCTGATTCGGACAGTGAATGCGGCATCATATCCCATTTTGGGTGTTTGGGATGTAAGTTTGTTTCCCATAGCTTTTGAGGAGTCGTCGCTCCATAATCGCCCGGCAGCTCTTTGGCAAGAATGGCACATGCGTGAAACAATTTTGCCAGTTCCCTTTTGAGGAACCGAAAATCGGACAGCTTTCGTTTGTCTACCCTGGAGTCGGCATTGACAGCCGTATTAAACCAATCGTCTAAGTCAATCTTTGCATCAAGGGTGAAAGGCGTAGTGTTATTGAATCCTTTCAATAACGCTAAATGTTCTTTTAACTTATCTTTTGGGGCCGCTTTGGGCGGCTCACTTGTAAGGGTCCCTTCCATGACAACTTTTTAAATATTTGTAGAAATCAGGTGATGAAAGCATGTTGTTATCTGCTTTTGGCGGACAATCTTTCATAACTTATGTTTTCAAAATACGGCACAGGAAAATATTCATTTCATACATCTTCCGGAAATAGTTCGTGAAAATGACAACCATAGCCCAGGGCAAGGGCCTCCATTTCGGAAAACAAAGGGTCAGCTATGCCTTCTTCAATTTTTTGAAGCCTCGCTTCATTGATACCGGTAATGGCCGCGACTGTTCCAATAGAAAGTCTTTTCCCCTCCCGTAAGAATGTAAGATGACGGCCAATCAATTGCATCTTTTGTTTTATCGGGTCCTGCTGTAACATGATCTTTTTTGTTTAGGTAAACATGAGAAAATGGACCTTCCATGGAAATGGACGGTCCCTTTAAACCTTATCCTTTTAAGGCGTCACCTGTAGAGACAGCGGCCCTATCAGAACTGTGTCCTTGCTATTCCAACCAAACATTAAAGAGGTACTGATATAGTGAATTAGTATCTTTCAATGAAAACGGCGCATAGAGATGTGCCGTTTGTTACAAAACATGTTATATATGGGCCACCTTGAAAAGCAGCGCCCATCAGAACTGTGTCCTTGCTATTCCGTATAAATTTTACATAATTTATATTGATACGATCAATGATTCAGGGCATAGTAAACGATGTAACCGAATATCGTAGATCAGGTTGTTCAAAAATCCCAGCAGCAGGCTGCCGGGGTGCTCTAATCGAACCATTGACCCTAAACTACTTTTACGGGTCCCGGGTCTTTAATAACAGGTCAGTGGCCGATTAGTACTATTCAAAGGATAATTTTTTTTGAGGAGAATCATTATTTCGTCCTACATACATAAGACAACCAAAAGAAGTTTTTGACCATGGAAAAAATGGGTTATTTTTGTATAAGTCTTTGAACCTTGCAAATTCTTTCCGTATAACCGCCCGTGTGTCAGGTTGTTGCGCCACCATTTCATTAAGCCTATTGCGCGTACAGACGCCCAAACGAAAACCTTTTTTATGTCGTTGTCTATCCTATTGCCCGGAAGCGAGAGCGAATTGAGAACGGAAGTGTTCCATAAATTTAAGAAGGGAGACCGTGCCTCCTTTAAAACAATCTTCGATTACTATTACCTCTTTGTCATAAGGTTTGTACATGGAATCATTAACAGTTGGGAGGACGCGGAAGACATCGCCCAGGATGCGTTCGTCAACTTATGGAAAACCAGGGAGCAACTTGAAAAGCCGGAGGCATTAAAGGCCTACCTTATGACCAGCTCAGCCAATGGTGCCAGGAATTACCTGAAAAAAAATAAGGTTACAGAACGATATGTACGTGAAATGACCCACACGATGGCGTTGACGGAAGCTGAAAAGCTGGAAGGCATCCGTGCCGAGGTCTTCAGGGACATAGAAGAGGCCATGCATATATTACCCCCCGGGTGCAGGTCTGTATTTGAAATGATCTATTTCGAAAACCTGAAAACAAAGGAAATAGCCACAAAGCTACGGATCACGCCACGCACGGTCCTGAACCAAAAAGGTAAGGCAATAAAGATGTTACGCAAAGCAATGTTGCTGCAAAATAATATCGCTTTGCTGGAGTTATTCGAGGCGTTTATCCGGCATCGGTGAATGAGCGAAAATATCACCAATCAATGGTGTCAGAAGCAGCATAGCAGGCGCCTTCAGGTAAAACACACCACCTAATGATTGGTACTATTCCTTTCAGCGAATGAGGCGATAGATTTCTTTACCAGCAGCAAGGCTGCCCTCCTTCCACCGTTCGAAAGACACCGATTCCAGTATGTCTTTGAGCCACTGCGCATGTTGGGTATAGCGGGGCGCTGTAATGAGTGTTGCGAGGCCAGGCTGGCGAAAGCACTGGGCAACGCACTCCTGAAGGGCTGCGGTATATAATTGATTTTCCATCAGTGCAAGGCGGGAGATAAAAAGGTCGATCATCCATGCGCCGCCGGGATTGACAGCCCGTCTGCCGCATCGTAATACCGGGCATGATGGACTTCGAAAAGAAAAAGGATGTCGTCCCCTACAGACGCGATGTATGCATCTGCGTAGGGCGATAAAGCGATGGCGGTATATATTTTACGCAGATCCCGGTCCGTAATATCAACACGGTAATGAGGCAACGAGAATTCGTTTGAAAAAAATGCCTGGAGTGCGGGCAGGTCCTCGGGCACGCGGACATGGCGAATGGTAACTTCAGTGCCTGCGGCAAGGACAGACGCTACAAAAGTAAACATAGGAAGGCTTAGGTTATGATTAATAATCTAATCAGCGCCAACCCTGGAAATATCGGCTAAAATGTTGATGTCGGCCCAGGAAGGCCATTTTATCTGCACCGGCCCCGAAAAAATATGTAAAATTTTATAGGTGTTTCCTATTATGGAAGGCGAAGCCCTCATGATGGTGGTATCACAGGGCTATTTACCGGGAACTTCTTAAAATTCCAAATACTGCTCAATAGCCACAGGCGGCCGATCAGGTTTATGCGGTTTGTCTCAATGTAGTTCGGCCCCACCCCCTGGGAAATGTTCCGGGCGCTGTTAAGGATGTTAAAGAGAGACAGCCGTATTTGGCCGCTCCGGTTATGGAATACCTTCTTGTAGGCGGCTGCGTTCCAATAACTCAGCACCCTCGAGGGGATTGCGCCCTGTGCACCGGTATGCTGCCAGTTGTAAAAAAAAGATAGTGTGACGGACCAGGGCATCTCATACGAAGCATTGGCAGTATAGTTCTGCACGACAAGCACGGTATTTTGCCCGGTGTTGAGGGAATACCTGTTTCCGGTACAGTCAAGGGTAGCCATGATATCCAGGAAAACCTTTTCGGACGGGTGGCAATTTATTTTTAGTTGTGCACCGGTGGATGTGAGATCTGTATAGGTATGCTGGTTGTTGAGCAGGCCATTCTGATGGTCACGTTGCCAATGCACACCCGCGCTGGCGTTCCCTTTCCTGGCCCACAGCGGAAAGCCATATGTTAATACGGCGGAGAGGGTATAGTTACCGTTTATGTTGCCGTACTGCACCTGCTGTACGCCTCCGGGGAGAAGGACGGTAAAGGCGGCGATGGCGTCCTTTATATAGCCTGCCTGGGCGTTGAGCTGCCAGTTCTGCTGGGCCTTCACATTGAAGCTGCTGAAATCAAGGGTGGCGTTGTGCTGAAAAGATTGCCGCAGAGAGGGATTGCCCAGTTTTACAAGGAGCGGGTTGGTGAGGTCAGGCAGGGGCTGGAGCTGATCGGTAGAAGGGACGATGGCAAACCCGTAATAGGCGAGTTGAAGGCTTCGGCCCGCCACAGGGGCCCAGATCATCTCTGCCCTTGGATACCAGGTGGTGAAGCGCTGGCTTAGGCTTGTGTGGCGGGAATCATTCCTGCTATCCAGGCCGGTCGCCTGCAAGGCTATCCCGAGCTGGTACCGGAACTTGTTTTTGGTAACGTTCATGCCGGTACGGAAGGTTTGCATGATTGTGCGAGTGGAGAAGTCATTGGAGGTAAGGCTGTCGGGAAGGTCAAATGCCCTGTTGGCGGTGTCGTAGTTAAAGCTTGCCTTATCGTTCCGGTCGGAACGGATGCTGACATTGTATCCTATATCGAGGACATATCCTTTCGCCACCGGCTCGGTATAGACAGTTCTTGCTAAAAAGCTGCTGCCTTTCATGGATTGCCCGGACCGCATGTTTCGCATGGCCTGGGCGTTGATTTTACCTGTGCTGTCAAAGAGGTTCAACAGGGAATACAGCCCTGCATCCTGGTGCTGGTACTGGTTGGAGTGGTTGAGGCCCACATAAAACGTGCGGCCCGGCCTCTGCCCTTTGCGGCGAAAATCAATTGCCGTTGAATAGGTATGGCCATAAACGTGGTTGCTGTTAACTGTCTGTCCTCTGCTGCTGGGCCAGGACCTTGCCGTATCTGTAGTTCCCTGTTGGGCCAGTGCGGCCAGGCTGTCCGAGGAACTGTTGTCACCATTGTTGAGGGTCCCCCCTGATTGAATGGTCAGGTCCTGCATGCTGTCCAAACGAATTTCAAAGCGTGCATTCGCGCGCCATATCATATTGCTGGCCCGGGAAGTGCTCGCCCGGGTCTCCACCAGCGAAGAGTCTCCAAGGAAGGTCTGCCGGTTGGAGGACTGCAGCCGTGTCTCCCGGTTGTGATAAAAGCCGGCGTTGGCAATGGCCGTGACGTGCTGGCCAAATTTGTCCCGGTAATTAGCGTTGGTTGATGCAACAGACTGGATGCCGCCCGACGCGGGGCCAACATTGTTTTCCGTTCCGTTAAATTGGTTATTGATGTTATTTCCCTGGGTATTGATAAACATGTTGCGCGCGCCGCCAAGGCTTGCAGCTGTGCCCCCGGCAGTGTAACTATCCCCGTTTCCGGCGCCGGCATAAAGTTTTCCGAAATACCCCCGGCTGCGGCCTTTCCGGAGCTTGATATTGAGCGTTTTTCCGCCCGTGTTGTCCTTGATCCCCGTGAGTCTCGCCTGCTCGCTTTGGGTGTCAAACGCCTCGACTTGCGCCACCAGCTCAGCAGGAAAGTTTTGTGTAGCCGTCTTGATGTCAGCTAAAAAAAATTCTTTGCCATCCACGAGGATCTTGTCAATTTTCTTTCCCTGCATGGTAATGGTACCATCTTTATCAATAGCCACGCCCGGCAATTTGCGCAGCAGGTCTTCTACAGTTGCATAGGCTCGGGTGGGATAAGCAGCCGTATTAAAGCCAATCGTGTCCGCTTTAACGATGACGGGCGGAATGGTAGCTTTGACGATGACCTCCATCAGAGGCTTTGACGAAGGGCGCAAACGAAAATTAACAACGGAAAAACTACTGTCGCTTGCCGTGACAAGTACGGCAATAGTATCGGGAAGGTAACCAAGATAACTGGCAGCAATATGGTATACGCCGGCCCGGGTAATGTGCAATGAAAAACCTTTGGCCCTGCTGCGTATACTTTCCGCTACCCCACCCGATCTGTCCCAATAGGACACCGTAGCACCATCCATGGCCTCCCCAGATGCGCTGTCCCTGACCGTTCCGTGGATGGTGTAGGATATGCCGCGCATTTGTGCGTGCAGGCTGAATGAAAGCAACGCCAATAGGATAAGAAGTGGCGCTTTGAAAAGCATTTGTTGAAGTTATTTCAATATCGTGAGCCTGGCAAGGATTCCGTACCAATTCTCAGCGGCCAAAATAATTCCAAATAGATAACAGGCGGGGAGTAGCCTGAATCGCGGATGATCAGCTATAGGTTAACCATTAGCGCCCCGGCCTGCAAGCGGGTTGCGGGATGAATGGATAGCTTAGCGTATGGAGATAAATTTGCCTGACATACCTGAAGGAGAATTCCGGAGACGATGGCGGAGCGCCTACGAGGCGATACAACATCATTGGGCCAGTGAGATCACCACTGTTGTATCAGACTGGAAAAAGGGTGTTATCAGTTATGCGCGTTGCGCCGAACAAGCCGGCCACAAGATTAGTGTCCTGGATACCTTGCTGTCAGGTGCGCGGGCCTATGAGCCAGGCGCTGCGCTATTATTGCTTGAATGCGCTGTGCGAATGATAGGTGCGGGGGCTAAATCGGATTCCTCCGTAATTGATAGCAGATTCAGGCTGCGGCGTGGTATTTTGAGAAGTATAAAACCCTACATTATGAATGACCAGTGGTTGAGTGATCTTTTGGAGAAGCACTGCGGCTTGTACCGCAATGATAATAACATTGAATTGTGCCAGCTCCCGACGGGTTCTTATTATATTTATTGTGAGCACCCGGTAAGGGTGGAAAAAAACCTGGGTGTTGACCTGGGTATCTGCCAGCTTTTTGATACGGCTGATGCACTGGCGAAAGGCCTTTCCCTGGAAACCATGGAGGCCTTAAATGAATTGAACCCCGAAACACTGCTGCCCCTGTATTATACGGGGGTCATGTCTATCAATACCTACCTGCCGATAGAAGAGCATCCTGTCAACCTGGTTTTTCGCCGGGAGAACGGCACCACCTATTTTACAGACCAGGAGTCGGAGGCGGAATATGTGGCCGTGGACATCCTTGAGGCGCCGGAGGATTTTATCCGTCTGACGCATCAATATGCCATCGGCGATGCCGATAGCAAAGTACGCAGGCTTCCGCGAGAGCGAAAACTGTAACATACAAAGGACCTTTAGAGGGATACTACGGGTAACCCTATACGGATCATCAAATTTTTGGGCGTGCACCGGGAAAGGACATATTTTTATTTCACGCACTGCCCTTCCTATTCCCTCCGATGGTTGCTTTGTTTAGTAGCAAGGAACCTTATTTTAATACGCAATATCTTACCTATTATGATTAAAGGCCATGTCACACCGGCTGAAACCGCCAAGGTGCAGCAAGCTATTGATTACATCCAAAAAAATTACACCACGGATATTTCCCTGGACGGCCTCGTGGAAGAGGTGCGGCTGGACAGAAAGGTTTTCCGGCAGATCTTTAAGGAATTAACGGGGACGACCGTCCACGCCTACCTGGTAGATGTAAGGATGTCCCGTGCAAAAGAGGACCTCGCCAACTGGGACCTGAGTATTGACCAGGTGGCGCACCGCAACGGTTTCCGTTCGCAAAGCCATTTCACGAAAAAATTCAGGCAGCTGATGGGCATCGCGCCAAACGGATTCCGGCTGCAGTTGATCCACAGTAAAGCGCATGTTGTTGAACCGCCACAACTGACCAGCGCATGAAAGCAAAAAAAATACTGGTCGATTCGATCAGCCTGCTCCTTGCCGTTGAATTTTTTTATGAGGGCGTGTCAAAATTATTTTCATTCCGGGCTTATCATGCTTTTCTCTCCCACATGCCGTATGTGCAGCTTTTCAGCTGGGGGCTTGCCGTGCTGATCCCGCTTACGGAGATTGGGCTGGCGACAGGCCTCGTTTTTTCCAAGCGCCCTGTGGCCTTCCTGGTGGCTACGGTGGGCGCTCTAGTCATTTTTGTTGCCTGGATATGTTGCGTCTATTTTGTGGCGCATGTACTCTCCTGGCCTTTTGACCCCTTCTGGCTGCGGATGGTATGGCTGCATAAGATCATCATAGCGCTGGCGATGTGCTGGCTGGCGCTGGGCGCGGCCTGGGTGGCGGCATACATGAACAATCCTTCCGCCTCTTCTCCTGCATGACCCATTTGGATCATCCTCACTGAATAATAACTGCGGTTAACCAATAACGGGGGAAATATGGACTAATATTTCCCCCGAATAAACAAACATCTCCCTTGAATAGACAAGTGCACCGATCTACCTTGCACGTATCAATCTGCATGTTCATCAACTCTCGCGCGAAATGAAATTAAGTACATACTGGCTCTGGTTATAGCAATCCCATATATAACCCAGCGGCTGGATGCTTGCCCTACAGAGATAAGGTTTGGCAGGCTCCGCCGCCACGGGTAACCCTGGACCAATTGACACGATCATAAAATTCAACCGTTGTTGCATGGAAAAGAAGGCCATTATCATCGGCGCCGGCCCGGCAGGGCTGACTGCTGCCTACGAATTACTGAAAAGGACCGATATTATCCCCATCGTGCTGGAGAAGAGCGGCGAGATCGGCGGGATCTCCCGGACGATTGATTATAAGGGCAACAGGATGGATATGGGGCCGCACCGGTTCTTTTCTAAATCCGACCGGGTGATGGAATGGTGGCTTAACATCATGCCGCTGGAACAATCGGCAGAAAAAGACCCGACAATTTCCTATCAAAATAAGCAACGAGAGGTCCATGCCACTACACAAGGGGAGGCGGGCAGCGATAAGGTGATTCTGGTGATAAAACGGCTGACCCGCATCTACTTCCTCCGGAAATTCTTCTCTTACCCTATCCAGCTCAGCCTGGATACGCTTAGGAACCTCGGAGTCATCCGTGCCATTAAAATACTGCTGTCCTTTGCCTGGGCTAAGCTTTTCCCCCGAAGCCCGGAGAAAAGCCTGGAAGATTTCCTTATCAATAAGTTTGGCTGGCAGCTCTACCGGCTGTTCTTTAAAGACTATACTGAGAAGGTCTGGGGGGTGCCCTGTAACGAGATATCTGCTGAATGGGGAGCGCAGCGGATCAAAGGTGTCTCCCTGGGCAAAGCCATCAGCCAAGCCGCCAAAAGCCTTCGTAAACGCCCTAAAAACGACTTGTCGCAAAAAGGGACAGAAACAAGCCTGATCGAACAGTTCCTGTACCCGAAGAAAGGCCCCGGGGCCCTTTGGGAAGAAGTGGCCCGCCAGGTACAAGCCATGGGCGGCAGGATCTACCTCCACCAAAACGTCCAGAAGATCCACCAGGAAGGAGGCAAAATAACGGGCGTGGCTACGATCAACAGTGAAACGGGCCAAACAGGCGCTTGGGAAGGGGACTATTACTTCTCAACGATGCCCGTGCAGGAACTCATTGCCGGTATGGATGGCGAGGTTCCAGAAAAGGTCAAGGAAGTCGCCCAAGGGCTGCAATACCGCGATTTTATCAACGTTGGGCTGCTGCTCAGGCAAATGAACCAACCGTTAAAGGACAACTGGATATACATCCAGGAGCGGGATGTCAAGGTCGGAAGGCTGATGATCTACAATAATTGGGGGGATGGCATGGTCAAGGACCCGGGTACGGCCTGGATAGGGATGGAATATTTCTGCAACAAGACGGACGCACTGTGGGAGCAAACGGATGAATTTATACAGAACCTGGCGATCATGGAATTGGAGAAACTTGGGCTCGCCAAGGTAGAGGATGTCCTCGATGCCACGGTAAGGAAAATGGAGAAGACCTACCCGGCCTATTTTGGTACCTATCATGAATTTGACCACATAAAGAACTATACGGACCGATTTGAAAACCTGTTCCTCATCGGCCGCAATGGCATGCATAAGTACAACAACGCGGACCATTCGATGCTTTGTGCCATGGTCGCTGTTGACAACGTTTGTGCGGGCGTCACCGCAAAAGCCAATTTGTGGGCCATCAACACGGAACAGGACTACCATGAGGTGAAGCAAGAGCAGCCAGCTAAAAGACCCGCCAAAGCACCGGAATTACAGGTACAGCCATCTTTCCTGGATTATATATGGAAAGATAAAAGGAACCGGGCGTACCTGCTGTTTGCCCTTGCCGCCTTTGTATTACAGTTTATCATTTTTAAATTCAAGTATCCCTTTGCGAACTACATGCCGGACTCCTACTCCTACCTCGAAGCCGCCTACACAAATGCTGATGTCAATATGTGGCCGGTAGCCTACTCGAAATTCCTTCGCATGATCAGTGTGTTCACACATGAAGACAAGATCGTCGTTGGCCTGCAATACTTTTTCATGCAGGCCTCCACCCTTTTATTCTTTTATTCCCTGTGCTACTTTTTGAAGCCAGGTAAGGTATACCGTAACATCATGTACATTTTCTTTGTCTTTAGCCCACTACCCTCGTACATAGCCAATTATATTTCAGCCGATGCCATGTTTATCGGTCTAAGCCTTTGCTGGGTAAGCTCCTTGTTATGGATCATCTACCAGCCCCGGCCCTGGCAGATCCCGATACAGGCCATACTGCTGTTGGCCTGCTTTACAGTGCGATACAACGCGATTTATTACCCAGTCATTGCAGGGCTGGCATTTATTCTCTCCCGCCAGCGCTGGCTTTTAAAACTCGCTGGAATAGGCCTTGGCTGCATACTGGTCGCTTGCTCTATCCTATATACTGCCGCCAAGATGGAAAAAATGACAGGGCAGCGACAATTCTCCGCCTTTGGCGGTTGGCAATTAGCAAATAACGCCCTATACATGTACGAACAGATCCGCCCGGAGGACCGCAAGCCAGTCCCTGCTCGCTATGCGAAACTTGAAGCAATGGTGCGGCAGCATATGGATACACTAAAAAAGGTGAAATTGACTTCGGATGATTCTGCAAGTACTTTCTTTTATCTATGGAGTAGCCATGGCCCCCTTATTAAGTATATGCAAAAAGAATGGAAAAATGACAGCACAAGTGGGTATTTTAAAAGATGGGCGTCCGAAGGCCCTCTGTATGCTAGTTATGCCAGCTATTTAATTAGTCAATATCCCGCAAAATTTGTTAAAGCCTTTGTATTGCCCAATGCATTTAAGTTTGTCGTCCCACCATCTGAATTCATCGGCGTCTATAATATGGGCTCGGACAGTGTCGGAAAGCTCGCAAAGGACTGGTTCAACTATAAAAGTTTAAAAATATTAGAACACGGGAAAAAGCACACGATAATAAAGGCTGTAATCTGGGCGCCTGTTTTTGCAGCAATGGTAAATTCACTTGTAGTTATCTGCTTTATTGGCCTAATCATTTTCGGCATTTCAAGTAAGAAAAATTGGGCATATTCAATGTTTGATATTATGATTGGGGCACTATGGATATGCAACCTATCTTTCAGTATCCTTGCCTCGCCTATTGTTTTACGGTATCAAATATTCCATGTATTAGTAGGGACTGTATTCTCCTTATTGGCAATAGATAGGATCATAAGAATAGACAATAATCAAGTCGATCTAGCACCAACTACACGAATTCAGCAACTGAAAAAGATAATTAAATGAACAAGACCATGATTTTGGACATAGGCACTAGTTTATTGATATTGCTTTTTGCCTATACTGCATTCGACAAATTTATCAATTACAGTGCATTTGAGGACCAGCTTTATCAGTCGCCTTTAACAAGAAGTTTCTCAAAATATTTGTCGGTTCTTTTGCCACTATTAGAACTACTTGCAGTAATACTAATGCTATTCCCATCGTATAAAAAAGCCGGCCTTTTATTAAGTACACTATTGATGTTGATGTTTACTGGATACGTGGCAGCTGTTCTAATTTTCATTCCTGACAATAACCGGCCATGTTCGTGCGGAGGAATTTTTCGCTTTTTAAGCTGGAGTCAACATCTTTTCCTGAATTCTATATTCTCAGCTCTGGCTCTTATCTGTGTGAAAACACATAATACTTTAAAGAACAATATTTCATACGAAAATCCCGGCACTGCTGTAGCAGCGTCGGCCAGGGGAAACCGAAAACCTGAAAAAGAGTAGGTCAATTTTTAAAAGCAACTTACTACTTTTTATAGGCAAAAAAGTAACTCTTTTATGAAAAAGTCAAGAGTATTTTTAACAGTAGCAGCACTAGCGATTGCTGTAGTTGGCGCATTTGCCTTCAAGTCCAAATTAACCGTTACATGCTAATTGGACGAAGGCGGATCTCCAGTAACTAAAACCGCAGGTGCTTTTCCATGTACCGGAATTACCGGCCAATGCACTGTAATAGATGGCGGAACTGCTTACAATGCTTATTTTGATCAGGCTTTTACCAAACCTATTTATAAGTTTTAAGCTGGAGTCAACATCTTGTCCTGAATTCTATATTCCGCTCTGGCTATTAACTGTGAAAACACATAATACTTTAAAGAACAATATTTCGTACGAAAAGTCCGGCACTGCTGCAGCAGCGTCGGCCAGGGGAAACCGAAAACCTGAAAAAGAGTAGGCCAATTTTTAAAAGCAACTTTACTACTTTTTGTATGTAAAAAGTAAATCTTTTATGAAAAAGTCAAGAATGTTTTTAACAGTAGCAGCACTAGCAATTGCTGTAGTAGGCGCATTTGCATTCAAGTCCAAATTCACCGTTACATACTACTTGGACGAAGGCGGATCGCCCGTAACTAAAACAGCAAGTGCTTTTCCATGTAGTGGAACTACTGGCCAATGCACTGTAACAGACGGCGGAACTGCTTACAATGCCTATTATGATCAGGCTTTGACCAACCCTATTCATAAACAATAGGTAATAGAGGGATTGCTTATGGCAATCCCTCCTTTTTTTGAGAAAATAAAATCATAATTAGATTTCTATCCATGTCTAATTACTAAAACATTCATAGCCTTTTTCTCTAGCTTTAAATCAAGTCCTGAGCGCCTAAGACTGCGACGAACATCATTGATATCAACCATTAGGGCTTTTACTGCGATGTCGATATTCGAATGTATTCTTGTACAATCAACAAATGGTGGACCATTTTGATGATAACTCCATAAAATTCCAATTAAGTTTCGTATTGAATAGTCATTGGCCACGAATCCACCGTTTGGAATTTCAGTAAAAGAAAGACCTTTGGCTTTAGCCTTTAATAGATGCCTAGCGCGTGCAGTAGCAACTAATCTGTAATAGGGCATTAGACGTTTTTCTATATAAGCATGGTAGCCAAAATAATTTCCAAGGTCATTCCTCATAACTGCCATTATCTTTTCCCTGGTCCTAAGTGAGGGTGGCAAAGTCAAACTATAACAGAACAAATTCCGGCCTTGATCCCTGATCAATAACGAATCAGACGTTTCAAAAATAGGTATTGGATATGTTTCGGCATACAGGCTGTCTCTGAAATCCCAATAGCCCTTTCCAAAGTATGCGTATTTGTATAAAGTGACTAAATCAGCTCCGAGTATATCAAGTGACTTATAAACTTTACCAATTAACGGCAACCGCATTGGTTGAACCTCTGAGTTCCAGGTCGAAAGGAGGGATCTAAATATAAAGCTTGAATCTTCTCCTCCATTCCTATTGAGTAAAAAAGGCGAATTACTATCATAATGATATATCGTTGCCCTTTTTATTGTATCATAAACTGAATGCAATTTTGGTAATTGAATAGATTGCCCAGAAATAATAGCTGCAAGATCATCTGAATTGAGCTCAAAGGTTATATACTTCACTATACCATCAGGCGAAATAATTAATATAAAGGGACATCCATAAATGCCAAATTGCTTAAAAAGTAAGGAGTCAAATGCTATTGGCACATGCAAGTTATATTTTTGCTGAATCCTTTTATAGAGCATTCTGATTGAATTGTTACTATTGGTCATTCCGTTCGGGCTGTATTGAGAGCCGGTATATGCCACTAACAAAAACTGTGCGACTCCTCGAAATTTTGTGCTAAGACTATTAACATTTGGCATTGAGGCTAAACAACCTGAGCAGTATTCATTCCAACAATCAACAATTAGCCACTTGCCCTTAAAGTCATTTATTGAAGCTCGATTTGAGGTATAATCAATGACTTCTTCAAAATGAAAATTAGGACATGATTCGCCTTCTTTTGGAAAACGCGCGGTATCAGCGACATCAGCCCAGACATTGCCGTTGGCCGCACAAATAAAAATGGTAAAAAACAATTTATACATACTAATTCACATTTCAAACTAAAAAAGACAAATCTATTTCAGAGTACATTGGTGTACGGGGTACAACTACCTACATATCTTGGTGGTTCAATAGACAATAGAATACCTTTGATTTATACTGCAAACCATAAGTCATTGCTTTAATAGCCAGGATTTTGTGTAAGATTTGGATCATTACTTAGGTCAGATTGCGGCACAGGATATAAGGCCTTATTCAAATTCCAGGTACCGCCCTTTGAACTACAAACACCGCCAGGTTCTCCCATTACATTATTAATAGATCCTGTCCGTTTCAAATCAAACCAACGATGACCACATTCCGAAAATAGTTCAACTTGACGTTCATGGAGTATGGCTTGGAGCAATGAATTCTTGTCCTGCAGGCCTGAATAATTGGGAAGGCCCGCCCTACTTCGAATAACATTCAAATCCGTTATTGCGTCCGCAACATCACCACTTTGGGCTCTACATTCCGCCCTAATCAAATATTGCTCGGCAAGCCTCAATGGTGTCGATCTCTCAATAATATCTCCCTGTGTTTGATAAACCTTATATTTGAAAGGGAAAAAGTAAGTTGTACTTCCAGTTTGGACGCTGTCTACCCATTGAATTTTTCGATGATCGCCGCTTTCAAATGTACCCATTAACTGTGGGCTTAGCGCCGTACAGTTATAATAATTCGTTGATGGTTCACCCAATAAAATAAAATAAGCGCCTTCATATGTATCATAGCTTGACGGTTGCGGCATCTGTAATTGCCAGATTGCTTCAGGGCTATTCACAAGGAAAACACTATCAAGGTCCTGAGTTACCGTGAAAAATGCTGAATTACCGATCACAAGAGAAGCCATGTTTGCTGCACTATCAAATTCCCCTTCAAAAAGATAACTTCTTGCAAGCAGTGCACGTGCGGCCCACTTATTCGGTCGGACACGATCCAAAGTTGTTACAGTGTCGCTAATATCAACATAGTTATTGTTTAAAGTTGCTATTGCATCATTTAAATCGGAATTAATTTGCGCAAAAATCGTTTTTGCTGAAGCTCGCGGCATCCTTGCGTTTATCGAATAGTCACTGGTTACTACCAGTGGAACATCACCATAAATATTTGCCAAATAAAAATACCAAAATGCTCTGAGAAATTTTGCTTCACCTATCAATTGACTAGATACCTTCTCGCTTACTCCTTTCGTAGACTTAAGCCCTTCAATTATTGCATTAGCACGATAGATATAATTGTAAGCATTTGACCATGGGCCAGGAGCTTGAACAGCCTGAAGGGCATTTGTGTATGCCTGAACAAGTGGAAGAGATGTGCTAAAATTTTCAAGTTCATCGGCACTGAGTCCCAAATTAAGCGCTAAAAAATATAATTCAGTATTATCCGCCATTTGCGAATAAATGGAAATCAATGCAGCGGTCGAAGCCGAGCTGTTATTAAAAACATCAGGTGTAACTAATTCAGTTATAGGAGGAGAA
Source organism: Sphingobacteriales bacterium 50-39 (assembly GCA_001898505.1). Lineage (GTDB taxonomy): Bacteria > Bacteroidota > Bacteroidia > Chitinophagales > Chitinophagaceae > Puia. The sequence goes on from MKTZ01000005.1 coordinate 80,987, forward strand.
ACTTCAATCATCTTCTTACAATTTGAGAAAGTCAAAACAAGGATTAAGAAACCAATTATTAAACAACCCTTTCTTAACGTCCTTACGTACAGGCAACTGTTATATATTATATACATTTTATAAGAATTTATTTTACAATGTAATATTGATTCCAGCAACTAGCATTAGTAACGGCGCGATATCATTAGTTTCTGGGTCAAAGACCTTGAAGTGGGTTATTGTAAGTAAATTTTGGCCCTGCAAATAAATTTGAACCTTTTGCAATTGGAGCCGCTCAATTAAAGGTGAGGGAAGTTCAAACGAAAGTTCAATATTCTTCAATCTAATAAATGATGCGTCAGTAATGCTATTGGTACCGAAGCTTGCGATGTTAAAGTAGGCAGTGCTTGCAGGGGATCCATAATCTTGAGAATATCTTTGAACTTGTGCTTCTCTTCCAGGTGATGTCCAGCGATTGAGCACTACAGTAGGTTGATTAGGATTCTGTCCAAAAGCGCCCGGAACTGTCAATGTGGTATTAAAGTAATTATATCCAGTTTGGTTTACAAATTGAATGAGAAAATCGAGCTGCCAGTTTTTATATTTAAAATGGTTATTCAAGCCCCCAAAAAAAGAAGGAGCTACTTGCTTAAAAGTAGTCAAATCATCGGGATAGGATGGTGAATAAGTGGAACCACCTTTCGTTTCGAACTGATAAATTCCTGATGAATCGTTAACACCTGAAAATTGATATAACTTTCGCGTAAATAATGATTGACCGACCACATACTGATTTGCATAACTTGATCCTTCTATATTCGGATATGAGACAAGCTTATTCTTCGGTATTGTCAAATTTACCGAAGTCATCCATGAAAAATTTTTAGTCCTAATATTCGAAGAAGTAGCTGAGATTTCAAAACCTGTATTTTGAATAACAGCGGGAAGATTTGCTTGAACATATGAAAATCCTGTGATGCTGGGTAGTGAATATCCTACCAATTGATTGTTTGTGCGATTCCTGTAGTAACTACTATTAATTGATATTCGGTCATTTAATAATGAAAAATCCAGCCCAAATTCTAGTTTCTTAACCAACTCCCAACTATAATATGGATTTGAAATTCGGCTAGGATAAAGCCCGGCTAGACCTTGATACGTATTAGAATATGATGAATAAGAACTCAAATACTGATAGTCTGGAATCTGATCGTTACCTGTTGTTCCATAACTAGCCCTAATTTTCCCGTAACTTATCCATTTCATTTTATTTAAGAAGAAACGCTCCTTCGAAAATATCCAAGCAGTTCCAAATGCGCCGAAATTTCCGAACTGTTTGCCGCTTCCAAATCGACTACTTCCATCCCTTCGAGCCGTTAGGTTAATTAAATACCTCTCTTTCCAATTATAATTTAACCTTCCAAAGCCTGCAACATATTTATATTGCAAGCTGTTTACCCCAGTAATAATTTTTGTAGAAGCTGCGGAAATATTTGGCATTAGTGCATCACTTGGATAATTTATGCCCACCATTTGAATTCTATCCTGCGAGCTATTTTGCAGTGAAGCCCCGATTAACATGTTCAAATCACCGTTTCCCAGTATCCTGTTGTAACTAAGTTGTGGTTCTATTATTGATGATTTTATTGAATTAGTAGAAAAGCTTGCTCGTCGATTTGTAGATCGGGCTGTAGCCGGATTAAATGAAGTTATTGGTGATGCAATATAATCCTTCATTTGGTCAGAATTGTATCCTATTGATATTTTCGCATCGAGTCCTTGAATTAACTTATAGGAAATTGAAGCATTTGCAACTAAGTTATCAGTAACTGATTTATAGGTTCGCAAGAGCAACGCGAGGGGGTTTGTCCATGTACTATTCTGCCAATTTAGGTTCCCCTGGGAATCATAGAGGGATGGAGCATCTGGAGGCAAAAAAATATATCCGAGAGTATTTGCGTTTTGATATGAGTTATTGCGATCATTGACAAACATGGCACTCGCCGTTAATTTCAACCTTTTATCTGTGGAAAGATGAGAAAGACTTAAATGTGCATTTCCTTTTTTGTCTGCAAAATCTCCTGGCAATATAGTTGTCTGTTTATTGTATCCTCCGGTCAACAAGAATTGAGTATTTTCATTTCCACCTGAAAAAGATATTTGACCATTGGTATATCTAGCAGTACCTCCGAAAAAGTAATGTTGCCAATCTGTATATCTAGTTGTGTCCCAATCCCCGTTAATATCGTGATCATTTCCTGAGGGAATTTGACCATCATTGGTAAACGCTTCACGGCGCATCGATAAATATTGCGAAGTATTTAGGACCTTAATTTCTCGAGCGTCCTTGCCAATTCCGTTAGCTAGAGATATGTCTAATTTTACTTTACCTGCCTTTCCTTTTTTAGTTGTAATTAACAATACTCCGTTGGCACCGCGGGAACCGTATATGGCAGTTGCGTCAGCATCTTTTAAAATTTCCACACTTTCAATATCTCCTGGACTAAGGGCATTAAACGGGCTTTGTGAATATCCACCGCCACCCGAGAAAAGGGTTAAGCTTTGAGATGGAATAATTACACCATCTACAACAAAAAGAGGGCTATTGCCATTTGCAATACTATTCTGTCCATTAAGTAGTAATCGAAAGGATGCACCAGGGATGGTTCCAGAGAGTTGCGTAATGGAAAGACCAGGAACTCTACCTTGCAATGCTAAAATAGGGTCTGATAAGGGTTGCCTTTGAATTTCCTCCCCTTTGACAATTGAAACGTCACCTGTATTTAGTCTCGTTGTGGTGTTGTAGTAGCCTTTAACCACGGTCTCGTCGAGGTTGTTAGCCGATGCTTTCATAGTCGCCGTGACAATTAACTCACTTTTTTCAACAACAATGGATTGGAAATATTTTTCGTAGCCAATATATGTCACCTCTAAGACATAAGTACCTTGCGGAACATTAGGAAGAAAGAATTGCCCTTTGGCGTTGGTTACTGTGCTAATTTTGGTGTTTCGCAACAAGATTGTTGCGCCATCTAATGGTTTACCGTCGTCGGACTGCACAGTGCCAACAATTTGGCTAAGTGGACTCGCAATTGCCGGGGCCTCTACTTTAAGTTGCGGTTGCTTTTTCTTAATAAAAATGGTTTTCCCAGTAATTGAATATAAAACGGGTTGATCGCGCAGGCATTTGTCGAGGAGTTCGGTGACGGCGACATCTGTCATGTGAACAGAAACAGCCTTAGTGTCATCAAGCACCGTCTCGTTGTACATGAACACAAAATCGGTTTGTTTCTCAATGGTTTTAAAGATCGTTTTAAGCGGCAAATTATCGCCAGAAATACTCACCTTCTGTGAGTACCCTGCGGCGCTGACCTGGAGAAAGCCGGTTAGAAGAAGTATGGCTGTGAGTCGCATATACCTGGAAATAGGGTGAACCTGCCCCTTTATGCAAAGGGGAATGGATGCATTTAAAAAAAGCATAATTTTGGATGTTTGGGGTAAACAATAAAGGATCCTGTTAAGGGATTGGTTGGAGGCCCCATACGATATAAACAGGGACGGCCTTAACGTTCCTGTTTTTTTATTAGGAGGCCCCTGGAATGTTTACCCGGAGTAGAGGCGGTAATGGGTCAGTTTTGGTTTCATACGTCGATGGTTTTAGTGTATCGTTGAATGTTTGAAAAGCATAAGGTGGAACCCGGGCGAACCGGGTTCCTGGCTGAATGCTGTAACAGCTTTATTCGAGCTGCGGACACAGCAGTTATAGACTACACATGAGAAATTGATACGAATGTCTTTGGTGGCGAAATGCTTGCATCAACTGCCATGCGTAGCTCTAATAGGGGAAAAAGGTTGAATGGCACTGCTTGAGCGGCGCTTGCAACAACGTTAGAGGCAGGAACCCAGGGATATGACGAGGGGTATTATAGCGTCAAATCAAAGGATTCCACTTTAGGCGGTAAACATTGCTTGTCGGTACAGGCCTGAAAGGTTACTGTCCCTGAAAATGAGGTTTTGACTGTGGCTTTTAAGGTAATCTTTTGCACAAAATCAACTGTATGGGCGTATTGGTATTGTTTGATGTCCAGGGCTTCGACTGTCTGTGTCTCCTTCTGCCCTATTTCCCTGGCTGTCCCAACCGGTGTGACGAGCGGGTTTGCGCGATAAGCGATCTGTGTTGGCACAGCAATGGCCTCCTTTGGCTGCTGCTGCGCGTATATATGCCAGCCTTCCTGCATGGTCGCGGTCAAGTGGAGCTCGTAGGTAGCGTTGTCGACCTTAACGACGGAATACTTCCATTGGACCGGGTTCTGTGCCTGGGCCATATTGCATATAGTGGCCAGTGAACAAATGATGAATATGCGACTAATCATGGGCTAACGACTATTTTTTTGTTTTCAATGGTAAAGTGAACATCAGGGCTTTCCAGGCCCTGGAGGACCATGGAGAGCGGCAGGTTACGTTCTATTTTCCCTTTAAATTTTTGTGGCTTAAAGTTGCCACGGTATTCCACGGAAACGTCGTACCAGCGGGCAAGCTGGATCATGACCTCGGGGAGGTCATCGCCTTCGAAATGGAAATACCCATTTTTCCAGGATATGACCTCGTCAACATCCACGCCGTGTTCCACTTTCACAGGGCCGCGTGATTTCAGGGCTGCCCTGTCGCCGGGGTTCAGGACAGCTTTATGAGCGCCATCCGTTATTTCTACTAAACCCTCCAGCAAGGTGGTACTTTGGATGGACTCATCGTTGTAGGCGCGCACATTGAAGTGTGTGCCCAATACGCGGATCGCCATGTTTTCCTTATGTACTACGAAGGGGTGCGATGCATCCCTGGCTACCTCAAAATAAGCCTCACCTGTTAGTTCTACGTCGCGTTGTGCCCCTGCAAATGCGGAGGGGAAACGCAGCGAAGAAGCATTGTTGAGCCATACTTTCGTGCCGTCTGAGAGCACGACCTGGTATTGGCCCCCGGCAGGCGTGGTCAGCGTATTGAACCGGATGGTAGCCGTTGCCCCTACAGCGGCGTACTTCACCTGCCCGTCTGCGGTCTTTTCCACGCGGCTGTTAACCTGGCGGGCAAGGAAACCCGTGCCCACGCTGTCGAGTACGATATGCTGGCCATTGTCCAGGGTTAATACGGCACGGTTGCCACCCGGTAAACGGTCGTTGACAGGTTGCACTGGCGTTTTTGCAACTGGCGGCGGGGTGGTCTTGCTTCTTTCCAGGAATAGCCCGGCCCCTGCAAGCAACAAGAGGACAGAGGCTGCTGCCACCCATACCCAGCGGCGGGAGATTTTCCGGACAGGCGCCTGTGGGCTGGCCAAGACCGTGTCCCAGCCAAGGGCCGACCAGTTTGCGGCACGCGCTTTTTCAGCTTCCATGAAAATAGCGGCGCTTTCAAGGATATTGTCGTCGTTGATCCGCTCTTCGAATGCCTGCCGCCTCCCCGGTTTGGCGTCGAGAAAAGCATTCAGTTCCTCCAGTTCCTCGTGCGAAATATCCTGGCCTCGGTATTTTTGGGTTAATTCCGTAATCCGTGTTTTGTCTTCCATAGTTCGAAATTTACACCCGCCTGTATATATTACTCGGCGGGTTGCGAAATGGACTAATCAAATAAAAAAAAATTTAAAAAAAAGTAACATTGGGAAAATAAATAATAAGGTAGCCCTCTATTTTAAAAAGAAAAACGCCACCACTGCTGTAACGACGAGTTCCGTCACGTGCCGGTTTTGCAGGGACTCACGCAGTTTTGCCAGTGCCCGGGCCAAGTGGTTCTTGACGGTATTGGCAGAGATCCCCAGCATGGCAGCGATCTCTTGATTGCTCAGCTCATCTATATAACGCAGCTTGAGGACAAGGCGTGCCCGTTCCGGCAGCGCGTCCATGCCCTTGAAAACTGTGTGCAGGAAGTCGGCGTCGAGCTCCTCGCGGGAGGAATCACCTTCCGCGGAAACCGACTTCAGGAATTGCTGCTGCCGTTCTTTTAATGTTTTGAGATCCCGGATGTAGGTGAGGGACCTGTTGCGTGCAGTCACGTAGATAAAATGCTTTACGTGCTGGAGGTCTTTGAAATCTGCGCACCTGTCAAAAAGTTTTTGAAATGTCACCAGCGCAATATCCTGGGCTTCCTGCATGTTACGTGTGATACGGAAACTGGTAAAGTAAATCTTGTCGTGATAGCGCATGAATATTTCCTGGAAGGCAGGAGGGGAGCCGCGGCTAAATTCGCGCAGCAAAATTTCGTCATCATACTTGTCAGCCATAATAAAATTTGCGAACGGTTCAGTAGAAATTATCAAGCCTGCCGGATAAGGTTCGTAAGGCGTGTGGCTGATCACTGAAGTATCCAGCAGTCTCCCTGTCAAATGTCGACTCTAAAAAGCTAACAGTCAAGTTTTAAGCCAAGTTTTTTACAGGAAGGTTGTAAATAAGGGAAGGTTTGATCCGCCGGGCAAAGCGGCATTTAAAAATTACGATTTTTTTCAAAGCCATGGGCGAACCAGGACGGGATACTAAGCATATCCGCTATATGTTTATAAGTGTTTACACTTAAAACAGATCGCGCGGGCTTAAGCCCGCACAGGGGGGTACTCCCTGCTGCAGTGCTGCACCAAAATGAACAAAGATTTCCCCCAAACGGACAAACATTTCCCTTGAATGGGCTAAAGGCTGCTGTTATCTTGCATACAGTTTCGGTTACGGCTAATCAATACACCAAATCTTCCCCGCCACGCATGAAGGCGGCCTGCAAATAAGCCGGCACCGCACGGCTGTCATGTGATAGTATAGGTATAAGGCGCATGGCAGCGTGCTGCTGGTTCCCGCTCTGATTAGAGTTTTAAATGATTAATTGTGGTATGAAATATTTGTAACAAGGAAACCTTATCTGCATGAAAGATTACAACGCTACCGGCGCTGCACGCCCGGACGGAAACCTTCATATGCCACCTATAGTAAAAAATGCGCCAAGCGACAAGACCTGGGGCGCATTCCTGAGAGACCGGAGTATCTGGAGTGGTGTGCTGCTCTTTCTTCTCATCGCCGAGTTTGGTATTTTCAAGCTGTGCTATCCTTACCCGGATTTTTTCTCCGACAGTTACAGTTATATTATTGCGGCAAGCGAGCACCTCAACGCCAACATCTGGCCCATTGGTTACTCGAAATTCCTGGCAGTATTTCACTGGTTTACGCATTCAGCTGTTGCGCTCAACTTTTTCCAGTTTTTGTTCCTGGAGCTCGCGGCAATGTATTTCGGGCATACGATTGAATACTTTTTCCATACAGGGGACAAGACACGTATCTTCATGAACATTTTCCTGTATTTTAACCCACTGTTCCTTTACCTGGCCAATTATGTAACGACCGACGCATTGTTTGTCGGCTTGAGCATCATCTGGGCTACACAACTGATCTGGGTGATCAAAAAGCCCAGCCCTTACCAGTTTATTATCATTTCGGTGGTGTTTTTTATTGCCTTCACTTTCCGGTATAATGCCATGTTTTACCCGGTCATCACTGCCCTTGCCTATTTTATTTCCAGGCAACGGGCCTGGGTAAAGGCCGTGGGTATCGTCACAGGGCCACTGCTGATCATCCCCTTTATCCTGTTTACATCCGACGCAGCTAAGAAAATGACCGGGACGGCGCAGTTCCCGCCTATCCTCGGCGGGTGGCAGTGGGCAAACAACGCCTTGTATATGCGCGGTTTTATTGAAGAAGACTCCGCGAATTTTCCTACGGCTGAAACCCGCGAATTAGACGGCATCGCCAGCCGCTTTTTTGCGCAGCCCTCACGCCCGCAGGATGGCCTTGCATCCTATGTAGCGAACTTCTTTATCCGGCAACCGGAAGCGCCATTAAAAAAATACCTGCATAAACATTACCCAAATATAGAAACAGACGTGGACGAGGTGGTTGCCTGGGGCAAAGTTGCGCCGGTGTTCCAGCAGTATGGCCTGTTCCTGATCAAGCGCCACCCGTTGGCATTCCTCCGGTACTATATGCTGGTCAATTATAAAAACTATTTATTTCCGCCGCTTGAAAAGCTCGAGATCTACAACGTAGGGCAGGATAAAGTGTGGCCAATTGCTGCTTATTGGTTTGATTTCCCCTCGTTAAAGATCTCCGTGATCTCTAAAAGCCTGCAAGGAATAATTTTACTCTTGTTCCCCACCCTGTTCTGTGTGTTGAATATTTATTACGGATGGAGCCTGTTCACCATGTTCAGGCGCAAGGAATGGCAAAATACCAGCAGAACCTTCAAAGGGGTAATGGGTATAGTGGCTCTTTTCCTCCTATTGAATTGCTGCTTCAGCGTATTTGCCAACATCATCGTAATACGGTACCAGGTATTTCCCATGATCGTATTCCTGGTGTTCAGCATGCTGCTCACAGACCAGCTGGAACTAAAGAAGGCATACATGGGCAACCCGGCTCCGGGCAAACCGGACAAGAAGGGTGGTTACGGCGGTGCGCATGAACTAAGCCCCAATATTCTGTAAAACGTTAACCCACCTGTTATGCAAATGCCTGTTACATCGCCAAGCGTACCCTTGTCCCCGGCCACGGGCTGGAATGAATCGGATTTTTCCACCATCCTTTCCGCGCATGGCGCAGGCTTTGAAGCGGCAGACAACTACTGGCGGGTAGGAGCACTGAAGCAGGTACAGGGATGGATACTGGACCTTTCGTTTACCTTATATGACCTGCCTGCCGGTTTGGAGGCAGTGGTGCCGATATTGCTGGTGGACAACATAGCTTTCCAGGTAATCGCTGATATGCAGACAGCCACAGATTTTGTACACGGATATGTCGGGATTGAAAAGATCGGAAAAATGGTCTCCGTGTTTTGCCCGGATGACCGTAAAGCTAACCAACTGGCTGCGGAACTGATTGCAGCAACATCAAGATTTAACGGCCCTGCTGTTTTGACGGATAGGTACCTCGGAGGAACTGTATACGCCCGGTATGGCGCTTTCGAGCCGGTAATGGTTGAAACGAAAGCAGGAAGAAAAGAACCGCATATTTACATGCCCGACCTCACGCTGGTGCCCGATACTGAGCAGATACCTTTCCAATTGCCTGCGTGGGTTCGCTGGCCGTTTGAAAGGCTGGCGGCGGCTGAGCCCCCGAAACCTAAAAAGGTGCTTAACCATTTTTACCGCCCGGTCGTGTTGTTAAAGGAAGATGTAAGAGGTAATGTTTACAAAGGGCTATATCTCAAAAGCCTGCTGAGGGTAAAGGACTGCGTGATCAAACAGGGGAAGAAAGGGATGACGTCGGACATATACGGCAGGGAAATGCACCACCGCCTCGCCTGGCAGTGTGCGCTACACAGGGCTATGGAAGGCATTGTGCCCCTACCTAAAATTTATGACCTGTTTGTGGTGGAGGGTGACACCTACCTGGCCATGGAATATATCAACGGCAAGGCACTATACGACCGGGTAAAAGAAATCAACCACCAGGGCGCATCCTGGCAGGGGCTGGAAAGCGCCCAACGGCTGGCGATCCTTGGTTATATCAGGGAGATCGTCTTCCTAGTCGGGGAATTTCACAAGCAGGGTTTTGTCCACAGGGATGTCCATCCCGGCAACTTTATGGTAGATAAACAGGACCGGCTTGTCCTCATTGATATTGAATTGGCTTATTCGGTACGGGAGCAGCAGCCCGAGCCGCCCTTTACCTACGGAACCGCGGGGTTTATGTCGCCGGAGCAACAGGATATTTTGGCACCAACCTTTAAAGAAGATATTTATGGGATTGGCGCGACGATGGTAAACCTGATGACGGGGGTATCACCTTCCAAGCTGGAGTTTGCGGGCAAGGGCCAGCTCAGCGAGGCGCTTGCCCTGATGATCGGAGACCCAGTGATGGAGGAAATGGTGATACGTTGCCTGGACAGGGCACCTGGCCGCCGACCGGAAATTGCGGAGATCCTAAGCGTCCTTGAGGCTTCGCTCGCCGCCTTGAAATCGGGGCCGAAGATCGCTTCTGAAAAAAATGAAATAGACACTGCTTTAGAAACGCAGGTTAGAACTGCCCTAAATAAAGCCCTTCGGGGGCTGGCAGAGGAGCCTGTGATCATTTCGGAGGGCCTTTGGTATTTTAAAATGGTGAAGGAGGGAAACTTTGGTGTTCCGCAAATGCGGGAATATACAAAATACCCGGGCCTGCGCAATGGCATGGCGGGCGTGCTCCTGGCCATAGCCAAGGCCTTACAAGCGGGATTGAGCATTGAATACCTTGTACCCAACTGCCTGAAGGCAAGGGATTATCTTGAAACGTTCCTGACAAACAGTACAGAGGTATCTAATGCTGGCTATTACGACGGGAAAGCAGGGATAGCAGTTGCTATAGCAGAAGCTATTAAAAATGGCTTGGTGCCAGACGGCGCAAAAAACCGGGGGTTGATATACACTGCCCTCAGCAGCAGCGGCGGGGAGACAGGCGGGCTACATTACGGTGATGGCCTCGCAGGGATTGGGATGGCCGTACTGTACTGCCATCAATACCTTGAAAAAGATTATTCTACCAGGAGGTTGACCGAAATAACCAGTATCCTCTTAAGCACTCAGAACCGGGAAGGGCTTTGGGAACGCAGCGGCAGGCCAAAAAAAGACGCAGGAAAAATATCGCTGGGATTTGGCCAGGGGGACTGCGGGCTTATCTGGTACCTGCTTCACTCCTATTCCTTGTCCGGGAACAAGGCCGAAAGAAATGCGCTCGAAAGAACTGTACCCAAGTTACTGAAAGCTGCTGGCGGGATCACGGAAACAGCTATGGGCACATACCTGGAAAAAAATACTAACGGGTTGATCCTGGGCGATGAATTACCAGGGATGCTTCACACCATGATAAAAATGAGCGAAGTGCTGGGTAAACACGAATGCAGGGCCGCAGCTGAACAGGTGCTTCGCCTGCTGCCGGATAGATTCACGAACAACAACTTTACCGCATGGAACGGGTTAGCAGCCCTGGGCGAAGCTTATCTCAGCGCATGGCATGTATTCGGCAATCACGAATGGAGGCAAAGGGCAACATGGATTGCTGCCCTGTATGCCCACCTGCATGGGAATAACCCACATGGCTATGCGTTTTGGATGACAGACGAAAGTGATGCACCCACCGCATCTTTTATGAATGGGAACAGCGGTATCATCCATTTCCTGGCTCGTTATCTGTCAGGGGGGCGGGGATTTTATTGACAAAAGTTCTTTGCGCAATATCACTGGCGAGTTAACTAAGCGGTGAAACCGGGACCTGCCCCCGGAGTAAGGCAGGAAAAGGGGAAGCCGAAAACCTTGCAACAGAGTAGGCACCATTACATAAACCTATCAATGTTTTTTATGAAAAAGTCAAAAATCTTCATCGGCGCCGCTACTTTGATGTTGGCTGTTACTGCCTTTGTAGCTACTAAAGCAAATTACAAGAAATTCGCTACGTTCAGCACAGCTGTAACTGCAGCCGGCGGCGTAAAAGTTATCGGTTCCAGTATTTTCACTACTGTATCTTCTGCTGGCTCCCAGGCTTACTTAGCTACTGCTGGTGGTACAACTAAGGCTTTGTTTACCAAAGTCAACAGGACCAAGATTGCTTATCTTAAGTAGTCCCGGTAAATTGGGAAACCAATTTGCTTCAAAACATGGCATTGCGCTGGTGTACACACCGGTGCAATGCTGTTTGTACATACCTACCCATTTTCATAACTGTTGTTTAAAAAAGCAGGGCCGCAATAAGGGCAACCTTGTCAAACGCTGGTTGATTTGAACAATATCAACGCCATTAATTATGAAAGTGACATTAATCCTGGCAAGCGGTATATTAACCATATTGAGTACGGCCGTCATTTTAGTAACGAGGGCAAATAAAAGGTTCACCGGGTTTTCTACTGCGGTAAACTGGAACGGCACGATCCGCGTAATTGGACCGAATATATTTACCACCGTAGCTGAACATGGAAGCCGCGCTTTCCTAGTAAGTGAGGGCGGTACACAGGAATGGTACCTGTTCACTAAGGTTAACCGTACAAAGCTTGCGTACCTGAAATAAAAACAACCCTGTCGTAACGGCGCAAAATTTCTGTAGCAGGACCGGGGCCAACATAATTGGCACCGGAGGATGCTTATATTTTTCAAAAAAAACAATACGCTGTTATGAAAAAAACGCATTTATTCGTTGTAATTGCCTTTGGTACATTATCTGTGACAGCCTTCCTGCGTGCCCAAGCCGGCAGGTTGCAAGCTGTCTTCCACACTGCCGTAACAGTCAACGGCATAAAGGTATACGCAAACTTCACCACAAATATCAGCCGGGGCTGCCCAGTTTTCCTGCTAACCGCAGCGGGAACAGCAAGAACACTTTTTACAGCCCCATACAGGCTTAAACAGGCTTACCTAAAATGCAACTGATGAATTGAACCTGCACAAGATCCCGCAGGAGGGGATGCCGAAAACCTTTTAGAGTAGGCGAAACTTGTAAACCTTATTTTTTATGAAAAAGTCGAAAATTTTTATCGGTGCTGCCACAGTTGTGCTGGTGATAACTACATACTTCTCCGCAATAGCAAACTATAAAAAATTTGCCACCTTCTCTACAGCGGTCACCGCCGCCGGTAATGTCAGGATCATTGGGTTGAATATATTTACAACCATAGCTGCCCATGGCAACCAGGTGTTCCTCCTAATGGAGGAACGCAGGAGTGGTATTTTTTCACAAAGGTAAACAGGGCAAAACCGGCCTACCTGAGAACAGGTATGTAAACAGAAATTATCGTCATGAATTTTTATTTCAACGCAAACTACGACTATCAACTAATTACCATGATTAAAAGAAAAATATCCGTCATTGCTGGCGCGGTAATCCTGGCTGCCCTCGCGGCCTCTGCCCGTATGCATGCCGCAAAAAAGTTCGCAAGCTTTTGTACCTGCGTGACGGCTGCAGGCACGGCGCGCGTTAATGGCAGTACCAATATTTTCACAACCGTTTCCAGCGCAGGCTCACAGGCATACCTTTTTACGGTGCAAGGGACTTATAAGGTGCTGTTTACAAAAGTGAACAGGACAAAAATTTGTTACCTTAAATAGGCTTAAAAAGGTTACTGCGCCTAAATTTTCAAAAACGTACTGACCTTTACCGTGCTCTTATAAGAGAAGATGGGAATTACAATTGCACATCAGTTATCGCTCTGGTTTGTAGTGAGCTTCTTTTGAAAGCCATTTTTGACCTTATCGTAACGGCAAAAGAGATTCAATTAACAACTCGGTTCAATGGTGTTTTTTGAAAATCTGTCATCCATTTTTTGTAATATTAAAACGCTGTTATGAAAAAGAAGCCCCTGTTCATTGTTTTGGCCTTTGCAACGTTATCCGTAGCCGCATATCTGCGCGCAAAGGCTACAAAGCTGCAATTAACATTCCACACCGCAGTAACTGCGAACGGAGTAAGAGTGTATGCGAATTTCACGACAAATATGGCGGCGGGCTGCCCAACATATTTGTTGACCGCGGGGGGTATGGCGAGGACATTGTTTACGGTCGCGTACCGGGTCAAACAGGCATACCTCGTCTGCAATTGAGCAAGGCCCTTAGGGGTGCGCCTGGTATTTCGCTGCAAGCAGCAGCGCATTGTAGGTATTGACTATACCGCCCGAGCTACAGAGGTCGGCAAAGGGCCGGGTGATCCTGGCGGCATTGCTTCCTGGTTGTATGACCGGGTGGCTCACCTTGTAAACAGATTGTCGGATGATGGCTGCCACCTGTGCAGCGGTGAGGTGGGGGAAGAGTTCCATAATCAGGGCCGCAAGGCCTGCGACTACCGGTGTGGCCATGCTCGTACCGTTGAAATGCTCGTATTTTGAACCAGGTATGGTGGAATAGATCCTGACACCGGGGGCAAATACATCTACTGCTGCCCTGCCATAGTTGGAGAAAGGCGCGGCCAGGGTGGAATCGTCTGCCCAACCCGAAGCGCCAACATCCAGCCAGGCTTCAGCTTCGCCGGAGCCGTCCGCATAGTGTTTGTTGGGGAAAAAGGATTGCGTACCCAGTTGGTCAAGGTTCTTGCCGTCGTTCCCGGCAGCGTGAACGATCAGGACATTGTGTTGCATCGCGTATTTTACGGCAGCGTCTACGTCCTTCTTTCCCGGGCTGCCGTACAAGCCCAGGCTAAGGTTGATGACCCGTGCGCCATTGTCTACCGCGTACCGGATGGCAGACGCAAGGTTTGCGTCCACCATCTTTGGGTACAATGCGGAGTAGATTTTAATGGGCATGATGAGCACGCTGTCGGCAATCCCATCCACGCTATCGCCGTTTTCACGGTTGGCAGCAATGATGCCGGCGATATGGGTGCCATGGAAGGTAAGGGGCTGGCTATGGTAAAAATCGTCTGTTGCAGAGAAGGTAAACACCCTGTCATAGCAGATGTTGGCGTTTTGTTCCAGGTACCCCGCGACGATACCGGCGCTATCGCTTCCGGTGGTAAGATGGCCAACGCAAAATGCCAGGGATTGCCGCGCTTTGTCTATGGCCTCCGTTTTAAAACTGGCAAAATCGGGGTAGGCAGGAAGTTGGGCTAAAATGGCGTCGATGATCCATTTATCTGAAGAATCCTTTTGCCGCCACTGCCGAAGCTGCGCGATCGTGGGGTTGTTTGATCCAATGTGTTCCTGCAGGGTGTCCATTATCCGCTGTGCTGATTTCACATCATCTAGTGAACGGGCCAGTTTTTCCCGGATGTCCTCGTAGTCTTTCCAAATTTTCCTGAACTGCTGGTACGGTAGCCGCAGCTCGGGCGGTACCGTAGTGTAGGACAGGCTGTCAAAGAATTGCTTTTTATGCTGGGCCAGGAAAACAAGGCTGTCACGGGAAACGGGCAGCCCTGCAAAATTCCACCCGTGCACATCATCTGTATAGCCATTGTGGTCATCGTCCAGGTGATTGCCTGGGATCTCGCCGGGGTTTGCCCACAGATGCCCTTTCAGGTCGTGATGGCTGGTATCAATGCCGCTGTCTATTACCGCGACAATGACCTGGTACCGCTTTCCGGCAATAAGTTGTTTGTAGGCCTTCTCCGTGCTGGTGCCGGGTACCCCGTTTTCGAGCAGGTCCTTATTTTGCCAGTTATCCGATTGCGCCAGAGCGGCCCAGGGTATGGCTGCCAGCAGCCCGGTAATGAGCATCCATGTTTTCATACAGGCCTTTCTTGTCTGCTTAAAAGTGGTTTACCTGAAAAACGGTTAAGGGTGTAGGGGAATTGGGGTCCGAAGAACCTGCAATGACGACGCTGTTATTCTTGTGATCCGTATAATACCATGTAAAGGTTGTCAGGAGGTCGCCGGTGGCGGGGTCGCGGATTTCAAAATTGTATCCGCCCGGGCCGTTAATGTCGGCGTTATATGGTACAAATGGGCTGACCCCTTTATAGGAAAGCGTGGCAACGTCGCCTTGTGTGCCTCCTTCCAGGTTAATCGCCAGTGCCTTGCTGTCTCCGGACAAATTGATAAATCGTACGCCGGCTGAATCGGAAGTAAAATTGACGATATTGTCCCTTAGCAGTAAGGTATCCGGATGGGTCGTATCCCCTGTTAGATAAAGCGAATAGATGCCGCCGCTGGCAAAAGGTATGTCAGCTGTTAATATTGCTTTTGTCGTGTCGGTGTTCTGGATAATACTAACCGGCTTTGTGCCGCTGGGTGGCGAGTACAAGGAAAAACCGGTATAACCGAGAGATATTGAATTGGAAAAATATTTGGGCGCGTCCTTCGAGAATAGGACATATAAGCTATTCGAGGTCGGAATGGCGTTCACCACGACGACCGAGGCCGGTGTTACCGGGTTCACGGTTTTGGAACAGCCGGATAACGCAGCGGCTATCAGGATGGCGCAGGTGGTAAAGTAAGAACGGAAATTCATTTTAATGTGTTTAAACGTTTTAGATTATTACCGGTTTTCCGCCGGTTCAGGGTTCAGGATGGTATCGAGATACCATCGAAGTTCAAGGCCGTAAACATCCCAGGCTACAATGTTTCCCTCCGTATCTAAAAGGACGTTCGTGGTGTTGGGGCCAGCCAATGACCCGAGTTCATGGTACACTGTGTCAACAACAGCCTCTCCTCTAAGGTCAATCACATTTTGCCAGGGGTACTGCTCTGTCTGAAGCGTTTGTTTCCAGGTGTCCAATTTTGTATCTGTCGATACTGCCACGACGTTCAGCCCTTTATTATGATATTGCTGGTACATCGCTTTTAACTCTGCATCAAAAGCAGCCCTGTTATAAGAATTGGTAGCCCAGAACCTCACCAGCGTCAGCTTGCCCTTCGAAGGAAGATCCTTCAGAGAAACAGTTTTGCCCTGGCCGTCCGGCAGGCTAAAATCAGGCATTTTTTTACCAACCAGGAGGGGTAAGCGCTGTTGGAGCATTTTGCCTGGCACGCTTGCCCGTAGATGGCCATCCATCTGGTCGTAGACATCAGCCCAGCCGCCGTCGTGGTCACCGCCCTCATACATCGCCAGCAGGCCCGCGGCAGGGAGGAATAAGGGGTCCAGGTGGTTAAGAAAGCGGTTATTCAGGCCCTGGCGGATGCCTTTTCTTGCCCGCATCAGGCCGTCTACCAGTTTCCTGTCATACCCGATGGAGTCCCGGATTTTCTGCAGTTCATGGTCGATCATCCCGGTGGATTGGGAATACATGTCGTCTATAGCCCAGATCAGGTGAAAGGCTGTATTGGTAGGGCTGCCATCAGAAACCAGGATACGGTCCAGCAACTGCATCCGCTCTTTGCTGATATCTTTGTCATAGCGCAACTGGATAGCCTGGTTGTTGTCAATAAACATCCGGTACACATGGTCAATCCTCGGAAGCCACATCCAATATACTCTCGGCCCATCGGGTACATGGCCTTCGATATGAAATTCCCCATTTTTGACAAACGCCGAATCCCGGTGCACTTCGACCGCCTCTCCCGGGTTATATACCATCATATTCATCAGTACTTTATCACCATCCTTCAAGCCGTTAATATGGCCGGTGAGTGAATAGCCGTCATTTTTTTGGGCAACTACAGAGATTGGGGACAGGGTTATTGTGATAGCGACAAGGTTAAGGAAAAGGTTTCTTTTTCCGTTGTACATCGTTGTGGTGGTTTAATAGTTATAATATACTTTTTGGCTAATTATATCCTGGGTTTTGTACCAGGTTGGGATCGGTAATAAGTTCTGTCGCAGGTATAGGCCATAGCTTGACCTCCGGGCGCCACCCTGCCCTGCTTCCCAGCACCGCGTCTGCCTCTCCTCTACGTTTCAGGTCGAACCAGCGGTGGCCCCATTCTGCAAAGAATTCAACCCGGCGCTCCTGGGCTATAGCCGCGAGAGTACCTGCCTGGTCAAGCGATGGGTCCAGGTCGTTCAACCCAGCCCTGCGGCGAATCATGTTAATGTCGTCCTGCGCTCCTGCCAGGTCTGTACCTGTCTTTGCACGCGCCTCGGCGCGGATGAGGTATTGTTCCGCATAGCGCAGCACCATATAGTACTCCGTAACGCCACCGGCAGTGCCCACTTTCACTTTGTATTTGAATGGGAAGAAATAGTACTTTCCACCAAATTTGGTACTGTCCACCCAGTCGCTGCGGCGAAGGTCGTTTGGTTCGAACACACCCAACAGGCCAGCCGTCAGGCTATAAGCAGCGCTCGATGTATGGCTTGTGGGGATGAGGTTGGTACCTTCGACCGTGGCGTATTTATTGGTAGCTGCATCCTGGGTCTGCCATTGGAGGATGGCCTCATCGCTGTTCTTCAGGAATACGGAATCAGGGTCACCCGGCAGCCTGAACAGGCCGGAATTAATCATCAGGGATGCCTGCTGTTCGGCATTGGCCCAATCTCCTTTATACAGGTATACCCTTGCCAGCAAGGCGGTGGCTGCCCATTTGTTCGCGCGGATCTTCTCACCGCCCCCTGCCGAATAATCACTGGGCAAGGCTGCCTGGGCGTCCGTGAGGTCCTGTATAATCTGGCTATATACGCTATCTACAGGAGACCTTTTGAGCAGGTTGATCTTGGACCATTCGGATTGCGTCACGATGGGAATGTCACCAAAGAGATTCACGAGGTAGAAGTGCGCAAAAGCCCGCAAGAATTTTGCCTCCCCCCTAAGTGTTGTCTTGAGCGCCGGCGATACCCCCTTTGAAGCGGACAGGCTTTCAATCGCAGCATTGGCCTGGTAAATTTGGTTATAGGCAGGAGTCCAGAACGACATCCCTATCTGCCCATCCGTTGAAAGGAAAGAATATTTTTGGAACTGGGAGTATAAGAATCCGGCTATATTAAGCTCGTCGGAACTTGCCCCTCCCGCTATGGTAGTGAGCCCATTGGCGTACCGGAGATTGTAAAAAGTAGACCCGGAATTCATCTGGCTGTAAATGGAGGCAATGGCCGCATTGGCGTTGGGATCATTTTCGAACAATTTTTCTATTGTTATAGTATTATTTGGCTGGGGGATTTCCACCAACTTATTGCAGGAGCAAAAGAAAAGAATCAAGAAAGCAACAATCCACGGCCCCATTAAGAGCTCAATGAGTGTTTTCGTCCTGATAGTTGGTGCGAAGATCAATTTAATTATTTCAGAGCTGTAACGCATATAATTCTTTTAAAAGTGAACAGAAATCCCGCCTACAACTGTCTTTGTAGGTGGCAGGCTGGATAAATTCTGCGATTCGGGGTCAGCGCCTTTATAACTGGTGATCAGAAGCAGGTTGTTGGCATGGACAAACAAGGTGCATCCCTGGATGCTCAGCATTTTGGCTGCTTTAGCCGGGATATTCCAGCTAAGGGAAAGGTTGGCAAGCCTGACGAAAGAAGCATCTGTGAAGACGCCGTCTGAATTTGTATAGAAGTAGTTATAAGATGACGAATATGGATTCTGTGTGAAGGCTGCATAGGGTTTTGTATCACCGGGCTGCTGCCACCGGTTAAAGGCTTCCACAAGGGTGTTGGCATTGAGTGTACCCGGTATATTATTTACCAGTGCATTCGGCCCTTTTTGTTTTTTGAAGTTGAAAAACATGCTCAGGTTAAATCCGGCATACGTAAAATTCGTACCAAACCCTCCAAAATATTGTGGGCTAAGGTCAACGGGATACGTATCGTCAGGGCGCTGCGCCGTATAGTCAAAGGTTAGCTGGCCGTCGTGGTTCCTGTCCTCGAAAGTAAAAGTACCGGTGAGCGGGTCGATACCTGTAAAATGAAGCACGCGCTGGATATTAAGCGGCTTACCTATGAGGTATTTTCCCGCAAAAGGCGACAGTGCCAGGTTCGGATAAGCCAGCAAACGGTTGCGGTTGAAGGAGATATTGAAGTCTACCGACCAGGTAAATTTAGGCGTTTCAACGACCTTTACCGCTGCACTGTATTCCCAGCCGTCATTTTGGAGGGAGGCAGCGGAATTAGCGGTAACGCTGCTGAAACCTGTAAGGGTCGGCAGCGGGTATGCGATCAACTGGTTACTGCACCTGTTGCGATAGTATGCGAGTTGCATGGTAATGCGATCTTTTAATATCCCGGCATTAAACGCGACCTCCAGCTTCTTGTTAACCTGCCATTGGTAATTGGGATTTGCCTGCACAGTTGGACGGTATGTAGTGACACCACCGTAAGGGAACGTGTAATTCGATGTGTATTGTGTTAGGTATTGATAGTCACCGATAGCATCCGAACCCGTAGTACCATAACTTGCCCTTAATTTGCCAAAGCTCAGGACCGGCAAATGCTTTTTAAACCATGGCTCTTCCGTGAAAATCCATGCAGCGGCCACCGAACCGAAGTTGCCGAACTGCTTGCCGGGGCCAAATCTTGACGATCCGTCACGCCTTCCGTTGAAATTGATGATATATTTATCGGACCAGTTATAGGTGATCCTTCCAAATGCTGCTGCATACCGGTATTGGCCGTTAAACTGGCTAACGGTTTTGCTGGGAGCGCTGGACAGGTTACTAAGCAGGTCATCAGTCGTATAACCGTCTCCTTCTATGGTCATCCCGTCGGTATTGGTTTGCTGCACCGATGCGCCTGCGAGGACATTTAACTTGCCTCCTCCGATGATCGTATTATAAGTCAATTGCGGCTCAGCGATCCAGTTACGGTTGTTGTTATACCCCCAGGTTGAAGTACCTGTTGGCTGCTGTTCCGGGTCCAGTGAAGAGATGGGCCGGAGCAAGGTCTGGGTATTCCATGCATTGTTGTAACCAAGATTGACCGAGGCAGATAGGTCTGCGACTATGTTGTAGGTAAGCAGCATGCTGGCGTTGAGGAAATTTGTCTTGGCCGAGTACGGTTGATTTAATACAAAGAATGGAAAAGCAGACCTGGCGTTGGCGTTGTCGCCCTGTCCTCCCCAGCCCGCCCAGTTCAGCTTGCCGTTCTGATCATAGATGGCCGGTGCATCCGGCGCCATAGCGGCTACGCCGGGTATGGTTACCATATCTGATTTGGCCAGGGAATACGTGGTGGCAAAACCAAGCTTAAAGCGCTGGTTCGAGGAACGGTGCTGCAGATTAAAAGATAACGAGCCACGCTGGTCAGCCCCGCTTGCGGTGGTGATATCCGAGACACGGTTATACGTTCCTCCAAGCCGGTACGAGGTCTGCGCGTTGCCCCCGGAAAGGCCGGCAGTGATATTCGTCGCCTGCCCGGTTTTGCCATACAACGCCTTTTGCCAGTTGGTATACCGGGTAGTATCCCAGGTCCCGTTTATATCGAAGTCTGCTATTGGGTCAGGGCTGACACCGTCGTTCCGGAAAGCCTCGTGGCGCATTGCCAGGTATTGCTGGGTGTTCAGCAGGTCATAGTACCTGGACACATGGGTCACGCCCTGTTGTACGTTGAGGTCGAACCTGGTCTGCCCGGGCTTGCCTTTTTTAGTGGTAATGAGGATGACCCCATTCGCGCCCCTTGATCCGTAGATGGCCGTGGCGTCAGCATCCTTCAGAATCTCTATGCTCTCAATGTCGGCAGGGTTGATGCTGAAGAGCGGGCTCTGGCCCCCGGCGGGGCCGCCCATGCCGTTTTGAAGGAACCCGGGTGATCCGTAAATATAGTACCCATCATTCAGCCCTACAATGGTCAGGGGTACGCCGTCGATGACATAGAGCGGGTCCGAATGCATGGTTGTGCTCAATGCGCCGCGGCCGCGCAGTTCCAGCTTGACGGGTGCGGTCCCAAAGCCGCTCGTCTGTGTAACCTCAAGGCCAGGAACTTTTCCTTCCAGCATAAGGACCGGGTTCATGATAGGCTGCTTTTCGATCTCGTCTGCGGTGATCTTGCCGATGTTGCCAGTGGTCAGGCGCTGGCTCGTCGTGCCGTAGGCCTGGACCACGGTCTTGTCCAGCTCGTTGACGGCAACCTGCAGATACACTTCCAGGTACTTATTATCCGGGATCACCATCTCCCTGCGGCCATAGCCTACATAAGTGATGACCAGCGTCATACCAGGCGCAGCCCGGGGAAATTGAAACTCGCCCTTTTCATTTGTCAGTATTTTAACCGTTGACCCTTTTATGGAAACGGTCGCCGCAGACAAAGGTTGGCGGGATTCATTGAAAACGACCCCGCGTACAGGAATGGAATCAGCGGGCGCCGGAGGAATGGGTTGGCCGCCTTTGCCCCGGACAATAATGACTTTCTTGATGATCTCATAAGTAAGCGGCTGGCCGCTAAATCCCAGTTCGAGGACCTCCGCCAGGGTGGCATTCTGCACGTGAATGTTGATCGCCCTCGCGGCCTGTTTAAATTGATTTTGCAGGAGGTACTGATAACCGGTCTGCCTGCTCACCTCCTTGAGAAATGTTTCAAGGGTGCCGTTCGAGATCGAGAGATTGACCCGCTCTTGCGAGTTCGCTTTGTTTGCGCTCGCCGCCAGCGCGAGGCCGAAAAGCAGTATTAGGGTCAACTTCATAATCACAAAAGTTTTGGTTAACCGCCGCCGCGGGACTTTTTCCCGGCAGGGCATAATAATTTGCATAACTTTAATTGTTTTTGGGGTGATAAATTCAGTTCGTTTAACTCTTTTGTCCTGCCCCTAAACGCTGCCGGGCCCGCCGCGAACGGGACCCGGTTTTTTCTTGGGACAGGGTACGGAAAGCATTATTTTTTTGAGCCTTACCTCCTGTTTTTTTTCATTGGACAAAACAGGGATCTGTTACAACCCCTGTGTTTAACGGTCAATGGCATGCTGATCAGCAGCACCCAGCTATGTTGAGAAGAATTTTCCTATTGGCAATCATCTTCTGAAGCGTCCCCGCTGAGCGGAAAAGCTCCGATAAATAGGCAGTTTAATGGACGGCTTCTTTCATCCGTACCAGAGGGTTGAAATAGGATAGTGCTGCACCCGCATCAGGGCAGCACTGTGATGGTTTTTCCTTCAATTTTAAAGTGGTAGCCGCTCGCTTCGAGGAAACTGAGCACATCGCCCGCCATATTGTTGCGGCTAATGCGGCCCGATACAAGCTGTTCCGGGGCCTTTCCTTCGAAACGAACATCAATTCCGTACCAGCGGGAAAGCTGCCGCATGACCGCACGAATATCGGCGTCGCTGAACTCAAAATACCCGTCTTTCCAGGCAGTGACCGCTGAAGTGTCAGCATGATCAACCAGGGAGACTCCCTGGCCCGATATGGCCGCCTGGCCAGGCTTTATCAAGACTGTTTTGCCGTTATTGGCAACACTTACCATTCCCTCCAGCAAAGTAGTAGTTATCCCGTTTTCGTCCGGGTAGGCGTTGATGTTAAAATGGGTGCCAAGGACAGTAACGGCAGTGTTCCCTACCTGGACCCGGAATGGGTGTAACTGGTCTTTTGCTACCTCGAGGTATGCTTCCCCGGTAAGGGTGACCAGGCGTTGCCCGCCAGAGAATGCTGTCGGGTAGCGCAAAGAAGAGAGGTCGTTCAGCCAAACTTTGGAACCGTCTGGCAGGACAACCTTGTATTGGCCGCCTGAAGGCGTAGCAAGGACGTTGTACCCAACCGGCACTTTCGGTTTATCCCCGATAACATAGGTCAGCTGACCGCCCGCGATTTTTTGGACAACCGCCGCGCCCTGGTGGGCAAGGACCCCATTGGCCGCGCTGTCGAGGACAATCTGCTGCCCGTTATCGAGGACAAGGACCGCCTTTGATCCCCCGGGTGCCAGCCTGGGGCTGGAATTACCTGCGATGGGGGCCGTTTGATAAGGCGTGCTAGTTCTGAACAGGTAATATATTAACCCGGCAGCCATTACAATAATGACGGCTGCAGCGGCAACAAAAAGCCTGCGGTTTGCACGAAGCGGGATGGTTCGCGGGCTGGAAGTAACGCGCTCAAAATCTTCCTGCATGGCCTCATCGGCTTCCCGTAGGATACCCAGGCCCTCGATAGCAAATTGCTCCAGCAGGCGATCTTCGAAACGTTTGTTGTTCTCGAGACTGGACGCGCGCCATTGTTCAAGGGATGCCTCTTCCTCCGGTGTCAGTGTACCTTGTTGAAATTTTCTAATAAGTTCCTTTAACCTGTTTTTTTCCTGTTCTTCCATGGGTTACTGTCATTGTGCTCTATAGTAAAAACGGGAAGGCCAGCATTTATGGAAGCCCGGAAATGAAATTTTTTTAAAAAATGGATTTGCGTTTGCCGGGGATACAATCAGACAAGATATTTACCAGAAAAATGCAAGCAAAAAGATGGCCATTTCAACGGCATGGCGCTGCTGCAGTAATTCCCGGAGGATAGAGAGGCCACGTTGCCGTGCGTCTGTCACTGCCCTGACAGAGATATTTAAGGTCGCGGCAACCTCGGTATATTTTTTTTCACCGAGGAACAGCAGTTCGATGACCTCCCTCGAACGGGGAGGCAGCTTTTTAATGCTCTCTTCTAATTGCTGGATCAGACAGTAATCCAGTTCATCATTTACCTGGTCGTATGCTTCACGGATAGCGTAGGCAAGATCCCTCGCGTGAATGGCAGCCGTCTTTCTCCTGGCGAGGACATCCAGGCATTGGTTCCTGGCGGAAATATATAAAAATGCTCTTATGTTGGTGAGAGAATTAAAATCGCGGCATTTTCGGAAAAGGTTAATAAAGGCATGCGCAGTTACATCTTGCGCGTCCTCCCTTGTGCCCAGCAGTTTGCGGCACAGGTAGTAGATTTCCTTATAAAACTTTGTATAGACCTCCTCAACGGCCTCTTTTCTTTCCATATGGAAATCCCCAATAAACTGATCAGATTCGAGGTACCCGGCCATACATGCACAATGTTTAACACGATGAAAATAGTTTGCCGGATAAGATTTATATACTGTTTGTGGCTATTAAGGTACCAGCAGTTCCGTTACCAAATTACGCCCGTATACGAATACATTCAAAGTTTTTTTTGCAGGAACGGCCTAAAACGAACTTTTTCCCGGCGCCGCTAAATAATATAAAAATTTACGCTTTGGTATAGACGGCGGATTAAAAGATTGTTATAAGATCTCATCTCTTGACCGGGAGACATGTAGAAAATAAAAATATTATCTCTACTACAAGCTTTACATAATAAATATCACCCCGTGATACATGCAAATATTACCGACAAATAAGTGTTTTCATTTATTATTATTTAGCCTCTGCCAGCAAATACGTAAGGGTTTTTCATTAATCAGGGTATTTTAAAGGAGACCTCATTAATCGTTGATGGCATTAGCCATTCTATAGCGTTTATTCCCTGGATGCACTGGCCATTACTATAACTGAACCTTATTATGGAAGAACTGATGTCCTATATTCAACAGATCGCTCCGTTACCTCCTGTTCTCCTCAACATGATCACGGGCATGATGCGTGAACAATATATCCCGCGAAAGGCATTTCTTTTCAAGGAGGGAAAAATAAACGATCATGTACATTTCATCATAAAAGGGCTGGTATGGTGCTTTAAGCGCTGGCCCGCCCTTCCTGGCGGTGAAGAACGGGAAGTGGCAAAATGGTTTTTCATGGACCGCGATATTATTGCGTCCCGCCAAAGCTATGACCTCCAGGCCCCGAGCCGTGAAAACTTCCAGGCGCTTGAACCAACCTTTGTGCTCTCAACTACCTTCCGGGAGCTTGATCAATTCACCAGGGAGAACCCTGCGTTCCTGCTGCACAGCCTGGCTATCTCGAGCCGTTACAGCGGCCTTTTTTACAATGTACTTGACCTGAAACCCGCCCTCCGCCCGTTTGAGCGTTACCAGATACTCCTGGATGCCTACCCAGCACTGATACAGCGGGTCCCGGCGAAATACCTCGCAACGGCAATTGGTATGCATCCGACAACCATCAGCAGGATCAGGGCCAAAGGCAATTTTGATAGCCCCCGCTAATTTTTTTCACGATCATCTCTTGTATTTTTATATCAGTTTCAGCCGACCGCCATTTATACCTATCATAAGCCATCGTTAGCTTGCCTACACAGTACCAGTCCGAGCCCGGTACCTACCTCTTTCCCCTTTACACCAGCTTTATAAAAAACCTGTAGCGATGAATAAGTATTTATGCTTACTGAACATCATTTTATTGCACCCCGGATACCGAAACGCGGGACCAATTTCAAGCGTATGTATTTTAACGTGGTGTTATGAAAAAAATCATCCGCCCTGGCTTAAAATCTTTGAACCTAGTAGAATTTGTATTCCTTTCAGTCGTAATTTTAATCTGTCTGCCTACCGGCATGACGAAACGTCTTTAGAAAGCAAATTTTTCAAACCTGCCTTTTTTTTTAATTACTGCACATGCGCTAACGAACACCATTGCCCCATTGTGGGCTTGATACTGCTTTGCCCTTATTCTTTTACATTTTAAAGCGTTATTACATGGAAGAACTGTTGTCTTACTTGCAGGGTATTTTCCCAATGAGTGATGAACTCCTTGATTATTTGCGCAAGCACCTCCAGGTAAAAAAGCTGGAAAGGAATGATATGTTGCTGAGGGAGGGAAGGGTATGCTCTCACATCTACTTTATCCTTACTGGGGTTATGCGTTGTTATTATGAGAAACGTGGCCTTGAGGTCAATAACTGGGTATACCGGGAAGGTGATGTAATAGTATCTGTGAGTAGCTTTTTTACGCAGCGGCCAAGCAGGGAAAATATTCAGGCATTGGAGGATACAATCCTTATAGGCGTTAGCTTCCAGGAATATGCGTTCATGAAGAAGAACTTTCTTGAGTTTAACTACATCAGGGCTGAATTACTGGAAAAATATTATTCCATTGCTGATGACTGGGCATTTGACATTAAAATGGAACCGGCTAAAGAAAAATACAAAAGCCTCAAAAAACGGCAGCCATGGCTCTTTGGCCGTATCCAGGCGAAACAAATAGCCTCCCTGCTCGCCATGAAAGAAGAAACGCTTAGCCGCATCCGTAAAAAACTTGATTGAGTTGATTTGGGTCAATTCAGCCAGCCAACTTCCAATGTAACTTCATAGTAAGATACCGTAGAAAGTGTGCCGGCCGGCTACCACCCCGGCATGGCCCTGGCCGGGCTATGCTACCTATGATCTGTTGTCTTGATTTTTTAACCGGGCCATTGCCGCCTATAAAGGTATTGCCATGTCTTATCCTCTGCTCGAAATAAACCTTCCTCGTCCATTCGACCAAATGTACCAGGAGCTTATTGCCTCAACGGAAAAAACCGAACAGGCCACAGGGCGCGTTATTGACGCCGCCAGGCTTACTGCCCAAGTATGTTTTGAAACGCTTATAGCGGTGAAAAACCATGTTATTGAGGAAGGATTTGCTGACCACCTGGCCGAGATCCGTTTTTTTAAGCATGTGAAGCCATTATTTGCCCGGTGGCACTTGTATTACCAGGAATTGTACGAATTCGAAAAACGTAAGCCCGTCGGCGGCAAGGAGGCAGAGATTCATTATCTCCAAAAGAAATTGCTCGCACTTCAAGGCCATTATGAGGAACATGCAGAATTGTACCAATATTTGCGCGAGAACGCCACGCACCAGGATGAACTATATTATTTACGGCAGCAATCGCCAAACCCAATCAGCATCTCGACGGCAAAAGCAGACGCAGACCCGCGCTTCTCCACGCCAATGGATTCCCAAACTGCTGAAATTTTAAAAAATGCCTTGATGGAGGAATACATCCTGCGGGCGATGAACAAGATAGGCGGGGCGTCAAAGGAAAACTCAATTTACGCGGAGGAAGACGATCTATTTTGGACGGGGCCAGTTAACGGGCTGGGCTTGCTGCTCCGTACACTGGTGAAAGCTGGCTATATAAACAACGGCAATGTTGCTATGACTAAGGTCGTTGAGCGGACAGAGCGTTTTCTGCACGTAAATATGAACAACTTCAACCGTGCCATTCAAGAAACAAGGATAAAAAAAGACCCTTTCGAATTCTTAAAAGGGTTGATCAAAGTATCACAAGCCGATTTCAATAACCTCGACGACAACCCAAGATATATGTAATAGAAAGTACTGTACTTACCATCAATTGGACGTGAGTTTTTTGCCTATAACATTCCTTATAGCTGATTTTTTAAGCCCGGCTTTCCGCATTTCGCCCTCGTCCCGATAACGCCTTCCAGGCCTGCTCCCCGGGCCAGCGGGCCTTACCGGGCTGCTAATGCCGCCACCACCTTCGCCGCTTTCGCGGTCCCATTTATCGAGCATGTCGCGTATAAAAGAGGGAACGGAAAAATTAACTTTGATGCCTCCCACTCTTACAAAAACCCCAGACAACATCATCTTGAGGTCAGCCGATGACATTGTATAAAATCTCGTAACAGGGTGCCCGGTAATAACGCCATAGAGCCAATAGATCACAATACGCGCGTTCCTACTTGCCGGTGGCCTCCTGCAAATAGACCTCTTTTGGCCATGCTCAATATAGCACAAAGCTACCTGGTCAGGGTCACATTCCACCACACCTCCCGGTGGATTTGGGCAATTACAAATATTCTTTCCTGCCATTTATTGCTCATTTAGCTTTCAACGTAAACAAATCGCCTTTAACCTTCACTGTGTATCCGGGCAAGCTTGGGTTTAAATACTTCAGCTTTGCCAGGGCATCCCCAACGCCTGTAGCGTGTACTTCCCGTTCCGTTAGGACAGCCTTTAGCTGTGCTGCGCTAAAATTCTCAAACTGCACAAATTTTTTTCCCGTTTCAACGATAATATTAGCCATCGCCTCAAAGGTAGTTCCAGGCGCAACACTGAAACTGAGCCCATCCGGTGGCGGCGGCGGGTCCCTCTTCGGGTACCCAAACCAAACAGTGAAAAATAAAGCGGCTCCCGCTGTTCCGGA
Organism: Sphingobacteriales bacterium 50-39; assembly: GCA_001898505.1. Classification (GTDB taxonomy): domain Bacteria; phylum Bacteroidota; class Bacteroidia; order Chitinophagales; family Chitinophagaceae; genus Puia. The sequence goes on from MKTZ01000005.1 coordinate 109,277, forward strand.
TACAGCCAGCGTACCGGTTTGTCCAATAGTTGTGCTTAGGTTGAACAACGCACTTCCCGAAATAAACCACCCTGCGCAGCCACCGCACAAGGCGGTGAGAAAATGAAGGGTGTTGTATTGGCTATGGCTCAGATCGTTCTTTTTAAAAAAACTGACCATTAAGAAGGCTACCAAAACTGCGGCGAAAATAACGCCTACAAAGAATTTTGCATCCATAGACGAAAATTTGAGGAAATATAATCATAAAAAAATATTATCCAAAATACAGGCTGGCCTCCTTGCTACCCGTCATTTCCCGTGGAACATACATTCACCTACAGGGGGGACATGTGACAACATGCCTTCCCGGTGCCTTCCTTAGCTATATCAGTAGGTCTCAAACCGCCCTTCTTACCAAAGCCACAACTAAAATCACGAAAGAAATATTTTAAAAAAACTTCTTCCCCTACAGGTGCCCGGTGTGAAACAGCCCCTCGCTGCTAACGGAAATTTGAATAAAAATAAGCACCATGTTTCATTCCATCAGCTGGCAACAATTCTTCACCGCAATAGCGATTGTATATGCGCTCTACTACCTGTTTATAGGGGTTGTTTATTTCCGTAAGGACGCCTTCGCTATCATAAAGGGCCAAAGGCCGCAGGAAGGAACCAGCAACAGTTTCGAAAAAAATACCGCCTACGAGGATCCACAGGAAGACCCTGCTCCCTGGGAAGAACAGGACACGTATTCGACGGAACCAGATACCCGGGACACGGAGACAGGGTTGTTCACAGTTGCATATGAGCTGGCGGAAGAAATTAAAATACTCCTGAAAGATGCGGGATACCGGCGGCTCATCCGCCAGGAACTCGTGCAGGCCCTGAAAAGCCTTATTAGCCGGCCCCCTTACGACCAGTTAGCGCAAACAGGGTTCCGAAACGCCATCAATAACCTGATAGCAACAGAAGCAATGCGCCAATGTACCTACGAGCTTACGCAAGAGGAACTGTCCATGGTCTGGACGCAATAAAATACTGACTCTGTACGCCTGGCTGCCCCGTGGTGAAAAGGAAAAGGAGAAGGGAGGGCGGCTGGGTGGCAGGGTTAGCCTACCGGATTTTTACAACACAAAATACAAAGTGAGTATGAAAAAGAGAGATTGGAAAATTGTATTAATGGCCGTGCTATGCCTGTATGGAACGGTAGTCTTTGCACAGGATGGCAACACAGGCATCAACCAGGCTAATACCACCATCAGGGGATATTTTGACGCGGGTGTGAACCTTATGTACGCCATCGGCGCAGTCCTTGGCCTAGTCGGCGCGGTAAAAGTTTATCAAAAATGGAATGCGGGTGACCACGACACCTCCAAGGTAGCGGCAAGCTGGTTTGGGAGCTGCATCTTCCTCGTCGTTGTAGCAACCGTTCTGAAATCCTTCTTCTTGAATTAGCGGATAATGTACCAGGAACTCACCATATCATTTCAACGGCACCTTGCCACGAGCCATCCTGACCTGCTGGCGCAGCTTCAGGATGAAGGAGAGCTTGGGACATGGCTGACAGAAAAGATCGACGCTGTAATTCCAATAGCGAAGCAGTTGCGGATGCAAAATACACCTGCGTTCATCATTATGGAAACATGTATGCATGAACTGGTGAAGCAGCTACCCGTATCCCGCTTCAACTATATCTCATCGGTCCTGGAAGAAGAGTTTGAAGCAGACTATTTCCGCCTAAGCGAAATGGGTGTGCTGACCTACGAGGTGTTGAACATGATGGAAGCGTGTGCACCGGTACTTGACGCTATGGCGTTTTCCGCTGATAATGAAGACAACCCCAATATCCATTATGCCGTTACCGGGGCCCTGAAAGACTACCTGGATTCAAAACAAGTGAGCATGAAAATGTGAGTTATGGCCTACAACAGTCATCAGAAATTGCTTGATAATATGGCGGCGCTGGAAATAGCGTTAACCTACACTACTGGCACAAAATTATCACAGGGACAGGTTGAGCAGTTACAACGCTATTCCGGCTTTGGCGGCCTTAAAGGCATACTTTATCCCTATGGGCCAAAAGAGGACTGGAAAAACGCATCAAAAGCGGACCTGGCACTGTATGAGCCTTTTACGGAACTCCACTCAATGCTTATCAAAATGCTTGGCGTGGACCTCTATAAAAAAGCCATAAGCGGTGTCCACAATAGTGTGCTGACCGCATTTTACACACCCGAGTTTATACCCAAAACCATCTTTGAAACGCTCGCAGCACATGGGATTTATCCAAAGCGGATGTATGAGCCCAGCAGTGGCGCAGGTATCTTTCTGACAGAAGCCGCAAAACGTTTTCCGGGAATGGAGATCATCAATGCCGTCGAGAAAGATTATCTTACCGGGCGCGTTCTGCAGGCATTAGCCTCCTCCCTACCCGTCGCATGTAAAGTGTCCATTGGCGGATTCGAAGAAATGCCCGTATCTGATAACGGGAAGTATGACCTGATCGCAAGCAATATCCCCTTTGGCAACTTCAGGGTGTTTGACCCGCTGCTTGAAAACTCCCTTACCGATAAGATCCACAATTATTTTTTCGCCAAAGGCCTCGATAAGCTGGGCACAGGTGGAATCATGGCTTTCATTACTTCGGATGGCTTTCTCAATTCGCCGTCCAACAGGGAGGCCCGTGAATACCTGTTCCGCCACGCCGACCTGGTAACCGCAGCCGTCTTGCCTGACAATCTCATGAAAGATACAGGCAATACCGAATCGCCGAGTCATCTCATTATTGTCCAGAAACACAATCACAATCTGCTGAACTCCCCTGAGGAGATCCTGGAGACGGTGGAACGGACAAACGAATTTGGCTCATACCACATTAACAAGTATTTGTCTGAAGGCAGCGCCCTTGTGCTCGGCAATGAAAAAAAGCCAGGCAAAAACCAGTACGGTGCAGCGCACGAGGTGGTATGGCACCGGGGAAGCCTCGATGAACTTGCCCAACCATTAAAGGAACGGCTCTTCCATGACTTTCAGGGGAAAGTAAATGGCCTGAGTTTTCAATCGGTCACTTATGCGGCGCCAAGAGAGGAGGAAAAACCAAAAAAGAAACTTACGCTGTTACCCCAGCCTGCACAGTCCAGTAATTCGACCGCAGCTCAAATGGGAATCTTTGATACCGCACCGCTCGAAACGCTTGGGAGGGCCGGGGCATACATCACAGCCGAGGACGAGCAAAAGATTCAACGTAAAACAGCCCGCATTGTTAGTATAATAGAAACAGAGGAGCATCCGGAACATGAATCGATCGTGCTGATTGCCGCAAAAACCGACAAACGCCAATACGCATACCGCTTTTATAGCAACATAAAAGAAATAAGCCTTCCTTCAAAGTGGATGGACTCTTTGGAGCTGTCAGGGCATATCGCTGGCCTATCAGCTGACCTGCGCAGGTATGATCATAACTTCTTGTACCAAGGCGACAAAAGTATGGAAGCCAGCTTCGCCTTAAAAAACAGTGCACCCCAGCTTTTCACTGGTATAAAGCCTTTTTACAAAAACGGCGTCCTGGTATTTCACGAAGGCCGAATTGGAAACCTTTCCGACATTGATAAGGAAAATGACCAGGCCAGTTTCAAGGGGTTGGATTTCAACGAGAAAGACAGGCGTTTTTTTGAACAATATGTCCGCATCCGGGACTTATATTTTACACTCTTCGACTATGAGAAGGCCGAAGGAAAAGAGCACCAGCCATTACGATTGCAATTGAACGACGCCTATGACACCTTTACAGGAGCCTACGGCGTGCTGAATACCGCCTCAAATGCAAAGTTAATCAGGGAAGACCAGGCGCTGGGGCTGGTAGTTCTGGGTTCATTAGAAAGGTTAGAAAGCAGCAGGTATGTGAAAGCAGATTTTTTGGTCAGCGCTCTGCTGAAGTCACGTGAAAGATTTCATACGGAAGATCCCGCGGAGGCGTTGGCAGTGTGCCTGAATGAATACGGTGTGGTGAAAATCCCTGCTATCGCTGATACTATGCGGCTTGACGAATCGGATGTCATTACAACGTTAGGGGATCATATATACCTGAACCCAACGACAGGGACCTGGGAGGCAAAGGATCAATTTTTAAGCGGTAATGTTGTCCGTAAACTTGAAGAGGCCCAGGCCTCATATCCAGAAGGTGTACAAGTTGACCCACAAATTCACCGCAGCATCGAAGCGCTCCGCAAGGTGCAGCCAGATAAAATCCCATTTGAATTGCTTGACTTTAACTTGGGCGAACGCTGGATTCCGTTAAAGTTCTATGAACAATTTGCCTCCAGTGTGTTCGAGACGGAAACATCCATCCGCTATTTTAATGCTGCCGACGCATTCAAAGTGACCACAAAAAAAGGAAATGCGAAAACTGACCAGGAATATGCGATCCAGCCAAAGAGCGGGCAAAAAATGTATGGCCCCACGTTGCTGGAACATGCCCTGGAAAACACCACCCCTTATTTCAGTTATGAGGTCACTGTTGGGGATGAGACGATACGCAGGCCCGATAACGACGCCATACAGTTGGCGCATGAAAAGGTCGAATCCCTTCGGGGCGGTTTTATCCAATGGATTCAACAGCTGCCCAAAGAGGACAAGAATTTCCTAGTTGATCTGTATAACCGGACCTATAACTGTTATGTGCTGCGGGAATATAGCGGAGACCACTTGAGTTTCCCTGGCCTGGACCGCGAACGGCTTGGGATCACTGACCCATACGCTTCACAAAAAAGTGCCGTGTGGAGAATTGTCCAAAACAGAGGCGCATTGATTGACCACGAGGTGGGCCTGGGGAAAACATTAACCATGGTCATGGCAGCTATGGAAATGAAACGGCTGCAGGTGATCCGCAAACCGGCCATCCTCGCACTCAAGGCTAATGTCGCCCAGATCACCGAAACGTTCCGGAAAGCCTATCCCCGGGCCCGGATACTTGCCCCTTCAGAAGAGGATTTCACACCTGCTAAAAGGCAGCGGCTATTCTATGCGATAAAGAATAACAATTGGGACTGCGTTATCATGACCCATGACCAATTCGGTAAGATCCCGCAGGCGTACGAGGTACAGCAGGAAATCCTCCAGCGCGAACTTGACAATGTCACCAAGAACCTCAACACGGTCGAAGACCTGGGCGGCGATATCAGCAGGAGTATGCGTAAGGGCCTTGAAATCCGGAAAAATAATCTTGATAACAAGTTAAAATTTGTCATGGCGCAGCTTGAGGCCAAGAAAGACCAGGATATCAGCTTCCTTGACCTTGGTATTGACCATCTTTTTGTGGACGAGTCACATAAGTTTAAGAACCTCACATTTAACACCCGCCATACCAGGGTAGCGGGCCTGGGCAATATTGATGGAAGCCAGAAAGCGCTCAATATGCTTTTTGCAGTCAGGACCCTTCAGCGCCAATTTGATGCAGATCTCTGCGTCACCTTTCTTTCGGGTACCCCCATCTCCAATAGCCTGACAGAAATGTACCTGATCTTCAAGTACCTGCGGCCCAAGGAAATGGAACGCCAGCATATTGAAAATTTTGATGCCTGGGCTGCCGTCTTTGCCAGGAAAACAGTTGATTTCGAGTTTTCCGTCACCAACGAGATCATCGCCAAGGAACGTTTCCGCCATTTTATCAAGGTCCCAGAGTTGGCCATGTTCTACAATGAAATTACCGACTATAAGACCGCCAAACATATCAAGCTTGACAAACCCGACCTAGCCGAAGAATTAAGCAACATTAAACCGACGCCGGACCAGCAAGATTTTATACAAAAACTCATGGCATTTGCCCAGACAGGTGACGGTACTCTACTCGGCCGCGGCCCGCTGACGGAGTCAGAAGATAAAGGCCGCATGCTCATTGCCACCAATTATGCAAAGAAAATGGCTACTGACATGCGTTTGATCAGCCCTTCATACGCCGATCATCCGGATAATAAGGTAAATGTCTGTGCCAGGCATGTAGCGAGAATCTATAGTGGCAGTTCAGAGCATAAAGGGACACAGATCATTTTCTGTGATATAGGAACCCCAAAGCCGGGCGAATTTAATATTTACGACGCCCTGAAGGAGAAGCTTATCCGTGATTTTAATATACCCGCCCATGAAATAACATTTATTCATGATTGGGGGACAGAGAAACTAAAAAAAGAACTTTTTAAGAAAATGAACAGAGGGGCTATCCGGGTACTGATTGGCAGCACGGAAAAAGCAGGCACTGGCCTGAATGTCCAACGCCGTGTTGTCGCGATGCATCATATTGATATCCCCTGGAAACCGGCTGAGCTTGAACAACGCAACGGGAGGGGCGCCCGCCAGGGAAATATCCTTGCCCGGGAAGAATATGGCAATAAGGTCAAGAGCTATATATATGCCGTTGAACAAACCCTTGATAATTATAAGTTCAACCTGCTGAAAAATAAGCAAACCTTCATCAGCCAGATGAAGAACTCGGCACTCCATGTCCGTACCATAGACGAAGGGGCAATGGATGAACAAACAGGGATGAATTTCTCCGAGTACATAGCCATCCTCTCAGGGGACACCACCCTTTTGGAAAAATCAAAGCTGGAAAAGAAAATATCTGTAGTAGAAAGTTTACGTGGAGCCCATTTCAAGGATATAACGCAGGCAAAATGGCAACTGGAGTCGCTTGAACAAAATGCTCAAAGTGACCGGGAAATAATCCTGCGGCTATCCGCAGATGAAGTTTCCTACAAGGCCGTCTTAAAACTTGAAAAAGACGGCACAAAATCAAACCCCATTCAGTTGGCAGGTTTGTCTACTGACGATCCTGAAACAATTGGCAGGTATATTATCGGATTGTACTCGAGTTTCAGGCCGGCGGATGACTGGCGTGAGGAAAAGAGCATCGGCACATTGTATGGCTTCGACCTGGTTATCCGCAGCCAAAAAAAGGTCTTACTCGCGGACGAGCTTTTCCCGTATGAAAATAACCTATATGCGGAAAGCAAAACAACGGGTATAAAATACACCTATAACGGTGGCACGCCAAACGTCGATAATCCAAAGTACGCAGCGCGTTATTTCCTGAATGCCATAGACCGCGTTTCTGCACTGATCGGGCACCATACTAAAAGTATTGAAGACGCGAACAAGGACATCCCGCGCCTCCGCGACCTCGTTAACAAGCCATTCCCCAGGGAAGGCGAACTGCAGGCCATGCGCCTGGAGCTATCAGGCCTTGAAAGGAAAATCGCCCTGAACATCCAACATAAAAAAGAATTAACACAACCATCACCTGGTAAGGATGGCAACGGGCCGCCACAAAAAATACCAGCAGCCGGTAGTAAAGTTATAAAGCTGCCGAATGCTGAGGAAGCAATGAAGTCTGACCCACCCAACCCCGAAATACCCATCATCAAACCTGTCAGAAAAGCACGCTAAAATAAAAAATATGAATAACGAAAAAAGTTCGCCGGCCCCCGGGCGAGCACTCCCGGAACACACCATTGGCAATACCGTTTTCGTAGTAGATGTGGCGAAGGCTGAGCTGCGAAAAAAGACGAATTACCGCAAACGAATATCATTCCACGATATGGACTATGAAGGCACGCATTATTCGTTGTGGTACGATGACAAGCAAACACAACTGGCAAAATACAAAGTACCAAATATGGTCAGGCTCGACCCGGAAGGAATGGCCTTAAAGTATAACAAAACGTTTTGGGAATTGGAAGGAAAGACAGATTTCGAAGTGATCGTCGACCAGGCTTTTTATAAGGAAAGAATAGGGGGCAGGCAGCCAACCATCCAGATCGGCGAACACAAATACTATGTAGACTTTCACTGGGGAATGCTTCGGCCGCATATCGACCATGACAAGCAAATAAAGCATTGGCCGCAGGACCTGGTATTCGATGAGCTTGAAAGTATCAACCACGACACAGCCTACCAGTTCTTCTTCGATGCTAAAAAACAGTCCGTATTTGAGTTCGATGAGGACATCCTTTTGATCCCGCCGGATATATTTCTGGTAACCATCCCTGCTGAAGAGAAACTTGACCCGTTCGCCTACGCCCGAAAATGGAACGAGCCAGTTGAGCAATACCTGATGAAAAACCCGCCTCAGCGGCATTTCGAAGCAAGCCTCGTCCCGGCTGGCCAAACCTTTCTGAAGGACATGGTAGAAGAAAACCGGAAGAGGTTTAAGGAGGATGATGGCATGAACCCAAATGATGATAAAGCAAAAAAGAAAAAGTGATGGAAAACAGCGTCTATTCTGTGAATAAGGGGATCAATGTCAGTATTGAATTCAAGGGCCTGAAAGCCCAATATATCTGGTACCTGGGCGGAGGGATCGTCGGGTTGTTAATCCTCTTTGCGGCACTTTATATCGCCGGCGTCAATAATTACATCTGTCTCGGGATCATTCTCATAGCGGGTACGGGCGTCGTAACCTATGTTTATAAGCTCAGCCATAAATATGGCGAATATGGGTTGATGAAAAAAGCGGCCCGGAAAAAGGTCCCGTCCGTGATTCGGAGTAGTAGCCGTAAGCCATTTCAATTATAAAAAGAACAGTATGCCAAGTCAATTACCAACTATAGATTTAGCAGGGACGGAATTCTTTGTGGATGTAGCCCTGAAGCAATTCCGGCAGGCGGGCGACCCGTTGAACACGATACAATTTAACGATATACAACGACGGGTGGACGCAAGCTTCATCCTGGCCTATGATATCAAGTCGAAAGGTTTGTACCCATGGGAAAATGCTTCGAAGCCTTATCCCCCGCATGTCATTGAAATTGATGTACCCGCACCGCATGTTTTAGACCCCGTCGCTTTTGAACCAATTCACCGCGGCCATCCGCGGCCCACCTTTTGGATCGGCGAAACAGCTTTTGAAGTGGATGTATTCAACATGGAGCTCATTGAAAAAGATGACCCGGGCAATAAGATCCGCTTTGGCTGGATGGATGATCATGGGGACTATTACGAATTCCCCTTTGACAGGAAAGATAAAACCATGTCTTTTCTACAATCGGATGACCGGGTTTTCGTCCGCGTGCCCCAGATGACGCAGCTTGATCCCGTTGGGATGGCAAACAAGCACGGATTAGCTGTCCATTACGTACTCGGCAAGACGGATTTCGAACTGATGGTCGATCAAACACTGTTGGCGCGCCGAAAAAATGGCGAGCTGCCAACCCTGAGGATTGGAGATACTGAACTGGTGGTGGATATTCCCAGGGACGGCCTGAGGGAAAAAGGCAGCACGGCTGTAGTGGTCGACTTTGGCAGGTTGAGGGCCCACGAAGATGACGTACTCTCTCCTTTCTATTTCGATACCAAAACAGCACGAGCCTGGGAGCCGCCTGCAGGCTTGCTGTCCATCCCCGACAGTATTGTCATGGCTAAAATTCCCCCGGAAGAAGCCCTTGATCCTTATGGGTATGCCATTGAGCATCATGTTAGCCAATATGGCATCCTAAAGCTGCACCCGCCATTGCTTCATTTCAGGGCGGAAGTATATGATATAAGCCAGTCCGGGCTCCCGAAACTGGTCCAGGCAAACCGCCTGTCGTTCAACGCCCCCGAAAAAGAAGGAGAACCTCTAACCAACGGCAAAAGAATATAACAACTATGCAAAGAGAACTCAAAGATATATTACCCATACTCGGTATCGAGGACGACTGCATCCTGTCAAAACAAGGAGACTATACAGTCTGTTACAAGGTCGTTAAGCCTGAAATCTTTTCGTTATCAGGTGATGAGTTTGAAGCCCTCCACCAGGCGTTCATACGGGCGCTGAAAGTCCTTCCCAAAAACAGCATATTTACCATGCAGGACTGGTTTACGACCATGAAATACCAGGCTGATTTTGAAAAGGCCGGCGACAGCTTTTTTGGCAGGGCAAGCGAGCGGTTTTTCAATGAACGGCCCTACCTGGACCATACCTGTTATATATTTCTTACCAAAAAGCCGGCAGGAAGAAAAATGGTGACTTCCGCCGTCTCCAGCCTCCTTCGAAGGTCTATCATACCTGCTGAACCCATGAATGAACATGCGGTACAGGATTTTCTGGATGCTTGCGGGCAGTTCAGCCGGATTTTGCAAGACAGCGGCCTTGTCAAAATGCAACGCTTGACAAAGGCGCAAATCATGAGTGGAAAATCGACCGCGGGTGTCATGGAACAATACTGCAGCCTCAGTTCCGAAAGGGCATACGCGGCCAGGGACCTTGCGTTCGGCAATGACTTCAAAATAGGCGATAATTACTGCCAGCTCTTTACCCTTGGGGATGCAGAGGACATGCCGGCATTGGTAGGCCCAAGGATCACCTACGATAAATATTCGACAGACCGTACAAAATTCAGCACAGGATTTGCCTCGGTGCTCGGCCAATTGCTACCCTGTAACCACCTGTTCAGCCAATATATCTTTATTGACGATGCGCAGCAAACGTTGAAAAAGTTAGAAAGCCGCAGGCTCCGCCTACAATCTTTATCGGGCTATTCCCGCCAAAATGCGATCAGCCATGATGCCGTTAACAGTTTCCTGAATGAAGCCATCGGCGACCAGCGCCAGCCAGTAAAAGCCCATTTCAATATCCTTGCCTGGACGGATAGCAAAGACCAGGTAAAGGACATCCGCAACATGATCTCCAGCGCCCTGGCGCAGATTGAGGCAACGCCAAGGCAGGAAACCGCTGGTGCCTCACAAATATGGTGGGCGGGCATACCGGGCAATGCTGCTGAGTTCCCCGTGAATGAAACCTTTGACACCTTTCTCGAACAGGCAACCTGCCTTTTCAACATGGAGTCGGGTTACCGGGACTCTCCCAGCCCGTTCGGCATCCGGCTGGTGGACCGGACTACCGGCCATCCGCTGCATGTAGACATCAGCGACGAACCCATGCGTAGGGGCATCATAAGCAACCGCAATAAAGCCGTATTCGGCGGGAGTGGCTCAGGGAAATCTGTATGCATGAACCACCTCATGCGCAGTTACTTTGAACAGGGCGCCCATTGCCTCATCGTTGACGTAGGGGGTTCCTACAAAGGGCTCTGTGACCTTCTTGGCGGGTATTATTTCACCTACGAAGAAAAGAAACCCATCCGGTTCAATCCATTCTACATTGCGGAAGGCGATACCCTCGACACGGAAAAAAAAGAAAGCATTAAAACGTTGCTGCTGGCTTTGTGGAAAAAGGACGACGAGCAATTCAGGCGCTCCGAATATGTTGCCTTATCAAATGCCCTTACGCATTACTTCGAGTATCTCTCGAAGAACCCGGATATCTTCCCCGGCTTTAATTCGTTCTACGAGTTCCTGCAGACGTCTTTTGTAAGTATATTAAAAACGGATAACGTCAAAGAGAAAGACTTTGATGTCGATAACTTCCTGTATGTGCTGCGCCCTTATTATTCTGGCGGAGAGTTTGACTATCTCCTGAACGCATCGGAAAACCTGGATGTCCTGCAACAAAGATTTATTGTCTTCGAACTCGACAACGTGAAAGATCATCCCATACTGTTTCCCGTAGTTACCCTCATTATTATGGAACTGTTCATCAGCAAGATGCGAAAGTTAAAAGGCGTTCGTAAAGTAATCACGATAGAGGAGGCCTGGAAGGCCATTGCGAAGGCAGGCATGGCGGAATTCATCAAGTACCTGTACAAGACTGTCCGAAAATTCTTTGGGGAAGCGATTGTGGTCACCCAGGAAGTGGATGACATCATTAGTTCACCCATCATCAAAGAAGCCATCCTCAACAATGCAGACTGCAAAATACTGCTGGATATGCGCAAGTTCCAGAACAAATTCGATGCCTTGCAGGCCACGCTGGGTATGACGGACAAAGGAAAGGCGCTGGTGCTGTCCCTGAACAGGGCAAATGACCCAACCAGGAAATACCGGGAGATGTACATTGACTTAGGGGGTATGGAAATGAAGGTGTATGGATTTGAGCCCTCCCCCGAGGAATATTATGCCTACACCACAGAGGAAAAAGAAAAAATGAAAGTCATGGAATATGCGGCGAGATATGGCAGCATCCGAAAGGGTATTCAAATGCTTGTGCAGGATTTACGGAAATAAACTTTTTTCAAACAAAAATTTAAACATTATGCGATTGAATCAAATTAAACCCATGTTACGAAAGATCTGGCTTTTCGCCTGCGCAAGGACTGTGCAATATTTTGGCGTAACCTCCATGATGCTGTCTGCCTATAGCAGGTCCTATGAAGAGTACCCCTGGAAGGTAACTGAAACCATCCGTTTTCAATGCCTGAGTATGCTCTCCGGGCTCTACCTGGTAGAACATTCTATCACAAAGCAAAACCGCATGCCTGACGGCCAGTTAAAAACCGAAGTAGAAAGCAGGAAGGAATGGAGAGCAACCTTTACCAGTTGCGGTAATGTGCTTACAGGGCTGGGGAAGGATTGGGATAATGTCATCGCCTTTTATCCCGAAAAGATGAAGATTCTTCTTGAAGGGGTTGACTACGATGTAAAATTATCCGTATGAAAAAGATCGTCATTTGTTTGTGTAGTGCATTGTTTTTAGCAGGCTGGGGGCAGCAGGCAAAAGCACAGGACCCTACAGAAATTATCAAGGAAGGTGTCAAGAAGGTCATTCGTGCCGTAGACCTGCAAATACAACGTATCCAGACAAAAACGATCTGGCTGCAAGAAGCCCAAAAGACCCTGGAAAATGCCATGCAGAAATTGCACCTGGATGAAATAACCGATTGGGTGCAAAAACAGAAAGACCTGTACAGTGAATATTTCGATGAACTCTGGAAAGTAAAAACATTCATCGCCTATTACGACCGCATCAAAGAAGTAACGGCGAGGCAGATCGACCTGGTAAATGCTTATAAGAGCGCCTGGGCATTGTTAAAAAACGACAAGCATTTTACGGCGGCTGAGCTGGAACATATGCAGGACGTATATGCTGGTATCATTGATGAAAGCATCAGGAATCTTGACCAGGTAGTGCTTATCATCAAGTCGTTTGACACCCAGATGTCAGATGCAGACCGTCTTGCTATCATCAACCGCGCGGCTGACCGGATTGAAGCGAATTACACGGATCTCAACCGGTTTAATAACCAAAATGCCCTGCTCAGCCTTCAGCGCGCCCAGGATGAAGACGATGCAGAACTGGTAAAGAAGATGTATGGCCTTGAATAGAGACATATTGGACATAGCGGTAGTAAAGCAGGCCAAGGAGAACCTGTACTGGCTGGCGGCAAAAAAATTCACGGAAAAGAACCTCCGTTTCCCTGGAAAAAAGGGCTGGCTGGAAGACAATATTACCCGGAAATACCAGGAAGCCCTCGCAGGCATCCGTGTACACCCTGTCAGCCGCGAGTTCAGCCAGGAAATTACGGGCTTCTTTAACAACGAGGACCTGGTCCATTTTGTGTTTCGTTACCGGGTTGATCCGCCTGGAAACAACCTTCAGTTAGTATGCCTCACGGCACGGCTGGGTGAAAACAGGAAAATGTTTTTAACGCCAACCATTTTCGACCTCCCTACGGCAAATGAGATCTATGGCACGCTGGCAGGGGAAAGAGTTGAAAAGAATGAAAAAGAATATAATACGAAAGAATTATTAAGAATGCATTTATGAAGAAGGAAGTCATCATTATAACATTTTTTTTCGCCGCTTTCACCCTGCGGCTGCAGGCGCAGACTTTCAACGAGTGGTTCAGGCAGAATAAAACCCAACTAAAATACCTCGGCCAGCAGATCGCAGCGCTGGAGGCATATGCTTCCGCAGTGGAAAAAGGGTATGCGATTGTAAAAACAGGCACGGACATTATCGGGAATATGAAACGGGGCGACTTGTCATTGCACAGCAATTATTTTGCCTCGCTGATGACGGTGAAGCCCGGTGTGCTCGCTTATACAGGCACCTTGAATGCGCAGTGGGCAAGAGACCAGGTGTACCAGCTGGCAACCAGCACAAAAACGGAAGCAGGTGTATCTGGCGTATGCTCCGCATCCGAACTGCAAAAAATTCAAACCTTTTTCGCTGCTCTTATTACAGCAACCGATGAAACCTGGGCAACATTTTCAGCAATAAACAGTGGCGGTAACTTTCAGATGACCGATGGGCAGCGCATTGACCGGTCGGAAGCGCTTGCCCGTACGCTATCTGAGCAATACCGGGCTGCGCTGACGTACAGCCAGGCGGTGCATAGTATTTGCCGGGGGCGTTTACAGGAACTATTTGATGCCATGAGCGGTGAAAATCTTATTAACGACAAATAAGCGGTATGAAAAAATGTCTTTGGATAATCCTGATCTGCTCCTGCTGCCTGGCAGCGGAACGTAGCTACGCCCAATCGTTTGAAGCGCAGCAGTTGTTGCTGGATTGGGAAAAATTGACCCAATTGAAGAAGATACTCTCCGACATGTATGAAGGTTACAAGATCATTGAGGGCGGCTATACCGCTATCAGGGACCTTTCCCATGGCAATTTCGACTTGCATAAAGCCTTCCTGGACGGGTTGCTGGCTGTTAGCCCTGCTGTGCGTAATTATTACAAGGTCGCAGAGATCATCAGCTATCAACTGGCCATCGTAAAAGAATATAAACAGGCTTATAGCGCATTTCACTCCAGCGGAGCCTTCTCGCCCAATGAGCTCTTGTATCTGAGCCAGGTCTACAGCCGCCTGTTTGATCAGAGTGTTCAAACGCTGAACACCCTGATCAACGTGCTCACCGATGGCTCCATGCGGGCTTCGGATGATGAGCGGCTTCGACAGATCGACTTTCTTCACAAGGATATGCTCGGTAAACTGACCTTTCTGCGCCAATTCAATAACCAGGCGTCGCTCTTATCCACACAACGCGCAGTTGACATGGACGATGCAACATTTATCGAAAAACTCTACGGTATAAAACACTAACCAGTCAATGATATGAAACGATATGTAAAATGCATCCCCTGGATGCTACCGGGGATCCTATTGCCTGCCCTTGCCCACGCACAGGGTGGGATCGCCAACGACCTGAAAGGCATGCAGGGTGTGCTCAAGACACTATATGACCAAATGATCCCGCAATGTGCGGCGCTAATTGACGTTGGCCGCGGGCTCGCCGGGTTCGCAGCCATTTGGTACATAGGGGCAAGGGTATGGCGCCACATAGCCAATGCGGAACCGGTAGATTTTTACCCTCTGTTTCGCCCTTTTGTTATCGCGCTGATAGTCGGATTGTTTCCTGCTGTGATCGGCCTGATGAATGATGTCATGAGCCCTACGGTGACCGGGACGGAAAAAATGGTGCAGAACTCCGACCAGGCAGTAGCCGTCCTTTTGAAAGCTAAAGAGGATGCAGTAAAGCAGACCGACCAATACCAGTGGTTCGTCGGACCGACAGGGAGTGGTGACGAGGAGCTTTGGGAGAAATACTCAGGGGATGCCAGCACTGGTACATGGTCCGGCATCACGAATCCTTTTAAGTTCGCTATGGCCAAGCTCAGTTACAACTTCCGGAACGAGGTAAAGCTGGCACTTAGCGAAATTTTGCAGGTATTATACCAAGCTGCCGCCTTGTGCATCAACACGCTCAGGACATTCAATCTGATCATTCTCGCCATATTGGGCCCAATTGTGTTCGGGCTGTCGGTATTCGATGGGTTTCAGCATACCCTCCGGGCCTGGATTGCCCGGTACATGAACGTCTTTCTCTGGCTCCCCGTTGCCAACATCTTCGGCGCCGTCATTGGCAATATTCAGGAGAACATGCTGAAACTCGATCTCGCCCAGATACAGGCGCGGGGCGATACGTATTTCAGCGCTACCGATGCAGGGTACCTGATCTTCCTGGTGATCGGGATCGTGGGTTATTTCACCGTTCCGACGATCGCGGGGCATATCGTAGAAGTGGGCGGCCATGGTGCATTGGTAGAAAAGGTCACCAAGATGTCCAAGAGCACCTCCGGCACTGCAGCTACCGCCGCAGGCACCGCTACGGGCGGCATCTTGTCACGCGCAGGGCAAGGCGCACAAAATCTTCTCCGCGCGCCATCAGACATTGTACGAGGGTACAGGGAAGGCGGCAACGCCAATAAAAGCCAGCACCGGCACGACAAACTCAGTGGAAAAAAATAATTGACCAAACCTATGTTCAAGAAATTAAAAAATATCGACACGGCATTCCGTCATGTAAGAGGGTTCTCTATAGCATTTTTAGCCGCCTGTGTTCTACTGACCAGCTTTGCGGTTTATAAAAGCTATGAAGCGTCCGGACGCGCCAGCCAGCGAATATTTATCCTGGCAAATGGAAAGACCCTTGAAGCTTTCGCAGCCGACAGGAAGGACAATATACCTGTAGAGGCAAAAGATCACATACGCACCTTTCACAGGCTGTTTTTTAGCCTGGACCCGGATGATAAGGTCATTCAGGACAACATCAACAAAGCGCTCTATCTGGCAGATGCCAGCGCAAGGCGTATGTACGGCAACCTGAAAGAGGCAGGCTATTTCACGAATATCATTGCCGGCAATATCAGCCAGGAAATCACGGTGGACAGTATCAGCCTGGATGTTAACCAGTACCCCTATCATTTCCGCTGTTTTGCCACTGAGCAAATCATCCGCTCTTCAAGCGTTTTGACCCGAAGCCTCGTGACAGAAGGGTTCCTGCGCAACGTGGCACGCTCGGAAAATAACAGCCACGGTTTTCTCATCGAGCGGTTGGAGACCATCGAAAACAAAGACATCAAAGTACAAAACAGATAACCATGTTCAAGCGCCTTTTAAAATCGTTCGCGCCCGCACGGCTTAGGTGGCTGCAAAAAGCCGACGGGAAACTGCGCCAATGGGCAGCTGGCCTGCAACATTGGTTCCAAAAATATAATGCTAAAAGACAAAGGCTCCTCCTGGCAGTATTCTGCCTGTTGACCTGCAGTGCATACGGCCTCATTCTTTGGCAGTCATTTAGCCCGAAGCATAGGACAATCCCTGTCTTTCATGCGATACGCTATCCCGGGCATGCCGTAGAAACCGGTGAGCCTTCCCACCTTCCAGGTAGATCAAACGCAGCGACCGAGGCAGCCATCATTCGCCTGCGGAGGTACACAGATAGCCTGAAAGCATCACCTGGTGGAGCAGTGCTGCTGGACAGCTTTTCGCGGGCCTTTCCAGGGATCATGGATTCGCTGGATCATATGGAGAAGATCTACCACATTAAATAATGCTAAATAAAATCAGTATGGAACAACAACATTCACAAAGATTCCGGCAACAGCGTAAGCTCCTTGTCGCTGCACCGCTCCTCGCCCTACCCTTTTTATGTATGTTCTTTTGGGCGCTGGGGGGTGGCAAGGGAACGGTCGCCAAAGGGCCGGAAAAGACACAGCACGGCCTCAATGTAGACCTGCCAAATGCAAAGGTAAAAGACGACAAGAGGCCGGATAAGATGGCCTATTATGAGCAGGCTGACCAGGATTCAGCGAAAATGAAGGAACGCCTGAAAAATGAAGCCTTCTACGAAGAAAAACTCAGCGCCAGGAGCGGGTTCGGGCCAGTCGCGAGGCCACCGGCTCCCTTGCGTGATTCTAATGAAACTAAAGTTTACTCAAAGTTAAACGAACTTAATAATGTACTGTCTTCAGCACCAAAGCAGCAGATCCCGGACGGTAAGGCGCACAGCAACGGCAAAGAGCCAATAGCCGCCGATCAAATCGACCGCCTGGAAAATATGTTGCTGGCGATCAAAGGGGGCGGTAGCAGCGGCCGGGACCCGGAAATGGACCAGCTCAACTCGACCCTGGATAAGCTGGTGGCAGTGCAACACCCCGAACTGATAAATGACTCCCTCAAAACGCTGACGAGGAAACATGAAGGAACGGTTTACCCGGTCTCCGGCAAGCCCAGCGGCGCAAATATCCGGTATCTCCTGGGCGCACGGGCTGACAGCGGCAGGCACCTCTCAACAGTTGATGAACCCCTCATGCTAAACAACACCATCCGCGCGATGGTTCCCGAGGATCAGACGCTTGTTTCAGGGGCAACGGTTCGGCTGGAAATCACGGAACCCATGTTTGTCGGTGGCGCGTCTCTCCCCGCAGGGACAAAGCTGTTTGGCACCGCCTCCCTGACAAATGAGCGCCTCTCCATTACGATCACCAGCATCCGGGGTAATAACAATATTTACCCGGTCAGCTTGCAGGTGTATGACCAGGATGGCCTGCAAGGGCTCTATATACCAGGCGCGATCACCCGCGATGTCGCCAAACAATCTACTGACCAGGGGCTAAGTACCCTTGGCACAACGACATTGGACCCCTCATTCGGGGCGCAAGCAGCCGGGGCCGGGCTGGAAATGGCCAGGAACATGCTAAGCCGGAAAATCAAACTCGTCAGGGTCCTCGTAAAAGGGGGGTACCAGGTACTCCTAAAAGATGCCCGCCAACATTCATCTAATTCAAATAACTAATATGAAACAGCTACTATTTCTCTTTTTTGCAGTAGTGGTGACCACCGGGTATGCCCAGGTGCTGCCACCGCCACAACCTATTGTCCTTGAGCCGCTGGTTGTACAGGTTTCCATCAATAAGGTTACCAACCTGGTGTTTCATCACCGCATCATGTCCGTTGAAGTGGGCAGCCAGGAAATAACCGCAAGCCAGGTAAATGACACAGCGCTTGCGTTGCAGTCGTCCACGAGATCCTTTCCGGAGACAAACCTAAGTGTTTATGCCGGTGACGGGCGTTTATATAGTTTTATCCTCATATATGCAGACTCACCGGCCCATACCAGTTTTTTGATCAGCTGGAAGGACACAACCGCTTTCACGGAATTGGAAGAAGCCGAACCCCTGACGGAAGCCGCTGTTCAGCAGACATCAGCGGATGCGCTGGCAGCGTCACATTTCCTTTCCAGGCATAGCAGCGACGAATTCGGGGTAAGCCTTACCCTAAAAAGCCTGTATGTGCGGTCAACCCTCTTCTTTTTTGTTTTCAACCTGGAAAACGAAACAGGCGTTGATTATGATGTTTTGCGGTGGCATTTTTCCATCCGCGACAAAAAGAGAGGTAAACGAACAGCGGTCCAGGAAGTAGACCTGACACCGGTTTATCTGTCAAAGGACGCTTACCATGCGGGCTTCAGGAGCAACCACTTGCTGGTGGTCGCCCTACCGAAATTTACGGTTCCCCGAAAAAAATATTGCCTGATCTCCCTCCTGGAAAAAGACGGAGGAAGAAACCTTCAGCTTCGGCTGCGCAATAATACACTTATCAAGGCCCGCCAGCTCTAAAACGACGTTATGAAAACACTCATCAAACAGTTGGAAATGCTGGGCTTTCAAGACGCCCTGTCGGGGATCGAGCAGCGGCTTGAAGACCTGCCGTCATTTGCCCTCCACTATCATGCAACACGGATGAATAATGAACCTGTGTTGTTCATCCCCGCCATGACAAGAAAAGGATTCAACGATTACCAGCTGAATGCATTCCAGTTGGGCAGGATCCTCGTTCCGGAAAAGTCCGTAGCCGGTATCAACACAGCGGATCTGGAAAAGCGGATTCAATCTTTTGACTGGATGAAACAGTATCGCAGCTTTAGCCTCGAAGAACGGTCAAAGATTGACGGCATCTGGAACGACTATTGGCTGCTGGCAAAGGAACCGGCTGGAAAGGATATACAAGCGCGCCTTTTTCTTAAATACTGGAAGGATTCAGAGATGGGGTCCGGTGCGCCGCGTGCAGGACTGGTACCGGAGGATTTTATGACGTACCACCGGTTCCCGGTAACGGACCAATTGTCTTTCACAGCGGGGGAGGCGTTCAGCCTGCTGGGAGGGAAACCGGTGCAAAAAACTTCCGGTCCACAAAGCAGCCCTGCCTTCGGGCAATGGTTCATGCTGCTCCAGGACGAAGCACCTTTCCAGGGAAAATCGTCCCTGTTCCAGTTTAATGAAACATACCGGGGAGAACTTGACCGGCAGGGTAAGCCTGCGGCAGTAGTGGCTTATCGCTATGATGACCAGCTCAACAGGTACCCCCTAACGGCTGCGGAGCAGAGTAAGGTCTCACAGGCAAGTACCCATAATAAAAATATGATACGCGGAGACATATTCGAGGAAATAGTCTCACCAGCCGTTGGCCAGCGCAAACTGACGGCCCGCTGACAATGCACTATTTAAATAAAACTGAGGTTATGGATATTGAAGCGAAGGATTCGATCACCGTTTACAATCTATTGCAGGCGGCTATGCAGGAAGACCACCAATGGGTTGCCATCCCGGGCGATAAACCTGTGCTCTCGCCGAGTGACATCAAAGCTTATTCAACTTTTGCCAATGCTGCAGAAGCGACGGAAAAACCCACAGATCATTTATTACTTCTTTTTGCCGTATTTGTCGAACTGAGCCAGGCAATGGAATATAGGGAAACAAAAAAAGCGTCAAAACCTTTGCCTACCCATATCAACCTGGACTTGGAGAAAATAGCCCAGGCTACAGCACAGGAGGCTCAGGTCCAGCGAAAGGTAGAATTTATACTGGCGCAAATTGGTCCGTATGGTTTTGGCAAAGAGCTGGCATTTGATCTCCGTTTTGAATTGCAGTTCAATAAGCCCTCCTTTACCGTCAACAGCAGCATGCAGCAGGATAACCAAAAGCTCTCCTATCAATTATTTTTCCGGGAAGCAGACGGCCCCGTGCTGGATGGTTTCAAGGCTATTTTACGAAGCCCGCTTCCCCCCTCCACTGGCGCCTTTGGCATCATCAATGTAAACCAGTTGGACAGGCGTATGTCAAAAGTTGACTGGGAGAACGAACTGCTGGACAACAAACAAAGGCCCGAGGATCCGTTCATCTCGGACAGCAAGGAAGTGCCGGGCATTCTTAAAGCACTGGAAGTGTTGGAGGCCCACAGCCTGGCCGCCAGGGAAATAGCAGCGCTGTTAAAATTCAAATATTGGGAAGGTACGCCAAATGAGCACCTCGTGCCATTCTTAAAAGCCCACCAGCTCGAATTTAATAACAGCATTTCAGTGAAGCCTGGAAAAGATCCCATGTTCACAAAATCAATGTCCGCAAATCTCCTGTTCGGGCGTGCGGTGGGTATCACGGGTGATAATGACATCACGCTCTGGCACCAGCTCAAAGCCGGAAGGTTTCGTGTTTTTGAAGAAACGGGCAACCTTGTCGAAAAAACGATGGAAAAGCTGCCCCTGGAATTCAGCAGCGTTCAAGATAAGCATGATCTACTGGCTAAACTTCGAAACGGCGACCCGGTAGAGGTCATTTTTAAAAAAGAGGGGGTTACTGACCTGCCGGCCCGAATCGAAGTGGATCCTTCCAGGGGCATCCAGGCTCGTTTAAAGGGTACCATTGTAAGCGTGGTCGAGGAATTCACTCATGGCATGCCTGGTGTAGAGAAATCGGCCCATCCGGTAGTTCGGGCACCCTCTGCCGGTTTGGATGAGCAAACTCATCCAACAAGGAGTCATAAACGATAATTAAACATAAAAATTTGTCAATCATGGAAAACGAAAAAAGCAACCTTGAAGTATTGAGCGACCTGCTCAAATACCAGGGATTTGGTGAAGAACCTAAACTTCTTAATGCGCTTAAAGAAAATGTAGTATCGGGGAGAAAGGAATTCACTCTTCAACATGAAGCGCAGTTCAAGGAACAAGATAAACTTATTAACGCTGTGCTGCACTTCAGGAAATCCGACCAGACAGGCATGGTATACTTTAATAAGTTCGATGCCACGGTGGAAAATCCCAAAGATCCTGAGAAAAGCAGGTCACATACTTTTTACATTTCAAAAGGGATTGGCGTTACCCTGAAAGAAGCATTCAATCTTTTGGAAGGCAGGGCCGTCAGAAGAGATATGATCGGGGCAGAAACCCAGCAAAAATACAATGCCTGGCTGTTGTTGGACTTCCGTGAAAAGGATGCCCATAACAATTATAAAATGGACCGGTTTACAGAGGGCTATGGTTTCAACCTGAAAGAAAAACTCGCCGAGCTACCCATTAAGTTCCAATACGAAGACGGCCCGTCGCGATTACTAAAGAACCTCGAAAAAGGGAATTTGGTAACCGTGACCTATTCCCACGATGGCCACACAGCAGAAGGTACGATCTCCGCCAACGTCCGGTATAAGAACATCAATGAGTCAAAAAGCCTCCGTGAATTCCGTAAGGAACACATGGGCCAGGAAAATACTGTTTCCACTAAGAAGGAGAACGATGCACCTGGCAAACAAAAAAAAACGAACAAAGGGAATAAAAAAGAAGAACCTGGCGAAAAAGTGCCAGAGGGCGTAGGCGAGGTAAAAAAGACAAGGCACAAGTAAAAACTTGAACAATGCAACAGGAAAAGCAGAACCGGGTTGAGGCGGTCATGAAGAACAGCATGCAGCGAGGTGACAGCCGGGTACGTGGCCTCGCTCGGCATGATCAACAGTTGGAACACCTGGAAAAAGGAGTCCAGTTGATAGACCGGATACCAGGCCAGACGGCTGAGGAACACAAAAGTGCTCAAAAGGCAAAAAAAGACCTTGCCCGCAGGATGAGGCCTTCCCGGCTGTATATCCTGGAGCGAATCTTCTCGGATATGAATGGCGTGATCGGAAAGTTCTTCTATGCGATGTTTAGAACGATGCGGGAACACCGGGAACGGAACCGTCGGCCGGCCGCAGAACCTTTACCCGCCAGGGAACGCCAGGAACACCTCGGAAGTGCTAAGAGCCAGGCTAAAAGTGCTGGCAAAAAAGAATCCGAGGTTAAGTTCAAGCCATCCAGGCCAAAGGTAATCCTGGGCCATTTGCAGCGAACCATTGAGCGGTCGGGATATGGGAACGGGCTACCGCCCGAAGCGCAGATCGCTGTTTTAGGCAACGAACCCTCCTTTAGCCTTTCCCGCACTGCCGGTATCGGCCCGGACCAGGTAAAGCGCACAACAGTATTTGAAAAAGGCAGCTATTCAGGGCGATACTACCCTGCGGAAATTCAGGCAACGTTAAAAAAATACGTGCACCTGGATACCGAGGGGGTCAAAGAAGTGAATGGCAAGGACCTGGACAGGAAAATGCGGGCGGTGAATTGGAAGCACGATTTCACCCAGCCGGGCGTCCTTGTCTCTAATAACCCAGTTGAGAACAAGCGAATGTTGGCGCAGGTTAACAACATCTTCGGGCAATTGTTCCAACTTTTAACTAGTTCGGACCCGAAAGCCAATGCCCTTCACGACCAATTGGCCTATAAATATTTCGCTGACACCCCAAGCGAAAGGTTGATCCCCAATATGGCAGAATTGAAACGAATGAATGAGACGTCCCTCGTACTGGACCAACGGTCTCCTGGAGAGGCAAATTTCACCGACCAGCAGCTCTACAACCTGCTGAATGGCCACCCCGTTAAACCGGAAGCCTCCGACAAATGGTACCAGGTTACAGGAGGGGCCAGTGAAAAAAATGGAATGAATAGTGTCAAGGAAGTTCGATTACAAAAGCCGTTTCACCTGGAGGCAGCGCTTCACCGCGCAGGGGCTGGCGATATTGTTAAGTCACCTGAATTTCCCGCCCTTAAAAAAGAATTGGAAAACGGGAATACTGTGCGTGCGGATGTCGTCCAGCAAGGGATTCATGCGCATCGGATGATCCGGGCAAACCCAGCAAATGCTAACATCATTATTGATTGGGAGGACAGCAGCAAAAGACAACTGTTCCAGCCGTCAGAAAACCAGATCGCTGCATTCCACAAATACAATGCTGTCCATGCTGGCGTGAAAGCAAATGGAGAGCATGGCCAATCAAAGGTGGTCGCCATGGAACCAGCTCCTGGCGAAGGGCTGGGCCAAAGCAAGAGGCCGAGGAGTTAACATCAAAAACAAATTATATGCAGAGCACCAAAAATGCCAGCAAACCCGAACAGTATCTGGAGATTCCTATGAAGGACATGGAAGAGATATTGGCCAACATGGAAAATGCCCTTTCAAATCAGTATGAATGGATTGGTTGGAGGCAGTCATACCATCACGACCACACGTTTTACTACCTCCCCGACCAGGAGGCCGCCCAGGATTTTTGCTGGGACACATCTCCTTTGCTATATGCATCGGCAATAAAGCTAGAGCCATTCTACCACAAGATCAAGGATGCGTTAGACCCCTTGGATTTTGAGCCTCCGCTAACAGGAAACATCAAAGTGCCCACCGCAGGTATAGAGGTTGCCGATCCAGCAAAAAGCCGCTTTCGAAAAGATTTCCTGGCTATAGGTATCGCCCTGGAATATATGGGCATGCTGTACAATGACATCCTGCCTCAATTGAAAGACCAAATACGGGGGAAGAAGGACCCCATCCTGTTGAATCAAAGGATCTATTATGGAGGGCATGAGATAACCGGGAAATTTGAATTTGCCAGGAACCAGGAGGGCGAGTTTAACCTGCACTCCATACACCTAAAGGGTATCCTGATCGATGATGTTACTATTGCGGGCATCAATACCGGCGAACTTGATAAAGAGGCCAGGGAACTGACAGGCAAAGACTGGACAGACGACATATCAGCACCTTTGGATGAACGGTACGACAAACGGCTGTTCGACGGGTTAGACGCGAAGCTATCTATGCTCGAAAGCACGGAAGAGGGAAAAATCATCGCCGGTAAGATACGCGCAAAATATGATTACGGGGAACCTTTCCCGGGAACTGCCGTGGAACAAAGCCAGCATTTTATCGCTCGCCCTGGTTTTACGCTTGACCACGCTTTGAATCTATTTTTAGGCCGGGATGTCATGTTAAACATCCCGGGCCAGCCCGAAGGAATAAGAGCTTGGTTCAAGCTTGATCCTGTGTTAAAGGACGATAAAGGGAATGCGTATCTACTTCAGTATGGGCCCCAGCACAATTTCAATATCCAGGAGGCCATTGAAAACCTTCCAAGGGCATACAACAAGCACTTTATTCAGGTCCCAAGCAAACTTGAGGAGGGTTACGGACAGCCTGCTGATCTCATCATAGGGGGTGTTAAACACACGGTAAACGTGGTAGCAAACCCTGCTAATGGTAACCTGAAGATTTATGAAGGGATAGAGGCCAAAAGAGAATTACTAGTTATGCCCGAAACGATAGCAGCTGCTGACAAGGGATTTGTGTATGCCTATGACACAGATTTACGTCCATTGAAATATCCTTCTGAGCATTTGGCTGAAGACAATAAACGGTCTACTGTTAAAGCGAAAATCAGGGAGTGGCTGGAAGGAGATCCTCCGGAACACGAACAGCAGCAGGAAAGAAACACCTCAGCAAGGATTAAATAAATCATGTTTATATGTACACAGAAAAAATATTGGGGTTCTTTGCGGCCTCCCAAAATGACTTTCGGATCAACGCCATTCATATAGCCTTATATCTCGCACTGTTCCAGTTATGGTATAAAAACAACGGTAGAGATCCAGTTTCCTTCTCGAAGCAGGAGCTCATGAAAGCCGCTAAAATCAATGGCCGGGCAACCTATCACAGGTGCATCCGGGAATTGCATGAATACGGCTATATCTCGTATGTTCCCTCACATCACCCGGTGTTGGGAAGTATTGCATTTCTTGACAAAACCGGCAGCCCCGACTCTGTCACCTATTTACCTGAAAAAAAATAATTGTATGGAAACAGAACATGTAATCGAGGGAGATGCGCTTGCAATGATGAAAGTTGCTATCGAACTACATCACCACCACTGGGTTGCTTACAATTCGGCAGTCTACTTCATCAATTGTGACGAGGTCTTATTTTTTAAGCACAAAGAAGAGGCCGATGAATTTTGCATGAACAACATCAGTGAATTTGACATTTTTCAAACGATAGAGGCGGCCACTTTAGCGGAGGCAGTTCAGCAAATTAAATTAGGAGAATGCTACGACTGTTCGGTCGGCCGGGAGGAACGAAACAGGGGGGACATGGATGACCTGGACATGTCCCGCGGGAAAGGCCATCGCTTATAAAATGAATTAGCAGCAGGAAAAGGACGCAAGCCCTGCGGGAGCGCAGGATTGCCAGCGACAATGCTGCTGGCTGGGATAGGCCAGGTAGGGTTTCGAAAGAAGCCCTACCATTTTTGCGATTAAAGCGATAGTCAAAGTAAGCCCAACCAAATTAAAAAAGGACGTGAAGTTATAACAGTGAGGGAGAGTTATGAGGGAATGGATCAATAGAATTCACGAAGGGGATTGCCTTTTCCTGCTGCCCCGGATACCGGACAACAGCATTGACCTGGTGCTTTGCGACCTTCCCTACGGGTTGACCCAAAATCCCTGGGACAAAGTCATTGACCTTGTCCGGCTTTGGGCGGAATATCGCCGGGTATTAAAAGAAAACGGTGTTATAGTATTGACCAGCCAGGGAAAATTTACTGCTGAATTGATCCTTAGCAATGTTGGCTGGTTCAAATATAAGTTCATCTGGATAAAATCATCACCGACTAATTTCCTGAATGCGAAAAAACAACCGTTGCGGCGGCATGAGGATATTTGCGTCTTTTACAATGGCCGCCCGCCTTACAACCCACAGATGATCAAAGGGCGGGCTTACGACAAAGGCATCGACAGTGACCGGAAGAGCGGTAGCTACGGAATATTCCGGGCCAAAAGAAAGAGAAATTATGCCGGGCTTTATTATCCGAACGACGTCCTCTTTTTCGACGAATACGCACATTACGATTGGGTTTATTTTAAACGCGCCCAGTCCGAAGGAGCCGTTTATCATCCTAATCAAAAACCCGTCGACCTGGGCCGGTACCTGGTAAGGACCTTTTCTTCCCCAGGCGCAATCGTCCTGGATAATGCCTGCGGCAGCGGCAGTTTCCTTGTATCGGCGGTGCTCGAACATAGGAGATTTATTGGGATCGAGCTCAATCAGCACGCTTTTTCTTTAAAGACAAGGCCGGTCGATTTTATCAAAATCTGTAACCGGCGGGTCAACGCAGCCTACCGGGTACTTGCAGCGAGGGACAATCAATTACCATTGTTTTGGTGAAGAATGAATTGTGAAGGAGGTAGTTTATCATGGAAGCAATAATTGTGACGAGTGAAGCGGATCTCAGGCACCTGATCCGGGAGATCATAAGGGAAGAATTAAAAAATTTTGCTGCCGATACACGAAATGAACCCATTCAGCCTGATGAAGCACTGATGACGCGCCTTGAAATGGCGGAATTCCTCAAAATCTCTGTCGTGACGCTTCGTGATTGGGTGAACCGCGGCCTTCCCTGTATCCGGAATGGGCGGCGCGTGCTGTTCCAAAAATCCGAAGTACTGGAAGCCATCAAAGGCCACCAGCCAAGACAAGCCCGGCACAAAAAGCGTTCCGGCGAAATTCCAGTAAAATCATATCGGAAAGAGTAATGATGCCTGCAACCCGGCTGGAACAGGGTTTATCTAATTATAGTATGCAAGCAATGCAGTATATTCTTTTCCTGTCAACCGAAGATAATCAGCCAAAAAAGCTGCACCGGCCCTTAATAGAAATGGGTATTTGTTTTTTACCAGGTTAAAGCGGTCTGCAGGTGCCTCCAACCAAATGTCTGTGCGCTTTTGAATGTCTGCCGCCGCAACCATCGTAAATGCGAAGTGTCCCCATCCAAAAGACGGGAATTTGCCGCATAGCTCATCGACCTCGCCAGGAAGCAGGTAATACAACCCGGTCGGCTCGGTTGCCTGAATACAAACCCCCATCCTATCCTCAGATTCCGTTGAACAATCTGTTAATAGCACACAAGCTCCTTCAGGTAAAAGGTCATATACTTCAACGCCGTTGGCGCCGCGTTTGGTTTTCTTTATAAAGCCGCTTTCGATAAAAATCCAGGTGCTCTTAGGCAACCCTCCATGGAGGGTTTCTTTGGGCAGTAGAAGGCGGTAATGGGCCGTTGCTCTCAAGGCGGTGCGTACCGCATCGTCGGTCACTTTCAGTGAGGTAAACAATTTATCCATAGGTTAAGCAGGGTTCCATAAACCCCTCCCAAAATTATCGTAAAACTTGATGATGGCTTGTTAAAAAATCCGCCATCTTCAATTCGTGCCCCTGTTAAAAAAGGCCGGCGTTTAGGCCGGCCCTCCCGAATATATTAAAATTTTCCTCTTTTACCTTACGATGCGGCAACGTCTTAAGAACGATTTTTTTCATCGCCTTAAAGTAGGCCACCCCATCTCTCACTGTGTTTTCATTTTCAAGGGTGCAATTAACCCCAAAGGAAAGAACAGAACTCACAGGGCAAAACACCTGCCCTCACTTACCTTGATTAATAAGGATTAATGGGGATCAAGACACTTCCCTGTGCCCGCATTGTTCTCCGCCACCTGACCAGTATTGGGCAGGATCGTTCCAGGAAGGAAAATGAACCGCCAGGTAGCCGGCCAACTGCGATTCGGCGGTTTTCCTGTTATCCCGGAATTTACCAGCATCAACGACCTGGGAAAACAACATTGCCTTTCCTGCCTGATTGTCCCATATACACAATTGCACAGCTTCCGGTGTTGGCATATTATCACGGCAGTATTCAATGGTGTACCGGGGGCGAAAGGTGGTATAGAGGTGATCGTCTGGCTTATAATGGAAGCTGACACGGGTACGCCCCAATTCATCGGCTACTTCCACATTCCAGCCTTTTTTCTTGTTAATCCGCCTTGTCCATCCTTCCGGCATTGTTGCCTCAATGAATGTTACTTTGAGGTCTCCGGCAATGTTCCCTGGGAACAAAATAAACCCCATTGCCTGAAAAGACGGATACAATTCAGGATGTGCAGGCAAATGATTGGAAGAAGCAAATGCCTCTATCATATCCAGTTCGTGGGAAACGATCATCCGCGCCATCCCAGGTTCCACCATTTTGAGCACCTCCGACCGGCTCCCTTCTTCTTCCGGTGTATTGTTGGTTACCCTGAATGGCAGCAGGGTCTGCGGGACATCCGTCTTAACATCATCATCAAAATCATCCAGGTAATTACGGGTCGTGCCTTCGTTTTCGTGGCCGATCAGTTCCCGGATAAACTCAGTACTCTTACCGGCTTTTTTCAGCATCGTTGCAAAGGCATGCCGGGCGTCGTTGGTGGTAGGCAGCTTGGTAACCCCCGCCCTTGCGGCGACAGCCTTGACATGTTTATTGATCAGCTTTGTCACCAGTTGGACTTTGTCGCGCACGCCATAGCCATCCAGCCCGTGTTCGAGGAAAGGAAAGATATAATTATCGGGAGCCTGGTCCTGGTTTCCCCAGCGTGCGATCACTGCAAGCATAAATTCGTCGCAAAAAAACGTGATCTCCTGGGGGTCCTCCTTGGTGGTATTGATCGTTTTCGCGCGGATAAACCGGCAGAACTGCTCGCTCAGTTGCCCAAATTTAAGAAGGCACATATCCTTTACATTCATTCCATTTCCTACATACATAAAAAACCACAGCTCTTTGCACATCTGTTCGGCCTCGCTTTCACACCGTTCCTCGAAGAGCGCCTGTATATCGGGCATTTTAAGCGTCTTTTTTCTTTTCCGGCCACCAGGCACGACGTAGAGGTCCCTGCCAAAAGGGTACAGGTCGCCGTCAATGATCCTCTTGGCGATGACGATATTAAAAATCCGCCGCAGGCAACGGGTGTACATGCTGATGGTGGTTGTTGACCGCCCGGCATTTTTCATATGTTTTTCATACTGGAGCAGCCACACATCTGTGATGTCCGCAAACCGCAGTTGGGGTTTAAAGTTCAGCAAGCTCATCAGGCTGCTGACATAGTTGCTGATCGTGCCGGCCTGGTCTTTTGCCTCCAGTTTTTGGATATACTGGCCGTAATAGACGGCAACCTCCCCCAATGCTTTAAAATCAATCTCGGATTTGTTACGGGGATATTTCCTTCCCCCGAATTGGTTGGCAAAATTCACGCGGGGGACGGCGGAGCCATCTAAAGATGCAGGCTTTGCTGCAACCAGTTGGTTTTCGGTCGGTTCCACCGGCCTTTTTCTTTTTTTCCGGCGTTCGCCGGGGACGAAAGCGCCGAATTGCACGGAAAAGGCCTCAAAAGAAAATTTGTTAAGATTTTTGATAATTGTTTTGGCCCGTTCATGGTGCTTTTCCAGATTTTCCTTAGTTTCGCGCAGCTTTTCACCCAGGCGGGGGGACGGCAGTTTTTCGAACTGCTCCAGTGTTAATTCGACCCCTGTTGGAAAGTACCTCGGTTGCCGGTTGAAGGTGACCCTGATGCATGCCTGATAGTTCTTTGTTTCTTCTGCATTTTTGTTGTTGCTTTTGCGCGCATAGCGCTTGTCAAGAGCAATAGCCGTTGTAACTGACATAACTCACTAAATTTTAGGTTTTGTGCCTAACAATTCGCCTAACACACGTTCAATAAACGGACGAAAATAATAATCAGTGAAGTTATGACAATTTCCTGGAACCCGCACGGGGCGTGGCTTTCAGGGAAAACAAAGGAAATTAACGTTAAATAAAAGAAAGGAAATATATTCCTTACAAGCAGAGGGTCGGCGGTTCGAACCCGTCAACTCCCACAAAAAGTCCCGCAAGGGCCAGAAACGCCGAAAGGCGTTTCGTTCGCTTAAAGCGAACCCTCATTGGGCTTTTTAAATTGGGCGCAACGATTACAATTAATTTGCCGTTCCGTACCCAGTGGACCTCCGGTCCACCGACCGAAGGTCTGATATTAGATTACGTCTCCGTAGCTCAGTTGGTAGAGCAGCTGACTCTTAATCAGCGGGTCCACAGTTCGAGCCTGTGCGGGGACACTGAAAATCAAGCACTTAGGAGCATTCCGCAACTAGGTGCTTTTTATTTGGCGCAATTCTACACTATCCCAGGAAAAGCACACAACAGTGTCTATATGACCTTGAAATCGTGTGGCGAATTCGTCGCAAGAAATGCCAACAACGGTCTCGGTAGACATTTCCAAGTAAGAAAAAAGGCACTTAGAAGCCCAATGCCGCTAAGTACCTTTTATTAAGCAAAATCTGTTTGTCTATTTCACCCAAATACCGGTAGCCACCCCATACGTTGTCCCATCCGTTATAGCAACAGCGGTCCCATTCCTCCAATATTTGACTACCCCATGATTGGTGGCGTTGTATTCATAACCACACACATATACATTCCCACCCGACAAAAAGACCGAGGTAGCGGATGCATTGTTCGCCCCATCCGTCAGAGGTACCGCCACACCATTCTTCCAGTATTTCGCCGCATACTTGCTTCCATTGTATTCCTGCCCCGTGACATATACATCGTTCCCGGAGACAGCGATGGCCGATGCCAGCGAACCGTACCCACTGTTCGTCAGGGGTACCGCCACACCATTCTTCCAGTACACAGCTGTATAGCTGCTGCCGATATATTTCGTTCCGGATACATAGATATCATTACCCGATATGCAAATGGCGGTCGCATCTCCGTCATGTGTACCATCCGTGAGCGCAACTTCCTTACCATTCTTCCAATACTTAGCCACAAAGGCTGTTCCATTATATTCCCTGCCCGTCACATAAATATCACTCCCCGACACATAAATCGAGTTAGTGGTAGCCATGTTGACCCCGTCAGTCAGCGTCACCACCGTATTGGAGTCATTCTTCCAGTATAGAGCAGTGCTCTTTTTGGTAGAATTGTTGTACGAATACCCGGCTACATACACGTCCTTACCGACAACAAAAACAGACTTCACATTCACGTCCTGTGATCCATTCGATAAAGTGACGGCAGTCCCATTCTTCCAATACTTGCCCACCCCATTGCCGCCGGTGCCACTGTATTCATACCCTGCCCCATATACATCCGGCCCCGACACAAACAGCCCATTGATCCTTGCGCCATTACCGCCATCGGTCAAGGATATAGCGGTTTTGTCTTTCCAATATTTGGCCACATATCCTTCTGAGCCGGCCACATATACCACAAGGCCTGTTGCGGTGTCACCGGGTCCGCCCCCACTCTTCTTACAGGCAGCAAAAGCAAGACAAGCGGATAAAGTTATAGCAATCCGTTTCATATACATTAATTTTTGTTGAGGTTACTTTT
Organism: Sphingobacteriales bacterium 50-39; assembly: GCA_001898505.1. Classification (GTDB taxonomy): domain Bacteria; phylum Bacteroidota; class Bacteroidia; order Chitinophagales; family Chitinophagaceae; genus Puia. The sequence continues at coordinate 141,292 of MKTZ01000005.1, forward strand.
TTGATCCAGGCGCGAAGATATCCGATACGGCATGGCCCGGGCGGCGCAATTAGTAGACGGGGCCGCCGAGTTAGCATATGCTCGTTCCGAATTAGAATATGTCTCATTCACAAGCACCAATTACCTCTTCGGATACGCTTTCTACTCATCGGCTTCATCAAATTCAGTTAAAAACATATATTTACTTCAAAAACCTCCGTCGTTGAGACTGCTATACTGCCTGGCCTTTTTCATGCTTTTTTCCATCCGAGCCTTCACACAGAACTCGAATTATTTCTTTCGGCATATCACCAGGGACAATGGGCTCATCACCAATGAAGTGACCAGTATCTTGCAAGATAGTAGGGGATTTATCTGGGTGGGTACCCTAAGCGGCCTCCAACGGTATGATGGAGCTCGTTTTGTCACGTATTCCGCACATCCTCATGATCCGTCCTCCCTCCAAACGGATATTATCAGCACTATTTTTGAAGACAGCCGCCACCGCTTATGGATCGGCACTGGCAACGGTCCCTACCTGCTGGACCGATCGACCGGTGTATTTTACAATTATGATGCACACTGCATAGACAAGCAGCACCGGGTCATTTCCGTATGGGAATTTTCAGAGGATGTACAAGGAAACATCTGGATCAATTGCAGCAGCGGCTTTTTCAGGCTCAATACCACCACCAATCAATTTGAAAACATCTATTTTTCCCTGGCAACAGGCACGGCGAAGTTCGGAACAACCCTTGCCGCCGATCGGGAGGGCAGGGTCTGGTTTTCCACCCCGGATGGCATAAGATATTATGATTTGAAGGACCGCAAGACATATGATACCCGGGATAGACCGGAGTGGGCAGCCTTGTTCAACTTGCATGACCAACCTGTTGCATCGCTGGTAGTCAGCGGTTCGGATATATGGATAGCAACCCGCGCCCCCTATTTTGAGACTACGCGTGACCCAAGCGCGCTATATAGGTACAACCTTCTTACCAATACCCTGAAAAAATATGATCTCCACCGGCAAGTTGTAGCCAGAGACTATCCTTATGGCGCAAAGCTGATCTTCGACCGTTTGGAGAAAGACAACCAGGGTAATATCTATGTATCGGTCTTTGGAAGAGGTCTCGCCGTCTATCATGCGGCCGAAGACAGCTTTTCACTCATTGCCGCCAACAATAAGGAGCCATATGCACTGCATGGCGCCCTCCGGTTTACTTCCTGCTGCGATAAAGAAGGTAATATATGGATAGCCTCCAATAAGGGTATCAACATCTTTAATCCCGGCAGACAGCGATTTTATCAGTACAATGGTGTCAATCAGCAACGTCCTGATACCCCATACCCCTCCTTTGAGGTGACTGGCAGTGTCCAGACGGACGATGGGGATGTGTATATATCGTATAATTCGCCGGAAGGTGGCATCCTGCGCATGGACAGCGGCCTGCATTTCAAACAACAGTATATGTATAAGGAGCAGGGCCTGCTGAAAAATCCCAAAAACCAGATATGGTGCCTCTTCCAGAGGTCCAAACACCTGATTTGGGGCCCTGGTCAGGACAGGACCATGCTGCAGCTGAATACCCGGACACATCGGTTGCAGCCCATCGATGAACTTCGTTCCATCGGCAACATCAATACGATGCAGCAGGATGGAGACGGGAATGTCTGGATCGGCAGTTGGTCCAGAGGGCTCGTACGGCTGGATCAGACAGGTCATTCATACCAGTGCTACACCCAATCCAGCCCGACGCCGGGCTACCCCATTAAAAATGTTTCCTGTCTTTACCTCGATGCCGACAGCCTTATATGGGCGGGCACTACCCAACAGGGATTGCATTGCTTCGATAAAAGAAAGAATGTATTCACAGCATCTTACATCTTTGACGAAAAGGATCGCCGGAGCATCAGTAACAATACCGTGACGGCTATCATCCCATACAATGCCGATACACTATTGGTCGCTACCGCAGCGGGTATTAATATTTTTGATAAAAAGAGACAAACTTTTTTCGTTATCTCCCGGAATGATGGTCTTCCGGACAATTATGTACAAAGCATGTACCTGGATGACCATCAAAACCTGTGGGCCGGCTGCTTAAAAGGCGAGATCTGCAGGATCAATATACCTGCCCGCAGCGTGACTCATTTCGATATCAGCGACGGCATTACCGACGCCTCCTTCCAGGGGCGTCCTTTTTTAAGATTGCGCAATGGCAATCTTCTTGCCGCCACATCCAGGGGGTTCCTGGTTTTTAACCCGGACAGCGCGGAAGAAAGGACGCCTCCTTCCGGTGTTGTGATCACGGAATGTAAAGCCGCGGAAAAAGAGATCAATACCGACACACTGGTCAATACCTCCAAACCCATCCGCCTTTTGTACAAGGACAATAATCTCAGCATTGCTTTCAGCAGTCTTCAATATTCTTCTCCGGGGAATATTGCATATTACTATCAGATGGAGGGCGTTGACAAGGATTGGATATTGGCAGACAAAGAGCAGGTGGTATTTTACAATCAGTTGAGGGGTGGCAATTATCTTTTCAAGATCAAATGCAGCAATCGCAGCGGTGTTTCCTGCAAGGAAGAAACCCGGCTCCGGATCAACATCGTCCCGCCCTTCTGGGCCACATGGTGGTTCTACCTCATCATGTTCCTTGCGGCAGGTTCCGCATTATTCTTTACCGTGAAGTTTATCCACCTTCGAAGGGAAAAGAAGGCCCTATCCCGTATCGACTACGAAAGAAAGCTGGCGATCATGGAAATGAATACCCTGCGGGCACAAATGAATCCGCATTTTATATTCAACAGCCTCAGTTCGATCAATACATTTATCCTCAAGAACGATCAGGATAATGCCAGCGGATATCTTGGGAAGTTCTCACAGCTCATACGACTGATCCTGGATAGCTCCCGCACCGAATGGGTATTGCTGGAAACCGAAATAAAAGCGCTGAACCTCTATATGGAGCTGGAGTCTCTTCGGTTTGACAAGGCCTTCTCATACAACATCTCCGTGCAGCCGGACATCCTGAATACACACACGATGATCCCTCCATTGATCATTCAGCCCTTTGTGGAGAATGCCATCCGGCATGGTTTGCTTCACCGCAATAAGCCTGGCGGCATCCTTTCCGTACAGGTCTGGAAGGAGGGCCACCAGTTAATGATACGCATCGATGATAATGGCATAGGCCGGGAGGAAGCAGCCAAGATCAAGAAGCTACAGCCGGCGAAACACAAGTCGCAGGGCATGGAAATAACGGCTGAAAGGCTGGCCGTCTTGAACACAGCCTATAAAGTAAATGCCGCTGTTGCCATAACGGACTTGAAAGACGCAGCGGGACGCCCGTCCGGCACCAGCATATTAATAACACTCCTTTATAAGACCCATGCATACATTGATCATCGATGACGAAAAACATTGCCGGGACAGCCTTTTTATCATGCTGTCGAAATATTGCCCTGCCATCACCGTGGTGGACCAATGCCCGGACGCCAGGACAGCACTGAAGTCTATTCAGCAATATCAGCCGGACCTCCTCTTCCTGGATATTGAAATGCCGGGTATGAATGGCTTCGAGTTACTGAAAAACTGCCCCGACAGCGACTTTAAGGTCATTTTTGTCACTGCTTATAATGAATATGCCATCCAGGCCATCCGGCACAGCGCACTGGATTACCTGCTAAAGCCGGTGATCAACGAAGAGTTGATCCAGGCTGTCGACAAGGCCGTACAAGTTGGTCAGCAGCATCTGTCTGCGGCGAAGGTTACAAGACTCCTGCAATCGCTGCAGCAGAGGACGCCCCAGCGTATCGCGCTGCCTACCGTCGATGGGATAATGATCGTAGACCTCCAGGATATTCTGTATTGCGAGTCGGAAAACAACTACACCCGTCTGTATCTCACGAATGATAAGATGATCTTCGTAGCCAAAACACTGAAGAAGATCGAAACGCTACTATCCGTAGACCCGGATTTCTTTCGGATCCATCACAGCTTCATTGTCAATATGCGGTTTGTGCGACAATATCTCAAAGGCGATGGGGGCATGGTCGTGCTCGCCAACGGAAAGAATGTTCCCATTTCCCGCGTCAAGAGGCAGGAGTTATTCTCCCGGCTGGAAAGGCTCTAGGTTCTATCTTTTTAACAAAAACTTTCACAACAATTTGCCAAAAAAATAAAAAGAGGCCGGCTCGTAACGAGCCGGCCTTGTGGGGTGTGATGTGAAAACTTAGAGATCAGTCATTCTTATATTGCTGCTTCACTGCCATGATCGTCTTTCTCCATCCGGCCATCTGGACCTGGAAGAAGTAGATGCCGCTGGGCAGTTCCTGTACAGGGATCATCTGGATCGTGGCGCCGCTGCCTTTGGTAAAGGTGAGCTGTTTCAGTGTCCGGCCGGACTGGTCTACTACAGTGATCCAGACCTTGCCTGAGCTGACATTGTTTACCCGTATCTGTACTTCGGCTCTGAACGGATTGGGGAATACCGTCAGCTCTACGGAATCCTGTGCAGATGCCAGTGTAGATACCGAAGCAGCCACCGTGGACGCATTCACGGTGTTGCTATTACCGGAGGTATTTTCCGTGAGTATAAATCCATTCAGATAGTTATAGCTGCCAGAAAGGCTGACTACAATCTTCCCGCTGCTGGGGGTGATATTGGTCCAGGATGCCTTGGTGGCGTAGTTGTTGGTGGGGTTGATGTAGATGGTGACGCCATTGAGCGTAAAAGTATTCTGATAGGCGCTGGTCCGGCTTGAATACAGCTCGAGGCTGTATTTCTTATTATTGTCCAGTCCGGAGATGGTCAGGGTCCTTGGATCCCAGTAATAGCTGGTGGTCCTGCCTACTTCCGTGGGACACATCGTGGTCGGGTAGTTGGCGCCATTGTCGGAGATGCCCGTGCTTCCGCTCAACACGGCCGTAACGGCGGAGCCAGTGCCATCGGAATATTTGAAGGCGGTGGATGTCAGGCTGCTGGTGACATTCCAGTTATTCCAGTCCGAGCCGGCGGGGTAGGAACCTCCATATACGTTGACCTTTATCTGGCTCTGGCGTGCAGCCGCACTAACGTTGACCACTACCGTGTCCTTTCCGACAGCCAGGCTGTCGTCGGTGACGGTGAGCTCGAAGCTGTAGCTGCCTTCCACGAGGCTCCCAACATTGGTGATCACGCTGTCGGGGGTACTCAGGGTGCCGGTGGAAGGTCCGCTGACCTGGCGCCAGTGGTAGCTAATGATGGTACCATCACTGTCCATTGAACCAGTGCCGTTGAGCGTAGCGGAGCTGGTGGGGAGAACGATGGTTTGATCAGGACCGGCATTGGCAACTGGCGCCACGTTGGGTGCCGGATAGACCGTAACGATGACAGTATCGGCACTTGTGGCTCCGAGGTTATCCGTTACCTTCAGCGTAATGACATAGGTGCCTTTTATCAGCCCGCTGATGATGGGGTTTGGTATTGTCGAATCGTTGATCGTATAGGTATTGGGACCCGAGACTTCGTTCCAGCGATAAGATGCAATTGTGCCGTCCGGATCGCTCGAGCCACTGCCGTTGAGCTCGGCAGAGCTGGTTGGGAGCCTAATGGTGATATCGCTGCCTGCGGCTGCGATGGGCGGCAGGTTTGTTTTTACGGTGACGATGACCGTGTCCCTGCCTGTGGCCAAGCTGTCATCGGTGACAGTGAGTTCGAAGCTGTAGCTGCCTTCCATGAGGTTTCCTATATTGGTGATGACGCTGTCGGGCGTACTCAGGATGCTGGCGGATGGTCCGCTGATCTGGGCCCAGTGGTAGCTTTTGATCGTGCCATCGCTGTCCTGTGAAGCGGAGCCGTTGAGGACGGTGGCGTTTACAGGGAGCGTGATAGTTTGATCGGCTCCGGCGCTGGCGACCGGCGGTGTGTTACGCTTCGCAGATGTGGCTGTATGCCCCTTGATAGCGAGATTACCCAGGATCGCGAACGATGTATTCGAAGAGTCGTAGGTCGTCAGGCCTATGTTCACATTACCAAATGCATCGGGCGCCATATTGAAGAAGGTCAGCGTTCCGGACGTATTGTAATGTGCGTTCAATATAC
>MKTZ01000006.1 GCA_001898505.1 Sphingobacteriales bacterium 50-39
CCCAGTCCGGCGACAATGTTCTGGTGATCATGACGGATGTGAGTGGTAGAACCATCTATAGCCAGCGCTTCGAGAACCTCTTCGATGGTAACAACCTGCTGAGGATACAGCCGAGCACGGCCCTGCCCACAGGTGCATACTATGTGAAGGTGATCTACACCAACAGAAGCGAGCAGAAGGTCATCCAGTTGCTGAAGAATAAGAAATAGATCCTTAAGATAAACTTAGGCCGAAGGGCGGCTCATCACTGAGCCGCCCTTTTTATAGGTATAAGATAAACCTCCTTATAAGAAGAAGTCAATAGCTTTTGAGCCGGTCGCCCGGCAAACATAGACTGGTCACGCAACCAGGTAGATCTTTGAACGAGTAAAAAATCTGCTGAGCCTTCCTTCAGCGCCGATGCGATGACCCTGTCTGTTTTACCCCAGTCTGATTCGAAACTCGTGGCGATATAATGGACCTGGAGCCGGCCGTCAAAGTAAAGTTCGTTGTATACTTCGTCAGGATAGTTTTGCAAGTCAGAGAGGATCGTATAGGTGCGTACTGGTTTCGCCGCCATCACGCCATAAAAGTCCGGCCGGGCCAGCGCATAGGCATAGCCAGCGAAATTTACCAGGCTGAAAAAGATGACGACAAGATAATGAAGCTTGAAAAGTTTGTTCTTTTCCCGGATGATATACAATACGATGGGAATATAGAGTAAATAAAGAAAATAAATTACGGAGCGGTCCGAGGGATATTTGGCTTTCAGTACCAGGTGTGCGCTGAGAAGCATGAGGGTAATAAGCACGAGCAGAGTCAGCTCGGGAAAAGCCCGGGCCTTGCGTTTGCGCAACATGATCCAGACCACGGGGACAAAGCTGAGAGGGACCAGGATCTTCGAGATCAACACCAGATTGAGATGTTCCAGCAGCTCCGGAGATGGGAAGATAAAATCATAAATGCCGAGGAATCCGAAGAAAGTGCTGTACATGCCATTGACGAAGAGATGATCCGTCCCATTGATGATCTTATCATTCAGCAAAATAATTTTGCCCACGTAATAGATGTAGCCCAGCAAGGGGAGGACAAGCACCGCTGAGATGATATTCCGGACAGAGAAAACTTTTCCGCCGCTGCGGAAGAATAAATAGATGAGCATGGCCAGGAATGGGAAGAGGAAACTGACGATGGAAAGGGAGCTGATGACCCCGCAACAAAAGAATTTCCAATAATCCGATGTTCTTTTTTCATCCAGCCAGGCTTTCATATAATATAGAGAGCCTAAGAAAAAGGTGGTTGCCATCGCATAGCCCCTGCCAAGAGTGAAATAGATCATTATCGGTGGCAGGAAGAAGAGTATCAGCCACCAGTCCGACTTAATGTCTGCTAACGGCGTCTTCCAGGTGATTGCTTTCCATAAGAAATAACAGTATAGGATGTAGGAGAACAAGCTTGCCATTCTATAGAAAATGACATGCCTGCACCCAATTGTCTGCATTAGTTTGAACCAGAGAGAATTGAGTATATGGTTATTGGCGATGTTGAAATGCTTGTAGAGCACCAGGTCGCCAAAGGATTCATTTTTTACCGATAGCCAGGTCCATGCTTCATCATATTCCCAGGTATGAAGAAAAGCAAAAGTGAACAGAAGAATGAAGAAAAAGATGCAGATAAAAGGGTAGATGCGTTTCATGGATCACATTGAAATTAAAATCGATAATAATAAATGAATTTCCACGTTTTTTTTCAAAATGTTTTAAAAATATTGCAAATCAGGTCATTATATTGTATTTTGACGGCCTAAATAACCTCCTAAGAATCAAAAAAATGGAAAAATTTACAAAGCTTTCGATCATTGTTCCGGCCTATAACGAAGCGAAGACCATACATCTTATATTGGACCGCGTCGCGGAGGTGAAACTTCTCAATGACATTGAGAAAGAGCTGATCCTGGTGAACGATTGTTCCAAGGATGCCACGGAGGAGGTTTTATTAGCCTATATCAAGGCTCACCCTGAGCTGAATATGCAATATTATAAGCACGAGGTCAACAAGGGCAAGGGCGCCGCCATCCACACCGGTATTCAAAAGGCCACCGGCGACTACCTGATCATACAGGATGCCGACCTGGAATATGACCCCGAGGAGTTCAATTTCCTCCTGAAACCCGTGCTCAGGGGCTCAGCGGACGTCGTGTTCGGCTCCAGATTCCTGGGGGGGAACTCGCACCGCATCCTTTTTTTCTGGCACTCCATCGGGAACAAGTTCCTCACCCGTCTGAGCAATATGCTCTCCAACCTGAACCTTACGGATATGGAGACCTGCTATAAAATGTTCAAGACCTCCATCATTCAAAATATCGAGCTGAAGGAGAAGCGTTTCGGGTTCGAGCCCGAGGTGACCGCCAAGATCGCCCGTGTGCCGAACATCCGGATCTATGAAGTGGGTATTTCCTATTATGGCCGTACCTACGAGGAGGGTAAGAAGATAGGTTGGAAGGACGGTTTCCGGGCTATTTACTGTATTCTGAAATATAATCTGTTCGCAAAATGATGCCTGCTTCCCGGGCTTCCGGATGGTTAAAGGTGGCCATCTATGCCCTGGCTGCCGTCTATCTTTTGAATTGTCTGACGCCTATTCGTCTACATGTGGACATGGTCCGTTATTTCCTCATCAAGGATTGTATAGAGTACGGCTGTCCTCCCGACTCCGACGCGGCAAAGGATTATATGCCCTACGGGTATACCGCCCTGTTGCTGCTCCTCTCCAAGCTGCACCTGTTACATTCTTTTGTGCTCGTCCTGATCAATATCCTGTACCTGACCGGCGGCCTCTGGATGGTAAAGAAGCTGTTTGGTGAGACCCTGCGGCCCTATGTCACGCTGTTCATCGTACTGCTTAACTGGACCGTCATAAAATACGTGACGCATCCTATGTCCGAGATGCAGTATCTTTTCTTCAGCATGTCCAGCCTGTATTTCTTTCATCGCTATACGAAGGACAAGCGTATCGTCTCCCTGGTGGCCGCTTTTGCGCTGAGCGGGCTTGCTTTCCTGACCCGCAGTGTAGGCATCTCGCTGGTGGCCGCTCTTGTGGCCGGACTGGTATGGCAGTATAGGCAGGCGGTGATGCAGCTGATCCTCCGGAACAGGATATACGTATTCGTCCTCTTCACCGTCATCGTGGTAGTGCTTATCTTCTCGAAGCAGTTGGGGCTGGATCATTATACCGGTGTATTCACCAAACAATTTCAAAAGGGAGTGACCTTTGCCGGCATGATCAAATGGCATTTTGCGGAATGGTCTGAAGTAGGGTTCAATACGTCTATTGTAAAACTCTTTCCCTACATTCCTTCCGGTGCCGCCAAACTGATCTTTACTATCACTGGTATACTCTTTTTTGCCGCCTTTGCCTGGGTGCTTTTTATCCGGAAGAACTCCGTCCCCTTTATCGTGCGGGCGTATTTAGTATGCTATACCGTGCTGATGTTCGACTGGCCATTTTACGACCCTCGCTTCTGGGTGCCTGTGCTGCCGCTGATCGCCGCCGTTCTTGCCCAGCTGCCCCTGCCTACGGCCAGGATGCCGAGGGTATTGGCTACCGCCTTTTGCGCTGTCTATCTTGTGCTGGGGGTGGTAGCCGTCGGGTATTTCACCTATACATCCTTGAACAAGAAGGTCATGGTACGTACGCAGGCCAACGGCGCCTATCGCAATGAGTATGAGACCGTACTTTTTGGCAAGCCTCTCAGTGATACTGCGCATCGCGTCGACCCTGATGCGTTAAGCATTATCAGAAGATATAACTAAGGTGGGTGATGGCGGAGCCGGCGTTTTCTTCACCGGCCGCTTGGGTGTAAAAAGGAACCAGAGGACCTTGTCTTTTACCAATAGATTGTAGAATATAATGGGCACCGTCACTCCGAAGAAGATACCGCATACCAACAGTATTACCGGATGGTGGATGCCCAGGAACTTAGTCAGGATCATACGTGTGAAAGAGGTAACCAGCACATGGATGACATAGATGAAAAGAGAGTGAAATCCTATGACGCGCAGCCAGCGCAGAATGTTCCAGCTCTGCAGGCGGAAGGCCAGTACGATCATGCAGAAACAACCGATGATGGCAATGGCCAGGTATTCGAAGAGCAATACACCCGTGCCATGCAGACGATGGAGATACCAAAGTTCCGTGGCGACAAAGACGGGTGTCACTGCCAGCAGAGTATAAGGGTTTTTAAAGAATCGCTGGCTGCCTTCCCTGAAGAAGAGGCTCGAGCATAGATCCCCAAGAGCGAAATAAATATAGAAGTTCATCCAGTCCGCGATCATGCTGATCTCTTTGAGCTGCGGTCCTAAAACATTGAGGCCTATCCCGATGATGACCTGTGCCCAAGCAGGTACATGCAGCTTGACCTTTAGTATCAGATATACTATCGTACAATTGAACAGCGCCGGGAGGTACCAGAACTGGTCGAGGGCCTGGGGCTGATAAAAGATCGCCAGGTAGTCGTGTGGCGTACGTTCTGCATTGGTATATTTAGAAAGGAGTAACTGCAGGGTTATTTGAAGGGTAGCCCAGATGAAATAGGGATAAAGGAGTAGCTCGAACTTGGAGTATACCAGCTTGCCAAAGGATTTCCGGCCGATGCTGGCATTGACGAATACGCCTGAGAGAATAAAGAATAGAGGCATCCGGAAACTGTAGAACATCAGATTGGCATCCTGCAGGATCGAAGGCACGGCAATATTGCTCCGCTCGATGCCGATGAAGGTATGGCGGTAGACGACGAGAATGATGGCGATGCCACGAAGATAGTCCACCCAGGCCATCCGGCTCTTTTCCAATACGGCCGTATTGAATGCTCTGGCAAGCCAGCTTTTTTTCTCCGTCTTGGTCGATGCTGTATCCATAATCTCATTTGGTGGCGATGCCTGTTTCCGCCCTACGGGCCTTTTCCCACACGGCGGACTGACTGCCTTTCAGCCAGCGGAAAAATCCAAGTATAACAGAAACGTTCATAAAGACGAAATAGTAAGGAATCTTGCAGATTTTTCCCAGCTTGCCTTTAGCCACGGCGGGTGCCAGCGAAAGGATCGCCAGGCCATAAAAGGCCAGATGGAGGATCAGGATCGTGGTAAATAATTGGCTGTCAAATGTCAGGGCCAGCACTATATTGGCTACCAGCGCCAGTATCAGGCAAAGAGGACTAAGGGTCCAACGCAGTACCCGGTGGGATACATAGAGAAAGCTCAGTCTTGGATGCCGCCAGAACAGCAGAAGGGGCCAGAGCATGACGATGGACTGGAAGCCACCCGCCGCTATACGGACCTTACGTTTTTTTTCGTCCTGCATGGAGAAGGAAGGCAGTTCCGTCGCATACGCATCCCGTTCATAGATGATCCGGTAACCTTTTTGGGCTGCCCGGAGGGAAAGAACGAAGTCGTCCAGGATAGTGTTATGCGGCAGCGGCTCATAAAGACCCCTGCGGAGGGAGAAGAGTTCGCCGGCAGCACCCACCACCGAATAAAAATCCGAATCTATCTGTTTGAGCTTGGACTCGTATTTCCAGTACATGCCTTCACCAGCCCCTGGCGAGTCGTCACCCGACTGGGGCGTGCCTTTCGTGGGGACGGGAAGCACTTTTTTCTCTCCCGCGACACCCCCGACCTTTGGGTCCCGGTAATGGTGTGCGATCAGGCGAACAGCTTCTTTATTGAGCATGGTATTGGCATCGCTGAAAATTAGTATATCGCCGGCAGCCGCGTTCACCGCCCTGTTGACCGCGGCTGATTTCCCCCTGCGCTGCGATTCGTGGAGCAGCCGGATGGAAGGATAGGCCGAGACAATACCAGGCGTGTCATCCGTGGAGCCGTCCGTGATAAAGAGGAATTCGATATTGTCCGTAGGATAATCCTGGTCGAGGGAGTTGAGTATCTTTTCCCGGATAATAGCGCCTTCGTTAAAGGCAGCTACGATGAAAGATACCCTCGGGGTGACTGGGGAGTTTGGGTCGGGTCTATCCTTTGTCCGCATGAAGGTGTTCAGCGCCGCGGCCAGAATGGCATAGCCGGCATAATTGTAGAAAATCACTGCACAGCTGATGATAAAAATGTATTGCCAAAATTGCATATGTAAGGGCAGCAGCCCTGCCTGGCAAATATCTGAAATATCATCGATATAAACTATAAATACCGTCGTCCACATATTATCTTTGTCTCGGCCAGAAAACCTCTTTGCGCTTGAAAAAATATTTGTCTTCATATTGGTTCCGTAGTGCCTTTTATACTTTTTTCCAGCGGTTTTCGCTGACCTTTTTCGGGTTCATCAACCTGGTGCTACTCACCCGCAAACTGACGGTAGACCAGATGGGCATGTGGGCCCTGTTCCTCACTATTACCGGCATCTTCGAGCTGACCAAGAGCGCGCTGCTAAAAAATGCCCATATCAAGTATGTCAGCAGCATCGACGATCCGGAAGTGCAGGCCGAGATCGCTTCTTCCTCATTTCTTATCAATGCCGCCATTACCCTCTTCTTCATCATACTGATACTCCTGTTTTCCAACTGGCTGGGGAGATGGTTCCATACAGGGACCGAGTTGGGCGCCATGTTGCAATGGTTCATTCCGGGACTGATCTTCATGGTTTTTTTTGCTCACCTCGAGGCCGTCCAGCAATCCAACCTGGATTTCAGGGGTGGATTTGCGGGTAGCCTGGTACGTCAGGTCTTTTTTTTCCTGGTGATAGCCCTCTATAAGTTCCTCAATTGGCCACTGACGCTGGTACAGTTATCTATCTATCAGTCCGTCAGCATCGGACTCGGCGCCATCATACTTTTCCTGGACAGCCGTAAATACCTCTTGTTCAGATTCAACGCGAGCTTGAAATGGATAAAGCAGATATTTCATTTTGGCGGCTATATATTTGGGTCAGGTATTGTGGCGAATATCAGCCAGAACCTGGATCAGCTGATGATCGGGAAGTACATCCGCCCCAAGTTCGTCGCATATTATAATGTTGCGTCCCGTATCAACCTGCTGGTCGACATACCAAGCTATGCGGCTTCCGAGATACTTTTTCCCAAGGCCTCCCGGGCATTTGCAGAGGACGACAGGGGGAAGATAAAGTTCTTTTATGAGCGCATGGTGGCTATACTGCTGGCCTTCACCGTCCCTACCGCTCTTTTTATCATTGCGTTGCCAAAGCTGTTCACCTATTTCATCGCAGGTCCCGCCTATGGCCTGGCCGCACCCATACTACAGATGTATATGATCACCGGCATCTTCCGTCCCGCACAGAACCAGGCAGCCAATCTGCTGAATTCCATGGGCAAGTCCCGGCTCGTCTTCTGGACCAATACCTGCACCCTGGCCATGGCGCTGATCATCAATTATATCTGTTTGCGTCAGTTCGGGTTCTATGGGGCAGCCATCGGTACCGTCATTGCCACCTTGCTGGGATTCATCGCCTGGTATTTTATTATGCGCCGGCAGATTGGATTGGAGCTGCACTCCGTATGGAATCACACGATAGATACTTACCGCAGTTTGTACAGGCGCATACACGGGTTCGTTAGGAAGTCGCCTACCACCTGAGTTCCCTGCCGCCGGGGCGTTTTGCGTGTTATAAATTCCCTTTTTTCAATTCGGTGACGGCATAGTCGCAGGCGCGTGCCGTCAGGGCCATATATGTCAGGGATGGATTGGCCGTGGCCGAAGAGGTCATACAGCTGCCGTCCGTAATAAAGACATTCTTTACTTCATGCATCTGGTTAAAGCCATTTAGGACCGAGGTCTTTGGATCGCGGCCCATCCGGACCGTACCCATCTCGTGGACTGCCGTGCCCCCTGGCTGAAGATAGCTGTAGGGCCGGATATTCGTGAAGCCCGCCGTAGAGAACATCTCCTGGATGTCCGCCAGGATGTCCTTGCTCATATTCTTTTCATTATCATGATATTGGAAATCTATTTTTACGAGTGGCAATCCCCAGCTGTCTTTGCGGCTGCTGTCGAGGGTCACCCGGTTGTCTGAATAGGGGAGTGTTTCTCCCCATCCGCCCAGCCACATGATCCAGGGGCCCGGTCTCACCAGTTGTTTTTTGAAGTCCTGTCCAAAACCTGGCAGGCGGGCTGAATTTTCCCGCCATTCCGCGCGACCACCTTTGCCCTGCAGACCAAAGCCCCGTATATAGTCCTTCCGGGCCGAGGCCGGGTTCACATTGCGATAGCGGGGGACATAAACGCCGATGGGTTTGCGGCCATAATAGTATTCATCCTTCATGCCGTCGAATTCCGCCTCGGCGCCCGTGCCCGTAAAATGGTCCATAAGATTGCGTCCCACCTGGTCGCTGGAATTACCGAGACCTTGCGGCCAGCGGCGGGAGGTGGAGTTCAGCAGGAGCGCTGCAGTAGCGATAGTGGAAGCATTGAGGAAAATGATGGGCGCATAATATTCCGTCACCGCCCGGGTATGTGCATCCATGACACGTACTCCAGAAGCCCTGTTCTTTTGTTCGTCATAGAGAACCTCCAGGACGATGGAGTCCGGCTGAAGGGTGAGCTTGCCAGTCGCGGCAGCGGCGGGGAGAGTGGCCGCGTTGCTGCTAAAATATCCTGCAAACGGGCATCCCCTGGAACAGAGATTCCGGTACTGGCATGGACCTCTTCCATTCCAGCCTCTGCTCAGGTTGGTCGTGCGGGCGGGAGTGACGATCCTGTCGGTGAAATGGCCGCGTACGGATTTCGAAAAGTGATCCTCGATACAGTTCATTTCCATGGGCGGCAGGAAGTTCCCGTCGGGCAACCAAGGCCAGTTTTCTTTCTGACCGCTGACACCAATATAACTTTCCACATAATCGTACCAGGGGGCCAGGTCCTTATACCGAACGGGCCAGTCCACTCCATGACTATCGCGGAGATTGGCCTCGAAGTCCAGGTCGCTGAGACGATAGCTTTGTCTGCCCCAGGTGAGGCTCCGGCCACCAACCTGATATCCACGGACCCATGTAAAAGGTTTCTCCTGTATATAGGGGTGTTCGCTGTCCTTGACAAAGAATAGGGTGCTGCCTGCGTCGCCATAGGCTGTCCGTATGGGGTCCCGCTCCTTCTCCTTCTCCGTATTGTTGAGCCGGTATTCGAAGTCCCAGGGGTTAAGGGGAGCCGTCGGATAATCCCTGATGTGCACGACATTCCGGCCCCTCTCCAGGACCAGAGTCCTGAGTCCTTTTTCACAAAGCTCTTTGGCTGCCCATCCCCCGCTGATGCCCGAGCCTACGACGATGGCGTCGAATGTATGGTCCTTTCTTGGATCTCCCATGGTTGATTTTATGTCCAGAAAACGGCCTCCGAAAAAATATAGGCCGTTTTCTGCAAAAATTTAATGTCTGTCCTTCGGACGACGAGCCTCCGGCTCGTCCTGTTAGTTGGTGGCCCATGCCTTTTGTCCGGGCTCCAGCGGAATACAGCTTTTAAAGCTGCCCGGTATATAAACGTAACTCAACCCCATTGTAGCGCCCTGCTGGGAGGTGCAATACCCTTGTATGGTATAATCTTTGAGAATAACAAAGAATGGCCTGCCCATCAGGCGTAATTCCACCTTCCCCAATTTGCCGCTGTAAGGCTTGCCCTTCTCTTCGAAATATGCCAGGGCTGCCGTCTGTTGATCATGGGAACAACGCTGGTAAGGCTGGCCATATTTGGATTGGCAATAGTTTTGGATGTCGTGGAGACCATGGATAAAATTGTTTTGTTCCTTGCGCGGTGTGCAGTCCCGGATCATTTTTATGATAAAATCATGAGTCCCTGTATCTTGAGCTCCGGGAGAATCTGTAGCCGGGATAATAGTGTCACAAAGAGCTGCAAGGAGACCCCTGTTGGATTGCAGGAATCCAATGTCCGGGGTTTTCACCAGATACCACCATTTATAGGCTGTTCCAGCGGCGGCGGTGATACTAAGTCCCGCCAGGGAGATACGAAGGATTGCTTTGCGCCTGTTCATGAGTGGTCAAATCTACATGATTTTTAAGGATTGAAAAAGGTCGCGAGCGTGGCTGCAGGTCGAAATAAAAAGCCGTTTTTTACGTTAGGGCATGAAATTCGCAGTTTTACACTAAGTTATTGGTATCATGCAGATTTTAAGAGTATTTTTGGCCTAAAATCAAGTTCATGGATCTCGCGTATTTATTCAGGATATTGTTGAAGCGGAAGTGGATCATCATCGGCTCCGCAATGCTGGCTGCTGCTGTTGCCTGGATATTGACCCGTGACCAACAGAAGTACTATTTCTCCACCACAAGGATATCCACCGGATTTGCCATCCCTGATGAGATCAAGATCAACGAGAGCAGCTCCGGCATGTATGATGCAGAGGTGAAGTTCAACAATGCCATAAACACCTGGACCTCTCCTTCCGTCCTCAGCCTCCTGTCCTATGAGCTGATCCTGCATGACATGACCAATCCCAAGCCCTTTCGTTCCCTAACCGCTGCACAGAAGCAATCCGCTTTTTATAAGAGCATCAATGCCGAGACTGCCCGGAAGACATTCGAGGAAAAGCTCGAGACCATGAGCGTGCTTACTTCATACAAGCCCGAAGAAAAGGCGTTGTTGGAGTATCTCAATCTATACGGCTATGGCTATAAATCCGTTATAACTTACCTCAACGTATTTAAGCTGCAGGCTACCGACTATATCGAGGTGGACTGCAAGACCGAGAACCCCGAGCTGTCAGCCTTTATGGTAAACAGGTCATATGCGCAGTTCCTTAGGGTCTACAAGAACATTCGCAGTACCAAGTCACAGGAGTCCATCGACACCCTGCAAAGTATCATGGAAAAGAAGAAGCAGGAGTATGATGAGAAGCAAAGACTCGTGCGGGACGCAGGACTTACAGATGTAGCCGCACAGGCCACCAGCCAGCAGGACCTCATAGCCCAGGCTGAACAACAGCAGTCGGAAGAGAGGGATCATCTCACCGACCTTACGTACCAGCTGCGGAGGGTAGAGCAAAAGCTCGAGGCATTGGGTGCTCCCGCTACCGGCGGCGCCAAGACCACTTCCCCCAACAACAACGAAGAGCTCGTGCAGGCGCGCACTGCCATGAACAACGCCTATGCGGATTATCTGAAGACCAATGACAAGGACAAGCTTGCCCGGTACAATCAGCTGAGACAGGAGTACTATTCGAAATATGTAAATAGTGAGCCCGCACCAACCACCGGCGGCGCCAATACCAGCTCCGAAAGGAACGATCTGCTGGAAAAGAAGCAGGACCTGGAGACCACCATCCAGGCGTCCAACGAAAAGATCAAGAACATCCAGGCCAGGATCGCCACGCTGAGATCCACTGCCAGCTCTACCTCTTCGAGAAATGCTACCGTCGAGGCCCTGCTGCAGGAAGCCAAGCTGGCAGAAAAAGACTATTTTGATGCCAAACAGCGGTATACCAACGCACTGGACATCGGCTCTTCTTCTGTCAATAATTTCCGTCAGCTGCAAATAGCACAGCCTGCCATCGAGCCCGAACCATCAAAAAGAGCAATCACCGTTGGAATGGCCGGACTCGTCACCGGTGTCACCGCCGTCCTCATCATCGTGATCCTGTCCTACCTGGACTCTTCCGTTCGGACACCCTCCATCTTCTCCAAGGTGATGAACCTGAAGCTCATCAGCATCGTCAACTTCATGAACATGAAGAACAAGGCGCTGAAGGACGTCATCACCGGCAATCTCAAGGAGCAAGGCAACTCCGAGAAGAAGCGAAGCAATACATTCCGGGAATCCATCCGCAAGCTCCGGTATGAGATAGAGCACAGCGGCAAGCGAATATTCCTCTTTACCAGCACCAAAAAGGGACAGGGCAAGACCACGCTGATACAGGCGCTGTCCTATAGCCTCAGCATGAGCAAGAAGAAGATACTGATCATCGACACCAACTTCTCCAATAATGACCTTACCGTACAGCTGCATGGCGACCCCGTGCTCGAGAAGATCTCCAACGAGGACCTGAGCGTCTCGCCCAAGCTGAAGGTGAAAGTATTTTCGAAGGACGTAGGCGCCGGCACCGGCGGGATCTTTATCATCGGCTCGCAAGGTGGTGATTATACGCCATCCGAAGTACTGCCCAGCGAGAACAACCTGCTGATACACCTGCAGGCCCTGCTGGAAGAATTCGATTATATTTTCCTGGAAGGACCTCCTCTGAACGATTTCTCGGACAGCCGTGAGCTCGTAGATTATGTAGAAGGTGTGGTAGCCGTATTCTCTGCGACGGATATCATCAAGCAGATTGACAAGGAGTCGGCAAAGTTTTTCAGGGACCTGAATGGCAAATTCTGTGGATCGGTCCTGAATATGATCGATCTGGAAAATGTAAACGTAATATAAACATGATTCGAAGCTCTATTCTCTCTGCATGCTTTCTTGTCGTCCTTATGAATGTCTCGGCCCAGCAGCCGGCTAATCAGCCTCCTAAACAAACACCCGGTACCACTGGCGGCGATAAGACGCATAACCCCGCATCCGTCAATCCCCTGTCGAATTTTGGTGTTGCCGAGGTAAATGACACCGCCGTCGAGAACAGGCTGGTGGAGCTGGCGCTGAAAGGACCCGAGTATGATGGTTCGATACACCAGGGCAGGATCGCGCAGCTGGAATTGAAGAGGGCGAAGAGCACCTGGCTGAACCTGCTGACCATTTCCACCAACTACAACGACCAGAGCTTTGCAAAGCCGGTGTCCACCAATGGACAGGCCACCTATGTATATCCCAAGTACTTTTTTGGCATCACCATCCCCCTGGGTATCTTCTTCTCACAGGGCAACCAGGTGAAGACTGCCAGGGAATCCATTGCCAATGGCAAGGATCAGCAGGAGATCCTGGCCAGGACATTGAAAATGCAGGTCCTTACCAAATACAAGCAGTACAAGTTCTATGCGGCGCAAATAGAGATGGAGAATGAATTGAGCAATGACGTAATGGTCAACGCTACCCAGGCGGAGGAGAATTTCCGGCAGGGCAAGATCACCGTAGAGGCATATATCCTTTCACAGCGGGCAAAGAACGAAGAGATGGTAAAGATCATGAACCTCCAATTGCAGCAAGACCTTATCCGTCTGGATATAGAAAGAATGATCGGCGTGTCACTGGATTCCGTAGTTCGTCCTTATTCCTCTACAGCGCCGGCTTCTGACAATAAAAGTAAAAGAAACTAAACCCATGTCTGGCAGCGGATATATCAAGAGCCTCGATGGGCTGAGGGCTATGGCCATTCTGCTCGTGCTGAGCCTGCACACCGGCGTGCTGCATTTCGGATGGATAGGCGTACAGCTTTTCTTTGTATTGTCGGGATTCCTCATCACCGGTATCCTCTGGAAGGAGAAGGCCAGGGAGGAACCCACCTGGTATAAGTTCAGGAAATTCTGGGTAAGAAGAGCTTTACGCATACTTCCCCTCTATTACGGCTATCTCGTGGTGCTGGGTATCACCTACCTGCTTTTTCATTTTCCCGATACGTACAGGACCTATATGCCCTGGCTGCTCACCTATACCTACAACTTTACCCGGACTCTGCCCGAATGGACCGTGGACCCCTCCTTTGCGCATCTTTGGTCGCTGGCCATCGAAGAGCAGTTCTATTTATTCTTCCCCCTGATCCTGTTCCTGGCGCCTCCCAAAGTGGTAATGGGTTTTATGATCGCCGTCATCGTGCTCACACCCGTCAGCAGGTTCCTTATAGGGCAGCATTATATAGACCTGGGCTTTAAAGGAGAGACCCTGGCCACCATCATCTACTGGAATTCGTTCAGTCATGTAGATGCATTCTTTATAGGCGGACTGATCCCCGTATTATCGCTGGACAAACGCATAAAAAAGCCCTGGACGCTGCTGTCCTGCTGTCTTGCGCTCGTGCTGGCAGCAGGCGCCCTGAATTATATCAATCACCCCGATCATAGCTTTTACCTTGTCGACTTGGGATTCGCATTTGGACAGACTACCAACTACGCCTACGTGTGGCATTATACCGTGCTAAACCTTCTCTTTGCCGCCACCATCCTCCTGCTTGTCAGCGTGCATACCCAGGGTCAGCCTTTTGCGCTGCGACGTTTCTGGGAGAACAAGTGGTTGGTCAACATCGGGAAAGTATCCTATGGTATGTACATCTACCATTGGATGATCTGGTATTATCTTTTCGAAGGTGTGTTCAAGCCCGTGGGAGTAAAATGGAGGCTGCCTTTCTTTATCCCTTATGTGATCCTCGTATATATCGTGGCCTTCCTGAGCTTTAAATATTTCGAGTCCTTCTTCATCCGGTTGAAGGATCGCTGGTATCCTGCCGGCGGCAAAGGACGGAAAAAACCACCCGAGCCTAATCCTAATTTGAAAACTCCTTTGGAGTATGAATAAATCCTGACTTGTTCTTCTTCACGCCCATCAGGGCTTTTAGCATCGCCAGCATCAGCACCGGGATCTTCAGGAATGCCTTTACCGTCTGTCCGTTGTAGAAGGAGCCCGGTATGGCTACCAGGAGGGTAAGAACATACAGCGCCATAAGACCTGTCCACCAGGGCCAGGAGGGCATCAGCAGTCCCAAATCAAAGAATATATCGACGCCAGACAGCAGGAGCAGCAGCCCAAATAGGGCTAGTAACAGCAGGCGTGGCAATAGCAGCCATTCCAGCACTTTCAGATAGTATATCCGTCCTATGGCGTTTTGCCGCATTGTCTTTGTCAGCAGGGGCCGCAGGTTGTCGAGCTGTGTCCCTAGCCAGCGCGTACGCTGTTTTTCAAAGACCTCTTTACGTTGTACTTTCTCGTCATAAACATAGGCGTCCTCGAGGTATTCCACACGAATGCCCTTGCTGATCAGCTGCATTTCCACCACCTTGTCTTCGCCCGGGTTGTCTTGTATCTCCGGGGAGGAGAAGATGTCCTTTATCAGGCTGAACCGGAAGGCCATGCCCGAGCCGATGAGCGCACAGGAGAGACCCAGGGCTCTTTGCCCTCTTCTGAAGAGGGTATTGTTCATCTCTTCGCTCATGGCGTCCAGGATGGCGACAGAGTTGTTCTTGTTCTTGGCGGTGCGATGACATTGGATCACCTCCCAACCCTGCTGCCAGGCGTGGTTGACCTTTTCCAGGCAGTCGGGGGACATGATATTATCCGCATCGAGGATAAAGGCCAGGTCGTATCCTTTGTCAGACCCTTCACCGTGGTCAGTGGCCAATTTCTGAAATGCCACATGGAGCGATTTGGCCTTCATGCTTTTCTCCCATTCTACCTCTATAACGCCGACGGGTATCTCCTTCAATTGCCGTATCGTCTCCGGCTGGAGCCGGTCTGCGATCACCGTGACCGTATAGTTGGCCCGGGGATAGTCCTGCAGCAGGGCCTGGGTCGCCGTATGGGTGATGATATTATCTTCCTTGTAAGAAGGTATGATGACTGCGATACGAGCTTTTTGCAGGCTGGCGCTATATTGACGCAGCCGTCCAAACCGGCCTGCAACCGATAGGATGAAGAGGTAGGACAATGTCGCCAGAAGGTAAACGAACAACAGTATGGTCAGTATGTGGAGAACGATCATGGTCATTATTTTTGTTTCACGGTGATGTTGATATCATCACTCAGTGTACCGGTATTGCTGTCGACAGTCATCAGGTTGAATGTATAGATGCCCGGCACAAGCCCTTTTACCGTGGTCACCGGGGCACCCGGGTTGGTGATCTTTGCGCCCGCTGGCCCCTTGACCTTTGTCCATTTGTAAGATACGATGGTATACCCCGCAGTATCTATACCATTAGCCGACACCGGAGTAGACTTGATCAACAGCGGTGGGGTGGCTCTTCCTGAGAGCGTGGCCTCCGTACCCACAACAGTCTGGTCGGGACCCGCATCGATGGTGGGCGGCGTGAAGTTGTAACCTTGTACTGTCACCGTCAACGGGTGGACCATCGTCGGCCGGAGCACGTCCATCGCATCATAGCTGTATTGCTCCTGCAAATTGTACATGCCGTTGCCCAGGACCGATGCCTTGTTGCGTCCCCATGAGTAGATGCTATCCTTTTCGTCTTGTGCGTACTTGAAGAAGGTGAACCAGTTGTTGGAATAGAGGTGCTTCCATTTCACACCCATGCCGATCTGCACCGGCGGCGCCCCTGATGGGGACTGGTAGTCGACAAAGGTCGACCCATAGCCCGGGAATCCGGGATAGTCAAACTTATTTACCGTCTCCTGCCCATTGCCCACTTCGCCCATGACATTGAAACCAATGCCGAACATCCTCCCAAGACTGTCGATATAATGAATGGTATTGACGTTGGTAGTGATTTCTTTTATTGGAGCCTTCATTTTCCACAGGGCTTTGATGGATGTAGGCTGCGTATAGGGCTGTCCGCCGCCGTACATGCTGGTTATCCTGCCCCATACATAAGGGTAGCCCATCGATTTGGAGCCGCCCGGGTCGGGAATGATGGCGCCTGCTACATCATAGTGCGCATTGAATATATCACAAGCCGGACGTGGAATATCCTTTTTCACCGGATTGAGATTGGGGCTTTCTGTCCTCACCCATTCATAGACCTTACCGTCCGTGGTCAACGCCAATATCCTGTAGCCGCCCAGCAGCACTTTTGTGAACTTCATTCCGGGAGGAGAGATACGCGTTGGCTTGAAAACCCTGTCGTCGCTTTTTTGAAAGAGATGATAATAGTCGTTGCCCAGGAACCAGATGCTGCCGTCCTTACGGATCGTGACCGTGCAGTTGGCATAGGCATCCACAAAGACATTCCCGTCGAAAGGTTTGCCCGCAGCGTCCACATCCGTCCGGATGGTATTGGTAGTATAATTTATCTGCGAGCTCCAAAGGTAACCATCTTCATCGATGACCCGGAATACATTGAACCCGCCTGCGCCCGTCACCGCTCTTTTACTGCCGATGGGGAAGGGGACAGGCCGGAGCGACCCGTTGTTATAACCATACACTACGCCATCACTGCCTATATACCAGACCCTGTATTCTGCTACGACGACCTTCTTTACATAGACATGGTCCGTGCCCTGTGGGGATGCGCTACAAACAGTTGCCAGACAGATGCTGCAGAGTAGCAACATGCGCCAAATACTATTCTTCCACATACCAGGCTTGGGGATTATCATGGAGTTTATTGAGGTTGAGAATGATCGCTATCAGTGCAAGGTAGAACCCCGAGTCGGAGATGCCTCCCACAGCCGACTGCGTATATTCGGCAAGGTAGAAGGCAAAAATGCTACTGACCGCCGCTGAATAATAAATTTTCATGGTGGGGTCCTTACATCGGAAGAATCCCCGGATGCCTGTCCTCAGCACAATGAAATAGAGACAGCAGACGATTAATAGGCCTATCCAGCCTGTCTCTGCCGCCTTGGTTACGTATGCTCCGTCCGGCATGAACATGGCCAGCGGGTGGCCAGGATAGTTGGCCGCGCCTGCAAAGCCCGTGGTTCCCAGGCCACCGCCGATGGGATGGCTGCGAATATAGGGTTGGACCCAGGCACGTGCCATCAGCCGCACTTTCATGGATTCGTCCTTTGAACCTTCGAAAGTGCTTCGGAAACGTCTCACTGCCGCAATGCCCGAAAAGGGGCCAAATTCGAGGACCAGGAACACAACCAGCATAAAGGCGCCGAACTTGCGGATGGCGGGCTTGTCCAAATTGAAGAGGATGAAAAAGCCGATGCCTCCCAAGGCCGTAGCGAAAGCCGTGCGCGTACCCGAATAGGTCATGCCCAATATCATGAAGATGGTGCAGACTATATAGATCAGCCGGATGCGGTTGTCCTTTTCGTAGACGCTGAGCACCAGGAAGAACACCGAGCAGACGGCCATTATGATGCCAAAGCTGGCAGGGTCCGCCATGGTGGAGAATTTCCGGAAAGTACCGCCGACAAAGAGGAGGGCAAATGCATGAGGGTCAGACATGATGGCTTCAAGCTCCCAGGGAAAGAGACCGTGCCATTCCTGTATGCAGCCATAGAT
Organism: Sphingobacteriales bacterium 50-39; assembly: GCA_001898505.1. Classification (GTDB taxonomy): domain Bacteria; phylum Bacteroidota; class Bacteroidia; order Chitinophagales; family Chitinophagaceae; genus Puia. Next base: position 17,995 of record MKTZ01000006.1, read on the forward strand.
GGCGCAGATCGTTGCCATCGCCAGCAGGCAGAAAACATATCTCCGGACCATTTTATGCGTGTCAAAGATCGTATATGCAATAAAAAGGATCAGGACATATTCCAGGAACTTCCGCACGGCCATCAGGTTGATGGCATTAAGCCCAGCCGTATAAGGATTGAACATCTCCACCATGCTGAACATCAACGGAATGAACATGAACATCACTACGGGGTTCTTCGTGAACTGTTTCCAGCTCCGCTTGAAATCCCTGCCTGACATGATGAGTCCCAGGAAATTTACCAGCACAAGACAGTCATACATAAGTCCCACGGGCAGGTTACCACGTGTCAATGCATTGGAAAAGAAGTAGCCAAAAAATCCGATGAACAACAGCAGGTAGAATCCGAATACGACATTCGTAAAGCAAAGGATCACCACGAAAAGGCCCGCTATCAGCGCAAAGAGCGCCATGCCGACCAGCGCGTCCGTTGCCAGCAGATAGCCGAAGATGCAGGCTATCGCTCCCAGCACCAGCATACCAAGCCAGTTGTTTAGTTTCCGCCGGATAAAGGTCCTTGCCGAAAGGTCGGGTAGTTTTTTTGAGAAACTATCTTTAAGGACGCCAAGGAATTGTCTGGACATTGGGAGGAATTACAAAAAAACGATTTTAAGGAAAAAGAAAGCCATCATGGCGGCTGCTACGCCGATCATGAAAATTTCATGCAAAGAGGGCTTTTCGTTCTCCATTTTCTATTGCTTTACAACGTTAAAATTAGGGAGAATCTTTCATTAATTCGAAAATCGGCAGCGAGATTGGACATTAACAAAATATGCCTGAAAATAGTCGAATTATTGGAGCGATCCTTAACCTTTTGCTGGTTCTTCGGCAAGCGGTGGCTTTTGCATCCTGTCTTGAAATACCAGGGCTGGAGGACGGTCATCATGATGTTCCGGCCTTTTATTCCAGGGTACTAATGTTGTTTTAAAGGGTTCTATAAGCAGCAGCGCCTGGCCCAGCAGGATCAGGTACAACGGCTCTATTTCAAAACGGAAGCGCATGTTCTCATAATGCTCCACCAGCGAGCTGGTAAAGAAAACATAACCTATCGTACAAATGATGAACAGGTTCAGGGGGGGGAGTCTTTTCCTGCGGATGATATCCCTTCCGATGAGGAAGAACACACAAAGGTAAAGACAGAGCTTTGGAATGGCGGAGACAGTAAGCGCTAACTTTCTTTGCGGGATGTCCTTTGCGAAATGAGTAAAATTGAAAGAATAGATGAGATCATAATATTCTATCTTTTTGGTTTCCAGCTCCGAGAAATAATATCGCGTAGACGGTGCAAAGAATGTGATGCATGATTTAAACACTGTCCCAAGATACGAGACAGGATTTTTTTTTATATAGTCCTTGCAGGCGGCCATGTATTGACGGGAGATGTCTATATAGTCGATGTTATTGTAGTTGATGGCGGTATCATTCTTATAATGATAGAGCAGATCCTGATCATCAAGTCCCGCAAATGCTTTACGTTTCGTCGTATCGATGAATCCATGATAATATTTCAGATCTGAGAAGGACTCGATCGTCGAGATATGGGCCGAGTCTTTGGTTTGAAAATGAAAGACTGTGCGTGACAGGTTCATACCCAGCCAGGAAGAGGTAGAGAACTGACCGAAGATCGCATAATTCTTCGCATACCATCCAGTGACCAGCAGAAGGGAAAGGAAAGAACAGATCAAAACCGGCCTGAAAGCAATGGTTTTTTTAAAGGCAAAGAGCATACACAGGGATATTGCTATCAGCCATAGTAGATGGTACATGCTGCGGGTGAGACAGAGGATCGCGACAGAAATGAATATACCGGCGGCATATTTCCATACTGGTCGGGCCGGGCTGCCGGCTGCGGGATCACGGTTATCTGATACCACCTGGCCGACGGGTATGGCATTCTGCAGGGCAACGACAAAGAAGGCCCCGATAAGCAGGATCATCGAGATAAAGGTCGTATACAACACCTCTGACTCGAAAATGATCAGACCCGGACTGAGAAGATAGAACAGGGCGATCAGCAGGGGACTGTTCCGCAGGATCGTCTGCGCCAGCGTAGGACGGCCGGAGACTGGTACGGAAGGTATCACCCGCCGAAGGATCGCCAGGATCAGAAAACAATTTACAAGAGAAATGCCTTTGAATAAAATTACGAGTGCAATGGGGGAATAGTCTCCCGATATTTTTAATACCAGCCCCAGGACGAGATTGAAAAAAGGAGGCTGCGCATGATCATACCAAAGACCCTTTAGAAGATGATGCTTCAACGTGTCTACGTCAAGGATCTGCCAATAATAGCCGAGCCCCCATTGTTTAAGATGAATGCCGCGGAAGAATTCAGACCAAACCCGGGATAGGGCAAATGCGATCAAAAGGATTACTACATCTTTTCTGTAAGACTGCCGGCTGCCTGGCTGTATTATTTTCATGGCCTTTTATCTGGGGCTCAAAATAGATAAAAAATGGCGGACGTGGAAGTGGTCCGTGATTTGCACGGTGATTTTTTGGAGAATTGTTTAATTCCAGCCAAGAGATTTTGCCTTCAATTGGTTGAAGATCATTATATTGTGAGATAAATTGCTTCTGTCGCGCATCACCTGATGCGCGCCGCGGGTATGGATATTTTTGCATTATCGGGAATATCTGGACTTTTCCCACAACATTGTGTTCACCTTTATCGTATATACAGCCTATGTCAATCGCTCAGGAGGTCGTCAATGGATAGGATCGACAGAACAAAGTATTGGTTTTGGGTGGGACTTATTCTCATCAGCATATTTTATTGCCTGTATTACGTGCTTTTCCTGTACAGGATGGCGGTGGAAATGCCCATCCGGCGACGGCATGTGATAAAATTCATCTTTATCCTGCTCGTGTATGGAGCAGGCCTCACTTCATTGCGCAGATGGGGCATGCCCTGGATGATAAGGGTATGGCATCTGTGCTATCTCTTTATCGTAGTAGCATTGCTATTATTAGGCGGCTATGAGTGGGCCAACTCCAGGGCTCCCATAGCCTTGCGGAGCGTGGCGGATTCATTACAGGTCTTACTTGTCAGTCCCATCTTGTATGTGGGCATGCGGATCATCGATGCGCAGAACCGATAGATAGACAGCGGACATTCCCCTGAGCTATAGGGAAATTACTATTACCCGGTTAGGTTTTTCTACGATCGCGGCAAATTATCCACAGCTTGGCATAATATTAGCAGCCTATTTAGCGATTAATAGTATACCCGTACCTGAATGAAACACGCTTCTCTCGGTTTGTTTTATTCCCTTATTTATGGCGGTTTCAGGTGAGGTACTAAAGTATCCTATTAGTGATTTCGTGCTAAATCCGATGTACTATGAGAACCAAGCTTTACCCCGTAATGCTGTTGGCGACAGCATACCTGTTACTGCATGCTTCACCGCCCGTCTATGCTCAGGCAGAAACGCACAATTTCATTACTTACGACACGGCTATCAGTCTTACTCCTCTTGGGTGTCCTGCGTGTGCAAA
>MKTZ01000007.1 GCA_001898505.1 Sphingobacteriales bacterium 50-39
GACAATTTCCGCGACGGATGGCAATTTGCCACTCCCATGAATGATACCGTGCCTAATTCCGCGTACTTCTCCTATGAGAATCTGGGTGGAGGCGCGCATTGCTGCTGGAACAGCATGTACGATCCCAATGCTACCAACTGGACCTGCGTCGGGACGCTGGGACCCAATAACGCGCCATCCCAGGTCGGGAAGAACCAGATGGGGGACTACAGGGCGCCGTCCAGTATATTCCAGTGGATGTTACAGCATGGCGATACCTCCCTGGTGGGAGGCGCCACGAGCACGACCCCTGCCCCTCCTCCCGCGCCTACGCCTGTTGCCAATGCAGGGTCCAATCAAACAATTACCTTGCCGACCAGCAGTGTAACACTCACCGGCACCGGTACTGAGACGGGGGGAACCGTCAAGTCCTATGCGTGGAGCCAGGTCAGTGGGCCTTCGACCTCTACCATCGCTACACCGGCCCAGGCTCAGACCTCTGTCAGCGCCCTGGTGGCAGGCACGTATGTATTCCAGCTGATAGTCACCGATGCCAATGGCGTTACGGCTTCCGCCCAGGTGAATGTAATGGTCAATCCCGCAATTTCTTCCGGATCTACGACCACAACCTATCAGTCCGTGCCGGGTACTATCCAGGCCGAGAGCTATGCTTCCATGTTCGGTGCTGCCACCGAGACCACTACCGATGTCGGTGGTGGCCTGGATGTCGGCTGGATCAGTCAGGGTGACTGGATGACCTATAATTTAAACGTTGCGTCTGCCGGGACCTACACCGTGAGCTTCCGGGTATCCAGCGCACTTGCGGGCCCCTCATTCAAGGTGCAGGATGCAAAAGGTAACGTGCTGGCCACTGTCAACGTACCCACCACCGGTGGATGGCAGACATGGACTACTGTTACTGCCTCCGTAACACTACCTGCCGGTCAGCAAACATTGACGCTCCTTTCCCAAAGTGTTAATGGCTGGAATATCAACTGGATGCAGTTCGTTTTGCAAACTACGACCGCTGCCCCCCCTCCTGTCACTACTCCTCCCGTCACGAGTGGGAAGGTGATCCCCGGCACCATCCTGGCCTCGAGCTATGACGCTATACTCGGCGCTAACACCGAGGCCACCAAAGACACCGGCGGCGGCAAGGATGTGAATTATCTCAACTACCCCGGCAACCAGGTGAGCTACAATGTCACTGTAGCAGCCGCCGGGACCTATTCCGCCAGCTTCCGCATAGCGAGCCCGAACACTGGCGCTTCGTTCAAAGTACTTGATGGACAAAATAATGTGCTGGCCACTGTCACCGCGCCCAACACCGGTGGATGGCAGGTATGGGGCAATGTTAGCGCCAGCGTAACCCTGGCCGCCGGCGCACAGACCATAAAAGTTGTCGCCCTGTCGACGAATGGGTTTAATTTTAACTGGATGCAGTTCACCGCTCCTACAACAACAGTGGCATCGACAGTCAGCAGACAGGCGACAGCCAGCAGCTTTTCGTTGAACCAGGATCCCACATCGGCTGCACTGTCGGATCATATCAGCGTATATCCCAACCCCGCGGGTGACCTGGTCAATCTGGAGATATCCAACAGCCTGCTAGGCTCCATCAGCGTGAAAGTGATCAACGCAATGGGCGTGGCTGTCAGGAGCTATCAATACAGCAAAGAGGCCCCATTAATGCAGCAGTCGATATCGCTCAGCGGATTGCCGACCGGTGTCTATTTCATCCGGATGCAAAGCGCCGGCTGGACGGAGACAAAGAAAATATTGAAAAAATAAAAATATCGCCAAAGGCCCTCTTTCGTCGTGGAGGAGGGCCCTTTTGGCATGATTATAGCCGAGTTGCATCATTCATTCTCCCTTATCTTCTGTGCCCCGGAAACACGTTCGCACTAAACGTCCATAGCATTTCCCCCTTCCTTTGATTGTAGTAGTTCCTGTTGAACAACACCAACCTTGTCATTTTTCAGTGGGCCTAAAACCCGCTGCGGACCCGTATTTCCCAATTCCATATCTAAAAGCAAGTTGATCGGACTCATGAAACATTTTTTTACTTCTATCCTCTGTCTACTTATTATTTTGGCAGGGAAGGCGCAGAATTCGAGCGTCATGAAACAAGTGGTGGTAGCCGAATACTTTACATGGTATATCACCCAGGACGGTAAGATCTGGGCGTATAACAATAACAGCGCATTGCCTGTACAGTTTCCCATCGGCGGGTTGAAGGCGGATACCGGCGCGGGCGGCTTCAACTATTTCCGTATCCTTGACGAACAGGGATATGTATGGACCAATACGGGCGCTTACACTACGGCTACCGCCCGTATCGACACCGACACCACCGGCGCGCCGTTTGGCGGCAACTGGTACATCGATGCCTACGGACACGCAACGTTGACCATCCGTGCCGACAGCAGTGTCTGGTTTTTTGGTAGGGACATATATTCGCTGTTCTATCCCGGAGGCAGCTATTTCAGCATGACCGGTACGGCTATGAAGCCTACGCGGATGTCGCCTGCCGGCATGAAGTTCAGGAAAGTATTGTTTGGGGGTACGACGATCCTGGGTCTCACCACTACCGGGCAGGTATATCAGTGGAACGCTGGCAGCAAGACGCCGACATTGATCCCGACCGTCCGTCCTGCTACCGACATATTTATTTCACATCTGAATGCCGCCGGCTGTATCATTCCCGACGCGGGTGAAAACTCCGGTATGGGCTATCCTTATATATGGGGTGGCGCCAGCAGCATGTGGGGCGGCACCAACTCTACGACACCGGTGTCTATCAAGGCCCTGTGGAATATGACGGTGCCCATCAAGGAGATCTCGATGGATTGGAATACCATTCATTATATCGACAGTCTTGGCAATATGTATGGCTGCGGATTCAATTCCTTCGGTGAGGTCGGCAACGGGCAGGAGTTCATCGGCAAGTACAATTATCCCGGATGGCCTAATTATGGATGGGACCTCGTAGACTATGAGAACCCTTCCGGCATCCCCGTGCAGATAGGCAAGGGCATCAAGTGGAAGCACATCTATTCCAACAACTGGTTCGGATTCTATAAATACGCAATGGATGTCAACGACAGCATCTACTCATGGGGTCGCAACAAATCGCTGGTGTTAGGGAATGGTCTCTGGAATGGCTATAACGGCGGCCAGTACCATCCCAATACGTTGGACGTGTTGAAGCCTACCATGGTGCATCCCCTGGCGAGCATCTTCACCGAGTATGATTATGAACCACCGACCATGACCATGGATCCCAATCGGACCATCTCCACTTCGACCGCTACGCTCACCGGCAAGGCCAAACCTCTGCTGTGCGTGGCTGTAAAGAAGCCTGCACCCAATGGCATCGATACGGTGGGATATAAGATCGTATCTTATCTATGGACAAAGGTCAGTGGCCCTGCCGGTGGAACCATTGCATCGCCGAATGCCGCCTCGACCAGCGTCTCGGGTCTTACCACCGGTACTTATATCTTTAATTTATTAGCCACCGATAATAACACCGGCACTATTTCCGGCAATGACACCATCGTCGTAACCTCTACCGCACCCGGGACCATAACGGTGAACGCCGGCGCCAACCAGACCATCACGCAACCTGCCAGCAGCGTCACCCTCACGGGCTCCGCCTCGGTGGTGAATGGCACCATTTCATCCTATAAATGGAGCCAGATCAGCGGTCCTTCCACGTCCACAATCACCAGCGCCGGCCTGGCGCAGACCACGGTCACCGGTCTTATACAGGGGGTATATACATTCCAACTGCTGGTGACCACCGCCCTCAGCACTACCGCTACCGCCACCGTACAGGTCACCGTCAATGCGGCGGCTGCACCGGGTCCACCCACTGTCAACGCAGGGACTAACCAGACTATCACCCTGCCTACCAGCAGTGCAACGCTTACGGGTACGGCTTCGGAGACCAACGGCACAATCACCACCTATGCATGGAGCCAGGTCGGCGGTCCTTCCGCAGCTACCATTGCAACCGCCGCACAGGCGCAAACTACAGTCAGCGGTCTGGCGGCAGGCACCTATGTCTTCCAGCTGAAGGTCACCGATAACAGCGGCGTTACCGCCACCGCGCAGGTGAATGTTACTGTCAATGCATCTTCCGGGAACACCGGGTCCACCTATCAATCTGTGCCCGGTACCATCCAGGCAGAGAGCTATTCCTCTATGTTGGGGGTTGCCACCGAGACCACCACCGATGCAGGTGGCGGACTGGATGTGGGCTGGATCGGATTGGGCGATTGGATGAGCTATAATGTAAATGTTGCTTCCGCCGGTACCTATACCGTGAATTTCCGGGTATCGAGCGCACTGACGGGCGCGTCCTTCAAAATGCAGGATGCAAATGGCAATGTGCTGACCACCGTCAACGTGCCCAATACCGGTGGATGGCAGACATGGACTACCCTTAGCGCTACCGTGACATTGCCCGCCGGAACACAAACTTTGACCATTGTCAGCCTAAGCGCAAATGGATTTAATTTCAACTGGATGCAGTTTGCCCTACAGGTGACCGCCCCCAGCGGAAAAGTGATACCTGGCACCATCCAGGCCGAGGATTATGACGCCATGATCGGTGTTAGCACCGAAACCACCAAAGACACAGGTGGTGGCTTAGATGTGAATTATCTCAATTACCCCGGCAACCAGGTGAGCTACAATGTCACCGTATCGGCCGCCGGGACTTATACCGCAACCTTCCGGGTGGCAAGCCCCAACACCGGCGCATCGTTCAAGGTAATGGATGGGAACAATAATGTGCTGGCTACCGTCACCGCGCCAAACACGGGTGGGTGGCAGGTATGGGGCAACGTCAGCGCCAGCGTGACCCTGCCCGCAGGTGCGCAGACCATAAAGGTCGTCTGCCAGTCGACGAGTGGATTCAATTTCAACTGGATGCAATTCGTTACCTCGACCACGACAGCCGTTGCACGTAATGTGACCGCCAGCAGTGCGATCAGCGGTATTTCCGTAGACGCCACCGACAGCACTGCAACAGGTCAGCTCGCCCATTTCAATCTCTATCCCAACCCCGCCATCGACCAGGTGACGCTGGATATCGCCAACAGCTTTATGGGACGTCTCGACGTCCAGGTCATCAGCGTGACGGGAATGGTTGTGCGACGCTATGAGCTGAACAAAGGACTGGCTTTTATCCAGACACCCATATCGCTCAGCGGTCTTATCCCTGGCATGTATATCGTCCGGGTGTCCGGCACCGGTTGGTATCTAACGAAGAAAGTATTGAAGCAATAGAATATAGGAATATGTCAGAAAGCCTTCTTAAAAACTTAAGAAGGCTTTTTTGCTTTTGGCATGATTCTCGCGGGGAAACAAGGCCTTTCGATTCGAATTACCCTCCGCCTTTTGGCAATTTTGAAAGCACGGCTCGCCATCTATCAATTTATAGTCCTCTTGAAACTGCAACCCCTTCGCCCTTCACCGGGTTCAGGGAATACCCTTTTATTGACCATGCAGTTAAACCAATGTCGCGCTTATGAAACAACTTTCCACGCTCCTCTGCCTGTTATTGTTATTTTTTGCAGGAAAGGCTCAGAATCCAAAGGTTATCAAACAAGTTGTGGTCGCGGAATACCGGGCCTGGTACATTACCCGGGACGGCTCGATATGGGCGTATAACAATGCGAGTGCACTCCCGGTGCAGTTTCCCATCGGGGGGCTAAAGGCGGATACCGGCGCCGGCGGATTCAACTATTTCCGGATCATCGATGAGCAGGGTTACGTCTGGAACTCGAAGATCGATCTTACTGTGAATACCACAAGGATAGATGTGGACGCCACCGGGGCGCCGTTCAATGGCAATAAATATATCGATGCTTACGGGCATGTGGCAATGACTATACGAAACGACGGCAGCGTATGGTATTTCGGACTGGATATCTTTTCTCTTTTTAACAAAGGCGGCGATCCGCTTGGCATGACGGGGGTCGCCATGGCGCCTATGCAACTGTCGCCGGCCGGATGGACCTTCAAGAAAGTGTTGTTTACGTGGGATGGCATATTGGGACTTACCACCAGCGGCCAGGTGTATAAATGGAGCAATAAAGGCAGCCGGAAGCCCAAACTGATAGAAACGCCGGGCCCTGCCATCGACATATTTACATCTCACCTGGCTGCCTATGGATGCATCATCCCCGATGCGGCTGGACAGACTGTGGGTTGGCCCTATATATGGGGTGATGTTTGCAGCATGTGGGGCGGCAAGCAGAATTATAGCAAGCCTACCTCTGTCAGGGACCTGTGGAAAATGACGGCCCCCATCAAAGAGATCTCGATGGACTGGAACACTATCCATTATATCGATAATCTCGGCAATATGTATGGCTGTGGGTTCAATTCCTTTGGCGAAGTAGGCAACGGTCAGGAGTTCCTCAATAAATACGATTATCCCGGCTTCCCCGGCTATGGATGGGATTTCGTGGATTATGAGAATCCTTCTGGTATCCCCGTACAGATCGGCAAGGGCATCAGGTGGAAACATCTTTATTCCAACAACTGGTTCGGCTTCTATAAATACGCGATGGATGAGAACGACAGCATATACTCGTGGGGGCGTAACAAATCACTCACATTGGGGAATGGTCTCTGGAATGGCTATAACGGCGGCCAATATCATCCCAACCAGCTGGACGTATTGAAGCCCACCATGGTGCATCCCCTGACAAGCATTTTCACAGAGTATGGATATATACCGCCAACCATCAGCGCCGGTCCGAACCAGTCCGTTGCCGGCCCCACGGCAACATTGAAGGGAATGGCCAGGGCGATGCTGGCTGTGGCAGTTCGAAAGCCTGCTCCCAACGGGATCGACACTGCGGGATGTAAGATCGTGTCTTATCAATGGAGCCAGGTCAGCGGTCCCCAGGGTGCGACAATTACCAGTCCCAATGATGCAACCACTACTGTTACAGGCTTGAAGAAAGGTGTCTATGTCTTTAGCTTACTAACCACCGACGATAACACAGGTACACTGAGTGCCAATACCACGGTCCAGGTGACCAATACGAGCAGCGATGAGGTACAGGCCAATGCCGGTGCGAACCAGTTCATTACGCTGCCCGCGAACAGCGCTACCCTCGCAAGCGTCACGCAGACCAATGGCACCATTGCTTCTTACAAATGGACGCAGGTTGGCGGTCCTTCCACTGCTGCCATCGGCACGGCTACAAAAGCACAGACCACTGTCACCGGTCTTATCCAGGGTACATATAAATTCCAGCTGCAGGTGACGTCCCTCCTTGGGACGATAGCCATTGCAACGGTACAGGTCACGGTGAATCCGGCTCCTGATGTCACAGGTCCTCCTGTCGCAAATGCGGGTACGGATCAGACCATCACCTTGCCCGTAAATAGTATTAAGCTGACAGGCTCCGGATCGGAGACAAACGGAACCATTTCCGCCTATAAATGGAGCCAGGTCAGCGGTCCGGTCACCGCCAGCAGCCCCGATAATACTCAGGCACAGGTTACCATCAACGGTCTGACAGCGACAGGCACCTATGTCTTCCAGCTCACCGTCACCGATAAGAAAGGGGCTACCGCATCCGATAAGGTGAATGTCGTCGTCAATGCAGCCAGTACCGGCAATACCAAGCCGTCTACACCGCCAGTTTCGACCCCGCCAGTCACTCCTCCGCCACCACCGCCAGTCTACCTGCCCATACCCGGCACTATCCGGGCGGAGGCTTATTCTCAGAAGAAAGGCCAGGGTGTCACTGGCCCCGAGAATGCCGCTGATGCAGGCGGGGGGAAGTACATCGGCATGCTGAAGCTGGGAGATGAGGTGACCTACAATGTGAATGTGGCGACAGCCGGAGCTTATTCCATGACCGTGCGGGTGGCGACTCCTTTTGCCTGGGCGTCGTTCAAGCTGATAGATGCGTCGGGCTATGTGCTGACCAACGCTGACGTGCCTTATACCGGCGGCGGACAGATATGGAAGACATTGAGTTTGCGTGTGAACCTGCCCGCCGGCAAACAGACGTTGAAGCTGGTGTCGGAGACGATCTATGGATGGAATTTCAACTGGATGCAGTTCACGTTCGTGACCGCCGCCACCGTCAGCAATATACCCGGCATCATCCAGGCCGAGGATTATGATAATACCGTGGGCGCCTCCCTGGAGACTACTACTGACATCGGCGGCGGCCAGGATGCCGGATTGGATGCAAATGATCAGCTGATCTACAGGGTCAATGTCAATGCTTCCGGCGCTTACACCGTGAGCTTCCGGGTGGCAAGTCCATATTCAGGGGCTGGCTTTAAACTGATGGATGGGAAGGGCAAGACCCTGACTACGATTGTCGTGCCCAATACCGGTGGATGGCAGCTATGGAAGACCGTTAGCGCTACCGTAACCCTGGCCGCCGGTGAACAGCAGACGCTCGTGATCGCGTCACAGAAGAAATATCCATGGAATATCAATTGGATGCAGTTCACCAAGCAGACCAAGGCTGCCGTTGTCAATGGGGAGACGGCCAGCGCCTCGTCCAATGCTATTTCGATAGACGGCGCCGATAGCGAGACATCTAAGGCGACGGATCATTTCAAACTCTATCCCAACCCTGTCGTCGATCAGGTGACGCTGGATATCGCCAACGCTTATACGGGACGTCTCGATGTGCAGGTGATCAATGGCAGCGGGATGGTGGTAAGAAATTATGAGCTGAACAAGGGTCTGCCCGTCATGCAGGCTCCCATATCGCTCAGCGGACTTGCTCCGGGCATGTATATCGTCCGGGTGCAAGGTGTCGGCTGGTTCGTGAGCAGGAAGGTATTGAAGAAATAATACATACATAAAGAACAATGTGATACAGGCCTCCTTCGTTACTGGAAGGGGGCCTTATTGCTATTTTAAAGAATATAACTTATTTTCGGGCCCGGAATCCACCCATGTTTTAACCCGAAGACCCATAATTCTATTAATTACGATATCCCCTCCATTTTCCTATAGGATCACGGATCCGGATGAATGCCGGACAGTGATCATTTTTAATCGCCCGTAATGTTTTTAATTGACCTATAATAGTATTCAATGAAAATAAGGAATCCAAAGAACAGGTTTGATCTTGACATTTCCCGCTCGGAACGGGTATTGGAGGTAGGCGGTGGACATAATCCCCATCCACGCGCCAATGTAGAGGTGGATAAATTCACGGACAGCAACTATCACCGTAGCGGAGATATCAAGGTATTGGGGCATCAGCAGTTCATCAATGCGGAAGGGGAAACTCTTCCCTTTAAGGATAAGGAGTTCGACTATGTCATCTGCTGTCATGTACTCGAGCATGCTGAGGACCCCCATCAATTCCTGCAGGAGCAGTTCCGCGTAGCAAAAAGAGGGTATATCGAAACCCCCTCCCTGCTGGGCGAGATATTGGCCACCCGCGAGTCGCATAAATGGATACTACATGAGCACAATGACGTGCTCTATATCGTTGACAAGCAAAAAATAAATTTTCAGCCGCCCGGTTATAACCTGATGGAGCTCTTCCAGGATTACCTGCCCAAGCATTCCATCGGATTTAAGATAGTCGAGAGGACGCATGCCAATCTTATGACTGTTCGCATCGAGTGGAAGGATGATTTCAAATATGTCATAAACCCCACCGACCCGGAGATCTTAAAGTATTTTCAGACTCAATGGAAGGAGACGTGGGGTGAGCTTTTCTTTCCCAAGCGGACCCTGGGCCAGGAATTCAGGGCAGCGGCAGGCGCTTTCCTGGATATTTCAAAGAGCGTATTCCGGAGTAAGGTCTTAAAGAAGTGATGTGATGAGTGAAAAAGGCTACTTTCCCAATTTGAATGGTTTGAGAGCCATCGGTGCATTTATTGTGCTGGTTAGCCATTTTTATTTCTTCCGGATGCTGATGGGCTACCAGGAGACACAATGGTTCCCGGTTCCCGGCAAGGTAGGGGTTGCCCTTTTTTTTGCACTGAGTGGATTTTTGATCACTTCCCTTTTGTTCCGCGAGTTGGAAAAGACGCACACCATCCGTCTGAAGGATTTTTACATCCGAAGGATGCTTCGGATCTGGCCATTATACTATATCATCCTCCTCCTGGGTTTTTTTGTCATGAACCGTATCGGGATCTTCAAGGTGCCCGTGCTGTCGGACAAGATGTACCAGGACCTTAGCTGGTGGAATATCCTGAATATCATTTTAATCATTCCCAATTTTACCCATTACTATGTTCCGTACACGGATCAGCGATGGAGCATCATCGACGAGGAGATGTTCTATCTGATACAGCCAGCCCTGTTGCGGATATTCCGGAATAAGTATGTGCTCGTCATTTGCTTTTGCCTCATCGTTTTTTCATCGGAGATATTCAGGAGTGTCATCCATGTTTTGCGATTTGACAAACATATTTCGCCCGAAGTTATAAGAGCCGTGGCCAGTCAGCTCGAGTACCTGGGATGTATTGCGATAGGATGTATATTCAGCACGTTGTATTACAAGCGGGAGGCAATCACCAAAAAATGGCTGTTTTCCAAATGGACCCAGGCAGGCGTGGTGGTCATCATCATTGCCTTCTGTGCGATCTGCTATTTTGTGATACATGACGAACTTTATTTCAACCTTCGGTGGTATTCACTCCTTTTTGGAGTGGTGGTACTGAATGCGGCCCTAAACCCCCGGACCATCTACAGGCTGGAGAATCGCATGCTGGTGTTTTTGGGAAAGATATCCTATGGCATTTATATGTACCATATGTTCTGTCTTGGGATAGCGTTTGTCATTGCCCGCACCCTCTTTCACAATTTCTGGGTGGAGTATCTGGCGTATGCCATCCTCGGCATCGGCTTGACTGTACTTGTATCCTGGGCGTCTTATCGATATGTGGAAGCGTTCTTCCTCCGGCTGAAACCTCATGGCGGCGGCAAGAAAGAACTGCCGACACAGTCCGGGACCGCGGCAAAAGCGACAGCCTGATCACGCCGGCGTCTTCGAAATCCTCGGCAGCACCACCACGTCAAAACATTTCCTATCCAGGCTCTCCAGAAAATCCCGCCGGTAGTACGCAAAAATATAAAAATTGTTTTTTGAATTTCGCACCAGCGCCGGTAGGTAGGTCTCTATAAAGCGCGGCATGTCGTAGATATGCTTGTAGGCCAGGTAGGTGAACTGCGTGCTCCGGAAGGACCCCATATTCTCCGGCAGGATGAAACTGGCTGCGTCCGTCACTACCTCACCCCCATAAAAAGTCCCCACCATATCCGGGGATAATTTCCAGAATGTGGGAATGTCGAAAGACGCATGGTTCCGGAAACCCTGTTTGACCGCGGTAGCATGCGCCATCGCCACGCTGTTGAGACCCATCAGGTCGATGGTATTGCCTTTATATGCGTACGCGAATCCACCGGCTGCGATAAGGCCTACGCTGGGGTAATGGGCGCAGCTGTCGAAGGTCTCATTGTCCGCCTCCGCGATGTTACGGCCATTGCGGGCATGGAAGAACTCGGGAGAGACGAGGGTTGCCGTAAATTTTTCTTCTTTGGTAAGATCATACCACGTCGACTTGGCGATAAAGACCGCGGTTAAGCATACCGCTATTGTCAGCAGCCGGCGGGCAAGCCCCTGGGGAATAGAGAAACGACCTACATGGGCGTTCCAGAAAGTATAGTTGAGCACCGACGCATAGGTCAAAGGGATCATGCATTGGTAGAACCGGCTGTATTTGAAATGGTCTCCCCCCGTCAGCACCGGGATGAACAGGGTGCAGAATATCACCGCCAGCAGGAGCACCTGCGCCTTGTCGTTAGGGGACAGCTGCAACTTTCGGCCTTCTTTCTTCCATTTCACCAGCAGTATCACAGCAAAAGCGATGCTGATGGCCACGCAGAGGGCCGCCTGGGGGTATTCATAACAGAATTTATGGAGATAGCTAAGACCCCGGATGATATTGTCTTTTGTGCTGGCTGACACTTTCGCATAATAGGTATTCGGGAAGGGATAGCCGAAATAGGATAATCTCCATCCGATCATGATCCCCAGGGTAGCGACATAGGTCAGCGTGGGAAAGACTATACCGTAAAGGGCTTTTTTCCAACCTTTGGCAAATGTCTGTTGGACGAAGAGCAGGAAGATGAACAGCAGGCCGTAGGCCATGCTTTCCGGCCTCGTTGGGAGCAGGATGGCCAGCATCAGGCTGAAATAAAAGAGATTGGGGGATCTGTCCTGGAGAAAGGCATTGCAGAGCGACAGGGTCAGATTGATGATGAGGAAGAGCCAGAGCCCCGTCTCCATGAGCCCCATGACGTTCCATTCCAGGAAGCCCAGGGGGAAGAGCAGCAGGGCCATCATGATGCAGTCCGTATCCGTGAGCAGCCGGTCCTCCGTATGATTGCAGCGTCTTATGAAGAAGAGCAGACGGCAGATGGCAGCATACGTGAGAATAAAGCTGAGGATGAGCAGGAGCCAGACAAAGTTCTCGCCGCTGAGCTTGTAAAAACCCGCCCCGATAAGGGTCCATAGCAAAGAAGTAAATCCTTCCACTCTTTCGCTACCCACATTCCATACAAAACCCTGACCGTTCGCCAGATGTTTCATGTATACGAAATAGATATTTGCGTCGTCGATGCCGTAGGTGGGTTTATCATATCCCCACCAGTAGACCAACAGGGCAATAAGCATGGTAAAGAATACAAAGACGGGTACGGTTATTCTGCTGGATAGACGCATGAAAGGGTGATTGTGAAGGCGTAAAACTAATAAAAAAAGGCTGCCTTCAAAAGGGCAACCTTTTATTAATTTATTGTGTAGCGGGCTTATTTCACCAGTATCCTGGTATTGATCTGACTGCCCGACTGGGTGGTAATATTGATGATATAAACACCGCTGGCCATGCCGCTGAGATAGAGCTTGCCGCCTGACAGTTGTCCCTGCCGGAGCTTGCGTCCGTTGATATCAATCACCTGATAGAGCTCATTGCTTCCTGGCAGCAGGGTGATCTCGGCCTGACCGCTGGCGACGGAGGACCATGCAACCCTGGCGGCGCCTGCCCCGCTGAATTGGACGGCCCGGATGCTGCTGTAGGTGGCCCTGTTGTCCAGATCCAATTCCTTTATCCGGTAATAGTTTGTACCGGTGGCGGGTGTCGCGTCGGTATAGTTATAGGTCTTCAACGTATGGGATGTGCCGGCGGCGGCTACCGAGCCGATGTCGCCGTAGTGGACGCCGTCTGTGCTCCTTTCGATGATGAATACCTTGCTGTTCTCTTCCAGGCCCGTCTGCCATTGCAGGTAAGCCTGGCCGTCCCTGGCTACCGCCGTAAAGGACTGGAAGGTCACCGGCAGTATCACCGACAGTGGTGATACGACAAAATTGGAAGTGGGCCCAGTCAGGGCGAAGCTGGTCCCCATGTCGCCATGGTTGTTGTTAGCCGTATTGTCGAAGGCTGTGGTGAGGCCGGTGTTGGTGCCAGCGGCAATGCCCTCGTCGAAGGAGAATTGTGCTACCAGCCCCGTCTCCAAACCGTTGGCGGTGCCCAGCATATTATTGGTGATCTGGGTGGCTGTCAGGGCGGTGTTCCAGATACGCACCTCATCGATGCTCCCGTTGAAAAATTCATTATCGCCTGGGGCGCCGGTATTTTTAGAATAGCCTATTGTCAGGTTGGTCCCGGTGGCGGTGCCGTAAGCCTCTGAGATCGTGCCTATGAGCGTATTGGTCCCTGAAGTATTGCCTTGATATACATCGGTGCTGGTACCATTGGTGACAAAGGCCAGGTGGGTCCAGACGCCCGTGGAGATCGTGGCGGGGATGGTGTTAAAAGTACTGCCGTTCCACATTCCGATGGTCGTAGACGACACATGGAAGCTGAATTTCGTGGCGGTGGTACCGTCGGTGCGGAGGCCGACGATGTCCATATTGGTGGCGTTGAGTGTAGTAGGATTGATCCACGCTTCGACGGTGCCGGAGGTAAAACCATCATAGGCGGCATTGGGCTGAGCAATGATATGATTGGCCACTCCGTCAAGGTTGAGCGCATTATTACCTGTCTGGATCGGGGAGGATACCCAGGTGGGTGTTCCAACGATCGTACCATTCAGACCCGTAGTGGACGTGCTGTTGCCCACGGTAGTACCCGAGCCTTCGTTGAAATTATAATAGGCTACCAGACCCGTGGTGCTTGGGGCTACCCCGAACATGCCTGCTTTGATCTGGGCGGCTGTGCGGGCGATGTTCCATACGCGGAGCTCGTCGATGGAGCCGTTTATGAATTCGGTAAAAGGGGAGAACTGATTGCCGATGGTGAAATTGCTGCCGGTGGCCGAGATGGAATAACCCGTCTGTGTTTTCATGAGCACATCGTTGATGTACAGGCTCGCCGTTCCGCCGCTGTTGACCAGGGCCAGATGGAACCATTTACCTACCGGGCAGGGTGTGCTCGTTGCCTGGAAGGCGTCCCCGCATCGCAGATTGCCGGATGACTGATCATATCCAATGTAAAACCCATTGGTCGTGCCCTGGCCCTGTGAGACGAACTCATGGAGTGACGTCGGGGTGTTCAGCAGGGTAGGGACATTGGCCCAGAATTCTACTGTAAAGTCGCCGGAAGTGGGAACGACCATGGCTGTGGTGGTGACTTCGTTGGTGGACCCGTCGAAGCTGAGGGCTGTATTTTGAGCAGATGCCGAGGCTAGCAGGAGGAGTAAAGAGCACGTGAGAGAGGTAAACTTTCTTCTCATAAAGTTAATCATTTAAGGTGTTGATGTTAATAGCGGAAGTTTCAAAGGAAGTGGACAATAACGGAGGGGCTTTCTAAAGGACAGGGATTGATCTTCGGCAAATAAAGGTAATGGAAATAATTGCAGGGAACAGGGGGTGTGGGGAAATTATTTTTCCCGATCAGATCACATTTTTGTGGGTTAGGAGGGGAATATATTACACGGGTTGTGGAGCAGGTGCGTTTGGGCCTTATCGTTGCCGTTAGCACCCGCTGAACAGGCTGCCGGAGGGAAACTACGCCGTGTTGAAAAGGGGACGTTTTGGTGCCGGCACGGGGGCATGGCCCAATGATTGCTTATTAATGAATCCGAACGAACGGCTGCCCACCCGTCATTCCCAATCCGGGAATGGGTAGTTTTCAAAGCCCGGCAGCCCTTCAATTTACCATAGTAAATCCTGCAGTATCCACCGTAGTTTCCGGGACCTGTGCTCCGGACCAATTGGAAGGGACATCTGTTATAACAGATTGTTTCTTACTCACGGAGAGGGACCTTCAGGAACTCGTCGAACGCTATCATCCACTATCCGCGAGGGCCGCCAGGGAAGAGACTATTATTGGATTTATATATATGAATAAAAAGGGAGGATCTGTAGAATTTATTCGGATTTAAAATGCGTTGATGTGGAAAATACCATCTTTCGGGTATTTTTTATTCCGGGAAAAATTCCCAATTTGCACTCGAAACAAAAAATAGTAAAACAATTATTTTGAAAATAGAAAAAGATCCGTACTTTTATGACACTATTAATGCATGCCATATTCAAGTCCTCTGAATATGTAGAATAAAACTCTTTTAGTGTATTCTTTCGATTAAGTCCCTCAAATCCTTGTGAAATTCCTCCGGTCGTTTGCGATTTAAGTTAATAGTTAAATAATCCACATCACTATTCGGTAAAGCCATTTCCAGATTGCTGGACATATGACGCCAATACCTCTTGTTTAGCCGGTTTCCATTGCCATCCTTGAAAGATTGAGTGGTAAGTGTCTACTTAAAACCCTTAAAAGAAAAGAAACTGGTAATGAAAAAGCAAATTTTGGCGATCGATGATAGTAAGGCTATCCGATTCTTATTGCAAACTGTTTTGGGAAGAGATTACAATGTGATTACTGTGCCTGATGGATGTTCCGCGATGTATTATCTTTCTCACCGGCAGATGCCCGACCTGATCATAGCAGATCCCCAATTGCCCGATATGGACAACTGGGAACTTATACAACAGCTTTCTTCCAGCGGCATGTATGGCGATATACCGCTCGTCGTATTGTCCGGACTGGATCGGCAAGAGACTGAAACAAAGTGCCTGGAGTATGGAATTGTCAAGTATTTCGTGAAACCCTTCAACCCGGTGGACCTGATGAATGCCATCAGGGAGGTGGTGAAGACCCGGAAACTGGACAAGGATATTTCCATGGCAAGCTAAGATATAATAGATGGGTATTGCTCAGCATATGAAAAGTGACAATGGACATGTTTGTAGAACGACATTCCTATTAGAGCAAGCCGCTATTTCTGAACCACCGTATTTATGAAACCGTAAACCTTTTGTATGGATTTATTATTTCTACCCAAGACTGTAGAGAAACATCCTGGATTTATCACTCGTACTGCTTATCGCACTTTCGTTCACACCGAAGCTACGATCAGGTATGGAGGGTTTTACTACATAGGTAAGAATGCGGCGCATATCGAGAAGTTGGTAGGCGTGTACAAAAGGGGCTATGCTTCCGAAGGCCTGGAAAATGTGAAGACGGAATTGCTGAGGAGCCTGCATCAGGAAGGTAACCTCTTACCCGAAGCGATACTATGTGAAGCAAAGTTCGATTATTCGTCCATCCGACAGTTCCATCAATTCCTGCGCAAGCATCCCATACTGTCTTCCATCCCCTTCATTCTGGACGCATCCGGGCTGAATGAAAGAGAGCTGGACCTGTATAAAGCAAACACCCGCCCGGACGAGATCATATTTTTGCAAAATCTGGATGACAAGTGCCTGAAATTAAAGATACAGTTCCTTCGTAAGGTAAAGTCGGCCGTATCCAGCGCGCCTGCGGCCCACATCGAAGAGAATGTCGTGATAAATAAGTTCAGCATCGGCCCTTTGTCGAAAAGAGCTTTTGACGTGCTGGTATCCTCTATCGCCCTGCTGATATTGAGTCCCTTGTTCCTGCTGTTAGCCGTTGCTATCCGCATCGAATCCAGGGGCCCCATCTTCTATATAGCACAGCGGGCCGGCAAGGGGTATCGTATATTCAATTTCTACAAGTTCAGGACCATGCACCAGGATGCCGACAAACGCATCGCCGAGCTGACGCACCTGAACCAGTACAATGCAGAAACCAGCGGTCCTGTCTTCTTCAAGATCAACAACGACCCCCGGATCACACGTATAGGCAGCCTTCTGCGCAATACCAGCCTGGATGAGCTGCCCCAGCTATTCAACGTATTCCTGGGGCATATGTCCCTGGTTGGCAATCGTCCCCTGCCTTTGTACGAAGCTGCTACGCTGACCACAGACAACTACGCTGCCCGTTTTATGGCTCCGGCCGGCATCACAGGACTGTGGCAGGTGAAGAAAAGAGGCAATAAGGACATGTCCGTGGAAGAAAGGATCAATATGGACATTGATTACGCCACCAAATGCAGTTTCGCAACGGATCTTTGGATAATAGCAAATACGCCCTCAGCATTGTTGCAAAAAGAGAATGTTTAGCGTGCCGACCGGCGTCACTGACTGCCGGCGCTAAGTATCTGAAAGAAAATATATGTCGAGCCCGAACCCTTTAATATCGATCATTACCCTTAACTGGAACTCCACATCTGTCACTTGTGAGTTCCTGAGGTCACTTCTTCGTGAAAATACATACACTCCTATAGAAGTCATCGTAGTAGACAATGCCTCGAAAGACGATCCCACCTTTGAGCTGACGTCGGCCTATCCTGATGTCAAAGTACTGCGAAATGACAAGAACCTTGGATTTGCGGGTGGTAATAACACCGGTATCGAAATTGCCAAAGGTGATTTCCTGTTCATCGTAAATAACGACACCGAATTCACCCCCGGCTTGCTCGAGGGATTGCTCAGGATATTCCAAAAGTATCCGGATGCTGGGGTGGCCTGCCCCAAATTCCACTATTTCTTCCAAAAAGGGACCATCGAGTATGCCGGCTACAATGCCGTCAATATATTCACGGGGAGGAATGGCATGATCGGCGGCGGAGAAGAGGATAAGGGACAATACGACCAGATCAGGACTACCCACTACGCACATGGGGGCGCCATGCTGGTATCCCGGCGGGTGATAGAAAAGGTTGGGACAATGTACGAGCCTTTCTTCCTCTACTATGAAGAGCTGGACTGGTCGGAGCGGATCAGGAAAAAAGGCTTTAATATATACTACCAGCCGGCCTCGCTGATCTACCACAAGGAGTCGATGACCACCGGTAAGTTCAGCCCGTTGAAGACGTTTTACCTTACCCGCAACAGGATCTGGTTCATGCGCAGGAATATCGCCTGGCCCGGTCTGCTGGTATTCTATGCTTATTTTTTGTGCTTTACCATTCCCAAGAATACTCTGACCTTCCTCTGGAAAGGACAGAAAGAGCATTTGAAGTCTTTCTGGAAAGGTATTTTTTGGCAATTCAACCGTACCATCACTATTTAAACATGCCTACAGGAAAAAAGATACGTGTGCTGGAAGGCATACGCCAGGGAAAGATCGGCGGAGGCGAAAGTTATTTGTTAGGATTGGTGGAGAATATGGACAGGAGCAAGTTCGAGCCCGTGGTGCTGTCCTTTACGGATGGCCCGATGGTGGAGCGGCTGCGGTCCCGGGGTATTACAGTGCATGTGATCCATACCGAACGGCCATTCGATGTCCGCGTTTGGCGAAAGGTAAAAGATCTCATACGGCAGGAGAACATTGATATCGTCCATGCCCATGGCACCCGGGCGAATTCAAATATGTTCTGGGCCGCCCGGAAACTGGGTCTTCCGATAGTATATACCTGTCACGCCTGGTCCTTTCACCCTGACCAGAACCCGCTGGTACGGAAGTTCAGGATCTGGAGCGAGGATTTTCTCACATCCCGGATGGATGTGAACATCTGTGGCAGCAAGGCCAATCGCGATACAGGAAAAAAGCTCTTTCACAATTTTGATGCAAAGGTCATCTACAATTCCATCGACCCCGATAGATTCAATCCGTACGGAAAGTATAAGGACGTGCGGCAGGAGCTGGGTATCGGGTTGGAAGAAACAGTGGTGTCGTCTGTGGCCAGGTTTACACTACAAAAACAACCCCTGCGTCTGATCCATGCGTTTGCGGCTGTGTGCAGGAAAGTAGAGGGTGTCAAACTGCTGATGGTAGGAGAGGGGGAACTGCGGGAGAAGGCCATCAGCCTGATCAGGGAACTGGGTATATCCGACAAGGTGCTGTTACAGCCTTTCCGGCAGGATGTGCCGGATGTCCTGGCTGCATCGGACATCTTTGTACTCCCATCTTTGTGGGAGGCGTTCCCTATCGCACTGCTGGAAGCCATGTCCATGGGCAGGGCAGTCATCGGTACGGATGTGGACGGCACGCCCGAAATCATCGAGCACGAGGTGAATGGGTTGTTGGTGAAAACCGAACCGCTGGAAGAGCAGCTGGAGGCTGCCATCACCCGATTGTGCCTGGACAAGGATCTGCGGGAACGACTTATGCAAAATGCTATCAGTAGTATCTATAAAAGGTATAATGTGGAAACCCTGGCCAGGGAGAATGAGGATATTTATGAACAATTGGCTGGAAGTCAGGGGTGAGTGGGTATTTGAGAGATTAGAAATCTGAATTTTTTCGGTAAAAAATTTAGAGAAACAGCGAAAAGATGCTAATTTGCAGTGATTATCTCTACTGAACATTCTCATCCATCTTCTGTGAATTCCCTGTCTCCAATCTCCAACCTTACTCCTTTACCTATTTGACTCCATTTTCAATGTATCCTATCTTCCATTTTGACTCTTGCGGCACTATATGCCGTTGAACTATATGCGCTATTCTTACTGGGAAGTCCTAATATTTTATTGAAACTCCTTTTCAATTATTTATTTTAAAACGGGTCTTACTCCCCCTATTAAGATTACAAACATGAAAATTTTTACAAAAGCGCTTCCGGGCCTTATCCTAACGCTTGCCATTTTCTGTGTGCAACACTTGAGTGGTCAAAGTATCATTGATCCGACCGACTCGGTGTACACTTACAGCTCGAGCGCTGCGAAGGGCTCAAAGAACAACCCTAACCAACCGGCTGCCAATACCATCGGCAAGTGGATAAAGACCACCCGTATGAGCTGGAACACTAACCAGTGGAAGTGTTACATCTACAACGGCATGCCCTTCCGGGTGATCTTCCCGAAGAACTACACTACAGCCAACGACGGGGTGAAATATCCTGTCCTGGTCTTCTGGCATGGCGCAGGTGAGGCAGGAGCCATCACCGACAACGAGATATCGATGGCCCATGGTGGCCAGACGGTGTTTCAGGCCAACATCAACAATGGCGTTTGGCCCGGGTTTATCATAATACCCCAGAACCAGAATGGCGCCTGGGACCCTTCCCAGATCACCTACCAGAAGCAGATCATCGATTACATGATCACCAACAACAAGGTAGACCCCTTTCATATCCTTTCCAACGGCTTGTCGGCCGGAGGCGCTGCCTGCTGGACGAGCATTCAAACTTACCCTCAGGCATTCTGCGGAACGCCGATATTTTCTAACAACACCCAGAACAATATCAGCTCCACCAATCTGCCCAAGACCAAGTTCCTGGCTGTATGGGACTTCCAGGGCGGATTGGACTCCTGGCCCGATCCCAACGATGCAGGTATTGTAAATCAGGGAATGATCGCTGCCGGCGCACAATATAAGTATACGCTATATCCCGA
>MKTZ01000008.1 GCA_001898505.1 Sphingobacteriales bacterium 50-39
GTTCCTGTGAGTTGGACGCTGTTGGTCGGCAGGGTGATGGTAACATTGGAGCCTGCGCTGACCGTGAATACAGGAGCCAGGTTGACCTGTAGCGTCATTTGGGCAGAGGCTGTTTTGCCGGATGCGCTGGTAATGGTCACTTGAAATACGTAGGTGCCTCCGATGGCATTGCCAATGGTGGCGGTGCTGGTGCTGCCGTTGGTGATAGTAGCCAGGCTGGGGCCGCTGACCTGTTTCCATGCCCAGGAGGCGATGGTCTCGTTCTGGAGGGTGGCGGTACCGGTGATCTGCGCGCTGTTAGTGGGCAGGGTGATGACGACATTGGGGCCTGCACTGACGGTGAATACGGAAGTCACTGGTGCAGGATTGACCGTCACCGTCATCTGGCTCGAGGTGGAAGTACCTGTAGAGCTGGTGATGGTGACCTTGAAGACATAGCTGCCTGCTATCACGCCGCTGATGGTAGGGGTGATGGTGCCGCCGTTGGTGATGGTGGCCGTATTGGGACCGCTGACCTGTGTCCAGGCAGTGGAAGCGAGGGTCGTATTTTGTACGGTAGCGGTTCCTGTGAGTTGGACGCTGTTGGTCGGCAGGGTGATGGTAACATTGGAGCCTGCGCTAACGGTGAATGTGATGACCGGGGCGGGATTGACCGTCACCGTAACCTGGGCGCTGGTGGCCTGTCCTACATTGTCCGTAGCGGTGAGTTTGAATACATAAGTTCCCTGCGCCAGTCCGCTGACAGAGCTCGAGGCGGCTTTGGCATTGCCGAAAGTGGCTGTATTGGGGCCGCTGACCTGTGTCCACTGGTAGCTGGCGATGCTGCCCGTGGTAGAGGCCGAACCGGTGAGTGTTGTGCTGCTGGTCGGCAGGGTGATAGTGACATTGCTGCCTGCGCTGACCGTGGGGGGCGCCTGGGTGGTAGTACTGCCGTTGTCGATGACGACATTATCACCGCTGCGTTTGTATTGCAACAACCATTGGTAAATATTTTGTCCCGCGCTGTTGGTGATACCGGGTATACCCGGGGCTCCATAGGTCGGTCCCCAGCCTCCATGCCCCGAGGCGTTGAAGATGGTTTCCAGGGCTTGCGGGTTGGCGCCTCCGCTGTTGATCTGGTTGACCCAGGCGACGGTGGCCGACTCGGGGACCGTGGGGTCGTTCAGGTTGTGTGTAGCCCATACCGGCACGTGGTACTTGATAATTTGAGCTACGGCACCCGGACTGGGAGAGGCGGCTCCGGCTACTACTACTACGCCGGCAATCCGGTTGTTGCTGGTAGAGCCTGCATAATCCCAGGTGATACCGCCGCCCATGCTCAAGCCCGTCATGTATATCTTGGAAGCGTCTACGCGGTAGTTATTTATACAGTAATTGATCAAGTCGTTGAGGGCTGTGACCTGGTCAGCCCAACTGGGCCATTGGTTGAACTGGGGAGAAACGACGATGAATTCGAAGGATTTGCCGTTGACGGTGACCGGGTCGGGGAAATTAGCGTTTATCCCATAGTTCACCTGATTGTTGATCTGCATGGGAGGACCGTTCCTCAGCACGGCGGGCAGGGCGGCGGCGCTGCCGTTGCCTATCTCGCCTATCCCATGGATGAAGATGAGAAGCGGGTAGCTTTGGCTGCCGCTGTTGTAGCTGGCGGGCAGAGAGGTATAGAAACCTCCAATAAAGTTGTCGATCGTAGTGGATGCATGGGCCGTCAGCGTACGCTTTTGGGCGTGAAGGAGGCTTGGTACCAGGAGGGTAACTGCCAGGCACAGCGCTGCCGCGCGAAACAGTTTGTACAGTTGTTTCATGTAATGACTTTTTGATAGGTTTGGATAGGCAAAGAGGTATAGCCAGCCTTTACAGCTTTTTCTATGGCAAGGGGTAGAGGGCGAAAAATTTCATTGGAAAAGGTGACTGTAGAAAAAACGGCCTGCTACAGTGCGTTGTAGGCTGCCAAATTCATGCCAAATACACTAAGAAAAACACCTAATATTTTCATATTTATTTTCTTAATCTGACGGCTGGGAGCAGGTTCTACTGGCCCTGAGCAAGGGAATAGGCTTTCTTGTCTCCCCACATATTGAGGAGCTCCGAGGAGCATATTTTAAAATCACCGCTGAGGCTGACATAGAGACCCAGGACGTCCTGCTGGTTGAGGGGTGATCCGTCGATGCTTTCAAACCGGACATTGTATTGGTTTACCAGGTTTGTATAGACCGAGCCGGTGGGCCATACCTGTGTGCCCCTGTTGCTGATATTGATGAGGTTGAACTTTACCCCTGCATGACGCTGGCAGCGTTTGGCGATGTTTTCGGGCTGTTCGGAGCTTTCGATAAAGAGGTCCACCCCGACGATGAACTCCTTCTGCATTTCTTCCGACACCATCATCTCATTGCGGGTGAGTTTGAAGGCCGTCTCTGTGACCGGCATATTGGGCAGCAGCGGCTTGGCCATGTGTTCCGGCGTTTTGCCGAAATTTCGGATGATGGCGGCGGCAAAGTCGGTGGTATTGAGAGAGGGGGTGCTTTTATCCCCAAAATCACCTGTGTGTATGCCTTGTTCCAGCGTGTACAGCAAGGCGTTCTCGATGATCGCTGCGTTTTCCATCAGGCCCAGGTGGCGCAACATGGATATACCGCTGAGCAGCAAGGCCGTAGGATTGGCTATGTTCTTTCCCGCAATGTCCGGGGCCGTGCCGTGTACGGCTTCAAAGATGGCGATATGATCGCCGATATTGGCTGATGGTGCGAACCCAAGTCCGCCGACCAGTCCCGCGCAGAGGTCGGAGATAATATCGCCTTGCAGGTTGGTAAGCACTACTACGTCGAAGTCCTGGGGGCGGACCACCAGCTTCATGGCCAGGTCGTCCACGATGATATCGTCGGACTTTAATTCCGGGTATTCTTTGGCTACTTCCTGGAAGCATTCCAGGAAAAGTCCATCCGTCAGCTTCATGATATTCGCCTTGTGGCCGCAGGTGATGCGACGGGCTCCCTTTTTCTTGGCCATTTCGAAGGCATACTTGATCACCTGGAGACTGCCCGGACGGGTGATAAAACGGCGGCTAAGGGCCACGTCCTGGGTCAGCATATGCTCGATGCCGCCATAGGTATCTTCGATGTTTTCGCGTACGATGGTGATGTCGATGGGGATACCCGCCTTGGAAAATACCGTGTCGACCCCGTGCAGGGTCTGGAAGACCCTTTTATTGGCATAGGTATTCCAGGTCTTGCGGGCTGTTACGTTGACGCTCTTTACTCCTTTGCCTTTGGGTGTTTCCATGGGACCTTTGAACAGCATTCCCAATTCTTCGATGGTATGCTTGGCCTCCGGTGTCATTCCATTGGAAAAGCCCTTGTCAAACACCCACTTACCCATGTCGACAAAAATATATTCGAGCTGTACTTTCCCGGCGTTGAAAATATTCAATACTGCATCCATTATTTCCGGTCCGATGCCATCTCCCTTTGCGACTGCGATCTTCATATGATGAATTTTATGTCCGGCCGCAAAATTAGGCTGAATTTGATTATTTTTAATGAAAATTGGCAGATGGCAAACAAGATCTCAGAAGGCGTGGAAGTAAGCGTGGAGACGTTTTACCAGCCGGATTACTCCAACCCTCTTTCGGGAGAGTATATGTTTGCCTATCGCATCACGATCGAGAATCATAACAATTTTTCTGTCAAGCTGCACCGCCGCCACTGGCATATTTTCGACAGCAATGGCAGCTACCGGGAGGTCGAAGGCGAGGGAGTGGTTGGCGTTCAGCCCATCCTGAACCCGGGGGAGCGGTATCAGTATGTCAGCGGCTGTAATCTCCGGACAGAAATGGGCAAGATGTTCGGCTGTTATACCATGGAGAACCTCAACAACAAAAAAACCTTCGAGGTCAATATTCCCATTTTCGAGATGATCGTGCCTTTCAAGATGAATTAACATTTTTTAGTGCAACGCTGTGGTTTCGGGGTTTGTCAAAGGTATAGACGAACCTGAGGTTCGTTTGATATAACCCCAGCAATCTATGAGAAAGAGCATATTATTCCTTTTTGCGGCAGTGCTGGCCCTGACCGCCTGCCAAAAGAACTCCATTCAACCAAGCAATGCGGAGGTGACAGGCCGGGTCCTGTATGGTGGTGATCCGGCTGCGGATGGCATGGGCTATTACATCATGACGGACAACGATCATGAAGCTCTGAGCCCGCAAAATCTTCCCGCTGAATTCAGGCATGCCACCGTGAATGCGCATGTGGCCATCCGGTATTTCGATACAGGCACGACCTTGAGGTTGGGGATGGCCCCCCCGGGTGCAACGGGTCCCCGCATCATCGTCCTTCGGAGCATCCGGACCTTATAGGGAGGCTCCCGGGAGGCGTCTTTTATAAGGATGAAGATTTTTCCTGGGAGGTCGCCACCCTGTATAGGACATATCCCATCACCACAAAGAATACTATCCCCAGCGCATAATAACCATTCTGGCTAAGCGCTTTCGACAAGGACTCTTCCAGGCTGAGCTTTTTAAGGAAATCGACCACTTTATCCGGTATGTTGAGGAAGGCGAAGATGACCCCCATCAGGGCTCCTCCGGCTACGAGTCCTGTGGCGAAGAGATTGCCTTTTTCCAGGTCTTCCTCCCCTTCTTTGCCAATGATACCTTTTCTCTTTTTGACTTTATCGGCAAAGCCGCGGATGACGCCTCCGATGTAGATGGGCAGGGTTGTAGAGATGGGCAGGTAGACACCGATGGCGAAGCTGAGGGCACGTACGCCGCAGAGTTCCATTACCAGGGCGAGGAAGGCGCCGGCCAGCACGAAATTCCAGTCAAGCTTGCCGCCTTGTATGCCTTTGATCAGAGTGGCCATCAGCGTAGCCTGGGGGGCGCTGAATGTGGCGCCGATGGCGTGTTGGACGCCCTGGGCCTTTAGGGCTGTATTTGGGATGTCCAGAATTTTTATCGTAAAGCCGACCGCCAGCGCCGAGACGATGACGCCGATGAAAAGCGCCAGCTGCTGATATCTGGGTGTCGCACCCACGAGGAATCCTGTCTTCAGATCCTGGGAGGTGCCTCCCGCGTTGGAGGCGGCGATACATACCATTCCGCCCACTACCAGGGCCATGGCTTCGTATCCTTTACCACCCCAGCCTACGGCCAAAAATATCAGGCAGGTGCCCATGATCGTGGCGATGGTCATACCCGAGACGGGGCTGTTGGAAGATCCGATGAGCCCAACGATGCGGGACGCCACGGTGACGAAGAAGGCGCCGAAAACGAGGATCAGCACGCCGATGAGCAGGCGGCTGAAAAAATTATGTCCGGGAATGATGCTAAGACAGGCGATGAGAAGTACCAGGCCAAGACTGCCGAACAATACCACTTTAAGCGAAAGGTCCTTTTCGGTGCGCAGGCGGCTGTCCGTCCCTTTTTCTTTTACGGATCCAATGCTTTCTTTAAAGGAGGATACGATGGTCGGGATGGTCTTTATCAGGGTGATGAGGCCGCCCATGGCTACGGCTCCGGCGCCTATCTGCCGGATATAAGCGCGGTAAATGGCAGAGGCGGGGTCTGTGAAGGTTTGCGTGATGGGGTCCCAACCGCCGGGACCGCCGGCCGTATGAATGTCTTTCAGGAATCCCAGTTTTACTTCCTGAAGGGCGATGGTCAGGGGGCTGACCAATGATGCCAGCAGGGGCTGCAGGACGAGCCAGCTGAGTACGCTGCCGGCTACCAGCGTACCGGCGATGCGGGGACCGACGATGTAACCCAGACCCATGTATTCGGGGGTGATGTCGGCCGATACCTGGGCGGAGGGGAAGATCTTGTTCAGGGACCTGGATTTTACCGTATCGTAGATGGGTGTCTCGGCAATGACCTTGAACATTTTTTGGAACAGGGCATATACAAAGGCGAACCCGAGTCCCTGGAAGGCTGTACGGGCAAAGCTTCCACCCTTCTCGCCCGCGATGAGCACAGAAGCGCAGGCTGTTCCTTCCGGATAGGGAAGGGTCTCGTGTTCTTTTACGATGAGGCTTCGGCGCAAGGGTATCATCAGAAGGGTGCCCATGATGCCGCCGAAGATCGAGAGGATAAAGATGACGGCATAGTTGAAATAGTCGGCTGATTCCGCGTTGGACAGGAAGAGGAATCCTGGCAGGGTAAATACCACACCTGCTGCGATGCTTTCGCTGGCGCTGCCCGTGGTCTGGATGATGTTGTTCTCCAATATGGTGGTCTTGAAAAGCCTCCGGCCCAGGGTGATGGCGAGTACGGCAATCGGTATGGAGGCCGATACGGTGAGACCCGCCTTGAGGGCCAGGTATACGGTGGAGGCG
Organism: Sphingobacteriales bacterium 50-39; assembly: GCA_001898505.1. Classification (GTDB taxonomy): domain Bacteria; phylum Bacteroidota; class Bacteroidia; order Chitinophagales; family Chitinophagaceae; genus Puia. The sequence goes on from MKTZ01000008.1 coordinate 6,328, forward strand.
CCGAAGAGGATGCCAAAGAGGCTGCCCATCAGCACCGCCTTGAAAGTAAATTCCTTCATCTGTGTATCTGCACTGACGAAAGGTTGGAACTTTTTTTCAGCCATATATATCTTTTATGGGGGTTAGGCCTCGCCTGTTTTTTCACGGACGATGCGATTCAAGGATTTGATGCGGCTAAAGATCAGGACGCTGCCGATGGTGCCGGCGACGAACCAGATGATAAAAAACACCCTTTTGTCGGTGAACTTGTCCCAGGAACTGGTCATCAGTCCGGCGAATTTTCCGCCCAGGGACATGGTAAGGAACCAGCCGCCCATCAGCAGCGAGGTCAGCCGGGGTGGCGCCAGCTTGGATACCAGCGAAAGGCCCATGGGGCTTAGGAATACCTCGGCTACGGTGACCAGGAAATAGGTGCCCCAGAGCCAGGCCGGCGATACCTTATAATGATAGATGGAAGAGACAGACATGACGGCGAATATCATCCACAGGGAGGACAGGCCGGAGATAAAAAGGGCGATGCCGAATTTTTCGGGAGTGGTGGGTTCCAGCCTTCTTTTTCTCAGCCATCCAAAGAGGAGGACCAGCAGGGGAGTAAGGGTCACGATAAAGAATGGGCCGATGGACTGGAACAACTCGGCATTGGCCAGCTTTTGCGGCTGATCCTGCGGTGGCCATTGTTCCCTTGGTACATTATTATAATAGGGGTCTGGTCCCAACGTTTTTATCTCGTGGCCACTGGCGTCCGTGACGGGCATCAGGTGCTCGTCCAGGCTATCTGTTGTTCGCGGAGTAGTCGTTACCGTCTCCATGAGGCCCATGAAATTGGCTCCTTTGCTTATTATCGATGAATGCAGGGTCCTGTCCGTATGGCGTTGGGCCCAGAGAGAATAGGCGGTAAAATTCTGGTAGAACAGGGACCAGAAGATGACGCTGGCCGCAAAGATGAAGAGCAGCGCCCCGATGCCTTTCTTATCCTCTCCTTTGGCCTTGACCCAAAGCGAGATAAAATAGCCGATGACGGGTATGCAGGCAAAGATAAAGGCGTCATTGGAAGGTTTGCCCATCAAGGTCGTGTGAAAAAGTGCGGACGGTACTCTATAGCCGATGTAAGCCGCGATGATGGCCGGAAGGAATACATAGAGACTGATCCTGGACAGTGGCATATCTTCGGGTTGGGCCGGCTTGAGCACATTCCCTTCGCGGATTTTTGAGAGGTTGAGGCCGAAGGTGATCAGGGCGATGATCATACCGACCCCTGCCGCGCCGAAGGCATAGCCCCAACCGTATTTGTTGCGGAGGTAGGCGGCTGCGAAATTGCAGAGGAGGGCACCGATGTTGATGCCCATATAAAATATGTTATAGGCATTATCCTTCAGGGGTTTCAGGTCTTCCCTATTATATATATTACCCAGGAGGGTGCTGATATTGGGTTTGAAAAAGCCATTGCCGACAATGACCAGCCCCAGGGAGACATACATCGTCGTATCGCCCGGGAGGGTCAGGCCCAGGTAGCCGGCGGCGAGGAGGGAGCCTCCGATGAAAATGGACTTGATATAGCCCAGGTAGCGGTCGGCAATGAGCCCGCCTATAAAGGGGGGCAGCCAGATCAGGGCAATAAAGGTCCCCGTGATGTCGGCGGCGGTGCTGGCGTCCATGCCTTTACCGCCTTTCAGCCGGCTGTCCATGAGATAGATGAGTAGGATCCCGGCGATGAGATAATAAGCAAAACGCTCCCACATTTCGGTCAAAAAAAGAACATATAACGCTTTGGAATGCTTGCCAGTCCGGGTGGAGGGTTGACTCATGCTTTAAAAGTATTGGCACCTAAAATACAGATAAATCCTATACGGGGAGCCGGTAGAGCTGTTTATATGGACAAAACCCCCAAACGACGTGTCGGGTCGGTGATAACGGGGGGAGGTTGGCCGGTGGTAAAATTCTTTTTCGAAATTTGCTTATGAATCTCGAATTTCGGGCCCATGAATATTTTACTGTTAGGCTCCGGAGGCCGGGAGCATGCGCTGGCGTGGAAGCTCGTCAGCAGCCCCCTCTGTACTTCCCTGTTCATTGCACCTGGCAACCCCGGGACGGCCCAGTGCGGCACCAATGTCGACCTTTCACCCGTGGATTTTGAAGGCGTCAAAAAGTTCTGCTCCAAACAGCAGATAGGTTTGGTCATAGTCGGACCTGAGGAGCCCCTGGTAAAAGGGATCGTCGACTATTTCGCGGCCGATGCGGCGTTGAAGGAGATACCTGTTGTCGGTCCGTCGGCAAAGGGCGCCCTGCTGGAAGGCAGCAAAGCTTTTTCAAAGAAATTCATGCAACGTCATGGGATCCCTACTGCCGCCTACCGGGAATTCAACCTGGACAATTATTCGGAAGGGATCTCCTACTTGCAGCAGCATTCGCTACCCATTGTACTAAAGGCCGATGGATTGGCTGCAGGCAAGGGGGTGGTCATCTGTCAAAGTCATATCGAGGCTGTGGCCGAGTTCGAGCTGATGCTGCAGGGTAATAAGTTTGGAGAGGCAGGCAGCAAGGTGGTCGTGGAGGAGTTCCTGTATGGCATTGAAATGTCTGTTTTTGTGCTGACGGATGGGAAAAACTTTGTGATCCTGCCGGAAGCAAAGGATTACAAGCGGGTGGGAGAGGGTGATAAAGGTCCTAATACGGGGGGTATGGGTGCTGTCAGCCCCGTACCTTTTGCAGACGACGCTTTTATGGCCAAGATAACCCAGCGGATCATCAAGCCCACCGTGGAGGGTATGACCAAAGAGAACATCGACTATAAGGGCTTTATCTTTATCGGCATCATTAAGGTAAAGGATGAGCCCATGGTCATCGAATACAATTGCCGGATGGGCGACCCCGAGACGGAGGTGGTGATGCCCCGTCTGAAGAACGACCTGGTAGAGCTTTTCCAGGCCGTAGCGGAACAGCGGCTGGACAAGGTCCGGATCGAGATGGACCCGCGCATTGCCTGTACCATTGTGGCCGTCAGCGGCGGCTACCCGGGAAGCTATGAAAAAGGCTATCCGATCAGCGGGCTGGAAGAGCCATTGCCCTCCGACAGCCTGATATTTCATGCCGGCACCAAAGAGGATAATGGGCAGGTGGTCACCAGCGGGGGGCGTGTGCTTTGTGTCACTTCTTTTGCCGAGACGGTTTATGAGGCCGTCGACAAATCGAGGGATGTGCTGGAAAAGCTATATTTCGAAGGGATATACTATCGGCGGGACATTGGCTACGAATTCCTCTAAGCGGACCTGCGACGATCAAATAAAACCTACTCCATTAATTATATGTCTAACGAAGTCCACTACGGCGATTACCTGCAACTGGACAAGATCCTGGGCGCGCAGGATCCTGAAAGTCTCCGGAAGGGCGGGCTGGCCCACGATGAGATGCTGTTTATCGTCATTCATCAGGCGTATGAGCTTTGGTTCAAGCAACTGCTGTTCGAGACGGATTCCGTTATCGACATCATGAGAGAGCCCCTGAATGACAATTCCCCGGAACTACAGATCGTTGTTCACCGGCTGGCCCGTTGCGGGACCATTCTGAAGGTGCTGGTGCACCAGATCGATGTCATGGAGACCATGACCCCTATGGATTTTCTGGATTTCCGCGATATGCTCCGGCCCGCCAGTGGCTTTCAAAGCTGGCAGTTCAAGCTGCTGGAAGCCCGTCTGGGACTCAAATATGAGCATCGCTATGCTCAGCAGTATTATGTATCTCAACTGCGGCAACCTGAAATAGACATCATCAAGCAGGCTGAAAAGGACAGCTCCCTGCTTGAACTGGTGAATAAATGGCTGGAGCGGATGCCATTTTTCCGATTGCCTGCCGATGGACCTGTCCCCGGCGCCTCCTCCACCCCTCCGCAAGATCATGGGATCGCTTTTTGGGCGGGCTATAGACAACGTTACCTGGAGTCTTTGGCCGACAATGAAAAAAACAACCTTCCCCTTTTCGACAGGATATTCTTCGGGGGGCCCTCACCGGATGGCCCATTCGCTGAAAACCGTCAGCTTTCCCCTTCCGCCTGTCGGGCTGCGTTATTTATTATGCTTTATAGAGGATACCCTATTCTACAGCTGCCTTTCCAGGTATTGAATCAACTTTTGGAGATCGATGAGCAGCTCAGCACCTGGCGCTATCGTCACATGAGTATGGTCCAAAGAATGATCGGAACCCGTGTCGGGACTGGCGGGAGCACTGGTAAGGACTATCTCAGCGCCGCCCTGCTCAAGCACCATGTGTTCAAAGAGGTGGCGTCGCTTACCAGCTTTCTCATCGAAAGAAAGAGACTACCCCAGCTGGACGTGGAGATGGAGAAAAGGTTGGGTTTTGCGCGGTAATTGAAAAATTTATGGAGAAGGAGTATATCAACATACGCAACTACAACTTTTTTCGTTTTGTACCTTGAGTTTTACCCTTTGAAGACAGTCTCCAAAAATAAATTTGGCAGTTAAGGTCCTGTGGAAAATAATCCGATGAATCAAGGGCTCCACCTTTGTAATTCAAATTATTTCCTTCAATTTTGCTGTCCAGATGGAAGAGGGGATCGTCGGTAGCAGGCCGAGCGGCCCCGGGGCTAATATCGCCGAAATTCAAAAATCTGACCTTTATACTAAAATGGGATTATTCAATTTCCTTACACAAGAAATAGCCATGGACTTGGGTACCGCCAATACCCTCATCATACATAACGATGAAATTGTGGTGAATGAACCCAGCATTGTAGCGCTGGATCGTAATAATCCAAAGACCGTGCTGGCAGTTGGCAAGCGAGCCCTGATGATGCATGAAAAGACGCATGAAAGCATCCGCACTGTAAGGCCGTTGAAGGACGGCGTTATTGCAGACTTCAATGCTGCGGAGCTGATGATCCGGGAGATGATCAAGATGATCTATCCCAAGAAGCCTCTCTTTCCCCCCAGCTGGCGTATGATGATCTGTATCCCATCCAGCATCACCGAAGTGGAAAAAAGAGCTGTCCGGGACAGCGCCGAGCAGGCAGGGGCCAAGGAAGTATACCTGATACATGAGCCCATGGCAGCCGCCCTGGGTATCGGCATCGATGTAGAAGAGCCCGTCGGTAATATGATCATCGATATTGGTGGCGGTACCACCGGTATCACCGTTATTGCCCTGGCTGGTATCGTTTGCGACCAGTCCATCCGTATAGCGGGTGACGAATTTACGGCCGACATCATGGAAGCCCTCCGCCGATACCACTCGCTGCTGATCGGCGAGCGGACAGCTGAGCAGATAAAGATACAGATCGGCGCCGCCTTAAAGGACCTGGACAATCCCCCTGATGATATTCCTGTCAATGGACGGGACCTGGTTACGGGTATCCCTAAGCAGATCATGGTCAGCTACCAGGAAATAGCCGAGGCGCTCGATAAAAGTATCTTCAAAATAGAAGAAGCTATTTTGAAAGCGCTGGAAACAACTCCGCCCGAGCTGGCCGGCGATATCTACCGCCGGGGCCTGTACCTCACCGGAGGTGGCGCTTTGCTTCGCGGACTGGACAAGCGTCTCAGCCAGAAGATCAAATTACCCGTGCATATTGCCGACGATCCGCTGAAAAGCGTGGTCCGGGGTACAGGTATCGCCCTGAAAAACTACGACCGTTATCCCTTTGTCATGCGATAAGGGGCGCCGGCCGGCTTAAAACCAGAACCAGAACTCCGAAATAAACTACACAGCGGTGCGTAACGTTTTTCTCTTCATCAGAAGGCATTTTAACTTCCTCTTCTTCCTGGTGTTGCAGATAATAGCTCTTTCCTTTCTCTATCGCTATAACAAGTTCCATGAAGCCGCTTTTATGAATGTCAGTACGGAGCTTACCGGCAGGATCAACGAGAAATACAATGGCATCGAATACTATTTCCAGCTCAAAAAGACCAATGAGGCCCTGGTAAAAGAAAATACCAATCTTCGCCAGCTGCTGAAGGATAATTACGAAGCTCCTGATTCTCTCCGGAGACTGATCATGGATACCATTAAGGTGGACTCAGGGCGGAGTATCCTGAAATATACCTTTATGGAGGCAAAGGTAGTCAGCAGCAGCACTCAGCTGAAGCAGCCTAATTTTCTGACCATCCATCGTGGTTTTGCCCAGGGAGTTCGTCCGAATATGGGGGTAATGGGTCCCCAGGGTATCGTAGGCTCTGTCGTCAATGTCAGCGAGAATTTCGCCACTGTCATGAGCATGCTTCATCCTCAATTCAAAGTGGTGGTCAAATTGAAAAATGGAGGAGAAAGGGGCACCATCGAGTGGGATGGGCTCAGCGTTCTTTTTGTCACCCTGAAGGATATTCCTAAAAGCGCCAAGGTCGCAAAAGGTGATACCATTCTTACCAGCCAGACCTCTTCCCTCTTCCCCGCCAACCTTATGGTAGGCACCGTCTATGACATTGTACCGGATAATACCAGTAATTTTTATACGCTGAAGGTGCGACCGGCGACAAACTTCTTTAATATTGAATATGCGTATGTTATAACAAATACGCAATATGACGAGCAACGACGTATAGAGGATTCTACACGTAAAAAAGTACAATGAGCGAGCTGCTGAAAAATACGATCCGATTTATTTTATTCATCCTGGTACAGGTATTTATTCTTTTTAAGATGCCTCCCCTGCACCGGTTTATCACTCCCTACCTTTATTATTTATATATCCTTTGGCTGCCTTTTAGCCTCTCCAGGGCGGGTCTTACCCTGGTAGGCTTTATTTTTGGCCTTTGTCTGGATTATTTTAGTAAGACCCCCGGTCTTCACGCTGCTGCCTGTACGCTGATCGCTTATGTCAGGCCCTTCGTGATCGGATTGCTTATATCACAAGAGGGCGCCGATAAGAACTATATATCTCCTTCTATTGTTAGTATGGGATGGGCTCCCTATGCCACTTATGTCCTCGTCCTGACACTTTTGCATCATACCTGGCTCGTATTGCTGGAATGGATGAGCTTTGGGTCATTCCTGTATTTTCTGGGGAAGGTGATAGCTTCGACGGCTGTCAGTTTATTGCTGGTGCTGCTGACGGAACTGTTGTTCTTCCGCAAACAGAAATTCAGGACAAATACCATTTGACAACCACAGGTTGTCGCCGCAACCGAGCGTAGCGAAGGTTGTGAAAGTAACCGAGGTACGAAGGTTACGAACGAGGAAGACCGTGTCGAAGCAGGTCTGACGAAGTTCTGAGTGAGAGCCCGGAGGTCCGGCGAAGTTCCAATCATTAGATATTACGTTCCCAGGATGAAAATTTTTTACCAGAATCCTGGGAAAGTAATATGAATTGTATTGCCGTCAGCGTTAATATGCCGTACTTTGTAGCGCGTTGAGCGTTCCTTGGATCTCCGCGGACCAACAGTACGCTGGCCGAAGGCCCATCATTAGACGTGCACCGGGGATGGGTTATTTTGGTGTGTAAGCCATACCCGGTGCTCACTTTATGCCTGTATTTAACCAATCCCGTAGCAATATCATCCGCCTGATCTTCGCGGGAATGTTCCTGATCATTGCGGCACAATTATTCCACCTGCAAATCGTCTCTAAAAAGTATCAGCAGCAGGCGCAGGAGAATGCCCTCTTCCGGAAGAGCATCTATCCTTCCCGTGGGATCATTTACGACAGGAAAGGAAGAGCTATTCTCAATAACACCATTCTATACGACCTGATGGTCACCCCTGGCCAGGTAAAAAATATCGATACTGCCTATTTATGCCAGCTGGTGGGGATCGATACGACTGAATTCCGCCATCGGGTGCTGGATGCGAGGATCAAGAACGGACCTTTCCGGCCCACCATTTTCGAGGACCTGCTGCCGCCGGATATGTATGCGCGGCTGGAGGAGAATATCTGGAAATTCCCCGGCTTCAACCTGCAGGAACGTCCTATCAGGGTATATCCTTTTAACGCGGCTGCCCATATCATGGGATATGTAGGGGAGGTGGATTCTTCCATCCTGCGGAGATCGAATAATTTCTATCAGCTGGGTGACTATGTAGGAAGGTCCGGTCTCGAGCAGTATTATGAAAAAGCGCTGATGGGGCAGCGGGGTATCGAGTTCTGGATAAAGGATAATAAGAACAGACTTGTAAATCATTATCAGGACAAGAGCCTGGATACGCCTGCTATTGCCGGTAAGAACCTGCGCACCTACCTGGATATCGACCTGCAGCAATTGGCCGAACGGCTGCTGTCTGGCAAGACAGGCGCCATCGTTGCCCTGGAGCCTTCTACGGGCGGCATTCTCGCCATGGCTTCAGGACCCAACTATGATCCAAATTCCCTGACCGGTCCTGACAAGCAAACCAACTATGCCCGCCTGGCCTTAGATGTCTCCAGTCCTATGCTCAACCGTGCCATCAAGGGGCAATATCCGGCCGGGAGTACTTATAAACCTATCGGCGCCCTCATAGGCCTGGATGAAGGCGTGATCACCCCTGCCAGCGGTATTTCCTGTCTGGGTGCTTATTTAGCATGCACCAAGCCGGTGAAATGCGATGAGAAAGTTCCGGGTCATGCGGCCAATCTTCGGCTGGCCATTGCTCATAGCTGCAACTCCTTTTTCTGCAATACGTTCCGGCTGACGATAGACAATCCGGAATATCGCAGCACCCGCAAGGGGTTGATGAAATGGAAGGAATATGTCAATGCCTTTGGGCTGGGTCACCGTATCGGTGTCGACCTGCCCAGTGAAGATGGCGGCAATATACCCGATACGACTGCCTATGACAAGGACTACAACAGGAACTGGAATTCCTGTTCCATGGTGACGCTGGGTATTGGGCAGGACAAAATGAATGTAACTCCCCTGCAAATGGCCAATGCCATGTGTATCGTCGCCAACAAGGGGTATTATTATACGCCTCATTTTGTAAAGAGCATCGATGACGCTCAGGGAGCTGATTCTATCCTCAGCAAATACCACGTGAAGCACGAGCCCGTTACCCATATATCCGATGATGTTTTTAATGTGGTGCAGAGCGGTATGCAGGATGTGATCGAGATCGGAACAGGACGTCCTGCGCGGATACCCGGCATCACGATGTGCGGTAAGACAGGTACGGCCGAGAACAAGCAGCGCATCGACGGACGTACCCTGAAATTGCATAACCACTCCTGGTTTGTATGTTTTGCTCCGCGGGAGAATCCTAAGATCGCTGTGGCTGTTATTGTGGAGAATGGTGGATATGGAGGCACCTGGGCTGCACCCATTGCCTCGATGATCGTGGAGAAATACCTGAATGATACGCTGCGGAACGAGCGGCTTCCTGAAGTAAACAGGATTGCCGGCAGCAATATGATGCCCAAATATCTTGTGCGTGTGCAATTCAGGACGGACTCCATGCGGGCTGCGGATTATGCAAACCAGACGGGTGATAGCGCAAGGTTGTTGAAATATATAGATAAGGCCAACCGCGCCATGCTGCTGGATACAGTGGATGGTTCGAGAAGCCCTTTGTTGGCCGCCATACGGAAAATGCCGAACCTCAAACCTTTGACGCCCAGGGTGACGGCTGCGCCTACACCTGCTGCGCCTGCGCAGAAGCCAGATAGCGGCGGACATGTTCCGGCATTGGATACATCGGCAATCCATGCTGTTCGGCATAAAGCAAAGGCGGACACCGTACAAAAACCATTGGATCAGAAGGGGGATTCAACGCAACGTTAATTATGAGCCAACGAAACCCTACCATATCAAAAGGTGTAGACTGGTCGCTCGTGTGGATCTGGGTGGTCCTGTGTCTCATCGGTATCACCAGCATCTTTGCGGCTTCGTATCATGAAGGCGAGAATGTCATACAGGGGTTCATATCCCTTAAGACAGATTATAGCCGCCAGCTGCTGTTCTTTATTCTGTCCGGCGTGCTTGGCACCTTTATTCTCCTGACGGATAGTAAGTTTTTCACGGCTACGGCCAATCTGGGGTATGCCTTTGGTATTTTCCTGCTATTGCTGGTATTCCCTTTCCACTCCAGGGTAAAAGGTACTGAATCTATTATTCGGTTTGGAAGTGCCTTCCAGCTGCAGCCGGCTGATCTTTGCAAGCTATTTGTGAATCTGGCGCTGGCGAAGTATTTGTCCCGTGTGGAGACTAATTTCTCCCGACCCCGAAGCCAGCTTATTGCTGCGACCATTGCCCTGGTGCCGGCTGCGATGAGTATCATGCAGCATGAGATGGGGCTCTCCCTTGTTTATTTTTCCTTTTTCCTGGTTATGTTCCGGGAAGGGCTGCCGCCTTCTGTACTGGTCATTGGTTTTTCATTTGCCGTGCTGGTGGTGGCGACATTGTTACTGGAGCCCAATACCCTGGCCATTATACTCACGTGTATAGCCTTGCTGGCTATCTACATCATGCGGAGACAGGTCAAGCGCAATCGCAGCATTCTTTTCATGATCGTCGGCATCTGGTTTGTCTGTGTGGGCGTACAGCGGTTTGTCGTCCCTTTTGTCTTCGACCATGTGTTTCAGCCTTACCAGGTCAAGCGTATATATGACACCATCGGTAAGGACTATGTTCCAAAAGACCAGGCCGCCGAGGCATCTATCGAAAATGAGCAAAGGAAAAAAAGCAAGAGTGATAATAACTATAATGTCAAGCAGAGCAAGATTGCCATTGGTAGTGGAGGCCTTATCGGGAAAGGGCTGCTGAAAGGCACGCAGACCCGTTATGATTTCGTGCCTGAGCAGAAGACGGACTTTATCTTTTGCACCATCGGGGAAGGATTTGGTTTTTTGGGAAGCATTTTGTTCCTGGGTATCTATACGCTGCTGCTTATGCGGATCGTCACCATTGCCGAGCGACAGCGTAGTGTATTTAGCCGCTGCTATGCCTATGGGGTGGCCAGTGTCCTCTTCTTTCACATTGTTATCAATATTTGCATGACGGTGGGACTGGCTCCTGTCATCGGGATAACGCTGCCGTTCATCAGCTATGGGGGAACGAGTCTTCTAACCTTCAGTGTCATGCTTTTTATCCTGGTGCGTCTGGATGCCGATCGCCAGATGGTATTGAGATAGATCAGGACGGGCATAAGGCGTACCTTTGCATTATGAAGATCATTCCGTTGTCCGAGGGCTCCTTTACTATCGACAAGACCAAGTTATTCGTTCCATTTGATACGGAAAATGACGACCTGCAGCAGCGTCCTACCGGCTCCCTCCTCGTGGAAGTACAACCTTTCGCCCTCGTCAGTACCGAGGATGTGCTGGTGCTGGATACCGGGCTGGGGTTCGAGATCGATGGCGAGCTGCAGATCCACCGGAACCTGCGTGCGGCGGGTATTGATCCGGGAAAGGTCACGAAGGTGCTGATGAGCCATCTCCATAAGGATCATGCCGGGGGGATGAGCAGGGTTGTCGATGGACGTATAGACTCGCGTGAGCCTTCTTTTCCCAATGCCACCTATTATATACAGCGTAAGGAGTTGGAATATGCCTATGAAAAGGGGCCCAGTTCTTATATTATTGAGGAATTGGAATGGTTGAAGTACTCTCCAAAGGTTGTCTTTTTGGATGGTGATGGGGTATTGGACAGCTATATAAAATATGAGGTCACCGGGGCGCATTGTCCGTATCACCAGGTATTTTGGATCGTGGATGGGGGGGAGAAAGTGTTTTTTGGAGGGGATGTGGCTCCTCAACTGCAGCAGATGAAAAGCAGGTTTGTCGCAAAATACGACTATGATGGAAAGAAGGCTATGGAGCTAAGGCAGCAGTGGTGGGAAATGGGGCGGAGGGAGGGATGGAAATTCTTATTCTATCATGATGTGAAGACGCCGACCTGGCCATAAAAAAGGCCTGCTCTGGAAAGAGCCGGCCGTTGCTAACCTATGAAAAACACCAGATTCAAATATCGTCAATAGCGTATCTACCAATAAAAATTATCGGTCAATAGGTAAAATATAGCGGTCTATAGGAGATTATTGATCGTCGTTAAACCTTCGCCCTTTCATGCCTCGTCGATCGGCTTCTTTCTGGACGAAAGCGCCAAAATCCTTTTCGGCGCGGAAGAATTCATTGATCTTTTCAGGAGATAGTGCCTTCAGGAATTCGACGCTGTATTTCTTTCGTATGTTGAGAAGCGTTTCGTCCAGCTTTAGCTCATTCTTATCGTCTCTGTATGCAATATATGCCTGGCGTACTTCGCCAGAGTAGCGGTTGTAAATGGGCCAGAATTTCTCGGCTTCTTCGGGGGTTAGGTTCAGACGTTTGGTGATAAAGGCGATCTTCAGGGCTTGCAAGCCAGCCCCGGGCTGTCGTTCTTGTCTCGTTTGAGCCATGGACGGCAGGCAAAACCAGCCAATTAACACCAATACGGATAAAATTTGTTTCATTTTCTAATTCGTTGGATAATCTTTGAGATCTCCATGCTCTACCATATACTGCGCCAAGTCACCATCGGGAACATCTCCTAAAAGGCTTTTTACATCGTTGTCTGAAATATCCAGCGAAGCTGTGCTGTTGGCATAGTCTTCTTCCTGCTGCACCTGTTGGATCTGTGAGGTGTGGTCGTCCACATAGTTCTGGATGTCGGAGTCGCTCACTTTGGTAAGGTCCTGGGCTACGTTCACGACGGCCAGACGTGGTGTGCCTGAGTGAGTTTGCAGACGCAGCCATCCGAAGGTCAGGATAAAGCCAGCTACAACGGCCGCGGCGGCATATTTCCACCATATAATCTTATGGGTACTGCCTATAGAGATGAGCTTGCCAGGGGCCTGTTTTACCTCAGCGGGTTGTATCCTTGCTATCACAATATCTGCGAGGGTTTCGAAGTATGCTTCCGGCACTTCATATACTGTTTTATCCTTCAATCCCATCAGCACGGCGGATGGAATAGAGGTATCGAAATACCCTTCCGGCACCTGGTAGGGCATATTTTTACCGATGCGGCTTAATAAAGGGGAGAACTCCCCCTCTGGGGCCTCCGGGCGAACCTCGGCCTGGACTGGCTGGCCCCCCTGGGCACGGATCTTATCCATCATCCGGGAGGCAAACCCTTCAAAATAGCCTTCCGGGACGCTCATGGCGGATCCTTTTCCCCAATCAGGGGAAGGAGTCCTTTCCGGGGCGTCCTGCTCCAGCAGGGCAAGCAATTTCCCGGGAAAATCCGAAAAATACCCTTCCGGGGCCTCGTAAGGCATTTGCCGGCTGATCCCGGCTACTACCATGCTCAGCTGCTCCAATTCGTTCAATATTTCTTTACTCCGTTGCATGTACTTCTCAGACGTTATCCGGTGGTTAAAGTTTAATGATCAGCCCGAAATTCCTCTTTTTTAGGGTTTGGGCGGGTTCACCGATTCAGGATATAATCTTCGATTTTTTTTACTGCATGGTGATAAGATGCTTTGAGGGCTCCCTCGGATGTTTCCAGCACTTTGCTCATTTCCTCATAAGGCATTTCGTCGTAATACCGTAAGTTAAATACAATTCGCTGTTTTTCAGGAAGTTGTTGGATCGCTAATTGGAGTTTCCACTCTAACTTATTGGCATCGAAGTGTTTATCCGCCACTATCTTATTGCTTAGTCCCGACTCCGACTCGTCCAGGGGAAGGGCGGATTTTCTTTTCTGCTGTTCCAAAAAACTAAGACATTCATTCGTTGCTATCCTATACAGCCAGGTATAAAGCTGGCTGTCCTCTCTGAAATTCTCCAATCCATTCCAGACACGTATGAAAACATTTTGCAATACGTCATTGGCGTCTTCATGATCGACTACCATACGGCGTATATGCCAATATAACTTTTCCTGGTATTTTTTTATAATAGCAGTAAAGGCCTTCTCCTTCGTGTCAGGGTTCCTGAATTGAATTAGCAATTCCGCATCATGGATTGTCACCCCCATAAGGTTAGCAATTTTTGTAGAAAGGCCAAATATTTATTTACTTTTTCTTGCTATAACTTTTTCTGCTGCTGCTACAATGTTAGGGGTATCCAGGCCGTATTTCTTCAGGAGTTCGGTAGGTGTGCCGCTCTCGCCAAAAGTATCGTTCGTACCTACATACTCGATGGGGATGGGGAGATTGCGGCCGGCCACCTGTGCGATGGCATCGCCGAGGCCGCCGATGATATTGTGCTCTTCGGCTGTGACGGCGCAACGGGTCTTCTGAATGGACTTTATGATGGCGGCAGTATCCAGTGGTTTGATAGTATGAATATTAATGACTTCCACTGAAATACCCTTTTCCTCCAATATGCGACCGGCTTCTATAGCCTTCCACACGAGATGTCCGCAGGCGAAGATGGAGACGTCGGTGCCTTCGGAGAATACCTGGGCTTTGCCAAGTTCGAAGGGCATTTTATCGGTGAAAATAGGCCATACGGGGCGGCCAAACCGGAGATAGACGGGGCCGACATAGTCAGCAATGGCCATGGTCGCCGCTTTGGTCTGGGCATAGTCGCATGGTACGACTACGGACATTCCGGGCAGCATCTTCATGAGTCCGATGTCTTCCAGTATCTGATGGGTGGCTCCGTCCTCACCCAGGGTGACACCCGCGTGGGAGGCGCAGATCTTTACGTTCTTGCCGGAATAGGCTACGGATTGACGGATCTGGTCATATACGCGACCGGTGGAGAAGTTGGCGAAAGTGGTGGTATAAGGGATATGTCCTCCGATGGTGAGGCCTGCGGCGATGCCGATCATATTGGCTTCGGCGATACCGCATTGTACAAAACGTTCGGGGAACTCTTTCATGAACTGATTCAGCTTCATCGAGCCGGCCAGGTCAGCGGTGAGGGCTACAATTTTTGAATTCTTACGTGCTGCTTCTGCGATGCCATCTCCAAAGCCACTCCTGGTGTCCTTCTGGCCTGTTACTTGGATCTCTTTTAACATGAATCAGGATTAGATATGATAGAAACTTGTTTAGTGATGCAAATTAACGGTAAAATTTAGTTCAATTCGGAAAATTTTCCGTTATAGAACTTCTCGTCCGCCTTCAATTTCTGCTCCCATTTCCAGGCTGTGGACATCATATCCTCCAATCCGAATTCCGTATGCCAGCCTAGTTTTTCCCTGGCCAGGTCATTGTTGGCATAAATGGCGATTACGTCCCCTGGTCGCCTGGGCCCGATCTGGTAGTTCAGCTTTATGCCGCTGACCTTTTCAAAGGCTCTGATGGCTTCCAGTACGGTGACCCCGTTACCCGTACCCAGGTTGAAGACTTCCGCCATCTTGTTCATCTTGCCTGCCAGCATATATTGGATGGCCAGTGTATGTGCATGGGCGATGTCGCTGACATGGATAAAGTCCCTGATACAGGAGCCATCGCGGGTGTGGTAATCGTCTCCATATACCGTCATTTGGGGCAGCTTGCCAATGGCCGTCTGGGTAATGGCCGGGACCAGGTTTGCGGGTCTGCCGATGGGCATTTCTCCAATGAGGATGGAAGGATGGGCGCCTACCGGGTTGAAATAACGGAGCAGAATGCTTTTTGTGCGGGTAGTGGCTTTTGAGAATTCGTTGATGATCTGCTCGCCCATTTGTTTGGTATAGCCGTAGGGTGATTCAGCCGGCTTGGGGGGCGTCATCTCTGTAACCGGTATCTCATCCGGATTGCCGTAAACCGTGCAGGAAGAAGAGAATACAAAGTTGGGGATCTCGAACTCCTGTACACATTTGAGCAGGTTGATCAGCGACAGGAGATTGTTCTCGAAGTACATCAGGGGCTGTTCCACGGACTCTCCTACCGCCTTGTAGGCCGCAAAATGTATGATGCCGGAAATATTCTCATTTTCCTGGAATATGGCAAATGTGTCGTCGTAATTACAGAGATCTACTTTGTAGTTCTTGATCTTTTTGCCGGTGATCTTTTCTACACCTTCCAATATCCGGGGGGAGGAGCGGACATTATTGTCTACACAAATGACATCGAACCCGTTTGCAATAAGGTCTACTATCGTATGAGAGCCAATATAACCACATCCGCCAGTAACAAGGATTTTCTCCATAAACAAGGGAAATTATAAAAAGGGTTTAGGAATGAATTAAATTAATAAGGTATTGACCATACCCGCTCTTTAACAAAGGTTGCGCCATCTTTTCCAGTTGCTGCCGGTCGATAAAACCTTTCCGGAAGGCGATCTCTTCTATGCAGGCGATCTTTATCCCCTGTCTTTGTTCGATGACCTGTACGAATTGAGAAGCCTGCATGAGCGAGTCGAAGGTGCCTGTATCGAGCCAGGCGGTGCCGCGGTCCAGGATGGAGACTTTCAATTTGCCCCTGTGGAGGTATTCCTTATTGACATCCGTGATCTCATATTCGCCACGGGGAGAGGGTTTGAGGTTTTTGGAGATAGCGACCACCTCATTGTCATAGAAATAGAGCCCCGGAACGGCGTAGTTGCTCTTGGGTTTGGCGGGCTTTTCTTCGATGGAAATGGCCTTATTATCCTTGTCGAACTCTACGACGCCATAGCGTTCGGGGTCGCTGACCTGGTAGGCATATACAATGCCGCCGGTGGGATTGGTGTTTTTTTCCAATTGCTTTCCCAGGCCTGCGCCATAAAATATATTGTCTCCCAGCACCAGGGCCACCGGGTCTTTTCCAATGAAGTCGGCGCCGATGACAAAGGCCTGGGCCAGTCCATTGGGGAGGGGTTGTTCCGCGTAGGAAAATTGCAGACCCAGCTGAGATCCATCGCCAAACAGTTTTTTGAACAGGGGGAGATCATGAGGAGTGGAAATGATCAGTATTTCATTGATCCCTGCCAACATGAGGGTGGACAGGGGATAATAGATCATGGGTTTATCATAAACGGGCATGATCTGTTTGCTGATAGCATAGGTTATTGGATGTAGACGAGTACCGGATCCGCCGGCCAGAATTATTCCCTTCATAGTACTTTCGGTTATGGTGCTAAAATCCCCCGAAAATAGCAAAGAAATGTTAACCGGCCATAACTTTTCGCCCGCGCGCTCAATCGTTTGCCGCAATCGATTGTGGAATCAGCCTCGTATCAGGTGGATGATGAAATATACGACAGCGGCCAGCAATGCGCTGACAGGTATCGTCAGGACCCATGCCCAGAGCAGGTTGATGGTAACTCCCCATCTTACTGCGGACAACCGTTTGGTAGCGCCGACGCCAATGATCGAGCCTGTGATGGTATGCGTAGTGCTCACCGGGATCCCCAGCTTTTCGGAGATGAATAGAGTGATTGCACCGGCTGTTTCTGCGCTAACGCCTTCCAGCGGGGTAACTTTTGTGATCCGCGTACCCATGGTCTTTACGATCTTCCAGCCGCCGCTCATCGTACCCAAGGCAATAGCGGTAAAGCTTGCCAGCGGCACCCACATATTGGCATTGATGAACTGCATGAAGGTCATATTATGCCCATGTGCCTTTTGATAAAAGATCATGGCGGCCCCGATGATACCCATTACTTTCTGGGCGTCATTACCTCCATGTCCCAGGCTGAGCAGGGCGGAGGACAGTAATTGCAATCTCCTGAACCAATTGTCGGCGCGATAAGGGTTGGCCCGGCGGCAGATATTGAGGATAATGATGGTAATTATGAAGGCGACGATCATGCCTATAAAGGGCGCAAGGAAAATAAACAGGAAGGTGGGGACGACCTTTGCATAGTTGATGACATCGTGGCCGTTCCTGGATAAAGCTCCTGCATGGGCCAGGGCTGCACCCATAAAACCTCCTAACAATGTATGGGAGGAGCTGGAGGGAATGCCGAACCACCATGTCAGCAGGTTCCAGCAGATGGCGGCGATCAGCCCGGAGAAGATGACTTCCAGGTTGATAAAGTCGGGATGGACAGAACTTGCGATGGTGTTGCCTATCTTGAACTCCCCTATGATGTACCGGGATATAAAAAAGGCGGCAAAGTTGAAAACGGCTGCCCAGAGTACCGCTTGAAAAGGGGTAAGTACCTTTGTCGAGACGATGGTTGCTATGGAGTTGGCCGCGTCGTGAAAACCGTTGATATAATCAAATATCAGAGCAAGGATGATAATAACTATCAGAAAGCTCATACCGTAATTAAGCGTATTTAATAATGATGGATTCTATAACGTTGGCCGCATCCTCACATTTATCGGTAACGATCTCCATCACCTGATAGATCTCTCTTTTTTTGATCACCTCTTTGGCATCTGCCTCGATCTCGAACAGACGTTCGATGCTGAGGTCAAAAATATCGTCTGCCTGGTTTTCGATGCTATTGACCTTTACCAAGGCATCGGTGATCTTGCGCATGTCCTGCATATTGCGCAGTTCCCTCACCGCGATACGGATCTGGGCGGTGCCTTGTTCGATGAGCTCGGCCATTTTTTGAATACCCGTGTCGTTGGGATTTACCTTGTAAAAATTGATCTTTTTGGTAGTAGCGTAGATATAGTCGCAGATATCATCCAGGGAGCTGGCCAGGTAGTGGATATCTTCCCGATCGAACGGGGTAATAAAATTTCTCCCTAATTCCGTGAATACCCGGTGCGTAAGGTCATCATTGACATGTTCCTGGTCTTCTACCTGTGAAATGATGGCGGCCCGCTTGTCGAAGTCCGGCTCGGCGACTACTTCCTTGATCAGTTTTCCCATTCTTCCTACGCCCTCCGCTACTTCTTCGAACAAGGAATAGAAGACACGGTCTTTAGGGGTAAAGAGTTGAACAAAAGAGTTGAAACCCATGCATGAAATTTGGGGCAAATCTATGGTTATTTACCTTTACCGTCCAAAGCTTTTGTGTTAAGTTATCGTGCACTCATCTGCCCGGAGCCGACCATTGTTTCGGCGGAAGATTCTGTTTTCCAGTTCTTTAGGGCTATCTCGCTTATGGCTGAACGGGGGAGGACGATAGGTTTTCCGGGGGGATGTCCCGATCCTGCGGGATCTCCAAGCAAGGCCGCCATGGTGGAAGCCAGCTGTTTTTGGTATACCTGACCCCGCTCTTTCAGCTCGCCGGCGGGTGCGATATCCGGGCCCATCATGGCTACCCAGATGTCTCCCGACCCTTTTGCCCAGAATCCATGGGTGGTCCATTTATTCGGCTTATACCCCCGGCCATGATCCGTGGTGATGAGAAAGGTGGTGCTGTCCTTATAATATGGGTCCGTTTGCACTGCATACCAAAGTTCTGCGATCATGCGATCCGCATCGGCGATATGTTGAAGGTAAAGATCATATCTGCCCTGGTGTGCGCTTTCATCCGTCTGGCCCAAACCCATAAATACGACAGACGGATGATGTTGGCGGATATATTCCCTTGCGCTAAGATAGGTGAGCTGGTCATGGCGGGTATTTGACGCCGGCATGTTGGATTGTAAACTATCGATGAGGTTCGCTTCCACATCGTCCGTTTCGTTCAATTTCTCATAACCGCTGTTGATCGGCAGGCCGTTGCGGGACTCGTTCAATATAAATGGAAAGATGCGCCAGGAAGTAAAGACCGCTATTTTCCCATGATAGGCAGCCGTGGTATTGAGGTATTCCAGCACATTAATATTCTTATTATTGATAGCCAGGTTAGGACTGGAGAAAGCATCCGTGTGCCCCGTGAAGATCTCGTTGTAGCCCGGGTAGGAGATCTTGTAGAAGTTTTTCACATTGACCTTATTGTCGAACTCCCTGTTGCCCATCAAGCAGCCTTTGGCGGCGATGGTGGACCAGAAGAAAGGCATGAGCCGGCGTCTGCGGAGCGTTTCGGTGGAGTCCCAGTAGAGTTCCCGGGTCAGGGATATGTCCCTGACATATTCTTCGTTGGAGATCAGCGCCGGATCGGCGCCTTTGTAGATCTCTTCCCACCTTACACCATCGATAGTAATGATGAAAAGGTGTTTTTGGGCGGTGGCACCGGAAAAGAAGAGGAGTGTGGTCAGAAGAAAGGTGAATAATTTCATTATAATGGGTTTATCAAAGGTAGCCTCCATATGTGACCGCATGTTTACCAGAAGATTAACTCTGGATTAAGCAGTTGTTTTGGCTTTGCCGCACATTTTTAACGTAACAATAATTTACAGACAACTTCGGGGTCACATTGGCGAGCGATATTGGTGCTGTTTAATAACTATTCGTATGAGTTTCTTTGAATGGCTGGATCATATCGACAAATTCCTGTTCACGCTGATACAGCATGATACGGACAATGCCGTGCTCGATGTCGTGATGCCAGTCCTCCGCGATCCGTATACCTGGGCGCCCTTCTATGTATTTATGTTATATTACTGTCTGCGTAAGGGGCAGCAGCATGCATGGATCTTTATAGCCCTCAGCCTGGTGACATTCGCCATCACCGACAGTCTCACTGCGCAAATAATGAAACCTTTTTTTGGAAGGCTCCGGCCCTGTCATGATCCTGATATGGCGCAAACGATAAGGATGGTAATAGATTGCGGCGGGCTGTATTCCATGCCTTCCTCTCATGCGGCTAACCATTTCGGGCTGGCGGCGTTCTGGTATTATGCAATTAGAATTATGACAGGGAAGAAATGGTGGTGGCTGTACTGGTGGGCCGGCGCCGTATGCTACGCCCAGATCTATGTGGGCAAGCACTATCCTTTCGACATTCTTGCAGGCGCCTGTACAGGACTGCTGGCCGGCTACGGCATGTCCCGTATATTCGCCTATCTGTGGGAAAAACGCAGCCATCGCAATCTGGACTTTATCAGATGGTTTAAAAAAGTACCCGGTAACACAAATTGATGCTCGATACGAATAGCCGTCCTTTGGAAGCGTTTCTTGACAAATGGTTTGTCCGTCTGCTGATACCTGCTATCATCATCAATGCCAGCGGTCTGTTCATCCACATCATCGAGCCGGATGGCGCTCTTTATGCTACTATCTCCCGCACGATGGCCGAGACCGGCGATTTCATTCGTCTGCGAGTGGAGGGAAAGGACTGGCTCGACAAACCTCATTTCCCTTTCTGGATGGCGGCTCTCAGCATGCGGGTCTTTGGTATCAACAGTTTTGCCTACAAATTGCCTGCGTTGCTTTTTTGGGCAGCCGGTGGATGGTATGTATACCGGCTGGGCATGGAGTTGTATGGTCGATCGGCGGCGCGATTGAGTGTGCTCGTGTATGTGTCCGCGGCGCATTTAGTCATTTCCAATAATGATGTGCGCGCCGAGCCGTATCTCACGGGGCTTGTCATCGGAGCTGTGTATCATTTTTACCGGAGTTCCCGTGAGGGTGTGAATTGGCATCTTGTGGCCGGGTCGTTGCTGGCCGCCTGCGCTATGATGACCAAGGGGCCATTTGTGCTGGTGACTGTTGGGGGCGGGTTCCTGCTGGATTGGGTTGTTGGGAAAGAGTGGGAGCAGTTTCGGATTAGGGGTGAGAGAGCGGGTATGGTACGCTGGTTGATAGCGCTATTGCTCATCGGCATCTTTATTATCCCGGAGATCTATTGTCTCTATGTCCAGTTCGATCTTCATCCGGAGAAAAAAATATTTGGCCGCACGGGTGTGTCGGGCATCCGGTGGTTCTTTTGGGACAGTCAGTTTGGGCGGTTTTTTAATTCGGGTCCTATCAAGGGTAGTGGTGATCCTTTCTTTTATTTCCATACGTTGCTTTGGGCGTTTTTGCCGTGGTCGCTGTTGCTGTATGGGGCCGTGTTCCGGAAGATCAGGGGACTGGGACGGAGAACGATACCCGGGGATCAGATCTGTCTGGGGGCGGCTGTACTTAGTTTTGCGATGTTCTCGCTATCCAGGTTCCAATTACCGTATTACCTGAATATCCTTTTCCCCTTTTTTTCCATATTGACGGCAGTTTATCTGCTGGACATCCGGCGCGGGGTGACGATCCGGGTCGTTGCTATCGTACAGGGGGTCATTAGCGTGCTGTTACCAGTGCTAGTACTATTGCTCTGCTGGTTGTTCCATTTTCCAGGCTGGATATATTGGGCGGGGGGCGTGCTGATATTATCGATCCTGTCTTTTTATTTTTTTCGGGGGAGTACCGTGCAGGCGGCGGTGGGGCGAAGCTGCTGGGCGGCGTTAATTGTATACCTGTTCGTCAATTGCTCTCTTTATCCATCGATGCTGCGTTATCAGGCTGGGATGGAGGCGGCGGAGTATATCCGGCAGGAGATGGGGCCGGCTGGCGCCCGGGGACCGAGGC
Source organism: Sphingobacteriales bacterium 50-39 (assembly GCA_001898505.1). GTDB lineage: Bacteria > Bacteroidota > Bacteroidia > Chitinophagales > Chitinophagaceae > Puia. The sequence continues at coordinate 28,428 of MKTZ01000008.1, forward strand.
CGGCTGTGGTATATCTTCCCGCGGAAGGGCCGGTGAGTTATTCTCTCGAATTTTATGCGCCCTGTTCTGTTCAGCGAATAGAGCGGGACAGCCTGGCGGCAGTGTTGAGGACAGGACCGGCGCTGGTCTTTGTGTCATCCAGGGACACCGTATTGCGGAAGCTATACCAGGTACAGACCGTTGGATCGTTCCAGAATTTTCATGTAAGCCAGCTCACAGGGGAATTTGTGAATTACCGGACCCGTGAGCAGAGTTTGGAATGGTTCGAGCTCGTGTGGGCCAGATTTTGATTATCTTCGGGTGCTTAGTATGGATGAGATTGTAATAATCCCTTTTGATAAAGTTTATCTTCAGGACCTTGCCCGCATGGTCCTCAACATCCAGCAAAATGAGTTTGGCATACCAATCACGCTGGAGGAGCAACCCGATCTTACAGATATCCCTGGTTTCTTCCTGGCGGGGAAGGGGAATTTTTGGCTGGCGCTCAGGAATGGCGCGGTAGTGGGTTGTATTGCCCTGAAGGACATCGGAAATGGACGGGGAGCGTTGAGAAAAATGTTTGTGGATGCCCGTTACAGGGGTAAACAATATGGCGTTGGCCAGGGTCTGCTCGATATATTGCTGGCCTGGGCGCGTGAAAAAGGTTTTTTGGAAATACTGTTGGGCACCACGGACAAATTCCTGGCGGCACACCGCTTTTATGAAAAGAATGGATTTGTCACCACTCCCAAAAGCAGCCTCCCCCAGGAATTCCCTGTTGCGTCCGTGGACAGTATCTTCTACAGTCTATTGATTACATAAAGTCCCCTTCATCGGCGCTGGGGCCATAGCTGCCGGGGATAGGCACATCCAGCAGCCGGAGAAATACTCCCAGCTGAGCCCTGTGATGCACGATCTGGCAATAGGCCATGCGAACGATCTCCCCTTTTGTTGCCACCTGGTATACCTGGTCCCCGTTGCGCAGGGTCCAATCTTCAGACAGTGTCTCTTCGGCTGTCTTTGACAAGCTCTCCCGTCCTTTGACGAGGTTACGATCAAAATATTCCAGCAGCTCGGATGTGTTGGAAACCGTCTCCGGAGCATATCCGTTATTGGCGAAATCCAGTTCGTCCGTGGTTACCGCCATATCGACCCAACTGGGCAGCTCGGCCACATGAGTAGCCAGGCGCTGGAGCGTCATGCTCTTTTGATGGGGTTGCCAGTCAAATTTTTCGGAAGGTACGCGTTCCAGCATTTTACGGGTAGTGAGCGCTTCCTGGTCCATTTCTTTTAGTAACAGTTCGATGGTTGACATAAAATTGGTTTTTTGGTTGATGGACGGACCTGTGGTCCGTTTTGTAAAGTAACCACCGGCGAGTGACAGCAGTATGTCAGCAGGATTGACAATTTTTTGGAGAATGGCAGGAGACCTGCTGTGCACGAGCTAACATGCAGTTAACAATTGCTTAATTTTTGAACAGCTTGTTGTACAATACTTTTGTGAACACCGGGGACAGCGCCCGTATACAGGCTTATTTTGCCAAGAATCCAAATAATGCCTCCCAATCCGACATTCGTATCGGGCGCCAATAAGGGCCTTATCAAGGCCCGGCTTATCACCTATGCCGAGCAGGAGTTTATCCTGGCCGAGGCGGCCGTAAAGGGCTTTATTGGGGGGACTGCCCAGACCTATTATAACAACGGTGTCACCGGCGCCTTTGCCGAGATCGGGATCACGGACGCCACCGGTCCGAACTACCTGGGGCATAATGGAGTAACGTTTGACAATTCCACTACCGCGGCGTCTTTGCAGCAGATAATCACGCAGAAATGGCTATCCCTACGCGGTTCCTATACCCTACGGATGAGGTCACCATCAATGCTTAGCATTACAAGACCGAGGTGGCCAATATGGGTGGGACCGAGATAACGACCTATAAAGCCTGGTGGGAGAAATAGGGCGGGCGAGCCCGCTTGGAAATAAGGGTTTCCCGGTGAAAACTTAACATTGCGAATGTTACTTTAGTATTAATTTTGTGTTACCTAATTATTAACACAAACATTATTCTTATGAGTCAACAGGAGACGGTGACGGAAACTACCCCTAATAAGAAGCAGGTTCGTAAGGAGCTTGCGGAGAAGCTGACAGGGGCTTTGGCAGAATATAAACAGGAGCTTGGCGAAAAGAAGTTGGCTAACCGCGTTAAGGAGGTCAGTAAGCTTATCAGCCGCGACCTGCTGAAGATCAGCAAGAAAAAGCAGCATAACAAAAACAATGCAGCCAAAAAGACCCGCACAAAAGCAAAGGCTGAAAAAGGTGCGAAGGCAAAGGTTGAAAAAAAATAGGTTTATCTTAAAGATTACTTCATCGTCCCGGTAAACCACCGGGACGTTTTGTTTGTTACCCCTTCGTTATAGAAAAGTAACTTTGGGGTACCAAACATTTAATGTTGGGAACGGAGCGGGGCTCCGTTTTAGTTGTAGTTTAGTTTTAGAAATCTAAAATGAACCACTATGTCCACCTTCGGAGATTTAAAACCAGACACTTATTACCTGATCCAGGTCGATGATGAGAGTGATATCGAGCTTGTATCCGTCCTGATGTCCACCAAGGAGACAGTGTTGCTGCGTAGCTATCTGCCTCAGGCCGAAGACTTCTTCCAATATAAGGATGAGATGGTCTACAAGCTGGTGGAGGAGTTCGATCAGGAAACTGCTGAACAGTTCCAGTCCCTTTACCAGGAGGATGTGCAGGAAGAGCAGCAGGAGTACTTCGAATTCGAAGAGGACGAGGAGGAATAACGGGACCTTAACGTATTTTTTTCTATCTTAGCACCGCTATGCGAGCGGGAAGGTATAGTATTATAGTTGGGATACTGGTTCTGATTGCCGGCCTGGTAAAGGGCTCGCATCCTCATGTACATCCCGCGCCCGGGGGTAGTCATTCGGAAATGGCTGTGCGACGTGCTGTGCAGCACGCTTCACTTGTACTACACCATGTAGCAGCATCCGGCGAGACTTCAGATCGTACCAAACATAAAGAGAAGCGACATGGCAAGTCACTGGTGAGCCAGGCCATCGTTGCCGACTGCCCTATCACGATCCTTCCGGATTTTACCTATTGTCATCGTCATTACTCTCTTTTTCTTCCCGGCGGGTGTACCCGTCAATTCATCGGTAATTTTTCTCTTCGCGGCCCTCCTGTGTGCTGATCGAATCAGTCTTTATAGAAATTTCGATTAGTACACTTCACTTATTTAATTTATGTATGAACGTATCTTGAAAAGGATGTCCTTCCTTTTCGTTCTGGTCCTGCACGGTGTGGTGCAGGGGCAGCGTCTTCCATTGAACAAAGCGATCTCCCTTACCCTTGCGAACTATCCGTCCATTCGCGCCCGTGAAGCGCAGGTGCGTTCGGGCATGGCTTCTGTGGTCGAGACCAGGGACAGGCGGCTGCCTTCTCTGAATCTTTTCGAGCAGGTGGATGCGGGTACCAGCAATAACCTGGGAGCTGCCTATTTTTCGGGGGGCATTGTGCCTTCTGTCTCTGGTGTGAGCGCCCGTCCTGAGAGCATCGGTACTGTTTCCACGGGTAATATAGGCGTGGCCTATCTCCAATGGCAGGCCACCAATTTCGGCGGATATAAGGCCGGCATACGGGAGGCTTATTCCAGGCTAAAGGTCGATAGTATGGATCTGGGGAGAGAGCGATTCTATCTTTCCGGCATCGTTCTGCAATCTTACCTGGATCTCATCAGGAACTATGAGTTGAGTCTTATTCAGCTGGAGAATCTCCGGCGGGCCGATACCATTCGTCTGGCCATCAGAAATTATGTGGTCAGCGGGATGCGTCCGGGTGTCGACAGCAGTCTGGCGGAAGCGGAGTATTCGAAGGCCCAGCTTACTTACCTCGATATATACAATAGCTATAAGCAATCCAAAGTGCAATTGTCGTTGCTCACCAGCCTGGACACTACGGCCATTGGTCCCGAGCTAAGCAATGACAGTCTGCTGCTTGGGGCCTTGAGTTCCCGGAGCTACCAGGACAGCGTCCGAAGCCATCATCCTTTCCTGGATTATTTCCATTCCATCTATGAGAACAGCCAGGCCAGGGAGCAGCTGATCCGCAAGTCGTATATGCCAAAGCTATATGTATTGGCGGCAGGATGGGTGAAGGGGTCTAGCATCAACCCGAATGGTACGCTGGATAAAGACCTTGGCACCGGGCTGGGCTATTCGCGATCCAACTATCTCTTTGGATTGGGGATTACCTATGACCTGTTCGACCTAAGGAGAGAAAAGGACAGGCTGAATGTTCAGCAATATCAGACCGAGGCTGCGCTCCATAATTATGAGGAGCAGGAGCAGAGCCTTAAAAATGCCGACCTGCAGGCTGCGGTGAATCTTCGTACGGCTGTCGATAAGTTTAATGAGATCCCTATCCAGCTGTCTGCCGCCAGCGATGCTTACCGGCAGCGTCTTACGCAGTACAATGCCGGCCTTTCGAACATCATCGATCTTACCAATGCATTGTATGTGTTGAACCGTGCCCAGACGGACCTGATCAATACGAAGGATGGGGTTTGGAGAGCGATCGTGCAGAAGGCCTATGCCGACAATGGCATCAATCAACTTTTATCTATTCTAAATTAATTATAGCATGTCATTAGTGTCTTCGGGATTAAAGAAGCCGATTGCCGTGATCGTGATCACCCTTGGGGTGCTGCTGTTCTCGGTGATGGCCATTTTTACCATCCCTATCGATATATTTCCGAAGCTGAACCTGCCGACCATTTATGTGATCGAGCCTTACGGCGGTATGTCGGCGCAGCAGATGGAAGGGTTCTTTGCCACCCGCATGCAGGATCAGTTCCTTTATGTCAATGGTATCAAGAACATCGAGAGTAAGAATATACAGGGTATCAGTATTATCAAGCTTACATTTTATGAGACTACCGATATGGCCGAGGCATCCGCGCAGGTGGCTCTGCAGGTGAATCGTGCGTCCGCCTTTTTCCCGCCCGGCGCCCTGCCGCCTCAGGTAGTGCGTTTCGATGCGTCCAGTCTGCCCGTGGGCGAGTTGGTATTCAGCAGTCCGACACGTAGTCTGAAGGATATTTATGATCTGGCGCTCACCCGGGTGAGGCCCATGTTCGCCACGGTACCCGGACTTTCGGCGCCGCCTCCTTTCGGGAGCAATGCGCGAAGTGTGATCATCAATATAGACCCCGATAAGGTGAGGGGATATAATCTTTCGCCTGACCAGGTAGTAGCGGCCATTGCAAAGAACAATTCGATGAGTCCCTCCGGGAATATCAGGATCAACAACACCATGTATGTGACCTCTTTGAATTCCCTGGAGCAGAAAGTGGATGCTTTCGATAATATTCCCGTTGTGGCGAGTGGGAACAATACCATTTTTGTCCGGGATATAGGGCATGTGTCCGATGCGGCCGACGTCACGGTCGACTATGCGCTTGTGAACGGTCGCCGTTCCGTGTATATCCCCGTTGTAAAGACCGCCGACGCTTCTACATGGGCCGTGGTGAATGGCTTGAAATCCAAGCTGCCCGAGATACAGACCTTGTTACCCGAGGATATACATGTGTCCTATGAATTCGATCAATCCGTCTTTGTCATCAATGCCGTGAAGAGCCTGATGACCGAGGGGGCGCTGGGAGCGATACTGACCGGCCTGATGGTTTTGTTGTTTCTGCAGGACTGGCGAAGCAGCCTGGTGGTGATCATTACCATACCCGTATCCGTGTTGAGCGCCGTGCTGTTGCTGAAGCTGGCCGGGCAGACGGTAAATATCATGACCCTCAGCGGTCTGGCGCTGGCGATCGGCATCCTGGTAGACCAGGCCACCGTCACCATCGAGAATATCCACCAGCATTTGGAGATGGGTAAGCCCAAGCGACAGGCCATCTATGAAGCCTGTGAAGAGATATCTTTCCCGCTGCTGTTGATATTATTATGTATCCTGGCTGTATTTGCACCTGCCCTTATCATGACAGGCGTACCCAAGGCCATGTTCCTGCCTTTGTCGCTTGCCATCGGCTTTGCCATGATAGCTTCGTATTTTCTTGCACAGACCCTTGTACCTATCCTGTCCAACTGGATGTTGAAGGCCGAGAGGTTTATGTACCGTCATGGTCATAAGCATGCTCATGCCGGTCTGGCGCTGGATACAGCGGAGGTGGATGAAGTAGAGCTGCATAGCAGCAATGAAAGGACCGTTCCGGAAAAGAATGACGGATTCCAGCGATTCAAGATGTGGTATACGCGGAGGGTGGAAGGTTTGATGCGTCGGCGCGGGATCACCGTGGCGCTTTATTTCATAGTCGTATTTGGCCTGGTCGGGTGGGCCTTTGTTTCCATTGGGAAAGACCTGATGCCAAGGGTCAATACGGGTCAGTTCCAATTGCGCATCAAAGAACCCGACGGCACGCGCCTGGAAGTGACGGAGCGTAAGCTGCACGATGTGCTGGATGTTATCGACAAGCTCGTGGACGGGCATATAGCTATTACCAGCGCCTTTGTGGGGCCCGTGCCTACCAACTTCGGGTCCAGCAACCTGTATGTGTTCAACAGCGGTACGCATGAGGGCATTTTGCAGGTGAACCTGGAAGAAAGCTATAAAGTGAATATCGAGGATCTGAAAGATGCTATTCGTCAGAAGATAGCCGAACGGATGCCCGAGATGAAAATATCCTTTGAGCCCATCGATCTTACAGAGAAGATCATGAGCCAGGGCGCGTCCACGCCTATCGAAGTGCGGGTAGCCGGACGGGATATGAAGCAGATAGGAGGATATGCGGAGCGGCTGGCAGACAAGTTGCAAAAAGTATCTTTCCTTAGGGATGTACAGATAGCCCAGCCGTTGAAATTCCCGGTGATCAATATCAGTGTGGATCGTTTCAAGGCCGCCCAGATGGGACTCAATCTATCCGATGTGGCCCGGTCTGTGACCGCTGCTACCAGCTCCAGCCGATATACCCAAAAGAATCTCTGGCTGGATGAGAGGACGAGCTATACTTACCAGGTACAGGTGCAGGTACCGGAATATATCATGCATGAGGTTGGCGATCTGAAGGAGATACCATTGGTGGAGGGGCAGCCGCGTCCCGTGCTGGAGGATGTGGCCACCTTTTCTGTGGACAGTCTTCCCGGGGAATATGATCGGGCAGGGCCCCGCCGGTATGTCACCGTCAGCGCCAATATATATAAGAAGGACCTGGCCTCGGCTACTGCTGCCGTGACGTCGGCGATAAAGGATATGGGCGCTCCGCCCCGTGGCCTGGTGGCGAATATCAAGGGGACATCCAGCTTGCTGGTAGAGACATTGGATGGATTGCAGAATGGACTGGCCATCGCCATCGTTGTGATCTTCTTGTTACTGGCTGCGAATTATCAATCCTTCAAGCTATCGCTGGCCGTGCTGACGACCGTGCCTGCCGTGATACTGGGTTCTCTTATAGCCCTGTTGCTTACCAGCAGCACGCTGAACCTTCAAAGCTATATGGGGATGATCATGTCCACCGGTGTGTCCGTGGCCAATGCCATTCTTATCGTCACCAATGCGGAGAAGCTTAGGCTTGAGTACAGGGATGCTACGCGGGCCGCTGTCACCAGCGCTTCTATCCGTCTGCGACCCATCCTGATGACGAGCCTGGCCATGATCGCGGGTATGATCCCCATGGCCTCGGGTATGGGTGAGGCCGGGGACCAGACGGCTCCTTTGGGACGTGCGGTTATCGGGGGGCTGGTCTTTTCCACATTGGCCGCCTTGCTGATCCTGCCGCAGGTATATGCGATGATCCAGAAACGAACAGATTTTTCAAATCCTTCTCTCTTGCCTGAGGAGGTTAAAATATAAATGTATGCGTAAACTACTGTATCTATTTTTTAGCTTATTTCTTCTATTCCTCTGGGCTTGCAACCAGGGCGAGAGTCATCCCGTGGTTGACAGCGTCAATGCGGACAAAAAGGCTTCCACCACGCATAGTCCTTATGTTTTTGGGGAGGTTACCGAGGCTGAGCTCGGCTCTACCGTTCATTTGCCGGCGGTGCTCCGGCCCTATGAAATGGTGGATATCTATCCCAAGGTCAATGGTTTTATCAAGGAGATACCCGTGGACCGCGGGACGAGGGTCAGGACGGGTCAGCTGCTGTTGAGGCTGGAGGCGCCCGAGATCGAGCAGCAATATATGGCTGCGAAGGCAAAGTATCTGCAGGCTTATTCGTTGTCGCTGGCCAGCAAGGATGACTATGACCGGCTGATGGTGGCGAATAAAATGCCGGGGACCGTCTCTGCGCATGACCTGGAGCTGGCAAAGGCCAAAATGACCGCGGACAGTGCGACTACCCAGGCGGAGATCGCCAACTACAAGGCACTGGAGGCGACCCGCGACTATCTCACCGTTACGGCTCCTTTCGATGGGGTCATCACCGAGAGGAATGTTCATCCGGGCGCACTGGTAGGCCCCAATCTCAAGGCGGATGACAAACCCATGCTGGTCCTGCAGCAGGAAAGCAGGTTGAGGCTGGTGATCGATGTGCCGGAAGTATACAGCAACCAGCTGACGGAACATACGCTTATCAGTTTCCGCGTCAGCACGCTGCCCGGACGAACATTCCGCGGGACCATCAGCCGTGCCGCCGGGTCATTGAATATGAAGTACAGGAGCGAAGCCATCGAAATGGACGTGAAGAACGAGAATGGTCTGCTGAAACCGGGCATGTATGCCGAGGTGGATCTGCCTGTGCAGCGTAATACGCATTCGCTGGTAGTCCCGGCCGCCGCGGTAGTGGTTTCACAGGAGAAGAAATATATCATTACCGTGGATGGGGGCAAGGCGCATTGGGTGGATGTGGTTACGGGCAATTCCCGGAATGATAGTACAGAGGTATTTGGGGAACTGACGGCACATGCGCGCATTATTGTGAACGCCAATGATGAGATCAGGGATGGATCGCCTGTTCAATAAATTTCTAATCTGACCAACACCAAACCATGGATCGCTCCAAAACTGCCCAGCTAGGTCTTTACGTCCTACTTGTCAACGGATGTGCCTGTGCATTATCTTGACAGCAAAAAGAAACCCCGGACCGTGTGTGTCAGCAGTCATTTTCAGCAGAGCATCCTGAAAAGATCCGGGAGTATCTGCTGGAGGCCTATGAATTCTGCCAAAATTTCCGCACCTGTCTCAGGCTGACCGTAGGCGATCATTTCATGCCGGGCGATTTTTTCGGGTGTGTTGTGGGCAGTGGAAAAATTGTCAGGTACAAGGAGCCGGTCTTGACCGTCCGGCTCCTTCCTTATATAGAGCTGGCCAACTCCATTTATATAAGCAGTCTGAATGCGGACAGCCATAAGTTGCGGTTTATTCAGCTGCTCCATTGCCTGGAATCCTGTCTGAACACTTCCGTTCCGGACCCGGCCGCCCATATTACGGCGCGTCATGTGGCTGCGCTGGTGGCTGCGGATAAGGGCGCCTTTCGGGTGTGCTACCTGGGGATGGTGGAATTATATAAAATAAGGAACGAGCTGATCTATGCAGATCGAAAAAAGAGCAGCTGATGGAGGAGCTGGAGCTGACTATGCGTACTTAATAATAATGGACTCGATCACGTTGGTCGCATCCTCGCATTTATCCGTGGCGATCTCCATTGCCTGGTAGATCTCTCTTTTTTTGATCACCTCTTTGGCGTCGGGTTCGCCATCGAACAGCTTGTCGATGCTCATATCGAAAATGTCATCTGCCTGATTTTCGATGCTATTGACCTTTACCAGGGCATCCGTGATCTTGCGCATATTCCTCATATCCCGCAGTTCCCGGACGGCGTTCCGGATCTGTTCCGACCCCTGTTCGATGAGATCTGCCATCTTTTGGATACCCGTATCATTGGGATTGACCTTATAGAAGTTTATCTTTTTGGCAGAGGAGTATATATAGTCACAGATATCATCCAGGGCGGTGGCTAAGTAATGGATATCCTCCCGATCGAACGGAGTAATAAAATTCCTTCCCAGCTCCGTATATATCCGATGCGTCAGCTCATCATTGATATGCTCCTGGTTCTCCAACGTGTTGATCAGCTCTTCCCTCCGGTCGAAATCAACTTCCGAAACTACTGCCTTCAACGTTTTGCCCATGGTGTGTACATTATCCGCCACTTCTTCAAAGAGAGAATAGAAGACCTGGTCCTTTGGCATGAATAATTTCATGATTGAATTGAAACTCATTTGCACAAAATTTGAATAAAATTACACGGCATCGATCCCGCGATGTTCAGGAATGGATTTGGTAATGATTTCTTAATGTCGCGGTAATGTTACCTACCCCTGCCTGATGAATAACTACTTATTTGCTGAGTGAGCAATGTAACGGTGTTTTTGCGCAAAATTATTTGCAATGAATTGATATTTAAATTGTTAGAAATTAAATTCCTACATATATGAACACTATGTTACGCTCGCTTCACAATTTCTTAACGTTGGCGTAACCTGCCGGTAACACGCGAAGGGTTCCTTTGCAGCAAATTTTAACTATTCGTTTATGTCGCGTTTCAGACTATTGCTTACGCTTTGCATGATCGGCCTCCTGGCCACTGGCACTGTCCGTGCACAGGAGACAACCGCCACGCTTAACGGCACTGTTTATGATTCAAAAGGGGCTGCAATCCCTGGTGCATCTGTTGTTGTAAAACACGAGCCCACCGGGTATTCCACGGGGACCCAAACAAATAATAAGGGCATCTTTGTTATTCCCAATCTGAAGGTGGGTGGTCCTTATACCCTAAAGATCTCCTTCACCGGGTATAAGGAAGAGACGATCTCCGACCTCAACCTGGTATTGGGTGAGAACCCCGAGGTAAACGTAGGGCTCAAGCTGAACGAGACCGCTCTTACTGAAGTGGTAGTTGTCGGTGGCAAAAAGAATCAACCTTCCGGCCTCACCGTAGGCAAGGCTCAGCTGACTACGCTGCCTACCCTGGGCAGAAGTCTTTCCGACTTCACCCGTCTGACTCCTCAGTCGAATAACAACTCTTTTGCGGGAACCAATTTCCGTTATAATAATATTACGTTGGATGGCGCCATGAACAATGACGCCATTGGTTTTAGCAACTCGTTTGGCGGTGTCAGCGGCGGCGGTCAGTCCGGTACGGCCGGCTCCGGCACACGTACCAATCCGTATAGCCTGGATGTTATCCAGGAAGTACAGGTGCAGCTGGCTCCCTACGACGTAAAGCTGGGTAATTTCACCGGCGGTACCGTCAATGCAGTTACCAAGAGCGGCACCAACGACTTCCACGGTTCCGTATATGGCTATGGCAGGAACCAGGCCCTTGTAGGAAAGAGCCCGGATGCTGCGAAGAGTTCCATCGGCTCCGACTTTTATGATTATCAGTATGGCGCTACGCTCAGCGGGCCCATCGTAAAGAACAAGCTGTTCTTTATCGCCAATGTGGAGATCACCCGTCGTCAGGAACCTACTTTTTATAATGTAGGGGACATCGGCGCCGCCATGACGCAGGCGCAGGCTGACCAGATCACTACCGCCTTCAAGGCTGCCGGTTTCGACCCCGGCTCTTATGCTCCCGGCAAGATCTTTACCAATAGCGACAAGTATTTTGGCCGTTTGGATTACAATATCAGCCCCAAGACCACCCTTACTGTGAGAGGTATCTATACAAAGGGCTGGGGTAATAACCTGGAACGTACGCCTGCCGTCTACCAGTTCAGCTCTACGGACTTTACCCAATACAGCAAGAACGTAAACCTCGCTGCCGAGCTGAAGACCAAGTTCAGCAATACGGTGAGCAACCAGCTGATCCTGGGTTATATCAATGTACATGACTACCGTACTTTCCCAGGCGCCTTTAATAATGTAACGCCTTATGTGGATATCACAAACGGCGCCGCCAACATCTGGCTTGGCACCTGGCGTGAAGCTGCTATCTATGACCAGAAGCAAAAGACTTTCGAGTTCACGGACAATGTGACCTGGACCAAGGGTGTGAATAAGTTTACATTCGGGACGCACAACGAGTTCTACAGCTTCGACTATGGTTTTGTCAACAGCTGGAATGGCCGCTGGCAATATGGCAACGTCACCAACTTTGTGAACAATATGCCCAGCCGTATCCGTGCCGCCTATCAGCCTGGCTCCGGCAAGAACAACTATGATGACCTGCGTACCAATACGCCCGGCAGCAATTTCAATGTAGGTCTGGTAAGTCTGTATGCGCAGGATGAGATCGCCGTTACCAGGCGTTTCAAGCTGACTCCCGGTGTACGGTTCGACTACTCTTATGTAGGCAGTCAGCCTCTGACCGACCCGGCGTTGAATACCACCACTGATTATGTCAATCCTACCAACCCCACTTATTCCCATACGCCTTTTGGCTCGTTCAACAACAAGTGGTTTGGCAATGTGATCATTTCTCCCCGTCTGGGCTTTAATTGGGATGTAAATGGTGACAAGTCTGTCGTTGTGAGAGGTGGAACTGGTATCTTCACCGGCAGGATCCCCTTTGCCTGGTTAGGATATGCCTATACGCTCAGCGGTCCCAATTTCAACAACATCGACTACAAGCCTGCTACCGGAACTGTCGTTCCCCTGGTTGGACCTGATAACCTGGTATCCACCATCGGAGCTGTCAGTCCGAACTCTATCAAGACCCGCGAGCTCGACATCGTGGATAATAATTTCAAGCTTCCCACCGTATGGCGCAGCAGTGTGGCCGTCGACTATAAATTTGGGAATGGCTATAAGGCGACATTCGAAGGGCTGTATACCAAGACCATTTATGACGTAATGTTCCAGCAGATCAACAAGAAGGATCAGACGCAGTTCTTCCCCACGGGTCCCACGCAAACGCCTGTATACGTGGGCGGCAACCTCAACAGCCAGTTTGCCAACGTATTCCTGCTGACCAATACGAAGAAAGGTTACCGGTATAACCTAACCGCACAGCTCTCCAAGACATCTGTACCGATGCGCATGGGTGGCAGTGGGGCGAAATGGGCCTATAACTGGTCTGCAGCCTATACCTATGGTATTTCCAAGGACGTAGCCAATGGTATCCGTAACTCCATGCAGAGCAACTGGGATTACAACCCGGCCATCTCATCCAACAACCCTCAGCTGGGCTATAGTAACTTCGATCTGCGTCATCACATCGTAGCGACCCTGGGCGGCGCCTTTACCTGGAACGATGTCAATACTACTTCGTTGAACTTCTTCTACAGCGGTCAGTCCGGAAGTCCCTTCACCGTGATCTATGCCGGCGTGCCGGGTAATATCCTGAACCCCAACTCCGCATTACCTTATATCCCCACTGTAGCCGAGTCTCAGACCATGATCCTGGACGCCAACAATCGCGCTGCTTTCAACGCCTTTGTCGATGCCGATTCCTATCTGAAGACCAGAAGGGGCCAATATGCAGAGCGTAACGGCATGCGTACTCCCTGGAACCATGAGCTGGACCTGAAGTTGATGCACGAGTTCCATCTGAGCAGCAATAACAGGCAGCATGTACTGGCTATCAGCCTGGACATCTTCAACGTCCTGAACCTGATCAACAACAACTGGGGTCATATCACATTCGTCAGCAACCTGAACAACTATACCGTCAACTTCCTGAAGTTCGTCAATGACGCCGGAGGGAATGCGCCGGGCAACCCGTACAAGGCTGATGGAACGACAGTGAACTATACGCCGACCTTCCAGTTCCAGGCTCCGACAGTGGGCAACCACTATTACTACAATGACCCGATCAATTCCCGCTGGCAAGGTCAGCTGGGTCTGAAGTATACATTCTAAAAAAATGGATCTTATCTAAGACTGAGGGCGCCTAAGGGCGCCCTTTTTTTATTGGGAATCAATTGTTTGTGGCAAATTGGTAACAATTTGATAACAATAAATTAATATTGGCAGTTGTTGGCCTATCTTGCGGGGCCTGGAAAGGGAAACAATCTGCTTTATGATCGAGGACCTGGTGTACAGAATAAATAGGAGATGGAAATTCTTGATCGTTGTTCTATTTTGGCCTGGTGGCGCTCTTGAAGCGCAATATTTGTGGCTCTCGGATTCCGCTTTTCGTGCGGGTGCGCCAAATTCCGGTAGACTTTGGGGATATGCTTTCGGTGATTATTTCCATAAATCACATAGTGATTCAATGAATCGGGGCGGGAATAACCAATATACGAACGTCAAGCAGGGCCAAGACGAGTTCCAGTTCCGGCGGATCTACCTGGGCTATGACTACAATATTAACAAGCAGTTCTCTACTGAATTTCTTTTTGCTGCAGAGGACGATCTTCCCGGCGGCGATGTGTTGGCCAATAACAAGCTGACCGCTTATATCAAATTGGCCGATGTCCGCTGGCATGATTTTCTATTTCGGGGGAATGATCTTGTCGTTGGGTTGCAACCTACGCCTGCCTATCCCTATATGACGGAATCCTTATTTACTTACTCCCGTCCTGTGGAAAGAACCATCACCGATGTACGAAGGACACCTTCCTATGATCTGGGTGCAGGGTTGCAGGGGCGGTTCAATTCCCAGGATAAGTCCATGATATATGGTTATAATTTCCTGGTAGCGAATGGAACGGGTGCAAGGCCACAGGTATTGAATGTCGATGTTTATAAATGGTTTTATGGAGATGTTTTTGTCGGCCTGCTGGATCACCGGCTGATCGTGGATATTTATGCAGACTATCAGCGACAGCATTGGATGCCCGGAGCGCATGGGCATGCGTACCGGCAAATGAGCAAACTGTCCCTGATCTGGGTTGATCAGAGATTCACCGTTGGGGCTGAAGGATTTTTCAACAGGTTGAAACAATGTGAAGCGGCAAGCTATTCCAGGGGGACTGATACGCTGGATGGGAGCGCCACCGGCTTGAGCCTATATGCACATGCGAACATCAACGGCGCTAAACTGAGGGCCTTTGCCCGATACGATCTCTATGATCCCAATAGCAAGTATGACAATTCTTATTACATTAAATATGCCGCCCTGTATGGGGTGAGTACTTCTTATGAGCCCAACAATAAGGAAACCTTCTTATCCGCGGGGCTTGATTATTCGCCAGTTCCCCAAGTTCATTTTATGCCGAATATATGGTATAATAGATATGAAGGTAAACAAGCCGGCCTAAGTGGGGCAGCCGCACATGACCATGATCTGGTCTACCGGCTGACGTTCTTTTTTACTTTCGGGAAGATGTATCAGAATCCTGCTTATTCCTATTATCCTTATATGCATTGATGCAGATATTGACCCTGCTGGTTCTAAAAGAGAATAAAACTTAACACAAATAAAATGGGCCCTGATCGGGCCCATTTTTTATTAGGGGTAATTTTAATGGATGGTAACCGTCAAAGGCGCCTGGTTAATGGTCTCGGTAGGGATACTAAGCCTGCTATCCTGTGGGGACAAGAGCCGGTATATCATTGGCGCCGGCAGCTCGTTCGACAACCCTCTCTTTTCGAAGATGTTCTATTCCTACTTCCGGGCCAGGGGAGTGAAGGTAAATTATCAGTCCATTGGATCCGGGGGAGGTATTTCGCAGCTGATCAACAGGACCATCGACTTTGGGGCTTCCGATGTTCCCATGAATGAGGAGCAGGACTCTCTGTCCCCTGGCGATGTATTACATGTGCCTATTACTGTTAGCGCTGTTGTGCTCAGCTATAACCTTCCTGAGTTGAAGGACACGCTGCGGCTCTCGCCGCAGGTATTGGCATCGCTGTTCCTGGGGAGGATCACCCGTTGGAACGACACCGCCATTGCCGCGCTTAATCCCGGCGTTCCTCTCCCTGATCTTCCAGTTGTCATTGCCCACCGGAGCGATGGCAGCGGCACTACCAATATTTTTACGGGCTATCTGTCCCGGGTGAGCAAGGAGTGGGATGGGAGGGTCGGCAGGGGGTCATCCGTCAATTGGCCCGCCGGCCTGGGTGGTAAGGGCAACGAGGGTGTTGCCGGCCTGATCCGCCAGACACATGGCGCCATCGGATATATCGAGCTGGCATTTGCCATGCAGAATAAGATGTCATTTGGGAAGATACGCAACAGGGCCGGCCGTTTTATCACTCCCTCCATTGCCAGTATCGGCGCGGCTGCCGATATCGCTATGCCGGCCGATGGCAAAGCTTCATTGGCCGATACCGGTGCTCCCGATGGATATCCTATTTCTTCCTTTTCGTGGGTATTGATCTACAAGGAGCAAGGCTACCGTCGGCATCCACGAGAGAATGCCGCCCAACTGCTGCAATTACTGGACTGGATGATCCACGATGGACAACAATACAGCAGCGCTCTTTATTATGCGCCGTTGTCCCCCGCCGCCGTCAGTGCCGGCGATGCCCTTCTGCAGTCCGTCACCTATGAGGGGGGCAGTATCCTTACACAAAAGAATTTATGAATATGGAAACATCAATACCGGCTTCGGTGATCCCATCGCCTGTTGTCAGAGATGGGGCAGGCTTGCGTAAGCGGGTGCGGCGGACATTTCGCCAAATCCGTGGGGAGGGGGCGTTCCGAAGCCTTTTGCTTATTGCCGGAGGGTTGCTGGTAGTGCTCGTGCTGGGGATACTGCTCACGCTTATCACGCAGTCTCTTCCTTCCATACGGCTGCTGGGGCTGAAGTTCATTTGGGGCAGCACATGGAATCCGGTGAGGAATGTGTATGGCGCGTGGCCTTTTTTATTAGGCACGCTTCTTACGTCCTTTCTGGCCCTGTTGATATCCATCCCTTTTTCTGTGGCCATTGCCATCTTTTTGGGTGAATATTATCCTAGTAGCTGGTTTGCGGGTGCTTTGAAGAATGCCGTGGAGCTGATAGCCGCGGTCCCTTCCGTTATCTATGGGTTCTGGGGGCTTGCCGTCCTTGTCCCGATGGTTCGTCAGCTGGAAGCGAGGTTTGGGATGGAACAGCCGCTGGGTGTAGGTATCTTCAGCGCTTCGCTGATACTTTCCATCATGATCATTCCGTATGCCGCCAGCCTGGGCCGGTCCATGATACAGATGGTGCCCGGGCATTTGAAAGAAGCCGCCTATGGATTGGGTGCTACGCATTGGGAAGTCATCCGGCATGTGGTGATTCCATATACCCGGAGTGGACTTTTTGCCGGGATATTGCTTTCTCTTGGCCGTGCGCTGGGAGAGACCATGGCTGTTACCATGGTCATCGGCAATACGAGTATTCTCCCAAAAAGTATCTTTTCACCCGGCAATACCATGGCCAGCGTCATTGCCAACGAATTCACCGAGGCAGATAAGACAGTATATCTTTCCGCGCTTATCGAACTGGGTCTTGCTCTTTTTCTTGTCACCGTGATCATCAATATCGCGGGAAAAAAGATCATCGATCGTGTCACCAACGAATGAGCTTATGCGTACCGACCATATAAAATACAGGATAGGGAAAAGCAAAGGCTTTAGAATTCTTGTCTTTGTCCTGGCGTTTGCCTGTATGATCCCCCTGGCCGCAATTCTTTTCTATATCATCAAGGCGGGTATTGCTCATATCAACTGGGATTTCCTTGTCAATATCCCCCGCCCTGTTGGGGAAAAGGGAGGTGGTATCGTGAATGCCCTGCTCGGCAGCATTCTTATCATTGCCCTGGCATCTTTGATCGCCATTCCCATCGGGATACTGGCCGGCGTCTATCTCAGCGAGAACAGCAAGAGCCGGCTGGCTTACTGGTGCAGGCTGTCCGTGGACATATTGCAGGGGATACCTTCCATCGTCATCGGCATCATTGCTTATTTCTGGCTGGTGAAGCCCCTGGGTGGTTTTTCGGCTCTGTCCGGCAGCGCGGCGCTCGCTATCATGATGTTGCCTATCATTGTCCGCAGCACGGAAGAGACGCTGAAGATGCTGCCTCCTTCCCTGAAGGAGGCGGCGTTCGCGCTGGGCATGCCCTTTCACCGGGTGATATTCAAAGTGATCATTCCCGTAGGTATCAGCGGCATCCTTTCCGGCGTCATGTTATCCATTGCCCGGATCACGGGCGAGACGGCGCCCCTGCTGTTCACCGCCTTTGGCAACCCGTATCTGTCGGGGGATGTTACCGCGCCCGTGCAGAGCCTTCCTCTTTTGATATTCAATTATGCCACCAGTCCATACAACGACTGGCATGATCTGGCGTGGGGGGCTTCTCTCATATTGCTGGTATGGGTACTGTTCTTAAATATTTTCACTAAGCTGATATCTGCAAAATGGAAAGTACAATTATAAAAAGCAGGAATTTTAATGCATCTTTTGGCAGCAATCACGTAGTGAAAAATGTCAATATCGATATTCCCAGGAACCATGTGGTGGCCGTAATGGGACCATCCGGCTGCGGCAAGACCACTTATCTGCGTTGTATCAATCGAATGCATGAATTGATCCCCGGGGCTACCTGCCGGGGGATGATGACCATCAATGAGGAGGATATATACACTATGCATCCCATCTTTGTCCGGCTGAAGATCGGGATGGTGTTCCAGCGACCCAATCCTTTTCCGAACCTGAGCATTTATGACAATGTCATCGCCGGCTACAAGCTCAATGGGATTAAGCTGGCCAGGGCGGAAAAGGACAGGATCGTAGAGCATTCTCTGACCAGGGTGGCCCTGTGGAATGAAGTAAAGGATTCGCTCATGAAGAAGGGGGCCTTTCTCTCCGGCGGGCAGCAACAGCGTCTTTGTATCGCCAGGGCCGTCGCCATGGAGCCCGAAGTGCTGCTCTTCGATGAACCTACTTCTGCCCTCGATCCTATCTCCACCTCCACCGTAGAAGATCTTTTTCATGAATTGAAGGCCAACTATACACTCATCATCGTGACCCATAATATGCAGCAGGCTGCGAGGGTCAGTGATAAAACCGCCTTCTTTTATATGGGGGAACTGGTGGAGTACGAGCTGACAAAGGATATTTTTACCAATCCCAGGGACAGCCGTACGCAGAATTATATTACGGGGAGGTTTAGTTAAATTAATATTATGGCACAGTTAGAGACAGAGTTGCAGTTGTTAAAAACGGAGGCCGTCAATATGTGGACGCTGGTGAATATCCAGCTGAGCAAGGCTCGTCTGGCTTTCCTGAACTTCGACAAGGACCTGGCGCGCGAGGTCGTATTGAAGGAAAAAAGAGTCAATGCGAGTGAGCTGAAGATCGACCGGGACTGTGAGAATATTTTCGCCCTGTTCTGTCCCGTGGCCATCGATCTCCGATTCGTGCTGGCCGTGTTAAAGATCAATTCATCTTTGGAAAGGATAGGAGATATAGCCGAAGCCATTGCACGCTATGTCATCGACGCGGAGGCGCCTTTTGCGCCTGTGTTGCTGGATTCCACCCGTATACTGCCCATGTATAAAGAGGCCATCCGGATGCTGGAAGATACGCAGGCCGCCTTTGAGAATGAGGATACCGTCCTGGCGCGCAGCGTATTCAAACGGGATGATCTGCTGGATGAGGTCAATAAGCATGTCAATAAGATATTGGAGCACCATCTGAAGGCGCATCCGGAGGACACCGCACAGGCCCTATGGATATTATCAATCATACGCAGGCTGGAAAGGGTGGGCGATCAGTCGAAGAATATTGCGGAAGAGATTATTTTCTACCTGGAGGCAAAGGTCCTCAAACATAAGAATAAGCATAACTGAACATAATATAAGCATAACTATTAAGTAAAATACTCATAATGTCCGGCGCTTACTTTTATATCCGAATTAATTGGTTAGTCACCCGTTAATCGATGGTTTATATATGTAGAGTTGAATTTTCTCATGCAGAAGCCACCTCATTTCCATGAGATGGCTTTATTTTTTAGGATGCCCCTCCGGGGCCGGGTAAAACTGGGATTAGAATATGCAAAGCTCCGGATACAGCTGATCCAGCTGATGTTTTGATCTGTCCGTGCAGTGGTGCATGAGATAGCTGACGATGGACCCCGTAGAATAATCCAGCCGGAGAGCGTGTCTTTTCTTTTGCTGCATCATCCGCTCAAATACGGTGGTAAACTCTCCATCCAATCCTTTCAGGACAGGAACGCCCATCTTTTCCAGGGCTGCGGCATTGCAGAACTGCTCATATTGTCCACGGATGGGAATAGCCAGCAATTTCTTCCCGAGGTACATGGCTTCGGCCGGTGTTTCAAAACCTGCGCCTGTGATGATGGCCTTGCAGGTGATGAGGCTTTTATTAAAGGCGTTTTTGCTCACCGGGATGAAGAGGATGTTGCCTTGTTGTACCGGCTGTTTTACTTCTTTGGAGAACACCTGGAAAGAATAGTCTTTGAGGGGGCTCAGGTACTGACTTACCTTGGCATCGCTAAAGGAAGAGAGGTATACCGTAACATGCCCTTTATCCACCGGCTCCGCCTGGAGGATCTCCTTTTTGATCACCGGAGGGAGGATAAAATCGTCGTATTGTTTAAAATGGAGGCCTATATATTGTGTTGCTCTGGCGTAGTTGCGCAGGATCCATTCTCCCATCAGCTCTTTGTGACGGGGGCGGGGAACTTTGGGAGAGATAAAGCTTGCCTGGTGTCCGAAATTGACCGAAGGCACTTTTTTATAGGCGCAGGCCAGGGAGGTGATGCATTCGAAGTCGTTTATGACCAGGTCATATTTCTCCACCGGCAGGTCTTTTACTTCTCTCAGCAGGCGCAGGGGAGCGAACTCGCGGGCGATCTTCGAATAGTTAAGGCTGCCGCCGCTGGTATAAAAAAGGCTCAGACCCTTGCTGCGATATTTTACGGAAGCATCCAGGTCCAGGCTATTGTTGGCGCCGCTGAGAAAGATATCTACATGGCCATACCGTTCCAGGTAAGGAAGTATCTCCATTGCCCTGCTGATATGGCCGTTGCCTGTTGCCTGTACTGCGTAAAATATTTTCATATTGCTGCTAAAGAATTGATGTAAAAATTGATCTCATCCGTAATGACGTTCAGGGAAGGTTTCATCTCGATGGTGGGTGTTACGGGGAATTTCTTTTCGTCGTACTCGAAGATCGTCCACTCGTTCTGGTGATATTCCAGAGCCGTAAGATGCTCCACCCAGTCCCCTGAGTTCAGGTAGGTGACTTTTCCTTCCTTGTTCTCCACTACCTTTTTGGAAGGCTGGTGGATATGTCCGCAAATGACGTAGTCATATTTTTTCTTGATGGCCAGCTCTGCTGCGATGAGCTCGAAATCATTGATCTTGCTTACCGCCTTGTTGACACCCGCCATGACTTTTTTGGAGATGGATACCCGCTCGCGGCCAAATGATTTTAATATGAAATTTATGAGGCGATTGAAGAGGATCAGCCCTTCGTAGCCGCTGCTGCCCAGTTTGGCGAGGATCTTGGCACCACCTTTGGTGGTATTGTCGAAAACATCTCCGTGGAAGATCCAGGTCATTTTGTTATCAATCTCCAGCACCAGCTTGTCGGTGAGCGTGAAATTGCCGATCTGGATGTCGGTGTAGCGGCGCATCATCTCGTCATGATTGCCGGTGATATAGAATACCCGGGTGCCATTGGTAATGAATTGAAGGATCTCTTTCAATACCATCATGTGGGCTACAGGAAAATATCTTTTGGTGAATTGCCAGCCGTCAATGATATCACCGTTGAGGATGAGGATGTTAGGAGTGATGCTCTTGAGATAGTTGACCAGTTCCTTGGCACGGCAGCCGTAAGTTCCGAGATGAACATCTGAGAGAACAACAACATCTACGGGTCGCTTTTCCATTATTGTGGTTTTTCAAAGGTCCATACTTTGTATTACTTCTCTGGTATTTCCCAGTTAAGTAATTATGAGTTTAATGTGAACGGAATATTAACAGCCGGGCGTAAGAATTTTGCTTTATTATTGTTGGATGAAAATTGGATATCTCACTGTCCTGCTGGGATTGGTCGTTCTTAGCTTGCAGGCGCAGCCCGGCACCTATACTGTCAGCAATGCCCACTCTCACAACGATTATGAGCAGAAAGTGCCTTTCTGGCTCGCTTATAACGAAGGTTTTGGTTCCATCGAAGCCGATATTTTCCTACGGCAGGACAGCCTGGTGGTAGCTCATTCTGAGAAGGAGCTGGCTCTTCACCGTACGCTGGAGGCATGGTATCTCGACCCCTTGCTGGGTTGTGTTCGTAAGAATGGCGGGCGGCCATACCTCAACGGAGGTGGGCCGTTGCAGGTACTCATCGATCTGAAGACGGATTCCATCCATACATTGGACAGGCTGATAAAGGTCCTGGAGAAATATCCCGAGCTGACGGGGTGCCCGGGTATCCGGTTTGTCATCACCGGCAATCGACCCGCGTCTTCGCTGTGGTCTTCGTATCCTTCCTGGATATGGTTTGACGGGGTATTGTCCGATGAGTACGACAAGGCGGCTATGGACAGGGTTGCTATGCTCAGCGATGATTTCAAATCCTTTTCAAAGTGGAATGGCAAGGGCAATATTCCCGCCCCTGAGCTGGCCCGACTGGAGGCCGCCGCCAGGAAAGCTCATCAATTGAAGAAGTCCGTACGGTTCTGGGATGCCCCCCGACATTATCAATGCCTGGTATCAGTTCATGCATCTGCAAGTAGATTTTATAAATACCGATCATATTGCAGCCCTTTCGGAGTTCCTGCATCATCTGCCGAAGACGTCCTATACCGGGGGTGACGCATACCAGCCTTATCGGCCTACCTATAAGACCGATGGTATCGACAGGCCTGTGAAGAATGTGATCCTGCTCATTGGTGACGGGACGGGTTTAGCCCAGCTATACACCGGCTATACCGCCAACAGGGGCGGCCTGAATATTTTCGGGATGCGTACTATCGGGTTGTCGAAGACCAGCAGCTTTGACAGCTATGTCACCGACTCCGCCCCCGGTTCTACCGCATTTTCATCTGGTGAAAAGACCAACAACCGCAGTGTGGGTGTCGATCATACAGGAAAGGCTTTGCCTTTGCTGCCGGTGATCCTGGACAAGAAAAGGATCAGGACCGGGCTGGTCACCTGCGGCGATATTGCCGATGCCACGCCGGCTGATTTTTATGCCCACCGGTCCGAGCGGGATAATGCCAGCGCCATTTTGCGGGACCTTAAGGGCGCTCCAATACAGGTGCTGATGGGGAGCGGGGGTGACAGCCTGGATAATCTGCCGGAGTATACCGTTGTGACTTCTGTAGACAGCGTCGGCATGGATATAAATAAGAAATGGATCGTAGTGGAAAAGCAGGCCGGAAGGTCCATGCTGAATGGAAGAGGGGACTGGCTGCAGCGTGCTTTTCACAAGACCCTCGATCTTTTGTCCCGTAATAAGCCGGGTTTCTTTATTATGACCGAAGGCGCCCAGGTAGACTATGGTGGTCATGCCAATGATCTTCCCTATGTCGTTACGGAGGTGCTGGATTTCGACAGAACGGTGGGAGAGGCCCTGCGTTTTGCCGACCAGGATGGAGAGACCCTTGTCATTGTTACAGCCGACCATGAGACAGGCGGTCTTACGTTATTGGATGGCAGCTATTCAAAGGGACATATTGCCGGACAATTCTCTACGAATGATCATACTGCCATTCCTGTACCAGTGTTTGCCTATGGACCCCGTTCGGGGCTTTTTAGAGGAGTGTATGAAAATACGGCGGTCTTCTCAAGGATCTTGCAGGCTTACGGCCTGTGAGGAGCTTTAAAATCCTATTAAAAATGACTGCTCACCGAATACAGCAACTGATATAGGAGCATTTTGATTATCTTGTCGGCCTCCAATAAAGATGTGATGTATGAATGAAGAACTCATTTTACTTCTCGGTGACAAGATCAAGACGAAGAGGACACAGAAGAATATTACATTAGAGCAGCTGGCCGGCAAGGCTGGCGTCAGCAAGGGGCTTATCTCCCAGATAGAGAATAATCGTACTGTTCCTTCCCTGCCGGTGCTATTCAATATTATACATTCTCTCGACGAGGACCTGAAGACCTTTTTCGAGGATATGCATGACTCAGCTTCCAATGGGCATGTTCTTATTATCCGGAAGGGTCAGGAAAAACTTTTTGAAAAGGAAAAGGTGAAAGGGTTTATCTACAAGCGGATACTTACACGGAGCCTTTCCTGCCAGGCTACTGATGTTGTACTACTGGAATTGAAAAAAGGGGCTGTTCGCAAGCAGATGATCACGACGGATGCCTGGGAGTGCAAGTATGTATTGAAAGGAAAGATCGAATACCAGATAGAAAAACAGGTCTTCATACTGGATGAGGGAGATACGCTCTTCTTCGACGGGCGTTCCAGACACAGGCTCAAGAACATCGGAACTGCCGAGGCGATCATCCTTATAACGTATCTTTTCTAAAATTACCCAAATAATTTTTTATGGAGCCTGCAAGGATTGTGGGCATTGTATTTTAATAAGATAATAATATTTTATTGCCGTGAAAGGCATTCGGAAGGTTTTATAAATACTTAACTGTAGTTTAGTATTTGTAAACTCTTAACATTTTCTTAAATTGGGTGTAACGTTCGCTTTACATTGTGCAAATACTTTCGCCGCACAATCTTTTAGATTTTGGATTTTGATCAATTAAAAACAACTGTATTATGAGAAAGAGTTTCCCCCTTCTTATAGGGCTATGGCTAGTCCTATTTTTTTCCCCGCTCCTTACTCATGCACAACGGGTCATCACCGGCCGCATCGTCTCTGAAGCAGACGGGAGCCCTGTTGCCGGCGCGTCCATTGTTATCAAGGGTTCCCGTGCGGGCACTTCCACCGATGTGGAAGGCCGCTTTTCTATCAAGGCCAACAACGGGGATGTGCTGGTGATCACGGGTATAGGGGTCACTACAAAGGAGTCGACTGTGGGTAGTGAGAGCACGCTCGTCGTTTCAGTCAAGACAGACAGCAAGAACCTTAGCGAAGTGGTAGTGACTGCGTTGGGTATTAAAAAGGAGGTCAAGCGCATAGGTTACTCCGTTCAGGAGGTCAAGGGTGATGACTTGCTCAAGGCTCGCGAGCCAAATCCCGTCAATGGCCTCACCGGGAAGGTGGCCGGTCTGAACGTAGGTATCAGCCAGGAAATGCTGGCCTCTCCTACGGTGCTGCTGCGTGGCTCACCGCTGAACTTTTATGTAGTAGATGGTATTCCTATCAACTCCGACACCTGGAATATCAGCCCCGATGATATCGAGACTTATACGGTGCTGAAAGGCCCCACCGCTGCCGCGCTTTATGGCAGCCGTGGTATCAACGGAGCCATTCTTATTACGACCAAGAGAGGAAAAAAGAACGGCAAGGGCTGGTCGGTGGAAGTCAACTCCAGCACGCAGATCAATAAAGGGTTTACGTCCATCCCCAAGGTGCAGAACCAATATGGCGGTGGTGATAACCAGCAATATGCTTTTGGCGACTACCTCGCCAATGGTACAGGGTCCGGACTCAACGACAAGGACTATGACGTGTGGGGTCCTCTTTTGGATGGCCGTCTGCTGCCGCAGTATGATGGCGTATACGATCCCAACACAACCTATACGACCAGCTTTGGCCCCAACCTTAAACCTTTTGTGGGCAATATCAAGCCAACGCCCTGGGTGGCCCGCGGCAAGGACAACCTGCAGAATTTTGTCCAGACAGGTTTGCTGACGACCAACAATATCAATTTCTCCTCGATCACCGACAAATCCACCATACGTATGTCGGTATCCAATGGCTACCAGAAGGGCATTGTCCCCAACACCAGCCTCAATACGCTGAACATGAACGTGCTGGGCAGCTATAATGTCAGCGACAAGTTCAAGGTGGAAGCCAATATCAACTACAACCGCCAGTTCACGCCCAATACTCCGGACGTGGCTTACGGACCTAACAGCATCATTTATAACATCGATATCTGGACAGGCGCCGATTGGAATGTACGGGATCCCAATATTATCAACTACTGGAAGCCGGGCAAGGCGGGTGTTCAATCCAATTTTGTAGAGTACAAGAGATACCATAACCCATGGTTCCAAAGCTATGAATGGCTGAGAGGGCATTATAAGAACGACCTGTATGGATGGGCGGCCTTCACTTATAAGTTCAACAAGGATCTGGATCTGATGCTGCGGAGCAATGTGACGACATACAACCTGCTGCGTACGGAAAAGGAACCTTTTTCCGCCCACCCTTATGGGGATGAGCACAACCATGGTAATTACAGGGAGGACAGGCGTGACCTTTGGGAGAACAATACCGAGCTGCTGCTTCGCTTCAATAAGGAGAATATCAACAACAGCGGCATTTCTGTCAGCGCTTTTGGCGGCGGTTCTGCCCGTAATATGAAATTCGAGTCCAGCTATACGAGCACGGATCAGCTGGTGGTTCCCAATGTATATACGTTCGCCAACAGTTTGAAGGCGTTGAGGTCTTATTCCTACGGCTCCAACCTGCTGTTGTTGAGCGGGTACTACTCTGTGGACCTCACCTATAAGAAGTACTTTACGATATCTACGACAGGTCGCGTAGACAAGACCAGCGCGCTGCCGGTGGGTAAGAATACTTATTTCTATCCTTCTGTGGCAGTGAGCACACCCCTCTCCGACTATGTCACGCTACCTTCTTTTATCACCTTCGTTAAGCTGCGTGGAAGCTATGCCAATGTAAAGGATGGCGGCACCACCCCTTATGCGGGTACAGCTTTCCAAAGTTTGGGAATTTCCAGTCCGGTGGGTTATGGTACGGGCTACTATACTCCGTATGATGGACCTACCTATGCGCTGTCTACTCCGCCGTATACGACCTATCCGGTGTATAACAATATCACCGGGGCCAGCGCTCCGAACTATACGATCAATCCTGGTATCAAGCCCAGCTCCCGCAGCAACTACGAGTTTGGTCTGGATGCCCGGTTTATCCACAACAGACTGGGCTTTAGCGGTACATGGTTCCAGTATAAGGACGGTCCGAAGATATCCTACCAGTATCCATCGGAGGCCAGCGGTATCGGCTATATTGTCACCAACGGTCTTACTACCAAACGTACGGGTGTAGAGCTTTCTTTGACGGGTACGCCTATTCAGCAGAAGGATTTCCGCTGGGATGTACTGGTCAACTGGTCGACCTATAAGGAAGTGTTCGCGGCCTTTGCCGGCGGCGTGCCCGAGCTTGGTAACGGTACTGGCTATCCCTATCATATAGGTGACCGTGTAGACAAGCTCTTCGGAAGCTATGAGGCGATGACCCCGGATGGAAAGGTGATCCACGACGAGTCGGGTTTCCCCATCTATCTACCTAAAGCACAGTACCTGGGGCATGCCGATCCGGACTGGGCATGGGGTATCAACAACAAGTTCTCCTATAAATCATTCAGTTTTTCCTTCCAGTTCGACGGTATGGTTGGCGGAAAGCTGCAAGACCGCGTGTTGCGTAAGCTGACCGAAGGTGGTCGTGGGCTGAATACCGCCACCGGCGTGATTGGCCAGGCTCGTCTGTATGAATCCCAGCATCTGGCAGATCCCGGTTATTTCGGAGCTGATCCCAATAACCCGACACATAATGCCGAGGCAAGACGTGCCGACGGACGTCCGATCCTGGGTGGTGACGGGGTACAGGTAAAGGGTGGATCCGGCAACCTGGCGTATGACCCTGCCACGGGCGTCATCAGCAATGCGAAGAGCCTTACGTTCGTGCCAAACGATTCGTCCACCATTTGGGTCCAGGACTATGTCAGCAGCTTTTACAACGACCCGCAGCATACCATGGTCAGCAAGACATATGCGAAGCTGAGAGAGGTGGTGATCACCTATTCGCTGCCTTCGAAGTTCCTGCAGAAGTCATTTATCCAACGGGTAGATGTGAGCATTGTGGGAAGGAACCTGCTTTATTTCTTCCCCAGCGCCTTCAAGGACATGGACGTCGATCAATATCCCGGTCGTGACCAGTTCAACAATATAACGCGTGAATATAACCTGCAGTCACCCACGACCCGCAGCTATGGTATCAATATAAATGTAGTCTTCTAAAACCAGTCACCATGCAACGCAATATCATACGATCCCTATTCATTCTGGCCATTCCGGCGCTGCTGGCAGTCACCGGATGTTCCAAGAAGTTCGAACAATATTCGCAGAACCAGAATCTGCCTACCGTCGTGCCTCCGGGTCTTGTGCTCCGCAGCAACCTCAACGGTCTGGTAGTTACCCCCGGCGGGTTTGAGGACAAGGCCGACCAGTTCATTGCCTCCAACTATAACTATTATGGAGATAACAAATACTGGACTGGCAGTGCAACGCTCAATTACGGTACGCTTAACAGCGTGCTCTCCATGGAGAAAGAAGCAAAAAGGGCTGCCGGCACCGACCGCAATCCCTACCGCGCCCTGGGTTTTTTCTTCCGCGCTTTTTTCTTTGTCAACATGTCCGAGAAGGTGGGCGATCTGCCGATGACCGATGCGTTGAAAGGAACTACCAATACCGCTCCGAAATACGATGCGCAAAAGGATATCTTTAAGCAATCGCTGAACTGGCTGGACAGTGCCAATACATTGCTGGCTGATCTTATCACCAATGGATTTGTGGAATTCTCCGGCGACTGGTATTACCAGGAGACCAGCCTTTATTCCGACGCCACCGGTCTCAAGGCGTTGATGGAATGGCAGAAAGTTGTCAACAGCTATAAGCTGCGTGTGCTGACGGAATTGAGCAAGCGGGCCGCTGACGCCAGCGATCTCCAGATACCTCAGCAGTTCGCCGCCATTGTAGGCAACCCTACCAAGTACCCCATTTTTACCAGCAATGACGACAACCTGCAATATGTCTATAACAGTACCTATAACTACTATCCGGATAATCCGGGTAATTATGGGAATAATGCCGGTAGACTGAACCTGGGTTCCACCTTGCTGACTACTTTGGGTCAGCTGCATGATCTTCGTGCGATGGTATTAGCCGAACCGGCCCGCGGACTGGGGCATCCCGATACCGCTTATGAGTCCTTTGCAGGAGCGCCGCTGGGGGATGACGTGAGCACGCTCTCTACCTTGTCGAATGCCGGTCAGATATGTCTGTACAATTACAACCATTTCTATGCAACTTATACCGCCGAGCCCACGCTCATTCTCAGCTATGCGGAGGTATGTTTTAGCATTGCGGAAGGCATCAACCGCGGATGGGCTACCGGCAGCGCCTCTACCTGGTATCAGAATGGCATCAAGGCCATGTTTGGCTTCTATGGGATCAAGGATGGAGATAACACCGTGATATTCCGCAATACCGGTGGTACGGGCAATCTTAGCTATACCGTGCATTTTAGTTTTGCCGATTATCTGGCGCAGGCGTCTGTTCAATACAAAGGTGACAACGCCGACGGGCTGGCGCAGATACTAACGCAGAAATACCTGGCCTATTCCCGTAATTCCGGATTGCAGGCATATTATCAATGGCGCAGAACGGGTATTCCTGCCTTCAATACGGGCGCGGGCACCGGCAATGGCGGTAAGATACCCTTGCGGTTCCAGTATCCCACCAACGAGGCTACCGCCAATGGTACAAATTACCAGGCAGCGCTTCAGAGCCAGTATGGCGGAGCTGACGATATCAACGCTCAGATGTGGCTGATCAAATAATGGGTATCTTGTGAAAAATAAAAGTTATGGACAACCAACAGGCGGAAGGCATTGTAGCGGAGATATTTGAGATGTATGAGAGTTATGGGGGTGAAGAATATGCAGGTGAGAAGGTCACGCAATTGGAGCATATGGTGCAGGCCGCTGAGCTGGCGGAAGAGCAGGGGTATGATGAAGACGTGATATTGGCGGCTTTTTTACATGATATAGGCCATATTACGGAGTCTGCGACGCCTGAAGACGGCAGGATGGGCGGGTTCGGTATCAAGGATCATGAGGCCATTGGGGCGGAGTATCTACGGGAAAAGGGTTTTTCGAAAAAGGTATGCCGACTGGTGGAGTCGCATGTGGAGGCAAAGAGATATCTGACCGTGCGGGACCCTGCCTATTATGCACGGCTCTCTGACGCCAGCAAACGTACCCTTGAATACCAGGGTGGTCCTATGACGGAAGATGAGGCCAGCGCCTTTGAACAATATCCCCTTTTTGAGCTCATCATAAAAATGCGGACCTGGGATGAAGAGGCGAAGATCGAGCATAAGCCGCTGCCCGACCTGGAACACTATCGACAAATGATGCTTCGGCACCTGACCCGTGGGGGAGAATAAGTTACAATATTTACGCTATGAACAATATTCAACTGGTAGTTTTTGACATCGCTGGTACAACGGTTTATGACAATGGGCAGGTGGCCGATGCTTTTATCACCGCCTGCCGGGCTGCGGACATAGAGATACCTGCGAATGAGGTAAAAAAAGTGATGGGTTTCCGGAAGATAGATGCGATCCGTCTGCTCCTGGACAAATTTTCTCCTGCCGTACCGGTGGGTACACAACGGGAATCGCTTATTTCGGGGATACACGATCGCTTCATCCAGAATATGATCTCTTTCTATCAGCAGGACCCAGAGCTCCGTCCCATGCCTCATGCGGAAGAGCTTTTTTCTTCCTTGCATAGGAAAGGGATCAAAGTGGCACTGAACACGGGTTTTACCCGGGCCATCACCGATGCCATCCTGCATCGTCTTCACTGGGACAATGGAGCCGGGTATGTGGACAGCGTGATCTGTAGTGACGAGGTCCCAGAGGGCCGTCCCTCGCCGGATATGATCAACCGCCTGATCCAGCGGCTGGATATAGCGTCTGCCAATAATGTATTGAAGGTCGGAGATACCGAGGTGGATGTGGAAGAAGGGCGCAATGCAGGCTGCGCCATCGTGGTAAGTGTGACCACCGGCGCCTATACCCGTCAGCAGCTGCAGGAATATCGTCCTGATCATATTATAGACAGCCTGGAAGAGCTAATCCCCATCATTGAAAAAGCCTGATGATCTCTCCCACTCCCATGTTAACCGAGCAGCCGGCGAGCCGGCCCACGACGCTAAGGACAAGGCTGTCGAATAGTCCGGCATGGGTATTTGTGTTGTATGTGTCTCTGGCTTCTTTTATTGTTTATTCCTGTATGTATGGTTTTCGAAAACCTTTTACGGCGGCGTCTTTTGACGGGGTGAAATTTTTTGGCATTTCCTATAAGGTGGTGCTTGTCATCTCACAGGTGCTGGGTTATATGTGCAGCAAGTTCTATGGCATCCGCTTTATTGCCACCATGCAGCCATCCCGCCGGGCGGGTTATATCATACGGCTGGTAGGCATATCATGGGTCGCGCTGCTGCTCTTTGGTATTGTGCCCATGCCGTATAATTTCATTTTTATGTTTATCAATGGCCTTCCCCTGGGAATGGTCTGGGGGTTGGTATTCGGGTTCCTGGAGGGCAGGCGTGTCACCGAGCTGATGGGGGCCGTCCTGGCGACCAGCTTTATGTTTGGATCCGGTCTGGCCAAGACAGTAGGGAAAGGATTGATCCTGTATGCGGGGGTAAATGAGCATTGGATGCCGTTCTTTGCCGGGGCTTTTTTTATCATCCCTCTTTTGTTGAGCACCTGGCTGCTGAATCAAACGCCACCGCCGTCTGCGGAGGATGTGGCTCAGCGTACGATCCGACTGCCGATGGCAAAAGAGCAGCGGAAGGATTTTCTACGGAAGTTTGGCTTCGCCCTTATCCCTGTCGTCATTGCGTATGTGATGCTTACCATCCTCCGTGATTTCTGCGAGGACTTTGCCAACGAATTATGGACGGAAACAGGGTTTCTGCATAGCGCCGATGTATTTGCCCGCACCGGCACCATCCTATCCCTCATCGTGCTGGCCGTAGTCGGCGGTTTTTTCCTGATCAGGAATAACTATAAGGCCTTTCAGCTGAATAATGTGATCATCATCGGCGGTTTCATCCTGGCTGCCGCCGCTACTGCCGGCTATCATTGGCATATGATCTCTCCCGTGACCTGGATCATCACCGCCTCGGCCGGACTTTATCTGGGTTATGTGCCGTATAATTGTTTTTATTTCGAGCGGATGCTGGCTGCTTATAAGGTGCCCGGCAATGTAGGCTTTCTCATCTATATTGCGGATGCCTTCGGGTACCTGGGGACGGTAGTTGTCCTGCTGATAAAGGAGTTTGTAAAGATCCATTATACCTGGGTTGATTTTTTTACAGGCATATTTTATGCCGCTGCGGCCGGTGGGATCGTGTTGGTGATGTGGGGGTCCGTGCTGTTTGCTAGAATATACAAAAAGAATTGATTATGACGTCATCGAAATCGGCTATTGTTATTGGGGCAGGCATTGTCGGACTGGCTACTGCCAGGGCCCTTGCTCTGCGAGGATTTTCGGTAAAGGTATTCGAGCGTGGTGAAAGGGCTGTAGGCGCCTCGATCCGCAACTTTGGGATGATATGGCCTGTTGGCCAGCCGGCAGGTAAGCTGTACCACCGGGCTATACGCAGCCGGGAGATATGGTCAGCGCTTTCTCCCGGGGCTGGATTCTGGTCCGAACCGGCAGGAAGTCTGCATCTGGCTTATCATGCCGATGAATGGCAGGTCCTGCAGGAGCTGGCGGAGATCTTTCACAAGGAAGGAAGACCCGTGCAGCTTTTGGGAAAGGATGCCGTGGGGGATATTTCTGCCGCAGCAGTGCCCGATGGGCTGCTCGGAGGGCTGTATAGCAGGGATGAATTGATCGTGGACCCCCGCGAGGCCATTGCCGCCCTTCCCGGCTGGCTCACTGAACAGCATAAGATCGAATTTTATTGGGGGAAATGTGTTTCCTATATTTCCGATCAGGTGGTATATATTGGTAATGAGGAGGAGCATGAGGCCGACCTCGTCTTTATCTGTGGCGGCGCCGATTTCGAGACCCTGTACCCTGAACATTTTGCGCAGCAGCCTGTCACCAAATGCAAGCTCCAGATGATGCGTCTGGCGCCGCAGCCCATGGACTGGCGTATAGGGCCGGCGCTTTGCGGGGGGCTTAGTCTGATCCACTACAAAAGTTTCAAAGCGGCTGCGTCTTTGGCTGGGTTGAAAGAGAGATATGAGCAGGAGATGGCTGAATACCTGGAATGGGGAATTCACGTGATGGTGTCGCAGAATGGCAAAGGGGAGCTTACCGTAGGGGACTCGCACGAATATGGTCTTACGCATGATCCTTTTGATAAGGAGTTTATCAATCGGATGGTACTGGATTATCTTCGAAAATTTGTCCGGGTCAAGGACTGGTCTGTCACGCAGACCTGGAATGGTGTCTATACCAAGCTCACCGATGGGGAGGCTGATCTATTCTTTTCCCCCGAGCCTTATGTATATGTGATCAATGGAGTTGGAGGGGCCGGCATGACCCTCTCTTTTGGTCTGGCCGAAGAATTAGTGGACGGTTTGTAGTAGTTTTACGGGATGAACAAATTGAGATCAATCATTGCGGACAACCGCAATTTTCTTCTCTGTTATGGTTTTTTCTTCTTAGCGGGGCTTATCTTCCTTCTGACGGAAGGGAAGGCAGCGACCTTCCGGTATCTTAATCCCTATCATTATACGTTGTTAGATGAATTCTTTATACGATTTACCTGGTTGGGGGATGGTTTGTTCGCTGTGGGGGTTATCGCACTCCTGCTGATATTACGTCGATGGGGGCAGGCCTGTCAGGTACTGTCGGCATTTTTGCTGTCGGCCCTTTTGGCGCAAATACTCAAAAACGTCTTTTCCATGCCCCGTCCCCGTGAATTCTTTCTGCCGGGCGAGTATCTTTATTTTATACCCGGCATTACCCTCAACGGGCATGCCAGCTTCCCTTCCGGGCATAGTACGTCGATATTTGCCCTGGCCACTATGCTGGCCATATTCGAGCCGAACAAGCGATTGAATATCTTCTATGTGCTGGTAGCCGTTGCCGTGGGGTATTCGAGGATATATTTAGGGCAGCATTTTCTCACGGATGTGCTCATGGGTTCCTTTTTGGGGGTAATGACGGCTATTGGCATACGCTGGCTTTTTCTGGAAAAGTTCAATAAATACGAGATACTGCGCTAATACTTCTGTGTTTCCACCTAAAATTTTCTGTATTGATATGATATCCGTAGGTTTGCCGTCTATTTTTGGATGAAAAAGCGGACCACGCATGATTGAAGGTAAAAAACTGGTGATCGTCCTGCCGGCCTATAATGCCGCACTTACACTCCGTAAGACCTACGCCGAGATCCCATTCGAGATCGTGGACGAGGTGGTTTTGGTGGATGACAACAGCAGCGACAAGACGGTGGAGGTAGCCAGGGAGCTAGGGATTTCCCATGTCATCAAGCATGACAAGAACCGCGGATATGGAGGCAATCAAAAAACCTGTTATAATAAAGCCCTGGAGCTGGGCGCGGACATCGTCATCATGCTCCATCCGGATTATCAGTATACTCCGAAGCTGATCCCCTCCATGGCATGGCTTATCGCCAATAATGTCTATCATGTCGTGCTGGGGGCGAGGACGTTGGGTAAAGGCGCGTTGCAAGGGGGGATGCCTTTGTACAAATACATTTTCAACCGGATGCTCACCTTTTTCGAGAACGTGATGCTTCGTCAGAAGGTGGCCGAATACCATACGGGTTACCGGGCCTTTAGCCGGGAGGTCCTGGAGCGGATCAACTATGAGGTGAATTCGGAAGATTTTGTCTTTGACAACCAAATGCTCTCCCAGATCATTTATTTAGGTTATGAGATTGCGGAGATCACCTGTCCTACCCGCTATTTCGAAGAGGCTTCCAGCATCAACTTCCGTCGCAGCGTGACATATGGTCTGGGCGTTCTCCAGGTGTCCGTGGTACACCGCCTTTGCAAATGGGGGGTCCTGAAAAGGGATATGTATAAGCCGCGGAAATGATATCTTTGCGGCCAAATGTCCGGCCATGCGTTTGAATAAGACCACTACCATTATTACTATTGCTCTTTTGGGTGTCCTTTTTTTTATCCCTTTTCTTGGCCGTGTGCATTTGTTCGATTGGGACGAGATCAATTTCGCGGAGTGTTCCCGGGAGATGATCAAGCTGGATGACTATACCCGTGTATATGTCGACTACAAGCCATTCTGGGAAAAGCCGCCCATGTACTTCTGGATGCAAAGCACCGCCATGAAGCTATTTGGGGTCAACGAATTTGCGGCAAGGTTCCCCAATGCCGTCTGCGGCATTTTCACTTTGATCGTCGTCTTTTGTATTGGCAGACGTATCTATGACACCCGCTTTGGGATCTTATGGGCATTGGCTTATGGCGGGTCCCTCTTTCCAAACATGTATTTCAAGTCGGGGATCATCGATCCATGGTTCAATCTCTTTACTTTTCTTTCCCTGTATTATTTTATCCTGTACCATTGGAAGAGGAATGGATTCGACAAGGAGGGTATTAAACGATCGCAGCTCTTTTATGTGTTCTGGTCCGGTGTGTTCATGGGGTTGGCCGTGCTCACCAAGGGGCAGGTGGCCCTTATGGTCTTTTTGCTTGTGCTGGGCGTATATTTCATCTACAACCGATGGAAGTTCTATTTTAACTGGGGGCATGCCCTGTTATTTTTGGTTGTCTCGACTCTTGTCCTGGGGACATGGTATGGATACGAGACATGGAAGCGAGGTCCCTGGTTCATCAACGAATTCCTTAAATACCAGTATCGTCTGTTCACTACGCATGATGCGGACCAGGCGGGGTTCTTCGGCTATCATTATATCGTGCTACTGGTTGGGTGTTTCCCCGCCTCGATCCTGGCGATCCCTTCATTTTTCAAAAGTAAATACAGCAGCAGGTATGATAAGGACTTTAAAAAATGGATGGTCTTTTTGTTCTGGGTGGTGACTATCCTGTTCACCATCGTTCAGTCCAGGATCATACATTATTCTTCTTTAGCATGGTTCCCTGTCACCTTCCTGGCTGCCTACTCGCTGTATAAATGGCAGCGGAAGGAGGCGGATTATAAGAGATATGTTGGGGTGCTCCTGGCCATCCTGGGGGGGATCATATCCCTACTGATATTGGGAGTGGCTGTAATAGGGCTGAAAGTAAGGTACCTGGCTCCCTATGTGGATGATGTATTCGCGAGGGCGAACATGGAGGCCGATGTGCATTGGGGCGGATGGGAAGGCATCGTAGGGGCCGTCCTGGTCGTTGCGCTGATCGTGGGGATTGCTCGATTGAAAAGAGGTTTCTACGACCGGGCTGCCTGGGTATTGTTCGGAGGAATGGCCATTGTGGTATTCCTGGCATCTGCGATCATCGTACCCAAGGTCGAGCGGTATTCCCAGGGCGCGAATATCGATTTCTTTATTGCCCGTCAGGGTGAGGGTTGCTATGTGCATTGTCTGGGCTTTAAGAGCTATGGCGAGCTTTTTTATACCATGAAGGAAAAGCCAACCAATCTCAATTCTTACGATGAGCAATGGCTTTTATGGGGTGATATCGACAAGCCTGTTTATTTTGTTACAAAGGTGGACAGGGAGCAGAACTATAAATTCCCTCAGCTGAAAGAGCTATATAGAAAAAATGGGTTTGTGTTTATGAAAAGAGAAGTGCCCGGGCATTGACCCAGGCATGTGCATGTTCCGGTAAGAACGGGTTATTTCTTCTTCGAAAAGAATTTTAGCATGTTGCTGACCACCTTGTCGTTGGCGCCCAGTCTGCCTTTGATGGCTGTATACAGGGATACCATGGCATTGTCCAGGCGTACCAGGATCTTTTTGCCTCCTTCGCCGGGCCGGGCCTGGTAATGGGTGGCCCTACGGAAGGGGTTTGCTTCCTCTGTATAATAATAAAGAGCGATAGATCGTCTGAAAACGCCTTCGGGGCAGGTCATGGGTTCCGGATGACCGTGGTAAGAGTCGGCGTCCGTATTGAAGATGACACAGCGGTTGAAGACGGGGAGTACGGCTTCTTCACAGGCCTTCATTTTTCTATCCCAGAGCTCCAGCTTGCCGCCCCAGGCTTCTTCCCATTCTTTGTTTAGATAGACCAGGACATTGACCCGGCGCTGCCAGTTGCGGTGATGAGGGTGGACCGTGAAGTCTGCGTGAATGTTGAGAAATCCGCCGCGGGTGGATTGGTGTATACCACCTCCTTCCAGACCGTCGTCCTTCTGCAGGCCTTTGATGCCTGTGAGCTTGCTGAGGAATTCGAGGAATTCGGGGGAGTTCAGCTCGTTGATCGTGCTTTTGATCGTCCCGGGCAGAAGGTCCAGCTTGTTGAGACCACGCTTGTTCTCGTTGTAGTGCTTATAATTGATCCATCCATCTGTCTCGTTGAGCTTGTTGAATTCTGCGATGCAGTCTTTCAATACTTCGGGATTCAGGAAGTTCTCCAGTACGATGTGAGGATATGGACTTGCTTTTTGATACCGTTTGCTCAGTTCATCCAGTTGGCTTGTCCATTTGCTATAATCAAAGATTTGAGTCGTGGTTGTCACTTTTGGATTTTTTTATTTGGCCTTTCGAAGGGGCAAAGGTACCAAAATCCTGCAATTTTGACGCACCGGGGGGTTATTGGGGAGTTAAACTGTCAATCCCGCCTGGATTCCAGCGTAAACCCGATAGTGGTGCCTACGTCCGGGGTGCTCCGGACATGGATGGACTGGCTGTGCGCCTCTATAATATGTTTGCAAATAGCGAGCCCCAGGCCCGTACCGCCTTTGTCCCTGCTTCGGGCGGCATCTGTACGGTAGAACCGCTCAAATATCCTTGAAAGATGTTCTTCTTCTATGCCGATGCCGTCATCGCTGATCTCAATCAATACATTTTTCTCATCTATCCGGTAGATGCTGGCTACTATGCTGCCTCCTGTTTTGCCGTATTTGGTGGCGTTCTCCACCAGGTTGATCAGCACCATCCGGATCTTTTCCTTGTCCGCAAAGACTGTAATAGGGGATTCGCAGCCTTTTTTGATGGAGGTCTTTATGTTCTTCCGGCTTGTCTTGATGGAAAGGGACTCGAAGATCTCTTTGATGAGGTCCTGGATGATAAAATTCTGTTTGTACAGGAGCTGTTCGCCTCTTTCGAGGGTAGAGATCTCGTCGAGGTCGTTCATGAGATTGACCAGCCTGTCCACGTTCTTGGCGGCGTTCTCCAGGAATTTGGTCCGTATCACCGAGTCTTCCATGGCCCCATTGAGCAGGGTATCTACGTATCCCTGTATGGCAAAAATGGGAGTTTTGAACTCGTGGGCCAGGTTTTGAAGGAACTCTTTGCGGTAGGCTTCGTTCTTTTTTAACAATTCAATTTCTTCGTTGCGCTTTTCTCCCCATTTCTCCACGTCTTCCCTCACTTCGTCGATACTTTTTTGGGGGAGTATGTATTTAAAATACACCTCTTCCTTTTTGGTAGCTTTTGTCTGGTGGATCAGCTTGTAGATGAGCTTTATCTTCCGGTAGATAAATTTCTCCAGTGTGAACTGGATCAGGCCATAACTGCCGGAGAAGATGATAAGAAGGCTGGCTGCTCCAACGATGCTATTGCCTGTAAGGAAGAAGATACCCGCGGAGATAGGCAGGGCCAGCAACCCGGCTGTCAGCGCGGAAAGTTGTTTGGGGGATAAATTCTTCGTGGAAGGCATCCTGTAAAGTTACTGCAAGTACGGGACTTGGCGGCTCAGAGATTGAACTTATAGCCTACGCCTTTTACAGTCGTGATACAATCCAGTCCTAATTTTTGGCGGATCTTACGGATATGCACATCGATGGTACGGTCGCCTACGATGACCTCGTTGCCCCATACCTGGTTCAGGATCTCGTTGCGTAAAAAGACCCGGCCTGGCCTGGAGGCCAGCAGGTAAAGCAGCTCGAATTCCTTTTTGGCCAGTGTAACGTCCTTCCCATCCACGGTGACCTCGAATTTAGCAGGATCGATGCTGAGGTTCTCTATTTTCAGGACTTTTTCTTCGGGCTCTTTATTTACCCGCCGGAAAAGAGCATTTACGCGGCTGATGAGGATCTTTGGGCTTATAGGTTTTGTAACGTAGTCGTCTGCTCCTGTTTCCAGTCCCCGTACATGAGAACCTTCGTCGCTGAGCGCTGTGAGGAATAAGATCAGGGTCTCTTTGAATGCCGGCTGTGCACGAAGGATCTCACAAACTTCCACACCATTTTTTTTCGGCATCATTATGTCCAGGATAATAAGATCAGGGCGGGCCATTTTGGCTTTACCCACTGCCTCGTCCCCATCTTTAGCCGTCACCACATCATATCCTTCTTTGCTAAGATTGTACTGAATAATCTCTAAGATATCTGGTTCATCGTCGGCTATCAGGATCTTCTTGCCTTTGGATTCCATCTAACTAAAAATTTACGCAAACCTACTGGAAATAAAGCTATGGGCCGATTGCCGGCAGATCAGTTTACAATTTGTTAATACATAAATAACATGGCCCGTGTAGCCTTGTTCTTTGAAAATAAAGAAAAACATGCTCTCAGATACCTTCAGGCCGGGGTTTGGCGTTTCTGTCTTCCAGGGGTACTCTACTGTATAACACGAACTTATCTTGTTTTTGGCATAGTTTTCCTTTGCTTTGCAGTATATTACAGAGGGGGGTAGCAGTTATGAATCTATTTTTACGATCTGTTCTATTTTCGGGAACCTTATTACTATCTCTTCGGGGGGTGGCACAGAATACTGCCTATCCTTATAAGGTGGCCCAGGACCTGATGCTCTGGCATGACAATGTGGATAAGGAGCAGCAGAAGTTTATCATTGCCGGCGGAGGTAATGATACGCTTATCCGTCTTGCAAAAGATGAGGCTGTCAACTTTCAGATCACCGACGCGCTGTTACGCCGGGTAGATGAGCTGCAGCAGCACATCGAATTCGACTCTACTCTCAATACCAATAATAAGAAGAAATATCTCCGGGCATTGGAGATCCTTTTAAGGGGATTCTATCAGTCTTATAAGGCAAAGGATATACAGGCTGCGGCTGCCCCCGCCCTTATCACCGCGTTTGACACTGCCATGAAGCTGGATAGGAACGGGCAGAGTATCGAGCCCGTCATTGCGAGCGGAAGCTACGAGATAGGTAAGATACTGGTGGAGTGTTTTTTGTATCCCACCGAGAATATAGGCGTCAAACCTTCCCGTCTCTATCTCACCCGGCGCTATTGTGAAATGCATCCATCGTTGATCCTCAACTATTTATCTTCTCATCCGGGTCTCCCGTTCGAAGATAGCCTTATCGTTATGGCGGGTCATCATGATGTCCGTCAGCTATATGATTTTGCGACCACCAGCGGTGAATTGGGGGCTCATATCCGCAATAGCAAGGATACTCTCGTTCATATCGTGGCCAAGCTGGCGAATAGCAGGAATGGGAGTGGTCAATTGTATTTTCCGTTCCTGGACAACCTGGTGAAGGGGCGGATCACTACCGAGGAAATAGATAAGGTAAAGGATGACAACCTGAATTACTACCGGCTGCTCGTAAGGACCCGGATGGACTATGCTGCCCGGATACTCCCGCCCGAAAGAGATACTCCGCTGGAAATGAATGCGTTGACGGATATGCTTATGAAGAAGGGGAAACAGGTTTTTGTCCAGGAGATCAATGCCCTGCATACGGTAGACAACCCTGCCGTCCGGTTTAAGATATTGGACCCGTTGACGCCGGCGGAATTGTACTATCTCATTGTCCTCAGCGAGGATGAGATATATACATCCAGCTATCTGGGGGTTTATGACAGGATATTCCAGCGTATGGCCAATCCTTATGGGGACAGCCTGATCATGCAGATGCATGGGGATTATTTCCGGAAGTTCATCAAGATGGCTGCCGCCTATAATAAGCTGGATCATTTTCTCGGCACGATGGACAAGCAGAATGCCGGGACTATTATGAAATCCTTTATCATTCACCTGGAGAAGGCCAATGAGGAAGAGGCCGTGGATGTGGCCGACAGCTATAGCAGCATTTTTGAAAAAAATCCAACGCTGGCCAGGTTTATTCTTGGGGAGGTAAAGGCCAACTACGATAGAATGATCGCAGCCGATGATAAGAAGGGTATTGTCATTTACAGTCTGCTGGAGACCCTGTTCGAGTCGGCAGACAGCAGTACCGGGACCGATCTTTCTGCCAGGCTGGGTATTCCGCCCGTCTATAGTGTCGATTATAATTCTCTGGCAGATGACAGCGGCCGGGTGATCCAGCAGGTGTTCTTTTATGGCGACGAGGATAAGGATGGGCAAAATTCATTTATAAACTTTATGGCATTGTTCCATCCCAAGCCCGGCGCCAAGCCGGAGTGGAAGATCACGGAAAACCCCCAATGGGTCACTATTTCTTCCCTGAAAGGCAAACCCGTGCTCATTTTTGCCAACAAGCCGCTCTTTGGGGAAGATGACCCGGATGATAAGGCCCAGAAGGCGCTGGCTGCGTACCTGGAAAGCCGTCATCTGAGGCCTACGATCGTCATTCACAGGGGGCATAGCTATCACGTAAAATATACCATTTACCAGATGCCGGCGACCGCCCGTATCGTGGTGCTCGGGTCATGCGGGGGGTATAATAACCTCAGTGAAGTGCTGAAGATCAATGAAGATGCGCATATCATCTCCTCCAAGCAGGTGGGTACCAAGACCGTCAATGAGCCCATACTGCAGGCCATCAACAACACGCTCCTCGCGGGTAAGGACATCGAATGGCTGCCTATGTGGAGGGAGCTAAGCGCCCGGTTCCAGAGTGATCCTGGGGCGAAAGAGAAGTTCGACGATTATATTCCTCCGTATAAGAACCTGGGCGCCATCTTTATAAAGGCCTATCGAAAGGCGATGGATGATGAATAGGTTGAGCGGTAAGTATCCATGGAGCTATGAGCGGATACTTATTGTAATTTTGCTGCTTATGGCGGACCACAGGTCTGCCGCCCGAAGGGCCATCATTAGCGGTGATGGATCCCAAGGGTAAATTTCAGAATGAACCTTGGGTCCATCACAATGACGGAAGAGATCAAGAAAAGGAAGATATTCGATTTCAGCCTCCTCAGAAGGGTATTCAGATATGCCGCCCCATATAAGAATCGCCTGTATATTTCCATAGCGTTGTCTATCCTGCTGGCCGTGCTATCTCCTTTGCGCCCCTTTCTTATCCAAGTGACGATCAACAATTTTATCCGGAAGGGTGCGACCCCGGGCTCCGCGGTTACTATCAAGGAGGCCATGGCTACAGCTATCATTTGGATCACTATTTTGCAGATCGGGCTGCTTCTGATCGAAACGGTATCCCGGTTCTATTTCTCCTTTATCACTGCCTGGCTTGGTCAGACCGTGGTAAAAGACCTTCGGGTGGGTGTATATAAGAAGGTGTTGGGTCTGAACCTTTCACAATTCGACAAGACCCCTATCGGGACGCTCACTACCCGAACCATCAATGATATCGAGGCCATCAATGATATATTTTCCGATGGATTGATCCCTATTATTGCCGACCTCCTGTCCATCGTGTCCGTCCTACTATTCATGTTCGTAGTGGATTGGCGGCTGACCCTGATCTGTCTGACGCCTTTTCCTTTCCTTATTCTGGCCACCTGGCTTTTTAAGGAGTCCGTGAATAAGTCTTTTATCCGGGTGCGGAATGCCGTGGCGGCCCTCAATGCCTTTGTACAGGAGCATATCACCGGCATGCCCATTGTGCAGGCTTTTGCCGCGGAGGACCGGGAGGCCGCGAAGTTCAACAAGATCAACCGGGATCATCGCAACGCCAATATCAATGCCATTTTTGCCTATTCGATATTCTTTCCCCTGGTGGAGATCATTCTGGCCGTATCCACCGGCTTGCTGGTATGGTGGGGCGCCAGTCCGGTGCTGAAGTTGCCGCCGCACGAGGCTGCTGAGCTTAGCGGAAAGATCGTCTCCTTCTTTTTATACCTGAACCTTTTGTTTCGTCCTCTACGGGTGATCGCAGATAAGTTCAATGTACTGCAGATGGGTATGGTAGCCAGCGAGCGGGTGTTCCGTGTGCTGGATAACGAGGATACTATCCGGACGGAAGGGGACTATGCGCCAGCCCGGATAAAAGGCAAGGTGGAGTTCAGGAATGTGAACTTTGCCTATGTGGAGGATCGGTATGTCCTTAAGAATATATCCTTTACTATCCAGCCGGGCCAGACCGTAGCCATCGTGGGTCATACGGGCAGCGGCAAGACCTCCATCATTAGTCTGATCAACCGTCTCTACCACATACAGGAAGGGGAGATCCGTATCGATGATGTGAAGATAGAGGACTATAAGCTGGATCAGCTAAGAAGGAACATCGGGGTGGTGTTACAAGACGTCTTTTTGTTCTCGGGTTCCGTGAAGGATAATATTACTTTACGCAATGACGACATACCCGAAGAAAAAGTTATAGAGGCCGCCAAGCTGATAGGTATGCATGAGTTTATCATGCAGCTGCCCGGCGGCTATCATTTCAATGTAATGGAGAGGGGCAGCACGCTGTCCCTTGGTCAGCGGCAATTGCTCTCTTTTA
Source organism: Sphingobacteriales bacterium 50-39 (assembly GCA_001898505.1). Classification (GTDB taxonomy): domain Bacteria; phylum Bacteroidota; class Bacteroidia; order Chitinophagales; family Chitinophagaceae; genus Puia. The sequence continues at coordinate 71,851 of MKTZ01000008.1, forward strand.
TCCGTGCGTTGTTGTATGATCCTTCCATCCTCATCCTGGACGAGGCCACTTCTTCCGTGGATACGGAGTCCGAGCTGTTGATACAGGAGGCAATCGACAAGCTGATCGCCGGCAGGAGCTCTATCGTCATTGCCCATCGGTTGTCTACCATCCGTAAAGCTCATCAGATCATCGTAATGGATAAGGGCGAGATCAAGGAGGTCGGTACGCATGAGGAGCTGCTGCAGTTGCAGGGGCATTATTTCAAATTGCACCAGATGCAGTTCGAGCAGCATCAGAAGATTGCGTAGAGGGCTGTTTTTCAATGATCTGGCTAGAGCGTTCTAAGCTTTTTTTAATGTAGTTTTTATATTCTCACGAGCCAACCTTATCTTTGCGGCAAAATTGAGGGAAGGTATGGTCTCCAACAGCTTCAAATCTTTATTGGTCGCGGTTTTCAGCGTAAGTTGCCTGTTTTTTTCGACGACATTGCCGGCTCAGGCAAAGGATGCTCCCGGTGGCGAGGAGGCTAAGAAAGAGGCTCCCAAGCTGAATCCTGCGGAACTGATCCTCGAGCACGTTGGAGATGCCCATGAATTTCACTTTTTTACGCTGAGCAAGCACCCTGTCACTATCCCCCTCCCGGTGATCCTTTATTCTCCCGCTCAAGGCTGGTCTGTATTTATGGCTTCCCGGTTCAATCACGGCGAGGAGGTCTATAATGGGTACCGTCTGCTGGAAAAGAATTATGTGGAAGAGAACCATTTGGATCCCAAGATATATAAGGCAGGAAAGATCTTTGCGGTAGATGCCAGCGGCAAGCCGGATGCCAGTGTAAAGGTATATGACCTATCCCTGGGTCGCAATGCCATCCAGGTGATCATTTCTGTCCTCCTGCTGGTATGGATCATGAGCGGCATCGCAGGCAAATATGCCAAGGGTCAGGGGGTCAAGACGGCGCCCACGGGCTTTCAGAATGCGGTGGAGCCCGTGATCACTTTTGTACGGGACGAGGTAGGTAAATCCAATTTGGGTGACAAGTATGAGAAATACATGCCTTTTTTGTTGACTGTGTTCTTTTTTATCCTGATCAATAATCTCATCGGGTTGATACCGGGTACGGCCAACGTAACGGGGAATATCGCCTTTACCGCTGTATTGGGTATCATCGCCTTTATCGTTATCATGTTCAGCACCAACGGCCATTATTGGGGGCATATCGCCAACCCGCCCGTGCCCCTTGGTGTAAAGCCTATCATGATACCCGTCGAGATACTGGGTATTTTTACCAAGCCTTTTGCATTGATCATCCGTCTGTTCGCCAATATGATCTCGGGCCATATCATTATCCTGAGCTTTATCTGTCTGATCTTCATCTTTGGCGCCATGAATACCGCGCTGGGATGGGGTACTTCCCCCTTCTTTATTGCGTTGGCGATATTCATCTATCTCATTGAAATATTAGTTGCATTTATACAGGCATTCATTTTTGCTAACCTAACTGCCGTGTTTATCGGTCAGGCCTTCGCAGGGGGGCATGACCACGAGCATGGTGAAGGGCATCATGATGATGCGGTAATGGTGTAACCCCGAACTCTTTTTTAATTATAAAACCAAGTATCATGACGTTGATGACTATCATGTTGGAAGTTCAGCCCGGGTTTGGCGCCATCGGCGCAGGTCTTGCCGCCATCGGTGCCGGTATCGGTATCGGTCAGATCGGTAAAGGCGCTGTGGAGGGTATTGCCCGTCAGCCGGAAGCCGCAAATGAGATTCGTGCTAACATGATCCTGGCGGCCGCTCTGGTAGAAGGTGTTGCCCTTCTCGCTGCCGTAGCAGGTCTTCTGGCTGTGTTCCACTAAGCCGGATGCGATACATGTTGCGTGAGCAATATGCAAGCACGTAAAAATTGTACTGCATCCGGAGCACAGGGCCGAGGGTGCAGTATCTTTTCAACTGAAGGCGAAGAATTTTAAAATTGAAAATATACTTACTCGATATGGATTTATTAATGCCTGATTTAGGCTTGTTCGTCTGGAACCTGCTGGCTTTCCTGATCCTCTATTTGATCCTGCGCAAGACTGCCTGGAAGCCCATTCTGAAATCCCTCAATGAACGGGAACAAGGTATTTCGGACAGCCTGGCCACTGCTGAAAAGGTAAAGGCCGAGATGGCGCAGCTGAAGAGCGAGAATGAAGCGCTGCTTGCCAAGGCCCGTGAAGAAAGAGCGCAGCTGCTGAAGGAAGCCCGTGAGACAAAGGATAAGATCATCAACGAAGCCAAGGACCAGGCCAAGTTGGAAGCCAACAAGATCATTGCCGATGCACAGGCTGCTATCGAAGGCCAAAAGATGGCTGCCATCACGGAAGTGAAGAACCAGGTTGGCAATCTCGTAGTAGAGGTGTCGGAAAAAATATTGCGTCGCGAACTGGCTAATAAGAGCGAGCAGGAAAAATATATCAAAGAACTGGCCAACGAAGTGAAGTTGAACTAAAAGCCCTACAAGAACATGCCCAACCCACGTTTAGCCGCCAGATATGCCAAATCCCTCCTCGACCTGGCCATTGAAAAAGGTCAGCTGGATGCTGTTTACAACGATACGCTGTTCCTACAGGGTATTATCCGCAGCAGCAGGGAGCTGGCCAATCTGTTGAAGAGCCCCATCATAAAGTCGGATAAAAAAGACAAAATATTAGATGCTGTTACTGGCGGAAAGGTCTCCGTGATCACCGCGCAGTTTATCAAGCTGCTGATCGCCAAGGGGCGTGAGGTATATCTTGCCGAGATCGTCAATGCATTTATCGATCAGTATAAAGAATACAAGGGAATACAGACCGTGAAGCTCACCACGGCTGTTCCTGTCAGCGAAGAGCTGAAAAAGGCCATCGTCGACAAGGTCGGCGCCGACAAGAACCTGAAGAGTATCGAGCTGGTCACGGCTGTCGATGAAAAGCTGATCGGAGGTTTTGTGCTGGAGATTGGGGATGAATTGGTAGACGGCAGTATTGCATTTGACCTGAAGAACATTAAAAAACAATTCCAGAACAACGACTTTATCTATAAGATAAGGTAATCGTTTATTACATCAAACAGACAACTAGATAAATTATGGCAGAGATCAAACCAGATGAAATTTCAGCAATATTGCGCCAGCAATTGAGCAATTTCAATGTTTCCGCTGAGCTGGAAGAAGTAGGCACCGTACTGCAGGTAGGTGACGGGATCGCCCGTGTCTATGGCCTGAGCAATGTCAGTGCCGGGGAGCTGGTAGAATTCGAGAATGGCGTAAGAGCCATTGCCCTCAACCTGGAAGAGGACAACGTGGGTGTGGTATTGATGGGAGAGAGCGGGGAGATCAAGGAAGGCGCTAAGGTCCGTCGTACCGGCAACATTGCCTCTATCAACGTAGGGGACGGCATGCTGGGCCGCGTGGTCAATACGCTGGGTGAGCCCATCGACGGGAAAGGTCCTATTGCAGGTGAGCGTTATGAGATGCCCCTGGAACGTAAGGCCCCCGGTGTTATCTTCCGTGAGCCCGTAAAGGAGCCCCTCCAGACTGGTATCAAAGCCATCGACGCCATGATCCCTATCGGCCGCGGACAGCGTGAGCTGATCATCGGCGACCGGCAGACAGGTAAGACTGCTATTGCCATCGATACCATTATCAATCAAAAGGAATTCTACAAAGCAGGCAAGCCTGTTTATTGTATATATGTAGCCATTGGTCAGAAGGCGTCCACTGTTGCGGGTGTGATGAAGACCTTGGCTGACAACGGGGCTCTCGACTACACCGTGATCGTTGCCGCATCGGCCTCCGATCCTGCTCCGTTGCAATTCTACGCTCCTTTCGCCGGCGCGGCTATCGGTGAGTTCTTCCGTGATACGGGACGTCCCGCGCTCATCATTTATGATGACCTTTCCAAACAGGCCGTTGCTTACCGTGAAGTATCCCTGCTGCTCCGTCGCCCTCCGGGCCGTGAGGCATATCCCGGGGACGTATTCTACCTGCACAGCCGTCTGCTCGAGCGCGCCGCCAAGGTCATCAGCGACGACAGCGTAGCCAAGAATATGAACGACCTGCCTGCATCTATCAAGCATCTTGTAAAAGGTGGTGGTTCTCTGACGGCATTGCCTATCATCGAGACACAGGCAGGTGACGTATCCGCCTATATCCCCACGAACGTGATCTCGATCACCGACGGTCAGATATTTTTGGAAGGTAACCTCTTCAACTCCGGCATACGTCCTGCTATCAACGTAGGTATCTCCGTGAGCCGTGTGGGTGGTAATGCGCAGATCAAATCGATGAAGAAAGTCGCCGGTACCCTGAAGCTGGACCAGGCCCTTTATCGTGAGATGGAAGCTTTCTCCAAGTTCGGTGGTGACCTGGATGCTGCTACGAAGCTGGTTATCGACAAGGGCGCCCGTAACGTGGAGATCCTGAAGCAGCCGCAGTACACGCCTTTCACCGTGGAAAAGCAGGTAGCGATCATCTATCTTGGCACACAAGGTTTGCTGAGGTCTGTGCCTGTACGTAAGATCAAGGAATTTGAAGATCATTTCCTGCTGGAAATGGAGAACAAGCTGCCGGATGTGCTGGCAGAGTTCAAGAAAGGCAATCTGTCGGATGACGGTATAAAAAGGATGGTGGAGCTGGCAAATGGCCTGATCCCCCAGTATAAATAAGCGCTTTTTATAGAGATAAAAAAACCACGCATTTGCGTGGTTTTTTTTTGTTTTCGGCCCTCGGGTCAAGTGGAAAGTACCCTCGGACCGAAAACGTCTAATGATGGTCCTTCGGACAACTGGCCTGTGGCCAGTTTTTTTTTAGGCAAAGGCTTGCACATTTCGATTTTTTTGGCAATCTTTACAACGTCAACACGACATCCTCCAAGATCCGGAAAAACAATCCGAATCATTTATTTCCAACATCACTTTTCTTCTGATCATCCGTACGAAAGCCACTTTTATTTACTGTTTTTTCCAATTTCTGGCTCATTAGTCAATTATACTATCATGGGCGTTGTTCAGCCTGCCTGTAGCAAGGTGGGCAGATGACAGCGACTGTATATAATATTCAACGATTTAGTTTTAAAGGGTACGATCAACAACCGCCGGGCTTGTCTAAGCCTGGCTTTTTTTTGGGGGGGGGAGACTATTCTCAGGTATGCGGGCCTTCGGCCCGGGCTTTTACACGGACGCTGTCTTATTGCCCTTCGGGCAGACGGCCTGTGGCCGTCTGTGACCCGCTTTCACCGGCCCAATCCGGTGTTTTACCGGCAAAATGCCCTTCCTGGCTGAAAATGCTCTTTGAGGGGTTGGTTTATAAAATAAACTAGTTTAGTTTTACGATAAATTTATGAGAGAATGAAACGCACTGCCTTATTTATAGCCTTTATCCTGATCACTGCCGGGCTTTTTGCCCAGACTTCCATCTCGGGTACGGTAAAAGATCCTAAGGGCCATCCTATCCGCGGGGCCAGCATTACCATAAAGGACTCCTATGATGGCGCTACGGCCGACAGCACCGGGGCTTTTCGCTTCAGGACGACCGAAAAAGGGACAATGACCATCACTATTACCAACATCGGCTATAACCCCGTAGAACAGCCTGTAAACCTCACAGGAGCGCCTATTACCCTCCATATTGTCATGAAGGAGCAGCTTAGCGAGCTGAAGGCGGTAACCATTACCGCCGGCTCTTTCACAGCAGGGGATGCCAAGAGAGGGGCCGTCCTAAGCAGTCTGGATGTGGCCACTACCGCCGGCTCGAATGCCGATATTACTGCTGCTCTCAAGACCTTGCCCGGAGCCCAGCAGGTGGGGGAGCAGGAGGGGCTGTTTGTCCGGGGTGGCGCGGGGTATGAGGCGAAACAGTATATTGACGGCACCCTCGTCAACAATCCCTATTATACCAGCGTACCGGACATTGCGACCAGGGGAAGGTTCTCTCCTTTCCTGTTCAAGGGGACGGTATTCAGCACCGGGGGTTATTCCGCCCTCTATGGCCAGGCCTTGTCATCCGTCGTATTGCTGGAATCCATCGACCTCCCCGAAAAGTCGGAGATAGATGCCAGCATCTCACCTATTCTGGTGGGCATCGGCACCCAGCAGCTGGCGAAGGACAAAAAGTCTTCCTATGGCATCACGTATAACTATGTCAATGTAGGGCTGTATTTCAAGGCTATCAAGCAGGAGCCGGACTATTTCAAGATGCCGCAGTTCCATAATGGCGATGCCAATTTCCGTATCCGGACAAAGAACGGGGGTATGATCAAGTACTATACTACGTTTGCCTATAACGAGCTGGGGCTTCGCAGACAGGATATCGACAGCCTGTATACGAAGGATGCTTTTGGGCTCACCAACCACAATTGGTACAACAACCTCAGCTGGCGGGAGTATTTGAACAATGGTTGGAAAATGGACCTGGGCGCCAGCTACAGCACCAACCTGGACAACCTGGGCCAACAGATACAGGACGCTTACAACCAGCCGAAATCCTTTCCGGACACCGTATTCTGGATGAAGGGAAAGACCTTTGCCATCGATCAGAACCAGCAGCTGTCACAGATAAAGGCCGTGTTTGACAAGAAATTGGGGGGTATCAGCTCCATCCGATTTGGCAGCGAATACTGGTATTCCTATAACGACCAGCATTACCGGAGCCCTCTATACAATATGGATTCGCTGTATAAGTTCAGGGATCATTTCAATGCGGTCTTTGTGGAGTCGGATATATTCCTTACCAACGAGCTGGCGGCGAAGGTTGGACTTCGTTACGAGCATTCTTCCGTTATCCATCGTAGTGATCTTGCTCCCAGGGTATCCCTTGCCTATCGAACAGGGCCAGAGGCGCAGGTCTCGGTGGCCTATGGCGTCTTCTATCAAAAGCCGGAGAGCAGCCAGCTGTTCTATACAAAGAATGTGGGCTTTACCAGGGCGACCCACTATATCATCAACTATCAGAAGATGTCCAAGGACAGGATATTCCGGATAGAGGCGTACTATAAGAAATATGAGGACCTCATCAAGACCGTGCCCGTATATTATAACTATTCGCTCTATAATAACTCCGGTAGCGGCTATGCCAAAGGGTTTGAGTTGTTCTGGAGGGATAAAAAGACCATCAAGGATTTCGACTACTGGATCAGCTATTCTTACCTGGATACGAAGCGCAATTACCTGAACTATACCGAGCAGCTGATGCCGAACTTTGCCGCCAGGCACACGGCGTCCATCGTGACGAAGAAGTTCTTTACCAAGATCAAGTCGGGGTTCAACCTTACCTATAGCTATGCTACGGGAAGACCCTATTACAATTTCGTATTGGCCAACGGACCGAAGTTCGAGCTGGCCGAACAGGGTAAGACCAAGTCCTACCAGTCCCTGAACTTTAGTGCAGAATATGTGCCGAGCATAGGCAAGCCCAAGGCAAAGACCTTTATCGTGCTTTTTGCCAGCATGAGCAACGTATTAGGATATAATGCGGTGTATGGATATAATTACTCTTACAGCGGACAGTACAAGCAGCCTATCACGCCGCCGGCCAACCGGTTTTATTTCATCGGCTGTTTCCTGAGCTGGGGTGTGGATCGCAGTCAGGACGCCATCAATAATAATTTATAACCCGGAGCGACTGGAAGGAGCTCGCCCATAACCGAGCTAGGCGAAGGTTACGACCGAGGAGGACCGTGTCGAAGCAGGTCCGACGAAGGCCTCAGACATTAGCGATTTGCGGGAATTGGGCTACATTTACTCGAAGCCCAATTCCGCCACAATAACAAAACAATTCTTAACTTCTTAAATTAAAACTATGAAGAAGCTGATCTTTTCGCTCGCCCTGCTGGTCTCTATTGCCGCCAGCGCCCAATCGGACAAATATACCCAAATGATGCAAAAGAACATTGCATTATTGGATTCTGCCAAGAGCATCGATGATCTGCAGAGCCTGGCCAGCACTTTTGATCGCATAGGCGATGCAGAAAAGACGAAATGGCTGCCTTATTATTATGCCGCATTGGCCCAGACCTGGGTAGGCTGGAATCCCACCGTGCAGGATAAGGATGCCAACTCTGCCAAGATCAATGCCTATCTGGCAAAGGCCGAAGCTCTCGAAAAGAATTCCGAGCTATATGCCGTCGAAAATATGTCTGCTACCCAGCAGATGCTGGTAGATCCGCAGACCCGCTGGGCGACTTATGGCAAGACGGCCGGTGAAGCGTTGCAGAAAGGTCTGCAGGCCGACCCCAATAATCCCCGTTTGTATTATCTGCAAGGCATGAGCCTCTTTGGCACGCCTACTCAATTCGGCGGTGGAAAGGATAAGGCCAAGCCTTTGTTCGAGAAATCAGTATCGTTGTATAAGACAGCCCATCCTGAACCGCTGGCTCCTACCTGGGGGCAGCAACAGGCAGAAGCTATGCTGGAGCAATGTGGTAAATAAATAACTTTTATGATCTGCCGGACTAACGTCCGGCGGATTTTTCAGTATGGAAAAAGAATTTTCTACCCAGGAAAGCCTGCAGCTGATATCGCAGATGATCAGCAAAGCCAAGGACGACTATATCGAGACGGGTGTCACCGCGCTGATGTGGGGGGCTATCATTACCTTCTGCTCACTGGTGGCTCTTGTCAAATATCTTTTCTTCCCTAAGATGGGCTGGCTGGATACTGTCTGGTGGCTCACTTTTTTAGGTATCATCCCCCAGATAGTCATTGCGCGGCGGGAAAGGAAGCTGCGGAAATACAAGGGGCATGACGATCAGCTTCGTGGAGGCATCTGGCTAAGCTTTGGCGCCGCCATGATCCTAATGAACTATTTTTTGCTCCGATATGATTTCGTGCAACCCATTTCGGTATATCTGGTCCTGTACGGCATTCCGACCTTTGCCATCGGCTTTGGCAGGAGGTTCCGGCCCATGGTCATCGGTGGTATTGCCTGCTGGGTATTCGCTATATTGAGCTCGCTTACTCCCGACCCCTGGGCATTGCTTTATCTGGCGGCGGGATCGCAGCTTGCGTGGTTCATACCGGGACTGATACTGAGAAAAAGATATCTGAAAGTAAAGATGAAAAATGTTTAAGGACCTCAACCCCATATTACACTCCCAATTGAGGCTGGCAGTGATCTCCGTCCTGATCAGCGTGAAAGAGGCTGAATTCACCTTTCTCAGGGAAAAGACCAATGCCACGGCCGGGAATCTCAGCGTACAGATCAACAAACTGAAGGAGGCCGGCTACATCGACGTAGCCAAGCAATTCAAGGATAATTACCCTCAGACCATTTGTAAGATAACCCCTCAGGGTGTGGTGGCTTTTGAGCAGTATGTAAAAGACTTGCAGTCGTACCTGGATATTAAAAAATAGGAGTCCTGACGGCCTAAAGCAAGAGCCCCTGTAAGGGGCTCTTGTGTACTTACCATTCAATTCTTGCTCACTAGCTCTTTGCAAGCCGCATAGTCAGGCGTTCGTTGCTGTTGATGATCACTTCCAGCTGATACATGCCGGGCTGCAGCGCATGCGTATCTTCAAGATCAAAGGTGTTGGCGCCGTTCTCACCCATAGCCGTCTTCCTTATGATCTCACTGCCATTGTTATCTGTCACCTTCATCATCACAAAGGATTTTTCCTTCAATTGTACATTCACCTGAATATCGTTCACAACAGGGTCGGGAGTGACGCTCACCGACTCTACACTCTTGGTGCCATAGGTCCTTACGATGAGCACTTTGGAATAAGTTATTCTGTTCGCGGCGTCTATCTGACGGAGACGATAATAAAGATCGTTGCTCTTTGCTTTGTGATCATTCACTTTGTCGGTAAAGGAATAGCTTGTACCGGCAGCCGTCACATCTCCCACTTTTTGGAAATAGTCGCCATCCATGCTTCTTTCTACTTCAAAGTGTGCGCTGTGGTTGTCGGTGGAGGCAACCCAGTTGATATCCACGGCGTTCTTCCTGTACAGCGCCTGGAAGTTGGTCAGCGTGCTTCGTACGGGGAATCGGATGGTGGCTACCGTGTTGATGCTGCAGAGGCTGGGGCTGCCGTTGTCACACACTTTGTAGGTGAAGTGGGTGGAAGACCCTGTAAAACCATCTTTAGGAGTGAAGGCAAACCCGCCATCTTTCTTAAGGTCTACGCTGCCATCGGGAGATTCTTCCAGCAGGTAGGCCGTCATGGTCTCGTGATTGGGATCATAGTCATTGCTCAGCACATTTCCGTTAGCGGTATGAGAAGCCGTACCCATGAATTTATCGCGCAGCGTCACGGGAGCTGTGTTGCAGGCAGAAGCATAGTGCGTAGATGCGTCGATGGACAGCTGGTCGATGGCGATCCGTTCGCTGCCGCCGACACCCTGGTAGTTGATATATAATTTATACCCGCCGGCTGTGGCAGACAAGACCTTATTATACGTGTAGACCGTGGTATTGTCCAGACCTGTGAGCTCCATGCTGTCCAATAACATAACAGGTTTGTTGTTGGCGTCCGTGGTGTATACCTTGATCCATCTCCTGTCCTTTACAGGCAGGTTGAATTTATAGGTAAAAGAGACGGTAACGGGGCCATTGAGATCCAGCAGGGGGGTGAAGATACCCGTCATTTCCGTAGCGCTGCCGCCCGTTCCGGATACCATGGCGCCATCCCCTTCCATATTGGGGGTCCAGCCATTACGATTGACGTCAAAGTCGGCAAAAAACCAGCAATTGCCTTGCAAAAAACCCTTTATTTCTGTGAGTTTAATGCCTTTACGGGAGTTGAAATTGTCGGAAGTAGCTGCATGTGCCGGAGAAAGACCGAAGGTCAGGGCAGAAGCAAACAGTAAGGCGAAAAAGTTCCTTTTCATCTTTGTAATTTTCAGAAGGTGAATAATCTGTGAGCGTAAACACGGCGATTCAAAGGAAGGAACTAGTATATAAGCACAACTGTGGTACAGTTAAAACTAAACGTTGTTTGGCTTTTTTCGGGGATAATAAATTTAGCGAGGATTGACGTAGGAGATGGTGGAACAAATATAGAGAACACATTCCGGTTTTGCAAGCCTCCAAAGAAAATTTTGAAATTCGGGGGCTGCGGGCGATCAATCCCGTGTGAGAATTGTTGATAGGATGTGGCCGGCTCACCTCCGGCGGGCCAACGTAAATTACATTGATATTCAATAATATGTCTTCAGTCATCCGGGTCACCGGTCTTACCAAACATTTTTCAGCATCCTGGAGCCCCTGGAAGGGGCTCGTCCGAAGGACAGACATTAGCGATATGCGGGAATTGGGCTATTTTTCGGACAAGACCAATTACCGTACTTTAAAAGCTGTCGACGGACTGTCCTTTTCGGTGGAGCAAACGGATATATATGGTTTTTTGGGGCAGAACGGTGCCGGGAAGTCCACTACCATCCGGATGTTGCTTACGCTGATTGCGCCAACCGATGGCCAGATAGAGATCTTCGGAATGGATCTGAGAACGCATCGCAGGGAAATATTACGGAGGGTAGGCGCCGTTATCGAGCGGCCCGACCTCTATAAGTATCTTACTGCCTATGAGAACCTTTCTTTGTTTGCGCGTATGAGCGGTATCCGTCCTTCTTCCCGTATTCTGATGCAGCAACTGGAGCAGGTAGGGCTGGCGGAAAGAGCCCATAGTAAGGTGAGGACCTTTTCGCAGGGGATGAAGCAAAGATTGGGCATTGCCGTAGCTTTGGTCCATAATCCCGACCTCGTTATCCTTGACGAACCCACCAATGGGCTGGATCCCCAGGGTATCGCGGATGTCCGCAATCTCATCCTGCATCTCAGCGGCCATGAAAAAAAGACGTTGCTGGTGTCCTCCCATCTGTTGAGTGAAATGGAAATTATAGCTAATCGTATGCTAATTATCGATAAAGGGAGGAAGATCGTGGAGGGAAAGGTGTTGGAGCTGTTCGATCCGGGACAAACTCTGGTGGAATTGGATACTCCTGATGGAGCCCTGGCCGAGGAAATGCTGTGCCGGAGTCCATGGCAGGAATGTCTCCAATCTCGCAAGGACGGGAAGCTCCTGTTGAAAATGGACAAGACACGAATACCTTCCTTTGTGCGTGACCTTGTCCAGCAGGGTGTGCCTGTTGCCGCCATCCGGCCCCGGCATTCGCTGGAAGATTATTTTTTATCATTGACAACCGCCAATCAGCATGTGGAAGCTTTTACAGATAGAGCTGTTTAAAATATTCAAACGTCCCCGTACCTATATCCCTTTTGCGGCCATCGCCGCCATCATCCTCATCATCCAACTGGGATTGAAATTTGACGGGCAGTCCTATCTGGAGATGGGAATGAGCAGCGTGTCCGATACCTTTTCCATACCCTATTCATTGATCATGAACGGCTACCTGGTGGCGTTTGTCATCCTCAATACCCTGCTGATCCAGATCCCATTGCTGGTAGCCCTCGTGGCCGGCGATATGGTGGCGGGAGAAGCCAATATGGGTACACTTCGTCTGCTGGTGACCCGGCCCGTGAGTCGTACCCAACTGATGCTGGTGAAGTTCGGCGCCAGCGTCATCTATACCATTCTGCTGCTGATATGGATGGCCTTGCTGGCCCTGTTCCTCAGCATGTGGCTTTTTGGCACCAACGACCTTGTCATTGCACGCGACACCGTGATCGAACATATCCGTAAGACAGACGTCCTATGGCGATATATAGCCGCCTTTGGGTATGCAATGGTTGCGCTTAGCACCGTGGCCGCCCTGGCTTTTTTGTTGTCGGTGTTTGCAGAGAATTCTATCGGTCCCATTGTAGCCACTATCAGCATCGTCGTCGTGCTCACCATCCTGTCGGAAATGCGCATACCTATTTACGATAATACCGTAAAGCCATGGCTTTTTACCTCCCATATGCTGGCGTGGAAGGGATTCTTTTATTCCCAGTCTGATGGGCAGGGAGGCACTATACCCGGCTCCATCGAAAACCTCCCATCCGTACTCAAAAGTCTGGGCATATTGCTGGCTTATATAGCTGCGTTTGTAACTGCCGCCATATGGGCATTTCGAAAAAAAGATATTTTGAGTTAATGCATTTGTTATGAACAAAATTTTTTTGCTCCTGGCTGGCCTGTTGTTGACATTGGGCGTCTTTGCGCAGCCGGCGTCCGAACTGTTACAAAAGATCCGTGCCCGCCTGGACCGGGTCAATGACTACCAGGCCTCGGGCACCATGAAGACAAATGTGAGCTTTTTGAAAGAGCCGGAGGCTTCCGTCACTGTTTATTTTAAAAAGCCGGATAAGCTAAAGATCAGGAATGATAAAGGGATCTCTTTTGTTCCGAAAGGAGCGGTAACTATCAGCCTCAACAATCTGCTGAAAGGCTCCTATACCGTGCTGGATGCGGGGACCGATACTGCCCAGGGACAGAAAGTAAGATTGATCAAGCTGTTGCCACAGGACGAGAATGCGGACCTTGTGCTATCTACTTTTTGGGTGGACGAAAGCCGCCTGGTCATTCTGCGGGCACGTACCACCACGCGTGACAACGGTACTTATGATGTGGAATTGCGATACGGGAAATATATTGCCTATGCCCTGCCGGATAAAGTGCTCTTCACTTTTAATGTCAAGAATTATAAGTTACCCAAGGGCATCACCTTCGACTATGATGACGGATCACCCCAAAAAAAGCAGCTTGCCGGCGATGGGCGTGGTAGGGTAGAGCTGACTTATAGCTCGTATATCATCAACAAGGGGGTGCCCGACAGCGTGTTCCAGTGAGTTAGTTCTCTTCGATCTTTTCGTCTTCTGCGTTAGCCAGGACCACCTGGCCCATCTTCTTCAGCGGGTTCTTTCTATTCTCTTCATATTCTTGTCTGTTGCGGATAATATCTATACAAGCATAGATAGAGGCCAGGAAGGAGGTGGCGTCGGCCTTGTTCTTGCCGGCGATGTCGAAGGCCGTACCATGGTCGGGTGAGGTCCTGACCATCGGCAGTCCGGCTGTATAATTTACTCCTTCACCGGAAGCCAGTGATTTGAAGGGGATCAATCCCTGGTCGTGGTACATGGCCAGCACCGCGTCAAACCGGGAGTGATAATTACGGGCAAAGAAAGCGTCGGCGCTATAGGGTCCGAATACCAGCATATTGTGTTTGGCGTCCTTGATAGCGGGCTTGATGATCTCTTCTTCTTCCTTCCCGATGAGACCTTCGTCGCCTGCATGGGGGTTCAGTCCCAAAACAGCGATACGGGGTTTGTCGATGCCAAAGTCCTTTACCAGGCTGTCCCGGAGGATATTCAGCTTGGACAAAATGGCTTCCCGGGTGATATATTTGGCGATGTCTTTGACAGGTACGTGCTCGGTGACAAGCCCTACCCGGAAGTTATCGGATACCATCAGCATCAGCACATCATTGACGTTGAAGGCATGTTTCAGATAGGGGGTATGTCCAGTGAAGTTGAAATTGGCGGATTGGGTATTTTTCTTATGAATGGGCGCCGTTACCAGTCCCTGGATCTTTTTATCCCGCAGGGCCTCAACGGCTATAGTGAGGGATTTTACGGCATAGCTGCCGCCGATGTCCGTGAGCTGTCCCGGCACGATCGCAAGCTCTTCCTCCCAGCAGTTGTAGATATTCACCTGCTTGTGTGCGATGCGGGAAAAGTCCTTTGTGCTTTGGTAATTGAAATTGGCATCCGGAATGGACTTCCGGTAGAAATTGATCAATTTATTGGAGGCAAATATGATAGGCGTACATAATTCCAGCAGACGATGATCCGAGAAGGCCTTGATGATCAGCTCGGTTCCGATACCATTCAGGTCTCCGGCGGTAATCCCTATGACAGGTCTTTGTTGTTGGCTCATTCACTTAATTTTCAGGGGTAAATGTACGATTTATTAACTTTACCCCCATTTTCATGTATACCCTCAAAAAGTCTTTAGGTCAGCATTTTCTCCGGGATGAAAATATATCCCGAAAGATAGTGGCTTCTCTTCGCGAGATCCTCCCTGCGGAAGGGGTGCGATTATTGGAGGTAGGACCCGGCGCAGGGGCTCTTACCAAATATCTCATTGAAATAGAAGGGATTGACTTCAAGGCCGTAGAGCTGGATGAAGAAAAGATCGTCTATTTACAAAAGACATGGCCTGGCCTGGCGGGGAAAATATTGCATAAAAGTGTTTTGGATATGGACAGGCCGTTCGAAGGCCCTTTTACTGTTATAGGTAATTTCCCTTATAACATCTCTACCCAGATACTTTTTAAAATGCTGGAATGGAAGGATCAACTGCTAAGCATGACCGGAATGTTCCAAAAAGAAGTGGCTCAACGGGTTGCTGCTCATCCGGGGAACAAGATCTATGGGGTGATCAGCGTTCTTATACAGGCGTTCTTTAGGGTGGAATACTTATTCGAAGTCCATGAACAGTGTTTTCAGCCTCCTCCAAAAGTAAAAAGCGCCGTAATACGTCTTTTGCCCAGGTCGGACCCGCCTCCTTTCAGAGATGAGAAAAGCTTTTTTCTATTGGTAAAGACAGCCTTTAACCAGCGAAGAAAAACATTGCGTAATGCAGTCAAGCCTCTTTTTGAGCAGACGGAAGACCCTGTTTTTGACAAGCGTGCGGAACAACTGTCCATTGAAGATTTTGCCAGGCTGACCTGGAAAATGCGATAAACTATTAACTATAGCAAGCTCATGCAAAAAGTGATCATCACTGCCAAAGTGCACGATTATCTCCGCGAAAGATTGATACAAAAAGGATACACCGTTGAATATGCGCCTCAAATGACGTATGAAGAGCTTGCTGGTTCGATTGCGGGGGTGGAAGGGCTTATCGTAACCACCCGGCTGAAGATCGATCGGACGATATTGGACAAGGCATCTTCCCTTAAATGGATCGGCCGGCTGGGCAGCGGTATGGAGCTCATCGATGTAGATTATGCTACCGCCCGCGGTATACAATGCGTCAGCAGTCCCGAGGGCAATCGGAATGCGGTGGGAGAGCATGTGCTGGGGATGTTGCTGGGGCTAATGAACAAGCTGTATACCAGCCAAATGGAAATAAAAGAAGGCAAATGGATCAGGGATGCCAACCGCGGTACGGAGCTTACCGGCAAGACCGTTGGTATCGTGGGATTTGGCAATGCGGGGGGCGCTTTTGCGAAGCTTTTGTCTTCTTTCGACGTCACTATCCTGGCATATGATAAATATAAGTTCGACTTTGCCCGGGGAAATGTCCGGGAAGCTTCTTTGGAACAGCTGGGTCGTTATGCCGATGTAATAAGCTTTCATGTTCCGTTGACGGAGGAGACTTTTCATATGGCGGGGGATAGTTTTTTCAATTCCCTGGAGAGAAAGCCCTGGTTTATCAATGCATCCAGGGGGAAGGTCCATGATACGGCGGCGCTCATCCGGGCGCTGGAAAATGGCAAGATCGCCGGGGCAGCGCTGGATGTGCTGGAAAATGAGAAGCTGGAGACGTACCCGGACATCCAGCGTCAGCAGCTCGAATGGCTGTTGAACAGACCGGATGTTCTTATTACACCCCATATTGCCGGATACAGCCATGAGGCGTTCTATAAGATGGCCAAGGTCGTATTGGAAAAACTTGGTATTTAAGCGGGCCGGACCCGACCCTTTGGCCGGGGCACGGGTGGCCGGCCATTGGGAATATTTGGTTTATATTATTTTCCCCTACCTTTGCAGAACGTAACAAATAGTGCAACGCTTTTGGATTTCTCCTAAGGCGTTGTATTTTTTTTCTTTGTTAACAAAGCGGACATGCATGTTCGTTAAGCTGACATGCGTGGTCGTTAACAAAGAGGACCACAGGTCCTCTGGCCGAAGGCCCATCATAAGACCGTGCACTGGGGATGGGTTATTTTTCGGTGTAAACCAGACCCGGGGCACATCTAAGGAGGCAACTATGAGTGGTTTTACCTATTTTACCAGGGAAGCATTGGAACAATTGAAGTCCGATCTGCAACGGCTGAAGACCGTCGAAAGACAAGCAGCTTCTAAAGCCATTGCGGAAGCCCGTGAAAAAGGTGATCTCCGCGAGAATGCCGAATACGATGCGGCTAAAGAGGCGCAGGGATTGCTGGAAGCAAAGATCCAAAAGCTGGAGGGCGACCTTGTCAACGCACGTATCATAGATGAAAGCAGTATCGATACCAGCAAGGTATCCATATTGACCAAGGTCACTGTTACCAATCTGACCAATAAAAAGCAAATGACCTATCACCTCGTGTCGGAAAAAGAAGCCGACCTTAAATTGGGAAAGATATCCGTGACATCTCCCATCGGGAAAGGTTTGTTGGGCAAGCAGGTAGGGGAAGTAGCCGATGTACAGGTGCCTGCCGGAAGACTCCAGTTCAAAATAGAAAATATTACCGTGTGACAATTTTCTCAAAGATCATTGCGGGGGAGATACCATCGTACAAGATCGCGGAGGACGATAAGTTCTTTGCGTTCCTGGATATATTCCCTTTGCGGGAAGGGCATGTGCTGGTGGTCCCGAAGATAGAAGTAGATAAATTCTTCGATGTGCCGGATGACTATCTGGCCCGGATGCTGGTATTTGCCAAGCCTATTGCGCATGCCATTGAAGCAGCATTCTCTTGTGATCGTTGCGGGCTGTCCGTCGTCGGATTGGAGGTCCCTCATGCTCATTTGCACCTGATACCTATCAACAGCGCGGATGATCTTAATTTCACCCGGGGGAAGCTCAAACTTAGCCCCGAACAATTGAAAGCTGCACAGCAAAAAATTATTCGCCACCTCGGTTAGCCATTCGCGAATGAAACAGATCTTACTTACAGCCGTCATCGTCATTGCCAGCGGGGCCTTCTATTCGAATCCCGCTGCATCCCGCAGTCCCCTGACCATCGAAAGGGTATCCGCCGACATGATCATCCGGCAGGTACAGCAGGGTAAATCCGTAACGTTGAGAGGGGCGTTGTACTACCAGCGGAACGGCAACCTGGTTACTCATTTTGTTTACCCCAAGGAGTATATGATCGTCGCCAACAAGCTGGGTGAGACAAAGCTTTACGATCCGATGAAGAATACTGTCGTCCAATACCAGAATTTTTTGTTCAGCACGCAGTCTTCCCAATTCTACTATTTCTTTTCAGGGAAAGTATCCGATATGGGGTTGACCCGCATTGGCTATGTACAGGATAAGACGTACAACGAAGCAGGCATGCTGGTGACGGAATGGAAGTTAAAGACGCCGGATAAAAAGGCGGTGATACAGCGTATCAAGATCGTCTATGATGGACAGCGGCCTGTCTATATGCATTATGAAGAGGCCGGCGGCAGGGTATTTCGAAAGGTGTACTATTACAACTACCAGATGCTGGACACCTATTATTTCCCATCCACTACGACCGAGATATTATACGATAAAGGCGATTCAGTGGTTTCCAAGACCAACTATACGGATTTTAAGCTCAATGAAAATACAGCGGCCGGCTGGTTCAACTATACCATTCCCCGAAACGCAAAGATCGAGCAATGATAAAACTCTTTTTTTTGTTCTTTCCCCTTTTATTTGCGCTGTCTGTTCGGGCACAAACGGCAGAGGACCTGGCGCTCGTCAAGGGGCAGAATTTCACGACGCCCGATGAATTTGCTCATTATCATGGACCCGTCAACAACGAAAAAGCCCTTCAGAACAAGCACCATAATGTCATTGCCCAATACAACCCTGTCTCGCTGATCCTGAAAGGAGCATTATTAGGCTATCAAAAGATACTGTCCCAGCAGCTGGCAAGGAACTGCCCCTATGAGATATCCTGTTCCAATTTCAGCAAGCAGGCTATACGGGAGTTTGGCGTGTTCAAGGGGGTCTTTATCAGTGCGGACCGAATCCTTCGTTGCAACCGTATCGGGTATGAGGATGTATCGCCCCTCAGCATCAATCCTGCCACAGGCCGTATCATTGACTCCCCCAATATGTACCGATGAAGAGCTTATGCCTTTTGCTTCTGCTGTTCCTGTCTTTTTCCTGTGTACGTGCCCAGCAATTCGAGTTCTCAAAGGAGCTGCGGTTTGCTCAATATCTACAGGATAAGGAGGCCGTGCCCGAAGCCATACGTGTATTGGAACTGGTTGATACAACGGCTCTTTCGCGGGCGCAGAAGGATTCACTTTTTTATATGTTAGGATGGGCAGCCTACAGCACCCGGCAGCTGGACAGATCCATCGGCAGTTTTTTAAAAGTTTCGGTTGATTTTTCGAAGTATGATAAGTCCCGGTTTTTCGCCGCCTATTGTCAGGCTTTTCAGGGACGTGTGGATTCCGCCTCCGACGGTCTGCGGCAACTGGTCCTTCCCGATAGTACCCTACGGGAATTACGGAGTCTTCAGCTGGCAGGTATCGCGCTCCTGAAAAGGGATTACAGCGCCTTCCTTCCCCAACAGCAGCAGTTTACTTATTCTTCGTATATTTTTGAAAAGGAGGAGCGCCGGATGCAGCTGTATTATGACAAGCTGAAGGCGTTCAAACACAAGAGCCCTGCTCTGGCGGGCATCTATAGTGCGCTGGTGCCCGGCCTTGGAAAATGGTATGCCGGAAAAAAGAAGCAGGGTATTGCCGCATTCTTACCTGTGATCTCCCTGGCGGCGCTGACCTATGAGGCTTACCGCAAGGACGGCGTGAAGAGTGCCCGCTTTATTGGCTTTGGCACGCTGTTCACTATCTTTTACATTGGGGACATCTGGGGCAGCACATTGTCTGTTAAGATACGCAGGAATGAATTTTATAAGGAATATGACACTAAGATACTGTTTGACATGCATATCCCTCTTCGTAATTTTTTCAACTAGGGGGCAGGATGTCCGGAGACAGGATTTCTCCATGCAGGACATTCGGGTACAGGCTGACAGCCTGTACAAGGCAGGGCGTTATTTCGATGCGTCCATTGGCTATGAACGTATCTTATTCGAAAGCAACGACCCTTCCTGGCAGCTCATCGCCATCTATGGAAAGACGCGTTGTCTGAAGCAGGAAGGGCTCTATGACCAGGGCATGACTTTTTTGGAGAACTGGCAGGCCTATCCTTTCCCCGACAGCAGCCAGGCGGAGATACATTACCAGCAGGCGCTTTGCACGTATCTGGGACATCATTTCGAGAATGTGCTCTCCCTGGTGGACCGGTGGTCTTATGAGCATGGCGGCCGGCAGCCAACGCCGATGCTGGTGGTATTAAAGATACTTGCCCTCAATGAGCTGGGGCGATGGAAAGAAGCTTCGGATGCTTATCATACTTTTGTTGCCCAACGGGGACTCGCCGTGATGCCTTCTGATCTCTATCAGCATGTTCCACATTTGAAGAGTGTCGAAAAGGCCCAGTGGCTTTCGCAGTTCATACCCGGGGCGGGGCAGTTCTATGCCGGCCGTCCTGGTGAAGCCATTTTCAGCATACTGGTGCAGACCGCGGGTATCTGGTTTGCCGTCGTCAGTTTTGAGCAACATTATTATGTATCCGCGTGGCTCATCGGCGCGGCTCTTTTCGGCGCCTTCCATATGGGAGGGGTCAGGCGTGCCGAAGTGCTTGTCCGGCAATACAACCGGAAGAAGATGCTGGCTTTTAATGAAGCAGTCCGAGAACAGCTGCTGACGCTACTTCAACAGTGACGGGCGTTCCGTGATCTCGTGGTATTTTATCACGTCTTTTGCATAATAGTGGATGACCATGCTTTTTCGTGTCAGGGAATGGTCCTTTACGGGCATGCCGCCGTGTATGAGATTGGCATGCCAGATGAGTATATCGCCTTTTTTGGCGAGGAATACTTCCGGCTGGAGGGATTGTTGTTTTATTTGCGCTTCTATTCTGTCTTCATAATCTACATAGTCCTTGTTGCCCAGGAGCAGCGAGGTCTCTCCTTCGTTGAAATCGCTGTTCAGCAGGTAGGGCAGGCGGTGGCTGCCCGGGTAATAAAAGAGAGGGCCATTGTCGGGCTGGGTATCTTCCAGGGCGATCCAAACTGCAATCAGGTAGCCCAGGGGGTAGGTGGTCATGTGGATACTGTCCGAATGGGCCCGTTGATTGCTGCCCTGGATGAAGTTAATGGTTTGAAAAGGTACTACTTCCTTGTCCAGGATAAAGCCCAGGAGGTCCGTGAGTCTTTTGTCCTGTGTCACATTCCGGATAAGGGCGGAATGTCTGTTGGCGAACATTAGTTTCTGATCGTGGGTGGGATGCAGTTTTCCCCGTTGCACCAGCCTGTCCACTTCTGCCAGGATCGCATCTGTGGTGGTGTTGTCAAGGAAGCCTTTCCAAATAAGGTAGCCTTTATCGCTCCAGGTGAGCAGTTGCTGCTGTATGTCGGGCGGGAAGCTGTTGTAGCCTGTCCTGGTTGGGACCAGGTGGCTGGAATGGCCTGTATCGAGCCAGGCCCTGGAGGTCTTATCCGGGAAGTCTTTGCTGGAGATGGAGGCTATCAGTGGCTTATGGACATTATATGCCTGATAAGCCGCCCGGTTGTGGGAGAGGCTCCTGTAATGCAGGAGGTTGTATAGCCAGTGAAGGAATTTGAACCTTTTCATGTCTGTCTGTCCTTCGACGGGCCGCCGGAGGCGGCCTTTAATAGAAAAGGCGCCGTTAGGCGCCTTTCGCAATATTTTCTGTATAGACTACATGTTGCCGGCCCACATAAAGAACTTGGTATTGTCTACGTATGGGCTGATATCCTCATTGTGAACGATGAGCACGATGAAGTCGACCAGGGGAACGATCCCGAAGATACCGCAGAAGGTCAGGATATAACCTACCCAAGTAAGGGTTGCAGTACCCAGGTACAGGCGATGGATACCCAGACCGCCCAGGAAAAAGTCCAACAGGATGGCTGCTACGAAGGTCTTATCGCTGCTCCTGAATTGGGCCCCATGAGCTGCCATGCCGCTGGTGGCGTTTATCATCGTCTGATCCGAAAGGGCAGTGAGGCTGGCGTCTACGCTGTTGGTGAACAGTTGTTCTACCTGTTGGTCATCGACTACGTATTGGCTGCCAGTGGCTGCAAAAGCACCAACAGAGCCGAGGGCGATAAGAGCGAGCAGAAAGATCTTCTTCATAACATTTTGGGTTTTAACACGGAGTAAAAATAAACAATCCCGGCTATTTACCTAATTTTTCCCTGGAAAAAATATTCCAGCTCAAGGTCCAAGGGCTCGTTTAATACGCCCTACCTTGCACGTAGTTTTTCGGGGTTGTCCCGGATAAATGCTTCCCAGCCCGAGACTTTCTTTTTAGAAGGCTGTTTGGTTGGATTTTTTTTGGCGCCGATGCGGTCCGCAAGCTTGTTCTGAAAGTGATGGCAAACGGCCACCGCCAGTGCGTCCGATGCGTCGTAGGCCTGTATCTCCTCCGTCAGATCGAGGAGATTTTGCAACATTTTCCACACTTGTTCCTTTTCCGAGTTGCCATTACCGGTAATGGATTGCTTGATCTTTCTGGGAGAGTATTCCGTAACGGGGATGCCGGCGTTCATGGCCGTGGCGATGGCTACACCCTGGGCCCTTCCCAGTTTTAGCATACTCTGGACGTTCTTACCAAAGAAAGGGGCCTCGATGGCAAAATCGTGGGGTTGGTGCTGGCTGATCAGCTCCGATATTTTTTTATGGATAAGCCGAAGTCTTTCGTAAGCGTCCTTTTTCACCGGCAGCTTTTCCACACCCATTTCGATCAGGCTGATCCGGGGGCCGGTGCAAAGAATGAGACCGTAACCCATTATTACGGTGCCGGGATCGATCCCAAGAATTATTTTAGAGGGCTTTTGCAAAAGGACGATTATTTTTGATGCCGACTGATCGGCGTCGTTGAAAACAAATATAAAAATAATACTCAACAAGGTAGTAGGCCCCCTGGTATTCCTGGTTCTATCATGGTTTATTTGCCTGCAGGTAACGCATCAACCCGACTGGAGAGGCTCTCTGGACAGGGTTGGCAAGGCAGTGACCGGGCCTCTTTCCTGGAAATTATGGCTGGTGGTGGCATTGATGCCCGTCAACTGGGGTATAGAGGCCCGGAAATGGCAGCTGGCCTTACGGCCCATCGGCGGTATTGCCTATATCAACGCGCTAAGGGCTGTTTTTACCGGCACTACCATGGCTTCCTTCACGCCCAACAGGATGGGTGAATATCTGGGGCGTCTTTTGTATGTAAAGCAGGGGCATCGGATCGAGTCCATCTCCCTCACCATTGTCTGTAGCATGGCCCAGCTGCTGGTGACCCTGATCGTAGGGTTGGCGGGTGTCCTTTATCTACGTGCATCACATGCATTGCAGACTGCCGGAGCGCATGACAGCATTGGCTTCTGGCTCAATACCCTACTGGTTTTGGTGGTTGTTCTATTGTCAAGTTTAACATTTATTTATTTCCGCCTTTCATGGTTGCTGAGGATATTGAGCAAAATACCGGGACTGGCCAAATATCAGGCGTATGTAAAAATTTTAGAAAATTTTCACGCAACGCTCTTGTTGAGAATATTGTTCTTATCTTTTGGCAGGTATCTTGTATTCATTGCACAGTATGGCCTGATATTTCCTGTGTTTGGGGTATTGCTGACCGTCGGGCAGCTTTGGGGAGGCATAAGTGTGGTATTCCTGGTGATGGCCATTATACCCACTTTCACTTTTTTGACAGAATTGGGCCTCCGGTGGGAAACGAGCATACAGGTGCTGGAATTATTCAGCGCCAACACAATTGGAATATTTGCCGCATCGTTTGCAATATGGCTGATCAATCTGATCGTTCCGGCATTGATAGGCAGCCTGCTGATGTTGAGCATCAAAATATTTAAAAATAAATGAGATTTTTCTTTACGATTTGTATCCTACTGCTGACAGGCGTCGTCTTTCCGCAGTCCACCGGAGAAGGGGAAGATTCCTGTACAGTCCGCAATACCGCCTTCCAGGCAGGGGAAACAATCACCTATAAGGTTTATTATACCCTAGCCAGCGTATATGTTGCTGCCGGGGAAGCTACTTTCAATACTACGCTGGATCAGTTCAATGGTAAGACAACCTATCATGTGGTGGCCGATGGCAAGACCTATCCTTTTTACGACAAGTTCTTCAAGGTAAGGGATCGCTATGAGACCTATATCGACACCAACACGCTTCAGCCATATAAGTTCATCCGTAATGTCAACGAGGGTGGTTACAAGACATACGAGAACGTTACTTTCTCCAAGGGTACCAATACGGCTGTCACGACGGAAGGGGTATACAAGATCCCGTCCTGTATACAGGATGTGCTGAGCGCTATCTTCTTTGTACGCAACCTGGACTTTAATCATTTCAAGCCCGGGGATAAGATTCCCTTCGACATGTTCCTCGACAGGCAGGTGTATCACTTGTATGTCCGGTATTTGGGTAAGGAGACTATCCGTACGAAATATGCCAAATTCCGCTGTATCAAATTCAAACCGCTGCTGGTAAAGGGGACGATGTTCGAGGGTGGAGAGAAGATGACCGTCTGGGTCAGTGATGATCCCAATCATATCGCGTTGCGGGTGGAGAGCCCCATCACCGTGGGTAGCGTGAAAGTGGATATGAGCTACTACCACAATCTGCGGTATCCGTTGAGTTCGTTGGTGGATCTGTGATTATTAGCTGAGATTATTGACTATATTTTCCATCTAGTTTTAATATCCAGTAATTAGATTTTTTCGAAGAAATTTTTTTATTTCATCAATAGTAACCCCTTCTCCAATCATTACTTGAGCAATGTTCTGATAGGATTTTAGTACCAATGCAACCACCTGCGCTTCCGATAGGTTTTTTTTATTTCCTTTATTATCTGTTTTTATATATGTAAATCCAGATGTATTTGCATCCAATGCTGCAAGTGCGGCAGTTGCAGCATCAGATAATGGGATGGCCTTACTTTGAACAATTCCAACTATTCTTCCCTTTGCGTCCACCATAGGTCCACCAGAGTTGCCTGGGTTAAAAGCACCATTAAAAACTATGTGTTTAACAGTATTTCGTGGATTTGCACGATTGGGAATATAAATACGAAACCCAGAAATATAACCTACAGTAAGTAAGGCTGTACTATATTGAAAAGGGAATCCCCATGAATAAATTTGATTGCCTACTAAAATGGAATCTTCAGATTCAAATTCAAACCCGCCCTTTAGAGATGCATAGGGCGTCAGTATGGCAAGATCTTTGACACTGTCGCTTACTATGAATTTTATATCTTTTTCAAATCCATCTGAAGTTTTGACCTTTATTTGTTCTGGTTCTGCATATTTAACAACATGCCAATTAGTCAAGATAACGCCGCCTTTGATAAGAAAGCCAGACCCATGGCTCCAATTATCTGCTTGATTTGTTATTTCAAAGACATTTCGAATTTCATTGTTTTTATTGTAAACCCCCGATTTTTCGATTGTCATTTTCTGTTGATAATGGTAGATTAATGTCTTGTCCATTGACTTTCAAAAGAGAAAAAGTCAAAATTAGAGTACCAATTATTTTCATTTTGTTATGGTTTAGATGTTAGATTATATCAAAAGCATTTTCCATAATAGTAAGAAAGCTTTTTAGCATCTATGAATAAAATTGAGCAATACAGTTGAAAGATTATGCCTTGCTTATTAAGTATCAGTTAATTATGATATTTTAGAATCACGATTTTATGACATAAATTTGTTATAAATGCACACAGTTATGGGCGCAGCTAAGCTTTTAGACAAAGAAATTAACCAGTACCTTGAACATCTTAATGTACAGCAAAAAAAAGTTGTCCTCAGTGTTGTTAAGACGTTTGCCCAGGAAGAATCAGATTGGTGGGATGGGGTAGAAGATGCTGCAATGGAGTCTATTGATAGAGCTTTAAAAGAAGTAGAACAAGGTAAGGTAACACCCCACAAAGAGGTCATGAAAAAGTATAAGAAATGGCTGTCGAGATAGATTGGTCATACGAAGCTCAAACAACCTTTGATAAGAACATTTTTTTCCTACAATCAGAATGGACCGATAGGGAGGTTATCAAATTCATTGATCAAACGAATCAGGCGCTTAAACGCATAGAGCAATATCCTGAATCATATCCAAAAGGCAATAGGCGCAACAAATACCGTAAAGCCCGGCTTAATAAATACATTGTTTTATTCTATCGCTATTACAAAACAAAGGGTCGTGTGGTTTTACTGACCTTTTGGAATGTCAAGCAGGACCCTGCTAAGCTTAAGTATTAGACCTGCTCTTATACTTCCTCCAACCTGAAGATCGACGATGTCCGCACCCCCCTATCTGTCGACTGCAGCATACAACACTCGCTGTCCGGATCATGTTCCAATATGAGCACGTAACCGCCGGTGGCGGCTTCTTCCCAGAAAGATCTTTTTTCCCTGAGGGTTGTCAGGGGGAACATATCATATGCCATCACCCAGGGCAGGGGTACATGTCCCACGGAGGGGAGGAGGTCCGCCATGAATACTAGGGTTTTGCCTTTGTATTGTAGTTGCGGCAGGATCATCGCTTCTGTGTGGCCGTTGGCGATACGGACGGAAAGACCGGGGAGAATGACATTTGAGATGATGTCGAGACTGCCGCCGGGCCAGGTGGCGCCTGCCGGGGGCTGGCTGGATGCGGATGCATCCACGAATTTCAGCTGTCCACTCTCCTGTATGGGTAATATATTTTCTTTCAGGAAGGATGCCTTCTCCCGGTCATTGGGCTCTGTGGCCCATTTCCAATGGCGGCTATGGCTCCAGTAGGTGGCATTTTTGAAGGCGGGGACCAATTTGTCGTCCTCGCGCCGGATGCTTCCCCCGCAATGATCGAAATGCAGATGGGTCAACAGGACGTCCGTAATATCGTCCCGGTGAAACCCATGCTTTGCCAGGGATTTGTCCAGGGAGTCGTCGCCATGCAGGTAATAATGCCGGAAGAATCTCTCGTCCTGTTTGTCCCCGATGCCATTGTCCACCAGGATCAGCTTATTGTTTTCCTGTATCAGCAGACAGCGCATGGTCCAGGTACAGAGATTATTCTCATCGGCCGGATGTACTTTGCTCCACAGGGTCTTTGGGACTACACCAAACATGGCGCCTCCATCCAGCTTGAACCGCCCCGTCTCTATAGAATACAATTGCATAGTTAAGAATTTGAAAGGATAGCCTCTTTACGCTGCTTTACCAGGGCGGAATATAGCCAGATAAAGCCAATGGCGAAAAAGACAATGAGAAAGAGGACGGAATTCTTCATGCTGCCCGTCAGCTCTTCCAGGAAACCAAACGTGAACATGCCGATGACGATGGCGATCTTTTCCGTGAGATCATAATAGCTAAAGAAAGAGGCCGTATCCTTTGTCTCCGGCATCAGCTTTGAATAGGTGCTGCGGCTCAGGGATTGGATACCTCCCATGACAAGACCCACCGCTACTGCCAGCACATAAAATGAATATTCGATAGGAGCCTGTTTGGGCGCCAGCGTGAGACTGACCCGTGATATTTCCGCATCGAGGGTGCCTTCCGCTGCGTCGATGGCATTCAGCACGGCAGTAGAGTCGGTTGCCTTCGTTCTTCGGTCTACTAAAGTCTTTTTCTCCTTTTGAAGGAAGTCGATCCTCTCGTGATAGGGCTTCAAGGGCATTGCCATGCCTGCCGTGATATAGGCGGAGATACAAATCAAGGTCCAGAAAAGCACTACGCCCATCAGTACGCGGATATTGCCGTAACGTGCTGAAAGACGGCTCATCCAGGTGGCTCCCACGACGGCCACGAGCTGTATCAGGACCACTGTGACGATAAGCTTGGTATCCTCCAGGCCCAGCAGCTTGCTGCCGAAGAGCGTGGCTGCCAGCATCACAGTCTGTACACCCATGCTGTAAAAAAAGAAGCCCCGGAGGAAACGTTTTAGCACGGCCATTTTCCTTACCTGACCATATACCTTTTTTATTTCGGCGAAGCCTGCGGAGAATACATTTACATTGGTGACCCTGTCACGGTTGGCTTTTGGCAATACCCTAAAGGTCAGCTGTGCGAAACCTGCCCACCACAATCCTACCAGCAGAAAGGTGAGTTTGGGGCCCAGGAAGGGGTCTACTTTATCCAGTGTCAGCACCAGCGCAAAGCCGATGATCTGGAGCAGTACGCTGCCAATATAGCCAAAGGCATAACCTTTTGCGCTGACCCGGTCCTGGTCGGCAGGGGCGGCGATCTCCGGTAGATAAGCATTGTAGAATACCAGGCTGCCCGTATAGCCCAGGGATGCCATTATAAAAAAGAGGATGCCCCATCCCAGGTTCGATCCGTCAAATAGATACAAAAGACTACAGCCTGCCGCGCCCATGTAGCAGAACACCTGCATGAAATTCTTTTTGGTCCCCCGTGTGTCCGCGATGGAAGTAAGGATGGGATAGGCGATGGAGATAAGCAGATAGGCCGCTGCCAGGGCATAGTCATAAAGTGCGGAATTGACGAAGGTCCTTCCTAAAAAGGGGATGTTTTCCGACCCGAAATGCCGTTTGGTTACCGCAGTAAAATAAATGGGAAAAAAAGTGGTGGTAATAACAAGGTTGTACACTGAATTGGCCCAGTCATACATGGCCCAGCCAGTGATCACTTTTTTTGATGCGGTCTGCATAGTCGATTAAATAACGCCTCTCCACAGTAGCACCAGCATAACCAGACCGATGACGATCCGGTAGTATCCCCAAACCTTGAATCCATGTCTTTTCAGAAAGCCGATGAAGTAGCGGATGACGAATATAGATACAATGAAGGTGATGATACTGCTCATGCCCAACAGAGAAAGGCTGTTGGTGGTCAAAGCTTCGGGATGTTCCTTATGCAGGTCCCACATGCTTTTTACCGAAGCCGCCAGCATGGTGGGAACGGCGAGGAAGAAAGAGAATTCCGCGGCAGCTCTTCTACTAAGGCCCTGGCTCATACCTCCAATGATGGTGGCGGCGCTGCGGCTCAGGCCGGGGAAAAGAATGGACAGCACCTGGTAGCAGCCTATCCGGAAGGCAATGCCATTTGTTACATGGGATTCATGTTCGATATTCGGATGGCGGAACCACCGGTCGACAAACAGAAAGATAATGCCTCCAACGATCATCACGCCCGCCATAAAGTACAGGTTGCCCAGCATATGGTCGATGTACTTTTTCAGCAATGCACCGAAGACCAGGGCGGGGATGACGGCTATGATCAGCTTGGTATAGAACCTGACACGGGTGAAGTCGAAGAACTTCTTGTAATATACTACCACGACGGCCAGGATGGCGGCCAGCTGGATAACGATCTCCATCATATCCACGAACGGACTGGGCTGGACCCCGATGATGGGATTGGTAAATTTCATGTGTGCCGTGGACGAGACAGGCAGGAACTCTGTCAATCCTTCCACAATGGCGATGATAATAGCCTGGATAGGAGTCATCATGATTATGCGTTCGTCTTGGTCTTATCCTTGCGGAAAATGGCGAAGATCTCTACTACAAATCCACCCAGGATAAGGATGGGAGCGAGCGTGATCCGGGTGAAACTATACACTTCCTTGGGATTGAAGACATTCGGGTCTTTGCTTTTTCCACCTCCCATCAGGATCAGCCCCAGGGCGATAAGGACGAGGCCGATGAGCATCCACCGGTAATTGTCCTTTCCAAATAAAGGCGCTGTTTGACGGGGAGCTACCGGAGCGGCCTTTGCTGTACCAGTTGTAGCCGGCTTTTTGGGCGTTGTCGTTGCCATGAATGAGTTAAATTGAGATTATTGGCCCGCAATATAGGGAATCCGGGGCAAATGAGCATATAGGTCAGTATAGGTCGTCCAGTTTCATTTTCAGGTATTTTATCACGCTGCGGTGGGTGCTGATAAAGGAAATACAGATACCCAGCAGAACGATGATAATGAAGAGGGCGGACAGCAGGGTATAGTCCCTCAATGCCCTGATCTCCGGCAGCACCCAGGTCTCCGTGACAAAGATGACACCCAGGATAACCCCGATGGCAATGACCCCGGCAATCGCGCCGTTGATAATGGCCCGGATGTCCATGGGGCGGGCAATAAACCCGCGGGTGGCGCCTACCATTTGCATCGTCTTGATTAAGAAGCGATTGCTAAACATAGCCAGGCGTATGGTATTGTCTATGAGGATGATCACGGCAATGGATATGGCGACGGCGACCGCCAGCAGGATGATACTGACCCTCCGGATCATATCGCTGAGGTTGGACACCAGCACCTTGTTAAAATGAACCTCGCTGACCGATATATTTTGGGAAAGGTCGGTTTTGACTTTGTTGAGGGAGTCCAGGTTGGCATATTCGCTCCGGATCTTGAAGTCGACGCTGGCCGGCAGGGGGTTCTTATCCAATATGCCCGCCCAGTCCGTATTCCCATCGGCCATGAATTGTTGTTTGGCCAGGTCCTTTGTCATGAACTTGTAGGACTTCGTATAAGGCTGGGCGGCTATGTACTCTACAAGACTGGCGCTGTCCTTCGGCGAGAGATTTTCCCGAAGATATACCTGTACCTCCAGGTTTTCCTTGAAATTCTGCCCCAGCTTGTTGGCGTTGATCACGATCCATCCCAGCAGACCCAGCAGGATCAGCACCAGAGAAACGCCCACGATGGACATAAAATAGGAAGGGGTACTACGTTTAGCATATCCTTTGCCGAATTGCGCCATGATACTTTACCTTTTTGACCAACAAATTTAGCGGTTTTGCGGGCACCCGCAGCCTTTTTGCTCTTGAATTCCCCGCTGATTTTGTATTTTTACACCCTTTCTAACGATACGGACGGCCCATTATTTTAAAGAAAATGAGGCTTTTAACTTTTTCCCAACAACAAACAGCATGGAGTATAATTTCACGAGCATTGAGAAAAAATGGCAGCAGCTTTGGCAAGAGAAGGGAAGCTATAGGGTAAGCAACGACAGTTCCCGGCCCAAGTATTATGTGCTGGATATGTTCCCTTATCCCAGCGGGGCCGGGCTGCATGTGGGACATCCCCTGGGTTATATCGCCAGTGACATTTTTGCCCGTTATAAGAGGCTAAAGGGTTTCAATGTGCTCCATCCCATGGGTTATGACGCCTTTGGTCTGCCGGCCGAGCAATATGCCATCGACCATGGCATCCATCCCGCTGTGTCGACGGAGACGAATATCAATAATTTCAGACGTCAGCTGGATAATATCGGATTTTGCTTCGACTGGAGCCGGGAGTTCCGGACAAGCACGCCTTCGTACTATAAGTGGACCCAATGGATCTTTCTGCAATTGTTCGAGAGCTGGTATGATCGCAAGCAAGCCAAGGCGCGACCGATCGAGGACCTGGTGCAGTTGCTGGAGAAGGAAGGGAATGCTCATCACCCTTGTCCCGGCGAACCGCGGCTTAGGTTTACGGCGGTGGAGTGGAAGGGCTTTGATGTACGACGTAAGGAAGAGATCCTGATGAACTATCGCCTGTCCTACTGCGGACTTGGTGAGGTCAACTGGTGCGAGGCCCTTGGGACTGTTTTGGCAAATGATGAAGTTATTAATGGTGTAAGTGAGCGTGGCGGCCACCCTGTTATCAAAAAGAAATTGCGTCAGTGGTATCTCCGGATCACCGACTATGCTGACCGGCTGCTGGAAGGATTGGAAAAGGTAGACTTCAGCGATGCCATGAAAGAAATGCAGAGCAACTGGATCGGCAAGAGCTTTGGCGCGGAAGTCACGTTCGAAGTATATACGACGGCAGGCGGTGGGGGAGTTGCGGGCGGTGGCGGGGTGAAACCTCAGCTTACGGTCTATACCACCCGTCCTGACACCCTTTTCGGGGTCGACTTTATGGTCGTGGCGCCCGAGCATGAGATACTGAACAGCGTCATTCCGGACGAGCATAAGGCCGCTGTAGACGAATACCTCACGTATGTAAAGAGCCGCAGCGAGCGGGAAAGGATGGCGGAAAAGAAGATCACCGGTTGCTTCACCGGAGCCTATGCCATCCACCCCTTTAGTGGGCTGCATATCCCTATCTGGACATCCGAGTACGTGCTGGCGGGATATGGCACTGGCGCCATTATGGCCGTGCCCTGTGGGGATGAACGGGATTTTAAGTTTGCGCAGTACTTCAATATTCCCATCACCAATATCATTGGCGACGTCTATAATGGCCAGGAGGCTAATCCTACCAAGGAGGCGATCCTGGAGAACAGTGACTTCCTGGACGGGCTGGTCATGAAGGATGCCATTGTCATTGCCATCAACAGGCTGGAGGAAAAAGGCATCGGTATCCGAAAGGTGAACTATCGTATGCGTGATGCCGCCTTTAGCCGGCAACGTTATTGGGGAGAGCCGTTCCCTATCGTTTGGAAGGATGGAATTGCCGTTCCGATGGAAGAGAAAGACCTCCCGCTGGAACTGCCCCATATAGAAAAGTATGGACCCGGACCCGAGGGGGAAGGGCCGTTGGCTAACGTGCCGGAATGGACAGCCCGGCGGCTGGAGACCAATACCATGCCCGGCTATGCGGGTAGCAGCTGGTATTTCCTGCGGTATATGGACCCGCATAATGACGAGGTTTTTTGTAGCCGTGCAGCATCCGACTATTGGGGACAGGTAGACCTTTATATCGGGGGGACAGAGCATGCTGTCGGTCACTTGCTATACAGCCGTATGTGGACGAAGTTCCTCTATGACAGGGGGTGGATCGGGCATGAAGAGCCTTACAAGCGCCTGGTGAACCAGGGGATGATCCAGGGCAGCAGCCGATTTGTATACCGGCTGGAATTAAGAGGTTCACACAATATTGACGAGCTGACAAGACAGACGCCTGTATTTGTCTCGTATGGTCTGAGAGAAGGGGGAGGGGAATTGCATGAACTTGTTACTGCAGCGGTAAGGAATATATTTGATAATCCTAATATTGATTTGACGACCATTGCGGTTTCTACCCTGCATGTAGATGTAAATATCGTGGATGGCGTAGAGCTCGATCTGGAAGCTTTTAAAAAATGGCGGTCGGAATATGCCAACGCCCAGTTCGTCCTGGAGGATGGAAAATATATATGTGGTTCTGAGGTTGAGAAGATGAGTAAGTCCAAATTCAACACCGTCAACCCCGACGATCTTGTGGCCCGATATGGCGCCGATACTTTCCGCATGTACGAGATGTTCCTCGGGCCTGTAGAAGCCAGCAAACCCTGGGATACGAAGGGCATCGAAGGTGTACATCGATTCCTCCGCAAGCTCTGGCGTCTTTTCTTCGACGAGACGAAGGGCAAGATATGGACGACGGAAAACGCCACCGATGCCGAATGGAAGGTCCTTTATAAGACCATTAAAAAAGTCGAAGAGGCCACCGAACGGTTTTCTTTCAATACAGGCGTCAGCGCCCTTATGATCGGTGTCAATGAGATCACCGACCTGAATTGCCATAAGAAAGAAGTGCTGGAGAAACTGATCATCACATTGACTCCTTATGCCCCCCATGTCAGCGAAGAGCTTTGGCAGGTGATGGGTAATGAAGGCTCGATCCTGGATGCTCCATATCCAACTGTCCAGGAGAAATACCTGGTCGAATCCAGCAAGAACTACCCTGTAGCTATCAATGGCAAGACCCGCACCGAGCTGAATATTGCGCTGGATGCTACGCAACAGCAGGTGGAGGATATCGTGCTGGCCGATGATCTGGTAAAGAAATGGCTGGAGGGCAAATCCCCCAAAAAGGTCATCTATGTCAAGAACAAAATGATCAATGTGGTTGTGTGATGTAAGCGTTTACACTTATGAGTTACGGAGATGAGTGCTTGCTAAAATTTTTGCATGCGTAAAATGCGCGTTTGGGAGCATGAACATACCCTATACGTATTTTCATTATATCTATTTTCCTCATTCGTTAGCACCAAATCGTATCAAAAAGAAAAACCAAGGCTCATACTTCTGAAACCATGAACAACCACGTAGCAGCATCTGATCGGTGTGTCCTGAAACCGATTACAGCAGACCCGAGCTTCAACAAAGAGGTCGCCAAGATCATTCTCGCCACACAAGAAAAAGAAAGATTCGAGGTCGGTAAGGAATTACACGACAATGTCTGTCAGATGCTGGCGACCGTAAAGCTTTATCTCGACACAGGGTTAAAGGATGAGAACTATCTCAGAGAATTCGTTGCGCTGGGAAAAGACATGCTGCTGAACAGCATGGAGGAGCTGCGTCGTATCTCCAAATCCCTGGCGCCGCCCTCCCTGGGGTTATTGCCTCTTTTCCAGTCGCTGTCGGACCTGGTCTATACCATTCACATTGCCCGGAAAGAGATCTATCTCGACATCGATGGGCTTGACGAGGAGATGATCTCTCACGAGCTGAAGATATCCATTTACCGGATCGTACAGGAGCAGCTGAACAATATATTGAAATATGCCGAGGCCACCCGTATAGATGTTTCCATTCACCAGCAGGACAGGCGTCTGTGCATCCAGGTAAAGGATAACGGCAGGGGCTTCGATCCCGGCGATAAAAGGACCGGCATAGGCATCACGAATATGATCAGCCGGGTAAATGTGTTCGGGGGTAAGATACAGATAGATGCAGCGCCCGGGAAGGGATGTATCCTCAGCGTCCAGTTTTGCCTTTGATGATCGGCGGTTTTGGTGATCAGGGATCCCTTCGTATCTTGACTTCACCAAAACACTGGTAAATGAAAATAATTTCTTTTCTTTCTGGTCTGCTGCTGACGCAGCTCATTGCATTTGCGCAAACCACAGCGGCGCCGGGGTCGTATTCTGTTTTGAAGGCGATCTCTGGAGGGCCGATGTAAAAGGCGGACCCGCAGTGCGTCTTACCGCCATGCCGGGATATGAGACCAGTCCGCGCTTCTCGCCGGATGGGAAATGGATCGCTTTTACGGGCCGGCAGAACGGCAATGCGGACATATATATCATCCCTACGGCAGGGGGAGAGATACGCCAGCTGACCTATGGCAGCTTTACTTTACGAGCGGGGCCGGACTGGTAGACGGCTCGTTTGTACGCCTGCCTTCATGGGGCTGTTATACATTGGATGGCAAGGACATAGAGATGACGGGCGTCACACCCGATATAAAGGTGATCAATACTTTCGAGGACAAGATCAGCGGCCGGGACCCTCAGTTGGACAAGGCCATCGAGGAGGCGCTGGTCGAAATAAAGAACCGCTAATGGCCGCCCTGCGGCTCCTTGGATAAAAATAAGTAACTTACAGCAGCCGATGACAAAAGCAGCATCCATACAAGCTGTACTACAGGCACATGAGCAGGACTTCCATCCTGTCGTGCCTTTCGATCCTGCAAACGACCGGCTGTATTCTTTTGACTTTACGACGGGCAATAAGGACCTCAGCCCGGATGAGATCGCGGATACCGAAAGCTTTGCTATCTGGATCAAAGAGACCTTGCGGCAACATGGGGCCCGGTATGGCATCGGGGGTTATGGCGAACACCGTACGCTGTATGCGCGCAGCAAACATTTCGATGCGGGAGAGGAGCCCCGTCGTCTGCACCTGGGTATCGATATCTGGGGTCCTGCCGGGACCAAGGTCATGGCGCCACTGGACGGCGTCGTTCATTCTTTTGGCTTTAACAACAATGA
Source organism: Sphingobacteriales bacterium 50-39 (assembly GCA_001898505.1). Classification (GTDB taxonomy): domain Bacteria; phylum Bacteroidota; class Bacteroidia; order Chitinophagales; family Chitinophagaceae; genus Puia. Next base: position 107,379 of record MKTZ01000008.1, read on the forward strand.
CAGCGACTATGGCGCTACGTTGATATTGACCCATAATCTGGAGGATATCGGTTTCCATATCCTGTATGGTCATCTCAGCCTGAATTCCATTAAAAACCTGTATGAAGGCCAGCATATCAGTAAGGGTGAAGTGATCGCGGAGTTCGGGATGCGTTTCGAGAATGGCAACTGGCCTCCTCATCTTCATCTTCAGATGATCCTGGAGATGGAGGGATGGAAGGGTGATTACCCAGGTGTCTGTAAATTCTCGGAGAAGGACCAATGGCTGGAGAATTGTCCTGATCCCGACAGCGTGTTGCGGATGATGCAATATGCGCGGTGAGTCCTGGAAGGCCGTCGATGGCTAAGTCAGTAAGGTGCTGCAGACGCCGGTGCCGATGAGGAAGGTGATGCCTGCGCTGGTGAGGAACCCGAGACCTACACTTCGGACCTTGCCTCCGGCGATAGCCAGCAAGCCGCCGACAATTAACCAAAGAAGGCCAAAGACACAGCAAGCCAGCCCGAAACTCAAGGCGTAATCTTTGCCAGTGGACCCTGCAGCGCTTATGAAGGCAAAGAGCATGGTCACTACAACGACTATCAGCGCGGTGATAAATTGTCTTTTCATATCAGGGCATTTTTTCTTTCCTGCTGTAATTGTTTCAGGTATTCTTCCTTTTCATCCCGATAGAACAGGTTCATTGTCTCGAAGGGCACGATTCGCCCATCTTTGTGAACGATGTGGACACAGCTTTTCTTGATGGCCCGTACGTCGAAATCCCATGCGTCGATGAAACGCATAATAATGATACGAAATAAATTGTCATACCCCAAGCCGGGCGCCTCCACGAAAGGCAGGCAGCAGAGCAGCTGTTTCATATTATTCTCTACCCTGTCGACCGAAATGCCTGTGCTGAATATGCCGATGAGATGTTTGTGCAGCTCCGTATCCTGTTCGTACACGATGGTATTGCGGCTATTGTCCAGCAGATGTGCCGGGTCGATGTAACGGGTCAGGGGAAAGGCCTGGCCGGCCAGCTTCAATGCATATCCCATCACGAGGGCGTCGGGATTACATGGAACGGGTATCAGGTCATTGGGCTGGAAGAGGGTGGTCTGTTCCAGTATCCTGCTTCGTACATCTGTCAGGGTGATCCTATCCCTGGCCGGGTCGAAATGTTCTGTACGGCCGGCTACCTGTGTGGGCTGGAAGGTGACACCTCTGACACATCGTTGCTGCAAGGCAAATTCGATGATCTTACCTATCTCATCATCGTTGACACCCTGTTGCAGGGTGACTACCAGGGTGGTGGAAAGGTTCAGTTCATTCAGGTGTTCCAGGGCTTTTAGCCGGATGTCCGTCAGGTCCCGGCCGCGCAGGCGTTCCAATGCCTCCGGCTTGAAGGAGTCGAATTGCAGGTAGATCTCGAAGTCGGGGCAATAGGCGGCCAGCCTTGCGGCAAACTCCCTGTCTTTTGCGATCCGGATACCATTGGTATTTACCATCAGGTGACGGATGGGCTTCTTCCGAGCTATGTCCAGGATGGCAAAGAAATCCGGATGCAGGGTCGGCTCCCCGCCGCTGATCTGTACCACATCCGGCCGGCCTTCGTTGGCAACGATGATATCCAGCATTTTTTCCACTTCTTCCACCGTGCGATGCCGTCCATAGTGCGGGCTGCTCATAGCATAGCAGGTGGGACAGGTGAGATTGCAGCGATCGGTGATCTCGATCACCGTCAGACAGCTGTGCTGCTCATGATCGTAACAAAGACCACAATCATAAGGGCAGCCATAAAGCGTGGGCGTGTTGAAGCGCAGCGGCGTTTCCGACGGCTTGTTATAATTACGGATGTTCTTATAATAGGTCTTGTCCGAGGCGATGAGCACCTTGAATGAGCCATGGTGCGTGCAATGTTTCAGCATATACACTTTGTCATCCTCGAAGACGATCTTGGCGTCTACTCTTCTCAGGCATTCGGGGCAGATGCTGATCGTAAAATCATAATAGGTGTATGGTCTTTCTGGCATAGCGGTATTTGCGGGAATAGGCTTTGAGCCAAATTTAGCCTAATTCCCGCAGATCGCTAATGTCTGTCCTTCGGACGAGCTCCTTCCAGTCGCTCATAGATATGAGGGGAATAATAAATAAGACCCGCCACCGCTGTTATCTGTATGGTGGAGAGGCCAAAGGGATATGTGTAATGCGGCTTGATAAAATCCAGCAGCAGACGGAACAGGCAATAAGAGATAAGAAATAGTTTGAATCGGGCGCCTTGTTCTTTTGACAACAGAGGGTCGGCTTTTTTCAACGATGCCCATAGCAAAGCCAGAAAGACGATCTCATACAATGCCACCGGATGCCGGCGAAGGCCGTCTCCTAAGTCCATTCCCCAGGGCAGGGAAGTGGGTATACCGTAGGTCTCTTCATATACGCCCATGCTAAAACATCCCACCCGACCGATGATCAGCGCCAGCAGGATGGGATAGACGAAGAGGTCGCCTGAAGCCTGTTTTTCACCAATGAGCTTTTTGACCAGCTCCACCGCCCACAGCGCGCCCAGGAAGCCACCCAGCACTGTCTTGTTCTCGTAGAAATAGAGAAGCATGTTCTTTGCGTGGAGCAGTGCAGGAGGGTCTTCCAGACCTCCTATCAGCCGGCTGCCAAACAGCGCCCCGAAGATGGCGGCTATGAGTATGCTGGTCCTGTTGGAGGAATTTATCGGATCGCCCTGGCGATGTCGCAGGTATAAAAAGTAGCGAAAGCCCACAAAAAATGAGAGGGGTTCCACCAGGGAATGTAATGGCAGATGGCTACCGCCAAAGGATATGGTATAAGGAAATGACAAGGTGACTGTAATATACTCATTTCAACAGTGACTGCACGATATCCTTCCATTCCTGCGCCAGCGAGCAGTCGGGCATGGACCTGCCGGCCCGGCGGTACCAATAACCGGCATTCCAGTTATCCCCTTCTTTGCGGTGGAGATAAGCATGTACCCATGACCCATCCGCAGCAGGTATGTCCTGCGCGATCAGGTGTGCCTGCTCCCAATCGCCTTTGCCATCGTACCACATTGCTGCCAGGGCATTGGTTATTTCTTTCGGCGGGGCCTTGTCTGATAAAGTAGTTTCAAATTGTTGCAGTGTCATAGTGATAAAGTTACGTATCGAGTTTTCTCTTTGCGAAAGTGATTTTTCCCGATAGCGTTTTTGCTTCCCGTCGTCGCGCCGCGGGGGGTGTGATCACGATACTATTGCACGCTAAATTCAACGGAGTTGGTAGCCGTTGCGTTCGGCGGTGCGCTGCATGGCTGCGTTTTTTTCATCTGCCCATCCACCAGGATCACCAGGTTATAGGTTACAGGCGTCGATGTCGTATTGTTAATTTCTGTTTGCAATTTGGCACTAAATGGCTTTGTCGTTACGACGATCGATTTGGCGCCGCCTGAAAATTGTGAAGGGTCGGTGATAACCACTGAGCTGCCCGTCTGGTCGTTGAATGTGATCGTTGTAAAATATACGTTCATAGGAGTGATTTGATATTCCACCGTGGTGGTAGAAGGTTTGCCGGAGCTTTTACTGCAGGATGGAGCGATAAAAGCCAGTACGAATAACAGTGTAAGCAAAAAAGGTGTCTTTTTCATTTTGGTCAGTTTGAGTGCTTCAAGATACAGGATTTTTACCATACGGTGGTATGGTTATTGCGGCCTGAACTGTACTAAATACCTGCTATGACGAAATATGATGCAATCATTATCGGCTCCGGTCAGGCGGGAAATCCCCTGGCTAAAAAGCTGGCCAACGCCGGCTGGAAGGTAGCGGTCATCGAGCGCAAATGGGTGGGCGGCACCTGTATCAATACCGGCTGCACGCCTACAAAGTCCATGATCGCCTCCGGGCGCATAGCCTATCTCGTTAACAGAAGCAAGGACTTTGGGATCGATGTCGCCGGCTGGTCCGTGGACATGCAGGAGATCGTACGACGCAAGAATGCCATCGTACTGGCCTCACGCGAGTCCGTCATGAAGGGATTATTAAAGCCTGCCAATATCAAGACCGAGTTTGGCAATGCCGTGTTCACGGGGGAGAGGGAAGTTACGGTGACAGAGGAAGACGGGTCGCAATCTACTCTCACGGCGCCCCATATCTTTATCAACACAGGGACCAGTCCTACCATACCATCTATACCCGGATTGGGTTCGTCGGGGTTTCTCACTTCCGACACCATCATGGATGTGATGGAGGCGCCCCGCCACCTGGTGATCATCGGCGGCAGCTATATCGCCCTGGAATTCGGGCAGCTGTACCGGAGGCTTGGGAGCGAGGTCACCGTCATCGAGAGCAGTGCGCATTTTTTACCAAAGGAAGATGAGGATATCGCTACGGCGCTGAAAAAGATATTGGAGGATGACGGGATAAAGATCCTTGTGAATACGAAGGTAACAGAGGTGGTTCGTAGGCAGGAAGGAGTAACGGTCAGCTGTGGCACGGAAACCATTACCGGCTCCCATCTCCTGGTGGCCGCAGGCAGGACCGCCAATACGGCTGCGCTGGGTCTTATGTCCGGGGCAAGCGGCATTCAGCTGGACGACCATGGCTTTATCCGTACGAATGATAAGCTGGAAACCAATGTCCCGGGTATCTATGCCCTGGGAGATGTGAAGGGTGGTCCCCAGTTCACCCATCTTTCCTACAACGATCATCTCATCGTATATAAGAACCTGATAGAGAAGGGTAATGAGAGCATTGCCTCCCGCCAGCCCATCTATTGTCTTTTCACGGACCCGGAGCTGGGCAGGGTGGGGCTTACGGAAAGGCAGGCCCGGGAAAAAGGCCTGAACATAAAGGTAGCCACCATGCCCGCCAGCTGGATAGCCCGTGCATATGAGACCAGCGAGACCCGGGGTCTTTTAAAAGCCATCGTGGATGCAGATAACAAAAAAATAATAGGTGCTGCTATATTGTGTACGGGGGGAGGCGAATTGATGAGTATATTGCAAATGGCCATGATGGGGGATATTACCTATGACCGGATACGGGATGCTGTTTTTGCCCACCCTACATTTGCAGAATCCCTGAACAATCTTTTCGCCAGCTTGTAATAAGCTAACCCTTACGATGATCAAAGTCGAGAACATTACCAAAACTTTCGGCGAATTTACGGCCGTCGACCATGTCTCTTTTACGGTGCAGGAGGGGGAGAATCTTGTATTGCTGGGGCGTAGCGGTTGTGGCAAGACCACCCTCCTGAAAATGATCAACCGGCTGATCGAGCCCAGCTCCGGTGAAATATATATCGATGGGGATAATATTTACAACAGACAGCCGGAAGAGCTGCGAAAGAAGATAGGATATGTATTCCAGAACACCGGTCTTTTCCCTCACTATACTATTGCAGAAAATATTGCCATTGTTCCGCGTCTGCTGGGATGGGACAAACAAAAGATACGATGGCGTACCGTCTCGCTGATGGAGAAATTGCATTTGCCGGGAGAGTACCTCTCCTATTATCCGCAGCAGCTCAGCGGAGGGCAGCAGCAACGGGTAGGGCTGGCCAGGGCACTGGCCGCTGATCCTCCTGTACTATTGATGGATGAGCCCTTCGGGGCTCTCGACCCCATTACCAGGGCGAGCGTGAAAAAAGATTTCAGGCAGCTTGATGAATTGAAGAGTAAGACTATTGTCCTGGTTACGCATGACGTGCAAGAAGCATTTGAGCTGGGTCATCGCATATGCCTGATGGATAAAGGCATGATCGTGCAAGCAGGCCGGCCAGAGGACCTTTTGTTCAGACCAACGGAAGACTATGTAAGGGATTTCTTCGAAGACCAACGGTTTCAGCTGGAAGCTTCTGTCATCGATCCCAAGGATTATGATACCCTGATCCGGGCATTCGATCATTTTAAGAATAAAGGGAAATAATGGAACAAGCACAAAGTCTCTGGCAATTCATGCAACAGCAGTCCGATAAGTTGCTGCAGCAGACCCTCCAGCACATAGGGCTGACGTTTATTTCCCTCGTGATCGCCTTGCTCATAGGGCTGCCCCTGGGTATCTATATTACCCGTCACAAACCTGCGGCCGGACCTGTCTTAGGATTTGCGGGTGTCATGCAGACCATACCCAGCATTGCCTTATTGGGGTTTATGATCCCTTTATTAGGTATCGGGCCGCTGCCGGCCATTGCCGCGCTCTTTCTCTATGCTTTACTGCCTATCATCCGCAATACCTATACCGGCATCGAAGGAGTAGACCCGCTGGTAAAAGAGGCGGCTGTGGCTATGGGAATGACAAGAATGCAGGTCTTGCTGAAGGTGGAGCTGGCCCTAGCCTTTCCTGTCATCATGGCTGGCATCCGCACCGCCACCGTGATCAACGTGGGCGTGGGTACGCTGGCAGCTTATATTGCCGCGGGCGGGCTGGGAGAGTTTATTTTCGGGGGCATTGCGCTCAACAATACCAATATGATCCTGGCAGGGGCCATACCTGCGGCGCTGCTGGCCATCCTGCTGGATTTTCTTTTGTCCCTTGTACAAAAGATGGGAAGGAGAAGGCGGCTATCGACATTGTGGGCGATGCCCGTGCTGTTCCTCTTATTGTCTTCTTTCTATGTGCTGCCTTTTGGATATAGCACGCGTCTGCTGGCCGGCTTCACACCGGAATTCATGGGGCGTAGCGATGGCGATATCGGACTTCGCACCGTGTATGGTCTGAAGATAAGGACTGTCGTCATCAGCGATGCCGTGATGTACAAGGCGGCTTATGAAAAGAAGCTGGATGTTATCAGCGGGTACAGTACGGACGGGAGATTGAAGACTTATGATCTCGTGGTGCTGGAGGACGATAAAAAAATATTCCCGCCTTACTATGCTGCCCCCGTCGTCCGTAAGGAAGTGCTGGAGCGATATAGCGAGCTGGGGCCTGTGTTGAATAAATTAGCTGGGCGTATCGATGATTCGGTGATGACCGAGCTTAACTATAAGGTGGAGCATTTGAACCAGTCGCCGGAAAAATGCGCCCGGGATTTTTTGGTACAGCAGGGTTTATATAGGGAGCCAGCGCCGGTGAAGGAAGGAGTTGTACGGATAGGTTCGAAAATATTCCCTGAGCAGTATATACTTACAAACATGTATGCGATGCTGATAAGAGGATACACCGGATTGCAGGTAGAGACAAAGACCGGCCTGGGGGGAACGAAGATCTGTTTCGAGGCCCTTCAGCATGACAGGATCGATATGTATCCCGAGTATACAGGTACTGCCCTGCTGGCTATTTTACAGCCTCCTGCCGTGGATACTAAAGCTGGGTGAGGACAGGGATAGTGTCTATAATTATGTTAAAGAGCGCTTTGACGAAAAATATCGTCTGACCTGGCTCGACCCCATCGGATTTAACAATGCTTATGCGCTTATGATGCGGAGAAGTCAGGCCCAACAATTGGGTATCCATACTATATCAGAGCTTACCAACTTCCTGAAAAAAGATAAACTATGAATCTATCCGAACAATATCGCAAGATACGGCAGGCCAGCGAGGCCATTTGCCGTCCGTTACGGACGGAGGACTATGTTGTGCAGCCCGTGGTCGATGTCAGCCCGCCCAAATGGCATTTGGGGCATACCACCTGGTTTTGGGAGACTTTTGTCCTCATGAAGTATGATCTCGCTTATAAGGTGTACAACCCCGATTACAACTATGTATTCAACAGCTATTACGAGACCATCGGGGCAAGGGTCATCCGGACGGACAGAGGCAATCTGAGCCGCCCCTCCGTAGAGGAGATATATGCTTACCGGCAATATGTAGACGCGGCGATGGACAGGCTGTTAACCAGCTGTGCCACGGATGTGAATGTCCAAAAAACGGGCCTCCCGGGGAATGTAGCCCGTTTTTTGGAAAAGTCTAATGATGGTCCTTCGGACAACGAGCCGGAGGCTCGTTCGGTACTGCGGGATACGCTGCTGCTGGGTCTCCATCATGAGCAACAGCACCAGGAATTACTCTGGACCGACATCAAATATATCTTGGGACATAATCCGCTGTTCCCGCCCTTGTCGGGGGCGGACCTGGACGATGAGGGGTCTGCTGAGGGTAAAGGTTTTGTTCCCATGTCCGCGGGTATCTATGAGATCGGATTTGAGGGGGAGGGTTTTTGCTTCGATAATGAGAGGGCCCGGCACAAGGTCTATCTCAATGATTATGAAATAGCAGGTTCCCTGGTGACCAATGAGGAATTTGTTGCTTTTATCCAGGCGGGTGGATATGGGAATTTTATTTACTGGCATGCGGAGGGATGGGATTGGGTAAAGAACAACCAAATCAAGTCTCCTTTGTATTGGCATATGATGGATGGCAAATGGTATCATTATACGCTGGCCGGTCTGCGTCCCCTGGATATGAAGGCTCCCGTGTGCCATATCAGTTATTATGAGGCCGTGGCCTATGGTGCCTGGAAAGGTATGAGACTTCCGACGGAGTGGGAATGGGAAGCTGCATCGGGGAAGTTCGGATGGGGTAAAAGGTGGGAATGGACCGAGAGCGCCTATCTCCCATATCCCGGGTTTAAGAAGGCGGAGGGGGCCATCGGGGAATATAATGGCAAGTTCATGGTCAGCCAGATGGTCCTGAGAGGGGCTTCCGTGGCTACTCCTGCGGGGCATAGCCGGAACACGTACAGGAATTTTTTTCATCCGCACCTGCGGTGGCAGTTTACTGGCATAAGGCTTGCCAGATAGATTGCCCACAGGTCTAACTAAAAACAAAACTATGTTTTCTGTCACCTCCACCAGAAAGCTCATGGGACGCCGCCGGTCGGTCTTTTACCAGGATGTGATCAATGGTCTCAGGGCATCCCAGAAATACCTTTTTTCCAAATATTTTTATGACGAGGCGGGTGACAGGCTTTTTCAGCAGATCATGGCCAGTCCTGAATACTATCTAACCCGCTGTGAGATGGACATCTTCCAGCACCAGTCCGGGGATATAGCTGCCCTCTTCGAAGGCGAGCCTTTCGACCTGGTGGAGCTGGGGCCCGGCGATGCCACCAAATCCTGGCATCTGTTGCGGGAATTGATGAGAAGAAAAGCACCTTTCACTTATTATCCCATCGACATCTCCTCCAATGTCATCGGGTGGCTGGAAGAGAAATTACCTGTCAGCCTGCCCGGTATACAGTTACAGGGTCTCAATGGGGAATATCTCGACAGGATGGAGTATGTGGAACATATTTCCCAGCGCCGCAAGATCGTGCTTTTTATGGGCGCCAACATCGGCAATATGACCATGCAGCAGGCTACTCTTTTTTGCCGGCAGCTACACGATAGGATGCGCCCCGGCGATCTGCTCCTCATTGGATTTGACCTGAAAAAGGATCCCAGGATTATTTTGGATGCCTATAACGACAAGCAGGGTATTACCCGGGCATTCAATCTCAATTTGCTCACCAGGATCAATAGGGAGTTAGGAGCAGATTTTGATGTGGCGCAGTTTGAACATTACCCGATCTATGATCCGGCTTCGGGAGCCTGTAAAAGCTATCTAATCAGCCGTATCGCGCAGGATGTGCGAATGAATGATGATGAAGTCATTCATTTTGCAGAGAGCGAGCCCATCTACATGGAGATATCCCAGAAATACTCGCTGGGAGAAACGCATTACCTGGCGAGGCAATCGGGATTCAAAGGGGTCCGCGAGTTTTATGATTCTAAAAAAATGTTCGCAGACATTTTGTGGGAGCGGCTGCCCTGACGACCTGGGCGGGCTAATTGGCCGGCCAGGTGTGCTACATTTTCAATAGCTTGAAAGCATGCGTCCATTGATTGCGGATAAATCCGGGGATACACCATAGCAGGCACAATGGTTCGATGGCTCTGGCCGCCTCAATCTGTCCCATGTCCTCTGTCTCCCATCCGAAAGCTGTTAGTATACCGGTGACTGTCTGCTTTGCGGCAGCATCATTCCCGCAGATGAACATGGTAGGCGTTCCGCCCGGGAAGGCAGGTTTGTACATAAAGTCGCTCCCCACACTGTTCCATGCTTTTACGAGCTTTGCTTCGGGGGCAAGGCGTTGCAGTCTTTCCATCAGGGAGTCTTCCAGGGTGGTAAAGAATTTGAGCACGCCGTTGACAGGTGGCGCCTTCTCGATGGGGTTGGTGGTATCCATAATGACCTTGCCGGCGAGGTTTTCCACCCCTGCCTGGCGGAGGGCTTCTTCTGCACCGGACCCTGCCACGCAGAGGACCAGCCAGTCCCCAAACCGTGCCGCATCCCGGAAGGAGCCCGTCTGTCCCTTGGGATTGTTCTTTTGCCATTGCGCCAGTTCCGGCTTATGTGCGTCACGGGATGCCAGCATCACCGAATGTCCTTCTGCCAGGAACGCTTTACCCAATGTCTGGCCTACTTCGCCCGAGCCGATGATACCTACTTGCATATGATGAAGTTTTAGGGTATAAATTTAAAAAATATCCTGCTGCCCGGTATCTTTGTTATATGTCTAATCTCAATCTCAACACCGACAAGAATGCATTGAGCCCTTCCGACAAGGAGTTTGAGAATAATATCCGTCCGTCCGTGATAGAGGATTTTTCGGGTCAGCCGCAACTGATAGAAAACCTGAAAGTCTTTATAAAAGCTGCGAAGATGCGTGGAGAGGCCCTGGATCATATTCTTTTTCACGGCCCTCCCGGATTAGGCAAGACCACTTTATCGAGGATCGTGGCGAACGAGCTGGGGGTGCATATCAAAGAGACGTCCGGGCCTGTCATCGAGAAGCCGGGGGATCTGGCTGGACTGCTTACCAACCTGGAACCGCATGATGTATTGTTCATCGACGAGATCCATCGTCTGAGCACCGTGGTGGAGGAATATCTCTATGCGGCCATGGAGGATTTCCGCATCGACATCATGATCGACACCGGTCCGAACGCACGCAGCATCCAGCTCAATATCCATCCTTTTACGCTCGTGGGAGCCACTACCCGCAGTGGATTGTTGACCGCGCCGTTGCTGTCGAGGTTTGGTATAAAGTCCAGGCTGGAATATTATAATGCAGACACATTACAAAGAATAATTCTTCGCAGTGCGAGCATTCTGGGGACCCGTATTACCTCCGATGCAGCCGGGGAGATCTCCCGTCGTAGCCGGGGTACACCGCGGATAGCCAATGGGCTGTTGAGAAGGGTCCGTGATTTCGCCATGGTGCTGAGCAACGGGGTCATCGATCTGGCCATTACCCAGCATGCGCTCCGGGCGCTGAATGTGGATGAGCATGGATTGGACGAGATGGACAATCGTATACTTTCCACTATTATAGAGAAATTCAAAGGCGGACCTGTAGGCATCACCACCATTGCCACCGCTGTGGGCGAAGAAACGGGCACACTGGAAGAGGTCTATGAGCCCTTTCTGATACAAGAAGGTTTTCTTATGCGCACTCCACGAGGCAGAGAGGCTACGCCCAAGGCGTATGAACATCTGGGTAAAACAAGGCCCGGCAAGCCGGGCGAGTTATCATTGTTTTAAACGAGACGCCGGCGCCGGCTGGCACGGCCGTTATTTCTTTTCAGGAACGGGGGCTACGAGCCTGAACCCATTGCCGTGGATATTTACTATCTCGATCTGGCTGTCGTCCTTCAGGTATTTACGAAGCTTGGCGATATAAACGTCCATGCTGCGGCCGTTGAAATAGGTATCGCTGCCCCATATCTTTTTCAGGGCCTGTTCCCTGGGCAGCAGGTCGTTCATGTGTTCGGCCAGCATTTTCAGCAGCTCGTTCTCTTTTGGGGAAAGAGTCTGTGTTTGTCCTTTGTGAGAAAGTTCCCGCAGTTTGGGATTGAAGTGATAGGAGCCCAGATCGAACTCCTTGTTATCGGATTCTTTATTGAGGTCGTCGTTACGTTTGAGGATCGCCTTGATCTTCATCAGCAGCACTTCGCTGTCGAAGGGTTTGGTGATATAATCGTCGGCACCCAGTTTATAGCCCTGGATGATGTCTTCCTTCATCGTCTTGGCGCTGAGGAAAAACAGAGGAATATCAGGGTCGACATCGCGTATCTCTTCGGCCAGGGTAAAGCCATCCATATGAGGCATCATAATGTCCAGGAGGCAAAGGTCAAAGCGTTCGCGCTGGAAGGCTGCCAGCCCGAGTCGTCCGTCCCGCTCGAGGGTCACATCGAAGTCGCTTAATTCCAGATAATTCTTTAGTACGCTCCCCAGGTTCTGATCATCTTCACACAATAAAATTTTGGGCTTTTTTGCTTCCATGACTGACTGTTTTATGTGAGATACAAATAAAATATATCTATTTCCCCCATGCCAACCATTGGGGCTAATATTTTGTTAATAATTGGTTTTCAGTATAATTTTGCATTTATGCATCTGACTTCAGACAATAAATTTAAGAAACTCGTGGTAATTGGCGACCGGGTATTAATTCAGCCTTCAAAGGGCAATGAGCGCACAAGCTCAGGTCTTTACCTACCCCCCGGCGTCCAGGAAAAAGAAAAAGTGCAGCAGGGTTATGTTATCAAGACCGGACCTGGTTATGCAATCCCCATGCCTGTGGACGATGAGCCCTGGAAGCAAAGCGATGAGCAGGTAAAATATATTCCCCTGCAAGCGCGGGAGGGTGATATTGCTGTCTTCCTTCTCAGTGGGGCTACGGAAGTGCTATACGAGGGGGAGAAATATTTTATCGTTCCGCAGAGCGCCATCCTGATGCTGGAGCGGGAGGAGGACATATAAAGCTTATAAACCCTATCTTTGTCGGCTTAAGAATCAGAATCCAATAGCATGGACGCAAATTTCAATCCAGATAAACAACATACATTAGCTTCGGTAGCAAGTATTTCCGGCACGGGTCTTCACACTGGCATTAAGGTGAATATGACCCTAAAGCCTGCCAATCCCGGGTTTGGGTATCAATTTCAGCGGGTGGACCTGCCAGGCCAGCCAACGATCAAGGCGGATTGTGATCTCGTAACCGACACTTCCAGGGGTACCACACTCGAGGAGAATGGGGCAAAGGTCTCTACCGTAGAGCATATATTGGCCGCCCTTGTGGGAATGGGGATAGATAACTGTCTGCTGGAACTGGATGGTCCTGAGATCCCTATCATCGATGGCAGCTCCGAACCTTTTGTTGAGATCATCGAGAAGGCCGGGGTATTGGAACAGGATGCCGCCAAGGCCTGGTACAGCATCGATACGAATATTCCTTTTTACGACGAGAAGAAAAGGGTGGAAATGGTCGTCATGCCTGCCATGGAGTATAAGGTGACCACGCTGATCGACTTCAACAGCCCTGTATTGGGTACGCAGCATGCGGGTCTCAAGACCATGCGGGAGTTCAAGGCGGAGATAAGCCCCTGCCGCACCTTTTGTTTTCTTCATGAGCTGGAGATGCTGCTGGAGCACAACCTTGTCAAGGGCGGGGATATCAACAACGCCATCGTGGTAGTAGACAAGCCAGTGACCGAGGAGGAAATGGCCCGTCTGGCCAAGGCCTTCAAAAGGGAAAAGATCGAGATCAAGAGCGAAGGTTATCTCAACAACCTGGAGCTTCGTTTTCCCAATGAGCCTGCGCGTCACAAGCTGCTTGACGTCATCGGGGATCTGGCCCTTATCGGCTATCCCATCAAAGGGCATATTATCGCCAACCGCCCCGGGCACTCTTCCAATGTGGAGTTCGCCAAAAAGATCAAGCAATACATCCGGAAGAACAAGCATGTGAAGAATGTGCCTGTATATGACCCCAATCAGCCTCCTGTATTCAACATTCACCAGATAGAAAAGACCTTACCGCACCGGTATCCGTTCCTGCTGGTGGATAAGATCATCGAGCTGACGGACAAGCACATCATTGGGATTAAGAACGTCACGTTCAATGAACCATTTTTTGCCGGTCACTTCCCCGGCAACGCTGTGATGCCCGGAGTGCTGCAGGTAGAGGCCCTGGCCCAGACCGGTGGCCTGCTTTGTATCAACACGATGCCGGAGGGGCAATACGATACCTATTTTTTGAAGATCGATAATTGTAAGTTTAAAGCTAAAGTTGTTCCGGGTGATACTATGATCCTCAAAATGGAGCTAGTTAATCCTATCCGCCGAGGGATATGTGAAATGCGGGGTACGGTATTTGTCGGGAATAAAATAGCCACTGAAGCCGACCTGATGGCCCAGTTGGTAAAGAGAAGTTAAGAGGGACGGGTGGAAGTTTATTTTGGTGTAATTGTGTCAAATAAGTTTATTTTTGTGAAAGTGCTGAGTTAAGCTCAGCATTTTTAATATGCCTGTGAACAAGAAGGAAGTAATCCAAACGGAAGAGCCAATAATGATCCAACTAAAAGATAACCAATCAGTTGAGCATCCAATGATCCATGCTTATACCTCCATTCATCCGAGTGCCCGGCTGGCGCCTGACGTTCGGGTGGATCCTTTCACGATGATCCACGGAAATGTGGAGATCGGCGCTGGTACCTGGATCGGAAGCAATGTTACCATCATGGAGGGCGCCCGGATCGGAAAAAATTGCAGGATTTACCCTGGAGCGGTGGTTTCCGCTGATCCTCAGGATCTTAAGTTTGACGGAGAAGAAACTACCGTGCAGATAGGCGACAATACTACCATACGCGAATTTGTCACTATTCATCGTGGCACCCGGGATCGCTGGACGACGAGAGTAGGAAAGAATTGTATGATCCTGGCTTATAGCCATATTGCCCATGATTGTATCATCGGGGACAACTGTATCCTCAGCAATAACTCCCAGGTAGCGGGTCATGTGGTTATCGGGGATTGGGTGATCCTGGGCGGGATGTGTGCTATCCACCAGTTTGTCAAGATTGGCAATCACGTATTTGTAGGTGGTGGTTCTCTTGTTGGAAAAGATATTCCTCCTTATATCAAAGCGGCCCGGCTACCTCTCAGCTATTCGGGTGTGAACTCTGTAGGTCTCAAGCGCCGTGGGTTCACCATCGACAAGATCAATCATATTTTAGAGATCTACCGGGTGATCTATAACAAGGGTATGAACACCAGCCAGGCGCTGGAATTCCTCGAGGAAGAGTTCCCTGCCAGCGACGAGAGGGATGAGATCATCGGTTTTATCCGGGAGAGCGGCCGTGGGATTATTAAACGCTTCAGCAAAAGCAGTTTTGATGAAGATTACGCTGATTGATGCCGGCAAACGCTTCAACCGCGACTGGATCTTTCGTCATTTCCATTACGAATTTATTACGAGCCATACCTACGCCATTACCGGTCCAAATGGGTCGGGGAAATCTACTTTATTACAGACTGTAGCGGGGTCAATTGGGGTGAGTGAGGGGAGTATCGCTTATATGGGGCGACCGGCGTTGGGCGCTCCGGCGAAGGAGATACAGCCTGACCAGGTATTCCAGCATCTTTCCATTGCAGCCCCTTACCTGGAGGTCATTGAAGAAATGACTGCCACCGAGTTCCTTCATTTTCATGCCTCTTTTAAGCCGCTGCTCTCCGGATGGGCCGTAAAGGATATCCTGCAGCGGGTGGGGCTGGGAAATGCGATCCACAAGCAGATACGGTACTATTCCTCGGGTATGCGGCAGCGGGTCCGGCTGGCGCAGGCTTTGTTTTCCGATGTCCCTTTGGTGTTGCTGGATGAGCCCTGTACGAACCTGGACAAGGATGGGATCGCGCTGTACAGGCAATTGATAGAAGAGCTTGGCAGGGGACGCCTGATCATTGTCAGCTCGAATGATCCGCAGGAGTATGATTTCTGTGAGAAAAACATTAGTATTATGGACTATAAGTCCTGAGCTATGATAAAGAGCAAGTTTGCCTTTGCCTATCTTTATGTTGTATTTCCCGCGGCGACACCCAGACTTCATTACGTTGAAAAAAATGGTTGTTGTCCGCATTTATCCGGCCGGGAGAATATTGGGTTCCTGGGAAGCAACAGGCCTACCAACGCGATCGTGATCCAATACAGGGAGTTGAATACCCGGGATTTTTCTTCCAGGTCTTTTTCGGCGGGCAGTCTTAGGAAAGATATATGGAAGGCCCTGGGAGAAAGACTGGAAAAGGCGGGCATTCCTGTCAGGAGTGAAATTTAATTCCTCCGAGCGCTCCGGTGGCATTGGGTCTTACCGCTGACTGGCTATGAGTAAATTCAGGTCCGTATATTTCAGATCGAAACGCTGGCTGAGATGGAAGTTTGTCAGGGCTCCCTTGAAGAGATAGATACCGCTGCGCAGGTGGATCTTATGCCAGACCAGGTTCTCGAATCCGCCTTCTTCCCCGGCCTCCAGCAGCAGGGGCATCAGAACATTGCTGATGGCATGACTGGCTGTGCGGGCAAATCCGGAGGGGATATTCGGCACGCAGTAGTGGATGACCCCGTATTTCATAAAGATGGGATGCTCGTGGGTGGTGATCTCGGAGGTTTCGAAGCAGCCGCCTCTATCAATGCTGACGTCGATGATGACGCTGCCCGGGCGCATATTGCTTACCATTTCATCCGTGACTACTACCGGGGTGCGTCCTGTCTGGGAGGAGAGGGCTCCGACAGCCACTTCGCAGGTCTTCAGCTGCTTGGCCAGGATGCGGGGTTCCATTACGGAGGTCCACATGCGCTGGCCGATGTTGTTCTGCAGGCGCTTGAGCCTGTAGACGCTGTTGTCGAAGACTTTTACGGAAGCGCCCAATGCCAGGGCCGCACGGGCTGCAAACTCTCCTACGATGCCTGCTCCCAGGATAATGACCTTGGTGGGAGGGATGCCGGATATACCGCCCAGCAATACGCCTTTACCATGGTTGGCCGAGCTGAGATACTGTCCTGCTACCAGCATGACTGCGCTGCCCGCGATCTCGCTCATGCTTCGTACGATGGGGTAGGTCCCGCTGTCGTCTTTGAGGTTTTCGAAGGAGATGCCTGTTATCCGCTTGTCCATCATCTTCTGGAGGAGTTCAGCCTTCATGGCTGACAGATGGATGGGCGAAATAACGATCTGGTTCATTTGCAGCAGGGGCAGGTCCCCTTCAATGACCGGGGCGCTTTTTACCAGGATAGGGGCCTTGAAGACCTCGCTCTTGTCATATACGATCCTGGCGCCCGCCTCGCTGTAATCCTTGTCTCTATAGTGGGATGCCTCGCCGGCATTATGTTCGATGATCACGTCGTGTCCATTGCTCACCAATACGCCTACTGCGTCCGGTGTAAGGGCTATACGGTTTTCCTGAAAGGCGACTTCTTTGGGAATGCCAATATGCAGGGGCACGCCTTTCGGCTTCACATCCAGGGTCTCTTCCAAAGTTTCGTAACTGAAGGAGGTGCTGATTATCGGTTTTTGTTGAGACATGTGCCCGTCAAATTACAATTTAAAATTGGATTTTACGTGTCAGGGGGTCGATGGTTTCGATCTTTATCTCTATCGTCTCCGGCGGAAAGATACCCGGGGCTCTTTCCGGCCATTCCACCAGGCAAAGCTGTCCGCTGTAAAGGACGTCCTCTACCCCCGCCCGGAGCGCTTCTTCTTCGTCCCGTAGCCGGTAAAGATCGATATGGTAGATCTTACCTCCCGGATAGCTGTACTCATTGATGATGGAAAAAGTGGGGCTGCCTACCGTGTCGGTGACCCCTTTGATGGAACACAATGCATGGATAAAGGTCGTCTTTCCTGCCCCCATGCTACCATGAAAGGCGAAGACTTTTTGCGAGGGCCACTGCTGCCAGAACTTCTCAGCTGCAGGCAGAATGTCCTGCAAACTAAAACAAATCTCCATGCTGTAAATTTAGCTTAGTTTGCGGTATGGCCCAACAATCCATGAACAGGCATTTGCGATTTTTTCTGCTATGCGCGCCTTTTACGGGGGTGCTCACACTAGGTGGCGCCATAGATTGGCTCAAGAGTGGCCTGGTACAATTGGTCTTTTGCCTGCCTGTCTATATCGTCGGCATGCATTTCTTTGGGCGTAGCGCTCTGAAAAGTATCCGCAAGGGGCGGCCCAATATGAATGTGCTCATTGCCGTGGGGGCAACCGCAGCCTTCGTCTATAGCCTGGTCGGTACTTTTCTGGCGCCATTGCCTTATCAGTTCTATGAGACGACCGCCGCCATTATTACCATTGTATTTTTTGGATATTGGTTGGAAGATATTTCTGTTCAAAGCACGCAAAGAGCTCTGGATGCTCTTGTCCGGAGTGAGAAGACCATGGCCCATATGGTGGCCTATGACGACCATCAGCAGGAGATGGTGTTCCCGGTCGAGAATACCCAGCTACGCAGCGGGGATCTGATCCTGATCCGGGACGGAGAGATGGTGCCTGCCGATGCAAAGGTGCTATGGGGTGAGGCGACTGCCAACGAAGCTATTCTCACCGGGGAAAGTCTTCCCGTGGAAAAAAAGGTCAGGGATTTTCTCGTTGGGGGTAGTATCCTGGCATCCGGCACTGTAAGGGCTCAGGTGGTGGCGGCTGCCGGCGACTCCGTCCTGGCGGGTATTGTAGCCATGGTGCGAAAGGCGCAGTCGGAGAAGCCTCCTGTTCAACGGCTGGCAGACAGGATCAGCGGCGTATTTGTCCCCGTGGTGTTGGGATTGGCCCTGCTGACGCTGGTGGTGAGCTATATCATTCTGCGGGACTTTACTCCTTCTCTCATGCAGGCCATTGCCGTCCTGGTCATTGCCTGTCCCTGTGCCATGGGATTGGCCACGCCCGCCGCCATTGCCGTGGGGCTGGGGCGTGCTGCCCGACAGGGGATACTTTTTCGCCGGGCTGCGGGTTTGGAATCTTTTAAAGACATCTGCCAGATAGCGTTCGATAAGACGGGAACTTTGACCACCGGTGAGTTTTCCATTGTGCGATGGGAGGTGACTGCTCCCGACGTCAGCGAGGAGGAATTCCGACGGATAGCCTTTTCTTTGGAGAAATACTCTAATCATCCTATTGCCCGGAGTATTGCCCGTGCCTGGAAGGTAAAAGGCGATGTCCGGTGGGCCCGGATCGAGGAGATAAAGGGGGTTGGTATGAGAGCTGAGACAAAGGCGGGGGATGTATATGAGGCGGGATCCTATAGAATGCCGGGGGTTGGGGAGGATGGGAGTCATAACGTGTATATCGCCCGTAATGGTAGTTTGCTGGGCTGGATCGATGTGGAAGATACCGTTCGTCCCGAGGCGGCCGAGGTCATTGGCTGGCTTCGCCAAAAGGGTATTCGGACCATACTGCTCAGCGGAGATAAAAAAGAGGCCTGCCGCCGGCTGGCAGGGGCCCTTGGAATAGATGAGGTATTTGCGGAGCAATCACCGGAGGACAAGCTGAAAAAGGTTGCGGAGCTGAGTGCTTCTGTGCCTACCGCCCTGGTGGGGGATGGGATCAACGATGCTCCTGCGTTGGCCAAAGCCACCGTAGGCATTGCCATGGGGGACGCCTCTCAGCTGGCGCTGCAGACCGCCGATGTGGTGCTGATGAACCATGGTCTTCGTCGTCTGCCTGCTGCCCTGAAGCTGGGACGATATACGTTCTCCACCATCCGTCAGAACCTTTTCTGGGCTTTTTCTTATAACATCGTAGCCATCCCGGTGGCTGCCATGGGTGTGCTAAGCCCTGGTGCGGCCGCCGTGGCAATGGGGCTTAGCGATGTGGTGCTTGCCGTCAATTCTTTACGTCTCTTTGTAAAAAAACTCTCTTAGCTTAGAGTATATGGGTCAGACACCAAGGGAAATATTAAAGCAATATTGGAATCACGACGCATTCCGCCCGTTGCAGGAAGATATTATCCAATCCGTGCTGGCGGGAAAGGACACAGTGGCCCTTCTGCCTACGGGCGGAGGAAAATCGCTTTGCTTCCAGGTGCCTGCCATGGCAAAGCCGGGTCTTTGCCTGGTGGTGAGCCCTCTCATCTCGCTGATGAAGGACCAGACCGACCGGCTCCGCCGTAAAGGCATTACTGCTTTTGCCCTGTATGCGGGCATGTCCCGGAAGGATGTCCTCAATATCCTAAAGGTGGCAGGTGACAGCAACTGTAAATTCCTCTATGTATCGCCTGAGCGGCTGGAGACAGCTATGTTTCTGGAAAATCTTCCTTCGCTGTCCATCAACCTCATTGCCGTAGACGAAGCGCATTGCGTGTCACAGTGGGGGTATGATTTCCGTCCGCCTTATTTGCGTATTGCCGCCTTGCGGGAAGTCGTAGATGCGCCTGTATTGGCGCTCACTGCCTCCGCCACCCCGGAAGTAATGGAGGATATTACCGACAAGCTGCAGCTGAGACAACCGGCGGTGTTCCGCGGCCCCTTCACCCGCGCCAATCTATCCTACAGCTATTTTTCAACCGAAGCTAAAGTCCAAAAGGCAGCGGATATCCTGCAGAAAGTACCCGGTAGCAGTATCATCTACTGCAATACCCGCCGTGCTGCCCGGGAGATCGCCGAGCAGCTCAACAGACTAAGCATACCTGCCGGCGCCTATCATGCGGGTCTTGCCCGCGAGGAGAGGAATGCCTTACAGGACGCATGGTTAAAGGATCGTCAGCGTGTCATTGTGGCCACGAATGCATTTGGAATGGGTATCGACAAGCCCGATGTAAAGACCGTCATTCATTTTCATCCTCCCGAGTCGGTGGAAAATTATTACCAGGAGGCCGGTCGGGCAGGGCGGGATGGCGCAAAGGCTTATGCTATCCTGCTGTGCGATGGGCAGGATCGTGCCCGTCTGAAAGCATTGCCCGATGTCCGATATCCCTCGATAGAGAAGATACGACCCGTGTACCAGCAATTGATGAATTTTTTGCAGCTGCCTGTAGACAGCGGAGAGGGGAATTATTATGATTTCGACCTGGGGCGATTTACAGAAGCTTTTTCCATCGACACGACCACCACCCTGAATGTGATAAAAGCGTTGGAGCAGGAAGGGTTGATGAGCTTTCAGCAACAGGTATTTTTGCCTTCATCGCTCCGGTTTACCACCGCCAAGCAAGTGCTCTATGATTTCGAGCATGATCATCCCGCCCTGCAGCCCTTGATCCACGCGCTGCTGCGTACGTATGAGGGTATATTCGACCGGCCTACGCCTATCAAGGAGAAGCAACTGGCTTTTTTGACAGGGAAAGATGCTTTGCAGGTGACGAAGGACCTGGTAGAGCTACAGGCCTATCACCTGATAGACTATACGCCGCAGAAAGATACCCCGCAGGTGTACGTCTCGCGTGGGCGTCCAGCGGCGGAAGAACTGTATATCGACCCCGTGGGTCACCGGCTGCGAAAAGAGCAGTATGCGGCACGGATACATTCCATCGTACGGTATATGGAATTGTCGCTTGAATGCAGGAGCCGCTGGCTTGCCAGTTATTTTGGGGACAAGGAGGCAAAGGACTGCGGTATTTGTGATAATTGCAGACGCGCGGGGAGAAAGGCCGGATAAACCATTCTATCTCCGGCTGCGTCCTCCCAATCCCAGGGCGCCTAAGAGACTGCGGGTAATGACGCTGGCCGCTGTTCGCTCTATCTGCCTGACGGCAGGGTTTTCCAGGAGTTTGTCCAACGTGCTTTTTTCCTGCTTCACGGGTTTGGAGCCGTCGCCAGGGGCGCCGCCGCCTCCTTTTGCAGCTTCTTCCAGCTTGGCCGTGAGGATCTCGTAGGCGCTCTGGCTGTCGATGGTCTCACTGTATTTTGCTACCAGTTTGGATTTGCCGGTGATACTGTCAATCTCGGCGGGCTGCAGGATATCCATGCGGCTGCGGGGTGAGCAAAGCATGCAATGCACCAGGGGGGTAGGGATACCTTTTTCGTTGAGGAGCGTTACAAAAGCTTCACCGATGCCTAATTGCGTAATGAGGTCTTCGGTCTTATAAAAATCAGATTCGGGATAGTTTTCGGCGGCCTGTTTGATTGATTTTCTGTCGGCTGCTGTAAAGGCGCGCAGTGCATGCTGTACTTTCAGACCTAGCTGTGCGAGTACCCCGGCGGGTACGTCCGTAGGATTTTGGGTACAGAAAAAGACGCCCACCCCCTTGCTGCGGATGAGCTTGATGATGGTAAGTATCTGTTGCAAAAGGGCATCCCCGGCTTCCTGGAAGACAAGATGTGCCTCGTCGATGAAGAGCACCAGTTTGGGCTTGTCCGGATCGCCTTCTTCCGGGCAGGTGGCATACAATTCCGCCAGCATTTGGAGCATAAAGGTCGAGAAGAGCTTGGGCCTGTCCTGGAGGTCTGTCACCCGAAGAATATTGATCATGCCCCGGCCATCGTCCGAGATACGCATGAGATCGTCTACTTCAAAGCTTTTCTCTCCAAAAAAAGGATCGGCGCCCTGCTGTTGCAGCTCGATGACCTTTCTCAGGATCGTACCCGTGGAGCTGGTAGCGATCTTTCCATACGCCTTTTCGATCTCGGCCTTTCCTTCATTGCTGACATATTGCAATACTTTGATAAAATCTTTCAGGTCCAGCAGCGGCAGCTTGTTGTCATCGCAAAATTTGAATATCAGCGCTACGACACTTTCCTGCGTGTCGTTGAGACCCAGTATCCTCGAAAGCAGTACGGGACCAAACTCGCTGACCGTGGCCCGCAGGTGGACACCTTTCTCTTTGCTCAGGGAAAGGAACTCTACCGGATAGGCGGCCGGTTTGTATTCGATGCCCATTAGCTTATAGCGTTCGGCTATCTTATCATTGGACGTTCCGGCTGCTGCCAGACCACTGAGGTCGCCCTTGATGTCCATCAGGATCACCGGGATACTGGCGTCGCTTAAAGCTTCGCTGATCATCTGCAGGGTCTTGGTCTTACCTGTACCCGTGGCCCCTGCGATCAGGCCATGGCGGTTCATCGTCCGGAGGGGAAGGTAAACGTCGGCGCCGGTGACGGCATGACCATCCAGCATGCCAATGCCCAGATGAATCGAGTCGCCTTTAAAGGTATAGCCAGCCTTGATAGCCTGTTGGAAAGTATCGGTATTTGACATAGGTGTTAACTATTAGGAGCTTCCAATATAGTGCATTACACCTTTTCCGCCAACAATTGTCTGACGAGCTCCTCCAGCTCTTTTAGTCTTTTTTCCAGCTCAGGAAGATTGCGGCTGAGCGCCTGGCTGCGAAGCGCGCTGGTATATTCAAAGGCCGGGCTGCCTGTGACGGCTCCGCCGGGGGTTTTGATAGATTTGGTGACGCCGCTTTGTGCGTTGATCCTGGCTCCGTCGGCGATCTGGACGTGACCGACGACACCGGCCTGTCCGCCTATCATCACCTGGTTGCCGATCTTGGTACTACCACTGATCCCTGCCTGGGCGGCAATTACCGTGTGATGGCCTATTTCAACGTTGTGCGCTATTTGTATAAGATTATCCAATTTGGCGCCCGTCCTGATGATCGTGGAACCGATCGTGGCTCTGTCGATGGTGACATTGGCGCCTATCTCTACATAATCTTCCACTACGACATTGCCTATCTGCGGCACCTTTTTAAAGCTCCCATCCGTCTGTGGGGCAAAGCCGAAACCATCGCTGCCGATGATGGAGCCAGCGTGTATCGTCACGCCCGCGCCGACGCTGCAATCGTGGTAGATCGTTACACCCGGATGAAGGATAGTATTGTCGCCGACCTTTACGTTGTTGCCGACATAGACGTTGGGATATATCTTGACATTGTCGCCAACGACTGCCCCATCTCCGATGTAGGCAAATGCGCCTATGAATGCTTTTTCTCCAACTTTGGCCGTTTTGGAAATATAGGAAGGCTCCTGGATGCCCGTGAGCTGCTGTTTTTCTATCTCCTGGTATTTTGCCAGCAGCACTGCAAAGGCGCTATAGGCATCGGGAACCCGGATCAATGTCGATGCTATCAGTTGTTTCAACTCAAGGCTGTCGTTGATGATGATGACAGAGGCCGACGTGGTATATAAATGTTCTTCGTATTTCGGATTGGCGAGAAATGCGAGCTGGCCTTTTACCGCCTCTTCGATCCTTCCAAATGACCCTACGGTAGCATTGGGGTCCCCCTCTACTTTACCATTGATGAGCATAGCTATTTGTGCGGCAGAAAAAGTCATGGTATTGAATCAGTATTTAGGTAGCAAATATAAAATTTTTTTACAGGGCTGGCCAGGGTTTGCTGAATTAGTGCATTGTCTACCTGGGAAATATCTCTTACGTCTCCGTTCTTAAAGAGGATATTGATCTTTTCGTCCGAGGGATCGTAGGTCGTATTCTCTGCCTGGCCGGTGAAGACGAGATAACCTGCTTCTTCCATGGATATGGATTCCTGGCGGCTGACCTGTCTTCTCCATTCCGTTACGTGCTCGTCTCCGTAGGGGGTTGCCTGCAATCGAACTTTTAATAGTCGCCGGTCGATCAGACAACGGCACAACAAGGACAACACTTTGTCGGAGTGAAAGGCCCAATGTTTTATAGCGCCCATGACATCATAATCATCCAGCAGACAGAATTTGTCCAGGTTTTTTTCAATAAAGGCCCGGTTGTCCGCACGGCCCAGAAAAAGATCCAATACCGGGGAGGATGAATCTACCCGCTGTCCCTTTTCCAATAGCTCCTTGACCCTTTCCAATATCCTGACCAGCATTCTTTCGGCGCTAAGCACCGTCTTGTGAAGATAGACCTGCCAGTACATCAGCCGGCGGGATACGAGGAATTTTTCGATGGAATAGATGGCTTTTTCTTCCACCATCAGCTCCCCTTTGTGGACCGCCAGCATTTTCAATATCCTGTCATACCCGATAACTCCTTCCGAAACGCCCGTAAAAAAGCTATCTCTTGTCAGGTAGTCCATTCTGTCCGTATCCAGCTGACCTGACACTAGCTGGTGCAGATAGCGTTTGGGGTGGTCATTGGTAAATATACGGATGGCTGTATCCAGCTGTCCCTTGAACTGCCGGTTCAGGTCGTGCATGATGAGTATGGATATTTCTTCATGGGGCAGGTCCCGGATCAGGACATTTTCCAAAGCGTGGGAAAAAGGGCTATGTCCTATGTCATGCAATAATATGGCCACTTTGGCGCCCAGGTCTTCTTCATTGGAGATGGGGATACCTTTGCGCCGCAATTCGTCGAGTGCCTGGCACATAAGGTGATATGCCCCCAGGGAGTGATGCAGCCGGGTATGTACCGCGCCCGGGTAGACCAGGTGGGCAAAAGCCATCTGGTGTATGCGGCGAAGGCGTTGATAATAGGGATGGGCAATAATTGCCAGCAACAGGGGGTGGTCCAGGGTAATAAAACCATATACAGGATCGTTGATGATCTTGCGTGACAATTGAGCCATTCTTGTTTGTGTTTTGTTAAAACAGTCTTAAACAATCTTCAAAGCTACAAATACGGTACGGATAATATAAATTTACCTTTATGGCTCCCCGGCTGGCATTTGGTTTGCTTCGTAGGGGGCGCGATTAAGGCTAACCAAAAAATGAAACTATGTCTTTGGCAAAGATCCTCTGGGTTGACGATGAAATAGAAAGTCTGCATTCACAGGTCCTGTTCCTGGAAAATAAGGGGTATGAGGTGAAGGAAATGACCAACGGCTTCGACGCCATCGACTTTGTAAAGGAAAACCCCATCGATGTAGTCCTTTTGGACGAGACCATGCCCGGTATCACCGGTCTGGAGACTCTTGCCAAGATAAAGGAGATCAATCAACAGATACCTGTCGTGCTGATCACGAAAAATGAAACGGAGAACCTGATGGATGACGCCATCGGCAGCCAGATCACCGATTACCTGATCAAGCCTGTCAACCCCAACCAGGTCCTTCTCAGCCTGAAAAAGATCATCGACAATAAGAGACTGGTGGCAGAAAAGACGACAACCGCCTATCAGCAGGAGTTTCGCAGCCTTTTCATGGCCCTCAACAGCAATCCGAACTACAACGAATGGATGGACATCTATAAAAAGCTTGTATACTGGGAGCTGGAGATGGAGAAATCAGACAGCCCCGAGATGAGAGAAGTGTTCCAGACCCAGAAGCAGGAGGCAAATACGGAATTTTTCAAATTCATCTCCAGGAATTACGCACGCTGGGTCCATCCCAAGGCGGACGAGGGGCCTATCATGTCCCATACGCTGTTCCGCTTCAAAGTGCTGCCCCACGTGGAAAAGGGAACGCCTACTTTCTTTTTGCTGCTGGATAATCTGCGCATCGATCAATGGAAGGCCATCCAACCCATTTTTGCGGAGAACTTCCGGATCGCGGAGGAAGACAGCTTTTACAGCATACTCCCGACGGCCACGCAATACAGCCGCAATGCTATCTTTTCCGGATTGATGCCGATCGACATCGAAAAGCAGTTTCCCAGCCAGTGGAAGAATGACGATGAGGAGGGGGGAAAGAACCTGTATGAGGAAGATTTCTTCCGCGCGCAGTTGCGCCGTCTGAAAAAGGACAATTTGAAATTCTCCTATACAAAAGTGCTGAATTATCAGGCCGGTCAGGACCTCGTGAACAATATTCACAATCTCCTGAACAATGATATCAATATCATCGTCTATAATTTTGTGGACATGCTGAGCCATGCGCGTACCGAAATGGAAGTGCTGAAAGAGCTGGCCAGCGACGAGACCAGCTATCGTAGTATCACCGCCAGTTGGTTCGAACATTCGCCACTGCACCAGGCCCTGAAGAAAATAGCTGACAAGAAGATCAATCTTATTTTGGCTACCGACCATGGCAGCGTACGGGTAAAAACCCCATTCAAGGTCATTGGAGACAAGCAAACCACTACCAATCTCCGTTACAAGCACGGCCGTAATCTCAATTACGAGGCCAAGGAAGTGCTGGCATTTCGCGACCCCAAGGAGGCGGGCCTGCCTGTACCCACGGTGAACAGCTCTTTTATATTCGCCAAGGGGGATGGTTTTCTCTGTTATCCCAACAACTACAATTATTACGTCAATTACTACCGCAATACCTTCCAGCATGGCGGTGTTAGTCTGGAAGAAATGATCATCCCCGTGATCCGTATGACCAGCAAGAATGCCTGATGCACCCTATCTTGTGCACATTCGGCGAGGCGCCTGTGGATAAAATGGAAACCCCCGATTGGACCGTAGGACCAGTATTTAGTAACTTTACATCCAATGAAGTATACACAAACGACGCTGGATAAGATCGAGCGAGTGCTGGACGAGGCGGAGTACATCGTTCGCTATGAAAGGGGCAACTTCCAGAGTGGATATTGTATCCTTGAGCAGAAAAAGGTGGTAGTGCTCAACAAATTCCTCCAGCTGGAAGGCCGTATCAATACCCTGGTCGATATCATTCCCCAGCTAAAGATCACACCGGAGGCCCTGACCCCCGAGGTCAAAAAAATATACGACGACATCATTGCCATGCATCATTCCGTTGATAATTAAGTAATTTTACCGGGTGAGTTACCCTCCTTTAAAGATCACTTTCCTGGGCACCGGCACCAGCACGGGTGTTCCCATGGTCGCCTGCCCCTGTGCTATATGCGCCTCCACTGATAAGAAAGACAAACGGCTTCGCAGCAGCATTCTTGTTCAATCATCTACTACCTCCATCGTGGTGGACACCACCCCCGACTTCCGCTACCAGATGCTCCGGGAACATATCAGAAAGCTGGATGCCGTGGTTTTCACCCACCCTCATAAGGATCATGTCGCCGGGCTCGATGATGTACGGGCTTTCAATTATTTCCAGCAGAGGGCTATGAACGTCTATGCCAATGAAATGACGCAGGAGACCATCGTCCGGGAATTCCCTTATGTTTTTGCCGAGATGAAGTATCCCGGGATACCGGATATCCGTCTCAACAGGATAGATACCGAACCCTTTACCGTGGGGGATATCACTATTCAGCCCATACAGGTCTGGCATATGAAAATGCCCGTATTGGGCTTCCGGTTTGGAAATTTTACCTATATCACCGATGCCAATCGCATCGACGAGGAGGAAAAAGAAAAGATAAGGGGCAGCAGCATCATCGTATTGAATGCATTACGACATGAGAAGCATATTTCTCATTATACGTTACAGGAGGCCATCGACCTGGTCAATGAGCTGTCTATACCGCGGGGTTATTTTACGCATATCAGCCATCAATTAGGTTTTCATGAAGAGGTCAGCGCTACCCTTCCTCCCGGGATGGAGCTGGCCTATGATGGATTGGTGCTTTCGGTATAAGGATACTACTTCTAATGTCCGAATAGTTTCAGGAACTCTTCCTTTTTTCTCCTGGCCACATCGATGACATCCCCATTCTGCATGACGACCTGTCCGCCATCCCCGCGTATATAGCGTTTGATATATTTGAGGTTGACCAGGTGGGAGTGGTGGATACGGAAGAAGTGATAAGGATTAAGCATGCTTTCGAAATCCTTTAAGAGCCGGGTGACCACAAGGTTTCTGCCGTCCGTCAGAAAAAGTTTTGAATAATTGGAGCTGGATTCCAGCCGGGAGATAAGATGGATGGGTATGAATTCGAGTCCGTCGCTGGTGGGAACTGCGATCCTGTCTTCCTGGCTTTTGGCTTCGGCCAGGGACTGTCTCAGCAGCTCGAATTTTTTGCGGGTATGCGATTCATGATGTCCGACAAGGCGCTCGACCGCGTTTTGCAGGTCTTTGATAGCGATGGGTTTGGTGAGATAGTCGAAGGCGCTGATCCGGATGGCGTCGACCGCGTAGTGATTATAAGCGGTGGTAAATACGATGTCGAAGTCATATTCGTCCAGTTCGTCCAGCATGCGAAAGCCGTTCATTCTCGGCATTTCGATGTCCAGGAAGATGACATCCGGATTGTGCTGGCGGATGAGCACAATGGCTTCTTCCGGCGACTGGGTGATGGCCAGGACCTTGATGTCGGGGCAGAATTCCGTAAGCTTCTGCTGGAGGTTCTGCAGGCTATTGAAATTGTCATCTATAATGATGGCGTTCAGCGGCGTCATGTCACATAGCTTTTATGGTGATCTCAACCCGGGTGCCCAGGGGCTTCTTCTTCTCGTCATACAGGTCGGTGATAACTACCGATCCGTTGCTTCCTGTCTGGCGGTTGAATATATGTATCCTTTCTTCGGTGATCTTCATTCCTACACTTTTATGGTAGGGTTTGTTCTTCTGTTTGTATTGCTGTGCCTGCTGCCTCCCCACGCCATTGTCTTCTATTATATACCTGACATGGTCCGATTCCAGCCTTGCTATAACGGTGAGTGAGAGATCATCGCTCCGGCTGGGCATTAAGCCGTGTACAATGGCGTTTTCCACATAGGGTTGTATAAGCAGGGGCGGCACATGATAATCTTCGTTGAGCAGGATGGGATCGATGATGGCCTTGTAAGTGAATTTATTATTACAGGATATTTGTTCCAGGTCGATGTACAGCTGGAGGGCTTCCATGTCTTTTGCCAGGGTGACCAGCTCGTTCCGGCTGCTGTCGAGTATCATCCGTATGAGCCGGGCAAATTTATTGAGATAGTCGCTCGCCAGCCTTTTTTCATTCTGCATGATGAAGTTCTCGATGCTGCTGAGGCTGTTGAAAATAAAATGGGGGTCCATCTGGGCGCGAAGGGCTTGCATTTCGGTCTCTATGATCTTTTCCCGGAGTGCCGACTCTTTCCGGATGGAGGCAATGCGGCGTCGGACCATGTAAATGATCAGCGCAGCCAGGAGAAGGAAGACTGCCAGCCGGAATTCCCATAGCTGGTACCAGGAGGGTGCGATATCGATGTCCATGGTATCTTCTTTTGTATAAGCATCCCCGGCCTTGGTCCCGCCTTTTACATGAAGAACGTAGTGTCCCGGCATCAGCCCGTTGAAATTGATGTGCCCGTCACTGTTGCTTTTGAAATCCTTCATCAGGGGTTCCAACTTGTACAGGTACCGGATGGAAGGGGCGTCGTGGTAATTAAGTACGGCAAAGTCTATGGAGAATGAGTTCTGGCCTGATGGCAGGTCGAGCTTTTTGTCAATTCCTTTCAGCAGCGGGAAAAGCCGGGACCGGTCGCCCGCACTGGCTTCCGTGATCACGGAGGGTGGATCGTTGTTAACTGTATATAACTGGCTTGGGTGAAAGACAGCAATGGCGCCATGCAGCCCTGCCAGGATGTCGCCGTTGGCCCTGCGGGCGATGATACCCCCGAAATCCTTATCCGGAAGGCCGTCTTGTCCATTGAAATGGATCCATTTATTTTTTGCCGTAAGATAGCACCAGATGCCGGAATTACCGTTCATCCAGGCATTTCCGTAATTATCGAAACATATTCTGAACAGGAGGCCCATTTTGCCGTCGTTGGTAAAGCGCTGCTCGATGGTATTCTTTTCCGGATGGTATATGAAGAGACCGTTGCTGCTGGCCAGCCAGATCCTGCCCTGGGGGTCTTCTTCCATGCCGAAGACCGGGGTTGACAATAGGTGAAAGGTATCTTCATTCAGGGGGCGCACCACCCTCCAACGTGCTTTCGCGGAGTCATACCTTATCAGGCTGCGCCCTTCGTCACTGCTGAGGAATAGGTCTCCCCGGGAAGTTTTTAGGAGATAGTTCAGCCGGGACGGCAAGTCGCCTGTGGCGCTGTCATGGGAGGTGATATGCCGGGTGAAGGTTTTCGTTACGGTGTTGAAAACAAAGAGGCCTTCGCCCACCGTGCGGATAAGGATCTGGCTGCTGTCGAGGGCGACGATGGTCCTGAAGCTGGGTTCTTTCATCTTTTCCCGGGGTAAATACAACCGGGATGTCGAATGCGCCAGATCGTACGCAACCAGTCCGCTGTCCGTGCTAATAAACAAATCTGCCCCTCTCCTGAAAAAATAATAAGCATTCAGCCGCCACCGGTTTGTTGTGGCAGACAGGGGATAAAGGCTGGTATAAAACTTTTTTACATGGAAGTTCGTATCATACAAAAAAGTGGACTTATACCTTTTGGATAACCAGATGTCATCTCCGTCCTCAAAATAGCTGTAAGGTATTTCAGTAGTCCTGGGGTCGTAGTTGGGTGTGTTCGGATCGGTGATGGGTATGATCTCGAAGATATTTCTGGCGGATTGTGTATAGTTGACTCCTTCGTTGGTGCATATCCATAGATTATGCTCCTTGTCAGTATGCAGAGAAAAGAAGGCTGTTCCGGCCAGGGAAAAGGGGTCAGACGGAAGCCCCGTCAGCTTTTTCATCGAGACGCCGGTGGAATTAAAAAGATAGACTCCTGTATAAAGCCCGGCAGCCACCATCCAACTGTGATCATTGTAGCGCCATTCCAGTAAATTGGTCAGCTCCAATGTACTTATCGGCTTCAATGCACCGGCACGTGGATCGAATTTCCACGGTATTTTCCCACTTGAGCCCACCCAATAACACCCTCCGGAACCTTCTATCATACTGGAAAAGGAGGAATACCCCAACTGCGTGGAAAGATCGTAGGTCTGGATAGGTTGCCGGGTATGCGGGTCCAGCAGGTAGACCCGGTTGGCGCAATAAGCCCATTTATTCCCCTTGCTGTCTGTCATCATATAGTCGTACCCTTCCTTAATGATGTTCTGGAAGGTGAATGGCGCGGTTCGGATCACCGTCTCCTGCAGGCTCATATCTTCGTTGACCCGATAAATGACATTTTTCTGACTGGTGATCCATATCGCGCTGTCGTGGTTTTCCGTCACCAGTACTGCGTTGTTGTTCTTCAATTTCCTGGGATTGGGTTGATCTACGGAATAGTTTACGAAAATATTCCTGTCTGGAAGGAAGCAACTGACCCCTCCGCTGGTGGTGATCCAGAGCCGTCCCTTCTCATCGCAATGAAGGGACTTTGTCTCGTTGGAAACCAGAGAACTGCTGTCTTCGTCGCGATGAAAATACTGTTTCATGCGATAGCCGTCCCAGCGATTGAGGCCATTGTCGGTACCTATCCATATAAAGCCTTGTTTGTCTTCCGTCACGCAGGTGGCGCTATTGCTGCTGAGACCATCGGCCGTGGTGATATGGTTGAACTGCGGATCCGGAAAGGACTGGGCCGTTGCACCTGCACTTGTGAGCAAGACTGCTGATACTATATATGCGAGGCGGTGTCCCATGTGCAGCTATTGAAAGTATGTTGCTGGAAAAATAATAAAAAGCATCGAGAAAAGGTCTTACAGATAGTAGAAGCAGGTGGATAATGAGCAATATGCGACCCTGACGGGGCAACTGGCGATCCTGGCGCGACAAGTGGCGATCGAGCACCCAATCCCTTTTTTTTGCCTGATACTTCTCCCTGTCCACCAGTTACGAGATGCTGAAACCCGGCTACGCAGGAGCGGTTGCGCGCTGACCAGGGCCGATATAGTTTTGCGGCTCAACTCCTGGAGAAACATTTAAACAGGCAAAACGTTAACCATGAATAAAACAATTATCCCAGCCCTTCTGTTGGGGGCTACCATTTTCTTATCCTGCCATAAAAGCAGCACTCCTGTGGACTCCAATTGCAGCATATCCGCTATAAATGTTACGGGCGACTTTACGGCAAACTACAAGCTCTCTTATGATGGCAGCGGGCGGCTCTCCGTGGTCAAATACACGGATGATGGCGGATCCTGGACCAGGAATTTTACGTACGGAGCCAACCTGATCGTGAGCAGTAAGACGGGGCCCTCTCCTGCTGTCGATTCCGTCTACCTGAATGCCAGTGGAGATGTGGACCATATCGTCGACCGGCAGCCGCCCAATTCCGTCACAACCACCACTATGACATATAACAGCAGCCATCAGCTGTCGCAGACGGTGGTGCAAGCCGGCGGTTCGATGCCCTCGACGACTACCTATCAATATACCAATGGGGACCTGACACAGGTGGATCAGGACGGGTCAATCATTGTCTATACCTATTATACGGATAAAGCGTCGGCAACAGGAGGCATGATGGAGCTTCAGCAATGGCTGCAATTCGGGGTGATCTATCAGAAGAGCGCCCACCTGGTCAAGGCTTATGGCTATACCAATCCGGATGAGCAAGTGAGCTATGTGTACGATGGCAGTGGAAAGATAAGCTCCATGACCGGCGGTAACGGTTCTTCATTGCTCACATTTAGTTATACCTACGACTGTCATTAAGGAAGATGACCAAAATATTCTTTTCACCAGTGGAATGATCGGCTATTAAAAACGGGACTAGTCGATACCTTATCCCCAGCGGCACAATTGGTAAATGGAAACGCGACAAAGACCAGCCGGATCTCCGGCGCCGCGGGGATATATTTTTTACATCAACCCAAAGCATATACCCATGTACATTTTTAACAAAGGGTGTTTGTACATCATAATGTTCTTTATCTCCTTAAAGGCATTTCCGCAACAGGGCGTGAGCGTCAATACTTATACCCCGTATGACCAATGCACAGCTGACGGCTATCGCCGGCTGGGAAGTGTTTCGACACATGTCCTGGCCGGACATACGACAACTTCTGGATATTTCAATTACATTAAATAGCTTTCAATGAAAAGATCTCTATTAGTAGTATCCCTGTCCTGGCTGCTTATGGCAGCCGGCTTTGCCCAGGTCGGGATCGGCACCGCCACGCCCGACAGTAATTCGGCGTACCGGCTAAAACAGGTGGACATCGACGGCGCTTCCAGGTATTCGCCCATCGTGTCCGTTCAGAGCACCAGGGGCATTTCCTATTCTGTTTTCCCAACCCCGCGACGGACAAATTTATATTGCACATCCACGTCACCGAAACGGTGGATGGAAACCTGGAGCTGGTCGACGTTTCCGGGAAGATCGTTTCGGTCAAAATGGTTCATCTTGCCCCAGGCAGCAATAACTGTGAATGGGATATTTCCCGGCTGGCTCGTGGCCTGTACTTCCTGCATGCCCGAGGTTTAGCGATGCCGGTGCTGGAGATCAGTAAGCAATAGCTTACCTGTAGCCCGCACTGATCGTCAATGAGCCAGCTAACTGGAACAAAAAAAATTTTGCAAAAAATAATCATTATGACAACAAAGCAAATTGAATTAGTACAAGAGTCCTGGCAACTGGTAGCTGCTATGGACAGCCAATCGGTTGGCAGTTTGTTCTACAACCGCCTGTTTGAAATTGCACCCCAGGTAAAACCGATGTTTAGTCGTGGTTCCCTCAATGAACAATCCAGGAAATTGTTATCTATGATAAGTTATGTTATCGGCAAGCTGAAAAGCCTGGATGATATTTTGGAAGAAGTAAAAAAATTAGCCCGGCGTCATGTGAACTATGGTGTACAGGAAGAACATTATACAATGGTTGGCCGCGCTTTATTATGGACACTGGAGGCAGGATTAGGCGACAAGTGGAATGAAGAACTTGAAAAATCCTGGACGGTTTGCTACACCATTTTGGCAGAAGCCATGATAAAGGCGGCAAAAAGCGATGAACGAGAGGTGGCAGGAGCTTAGAGGAAGGACATAACATTTACAAAAATTTTTATTAAACAAAACTTAAAAAAGATGATTATGAAAGGAACAAAACTCTTTACTGGCCTGCTATTGACAGGCACCGCACTCTTCTCGATCGTTGCAGGGTGTAAAAAAAGCAATAATAGCAATAGTAGCAATAATAGCAGCGGCGGGGCCGGTATTTCCGCAACTATCAACGGGACGGCATGGCAGTCGCAGTATGTCTTGGCTATGAACAGTAGTGTATTTGCCGGACTAACAGGCTATCGTGGTAGATCAGCTGGCGATAGCACCTGGGTAGGCATCCAAATGAAGGACACCATTAAGCTCAATCAACCTGACACCTTCTATATAACCTCTTTGGTCTATTTCAGGAACAACCAAGTTTACGCAGGAGGCCATTGGACCGGATTGCCCAAGAGCCATGGGCAGATTACCGTCACTTCCTGGGACAAGACTGCGCATAATATCGCCGGGACATTCAGTGGGGTCATATACAACACCAATGGCGCCAATGACAGCGCGAAAATCGATAATGGTCATTTCAACACCAGCTATATTCAGAATTGACTCTTATCCCCGCTATATGATAAATAATAACGGCTTCGGTGGCTCATCAAATTTCCGATACCGAATAATCAAATCTGTGGGCAAGTTTGAGTACCAAATACGGAAAGTGATGATGGCCTGACCAAAAAAAAGGCCCTCTGTGGAAACAGAGGGCCGTCTAACGATTGCTTGCCATATGAAAGAGTTCGACGGCGCGATGCCGTTCTCTCGAGGTCGTGGGCGGACTCGAACCGCCGTAGAAGGTTTTGCAGACCCGTGCCTTGCCTCTCGGCCACGCGACCTTTTGAAAAAGGTGACATAAACTTTCGCAGATACTTCAAATACGAGGCCATAAAAATACGGCGCTATTATTAGTCTACCAAATTAGTAGACAATTATTTTTTCGAAACCGGTTTCTTTGTCGCAATTACCCATTTGCGACCCATATTTGTATCGATATTATATCTAACAGCCGGGAATGATCCTGTGGACCAGCAAGAATTGTTTGCAATTGATTAACAATTATTGCTGTCCTATTCTCTTTGGCTTCTTTAAACCTTTTTCTTTTCGGGCCGTCTATTCAGAGCGAACCGGAGGTTCGATGTCCGAGGGACCATACCCGTAAACTTTAACATTTAACATATGCGGAAAATTGCGATGATCCTGCCACTGGCTATCCTATTGGCCCTGCATTCATTTGCCCAGACGCAGGTGGAATTGATCCCCAATGCGGGGTATACTTTCCCAAGCCGTACCGACTTCGATAACGTATATGGCCGCATCAATGGAGGGCTTAATCTGGGCGGCTCCCTGAAGTTCAATCTCAACAAAAGTCTTGGCCTTGAAGTGTTATATAATCACATGAATACGCAATCTGGTATTTATCAATATGGTTATGGAGGTGAAAAACTGGCGGGTGGAGATCTTACCCTTGACTATATCATGCTGGGAATGGTGCCGTCCTTTAACATTCCCGGCTCCACTGTTCGTCCCTTTATCGGGGCTTTTCTAGGCGCCGCTGTGCTTACCCCTGGGGCCAATACAGCCTATTCCAGCGACACAAAATTTGCCATGGGGCTTCAGCTGGGGACAAATATCTACTGTAGTCCCCGGGTAGGTATTCAGCTTAAGGCGCAGCTCTTATCCCCCGTGGATGGCGCCGGTGGCGGCTTTTATTTCAGCAATTATGGTGTTGGCAGCAATATCTCAGGTTATTCCAGTATTTATCAGTTTAGTCTGAGTGCAGGACTGATCCTGGGACTTGGGCAAGTCCTTCCGGAGCAGGTTTATCACAGGGGCTATAGACCTCGTGCCCGTCCAAGGCCCTATAGGTATTACTACTGATCAGAGGAGAACAAAGCGGGCCACAGGCCCGATATTTAATCCGCAGTGAGTTGGCGGCCAGCAGTTTATGCTGGCCTTTTTCTTTTTGAGGTCCGCGGTTCCGGTAAATACTAACAAACGTTAGTTTCTGATAAAAATTTATTACCTTTAATATATAAATACCTGCCTAGGTATTCGTTCTGATAATGATTGTTTGCCAAGTGTTGCCAGGCAATAGCCATCGGGTTGTTGCCTGGTTCTTTTAAGCAATCGCCCCAGCACGGGTTCAGGGGCTGAACGTCCAAAAAAATAATGTACATGGAATTTTCAAGAGACGAGATCACACAACAAGTGGCCCATACGGCCAGGGACTTTGCTCATCAATATATCAAGCCGCATGTCATGGAATGGGATGAGACGCAGGAGTTTCCCCGCCAGCTGTTCAAAGAGCTGGGGAACCTGGGCATGATGGGGGTGCTTGTCCCGGAAGAGTATGGCGGCTCGGGTCTTTCCTATATCGAATATGTCACCATTATACAGGAGATAGCCAGGGTTTGTGGCTCCATCGGGCTGAGCCTGGCCGCGCATAATTCCCTCTGTACGGGGCATATCCTGGCCTTTGGTAATGAGGAGCAGAAGAGAAAATATTTACCCTGTCTGGCTTCGGGGCAGTCCCTGGGCGCATGGGGTCTGACAGAGGCGGGTACCGGCAGCGATGCCGGCAATATGCGTTGTGTTGCCGTAAAGGATGGGGATGAATGGGTGATCAATGGCACCAAATGCTGGATAACCCATGGGCGCAGCGGCGACATCGCTGTAGTAATAGCCAGGACGGGCGAACCCCGGACGAAGGACAATGCCACCGCCTTTGTCGTGGAACGAGGAACAAAGGGATTCAGCGGCGGCAAAAAGGAAAACAAGCTGGGCATGCGCGCCAGCGAGACAGCCGAAATGATCTTTGACAATTGCAGGGTATCGGATGCCAATCGCCTTGGAAAAGTAGGCGAGGGATTCAAGCAGTCGCTGAAAGTATTGGATGGAGGGCGGATCTCTATAGCGGCCCTTTCCCTGGGCATCGCCAAGGGGGCGCTGGATGCCGCATTGCAATACTCAAAAGAAAGACACCAGTTCGATCAGCCCATCTCCAACTTCCAGGGCATCTCTTTCAAGCTGGCAGACATGGCTACCGAGATCGCGGCTGCGGAATTGCTCACGCTACAGGCTGCCGATAAGAAGAACAAACATCTCCCTATGACAAAGGAGGCGGCCATGGCTAAATACTATGCCAGCGAAGTGGCTGTCCGGACTGCTACCGACGCCGTCCAGATATTTGGGGGATATGGATACACAAAAGATTTCCCGGTGGAGAAATTTTACCGCGACAGCAAACTTTGCACCATCGGGGAAGGCACTTCCGAGATCCAAAAACTGGTCATTGCCAGAGAGGTTTTGAAGTAAATATTGGCCTGTTTTTGGATAGCATATTCCTAAAAAGACCTTATGTCGCGTACGGCCTTTGCGGTAGCGATCATGCTACTTGTTGCTTCCTGTAAAAAAACATCAACATCCGATCCGAATTCGCATCCCGCTGCGGGGGATGTAGCGCTTAATTTCTCCGTGGATGTAAATAAGCCAGGGCGGCTTATCCCCTTGGGCTTCACCGGCTTGAGCTATGAAGCAGGCGCCATTCCCAACCCTGCCTATTTTTCCGACTCCAATACGACATTTGTAAATCTTATAAAAGAGCTGGGACAAGGAGTGTTCCGCATTGGCGGTAATACTGTAGACCGGAGTCCGTGGGTGGCCGTTGCCAGCTCCGGTGTGAACCTGGATAAGGTCATCACCGACCAGGATCTTGACCGGCTGTTCAAATTCACCGGCGCGACGGGTTGGAAAGTAATGTTTGGTCTTAATCTCGGAACTGGCACGCCCCGATATGCCGCTCTGGAGGCAGCCTATATATATAGTCATTACCCGGACCAGCTTTTTTCATTCGAGATAGGGAATGAGCCGGACTTTTATGGCAATAACGGGCTTCGTCCTATTGGTTATTCCAATACTGATTTTGAAAAGGATTTTACCGTATTTTATGACAGTATCAGGGGTAGGACGCCCGAGGCTGTATTTTCAGGCCCAACCACGGCTACACATACCATGACCTGGCTCGAACCGTTCGTCAGGGATGAAGCCAGCCATATTCAAATGGTGACACAGCATTATTATAAAATGGGACCAGCTTCCAGCCCGGCTGTGACCATCGAGAAGCTGCTTGATGGGAATTCGGGCATCATCAGCCAGGCCGAGACGATGAAGGCCGTGGCGGATGTCTATCACCTGCCTTATCGTATTGCCGAGTGTAATTCCGTATTTGGAGGAGGTAAGGGTGGGGTCAGCAATACGCTGGCTTCCGCGTTGTGGGGATTGGATCTGATGTTCGTCCTGGCTGAACATGGCGCGGCGGGCGTTAACTTCCATCATGGTGGGAAAGATACTGATTGGTATAATCCAATTGAATTTTACCAGGGACAGTTCATACCCAAGCCATTGTATTATGGCATGTTGCTCTTTTCCAAGGCCGCAGATGGCAATTTGTTGTCCGTGTCGGCCGATACGTTACGTCAGTCAGAAGCTTTTAATCTGGTAGTGCATGCCGTCAAAAGACAAAACGGCGCCGTCCTCGTAACCCTTATCAATAAGGACTTGTCCCGGCAGGCATTTGTTACCTTGACAATACATCATCCCGGGTGGCAAAGCGCCAGTCTGTTGCGGTTGACAGGCGGCTCGCCTGCGGATACTTCCGTCATGCTGGGGGGAGCGGCTGTGGATGCGGAGGGACATTGGACGCCCCAACAAGTGGAAAATGCTACCCTTACAAAAAATGGATGTACGGTGAAAATGCCTCCCTATAGCGCGGCGCTGCTGGTGCTGCAATAGGATCAGGGCATGAAGTCGTCTTCCGGCCTCTTATCGTATTTATCGAACAGCTTGTCGATGGCCCCGGCGAAGATGGGGAATTTTTCCTTGGAGAACTCTTTGATGACGTCGATGGCTTTGTAAGCCTGCTCTTCCGTAAGCCCGATGGCTTTCATTCTGTCGATCAGTTCCTGCATATACAAATGATTAAAGGACCTGCCTGGCAGGTCCTTTTTATGTTAAGCTACTTTCAGTAGGTTCATCTTGCTCTTATCGAACTTCTTCCGCGCATATTCCAGGTCGAGATGGAACTTGCTTTCCTTGGCAGATGGAAGTTCGAACATCGCATCCGTGAGAATGCTTTCACAGATGCTGCGAAGACCTCTCGCCCCTAATTTATATTCGATGGCCTTGTCTACCATAAAGTCCAGCACTTCCAGGTCAAAGCTCAGCTGTATGCCTTCCAGCTCGAACAATTTCTTGTACTGCCGGATGAGCGAATTCTTGGGTTCCGTAAGGATGGAGCGCAGCGTAGTCTTGTCCAGCGGATCGAGATGTGTGACAACAGGCAGACGACCTAACAATTCCGGGATAAGGCCAAATGACTTCAGGTCGGGTGCATTCACATATTGCAGGAGATTCTTTTTCGCCTGCTCCTGCTGTTCTTTGTTCACGTTGAAGCCTATGGCATTTGTATTGATCCTGCGGGCAATGATCTTGTCCACCCCATCGAAGGCGCCGCCACAGATGAAGAGGATATTTTGCGTATTGATCTTTATCAGCTTCTGCTCCGGATGTTTTCTTCCGCCCTGCGGAGGTACCAGGACATCCGTGCCTTCCAGCAATTTCAGCAATCCCTGCTGTACGCCTTCGCCGCTGACATCGCGGGTGATGGAAGGGTTGTCGCCTTTGCGGGCTATCTTATCTATTTCGTCGATGTAGACGATGCCTCTCTCGGCCGCCGCCACATCATAATTGCATACCTGTAACAGACGGGTGAGGATGCTTTCCACGTCTTCACCTACATAGCCGGCTTCCGTAAATACGGTGGCATCGACAATGGCGAAGGGCACATTCAGCAGTTTGGCGATGGTCTTGGCCAGCAGGGTCTTGCCTGTACCGGTCTCCCCCACCATAATGATGTTGCTCTTTTCGATCTCCACCTCATTCTCCACTATCTTCTGCTGCAGGCGCTTATAATGATTATATACGGCTACGGACAGCACTTTTTTGGCGTCGTCCTGGCCAATGACGTACTCGTCCAGGATACGCTTTATTTCAATAGGCTTTTTGACCGTGAGCTTGAAGGAGCTGCCACCTGGAGTGTCCTCCCGGATCATTAGCTCCTGCTGAATGATCTCCTGCGCATGCTCCACACAGTTCTCACAAATATGTCCTTCCTGTCCTGCGATGAGGATCTTTACCTCATCTCTGTTGCGCCCGCAAAAAGAACAATGTAAGGTGTTTTTTGCCATTTCTCTAAGTATTCAGATTGATCACAAAGTTACCCAACTTATTGGATTATGCCAGTATGTGGGAAAAAAGACCGCCTGCTGCTAAACAGAGGCGGCCGTCCGTAATTGGTTATTAATTAGTTACTATACTAAATCTTTTCGATGACCTGATCCACGATGCCATATTCGATGGCTTCTTTGGCGTCCATCCAATAATCCCTGTCAAAGTCCTTCATTACCTGTTCAATTTTCTTGCCGCAATTTTCGGCGAGGATCCGGGCGCTGATGTCCTTTACTCTCCTCGTTTGTTTGGCGGTGATCTCAAGGTCAATGCTTACTCCCTGCATATAGCCTCCCAGGCTGGGCTGGTGGATCATGATCTCGGAATGAGGGAAGACAAAGCGACGGCCTTTTACTCCTCCGCTCAGTAGGATAGAGCCCATGGAAGCTGCCAGTCCCATACAGATGGTGCTGACGGGGCTTTTAAGCAGCTTCAT
Source organism: Sphingobacteriales bacterium 50-39 (assembly GCA_001898505.1). Lineage (GTDB taxonomy): Bacteria > Bacteroidota > Bacteroidia > Chitinophagales > Chitinophagaceae > Puia. Next base: position 148,419 of record MKTZ01000008.1, read on the forward strand.
CGTATCATAGATCACCATACCGGAGGAGACTACTCCTCCAGGGCTATTAATGAAGAAACGGATCTCTTCTCCGGGCTTGTCGGCATCCAGCAACCGCAGCTTGGTCACTACTTCTTTTGCGCTACGGTCATCCACCGGTCCCCACAGTTCCACTGTCCTGTTCTCAAAAAAATATTTCTCCATCTTTTTCGCCAGCATTCCCAGCTCGGGACCTTTATCCTCCTTAGGTTCCTTCTCATCCGGCTCGTCGTCTAAATAAGTGGGCTTCAGTAGATATTTTGAATAATTCATTATTGTGTGATTTAATAGTTCTCGTAATTGGATCTGTCGGTGCGTTAGTCTTTCTTTTCCTTACGGGGGTTGAGCAGCAGCACTTCATCGACCAGGCCATATTCCTTGGCTTCCAGGGCTGTCAGCCAGTAGTCGCGATCGCTGTCCTTTTCTACCTGTTTGGCCGTCTTGCTGGTGTGGTAAGCGGTGATCTCGTATAATTCCTTCCTCAGCTTTTTGATCTCGTTGACGGTGATCTCGATGTCGGAGGTCTGTCCGCCGATGGAGCCGCTGGGCTGGTGCATCATGATACGGCTATGCTTCAGCGCTGTACGTTTGCCTTTGGTGCCGGCGCACATAAGTACCTGTCCCATGGAAGCCGCCATGCCGATGCAGATGGTGGCTACGTCAGGAGTGACATATTGCATGGTATCATACACACCCAGTCCGGAGTATACGCTACCGCCGGGGCAATTGATGTACATCTGGATATCACGATGACGGTCTGTGCTGTCCAGGAACAGCAGCTGTGCGGTGACGATATTGGCCACCTCGTCGTTGATGGGATAGCCCAGGAAAATGATACGGTCCATCATCAGACGGCTGTATACGTCCATGACGGCTACGTTCATCGGTCGCTCTTCAATAATGTTGGGGGTGAGATTGGTGACAACGTATTTGTTGTAGTCGTTCAATGTATTACTGGAAATCCCTTGGTGTTTCACAGCATACTTCTCGAATTCGCTTGATAGATTCATATTGATTTTTTTCTATTCGTTAAGTTCTTTCGCCGGGACAGTTAAACTTTGCCAGGACAATTAACTTTCTTTCAAATCTCTGTCCAAACTTTTAAACTGCCAAAAAACTGACAGTATGCCAGTAAGGGTCCACAAAATACCCCATTCTCCTGAAAAAATGCTTATATGAAGCCATAAAAAAGCCCGGGCTGACCGCCCGGGCTATATGTTGAGGTAGAATCGACTAGTGGTGATGGTGCTGGTGTTCTTCCTGCATGTGCTGGAATTCTTCCAGGCTGATGGCTTTTTCCGTGGGGTGTATCTGTGTGAGGGCCCAATCAAAGACCCTATCGGTCTGGATGCGGTGTACTGTATCTTCCACGAACTTCCGGTCCTTCATCATGCGTTGTACATAGTCTGCAACCCAGGGCTGTTCTTCACCGCCGGCCGGCATACCCATGTATCCGAAGAGCTGCTTTTTCGCAAACTCCCGAATGTCGTCCGGGTTGACTTCAATATTGTTGTCCCGTACCACCTTGTCTACGATAAGCGTCCATTTCAGCTGGTTGACAAAGGAAGGGAACTCCTGCTCGACCTCGGCCTGGGACTTAGGAGTCTCTCCACTGGTCTGCATCCAGCGCTTCAGGAAAGCTTCCGGGAATTCGATGTTCGTGTGGTCCAGCAGCTCGTGATAGAGTGAATGCTGCAATTGATTGCCCGTCTGGCTGGCCCAGTATGCCTCGATCTCGCTTTTGAGATAGTTCCTATAGTCTTCTTCTGTCTTGATGTCCTTGCCGGGAGCGGATGCCTGGAAGAATTCCTCGTTCAGGTCCGCCTTTTCCACCAGTCCTACCTTGGTGAGCTTCATCAGGAAATATTTGTCGGCGTCTTCTTTTGCCAGGCCCAGGTCATTCAATACCCATTCCTTCTCCCTGTCGTCAAAGGAGGTGGATAACTGCAGTACATGGGAATCGTCCTTTTTCAGGCCAATCCATTTGGGGCGGGTGGCTTCATTGAAGTATTTCACCGGCAGGGAATTGTCCTTATGAACGCCCCCTTCTATCGGCTGCCCATTGGCGTCCGTCTCTTCGAAGTGGAGGTAGAGGATATTTTCGTCGTTGGCGACCGTCTCGGGTTCCGTCATTTTGCCATGGCGGGTCTGCTGGCGTTCCAGTTCCTCGTCGATCATGGCCGGGGTAACCTCGATCTTATAACGGGTCAGTCTGGCGCTGCCAAGGTCTGCCAGGCTGAAGGCGGGCTTCAGGCCTACCTCGAATGCAAAAGTGTAATCTTCCGGCTTGGCCACGTCGATCTGGCGGGCGTCATTTTCCGGAAGGGGGAGAGGTTGGGCGAATATTTCGAGCTTTTCATTCGTCATATAGGTGGTCAGCTCTTTCTCTACAGTTTTCAACACTTCGTCGGTGAGCACGGAGGCTCCATACATTTTCTTAATGAGGCCTGCGGGCACCATTCCCTTACGAAATCCGGGAATATTGGCCTGTTTGCCGTATTGCTTTAAGGCTTTTTCAAAAGACGGCAGGTAGTCGCCTTTTGCCACGTTGACGGTGATCTTGTCCGTCAGGAGGCCTATATTCTCCCTGGTTACTGTAGCCATATATTATATTTATTTAAAATCGGGGGGCAAAGGTACGGAAAATGTATGGACCATCTGCTGGCAAGTTCAATTAGATATTTTTCGTTAAAACCCTGCTAAACTTGCTAATATTCGTTAAGAGAAGGTGAAAAAACCGCCATTAATCACAATTTAATCTAATAATATTAAAGGACGGTTAATTTTACCGCATGAAGGTTAGATGGCCCCTATTGTTCGTAGTAATATCTCTATTGATCGGCACCCAGTTATCAGCCCAAAGGGGCTCCGGAAGCGGGGGGATCATTACAGGTAATGTTCTGGAAGAGGCAAATGGCAAGGCTGTTGTCTCGGCTACTGTAGAATTGATTTGTCCGGCTGAGCCCTCCAAAGGGAGGTCGACCACCACCAACAGCAGCGGAGAGTTTTCTTTTTCCGACCTGGATATGGGCGTATATCAGCTGCGGGTGTCTATGATAGGGTTCAATACTCTTTCTATCGACAGTATCCGGTTGAGACCCGAGCGTTCCGATTTCAGCCTGAATGATCTCAAGCTGTCCCCCAAGACCACGGAGATGCAGGCTGCTGTGGTTTATGCGGAAAAGCCGCTGGTCCAGAGCAAGAATGGGAATATCACCTTCAATGCCGCCGAGTCCCCCCTTAGCGCCGGCTCCAGCGCCAGCGAGCTGCTAAAGAATGTGCCGCTGATCAGCACCGACGCCGATGGCAATATCACTGTGCGAGGCAAGCAGCCCAGGATACTTATCGATGAAAAGCCTGTCAATCTCAATGCCAGTCAATTGCAGGATTTCCTGGACGCCCTTCCGGGGAATATGATCGAGCGTATCGAAGTAATGACCAACCCTCCGCCTCAATACGCCAATGAAGAGGGGGGTGTGATCAATATCGTGACCCGCAAAGGGAAGATCGGCATCGGTGGAAGATTAAGTGTTTATGGTGGTACAAGAGGGGAAACGGGCGCTAACTTCAATGGGAACTACAGGGATAAAAAGCTCGCCATAAACATCAGTGGTGGAGAAGGATATAACTTATACAAAGGAGACGGATGGTCTAAGAGGGAAAATATCTATCCTGACTCTACGAATTTCTTAAATACCACCAGCAATTACACCTATAAGAATACGCGTCCTAATGCCCGGCTGAGCATCGACTACGACCTGGACAAGAATAATTTCCTCAATGTCGTGGCGCAGGTGAACAGGAATGATTTTCACAACCTGAATTTTACGGAATACACGAATATCAATCACGCGGACAGCGTCTACCAGATCAGCGACCGGAATAAGCTCAGCAGGGGCACGAATGTCAACCCCAATTTCAGTGTTACTTACCGGCACAAGGGCAGTCAGCCGGGTGAGGACTTCCAGGTGATAGGGTCTTACGACTATTCGTCCAACCTTGTTCACCGGGATTTCAATCAACCGTATTTTTTCCCTGACCGCGCTCCCACCGGAGTAGACTCCATCCAGCAGCAGGACAACAATAGCTGGATAAAGGGGTATAATATCCGGGCGGATTATAACAAGCCCCTGATAGGGCAGAAGACATTCCTGTACCTGGGCTCTTTTTACAACTACAGCAACAATCTGGTGGATGTAACGACGCAGTTCTTAAACAAGTCCGACAGCTCGTGGCTCACCAGCGATCAGTTGAGCAATCATCTCCGGTTTGTTCAAACGATCACCGATTTCAAGGCATCCCTCCGTCAGAACTTTGGGAAAGGCCTTTCCTTTACGGCGGGTACGGCTCTTGAAAGGACGGGCGTTGCCTTCAATCTCTATTCCCTTAAACAGGATACGTCCAATCATTATTGGGACTGGCTGCCATTTGCCAACTTTTCCAAGACCTGGGAAAGCCAGTGGAGCGTTACCCTCGTGTACAGACGGACCATTCGCAGACCGGGTCTTGGGGAGCTCAACCCAAGTGTCGACTATTCCGATCCGTATAATATCCGTTTTGGCAATCCGGCCCTGCAGGCATCCATGTCGCATAACTTCGACTTCTACCTGGGCAAGAACAACAACAAGTACTATCTCAACTATGGCATCAGCTTCAACAAGGTGCAGGACATCTTTAGCCAGATACAGACTTTGTTGCCCAATGGCGTCACACAGACCACGTATCAGAATATCAGCGATCGCAGTGAATATGCCACCAGCACCTGGGCCGGCTATACCTTTTCCAGGCAGTTGCGGGTGAACCTTGGCGCCAGCTATACGTACAACCAGTATAGCCAGTATGACCGTGTCACCAACAACTATCGCGATGGCGGTTCGTTGTATTCCAATTTCAATCTCACCTATACACCTACGCGGTTATGGAATATTACCGGTAGCTTTTTGTTCAATCGCTGGGCCAATCCACAAGGCACTTCTTCCAGCTATGTGAACATGAATATGGGTGTGCAGCGGAAATTTTTCGACCGCCGGCTGATCGTGACGCTGAACATTTCGGATCCTTTTATCCAGCAGCACAATTTAAGCCGGACGTATGGCACCAACTTTTACCAGGAGAGCTATGGCACTACCCAGACGAGGAATTTCCGTCTGACGGTGAGCTATGACCTGCACCATGTCATCGATGCGGGAAGGAACCAACTGAAGAGGGCCAGTCATCAGAGCAGCATCTGATCAAGGTTGTAAGATCAGAACTTATTAAGCCGGGCCTCCTCGAGGTCCAGGTTGTTCTCCATAATGCGGATGACCTCGTCATCATAGTGTTTTTCCAGCCGGAGCCGGTTCAATCCTTCCCTTCGCAGCGTGATGAGCTCCAGCATGATCTTCCTGTATAGCGCCCGCACTGTTTTCAGGGCCTGTTTTTTCTCGTTGTGATGGGCCGTACTTTCGGCGGCGGTGATGCTCCTGGTCAATTGTTCCTTTATGCCAGCAATGGTCTCGTACTGATCTATTTCATAGGCATAGTTGTCGTCGAGATAGGTCATGCAGCGTTTGGCCAGTTCCAGGCGGATGGCGTCTATCTGATCTTCTTCCGGTGTTTGTTCGTCTGTCTCTTTTACTTTAAGCAGTCGTATGAATATAGGCAGGGTGAGACCCTGGAATACCAGGGTTGCCAGGATCACGACAAAGGTGATGAACAGGATGAGGTTGCGGTGAGGAAAATCTTTCCCATTGTCCAGCACCAGGGGGATAGCCAGCGCCGAAGCCAGGGAGACGACGCCCCGCATACCGGCCCATCCTATGATAAAGGGCAGTTTCAGGCCGGGACTTTTTTCATGTTCTCGGATATGTCTGCTGAGAATGCGGGGTATATAGGAAGAAAGGTATACGAGCAGGATCCGTATAACGATGACCATGGCGCTGATGAGCAAGGCGTAGTATATAGCTTCCTTTATGGAATAATTTTCCAGACCGTCCATGATGACGGGCAGTTCCAGTCCGATGAGGATAAATACAAATCCGTTGAGCAGGAAGCCGACCGTAGCCCATACTTCCTTGGTCTGCAGCCGGGTGTTGAAGTTCAGGAAATCATTGGATCGGAAGGAAAGGAACAATCCTCCGCTGACGACGGACAGCACGCCCGACCAATGGAATTCTTCCGCTACCAGGTACATAAGGTAGGGGGCTATCAGGGTAATAGGCGTGGTGATGCTGGATGATCTACCCCAGAACCGCAGGACTAGATAAAGGATATGTGCGATGGTCAGCCCGACGAAAACGCCCATGACGGATAGTACGAGGAAATCTGTTGTCGCTGTTTTGAACACGAATTCTCCTGTGAGAATGCTGGCGAGGGCAAAGCGAAATATTGTCAGTGATGCGGCGTCATTTACCAGGCTTTCTCCTTCGAGGACGGTAAGGGCGCGTTTGGGCACCTGCAGCCCTTTGAGTACGGAGGTGGCAGCTACTGCATCTGGCGGGGATATGATCCCGCCGAGGAGGAATCCCAGCGCGAGTGTAAATCCCGGGATGATATGGACGGAGAACCAGGCGATGCAGGCAGAGGTCGCCAATACCAGTCCGAAACCCAGGCTCAGGACGGATCTTCTCCATTTCCAAAGCTGGTTCCAGGACGAATACCAGGCTGCTTCGAACAGCAGCGGGGGGAGGAAGATCAGGAACACCAGGTCCGGATCTATCTTGATGCGGGGCATGGCGGGTATAAAGCTGATGAGCAGTCCACCGATGACGAGGAATATAGGATAGGAGACCTTTATCCGCTGACTCAATACATATAGTACTGCCATGATGAAGAACAAACTGAGGACTGACAGAAGGGTATGATGTATCATATTGAACAGAGTTGGTTAATGTTCCTACTCCGACAAATTTGACCAGATATTCATAAAATAAAAAATGGCGGCTCCTCTTTTTATTAACATCAAAGTTTCGCCAACAGCACAGGGGCTGCGGCGCAGAGCAGTGCGACCACCAGACAGGTAAGGCTGATCTGTTCGGCCGTCACGGCCATGCCGGAGGTTTGCAGACAAAGACCTACTAAAGAAAGTCCCACGCTGGAGCCTATGGAATAGGTGGCTGATTGCAGACCTGCTGCAATACCCTGTCTGGCTGATGGGACGTCCGACAGTGCGAGGATCGTCAGTGAAGGGTAGGCGATGGAGATACAAAAGCTGTTGACCAGGAAAAGAGCGAGGAGGAACCAGATCAATTGACGCGCTTCGATGCCCGCCAGCAGCAACAATAATCCAAGCACCAGACAAGTGAGCGCCAGCAGCGCCACCTGCGATACGCGCATACGGGCAAAGAGCCAGGGCAGCAGGAATTTCGATATGAGGGCCGACCCGATGCTGTAGGGGAAGAGCAGCAGTCCGATGGATCGGGTATCCCAGTGCATGACCTCGAACAAACCCAGCGTACATAGGAATACGAAGCTGAGAAAGCAGGCGCCCAGTATAAGGGATGCTCCAATGGCCCGGACACTGGCTACGGAAGTGAAGGGCCCTGTTCCGAAGAACGGATATGTCTGTCCGCGATCCCAACGTAAGAGGGCGAGCCCCGAGACCAGGGCCAGGCCCAGCAGCGGGATCCCCGTCCATCCCAGCGCCGGCAATTCGTGAATGCTATAACAGCCGAGCAGCAGCGTTGCCGTAAGCCAGCAGGCGGCCAGTGCGCTCAATGGCTGATGCGTATCCATTCTTTCGCCCGGAATAAAGTAATAGCTGATTGCCAGCACAGGCACTATCACCGGTACGTTTATTCCAAAGATCCAATGCCAGTTGTAGAAGGTGGCGATCATCCCTCCCAATGCCAGTCCCCCTGCGAAACCAATCGCCGCAAAGGCGCCGAAGATACCCATAGCTGTTTGGCGGGGACGCCCTTCCTCAAAATGCCGGCCTAATAGGGAAATGCCTCCTGGTATGGCCAGGGCCGCTCCGATGCCCTGCGCGGCACGTGCTGCCAGCAGGGGTAGAAGATCATAGCTAAAAAAAGCCAGGGCGCTGGCGGCGGCGAAGATCAGCATGCCTAAAAGATAGATACGTTTGCTACCGGCGTAGTCGCAAAGCCGGCCGCCCAGGAGCAAGAATCCTGCAAAGCTCAGCAGATACAAGGTCTGCACCCATTGAGCATGCGCTATGGAAATATGCATATCCTCCGCTATCACCGGTAATGCCAGATTGACGATGGAGACGTCGAAGGCTTCGAAAAATACAGCTGAGCAGGCCAGCCAGAGAATGATACGCATAGGAGAATGAATAAGAAATGAAAGTAGGTAAATATGGCAGTTGTTATTTATAGTTTATAAATTTGGTACAAATGTTATTTTATAGGCTTTAATTTCGATCGATTGTTATTTAAACCACCTTTTTTATCATGAAAACAGGACAAGGCATCTCCGCGGTATTGGATACCGTGGATGTACAGATATTGAATCATCTGCAGCAGGATGGCAAGCTGTCGGTGAGAGAGCTGGCGAAGAAGATCGGGCTTTCCACGACGCCCATCCACGAGCGGCTGCGAAGGCTGGAGTCCTCGGGGATCATCGATCATTATGCTGCGGTGCTGAACACCAATCATCTTGGGCAGTTCATCATATTCTTCGTGTACATCACCCTGAAAGAGCATGGCACTCATCAGGGCGGTCTTTTTATCGAGCGGATACGGTCCTTTCCCGAGGTGGTGGAGTTCCATGTCATCGGTGGAGAGCATGATATGATGATCAAGGTCATTGTCCCCGACATGGCGTCCTACCGGAAATTCTTTGTGGAGAAATTGGGGGAAGTGCCCAATGTGGCCCGCCTGCAGAGTGTCATCGTGCTGGATACGCTGAAGAGGGAGAGCAGGATACCATTGTGATCAGGGCAGTACAGGACAGTGCAGGAGACCTACAGGATGGTTGTATCCGGAAATAATTATATTTTTATTAATATTTCAGCGGATAACCAACACTAACGATCGAAAGACAATGCTTGTCCATGCCAATAATGACGAGGAGAAAACACTCTTGCAAGGATTACATGCCGGCGATCAAGCAGCTTTTGCCAGTCTTTACGCCCACTATGCTCCCCAGTTGATCGGCTATGCCGCAGCCCGGCTCAGTTCCCTTGAAGAAGCACGGGATATTATCCAGGATCTTTTTGTCTATCTATGGGATGAAAGACAAAACATCAACATCAACATTTCGCTTCGCTCGTATCTTTTTACAGCCGTACGCTACCGGATCATCGATCACATCCGCCATCAACTCACCCGGCGGGAATATGCAACCTGGGCAAAGCTCCTCATCCAGCGGGTGAACGCCGAGGTGGAAGAAGAAGTAGCTGTAAAACACCTCAATCATAAACTGGAACTGGCGGTAGGGGATCTTCCTTCCCGTACGCAGGAAATTTACCGGCTGAGCCGCTATCGCCATCTGGCGGTGAAAGAAATAGCCACTAAGCTCGGATTGTCCGAACAAACCGTCAAGAACCAGCTCACCACCGCATTAAGCCATCTCCGCCATTCCTGGGACAAGCTGACTTTATTGTTGCTTGTCTGGGTACTCTTTTGATCCGGCACCGCCCGTCCGTCTGGAGGGCGAAAAGAAATTTCGAAAAACAATAGTACTGCCGCTCTGTTCATCCGACTCCTTAGCATGAACATTACAGAGATCAAGGCATTGCTGGACCGTTACCTGGAAGGCAGCGCTTCTCCCGGGGAGCAGGAACTGATCGAGCAATGGCTGGAAGACGTCCAACACTCCCACAACGATTGGGAAACGATGTCCCATAAAGACAGAGCAGCCTGGATGGCATCCCTATACCGGGACACGCTGGAGAGTATCCGCAACAGGCCGGCCCAGTCCCAGGACATAAGGACAAATGCGCGCATATTTCCCATCCGCCGGCGTTCAGGACGTTCCCTTCTGCAAGCTGCCGCTGTCCTGATACTTCTGGCCGGGGTGGGTATTTTTTACCTGCTTCACCGGGAGGCGAAACAAACCTCATCCATAGCCGGTGGATCACACCCTTCGGTACCGCACAATGTAGTGCCGGGGAGCAGCAAGGCGGTCCTTACCCTGGCAGACGGCCGGACGATCACGCTTGACAGCACACACAACGGCATAGTAGCTCAACAAGGCAATACGGACATAAGCAAGAATGGAGAACAGCTGATCTATAAAGGTGCTGCCGGCAGCAACCCGGAAGTCGCGTATAACACCCTGGCCACTCCGCGTGGAGGACAATACCAATTAGTGTTGCCTGATGGAAGCCGGGTTTGGCTGAACGCTGCATCCTCCATCCGATACCCCACCGCATTCACCGGTGAACAAAGAAAAGTGGAGATAACGGGTGAAGCATATTTTGAAATAGCCAGCCTGCCCAGCCCGGATGGGAAAAAAGCAAAATGGCCTTTCAGGGTAGTGATCAATACGACGCAGCAAGGCAGCAAGCGTGGCATGATCGAGGTATTGGGCACCCATTTCAATATCAATGCTTATGACGATGAGCCGGACATCAATACCACGCTGCTGGAAGGAAGCATCCGAATGACCGCCGTTTCCCCGTCGCCGGACGCCCCGGCCGTTACCCGGCAGCTGATCCCCGGACAGGAAGCCCGGCTGGATAAAAAGGGCGACATCAGGGTGCAACCCGGTGATACTGAACAGGCTGTCGCCTGGAAGGATGGTCTTTTCCTGATGAATAAAACAGATATGGGGGCGGTACTCCGACAATTGGCACGCTGGTATGATGTGGAGATCGTATACAATAGGGGAGTTCCCAAAGGACTTATCACGGGCGATATTCCGAGGAACATGCCTTTGGCCGGTGCGCTGAAAGTAATGCAGCTCAGTGGGGTGAGTCTGTCCCTGGAAGGGAATAAGATCATCGTCGACCGCTGATCTCACGATTCAAAATCAACACTCGATATAAAAAGGACGCCTAAGAAAAAGCCGGAACCCTGCGGGGGCAGGACTCCGGCGAATCCAGGTTAACCAAAAAAACAAGCGACGAGAATGTTTATTCATTAACCCAAACTACATCAAATTTATGCAATTGATTGCTTTTGCCAAAGCATCGTCCCCGGGATGGCCCGGGCGAAGGCTGGCTTATTCCAAAACATGGCTGGTTATGAGACTGACTTTGATTATTTTGATTGCCGCCTGTCTGCAGGTCAATGCCAAAGGATACGCCCAGCGCGTTACCCTTCATGAAAAGAACACCCCGTTGGGAACAGTATTGCAGAAGATCAAAAAACAATCTTCTTTGCATATTGTGTACCGGGAGGAATGGATGGAGAATGCATCGGGCGTATCCGTCCAACTGGTCAATGTTCCGCTGCAGCAGGCGCTGGACAGCTGCTTCAAGGATCAGCCTGTGACCTATGAGCTGGTAGACAGGACCCTTGTATTGAAAAAAAGAGAAACTACTACTTCTTCACATGAGATAGCTCCACCCCCGCCGCCCATCACCATCACGGGTAAAGTAGTGGGGGCCGACGGCCTTCCCCTGTCCAATGTCAGCATCCTGATCAAGGGCACTTCCACCGGCGCGACTACCGATGCGGACGGCAGTTTCAGGATCGTAGTGCCTGATGAAAGAACGGTGCTGGTCTTTTCCTATGTCGGGTTCGATAGCCAGGAGATCCCGGTGCGTGGTAAAAAAAGCATCGACATAAAACTATCTCCCTCCACCAAGACGGGGGAGGATATAGTAGTGGTGGCTTATGGCACCCAAAAGAAAGTAAGCGTCACGGGGGCTGTATCTTCGGTGTCCACCGATCAGCTGAAACAAAGCTCTTCATCCAGTCTGGCCAATGCCCTGGCCGGCAGACTGTCGGGTCTGACTTCCATCCAGTCGGGTGGGGGACAGCCAGGTCGCGATGACGCCACCATGTACCTGCGCGGCGCCGCTACTACCAACGGTACCGATCCTCTCATCCTCATCGACGGGGTTCCCCGCGATAATATCCGGACCCTCGACGCCAATGAAGTGGCTTCGGTCACTGTCCTGAAGGATGCCTCCTCTACCGCGGTATTCGGGGTACGCGGCGCCAATGGCGTTATCCTCATTACCACCCGCCGCGGCGTAGCAGGTAAAATGAGGCTGAGTGCCAGTATTGACGAAAGCTATACCTCGTTTAGCCGGGAACCTGAGCGCCTGCACTCGGTGGACTATATGAAACTGAGAAATGAAGCTTTGGTGAATGACAGCATTGCTCCGGCCTTCGCCCAGGCGGATATGGACAGGTATGCCAACCCGTTGGCGGGGCTGAACCCGAATGACCCAGATTATGCAAAGCAGGCTGCTTTCCGGAAATATATATACCCCGACCACGATTATTACCGCGAATACATCGCCAGCTACGTTCCGCAGACAAGGGTGAACCTGAGCGCCAGCGGGGGCACCGACAAGCTCTCTTATTTTGTCAACGGAACCTACCTGCACCAGGGCGGCAACCTGAGAACGGAGCCTAAATCCGTATTGGGCTATGATCCATCTTCCTGGATGGACAGGTATAGCTTCCGAGCCAACCTGGATTATAAAATATCTTCTTCGCTTAAATCCTTTTTGAACATCGGCACCTATATCGAAAGGGTGAATATGCCGGCCGCATGGCTCTATGGATATGACACGCATTGGATGATGACTGACCTGATATACCAGGCGCAAACCATTCTTCCCATCACACCGGGCCCCACCACCCTTCCGGGATATGGTGTCGCCGCCGGGCAAATCGTCGACCCTGGCTATTTAGACAGGTCTGCATTTGAAATTATGAACCGCAAAGGCTACCGTAATGAAATGCGTTCCAACCTCAACTCGTCTTTCGGGATGGAGCTGGATTTGAGCCGTTATGTAAAAGGCCTTAGCATGAAAGGGATGATCTCGTATGATTCAAAGGCAACCACCGCTATGGAAGGTGATAAACAGGAACGTTTGTATCTCGCAGCCGTGGACCCTTCGACCAACCAGCTGAGCTATTCCCTAAGACCTACGACTGAATCGCTGCTTAACCTCGTTAAAGGAGCGGACTCCCGCTATAATATCAACCTGCAGGGGTCCATCAATTATAACCGCGGCTTTGGAAAGCATGCAGTAACGGCTATGGCGCTGGCCCAGCGCGACTACTGGGAAGTGGCGGGAGGGTCGTCAGTGACGCTGATCCCATACAATGTAGTGGGTTTTGCCGGTCGCGCTACCTATGCTTACGACAACCGGTATCTCGCTGAGGTCAACATAGGGTACAATGGCTCCGAGCAGTTTGCTCCTGCCAATCGTTTCGGATTTTTCCCCGCTGTTTCTGCCGGCTGGGTGGTCAGTAATGAAAAATTCTTCCGGCAGGTAGATAATATAGTGACCAACCTGAAGCTGCGTGCTTCTTATGGGAAAGTGGGTAACGACCAGATATCGAGCCAGCGCTTTCTTTACACCGACAATATTACCATGGGCAGTGGTCCCCTGGGCAGCCTGGCGCAAGGACAGGGGATTAACCTTGGCCTGTTAGGCAACCCTCATTTGAGCTGGGAAGTGGCCGAAAAGAAAAATTTCGGGATCGATATCGGACTATTTAAAGATCTCACGGTGTCCTTCGACTACTTTACCGAACATCGCAGCAAGATCCTTATCACCCGGCAATCCGTGCCTATGTTACAGGGAGTGCCCGTCAGCAACCTGCCTAAAGTAAACATGGGTATAGTCGACAATAGGGGATATGAGCTGGAGATCACTTATAACAAGGAGCTTTCTAAAGACCTTTCCATCATGGTGAGAGGCAATTACAGCTATAACCACAATATTGTACGGTTTGTCGACGAGCCTATCCGCGACTCATCTTATGCTTACCGTTACAGGAACACCGGTTATTCGCTGGGTCAGCAATGGGGATATAAGATCGATTACAGCAATGGCAATGGCTACTTCAATTCCCGGAACGAATTGGATGCTTATCTCGGCAAAACCACTTATGGGTTTGGTACCCCGCGGGTGGGTGATTTCAAATACCGGGATCTTAATGGGGATGGAGCCATCGATGATAAAGACATAGCGCCCATCAAATACACGAGCATTCCGGGTATCAACTATGGGTTTATGTTTTCCGTACGATATAAAAGCCTGGAGCTGACGCCTTTCTTCCAGGGTGTGGCCATGTATTCCGGCAACTATGGAAACCAGGGAGTGTATGAATACATCGAAAAGGGAACCTATTTCGGTTACCACAAAACGGCATGGACGCCGGAACGCTATGCAAAAGGGGAAAAAATTACCTACCCCGCCCTGAGTACGCATTCAAATACCAATCATACTGCCAATGACTTCTTCATCATGGACCGCTCCTTTATCCGCCTGAAAAATATCGAGCTGGCTTATAACATGCCTGCCTCGGTGCTGAAGGGATCTGCCCTGAAGGGGTTCAGGATATATGTAAGCGCCCAGAATTATATCACATGGGATCACCTGAAGATGAAACATTTGGATCCCGAGAACGATGGGTCGCTTGATTATCCTGTTACCAAAACGATCAGTTTCGGGGCGAACATCACCTTCTAAGCTTTTACATTAAGTCATTAAAAAAACAGAAAGCATGTATTTGAAAATGAAATATAAGATGCTGCTAATACCGGTGATGGCAGCTTTGGCGATGGGCTCTTGTAAAAAGGCGTTGGATACCGCGCCGGACGGCAAGCTCACCCTCGACCAGGTCTTCGCCGATAATGATAAAACATCCGCCTACCTGAACAATTGTTATGCAGATATTCCGCAAAAGGGGATGTTATACTTTTTCTGGAGCCGCGGACCCGTGGAATGGAGTGATGAAGCATGGGACACGGATGCCGAAGCGGAATCATGGATCCGATCGGGCCGCATGTACAATGGCGGCGCCTCTGCCAGCAGTCACCCGATCACGGATGTAATCAACCCGCAGGGCGGCAATATGGATTACTGGGCAAGGTATTGGAATTCCATTTATGAATGCACCTACTTCCTCAGCCGGATCGGCAAGGCGAAGGTGAACCTCGAGACCGACCGCAAACGCTGGACTGCCGAAGCCCATGTGCTGCGCGCCTATTATTACTCCGAGCTGTTGAAGTGGTTTGGGGCCGTGCTGCCTATCGAAAGCACTCCTTATAAGTTTACCGATAATTTTGCCAATCTTAAAAGGGCAAGTTATTATGAGGTCACCAAGTTTATCATGAGCGATTGCGATTCGGCGCTTGCCATTGCCGAGCTGCCCTGGAGGATTTCCACTTCCGCAGAGAATGGGCGGGTAACCAAGGCCCTCGCAGAAGCCATCAAGTCGAAGATGATCCTTTTTGCCGCCAGCCCGCTGAACAATGCCGGTCAAAACTACTGGCAGGAGGCTTATGATGTAAATAAGGCCTCTTTGAAAAACCTCCGCGATCATGATTTCGCATTATACAACCAGGTGAACTTCCCGCAAACCTATCTTTCCGATATTGCTTTTATCGGGCCGAATAAAGACCCTCACGCAGCCCTGTACAATGAATATTTCAACCAGGGCGATAATTTTTCTTCCACCCCTTACGATAAGGAAACCATTTTTCAAGTTGACGGAGGAGGACCTACATGGGTGGTAGACGGTATTGGCGCACAAAGCCAGTACAAAACAGGGACCTGCCCCTCGCAGGAGCTGGTGGATGCTTACGAAACGACAGATGGCCAGCCAATTTTAGACCTGGATAATCCTTACCTGGATGAGCAGCATCTGCAACCTAATTACAATCCGGGCAATACCTTGTACAATCCGCAGAACCCTTATGCCAACAGGGACCCGCGTTTTTATGCCACCATTTATTACAATGGTTCCAAAAGGAACTGCTGGTGGAATTTTGCAGAAACGCCTGCATCGCCGGAAAATTACCCTGCTGGCGTTGGCCTGCGCACCCGGATCATCGCCACCTGGGATGGCGAGCCGGAGACAGGTATCGATGCCAGCGTAAGAAGAATGACGCGGACTGGTTATTACGAGCGCAAATTCCTGCATCCCAACTCAGGCGACAATAATGGCGTTGGAGCAGCTTCGTGTAAAATGTTCCGCCTGGGAGAAATTATCCTCGATTTTGCAGAGGCGGCAGCTAATGCAGGTGAGTTGACCGATGCTTACGGCGCTGTAAATGAGATCAGGGAAAGAGTAGGTATGCCCGACCTTCCCCCGGGTTTGTCGCAGGCGCAGCTGATCTCCCGCATCCATCACGAACGGCAGGTAGAACTGGCGCTCGAAGAGAACCGCTATTTTGATGTAAGGCGTTGGTGCAGCCCCACCGGCGACCTCTCCAAAACAGATAAATGGATAACAGCGGCGGAGATCACCCGTAATGGTGACGGGACTTATACTTATGACCGCCGCACCGTGCGATCGACGCCAAGGGCATGCTATACCAACAAATTCCTCTGGGTGCCTGTCCCGCTGTCGGAAGCCAATGTGTTGCAAAGTGTCACGGGGCAAAACTGGCAAAACCCCGGCTGGTAACAGTAAAAAAGGTTTAATTGAATTAAAAGATTACAATGAAATATATATTCACTACCAAAATAACAGGGCTGCTGGCATTTGTGCTGTTTTGCTTTTGCGGTGCGCCGCTCCAGGCACAGCAGGTTTCAGCCATTGTAAAAGGAAAAGTATTGGACGAGTTTGACCACCCTTTGGGGGAAGCCATCATCACTTCTGCCAATGGCAAGAATGCAACATATACCAACTTTTCCGGGGAATTTAGCCTGTCCATCGACGATAACAGCCATGCCGTCACCGTTCAGAAAAGGGGTTATCTTACCCGCAGCGTCAGGCTGGATAATAATAAGGAATCGTTCGACATCAAGCTGCAGCACGGTGTGGACAAACGCGATGAAGTGGTGCAGCTGGGTTATACTTCCCAATTGCGCAAAGAAGTTTCGGGCGCCGTGTCTACTGTCACTGGCGAAGAGCTGGAACGTGCGCCAGTCGCTAATTTATCGCAATCCCTCGCAGGCCGCCTTTCGGGACTGACTACGATGGAAACCTATTCCGAGCTTTCAAGGGCAAAAACCAGTCTATTTGTGAGGGGGATCAATTCCATGAGGGCAAATGGCCCTTTGATGGTGATCGACGGCATCCCGGTGTCCTATCATGCCAACGAGACGGCGGAATATATTTCTCCTTCGGAGATCGAGTCCATCAGTGTGCTCAAAGATGCCTCCACGCAGGCCCTTTACGGCATACAAGGCGCTAACGGCGTAATGGTGATAAAGACGAAAAGAGGGGTGAAAGGGCCGATGCAGATTAAAGTATCGTTCGATCAGGCCATGCAGCAGGCGACTACCCGGCCGGCATTTATCAGCTCCTCCGAATATGCAGCAATGAGGAACCAGGCGGCTATCAACGATGGCTATCTTGATCCCAGCAATCCCAGGCCGCTGCCATTCACCGATGCGCAAGTAGCGGCCTATAAGGCAGGCAACAACCCGATGTACCCCAACAATAACTGGTATGACAGGTATATGAAAGACCTTGCCAGCATGCAACGTGTAAGCGTGAACCTTACCGCCGGAAATGATAAGGCGCAGTTCTTCTCCAACATCAATGTAATGCACCAGGGCGGTTATTTTAAAACCGACCAGACGAAATATGATCCCAATGCCAATAATATATGGGTGAACTTTCGTACCAATGCCGACATGCAGATCAACAAATACCTGAAAGCCTTTGTCCGCATTGCAGGAAATGTCAAAAGGGAAAAGTCCCCGGGTGCAGGGAACGCGGCAGTGTACAGCAGCATTTTCAATACACCTGCCAGCGTTTACGGGCCTTTGACCCCTGTGATGAAGGACAGCGCCGGCAACGTGACCGACCCGGGCGGCCAGGTAGTGGCTACCCATAATAATACCAACCCCACTTATGGCCTGCTCAACCGCAGCGGTTATGCAACCAGCACGGTTACCAATATCAATTCGCAGCTTGGTTTGGATATCGATATGAGCTTCCTTGCCAAAGGCCTTAGCCTGTCAGGGGTTTTTGCCTATCAAACCAATGCCGTCGGGACCTTGTCTACCACGCAGAACTTTGAACGATGGGTAAATGCCGACAGCCCCAACGCTCTCGTATTTCAGAAATATGGCGACTACCGGAATACCCCGCTTGTTTACAACAAAGGAAGTGTCGACTACTATCACCTGTCTTATAAAACCATGTTGAATTACCACCGGGATCTTGGCAGGCACAGCATAAGCGCCATGGGCTATGCATTTTATCAGAACCTGACCTCGCAGGATGTCAGCTCTCCCGGGCTGCTGCCTTACAACCGTCTGAGCACCGGGGCCGAAGCTGCTTATGGTTATGATGATAGGTATTTTGCAAAATTCGACCTGGGCTATTCAGGCTCGGAACAATATGCCCGCAGCCATCGCTATGCTACCACACCCGCGGTGTCGCTTGCATGGGTGCTTTCAAATGAATTATTCCTGAAAAGCCAGCAAAAATGGCTTAGCCTGTTAAAGGTAAGGGCTTCCTATGGGAAAACGGGCAATGACCAGAGCGGTCTCAACCGGTATGCTTACCTCAATGAGATCCGCCAGGGCGGAGGGGGCTTCCTTCCTTACCTGCAATACAATATTGCAGAATACACCAGGGGGAACCCCAATATCGAGGCGGAAATATCCACCAAGAAAAACCTGGGCATCGACATTGGTCTTTTCAATGCGCTCACCATTACTGCGGATGTGTTTCATGAGCGTATGACCAATATGATAGTAAGCGCCACAGGCACCATCCCGGATTACCAGGGCATCCCTTTAAATTATTATCCGCCGTTGAACCAGGGTATTTTCGAGAACGAGGGGTATGAAATTTCCGTCAATTACAACAAGCAATTGAGCAGTGACCTCAGCTTTAATCTCGGAGCTATGCTCAGCTATAACAAAAATACTATAGTGGACATAGGCGAGGCCAGCCTGGGCAGCGATTTTGTCTACCCCAAAAGGGGTACAGGCCGCAGCGTCGGGGTGGATTGGGGCTTTTTGGTAGACCGCAGCAATGGCAACGGCTTCTTCAATACGCAGGACGAACTGAATAACAACACCATCGATTATGCAAGAGTGGGCAAACCCCGCCTTGGCGACCTTAAATTCCGCGACCTGAACCACAATGGCAAAATAGATGATGGGGATGCCGTCCCTCTTACTCAAGGGATGATCCCACGTTATACATACGCGTTCTCCGGCGGATTGAAATACCAGTCGCTGGAATTGAACCTGCTGTTCCAGGGTATTGCCGATTATACCACCTTCGATGGCGGTTTGGGTATTTATGGAAATGACTATGATGGAGTATATGGTTCCTTACAAAGGAATGCGTGGACACCACAGCGTTACCAGGATCACGGGAAAATTACGGCCCCGGCGCTTTCGCTCGGCACCAGCAGCAGCATGCAGCCAAGCGATTATTATGTTAACAACAGGGCTTACCTGCGTCTGAAAAATGTAGCATTGTCGTATATCCTGCCGGCTGCGGTAGCAAGGGCCATTTCAGCGGAAAGGGTCCGGCTTGTGCTTAGCGGGCAGAATTTAATTACCTGGGATAAAATGAGATCCAAAGATTTTGGTCCCGAAGGCGGAGGCTATAACAGCTTCCCCGTATACAGGGTGTACAATGTAGGTGTCAACATAAACTTTTGATAACTGACAATAACAAAATATTATACAGATGAAATTGAACATAATATGGTTTTGCAGTCTGGCTGTTATGTTAGCAGCGGCTGCATGTAATAAAAAGCTGGATCTGGATCCTGATGGGCGGCTCACTTCACTCGACCAGGTCTTTAGCGATTACAACCGCACGAGAGGTTATCTCAATTCCTGCTATGGTTATTGCCCGGGACCCTATATGGACAGGGCTTCCTATACCGATGAGGCGGAAGATGCGGATGATATTACCTCCGGATCGAAGTACTCATTTTGGTATGCCGGAAGCATTTCTGCCGCTACCTATGGCGGATATTCGGAAGACGGCCAGCCCTGGGCGCCGCTATTTCAGGGGGTTGAAAAATGCAACACTTTTTTGCAATACATTAAAACAGCAACAGCCATCGTTACGGATGAAGAAAAGGCTGGCTGGGTAGCGCAGGCGCACGCACTTCGCGCTTTGTATTATCTGCAATTAATTAAGCGTTATGGCGGCGTTCCGATCTTTAAAACGCCTCTCGGTATTAGTCATGATTTTTCGAAAGACAGCAAGGCTAAGTTTGGCGATGTGGTGACGTTCATATTAAGCGATTGTGATTCCGCCTTATCAGCGCCCGATACACGTTTGGGGTTTCACTGGGCAATTTATGATAACCAATTCGGCATTATGAGCCGTGCAGTGGCTTATGCCATCAAGTCGGAGGCGGTGACCTATGCAGCCAGCCCATTGTGGACTGATGGCACTTTTAGCTGGGCCGATGCTACGAAGATCAATGCCGATGCTTTGTATCAATGCCTCACCAACGATTATCATTTGTTCAACGTGACGCCAGACCCCAGCACGGCGCAAAATCCTTATGCGCTTTATTTTATCACCAGCTCCAACGACCAGCGCGCAGTGGATAAAGAAACGATCTACCAGGCGGGCGCCCAAATGCAGGTGTGGAAATATGCGGGTATGCCTACCACTCCCGATATGATAAAAGCTGGGCCCTGTCCCACCCAGGATATAGTGGACGCGTATGAAATGGCTAATGGCGAAGCTCCCATCACAGGCTATTCCGACAATGCCCATCTCCAGCCTATTATCAACCCCCTTTCAGGGTATGATCCTGCCAATCCATACGCCGGCAGAGACCCACGGTTTTATGCATCCATTTACTATAATGGAGCCGTACGATACCTGAATAATCCCGGCGGCCAGACTGTGCAATCTTATATCGGCGGGGCGGATGGTATTTCAAATAGCGACCGCACGCATACCCGCACCGGCTATTACCAGCGTAAATTCAATAACTCCCAGTCGGGAACCAATAATAATGCGGATGGCGCTGTACGTTTGTTCCGCCTCGCGGAGATCTACCTGAACTTTGCAGAGTCGGCCTACCAGTCCGATGGTCCGGACGCGCCGATCACCGTCAACGGCGCTACCATGTCGGCAAGAGATGCTGTAAATGCCGTAAGAGAAAGGGCAGGCATGCCCGATTTTCCGATTGGCATGAGTGCGGCTGATTTTGAAACGAAATACCGTAATGAGCGCCGGGTTGAGCTTGCATTCGAAGAGCATCGCTTTTTTGACGTACGCCGCTGGAAGATCCTGGGCCAGACGGACAAATTCGTCACAGGCATGAACATTACGCAGAATAATACCGGCACGACGTATTCGAGGTTCCAGTTTCCCGTCAGAGGCAGCTCTACGGATAAATTCCTGATGTATCCCATTGACCAGGGCGAGGCGGCAAAGATCATGCAGCTGTCCGGAAAGAACTGGCAGAACCCTGGGTGGTAGTATCGTTAAAATAATTCTTTCTTATATGTCAGACGTTGTGTATCACCGCTCCCGGATCCCGGGGGCGGTATTATTTCTTTTTCTGCTGATCGGCTGCGGGCGGCCGGCAAAAAATATCACCGCGGCAAAAACCACATTACTATCGGCTGTTTTTACGGCAGACGCCGGATGGGATATTTATCCGGGAGGCGGCTATCGTTATGGCCCTTCCATCATCCGCAACGCAGATGGCTCCATCGATGCCTGGTTCGCCGCTCCGGGAGGCTCTTTCGATAGCCGGCAGCTTCTTTACAGCGACCCCGGTACGCAAAGCCCTCTGCCCTTGAGCACGGGCAACCGTGCGGCGCAGCAATTCACGGCGGGAAGCTCGTTCTATGCCATCGCGGTTGCCTGCCCCAACTGGAATTCTACCAACAGCAGCATTACATTGACGCTGTACCAGTGGAATACCGATTATGCTACCACGGTGGCCGGCACTCCTGTCGCCACGCAGGTATATACGAACTACGCCGACAACCAGAATTTGCAGTTGGCAAAAGCTGGGAATTTCCCGGCAGGCGCTTATCTCTGGCTGCTCAGCAATCCATCGGGCACCGCCGGGGTGTGGGAAAAAAGCGGCGATGTTGCCGGCGTAAATAACTATGTGAATGGGCAGCTTGTTACGGGAAACAGCTTCCAGTCTTTTATTCTATCCACCCCCTCCAGCGGGTTAAGCTATTGGGACCAGGCGGCATACCGGAGAACGACGGATGATGGTAAAACATGGAGCACCGATCAAATGGTCCTGAAACCTACCCTGGGCAGCCGCGACCAACTTTCCGTATGTGATCCGGGGTTAGTAAAGGCTGGTAACTATTACTATGTTGGCTATACGTCAACAGAAGACACTGCCGGTGTTTTCAATCATGCGTATGTAGCCCGTTCCACTTCTCCGACCGGCCCCTGGCAAAAGTGGAATGGCAGTGGCTGGGGCGGCAACCCGCAGCCTGTTATCACTTTTACAGGCAATTCAAAATCATGGGGAGCGGGCGAACCCTGCATGGTGGTGAATAACGATACCTTGTTCTTTTATTACACCTGGAACGATGTAAATATTTTAGAAACCCGGGTGGCTACGGTGAATGCGAGCGATACGATCTGGCCGGCACATGTAGTTCTTCGTGGTACGGCGGTGGACAAAAGCACTATTTCCGGCGCCGACCATTGCGATATTAAATACCGCGCCGACCTTAAAAAATATTATGCCATTCATACGGCAGCCAGGCTCACCGTCAATAGCTATATTGTTTTGTGGGAATCTGCCGATGGTATCTCCTTTACAAAAATTGCCGAGATACGCAGCAACCTCAAACCTTACCTGCACAGCTGCGGTTGGAGTGGGGATGAGAAAGGGCATATCGACCCCAGTAAAAGACAATACCTGTCGTATGCCTATGGCCCTGATTGGGGTAATTGGAAGACGGCATGGCATCCTATTAGTTTTCAACCCTAAATAATACAAGATCATGAGACTGTTTGTCGGTATAATGCTATTCTTTGTTCAATTGTCTGTAACAGCACAGTCGTATAGTGGTATGCGCTTTATAGAGAATGGCGTAATAAAGCTTGGAGTTGATCTGGATAAAGGCGGATCGATCACCTATTTGAGCGAGATAGGGAAAGAGAACATGATCAACAACTATGACCTGGGCAGGCAGGTACAGATGTCATTTTACAGCGGTCCGGTACCTTATGAGCCTGATGGTAAAAAAGCAAACCCCGCATGGGTATCTATTGGCTGGAACCCCATCCAGTCCGGAGATGTAGCGGGCAACCATTCGAGGATACTTGCTTTTACCAGCGGCAGGAACGAGATATATGTCAAATGTATCCCTATGCACTGGCCGTTGACGAATGTACCTGGAGAATGTACCTATGAATGCTGGATAAGGCTCGAAGGTAACACTGTAAAGGTCCGGAGCCGCATAGTAAACCACCGCCCTGATACGACGCAGTTCCCCGCCCGCAACCAGGAGCTCCCTGCCGTATACACGAATGCGCCCTACCACCGGCTGGTAACTTATATGGGAAGCAAACCTTATACACATGACACGGTGAGCATCCTCAAGAACCACAACCTGCCACAAAACGGCTGGATAACCTGGCAGTCCTGGCAAGCAACGGAAAGCTGGGCGGCCAATCTCGATGACAACGATTATGGCCTTGGCATCTGGAACGAAGGCGTGCAACGATTTTCGGGGGGGTACTACGGCGATTCTTCATTTAAAGGGGGCACCCGGGATGTGCCCACTGCATATATCGCACCGAATGGTTTTGAAGTGCTGGATCATAACATCACGTACGATTATCATTACGTGCTGATAGTAGGGAAACTTGACGTCATACGGAATTATGTGTATCGACAGCCTCGTCCGGCCCTGCCTGTCTACCATTTCGATAACCAAAGGCAACATTGGTATTATCAAAATACAACAGACAAAGGCTGGCCGGTTAGCGGCGGGCTGGAAATTAAGCTTAACAGCCAGGCATCGATGAGCAGCCCGATGATACTGTGGAAGGCAGCAGATGCCTCCAACGTGGTGATCGATGCGGATTGGCCGGCTACTGTAACAAAAGCCCGTGTTTACTTTAGCCGGTGGGGCACGGACGCATATAGTGCAGGCGCCTATATGGATAGCGTAGCATTTAGCGTGACCGGGGGCAGGCGCCGGTATACCATCCCGCTGACAGGTGCGGCGAATTACCATGGCATTTTCAACGGGCTGAAAATTATGCCGGATCCGAATGGGCAGGCCGGGGCAGGGGAGAAGGTAAAAATATATTCTATCAGTTTGGCGCAGGACAAAAACACCAGCTATCGCGATCTATTTACCGATACGTGGGTGGCGGCTGATGCGTTAGGGCGAACCATGCCCGATGCGGCTACGGTCGGACCGGTGAAAAAAGATAAGCGCCGGATCACTGGTATCTTTTATATCACCTGGCACAGCGATAACCTCGCTGATCTGAAGAGCCCTTATGCAGGCGACGTAACCAAAGTGCTGGCGGCGGATCCTTCCGCAAGACTCGATGCGCATAATCCCCAGTGGAAAGAAGGCTCTTTGCATTGGGGCGAACCTGAGAACGGCTATTTCCTCAGCAAAGATGAATACGTGATCCGAAAAGACATGTCCATGCTGGCCGATGCAGGTGTGGATGTGCTGGTTATGGATGTAACCAATGCCGTGCGTTACTGGAGCGAATGGGATACGCTCTTTACCGTGATGCAGAAAATGAAAGCCGAGGGCAATAAAGTGCCGCAGTTTTGTTTCTGGGCTTTCAACGGTCCGGTGATCACCGTAGTGCAGGATCTGTATGATAAGATATACAAAGCGGAAAAATATAAGGACCTCTGGTTTTACTGGGATAATAAGCCCCTGCTGCTTTATAATGACAATCCCGCCGTAGATGCCAACGGGAATAATGCGGCCGATGCCAAAGGCTATTCAGAGGAGGTGAAGCGTTTCTTTACCTTGCGCACCATGTGGTGGGGTTACTATGAATGGGCCGGCCGACGATTTATTGGTACGGAGGACAACTGGAGCTTTGGTTACGATATGGGTGATAAAAAGGTGCTTGCCTTGCCGCTTGACAGTTTGGCATCGCGGCATCATGGCAGGATAGAAGAAGCCGCTGTTACGCCGGCACAGCATCCCGCAAGCCTTACGGGTAAATCCTGGTCGAGGCAGACAGGTGAACCATCATTGAACCAATATGATCTCCCTGATTCGGCTTATGTGCCCTGGCTGAAAAAGACGGTGAAGCATCCTGAAGGCTATGGCATCTACTTTCAGCAAAGATGGGATGAAGCATTGAAGACTGATCCGGATTTCCTGTACCTCAACGACTGGAACGAGTGGACGGCCGGCAAATATCAGCCAGAGGCAGGGAAGACCTACAGCTTTATGCGCCGTGACAATCCTTATTTTTTTGTTGACCAGTATAATTCGGAGTTCAACCGAACCATTCAGCCTATGAAGGGGGGATATACCGACAACTATTATATGCAAATGGCGCAGAATATCCGTCGCTACAAAGGGGTGCGCTCCATTCCTGTGTTGAAAGGGATTTCAGCCATGAAGGTCGATGGTGACTTTGCCGACTGGGGAAAAATAAAGACGGAATACCGCGACACAAAGGGCGATGTCTTTCACCGCAGCCATAAGGGATACGGCGGGACATTTTATGTCGACAGCTCCGGTCGCAACGATATTGTTACCTGTAAGGTGGCGGTGGACAACCGGGACATTTATTTTTATGCAGAGACCGCAGATGTGCTTACCTCTTTTTCCGGGAACAATTGGATGTTGTTGCTGATAGATGCCGATAAAAACCCTAATACAGGGTGGCATGGATATGATTTTTTAGTCAATAGGAATATTGTCAATGATAAGGTTACCACGCTGATGCACTATGACCCGGCGGGTGGTGGTTGGAAGGAAGTAGCTCAATTAAACTACCGATGCAAAGGCAATGCATTGGAGCTGGCTGTGCCCCGTCGGCTGCTGGGCGTTACGGGAAGCTCGTTCACCATAGACTTCCACTGGAGCGACAATGTGAGTGATCTCAATGATCCTATTTCACTCTGTACCAGTGGTGACAGTGCGCCCAACAGGCGATTCAATTATCGTTGTATCTGGAAAAGGTAAAATTCATAAAATGTTATTTAAAAGATCAGGCATTTCACTATTCTTTTTTCTTCTTTCTACCCTGACATATACCGCTACAGCACAGGTGAAAGATAAATTCCATCCTTTAGCATCGGGGGCTATCAAACTGAACGGGTATTTGGAGGATGATATCGAAAGGTCGATAGCCAATTGGAATTTAGGCGTCGTACCCTATGACAGCCTCGCGCTCTTATTTAAGAATGGGAGGTCGTTCATGGCTCAGGGAGAGATGTGGGGCAAGGCGGTGCGTTCAGGGTGTATGTTCTACCGATATAACAGGGACCCCAGGCTAAAGGTGGTCTTAAAGAAAGCTATCAACGAACTGCTGTCCTACAAGAGGGGTAATGGCAGCATCAGCTGTACAAAAGAGGAAGCCCAGCCCGATGGTCCGGGTGGAGACATCTGGGAAAGGAAATATGTCATGCTGGGCCTGGAAGGCTATTACACCGAGGTGGAAGCGGACACTTCCATACTTAATACGCTGGTGCAGCAGGCCGATATCCTGCTATCTCAGGTCGGACCTTCCCCCAAAACCCGTATTGTCGACCTTGGATGGAGCCCAAATCATATTGAATCGAGCACGGTGCTGGAGCCCATCATGAGATTGTATAATCTCACCGGGTACGCACGGTACCTGGATTTTGCCAGATATATCGTGGAGACGGAGGGCGGCGCCAAAGGAGAAAATATCATAGAATCGGCCTACCAGGGAAAGGATCCTGCCACGATGGGAGGAGTCTATCCCAAGGCCTATGAGATGATGTCTTTATTTGAAGGGGTGCTGGAATACTACCGGGTGACTCAAAACAAAAAGTGGTTAACGGCTGCCCTTAACTTATTTGAAAAGATCAAGCAGAAAGAAATAACCATCATAGGCAATGGCGGAGGTGATCTGCCTTATCATCCGGACGTTATGGGAGAGGCATGGGACTATACTGCTCTGGAGCAAACCAACCCCGACATAAAAAGGATGATGGAGACATGTGCGGGGGTCACGTGGATGAAGCTATGTTCCCAGATCCTGCGACTGACAGGAGAGGAGAGTGCGGTTGATATGATCGAGCAGTATGCGTACAATGGTCTTCTAGGGGCGATGAAGCCGGAAGGGGACGGTTTTAGCTATGTCAATTTGTTGAATGGCGTCAAAACAAATACAACGGGATGGGGTGGAAAAATAAACGGGGTCGATATCACTTGTTGTAATTTGAACGGCCCTATGGGTCTGGCGTATATACCCTACATTGCGGTGATGCAATCTTCCGGAGGCCCAGTGATCAATCTTTTCAATTCCTCCTCCTCTTCCATGACGCTGCCTTCGGGTGGCAGGCTGCAAATGGAGATCGAGTCGGCGTTCCCTCGGAGCGGGCTGGTGAAGATCAGGGTCGGGGTGGAAAAAAAAGAGGCCTTCCCCATCCAGGTGCGGATCCCTCAATGGAGTGGGAACACGGTGGTGATCGTCGATGGAAGGGAATATATGCCGCTGCCTGGCAGGTACATGGAAATAAAAAGGCTTTGGAAGAACGGGGATTCCATCCTTGTTAAACTGGACATGCGCTGTAAGGTATTGAATGCTCCGAAAGGAAGTAACAGGCAGGGCGATAACTATCAGGCCCTGACCGTTGGCCCCATTGTTCTGGCGAGGGACGAGAACATCGACAGCAATTATAACCAGCCGGTAAAAATTATTTCCGGTAATGGCATTGTTGCCGTGAAACCTTATAAGCCCACCGGATACAGGCTGTCCTACCAGGTCCCTACCAGCAAAGGATATATCAGGATGGTAGATTATGCTTCGGTGAATAACTGGAACAGTGGGCATGTTTGTACATGGCTGCCTACGTTGGAGGCTCAGGCGCCGGCCGACTACTCGTCTACCCTGATCGCCACGGACGCGCTGGGCAGGAAGCTGCCTGGCTATAAAGAAGTAGGAGAGCCGCGGAATAACAAGTTCGTAGGCCTGTTCTACTGGACCTGGCATACCCGGCCCGGTAGGGAAAATCCTCCGTTCAATGTCACCGAATACCTTGCGCGCGACCCGAAAGCCATCGACGACTACAACAATCCCATCTGGCCGCGACGCAATAGCCCCTGGTTTTGGGGAGAGCCCTTGCTGGGGTACTATCTCGACACCGACGAATGGGTGCTGCGCAAACATGCGGAAATGTTGGCCGACGCCGGTGTGGATGTGATCATCTTCGATTGCACCAATGGCAATATCACCTGGAAGGAATCTTACACGAAACTCTGCGAAGTATTTACCAAGGCAAGGAAAGACGGAGTGCATGCGCCACAGATCGCGTTTATGTTGCCCTTCTGGCTCAGCGATGGCGGCAAAGAGATACTGCGGGAGATCTATACGGACCTCTACAGGCCGGGTAAGTACAAAGACCTGTGGTTCATCTGGAAAGGCAAGCCCCTTGTGATGGGTATGCCTGAATTTGCCGACGACATCGCGGGCAGACAGAACGACCCGGCCCTAAGAGAGGAGATGAAAAGCTTTTTTACCTTCCGCCCTGGTCAGCCTGCATATAATATAGGCCCCGCAAGGCCCGACCATTGGGGCTGGCTGGAGATCTACCCCCAGCATGGTTTTGGAAAGAATATAAGTGCGGGATTCGAACAGGTGACCGTAGGCGTGGCGCAGAACTGGAGCAAGGAGAGAGGACTTACCGCCATGAATGCCCCTGGCGCCTTCGGCAGAAGCTATACCCATGAAAAAGGTCAAATTACCGAGCCCGGCGCCGTGAATAAAGGCTACAACTTCCAGGAACAATGGAACAGGGCCTTGGAATTGGATCCCGAATTTATCTTCATCACCGGCTGGAATGAGTGGGTAGCCGGTCGCTACGATGTATGGCAGCAGCAAACCAATGCATTCCCCGATGAGTGCAATGAAGAAGGCAGCCGCGATGTAGAACCCATGAAAGGCGGACATGGAGACAATTACTATTACCAGATGGTGAGCAATATCCGTAGATTCAAGGGGATGCCGGCGCCACAGCCGGTGTCTGCGCCGCTGACGGTACAGATCGATGGCAAATTCCCGGAATGGAACGCCGTCACGCCGGCATTTGCCTCGTATGGGGGGAATACGCTGCACCGTAACAGCCCTGGCTGGGGTAGTCTGCACTATACCAATAACACCGGCCGCAATGATATTGTGCTGGCCAAGGTGGCCAGGGACAAAGACAATCTCTATTTCTACGTGGAGACAGCGGCGCCGCTCACTCCTAAGACCGACCGGGGCTGGATGCGGCTGTTCATCGATGTGGACAACAATAAGAACACCGGCTGGGAAGGGTATGATTTTGTGGTCAACCGTATCAACCCCGGCAAAAAGGCGGTACTGGAGAGGACGGACGGTTCCTGGTACTGGCAGCGGGCAGGTGAGCTGGACTATGCCGTCGAAGGCAATAAAATGGAGATCAAAATACCCAGGTCCCTGCTGGGCATCAACGGCGAGATAGATCTCGGTTTCAAATGGAGCGACAACATGCAGCAGGAAGGAGAGATCACCGACTGGATCATCAATGGCGACGTGGCTCCTGCGGGCCGGTTTAATTTCCATTTCACGACAAAATAAAATATGCCACCCCTATTCGGAGAAAGACCCCGTTTCTTTTTGCTGCTGGCAGCGTTTTGCTGGATCGGCGCAGGATATGCGCAAAGCAGCGCTGCTTCGACCTCGTCGACTGTGGAACAATTACAGCTGATTACCCGAATAGCCCGCCTGCGGTTGCAACTGCAGGCTGCCGCCTACCGCCAGTGCAATGGGCTGCCGCTGGCCGCGCAGCAAAAGGCTGCGGGTATCATCGCCGAGCTTCTGAACCGTGCCGAACAGCGGGAACTACAGGTATTGCCCAAGGGCCGCTTTGATTGGAGCTGGTCCGGCTTCGACCAGCCCGACGGTATGGTCGGCTATGCCGACAGTCTGTTACAGGTGCTGGCCGCGGGCAGAGATCCTTTTGAAGGCAAATTCGCGGAACCTGGCGGCCACGTCGTCGATCATGCGCTGATCGAAAAGGACGGCAAACATCACCTCTTCTACATCAGGGGCACAGCCGCCACCAGCTGGGCCGAATTCCCAACCAATAACTTCGGGCATGCCATCAGCACGAACCTGAAGGACTGGACGATAGAGGAGCCGGTGCTGCAGGCGCCGGAAAAAGGCTGGGACAACTACCAGGTATGGGCGCCCTATATCCTCCGGCACAAAGGAAAGTATTTCATGTTCTATGCCGGGGTGAATAACAATGTGGCGCAGGCTATTGGCCTTGCCACTTCCGACGATCTGTATCACTGGGAGCGATATAGCGACGCACCCGTGATCACTACAGGCCGATGGGGAATATGGGACAGCGGGCAATGGTCGGACTGCCGGGACCCGATGGTCTTACAGGACGGGGATACCTTCTATTGCTATTATACCGCACAGCGGAAGGATACGGTCAGCGGACGGATCGAGCCCTGTGTAGGAATATCCAGCTCGACAGATCTGTACCACTGGAAAGATGAAGGGTTTATCAGGCTGGAGATGAGCCTGGATACGCCTCCCGAATCACCCTTTGTCGTCAGACACGACGGCCGCTACTACCTGTTCTATACGTCCTACCGCTATGGCACCGTATATGCCACCAGTGCCCACCCCGTAAAAGGCTGGCGCCAGGAGGCAGGAGAAGGCTCGGTAGTGCTACCCGGTGTGTCGGCCTCGGAAGTATATCAATCCAAAGGACAATGGTATCTCTCGCTGATATCTCACCAGCGAAATGGGCTGCATTTCTTCGAGATCAGGAGGATGAGCTGGGACAAGGCGGGCCGGGTACGGGTCGAGCCCCTAAAAAAGTAAACCCTTGCATATGAAATACAATTTATTATCTATTATCTTCATTATCCTGGTGACGGGCAGCTGTAAGAAGACGTCCGTACACTCGCTTTCTACCACCAAACCGAGATCAGTCATCAATTGGGCATCCACCGACATCCCGGTGACCAGTGTAGCCGCCTCTTCCCAGCTATGGCCGGCTTCGGCGCTCAACGACAGCGATTCTTTGACGATATGGAGCTCGAATGTCCATAGCAATATCAACAGCACGGAATGGGTGGCCTATTGGTTCAATGGCTTCCACAACGTCAATTATATTAAAGTGTTCCCACGGTATAACGCTACAGGAGCGTTGGGGTTCCCTGTCAAATTCGACATCTACTGGTCCAATGGCAGCAGCTGGGTGCACTCCCGCAGCGATACTGCTTTTCCCACTCCCCTGGCTGATTGGGTGATCCTGCCCCTGCCCGCCACTGTCAATGCCAACGGCATACAAATCGTCGCTACACAGCTTGGCAAGGACGATGTCAACAATATCGTGTTTCAGCTGGGTGAAGTAAGCGCCGGCTATGACACCACACTCGCCAGTTTTACCTGGCTGGGCAATAACAATACTTACCAGCAAAACGAGATCAGGAGCGTCGGATCGGGGGCTTTCAATCCCAATAAGATCTCCAACTGGAACTACGATGTCCGAAATCCTATCATTACGGCCAAGGCAGGCGGCAACAGCAATATCTATGCTCCGAATGTGGTGAGCAATGGGGGAGCCTGGAACATCTATTTCGGCGGCTGGGACGGGACTACCGACGGTGACGATCGAATATCTATCACCGTCAGCAATGACAATTTCCTCACCTTCAATCCGCATGCGTTGATGATCAGCAATGGGGTCATGGTTCATTGCAATAACGAAACGACCATGAAGCAGCCGGATGGCAGCTGGCTCATGTATTATACTACCTTGCCCTCCTCGCCGCAATTGAACAAGCCGGCCTATGCTACCTCTCCCGATGGTGTCACCTGGACCCCCAATGCCGGAAATGCCAGCTACCTGATCAACATGAGCGGCTATCCCAACTGGAGCCTGGCGGATGTCAACGGGTCCAATGTCATCTATTATGAGAATGGTACCTACCACCTTTATTTCACCGACTTCAGCTATGCCACAGATGGTAACGCCTTTGCCGTGCATCATGCTACCAGCACTGACATGATCAACTTTACCTATACAGGAGATGTGCTGCCGGAAGGACTGGTGGCCCAGGATGTGAAAAAACTCACCTATAATGGTACGAGCTACTACATGATGGTGCTTCACCTGAATGGAAGTTTCTTAAAATATAGCATGGGCACATCGCCCGTAAACTTTTCCGCCAGCCAGCAGCTGTTGACCAATCTCAACAATAATGATAAATACATCACCTCCGCCGGCTGGGTAGTAAAGGATAACAGGCTGTATGGCGTACTTTATGGCGCCGGAGCTGTGTCCACTCTTGACCACAATGCCATTCATGCCAAATGGCTGCAGAAAAAAGTGATCTTTATCAGCGACCGGAATGGAGCCCGCTGGGGGGATATTGAAAGGGCCTATGGACCCGACAGGATCTGGCTGTATATGAATACGAATATAGAAACGGGACATTTTTATGTATATGACAGCGATGGAACTACCTTATTATATACCAGCCCTAAGATCACGATGCGTTCGGGAGATATCTGGAACTATGCCTTGTAAAACTTCAATAGTAGAAATGAAAAGAGCGACATTATTATTCGCTGTGCTAATCCTGGTCTTTTTCCTGACGTCCTGCAAAAAGAGCTCAACTGCGTCAAATGCTGACAACAAGCATTATGTAGCTGTTTTTTATTTTGCCAACTATGGGTCAAGCCAATACGCCCAGGGGGCGCTGGCCCCAACGGGAGATGCCTGGATCGTAAACGGGCAAACCCCGGCATTCAGCCCTTACGGCCTCCCCAATTTCTGGGGCAAGCCGCTCTTTGCCGCTACCCACGGTGATGGCACTATTAAGAATAATTATCGTTTTTACTTTAATGATGACCCTGCCCAGACGAATGATTCGCTGCTCGACTGGCACGCCAGGCTGCTGTCCGATGCAGACGTCGACCTGATCGTGCTCGACTTTACCAATGGTGCGGGTGATTTTCCCAACGGACCGTCTTATCTTTCCGCAACCACAGCATTATGCAACCGCTGGCAGGCCCTGAGGAGAAAAGGGGTAAAAACGCCGCAGATCGCCTTCTTTGTACGCAATGCGACTGCGCTGAGCATAGTAGAAGACCGCTACTTTAACCAGTATGATGCGAGCCTCTTCTTCCATTACCTTGGCAAAAAGCTGGTGCTCGTGGCCCGGCCTAATGACAACCTGGAAAATTATGACCCTGCCCAGCCTGCCGTGCCGACAGCGGGGATCTTTGCAAATTACACAGCCCGTCATTGCTGGGGAAATATGACTTCCGGCACTTGCTGGCAGTTTAAGGTCAACAGCAACCCGCCTCCGTCGCCCTTTATGTACAATGGCCAGCCGGAACAATTATGCGCACCCGTGGCTGATCAGCTTAGTTATATGACTACCGATGGCATTAACGTTACCCAGGGTGCACAGGGGAGGCAGAACGGGGATTACTTTTCAATGTATATGAATGCCGCTGCAACAAACAAAGTAAAATTCGTATTCATCCATTCCTGGAATGAATGGAACGCGGGAAATTGGGGCACCCAGGATAAGCCATATTTTGTAGACTTGTGGAACCAGGAGTATAGCGCGGATATTGAACCCATGTACGGCGGCCATGGCGATCAATACTACCAGCTGATGAAATCGGAAATCGCAAAATTCAGACAGGCTGTGAACGGCCAATAAATTGCTATGACACGAAAAATTATATTGCTCCTTTTTTTGCTGAAGGGAATTCTTACTACCAGCTTTGCTCAACATCAGAATGAAGCAATGGCTGATTACAGGTTACCGGATGTGATGCTTGCAAAATCCGGTATAAGGATAAGTTCAGCGGCAGGTTGGGAGAAAATGCGCCGGCCCGAAATATTGGCTTTGTTTGAAGAAAATGTGCAGGGCAAAACGCCCGCAAAAAAAATACCGCTGCGGTTTGTTACAATATCAATTAACTACGATGCATTAAATGGAATAGCTACCCGGAAGCAGGTCCGTGTGTATTTTTCAAAGAGTGAAAAATATTATATGGATATCCTGATGTATGTCCCGAACAAAAGAACCGTGCCGGCGCCGCTGTTTTTAGGATTGAATTTTGGAGGGAACCAGGTTGTTGATGCCGATACAGGGATACTAATTTCAAAAGGATGGGTTCCGTATGCGCCCCAACCAGCTTACATCAATCATTTGGGAACAGAGGCTTCCCGTGGCATTCAGCGCAATGACTGGCCTGTAGAAAAAATTGTTGCAGCAGGATATGGCCTGGCTACCGTATATTATGGAGATATTCAGCCGGATAGCGTTAATAGCGTCAATGCAGGAGTGGCTCCATTGTTTTACAAGGATGGACAAACCCGACCGGCGGCAGATGAATGGGGCGCCATAGGCGTATGGGCCTGGGGTTTAAGCCGGGCGTTGGACTACATGGAAACAGACAAAGACATTGATGCAGGAAAAGTGGCGGTAGTGGGGCACTCCCGATTGGGTAAGGCAGCGCTTTGGGCGGGAGCGCAGGATCAGAGATTTGCGTTGGTTATCTCTAATAATTCAGGAGAAGGCGGAGCTGCTATTACAAGAACGAAATACGGCGAAACCATTGCTTTAATGAATAAGGCTTTCCCCCACTGGTTTTGTGACAACTTTAAAAAGTATAATGACAAGGAAGATGAGTTGCCCATTGATTTTCATGAATTGGTCGCATTGATTGCCCCACGACCTGTGTATATAGCCAGCGCTTCACAAGATCAGTGGGCAGATCCTGTAGGGGAATATTTATCTGCGTGGTATGCAACTCCGGTGTATGGTTTATATGGGTTAAAAGGATTAGATACCATTGTTCCGCCCGATGTCAACCACCCGGTGGGTGAAGGCGCAATCGGGTATCATCTTCGAAAAGGCGAACATGCCATGACCCAGTACGATTGGGATCAATATATACGTTTTGCAAACCGATGCCTTAAATAAAGAACTAATAATGAAATTGTTTTCAAAGACATGCTTATTGTTCCTGATCCTCCCCGGAACCATAAAAGCCCAGCTGCCGCCTGTGTTTGAACCTGGTCGGTCTAAAACAGCACAATCTACCGAAACCGTCCGGCGATATCTTTCACCGGTGAAAATAGTATGGAGAGCTGAAAATGTCCATATTGAAAATGCCGAACGCTTGCTGTTGCCCGGCAATGGACAGGCCGACCTGGCGAATAAGGATATGTGTGTCCTGAGGAGCGAAGGCGGTATCCAGCCGGCCCTGCTGCTCGACTTCGGCAGGGAGCTGCACGGGGGACTTCAGATCGTAACAGGGATGCATAAATCCGGAAAGCCGGTACGCGTCCGCGTTCGTTTTGGCGAGTCGGCCAGCGAGGCTATGAGCGAGATAGAGCCCAGGCAAAACGCTACCAACGACCATGCGATGCGCGATGAGGTCGTGCAGCTGCCCTGGCTGGGCAAGCTGGAGATAGGCAATACCGGCTTCCGCTTTGTGCGTATCGACCTGCTGGATGCCGACGCCGAGCTGCAGCTTAAGGAAGTACGCGCCATATTCACATTCAGGGACTTGCGCTATCTGGGGTCCTTCCATTGCAGCGATACGTTGCTGGACAAGATCTGGCTCACCGGGGCTTATACCGTGCAGCTGAACATGCAGGATTATCTCTGGGACGGTATCAAACGTGACAGACTGGTATGGGTGGGCGATATGCACCCGGAGACTTCCACCATCAGCGCCGTATTCGGCAACAATGAGATAGTACCCAAAAGTCTTGATCTCTCCCGTGACATCACGCCCCTGCCCGCGTGGATGAATGGGATCAGCACCTACTCCATGTGGTGGATCATCATTCACAGGGACTGGTACTACCACAACGGCAACCTGCCCTACCTCCAACAACAGAAAGACTACCTCGTCAGGCTGCTGGCGCAAATCATCGGCAAGATCGACAGCAGCGGCAGGGAACAGCTGGATGGTACCCGTTTTCTGGACTGGCCTTCCAGCGAGAACAAAAAAGGCGTGGATGCGGGTCTTCAGGCCATGATGATCTGGGCGCTGACAGACGGGGCTGACTTGTGCAGGATCCTGGACGAAGCTGCGATTGCCGCCCGATGTGAAGCAGCGGTGGCACGCCTGAAGAAGAACGTACCTGATCACAACCAATCCAAACAGGCTGCGGCCCTGATGGCGCTAACCGGCCTCATGCCGGCGCAAAAGGCCAACGATGAAGTGCTGGCTGTTGACGGGGCAAAGGGCTTTTCTACATTCTATGGGTATTACATGCTGCAGGCTATGGCCAAAGCCGGCAACTACCAGGGTGCATTGGATGCTATACGCAGCTTCTGGGGGGGCATGCTGAACCTGGGCGCCACCACTTTCTGGGAAGATTTCAACCTGGACTGGCTGCCCAATGCTTCCCGTATAGACGAGCTGCCAAAATCCGGCCAGAAAGATATACATGGCGACTATGGCGCATACTGCTACGTAGGCTTCCGTCATAGCCTCTGCCACGGATGGGCTTCGGGACCTACACCCTGGCTAACCCAGTATGTGCTGGGAATTAGCGTGGTAGAACCCGGCGCCAAGACCATAAGGGTCGAGCCGCAC
The DNA here is from genome assembly GCA_001898505.1 of Sphingobacteriales bacterium 50-39. Lineage (GTDB taxonomy): Bacteria > Bacteroidota > Bacteroidia > Chitinophagales > Chitinophagaceae > Puia. The sequence goes on from MKTZ01000008.1 coordinate 185,213, forward strand.
CTTGGCGACCTGCAATTTGCCGAAGGCAGTTACCCCACCCCTTATGGGCTGGTAAAAGTGAAACATGTGAAGCAACCCGATGGCAGGATCGCCTCTACCATTACGGCGCCAAAGCAGGTAAAGGTGATCCGGGGAAGCTATCAGCGGGGAAATCCTTTTTGATCCAATGGGATGATAGAATTATATTCCTCCAATGGAATTAGCCCTGTTCGTGGACAGGGCTGGCTAACCAGTATTTTAACCAGCCATCCTTCTGATTCAGGCCTGGTCAATAGAAGGTTTTGACTGACCAGCAGATCCACATCATTTATACTGATTATATTGCCATCCACGGGCATGCGAACCTGAAATCTGCTGTTGTCAAATTGAATATTTGCAAGGACCTCGCGTCTTTTTTTAAAGCCATAGACCCTTACAAATTCAATCCCTTTTATTTGTTTAACGCCTGCAAGTCTAAAACTTGTAATGCCTATGGTAGCTTCAATAGTTTGAAAGTGGATCCATTCATGGCTTGTAGTATAATAGATCATACCTTAATGTGGAATTTAAGCATGCTGTCAAAGTCGCTGTTCACCATGCGATAAGAGGGGGGTATTTTATCTTCCCAACTACACCGGGTCACTACTCTTGTTCCTGGGGGCATTTCCTCCAATAGCTTGAATAAACAGCGATTGTAATAGTTATATAAAGTCTCTGAGAACGACACTTTGTAATCGATCTTGGGGGTTCCTTTTACATTTTCATAAAATGAATTGTAGAAATAAAAATGATCATATCGTCTTAAACTCAGCTTTGTAAAGTTTCCATGAATAAAGGAAACGTTTGAGAGCCCTAAAACATTCTTAGCCGCATCTGCGTGTTCGACCAGTTCTTTTCGTTGTTCGACCCCGTAGAAAAAGGCGTTGGGTTTATAGTAGGCCGCACCTAAGCAAAATTTACCGACCCCACTTCCAATATCCAAAACCCGGACGCCATCCTTTGGTACCAGAAATTGAGCTGCCTGCTGTGCGACATCCAGTGGTGTCCAATGTCTGCGGGCCAATTGCTGTATGGAAGGGGGATATAGATGATGAAATTGTGTATCGCTGCTAAACCAGTTATCCAAGTATGAGAATTTTGATGTGATCGACTTGCGAAGTTATTCCATGCTTCTATTGGCTGCGTTGAATTTTATTACACGTAAAATGTGACTTTTATCACTTAATACGTTCCAGGCCCATAAGAGAAAAACAATACCTTTGCATCCATTTTAAAAAAGAAATTATGAAGCTGGAAGAGCAACTACTGGAAAGATGCGGCAATAAGTGTGAATTATGCGGGTCCGGAGATAAACTTAAGATGTATGAGGTGCCGCCGCAGGCCAGCAGCGATCAGGATAATTGTATAATAATCTGTGATAAGTGTCAGGCTCAAATTGACAGAAAAGAAGAGCTGGATAGCAAGCACTGGGGCCGTTTATCGGAGACTATGTGGAGCGAAGTGCCAGGCATACAGGTAGTCTCCTGGCGGATGCTTAACCGCTTAAGGCATGAGAGTTGGGCTTTGGATAACCTGGAAATGATGTATCTCAGTGAGGAAACGCTGACCTGGGCTAAGGCGACCGGCGACCATGATAATGATGCCTCAGTCGAACTTCATAAAGACTGCAATGGAAAAGTACTGCAAAACGGCGACGCGGTGGTCCTGATAAAATCATTGGATGTCAAGGGCTCCACGCTGAATGCAAAGATGGGTACTGTTGTAAAGAATATCCGGTTGGTACAAGACAACATAGAACAGATTGAAGGTAAAATCGAGGGTCAGGTAATTGTTATTCTTACCAAATACGTAAGAAAACAGATACCTTCGTAGTGCGAAGCGCCCGGGCAGGCGAGCCGGTGATAGAAAACATTTGCCATGACAATAGAAGAATACAAAGAAAAAATTCTTCTTCATTTGGAGAAAGCGCGGGATTGCGAGGAGGTGGAGAGGATTGTCGTCCGTTCGATTGAAAGGATGCGAGATAAGAATTTGTCTGCGTCAGTCATAGCGGACTACCTGGGTAAGCTACGGGAGGGGCTGGAAGCGCTGTCTCAGAATGATTTTGACCCTGTCCACTGGTGCAATATCCGGTGCGCTATAGTATATCTGAAAAACTATCATTAACATGCCGTCAAATGCCTGTTAGCACGATCCCGTGCCTATGAAATATACTTATCTTTGAATTGCCCATGAGTATCAAAGAGATATTCCCAATTGACAAGTGGGACTTTAAGAGCCAATCTATTTTCTCCAATTTGCCAGCGGAGGATTATGACCTATTGACCGCTCATCAGATCGAGCAAAAATACGGTAAGGGAGAAATTATATTCAGGGAAGGGGCTTATCCGCCCGGTATTTTTTATATCAAGCACGGTAGGGTTAAAAAGTACAAAGTGGTGGACGGCAGCGGAGAGCAGATCATTTATGTTGCCAATTCAGGCGAGTTCATCGGCTATCACGCCATAATAGCGGAAGAGCGTTTTCCGGATTCGGCTGCTGCTTTGGAAGAAAGCGTCATTGTCTTTATTCCAAAGGAAGATTTTCTGACCATCTTACAAAAATCTCCGATACTAAATGCCCGTGTATTAAAAATGCTCAGTCATGAGTTTACGGTCCTGGTCAATAACCTGGCCTTATTCTCCCAACGGAGTGTCCGGCAGCGGTTTGCTTTGCAACTTATCGTGCTACGGGAAAAATATAAAGTGAACTTCCAGCCAAATATGCCTGTGGAGATCAATTTATCAAGGGAGGATCTGGCTAATCTGGTCGGCACGGGACGAGAAAATATCGTACGTATTCTTTCAGACTTTAAAGAAAAGGGGCTGCTTCAGACCAGGGGAAGAAAAATCGTGGTGCAGGATGTAAAAAGATTGGTCGAAATAGCCAATTTCAGGTAGGCTCGCTCCCTCTGCGCTCAGGGGACTCCGGCTTTTCATTTCGCCAGTTTTCATTATACCGGACAAAAAATGACAGCCATATCGCCCGGGATAATCGCATCAAATAGGGTTGTAATAAGACCAGTAAAACCATGTTGGTTCCCATCCATATAAAAAACCTGCTATCCTCCAGAGAAAATCCTATAAGCACCCACCAGGCAATACAGGTAGCTACAGAAAGGGCAACAGTCAGGGCGTAGCTAACATAGCTTGTTCCATAATAGAATCCAACTTCTATTTCCATATATTGGCCACAGGCAGGACATTTGTCGTTCATCTTCATGAATTGCTTCAGGTTATAAGAACTGCGGACCTTGAACATATCTCCGGTCCTGCAGCGGGAACATTTGTGGCGTAACAAACTCGACAAATAACCTGGTTTGACATTTTCTGAGGCTGCACACATGGTAATTGGTTGGGTATTTTTATCCGGAATTTCCAAACTGCAAAGGTAGCCATCTGCCGACAGGGTAGAAGTGCATTTTTTCACTTTTTTAAATAGCTTTCGACAGAAGGGCCAGTTAATGAGGAAGGTCGGTTTTCAGCAAAAAATCCCGTAAATGAAATTGTTGGATACCTTTGAATGTGTGCGAGGGGATAAATTCATCCAAACTCACCACATATTTAGGATAATTGTCCCGAATGGCGGCAAGATTGCCGAATCCACGTTGTAGCGTACTTTCATTGCCTAAAAGATAGGTGACCTTTGAACTTATTAGTTCCGGCTGTGAGTATGAAATCATCTGTAGGTTCTCTTTAGAGAAAAATGCTGTGAGAAAATCTCGTCTAATTCTGTTGATAGCGCTTATTTTATCCGGATGCAGGACGGAGCGGCCTGCGGTTATATCTTTTTTTGATCAGCGGCCTTTACCTGATAGTATTGGATTTCACAAAGCCCGGTTTGATGCAAAGGGTAAGTTGCTGCCATGGGTAAGCCTGGATAAGGCTATGGCAATGGAAATGGAATGGTATGCAAAATGTCCTGTTGGAAAAAAGGGTTATCCTGTATATTACTATTCCACTTTCATGCATGGAAATTACGAGCCGTATAACACGGAAATCATCCCCTGCACTCAACTTGGGATGGGCATTATCTCTTACCTGAAATATTACGCTTACACCAAAAAAGCCGATCAACGCTGGCTGGAGAAAGCACAATTGATGGGCAAATTCCTGGCAGAGGAGTCGCTCACACCCGACAATAATCTTTATCCGTTGTTCCCACGGTCGACAGGCGATGCGGCTTCATTGCCTTTAAAAGGGAGTTCCCAGGTAGATCTGGATTATGGTATCAATATTATAGAACCTGATAAAGGCGGCATTGCGGGATATGCATGGATGTTGTTGTATGAAACCGATAACAACGAGAAATGGATGCAACTGGCGGCGCATACGGCAGATGTGCTAGTGAAGAACATGCGGAAGGGGGATGCCTGGCATGCGCCATGGCCATTTCGGGTGGATTTTGTAACAGGCGCTCATTGGGGGGAGCGGAGTTCGGATATGGTATTTATCCTCCGGCTGTTCGATAAGCTGATCGAGCACGGGCACAACGAATTTGCCTCGCCGCGTAAACAACTGTGGGACTGGATCATAAATATTCAAATGCGGGTTCCCGACACGAGACAGGAATCGATGTGGGTAATGTTTTTTGAGGATAAGGATAAATATGACAACCGGGCGTCCTGGGCGCCCATGGAGATGGCCCGGTACCTGATCGAGAAAAAAGAGGCGCTGGATCCCAATTGGAAGCAGCTGGCGGAGAAATGCATACAATTTGCCGTTACTCATTTCACGCTTAAAGCTCCTGGCGGCGCTATGCTGATGGTGGAGCAGGACGATGATTTTGGGCCCTGGGGTGGTGTTTGTTCAAAGCTGGGTGGCGTATCGGCTCTTTTTTATGCGGCCGGCGGAGGTGAGAAATATAAGGAGATGGCATTGCGCAACCTGAACTGGATGACTTATTTTGTCGATGATGACGGCTGTCCTGCCGCTATGTATGCGGCTGGCAAGGCGGGGCGCGGTGGATGGCAAGAGGATGCTCATACCGACAAGCTGCATAACTATGTGGATGCGCTTGTTGCGGCGCCGGGGCTTTTTTCCGATCAGAAATAAAAAACAAAAGGTCCACGAAAGTGGACCTTTTGGGCTACTATGTGCGGGCGATAGGAGTCGAACCTACATGCCGTAAGGCGCTAGATCCTAAGTCTAGTGCGTCTGCCAATTTCGCCACGCCCGCATAATTCCTTAGGGGGTGCAAACCTACGTCTTTTTTTGTAAATTCGTAGGGTATGGATATGGAAACAGTAGCTGCAACGCCAAAATATAACCTAACCGAAGAACAGGAAAAGAAACTTATCCTCCGGGAATACCGTGCCCTTCTCCGGAGCCTCAAGCCAAAATTGAAGATCGGGGACAAGGAATTGGTCCGGGTGGCCTTTGAAATGGCTGCCGAGGCGCACAAGACCATGCGCCGCAAGAGCGGGGAGCCGTATATCCTCCATCCGCTGGCTGTGGCGCGTATCTGCTCCGAGGAGATAGGACTGGGGGTCCGCAGCACCATCTGCGCCCTTCTGCACGACACGGTGGAAGACACGGATATTACGTTGGAAGATATTGAAAGAGAATTCAGTAGCGAGATCGCCCGTATTGTGGACGGGCTCACCAAGATATCCAACGTCATCGATGTCAATGCTTCCCAGCAGGCGGAGAACTTTAAGAAGATCCTGCTGACCCTTACGGACGACCCCCGGGTGATCCTTATCAAGCTGGCTGACCGTCTGCACAATATGCGCACCCTGGATAGCATGAAGCGGGAGAAGCAGCTGAAGATAGCCTCCGAGACCGTATATGTCTATGCTCCCCTGGCCCATCGTATGGGGCTGTACAATATCAAGACCGAGCTGGAAGACCTGGCCATGAAATACCTAGAGCCGGAGGAATACCGTGAAATAGCCCGCAAGCTGTCAGAGACCAAGCGGGAACGGTCCCGGTACATCAACGAATTTATCAAGCCTTTGAAGGACAAGCTGGACAAAGGAGACTTTAGTTTCGATATTTATGGCCGCCCCAAGAGTATCCATTCCATCTGGAATAAGATGCGTAAAAAGGGAGTGGCATTTGAGGAGGTATATGATCTTTTTGCCATCCGGGTGATCCTGAACTCAACACCGGAAAAGGAAAAAGAAGATTGCTGGAAGGTCTATTCCATGATCACCGACGAATACAATCCTTCTCCCGAGCGTCTCCGGGACTGGCTGAGCAATCCGAAATCGAATGGCTATGAGGCTCTGCATACCACCGTGATGGGGCCGCAGGGGAAATGGGTGGAGGTGCAGATCCGGAGCCGTCGTATGAATGAGATAGCGGAAAAAGGCCTGGCCGCCCACTGGAAGTACAAGGAGGGGACCGCCGACGAGAGCAGGTTTGACAAATGGTTCCAGCAGATACGGGAAGTGCTCAACACGCAGGATAATGATTCCATCGACTTCCTCCAGGATTTCAAGACCAGCTTTTTAGCGGAGGAGATCTATGTCTATACTCCCAAGGGAGATGTGAAGATGCTGCCCGTGGGATCTACCGCGCTGGATTTCGCCTTTGCCATCCACAGCGCCATCGGCGTGCAATGTATCGGCGCCAAGGTCAACCATAAGCTCGTCCCTCTAAGCCATAAGCTCCGCAGCGGCGACCAGGTGGAGATCATTACATCCAGCAAGCAGAAGCCCAATGAGGACTGGCTGGGTATCGTGGTCACCGCCAAGGCGAAGAGCAAGATCAAGGATGCCCTGAAGGAAGAGAAAAGAAAGATAGCCGATGAGGGGAAATACGTTGTCCAGCGAAAACTGGAGAATTTCGGGGCAGCCTATAACCAGCATAATATCGACGTGCTGACCACTTTTTATAAGCTCAACTCTTCCCTGGACTTTTTTTACCAGGTGTCCGTGCGCAACATCGATCTGAAGGAGTTGAAGGAGTTTCAGCTGCTGGGCGACAGGCTGGAACCACCCAGGCCTATCAAGCCCCCGGCAGAGCACAGGTCCAGTGAATCCACGGCCCCTGCTGTACCGCGAAAGGACACGGAGCTGATCATATTTGGAGAGAGCAGCGATCGTATCGTCTATACGCTGGCCAATTGTTGCAAACCCATTCCCGGGGATGACGTATTCGGATTCGTGTCCGTTGGGAAGGGTCTTACCATCCATCGAACCAACTGCCCCAATGCCGCCAAGCTAATGGCTAATTACGGTCACCGGGTGGTAAAGACAAAGTGGGCCAAGAACAAGGAGATATCCTTTCTCACCGGTGTTCGTATCGTAGGAATGGACGATGTGGGTGTCGTCAACAAGATCACCAACCTCATTTCCGGGGAGTTGAGGATCAATATCAGCGCCATGACCATCGAGGCGAAGGAAGGCATCTTCGAGGGGAATATAAAAATATTTGTCCACGACAAGGAGGAGCTGGAAGAGCTGGTCCAGCGGCTCAAGCAGCTCAGCGGTATACAAACCGTGGATCGATATGATGCGGAGACGACGGCCTGACCGGCTCCGGTTTTGGAGAAAATCTAAAAATTTAAATCCTTTCCGGGGGGTTAGGGGTTTTATCTTAACTTCGCCGCTTCAATTTAATTAATAGCAACATTCATGGTTGATGTAATCTTAGGCCTCCAGTGGGGGGATGAAGGAAAGGGGAAGATCGTCGATTATTTTGCACCCCGCTACGATCTGATCGCCCGCTTCCAGGGGGGACCCAATGCCGGACATACCCTCTACGTAAAAGACAAAAAGATCGTTCTGCACCAGATACCTTCCGGGATCTTTCATGAAAAGGCCGTTAATCTTATCGGGAATGGTGTTGTGCTGGACCCTGTGACCCTGAAAAAAGAATGCGAATCTGTAGCCGCCTTTGGGGTGGATTATCGTAAGAATCTTTATATCTCTCAACGTACGCACCTGATCCTGCCAACCCATCGTGCCCTTGACAAGGCGTCGGAAGTATCGAAAGGACAGGAAAAGATCGGCTCGACGCTGAAAGGCATCGGACCTGCCTATATGGACAAGACGGGTAGAAATGGCCTCCGGGTAGGCGATCTCCTGGACAAAAGCTTCACCACCCAATATATCAAGCTGCGCCTCAAGCATCAAAAGCTGTTGGACGGCCTCAATTTCCATGAAGACATTTCCGCCTGGGAAGAAGAGTTCTTCGAGGCCCTGGAATTCATGCGGCAATTCAAGATCGTCAATGGAGAATATTTTATCAATGACAAGATAGCGCAGGGAAAGACCGTGCTGGCGGAAGGTGCGCAGGGTAGCATGCTGGATGTCGATTTTGGCACCTTCCCCTTTGTTACTTCTTCCAACACCATCTCCGCAGGGGTATGTACCGGATTGGGAATAGCTCCGCAAAAGATCAGGGATGTCATCGGGGTCAGCAAGGCGTATTGTACCCGTGTAGGCAGCGGACCATTCCCCACCGAGCTGGAGGATGCCACGGGCGAAGAGCTCCGGAAGATAGGCAATGAGTTTGGCGCCACTACCGGCAGGCCCCGTCGTTGCGGATGGATCGATGGCGTAGCGCTGAAATTTGCCTGTATGATCAATGGGGTCACCAAGATCGTAATGACCAAGGCGGACGTTCTGGATAGCTTTGGAGAGCTAAAAGTATGTACGGCCTATAAGGTGGGAGGAGAGACAACCAATGAGATACCCTTCCAAATGAGCCGGTTACAGATCGAGCCTTTGCTGGAATCTTTCCCGGGCTGGAAATCCGACACAACTTCTTTGAAAAAATTCGGGGATTTGCCTGGAAAGATGAAGGAATATGTAGAATTTATCAATAAATTCCTGGGTGTAAAAGTCGCTTATATTTCCAATGGACCGGGCCGGGATCAGCTGATAGAATTATAACCGTTGGGGGGAAAAAAATTCGAAAAAAAAATTTGGCGAATTAAAAACTTAGCCGAAAATTTACACACATAATCTTATTGGACATGGCACCAAAATCTGATAAGGAGGGAAAGGGTTCAAAGAAATCCGCGCCTCAGACACCAAAGGAAACTCCGGAAAAATCATCTCCGAAATCCAAGAAACCAGCGGATGACGATGATGATGACGATGACGACGAGGATACTGACGCCCCTAAGGCTTCTTCGCGCAAATCCCCCAAGGCTTCTTCAAAGAGCAAGAAGGAAGAAGATGACGACGATGATGATGACTATGGAGAAGACGAAGTGGATGAGTGGGAAAAAGTAGAAGAGGAGGAAGAATGGGATCCGGACTTCGATGAATTCGATATTCCCAAATCCAAGACAAAAAAGAGCACGGGCGGCAATACATCCAAAAAGGGTGGAAAGGGCTCTGATGAAGACGATCTGGGTCTTGATGAAGACTTCAAGGACCTCGACCTTTTCGGCGAACGCGGATTTGACGAAGAAGAGGATGATTTTTAACGGGTATGCAACCACGCAGATTCGTTTCATTCCCCATAACTGATTTTTCAAGGATCAAATTGCAAATGTTGAGCTGGGCTTCCCGGTTCAACATTTGTGTTTTTCTGGACAACCAGCATTACCAGCCTCCATTTCATGGCTTTGACAATCTGCTGGCGGCCGGCGTCGTGGACAGCGTACAGGCTTCTGCGGGAGAGGCGCTGGAGGAGCTGCGCGGATTCATGTCCCGGCATCATGACTGGTTCTTTGGCCATTTTGGATATGGCCTTGTAAAAGAAACGGAACCTTTTGAGACTGCCGGGGAGATGTCCCGTGGAAATCCAGTCGGATTCCCGGACCTGCACTTTTTTGTTCCGGAGGTCGTGATCGAACTGAAAGAGGACAGGATCAATATTGGGGCGGTGGGTCAGGATGCGGAGACGATCTTTCGGGCTATACAGGCAATGCCAGCGGAACCTTTGGTGGAGGCCGGTGGGGGCATCGAATTCCAATCCAATTTTTCCCGGGAGGAATATATCGATACGGTGGAGGTCCTCCGGCAGCATATACTTCGCGGTGACTGTTACGAGATCAATTTTTGTCAGGAGTTCTTTAAGGAGAATGCTGACATCGATCCTATTTCGACCTGGCAGTCCCTCAGCCAGGCTTCACCTAATCCATTTTCGGCCTACTACCGGCTGGATGAGAAATACCTGCTCTGCGCCAGCCCGGAACGATATCTCCGGCGGGTGGGGAACAAGCTTATCTCCCAGCCTATAAAGGGGACGGCCCCCCGTATACCCGGTGATGCACGGGCGGATGAAGCGGCTGGCGTCCGTCTACAAACCAGCGCGAAAGATCGTAGCGAGAATGTCATGGTGGTGGACCTGGTGCGAAACGACCTATCCAAGATCTGTCTTCCCGGGTCTGTACGGGTACAGGAGCTTTTTGGGGTCTATGGCTTTCCCCAGGTATATCAGATGATATCTACCGTGGAAGGGGAATTGCCCCCCGGAATAGGGCTTATAGAGGCCGTAAAAGCCAGTTTCCCCATGGGGTCCATGACCGGGGCGCCCAAAAGGAGGGTAGTGGAGCTGATCGACCGCTATGAGCGGAGTCCCAGAGGGCTTTTTTCCGGGAGTGTTGGATATGTCACCCCCGAAGGGGATTTTGACTTCAATGTGATCATCAGAAGCTTGTTCTACAACCAGGCCCGCCGGTATTTATCTTACCAGGTGGGGTCGGGGATAACTTTTTATAGTGATGCTGAACAGGAGTATGAGGAATGTCTGATAAAGGCGGCGGGAATAAAAAAAGCCCTGACGGGCTTTTTCTAATTCGATGGACTTTTTTAGTTATTTCGATGCTGTGGTCTGTGTATCTGCCTGGTTGCTGTTGAGCAGCAGCTGTACCGACTCATTCAGTATCTGGTATTTATTGGCGGCGAACAGCTCCATCTTGTCGGATGGGAGCTTCATTTCGTATGTATTGTTATCGCTGGCCATGACCTTGTCGAAATTGGGGTTATACCGGGAAAATTCGGATATATCCATTACGACATACCGGGCAACTACCGTTGAATAATATTTACCGGAGATAGGCAATGTCCTGGCATTTTCCAGTTCTTCCGGGGTCAGCTTCCTACTGGATGCATACAGGGACGAACCGGGCAGCTGTTCGACGGCTTCGGCGCGGGTCAGGGTAGTGATGCTGCCCTGTCCTTCGAAGGTGTATTGGGTGCCGATGAACTTCTTTACGTGGATCCGGGATTCTGCCGGCAGATAATACTGGAGGTCCCAGAAGTCTTTGCTGCCGCTGCGGTGGATGGCATGGTTTACGTTGGCCGTGCCTCCGTTGTAGGCGGCTATCACCAGCAACCAGTCACCGAGATCATTATATAGATCGCGCAGATAAAGGGCGGCTGCGCGGGTGCTTTTCACATAGTTCTTCCGCTCGTCCACGTTCCTGTTGACCTTGAGACCCAGGTCCCGGGCCGTCTGGGGCATCAGCTGCCAGGGGCCTACCGCGCCGACTTTTGAGCGGGCTGTACGTTTGAGATTGGACTCGATGACCGCCAGGTATTTCAATTCCTTGGGAAGGCCATACTCGGTGAGTATATTCTCGATGAGGTTGAAATATGGTTTTCCATTCGCCCGGACCTCCATAAGCTCGTCCCAATTATCCTTGATATAATCCTGGACAAAGGTGAGCGCCTTGGGGTTGAGCCGCACGCCATTACTGCTCCCTACGGAGGCAGCTACGAAGAGCTCCTTATAGAGATCATTTTGGGGGGAATTGGAACCGGCAACGGTGGAAACTACGGAAGTCTTTCCTGCAACCCGCTCAGTATCAATGAGGGAGCTTGTGGTGATGCCCCGGCTACCGGGAACATCCGCAAAGGTAGGGTACATCCATCCTGAACAAATGATCATGACGGTGATGCCCAACAATAAAAGTCTTTTGTTGTTCATGTCCAACGCTTTAAAAGATGGTAAGCGACCAAAAACGGTACTTACAATCTTTCATAGGACCGGAATACGGGAGATTGCTGCTTTAAGCCATCAACCAACAAACGGATTAGAATGGGGCCTTGCGGCCGACTTTCGCCTCAAGATCTCTCAGTCACATAGAGTAGGATTTTCGTAGGACTTAAACTGTTGTATCATCAGATGCGAGAACTGCAACAAAGATACCTCTTTAAATCGAGAAGTCATAGCCTGCATACCAAAAGGCATGCCATTTGTGTGGGTAAAAAGTGGGATAGAAATACCGGGAATTCCGACCAAATTCGCATAAACGGTATAGATATCAGCGAGATACATCGCAATTGGGTCGTCCATCTTCTCTCCGATGGCAAATGCGGTGGTGGGGGCGGTGGGAAGGACAATTATATCGAAATCATTGAAGATGAGATCAGTACGATCGACCAATCGTTTTCTCACCTGTTGGGCCTTGGTGAAATAGGCGTCGTAATAGCCCGCGCTCAATACAAAGGTTCCCAATAAGATGCGTCGTTGCACCTCTTTTCCAAAGCCTTCCGAGCGGGTGCGCTTGTAAAATTCTGTTAATTCAAGGTCTGTATCGTGGGTCCTATATCCGTATTTGACCCCGTCGAAGCGGGCCAGGTTGGAGGAGGCCTCTGCCGTGGTCAGGACGTAATAGGCGGGGACGATGTAGTCGAGCAATTCGAAATCGATGGCATTTACGGTATGGCCGTCTTTGCGCAGGCTGTCCAGGCAGTCCAGAAGGGCCGATCGGATCTCGGGATCGAGGCTGGGATGATCCAGGGCTTCTTTAAAGTAAGCGATCCGGTATTTTTTGGCCGGCTGATCCAGGAGGGGGGAGAAGGCTTCCTTTTTTCCGGAAGCTGCGGTGCTATCGAAATCGTCTTCACCCGAGATGACGTCCAATATCCTGGCCACATCGGGTACATTTTGTCCAAATATGCCTATCTGATCGAAGGAAGAGGCATAGGCGATGAGTCCGTATCGGGACACCCTGCCATAGGTGGGTTTTAATCCCACCACTCCACAGAAGTCGGCGGGCTGTCTTACGGAACCTCCCGTATCACTGCCCAGGCTGGCCATACAAAGGCCGGCTTGTACGGCTACTGCCGACCCGCCTGAAGACCCACCGGGCACGCGGCTCTCGTCACGGGCATTCAACACTTTCCCATAGGCCGAATTCTCGTTGGTAGATCCCATGGCGAACTCGTCACAGTTGAGATGACCGATGATGATGACCTCCTCCCTGAGGAGCTTTTCTACGGCCGTGGCGTTGTAGACGGAAGTATAATTCGTAAGTATGCGGGAAGCTGCTGTGAGGGGATGATCTTTATAGGCGATGACGTCTTTCAATCCAATGACTACCCCGTGCAGGGCGCCTGTCTTTTCGCCGGCCCGTCTTTTTTTATCCAGCTGACGCGCCCTTTCCAGGGCTTCGTCGTCATATACCTGCGTATAAGCATTGAGGTGCTTGCCGGCTTCGATGCGGGACAGATAATGTTTCACTGCGTCCTCGCAGGAACATACCCCTTCCGCTAAGGCTTGTTGATAGTCTTGTATCGAGTGAAATGTAAACACAAAGCAGTAGCGATTTTTGAAGGACCGGACCTATATCCAGTCAGACAAGCAAAAATCGGGTAACAGGAGTGAAAAAAAAGAATTATTGCTGCGTAGGAGTAGTGCCAGCGTTAGCGGGCTTGTTGTCCTTCTCGTTCATGCCGTCTTCCAATTCTTTCTTTACATTATTCTTGGCATCATTGAACTCACGGATACCGCGACCCAGACCGCGCATGAACTCGGGGATCTTGCGACCGCCGAACAGGACAAGCACTGCCAGGATGATCAAGAACCACTCACTTCCACCAGGCATCGAAATCAGAAAATTGGTAAACATAATCAAAGACTTTAAAATGTGCACGGGATAAATCTCCCGAAGGACAAAGTTAACTCTTTATGAATTGATAACTACTTTTTGGGCGGATATTTCATCTATTTAACAAAGATGGGGATGAAAGGGGGGATACTGGTGATGATCCAGCCGGAGAGGGATGGAGGTGATATTTAGGAGGGACAAAAAAGCCGGTCCTGAAGGGGACCGGCACTGTAATGATATTTTTGGCCTTATTCGGCTGCCATTCTCTTTTCCTTGATGCGTGCGCTCTTGCCGCTCCTGCTGCGCTGGAAGTACAGTTTGGCGCGGCGTACGCGGCCTACTTTGTGCAGCTCGATGGACTCGATATTGGGGGAGAACAGGGGGAAGGTCCTTTCCACGCCTACTCCATCGGAGATCTTTCTTACGGTGAAGGTGGCTGTATGGCCAACTCCCTGACGCTTAATCACATCTCCCTTGAAGCCCTGGATACGCTCCTTGTTGCCTTCAATGATCTTATAGTTGACAGTGATGTTATCACCGGCTTTGAACTTCGGAAACTCTCTTTTTCCCGTCAGTTGCTCGTGTACAAAAGCTACAGCAGCGTTCATAACTTCATTTTTTAAGGATGGCAAAGGTAATAAGCTTTTCGTTAAAAAACAAGTTTTTTAACGAGCTACGTTAACGGCTCTTTTTTCCCGGATGACCGTGACCTTGATCTGACCCGGATAGGTCATTTCCGTCTGGATCTTCTGGGCTATTTCGAAGCTCAGCTTGTCGCTGTCGTTGTCGGTGACCTTGTCTGCCTCTACGATGACCCGCAGCTCACGGCCGGCCTGGATAGCATAGGCTTTTTCGACTCCCTGGTAGCCAAGGGCCAGGTTTTCCAGGTCCTTGATACGTTGCAGGTACTGCTGCATGATCTCCCGTCTGGCGCCGGGGCGGGCGCCGCTGATGGCGTCGCAGGCCTGTATGATGGGGGCGATGACGTATTGCATCTCCACTTCGTCGTGGTGGGCGCCGATGGCGTTGACTACGGCTGGGTTTTCCCCGTATTTTTCGGCCAGCTTCATACCCAAAAGAGCGTGGCTCAGTTCAGTTTCTTCATCGGGTACTTTGCCGATGTCGTGCAAGAGACCTGCTCTTTTGGCCAGTTTGGGGTTCATACCCAGCTCGGCTGCCATGATCCCGCAGAGATTGGCTACTTCGCGGCTGTGCATGAGCAGGTTCTGTCCGTAGGAGCTACGGAAGCGCATTTTTCCTACTATGCGTACCAGCTCTTTATGAAGGCCATGGATACCCAGCTCGATAACGGTACGCTCCCCTATCTCCATTACCTGCTCTTCTATCTGTTTGCGGGTCTTTTCCACTATCTCCTCGATACGGGCGGGGTGGATACGGCCGTCGGCCACCAGGCGCTGCAGGGACAGGCGGGCTATTTCGCGGCGGAGGGGGTCGAAGGAGGATAGTACGATGGCCTCGGGGGTGTCGTCTACGATGAGGTCTACCCCGGTGGCTGCTTCGATGGCCCGGATATTACGTCCTTCACGGCCGATGATCTGGCCTTTGATCTCGTCACTCTCCAGGTTGAATACCGTGATGGAGTTCTCGATGGCCTGTTCGGCGGCTGTCCGCTGGATGCTCTGGATGATGATCTTGCGGGCTTCCTTGTTGGCTTTTTGCTTGGCGTCATCGATGATCTCCTGCTGCAGGGCCAGGGCCCGGGTCTGGGCTTCCTGCCGGAGGCTTTCCACTAGCTGGGCCTTGGCTTCCTCGGCCGTGAGGGCGGCTATCTTTTCCAGGCGGCGGATATGCTCTTCCTGGTGTTTTTCCAGCTCGGTGCGTTTGAGGTTGACCACCTCGATCTGGCGGTTGAGATTGTCTTTTATGACATCGTTGTCCTTTGCCTGTTTGTCCAGGTTTTCCAGTTTCTGATTGATACTCTGCTCTTTCTGGCGGATGCGGGATTCCCCCTCATTTATCTTCCTGTTCTTTTCCAGCACCTCTTTGTCGTGTTCTGCCCTTAATTTGACGAAATTCTCTTTGGCTTCCAGTAACTTCTCTTTTTTCAGGTTTTCTGACGTGGTCTGTGCGTCGGAGACGATCTTTTTGGCCTGGCTTTCCGCCTCTGTTATCTTTTGCTGCGTATTCTTGGCAAACAGGAACTTACCTGCAACAACACCGGCTACCAATGCGATAATTCCTACTATGATGGTTTCTATCATGGAGTTGTAAGTTTAAATCGTTCAAAATCATATATTTTTTATACACGCTCATGAGTACATGAAAATGTGTTAGTTGGCGAAGATAGGGAAAATCGGATCAAATTATCCCCATTTCTGCGCCTCCGGGGCCACAGGGGTTGATCTTCGACGGACGGGGGGCGTGGATCATAGCGCCTTGTCCAGCTGCTGTTCCATCCGGCTAAGGGTTTCCATCAGGGAGGGGGTGAGGACGGGGTTCCGCTCTTCGGAAGAGAGCTGGGTGGCATACCATAGCAGGACCATGGCTATATAATCCTGCATATCCTTCCCGGCAAACTCCGTTTTAAAGGCTATTACCTGGTCATTTATCGTCTTTAGGGTCTTCCGGACCACCTCTTCGTCCTTCGGATCTATCTTGATCCTATAGCTCCGGTCGCCTATTACAACATTTATTGGCATCAACTCTTGCATAGATCAAATACTTGTTTTAAATTTATCCACACCTTATGCACAGGGGTCCCGATTTGAGTAAAGGTAGGTCCATTTTTTGATCCTCATTCATTCATACCTAATAGAAACAACTGTCTTCTTCACCAATACCCTATCTAAAAACTAGAAAAGCCATGTTCTTAAAAGTCAAATCACCCGTGTTCATCGACAGGTTGACATTCATGGTCGACCAACCTCAATCACAGAAATGCCTGCTTAGGGCCGTCCTTAAAGACGATACAGGTATCGTTTGCGGCGCCATGGAAACCGAAATGGAAAAGGACCAACAGGAATTGTACTGGGGCGGACTCAACGACTTGCCGTATGGAGTCTATACCCTGGAAGTTTCGCAGGGAAAGGATGAAATGAAAATGCGTCTGGTCAAAAGAGTTTGAACGCGTCATTCGGCCAAAAGTGCAATACACCGGTCGATTTCCCGGATGTACTGACTGAGTCGTTTTTCCAACAGTGCCTTTTCTTCCAAAGGCATCTCTCCCTTTTTGACCTTTAGTATCTCTACCTGCTGTTTTAGTTGTTCTACCTGCCCTACCCGATCGTTTTCCGAATGCCGTAGCTGCTGTAATTCATCCTTTAGCTTGTTGTTGTCCTTCAAGAGGGCATCCCGCTGCCTGAGCACCTGCTGCAGCTTGTCATAGATGCGTCGCACCTGTAGTTCGAGTTGCTCCATCTGAAAGATTTTAAGTGACACTATTTGCGGATCTCTGCCTGCAATTCCTTTTCCAGGGCTCCCATGATCCGCTGTACCATTCCGTCGATTTCTTTGTCTGTCAGGGTTTTTTCCTCGTCCAGGAAGGTAAAGCTAACGGCGAGCGATTTCTTATCCGCCCCCAGCCGCTCGCTCTGAAAGATATCGAAAAGCTTTACTTCCTGCAATTTTTCCACCCGGGCGCCCCGGATGGCTTTTTCTACTTTGTCAAAGCTTAGGGATCTTTCCACGATCATGGCCAGGTCTCTCTGTACGGGCAGCTGTTTCGGCAATTCCCTGAATTCGATGTCCTTACCTGAGGTGAGGGCCAGCAGCCTGTCCCAGCGAACGTCTGCGAAGAACAGATCCTGCTTACAGTCAAACTGCCGGAGCAGGGAGGGATTGACCAGGCCGGCCTCGAGGATGGTCTCGTTATTCATGGAGATGGACAGTCCGTAGGACAGTTTAGGGGACCGGAGGGGAGTCCAGGCCGGGGCCTTCAGCCCCACCAGCTGGAAGATCCTTTCGCAAAGACTTTTCAGATAGTAGAAGTCTGCGGAGGCGCCTTTGCCTTTCCAGCTGTCATCCCGGGTCTGTCCGGTGACAAAAAGGGCCAGGCGCGGTACTTCTATGTACTGACCGACTCCGCTGGTATGATAGGATTTGCCGAACTCGAAGAATTGCAGGTTGGCATTCTTCCTATTCAGATTGTACGCGATGGATTCCAGGCCTGTCTCCAGCAGGGAGGGGCGCATGATATTCAGCTCTGCGCTGAGGTTATTTACCATTTTCACCACTGTCTCCAGCTCTTCTTGGGTATAGTAGGCGCTGTTGGTGATGGAATTGGTCAATATCTCATTAAAGCCCTGTCCAACCAGGTAGCTGGCCACGGAGGATTTCCAGGCGGCTGCGGACCTATCCTTCTCTACGGAAGGGGAGATGGTAATGGCCGAGGGGATGGCGATATTATCCAGGCCGTCTATACGCATGATCTCTTCCACGAGGTCTGCGGGGAGGCTGATATCCGGCTTGTGCCAGGGTACGGACACGTGGATGTCGTCGATGCCTTCCTTAATGATCTCGAAACCCAGGCTTAGGAGGATATTTTTTACCGTGTCCGGGTGATAGTTCTTCCCGCTGAGTTTTTTCAGATAATGGTGCTTGAGTATGACCTGCGGCTTATTCTTTGGATCGGGATAGACATCCACTATATCGGATGCTATTTCTCCGCCAGCCAGCTCCTTTATCAGCAGGGCTGCCCGTTTGAGGGCGTTTACGGTGCCGGAGATATCCATTCCCTTTTCGAAATGCGTGGCAGCGTCTGTCCGCAGTCCATGACGGAAGGAAGTCTTACGCACATCTGTGGGGTTGAACCAGGCGCTCTCGAGGAAAATGTCTTTTGTGTCATCTTTCACGCCGCTCTTAAGACCGCCAAAAACACCTGCGATACACATGGGTTCTTCTCCGTCGGAGATCGTCAGGTCCTCAGCGGAGAGTTTTCTTTCTTTTTCGTCCAGGGTGATAAAGAGCCTGCCTTCGGGATGATTCTTCACGATGACCTTGCCGTCCCTGATGGCATGCAGGTCGAATGCATGCAGGGGCTGTCCCATTTCATGGAGGACGTAGTTGGTGATATCGACGATGTTGTTGATGGCCCTGATCCCGATGGACTTTAGCCTGTCCTGCATCCAAGTGGGGGATTCTTTGATAGTAATGTTTTTAATGCTGACTCCGGAATAGCGTTCGCAGCCACGGGTATTTTCGATGCTCACGGTAATGGGCAGGCTGTGGTTGTCGGTCTTGAAAGCATTTACGGAGGGCTGCTTAACCCGATAGTCCTTGTTCTCGTGCAGGCTGAGCCAGGCGCATACGTCACGTGCGACGCCGATGTGGCTCATGGCGTCCATATGATTGGGGGTGAGACCTATTTCAATGATATGGTCGGTATAGGGTTTGAACCAGCTTGCGGCGGTGGCGCCTGCTTTGGCGGAGGCGGGCAGCACCATGATGCCGGCGTGGCTTTCTCCCAGCCCGATCTCGTCCTCGGCGCAGATCATCCCATAGCTTTCCACTCCCCGGATCTTAGCCACTTTCATGGTCAGGGGCTCGCCTTTCACGGGATAGATGGTCGTTCCTACGGGTGCTACTACTACTTTCTGACCGGGGGCTACATTGGGGGCTCCGCAAACAATGGAGAGGGGTTCTGCTGCTCCGATATCGACCCTGGTAAGTTTCAGCTTGTCGGCATTGGGATGCTGGGCTGTCTCCAATACCTCCCCGATGACGAGGCCTTTCAATCCTCCTTTTACCGACTCGTATTTTTCAAGGCTCTCTACTTCCAGGCCGACAGATGTAAGTATTTTGGATAGCCGGTCGGGCTCGACCTTCACCGGTAGATATTCAGAAAGCCAGTTATAGCTGATGGTCATGAGAAATATTCGTCTTTAGGTGACAAAGATAGCGGATTTAGGCGACCACCGAGAAAGGACGAAGCTGACGGTTGTGGAAATATTTGGCTGATAATTACGTTTTTAGGGGGGCCTTTGGCCGGCGGACCCGGGGTCCGGCTTTTCCAGGGGCCGATCAGACCGTACCGGGGTAGAACTGATAATCAAATGTTAATACTTTTGGATGTCTTTTACTTAGCATAGATCGTGCAGTCTTACAAGTATCCGTAAAACGGGTTTTTAAAAAATGTACCCCGTTTTACGGAAGGATCTAATGTCTGTCCTTCGGACAACGAACCTCCGGTTCGTTCAACGGAGATTGATTGTTCAACTCCTTAAAATCTGGGTTATGAAAAAACACTTATACATTTTAGCGATCCTCGCCATGGCCGTGGGCTTGAATGCCTGTGGTCCGACTTATGTGGTCCAGCAGCCTGCCCCGCCGCCTCCGGCGCCGGTGGCAGATCCTCTGCCGCCACCTCCTCCGGAGCCTCAGCCGGTGGCTACCTATCAATCATTTTATGATGATCTGAGCCCTTATGGGCAATGGATAAATGACCCCCGTTATGGGTATGTCTGGCTGCCGGACGTGGGTCCTGATTTTAAGCCTTATGCCACCAATGGTCACTGGGTCTATACCGATGAGGGGTGGACCTGGGCTTCCGACTATCGTTGGGGCTGGGCTGCTTTCCACTATGGCCGCTGGTTCTTCCAGGACGGTTATGGCTGGATGTGGATACCCGGTAACGAGTATGCTCCTGCCTGGGTGACCTGGCGTAACAGCAATGACTACTATGGATGGGCGCCCATGGGTCCCGGTGTCAGCTTTGACATGGCGTACGGCGGCGGGTATTTGCCTCCGTCCCACTATTGGTGCTTTGTTCCCCACCAGTATGTCGGCAGCCCGTATGTCCGTAACTATTATGTCAATGAGTCCAGGAATACGGTCATCATCAATAATACTACGGTGATCAACAATGTTACTGTCGTCAACAACAATTATACCCGGAATGTGAACTATGGCCGCGGTCCCGATCCTGTCGAAGTGGGAAGGTATACCGGAACTGCGTTAAGGCCTATGCCCGTAGTTGCCTCTGCCCGGCCTGTGTCCGGAGGACAAATAAATAATGGCGGACTGTCCGTTTACCGTCCCCGGATAAACGACGCGCCCCGGAACAATAATGGCAATATGGGTGTTCCTTCCCGTATGGCTGCTCCTGTAAGGGTGAGCAACCTGAATGATGCCCGGCCGCAAAATACGGCTGTCTATGGCAACAGGCCTGCCAACACGGGATATCCCAACAGGGATAACAATCCGGTGAATACCCGGCCTGCGACTGGATATGATAGGGGTAATTCTTATGGTCAGCCGCAGGGGCAGTCACAACCTCAGGCACAGCCGCAGCAGCCCGGGAACCGTCCGTTTTGGGGCAGACCGGCAAACTCCGGTGGACAGCAGCCGGCAAATAATCAGCCTGCTACTCAACCTGTAAACAATCCGCCAGCCGGCCAGCCGGTGAATAATCAGCCTGTGACCAATAACAGGCCTGCGTTACAGCCTACCGGGAATCAGCCCGAGCTGACTCCTATAAACAGGCGCCCTTTCAATCAGCCGCAGCAGCCAGCCACACAGCCGGTGAATAATACGCCTGCCGGTCAGCCACAAGGTCAGCCTGTGAGGAACTATACGCCGCCAGCCCGGCCCGGCATGCAGCAGCAACAGAGTCAACAACAGCAGAATCAACAGCAACAACAGCATGTAAATCAGCCGTCCAATAATCGCCCCGCTGCTATGCAGCGGCCTCAGCCCCAGCCTGTACAGGCTCCGGCTGTGCAGGGCAGGCCCGTAAGCCGTCCCGTTACACCCCCTCCCGCGCCTCAGAAACAAGAAGATAATAAAGATACGAGACCTGTAAGGCAACAATAGCGCGGATCATCGAATTTCAGCAGGCGGACCGCTGGTCCGTTTGGCCCCATCCCCAGTGTGTTTCACCAACGCTGGGGATGTTCATTTTTCTCCTAAAGTTCCTCAAACTGCATTCTGGTGTTTCGGCCTCCCGGCAAAATATTTGTTCCAATATCTTTGTGCACAGATGGTGTGAATTATTTGCGGGAAAAGGCTGAAAACTTTTTTAAATTGTGGATAGCTTGGGGGTTAGTGTGGATAACGGGAGGTTGTCGGTGGATTGGACGGTGGATTATGAAAGGAAAAATATAGAAAACGAAAAATTTTTTTCGCCGTGATTTTAGATTCTATATTCGCCCTCCTGACTCAACGGGTAACGTTATGTTCATACTGCCGTAACAATTTCTTAATGACAGGTCCCGGCTTCGCCGGTGACAGGCCACAACAAAATTAAGGCTGGAACACTAACCCAATGAACCCAGTCCCAGGACTGGAGGATAGGCGCTGGACACCCTATTTTTTAATTTTTGGACGGACTAATCAATGGATCTTACAAATCTTAATCTCAACAAGGACCGCAGCAAATTCAGGCGTAAGCCTGCTGTGGACCTCAGCACCATGGTATATGGGAAGGTGCCTCCTCAAGCTAAAGAGCTGGAAGAAGCCGTATTGGGCGCAATAATGTTGGAAAAAAGCGCTTTTGACACGGTAGTAGAGATCCTGAAGCCCGAATGCTTTTACCTGGAAGGGCATCAGCGTATCTACCGGACCATGCAGTCCCTGGCGCAGAAAAGTCAGCCTATCGATATACTTACGGTAGTGGAAGAGCTAAAGGTCCGGGAAGAGCTGGAGATTGTCGGCGGTCCGTATTATGTGACCAAGCTGACCAATTCCGTCGTCAGTTCCGCCAATATCGAGACCCACTCCCGTATTATCCTTCAAAAATTCATCCAGCGAGAGCTGATCCGTATCAGCGGCGAGATCATCGGGGATGCTTACGAGGACAGCACGGACGTGTTCGATCTGCTGGACGACGCGGAAAGCAAGCTTTTCGAGATCACCAATAACCACCTCCGTAAGAATTTCGACAGCATCGACAGCGTCCTGGTCAAGACGATACAGCGTATCGAGGACCTGCGTCATAAGCAGGAAGAGATAACGGGTGTGCCCAGTGGATTCGCCTCCCTGGACAGGGTCACCTATGGCTGGCAGCAAACGGACCTTATCATCCTGGCCGCCCGTCCGGCGGTGGGTAAAACGGCTTTTGCCCTGAACCTGGCCCGTAATGCCGCCTTGAATAGCAGCAAGCCTACTCCCGTAGCCTTTTTCAGCCTTGAAATGAGCTCGGCGCAGCTGGTACAGCGTATCCTCAGCGCCGAGAGTGAGATATTCATGGAAAAAATAGCCCGTGGCCGTCTGGAAGACCATGAGATGAAGCAGCTGTACAAGAAGGGCATCGACAGGCTGGCGAAGGCGCCCATCTTTATCGATGACACCCCGGCCCTCAATATCTTCGAGCTGCGTGCCAAATGCCGCCGTCTGAAGAACAAGCATAACATCGGATTTATCATTATCGATTATCTGCAGCTGATGAGCGGGGCAGGGGACAATAAGCATGGCAACCGTGAACAGGAGATCAGCCAGATATCCCGTGCTTTGAAGGGACTTGCAAAAGAGCTGCAGGTACCTATCATCGCCCTTTCACAGCTGAGCCGCGCCGTTGAATCCCGTAAAGAAGGAGAGAAGATACCCCAGCTGAGCGATCTGCGTGAATCGGGCGCTATCGAACAGGATGCCGATATGGTCATGTTCCTATACCGTCCTGAATACTATGGCATTACCGCCAATGAGATGGGGGAAAGCAATAAAGGTGAGACACACGTAAAGATCGCCAAGCACCGTAATGGTTCCCTGGAAACGGTGAAGCTTCGTGCGCTGCTGCATATACAAAAGTTCACCGAATATGGGGAGGACGACTTTGGGGGTATGGGATTGCCGTCCGGCGGCAGCTGGAAGCCTGTGCAGGATGATGATGGGGGCGGCGCCAAGCTGTATATTCAGGCCGGCTCCCGTATGAAGGACCTGCCCATCGATGAGGACGATGTGCCGTTCTAACCGGCTGGGGCGATGCCCTGGTCCAAACAATGTCTGAGGTTCGCTAATCTATACTAAATAAACAGCTCCCTATGGGGGCTTTTATTATTTATACGGCCACCAGCCGGTGGCGGTCATTTTACCTTAACCATGATGCTACCGGATACAAAATCATGTATTGCCCTCTTTTCAGGGTTGAAGCTGATGGTGAGAAAGGAGAACCACCCTAAGACTGCCTTGAACAGGTACCTGAAGAAAGCCTGTATTATATTGATGCGTTTGGTTGGATTGACATGATCCCTGACCCTGATCTTCTTTACATACTGCCCGAGCGTGCATCCAAAGATGACCAGCAGGGGCTCATAGACCGCCCAGATGCCAAAGAACAGGACGATCCTGATCCAGTTGGGGGCATCGTCGTTGAGCAGCGCGGCAAATACGAACATGAGCACGATAATGAGGACGCCATCGATAAAGATGGATTGCACCCTGTCCAGCAGCAGGGGGTAATCGTCCCCGGGGACGTCTTCTTCGGAGAGAAGGTCTTTTTCAGGAGTGGTCTTGTCAGGCAGGGGGGCGTTTTCCATAAAAACAAAATAATACATTTGCCCGATAAGATCAATCATGGCATTAGCTTTTTTCTATTTATCCGAATACAACCCCGGCGATGAGGAGATCGTACTGGACGAGGATAATTCCCGCCACATAATACAGGTATTACGTATGCAGAAAGGGCAACGGCTGCAGCTCACCGATGGGCGTGGCCGGCTTCTGACCGCCACTATCGTGGACGACCATAAGAAAAAATGCAGGGTGCGGGTAGATGACGCTGTGCAGATGCCGGCGAGAGCCAGAAGGATCACCATCGCCATGGCCCTGCTAAAGAATGCTTCCCGCTATGAATGGTTTTTGGAGAAGGCGACAGAGATAGGGGTTACGGGCATCATTCCCCTGCTGTCGGAGAGGACGGAAAAACAGCATTTCCGGCAGGACAGGATGCAAAATATACTGGTGAGCGCGCTGTTGCAGTCGCAGCAGACCTGGTTGCCCGTGTTGTATCCGCCCACCCGGGTGGAGGAGGTGATAAGGGTTGCGAAACAGGAGCAGCGGCTGATCGCGCATTGTTTGGAGGGTGGGGGCAGGCAGTCGCTGCCGGAAGGCAATGAGCAGCTGATCCTTATCGGACCGGAAGGAGACTTTACAAAAAGCGAGATCGATGCAGCATTGGAGCATGGTTTTTTACCCGTCACATTGGGAGAGACCCGTCTGCGGACCGAGACCGCGGGTGTAGCAGCTGCAGCGCTTATGTGTATACGTTGATCATTTCTTCTCGTATTTCCACATCCTGGATTTCCCTTCCGTGAGCCATTCCACGGTAGTGGCTATGCGTTTTTCCCGGGTGGCGTCTGTTTTGGCTTCCGTAATCCACTCGATGTATTCTCTCCTGTGGGACGGAGAAAATCCTTCAAAGGTAGCCTGTGCCTTCTTATTCTTTTTAAAGGCTGCTGTCAACTCTTCCGGCACCGGCAGCTCTTTTTTCGGGGTTTTTTTGGGCGCCGCCTTTTTTATGCCTGCTTCATTCAATGCGGCTGCCTCCCGGATATATGCGGTCAGGATCTTGTCGGAGGGAAGGTCTTTTTTGGATGTGATCCTGTCGAGATGACCCATGGCGCCCCTGTCCTTTATTTGCAGGATGCCTTCCGGGTCCTTCATCAAGGGTGCGTTCCAGAAACCGAAAGCGCAATGTTCTTTGAATGCGGCCATGTTGCAGATGATGGCTCCATTGTTCTGGAAGAAAGGCATGCTCCACTTCATCGTCTCTTCTACGTTGGGATATGCTTTATGCACCAGCTTGCGGATGTGCTCCAGGATGGGGCGTGCAAAGTCTGCCGACTTTTGGATATACGCGTCGATGCGGGGATCTGTGGTAGGCATAAAAGAAATTTCTCTAATTTATAAAAATCCTAATGCTTAACCTTGGAGGAGGGGCTATTTTTTGGGGGGGACCGTTTTCTTTTTAACCCGGGTGTTCAGCAACTCGACCCCGAAGGCAAAGGCCATGGCGAAATAGATGTATCCTTTGTCGATGTGCGAGTGGTGGACGGGCTCCAATCCCTCGAAAAAGAGGCTGAAGCCTACCATCAGTAAAAAAGCCAGCGCGAGGATCTTAAGGGTGGGGCGTTTGTTGATAAAGTCGGCGATCTTCTGGGAAAAGAAGAACATGATGATCATGGCGATGATCACGGCGGTGATCATGACGGCCACTTTTTTGGCCAATCCTACGGCTGTGATGATGCTGTCAAAGGAAAAGACCGTGTCTACCAGGACGATCTGGCCGACGACGAGCCCAAAGGCTTTTTCGAATTTTTCCTTTTTATCCAGCTCTCCGTGTCCTTCCCCTTCCAGTTTGGCATGTATCTCTTTTACCGTCTTGTAGAGGAGGAATATGCCCCCAGCCAGCATAATGAGATTGCGTATGCTGAAGTCATAACCGAAGGGGGAGAATATTTCCTTATTGCCGTTGGTTACCAGCCATCCCAGCCCCAGCAACAGGAGGCTGCGGATAAGGATGCCGGCGATCATCCAGATCCGGCGTGCGCGCAATTGCTGGTGCGGCTGCAGCCGGCCGATGAGGATAGATACAAAAATGACGTTGTCGATGCCTAGTACGATCTCGAGTACGGTCAGGGTCAGGAGGCTGATGAACGAATCCAGGCTGAAAAGAGAGGCCATAGGTGCTATATACTGTTAAGAGGTCGTAAAAGTACAAAAAGGGCATCATCTTTTCGACAATGCCCTAGCGGTGTATAGGAGTAAACAATAATATCGCCGAGTGGACGAGCAGGCACTAATGGAACTTGACGTAGAAGTCCCCATTGGTGAAGGTCTTTTTGGCGGCAGTGACGTCTCCGTTGAGGAATAGGTCCCCGCTAAAACTGCCTTTTATGGAGGAGGTTGTGTCGATGGAAGTGATGACGATCTTCACATGATTTTGGATGGCAAGTCCTGCGGCTACAGTGGTACCCCCTGCATATGCGGCGGTCAGATTTTGCGTATAGAAAAGAGCAACCTCAAAATCACTGGTAGTGTCGGTGTAGGTACCTGCCACGATGGGTTTTCCGCTGGGAGCGTTGTCGATGATCAGGCTAATTGATTCTCCGCCGCCGGTGGCGAATCCATCCACTGTTATCTGGGTGGTGCTTGTATTGGTTAATTTCGTAGCAAGCGGGGCTGTATTAAATGCTTTGGCGGCGCCATCGACGGAGGCGGTGACATGATAGCCGGAAGAGCCGGAATTGCTTTTCTTACAGGATACGAGAGCGCCGATGAGGGCCACAAAGAGGACGATCTTTTTCATTTCTTTAAGAATTAGGATTTTAACTGACATATATAACGGCAAAGTGGGTGGGAAGAAGTATGACGCCGGCATTAAAATATGGTATGAATTGACAGGCGTGTCCATTTGGCAACAGGTGTGTCGTTTACGGCAATAAGCGTGTAAAAAAGTGACGGAACCTGTTTTGGAGGCCAGCCGGGGGCAGCTATAATTTCTCACAGATGCGCCTGACGATGAAGGGGCCTTCATAGATAAAGCCTGTCCATACTTGTATCAGGGAGCCTCCGGCCGCCATCTTCTCCCGGCCGTCCTCAGCAGTGAAAATGCCGCCTGAGGCGATCAACGGCAGGGCGCCGCCCGTCCGCTGGTGTATATAACGGACCACTTCGGAAGACCTTTCTTTTAAGGGAGCGCCGCTTAATCCCCCGGCGCCAATGGCTTCCAGGCGGTGAGTCGGGGTTATAAGATTTTCCCTGCTGATGGTGGTATTGGTGGCTACCAGGCCGTCCAGCCTGATCTCCATGGCCAGGTCCACTACATCGTCGATCTGTTGTACGGTGAGGTCGGGGGCGATCTTCAGGAGCAGGGGTCTGGGCCGGATGCCGGCGGTGGCCGCCAGCTCCGTGTTCAATGCTTGCAGCCGGGTAAGGATATTGCGAAGAGCGTCCTTTTCCTGCAGGGCACGCAATCCGGGGGTATTGGGCGAGCTGACATTCACGACGAAATAGTCCACGTGATCGAACAGTTCTTTAAAGCAAATGACATAATCCTTCCAGGCGTCCTCGTTGGGGGTCACTTTGTTCTTGCCGATGTTGCCGCCTATAACGAGGGGTAGGTGGGTGGTGAGGGGCGACGAGTGAGCGGCGCGCCATTGTTTCAGCCTGCCGGCGATGACCTGTACTCCGTCGTTGTTGAATCCCATCCGATTGATGAGTGCCTGGTCCTGCGGCAGGCGGAATAGACGGGGCTTCTCGTTGCCATCCTGGGGGAGGGGGGTCACCGTTCCTATCTCTACAAAGCCAAAACCGAGGGCGTCCAGTTCGCGGAGATACAGGGCGTTCTTGTCGAAACCGGCGCCGAGGCCAACAGGGTTACGGAAAGAGAGACCGAACAGCTGACGTGCCAACGGATTATCCGTCCCTGCCTGCCCTTGTCCCGGGGTGTCAGCTTCCGGGGCGCATGCCCAGGCCACCAGCTGGCGGGTCAATGTCCAGCGACACAATAGTTTCAGCATATTCATAGAGAAATAATGGACGTCTTCCGTGGGGAAAAGGAACAATAGCTGTCGGAAAAACTTATACATGGCGCGAAGATAAAAAATCGTACATTTGAATATGACAGTTGCATAAACAACTAACTAAATCGTACCATCATGCAGGAAGCATATATCGTTGCCGGCTATCGTACGGCAGTAGGCAAATCCAAAAGAGGCAAATTCAGGTTCTATCGTCCGGATGATATGGCCATCGACCTTATAAAGGGGCTGCTGGCATCCGTTCCGCAGCTGGACGTGAAACGTGTAGATGATGTCATTGTCGGCAATGCGGTACCTGAAGCTGAGCAAGGGCTGCAAGTCGGACGTATTATCGCTGCGCGGGCCGTGGGCATCCATGCCCCGGGAGTAACCGTTAACCGCTACTGCGCCAGTGGTTTAGAGACTATTGCCATGGCTACCGCCAAGATCCGCACCGGTATGGCCGACTGTATCATTGCCGGTGGTACCGAAAGCATGAGCATGGTGCCGACTGCAGGTTGGAAGACCGTACCTGCCTACTCCATCGCATCAGACGATCCCGATTACTATCTCAATATGGGCTTGACGGCAGAGGCCGTGGCAAAGGAATATAAGGTCAGCCGGGAGGAACAAGATGTTTTTTCCTACAATTCCCACCAAAAGGCCATCAATGCTATCCAAAACGGCCATTTCAAAACAGGTATTCTCCCCATGCAGGTGGACGAAGTATATGTCGATGAAAAGGGTAAAAAGCAGAAGAGGAACTTTACAGTCGATACGGATGAAGGACCCAGGGCCGATACTTCCTTGGAGGCGCTGGCCAAGCTAAAACCCGTCTTTGCTGCGGGTGGCTGTGTCACGGCGGGTAATTCCTCGCAGACAAGCGATGGCGCCGCTTTTGTCATCGTCATGGGTGAAAAAATGATGAAGGAGCTGGGTTTGCAGCCACTGGCCCGGCTGATCGCCTGCGCCAGTGCGGGGGTACATCCCCGTATCATGGGCATCGGCCCCGTAGAAGCAGTTCCCAAGGTCCTGAAGCAGGCAGGTATGGGCCTGGGACAGATCGACCTGGTGGAGCTGAATGAAGCTTTTGCTTCCCAGTCCCTGGCCGTGATACGCCAGTTGGGACTGGATCCCTCTATTGTCAATATCAATGGCGGCGCCATAGCCCTTGGCCACCCGTTGGGCTGCTCCGGCTGCAAGCTGACTATCCAGCTTGTTCATGATATGAAACGCCTTGGTAAAAAATACGGCATAGTTACTGCATGTGTAGGGGGAGGGCAGGGCATTGCCGGGATCATCGAAAATCTAAACTAGGAGGCCTGGCGGCCGGCACTGTCGTTTTTTATCTTACCGACTTACGTCTTTGTACTACAAAAAGAATAGGGGGCATTTCCTAAATTAAAATAGGGGCTGCCCGTCATTTTTTCACGTCCTCATATCGTAAATAGTTATAAATTGCTGCGTTGTTAAATGTCCTGAAAACGGGCCTCGGGGGGAAATATAGCCCGTTTTCAGGAAAGGTTTAATGTCTGTCCTTCGGACAACGAGCCGGAGGCTCGTTTTGAGCTTACAGGTCATAGGCTTTTTAACCGCAGCTAACCTTTTTCCGTAAAAACGAATCCACTTTTTAAACCATGATTCGAGTATTTATTACAGATGACCATGAAATGTACCTGGAAGGATTAGCCTTACTTTTAGGAAAGCAGGAGGGTATCGAGGTGATTGGGACAGCCCTGACCGGAAAGGATCTGCTATCGCGGGTAAAGGACATACAAACAGACATTCTGCTATTGGACGTTTATCTGCCGGACGTCGGCGAAGAAGAGCTGCTGCAGAGCATTCGTGCCGTCCGCCAGGACCTGAAGATCATTTATCTCACTTTACTGCGTGGCACGCGCTATATTCACAAGCTGACCCGTCACAATATCCAGGGCTATATATTAAAGAACGCCTCCCTGGACGAGCTAGTGGGGGCGTTGCGTACGGTATATGAGGGTGGCAGCTACTTTAGCAAGGACATCAATATCGGCGACAGGGACGAGGATTTTCGCAATACCATTACCATCGAGGACAAACAGATAGACGAAATACTCTCCCGGCGTGAGCTGGAAGTTCTCAAGCTCATCTGCAGGGAATACAGCAATGCGGAAATTGCCGATAAACTTTTTCTTAGCGTCAGCACGGTAGAAACCCACCGCAAGAACCTGATTGCCAAGCTGGGTGTCAATAATACCGTAGGTCTCGTAAAGTTTGCCCTCCGCAATAAGCTCATCGATTAATGTTCACCATGAAGTCAGGACGGACTCCGGGTCCCGGTAACTGGGTACTAAATGATTTCAGGTATCCGGCAAAGATGACTACCTTGGAGCTAACGAACTATCAACATACGTGAATCGGCCAATATACCTGATCTTACTGCTTATTGTCTTCTATTCAAAGCTGTCCGCGCAGGTGGACACCAGCGGCATACTTACAGCGTATCAGAAGGGTATGAATTATACGGAGGCGCAGGCAGACTCCATCAGCTACTATGCTAATTTTATCGACCATGCCATAGAGAAGGTAAATTATCCCAAAGCAAAGGTGCTGGCCTTGCGTCTACATGGGTATTATTATGAGAACAAGGCGGATTACAAACGGGCCATCGATTATTACCTGCAAACCCTCGATGAAGCAAAGAAGATAGGGGACATCGATCACGAGATCAATGCATTGACGGACCTTACCGTCATGTATACGGAAATGAAACAACCCCGGAAGGCCAAGGAAGTGTACCTGGAATGTGTCGCGCTGTACAAACAGAGGGGGGGCGATGCGCGCAGCCTTGTCACGGCTTATATCAACCTGGCGCCGCTCTATAATCACCTGGGACTTTATGACAGCGCCCTTTATTTTCTGCAGGAGGGGTTGCATATCGGCAAACCATTGGAGGAAAGGGGGTTGGAAGATCTCTCCAACCTGTATAATAATCTCGGTCAAACCTATTATTATCTGAAGGATTATGACAAATCGATTGTTTATTTCGCGGGCAATTACAAGCATCACCTATTAAAGCAGGGGCTGAATGCCAAGGCCAACCTTTGGTTCGACGTACTCAATCTGGCGGACTCCTATACGCAGGTGGGGCAGCTCGATTCAGCCTCCAAATATGCGACGATAGCGTTGAACCTGGCCGATGAGCTCAATTCCAGGGGCAAGCAGTCGGACACCTACCAGATCCTGTCCAAGCTGGCACAGCGTAAGGGAGATTATAAAAAAGCCTATGAATATCAGTCCAGGTGGTATGAGCTGGACACGGCCATCGTCAATGGAGAGACCTATAAGGCTATCGCCGAACTGGAAGAAAAATATGAAGCCCGGCAGCGTGAGAATGAAATGCTTCTTCTCGAGGGAGAAATATCACAGCAGAAATTTCACACACGTATCATGCTGATCGCCAGCAGTAGTTTGCTGATCGTTGCCATCGTGGCTGCCATGGCCTTTGTCCTTAAAAGGAGGGTCAATCAAAAACTGCAGGCTACCAATGACCTCGTCACCCGGCAGAACGAACGTCTTTCGGAATTGAATTATGAAAAGAATTCTCTGATCAGCATCGTATCCCATGATCTCAGCACGCCTTTTGCCAGCATCGGTATGTGGACGCAGCTGATGCAATCGGATGTAAGCAATCTCACTATCGAGCAGAAAAAGGCCCTCAGTCGTATAGAACAGGCTACGGCCTATGGGGAAAAGCTGATCCGTCATATTCTCGACGTGGAAAAGGTGCAGACCAACCAGCAAAAGCTGCAACTGGAAAACCTGGACCTGCGTATCTTCTCTGAATCCGTCATCGATACCTTCCAACCTGCGGCCAACCGGAAGAATATACGCCTGCATCTCGAGTGTCCGGAGAAAAGCCTGTATTTTCTCAGCGACCGGCAGCTGCTGACCCGTATGGTGGAGAACCTGTTGTCCAACGCCATTAAATACACGGAACAGGGAAAAAATGTCTGGATGAGCGTCAGCGAAGAGAAGGACGCTATCAGTATCAAGGTGAGGGATGAGGGCGTAGGTATCGAAAAGGAAGAATTGCCGCATCTATTTTCCAAGTATAGTAAGATATCATCCCAGCCTACGAACGGCGAGCCTTCCACCGGGCTGGGTCTTTCCATTGTCAAGCGTATCTGTGAGGAGCTCAACGGGAAGATATCCTGTGAGAGCAGCCTGGGAGAAGGGTCTATCTTCACCGTGGTCCTGAAGAAATGACCGGGCGGTTCGTCTGAAGGACTTAAATTGCGTGTTTATTGTCATGAATCGATCTTTATATCTTGTTCTGTTATGCTTACCGCTGGTGTTGATGTCCTTTGTCAGGACGGACTCCTTACCTGGCAGGATGGAGGAGAGGGCTATCCGGATCCCTGGCACGGGGAGTCTTGCGGGGAGGGTTGTCGATAAAAATGGTGCGCCGTTGATAGGCGCTTCCGTCTATATTCCTGATCTGAAGCTGGGTGTCATCACCGACACGGCTGGCTATTATAGATTTACTACGCTGCCATCGGGCAGATATCTCATCGAAGTACATTCCATCGGCTTTAAGACCTTTACGAGGACTGTCACCATCTCGGGGCCTGTCTCCCAGGATTTTTCCCTTTCGGATGAATATGTGGAGGAAAGCCCTGTGGTTGTCACCGGATTGTCCAAAGCCACACAGATAAAGCGAAATCCTGTTCCCATCGTGGCCATCAACCACGATTATCTCGAGTCCAACCTAAGCACCAATGCCATCGATGCCATCGCCAAGGTCCCCGGTATCAGGGCTGTTACAACGGGTCCCAATGTCAGCAAGCCTTTTATCCGTGGTCTGGGTTATAACAGGATACTTACCCTGTACGATGGCATACGCCAGGAGGGGCAGCAATGGGGCGATGAGCATGGCATCGAGGTTGACCAGTATGGCGTGGAAAGGGTGGAAGTGATCAAGGGGCCTGCCAGCCTGAGCTTTGGCTCTGATGCTCTTGCGGGGGTCGTCAATCTTATTCCTACGCAGCCTGCCCCGGAAGGGAAGACACATGGTGATATTACCCTTGACTATCAATCGAACAATAAATATTTAGGGGGCTCCGCCTATCTGGGTGGTACGCATGGCGGTCTGGAATGGATGGGTCGTATCTCGCACAAGCAGGCGGTAGATTATAAGGACAAGACAGACGGACGGGTATTCGGCACCGCCTTTAACGAGACGGATGCCAGCGCTTCGCTTGGGCTGCATCGCAAGTGGGGCTATTCGCATCTTGACTTTGTGCTTTATGATGATCTGCAGGAGATACCGGATGGCAGCCGTGACAGCGCCACGCGGAGGTTCACCCGTCAGATCACCGAGGCAGATACTGTCCGGCAGATCGTATCCGATGCGGATCTCAACAGCTATCACATCGAAAGATTACATCAGCATGTACAGCACTACCGGATCTATTCGGGTAACAGCTTTACATTGGGAGAATATGGCCGGCTGCAGGTGAACCTGGGCTTCCAGCGCAGCATCCGCCGGGAATTCAGTCATCCAGTTGCCTATACCACACCTGGTCTTTACCTGCAGCTGAACAGCTATACGTACGACATAAAATATTTTGTCCCTGAATTCAACGACTGGAACCTGACGGTAGGTTTCAACGGCATGTATCAAAATAACAACACCACTGATGGAACGGAGTTTGTCATTCCCTCCTATCATCAATTGGATTTTGGTCCTTTTGTGCTGGCCAAACGAACATTTGATAAGCTGGATATCTCCGGCGGTGTCCGTTTTGATACGCGCCGGTTTGACAATGCGGCCTTGTATACTACTATGGATCCTTCCACGGGATTTGACAAGCCTGTATTTGGGGCCGATACGGCGGGGGCAGATCTCCAGTTCCCCAACTATAAAAAGACCTTTACGGGCTGGTCCGGCAGCCTGGGCGCCACCTATAATTTTACGGAGCAGTTTTCCATCAAGGCGAATATAGCGCGTGGTTTCCGCGCTCCCAATATCGCCGAGATATCCGCCAACGGCGTGCATCCCGGCACCAATATCTACCAGCTGGGCAATCCGGATTTCAAGTCGGAGTTCAGCTTACAAGAAGACCTTGGCTTCGTATATTCATCAAGGTATGTTGTCGCGACATTGGACCTTTTTAATAATTTCATCTCGAACTATATCTATAACCAGAAGCTGGAAAAAGCCGATGGTACGGATTCGATGGATGTTACGGGCAAGAACACCTATTTCCAGTTCGTGGCGTCACGCGCACAACTATATGGTGGCGAGGTCAGCGTGGATATACATCCTGTCAAGGCGCTGCATTTCGAGAACAGCCTTTCCATCGTGTATGGCAACAACAAGGGGGTAAAAGGGAAGGTGTTGAATGACAGCGCCCGGTATTTGCCTTTTATTCCTCCCACCCATGGCATTTCCGAGCTGAGATATGAATTTCATTCCAAGCAAGCCCGTTTGGCGCATGCGTTCATCAAGGTGCAGGTGGAGTACTATGCGGCGCAGAACAGGGCGATGCTGGCATACAATACGGAGACGCCCACGGCGGGATATACGCTCTTCAATGCAGGAGTGGGGGGCAGCTTTACCAACAAGAAGGGGAAGACCGTTATGAGTGTTTATCTGAATGGGGAAAATCTTTTCGATAAGGCCTATTATGATCATCTCTCCCGGTTGAAATACTTTTTATACTCGCCCACCGACACCAATCCTGCGCATGGAATCTACAATATGGGGCGTAATATCAGCTTGAAAGTGAGTATTCCATTGGATTTCAGTGCGTCATCCGGGGGGACCACCGCGGCGGAATGAGGCATTGGAGCGAGATTGTCTTAAGGCGCAGGTCGGTTGGGATAAAATAATATTGTATTTCCAGCGTTATTTATTTACTAACCCGATGTCATAAACAAAAAAGCCATTCACCGGCGGGTGGGTGGCTTTTCTACTTGCCGGCATCAGGATCGTTGTAATATTCGTCTGTCTTGTAGTCAAATGTTTTAACGGCTGTATTTTTATAGTTGGGGTCGTATTTGACAAAGAAATAGAGATAGATCACACGGCTGAGGCGCATTAGCCAGGGCTGAAGGAGAACGAGCAGGGCGGCGTTCAGGCCCATCCACCAGAAAAAGCGATTATCTTCCGTAGAGATGCCTACCAATACCCACCAGGCGATGAAAGTAGCTACAGACAAAGCAAAGGACAGCGCATAGGATACATATCCTGTGCCGTACCAGAAGCCAACTTCCAGCTCGAAGGGCTGTCCGCATTCCGGGCATTTCTCCGGCATCGTTAGCGTTCGCCGCAATTTCCATGGATTGGGTTGTGTGAACATGTGGCCCCTGCGACAACGGGGGCATTTCATGGTGAGCATGCTCCAGAGATAATTGGGTTTGTCTTGTGTAGGCATGGGGACAAAGGTACAGTTTTTAGGGGACCAGCCGCCACAATGACTGCCAGTTCACGGTTGTGGGTGGTTAAGGCGGTACAATTTACTGTATTTTAAAAAAGTAAGGTGGCCGATATGAACGGCGATGACAAAGCCATTGAACCCGTCCAGGAAGCCCGCCCGGAGAAAATAGCTGGTGAAGAAGGCCCAGAAGGGATTGAAGACGAGCTTGAACCAGGTGGCCTTTTTCCCTTTCTCGAACAGCAGCTGCGCCGATAGGCGGCTATATTTGTTGTTCTTATCTACATGGTCGTCGTAACTGGTATACGTGTAATGCAGGAGATCGCCGCTGAGCAGGCCGATGCGGGCATCTTTATCCGGCACCAGCGATTCGTGGACGATGTCCAGGCTCCAGGCACTCTTTTTCTTATTGGCGAGACGCAGCTTTCTGTCGGGATACCAGCTGCCATGACGGATCCATTGTCCGAGATAGCTGTTCAGCCTGTTCATCAGGTATCCGTCTTGTGGGAATCCCCGGAGTTTTTCCTGCCGGATGCTGTTGCACAGCTGTTCGCTCAACGCCTCGTCTGCATCCAGGAACAAAATAGTATCGTGTGAAGCGAGCGCTGCCGCTGCATTTTTTTGCGCTCCGTATCCTTTAAAGCTGTGCTGGTGAAAGATGCCTCCCAACTCCTGAACGATGACTGCCGTCCTGTCCGTGGAAAAAGAATCCAATACAACCACCTCGTCGGCAATGGGCATCACCGACTGCATACATCGTGCAATATTCTTCTCCTCGTTGTAGGTTATGATTACGACGGACAAGGGTGTCATGTAGCCAAAGATATCATGAAGCTTTCAGTTTATCGTATTTCCTTTCTCCGATCTGTTGTCTCCACATGGCATAATAAAGACCCTTTTCCTCTAATAATTCCACGTGGGCTCCTGTCTCTACTACCTCGCCTTTTTCCAGCACATAGATCCGGTCGGCGTGCATGATGGTAGACAAGCGATGTGCAATGAGGATTGTTATCTGGTCGCCCCTGGAAGAAACTTCCCGGATGGTGCGGGTAATTTCCTCTTCGGTGAGGGAGTCGAGGGCGGATGTGGCTTCATCGAAGATCAGCAACTTGGGTTTTCTCAATAGAGCGCGGGCAATGGATAAACGTTGCTTCTCGCCGCCGGATAATTTAAGACCGCCCTCCCCGATCATGGTATCGATGCCTTTTTCGGCGCGCGCGAGGAGGTTCATACAGCTGGCTTTATCCAGGGCCTCCATCAGGTCGTCCTCGGTGGCTGTGGGATTGACAAAGAGCAGGTTTTCTTTGATGGTGCCGGCAAACAGCTGGGTGTCTTGTGTGACGAATCCTATTTGCTTACGGAGGTCGTCGAAGTCGATGGAATTCTCATCCATGCCGTTATAAAGGATATTTCCTTCTTTGGGGCGGTAGAGTCCTACGAGCAGTTTCATGAGGGTGCTCTTACCGCTGCCGGAAGGCCCTACGAAGGCAAGGGTCTCGCCCACTCGTGCTTCAAAGCTGATGTGGTCGATGGCGTTGTGATGGGCTGTCTGGTGCCGGAAAACGACATCGCGGAAGGCGAGGGTCCGGACGGGGCCCAGGTGCCGGGGCTCAGCAGGCGCCATCTCGGGCGCCTTTTTCATCAGGCTGTCAAAATTGATGAGGGAGGCCTCTGCTTCGCGATAAGAGAGGATGATATTGCCCAGCTCCTGTAACGGGCCAAAAATAAAGAAAGAATAGAATACCATGGTCAGCACTTCCCCCGGTGTCAGCCTGCCTTTGAATACCAGCCAGAACAGGAGGAACATGATGCATTGGCGAAGGAAGTTTACAAAGGTACCTTGTATGAAACTCAGCGCGCGGACGCTTTTTACTTTTCGCAGTTCGAGTCCGAGTATCTTGAATGTATTGTTATTAAGACGTGTGACCTCTTGCTCGCGAAGACCCAGGCTTTTTACCAGCTCGATGTTACGCAAGGACTCGGTGGTGCTGCCGGCCAGCGCATTGGTCTCTTTCACGATGGTCTTTTGTATCCGTTTGATCTTCCGGCTGAGGAGGCTGGTCAGTAAGGCCAGGAGCACCATGCCCAGGACGTAAATAGGCATGATGGACCAATGGAGCGTAAAGGAGTAGATGGAGATGAAGACGATGCCTACGAGGATGCCGAAAAGCACATTGATAAAGGAAATGATAAATTTCTCTGTGTCGGTGCGGACTTTAGATAACGTGGACAGGGTCTCGCCGCTGCGCTGGTCTTCGAACTCGCTGAATGGCAGAGCCATTGCATGACGCAAGCCATCTGTAAATATCGTGGCGCCAAACTTTTGGACGATGACATTGCCGAAATAGTCCTGGAAGGCTTTTGCGATCCGGGAGACCATGGCGACGCCGATGAGGATACCCAGGAATTTCAGTACTCCCCAGATAAAGTCCGATTGGGTACGGACACCATCGGGGATAAAACGTTTGTGGGCATCATAGTGGCCATATTGAAAGGGGTGTGTCGCGTAGCCATCCAACAGCCTGCCAAAGAAATAGGGGTCCAGCATGGAGAAGGATTGGTTGATGGCTGCCATCAGCAGGGCCAGCGCTACCAGCCACCGATAGGGCCTGAGATAGGAAAGCAGAATTTTCATATAATTACCTGAAAGATATTTATAATAACTAATAAGTAGAGAATCACCTCCCGGGCTGGAAAGTTACGATTCTCCGTATACTAACACGGTATTGGACGTATGGTTGTATGGCTTAGATGCTTAAATTTGCTCAAAACCGAGCTTCCGCCTTATAATTAATGAAAGCGCTCCTTTTACTGGATTTTACTGGGAAAGTATTTTCGAAGAGAGAGAAAATATTATACTGGCTGCTTTCCGCCTTTTTCGTCTCCCTATTCCTGCCCGAGATGCCTGTGGTCAACAATACGCTGATCATTGCCATTGTGCTGGACTGCTGCTTTTTCAACAGCTGGGCGGAAAAGGCGCAGCTCTTACGCAGGCGGAAGGAGATCCTTTTCATGATCCTTTTTTACCTGCTGCAGGTGATCAGCGCGGTGCTGTCTGTCAATAAGGATGAGGCCATGGTGATGCTGGTAAGGAGGCTGCCGCTGCTGGTTTTTCCCTTGTGTATCGGGCTTTTATATATCCGGGAAGAGTTGAAGGACAGGATATTGCTGTCGTATTGCTTCTTTACTACCGTGGCTTCCGTCGTCTGTATGCTATATGCCTACTACCAGTTCAGGCAATACAACGACCCGGGGTATCTTTTTTCCGACAACCTCACCAGGGCCATCGGGCGGGAGTCGGTGTACATTGGGATGGTCGTGAACCTGGCCTTGTTCACATATGTCTATCTCCTTATCAAGCAATCTTTTGCAATTGAATACAAGGGGTTGGTCTTTCTTAGCATCGCCTTTCTGCTTGTATTCCACTATATGTTGGCCAGCCATATCGCCATTATTACGCTCTATACGGGTTTCCTGGTCTTTGCCGCCTGGTCGGGCATAAAAAAGAAGCAGTACCTGAAAGGGAGCATACTGGTGGTGCTGCTGCTGGTGGCGGGCTTCCTGCTGATGCGGTTCTTCCCCCGGACCCTGGAAAGCTTTGAAGAGCTGAGCCACACCCACTATTCATACAGCAATCCCGGCGCCGCGCGTGATGCGTCCCCATCGTCCGACCAGTGGAATGGCACCAATATCCGGCTGGCTGTATGGAAATGCGGCTGGCAGCTGGTACAGGGGCACTGGTTAACGGGCGTGCCGCTGGGCGACAAACAGGACAAGCTGGTGGAAGTGTATAAGCAAAAGCAGTTCAACTATGCCGTCGAGTCCAGGAGGAATGTGCACAACACGTATTTGGATGTGCTGATCAATATGGGTGTCATTGGGTTGGCCGTCTTTTTACTGGGGTATATCATTTTTCCCCTGGCTGGCTGTTATAAGGCAAGGGACGGATTAGGAATATTCATCATCTTTTCTTTTGCCGTGGCCATGGCGCCCGAGACCTGGCTGGATCGTAGTGTCGGATGTATCATGCTGGGCTTCTTCTTCAGTCTGGTCAGCGGGTGGAGGGGCTTGGATCATCCATGACAATGAATTGCCTGACAAATCGTTTACATTTAGCTTCATAAATATTTATTACATGCAGGAACCTATTAAAGATGCAAACCGTACTCAACCCGTAAATTTTGCCGAGCTGCTGGAAGTTATTTTTTGGGGCATGTTAAGAGCCGTGAGGGGTTTTTTTTCTTTCCTCTGGAGGAACAAGATCCTGCTGACCGGCTGCTTGGTAGCAGGAGGGATCATTGGATTCACCATGTGGGAGATAACCCCTACCAGCTATAAGTTTAACATGGTGCTGAGACATACGGAGCTTAAGAGCATGACCATTGGCCATATGCTGGATAACCTCGACGGGTTGGCGAGGACCGGCTCTTATTCCGAGCTGTCGAAGACGTTGAAGTCCGGCGAAGGGGTGGTTAGCCATATCGGATCGATAAGGGGGAAGAACTTAATGGGGGAAAAGCTGATTAGTGATACTTCAAAACTTACGGACGAACCTTTTATCATCGAGGTTAGTCTCAGCGACAAGACCAAATCTGACACCATCGAGCACCTGATCCTGAAATATTTTAACGAGAATGAGTACCTGAACAAGCTGAAGAATGACAGGGCCACGTTGATTATGTCGAATTTGGAATTTATCAATAGCGAGCTCCAAAGACTGGATAGTCTGAAGCAGGTGTACAACAGGTTCCTGTCCTATTCCAAAGGCTCTCCTATGTTCTACAACAATGCATTCAATCCTGCGGAGATCTACAGCCGGAGCGCAGAGTATTATGGGCAAAAAAATGGGTTTGAAGAATGGCTGGCCCAAAACAGGCTTCCGGTAGTCAGCATTGACGGGTCCGAGCCTTTTGCCACGCCTCAATCCAGGGGATTGTTTACTACCATGGCCATCTATGCTTTTATCTTCTTTTTTATCGGGAGTGTGCTGGCGGGGATAAAAGAGATACCCCGGTAGTCCGGAGGCCATGATGGCCAGGGTATCGCATAAAAGCCTGGTACACAGCATCTACAGAAATGTTTTCCATGCAATCCTCCTTCGCTTTATGGTATTCGAAGCCAAAGCTGAGGTATCCGAAGGTGCCTCTATCGGGATTGATGACGACGGCGTTGTCGCTGTAAGGTCTCCACCTGATGCTGCTGGCAGGTCCCTGGAGACAGATCATAGGCTTGTTGAATGAAGCGGAAATATGGGAAATGCCTGTATCGATGGAGATGATGAACGATGCCTTATTGAGCAAATAGGCTGTTTCGCCGAGATTGAACATACCGCTGGCGTTTATTAGCTTGCAACCCGGGTGGGAATCAAGGATCAGCGATTCCAGTTCCTGCGATTTCTCTATATCACCCGGCGCTCCTGTCAGGACGATGTGATCGAAATGTTTATCGATCTTTTGGACCATCTCTGCCCACCGGCGATTATCCCATTGTTTCAGATGGCTTTTATAACCACCCGGCCAGGGGTGTATGATACAATATTTCCCTGCCATTTCTATAAAATCCCGGACCTTGGGGGTGGCGGTATAATTTATTTTCGGCGGATGCGGGGGATGGTAACAGAAGTCTTTTATAAGGGTCCTGTAATTGTCAACTTCATGGATGGAGGAGGAGTAATTAACCTTTTGATCATATATGTAATGCCTGAATTGTCCGTGAGATCTGAAGCCGGTCTTCCAGCGGGCCTTGACGAAAAAGGTATAGAGGCTGCTGATCCTGGGCCAGGAGCCGAAATCAAAGACGATGTCAAACCGGCCTTTGCTCCTTATCAGCTTTATTGTTTGCAAAGGGCTGGCAATAGGGAGCTTATGGATCTCCGTAAACCCGGGGATAAGCTTTACCAGTTGGTGGTTGTTCTTAGCCGTGAAAGCGACCAGCTCCGCCCTGGGATAGGCTGCCGCAAGATCGGCGATGGCAGCGGACATCAGCACATTGTCCCCTATGGAAAAGAGATTTACGACTGCTATCTTCCTAATGTCGGTAGGTTTTTTCTTCCACCTGTTCCTAACGAGACCCAATAAGAAGGTGAGGGGGATCCCAAGGTGACGATCGAGCAAATGATAGGATTTTTTGCCTTTTTCCATTTGGATTTTAGTTTATTGCCAGGGGCACTATCTGCAAATTTAAGTGCTTCAACGGCATTTACAAGTTTGTATTGTGCTCAAGGCCTCACCCGTCCGCCCGTCTGCTGCCTGCCGCGATACGTGCGTGGCGTACCATCAGGCAGATGAAAAAATAATAGAATACGACTCCCGCCTGCCGGGAAAGTACATTCTCTGAAAGAAAAGAGAGGCACATGACTATGCAAAAAAAGATCATGACATAGTTTTTGGTTCGAACGTTGCATCCGATGGCATAGACCAGGGACCCGAGGAACAGCAGCAGGGAAAAGGCGCCGGTCAATAGCCAGAAGTTGACATATTGGTTGTGCGTATTATAGTAACTTTTCTGGTAGGCTTCTGTAGGGAATTGGGCATAGCAGGCCATCAGCATGGGGCGGTCGCTGCCTGCCCCGACGCCAAGGATGGGATGTTGCCGGATGAGCTCGAAGGAACATTGGTATATTCCTGCGCGGATATTGGTAGAATTGAATTGTAGCCCGACGGGGGGGACAAAAGCTGTATTCTTTGTTTCAAGGACCCTGGAATAAATGGCGGGGGTGAAGCGTATAAGGAGCAGCAAGGCTGCTGTGAGGGAGATGGGGACTATTATTTTTAAGGCTTTATTGCGAATGCGGAGGAAGGAGACGGTGACGGC
Organism: Sphingobacteriales bacterium 50-39; assembly: GCA_001898505.1. Lineage (GTDB taxonomy): Bacteria > Bacteroidota > Bacteroidia > Chitinophagales > Chitinophagaceae > Puia. The sequence goes on from MKTZ01000008.1 coordinate 227,622, forward strand.
TGCTACCAGCAAGCTTAGAATGGGGCCTCTGGTCGCCAGCAGCAGGAGGAGGAATAGGAAGAGGACTATGCTCAGGCCATATATCAGCTTCATGGTGCGGCTGGTCCTGATCAGCTGACGGACGGCAATGAATAGGGCAAATACGAGGTAGAGGGAAAGATACTCGGGATGTTTGTCGGTGACTTTTTCGGCTGTGTCCCGGAGTATGGTATTAAAGCTGCTGGCTTTCGAAAATTCGCTGAGGAGATCCAGCCTCCAATAATTGAAAAAGACCCATCCTGTCATCAGCAGGGTAGCGATCCAGAAGGTAAGCAATACTTTTTCAAGGAGGCTGTCTTTTCCATCGTCCGGAAGATCCAGCAAAAAGAAACAAAAGGGAAAGAGCAGCATGGGCAGCTCCTGGACGAGGAAGGCGAGCCCTTGTTGTCTTTCTGAGCTGTAAAGAAGGCTGAGGGCAAGAAAGATAAAGTTGCCTCCAAACAGCAGGAACATTCCCAGGGAGCGTCTGCGGGGCTGGGGGCGGTCTTTTCTATTTGAAGGCAGGAAAGTATAGATCAGAATAAGGGCTACCCATAACATCATGCAAATGCTGTTCACCGCATTGGGGGCCACCGGCAGCAGCGCGATGCTACAGGTGCTCCACAGGACAGCGTTGGAAATAGTAATTTTATACGGCATTGGGTTCATCTTTGTGGTGGCTTGCTGGTTCTGGTTTCTTTATATTCAGGACGTGGTCCGCGACGGGGAGGGCCATGAAGGCCCATAGATAGATCATAATGAAGGAAGGATAGGCCATAAAACATATCATCATGCAAATAAGCGCGGGAAAAAGCGCCCTGGAAGAGTCTTTCCGGGCGTAAGAAAGCAGGATAGCCAGGAATAAAACAAAGATCAGCAAGGAGATGGCCCCTGTCTCTGACCAGAGCTCCAGGTAAATATTATTGGGGATCACTTTGTCATTTATTCGCTGGAAGTTGACGTAGAGCCGTTCGTCGAGGTTGCCTCTGGATTGATAACGATCGTAATGGCGGCTGTAGTTGGCGAGCCCGACGCCCCATACGGGATTCCCCACTCCCATATTATAAGCGTCCTTTATGCTAAAGATCCTGTCTGCCTTGGAATAGGCCTGGGGATCATCGGCTTTGTCGGCATTTGAAAATAGCTTGTTATAGACATGGAACTTATAGAATTCTGTTTTGGTAAATAAGAATGTTGCTGAAAATATCAATACAAGCGCCGGCAGGGCATAAACCAGGTATTTTTTTCTGAATATGTGTTTTTGTAAATAGAGGATGAGGAAAATAAAAACGGAGATGATGCTGAGTGTCGAGAAGGTCGTAAAGACCGTAAATAGCAGAAAGATGCCTGTTTTGTATTTCCTGCTGTAAAAAGCCATGGCGCCTGAAAGAAAAAGGTACAGGCTCATCATGTTGCCCTCCAGAAATGTTCCGCATCGGATGATCTGTCTGTGGAACGCTACGATCTCCTGCGGTGGGTGGGTCATGCCGGGCAGGAGGAAAACGGGCAGGTTGAGGAAGCTGAAGATGGCCAGGTACCAGGCATAGACTGCGGCCAATACCGCTCCATAAAGCCAGATATTGATATACCTGCGCCGGTGTGTCAGGAACATATCGGTGGCGACGAAAAATGTAAGAAGGGCCAGCACGAAATAGACGTATCGTGTGATGCTGTCCCCGGTGTATCCGAACCGTGTCTTGTACGTCCGCAGGGCATAGGGGTATTTATAGAACAGGTTAATGAGCTCTGAGGCACTGATGATGAAGAACAAAAGACCGATGGTATAAATGATGCTGCGGGGGAGAGGTATCCTTCTTTTGAGCAGCAGATAAAAAGGCGCCAGCAAAAAAAGGGCTATTTCAGAGAGCTTAAAAGGGAATCCAAGGTTGAAGGTGAGTGCCTGTGTGAAAGGCATGAGAAAGAAGAAGCCGCAATAAAGAAGATCGCGCATCTTTTCTGTATAGGTCCACCAGGTATTTCTGATAGCGTTGTCCATCATATCAAATCATATTGGATCTTTTTCGTTGAGCATTTGTTCATAGATCGCCATGGCGCCGTCGATATGTGTTTCCCGGAGCAACGGCCGTTCCCAATAGCGGGCATGGGCGTGCCGACTCATCGTTTCCGCCCGTCCTGCATCCGTCAGGAGCAGCTTTATTTTAGCGGCAAGGTCGCCGATATCTCCGGCTGTATGGATAAATCCGTTCTCCGGGGTGACATATTCACTGGCGGCGCACTGGTCCGAGACGATGACGGGAAGTCCAACGGAAAATGCTTCCAGGACGACCAGCCCTTGTGTCTCATACCAGACGGATGGAAAGAGGAGGGCTCTTGCGTGCAGCATTTCCTCCGATACTTTTTCCGGCGACAGCCATCCTGAAAAGTTGATTTGCGGATATTTTTCCTGCAACATGCCCTCCATCGGGCCGGAGCCAATGACCGTGAGGCGGGCGCCGACCAGTGCGGCAGCCGCACAAGCGATGTCCACCCCTTTTTCTTTGGAAAGGCGGCCTACGAACAGGAACCTGTCGGAGGAAACATCCGCTTTGGGCCGACCGGGCAGGGTCCGGGAAACGGGGTTGCTGAGCAGGTGAATGGCAGCCGATGCCGGCAGGTAGGGACGCAGGATCTTTTCGCAAAGTTTTGTCGGAGCTATAAAATGCCTGATCTCTTTTGGTATCTTCCCCAGATGCAGCTGGACCTTTTGTCGGGCTACCCTCCACAGCTTATGGCCATAGTTCCGGACATCGCAATTGGTACAAATGCATGAGAAGCTCATGGCGCGCAGGTGGCAGACTTTTTCCTGCTGGAAATTATAAAAGCCTCCGTTGGGGCAGCCTGTAAAATAATCGTGCAAGGTGCAGACCACGGGGATATCCGATGCGGCAAGCACTTTTCCTATGGAAGGAGACAGGGCCTTGATCCATGTGTGCAGGTGGATGACCGTTGTTCGGGCATCCGTTTTGGCCAGGATAGAGCGCAGGAGACGGGCGGACTGCTGGTTCCACAGACCCTGGGTGAAGGCGCCCAGTCTGTTGGTATTGTTCAGGATATCCTTTTGATCGGTGGAGTAACGTTCGATGCCGCCGGACAGGTCATTTCTTGCGGGGTCGGATACGGCGGAAAAGAAAATAACATGGAGACCCCGTTCAACCAGGGCATTGGCGGTATTGATCGCTATCTGGCCGGCGCCGCCGGTGATATAGTCGAAATCATTTATAACTATAACGGTCCTTACCTGTTGCATGATGTGTCTTAATCCATTTTTGACCAAAGTTTATCTTTTCCGGTGAGCGTCCTGTATAGATCCGACAGTTTATTAACGGTGTGTCTGCCAAGAATACCGGTCAGAGCGCCGGCGGTATGAGCCTTCAGTACCTGTATCCTCTGATGGAGGCGGGGCGGGAGACCGTTGAGCTGCCTGGCGAGGATGTTCTCACGGGCTATGACCAGCTTGGACCGTATATTGGCGCTTATCCCCCCTGCATGCATGGAAGCCAGCAGCTGGTCCGTGAAAAGGGCATCCCTTCCTTTAGCGAATTCCCGCAGCAGGAACTCATAGTCGCCCGTGATCCGGAATCGTTCGTTGAAACCGCCATGATCTTCAAAAAGCGAGCGGTGATGAAAAGCGCAGCAATGGGTCACTGTCATATACTCGAGGATATCCTTTTTAGCTTTTTCCCAGGGGTCGCCCCAGACAGTGATGATATTGGAGCTGGCTGAAATGAGATTGACCTTGCCGTACACATAACGGATATCATCCTTTAAAGCGGTATGCAGGTGCCCGATGGAATCTTCCAGCGCCCGGGCATTCGCAAGCGTGTCGTCGGAACCCAGAAAGGCGATCCAATCCCCGGAGGCTTGAGCCAGGCCTTTGTTCCAGGCATGGTAAATGCCGTTATCCTTTTCACTGACCCAGTAATGCAGCTGGTCGTCGTATTGACGCAGTACATCGGTTGTTCCGTCCGTCGACCCGCCGTCAATGACGATGTGCTCTACCTGCGGGTAGGTCTGGGCCTGAACGCTTTTGATGCACTCCTCTAAGTATTTTCTGCCGTTGTAAACGGAAGTGATGATGGATATCCTGGGGGTGTATTGCATGCTGTCTTTAAAAGCTGTTCATGATCTCGACGACCCTGGCGATTTCGGCGTCTGTATGAAAATATGAAATGGGCAGGCTTAACGTCGTGCGATGGATCTCTTCGGCGATGGGTGTCGGAGTGTTATCCAATACGCCCGCCATCGCGGTCTGTTTGTTGGGGGCGATGGGATAATGGATCTCCGTTCTTATATCGTGCTTCAGGAGATATTCGCGAAGCGCGTCCCGCCGGGGATGTCTTATATTATAGATATGATAGACATCATAATAATCCTGGTGGACGACGGGTTTTATAAAATCGTCTTTCAGACCCATCTGGTATAGCTGCGCCAGGCGGCGTTTGTGCTTCGTGATGGCATCGAGATGCTTTAGCTTTACAGAAAGGAAGGCGGCCTGAAGCTCATCCAGCCTGGAATTGTATCCCACCTGCTCATTCTGGTATTTGATGCGGGAGCCATAGTTGCGGAGGGTGGTGATGGCATTGTGCAGGCCTTCATCGGCAGTAGTTACGGCACCGGCATCTCCTATGGCCCCGAGGTTCTTTGTCGGATAAAAGCTGAATGCTCCAAAGTCGCCGAAATTGCCTGCCTTGGTACCTTTAAAGGAGGCGCCGTGCGCCTGGGCGCAATCTTCGATTATTTTCAGTCCGTGCGTTTTGGCGATGGCGCCGATGGAGGCCATATCGCAAACTTTGCCATAGAGGTGTACTACCATTATTGCCCGGGTACGTGAAGTTATCTTTTCTTCAATTCGGGCGGGGTCTATGTTATAGGTATGGATATCGGGTTCTGCGAGCACGGGTTTGAGCCCGTTGTGGACAATGGACAGGATCGTCGCGATATAGGTATTGGAGGGTACAATGACCTCGTCACCATTTTCAAAACCCAGGCTGCGCAATGACAGGATCAGGGCATCCAGGCCGTTGGCGACTCCGGCGCAGTGTCGGCTTCCGTTGTAGGCGGCAAAGTCCGATTCGAATTGTTTGACGGCGTTGCCCAAGATGTACCACCCGCTGTCCAGCACTTTGCCGAAAGCCTGACGATAGTCGTCAAAGAATGGTGCATTGACCTTTCCGAGATTTTCGTATTCTATCATTTCTTATAGGGTTCAAATATATAATCGGTTTGATCGAAATACTCGGAAGCAAGGACCATTAGGATCGCGTCGGGAGTGAATTGATCCATGGTGTGCCAGTCGTCCTGTTCGAGGATCAGGCATTTGTTGGGCTGGTCCAACATCCAGGAGGTCTCTTTTTTCCCGTCGTTATTATAGATGTGACAGGCTCCCTTGATGCATATGGCTGCCTGTATGGTGGTCTTGTGGCGGTGACCGCCGCGGGTGGAGCTATCCACGCCATAGATATAAAAAATCCTTTTTATGTCAAAGGGTATGACCTTTTCGATGACGGTGAGATTTCCTCTTGCATCGGTGAAGGTCTTCAGATCAAGCATGTATGCCATAGGTGTTTAAGATAGGTTCGTTAAGTTATAAAAATGATAATGGCGGCTAAAGTTATAGTTTTTTAGACGGAAGGGTGAAATTTTGCCGGCTCGCATAGCGGCTCCCTGCACAATTAGAAAATCAAGGAAGGTGCGTCCCCTGGATGGCGCCGCGCTTCGTGCGCCGTTGCTGTTAAAATGATGTTCTTCTGCTATGAGCTGCCGTGAGATTTGCCAAAGCGTTCTCATATAAGGTTTAAAGAGTTTCTCTTTTGTGTTTCGATCAAGATCATAGAGGATGCCGCTGCAGGAGCCTTTTTCATCCGTGTATATTTTCAAACCATGGAAATGGAAGAAAACAACGGGGGCTATTTGCTGATCTTTCAATGATCTTATCCAGGGCCGGCCATCCTTTTCGTAGACGGAATATTGCTGGATATTCCAGGGGGCCAGGCCTCCGCCGGGGTGTTGCAGCACGTGTACCCCTTCGAATCGCTGCAGCCAGTCATCCAGGTATTTTTGATCGCCGAACTTGCCGTCCTCCATCCGTGCATAGCACCATTCCAGGCAGCGCTCCCGCCACCAGCGGAGGGCTGCCATCCCTTTGGGGTCGTTGCGGAAGTACATGAACTGGACACAATAGATGCCACTGTCCTCCGCCTGGTCATAATCTTTTGTATAGCGGTGTTCGCTGATGAGTATCGACTTATCTCCCATTTCGTCCAGCAGGACGGCCGGGTCCTGGTAAAACAGCATATCGGCGTCTATGTAGGTACACGTGGGGAGATTGAATTGCCGGATGCAATACAGGATGATGGAGGGGGTACAGGTCCAGCAATATTCGGCGGCGCTGCGGGTAGGCTTTATGGCCAGCAGCTGTTCATCTTCAAACTCCTTCAGGGAGATGGGGGTAAGATTGGGTAGTCCGGCTTTCGACAGGTATTCATAGCACGTGTCGTCAAAGGCCACCACGTATAAATGAAAGGAAGGGCAGACGGCTGAAAGGGACCCGTGGAGCGCCAGGCCTCTCGAGAGGTAATTCGAATCGAAGAGGGTGCAGAAGTTAATCATGTATACGGGAAAATAATTTGTTGACTTGTCGTTTGAGAAACACCAGCGGGGCTGTCCGTTGTCCGGCACGCAGCTGTTTGAGAGCTGCTGTTCTAATCTCTGTGAAGATTGCCTCGGATGGATACTGCCGGATGGCATAATCGGCAATTTCGAGGGCATAGCCATATTGCTTTTCCAGCCATGCGAATACATAGAGCAGCAGGAGCTGCCGGACTGTGCCGGGGAATGGCTGCCGTAAATAGGTGACTTCTGCCCATCCCGGTGATTTGCGGAGCATCCGCTGGCTGACAAAGGAAGAAAGGCCCGCTGTATAGTTCCTATGCAGGCGCTGTATGCCCATCACCTGCATGGAGGATAGCCAGAAGCCTTTACGGGGTAAGGTTTCCATAACTGAGAACAGCTTATCCTCTCCTTTATAGGCATCGATGATACCCGGCTCCAATTCTGCGGTCAGTATCCCGGCCTGCAGGTGGTCGGGCAGGCTGTTGAAAAGGCGTAAGTCCGTACCCTGGGTGTCGGTCTTGAACCAGTCTATATAGCCGATGCCAGCTTCCCGGAGGGAGCTTTCGATGGTGACGGAGTGCAGCCGGGTGGATCGTTGTACAGTGAAGAGATCGCTGAATATCCAGGGTTCGAGCTTCCCGTTATCGGGCTCCAGGAGGCTGGAGCAAAAGGGGGAGGCTGTCAGGTAAAAATCCGTCTGCTGCACGGGGGCTGCCGTAACGATGCGGTTGATGGTGAGCAGCTTGCGATATGTTTTATTTGTCTGTTCGGTGACATGGAACTCCCTGTCGTCCGCGTCATAGGCGAGGCATACGCAGTAGGGCGCGATAGGCTTCCATTTCGCGTTGATCTCGCCGGAAGCGCCGATGTCGACCAGGACGGGAGGCTGGTCTTTAAAATAGTCGGATCGGAGTATGGTATCTGTTATTGTCATGTATAATGTTTTTATCCCGCGAAGATCTTTTGGAGCTTCCTTTTCACCCGATAGAGCAGGGGCGGGTGGGCGAGGACCTTATAGAACTTCGCGAATGCTTCATAGGCGACAGGGTCTTGCCGGAAGGGTATCCGGCTGACGTCGATGGGTGTCCGGCTAAGCTCCACATTCAGCAGGCTGTCGAAACCGGTGTTCTCACCCGTGCCGTCATTTCCGGCATGATAGACAAGAGATCTGCCGGGATAAAGTGTAAACATATTGTTAAGAAATGCGGAAGCGTACCAGCGAATGGCCCATGAACTGTTCTTTCCTGCTATTTGATCTCTAAGCATCCGGGTAAAGGGATAGACCCCTCCAAAATCGAAGGTCTTTATCTGACCGGAGTCGGTGAGCTCCTTTAAGAGGATGTTCCCGTCCGGCTGGAAATGATCCCAGGCCCGTCCCCATGTCCCCCAGCCCAGGCAATCCGCGTTGCGGATGAAGAATGTTTCCGGCAGGGAGCTTTTTACCGGATATAGATAGCCGTGGATGCTTGCCACTTCGTGGTCGTTCTCATACAGGTCGAGCCCCTGGTTGATGAATGGCAGGAAGTAGGGTGATGTCAGCAGGTCGTCTTCCAGGACGATGACCCGGCCCCGCTGGCTGATGATGGTGTTTACGCCATCGATGATATTTTTCCCAAGGCCGAAATTCTGCTGTCTTTCGATGATCTGTACGCTTTTGAAACCGCTGATGGTCTTGCAGTAGTCACGGACGGCCTGGACCTGGCCGGCAGCTTCAGGGGTTTTCGGGGCGTCTGAAAAAATATACAGGTCGCTGTCGGTGGCCAGGAGGTTCTTTTGCAGGGCTTCAATGGTGTTCCTTGTGTGGCCGGGGCGGTTGTATGTGAATAATAATATAGGTGCAGGCTCTTTCATTGGGTTAGCGTTTTTTCAGGAATGTGGTATTGGACGGATCCCTGACATAGGGCACAGGACCTCCGAACGTCCGGATATGCCATTCTTTGCTGTCAAAGCGGAAAGGGGCGAGGTAGTAATCCCGTTCGGCATTGTCGACGATGAGATAGCCTCCTTTTTTCAATTTATCCAGGCTGTGCTGGATACAGGAAGGGCGTGCTCTCCCGTCCACGACGATGATATCGAAACTGGCGTCGGGATATTGGTCCAGGGTCTTTACATAGGATTCGAAATTTTTGCCCTTGTAATTATCGTCGATGGAAATGTAATCATTAGGATTGCGGTAATCCTTTTTTTGAAAATCAGGATCATTTTGTGCCTCCCGCAGCAGGTAGGTAACATGCGTTTGCTGCCGGCTGTTCAGCTCCTGCTGCATCCTGTCGAACCATTTCTTGTCGTGTTCTATGGATATCACCTGTTGTACCCTGGCAGCCCAGAAGAGGGTAGAGCCGCCGGAGCCATATTCGAAGACCTGCATATCCGGGCGGATGATCTTTTTCAGGAAAGCGATGGCCGAGAACGCCATCCAGGGCAGTTGGTCCTTCACGGAATTCCTGCCTGGGACCAGGGAAGTCCGCCAGGCGGAATAATAGCGCAGGCTGTGCAAAAGAGTAGGAAGACCAGGCCTCCGTAGGAAGCCTCTTAAGGTCAGTTTCGTATAGGTAATGGTGTCTTTCATCCGGCTCATAGTGTTACTCCCCTGCGGGGGTGGTTTCGTTGATCAGGAATTTTTTTGTGTACGAACGTATAATAAAGTAATATAAAACCAGGTATGTCAAATTGCAGAGGAGGGAGACCGTAGCTGCCCCATATACCCCGAAGGTGGGGATCAGCAACAGGCTCAGCCCCAGGCTGACGCCGCAAAGGATCAAGCCGGTGACGGACGTGATATAGGTCTTTTCAAAATAGATAAGGTAATTGCTGTACAGGGGTACCATGGCGGAAAAGATCTGGGAAACCAGTATCAGGGGAAGTACATACAGGGTCTGCTCGTATTTTGGCTGGATGATACCCAGCGTGAGCACTATCTTAAGGAATATGATAATGAACAGGGAAAGGATGGCAAACACGGCGAATATGCGCAGCAGCAGCTTATTGGTGCGGGCGATGTTCCTGCGAATGTCCTTCTCCTTGAGGAAGAGGGGCAGCCAGGCATTTTGGAAGGATGCAAAGATCAATGGAATGACGCTGGCACAGGAAGACGCCAGGTAATAGTAGGACAGCCTTGTGAAGGAGCCGTATTTTTCCAGAAAGAATTTATCGCTGAAATTTATGACGATACCGAACAGGGCCGAGATCATAATGGGCAAGGCAAGCCTAAGGCCTGATCCTGCAAGTGCACGGTTAAACTTCCTGCCGGACTCCCTGATAAAGAAGATGGAAAACAGGAGGAAGAGGATGAACTCTGCGAGGTAGGTGGTAATCAGCCTGACCCGGACGGAGCCTGTACCTCTGAGCAGAAAGAGGGAGATGATACAGGCGATATTGATGGTTATGATCCTGGCAATATTATATTGCTGAAGCTTACGGATCTTTTCGGTGGCGTAAAAGAAATTCGTCAGCATGAAGTTCATCACCGTCATGACCATGGCCAGCAGGATGCCTACTCTATAGCTCTCGTAGTCGATGGGATTCCTGAAAAGGAAATGTATAATGGAATAATCCCAATGAAAAAGATATACAGGAAGGAGCAGTATGGTCAGGATGGCAAGCAACAGTGTGGATACGGTGAACAGCAGCTCGCCTCTTTTTACGGGGTCGGTGTCGTCGTGATAGAATTTACTGAGCGGGATATACAACCCGAAATTCAATACTATAGATATCGTGATGATGATGGAGAGGATATAATTATAGAGACCGTATTCTTCCTGGGTCATCAGCCGGAGGTAGACGGGCAGGAGCAGGATGCCTGAAATCTTTACCAGGATGTCCACGCTAAGTACGGCCAGCAGCCTTTTTAGCAGGATGCTTTCTTTGTATCTCGATCTCCATTTTCTAACCAGGCCGGCGGCATTCATTAGGATCGCTTCGTATAAGGTGTTTTACAAATGTGCAAACTTAGCAAATAAATATATCCGGAAAATCGGGCCCTCGAAAAATGTAGCATTTTGGGGTATTTGAGGGTATTACCACTTCGTGGTATTAGAGGTTTTGGAGAGAGAGTTTGTAAAGTATCGCTAAGACAATATTTTTGCATCAGAACAGTTATTAGACAAGTTTTTCAGCTATATGCGTTGCATGCCCGCCATGAGAAAATAGGAATATATCTTCGACGCCGTACCGCCTTAATTGAATGTTAAAAATTAAATTTCGTAACAACTTGATTGCATTTGGTTTACATTGCACTCAAATTAACCTTTGAATAAACCTATCTTAAACACCAAACCTGATCTTAATGAGCGTAAAGAAATCACAAGGCGATGTTTCTTTAGTTAGCAAGGCTTATATATTAGAAAATAACACTTCTTTAAGAAATTTCCTGAAAGACCGAAGGGGCTATCTGCTCGTCAAGCGTCTTTTTGATATTATTCTTTCCCTCCTTGTAGTACTGTTCATACTTAGCTGGCTTTTCCCCTTATTATGTATACTTATAAGGCTGGAATCCAGGGGCCCTGTGCTGTTCATACAACGCCGGGTGGGATATATGGGGCGTTCGTTCCGCTGTTTGAAATTCCGCACGATGCGTGTCAATAAAGAAGCGGATTCGCTGCAGGCGACGGAAAACGACCCGCGGGTGACCCGATTGGGCCGTCTGTTGCGTGATTCCAACCTGGATGAGCTACCGCAGTTTATAAATGTGTTGCTTGGACATATGAGTATCGTCGGACCCCGTCCCCATATGTACAAGGATTGTCTTCAATTTTCCAATGTCGTAGAGTCCTATAAGGTCAGGAACCTGATGAAACCGGGTATCACCGGTCTGGCGCAGGTGAAGGGATATCGTGGTCCTGCGCATGATTTTGACCGTATATTCTTACGATTTCAGTGGGATGCCTACTATATACGGCATGCTCGTTTCCTCTTTGATCTTCGCATCGTCCATCAGACGGCTATGCAAACCCTGGGTAATATTTTAGGAAGATTCCTGCCTGGCAAAGACCAAATATCAGTTGCAGGCATGGAATGGGCAGAGGCCGGCGACCCGTTATTTTTAAAAGAAAAGGCTGTGTCGATTTAGCACATAAGCGTGTCGAAGTAGCCTATAACTGTGTATTAATGGCCCATAGGCGTGTCATTTTGCGAAATTTCGTTTAAAAAACTCTTGTTAATTTAACCTCTTTATAGAGAACAATATGCAACGGTTTCTGGTATATGGATGTCATAGGTGCCAGGGGACCTGTTGACGATAACAAGTTGCTAACCTAATTAACTATTATGCGCAGTAATGAGGCAGGATTTGAATACCCTACGAAAACGAGGGAGGGTGAAGCAAAGATCGAGATACGCTCTTATTTTAATGACAGGAAGCTATACTATGGTGTTAAGAGAGGAATGGATGTTACCATGTCTTTATTGGTGATACTCCTGATATATTGGTGGATGTTTCCGTTAGTGGCGTTGCTTATCAAACTGGATTCCAAGGGGCCCGTTTTTTTCCGTCAGAAGAGGGTTGGATTTTTGGGAAGGATATTCTGGTGTTATAAGTTCCGCACCATGGTGGTGAATGATATGGCTGACACCCGGCAAGCCACCCTGAATGATCAGCGTATCACCCGGGTAGGGAAATTTCTCCGTGACACCTGTCTGGATGAGCTGCCCCAGTTCATCAATGTTCTTTTGGGGCATATGAGTATTGTCGGCCCTCGTCCTCACATGTTGAAGGACTCTTATGAATTCTCCACTGTTGTCAACAACTATAAATTCCGCAACCTGGTTAAGCCGGGTATTACGGGTATCTCACAGGTAAGGGGGTATAGGGGGCATGCCACGAATTTTCAAAGCATATTCCGCCGGTATTTATGGGATGCATATTACGTACGTAATATGAGTTTCCGGCTGGATATAAAGATCATGGCAGAGACGGCCTTGCTTATGTTGCGGGCTATCTTCGACAAGGGCAGACCGATGCCGGCGGAAAATCATGTCATCCACAGTCCGGGCAAAAATGCCATCAAAAAGATCGCCTGATCAGGAGCCGCCACCAGCGGCTCGTCGAAAGGACAGACATTAGCAGTAGTTTAATATCTTTACGGCGAAACACCGTAATCGTCTTATGCAGCATCAAGATCTGGGTTTATCCACGCTGATCTCTCTTAGCGAGGCAGATAGGTTTAATGAATGGATGTTCGAAGCTATCCGGCCCTATATAGCTGGTAAGACCCTGGAGATCGGCAGTGGTATCGGGAATATATCAGCGATCTTTGTACGTCATCAATTGCCCCTCTATGTCAGCGATCATACGGATGAGTATGTCGGGCGTCTCCGAAGCAGGTTTGGGGCAACAGACCTGGTAAAAGGCATTCTTTCCATCGACCTGGCGGATGAACATTTCGAAACAGTCCACGCGGAGATCATGGGCACCTTCGATACGGTATTTGCCCTCAATGTTATCGAGCATATCGGGGATGACCGCCTGGCCATTCTGAACTGTCACCGGCTATTGAAGCCCGGAGGCCGGGTGGTGATACTGGTGCCGGCATGGCCTTCTCTTTACAATCAGCTGGACAAGGGGTTAGAGCATTACCGGAGGTATTCTTCCGCTGCTTTGCGACAATTGCTTTCCGGGCCTTTCAAGGTGACAGAGATAAAATATTTCAACCTGGCGGGTATTGGCGGGTGGTGGTTGACGGGGACATTGTTCCGGAGGAAGGCCATCGGTGAGGGGAGAGCGAAGCTCTACAACAGGCTGGTGCCTCTCTTTCGGCTGGCGGATAAGCTGAGTTCCTACCGTATGGGGCTGTCCCTGGTAGCGGTGGGAGAAAAAAACTAAAAAATCTGTATATGCCTCTGAATCGTAAGGCCTGCTTTGTTGTAATTGCAGTTCTACGCTTGTTATTTTCCAGTATATCAACGGATGCACAGAATCTTCTTTCCCCTCCTTTTGATCTTCCTATCAGGATCGATCCCAATTTTAAGTGGGGTGTGAATGGTCATCCGATAGTGCAGGGCTCTTATTTTAACAGTATTGGCTTACAGATGGACGTGCTGAAAGAGCTGCAAGCCCCTTATTACCGGGTCGACCTACTGCACCTGGATGAGAATGGTACCGTTCCAAGCGTGGAACTGGCACATTTTAATGAACTTATGTCCAAGGCTGGAGCGGCTGATATCCAGGTAATTCCCGTAATGATCTTACGATCTGACCTGTATTCTCTTACTCCTGCCGACGCAGAGATCAAAGGCAGGGCTTTGGCAGCCGGTTTTGCCTCCCGTTACGGTAATTATTTTTCCTATTATGAGCTGGGTAACGAAGATGATATTCCGCTTATTACCGTTCCACGTACTGACGGGACGGGATTGGACGGGACTTTAGTGCGTGACTATGACCCCGATCACCTGGCCGTGACCTGCGCTTATCTAAGAGGTATGATCAGTGGGATCAAATCGGTGGATCCTTCGGCCAAAACGATTGTCAGTGGGGCAAATCACCTCCTCTATTATACGCTGTTGCTTAATGAGGGTGTCAATTTCGACATATTGGGGTACCATTATTACTGGGTAAATGGCTATACAGATATTCTTCATGCTCTCTCGACGACCTTTGCACAAAAAGAGGTCTGGTTCACTGAGGTCAACTCATACGATGCCGTGAGAAATAACGAGTATTATCCCAATCTTCAGGATACCATTGTAGGGCATTTTATCCAACTCCTGGATCAGCAAACCAATATCAAGGGATTTTTTATTTATGAACTTTTTAATGAAGGCTATCTGACGGACTCGACACGGGAGGCAAAGTTTGGTCTTATTCGAATCCCTTATACCGCGGCAACATCTCGTCAACCATTGTTTTATACATATAAATTAAAGATAGAGGAGACCAAAAGAGGTTGGCAGGACTTTATCCATTCCATTTATTTGTATTGCAATCTCCGTGAGCCGGACCCCTTGGGTCTTCAATACTGGACAAATATCGCGGCCAGCTCCCATGATATCCCCGGGGTGATCGACAATATATTACCTGTGGAATCCTATCGCTGCTATGTCTGGCAGTTATACAGAGACTTATATGACCGTAACGGAGATGCTGCCGGGGTTAATAACTGGACCAATCAACTGCTCGCTGGCTCTACGCGCGAGCAGCTAGCGGAGATCTTTTGCGGCAGTGTCGATTTCTGGATCTTGTCGGGCTCGACGAATAGTGGATTTATTTCCAGGTTGTATCGGAAATTATTAAACAGATCGCCTTTGTCTGTGGAGGTCTCCAGTGCTTTGAATATGTTGAAGAATGGCGGCTCCAGATCCTCACTGGCACATGACCTGTTACATTCGGAGGAGTACTATCATATTTTTGTGCGTGCTCAGTATAACGCTTTGTTAAGAAGGAATGGAAATATCGACTCCATATCCGAGAGTTGGGGAGTTGGATTACTAGATGAGGGAATGACGCAACTGGATTTCATCAAAACCCTTCTCAATAGCTATGAATTCTGGCTTAGGGGGATGGAAGAGGGTTATGTAAGAAATAACCCACCATTTCAATTTAGGGCTGTAAGCATACCGGAACTGATAAGGGACGATAAATATTACCATTGTTGCCTTTAAAAGGACAATTCCCGGTGCGAGGAGCATTCTACCTTTGTAGAAGAAAACCCTAGTTTATGTGTGCCATTCATGACGATGTCAGACCGGGTATGATCCGGAGCATCCTTCGCAATAAATGCCCGCGTTGTCGCAGGGGCGATCTGTTCAGCTATAGAAATCCTTATGATCTCAGGAGTTTTATGAAGATGCCGGAGACCTGCTCCGTGTGCGGGCAGCCCTTCGAGATAGAGGTGGGATTTTATTATGGGACCAGTTACGTGAGTTATGCCCTGGCGGTGGCGGTATCTGTTGCGAGCTTTATAGCATGGAAACTAATGATCGGGATGTCGCTGAATGATAACAGGCTGTTCTGGTGGATGGGAGTGAATGCTGTGCTGCTGGTAGTATTGCAGCCATTGCTTATGCGGCTGTCCAGGGCGATTTGGATCTATTTCTTTGTGGGGTATGATCCCGAGTGGAGCAGCGGGCTGGTAGGGGCGCCGGAGAGGATGAATAAGGAGTTGAGGAATGGTTGGTGAAGTTAGACCTGTCCCCAGCTGTCTCTGTCCAGGCATCTATATTGTATTGCCTCCGCCAGGTGCCCGGGCTTGATGTACTCTTCTCCGGCAAGGTCTGCAATGGTCCTGCTTACTTTTAGGATACGGTCGTAGGCTCTGGCTGACAAATGAAGCCGGTTCATTGCATCCCGCAATAATTTCTCTCCTACAGGGTCTATTCGACAAAACTCTCGTGTCATTTTGGTGGTGAGCTGTGCGTTGGTTAGCGTTTTTTTGTACCGCCGGCGTTGTTTTTCCCGGGCGGCGATCACCTGCGCCCGTATGGCAGAAGAAGATTCGCTGGCGGTGGTAGCGGATAAGTGTGCGTATGGGACGGGTACAACTTCTACGTGGAGATCAATACGGTCCAACAGAGGGCCAGATATCTTGTTCAGATATTTCTGTACGGCTCCGGGAAGACAGTTACATTCCTTATCGGGATGGTTATAATACCCGCAAGGACATGGGTTCATGGCGGCCAGCAGCATAAAGTTGGCCGGGAACTCAACGGACATCTTAGCCCGGCTGACGGTGACCTTTCCATCCTCCATCGGTTGACGCATTACTTCCAGCACCGATCTCGAGAACTCCGGCAGCTCATCCAGGAACAGGACACCATTATGGGCCAGTGATATTTCTCCCGGCTGGGGTATACTTCCCCCTCCCACCAGGGCATTGCCGGAAATCGTATGGTGAGGGCTGCGGAAAGGCCGGGATGAAATAAGAGCGCTGTGTTCAGGCAGCCGGCCCGCCACGCTATGTATTTTGGTAGTCTCTAATGCTTCCTGCACACTCAATGGAGGCAGGATGGTGGGTAATCTTCGGGCCAGCATGGTTTTGCCTGCTCCTGGCGCCCCAATGAGCAATGTGTTGTGTCCTCCCGCAGCAGCTATCTCCAGTGCGCGTTTAATATATTCCTGTCCCCTGACATCGGTGAAATCAAGTTCTTCTGGTATTGGTGCTGTTCCGGCGTTCCCGTTCGCATCCATGGGCGGGCCGGAACATCCTTCCCGGAAGAACTCAATCACCTCCCGGATGTGGGAAAAAGAAAATACCGGTAAGCCATTCACGATAGCTGCTTCTTTTGCGTTTTGCCGGGGAAGGATGAGCCCTTTGAACCCGTCCTTTCGCGCCTGGATCGCAATAGGCAGGGCGCCTTTGATGGGATGGATACTGCCGTCCAATCCCAATTCCCCCATGATAAGATAGTCTTTTAATTGTGCGGCGCCGGGTATCTGGTCTGTAGCCGCCAGAACTCCGAGCGCAATCGGCAGGTCAAAAGCTGCGCCGGATTTACGAATGCCTGCGGGTGCAAGATTTACTATCAGCTTGGTGCGAGGCATATAAAAGCCATTGGTCTTTATGGCACTTTCCACTCTTTGCACGCTTTCTTTTACGGCATTGTCAGGCAGGCCAACAATAAAAGTGTGCAAACCTTCTGTCACATTGACTTCGACGATGATCGTGATCGCCTCTACTCCGTATACGGCACTGCCAAAAGTCTTCACCAGCATGATCTCAGGATAAGTTTAAGCGGGTGAAGCTAGAAATTAATTCAATATAAAATGGAAAAACCTGTCGGGTGTTCCACAATGTTCCACGACGGCGGGGTCACAGTTTTTCCAGCATCTCCACCACCTTTTCCCTCTTCAGGATCAGATAGCCGATGCGGTCATTGCTGATGCCTTCTTTCAGCTGATAGCTGAACTCCAGCTGATCGTTCTTTACCGCCGTCTCGAAGTAGCGGAAGGAGATATTGGGATACTGTTTCAGCTCTTCTCCAATCTCGTATAAATGGGTGGACAGGATGAACAAGGACTGAGGGATGCGGATCAGCCCCTTGATGACGGCCGTCGAGCATTTCATAGCGTCCTGCATGTTGGTGCCTTTGAACAGCTCGTCGATGAGCACGAGCCATTTCTTTTTACCGCTGATCTTTATCAAGGTGTCGCGTATGCGTTGCACTTCATTGAAGAAATAGCTTTCTCCTTTGGCGATATTGTCGACTACATTGATGTTGCTGAGGATGCCGTCGAAAAGGCTCAATTGCATGCTGGCGGCAGGTACGCCCATCCCCAGATGAGCCAGGAATACGGATACTCCGACGGCCCGTATGAAAGTGCTCTTTCCTGCCATATTCGCCCCCGTGAGAAAGAGAAAGTTGGTGGATTTGTCCATCTGGACATTATAGGCAACGGGAGTTGGCAATAAAATATGATACAATGAGCTTACTTCCATAAAGGGGTCTTCGCTCCTGGTGAAGGTGGGGAAGGCCAGGCGATATTTCTTTACGGCCATGGCCATGGAATACCAGGCATCCAGCTTGCTGTGTATCTCGATGAGGCCCTGCATCAGGCTTTTGGACCGCTCGCGGATATGATAGCCATAATGGACGACCTGTATGGCATTGAGCCGGACGCCGGGCGTTGTTTTGGCAAGGGATTGCAATACATCGTTGTCCAGCAGCCGCCGGGCTCTTTCCAAAAGGGCTTTGAGCAGCGGGGGGCTATCGGGTTTATTCAATAATCCCATCAGCTGGACCATGCCACGGATAAAATCTGCAAAATGACCGACAGAGTACCTTACCAGGGAATAGTCGGGTCCATGGAAGATCTTATACATCATGGCTCCCGGTAAATTATGGGATTGAGGCAGGGTATCGATAGCCGTCTCGTAAAATCGTTCCATTACCATCACCGTACCATTGCTGATGGTCAATGGCCATTCATCAGCATGTTGCAGGATAAGGGTAAGTATCTGCTGTGTTTCCAGGATGGGTCCAAGGGCGCCAAAGGGGTGGTTGAAATATTCCAGCAGCTGGTCTTTTCCTGCCTGCGTACGGGTGAGGTCCAGCTTGTGAAAGACGGAAAATTCTTCCTCCTGGCTGAATAATGACAGGTCCGAATAGGTTGTATAGTCGATGTCCATAATGATCTATTTGTCCGGCTCAAACTTCAGCCGTTGTCCCCATTGAGACTCATCAAACCCTCCATTTCCATAAACCAGGTGTCCATTTACAAAAGTATGGGTGACCGTGGCCGGGAATTCAAATCCTTCGAGGGGACTCCAGCCGCACTTGTACAAAATATTTTCTTTGCCGGCCCTCCATGGCTTATTCATATCGACAATTACGAGGTCTCCCCAATATCCTTCCCGGATAAATCCTCTTTCGGCGATGCGGAAGCAGGTCGCCACGGCATGGCTCATTTTTTCCACCACCTTCTCCAAACTTATCTTTCCTTCCTTTACATAATGCAACATCAGTGAGAGGGAATGCTGCACCAGGGGCAGACCTGCATGCGCCTTTTCATAAATATCCCCTTTTTCCTCCAATGTATGCGGGGCGTGATCGGTGGCTATCAGGTCCAGTCTGTCATCCAGCAACGCCTTCCACAGGGCATCCCTATTATTGGGCGCCTTGATGGCAGGATTGCATTTTATCCGATTGCCCAGGGTCGCATAGTCATCACTGGTGAAATGCAGGTGGTGGACACAGACCTCGGATGTGATCCTCTTGTCTTTCAGCGGTAGAAAGTTACTGAAAAGCTGCATCTCCTTTTCCGTGGAAAGATGGAATACATGCAGGCGGGAATTATATTTCTTGGCGAACTGTATGGCGGTGAGAGAAGACTCGAAACAGGCTTCTTCATTCCTGATCCGTGGATGATCCGCCGCTACCAGCGGCCGGCCCTCCTTTTTGATATTTTCCAGGTTCTGGCGAATGATCTTTTCGTCTTCACAATGGGTGGCGATCAATACCTCGCTGTCCCGGAAAAGCCTGTCCAGGGTGAGGTAGTTATCCACCAGCAGATTGCCGGTGGAGGCGCCCATAAATATCTTGATCCCGCAAACATCCTTTTTCTTTTCGTTGGTCCGTAATGCCTCGTCGGCATTGTCATTGGACGTCCCCATATAAAAAGAGTAATTAGCCAGGGAGCTTCGGGCCCCGATGGCGTACTTATCTTCCAGCAGGTCCTGTGTAAATACGGGCGGCAGCGTATTGGGCATTTCCATAAAAGAGGTGACGCCCCCTGCCACGGCTGCCTTTGCCTCGGTATAGATAGTAGCCTTGTGGGTTAGTCCCGGCTCGCGGAAATGCACCTGGTCATCGATGGCTCCGGGCAATAAATACCTGCCTTCGCCGTTGATCTCGGTTACGGCAAAGTCCGGAGTAATCCCCGTTGCTATTTTTTCGATGCGTCCGTCCTTTAGTAGTAAATCTGAGGTAATGATCTTACCTTCGTTGACTATGGAAATGTTCCTGATCAGGTAATTATGCATAAAAAATAATTGAGCCATACCCGGCGTTCCAATTCTATGATGCAATTTATAAAAACCATCGCTAGGCTGCTGATAATTTCGGGATTTCCCATCTTTGCCTCCGCGCAATCGACATTTTTACCCCAGGGGTCCAAGTTCGAGCATTTCCTGGACAGGATGGAAATACTGCAGCAAAGGGATTCTGCACTCAATATCACTACCGACAAGCCTATATCCCGACGTTCGGCTGTCCGGATAGCCGAGCTGGCCGACTCTCTATATCATTTTTATCCTTACGACGATATATATCATATTTCACCGGTGGACAGGCAGAATCTTCAGTCCTTGCTGATGAACAATGCTGAATGGGTCAGCGGCAGCAAAGATAGCTTTGCGTCGAGGCATCCCTGGTGGAATACCTTTTATAAGGACAAGGCGAATTTTTACGAGGTGAATGAAAAGGATTTTTTTCTGGCTGTCAATCCTGTCATTCAGCAGACCCAGTCGGTGGAGACGGGCAATAAGTCCCGCGTTTTTCTCAACTCCAAGGGGCTTACTATCCGGGGTCTGATCGCGGGCAAGCTGGGTTTTTCAGCTTATCTTACGGACAACCAGGAGCGGGGGCCGCAATATGTGATGGATCGCATAGCCCAGTTCAATGCGGTGCCGGGCGCGGGATATTATAAGCCCTTTAAGCAGACGGGGGTGGATTATTATGACAACCGGGCATCCATCTACTTCAATGCCTGGAAATATTTCGATTTTCAATTCGGATACGACAAGAACTTTATTGGGAATGGGTACCGCAGCCTCTTTCTCAGCGACTATGCCGCCCCTTATCTTTTTCTGAAATTCAATCTTCGGGTCTGGAAGCTGAATTACCAGAACATCTTTATGGAGCTGATCAGCCAGCATTTGTTGGGTGATTACCAATATCCGAAGAAATATGCCACGATCCACCATCTCACTGTCAATGCGACGCCCTGGCTTACCCTGGGGCTTTATGAGAACATCGTGTTCAGCCGTCCCGATCACTACGATTTCACCTATCTCAACCCGGTGATCTTTTTGCCGTCGGCACAGCAGCAGAATGGCTCGCCCGACAAGACTACGGTGGGGTTTGATTTCAAGGCCAATGTCGGACATGCAACGCAGTTCTACGGGCAGCTGCTTATCAATGAATTTGTCCTGAGGGAGATCCGCCATTATTCAAGGGGATGGTGGGGGAATAAACAGGGACTTCAACTGGGCGTAAAATATATCGATGCTTTTGGAGTAAAGAACCTGGACCTGCAGGCGGAGACCAATATTGTAAGGCCCTATACGTATCAGCATGATGATTCGGTCGCCAACTACAGCCATTACAACCAGCAGCTCGCACATCCTCTGGGCGCCAATTTCGCGGAGTTCATCGCCATTGCTCATTATCAGCCCGCCTATAAATGGACGCTGGAAGGGAAGATCATTTATTATAAGCAAGGGCTCGATTCCGCCGGCGTCAATTTTGGGAGCAATGTTTTGGAGAACTATACTACCCGTCCCCGGGATTATGGGTTCAGCATCGGGTCGGGCATACCCGTCAATTGCGTCAATATCTCGGGACTTGTCTCCTATGAATGGAAGGAGAATCTCTCTCTCGATCTTTCCATCCAGTACAGGAAGTTTACGGCCAATGACCCTGCAGGCGTCTATCAAAACGGCAGTTCTACCCTATTTACGGCAGGAGTACGTCTGAATATGTTCCGTCGTCAGTATGATTATTGAGCGATCACATCGCCAATAGTACCGCCACATAATGGCAAAGCGCCGCGGCCAATACAAATGCATGCCATACTGCGTGCGTGTATCGGTATTTGTCCCAGAGGTAGAAGACTGCGCCGATGGAATAAAGTATGGCGCCGATGATGACCAGCGTAAGCACTTCCTGTGGAAGGTGGTCAAAGAACCTACGGCCTCCGACCACCATGATCCAGCCCATGGCGAGGTAGATGATAGTCGAGATGATCTCGAACCGGCCCGTAAACAATATTTTAAAGACCACTCCTGCGGCGGTCAGGGACCATAGAATGGTCAAAAGGGTCATGCCGAAGGGATTGTTCATGTATACCAGCAGGAATGGAGTATAGGTGCCGGCGATGAAGAAGTAAATGCTTATGTGGTCGAAGATCTTTAAGGTTCTTTTTTGGCGCGGTTTTTTTGCCAGGTGATAGAGGGTGCTGGCGACGAAGGCCAGCAGAAAGCAAAATCCGTAGATGCAACAACCGACGAGGCCTTTGGTATTGTCATGGAGGGTGGCTATTCCGGGAAGGGCCGGGAGCGCTGCGAGTCCGAACAACACACCTGCAGCGTGTGTAAGACCGTTGACCAATTCCTGATGACGGGTGTAACTCTCCATACCTGCAAAATCTATCAAGGATGGTAATGCAACGATCAGACCAACTTTGGAGTCGCCTACCCTTCGAAGATGATGGAGAAAATGATCTGTCTGGACTTGATCTTGTCGATGACATTGGAGTATTGCAGGCTGGGGTCCCGGCTGTGAATATTCTTGATGCCCTCGCTGATCTTCAGTTCCGGGGAAAGGATAAAGACGGGAAAATAGATCTGGAAGCCCAGACCGGCCTCGACGCTAAAGTCGGAGGAGCTGAGCTTTACGAGATTTTCCGCCTTGCGGGCTGAAGAGTTGGATGCCAGGTCATAACGGTAATTGATGCCCCCCATCATATAGACCCTGAAATTCCCGATGCGGTCCGACAGGAATTTGATCTGAGCCGGGAATCCCAGTAATAGAGATTGTATCTGCTTGGTTGCCAGCACCTGTTCGCCATCAGGGGGGTACTTGACGTGATAGGAAATGCTATTGCTGCTAAAGATGAATTCGGGGAATGCAAAGCGGAATTCCAGGTGATCGGCGACATGGAAGGTGAACATACCGGATACGCCGAAGCCGCCACTATTTAAAGGGTTGACATACAATACGCTATCGCTTTGTAAGAATTTTGGGTGTGCACTGACCTGGAAATGGGAGTTGTTGTAGAGGAAACCGATGCCCAGGTAATATTTTTTGCTATCGTGATCCGGGAGATTCAGATAATCCCGCAATTGAGCCGATGCGCGGCCTCCCGCCATCATCAAGCTTATGACCAATAGCATTGCATATATACCCCTTCTCTTTGTCGACAAAAATGCGTTCAAATTCATAAATGACTTAAGATCAGTTATTTAAGACTAGCCCTTAACGGTGGTTATAGCCAGAGGGTAAATGTTGTCGATAGGCATGAATTAGGTAATGAAAATAAACGGCAAAAGGCGCCATTTAATTGCCGTGTTATCACCGGATAATAAAGAATTAGGAACCTGTTAACGGGCCTTCTCCCCTATATATATCGAGCAAATGCCCAGGCTAAGCCTTTTGAGCCGGGTATTTACATACTCACATTTATCCAGTATCCGGACAAGGTCCTTTCCTTCCGGAAAGGCTCTGATAGAATCGTTTAGATACTGGTACGCTTCTCCGCTGTGCGATACGGCCTTTCCGACGCGGGGGGCTATACGATTGCAGTAGAAGTTGTACAATTGCCGGATACCTATGATCCCGGGCTGGGAAAACTCCAGGATCACCAGCCGACCCCCCGGTCTTAGTACCCGCAGCATCTCTTTCAGGCCTTTTTCCAGGTTCTCGAAATTCCGGACGCCGAAGGCTACCGTTATGGCGTCAAAGCTATTGTCGGGCAGGCCAATGTTCTCGCTGTCCCCTTCCTGTAATGTGATGTGATCTTCCAGCCGATGGCGGGCTATCTTTTGTCTGCCGATGTCCAGCATACCCTTGGAAATATCGATGCCCGTCACCTTTTCGGGTGAGAGGTGTCGTGTCATCATGATCGCCATATCGGCTGTGCCGGTGGCTACATCCAGTATTTGCCGGGGATGCAGGTCCATCAGTTGGCGGATAGCTCTCCGTCTCCAATAGATATCGATGCCTCCGGAGAGGAAGCGATTCAGGAAGTCGTAACGGAATGCGATCCTGTCGAACATGGCAGCTATCTGCTGCTTCTTCCCCAATTCCGAGTCCTTGAATGGAACGATCTTATCATGTGAGTATTGGGCCATAGGGCAGCAAAGGTACGCCAAGCGGGGGAAAGACCATTTAAAATGGTAACTTGCCGGCTTAAGTTATGACTATACACTCAGCATCCTATATCATCAGCAGCCCGGATCATACCAAGAGTCCGGCTCCCGACAGGCCCGAGTATGCTTTTATCGGCCGGAGCAATGTCGGCAAGTCGTCTCTGATCAATATGCTGGCCGGAAATGACAAGCTGGCGAAGACTTCTGGTACTCCCGGCAAGACCCAGCTGATCAATCATTTTTCCATCAATGACGAGTGGTATATCGTGGACCTGCCCGGCTATGGTTTTGCGAAGGTGTCCATATCGCAGCGAAAGAAATGGGAGAAGATGATCGAGGATTATTTGCGGAAAAGGGAGAACCTGGTCAATGTTTTTGTTTTGATCGACAGCAGACACAGCCCCCAGAAGATAGATCTTGAATTTGTCAATACCCTGCGAAAGTGGCAGGTGCCTTTTTGCCTGGTCTTCACCAAGGCTGATAAAGAAAATCAGCGGACGGTGAGCAAGAATGTAAAAGATTTTTTGGATAAGATGCGAACGACGTGGCAATTCCTTCCACAGCATTTCGTGACCAGCGCCGTAAAAAAAATGGGGCGGGATAAGATACTTCAGCTTATCGAAGAGATGAACGAGCCATCGGATGAGGAATAACCGGTGGTCCTAATTTTTGATCTGGAAGTCCTCCCATTGGGGGGCTGTACCAATCCTGCCGTTGGTAATGACATTGTTGTTATAGATCCTCGATACTCTTGCTTTTGCATAAACCTCGCCGGGACCAGTTTTATCGATGTAAATATTTACCTTATTGGAGGAATAGGACATGCTGACGCGGTATTGGGTTGATCCTCCTACGCCATCACCGGGTATAAAATACCATCTGGTCAGCGGTTCGTAATACAGATAGACCAGCCAGGTAGAGTGGTTCATAGTGTCCTGGGTAGTAGCGATCTGGAGCTGGGAGTAGTTGACATTAAGGTTTTGAACACCAAAATCATATTGGGTGACATTGGCGTTGCCCTGGATTCCTTGCGGTCCCTGAGGACCTGCCGGGCCTTGTTGTCCTTGCGGGCCGGTGTCGCCCTTTTTACAGGAAGCCACGAGTACTATGATAGTCAAGATGAATAGATATGTTCTCTTGAAGTGCGTCAGCATTGAAAGTCAGTTTGCACAAAAATAGCTTTGCCTGTATGGGAAGCAATCCCCTTTTTGAGCTAGTCTTTCCTGTGGATGCTGTCAGATTGGGGGAGACAATTCCTTGCGTCGTGATGGGGTCACGACTGTGAGTGGAAAGGACGTACGGGCCACAGCCCGTAAAGATCAATTCCGGACCATGCCGGGGTTGTTAGTTCACGACCTTATTCGCGCAGCTGCTGCTGGCAAATGCTTCCGGTTTTGCCTTGAAGGCAAAGCCCATACCCAGTATGTAGCCCATTGCTTCTTTCAGCGCGTCGTTGCTCTTGAAATGCGGGTTCGTGTTGATGTCGGCATGTACTTCCATGTCCACATCATACTTGGAAAAGAGGTTGCATAATTCGTAGGCAATCTCGATGCTTTTGGCAACTTCCACCAGCATACGCTCTTTGATCGTATACTGATGCCTGGTCTTCTCGTTGTGAATGAACATGAAACCTCCATGTCCTTCACGAAGAAAAACAATTACCGTAGCAAATTCCGTTTCAAGACCTTTTACCTGGGAGTCGGTGCCGATGCAGACTTTAAGGCGATAGCCTTTTTCTGTTTCACGTCTGATCGCGTTTTCAACAGCTTCGATGATGGGTAGTTCGATCGGGTCGCCATTAAATTTTCGCCATAGCATATAATAAAGGATTTTTCGAATTTAACGAAAAAGCGGCTATTATCAAAATCGTATAGAGATTATTGTAGTGTTAAGTCTGCCGGCTGGGTATGTTCAGTACTGTCCGGTGCTTAGGAGGACGAGGGTACAGGCTTCAACAGGAACGATATCATGATCCTTTGCAAGCTGCTCCAGCTCCGGGTTTTCGGCGCCCGGGTTAAAGATGATGCGGCGGGGGTGGAGGCGTAGGATATAGTCGTAATATTCCTGTTGGGCCCCGGGGTTCAGGTAGAGCGTTACCGTATCCACGGCGGGGAAGTCCTTTTTCTCCGTGTCTATGTCTACGTCGGCCACCCTGACCTGTTTTTTGCCGATGGCCACAACGGGATGGCCTTTGCTACGCAGGCGATTCACCGCCAGGTAGCTGTAACGTTGAGGATTGTTGGAGGCGCCCAGCACCAGCGTCTTTTTGGATTGATCGGCCATGTTTTACGTACGGGATCTCTTGGTCCTTGTTAAAATTAACAATTATCCCTTGCATCTTGTTTGGATCTGCTTTAAAATACTTCTTTGACAGTGACATCGGGCAGCGCTTCGCGGATACGGGCGGCCAGAATGGGGAGCTTGATGGTGGGTACGCCTGGGAACAGATGATGTTCCAGGTGATAGAACATATTATAGGTGAGCCTGTTCTTCCATTGCCGGCTCAGGGTGCGGGCAAATACTTCTTCATCACAGTCATGGTGTACTGTCCATACGGCAAAGAACCCGGTGAGCAACTCGCCGGCGAGCATAGCCAGCACATGATATTGGAGAAAGGTAATGTGCCGGAAGAATACGGCTATAATGAAGGCAGCGATGGCAACCAGCATCAGCACGCTGTTGGAGAGCAGGGTCAACGCTGTGAGGAGGCGGGGAGTACCCAATGTATGGTGAAAGCCATTGTGCACCTGTCTCAGGCCCGTGAGAAAAAAGATAAAGGAAAAGGGCAGGGCCGCGAGATAGTAGTGCTTCCAGGCCAGCAGGCAGGAAATGATCAGCCAGGGCAGGGTAATGGAATTTTCGATGATCATTTCAAGCGGGGACAGATGTGTAAGGTCTTTCCATTGGACGGTCCGAAGCCGTCGATCTTGTAGCAGGCTCATGGCGGGGAGATTGAATGGTGATGGGATTAAAATAGATGATACTTTCTTCTGGGAATTTTTTCCAGCACGGATCTTATCGCGTCTTCCGCCTCTGTATACCGGAAGATGAATCCTGCGTCCTGCAGCTTTGTCGGCAGCACCCAACGACTCTTTAATATCAGCTCCGTCTCGGTGCCGATGAGCCAGGCGCCCAGCTTCAACATCCAGGTAAAGGCCGGCAATCCTATGCGATGGCCCGATGCCTTGCGCAGCGTGCGCATAAACTCTTTATTGCTGAGAGGATGAGGGGAACAGACATTATATACGCCCTCCAGCCTGTTGCGCTCGTAGATCCATTTTATGGCTCTGCAGAGGTCGTCGATATGTACCCAGCTATACATCTGGCGGCCATTGCCCTGTCTTCCACTCAGTCCGAACTTCAGCAGGCGGAGATAGGGTGTGAAGACGCCGCCATTGCCCAGGGTGATGGCTATGCGTAAGGCTATCTTGCGGGTAAAGGGAGCGCGCTGCTGTTCAAAGGTCTCTTCCCATTTTTTACATACCTGTACGGAAAAGTCGTCTTCAAATTCACCGGTATATTCATCCTGCGGGTGATCTTCTGCGTGGCGGTAGATGGTGGCGGAGGCGGCATTGATCCATACTTTTGGAGGTGTGACGGCATCCCGTATGGCCAGGCCGAGGGCCCTGGTGCTGTCGGTGCGGCTATCAAAGATAGCCTGTTTGTTTTTTGGCGTGTAACGGCAGTTGACGCTCTTGCCTGCGAGATTGATCACCATGTCGCAGCCGTCGATGGCCTGGGCCCAGGACTTTTCCACCCGGAGCCCATCCCACCGGAGATACTGGATGCGGTAGCCGTCGACGGCCGTGAGGAGCTTTTTGCCGGACAGATGCCGGCCGAGGATCACTATCTCGTTGTTCCTGCCAAAGAAGGCGGCCAGCGCCTGACCGATGAAACCCGTTCCGCCTGCGATGACGATCTTTTTATTGTTCATGATCGGTGATTTTAATCTTTATGTTTCTGAAATTTCAATAAATATTGAAATATTAAAACCAAATAAAAGCCGCATTTGCGGCGAGCGGCGAGTCGATCAGTCCCTTTTGCCTGCGAACAGTTTCATCAGGCTGCCCAGGAACCAGTGCTCATCCGCCCTGATCATCGTATCCAGGGTCTTATCGGCCTGGTCGCTGAACTTACGGATATTGTTGATCGTGTCTGTAAAGGTCTTTACTGCCTTGTCGCGCTTGTCGCCTTCGACCTCGCTCAGCTCCTTCAGCACGGGTATCATCAGGTCCAGCTCTCTTTTCTTCCTTTCTTTTACGATCTGTCTGGCCACTTTCCAGATGTCTTTTTCGGCGGAGAAATATTCCTTTCTTTCACCCGGCCGGATCACTTTCTGCACCAGACCCCAGTCTATGAGCTCACGGACATTCATATTCGCATTGCCGCGGCTGATGCTCAGCTCTTCCATCACTTCGTCTGCGCTGAGGGGGTCGGGGCTTATCAACAGAAGGGCGTGTATCTGCGCCATTGTCCGATTGATCCCCCAGTTGGTCCCGAACCGACCCCAGTCGGCGATAAACTTTGCTTTTGCTTCTGCTAGCGTCATCTTACTTTTCTTTCCAGATTAATGTCTGAGGCCTTTGATAGTATAAAGACATGGCTGATTTCTGAACTTTCAAAACTTATTGAAAGTTTTAGTTGGGAGCGGGAATTTTGAGGATCATGGGGAAGATTAAATAGTGGGCTTGATCGGGGCGGTGGAGGCGCTTACTGCCCCGGCGGGCAGCTGTATTGTTTATCTTCTTTTTCACGGAATCCATTTCCTGGTCGGATTACCAGGGCTATATAAAACCCTCCGTTCTGCATTTTGCTTTTGGAGAAGACATTGGCCCAGTTATGGACGCCCATCAGGAGCGGACCGGCCTTAAAAGCTCCCCCGATCCAGAACCTTCCGTCTGTGGTCACCTGCACCGGCAGGTAGGCGCCCAGTTTTTTCTTCTCCCATCGTGGGGTGAGGGTCAGCATGCTAAAATCCTTGACCAGAAGTCTTTTAGGTGTGCTCGTGAAAGGGGCGTTCAAGGAGAGATTGCCATTGATGGCAAAATAATTTTCCAAGGGCCTGTCCACATTGATCACCAGCCGCACAGGGTTATATATTTTAAAGATACCGTTGAGGGCTCCGATGTTGTTGACGATGGTAGCCATCGTGTCATTGAAGTTGGCAAGGCTTTTCACTTCGGCGAACTTGGCGTTGAGCGCGGAGTCCGATACGTCGCTACGGGGCTGACTCGCAGCCCTGCTTTGAGTCCCATATTTATAGGAGTTCCACCCGAGGTCCAGGAGGGACACCCCTATCTTCCATTCATAGTCATACCAGGTGTTCTCATCCATCCGATTGGTGACGGCCTGCGATTTTACCCAGTATTCCAGCCCCAGGTCCACTGCGGCGCCCGAGCGACTATTGCCAAAAAGGTCTTTCAGATTCTGCATGGAGCTTTGATTGTTCTTCCACCGATCGAAATTGCTGGAGTATCCATACTGGGCGCTGCCGGCCTTCATAAAATAGATAGTCTGGGCGCCGGATACACCGCGTCCTACCGTTGCGTCGTTGAGCTGGGCATAGAGGCCCGATACGCCCCGCATAGCCCGCAAAGTGACACCGGCATTTATCCGTCTGTACTCATCATCCAGGACCGTGCGGCTATAGGTGGCAAAAAGTTCCAGCCAGCTGCTGCTGGTCATATTGGCGCTGTAAACCGTACCCTCATTGATATTGAAGAACTGGTTCATATCCTTCAGGCTATCGTTGTAATTGGCTGGTCCTGTCCGGACCGTCCCATATCCACGCAGATTGGCCCCAAAGGCAATGGCCTGTGTTTTACTCAGTGCGATCCGGGCGTTCAGCAAGTGGATGTTGTAATTGAATGCGGCAAAGCGTTTGAGATACCCGCTGTTCCAGGATACGCCTATCGTATCTCTGCCGGGCAAAAGGGAAAAGTCATGCAGGACCAGCGCGTTGGTGGTATTCTTGACCTGTACGGAAAATATGGTGACGTCCCAGGGATAAGGCGTGCTGAGAATGGAAGCCGGATTGTTGGCCACTCCCATGCTGCCTGCATCGGGAGTCCCTTCGACGGCATGATAATTCTGTGAATACCCAATAGCTGGAAAAATCAACCCCCAAAAAAGTCCATAAACTACGGATCTCATAATCTGCTTTTAATTGAATGCCCCGCCCCCGAACCGATGGCGCTCCTACGGCTGATTTTCATTACGGATGGGATGTTAAAATGGTTGTCCGTGGGTCTGGCGGATTAAAAATGATATCAATTTAGGGTAAGGTTTTAGCGAATGTAGTAAAAGATTCGTACGTTTTTCATCTCCGAACCAACGTTGCAATTGCCGTCCTGTCCATATCCGGCGGCCGAACTGTCTGCTCCACCGGTCTGCATATTCCTGTTCCATCTCATGGCGGGCGATATGTCCTTTCAGGAAGGCATCGATGGAGCGAAAGGCAATTTTACTGCCATGCAAGGCCATGCTCATTCCATTGCCTGACAGGGGTGGGATCGTTCCCGCTGCATCCCCTATGAACAACATATGATCCTCGACCCTTTGTCTTCGTTCGAAGCTTATCTGCGAGATGGTGAGCGGCTGTTCGAACAGCTTTACCGAGGAAGAAAAAATAGCTGACAGAAAAGGGTTCCTGTAAAGGATATTTTTTTCCATTTCGGGAATGGAGTTGCCATTCATCTGCAGATTGGCGGCTGTTGTCATATAGCAAAGGCAATACCGCCCGTCCTCGATGCGGGAGATACCGCAATAGCCGTCCTTAAAATTATGCAGGGCGATGAGATCCGAAGGAAAATCCGTCTGTATATGGTATTTTACTCCGATGAAGTTGTTGAGTCTATTGGATCTGTGGAGGGTGAAAGGCCGTCGCCATTTTATATCCAGGTTGCTCCGCTTGCCTGCCGTCACACAGGCAAGCTTTGCATGGAATATATCGGAGCCGGTGTGAATGTGTGCAACGGACCGTTCGAAGGTGATGTCAGTGACCTTTATACCTTCTTTTACTACCACGCCGCTGCTACGGGCAATGCCAGCCAGCTCTGCATCGATCTTGTAACGGCTGATGCCGAATCCTCCCAGTGGGAGCTCATGTTCGATGTATTCGCCATTGGGCGCCGATACCTGCACTCTCCGGATCACCGGCAATCCCCAATCGCTGAGGGGAAGACCTAATTCTTCCAGGAAGTTCCAGCTTTCCAGACTAATGTATTCACCGCAAACCTTATGAAAGGGATACCGTTCTTTCTCAAAAAGCGCTACGGCATAGCCCGCCTTGGCCAATTGAATGGAAAGAGCCAACCCGGCCAGTCCTCCGCCTGCTATGGCAACGTCGTATGTATTGGAATTATTCAACGAGAGATCTTTTGCATTAGGACCGCTTTCCGGACGTCACCAGCCACCTGAATGCCCATTTCCACTGTACTTTTCCATCATCGATACCAGCCTGCTTTAACAATTCCAGCCATTCCGAACGGGTAAACCCCCTTTGTACGGAAAGAGGGGCATCGTTCTTCACCAGATAGGATCCGGAAAACCACTTCGTCAACAGCCGGATGGATTGCCAGGCCATGATATGCCGGTGCAGGTCATTGATAAACCATCCCACTCCAGCGTTTTTCTCCATCCAACCCAACTGGGCCGTCAGTTCCTCGTCCGTGAAGTGATGACAAAATAAGGAAGAGAAGATGATATCCGGTCTGTCTATATCAAAAACAACATTACGATAATCCGAATGGATCCATTTGGCAGGGCCTTCCTGCCATCTCTCCCTTGCGACTGCAATACAATGGGCATTCAGATCAATGCCTGTAACGTGTACCAGGATATTTTTTTTGTGGCACCAGCGGACAAGGGCCCTGAGATTATCTCCTCCTCCGCAGCCAATTTCGCATAGGCTGATCTGTTTCCGGCGTCCGATGAGGTGTTTCAATCCCCTGATACTAATGGCGTGTCCGCCCAGCCAGGTATTGATGATATCCAGTTCCAGCATATTCCGCCGGATGTCGGCCAGGGGAATATCGTCTCTGTCCAGCAACTCTTTTTGATAGCTCCTTTTTGAGAGGTCTTTTACCATGGCGATGCTTGCGGAGGTCAACGGTGAACAAAATACGAAGGATAAATGGATAGACTGCTAAAATTCCGTTAAGATTGTTGTTGCCGGCATGGACCAGCCGTTGGCAAGCTTTTCAGCTCCGGGCACTTACAATGAAACTTTCCATGGTGAGCCCCGGTCCGAAGGCTGCTCCGAATACGGTATCAGGCTGGTGATAGTCGATCGTGGACATCATCTGTTCCAATACGAAGAGAATGGTTGCCGAGGACATGTTCCCATACTCTTTTAGTATTTTGTATGATGCATCCAGTCGTCCGTTGGTGAAATGCAAACTTTTGTAGATGGAGTCCAGGATCTTCTTTCCGCCCGGATGGATACACCAGTGGTTGATATTCTTTCTGGAAATGGCTTGTTTTGCCAGCGCACGATCCACCAGTCCGGCAAAATCCTCCTCGATAAGATCGGGTATATAGCTGCTCAGCCCCATTTGAAATCCGGAGGAAGATAATTCCCAGGTCATATCCCTCTTGCCCTTCGATACTATCTCCGAATAAAAACTGTCGATATGCAGGCCTTTTTCGGGGTGATCGTCACTTGTCACGAGGACAGCTGCAGATCCGTCTGAGAACAGCAAGCTCGACAATATGTTATTCATGGTCGGGTCCCGCTGAAAGTGCAGGGTACACAGTTCTGTACATACTACCAATACGTTCGCTCCTTTTTCGCTGTTGCAGAAGGCATTGGCCAGCTTAAGGGCATGGACAGCCGCATAGCAGCCCATAAAGTTGACGGAAGTGCGAAACACTGTGTTGGGCAATCCCAATAGTTCCACCAACTGCAGGTCCAGACCGGGTGCGCTCATACCGGTGCAGCTCACGGTGATAAGATGGGTAACATCCTTTGGCGGAATCCTCCCACCCAGGCATCTGCGTATGGCCTCCATCGAGAGAGGGGCTGCATGGATGTCATAACATTGCATACGCAGCTCCAGCGAGGGGAAGGGTTCCAGGTTCTCTGTGGGCGGATAGAACCGCCATTCCCGGGCCGGCCGTGTATAATCGGCAATGACAGAATACCGTGTGTCTATACCGCTGTGATGGTACAGGAATTGCAGTTTCCGTCGCTCCGCATCGCTCAGGGCGTAGATACGTTGCATAAAAGTCAGTATTTCATGCTGCTGATGCGCGTAAGCGGGCACCGCTGAGCCGATAGAAATGATCTTACTCAAGATAAAAGGAGGTTTAAGATATCATATAAGGGACGCTAAGATTATGCCACCAGTCTGTTCATGATCAGTACGGTTATGAAACCAGCGTTTGTGCATACGGAAGCCAGCAGGTTCATTCGCATCGTGTTCTTAAAACTCGCCTGCCGGGGGTCTTTCCAGACGCGCACTGCCCATATGAAAAAATAAACGAGAATAGGCAGCATGCAGGTTGCCAGTACATAAAATTCCTTTATT
The DNA here is from genome assembly GCA_001898505.1 of Sphingobacteriales bacterium 50-39. GTDB lineage: Bacteria > Bacteroidota > Bacteroidia > Chitinophagales > Chitinophagaceae > Puia. Next base: position 261,301 of record MKTZ01000008.1, read on the forward strand.
TGAAGGGTACTGAAGAACAGATAGGCCATCAGGAGCATTGCGATGGTGTATAATACCGCTGTAAAGATAAAGCTTCCCCGGATACCCAGTAACATGCTGATGGTGCGCACACCATCCTGTTTGTCCGCCTCGTGCTGGTATACCTGTGTGAGGGGATAAAAGCCTCCTATCAGCAGGCTGCTGATGATCATTCCTTCCAAGGGGGCGTTGATGCTCCTGCTGGCGCTGCTCCCATAATAGACAAGAAAAAACACCAATGCACCCTGGCATAAGATGACCGTAAGGTATCCGATGACGGGTAACCTCTTGAGTCGTATGCCTCTATAGCTATAGGCCCTGGACGCGAGAATGTACACGGCCAGGCCGGCGGAGAACAGGGGGCTGATAAGAAGACCTGATAACAAGGCCAGTATATCCATTCCTACCGTGATCCGGAATAATTGCCGGGTGGGCTGGGGGGGATGTTCCAGACCGCCGATGGGAGTGGTATCCCTGTCCATATAGCTATTGTAACCGTTGCTTGCGGGATATACCAGCAGGTGCAGTATAACGAATATCAGTAGCGCCCGGGGCCAGTCCTGGTCTCCTGTCTGGCTAACGGCAAACCAATACACGGGCATGAGAAAAAACGAGAAATGAAAACGCAACAGCCTAAAGGTGCTCTTTTGTAAGCCCATTCTATTTGATTTTAGGAGTCGCCACCGGCGGCTTCCAGTGGTGTCTGATAGAACGAAAATTAATTCCCATACGTTGCCATGCCTGCACAATCGCAGTCTTTTTCCACAGGGACGCCCAGAGCCGAGGCGACGTGTTTATAGAACCCGATCCTTTCTTCCCTTGCATCACGTGCGGCGGGGGTATTGTCCTTACATTCCACGCCTCCATTGATGATATTGATGGTCATGCCAAAACCCGGTCTGCGCCGACCCGTGAGGTCTGCCGGAGCAGGCTGCCATATACCGCACATCACTTCATGACAGGAAGGCTTAGGCGCCTGAGCCTTCATCCAGAACCAGAGGGCTGTTTTGAAAGCTACTACACCGTCCGTGCTTACCATTTCCGGATGGGCCAATAAGGGCAATCCCAGGTCCTTTCCGGCAGCGCCGTAGTTATAGGCATATGTCAGCTGCAGCGGTCCTCTTCCATAGTAGGAGCGCCCGGGTGCTGGCTTGTAGGGGCTGGCGCCGCCCGTATTATACTGTGTACAATGACCGTCCCGGCATGCCTGTTCTTCGGTGTAGACCAGGCCCCAGGCATAAGGACCGCCTTTGGCGCCTGACCAGCCGCTGGTAGTCTCGTGGGCGATGTGCGCGAAGAATGCGGCCAGCTCCCGTAGCCGGACTTCATGCGTGCCTTCTTGTGCAAAGGTTGGGAAAGCGGCTGCTGCTTTGACCAATGCTTCATATGTATACAGAGCATGGTGGTGCGGGAACAGTTTTTCGTATTGCTGTTTATTCAATAAAGATGAAAGCTCCTCACCGGGACCGCTGCTATCTATGGCAGGAGATGTCCAGGAAAGGAGCATTATCAATGGGAGGCAGTAAGATAACATCACCTAAAGTTACGTATTTAGGCGCCGCCACAGGCGGATCAGACATTAGCTATTTACCACTTCTCGTCCCCCTCGCTCTGATTGAGTTTTATATTGTTGAAGAAATCCTGTTGTGTTTCACGCTCACGCTTCACCTGTTCCTGATGACCTTTTTGAGGTTCATGTTTGGCTTTGTCATGCGGCTGATGCGCTTTTTTGGAGCTGTCCGTTCTGTCGGTCTTTTCCGCCTTTTCAACTTTGTCCACCTTGTCCGTCTGCTGAGGTTCCCTTTTGTGATCGCGTCTGGATGGATCGTGATGTTTTTTGGGATGTTCGCGTCTGGTAAGATCGGGCTGACCTGTTTTCAGCGGTTGTTCGTGCGGCTGTGGTTCGTTCTCGAGCGCTTCCAGCTCGGCCAGGGAGGAGACAGCGCCTTTGCGGATGATATCGTGCGGGGGCTGTTGTGATCTATCCTTCCGTTGAGAGGGGTTACCCTTTTGTTGAGCAGGCCTTTTTTGAGCGGAGTTGTCTCTTCGTTGAGAGGAGTTATCTCTTCTTTGAGAAGGATTGTCCCTGCGTTGAGCGGGGTTGTCTCTTCGTTGGGAGCTACCTCTTTGTTGTTGTGAGCCTTCGTTGCGGGCTGGGGCGGCTTCGACATAATTCCCCAGCGGATGTGGATGGTCGGTGACAACCGGTACTTTCAGCCCTATCAATTTTTCGATGTCGCGGAGAAATTCCTTTTCTTCCGCATCGCAGAAGGATAAGGCAATTCCGCTGGCGCCGGCGCGGCCGGTGCGGCCGATCCTGTGCACATAAGTTTCGGGAACGTTGGGCAGCTCGAAGTTGATGACATGTGTCAGTTCATCGATGTCGATGCCTCTGGCGGCGATGTCCGTAGCGACCAGTATCCTGGTTTGGCGGCTCTTGAAATTAAGGAGCGCGCGTTGCCGGGCGTTCTGTGATTTATTGCCGTGAATTGCTTCGGCGCGGATACCCGCCCGGGTGAGTCCCTGCGCTACTTTGTCGGCCCCGTGTTTGGTACGGGTAAAGACCAGTGCGGTGGAGATAGGTTGTGTTTTCAGTACGTGCAGGAGCAAGGAACGTTTGTCCTTTTTGTCTACAAAATAAATGGATTGCTGGATGGTCTCTGCCGTAGAGGAGACTGGTGTCACTTCCACTTTTGATGGGTTTACCAGGATGGAAGCGGACAGCTTTTGTGCTTCCGGGGGCATGGTGGCAGAGAAGAAAAGCGACTGCCTTTTTTGGGGCAGCTTGGCGATGACCTTTTTTACATCGTGTACGAATCCCATGTCCAGCATTCTGTCTGCCTCGTCCAGTACGAAGTAGGTGATGTCCTTTAGGCTGATATGCCGCTGGTCTATTAGGTCCAGGAGACGTCCGGGTGTTGCCACCAGGATATCGATGCCCTTGCGGAGGGCTTGAACCTGGGGGTTTTGGGGCACGCCGCCAAATATCACGAGGTGTTCCATACCCGTATATCTGCCATAGGCGGAGAAGCTATCCGCGATCTGGATCGCCAGTTCGCGGGTGGGGGTAAGGATCAATGCTTTTATAGGGCGATGTGCGCGGAGGTTTGTGTCCGGCGTGATACGGGCTGCATCTTCACAAAGAAGCTGCAGCATGGGAATGGCAAAGGCGGCCGTCTTGCCTGTACCCGTCTGGGCGCAACCCAGAAGGTCTTTTCGGCTAAGGATAATGGGTATGGCCTGTGCCTGGATTGGTGTAGGAGTTGTATAGCCCTCCTCCTTTACAGCCTTTAATAAAGGCTCGATAAGCTTTAAATCTTGGAAAGACAATTGAAATACTATTTAAATGAAAATTGAACCCATCTACTCATCAATATCCTTCAGGGGTTGAACACGAAGGTTGTCACGAAAGCTGATAGAAAGGAATTATTAACCGGGAGCAAAATTATGAAAAAAAATCGAGAAAAAGATTTTGTGGTCTAATAAGACCATTTTATATTTGTGGCGTCAACGGTTAAGGACAGAGAAAACACAGCCAACTGGTTAGGGCTTTTAAGGGCTGGTTCATCAGGAACCGCTGAAAGTGGTTCGTCCGAAGGACAGATACAACCAAGCCTTTGGCGAAGGTTGTGGCCAAAGAGGAGCGTGACGAAGCAGCTCCGACGAAGGCCTGATATGCGGGAATTGGGCTATTTTTCGGGCGAGACCAATTTCCGCACTTTACCGCTGACCCGATCTAAAGGACAGGTGATTCTAGCCTGTCCACACTAAAGTGCCTGAAATCATACGAGAAACATCCCGGTATTTTCAGGAATCGCCGTAAGCGGTTCGCCTGAAGGGCAGACATATCAGTCGAAACACCCGTCGCAAGGGGGATGTTTGCGTAATTCCTTGATAAAATAATTAGTGAGATTTTTAATGTTTGGTTGGAATAGCAAGGACACAGTTCTGATAGGGCCGCTGTTTCTACAGATGACGCCTTAAAAGGATAAGGTTTAAAAGGGCAGCCTATGTCTATAGGGTGCCCCTTTTTTTGTGTTAAGCTATTTGCGGGAGGATTTTGCGAGGCGGCCTTTGCGAGGTAGCTTCTGCGAGGGGGCGGACCTGCGGTCCGGCTTTTACACGGACTCGGTTTTATTGCCCTTCGGGCAGAGCGCCTGTGGCACTCTTTGCGGACTCGGTTTTATTGCCCTTCGGGCAGAGCGCCTGTGGCGCTCTTAGAGCATCATTCTCAAGGGTTCTTCCAGCAAGGATTTTACTGTCTGTAAGAACGCAGAGCCAATAGCTCCATCCACTACGCGGTGATCACAGCTCAATGTCAGTTTCATGATATTACCCGGAACGACGGCCCCATTCTTAACTACCGGTACTTGTTGAATAGCGCTTACCGCCAGGATACAGGCATCGGGCGTATTGATGATGGCCGTAAACTCATCCACTCCAAACATACCCATGTTGGAGATAGTAAAGGTGCTGCCTTCCCAGTCGGCGGGCTGCAGCTTCCTGGCCTTGGCACGTTGTGCGAGGTCCTTTACTTCAGCGGCGATCTGGGACAGGGTCTTTGTGTCGGCAAATCTTACTACGGGCACTACGAGACCGTCCTCGATGGCTACTGCCACACCGATATTGACATGATGATTGATGCGTATTTTGTCTCCCAGCCAGCTGCTGTTGATAGCAGGATGCTGCTTGAGGGCCGTAGCCACTGCTTTGAGCACGAGGTCGTTGAAGGATATCTTTACGGGGGATACTTCATTCAGCTTGGTCCTGCTTTCTATGGCCTTGTCCATATCGATGGCCATCGTGACATAGAAGTGGGGGGCGGTGAACTTGCTTTCAGACAGGCGTTTGGCAATGACCTTACGCATCTGCGATACGGGGACATCCTCGAAACTCACCTGGCCGGCCGGAGCAGCGGGAATAGCGCCCTTTGCGGCGGGTTGTGATGCCGGAGCAGCTGGTTTACCAGGAACAAAGTTATCGATATCCTTCTTTGTGATCCTGCCATTGTCTCCGCTGCCAGTGACCTGTGAAATGTCGATGCCCTTTTCGGCTGCTATCTTCTTTGCGAGGGGAGATGCTTTTATTCGGCCATCGGCGGTGACGGAAAGGGTGCCGGTTGCCGGAGCAGCTCCATTGGCAGCGGGTGCGGAAGCCTGTGCAGATGTGGCCGGCTGGGTTCCACCTGCCGCAACGGGACCGGGAACACCTTTGTTCCTGGCTCCTGCCAGGATCCTGGATAGATCGACTTTGGATTCATCTCCTATGACGGCCAGCAAGTCGTTAACAGCGATCTTTTCCCCTTTTTGGGCGCCTATATGTAATAATTTACCATCCTTATAGCTTTCCAGCTCCATGGTTGCCTTGTCGGTCTCTATATCGGCCAGGATCTCGCCTTTCTTGACGGTATCGCCCACTTTTTTATGCCAGTCTGCAATGACGCCTTCCGTCATGGTATCGCTGAGCCGGGGCATCAGGATCACTCCTTCCAGCTTGGAAATATCTTCGCCCTGGGCGGCGGGGGCTGCGGTAGCAGCAGGAGCGCTGGCAGGGGCTGGGGAAGTGGCTTTTTGCTGGTCGGCGGGAGCGGAGGTTGCGGCGGGTGCGCCACCACCTTTCAACAGGGAGGAGATGTCCTCTCCGGGCGCGCCTATAATGGCCAGCAGCTCATTCACTTGTACCTTTCCCCCCTTGTCTGTACCTACATATAATAAAGTACCGTCTTTATAACTTTCCAGATCCATCGTAGCCTTATCCGTCTCCACCTCTGCTAAAAGATCGCCTTTTTTGACGGTGTCGCCCACTTTCTTATGCCAGGAGGCAATCACCCCTTCTGTCATGGTATCGCTCAACCGGGGCATTAAAATAACTTCAGCCATATACTTATTGGTCTTGTTTTAAAACGAGCCGTGAAATTACGGAATTTTTGGTTCCGACGGGTGGACAAACGTGCTGGTTCAGGGCGTGTCATATCCTTATGCTGCCTTTACATTTCCTGTCCGTTTGAGGACGCCCCAATGTTGCAGCTCGCCCTTCAGCGCCCGGCGGACAGCCCGGAATAATACAGACCAGGTGAGCCAGCGCCAGATCAGGCGTTGCGGGATCAGCCAGACAAGCTTGGTCAGCTTCTCCTTCTCGAAGGAGAAGGCCAGCAGGGCCACCAGGAGGTCCACCAGCATGAATACGAGATAATAGCCTGCGATCTTGGACGCATTGCCTGTCAATAATCCCACGAGCATAAAGAAATCGGCCAGGGGAATGACAAAAGGTATGATATATTGAAAGATGAGGATGTTGGGTAAGGCCACATAGCCGAGCCACCTGTATTTCCAGTTCAGCAGGGCGTCCCTGTTCTTCCAGAAAGTCTGCATGACCCCGTAGCTCCAGCGGAACCGCTGTTTCAGGAACATCTTCAGGGTCTCGGGCGCTTCGGTCATGGCGATAGCCCTGTTGTCGTTGTCGATGATATAACCACAACGAAGGATGCGTACGGTGAGATCACAATCTTCGGCCAGCGTGTCGGTGGTAAAGCCCCCTGCGTCTTCAATAGCCTTTTTGCGGAAGGCCCCGATAGCGCCCGGCACCACGGTAATGGCATTGAGGTATGCAAAAGCTTTCCGGTCAAAATTCTGGCTACTGATGTATTCGATGGATTGCCACCGGGTGAGCATGTTCACCTCATTACCTACTTTCACATTCCCGGCTACGGCGCCTACGATGCCTTTGCCGGACATCCCTTCCTCCGTCATGTGACGCAGCTTTTTCCCTTCGTTGTTCTTGTTCTCTCCAAAATGCTCCATGAGCCGTGATACGGCATCCTTTTTCAGTTTGGTGTCTGCGTCGATGCAGATGACGAAGTCGGCCTTCGACTGCAGGATCCCGTAATTAAGTGCGGAAGCTTTTCCTCCATTAGGTTTGGTGAACACCCTTACTTTGGGATTGCCGTCAAAGGCGGTGCTGACCCGCTGATAGGTTTGATCGATGCTGCCGTCGTCCACAAATATGATCTCGTAATTGGGATAGTCGCCTTTCAGCAGGCTTTGGACGGAGCCTACGGCATTCACTTCTTCATTATAAGCGGGAACAATGATGCTCACCAGGGGTGCGCCCTGGCCATCGGGGGACCAGAAAGGCTGTAAGGAATATTTCTTCTCCCGGAAGAATTCCCTCGTAGCGATAATGGCCATAAAGAGGACTCTGCCTACGGAGAGGATCATGAACACGATGAAGAGCGAAAAAAGGATATGTCCGCTCCAATAGCCCAGTTCGGCGAAATAATAATTGATCTGCAGCAAATAGTAGCCGCTGCCTTTTGGCACGGGAGGCATCATCTCTTCCCTGCTCTTGCCCAATATATCCGACACTGTTGTGAACTGGAACTTCCTGGCCTGGAAATATTCGATGATCTTGGGAAGGGCCTCTACTGTGGCGCTCCTGTCCTCGCCGCCTGCGTCGTGCAGCAGGATGATGTTCCCGCTGAGACCGGCTGCGGTCATTTCATTCTTACGCCGGACCACCCTATCGAATATGCTATCGGCAGGGGTACCAGGCTCCCAGTCCAGTGGATCGATGGATTCCCCGATGTCGAGATAATTCTTTGTACGGGCAATCGCTACGGGGATCAGCTCCTCCCATTTCTCCGGCTCGAAGTCGGCATTGTAGGGGGCCCTGAACATGATGGTGGAATGACCCGTGATACATTCGATGAGCAGGCGGGTAGATTCCATCTCCAGGATGGCCCTTCGCTGGCTGACCTTGGCGATATTCGGATGGGTGAACGTATGGTTGCCTATTTCATGTCCCTCCTTGAACTCCCGCTTGACGATGGGAATATTGTTCTCTGCATTGATGCCCACGATAAAGAAAGTGGCGGGCACATGGTATTTTGACAGGATGTCCAATATCTTAGGTGTATAATTGGGATCGGGGCCATCGTCGAAGGTCAATACCAGCTTCATCGAGTCGCTGGTCCCATATTTCCGGGCTACGAACCGTGATGGCAGGCTGTCATAGGACTCCTCGCTGATCAGCATCTCGCCGGTGTTCACTTCCGGTGTAATGCGTCCGTTGGTGGGGGTTGCGATGATGTCGAGCACTTCTCCGGAACCTTCATAGTCGACAAAGTCGGCGTTGGCCATGGCGTCTACTTTGCCGAATTCGGAGAAGTTGAAATGGGACAAGGCTGATTTCTGCATGTCCTTGTCATAGAAATACCAGACCCTGGGGTCTTCATCACCCAGTCGCCAGATGGCTGTACCCGCGAGTCCATATTCGGTGGCAAAGCGCAGTGCGTTAAAGACGGTGGCGGCGTCGGTGAACTGGACCTGGTGATGGATGCTGTCGTCGTCGTCGTATTCGTAGTGAAGATTATAGGAGTCGTTGTCAAAGTCGATCTTCGACTCGTTGTCCTTGGCCGTGAACAGTGCTTGCTGGTAGCTGACGGTGCGGGCGGACACATCCTTGCCCATCTTCCAGTCATATCCATAAGCCGCCAGGCTGAGGATAAGTTTTTGCATGGGGATGTTCCTGACAGCCTCATCCACCGCCCCTTCGATCCATTTCTGATGGGAGACCGGGCCCGGACCCGTATTGTCGGAGTACTGGTCATAGGCCATTAAGAAGATATAATCGTTGTATTTGGACAGCTCTTTGAAGTTGTAATCCTCGTTGAAGGGACTTACGTCTTGTGTAACGAGAAAATGTTTTGCATGCAGCTGGTTGTAAAGATCGCGCTGGAAATTTACCAGGGCGTCGTTCTTTTTCTCCTGCAACTCTTCAAAGTCCACGTTCACGCCCACGAAGTCGTTCTTTTCCAAAATTTTGATCACGTCATTGATCAATCGCTGTTTCTTTACGGGGTCGTTGATGATGCGGTGGACGCCATCTCCCCGGAAGACCTCCTTATAGTTATTGGAGAGGATGGGCATGACCTTGACACCAGAATTCTTCATGACTTTCCAGGCACGGTCGTCGATGGTGGTAAATACCGTGTCCGCCGTGGGATCGATAAAGATCCATTCGGGTATGACGAGGTTCATTTTGGAGATGTATTCCTGGAGGGACAGGAAGCTTTGTGCGTCCCAATCGACATAGAAAGCGGCCCTTATGCCAGTAGGGAATTTTGTAAAGGAACGAAAGCTGGTGTCTGCCCGGGAGGCGGCCTGCGCGGCCGAATCCTTTTTTGCCTGCCCCGGGAAAGCTCCTGCCTTATAAGGGACCTTTTCGTTGATATATTTACGAAAACCTCCATATTGCTTGAGAAGGTTGTTGTCCTTGAACAGGATGCGGTTGGTGTCCAGCACTTTCTTATACAGCTGGCTTTGCTCCTTGATCCTTGGGAGGTCGGGGGTATACCCGCGATTGATGGCAATGGAGAAAATGACGACGCCAAGCAAAAGCAACAGCAATATAACCCTACCTCCCCATTTAAATCGTTGCCACCTGCCGGGCGAGCTGGTTTGAAATATCTGCCGTGTGGAATGAGGTTTCGAATTGCCTGTCATAGATTAGTAAATGTCCGGATTGATGTCTGTCCTTCGGACGACGGACCTGTGGTCCGTATTGGCAAAGTTCCCGCCAACCAGGTATATATCAAAAATCCGGTATTTGATTTAACTGGGATTTATAAAAAATTGTCAGTAATCAAGCTCCAGCTTTAGACGATCCTTCAGCTCTTTCACCAGGGGGTATTGCTCAACGATCTGCAAGAACTGTTCCCGGGTATTCAGGGGTCTTTCTACGGGTTCCTCCGTATCAGGCCTCTCTTCTACGATGACGGTAAAGGAGATCGCCCTGTTGGCAAATTCTTTTTGCAGGAATTCCGACAAAGTGCGTTTCTCCTGCTCGATGAATTTTTGTTCGAGATTGTTGCTGGTGACCACTTCAAAATTACTCGCGTCCAGGATCCTTAAAGCAGCCATCTCCAGGCTTTGTACGGCCGGGTTCTTATTTTCCCGCAATTGCCGGGCATAGGTAGCCCAGGCTTTTGCCAATGCGTCTGTTTCCAGCGGCCGGATCTGCGTTTCATTGTTTTGCAGACGGGAAGAGAATTGCTGTCTGATCTTTGATAAAGAGCCCAGAGAAGCGCCACCCGCTGGCTTTACACCTGCTTCTACTATTAGTTTGGCGCCTTCGGCGCCATTGCCAGAAGGGCGATCCTGGCTGGCAGGCGTGGGGGCGGGGACGGAAACTTTTGGCTCCCGCGGAGCGGACGATCCTGTTGACGGGACTGTCTGCGGGGTGCTCCTGGAAACCACCGGCTCCATAGCCGGAATGTTCCGGAAGGATACGGGTCTTACGGATTCAAGCGCTTTTTTTTTGCCGGCCGGCTCTGCTGTCAACTGAAGGGCCTGTCCCAGGTAGGACAGCTTGATCAGTGCCAGCTCCACATGCAGCCGTTTGTTACGGGCTCCTTTATAGTTGATCTCGGCTTCATTCAATACATTGAGGGCGCTGATAAGCCAGGCGGCATCCACTGCCTTGCCCGCAGCGATATATTTGTCCCGGAAGCTTTCGACAACTTCCAGGAGGGATGCTACTTTCTCGTCCTTGCATACCAGGAGGTTCCGGATGAACTCTGCCAGCCCATTCAATACCAGGTCGCCTTCGAAACCTTTCCGGTTGATATCGTCATAGACGAGGAGGGCGTCCGACAGCTGCTGTTGCTGCATGGCTTCCAGGAGCTTGAAATAATAGTCCGCATCCAATATATTCAGGTGCTCCAGCGTGTTCTTATAGCTGAGCTCGCCATTGGTGAAGCTGACGATCTTATCCAGTATGCTCAACGCGTCCCGCATACAGCCTTCGCTCTTCTGTGCGATGACCTGCAGGGCTGCCTTCTCGGCCGTTATATCTTCTTTATTGCAGATGTCCTGTAAGTGTTCCACTGTGTCAGCCGTAGTGATCCGCTTGAAATCGAATATCTGACAGCGGGAGAGGATGGTGGGAAGTATCTTGTGCTTTTCCGTAGTAGCCAGGATGAAAATAGCATAGGAGGGCGGCTCTTCGAGGGTCTTGAGGAATGCATTGAAGGCGGAAGAGCTCAGCATGTGCACTTCATCGATGATATATACCTTGTACTTACCGGCCTGCGGGGCAAACCTCACCTGTTCTACCAGGGTCCGGATATCGTCCACGGAATTGTTGCTGGCGGCATCCAGCTCATGGATGTTCAAAGAAGTGCCTTCGTTGAAAGAGACGCAGGAATGGCACTTATTGCAGGCCTCCCCGTATTGGTCGGGGTTTTCGCAGTTGATGGTTTTTGCCAATATACGGGCGCAGGTGGTCTTGCCGACACCCCTGGGACCACAAAACAGGAACGCATGCGCTAACTGATTGTTTTTGATGGCATTCTTGAGTGTGGTGGTGATATGGGACTGCCCCACTACTGTTGAAAAATCCTGGGGCCTGTATTTTCTTGCCGAGACAATGAATTTATCCATGGTATACTTCTATAGCAAACCTACCACAAATACCAGTAATGGGCAAAAGCCAAAAAAAATTGTAAAAAAATTTGGATTATTTACAGTGTTAAGTATATTTGTGCTGTTAATTATTTGATATGGGAATTGCAGAAAGAAAAGAAAAGCAGAAACTCGAGATCCGCAAGCGGATACTGGAGGCCTCCATGAAGCTCTTTGTGGAGGAGGGTTTTAGCAATGTATCCATACGCCGTATAGCCGACATCATAGAATACAGCCCTACTACTATCTATCTCTATTTTAAAGATAAGGATGAAATATTCTACAACCTGCATGAAATGGGCTTTTTAAAGTTGCAGGAGATGAACAGGAACCTGGATGATATCCATAACCCGCTGCTGCGGCTTCATAAGATGGGAGAGAACTATATACAGTTTGGTCTGGAAAATCCTGAGTTTTATGACCTTATGTTCATCCAGCCGGAACCGATGGAAAAGCTGACGGAGATGGGCTGCGAGTGGGAGAATGGGGATGCGGCTCTCACGCGTCTGAGGGATACGCTGGTGGAATGCATGGAGAAGGGGTATATCGCCAAGACGGACCCCACAGTGCTGAGTCTTTCCATCTGGAGCACGGTACATGGGCTGGTGTCGCTGGCGACGAGGCAGCGGCTGGAAAAGCTGATACCGGAGAAGGAAAATGTATTACCAATGATCCGGCAATCCCTCAACTGGTTGATCAATACCCTGGATATTTCGGGGAAAGGAAAGTGATGTAGTGCGGAGGAGAATTGCGTATGTGCCCCGAGAGGGCCTTTTTTTCGGTCGATTACTTAACATTGTTAATAAAATTCACAACATCAATAAATTGAACATGATACCAAAGCTTATCACCTTTCTAAGTGGAATGCTGGTTGCCTTCGGCCTGGCGGCACAAGAACCTTCTTCCCCGGCCGGAAGGGGTGCGGCCGGCCCGGCCGTCTCTTCCGAGATCCTGGAAGGATATATCCGGATGGGGCTGGACAGTAACCTGGCCCTACGTCAGCGGAGCTTCGACCTGCAAAAGGCCCTGCTCGACCTGCAAAGAGCGCAATCCCTTTTTTATCCGCAGGCTGCGTTTAGCTCCCAGTATACGCTGGCCCATGGCGGCCGCAGCCAGGACATACCGGTGGGCGACCTGCTCAACGGAGTCTATTCCACGCTGAACCAGCTTACGTCCTCCAATAAATTCCCGCAGGTGGGCAATCAATCCATCCAATTCCTGCCCAACGATTATCATGACACAAAGATGGAAGTCACACTGCCCCTGATCAACACCGATCTGCAACACAATCGTCAGGTCAGCAGTGAAATGATCAATACGCGGCGCGCCGATCTGGATGTCTACAAGCGGGAGCTGGTACAGCATATCCGCCAGGCTTATTATCAGTATCTGCAAGCCGACCGGGCGGTGGGCATCTATACTAACGCGCTTGGACTGGTAAAGGAGAACAAACGGGTGAGCGAAAAATTTGTGGAGAACAGGATGGCCACCAAAGAGATCGTGTTGCGTGCCCAGGCCCAGGTCAGCCAGGTAGAATCATCACTCATCGAAGCCAGGAACGGACAGCGCAATGCCGCAGCATATTTCAATTTCTTACTGAACAGGCCATTGGATACGGAGATACGAACCGATGAAAGGCTGTTTGCCCTGCAGACGGATACCTCGGGTTCCGGCGCGTCGTCCGGGGTGGGTGTGGAAACTGCCGCACTTCGCCTGGCGCCGGGCATACCAACCGATCGCGAAGAACTGGCCAAGCTGAATAGCGTTCAGAAAATTTATGCTTCCAATCTGAAATACAACCGCCAGTATCTCGTCCCCAAGCTCAGCGCCTTCTACGATATCGGGTTCCAGGGTTTTGGCTTCAAATTCAATAACGAGCAGTTCTATCAGTTGGGAGGTGTACAATTGGTATGGCCTCTTTTTAAAGCAAATGATAACAAGTACAAGATCCGTCAGTCGGAGATAGATATGGAGGCCAGCCACGACCAGTACAAGGAGTTGACCCAGCAGCTGACGCTGCAGGTTCAGACCAGCGCCAATGACTACGCCTCCTCTGTCGAAGCATTGCAGTCCCTCGCGGATGAGGTGTCCAGCGCGCGGGAGACCTATCGCCTGGCCGAAAGAAGGTTCAAGGAGGGCAATGCCATTCAAATAGAGCTTGTCGATGCCCGGACACAGATGACGAGCGCAGAGCTCCGCTATTCGCTGGGTTGTCTCACGGTGCTGAACAGGGCCGCGGACCTGGAACGGGCGACGGCATCCTATAAATTCTGATCGCTTTATCATCGACCAACATATAAACAAGAAACTATAAACTAGAAGCCATGAACGCGAAATTACTTACAGCGCTACGTTTTCCCATCGCGGCATTGATCGTCTTTGCCCTGGTAAAATGTAGTGATAACAAAGCCGCCACTCATCCAAAGACAGGCGAAGATCCCATCCTGGTAAAACTGCAACCAGTGACCATGGGCAACTACAGTCGTAATCTTCAATATTCCGGATTGATAGCATCCAACGAGGAAGCCCATCTTTCTTTCAAGATAGGCGGTGTCATCTCCAGGGTCTATGTAAAGGAAGGGGACCATGTCTCAGCGGGTCAGCTGCTGGCGACCCTGGATCTCACCGAGATAGATGCGCAGGTCCAGCAAGCCTCTCAAAACCTGGAGAAGAACCGGCGGGACGAAGCGCGTGTCAGCAATCTTTACAGGGATACGGTTGCTTCGCTGGAACAGCTTCAGAATACACATACACAGGTCAGCGTAGCGACGGAAGCCTTGCGTATTGCCAAGTTCAATCAGCAGTATGCCCAGATACATGCCCCGGCCGGCGGCGTCATCCTGCAAAAACTGATGAGCGAGGGAGAAGTAGCTTCTGTCGGTAAGGACGTGTTCTTATTCAACGGTACGGAAAAGAACGAGTGGGTAGTACGTTTTGGCGTATCGGATCGCGACTGGGTGATCCTTAAGAAAGGAGATAAGGCTACTGTCTCTATCGAAGCGTATCCCGGGCAGACCTTTACCGGCATCATCACCAAGATGGCCGAAGGAGCCGATCCTGTCAACGGGACTTATCCGATAGAGGTCACCGTATCGCCTGCGGGTCACAAGCTGGCGCCCGGTCTCTTTTGCTCTCTGCAGCTGCAACCCTCTTCCAAACAATCGCTGACCATCATTCCCATCGAAGCGCTGGTAGAAGGTGATGGCAAGACCGGATATGTCTATACGCTGAACGCGGACCAGCGAACGGTGAAGAAAAATCCTATTCAGGTCGCCTTTCTGACAAAGAATAAAGTAGCCGTCAGCGGTGGACTGGATGGTGCGGGGCAGGTGATCACCGATGGCGTTGGCTATTTGACAGAGACCTCCATTGTAAAAGTTGTCCCCCAAGACACACGGGATGAACCAGGGGTTCATCGTCCGAAGGACAGACATTAAATCTAAAATAACTGTTATGCGAATCACCGATTTTTCAGTAAAGAACTATCAGTTCACGCTCATCGTATTTGTGATGCTGGCGGCCATTGGCGTGAACTCTCTCCTGAACATGCCCCGGGGCGAAGACCCGGATATACAGGCTCCTCAATTTTCCACCATCGTTATTTACCCCGGCACGAGCCCCAAGGATATGGAAGAACTGGTCGTGAACCCTATCGAAAAAAGGTTCAATGAGATGGATGACGTCAAACGGATCCGTTCGCAGATAGACGACGGTCTGGCTGTCATCAATATCGAGTTCAAATACGAGATGGACCCGGAAAAAAAATACCAGGATGTCGTCCGCGAGCTGGATGCCATCCGTCCGGACCTCCCGGCTGATGTGCAAAGCATCAAGGTGCAGAAGTTCACTCCTTCCGATGTGAATATCCTGCAGGTAGCTCTTACCAGCGAGACGACCCCTTATAAGGATATGGAGGAATGGAGCAAGAAGTTGAAAGAAAGGCTGGAGAAGATCAAATCGTTGAAGAATGTAGACAACTGGGCCTTCCCCAAGCAGCAGGTACGTGTATCGCTGAACCTGGAAAAGCTGGCCCAGAACAAGATACCGTTGAATGCCCTGCTCCGGGCCATACAGAGCGAGAATGTGAATATTCCTGCCGGCTCCGTCGAGATGGGCGCCAAAAAATTCAATGTAAAGACCAGCGGCGATTATAAGAATGTGGATGAGATCCGAAACACCATTGTCAGCAGCGCCGGCGGCAAGATCATCTATGTAAAGGACCTGGCGGATGTGGAGTTCAGCTACGAGGAGCAGAATTATATCGGCAGGCTCAACGGCAAGCGTGCTGTCTTTGTCACTGCCAGCCGCAAGTCCGGCACCAATATTTTCGCTGTTGAAAAAGAGATGGAACCTGTCCTGCAGCAGTTCCAAAAGGAATTGCCTCCTTCTATTGTGTATGAAAAAAGCTTTAACAATGCGGAGAGCGTGCGTACGCGTCTGGGGCATTTCGGGATGGATTTTGCCATCGCCATCTTTTTGGTCCTGCTGACTCTGTTGCCGCTGGGGCCCCGTGCATCCATCGTGGTGATGATCTCCATTCCTCTTTCGCTGGCTATCGGGCTTTTTTTACTGGACCTTTTTCATATCACCATCAATCAGCTGAGCATTGTGGGCATGGTGGTGGCGCTGGGGCTGCTGGTGGATGACAGCATCGTGGTGGTGGAAAATATCGAACGTTATTTGCGGTTGGGCTATGGGCGCAAGGAAGCCGCTATGGCTGCTACCCGCCAGATAGGTCTGGCTGTGCTGGGCTGTACTGCTACGCTGATATTTGCTTTTCTACCGTTGATGTTCTTGCCGGAAGGGGCGGGGGATTTTATCCGCAGTTTGCCTGCAGCCGTGGTCACTACCGTGCTGGCTTCTCTTTTTGTATCGCTCACTATTGTGCCTTTTCTCTCCAGCCGTATACTCAGTGGACATGAGCATCCGGAAGGTAATTTTTTCCTCCGTGGACTGAAGCGATTTATCAATGGCTCCTATCGCCGGCTGTTGCATGCGGCCATCGCCCGTCCTGTGGTTACGCTGCTGGTGGCGCTGGCGATCTTTGTGGGCTGTCTGTTCCTGGTGCCGGTGGTAGGTTTTAGCGTCTTCCCCGCCAGTGAGAAACCCATGTTCCTCGTCAATATCGAAACTCCGCTGGGAACCAGCCTGCCTGCGACGGACTCCATTGCCAAATGGGTGGAGCTGGAGGTTCGGCAGCTGCCTGACCTGAAGAATTATGCTACCAATGTCGGCCGGGGTAATCCTCGTATCTATTATAATGTCATCCCGCAGAATGAGGTCAGCAACTATGCCCAGCTTTTTATACAGTTGAAGGAAACGCCTCCCGTGAAAAAGAGACAGCTTATCGACATGCTGCGTCAGAAATTTTCCGCTTATCCCGGTGCGCGTATCGAAGTAAAGGATTTCGAGCAGGGGCCGCCGATAGAGGCGCCGATTGCCATCCGCCTGTTCTCGGAGGACCTGGATACGTTGCGGAGTATTGCCTTCCGGGTGGAGGACCTGCTGAAACGGACACCCGGCACCTTGTATGTAAAGAATGAGCTTACTACCCTGAAGACCGATATCAAAGTTAAAGTGAATAAGGAAAAGGCGGGCATCCTGGGTGTGCCGGTAAACGAGATAGACCG
This sequence comes from Sphingobacteriales bacterium 50-39, assembly GCA_001898505.1. Classification (GTDB taxonomy): domain Bacteria; phylum Bacteroidota; class Bacteroidia; order Chitinophagales; family Chitinophagaceae; genus Puia. Next base: position 278,411 of record MKTZ01000008.1, read on the forward strand.
TACCGTCCGGCTGGCCATCGCGGGTCTGGATATCGGGAAATTCAGAAAGGACAATGCGAATGACGATGACTACAGCATCAATGTATGTTTGCCCAGGGCGCAGCGTCAATCCCTGGATGCACTGGATAAAGTGTATGTGGGAGCGTACAATGGCAACTCTATTCCTTTGAGCCAGCTGGCCGACGTGCAGTTCCAAAGCAGTCCTACGAGCATTCATCATTATGATAAGGATCGATATACGACTGTCACCGCCTTTGTACAAAATGGGTATAACACTACCCGTGTAACGGATGAGCTGCTGAAGCAGCTGGATAGAATGAGCTTTCCCAAAGGAGCGTATTACAAGGCTGCCGGCGAGGTGGAGAGTAAGCAGGAGAGCTTTGGAGGTCTTGGCACCATCATCCTGATCACGGTCTTTGGCATACTCGGGATACTGATCCTGGAGTTCAAGACCTTCCGGGGGACGCTCATCGTTCTTTCCGTTGTGCCGCTGGGTATCATCGGTGCGGTGCTGGCGCTGCTCTTCTCCGGGAATACTTTTTCCTTTGTGGCTGTGATTGGGATCATTGCCCTGGTGGGGATCGAGGTGAAGAATTCCATATTGCTGGTGGATTATACCGATCAACTGCGGAGGGATGGGAAAGGGTTGGATGAGGCGATACAGGAGGCGGGTGAGACGCGTTTTGTGCCTATCATATTAACGACATTGACGGCTATCGGGGGGCTGATACCGTTGGTGGCGGAGAATAATCCGTTGTATTCGCCGCTGGCGCTGGTGATCATTGGCGGGTTGCTGAGCTCGACGATACTCACGAGGGTGGTGACGCCGGTGTTGTATAAGCTGCTGGCGCCGAAGATCGTGGGGGCGACTGCCGCCGGGGCGGGGGCTGAAGCCGGGGCCGGACCATTGATTGGGGCGCCTGCTGTTGCCGGCTGATGTATCTTTGCCCACATGTCTGTGCAACAAGTAAAAGAACAAGGGTTTTGTATCCTCGAGCATGTTTATTCGGGTGAGGAAGTACAACGTATCATAGAAAAGATCGAAGGGGTTGATCCGGTGGGACCTGCATTCCGGAAGACCAGCGATCTTTTTGCCATCAGGAGGTTCCTGCATGTTGTTGCGGATGTCGGGCCGTTGATCTTTACTCCGGCGTTGCAGACCATTATAAGCTCTTTTGGGCCGGACTTTTTTCCTGTGAAGTCCATTTATTTCGATAAGCCCGGAGGTTCCAACTGGTTTGTCGCCTATCATCGGGACCTGACTATTTTGGTGGATAGGCGGGTGGAGTATGAGGGGTATAGTGGCTGGACTGTGAAGGAGGATAGGTTTGGGGTGCAGCCGCCGGTGGATGTTCTGGAGAATATTTTTACTATTCGGATCCATCTGGATGATACGGATGAGAGCAATGGGGCTTTGAGAGTGGCGCCCGGGAGTCATTTGGAGGGGGTGGTTCGACCTGAGTTGACTGACTTGTCGGAGGAGCAGGTATGTAGGGTGCCGAGAGGCGGCGTGATGATCATGAAGCCATTGCTGTTACATGCTTCTGGGCGTACTGTGAGTGAGCGGAACAGGCGGGTGATACATATCGAATTCAGCAATCGGGCCCTGCCGGGTGGGTTGGAGTGGGGGGAGAAAAAAGAGACCGTCTGAAGACGGTCTCGCAGTAATGTCCAGAAGTACGATGATCTTTGGCTTTTTCTGGATGATAGGATCTTAAACAGCTTTAGATTTTCACCGGCCTTTCCGGATATTGGATTTTTCACTCCTATTTATGCATCAGGTAAAGACCTGTTGCAGTGTATCTTTAACGTAGTTTGTATGGCATAGTCCGTGCCGGAAAGAACAGGCTTCTAAGTCAAGTCCTTATGTAGAACTTTTACTATAAGGGAATCTCAAGAAAGGAAATTATTCCCATAAAGGGAACTTTCGAGAGTGTGAATTGTCCGGCAGGGCTACACCAGGGGATGCCGCTTGAACTCCTTACCCCTGTCGAAAAGGTAGCGGTAGGTAGTCAATTTACGGCTGATAAAGGTCTCCCCCAGGGTCTTGGCGATATTGACCATTTTGGGGTTGAAGTCCCCGATCCATTGCATCTCGAGATAGGTGTATGGGGTCTTTGGCTGGATGATCCTGGCCGACTCGCCGATGATATAGGCATCTACTCCTTTCCCCTGGAATTCCGGTATGGTAGCAAAGACCAGCCCGGTGAAATAATGGCAGGCGCCTCTATATCTGAGCCAGAGGAACCGGAGCTTTTGCAGGAGGCCGAACTTGCCATTAAAGTGTTTGAAGTATTGATTCAGGTCGGGAATATTGATAAAAAAGGCGATGGGTCTGTCTTTGTGATAGGAGAACCATACGATCCTTTCATCCATCAGGGGCTTCATCTTTTTAAAGAGGGCCATGACCTGCTCCTTTCTCATCTCTTTCAGCCCTCCGTGGCCGGCATAGGCTCCATTGTAAATAGCGACAAAATCGTCCGCATATTTCTCCAGCCGGGATTTTTCGATCATGTGTGCACTATAGTCGGGGTCGGCAGCCAGGGTGGCGTGTCGTTGTACGATCTTATTGCTTACCGGTCTCTTAGGGTCGAGACCAAAGCATAATTGATTGTAAAAGGGCCTGAAGCCATAGTTTTCCAGCAATTCCTTGTAATAGGGCGGGTTGAAGTTCATTCCGTAGGGAGGCTCTTTAAAACCTTCCACCAGGCAACCCCACCATTTGTCCCGTTCGCCAAAATTGATGGGGCCGTCCATGGCTTCCATACCCTTTTGGGCGAGCCAGTGCCGGGCTACGTCCAGCAGCATATCCGCTGCCTGCTGGTCGTCGATGCAGTCAAAAAACCCGATGCCTCCAACGGGCACATCATCTCCTTTATTCTTATAACGCTTGTTTACGAAAGCTGCGATCCGGCCGATGAGCCGGCCTTCACTGTCCTTTAGCACCCAGCGGGTGAGCTCCCCGTGCCGGAAAGCTTTGTTCTTTTCCGGATCGAAGACTTCCCGGATCTCGGCGTCGATGGGACGGATATAACCGGGCACATTGCGATTGAGCTCTACGTTCACCCGTATGAAATCCTTTTCAAGTGCGGGCGTATTGACGGATAGTAATTGCATAATAAAAGTGCGGGAATTATTCTTGCCCGAAAAATAGCCCAATTCCCGCATATGGCTAAAGTCTGTCCTTCGGACGAACCGCCTCCGGCGGTTCCAGATAAAATGCAAATTTAGCCTTTGGAGGCAAGCCATAAAAGTTCAAACAGTTTTTTGGACTTTGGGCTCCTGCCCTTACCTTTGCAGCCAAAATTAAAAGCTCCTTATATATGGCAAGTACCGGTAAGATCAAGCAAATCATCGGCGCTGTAATCGATGTGCAGTTCGAGGGAAAACTCCCTGAAATATATAATGCATTGGAACTGAAGCGTTCCAATGGCGAAAAACTGGTGTTGGAAGTTCAGCAGCACCTGGGAGAGGACAGCGTTCGTTGTATTGCCATGGACGGTACAGAGGGTTTGGTACGCGGGTTGCCAGTCGAAGACACCGGCGCCGCTATTGCCATGCCTACGGGAGAAGCTATCAAAGGGCGTCTGTTCAATGTGACCGGCGATCCTATCGATGGATTGCCTGCCGTCTCCAAGGCAAATGGCCGTCCTATTCACAGCAAGCCCCCGGCCTTCGAAAATCTGAGCACCAGCACCGAGGTATTATATACGGGTATTAAAGTAATCGACCTGATCGAGCCCTATGCAAAGGGTGGTAAGATCGGTCTGTTCGGTGGCGCAGGTGTCGGTAAGACCGTACTTATCCAGGAGCTGATCAATAACATCGCCAAGGCATACTCCGGATTGTCCGTGTTTGCCGGTGTGGGTGAGCGTACCCGTGAGGGGAATGACCTGATGCGTGAAATGATCGAAGCCGGCATCATGAAGTACGGCGACGATTTCAAACATAGCATGGAACATGGCGGATGGGACCTGAACAAGGTCAATATGAAGGAACTGTCCGACTCGAAGGCGACCTTTGTATTCGGGCAGATGAACGAGCCTCCCGGAGCGCGTGCCCGTGTGGCCCTCAGCGGTCTGACCATTGCCGAGTACTATCGTGATGGAGATGGCAAGGGACAGGGACGTGATATCCTCTTCTTCGTAGACAACATCTTCCGTTTCACCCAGGCGGGCTCCGAAGTATCGGCCCTGTTGGGACGTATGCCTTCCGCGGTAGGTTATCAGCCGACCCTGGCTACCGAGATGGGTCTCATGCAGGAAAGGATCACTTCTACCAAGAATGGTTCTATCACCTCCGTACAGGCGGTATACGTGCCTGCGGATGACCTGACCGACCCTGCTCCGGCTACGACCTTTGCCCACCTGGATGCTACGACCGTACTTAGCCGTAAGATTGCCGACCTTGGTATCTATCCGGCTGTTGATCCCCTGGATTCCACTTCCCGTATCCTGACTCCCCTCATCGTCGGGGATGCGCACTATAACACCGCCAACAGGGTTAAGCTGATCCTGCAGCGTTATAAGGAGCTGCAAGACATCATCGCGATCCTTGGTCTGGATGAATTGAGCGACGAAGATAAAATGACCGTTGCCCGCGCCCGTAAGGTACAGCGTTTCCTGTCCCAGCCCTTCCATGTGGCTGAGCAGTTCACTGGTCTGAAAGGTGTGCTGGTTCCCATCGACGAGACTATCCGTGGTTTCAATATGATCATGGATGGTGAAGTGGATGAATATCCTGAAGCGGCTTTCAACCTGGTAGGTAATATCGATGATGCTATCGAGAAGGGTAAGAAGCTGCTGGCACAGGCTCAAGGTTAATTGGGTCGGCACCGGCCAATGGTCAGGACAAAGTTTAAATCGTAAATACTAATGAATCTCGAGATATTAACACCCGAAAAGAAGTTATTCAGCGGCGATGTGTATGGTGTGCAATTGCCAGGCGTGTCGGGCCTTTTTGAAGTATTGGAGCAGCATGCTCCTCTGGTCAGCGCCCTGAAGGCAGGGAGGGTGAAAGTGTTAAAGGATAATAAAAGTCACCTCGCGTACTTTACGATCCAAAGCGGATTCGTAGAAGTCATCCACAATAAAGTGACCGTTTTGGTTGAAGGCGCTGTACCTGTTGAAACGAAGTAACGCCTTAACACGCGCGGTCCATTACCCGAAGAAAGAATGTTAGTTTTATATGCCCCCAGTTTACACTGGGGGCTTTTATTTGGCGGCCGATTGTTAGCCCACTGTTAAAGTCCAAACGGGCTTTAAACCAAGGCATCCTATTTGCATCTATAGTGCTGTAACGTAACAATTTCCACAAATTTTTTAAAACAGCACCGATCATGAAAACAATAGGATGGTTGATGGGAGGAGGGTTGCTGACAATACTTGCCTTTGGAAGCTGCCGTAAGGATCCTTTGAACAACCTCACTAAAGATGAATCGCGTATCTATATCACCAATTATGATACGACAGCCAATTTTTCCAGCTATAAAACATTCAGCGTCACCGATTCGGTAGATGTTATTCAGGACAACCAGCTGTATGGACGTGCGCTGTCATCCTATGACAGCTTGTTGCTGGGCGCTATAAGCAGCAGTTTGCAGCAGCGGGGCTATCAATTGGTGGCAAAGGGGTCCTCGCCCGACCTGGCCGTGAATGTCGCCAGGGTCTATAATACCAGCACTGGTATCTTTAGCTATGGAGATTATTGGAATGACTATGGCAGCTTCTGGGACCCTTATTATTGGGGCTACGGAGGATATGGCTATTATCCGCCGTATTATGCGGTAGGGGTATATTCCATTACCAATGGCGGTCTTGAGATAGACCTGCTGGACCTGAAGAATGCATCTGCCAACGGCAATAAGATCAAGACAGTGTGGACGGGGCTGGCGAGAGGCGAGGAGGTATTCCGTCAGGCCAATGCAGCGTCGGAGGTCCAAGCCCTGGTGGGGCAGTCACCCTATCTTAAACAATAATCAAGCAAGCAAGGAGGTATAAGATGCGTACATTATTAAAATATGGGGGGATGGCGACGCTGATAGTGTTATTGAGCTGTCCGGCCCTCCACGCTCAAAATTATCTGAATGTGACGGTGGGGTATGGTGTGAATTTTCCTACGGGTTCTTTTAAGGATTATGTAACCCATCCGGCGTATAAGGGATTCAATGCAGGTCTGGCCTATCCCCTGAATGATCGATTGAGCCTGGGATTGAGCTTTGGATACAACGACTATTATCAGAAGTATCCCCGCCAGACCTATCATGATGGGGCAGGTACGACAGTATCGGCTGTGGTAAGCAATTCTGTTCAGCAGATACCGGTGTTGCTGACAGCTAATTATACATTGATGAAAAAAGGATTTATCCGGCCTTATGTAGAAGGGGGGGCGGGTGTGAATTTCGCTACATTCGACCAGTACCTGGGAGAATTCGATTCCCCGCATTCCAAAGCCAATTGGGCATTGAAGGGAGGGGCTGGCTTTTATATTCCTTTGAGCAGCTATTCACCGACGGCTATCAAGATCGGCGGCAGCTACAACTACGCGCCATTCAACAGCGATGGAGTGCAGCATTTGGATACCTGGGGTATCGAGGCGGGGGTCCGGTTTGCCATTCATTAGTGGACCGCTGGCATGGAGCTTAAAAACCCCTTCGGGGGTTTTTTAATTTAGCTGTGGATCGATGGGGAAATTGATCATGATCTCATAGTCTCCGCCCAGATGACGGAGCGCCTCCTTCCATATCTCATCCGTCTGTTTATGGAATACCAATTTACGGCTGGCCTGTACCGTTAGCCATGATTTTTCCTTCAATTCATCGGCAAGCTGACCGCTGCCCCAGCCGGAATATCCAATGTAGAAGCGTATTTTGGAGATATCGATCTCGCCCGCGCGTATCAGGTCTATGGCTGTCTCGAAGCTGCCGCCCCAAAAGACGCCATCGATGATCTCGTATCCTCCGATGATCTTATCGGGATACTGATGCAGAAAATGGATCGTATCCATCTGCACGGGTCCGCCTAAAAAAACAGGTAATTTCAGGTCGTCCAATCCACTGACCAATTCATTCAATGTGTAGTCGTAATTCTTATTCAGGACAAATCCAAAGCTTCCCTCGTCCTGGTGTTCGCAAAGGAACACGACGGTCCGCATGAAATTCGGATCTTTAAGGAATGGATCTGCGATCAACAATATGCCAGGTGCCGGGCTCTCCATATGGACTAAATTAAGTATTTATGGGAGATAACAAAATCCGATTATTTCCACAGCGACTCCAAAGCCGAAAAATGCCGGAAATTGCGGGAAGAATGTCCGGAAAACGGGGCTCGGGAGTAGCGGGCACCTGGCGCAAGGGAGAGCGGAGAACCTGCGGTTTTTAGCACGAAATCCCCTTTCTTTGTGAAACCTTCGTTAAATAGCTGGCCCGGCGGGGCACGGAAGGGGCCTATCCTTTGACCTTTTGAATATCTTTATAGTTGGGCCCGATGACTGGTCCGATACATAAAAGCAATTTGGTTTGAAAAAAATTTTTCCCATTATTTTTCTTCTGATCTCACTGTCCCTCATTGGTATTATATATATCCAGATCAACTGGTTGTTTACCATGGTGGAGAACAGGCGGGAGCTGTTGAAGCACAAGCTTATCGATGCCATGAATGACGTGGGGCATCAGTTGGTAGAGCAAAGAGGCAGCTCTCCCAATTTCAAAACGTTGCGGCTAAAACCGGGCCTGACCTGGCGGCCTTCCGACCAGTTCATGTTGGAGCTGATGCGTCCACCTACCATTGCCGAGAAATTTACGCCCGAGGATATCGCTGACAAATTGAGAAAGTCCTTCAATATACATGGTCTAAAAGATACCAAATTCGAATTTGCCGTCTCTGCGGATCTGGGTACGGGAATGTCTTTCCGGCCTCCGGAGATACGCTCGCCCAATTACTTCAAAGAGCTGGAGGATTCCGTACATAATTGGGCGGCCTATTACCCTCTTCAGGCTCCCGAGAATGTGGGTGTGGGAGAAACCATACCCGACGAGCTGCTGGTGGTTGTCATCCCTGACTTCCGAAACATCGTGCTGAGCCAGATGCGGTGGATGATCGGGGGCGCTATTTTCTTTACCATCATCATCATTGCCGCTTTTTATGTGACGGTGAGAGCGCTGCTCCGGCAGAAAAAGCTGAGTGAAATAAAGAACGACTTTATCAACAACATGACCCATGAGTTCAAGACGCCTCTGGCTACTATTTCCCTGGCGGTGGATGCGTTGAAGAACGAAAAGGTGATACAGGACAGGCAGAAATCGGAGTATTTCACCGGCATCATCAAGGAGGAGAATCGCCGGATGAACAAGCAGGTGGAGACGATATTGCAGGCATCGCTGCTCGACCGGCAGGAGCAACAGCTGAATCGGACGCCCATCCGTGCGCACGAGATCATACAGGAGGCCATGGAAAATTTCCAACTGCAGCTGGATGGGAAGGGAGGACGGTCGGAATTGCAGCTCAATGCAAAGAGTGACCTGATCAGCGCGGATGAAGTACATTTTACCAACCTGATATCCAATCTCATCGACAACGCGATAAAATATTCAAAAGACAATCTTTTCATACGGATCACTACCCACAGCACTGCCAAGAGCCTGATCATACGCATCGAGGACAATGGCATCGGTATGAGCAAGGAGACGCAGCGGCGTATCTTCGAGAAATTCTACAGGGCTCATACGGGTAATATTCACAATGTCAAGGGGTTTGGCCTGGGACTTAGCTATGTCAAGACCATCGTGGAAGCCCATCAGGGTAAGATCAAGGTGGACAGCATGGTAGGTAAGGGCACGACCTTTACGCTGGAATTTCCGCTGAAGGCGGAAGAGGATTAGGCGCGAGACCTTTCCGGCCAGAACTTAGGGCAAGAGCAGACACCCATCTCCATAGCTAAGGAAGCGAAATGAATGCTCCAGGGCATAGTCGTATACTTTTTTCCAATCTTCTCCGATCAGTGAGGCGACCAGCAGCAGCAAGGTCGATTCGGGCTGGTGAAAGTTGGTGATAAGTCCTTTTGCGATGCGCCATTTATATCCCGGTGTGATCAGTAATTGTGTACGGGTGATCAGCTGGGACAGATCATGTCTTTGCATCCATTCCAGCAAGGAGGTGAGCGCTGTTTCCGGGCTGGTAGTCCGGGACGGGAGCTCATATGCATCCCATTGATGTACTGTGAGCTCTTCCGGGGAGATGGATGGATCTTGTGCGGCTTTCAGCCCAAGCCAGTAAAGACTTTCGACGGTACGGGCAGAGGTGGTGCCTACCGGAATGACAGGACTGCCCAATGCATTCAGGAGCGTGGCAATCGTATCCCTGGTGACGGAGATCCATTCCACGTGCATCATATGATCCGAGAGGGTGGGTGTTTTTACGGGAAGGAAGGTCCCTGCTCCTACATGCAGGGTGACGAAGGTGCGCCGGATATCTTTTGCTGCAAGGCTGTTGAAAACGGTGTCGGTAAAATGCAGGCCTGCCGTAGGCGCTGCCACCGACCCGTCGTGCCGGGCATAAATGGTCTGGTAGCGTTGGTTGTCGGAGGCTTCTGCCGGTCGGCGGATATAGGGGGGAAGAGGAATTAGCCCGGCCTGATGGAGAAGTTCGGCAAAGGTCAGCTCTGCGGGCGTCCAGGATAGCTCGATGAGGAAAGCGTCGTCCTCTTTGCCGAGATAGACAGCCGATAAATTTATTTTGGAAGATGCTGCCGATACTATTTCCTTGTGGAGGACTTGGCCCGGTTTCCATTTGCTGGCTCCTCCGATGAGACATTTCCAGCGTACGCTGCCCTTTTGCATCATTGCCGAGGCTATGCCTCCATATTCTGCCGGCGGCTCCAGGCAGAAGAGCTCGATCTGTCCTCCTGTGGGTTTGCGGAACAGGATCCTTGCCTCGACGACCTTTGTGTTGTTGAATACGAGCAGGGACCCGCCAGGAATATGATCAACGATATGTCTGTAGATGTCCTCGGTGATGTTACCTTTTCTATAGACCAGCAATTTGCTTGCATCTCTTTCGGCTAATGGGTAGTGCGCGATCAGCTCTGCCGGGAGCGAGTAGGTGTATGCCGCGATAGAAATATTTCGTGGATCCATATTTTTGGACGGCCAACTGCCGTCGGGTTGATCCGGCAAAATTATTGATATTTGATGGAACGTATGACAGATAGTCAACTGGAGCAGGCTGTTGCTCACAATCACGCGCAATTATTCTACCGCAATGCCATTGCCCGGGGTGGAGAGGTCCGGACTGCGGGGGACATCAACTATACGTATGATGGCAGGGATTTTCAGTCGATGATCGCATTTCCAAGCCTGGATGAAGCAACAGCCGATGAGCAGCTGGATGAGATGATGGCCTGGTATCGTGAGCACCCTACCAAAGGTTTAGGGTGCTGGTCTCTTGCCCCTCCGCTGCCGGCCGATCTGGGTGCGAGGCTGCTTGCGAGGGGTTTCCAGGATGGCTGGCGTCCCTGCTGGATGGCCATGGAGCTGGTCGATCCGGGACAGGAGATGTCTGCACAACTACAGATCGTTGCAGACAATTACTTATCGCTGTATCATTTAAAGGACATTCCTTATACCGGGGAGCATGGCGCCGTCAGCCCCATGCTGATGAAAGAGCATCCTGAGCTGACCCAACAGTTCATCGCTTTGCTGAATGGAAAGATCGTGGGGCATTCATCCATATTTTTTACGACCGGTGAATACGGGGTGGCCGGCCTTTACGATGTGGCGGTGGCGCCTTCGGTCCGGGGAAGGGGTATCGGGAGGGCGATGGTGCGGGCGGCATGTGTTTATGCAAGAACCAGGGGATATCGCTATGCGGTGTTGAATGCGACCGGTCGCCGGATGTACGAGCAGGTAGGTTTCCGGCATATTGGGGATGGGATGACGTGGTGGTGGTTCCCCCGGTGAGGGGGCTGTTATCGGGTCGGGAGCCGGGGTTTAACGGTTTTTGACGGGCACCACCAGCTTGAGCCCGCTCCACTGTTCACTGACTGCACATACCTTTATGTCTACCAATCCATTCTGCGTGGCATAATCCCGGATGATATTTTCATTAAGGTCGGTGGGGATGCCGGCGCTGATCTTATACCAGGACACCCAGATGACGATGCTTGTATTCTTCGACCAGAGCGGCTTCAGGGTTGTCATGTCTTTTTCAAATATTTTCCGGGATGCTGCGAAGAGATGGACCCAGTCTGGTGTCTCTGTCTCGCGGGGCCGGCAGAGCTGAGTAGAAAGATCGGCTTCCAGGAGACCGAAGTAATTGTCGGGCGGGTGGAGGAGGAGCACTTTTAGTGCGGGAGTGAGACCCAGTTTTTTTATCAGAGAAGTTCCGGAGTAACCTGCCGAGGCCATACTATAAGGATTTTGCTTTTTCCACACTCAAACCGCGGTTTTCCACGGGTTATCCACTGCAATTCACACTCCCATCACGAATCTATGCGTCGCCAGGAGGCCTAATTCCACCTCACTTCCTCTGGCTCAAGGTAATACACTGCTGTGGAAAAATTAAATTTTTCAAATTTCCCCGATTTGGTGGGAAAAAGTGTTATTTTGTGTTAGTTTTAGTATAATTTGATTCAACTCCTCATAAATGATTGGTTTTCTGGGCGAATACGAAGCTACACTGGACTCAAAAGGTCGCTTCTTGCTCCCGGCTGGCTTATCAAAGCAGTTGCCGGAAGAGGGAACCACGCAATTTGTTGTGAACAGAGGGTTTGAAAAGTGTCTAAGCCTCTATCCCATGAAAAGCTGGGAACCCATTTTCGCTAAGATCAGCCAATTGAATGATTTTGACCCCGAAGTTCGGCAATTCAGGAGATATTTCCTGAATGGTGCCACGATGGTAGAATTGGATACTGCGGGACGGTTGTTGGTTCCGCAAAACCTGAAAGAGCATGCCGGCCTCGCGAAAGACATTGTGCTGGTAGCCGCCGTTGACAAAATTGAAATCTGGGATAAAAGTAAGTACCAACAGTTCTTTGAATCTTTTTCACCGGAAGCATTCAGCAGCCTGGCCAAGCAGGTTATGAACCCGGGAGGGTTCACGCAATGACGGGGCGGGACGACCGGGGTGCGGGTAGTGATTATCATGTGCCCGTCCTCTATCATGAAGCGCTGGACGGGCTGGCGATACGGCCCGAAGGCGTTTATGTCGATTGTACTTTTGGCGGTGGTGGTCATTCCAGGGGGATTTTGGAAAGACTGGGTCCGTCGGGTAGATTGTACGCGTTTGATCAGGACAGCGACGCCCGGCAAAACCTGCCAGATGATGTCCGGATCGTCTTTCTGCCTCATAACTTCCGCCATTTGAGCCGGATGCTCCGTCTGCATCATGTCCAACAGGTCGATGGGATATTGGCCGACCTGGGTGTCAGCAGTCACCAGTTTGACCAGCCCGAGCGAGGTTTTTCCACGCGTTATACGGGCGATCTGGATATGAGGATGGACCAGCGGCAAACGCTGACGGCCTTTGATATTGTCAACACCTATTCGGAGCAACAGCTGCACAAGCTCTTCGAGCAATATGGGGAAGTGACCAATGCAAAGACCCTGGCCCGGACGATCGTATCCGTCCGTCGTCAAATGCCGTTGAAGACTATTCCGAATTTTAAAGCTGCCTTGAGCAGTGTGGTGAAAGGGAATCCCAATAAGTACTTTGCCCAGGTTTTTCAAGCCTTACGCATCGAAGTCAACGATGAATTGGGAGCGCTAAAGGAATTGCTGCAACAAATGCCCGCCCTGCTTCTGCCAGGCGGCCGTGCAGCCATCATCACCTTCCATTCGCTGGAAGATCGAATCGTCAAGAACTTTTTTAAGCGAGGCTCCTTTGAAGATGAAGACGGGCTTTTGGACCCATACGGGCAATCCAAGGCCAACCCCCTTTTGAAAGTCATCACCCGCAAGCCGATAACACCCGGTGAAAAAGAATTAAAGCTGAACCCAAGAGCCCGCAGCGCCAAATTGCGCGTAGCCGAGCACGTGTGAGGATCATCAATAATGAGCGATAAAGATCAACATACCAAGCCACGCTGGAAGCCTTCGTTGAGCTACCATTGGATCATGAAGAACATTGGTTTCTTCCTGTTCCTGGCGGCCCTGGCGGTGATCTATATCTATAATGGCCATTATGCCGACAAGATCGTCCGGGATATCAACCGGACCAATAAAGAATTAAAAGAGCTACAATACGAATACAAGACATTAAAAAGTGAAGTGATGTTCCGAAGCAAACAAAGCGAACTTGCCAAAGCCGTCGAACCTTTCGGATTGAAAGAGCTGACACAGCCGCCTGTTGTTTTGATCGACTCGACCGTCACCGCTCATAAATGAGATGGAAGTCAAACGCGACATATTGTGGAGGGTGTACTTATGCTTCATCGGCATCACGGTCTTGTGCCTGGTGGTGTTGGGTAAGGCGTTCTATATCCAGCGCGTTCAGGGCGCCTACTGGCGGGGCCTCAGTGACAGCCTGCACCAGAAGTTCATTGAAATGGATGCTGAAAGGGGTACGATCTACAGCGAAGACAGCAGCATGCTGAGCACTTCCATACCTTATTTCAATATCTACATCGACTTTGGCGCGGATGGTCTGCGGGAGAAGAATGGGAAGCGTTTTACGGAGAACCTCGATTCCCTTTCTCTTTGTCTGGCCTCGCTGTTTGGCGACCAATCCGTAACGGCCTATAAGAAAGAATTGCAACAGGGGTATCGTGCCGTTGACCGGTATTATCTCCTGCATGCCAATCTTAGCTTTGAGCAGTACAAGAAATTAAGAACCTTCCCGCTCGTGAGACAAGGAAGGAATAAAAGCGGCTTCATCGCAGAAGTCCAGCAAAAGAGGTTAAATCCGTTCGGCCTCCTGGCCAATCGTACCATTGGCCTGGCCAGGGCCAATGCCCAGAATGTAGGGCTTGAGCGTACCTATGATACGCTGTTGAAAGGACAAAGCGGGCGCCGGCTGGTCCGCTATATCGCCGGTGGCACTTATATCCCTGTGGAAGGGTATGAGATAGAGTCCGAGAATGGAAAGGACGTCGTCACCACCGTCGATGTAAATATCCAGGATATCGCTGAAAATGCGCTCCTGAAAGAAATGATCGCCAACGAAGCCGAGCACGGTACCTGCATTGTCATGGAAGTTGCTACCGGCAAGATCAAGGCCGTTGCTAACCTGGGGCGTCAGACAGACGGCTCTTACTGGGAGGACCTCAATTACGCTATCCGTGCTACCGAGCCGGGTTCCACCTTCAAGCTGGCGACTTTGCTGTCTCTGCTGGAAGACCACAAGGTGCATTTGACCGACAATCTCAACCTGGAAGGTGGCGTATGGAAGGTCGCCGGCAGGACCGTGTATGACTCCGAGCCGCATGACAACAACAGGACCTTTACCGTGAAAGAAGCATTCGAGATCAGTTCCAACGTTGGCATGGCCAAGCTGGCCTGGACCAATTATTCAGGCAATCCGGGCGCTTTTGTGGATCACCTGAAGAAACTGAGGCTGAACGAGCCTACGGGTGTGGACCTAGTGGGAGAAACGACACCAATTGTAAAGAACCCCAAGTCCCGTACCTGGAGCAATACGACGCTGCCCTGGATGGCCTTTGGCTATGAAGTGCTGGTAAGCCCTCTCCAGACCCTTACCCTGTACAATGCTGTAGCCAATAATGGCAGGATGATGAAACCCTACCTGGTCAGTTCCGTACAGGAATCGGGGATTACGATCAAAGAAAATGAGCCGAAGGCGCTTGTCGAAAAGATATGCAGCGACGCCACTCTTCAGCAATTGAAGGAATGCCTGAGAGGAGTGGTCTCGGAAAAGGAAGGGACCGCCCGGAAGATATTTGCCACCGCCTGGTATAAAGTAGCCGGCAAGACGGGCACGGCCCTGGTAGCCAATGGCAGCCGCGGCTATGCGGACCATATCTACCAGTCTTCTTTTGCGGGTTACTTCCCTGCGGACAATCCGAAGTACTCCTGTATTGTGGTGATAAAGAACAAGCCTTTTGCAAAAAATTATCTGGGAGCCCTGGTGGCAGGACCTGTGTTCAGAGAGCTGGCAGACAAATTGATGAGTGCAGAAGTAGGGCCGGCAGAGGTAGCCGGAAATAATTTTAAGAAAGACAGTGCTCAATTCTTTTACGCGGGCTCGACCCGTGATATGCGGGAGGTGGTGAGGACGCTTGGTGTGAATTATATCGACAGTACGGGAAAAAATGAATGGGCTCGTCTGTATGCTTCTAATTATCAGGCCGTGATGAACAGGCAGTCTGTTTCCAGGCAGACTATGCCGGATGTAAAAGGGATGGGACTGAAGGATGCGCTGTATCTCCTGGAAAGTGCGGATCTGAAGGTGGCTGTGAAGGGGCGGGGAAAGGTAAAAATGCAAAGTATTATACCCGGGTCATTGCTCAAGAAGAATGAAACCGTATCGATAGAATTAAACTAATGGCAAATCTGCAGGACATATTATACAAGGTGAGCATTCGCTCCGTCTACGGGGACATGGGCAAGGACGTGCATGACCTGCAGATGGACTCGAGGAAGGTGGGGCAGGGATCGCTTTTTATTGCGCAGAAAGGCACTCATACCGATAGCCATCAATTTATTCCCCAGGTCGTGGCTGCCGGGGCTGGGGTGGTGGTCTGTGAAGATGTTCCTGCCACGCGTGCGGAGAATGTAACCTATATACAGGTGGAGGACAGTGCGGCTGCGGCGGGTTATATAGCGCATAATTTTTATGGTCAGCCTTCCGAAAAGCTGAAGCTGGTGGGTGTCACGGGGACCAATGGCAAGACGACGATAGCTACCTTATTATATAAGCTCTTTAGTTCTTTGGGATACAAGTGCGGGTTGCTGAGCACCGTGCAAAACCATATCGGCGAGAGGGTTGTGGCGGCTACGCATACTACGCCCGATGCGCTGGCGCTCAACAGTCTGTTAAAGGATATGGTGGATGAGGGCTGTACCTATGCGTTCATGGAGACCAGTTCCCATGCCATCCATCAGCATCGGATCGCGGGACTTCATTACGCAGGGGGATTGTTCAGTAACATTACCCACGACCACCTGGACTATCATAAGACGTTTGATGAATATATCCGTGTGAAAAAGTCCTTTTTTGACTCGCTGCCTTCTGAGTCCTTTGCCATCTCCAATGCGGATGATAAAAGAGGCGGTGTCATGCTGCAGAATACGAATGCCAAAAAGTATTTCTATAGCCTGAAGACCATGGCGGACTTCAAGGGGAAGATACTGGAGAATAACCTCACCGGATTGGTCATGACCATCAACGACCAGGAGGTGCATTTCCGGCTGATCGGGGAGTTCAATGCGTATAATCTGCTGGCTGTCTATGGCGCCGCCGTTTGCTTAGGGCAGGATAAGAGTGAAGTGCTGCGTGCGCTGAGCACCCTTAGCGGAGCGGAAGGAAGGTTCGACTATATCATCTCTTCCAGGGATAGGGTCATCGGTATTGTAGACTATGCCCATACGCCTGACGCCTTGATCAATGTGCTGGCCACGATACAGAAGCTGCGGAAGGGGCATGAACAAATCATTACCGTAGTTGGGTGCGGGGGAGATCGTGACAAGACCAAGCGACCGCTCATGGGCGCCGCGGCCTGCGAGTACAGCGATAAGGCCATCTTTACTTCGGACAATCCCCGGAGCGAAGACCCCGGGCAGATATTGTTGGATATGGAAGAGGGGCTCAATACTGCGGCCAAAAGAAAGTATACCAAGATCGCTGACAGGAAAGAGGCTATACGTACGGCGATAAACCTTGCCAGGCCGGAGGATATTGTCCTCATTGCAGGGAAGGGGCATGAGAAATACCAGGAGATAAAGGGCGTAAAATACCCTTTTGACGATAAACAAGTATTACTGGAGATGTTCGAGCTGCTGGAGAAATAATCCGCGCCGGACCATAAACCAAGGATCAATATGCTGTATTCTTTGTTCGAATGGCTTAAGAGCGCCGGTATCAAAGTACCGGGTAGCGCCCTGTTCCAGTTCATCACGTTCCGCGTGTTGCTGGCCGTTCTGTTCTCTTTGATCGTGAGCATGATCTTTGGCAAGCGGCTGATCAACTTCCTGCTGAGGAAGCAGGTGGGCGAGACCGTGCGTGATCTGGGTTTGGAAGGTCAGCAGAAAAAGGCGGGCACTCCCACCATGGGTGGCTTTATCATCATCCTGGCGATACTGATCCCTACTCTATTGCTGGCAGATCTGCATAAGGTCTATATACGGCTGATGCTTTTCGCCACCGTCTGGCTGGGCCTGATAGGTTTTATCGACGACTATTTGAAGCTAAGGGCCAAGCGGATCGCCAAGGAGCAGGGTGTACCGTATAAAAAAGGAGATAAGGATGGGCTGGCGGGATGGTTCAAGGTATTGGGGCAGATCGTGCTGGGTGTCGTAGTAGGCGCTACATTGTATTTCAGCAGCAATACCACCGTATACCGGGAATATGTAGGCCAGACATTGCCGACGGATACGACGGGTTGGAAGACCGTGCAGTTGGGAAAAGAGAAAAAGCTGTTTGTTCCGGCCAAGGAGCCCATTACGTCCATTCCCTTTGTAAAGAACCATGAGTTCAATTATTCCAAGCTGCTACCGCAGGCTATGAGGGGGTTGTCCTGGATACTTTATATCGTCATCGTCATCTTTATCATCACGGCGGTGTCGAATGGGGCGAACCTGACGGATGGATTGGATGGTCTGGCCACGGGTGTCAGCGCCATCATCGGAGCCTGTCTGGGGATCTTTGCGTATGCCAGCGGCAACATCCGATTTGCCGAGTACCTGAACATCATGTATATCCCTAACCTGGGCGAGCTGTCCATCTTTATAGGAGCGCTGATTGGGGCTTGTGTTGGATTTCTCTGGTACAATGCGTTCCCGGCGCAGGTGTTCATGGGCGATACCGGCAGCCTCACGCTGGGGGGGATCATTGCCGCCCTGGCGATCATTGTAAGAAAAGAATGGTTGATACCTATATTCTGCGCTGTATTCCTCGTGGAAAACCTCAGCGTGGTCATACAGGTGACTTACTTCAAATACACTAAGAAAAAATACGGAGAGGGGAAGAGGGTTTTTTTAATGAGTCCCTTACATCATCATTACCAGAAACTGGGCTATCATGAAAGCAAGATCGTAACCAGATTTTGGATCGTAACGATACTGTGCGTGGCATTTGCCATAGCTACGTTGAAGATCAGGTAACTGAGTATGAAAAACCAATCCGTGGAGTACCCCGGTCGCGGGGAGCTCTTTAGCTGAAGAGATTGTGGTGCAGTAAGAGTCTATGCTTGTGAAAAACCCCCATACTCGGGGGAACCCGAGGTGCAGGACAGGAGGCCGGTCAATGACCGGATGTTGAACAATGAAGAAACGACTCGTCATATTAGGAGGAGGTGAGAGTGGTGTCGGCGCGGCTGTGCTGGCTTCCAAAGAGGGGTATGAGGTATTCCTATCCGATGGGGGGCCGTTGAAGGACAATTACCGAAAGGACCTCCAGCAGCTGGGTATCGAGTTCGAGGAAGGGGGGCATACGGAAGAGAAGATACTCAATGCCGACGAGGTCATGAAGAGCCCGGGGATACCCGATAAGCATTCGATGGTGAAGAAGATCAGGGCCAGGGGCATTCCGGTGATCAGTGAGATAGAGCTGGCTTACCGTCACAAGGGGGACAGCAGGATCATTGGCATAACGGGGAGTAATGGAAAGACGACCACCACTTCCATGATCTACCATATCTGCCGTCATGGGGGACTGGATTGTGCGCTGGTTGGCAATATAGGTTACTCTTTTGCGAGGCAGGTAGCAGAAGACCCGAAGCAATGGTATGTGGCGGAGATCAGCAGCTTTCAATTGGACGACATCGTTGAATTCAGACCCGATGTTGCCGTTCTGACCAATATCACTGAAGACCACCTGGATCGTTACGACTATAAGTTCGAGAACTATATCCGAAGCAAGTTCCGTATCACGATGAATCAGACGAAAGAGGATCATTTTATTTACAACGATGACGACCCTGTGATAAAAGAGTATTTAAACCGGGAGCCCATTCATTCTAACCCATTACCATTTACTATGCAACACGAAACCAACAAAGGAGGATTTATCAATAAGGGACAAATGCACATCGAGACAGGCAATGAGAAATGGCAAATGAGTATTTATGACTTTGCGTTGAAAGGTATTCACAATCAATACAACACTATGGCAGCAGGCATCGCGTCAGCCACCGTCGGCATCCGCAAGCAGAAGATCCGTGAGGCGATACAGAGTTTCGAAGCCCTGGAGCATCGCATGGAATATGTCAGCACGGTGAGAGGGGTGGAGTTCATCAACGACTCCAAGGCCACCAATGTGAACAGCACCTGGTACGCGTTGGAGAGCATGGAGAAGCCCACGATACTTATCCTGGGCGGGGTGGACAAGGGGAATGATTACGCCCTTATCAGAGACCTCGTGAAGGAGAAGGTAAAAGCCATCGTATGCATGGGTGTAGATAACAGGAAGATACATGAAGCCTTCCAGAACGACGTTGCCTTGATGGTCAATACGGGCAGCGCGGAAGAGGCTGTAAAGGCCGCCTTCCATTTTGCTACGAAGGGGGATGTGGTGCTGTTGAGTCCGGCATGCGCCAGTTTCGATCTTTTTAAAAATTATGAGGACAGGGGCCGGCAGTTCAAAGAGGCTGTGCGGGACCTGTGACGGCTGCCGGGGGTAACCGGTTGACGGATAAAAACGATATGAGTAACACGACGACGATAGAAAAAGCTCCGTTTGGGAGTCTCGGGTCCAGGACCAAGGGTGACAAGGTGATCTGGACCATGGTGGTACTGCTGGCAGTGGTATCCCTTCTCGTCGTGTACAGCTCCACCGGACTCCTGGCGTATAAGATGTACAAGGGCAATACGGAAGTTTACCTCTTCAAGCAGTCGGCCTTTATCCTGGTAGGTGTATTGGTGATCTATTTCGCCCACCAGGTGAACTATACGGTGTATTCCAAGGTGGCGAGGATACTTTTTCTGATATCCATTCCGCTGTTGTTCTACACCCTGTTCTTTGGGGTCAAGCTGAATGAAGGCAGCCGCTGGATACGATTGCCCATCATCAATATGACCTTCCAGACGTCTGACCTGGCCAAGCTGGCGCTCTTTATGTACCTGAGCCGGCTGTTGAGCAAGAAGCAGGATGTGATCAAGGACTTTAAAAAAGGGTTTCTTCCCGTGATCACGCCTGTTGCGGTGGTTTGTGTGCTGATCGCGCCGGCGAATTTATCGACGGCCTTGCTGATCGGGGCTACGAGCCTGATGTTGCTGTTTATCGGCAGGGTCCGCGCGAAGCATCTGTTGATGACGATCGGGGTGGCGCTGATACCGGTGGTGATATTGGTCATGGCGGCGGTGATAAGGCACAAATCGGATGGGGGTGTGGTAGAGAGACCTCGTACGGAGAGCGGGTCCCGTCTTACTGTGCGGGTAGGCACCTGGATCAGCCGTGTGGAAACATTTATGTATGGAGGCAAGGAAGATGTCGATGATAACAATTACCAGGTGAACCAGGCAAAGATCGCTATTGCGAAGGGGGGTATCCTGGGGAAAGGTCCGGGTAACAGCGAGCAGCGCAATTTCCTGCCGCATCCTTATTCGGATTTTATATATGCCATAATAATAGAAGAGTATGGACTGGTAGGGGGAGCTTTTATCGTATTTATTTATTTGATATTCCTTCTTCGCAGCATTCGCATCTACCGGAAATGTCCCTATGCTTTTGGGGCATTCCTTTCGTTGGGGTTGAGCTTTACGCTGGTGATACAGGCCCTGGCAAATATGGCGGTGAATGTAAACCTTTTCCCGGTCACCGGGGTGACGCTGCCGTTGGTGAGCATGGGCGGGAGTTCGTTCCTGTTCACTTGTCTGGCCATCGGCATTATACTCAGCGTGGCGCGGAATGTGGAGAAAGAGGCAAAACAAATAAAAGAAGAGGAGGCGGTGGCAGCATGACCAAGAAGATCATTATAGCCGGTGGTGGAACGGGAGGTCATATATTTCCTGCGATAGCCATTGCGGGAGCGCTGAAAAAGCAGGCGCCCGATGTGGAGCTGCTCTTTGTCGGGGCCAAGGGAAAGATGGAGATGGAGAAGGTGCCGCAGGCCGGCTACAAGATAGTGGGTATCGATATTGCGGGGTTGAACAGAAGCTCTTTGATAAAGAACATTGGTCTTCCGATGAAGCTGATCAAAAGTTTTTTTCAGGTGCGGAACATTATCCAGGAGTTCATGCCGGATGCGGTAGTGGGTGTAGGCGGATATTCGAGCTACCCCGTGCTGCGGGCTGCGCAGGCGAAAGGGATACCCACTTTTATCCATGAATCCAACTCTTTTGCCGGCAAGGCGAATCAGTGGCTGGGGAAGAAGGCGACGGCCATCTTTGTGGCCAGTGATGGAATGGAGAAGTTCTTTCCGGCGGAGAAGATCATGATCACGGGCAATCCCGTGCGGGCAAGCCTCATCGGGAACAAGATCAGCCGGGAGGAGGCGATAAAGTTCTTTGGACTGGACCCTTCCAAACCTACGCTTCTTTCTACGGGGGGCAGTCTGGGTGCAAAGGGTATCAATGAAGCCATCGCTGCGCACCTGGATGAGTTTGAGAGGAACAATGTCCAGCTGATATGGCAGACGGGCAAGCCCTTTGCCGAGCAGGCGGAGGCTCTTTGTAAGGGCAGGTCGAATGTCTGGACCCGTGATTTTATTACGCAGATGGAGTATGCATTCCCTGCAGGTGATACGGTGATCTCGCGCAGCGGCGCCATGTCTATTGCCGAGCTATGTGTCCAGCGAAGAGCAGTCGTGTTTGTGCCCTTCCCCTTTGCGGCGGAAGATCATCAGACCGTGAATGCGCAAAGTCTTGTGAATAAGGGAGCAGGATTGCTGGTGAAAGACAGTGAGGCAAAGGACAAGTTAGTGGCGACGGCTATCGCCTTGTTAACGGACGAACCCAGACGGCGGCAGTTGGAGGAAAATATTGGAAGATTGGCTGTGACCAATGCGGATGAGGTGATAGCGAGGGAGATACTGGCAAAGATTTAGGGCACCCGGCCCAAGGGCCCTGGTGAGAGGATTCTTGCCGGGCCCGCCCGGGTCAAATTGGGGGCTGGGGACAAAACGAACAAACGCAATGCTCGAACTAAAGGATATAAAGAAGATCTATTTCATTGGAATCGGTGGCATCGGGATGAGTGCGCTGGCCCGGTATTTCAAGGGGCAGGGAAAAGAGGTCAGCGGGTATGACAAGACATCCACCATTCTGACGCGGCAGTTGGAAAGTGAAGGCATACCTGTACACTATGAAGACGATCCGG
The DNA here is from genome assembly GCA_001898505.1 of Sphingobacteriales bacterium 50-39. Classification (GTDB taxonomy): domain Bacteria; phylum Bacteroidota; class Bacteroidia; order Chitinophagales; family Chitinophagaceae; genus Puia. Next base: position 300,835 of record MKTZ01000008.1, read on the forward strand.
GGCAGGCCCCCAAAGATGCGGACCTGGTTGTATATACTCCCGCCGTACCAAAGGATCATAAAGAGTTGTTGTACTATCAGCAACATTCCTATACTATCCTGAAGCGCAGCGATGTGTTGGGTGTGATCACCAGAAGCTCTTTTAATATCTGTGTAGCGGGGACGCATGGCAAGACGACCATTACGACAATGATCGCGCATATCCTCCGGCACAGCGGTTATGGATGCAACGCTTTTTTAGGAGGCATCGCCGTCAACTATAACAGCAATTTCTGGAGCGATAAGCGAAATGTCTGTGTGGTGGAGGCGGATGAATATGACCGCAGCTTCCTGAAGCTGAGCCCGGACATCGCTGTCATTACGGCCATGGATGCCGATCATCTGGATATCTATGGTACGGCAGGAGAGGTGGAGCAGGCCTTTATAGACTTCTCCGGGAAGATCAAGCCGGGCGGGGTGTTGCTAAGCAAATGGGGGCTTAAGAGGGGGGATGATCTGAAGGGAGGTAGGCATTTAACGTATGGGCTTGGCGAGGGGCAGTATCGGACCGGGGCGGCTGACTTTTGCTCAACGGCGGTCACTATACGGGATGGGAGCTATCATTTTCGGGTGGAGAGTAAGGATTGGACGCTGGATGATGTCGTGCTCAACATGGGCGGGCTGCATAATGTGGAGAATGCAACGGCGGCCATTACGGTGGCGCATCAGCTGGATATAGAGGATGATAAGATACGGGCGGCTGTGGAGGCATTCCGGGGGGTGAAGAGGAGGTTCGAATACATTTTACGGGCACCGTTCAAATGGTCGACGGGGCAACCCGGAGGCGAACTGGTGTACATCGATGACTATGCGCATCATCCCGAGGAATTGAGGGCATTGATCAGTGGTGCAAGGGGGCTCTTTCCGGGCAGGAAGTGTACGGTGATCTTTCAGCCGCACCTGTTCACGAGGACTCGGGACTTTGTCGAGGGGTTTGCGGAAAGCCTGGATCTGGCGGATGAAGTGTTTCTTCTACCCATTTATCCGGCGAGGGAGCTGCCTATCGAAGGGGTGACGAGCCAGCTGATCGCGGACAGGATGACGCCGGGCAAGGCGGCGGTAGTGGATAAAGAAGAGTTGTTGAAGATATTGGAGAATAAACAAGATATGGAGCTGGTGATCACGGCGGGGGCGGGAGATATCGATGCGTTGGTGGAGCCCATAAGGAAGATATTGGAGAAGGAATATAAATAGAACTGATTGTGCACGGGATCGAATCGAATCTAATGTCCCGGACACTTTTGTACCCGTCTGACGGTCCCCATCCGGCTGTCGGGCGGGTCTCAAAGAATTATCGACTAATGGCCATTAAAGTAAATATCAAAAAGATCGTCTCTTTCACGTTGTGGTGCACTCTGGGCGCCGGCGTGGTGGTATTACTGGTGGCGGCCATTGGTTATCGGAATAATAAGACCTGTAAGGGTTACAGGATCGAGATCGCGGGGGCTTCGGGGACGCAGTTTATCGACAAGAAGCAGATACTGGATCTGCTGGCGGGTACGGGCGCTGGGAAGATACAGAACACCCCCATTGCCCATTTCGACCTGCGGCGTATGGAATCGGTGCTGGAAAAGAATGTCTGGATCAAGGATGCGGAGCTGTTCTTTGACAACAATGAGATCCTTCGGGTAAATGTTACCGAACGGGAGCCCATTGCCAGGGTCTTTACCCGTGAAGGCAATAGCTTTTATATGGATAGCAGTGGCGTGCAGCTACCTCTGTCCGACAAGCTTACCACGAAGCTGCCTGTATTCACCAACTATCCGACGGCGAAGATCCGGACTCATGGAGCGGATAGCCTGCTTATCGTACAGATGAAGCAGCTGAGTGCGTTCATAAGGAGCGATTCATTCTGGACAGCACAGATAGCTCAGATGGACGTCACCATGGATAAACGTTTTGAGTTGATCCCAACCATTGGCAACCATATCATCGGCTTTGGCGATGGCAGCGACTACCAGGCAAAGTTCCACCGGCTGTTCGTCTTTTATAAAGAGGTATTGAGCAAGACAGGTTTTGATAAATATTCCCGTATCGATGTCGCTTATGCAGGGCAGGTAATCGGCACGCATAAAGCAGGCACGCGTGTGGACTCACTACAGGGAATGAGGAATATACAGCAAATGATCCGTTCGGCACAACTATTGCGATCCGATACCATCCACCAACGCGACATGCGACCGCTGGAAACACCTGTTCAGACGGAACAGACGCTTACCAACTATGACCTGATCCCTGCAAATGGAGACAGCGTCCGCACTACCTCTCCAACCACGACCAACCATCCACCTGTCCGACCAAGAGCAATAATGCCAAAAACAAACAATAAACCCCATAATAACCATTAACCCATTAAAAAAACAACTGAAAAAATAAACTAAACTTATGAATCACGAGCAACCAATAATTGTCGGCCTCGACATAGGGACGACCAAGATCGCTGCCATAGCAGGCCGTAAGAACGAATACGGCAAACTGGAGATATTGGGATTCGGCCGTGCGAACTCCAACGGGGTAAAGCATGGGCAGGTATTGAATATAGACGAGACGATCAAGGCTATCCAGGTAGCTCTTGACAACTGTTATGCATCCAATCCAAATCTTGAGATATCCGAGGTATATGTAGGCATTGCGGGGCATCATATCAAGAGTCTGCAGACCAGGGGTGATATTGTACGGCAGAATACGGAAGATGAGATCACCAGGCGGGAGATCGATCAACTGATCGCCGATCAATACAAGACCTATATTCCAGCGGGGGACCAGATCATCGATGTGATCCCGCAGGAATTTACCGTAGACAATTTTCAGAACATCCCCAACCCCATCGGGTATGGCGGCGTGAAGGTGGGGGCCAACTTCCATATCATCACGGGGGATAAGAATGCTATCCGGAATATCAACCGTGCCGTGGAGAAGAGCAATCTGCATACAAAGGACCTCGTGTTGCAGCCGCTGGCTTCGGCGGCTGCCGTTATGGGACAAGAGGATCTGGAGGCAGGGGTTGCCATCGTGGACATCGGCGGCGGCACCACCGACCTGGCCGTGTTTTATGAAGGTATCCTGAAACATACGGCGGTGATCCCTTTTGGAGGTGAGAATATCACTAACGACATAAAGACAGGCTTAGGGGTATTGAAGACACAGGCCGAGCAGATGAAGGTCCAGTTTGGGTCTGCCCTTTCCAATGAAGCCAAGGCCAATGCGTATATCACCATTCCCGGTCTCAGGGGCATGCCGGCTAAAGAGATCAGCGTGAAGAACCTGGCCAATATCATCCAGGCGCGTATGAGCGAGATCATGGATTTCGTCACCTATCATCTCAAGCAGGTGGGGCTTGATAACAGGGCCCTCAATGGTGGGATCGTCATGACGGGTGGAGGATCGCAGCTGCGGCATCTTATCCAGCTGACGGAATATGTCACGGGATTGAACGCCCGTATCGGCTTTCCGACAGAGCACCTGGCTGCGGGGCATATCGAGGAGTTGGCCAAGCCTACTTATTCCACGTGTATCGGCCTTATCCTGAAAGGTTACAGCGACTATGAGCACAATCGCAAACAGTTTGACAAGGGTTTCCTGAAGATGGAAGTGCCCGACAATCTGAGAAAGGCCAGTGTGCAACAGGAAGAGGAGCTCTTGCAAGACAGCGAGCTTGCTCAGCAGGCGAGGGTCCGCAACCGGAAGGGGATGAAGGATTTCTGGGGAAAATTCAAGGACGGCATCATCGACCTCTTCAAGGAAGAGGAAGACCATGCGCTTTAATAAGACGGCTACGCCTGCGCAGTAAGTCATATATAATGTTCAATTTGTTATTGTAGTAAATTTTATAGTCATGATCCATTTTGATCTACCGAAAGAGAAATCATCCATCATCAAGGTCATTGGTGTGGGTGGTGGTGGCAGCAACGCTGTAAATCATATGTTCAGCCAGAACATCGAGGGGGTGAATTTCATCATTTGTAATACCGATGCCCAGGCCATTGCGACGAGCCGGGTGCCGAATAAGGTACAGTTAGGACCTCACCTGACCCAGGGATTGGGGGCCGGCGCAAATCCTGATATCGGAAGGCAAGCGACGGAAGAAAGCCTGGAGGAGATCAAGAACATCCTGGAAGTCAATACCAAAATGGCTTTTATCACGGCCGGTATGGGCGGCGGTACGGGTACCGGCGGCGCTCCCATCATTTCCAAGATATGTAAAGACCTGGGTATCCTCACCGTTGGGATCATCACTACTCCCTTCTCTTATGAAGGAAAGAAAAGGCAGATACAGGCTGAAGAAGGTATCCGGGTGATGAAACAGTATGTAGATACCCTGCTGGTGATCAGCAACGACAAGTTGCGTCATCAGTTTGGCAACCTGAAGATGAAAGAGGCTTTTGCCAAGGCTGATAATGTGCTGGCTACGGCTGCCAAGTGTATTACGGATGTGATCAACAGCACGGGGCAGATCAATGTCGACTTTGCCGACGTATGTACTGTCATGCGTAATGGCGGTGTAGCTATCCTTGGCAGCGCCACAGCAAAAGGGGACAGCCGGGCGCAAAAGGCCATCGAGGAAGCGCTGAATTCGCCGCTGCTGAATGACAACGACATACGGGGCGCCAAATGGATACTTATCAATATCAACTCCTCCGAAGGCGAGCATGAGTTTACCATGGATGAGGTGGAGATCATTCAAAATCATCTGCTCAGCCAGGCAGGCGAACATTCGGATGTGATCATGGGTCTTGGCTATGACAATACGCTTGGCGCAAGCCTGGGTATAACCCTTATCGCTACCGGCTTCGAACATAAGGACCCTTTTATAAAGGTGGCCGAAGAAAAACCTGCACCTAAGAAAGATGAAAAGATCCTAATGACCCTAGGTCAGCCCGAGGAAGAACAAAAGCTCGAACAGCGGCCTGTCCTTACCCCTGTCAAGGATCCGTCAGTAGAGGAGCAATCTGCCCACGCTCCTCTACCGGATACTTTGCTGCCCAAACTGGTTGAAAGCGTGCCATCGGAGCCTGCTGTCGATCTTTTCAAGATGAATGGGGCGGATAAAAATGAAGCGTCTCCGAGAATAGAGTGGGTACTTTCACCCGAGCCGGAACCCGTTCGGGAAAATACAAATATGAAGGCGCCCCCATCGAATCCGAACACCGGAAAAAGCTCTCCGGCATCTGCAGTGTCCGGGGGATACCTAGCAAGGCCATCCAATATCTATGCGGAAGATCCCTGGACAGAAAAACAATCCAACCCCTCGGCCGCCGAAGGTTCTCCCAAGGCGATGCCTGAACACAACCCACTTGGCAAGGAACCTATCCTGAACACAACCGATCCGTCCAAAAATGAAGACAGTTCACCTGAGATGCAATTGGTGTTCAGAGATGGCAGTCCAACGGCGGATGAGCCTGGGGCCCACCAAACTCACTCGCTTTCGGTGCCGAACTCACCCGCAGAGGAACCTGCCCCGCAGGACGATACGGATGATCCCAAACGCAGGGCGGCCGAACGGATCAACAAGTTGCGCAACTTGTCGTTCAACATCAATGCTGCCGATCCGAATAATGAGTTTGAAACAGTGCCGGCTTACATCCGCCGTAATTTAGAGCTGTATAACACCATCAACAATGTGGAGAATTTTTACAGCAATTATGAGGTGAAGACGGATGAGAATAACAATACGGAGATCAGCACGATCAATACATTCCTGGATGGTAAAAGACCTGATTGATCAGCTCCGTCAGAACGAACCAAAGGTTCGTTGTCTGTAACCGCAAGGTTACGACCGAGGAGGACCTTTCGAATTGGCACAATTGGGCTAAATTTCCGGTTGACCAATTGTGCCCCCAATAAACATAGTTTGTTTTTAGTTGTTTTATTCCCCCTGGTTCTCCGGGGGGATTTTGTTGTCCGTCTGCGCTGTGGCGAAAGTAGCTTCGGCGGACAACCGACCTGTGGTCAGTTTTAAGTAAATTACATCTCTATAAATAATCCGTTAATGTCTACTATACTTATCACCGGTGGGACGGGTCTGATCGGGAGCGCACTTAGCCGAATGCTGGTGGCAAGGGGCCATCGGGTCGTTATTTTGTCGCGCAGTGGTGTGGGTGCTCTGGGGGCTGCTTCGGCGAACCCTTCGACGGCTCATTGGGATCCTTATAAGGAGATCATCGATGCGGATGCCATCCGGAGTGCAGACTTTATCGTCCATCTTGCCGGGGCGGGTGTAGCTGACAAAAGATGGACTGCCCGGAGGAAAAAAGAGATCGTGGAAAGCCGGACCCGCAGCAGTGCTCTTATAGTGAAGGCATTAAAGGAAATACCTAATAAGGTGCAGGCTGTCGTTAGCGCTTCCGGGATTGGCTGGTATGGTCCGGACCCTGTTGTCCCGAGTCCCCGTCCCTTTGTGGAAACGGATCCTGTGGATGACGATTTTTTGGGGGAGACCTGCCGTCTATGGGAGGAATCCATTGCGCCGGTGACGGCCCTGGGCAAGCGGCTGGTGATATTGCGTACCGGTCCTGTCCTTAGCAATGAAGGGGGCGCCCTGCGGGAATTCAAGAAGCCTGTGAAGCTGGGTGTGGCGGCCATCCTGGGCAGCGGCCGCCAGGTCATGAGCTGGATACATATCGAAGATCAATGCCGGCTGTTCCTGCATGCCATCGAAGACAGGAGCTGGTCGGGGGTATACAATGCCGCGGCGCCGCAGCCGGTGAATAACAGGACCCTTACTTTGGAGCTGGCCCGTCGAATAAAGGGCCGATATTTTGTACCTGTCTATGTCCCATCGCTGGTCCTGAAAATAATCGTAGGCGAGCTAAGCATCGAAGTATTGAAGAGTGCTACCGTTAGTGCTGAGAAGGTGCATAAAGGAGGGTTCCAATTCCTGTATCCTTCCATCCAAAGTGCGTTGGACAACCTTACAGGTCGGCCTTCACAAAGCGCCGGCTAGTGAGCACACAATATATGATCAGGTAAAGCGCGGATATGGCAAGATACACCGGGATATGGTGTTCCCAGTCTGCGGCGTTGCGTTGGAATAATGCTTTGGCATAAGGTTGCGGCAGCAGCATGTCCGTTACTTCCTCCGGGAGATAGTTTACCCATTTCATGTGATAGCTTTTGCCAAAGATGCCCACGACGATCTGTTCCGCCAGCATATAGATAAAGAAGACACCGATGGCCAGGCCGGAGCGCCGGATGAGGATGCTCATCAAGAGAGCGATCATCGAATAAGACAGCATTTCCACAAAATAGAAAAAGACCATGCGGCTGCCCTGTATTATGGAGACGCCCGGTCCGGGCTTATTGGCTATAAAGCCGAACCCCAGGACAGTCAACAGAACGACCAGGGTACACAGGATGGATAGCAGCAGGACCATTACCAGCTTGACACTGATAAAGCGCTGGCGGCTCCAGCCGTCTATGACGTTCTGCCGGTGGGTCTTAAAAGTAAATTCATTGGTGGTCAGCGTGATGATCAAAAGGGCGGGGATGATGAACAGAATAGAGGCATTCCAGGCGACGGTGTTCCAGACATCCGGAAAGCTAAAGGGGCTGCCCAGGATGGGGTTCTGGCCATTTCTCCCTTTTGGAAAGCTGTTGTTCGTAATATTATAGGACATATAGTTGAACCCGGGAATACTGACGAGCGTGATGCCGAGCAGTATCCAGAACGTACGGTAGTTCTTTACCTTCATCCATTCTATTTTCAGCGCTGAGAGCATGCTATGTTAGTTTGTCAATTCCATGAATTTAGATTCCAGGCTCTTTTTACGGAGCTGCAGGTGGTTCAGCACCACGCCATGATCGAAGCAATATTTGTTGATCTCTCCCAGTTCCATGAGCGCGTCCTTTTCAAAGACCAGCTGAATATAACCATTTAGGTCTTTTAACTGACGGACGCCTCGCAATCCAGCGAGCGCCGTGCGGAGCTGGTCCAGGTTGGGCGCTCCCAGTTCGACAAAGTCCTCGTTGGTCAGCACCACATTGACATCTCCTGCCATCAACAGCTGTCCCTTCTGAAGGATGGCAACATGTGTACAAACCTTTTCCACTTCGTCCAGCAGGTGGCTGGCCAGGATGATGGTCTTGCCTTCTTTGGCAAGGTCCCGGATCAGCTCCCTCGTATAGGCGATACCCACGGGGTCAAGGCCATTGGTAGGTTCGTCGAAGACCAGGACGGATGGATTACCGAGAAGGCATGAGGCGATAGCAAGGCGCTGCTTCATGCCCAGGGAGTAGGTGCTGAATCGGGAGTCCTTTCGTTCTGTAAGCTTCACCACCTCCAGTACGCGACTGATGTCATCCTTACCTCTTCCCTTGATGGCCGCGGCTATGTGCAAATTTTTTTCGCCGGACAGGTAATGGTAAAAGTTGGGTGTTTCCAGCAATGTCCCGATCTTTTGGCGTGACCGCTCGGATGGTGGTTCGCCAAACCAGGAATAAGTACCGCCGCTGGCGCTAAGGACATCCATGATGATGCCCAGCAGGGTGGTCTTGCCGCTGCCGTTAGGACCGAGTACGCCAAAAACGGACCCCGGAGGTACGTCGAAGGACACTTCGTGCAGGGCACGGATGCTGCCGTAGAACTTGGTGATGCTGTTAATGGAGAGGATATTGCTCACGATCGAAGGTTATGGAAGAGTAAGATAGCCATTCGCCTTAACTTTCCAAATGCTTCTGATGATATAAGGATGAAAATTCACCAAGAACGGAAAAGGATTGGTGATCAAAGGTCAGACGTGATAATTTTAGGGCCTGTATGTCGCTGTCCAATACTTTCCGGGTAAAGGGGTTTAATGTGCCGCCTTTGGCGCCTGCGGGTGCGGTGGGGTCGTATTGAAAGGCGGGATCGCATAAGGTTCCCCGGGGGTACATGATACCGGGCTGACCCTTGCCCCGGATGTCGAGGACCTTTGGATGATCCAGTCCCAACGTATGGCCATATTCATGCGCACCTGTGGTGGACCGGGTCTGTAGATTGGCCCGTTTGAAATAACCCGTGTTCGAGCCGAGCCCATCGACAAATGAGATATCGTGCAGAGAGAATTCCTCTATGCGAAAATAATTGTATCTCGGATTGGTATTGTGCCAGACGGTGGCAGGAGCGAGATCGGGGGCGTAGACGCCCTCGATATCAAATTGTACTTCGTACCATTCTTTCCGGACCCTGACCATTGACCGGGGTTCATTCCAGGAAAAGGCGATCTCGTCGGCTACCTGTATGGCGAGCGTTTGATCCGCGGCTTCTCCATAGAAAAAGATGGTACTGCGTATGACAAGTCTGTGGCTAGAGGTATACAATTCGACTTCACCCATGATCTTTGTTTCATTAGCACTGCCTGGTAAGGGCTACTTCATCAATTCATCCAGTTTCTTTTCCAGGTCCTCTCCCCTCAGCCCTTTGGCGATGATCTTTCCTTCCCGGTCCAGCAAATAGTTCATGGGGATGCCTTTTACCCCATATAGATCTGCTATGTTATTTTGCCAGCCTTTCAGATCGGAGACCTGTGTCCAGTCCAGCTGATCTTTTTTTACGGCGGCCAGCCATTTGTCTTTGTTGTCGTCCAGCGAAACACCCAGGATAGTGAAACCTTTGGGTGCATATTTCCGATAGGCTGCCACGACATTGGGGTTCTCGGCGCGGCAGGGTCCGCACCAGCTGGCCCAGAAATCCAGCAGTACATATTTTCCTTTGAACGACGCCAGGGATATGGGCTTGCCGCTGGGATCATTTTGTACAAAGGCCGGGGCCGGCTGGCCAATATCCGTCAGCTCCGCTGCATCCAGGCTGACCTTGACCTGCCGTCCAAAATAAGAGGATTTTATGATGGGGTCGAGCCCTTTGTACAAAGGTCTTAGCTCCGATGCCTCGGGATTATAAACGAAGGTGGTATAGATGGCGTAGGCCGTGACATAGCTGGCGGGATGCGCGGTCGCATAATCCTTTACATATTGACGGCGTTTTTTGTCCAGGTCGGTGAAGATGTTTTCCAAACTGTCCAACTGGTGTCTGTCGTTCTTTGCCCTGGCCTGGTCATAGGATTTATCCAGCTGTGATTCGAAGGCGTCGAGGTCTTTCTGACCCACCTTGAATTGCATGGATTCGTCCTGTGTGGATGAGCCGGTGACGATGGCATCATCGATAGACTCCTTTTTGCCGGTGAGATTCATTTCCCCGGCCTGCAACCAGAACCCGAGGCGAAATTCCTTTCCTTCTTTGCCGGCAATGCCGAGCAGGACACGTTCGGGTGCGGAGGAATGGCCTTTTATGACAAAGCTTCCGTTCTTCACCCGGCCGGAGTCTACATCCTTGTCCGTCTGGCTGTGATAGAGCCAGACCCAGCCGTCGGGCAGGCCATCGACCTTACCTGTCAGCGTGTAGGTGGAGTCGGTGGGGTTAGCATTTGCCTGGAGACCAAGGCAAGCCAGAAATATGAATACGCATTTCATAGCTCCCAATTTACATTAATTTCTCAACGGTTTGCCCCCTTTCAACACGCTCTGTATCCTTTCAAGGGTTTTTTTCTCGCCGCAGAGGCTGAGAAAGGCTTCTCTTTCCAGGTCCAGGATATATTGTTCGCTGACGACGGAGGGTTCGCTGAGATCGCCGCCGCACATGACATAGGCTAGTTTTTTTGCCACTTTTACATCGTGGTCTGTCGCATAGTTGCCCCGCCACATGGCATTGATGCCCGAGTAGAGCGCGCCAAGGGCGCTGCGGCCAAGCACTTTCACATCCGTCCGGACTACGGGCTGCACATATCCGTCGTCATACAGCTCGATGACCGAGGCCTTGGCTTCGGCGATGCGGCGTCCCTGGTTGATGCTGACGAGGTCCCGGCCTTTGCGTAAGATACCCAGCTCGTAAGCTTCCATTGCGGAGGTGGATACCTTGGCCGTGGCGATATTGAAAAAGCGATTTTTTAAGGTAATGGTCTCCGGCTCATCTTCATGCATTTCGTCAGCTGCGCGCAACGTGAATTCCTTTGTACCGCCGCCGCCGGGTATCAATCCGACGCCCAGCTCTACCAATCCTATATAAGATTCTGCAGCCGCCACGACACGGTCCGCGTGCAGGCTCATTTCGCAAGCGCCTCCCAATGTAAGTCCATGCGGCGCTACTACTACCGGTACGGCTGAATAACGGACACGCATCATCGTAGATTGGAACTGGCGGATGGCCATATCCAGCTCATCGAAGTCCTGTTCGATGGCCAGCATAAAGATCAGCCCCACATTGGCCCCGGCACTGAAATTCGGTCCCTCGCCAGCGATGACCACTCCTTTATACTTCTCCTCTGCCAGGGCAATGCTTTTTTGGATGCCTTCCAATACTTCTCCTCCGATGCTACCCATTTTGGTATACCATTCGAGACCAAGCACGGAATCGTCGAGGTGATAGAGGCGGCAGGCGCTGTTCTTCCATACCGTCTGCCCTTCGAAGTTGCGCATTACGAGGAATGCTTCGCCACCTGGCAGGGGTTTATAGGACTTTGATGGGATATCGTAATAGAGTCTCCGGCCCTGTTCGACCCTATAGAATGTGCGCGCGCCGGAGGCAAGCATCTCTTCCACCCAGGGGGCTACCGTGTAGCCGGCTTCTTTCATTTTCGTAACGTTGGTCTCCACGCCCAGTACGTCCCAGCTTTCGAAGGCGCCTATCTCCCAGCCAAAGCCTGCCATCATAGCGTCGTCTACGCGATAAAGCTCGTCCGAAATTTCGGGTATGCGATGGGAGATATATGAGAAGAGACCGTAGTGAAACTGGCGATAGAACTCGCCTGCCTTGTCTGTACCCTGGAGGAGGGCTTTCAGGCGTGTTTTTAAATCGTCGATGGGTTTGGCTGCTTCGAGGGTAGCGAATTTAGGTTTCTGCCGGGGACCGTATTCCAATGTTTTGAGATCGAGCGTCAGGATCTCTTTTTCGCCGCCAGCTCCTTTTGTCTTTTTGAAAAAACCTTGTCCTGTCTTGTCCCCCAGCCATTTGTTGGCTACGATCTTATCCAGCCAGGCGGGTATGGAAAAGACGGCTTTTTGTTCATCCTGCGGGCAGTTCTCTGCTACTCCCTTTGCTACTTTTACCAAGGTGTCGATACCTACCACATCCGCTGTGCGGAAGGTCGCCGACTTGGGCCGGCCGATGATGGGGCCTGTCAGCGCGTCCACCTCGTCGATGGTCAGCCCTAATTTTTCCACCAGTCCAAAAATGGCCATGATCCCGTATACGCCGATGCGATTGGCGATAAAGGCGGGGGTATCCTTTGCCAGCACTGTCGTCTTACCAAGATAAAGGTCCCCGTAGTGAAGGAGGAATTCCACCACTCCCGGGTCCGTATCAGGGGTGGGGATGATCTCCAGTAACCGGAGATACCGGGGAGGATTAAAGAAGTGTGTGCCGCAGAAATGTTTTTTAAAATCATCGCTGCGTCCCTGGGTCATCAGGTGGATCGGGATACCGGATGTATTCGAGGTGATGAGTGTACCGGGTTTGCGATATTTCTCTACCTCGGTGAATACCTGCTGTTTGATATCGAGGCGCTCGATCACTACTTCTATGATCCAATCGCAGCCGGCGATATCTTTCATATTGTCCGTGAAGTTGCCCGTCTTTATCCTTTTGACTACATCTTTGGTATATATGGGAGAGGGGTTGGATTTGACGGCCGCTGCCAGCGCCTCGTTCACGATCCGATTTTTTACGGCCGGGTGGTCAAGGGTAAGTTTTTTTGCCGCCTCGGCCTCGTTCAATGCTGTAGGAGCAATGTCCAGCAGCAGGGTTTGAATGCCAATACCTGCGAAATGACAGGCGATCCTTGATCCCATTACACCACTTCCCAATACGGCTACTTTTTTGATGATCCGGTTCATGGTTTGAAATTAGTTAGTTAAACAACTATTTGCTTTAAAGGTAGGGAAAATCAAACAAAAAAAGAGGCTTGACAGCCTCTTTTTAATATTGTGATAATGGGGGAAGAATTAGAGTATCTTACTCAGGCGATCGATCTCAAAATTATCGGCCTTGCTGGTCTGATCGATGCGAACCTGCATCTGATCCTGCATGAGCTTTCTTGGATGGCTGTCACCGCAGATATAGCTTACGGTGAGATAGACACCCTTCTCGATGATCATTTTGTTGCCGCATATATCTGTCAGGTATACCTTATCTGAATTTTCAAAAGAACCTGAACAGTGATATTTGTTCTTTATGGAATCCACGAGGATCTCATTTGTCTTTTCGGTGAAAGAAAGGAAGCTCAACTGGGAGTAATAGAAATACCCCTGGATGAAATGGAACTGGATCAATACCTTCTGACGCAACAGCTTGGTCCGATAGAAAAGGATCTTGTGGTCCTTAAAATCATTGATATCCTTCAACTGGAAAGAAGGCATGCCTGTCTTCCAGATGACCTTTCTGGGGCTGGCGCCGAATGGTATATCCTGGGGGGCAATGATCGTATTGGTCAAATATGGAGCTAGATGTTCCTGTGACAGCATCTGATGTGCAAAATCAAGATAATACTGGTTAATAAAGCTCCTGTAGAAATTTTCCTTTTCGTGGTAATAATTATTATACCGTTGATAAGGCAGCATTTTGTATTGCAGGTTCTGTTTCATAACACTATACGGCGTGTTTGATATTAGATTTACCTCCGCCGACAACCTGAAAACGGACTACTATTTCAACTGACAGGTCCGGACGGAATGGGTCTTTACTACAACGCAATTATGTTTTACTAAGTATGAAACCGCCGGAATCTAGGGGTTAAACCCTAGCTTTTTGTCCTATATCGTATGACAATTGTTATTTTTCTACAATACATTGAAGGAGGATGATATCCCGCAGGCGCCCGGCGCAGTTGCCTCGAATGATGCAGCTGTCCCCGGGTTGCAGTTCCGGATGGGGGGTATAAAGTGTATCCAGACTGCAGCTAACCACTTCAGACAGAGTATGTTGTCCTTCCAGCAGGACGATGACCCCATTCCTGTTCTTTTTCACGTTCCGGATGATGCCCCGAACGGAGAGGACCTTATAGAGATATTCCTGATTGAAGAGGGCTTCATTTTTATCGGAGAGCCTGATCAGGTCGGCAGCGCTAACGGGAATGGATGTCGTGTGGGCCCTGAATGGCGTCTCCGCGCCACTATAGAAATATCTATATAGGAGCAGGCCTGCGATAAGCAGCAGCACCAATGTCCGGCCATATTTGATTCGGCGTTCCATGGGGAATGTCCTATATACGCAGAGCGGCGGGGCCTGGATTTCTTATGCGTAAGCTGCGTATGCTCAGCTCACGCCGGACCCTGCATCTATCTTGTCCCCGGGACTCACGAAATGGAGCTTGCCGCTCTTGTCTTCGGCCATGAGGATCATTCCATTGCTTTCGATGCCGCGCATTTTTCTGGGGGCAAGGTTGGCAACCACGACGACCTGTGTGCCGATGATATCGGCGGGGCTGAAATGCAGGGCGATGCCGGAGACGATGGTCCGTTGTTCGGCGCCCATGTCAACGGTGAGCTTTAGCAGTTTGTCCGCCTTTTCTACTTTTTCGGCCTGCAGGATGGTGCCGACCTTCAGGTCCAGTTTGGCAAAGTCGTCATAAACGATGGTCGGCTTGGCGGGCTGTGCGGTGGGCGTTTCTGAGGGCGCTGGCGTTCCGGGGGCTGCCTTGCCGGAGGGGGCGGGAGCAGGTTCGGTCTGTGCTTTGGCGGCAGATGCGGCTTTGAGCTTTTCGACCTGGGCGGTTACTTCCTCGTCCTCGATCTTGCGGAACAATAGCTCGGGAGCGCGGAGGCTATAGCCCACGCTTAGCAGGTTCATCTTGCCGGCATTTTCCCAGTCCAGTATTTTTTCCACCACCTTCATCATGTGCAGCATTTTCTTTGCCGTAAAGGGAAGGAATGGATTGATCAGAATGGCGAGGTTGGCGGACAGCTGCAGGCATATATGGAGGCAGTTGTCGATGAGCCCTTGGTTGGCGGGTGTTTCGGTCAGGGTCCGGGCTACGATCCACGGTTCCTTTTCCTGCATATACTTATTGCCTTTTCGGGATAGATCAATGACCTCGAACAAGGCTTCCCGGAACTTATACTGTTCTAAAAGTGCTTCTATCCTGGGTTTGGCGTTTTCTATTTCCCGGATCATGGTCCGGTCGGCATCGTCCAGGATGGCATTGTGCAGTGGGGGTACTTTGCCGCCGCAGAGCTTGTGCATGAGAACGAATGTGCGATTGATAAAATTGCCGAATATGCTGACCAGCTCGCTGTTATTTGCGTCCTGGAAGCCCTTCCAGGTGAATTCGCTGTCCTTTGTCTCCGGGGAGATGGTCGTCAGATAATAGCGCAGGCTGTCGGCCAATTGGGGGCCGCCATTGTCCTTCTTTATAAAGTCATCGATATAGTCCTGCATTTCCAGCTTCCAGTTGCGGCTGGTGCTCATCTTGTCCCCTTCCAGGTTCATGAACTCATTGGCAGGGACATTGTCGGGTAAAATATTCCCATGCAATTTCAGCATGACGGGGAAGATGATGCAGTGGAATACGATATTGTCCTTTCCGATGAAATGTACCAGCTTGGTATCCTTGTCATACCAGTATGGCTTCCAGTCCTTGCCCGTGTCCAGTCCCCACTGGCGGGTAGCGCTGATATAGCCGATGGGGGCGTCGAACCAAACGTAGAGCACTTTTCCCTCTGCCTCGGGCAAGGGCACTTTTACACCCCAGTCCAGGTCGCGGGTAACGGCTCTCGGCTGCAGGCCGCCGTCGATCCAGCTCTTACACTGGCCCACTACATTGGCGCGCCAGTCATCCTTGTGCTTTTGTAATATCCATTCCCTTAAGAAAGCTTCGTGTCTGTCGAGGGGAAGATACCAATGGGCGGTGCTCTTTTTTATAGGAGGCTTGCCGCTGAGGGTGCTGTGCGGGTTGATCAGCATGTCGGGACTTAATGAGGTGCCACAGTTCTCACATTGATCACCATAGGCACGTTGGTAGCCACAGACGGGACAAGTGCCCATGATGTAACGATCCGCAAGGAACGTTTTTGCCTCTTCGTCGTAGTATTGCTCGCTTTCCTTTACTTCCAGCTCGCCGCGGCTATGCAGGTCCAGGAAAAATTCCTGGGAGGTCTCATGATGGATGGGCTCGCTGGTCCGGTGATAGATATCGAAAGAGATACCGAGGTCGGTGAAATTCTCTTTGATCAGCTCATGGTATTTGTCGATGATGGCACGTGGGGTTGTGCCTTCTTTCATGGCCTGGATAGGGATAGCTGTCCCGTGCTCGTCGCTGCCGCAAATAAATGCCACATCCCGGCGCTGGGCCCTTAAATATCGTACGTATATATCCGCAGGCAGATAGGCCCCCGCCAGATGGCCGATATGTTTCAGTCCATTGGCATAGGGCAGGGCTGCCGTGATCAGGTATCTTTTTGGTTGATCCATTCGTTTGGTCCTATTTACGTTGGGACGGCAAATTTACGGAATTTCCAGCCTATTCCTGCAGCATGAACTCCACCGAGGCATTGCGTTTATAGTCAGTGGATAGGAATAGATTATAGGTCTTGCCGTGGACCGTCACCTCCATCAGGGCCGTGTTGGGCGGGAGGCGGCCCAGGTTTTCTGCGAACAGCACCAGTTTGTTCACGGGCAGGCTTTTGTCGATGGGAAGGATGAGCGTTTTTGCCTGTGCGGTGAGTCTAAGATGTGAAATGACCAATTCATTGTTCAGGTACAGGCTGACCGAGTCGCCGTCTATTTCACCATTATCATACAGGTCTACGCGGATAGAATCGATGCCCTGGACCGGGATACTTGCTGCTACTATGGTGCTGCGGCTCAGGAGGGCCTCCATCTGTCGTTGTTGGGTGGAATCTTTTTTCTTATGGGTGACAATGGCTACCGGGATGAAGGGAGGCGCTTTTTTCTCCAGGCGGATAGACAGCTCGGGTAGTTTATCCGTATTGTTCTTTGCAGTGGGTTGCCAGTGCCCTTCGAGGATGTCCTTATGATTGATACGTTTGTAATAAAGGACATAGAATCCGCCCGGAGGGCGTCCCATTAGTTTTTGCAGGTCTGCCGCGTCCGGGGGCATCTGTTCGCCGGACAGGCCCGCGATGATGATGTTGTTCTTTCCTCCTTCCGGTCTGTTGATGGTGACGCTGTCCTCCCGGATAGTGAGAATGGAGTCATGTCCGTAGTAACGACCGCTGATGACGAGATGCCTGATATAATGGGTTTCCGGGAAATACCAGTGTAGCATGCCTCCGAAGCTTGAATCCGCAGAGGTGATCGTCAATACCAGCTTCTGCCGCTGGTCAGATGATGAGCTGGTGACGTCTCCTGTCCATTGGCCCGTGAGATCCTGCGCCTGTCCTGTAAGTTCCCATCCACACAATAAGATCACCAATAACCAACGCATGTAATATATATGGCTTGTTTTAAAAGCGGCAAGTTATGCTCAAAATTCAGATGATCCGAAAAAAGTTTAGTTAACTTCGGAGCCATGAAGCGCAAACGTTTTCTTTCTTCTCTCCTTACCGTAGGGGCGGCGGCTACCCTTCCCGCGTGGACAAGATCACATGCCGCTCCTTCACCCCGTGTCCCTGCCTATCTCGTGGCGGGAGACACCATCGGCATCACCTGTCCTGCGGGATTTATCACATTGAAGGAGATAGAGCCTGCCATCCAGCAGATCGAGAGCTGGGGGTTTAAGATAAAGATCGGCAATACAGTGGGCAAAAGAGATTTTAGCTTTGGCGGTACCGATGCGGAAAGAGCGGCCGACCTGCAGCAAATGATGGACGATCCCGGTCTGAAGGCCATCCTCTGTGCGAGGGGTGGATATGGGGCCGTCCGTATCATCGACCGGCTGGATCTCAGCGGGCTCTCCAATTGTCCCAAATGGGTCATTGGTTTTAGCGACATTACCGTCCTGCTTTGTCATATCCATCGCAATCTGAATATGGCCGGCATACATTCCAAGATGTGCAACAGTTTCCCCGAGGACTGGAGCAAGGCCGAGCCTGTCCAGGTGGAATCCATTCTTTCCATCCGGCAAGCGTTGACGGGTGAAGTGATGCAGTATCCCGTTGTAGTGAATGAGAAGAACAGAACGGGTATTGCGGATGGGTTGCTGGTGGGTGGTAATTTGAAGATGATAGAGACGCTGTCCGGCAGCCGCTCCGATATAGATACCGTAGGAAAGATACTTTTTGTAGAGGACACGGGTGAATATCTCTACAGCATCGATCGCATGTTCTGGAACCTGGAACGTACCGGCAAGCTGGGTGGGTTGCAAGGTCTTATCGTAGGAGGTTTTAAAATAAAGCCCGACGATCCGGGTGAAGAGTTTGGCCGCACCTTGTACGACATCGTGCTGGAAAGAGTCAGCGCATATAATTTCCCTGTGGCCTTTGACTTCCCCGTAGGGCATCAAAAGAATAATTATGCCCTGAAATATGGGATGCCCCACCGGCTCACGGTCACTGCTGATAAAGTTACCCTGGAGGACCATATATGATGCATACCCCGCCCTACTTACAACCCGGTGATACCATTGCCCTTATCTGTCCTGCCGGCTATATGGCGCCGGAGAGGGCGCAGACCTGTATCGAGACCCTTCGCTGCTGGGGTTATACCGTGCAGCTGGGAAAGACAATGAATAGTCATTCGGAGAACTATTTTTCCGGCACGGATGAAGAAAGATTGGCTGACCTGCAACAGGCGCTGGACGATCCTGCTATAAAAGCTATCCTCTGTGCACGTGGTGGTTATGGGCTTAGCCGTATCATCGACCGGATAGATTTCAGCGCCTTTGAGAAAAACCCCAAATGGATCATCGGTTTCAGCGATATCACCATCCTGCATGCCCATATCTACGCCAACTATAAGACCGTCAGCCTGCACGCGCCTATGGCCGCCGCCTTTAACGAAGGGGGAGCAGAAGGAGTGTATGTCGCTTCGCTACGTGACGCCATTGAAGGAAGGAAAGCCCGCTACACCAGTGATGAGCATCCATTCAACAGAACCGGCCTGGCTACGGCGCCGCTGGTAGGCGGGAACCTTTCCCTGCTGGCGCACCTCACTGGCACTGTTTCTGAAATAAGGACAAAGGGAAGGATACTTTTCCTGGAGGATGTGGGGGAATACCTGTACAATGTGGACCGGATGTTGCACCAGCTGAAACGCAATGGCCGTCTGGAAAAGCTGGCAGGTCTTGTTATTGGGGGCTTTACGGAGATGAAGGATACCACACGGCCTTTTGGCCAGACTGTTCAGGAGATCATCCGTGATATCGTCAAGGGATATGATTATCCTGTCTGCTATGATTTTCCCGTCAGCCATGGCGGTGACAATTATGCGTTGAAACATGGAATGGAATATACCCTTCATGTTGGGGTGGAAGGGGTCACATTGGAGGAATAGAGAATTGCATTTTCCGATGTATTTATCTATTTTGCGCCAAACCTTTAGGAATATGATCAAGCCCCACAGCCTCCAGTTCCTGCGAACGATGACCGTTTGTTGTATTTTTATGTCCCTGCTGGCTTCCTGCGGTCACCACAACGATGCTGGCGGTGGCAATCCGGTGAATAATTCCTATCTCAAGTCCGTCTATACTATTTCACCAGGTGAGGTGCTGATAGATTCTTTTACGTATAATGATCAGAAAAGGGTTGCCAGCTATGGCCAGTATGTAACAAATGCCGGCAATAATTATTTTGTCAGATTTGACTTTAATTTTTCCGGGAGTAATGTATTGCCCGACAGTTACCTGTATTCCGACAATGGCAATAATCAGGAGACGCATCAGCTGACGTTCGACGGGCAGGGGAGGATCACGAAAGACACCTGCGCCACGAGTCATTTTGTGACGTATTATACTTATTCAGGCAATTATGCCATCTGTACTATTCTTTTCGAGGGTACGATGAATGATGCCCATATAGATTCGCTGCTGGTGACCGATGGCAATTTCACCGCTGAAAAGATATGGGGTACGAACAACGGCTCATGGGAAAAGCAAGGCGACGTTATGTATGGGCATGCCGCTGCGGCCAATCCTGGCTACAAGGCGGAGGTCGCCGGTAGTGTTGGCCCGTTGTTGTATGTCCTGTCCGTCTACAATTACGGCGGATGGTCCGACTATATTTCGAAGTCCACTATGAATAAGGTCAGCGGAGTGGCCGATGGACTGCCACCCGGCGGTTTTAGTTACAATATTAAGGTGGATGGCACCGGCAGGGTCAGCAAGCTGACTTATACAGGCGTCAGTGGCGTTGAGATAGATTTTAATTATTATTAGTCTTAATTGACCCTGCCCTGTTCTTCATCGGCGCCGGTATTATCTTTCCGACGGCGGCGGGGGTTGGAATCCTTTCCGAACCTATAGCTGAATGCCAGGCCTATACGCCTTGAGTCCTCTATGTAGGTGTGGAAGGCGCTGGTATAGGGTATATCCGTGGTCTGGTCGTGGTTCCTGCGGGAATGGAAGATATCGTCGACCGTCAGCCGCAGGTTGGCCTTGTCCTTCCATATATTCTTCTGGACGGCGGCATTGGAGAAATAAATGGCGCTGGTGACATTCTGGGCGGAGAGGATCCTGCTCCGGGCGCTAAAGATCAACTCTGCGCTCCATCCTTTTTTAAGCCTGAACTGATTATAGAGGTCGCCGGTGGCGACGATGATGCTTTTATCCAGGTATGCTCCATTGATGGTGCTCTTGTTGACCAGGTTGCCAAACCGGCCGAAAAAGTTGAAGTTCCACCATTTTGCGGGGGAGAGGGTCAGGTTGGCGACCATAAAAAGGATATGACCGTGGGCTATATTGCCGGGGCGGCTAATAAAGATATCGCCTTCCGTCGTCGTGGTAGAGAAGATGATATCGTCCACATGATCATAGTGGGCGCCGATGCCGAGGAGCTGCTTATAGCGCCAGGTCAGCTCGATGTGATAGTTGTAGCAGGGGTTCAGGTAGGGATTGCCCGAATTATAGGAATATTTATCGTGATAGGAAAGGAAGGGGTTCAACTGCTGATAGCCCGGGCGATTGATCCTCCGGCCATAACGCAGCACCAGTGTGTGTTTGCCGGCGCTGTCCAGCTTGTAGTTGAAAAAGGCCGTGGGGAAGAGGTCTGTGTAATTGCGGGAAAAAGAGGAGTCCTTTACGACCGCATTGCCGAGCTGATGGCCTTCGGACCGGGTGTGTTCCATCCTTAACCCTATCTGTGCGGATAGTCTTTTCCATTCCTTTCCGAAGGTGGTATAGGCGGCGGCGATATGTTCTTTATATACAAAATGATCCGTCTGGCCGTAATCGGGGAGGGATATGTTGCCTGTGATGTCGTAATAATCCGTGGCGATGTCCGTGTTGACATAGCTGTATTTAAGACCGGCCTCCAGCTTGGCCCGGCCTTTTAATGGATGTGTGTAATCCGTCTTGGCGGAATAGATATGGATATCCGCGGGAGTCCGGTATTGGAAGTTCAACTCGCTGGTTTGCGTACCATCCGGGATGGTGACGTAATTGGGGGAGTATTTGTTCCCATTGGAATTATAATTGATATAGTCCAGGTCGGCGTCTATCTCCCTTCCTTCCTTGCCCATCCGGTGCTGAAGGTTCAGGTTGGCGCCGATATTCTTCCAATGGTAGCTGCCGGAAGTGTAGCCAAGTCCTGTGGAGTCCAGGTGCATGTTGCCATCGTAACTGTTGCTGATATAAGACAGCTCGTCGTTCGAAGGACGTGTATTCCCCGTCAGCACGATGCCGAGATTTGTATTGGCTGTGGCGGCAAAGTCCATGCCCAGCTTGCCATTCCAGGCGTTGCTGGCAGTCTTGTAATGTTGATCCATGAGGACCGCGCTGTTGGGCGAGCCATCGGCGTTATAGAAATATCGTTGATAGGATTCGTCACTATAGTTTTTGTAGAGGCTATAGCCCAGATTGGTGAAGAGAGTGATCTTTCTGTTGTGATAATTGAGGTTGAGCGCGTCGTTGCTGCGGCCGTAAAAACCCTGGTTGTATCCTATGGAAAGATTGCCGGTGAAGCCTGCCGCCCTGTTCTTTTTAAGCCGGATGTTGACTACCGTGGCGCCAGCTGCGTCGTATTTTGCGGGTGGATTGGTCATCAGCTCCACCTTATCCAGGACGCCGGCGGGTATCGAGCGGAGATAGGCTGCCAGATCGGAAGCCGAGAGGTAGGTGGGTCTGCCGTCTATCAGTACTGTGGCGCCGTTGCCATTGAGGGTAATGCTTCCATCTGTGCCGACCGTCACACCGGGAGATTTGGCCAGCACATCCAGCGCATTGCTGCCTGCATTGCCGATCATGGCGTCTACGTTGACCACGGTGCGGTCCAGCTGTTCTTCCACCAGCGGTTTTTTCGCTGTTACCGCCACCTCTTTCAGCGTGCTGGCGCCTGTCCGGAAAAGGATGATCGCCGGCAGACGTATGGAAGCATGCTGATCGTCAATGGTCAGGGAGATGCTTGTGTATTTTTTGTATCCGAGGCCCGTCGCTACCAGGAGGTAAGCGCCGTTGCCTATTTTCCGGAATTCGAATTTACCCTGATCGTCCGTGACCGCGCCCTTTAGCTGGGTGGAGTCGGAGGCGTGCAGGAGCTGTACCGTGATGGCGGGTATGGGCTGGCTGGCTGCGTCGTGGACGATGCCGGATATTTTTTTAACGGGAGACTGGGCGAAAGATGGGAGGGACAGGATAAGAGCTGCAAGGATCATCAGCAGGATGGGTCGTTTTGCGTGTAACATAGTATAGTTATGCATAAGTGTTCGATGTATTAACGAAGCTAACGTAATTTTTATTGAGATGATCTATTTTATTATTTCCACAATGGGGACGGGGATTATAATACACAGGCATTGGACCCTTGTTCCGGATGTAAGGTTGCAAGGAATCCGGGTTTGGCGGGGGAAAAGTGATCAAACCGGGGAAATATGTGATGGGTTATCTTTGCATATGACATTTATTCAACTTGAATATATCGTGGCGGTGGATACCTATCGTCATTTCGCCACTGCCGCCAATCATTGTTTTGTTACCCAGCCGACGCTTAGCATGCAGGTCCAGAAGCTGGAAGATGAGCTGGGGGTAAAGATCTTCGATAGGAGCAAGCAGCCTGTGCTGCCCACGGAGGCGGGGCGGGAGCTGATCGACCAGGCCAGAAAGATACTGGCCGAGAAAGATGTCATCCAGGAGATCGTCCATGCCAAAAAAGGTTTGTTAAAGGGGGAGCTGCGGATTGGTATCATCCCTACCCTGGCGCCTTATTTATTGCCCCTGTTCGTACAGGGCTTTACGGCCAAATATCCCCAGATCAAGCTTGTGGTCAGCGAGATGACTACCGAGGACCTCGTACTTAGGTTGAGGGAGGGGAGGATCGATGTAGGTATTCTGGTCACCCCATTGCAGGAGAACGGGATACGGGAGCATGTGCTGTTCTATGAGGAGCTGCTGGTGTATGTATCCCGCAAGAATGCTGCCTACAAGAAGACCTATATGCTGGCCCAGGACATCGATCCGGATAAGCTGTGGCTGTTGGAGGAGGGGCATTGTTTCCGCAGTCAGATCGTCCGGCTGTGCGAATTGAGGAAGGCCAGCAAGGAGGGCAGTCATTTCGACTACGAGGCCGGCAGTCTGGAAACTCTTCGCCGGATGGTGGAGCTGAACGATGGCATCACTATTCTCCCCGAGTTGGCTGCCATGGACCTTACCAAAAAACAATCCCAGCTGATCCGTCATTTCAAGCGTCCGGCCCCCATGCGGGAGGTGAGCCTGGTGGTGCATCGCGACTTTGTAAAGCAACGGCTTGTACAGGCCCTGCGGGAAGAGATCATCAAGGCTGTACCCGAGAAGGTGAGGCAAAACAAGAACCTGCATGTGGTTCCCATTTGAGAAATCCGGGTGAAGCAGGGAGTAACAGAGTAGCTTATAATAGCTTGTTCAGATGGTCTTTGAATTCCGGGTGGTCGTGCAGATCATTATGTCCGCCCCCATCGATGGTAATAAACCCGTCCCCTGCCTTTAACAGGGGCTTTAGCCGTGATGCATTGCTATAAGGCACTAGCCCATCGCTGGTGCCGTGAAAAATGGTGACAGGCGCCGTCACCTGCGGGAGATGTTGCCAGGTGGGGAATTTAAAGTGGAGCATGCTGCCTACCGGCCAGAGAGGCATATAATGGCGCACGAGTGATGTCATGCTGTAATAGGGGCATTCCAGGATCAGTCTGCGGCAATCCCGTACATCTGCCAGCTGGGCTGCGATCCCTGTACCCAGGCTTTTGCCATAGATAATGATCTGATCGGGGCGCCAGCGGCTTCGGGCCAGCTTGTATAATATCAGCGCCTGGGCGTAGAGATTCTCCTCGCTGAATACTCCCGTGCTCTTGCCGTAACCGGGATAATCCATCATCCATACTTCATAGCCTCTGCTGGTAAAGTCGGTGGAGAATTTAGCGTAGTGGGTGACGTTGTCCTTGTTGCCGTGGAAGTATAGCACGACGCCCCGGGGGGTGTCGGGATGGACGCTGTCGGGCGCCAGGAGGGCCTCAAATTGGATGACGTTGATGTTGGTCTCTTTGTTGTAGGGGATATTGACTTCTTTAAAGGGCTGTTCAAAATGGTAAGGGGTATGTATACCTACGGCGGCAGGGTGAAATAAGATGCGGTCCTGCAGATAATAGAATGCGATGCCGATGATGCAATAGAGCAGTATCAGTACCTTTAGCCAGCGATATACCTTTTTCTTCGTAATCTTCATATTTTGTCACTCCTTCAATATGTCCCGGATAAAATTGTGGTATTCCGGAAAGGTGGTCAGATTATTGTGCCCTCCGCCATGGATGCGGATCAGCGTTATTTTTGATGGGTTCAATTGCTGTAGCCGCTCGCTATGCCGGATGGGTATCAGCCAGTCGCGTGTGCCATGCAGGATATAGGTATGACAACGTACGCGGGGCAGCCAAAGATCTGTCCGGAGATGGTACCGGAGAACATATCGCACCGGCAAGATAGGAATAAACCGCTGCACTAATCTCGCAAAGTTATAATAAGGGCTGTCCAGGATCAGGTAACGGGGATCATTGTCCGCAGCCAGCTTGGCTGCAAAACCGCTGCCGATGCTCCGGCCATAGACGAGCATGCCGTCGTTGGGGCATTGTTGTAAAAGGGTGTCGTAGACGAACTGTATGTCGCTGAGGAGGGCTTTCTCGCTCCTGCGCCCGGTGCTTTTGCCGAACCCCCGGTAATCCACCAGCACTACATCGTAGTTGAACCGGTAGAAGTCCCTCGCATATCTGGCCCAGCCCTTTATGCTGCGGGTATTGCCGTGCAGGTAGAGAATAAGCCCTGCGGGATGCTCCCGGTGGAAATGAAGCCCATTGATACGTACCCCTTCGGTGACATCAAAGAAAAGCTCCTTAAAGGGGATATCATATTTATACTGGAAGTCGGCCGGCAGTTTTTCCGGCTTGAAGATAAGTCTGTCCTGTATGAAATAAGCAATGATAAGCAGGACGACAGCGCCAACGACGATATATAATAGATCATGCAGGAGCATCAATGACAGGAGGAACTATTCCGTCTCGATCCTCTTCAGGTTGAAATTCGGGACCGGCGATACCACCAGCGGGAATTTCTCGATCGTCACATTGGACGGGTCCAGACCAAAACCCCTCTCTTCGGAAAGGCTCAGCTCCTTCAGCCAGAAATAAAGTTTCATCACCACACGCTCCCAGAAAGGAAGCTCATTGTCCTGGCTCAGGTATTTTTCCATGACGATGAATTGAAAATCACCCACCACATTATTCCTTTCCAACGATTCGTAGCGGCTGGTAATATTCACTTCCTTATTATTTACCAGATCTTCCACTACCTTCCGGAACATCAGGTTGATCTTTGGCTCGATACGGAAACCCAGCCGGAACTCCACCCGGATGATATCGTTGGGGATGATATGTTCCACTGAATATTCGGCGGTATAGGGATCGTCCAGGGTGTCTACATGGACAAACCAGTATATATCGCTGCGCTTGGGTTTTTTATTGAGAATGGAATAGATGATCTTATGCTCTATTTCTTTGGGATTGTTGGCGCTGGTCATGTACACGAGGTGTGTGGCGTATTTGGCAATGGAGCGGTCATTGCTCAATTCCTGTATCTGTGGGATATAATGCTCCATTCGTACGAATTCGACATAGCGGTTCTTGATCTTCCGGGCCCTGAACCAAACGTACATGACCGCGAACAGGCCGCCGCCAACGATCAGCGTCACATAGCCGCCATGAGGGAATTTTTCCAGATTGGCGAATAAAAAGCTCAATTCGATGGTGAGATATACTGCCAGATAAAGATATATCAGCGGGCTGGCGGTCCTGCGGGATATAAGATAATTGGCGAACAGGATGGAAGTGGCCAGCATACAGAGAGTGATGGCCAGGCCGTAGGCGGCTCCCATGTGTTCGGAGTTCTTGAAGTACAGGGTAATGCCACAGCATCCTATGAACAGCATGAAGTTGATGGCAGGAATATAGGACTGTCCTCTTTCTTCCGTGGGATAGCTGATACGCAGCTTCGGCCAGAGATTGAGCCGCATGCTTTCGCTGATGAGTGTATAGGAGCCGCTGATCAGGGCCTGACTGGCGATAATGGCTGCCGCCGTGGCGATGATGACCCCCGGTATGAGAAACCATGTAGGCATAAGACTGTAAAAGGGGTTGCCGCGTTCGGTATCGAAGATCCTGCCATGGTATTGAGCCAGGAGCCAGGCGCCCTGTCCAAGATAGTTCAGGATAAGGCAGATCTTCACATAGATCCAGGAGAAGCGGATATTGTCCTTGCCGCAATGCCCCAGGTCGGAATAAAGGGCCTCTGCCCCCGTGGTACAGAGGAATACGGCGCCCAGTATCCAGAAACCTTTGGGGTAGGTGGTGAGCAGCTCGATGGCATAATGGGGGCTAAGGGCCTTGAAGATACCCAGGTCATCCAACAGGTGATTGGAACCCAGCACCGCCAGCATGGAGAACCAGATGAACATGATGGGGCCAAAAAGCTTCCCAATGGACTCCGTACCAAACTGTTGCATGAAGAAAAGGACCACCAGGATGCCCAGAACGATATAAACGATGGTGGATTGATCCACATACCGGAAGGCTGGCATCAGTCTCAGACCTTCGATGGCGGAGGTAACGGAGATGGGCGGGGTGATCATGCCATCCGCCAGCAGGGCGGCGCCCCCGATCATGGCCGGCAGGACCAGCCATCTTTTCTGACGGCGTACCAGGGCATAGAGGGAGAATATGCCCCCTTCACCGTTGTTATCCGCCCGCAATGTCAGCCATACATATTTTACGGTGGTCTGCAGGGTAAGGGTCCAGATGATACAGGAGAGGGAACCCAGGATCAGCTTTTCTTCGATGACCCTGCCATGGATGATGGCGTTGAGTACGTAGAGGGGGGAGGTTCCGATGTCGCCGTAAATGATACCTAATGCAATAACGAGGCTTGCGAAGCTGACTTTGTTAATCTGTTTGCTCACGACTGAGATAGTCTGTTTTAAAATCAAATAGCCGGAATTTT
This sequence comes from Sphingobacteriales bacterium 50-39, assembly GCA_001898505.1. Lineage (GTDB taxonomy): Bacteria > Bacteroidota > Bacteroidia > Chitinophagales > Chitinophagaceae > Puia. The sequence continues at coordinate 328,457 of MKTZ01000008.1, forward strand.
CCGGCCCGACAGCAAAAGTACAGGGAAATAAACAAAACCTGTATAGCATTTTTTCAGTCTCAGAATTTTATAAAATCTTAATATTTTTAATCCGGGATGAGTGGCGACCCCCTGGGACGGAGGGAATTAAACTTTTAGGTAACTTACAAGCGGGATTTAACAAAACGATGGGTTATGGACCTCCGGGAAAAAGCCACTTTTATGTAAAATCCACGTATAACTTATCATAGACAAGAATATGAACAGAATCCTGTCATCCTTTATCTTACTATTCGTGTTGCTTGCCCCCCGCCTGTTGTCTGCCCAACAGATCATTTACAGCGAACCCGAGCGAGAGGACGGCCGCCGCACCAATTTTGAGATCATTGGTAAACTCAATGGTAACTTCCTGGTTTTCAAGAATAATAACTCGAACAGCGTCATTTGTATCTACGATGCGAATATGAAGCTTGTTCAGCGGATACCCCTCACCTTCATGCCGGATAAATACATCAATGTGGATTTTGTGGCTTATCCGGACTATTTCTACATGATCTATGAGCATCAGCGCAAGAGCATCGTCCATTGCACGGCGGTCAAAATGAATGGCGAGGCCAAGATGGTAGGAGAGCCCATCGAGCTGGATACTACCCAAATAGGATTTGCGGCCAGCAATAAGATCTATACCTCCATTGTCAGCGAGAACAAGAAAAAGATAATGATCTTCAAGATCAACAGCAAGAACCCGAAGAACTTCCTGTTTACTTCTTTCCTGTATGATGACTCGCTCAACCTGCTGGACAGGCATAGGATCTATCTTCCCATGGAAGAGCGTAATGAGCTCTTCACAGACTTTCTGCTAGACAATGAAGGGGAATTGGCCTTTGGTAAATACCTGCGCAGCGGGAGCAATGATTATATCACCAAGGTCAGTCTTGTCTCGAAGGGACCGCAGTCGGATAGCTTTTCCATAAAAGACATCGGTTCGGGCGAGAGGATCCTGGATGAGATCAAGATGAAGGTGGATAATAACAACCGGCGATTTATACTCTCAGGGTTTTACTACAAACAAAAGAGAGGCAATATCGAAGGGCTTTATTGTGTCATCTGGGACAAGGGATCGGATTCACGTCTGAAAGAGACGGTGACCATATTCAGTGATGAGCTGCGGGCGCTGGCCAAGAGCTCGGACGCCAATCTCAAGATGGCCTTCAACGACTATTTTATCAGGCATATCATAACCAAGCGGGATGGGGGATATCTGCTGGTGAGCGAGTCCCTGTACACGACGTCCAGGGGGAATATGTTCAACCGGTGGGACTATATGTATAACCCCGCCTTTGGGCCCGGATTTTATTCTCCCTATTATTACAGTCCTTATTATGGCGCCTGGAACAGGAATTACGGCAATTATGCTACCCGCTTCCATGCGGAGAATATCATGGTCCTCTCATTCGATCATGACGGCAATCTCCAGTGGAGCAATGTGATCCCCAAGAGCCAGTTCGACGACGAGACCGAAAATCTTATCTCCCATGATATGGTGAACACCGGCGGAGAGCTCCATTTCCTGTTCAACCAGTATGAGCGCCGGAATATGCTTTTAAATGATCAAAGTATTTCTCCTGAAGGCAAGATTACACGATATCCTACGTTAAGGAACCTGGATAAGGGATACGATTTCATGCCCCGTTATGGCAAGCAGGTCAGCAGCTGGGAAACGATCATCCCTTGTCTTTTCAGGAATTACCTTTGTTTCGCGAAAGTGGACTTCTAATGATCGGTATATTTAAACAAAAGAACCCGGGCAACGCCCTGATATTACTCGTATATGCCCTCGTGTTGAAATTTCCCCTCTTCCTCCATCCGGTGGCCCCTATCCTGCATCCCGAAGACAATTATCTATACCGTGTGATCATAAAGGGGGTGGATTCCGTCTTTGGTCATACAGCCATCATATATGCCATGCTTGCCTGGCTTATCCTATGCGCCCAGGCCCTTCTTTTCAATCATATTTGCAATCACAATAAGCTGTTGCCCAAGCCCAATTTCCTGCCCGGTATGTCCTATATCCTGATTACCTCCCTGTTGCCGGACTGGGGGCATTTTTCAGCGCCCCTGCTGGTCAATCTGATCATGATCTGGATATGGTATAGCATGATCGACCTGTACAACAGTCATCGGCCTGGCGCCAGCATATTTAGTATCGGTGTATGGGCGGGCATCGTCTCTCTCCTATATATACCTGCCATGGCGTTCTTGCTGCTGGTGCTTTTTGGATTGATCACGATGCGTCCTTTTCGGGTCCGCGAATGGCTGGTGGGATTGCTGGGGTTCACCTTTCCTTATTATTTCCTTTTCCTGATACTATACCTGACGGGGCATTGGGATTGGAAAAGCGTGATACCGCATATTGTGTTTACCATTCCGACCAGGCCGACATATGTCTGGACTGTCATGGGTATGTTCTGGCTACTCCTGCCCTTTATCATCGGGGGTATATTTGTCCAGAAAAACCTGAGCAAGTTCCTTATCCAGATACGGAAGGCGTGGAGCCTGCTGCTGCTTTTCCTGATGGTGGCTGTCGTTATCATACTTATCAACAGGGCCGATTCGTATGAGAACTGGATCGTGATGGCGGTGCCTTTTGCCGGATTTCACGCGGCGGCCTATTATTTTCCCCACCGGACGACGGGGCCTCTCATATTGCATTGGTTAATAGTGGCTTATATCGTCGCTTTTAATTACTTCGCCTGACGGCGGGGCCTTTGACCGGGAATTTTCGTACCTTTGGTGCATATAAATTTTACCCTCTCATGAAGTTTGGAGTAGTCGTTTTCCCGGGTTCGAATTGTGATCGTGATATGCAGGATGCCCTGCAATATGACCTTGGCCAGGAAGTCATTATGCTTTGGCATAAGGACACCGACCTCAGTCAGTTCACTACGGAAGACTGTATCGTGCTGCCGGGCGGATTCTCCTATGGGGATTATCTCCGTTGTGGAGCCATAGCCCGATTCAGCCCTATCATGCAAAGCGTGATCAAATTTGCAGGGGAAGGCGGAAAGGTGCTGGGGGTATGCAATGGCTTCCAGATACTCTGTGAGTCCCATCTGCTGCCGGGTGCGTTGCTGCGCAATGCCAATCAGCAATTTATCAGTAAGAATATTTATCTCCGCGGGGAAGGCGACCAGGGCAAGCCGCTGATGATCCCCATTGCTCATGGAGAAGGAAGATATTATGCCGACGAAAAGGTCCTGGATGAACTGGAGGCAAATGGACAGGTGATCTACCGATATGCCGATGAACATGGTGTGGTGGGCGCCGATGGTAATCCCAACGGTAGCCTTCGCAATATTGCGGGTATTTGTAACAAGACAAGGAATGTATTCGGAATGATGCCACATCCTGAAAGAGCATGCTCCGAATTTTTGGGGAACATCGATGGCAAGGCTATACTAAAGGCATTGTTTATTGACAAGAAGCAACCGTCCGTCCGTAAGGAAGCCGGGCTTGTCAATATTTAAACTTTCCCTAACATTTTGAAACGGATATTTGATACATGAATACAAAAAAAATTACACTGTTTGGCCTGGCCTTATTGATGGGGACGTTGGTCATGGCGCAAAGTGGCAGCGCCACCCAGGTGCAATGGTCCTATACCGCCAAAAAGATCTCCGATAAAGTTTATGAGATCCATATGATCGCCAAGATCGGCGGGGGCTGGCATATGTATTCACAGAATGGCGGGGACGGCCCTGTGTCTACCAGCTTCACCTTTACGAAGAATCCTTTGCTGGCGCCGTCGGGAAAGGTAAGAGAGGTGGGCAAGATGGTAACGAAGTTCGAAGAGGCTTTTAAGAGCAATGTCCGGTATTATGAGAATATGGTGGAATTTGTACAAACGGTGCAATTGAAGGGTAAGGCAAAGACCAGTCTGGCGGGGAAGGTGGAGTTCATGGTGTGCAATGATCATGAGTGTCTGCCGCCGACGGATGTCAATATAAACGTTAATGTTGGGGGGTGATCGGCTTTTCAGACATCCCTTGTCGGCCAGGCGACGTAAATAATGATATTAAAACGGGTTCTTTGCGGAACTCGTTTGTTTTTTCAAGATGATCCGAATGAAATACAGATATACTTTATTGGCTCTTTTTGTTCTGCTGTTGTGGCAGGGTGTCTGGGCACAGGATACCAGTGGTGTCGTTCGTTGGGAGTTTTCCGGGGGGAAGGATGTTCTGATCCTCCATGGCCAGATCAAAGATGGCTGGCGGCTGTACTCCACCACGATGAAGGACGATCTGCCCAATACACGGGTGACCCTGGACAGTTCGGCCCGGACAGCCATCGGGAAGATCGAGGAGAAGGGGCAGTTGGAAGTCAGGAAGGATGCGGCACTGGACAATGCGGAGACACGTGTGTTTGAAAAGAATGTGGATTTGGTGGTGCATTTGAAACCTGGTTATACCGGGCCGGCTGATCTCAAGGGTGCGATAATGTATATGGCGGCGTTGAGGGACTCTTTTGTTGGCCCGATAGAGGTGCGGTTCAAGTATGGGGTGGGGGCTTCGGGTGAGCTGGTAGCCAAGGCGACTGGTTTGCAGGAATCTGCTTCGGCGGCCAATGACCTCAAAAAGACTTCGATTCATTTGAACGATCCTGTCAATAAGTGTGGCGGTACGGGGACAGAGAATAGCAAGTCTCAAAGTCTGCTGGGCATATTCCTATTGGGTATTTTGGGCGGACTGTTTGGGCTTATCATGCCTTGTACGTTCCCAATGATCCCATTGACCGTGTCTTTTTTTACCAAACGTGCAACCAGCCGGAAACAGGGTATTTCCAATGCCTTTTTTTATGGGTTCTGCATCTTCTTTATATATGTGCTCATCAGTGCGCCTTTTTATTTTCTAAAGGCCAGCGACACGAGCATCCTGAATAATATTTCTACCAATATATGGTTGAATATAGCGTTTGCCGTAATCTTCCTTGTGTTCGCTCTTTCATTTTTCGGGCTCTTCGAGATCACTCTACCCAGCGGCCTCACGAATAATGTGGATAGCAAGTCCAGCATTACCAGTAAGGGAGGAATATTCTTTATGGCCCTGACATTAGTGATCGTTTCATTTTCCTGTACAGGACCTTTGCTCGGTACGCTGCTCGTCGGCGCCATAAGCGGGGGGGCTGTACAATTGACCGTGGCGATGGCGGGATTCGGGATTGCCCTGGGGCTGCCTTTTGCTCTTTTTGCCCTCTTTCCACACTGGCTGCAATCATTGCCTCGTAGCGGAAGTTGGATGAATACGGTGAAGATCGTGTTTGGATTTGTGGAATTGGCTCTGGCGTTGAAGTATTTATCCAATGCGGATCTGGTCATACATTGGGGGTTACTGAAAAGAGAAACTTTCTTTGCTATCTGGATACTTATCAGTCTGGCGTTGGCATTGTATCTGTTGGGGGTCATAAAATTCAAGCATGACCCGCCTCCGGCAAAGCTGAGCAAGGGCAGAATGGCGATCGGCGCCTTTTTTATTGCGCTGGCTGTCTATCTGGCGCCGGGTGTCACGAATACAAAATATGCGAACAGGGCATTGATCAGCGGCTTTCCGCCACCGTTGACCTATAGTCTTTATAAATCTTCCGGGGAAGAGAAAGGGGTGGAGCCTACTGTGATCAATGATTATGACAAGGCCCTTCAACTGGCGAAGGCAGAACATAAACCCATTCTTATCGACTTTACGGGATGGGCTTGTGTAAATTGCCGTAAGATGGAAGAGAATGTCTGGCCCAAGGAAGATGTGAGAAACCTGATAAAAAAGGACTTTATTCTTGTTTCGCTATATGTGGATGATAAAAAGAGCCTCCCCGATAGTGAGCAATTTCTCTTTACCACGAGCGATGGCAGTAAGAAAAAGATCGTTACAGTTGGGGACAAGTTTGCGACCTTACAGTCGGAGAATTTCAAGAATGCGTCACAGCCTCTATATGCCATTATAAGTCCCGATGAGAAATTAATGAACTATCCTGTAGGGTATACCCCCAGTGTTAAAGCGTATGCGGAATGGCTGCAATGCGGACTGAACGCTTTCCACGGCCAGCAGTCAGCTACTACTGCAAGATAAAATCGATAAATCAGCGACAATAGCAAAGGCCCGTCGTGAGACGGGCCTTTGGCCAATTAGGCGTCATTCTGTCCCGGCCTTCCGACAGGTACTAATAAGGGCAAGAGCTCATCTTCGTCGGATGGAGAGCCAGAATGACAATATGTTCAGGAATAAAAAAAAGTCCCTGCCCTTTGGGAGCAGGAACTTAAATTATTTTTTTTAATCGATCTTTTCACACGTTAAAGTTAGCGGTTCTTTCTTTTGTCCGTTGTCCTTTGTAGTTAAAGATAATTAAAAAAACGCCACTTCGAAATTCGTACCATCCGGAGTGACTAACCATCTTTATCATACCAGATATATCCTGATAATTGGATTTAATGTAAAATTCTGATCTTTCGATATTATAATGCGATTTTTTTCTCAGTCATCATTTTGCGCAGGTTGATAAGTCCATAACGCATGCGGCCAAGGGCCGTATTGATGCTGCAGTTAGTAAGGGCGGCGATCTCCTTGAAAGAAAGATCGGCGTAGTGACGGAGGATGATAACCTCGCGTTGATCTTCGGGCAACAGGTCCAGCATTTGGCGTACCCGGTCGTGGCTCTGACGTTTCATCATTTTAGTGTCAGCGCCTTCTTCTGTGAAATGCAGTACTTCAAAGATGTCGCGATCATCGCTGGTCTTGATGGCGGGTGTACGCTTGACCTTGCGGAAGTGATCCACGCAGAGGTTGTGCGCAATACGCATGGCCCAGGGAAGGAATTTACCTTCTTCGGTGTAACGTCCTCCACGGATGGTGTCGATGATCTTGATCAGTACGTCCTGGAAAATGTCCTCGGCAAGGTATTTGTCCTTGACCAGGAAAAGAATGGAAGTGTACAGCTTATCCTTATGTCTGACGATCAGTGCTTCTAATGCATACAGGTCGCCATCACGGAATTGATGAATAAGCTCGTGGTCTGTTTTTTTGCGTAGCAATGTCATAAACTTCTACGGGTTTTTGAAGGTGATAGGATATATATTTGGATTTTAAAGATGGTTCGGTTTTTCTATGTAGAAGTGTTCAATCGATAGGCGAAGTTTTTGTGTAGACGGTTTAACAAAAGTAATTCACAATTTTTCTTCGATTGTGCACAATTTCTTATTGTGCGAATCGAGTTTAAAGATATACATTTTTTGGAAAAAACAACATTCTGGGAAATATTTTGTTAATTAATTCATTGTAACGCTCGGAAAATAATAAGGTAAGTACTTATTTTGTCCTATTAGCCTATTCGGTATCGGAAAATCGTTATTTTAAGGGAATGGATCGGAACCTCTCATACATGGGGATTGAACTATGGGAGGATGACCTGTCTTTTCAAAATCCGGGCCAGGGAAATGTTTTTGAGGTCTTATTCCGCAATTTGAACACCGTCGGGTTTTTACGAATCTTGTGTGAGCGGGCCGGCGAGAACTGGCCGGGAGGGCGCAAGGTCGGGCTGAGGGGCGGGGCGTCCTGCTCAATTTTTTAGTAATATTCGTCTTTCGTAACCATATTTGGTGTAGGTTTGTTGTACATCTATATATATGGCAACTACGGGTAAAGTACAGCAACAAAAGGCAGAGAAATTGAGGCATGAGCTCCCGCCGTCGCAGACAGACGCCATCTTTATAAAGGGGGCCAGGGTCCATAACCTGAAAAATATCGATGTTTCCATTCCACGGGGTAAGCTTGTGGTAGTCACCGGCGTATCGGGATCGGGGAAGTCTTCTCTTACCATCGACACGTTGTTCGCGGAAGGGCAGCGCCGCTATGCGGAAAGTCTTAGCGCGTATGCGCGTCAGTTCATGGCCCGGATGAACAAGCCGGATGTAGACTATATTAAAGGACTGTGTCCCGCCATTGCCATCGAACAGAAGGTGATTACCCGGACGCCTCGTAGTACGGTGGGTAGCATGACCGAGGTATACGATTATCTCCGATTGCTTTTTGCCCGGACTGGCAAGACCTATTCTCCCGTCAGCGGCCGACTGGTCAAAAAGGATGATGTCTCGGACGTAGTTGAGGCCATCGCTGCGCTACCGCAGGGGGATAAGGTGTTAATCCTTACACCGTTCCGGCAAAGTAAGAACCGCAATGCCCGGGACGAGCTGAACATACTCCTGCAAAAAGGTTTTTCAAGAATATATATATCGTCTACGGCGCCGGGCGAGACCCTGCGGATAGAGGATCTGCTGGAGATGGATGATAAAGCGCTGGAAAGCAAGCTTTTTTTGGATCAAGGGACGACTTCCAAGGCTTCTTCGACGGGAAAGGCGGCTAAAGGAAAGTCGAAGGGCAAGTCTGCTGAGCCGTTGAGTACTGGCGAGTCCCCCCATATATATGTGCTGATCGACCGGCTGGTAGTAAAGGATTTCGATGAGGATGACCGTCACCGGATCGCAGATTCGGTCGGTACGGCCTTTTATGAAGGCGAGGGGGATATGCAGCTGGAGGTCAATAATGTGCGGAGGATGCTTTTTTCCAACAGATTTGAAATGGACGGCATTGTTTTCGAAGAGCCTGTCCCCAATCTTTTTTCCTTCAACAATCCTTTTGGCGCCTGTCCCACCTGTGAAGGATTCAGCCAGGTATTGGGCATCGATGCGGATCTTGTCATACCGGACAAACGGCTTAGCCTCTATGAAGGCGCCGTAGCGCCGTGGAAAGGCGAGAAGCTGGTGTGGTGGAAGGATCAGTTTATCAAGGCCGCCAAAAAATTCGATTTCCCTATTCATAAGCCCATCATCGACCTGTCGAAGACACAGTATAAAGCGCTGTGGGAAGGCAATGAGCATGCACACGGCATCAATGACTTTTTCGAGGAGGTCGAAAAGAATCTTTATAAGGTCCAATATCGCGTGTTACTGTCGCGCTATAGGGGGAGGACATTGTGTCCCGATTGTGGCGGCTACCGGCTTCGCAAGGAAGCGCTTTATGTAAAGATCGGCGATAAACATATCGGTGAGCTATGTGAGATGCCGGTGAAAGACCTGCTACAGTGGTTCGATGGGTTGCAGCTGGAAGCGCACGATCAGCAAATAGCCAAAAGGGTACTGATCGAGATCCGCCACCGGCTGAACACGCTGGTAGATGTCGGACTGGGATATCTCACGCTGGACCGGCTGGCCAATTCGCTCAGTGGTGGAGAAAGTCAGCGTATCCAGCTGACCCGCAGCCTGGGCAGTAACCTGACCAATTCTCTTTACATACTGGACGAACCTTCTATCGGATTGCATAGTCGAGATACGGAGAAACTGATACGGGTATTGAAGGAATTGCGCGATCTGGGTAATACGGTCGTCGTCGTAGAACACGATGAAATGATGATGCGCGAGGCGGACTATATCATCGATATGGGTCCTCTTGCGAGTCACCTCGGAGGAGAGATAGTAGCAGCCGGCAATTATGATGAGATCGTTGCGGACGAGGACAGCCTTACGGGTAAGTATTTAAAGGGCGAGCTAAGCATTGCGCCGCCGTCACAATTACGGAAGTGGAAACGGTCTATTACGGTAGAAGGCGCCCGTCAGCATAACCTGAAGGATATTACCGTGGAATTTCCGCTGGATACGCTCACTGTTGTCAGCGGGGTTAGCGGCAGCGGCAAGACGACCCTCGTCAAACAAATATTGTATCCTGCGTTGCAGAAGATAAAAGGCGAGCCGGCTGACAAGGTGGGTATGCACAAAGTGGTAAAGGGGGATATCGACTATATCTCACAGATAGAGCTGGTGGACCAAAACCCTATCGGTAAATCATCCCGTAGCAATCCTGTCACCTATATAAAGGCATACGACGAGATCCGCGACTTGTATGCCCGGCAGCCGCTGAGCAAGCTGCGCGGTTTCCAGCCCAAGCATTTCTCCTTTAATGTGGACGGGGGCCGATGCGACACCTGTAAGGGGGAGGGGGAACAGATCGTAGAGATGCAGTTCCTGGCGGATGTACACCTCACCTGTGAAGTATGCGGAGGAAAGAAGTTCAAAGAAGAAGTATTGGAAGTCACCTATAAGGAAAAGAATATCCACCAGATACTGGAGATGAGTGTGGACGAGTCGCTGGAATTCTTCAGGGACGAAAAGGATATCCTTCAGAAGGTAAAGCCTTTGAGCGATGTGGGACTTGGCTATGTCAAGCTGGGTCAGTCCTCGGATACCTTATCGGGTGGGGAAGCGCAGCGGGTAAAGCTTGCTTCCTTCCTTGGCAAGGGGCGTGCCCAGGGACATATACTCTTCATTTTCGATGAGCCTACTACCGGACTACACTTTCATGATATCAAGAAACTATTGGCTTCTTTCAATGCCCTGATCGATCAGGGGCATTCCATTCTTGTCATCGAGCACAATACGGATGTGCTACGCAGCGCCGACTGGATCATAGATTTGGGGCCCGAAGCGGGTGATGGCGGTGGGAACCTGGTGTATGCGGGTGCTCCGCAGGGATTGAAGAAGGTGAAGGAGAGCTATACGGGGAAATTTCTTTAAATAATAAGGGCCGGGTAGCTTTGCTCTCCGGCCCTTCCATGCGTTAGGTTCTTCTCCTTTCTTACGATCTTATCCAGTCTAACGTACCATTCAATTATTTTAGAACGAACGACGGGTTATATTTCTCTCGTGACCCGTCTTTCAGACTACCGCCATCCGCCGCCCAGGGACTTGTATAGTCCTACGACGGCATCGAGTTGTTCCCTTTTCAAAGAGGCCAGTTCCAGTTCGCTTTGCAGTACATTGCCTTGTGCGGTGATCACTTCCAGGTAGGTGGCCAGGCCATTGCGGAAGAGCATGTTGGCGTTGTTGGTAGCTTGCTGCAGGGTAGTTACCCTCGAGGCCACGATCTCCTGCTGTTGTTTCAGCTTCTCGATCCTGCCCAGTGCATCCGAAACTTCTCCCACGGCTACCAGTACCGACTGTCTGAACTGTATCACTGACTTTTCCCTTTCTACTTTGGCCAGCTCATATTGTGTCTTTAGCTCACGGCGCCTGAACAAAGGTTCTGTCAGTCCGCCGCCGACAACTCCGAAGAGGGAGGCGGGGATATTGAACCAGTTGCTGGCTGTGAAGCTGTTCAGGCCACCCTGTGCTGTGATCGTCAGGGTAGGATACATGCTTGCCTTGGCGATGCCGACATTGGCATTGGCGATGGTCAGGGCCAGCTCATTGCTGCGTACGTCGGGACGACGGCTGACCATGGCTGTTGGTATGCCTGTAGAGATATCCGCTTTTACGGGCACCTGTTCCAGGGTGGTGCTACGGGCAATGCTCGAAGGCAGCTGTCCGGCCAGGATGCTTAGCGCATTTTCCTGTAACAGGAGTTCCTGTTCCAACTGGGGGATCAGGGCAGCCGCTACTTTTTCCTGTGCCTCTGCCTGTTGTACACCCAGAGCCGTCACCTGGCCGGCATTGTATTGCAGACGGATGATCTGCAGGGTGCTGTCATTCAGGGAAAGGTTCCTTTTGGCGATGGTCAGCTGTGCATCCAGCATCAGCAGGTTGTAATAACCCTGGGAAACACTGGATACAATATTGGTCTGTACTGCCTTGCGGGCTTCTTCTGTCTGCAGATAGGAGGCCAGGGCACTGGATTGCCGGTTGCGTATCTTACCCCAGATGTCCGCCTCCCAGGAGATGGCGACGTTGGCCGAATAGTCTTCGAGGGTCTTTGTGCCATTGCCGAGGAACAGGCTGATAGATTTTCCATTGAGACTGTTATCCGACGGTCGCGTTGAATTTGCCGTAACATTCAGGTCTACCTGTGGCAGATAGCCCAGTTTGGATTGTCTCAGCACCAGGCGGGCGGACTCGATGTTCTTGATGGCCAGCTGCATATCATAGTTACGTACGATGGCGCTGTCGATGAGCTGCTGCAGGGCAGGGTCTGTAAAGAGATCCTTCCAGGGCAGGGCTGCCATACCGGCGCTGTCGGCGGCATTGGTAACTGCTGTCGTGGTCCGGGACGACTGTTGAAAGTCGGCGGGCAGCTGGGGCTGCGGCGTAGCTGTATCTTTGGATACTTTACAGGCGCTGAATGCCAGCGTAACGATCAAACCCAGCACGACCAGGGGAGTACCCATGCCTAAGGATGGGATCGCGCCACCATGACCGGAAGGACGGGGTGGTGTGCTTTGCGGCGCAGGAACAGCTGGAGCGCTCGGAGGCGTCGTTGTTGGTTTGCGACCCACCTTCTCCTGCAAGTACTGGAAGATGATGAAGAGTACCGGCACGATGAATACACCCAGGATCACACCTGTGAGCATCCCGCCGATGGCGCCTGTACCGATGCTGCGGTTGCCAAGGGCGCTGGCGCCTTTTGCTACCAGCAAGGGTCCCAGACCTGCGATAAAGGCAAAGGAAGTCATCAGGATGGGGCGAAGACGCAATTGGGCGGCTTCGAGCGCTGCATTGGTCAGCGACAGTCCATGACGGCGGCGTTGTACCGCATATTCCACGATCAGGATGGCGTTCTTCGCCAACAGACCTACGAGCATGATCAAGCTCACCTGTACATATATATTGTTATCCACACCCAATAATTTTAAAAATGCAAAGACTCCAAACACACCCACCGGTATCGACAAGATGACGGCCAGCGGGAGGATGTAGCTTTCATATTGGGCGGAAAGCAGGAAGTACACGAATATCAAGCTGAGGATAAAGATAAAGATTAATTGACCTCCAACCTTCTCCTCTTCTCTTGTCATACCTGTCCATTCAATATGATATCCCCTGGGCAGCGCCGATGCGGCCGTCTCTTTGATGGCGCGGATGGCGTCACCCGTGCTATAGCCGGGTTTGGGGATACCGTTGATAGTGACGGCGTTGTAGAGGTTGTTGCGGGTAACCGTCTCGGGACCATATACCCTTCTCAGGCTGATAAGCTGATTTACGGGGACCAGCTGTCCGCCTTTGCTTTTTACGTATATGCCGTCCAGCGAGGCCTTATTGGCGCGGGCAGAAGGTTCGGCCTGGGCCATCACTCTATAGTACTTGCCAAAGCGATTGAAGTCGCTGACATAGCTACTACCATAATAAACCTGCATCGTTTTCATCAAATCGCTGACGGAGACGTCGAACTGCTTGGCCTTATTATAGTCCACGTCCATCATGTATTGCGGGTTACCGGAAGCAAAGGTGGTAAAGGCGTAAGCGATCTCCGGACGTTGGAACAGCGCGCCGATGAATTCATTGGCTGTCTGGCCCAGTTTATCCAGGGAGCCGTTATGCTGGTCCTGGAGCATGAACTCGAAACCGGCCACGTTACCAAAGCCCTGTATGGTAGGGAAGGTGAAGAAGAAGGCATGGGCGTCTTTTACCTGCATGGCGATCTTCCCCGACAGGTAGCCGGATATGGCCGAAGCGTCTTTCATCGGTCCGCGCTCGTCATATGGTTTCATCCTGATGAAACCGGCGCCATAGGGAGCGGCGTTAGCCTGGGAGATAAAGTTCAGACCATCCACATTGTATCTTCTGTCGGAAAAAGGCTCCTGTTTTACCAGGCTGTCGATCTCTTCCATGGCCTTGCGGGTCTTGTCCAAAGAGGAGCCGGGAGGGGTGCTTACTGCATAGAGCACAAATCCCTGGTCTTCCGTGGGGATGAATCCTGTGGGCGTCTGCTTTGCCATGAAATACGCGGCTCCGGCAATGATGATCAGGCCACCGATGGCGATCCAGCGCTGACGGAACAGGAACTTAAGGCTCTGCAAATATTTGTTGGTCACGGCCCGGAAGGAGGCATTGAAAATATTATAGAAGCGACCCAGCAATCCTTTTTTCTTTCCATCCGCTGTCGTCTCCGGCATCTTCAGGAACAATGCGCAAAGGGCGGGACTCAGGGTAAGGGCGTTCAGGGCCGAGATCAGGATGGCGATAGCCAGGGTAAAGGCGAACTGCCGGTAGAACACACCCGCGGGGCCCTGCATAAAGCCTACCGGAATGAACACCGCCGCCATTACCAGGGTGATGGATATGATGGCGCCAGAGATCTCGCTCATGGCCTCGATCGTGGCCGGTCTGGCGGCCATGCCTGTATGTTCCATTTTGGAGTGTACCGCTTCCACCACGACGATGGCGTCATCCACCACGATACCGATGGCCAATACCAATGCGAACAGTGTCAGCAGGTTGATGGTGTAGCCAAACAATTGCAGGAAGAAGAAGGTACCGATGATGGCTACCGGCACTGCGATGGCCGGGATCAGGGTGCTCCTGAAATCCTGCAGGAACACGAATACGACGATGAACACCAGGATAAAGGCTTCGATCAGGGTCTGTTTCACCTGGTCGATACTGCTGTCCAAAAAGTCCTTGGAGTTATACATGATGGTGGATTCAACGCCCCTGGGGAGGTCCTTATCGAACTCTTTCAGCATGGCTTTTGCCTGGGTGAGGATGTCGTTGGCGTTGGAGCCAGCCGTCTGGTAGATGGCCACACCGGATGTCGGGTATCCGTTGAGCTTGCTGTTGGAGGAATAGGTATAGCTACCGAACTCTACGCGGGCCACATCCTTTAAGCGTATGACCGAGCCGTCTGCGTTGGACTTGATAATGATATTCTCATAGTCCTCGTTCTTGCTCAGCTTGCCTTTGTATTTAAGCACATATTCATAAACTTCCTGGCTGCTTTGTCCAAAACGACCTGGGGCGGCTTCCAGGCTTTGATCCCGGATAGCGTCCGTCACTTCGAGTGGAGAAAGGTTGTTGGCTACCAGGCGGTCGGGTTTTAACCATATCCGCATGGAGTAATCTTTGGAGCCGAAGGGTTGTGCGTCACCTACGCCCGGGATACGCTGTAATTTGGGGATAAGGTTTATCCGGATGTAGTTCTGTAAGAATGTCTCATCGTAATGGGCGCTGTCCTTGGAATAGAGACCGACGAACATGATGATGCTATTCTGTTGTTTTTGGGTGGAGATACCAGCTTGTATTACCTCCTGTGGTATCTGGCTGGTGGCCTTGGCGACCCTGTTCTGTACGTTGACGCTGGCGATGTCCGGGTTGGTACCTTGTTTGAAGTACACCGTGAGGGTCATCGAGCCGTCATTGCTGGAATTGGAGGTCATGTAGGTCATGTTCTCCACGCCGTTGATGGCTTCTTCCAGCGGGGTGGCTACCGACCGGGCCACAACTTCCGCGTTGGCGCCAGGGTAAGAGGCTGATACCAATACACTGGGCGGCGCAATGTCCGGGAAGAGCGTAATGGGCAGACTAAAGAGGGACAATCCGCCCAAAAGAAGCAAGATGATAGAAATAACCGTTGATAACACCGGCCTTTCGATAAATTTCTTAAGCATACAATTCTCTTTGTTATAAGTGCGGGAATTGGTCTTGTTCGAAAATTAGCCCAATTCCCGCATAGGGCTAATGTTTGTCGTTCCGACGAACCGCATACTGCGGTTCCTATAGTGATAGGACTGCCAGGCGGGCTTTGACAAGCTCGTTATAGGCGAATGTTCTGCGATAATTTTGGGTTCCGGGAGGTGCGGATGCTTAGAGCGGTATAGCGTGGCGCACGCTATCGGCTGCCAACACCTGCGGCTGGATCACTGCTCCGTCCCTCAGGCGGTCCATACCGGCGAATACGATCTTCTGGCCCGGCTGGAGTCCTTTGTTGACGAGGTAGTAAGCAGTAGTCTGTCCGCTGATGTTAATCGGCTGGCTCATAACTTTATTGGAATCTCCCAGGATGTATACGAAGACCTTATCCTGGACCTCGTATGTGGATTGCTGAGGAACAGCCAGCGTGCTGCCGGAATTCTCAGGGATCCGGATCTTGCCTGTGCTGCCTGTGCGTAACAATCCTTCTCCATTGGGGAATACAGCGCGGAACTGGATGGTCCCCATGTTCTTGTCAAACTGGCCTTCCATCAGCTCAACCTTACCCTTGGCGGGATAGGTGGATTTATCAGCCAGCTGCAGTTCCACGGCGGGCATACCCTTTATCTTTTCGGCGATGCTCTTGCCGGCGGACGCGCCGGTGAATTCCAAAAAGTCTTTTTCGCTCATGGAGAAATAAGCATATACTTCTTTCACGTCGGAGACGACCGTCAGGGCTTGCGTCTCACCTTTACCTACCAGCGCGCCTGTTTTGAAAGGGATCCTTCCAATATAGCCGCTGACGGGAGCTTTGACTACTGTCCAGCCCAGGTTGATGCCTGCGTTGTTGCCGGCGGCTTCGGCCTGTTTGACGGCAGCTTTGGCGGCTTCATATTCGGCCTGTGCGGCTTTCAGCTGTACGTCGGATACAACTTTATTCTCAACGAGGGGCTGGAGCCTCTTGACCTCGATGTCGGCTTTTTCCAGGTTGGCCTTGGCAGCCAGGACATTGGCCTGGGCGTTGTTGACCTGCTCGTCATAGGGCCGGTCGTTGATCTTGAAGAGCGGCTGACCTGCTGTGACATAAGCACCTTCTTCTACATAGATCTTGTCGAGATAGCCACTGACCTGGGGGCGGATCTCCACGTTGGTCTTACCTTCCAGGGAAGCGGAATACTCCTCGTAGGTAGTAGTGGAGGTGGCGTCCAGCTGAAGTACGGGCAGCGCGGGCGGCGGCGGCGGGGCCTGATTGCCTTGAGCTGAGGAACAGCCAGTGATAATGGCGGCTGTTACGATGATAAATAGCGGGAATAAAATTAAACTTCTCATAACGTTATTAAATTTTTTAATGATGTTAAGCGAAATGCATAAAAAAATCGACCGTCTCTAAATAATTTACCACTGTTAAATCAATGAGTAAAAAAAATGCTCAATTGTTCATATGGAGCATAATAGGTCTCCGACGGTCGGCGGGAACCAGGGTCCTTCTACAGTTTCGGTGGTTCTTTCAACAGGCAAGTGTCTGTTTTGTTCACTACCGTCCTTGTGACGGGCAAAACTTTTCAGGATCTAACTTTTAAGCGATCGTGTGATACCGGTGATCGCATCTTTCAATATCTGGCGATTGATCTCATCCGACGCGCCTTTGCGGACGATGTTTATCGACACCAGACCGTGAACGATGGACCAGTAGGTATAATATTTTGTACATACCCTGTCGTCTTCCGGGTCGTTGATCCCCATTAGTGTCATGACAGGTTTTGTAGCGATGCCATAGGGAGTGGATTCAATAGGAAGAAGATCTTCTATTACGCAGCAGTTGACCTGGACGCCAAACATCAACTGATAGTATTCTTTTTCTTCAAAGGCAAAATTCCAGTAAGCAAGCCAGATGGCATCCAGTTGTTCTTCGGGGGTTTCGTATTTGTCACGTGCCTCTCTCATCTTCTCCCCCAGTAACAGATATCCTTTTTTGGTAAGTTCCAGAAGAATGCCTTCTTTGTTGGCATAATATTCATAGATCATGGGGGCGGTATACTCGATCTTCTCGGCAATCTTACGCATGCTCAGTGCCTGCCAACCTTCTTCCTTCACTATCTCGTGAGCTGCGTTGATGATATTGACCTTTGTATTTTCTTTTAATCGATGTATTCTTTCCTTGCTCCCCATGTAGTGTCGTGTTTTACTATCTTAAATAATTTAACACCGTTAGACAAAATTAGAATTAAAACGCAATTCTCCAAAAGAATTTTTCAGATATTGGATAGGGAGGTTTTAAAATATTTGATTATAAGCTAGTTGCGTTGGCGGGGACGGATGGGTGTTGGCAGGCTATCGGAGCCGGTCGGCACTTTTTACCAGCTTCTCATCTCTACGGATATTGCGGGCTGCCATGAACAGCAGGACTGGTATGGCCAGGGAGAAGAGCGCACCAAGGCTGTAATTTCCGGACTCGAAGGGCGGAACACCGCTCTTCCACCAGTAGAGAAGGATATTGAGCAGGGACAAGAAGATGAGACCGATAGTGATCCACAGCTGTTTTTTCCTAACCTTGAAGTTGAAGATATTTATCAGAATGCCTGCCATGATGATAACTGTGACAAGCAGGATCAGAATGCTGCCGGACCCCGCGCTGACAGACCCCGCGCCAAGTGTTGGCACTGCTTTTACCTCCAGCGGAGCAATCCCGTTCAGTCCTACCTTCATATTCCCAAAGTAGAAGGCAAATTTAAAGGTCAGCCCTGCGGAGACGGCTGCCAATAACATCCATATGGTTTGTATTCTTTGCAGCATAGGTAACGTTTTACAAATTTGGTTTGAGTTTTATCCCAGCTCGGGATAAAGTGGGAACTGTTTCATAAAGCTGTTGACCTCACCTTTCAATGCCGACAGCACTGCTTCATCCTCTGTATTCATCAGCGCTTTATCGATCATATCCACCACGGTGCGCATATGCGATTCCTTCATGCCACGGGACGTGATGGCGGGTACGCCGACCCGGATGCCTGAAGTGATAAAGGCGCTCTTGTCATCGAAGGGGACCATATTCTTATTGACGGTGATGTCTGCCTTCCCCAGCGCAATTTCGCCTTTTTTACCACTGATATTTTTATTTCTCAGGTCGATCAGCAGCAGGTGATTGTCCGTGCCGCCGCTGACGATGTTATATCCTTTCTCCAAAAAGACTTTCGACATGGCCTGTGCATTGGCGATGATCTGTTTGGCGTACACGGTGAAATCATCCGAAAGTATCTCTCCGAATGCCACGGCCTTGGCGGCGATGACATGTTCCAGGGGGCCGCCCTGTGTTCCCGGGAATACGGCCATATCGATGAGATTGCTCATGGGGCGGATATTTCCCTTGACGTCCTTCAATCCAAAGGGATTATCAAAGTCCTTTTTCATGAGGATGATGCCGCCGCGGGGACCTCTTAATGTTTTATGGGTCGTAGAAGTAACAAAATGACAATGGTCAAAAGGGCTGCTGAGCAAGCCTTTGGCAATGAGACCGGCGGGATGCGCCATATCGCACATGACAAAGGCGCCTACTTCATCGGCAATCTTACGGATACGGGCATAATCCCAGTCGCGGCTGTAGGCCGAGGCGCCGCAGATGATCACTTTGGGCTTTTCCGCCCGCGCTACCTTCTCCATCATGTCATAATCCACCCTTCCGTCCTCTTTTTTCACACCATAAAATACGGGACGATACAGCTTGCCGGAGAAATTTACGGGTGAGCCATGTGTAAGGTGTCCGCCCATGCTGAGGTCGAGGCCCAGAATGGTGTCGCCTGGCTGGATGAGGGCCAGCAGGAGGGAGGCGTTGGCTTGTGCACCGCTATGTGGCTGTACATTAGCATATTCGCAATTAAAGATCTGTTTCAATCTGTCGATCGCCAGCTGCTCCACCTGGTCAACGATCTCACAGCCGCCGTAATACCTTCTGCCGGGGTAGCCTTCGGCATATTTGTTGGTTAGTACGGTGCCCATCGCCTGCATTACCTGCAGCGAAGTGAAGTTCTCGGAGGCTATCAGTTCGATGCCATGACGTTGCCGTTCCAGCTCTTTCTGTATCAGATCAAATATCAGGGTGTCTTTTTGCATGGCGCAAATTTATGTCAACTAAGTGAAAATTCACTATTTTACACGCGCTTAGCAAGGAAAATACAGTTTTGAAAACACACACGGATGAAAGCGATCATTCCAGTAGCCGGCGCTGGCACTAAATTAAGGCCTCATACTTATACACAGCCCAAGGCGCTTATCCCACTCGCAGGAAGGACTATCTTGTCCATTATCGTCGACCAGCTCCTGGAAGCAGGGATTAACGAGTTCATTTTCATCGTTGGCTATTTGGGAGAGAAAATACAGGATTTCGTCAAGCAGAAATATCCCCAGCTGACCGCGCATTTCGTATATCAGAACGAGCGTCATGGCATCGGACATGCCGTATTGTTGACCCGGAGCATCGTGGGGGATGATGAGATATTCATCGTCCTGGGCGATACGATCTGCGAGTATGATGTAAAGGAAGTGCTCGGCAGGCCCACCTCTTTATTAGGAGTGAAGCGGGTGGACGATCCCCGTAATTTTGGCGTTGCGGAGCTGGAGGATGACGGCAGCATCGAGCGGGTAGTGGAGAAACCGCAGATACCCAAGTCGAATATGGCCCTGGTAGGCATCTACCGTATCCGGGAGACGGGTGTCCTGTTCGATTGTCTGGAGAATAATATACGCAACCAGCTGACCAGCTATGGAGAATACAATCTGACGGACGCCATCGAATGCATGCTACGCAATGGCGTAAAATTCGAGAGTTTTAAGGTACAGAACTGGTTCGACTGCGGGAAAAAGGAGACCTTGCTGGAATCCAATGCCAAACTGCTGAAAAAGTTTGGCGGCACCATCGCTCCCGACCACCAGTTCGAGAATACGATCATCTTACAACCCGTCAGCATTGCCCCGGGATGCGATATCCGCAACTCCATCGTAGGGCCCAATGTGGCCATCGGGGAAAAGACGAGGGTCAATTACTCCATCATTAAGGACTCCATTATCGGCAGCTTTGCCGACCTGTATGATATCGTCCTCACCCATTCCCTTATCGGGAGCGACACGGAGGTAAAGGGGGAGTCCCGCAGCCTGAACATCGGGGACAATACGGAGATAGACCTTGGCGAGTCCTGACCGACACTTCGGAAATTACGAAATGGCTCATGCAAGTGGGTGTATTCGCGCTTCGGATTTGCTGGAATGGGAAAAAACAGGTAAATTGACGGAGGTCAATTATACTCTAATCTGAATGTTTATGGGAAAGAATAAAAAATGGCTGTTGTTGCTGCTGATCTTCCCACTGGCTCTTTGCTCCAGGGCTAATACCGGGAGCGGGAAGATTGAGGGTGTTCTTCACGGCGTTGTCACCGATGCCATCACCAAGAAACCATTGTCTGGCGTTACGGTATCTGCGCTCGTCCCCGGTACCAATAGCTCACGGGAAGTGACCACCGATGCTGACGGCTATTTCCGATTTGTACAGTTGCCCGCCTCACAGGTGACCGTGCAATTCGACAAGAAAGGCTATCAATCCTACAAGCGTGCTAATATTATTTTAAAAGAGAAGAGTGCCGTAAAATTAAATATTGAATGTCTGCCGGAAGATATGGATTCGGATGCCGATAACTCCAATGCCGAATACCCGATGCTACGGATGATGCAGACCAGCTTATAGGTCTGGGCCGCCTTGTGTGAATCGGTCTTTAGACCAATTCCGCACCGAAGAAAAAAAACGATGGTGTTAGTACTAATAATAAAACAGGACTGGGAACAGTCCCGTTTTTTTTCTACTACACATGAGGCTTAATATCTATTGTTATCCAGCCTTATACTTTTTCTTTGAACGTACCGGGGTTTGCGGCCCGGTGAGCGGCGCCGGCGCGGCTATTGCCACAGTTTCGGGTTGTTGTATTCCTCCAAGGTTTTCTGCACTTCTTTCCGCACCCGGGGCATTTCCGCCCGTACCGCTTCCATGATAGCTTCTGCTTCCCTGTGCAGCCGGTAGTCATTTATTCCGTTAGCCTGCTCCTCCTCCAACTCGGAACGAAGATCATCCATTTGTTCCTTCAGTGCCCTTAGCTCATTCCATATCTCCTCGTCGATGTTGAGGTCTTTCAGGGTTTGCAAGTCGTCTTCACCGATGACCATATCTTTCAATTCATCCAGGGCATCTATGTCTATCCTGTCGGGGATCGGAGGAGGACCGAACTGTGCATTCAAGTCATTCAATGCGTCCATGTCAATGGCAGGCATATCCAGGTCAATGACCATATTATTGGGGGCATCCAGATCCGGTATTTCCGGCATGCCTTCCGTATCATCCACGTCCATACGGAGGTCCAGTTCCCTGGCCACCCGGCCTTCTTCCACATGTTTCTTGTGTTTCGGCGCCTTCTTAGCCGGCCGGGAACGGGAAGGGATCGAGTCCGACCCCTGTACTGACGCAGGCTGCAGGCGACGGCCGCCTGACCAGGCCAATGCAGAAAAGGCTATACAGACCACTGTTACGATAGCTATGACGCGATACTTGGGGAGAAGGTTAACAGACATGGCAAATTATTTTTGGCTAAATACGACATCCTTCGTATAAAAGTACGTAACCTTTCGTAAAATGTTGCACCGTCACCATGGTTTTTTTAACCACTCGTCCCAATGCGTCCCTAAAGGGGGAAAGAGCCAGGTTCCGATCATAGAGCCGCCGCCAAGCCTTGTTGACCAGCGCCTCACGCCAGCGTCAGATGACTTTCCATGGCCTGTTCGCCTTTGGTCAGCATCTCCTGCATCAGCGTGGGGTCGAAAGAGAGTCCATCGGGGCCGCCGCCCAGGGGCAGCTCGGGTCTTATTATGTGCAGCCGTACGGGGCGCTTGTTATAAAAGGGGTTATCTGTCTTCCCTGTGTCGAACCAGTCCTCGATCAGGGATGCCGGCACGCCCTGCTGCATTATCTTCTTTTTTACATCCTGGATATAACGGAGCCCTTCATTGTATAGGTTGGGCGTGATATGCAAATTGTTCGCGGTGTCGGCAGTAAAGATCTCCAATGCCTCCTGTAGAATAGAATAGATGTCATGATATTCCTTGTTCTCTACTGCATGTGTTACGGGTGATTGTAATAGAACGAACACTTCGGTGGCGCCGGCCAGTATGGCCATTTCAATACCTGCGTATTCGCGCGGACCTGCATCGATGTATTGCCGGATGGGCTCTTCCTGCGGAAAGATACGGATGGGAGGGAGTAGAACAGGCTGGCATGCGCAAGCCAGCAGCACCCGCAGGAACTGGTCATAATTCTCGAAACGCCGTTGTGCGCACAGCGGGGTTATGACAGGATTGATGCTGGGGGAGAATACTGTCATCGCGTGCGTCTGCAGGCACATCGTATTAAAGTAAAGTTCCTTGCCGGAAGCGCACAACCTATTGTACAGGTTATGGTTATAATAATGGTCCAGCAGAGCCCAGAGAGGGCTGGCATCCAGGATGGAAGCTTCCTGTATCCTCTCCGACAGGGCAAATTTCTTTATGATATCCCTGTTATGCTTAGTGGTAAATATTTCTATCAGCGGCCTTATTTCTTTCAG
This sequence comes from Sphingobacteriales bacterium 50-39, assembly GCA_001898505.1. Classification (GTDB taxonomy): domain Bacteria; phylum Bacteroidota; class Bacteroidia; order Chitinophagales; family Chitinophagaceae; genus Puia. Next base: position 351,500 of record MKTZ01000008.1, read on the forward strand.
GGCGACAAAGGGAATGATCAATGAACCGGCGCCGCCGCCTGACAGGATGTCGAAGTGGAGATCGGGTCTGATCTCCATTAACTTTTGGATCGCACCCACTGCAAATGCTCCTCTGGAAATACCTCCATGGATGACCAACGCTGTTTTACTCATGCTTGTCGATTTAGAATAATGCCTTCCGCCAACAGGCGGGACGTAGCAATGCTCGGGCTGTTTGAAAGCCATTAAAGGTGGGTCAATTTAGCGAATGGATGGATTGCGAAAAATACAACTTTAGTGGTATTTGACTCCGGGGCGCTTTTTGCCATTCCCGGACGCCGGGCTGACCAGGCTTCCAACGGGAGCCTGGTCCTATGCTTTGAACGCCCATTTCCACATGGTCCGCCAGGTGGGTTTTTTGCCATACATCAGGATACCTGTGCGGTAGATCTTACCCGCCATCCAGACGGTGAAGATGAATCCTGCTACCAGCAGCATCATGGATAGCCCGAGCTGCCACCAGGGCACCGTGCCTGGAACGCCAAAGGGTATGCGCCCCATCATGACGATGGGGGAGCTGAAGGGAATGATGCTGGCCCAGACACCGAGCTGTCCGCCGGGATCACGCATGACGATGGTCATGATAAAAAAGGAGAAGATAACGGGCATGGTAACGGGTAGCATCAGGGACTGGGCTTCCTGTACATCCTCGTTCACGGCACTGCCGATGGCAGCGAACAACGCGGAATAAAAAAGATAGCCTCCTATAAAGTAGAAGAGAAAACAGAAGAGGATCAATCCCCAGTTGGGCGTATTCAGGAAGCCTGTGAATTCGGCGACCTTTTGTGCCGCCGAGCTGACGCCGGGCGCGGAAGACATACCCATGGCATTGGCCTGTTGTTGCTTGGCTACCTCCATCATGATATCATGGGGTATCAATCCCTGTGCGAGCAGCGCCAGGCTGACAAGCAGGACTACCCATAGCATGAATTGCGTCAATCCAACGGCGCCGATGCCCAGGATCTTGCCCATCATCAGCTGGAATGGTTTTACCGAGCTGATAACCACTTCGGCTATACGCGTAGTCTTTTCTTCCATCACGCCGCGCATCACAGCGGCTCCATAAATAAAGGTGAGCATATAGATCAGCGTGCCGCATATGTATCCGATGGCGGTAGAAGCTCCCTGGTTGGAGGCCTTGGCTATCTTGCCCTGGTCTTCGTAGCTTCTCAGTTCGGCAATATCGGCGCTTTTTCTAACAGAGTCCAATTTGGCGCGGCTGACACTTGTCTTTTGGTAGATCATATGATCGACGATGGCATTGTCGATCCGGCCCTGGAGGTCGCTGATACCCTCGAGCGCCAACTGTTTTTTATATTTCAAACGGTAAATGGTCTTTTGGCCTTCCGGCAGCACGGGTATGATCAATACGGCGGTATTCCCTTTCTCCGCGTAGTTCAGCGTGTCCAATTCCGGAGAGAAGTTAAAGCTGATGGAGCTGTCGCTCTTGAGGTAGTCCTTAAAATACCCATTGGCGTCGATGACGGCGATGCGGTGCTGGCTTTTACCTTGCAGGGATATCCACACGGAGACTGTTATAAACAGGATGATCGCCAGGGGGAGAAGAAAGGTAGAGAGCAGGAAGGTCTTATTCCTTACCCGGGTAGTGTATTCGCGCCGTGTGATCAACCATATTTTATTACTCATAGCAATTCAGTTAAGCTGTTGTGGGTTGAAATTGACGGGCCAGGGGAGTTCCTTCCACCAGCCGGATAAATATGTCATTCAGTGAGGGAAGTATTTCCGTAAAGGCGGTAATATTCTGCCCCTCGTTGATGAAATGCGACAATACATCGTTGGAACGATAGCCATCCCGGATCTTTACGATGAGACTGCCTTCCTTATTACCGACCACTTCGAATGCTTTGGCTGTTGTAGAGGAGCTATTACCCGTACCTTCCAGACCGATGCTAAAAAGATTTTCCTTGAACTGTTGTTTTACGCCAGCCACGCTGCCATCCAATATCTTCTGTCCCCTGTTGACCAGGATGATATGGTCGCATATCTCTTCTACCTGTTCCATCCGGTGGGTACTGAAGATGATGGTGCTGCCTTTGCGGGCCAGCGCATAGATCTCGTCCTTTATAAGATTGGAATTGACGGGGTCCAGTCCACTGAAGGGTTCGTCCAGTATGATGAGCTTTGGTTCATGCAACACGGTGGTGACGAACTGGAGCTTTTGTCCCATGCCCTTGCTGAGATCTTCGACTTTTTTGCTCCACCAGCTCTGCATTTCAAATTTTACAAACCATTCCTTTACTTTTTGAGTTGCCTCTTGTTTGCTAAGCCCTTTTAGCTGCGCCAGGTATACGGCCTGCTCCCCTATCCTCATCTTTTTATAAAGACCCCGTTCCTCCGGCATGTATCCGATGTGTGTGATATCGTTCTTGGGATCGAAGGGGCTGCCTTCAAAAAGTATCTCTCCTTCATCAGGATAAAATATACCCGTGATCATGCGGATGAGAGTGGTCTTACCCGCGCCATTGGGCCCCAGCAGGCCAAAGATGGACCCTTTGCTCAGGTTGAAGCTGATAGAGTCCACCGCCCTTTGGGAGGAGAAATATTTTTTCAGATGATTGACTTGCAGGATATCCATAGCAACAAATATATATAATGCCCGGATTGAAAAAATTACAAAAAAACCTTATGTGCAGGGAATAAGTCGCCGGACCCTTCCAATTATTACTAAAAAATTATTAACGGCGCCCTGGCAGGAACAGCGGTCTTATAAAAAGTGCGGGAATTGGTCTCGCTCGAAAAATAGCCCAATTCCCGCATACAAGGCCTTCGTCGGAGCTGCTTCGTCACGCCCCTCCTTGGTCGCAACCTTCGCAGGGCTCGGTTGTGTCTGTCCTTCGGACGAGCCCCTTCCAGGGTCTCCTGATTTGATGTACCTTCGGCCCTCATGAAACGAACGCATTTTGCCCTGATCGTGGGTCTGTTACTGATATTTACCTGCAGTAGCTGGGGCTTTCTCGTGCATCGAACCGTTGCCCAACTCGCTATTTACCAATTGCCTTCATCCATGAGGGCCTTTTTTTGGAAGAACAGGGACTCTATCGTCAGCCAGTCCATCCGGCCGGATGTGCGCCGCAATACCGACAAGACCGAGGCTCCCCGTCATTTTATCGACCTGGAGAATTATGGAGATTCGGCAGCCTGGAAAATGCCGTTGACCAAGTCTGAAGCCATACGGGCCTATACTTTCGATACGCTGCAAAAATATGGGTATGTTCCTTATGTAGTACAAGATGTATTACAACAGCTGACGGATGCCTTTCGCAAGGGAGATAAGGATAGCATACTCTTCTATGCAATTGATCTATGTCATTATATTGGCGATGCCAATGTCCCATTGCATACGTCCAGTAATTTTGACGGTCAGCTCACCGGTCAGCGTGGGCTGCATGCTCTCTGGGAAAGCACCGTACCCGACCAGCTGATGAATGGCTACCGGCTGAGAGATGGACACAAGGCACAGTATATTGCAGACCCCGCCACAGCTATCTGGGAGTCTGTGCGTCGCGCGCATCTGTTAGTGCAGCCAATGATCGATGCGGAGAGAGCGGCTTCGAAAGAAACACCGGATTCCATAAAATACCAGATGGTACATCGATATGGCCGGGATATGAAAGTGTATACGGCCGCCTATGGGAAAATTTATGGAGCTCATCTTGGCTCGATGGTCCAGGATCAATTATTGCATACTTCTGATCAAATAGCAGATTTTTGGTATACGGCTTGGGTTAATGCCGGCAGGCCTGATATGGATGCGTTATTATCTCAGCCTCTTACTAAGAAAGACAAAAAGGATTGCCGGATGGAGAGGAAGGCCTTTCGTAAGAACCGGCTCATCGAAAAAAATCTTTTGTTATCCCGCCATCAGCCAGGCTGGGAATAGACTTGCCGACAGCCGGAATTGATCCGTGTCAATTGTTGATCGCTTGTGCTGCCAGGTCAGCCACCCGTTCGCCATCCATAGCAGCGCTGACAATACCGCCTGCATAGCCGGCTCCTTCACCACAGGGGTAGAGATTCCCGATCTGCGGATGTTGCAGGCTGTGTGTATCCCTTGGTACGCGTACCGGAGAAGAGGTCCTGGACTCCGTGGCGACGAGCACTGCCTCGTTGGTGAAATAGCCTTTCATCTTTTGTCCGAAGAGGGGGAATGCCTGTTGCAGGCTGTCATATATGAAAGGGGGCAGTACTTGTTGCAGAGCGGTGGAATGGATACCCGGTACGTATGAACAGTCAGGCAGATTGGAAGAGACCTTACGTTCCACGAAGTCTACCATACGTTGAGCAGGAGCGACAAACTTACCTCCACCTTGTTGGTAGGCCTTACGTTCCACGGCCTGCTGGAAGTAGATGCCGGCCAGGGGACCGTGTTTTCGGAAGGCGGACAGGTCTTTTTCTTCCACGGTGACCACCATCCCTGAATTGGCAAACGGATTATTACGCCGCGATGGCGACCAGCCATTGACCACCAGCTCGTCTGGCGATGTGGATGCGGGAGCGATGATCCCGCCTGGGCACATACAGAAGGAAAATACTCCTCCGTGGTGGACTTGCTGAACGAGGCTGTAGCTGGCAGGAGGGAGAAAAGGGTCACGGGCTACAGGCGCTGCCGGCGGGGTGTGATATTGGACGCGATCGATGAGCTGTTGCGGGTGTTCGATACGGACGCCTAATGCGAAGGGTTTGGCCTCTATGAGGATATTTTTTTGATGCAGAAGATGAAAAATATCCCGGGCGGAGTGTCCTGTCGCGAGTATAAAGGCGTCTGCTTCGAAGCTATCGCCGTCTGAAGTAATAACGTGGTTTAGCCTGTCTTTTTGTAGTATAAAATCTACAACTTTTTTTTCGAATAGGAATAGTCCTCCACAGTCCAATATTTGTTGCCGCATGGCCTGGATGATCAGGGGCAGTTTGTTGGTGCCGATGTGTGGGTGTGCGTCTATGAGAATATTTTCATCGGCGCCGAATTGCACCAGCAGGTTGAGGATCCTGTTGATGTCTCCGCGCTTGTTGCTACGTGTATACAGTTTGCCGTCGCTGTAGGTTCCTGCGCCTCCTTCACCAAAGCAGTAGTTGCTTTCGGGGTTGAGCACGCCTTGTTTATTCAGGGCGGCCAGATCCCTTCTGCGTGAGCGAACGTCTTTGCCTCTTTCGAGCAAGATGGGGCGTACGCCTTTTTCGATGAGTTTGAAGGCGGCAAATAATCCTGCGGGCCCGGCGCCAATGATGACAACTTTTTTTTCTGCCCGGGATACATCGGGGAAGTGCAGCGTTTTAAATGAGCGTTCCTGGTAAGGCTCTTCGACAAATACATGGATCGTGAGAATAATATGGGGCTGTTTTGACCGGGCGTCGATGGATCGTTTGAGCAGTTGGATGCCGGAAATGGACCGCACGGGTCGTCCAATGGCTTGTGCTGCGTATGCCCGAATAGTCTCCTCGCTGGCTGCTTCGGCAGGAAGCAATTTTATCTGAAGGGTTTGTTGCATTGTCAGGTAGTTATCCTAAAGGCGATAAAGATAGTGCAATTCACTCTGTCTGTTTGAGATAGATGATACCCAATCGCCCGGCCGATAAAAAACTCGTCGGCCCCGATAAAAAAGTTTCGATGAAAGTTTCGTAAACTATGACACTCTCAAGGGCTTGCAGAATTTTTTAAAAAAAATTTCAAGATTGAAAAAGTCAATCAAATAATTTGTATCTTCAACTACTTCTCAAAATAAACTCTACATATATGAAGAAAGGTTCGTTCACATCGAAGCTCACCCACTCTTTCTTCGTACAAAGTAAGTTTTATCAATTCAGGCAGGGTCTACTGCTGTACGCTGAATCCCACTATTGTCGATCGCCGCACCTCACGGGGGGAATACCACGAATGACTCTGTCGCATCAATGTGAATAAGTCTTAATGTAGGGGTCGTTGTAAAGATTAAGAGATTCTAAAAAGCAATGGATATTATCTTTATCAAGGTTTAATTTCAACCAGGCTGGCTGTGAGTTTTATTGAAAATCAAATGTGAAGTTGTAGTAAAGCTCAAACTGTATTCGAACCAAAAAAAAGAAGTGAATAAAAAATTTTTTATTTCATGAAAAGTTTTGATATTCGCCGCCCTGCGCAAGTTTTTTAAAATCCGGTTCCAGCAACAAAATTTTACAAATACAATTCTTAAATCGGCATAAAAATTGGTTACTGTACAAATGGCAAAGTCGTTCGAAAAAGTATGGAGCAATTGCTTGGAGATTATCAAGGATATTGTAGAGTGGCAGCATTATAAAACATGGTTCGAGCCGATAAAGCCGGTGGAGTTGAAGAATAACATTCTGGTGATCCAGGTACCCAGTCAATTCTTTTACGAGTATTTGGAAGAACACTACGTAAATTTATTAGCTAAGACCTTACGACGCATTTTGGGTAAGGAGGCAATGCTCGAGTATCGGATCATGGTAGACAGCGGTAATCACAACAACAAGCCTTTAACGATGGATGTGCCGGCGCATGGTTACAAAACTTTTTCTAATAATGAAATGGATTTTCCCCTTATCATAAATAACCCCGTTAAGAATCCTTTCGTCATCCCCGGATTGAAAAAGATGCAGATCGATGCACAACTCAATCCGGTGTATACATTCGATTCGTTCATCGAGGGTGATTGCAACCGGGTGGCTCGCCGGGCTGGTAAAACGGTGGCGGAAAAGCCGGGTGCTAATTCTTTCAATCCGCTGGTCATATATGGAGGGGTGGGGTTAGGCAAGACGCATCTGGCGCAGGCCATCGGTAACGAGGTAAAGCGTCTTCATCAGAACAAGGTGGTGTTGTATGTCAGCTCGGAGAAATTCATCAACCAATTCATGGATCATAGTCGTAACAATGCGATCAATGATTTCATACATTTCTATCAGTTGGTGGATGTACTTATAATAGATGATGTACAGTTCTTCAATCGTGCGGAGAAATCCCAGGACGCCTTTTTTGCTATCTTCAATCACCTGCATCAGTCCGGCAAGCAGTTGATCCTTTCTTCGGACAAGCCTCCGAAGGATCTGGACGGCCTGCAGGAGCGATTGTTGAGCAGATTCCGCTGGGGATTGAGCGCTGATTTGCAGATGCCTGATTATGAGACTCGTATAGATATTCTGGAAAGGAAAATGAAGAATGACGGGCTCGAGATGCCGAAGGAGGTAGTGAAGTACCTGGCCTATAATATCAGCAGCAATGTCAGGGAGTTAGAGGGGGCTCTTATCTCACTTTTGGCACAATCTTCGCTCAATAAGAGGGAAATTGATCTTGAATTGGCGAAAAAAGTGCTCCGTAATTTCGTGAAAACTAGCAGTAAGGAAATCACTATCGAAACTATACAGCGCATGGTATGTGAGTATTTCGATGTTTCCTACGACAAACTACTGCAAAAGACCCGTAAGCGCGAGATCGTGCAAGCGAGGCAAATTACCATGTATCTTGCCAAGGCATTTACCAAGAACTCTCTCAAGACGATTGGTGAGCACTTCGGCGGGCGGGATCATACTACGGTGATACATTCCTGCCAGACGGTGAAGGATCTGATGGATACTGACAGTTTGTTCCGTGAAAATGTGATGGAGTTGCAGCAGAAGGTACAATTGGCTGCTATGTAAGCCGCTGACGCGTAGGGAACCTTTTACCAAGTAAAGATATTGTTCGAAACCCGAAACGAGCCACAGGTTCGTTGTCTGTAACCAAGCGTAGCGAAGGTTACGACCGAGGAGGAGCGTGTCGAAGCAGCTCCGACGAAGGCCTCAGACATTAGATTTTTCCGGAACACGGATTACACTTTTAAGACACCCGTGTTCTGGACATTATTGAACCCGTGCTGATGTATTTCAGGGCGGGTTTTGCATTTGGGGGCGACGGGCTGCCGCGACCCGGCTTGGTTCCAGGGGGTGAGGCGGCTTCCGGGGGTGAGAGCCTGGCTTTTGTGGTGTGGAAGCAGGCCATCGAAGCTCCTGATAGTCAGATGGGGAGCCTATCTGGCGGGGGCTATAAAAAAGTGCGGGTCATTTTGGGTGCATAGCGAATTAATCTTTATTTTTGCCTCCCCTTCGAAGGAAGGTATATATGCCCGGAGAGGTGCCTGAGTGGCCGAAAGGGCCGGTTTGCTAAACCGTTATACGAGCTTAAACTTGTATCGAGGGTTCGAATCCCTCCCTCTCCGCAATCTGGTCTAACAAAATCGACTAAAACGCTATAAAGTTCTCATTTATAGCGTTTCTTTTTTCTCTGCATTTTCAAAACTCATTGTATTCGCCTAAACTTCGAGAGACTTTTGAGAGACCTCCGCATCGGGTCTCATGAGGTCTCGCCGATCTTCACAAGGAGCTGATAACCATTCATCTAGTCAAATTATGACTAGATGAATCCGGAAGGCTCGATTTACATTTAATAACCAATAAAAGTGAAGATCATGAAGACCAGATTCACCACATCGTTCCAATTAAAGCAATCGAAAATGCTTCCTAACGGAACAGCACCTATCTATCTTCGGATAACTATAGGAGCTGATCGTGTCGAGCTCTCGACGAAAAAGTATGTACAGCCAGCTCGATGGAATCCGGCGGCGCAGAAGGTATCCGGCAATATCGAGGAAGCAAGAGCACTCAATGCCTACCTTAAGACGATGGAGCAGGAAGTATTCCAAGCCCACCAAGCGTTGATCCTGGAGAGCAAAGAGGTCACTGCAGCCAACATCAAAAGCAAACTGCTGGGTGAGGATACTGAACAGCATTCGATAATCGACGAATTCAAAGATCATAATAAAAAAATGGAGGCCCTGGTTGGAAAGCAATATGCCAGGGCTACCTGGAAACGATTCGAGACAACACTGAAACATACACAGGATTTTATCCAATGGAAATATAAGGTTCCCGATCTTGATGTTTCCCGCCTTAACCACGAATTTCTTGAAAACTTCGAATTCTATTTGAAAAGCGTTCGGGACTGTGATCACAATGCCACCATGAAATATCTTGCCAATTTTAAGAAGGTGGTATTACGCTGCGTTAAGAACGGTTGGATAAGCAAGGACCCATTCAACGGTTTCAAGTTATCCCTCCGTGAGGTCAAAATTAATGTCCTGACCGATCAGGAACTGGATGCAATTGCCAAGAAAGCATTCGACTCAGCGCGGGTGGGGAAGGTCCGCGATATTTTCCTATTTAGCTGTTACACTGGCCTGGCTTATGCCGATGTTAAGAAGCTGAAACGGTCGGAGATCCGTCAAGGGCTAGATGGGAAAAACTGGATTTTTGCCAGTCGGCAAAAAACAGAGACTGATTTTCGTATACCCCTTCTTCCAGAGGCGGCCAGAATTCTTAAAAAGTTTGAAGATAATCCCCAATGTGCTAATATGGATCGAGCATTCCCTGTAATGAGCAATCAAAAGATGAATGCTTATCTAAAGGAGATTGGTGATCTTTGCGGAATAAAAAAGAACTTAACCTATCACCTTGCAAGGCATACATTCGCCACGACTGTCACTCTAAGCAATGGGGTTCCGATGGAAACAGTATCTAAAATGCTTGGGCATAAGAATTTGAAGACTACACAACATTATGCAAAAATCGTCGATACAAAGATCAGCCAGGATATGGATGGTTTGCGTAAGCGTCGGTCGAAAAAGCTGAGCCAGGGCATTTAGGCAAAGGTCAATATTTCCATTCCTCAAATTATCTCTTATTTTTGCAAATCGGCCTATACAATTTGTATTTGAAGGTAATCCACCACCATATTTAAGAGGCGAAGCGGAGGGGGGCGTCCCCGAAAGGATAAAAGCGCCTCCAAACCAAAAAATGGAAAACCCATTTTTTATAGTCGACGGACAATGCTATATGTGGCTGATCAGGAAAGAGGTGAAACATTGGAAGACAGGTCTTCCAATCAAACCTAAGAGCCCGAATAAGGCTTTGAAATTCCCGATCAAGGTAGATTGTTCTTATTGCGGCTGTTGTCAGCCCCAATAATTCGCAATAGGTAGCTCCCACAGGGCTACCTTAATTTTTTGTGAAATATCCTATCTTTGCCTGTTTAATGTTTTAGTCTATAACCTCACGCCGTATGTAATATGTTGATTCCGACACACTTCCTAATTATTGCTGTTGAAGAATATAATAACCCTGAAGACTTTCCGAACGTGGATTATGCCTTAAAGGATGCAAAGGAAATTAAGGAGGCATTCATTACTCTCGGATATGAGGAGGATTCGTTCATTGTTTTACTTAATAACCACGCTACGAAAGTAACAATTGAAAGAGAAATAAAGAAAATCGTAAACCAAGCCGATGAAAGTGAGAGAATTGTTATCTACTTTTCTGGACATGGTCTTCGTGGAGGAGGTCATAACTTTTTGGCTTCAGTAGACGCGAGCCACGAAGACCCTGACCGCACCTGCGTAAAGCTGGGCGATATATTAGGAACTCTTGAACGTGCCAATTGTCAACGCAATCTTCTGTTTCTTGACTGTTGCCACAGTGGATTTGTACCAAGTGAAGGAATACGATCCTCGGTCGGTCGTTTTTCAAGTGATGAGCTCCTTTATGAATTAAAAGACGCTACATATTGTGCCGGATTCGCCTCCTGTCAGGGAAGCGAAAACTCGATATCAAGTAAAAAGATTCAAAATGGCGTATGGTCCCATTTCTTGATCAAAGCTCTTACCGGCCAGGCCGGTGACATATATGAAAATGGAGTTCTGACCAGTGCCAATCTTCAAAAATATCTCAAGAATGAAACACTCCAGTTTATTAAAAAGCATAAATCGGGTGGGAAATCACAACGACCAATTCAATTTGGATCACAGTCGGAGGTCTTTGCGGTTGAGAGCTTAGTAGATTTCTTTAAGAAGGAAGCTGCTCGTCGGAGTGCAGAAACAATAAATATCCGTGGGGTGGAAATGTATGACACAGAAAGAGGTGGAGTAAAAGATTTGCCGATGTTTAACAAAAAAAAGGGGCACTTCATCCCTGATAGCGTAAGTGATAGAGCCGATGCATTTATAAAAGAGGCATCTGGCGATACTGTAAGTGATGAAATTTCCGAAATCGTAGAGGAACTACAGGATAAAATGGATTACGTTCTTGCTGATCTCGATTACAAGATTGATCCAGGGTTCGGTTATGTCGAAACTCCTGATTTCATTTACAGTGTACTTATTTATCAGTCAAAAGTTAGCCCAGATAAATATGTACTCAAGAGATCTATCGAAGGTATTGTCGATGGTCAAATTGTGATGAACGAACAATTTAATTCGGTGTTCGAACAGAAATTTAGGAAATTGAGTTTCAAGTTTAATAAGGAGCTAGATGTCAAGGATTTTATCACGAAACATGAAAGAGCCGCAAGAAAGGCGGGTATCAAATTTAAATATGCTATCGGATACTTGGAGGATTTTCGAATAGTGTTCCCTGATACAGTGAATGAAATCATAGTTAAATCTGACTCGATTGAGATTTCGGCCCCTAGCGCGTTGTCTCCGAAAGACCTGCTTAACGAGTTTAAGGATACTAAAGAATTGTTATTAAGTGCAAACTTCAAATTGCTTGATTAATAGCGATGCGATTATGTTACCACAAGAAAAGCGCATACGCTATCCTCTAGGAACGCTCGAATTTAAGAATCCAGAAAGCCTAAAACGTGGATAAACAGTCTCCAGATAAAAAGATTTTATCGATACTTGATAAGGAAGGGCTCGGAATATTTAGAAATATTGCTCCTGACCTGATAGAGATTTGGCCTGAGCCGGATTTTCCCCAAGACTATCCAGACTATGTTGCACAAGTTCAATCATTCGTCAAGCGATTGGTGAAAGATCAGCTAATCGAGGTTGACCTTACACGTTCATTTGGGTTCTACAGAAAATTTGGTCAGTGGCATGATGATTTTCACAACGGGTTTAGACTTATAAACAATCCGTTGTATGCTCACATTACTAAAACCGGCCACGATTTCTTAGTCGGCATACAAGAAAATGGCAATAGCTCTATAGTAATAACAGGAGATAGCAATCAGATTATTCAACACTCTCCATCCGCCAAAAATTCTAAAACGCCTACTAAGCGAGAAAAGAAGAGCCTGGGAAGTACCATAAAAAAATGGGTTGGCATTGGAATTAGTATTTGTACGCTTGTAGGGATGATTTGGAAGGGAGGAGAATATCTAGGCAAGAAAAAGCAGCAAAAATCACCTTCAAAGGTTGCGGATTCGCTTACTAGAGGAAATTTTCGCTCAGATACTAACCATATTCAACCCACACACATGATCGAGGCACAGAAGAAAAAATCAGCTTCAATAATCGTTCGAGGTAACAACAATATTACGCAGGGCGGTAATCACAACTCCCTGACTGTCATCAATCCGACACAAAATAACTACATTACTACCGGATTCGCTCTTTCAGCCGATAGCTTAAATACGATTCTCAGACTGGTAGAAAATGCCTGTCCAATTGATATGGAGGGGACTCACAACGTAATTCTAGCATTTGGCCATGCGAGTAATGGTCAACGTGTGTTTCAACAAATTGAAACTCTCCTTTCTTCAAAGGGATACCATGTTTTGCATGGAGGTCCTGTTTTGGATACTTACTTTGGTGTTAAGTTTTTAGATCCGACTCCTCCGGATTGTGTGTGGATCGTTGTTGGGATTTTCAGCTAATTTATTTGTTGAGGCTTCGTAATAGCAGCGAAATAGAAAACGCAGCCAAAAGTATATAAAGGATGAATGCGACTCCATAGTGTCTTCTCCTAGCGGCCCACCTTGCAGCGACAAAAATGAGTATTAAAAGAATGATCGGTAAAATTCGCATGAAGCCAGTAGACATAATTATATTTTTTGGCTGGAGCCATATCTTGCAATAAGAAACAACATTTTGCTTTCAGCTTTCAGTCCAGATATTCACTGTAATACACTTCAAATTTCCTCGATACACTTTATTATTCCTGATTTTAAGGCATCAGGCACCGATCCAATCTGTCGTTTCAGCTCGTTTATTATTTGGTCCGGAGGAGCCAATAAGAAGATTCTATCATTATCTTGGGGGTCTACCGAAATCACTCGCGGGGCAATCATTGATAGGCTTTTTACTACCTGGATGATATGGCTTTTTAGGGGCCATGACACATCATTTGTAATGTGTTGATAGTTATGAGCAACCACACTCGCACTTAAAATGTCCAGACTACCACCACGCCTTGCAACCGCCATAGCCTTTATTAAGGTAGATAACTGAATTTGTTTATGAAGCTTTAGGGTGCTTTCCATGTCCGATACCCATTGGTCAACATCCTCAGGACGGTGGTATTGAAACACATGTTTCAGGTCCACTAAATTAATCGGGCCATAATTGAGTGTGAGGGAAACGAGTCTTCCTAGCGCATTCGTCGTTATGGGAGTGACTTGGCTGGCTTCAGCTTCAATACTCAAGGCTCCATGTTGAAAGTCAGGCGCTACAACCAGGGAGTAATCTGCACCATGTTGCTTACGATGACGAGCAAGCCCCGAAATGCGGACATTGCCCGTTGACACCCGTTTTTTTTGTGTGGATTTTGCATCATATGTAAACCGATATCCCCTTTCCTCCCCTTCTTTTTGAGGAGATAAAAAAGCTTCCGCAATTCCTTCTGGCTGGCCGGATTGTGCTAGACGCTCAACACTGAACCCCAAGTATAACAAAGCGTCTCCTGTAATTTCTTCGAGTGGCTTTGCTTGATCCTTCCATTCTTCCAGCAGATTAATAATCTGAATAGGAGAGTTCCTCCGCAATTGCGCGACACTTCTTTGCGATATGTCCCGATACGTTGCCATATCCTTTATTAGTTTTGGATCAACGCCGTTAGCATAGAGATAACTGTCGATAAGAACGTTAACTACTACCATATCTTCCAGCACTGCCCGTTGCTCAATGGTGCCTGAATGTTCGAGTACAAAAGGGTGGTTTTTATTGATAATTATTTTTCGCTTGTTTAGGTCGTAACTGCTAATTGGCTGGCTTGGTTCAGCCGCCGCCATTTCAAGCCCCTCGATAGCATTGTACCGGCCTTCTTCGGTATCCTCAAGCCATTGCGAAATCCTTTGCAAATCGATCGCTCCTGGATCTCCCACAAAGACCGGCAAAGAAGTAATATCATCAATGGATGCCTTCATCTGTGCGCCAAGGTTACTCAATGGAAGAGCATTCAGAGACCCTTTTCGTGTTTTTGACGACGATGCCATAAGCGTATTCTGTGCATTTTCATCAAGTTGCCGAGCAAAATTAAATGCTCGGTGCAGGAATGCCTTTAGAAGGCGGAGGGGATTTGATTCCGTCAGTGTATCGCGCTGAATTGTCATGATGGCATCCAAGCTATCAACGCGAACGGTAGCCCTGAACTTAAAATAAGTGCCTTGCCCTGATGATCCTACAGAAAATTGACCTGCGCCATTAGTATTGATTACACGTCCGAGCACATTCACAAAGCAACCATTGCTCGATTCCATGTTGTTGCTTTTGCCGCCGGCGATGCTTTCTGCATATAAGGTTACAGTACCTGTAACCTCGCCAAGTCCGGGTATGACAACTCTTGGATATGGATTGCTATCCCGTTTAAAAGAAATGAGTTCCCCTTTCTCGACCTCAAATTCGGTAAACGGTAACTCGGGGCCTACAGCCCATTGATCTGTTATTGGCACATCGGATTTTGATGGAATTATTTGTAGATCGTTGTATTTTATCTTCATTGATGAACCAAGGGGAAGGGCTGTGCTTAGCATCCACCGAGTTCGCCCCACTTCAATATTTCTTCCCTGTTCCTTCAATGATGTCAGCAAAGCTAACGTCCACGTATTTTCCGACTTCGTGGGGATGATCTCCTCGCCGCCGTATTCATTGAAATACTCTTCTGTTGGTTGAATATCTGGAATATCGGTTTTTATTAAGTCAAAAATCTGCTGACCACCGTCATATTGAAACAAAACAGTCGCCAAATCCGCATCACTTATGACTCGGACAGATAGCTCTAAGCTGCTTTCGCGGCGGTTGAAATCGCTGTCGATTTTCCGGTAGTCCATCGTAACTGCCCTAATAACTCCGTCTTTCGCTTTGCAGACATATGTAAGCTCGTTGCATAATAAGTAAGTTGCCAACTTCCCTATTCCAAACTTCCCTATTTTCTTTCGACCGCCAACCTGTTCTCTTCTTTTAGAAGAGTTCGCGATTGACCATAATTGCTCAAAGCCTTCAATATTCATGGATGATCCGTCATCCAGGATGGCTATTGCTGCCTTTGGACCGTGTAAATTCTGTGGTATTTGAACGTAAACGTTGTTTGCGTCAGCATCCCATGAATTCGTTACAAGCTCTTCAAACGCTTTATTGGGAGAAGAATACAGGTGTTGACTGACTAGAGCAAAAAAGCTTGGATCAAACGTCGCTCTTATTTCTTGGACAAACGTGCCAGCCGCGGCGATTGGAGTGCATGTTTTTATATTATTTGGTTGCTGCATATTGAGGATGGATTAGTCTCATTCCCTCAATATAACAAATAATACCCTGATTTTCAGAGCACTAAGTTGATAACCTAGATTAGAAGTTTCTTAACTGATTGAAAATCAATTTGCATCTAATTTCGAATTGGACTATCAGCAAGAACATTTTAGCAGGTAATTACAGGTGTTTCAGCGCTGATCTTGCGGTAATGAAGACTATCAGAAGATAAAACTTTAACAACGTGCTTTTCAACAAGTAAATGTGCTATTTGTCCCATGCAATTTTTATGTTATGTACCTGATAACCTTGATCGCCGGTCCACACATGATTCAGGCTAAGAATACACCTTACATGGATTTCTTTAATATACTGAGTTGATTTGTCCACCTTTCCGATACTTATCCTTAACGGGAGTTGATGGCCATTAGCAAGGGTATCTTTTAGGTATGTCACGGTCTGCATTCTCTTGCCGCCCAGTTGAACGCTTTGCACTTTTTTATACCCTTTGTTTATCGGGCTGGTTTCTATCAATCCCTCGTTGGTAAAGACCTTGTATTTATTCCCCTTGTCGTCTGTGACTCCGAAATCATTAAAAGTTCCAAGACTGAGGTAAATATCCGCCAGCTTAGGGATATTGTTCTGAAATGTCATCACAATTTCGACCATGCCAGTTGAGTTACCCTTTGCAACAACATCTTTTACTGGAAGAGACTCAAAAGGAGATGACACCTTAATGGCCGTGCTATCCTGGGCGAAGCAGCTAAATTGCCTAAGAACCGTGACGCCTATAATAAAGGCCGCCCGAAAGATCCGAACCGTTATATTCATAGTATAAAGTTTTACCGTTCCAATCAGTAATTTACTAAATATCCTATGGCCGGAAAAATGAGAACCCGTTCCGGTCAAGGTCAGGAATCCAGGGGAGCTTAATCCGCCGCCTTATGAAGGGGGCAAGGGAGGCTATTTCTTCCGTTTCTTCTTGTCATTCTCATGTTGGGCGTCTGCCAGGTCAATTAATACCTTTCCTGCGACACCAATGAGTTCAGCCAATCTATATAACTCGCGGAAGCGAAAATCTTCCACTTTTTCAATAAGACCTGTAAGCCGCTCTACACTAACACCTAAATCTTTGGCCACCACAGTCACTGGCAAGGGTTCAAATACATCCCGCAATTCCTTACAATCGCCAGAATCAATTAAACGCTTTGCAATTCTGTAGCTTTTGTGCCTTTCCATTCTTCGAAGGAACAATAAACTATTTGAACAGCTTGCAAATATACCTGATTTGTGTTACAATATATCTAAAACAGAAATAAATATATCCAAAACAGAAACATTTGTTTAATTTGCAATTAGGAAGTCCTGGTTATGGCATTTGATTAGCTTATAAGAGGTCGACGGGCCTCTTATTTTTACCACTCATTCCTCACTTTCGGGGATCGTCTTGTTTACTATTAACTGCGCCATTTCGGGATCAGCCTGCATCTCGGTAATCAGGCCGTCCACCATATCAATAATATCCTCCTTAATAGTAAGAAAAGCATCCTCTACATCCTCGAGAGTAATTTTGCGGATGGTAGGGATATCGACAAAAGCAGCTTCCTCCCTTTCGATAGCCTTATGATTATTCACAATCTCGCAGTGGAATGCTTTCAGGCGGATCTTCATATCAGGGTTATCCGCTACCATGCCCACGAATTCCCCCGAAGAAAGGGCCGCTATTTTACTGGCCGGCACCGCCAGGTCGAGCTGCTGGCTATGACTGGTGGAAGTGTCCTGGCTATTAACGGAAACGGATTGTTTGTTCTGCAGTATCTTTCCCATCCTGTCCGACAACTGCTTGGCGGTATCCCCTGTTACCTGGCCGCTGATGATATTACCAGGTATGTTAAAGAGTACCTCCGCCTGATCTCGCCCGTAGTCTTTCTTGAGCTGGCTGAAGTCCTGAATACCCAGGGTAGCCGCCACCAGGTTGGACCTGGCCGTAGCCAGGAGATTATCCATACCTGAAAAGTATAAGGTGGGGAACTCATCGAAGATGACACCACATTTCTGCCGACCTTTTGTATTTATAATCTTAATGAGCCGGGTCAGGTACAACGACAAGACAGCGCCATAGACATGCTGTTTCTGAGGGTTATTGCCTGCACATACGACCTTCGGCGCTGCAGGGTTGTTTATATCGAGCGTAAATTCGTTGTCGGATAACACATAATATAGCGAAGGAGAAGACAAGGAGGCCATTGCGATCCGGGCGCTGGCGACCTGGCCTTCGAGCTGTTCCATTGCATCGTTGAGAAATGCTGAAACGAAGGGGTTAATGAGGGCCTGGATTTCCGGGTCGGTCCGCAGGACCGAAAATAGCTTGCTGTAGTCTGTCTGAATTAATTCAATTAGGTGTGGAAGGGTGCAAAATCTGCCGCCGGCATACTTTTTCAGGAACCACATATTAGCCGTCACAAAAGTGATTGCTGATTCCACGAAAAAATCGCCCTGGCGTTTGATCCACTCGCGGTTCAAAGCCATCAATATAGTTCTGGCAGATTCAGAGGCATCAGTCAGGTCGTGCATGGAAGCCGGGTCCAGGGGATTACAGCGGTTGGTTCTTGAGAGGTCATCGAAATTGATCACATAGAACTGAGGCGGGACCCGGTATTGATCCTGGTACTTCAGAAGGTAATTGTAGGCCAGCCTGGAAAGATCATCGAACTTGAAGTCATAAACAAACAGGCAGAACCCCTTCTGAATATGCTGCTGGATAAAATGCCGGATACAGAAGAATGTCTTTCCACTGCCAGGATTGCCTAAAATGATGCTTCCACGGAAGGGATTAACTATATTGATCCAGCCCTCCCTTATTTTGTTCTTATGAGTGTACCTGGTAGGTAGGTTAACCGAAAACTCGTTTTCCAAATACCGCTCTTCCTGCGGAAAGGACTCATTTTCCCGGTTAAAGATGTCCTCACTCAGCTTCACCTTCATGATACGAGAAAGAAGCGTCCCGCCTGTCAGGATCAGAAGGAAGCCAGTAGAAGCTGACAGCATGTACCCTTCTCCTCGCACAATCGGGTCCCAGGGTAGATACCAAACTATGGCGCTGGCAAAATATAGGGTCAGACCAATTCCTAACTGCCACAGGCAGGATTTGTAACGCACCTTCCCATCTTTACGACCCTTAACTCCTATCAGGCCGATGAGTAGGAACACCAGGACGATTAACTTCACCTTGTGGAAGGGCTGGAATAGACCTGTCTTGTCTATATTCGCCAATATCCTGTCCGAAAATTTCGAGGTCAATTGCCATTGGGCAAAAGCATCATACCCAACATAATAAAAATGCAGTAGCAATAAGACGATGCTGATAAGCCGCGTCAGGTCAAGGACTTTCCTAAGCCCTTGCTCATTTTCTCCCGTATTCATCACACTCCTCCTTTTCAACCCCCACTCCGGGATTATTATTTATAGATTATTGGCGCATTCGTTTCTTCTTTTTTTTCTTCAGTTCGGTGGTCAATTCATATGGCAGTTGGTCAGGTGGTAGATCCGTCAGCAGATCCTGCAGCAGAGAGTTATCCTGTTGCCCGGTAGCAGGTAACAAAGGCGGCAAGGGTTGGGGTACTCCGCCAGGCTTAGACGGCTGGATTCGAGGCGGTTCCTTTGCCGGTACGTTGGGCTGTTTTCGTGGTGCGGCTGACTTTGCCGGAATACTTTTTTTGGCGGCACTTGGGGATTTAATTTCGGCAGATGCCTGTTTCCGGGGTGGCCGATTGGCTGGCATTGCCTGCCCTGCCACATTGAATCGCTGGATGATTGCCTGTGCGCTGTAGACTTTCCCGAGGTCATTACTGTTGAGGTCACTACCATTTAGGACCGAACGGGTTTTAAAATCCACATAGGTGAGTCCATAAACGACCCCTTGGTCGTTGCGCCTGACGACAAGCCGGATATTCTCCTTCCTCAGCTCCTCAATCCATGCCTGAAAACTCTTGGGTTGCTTGCCCAATGTCCAATCGATTCGGCTCCTAATAGCAGAAATATCAGCCTTACGTAGGGGTACATTCTTCTTGAACATTTCCTGTAGCGACTTTAAGGTAGGCTTGAAGTGAAAGTCACTGGCCTTGATCGGAACGCCAATCTTTGCTCCTTGTTCATCCAATACTCTATAGATTAATCCGCCATTTTTGAATATTCGTGAATCTGTCGCCCCCCTATCCGCCAAAACGTCGTATTGCTGCAGTACAGCATTCAGCTCAGGCAGAGATGTAAATTTGTATTTCTTTAACACAAACCGTAGCACGTCTTTGATAGCTTTTTTGGTTTCCAGCTTCCCATAGGCGACCTTTTGAGCGTTTACTGGTTCCGGTTCATAAACCTGACTGTGCTGGCTGTCCTCTACTTTCCGTAAACTATAGAGGTTATCAATTTCCTTCCTGGCTTTTACCGATTGGTCTTTTCCCATATTGTTCGTTCGAACTCTCACCCCATCCGATTGAATCAGGGAGGTGACCAGGTGAATATGCGGGTGCCCACTATCGTGGTGTTGATAGACGAGATATGGCTGATTTCCCATCCCGATCCTATCCATATACATAGCGGCAATCTCGCAAAGCTGCTCCTTAGTCAAGTGATCGTCGGGATGGAAATTCAAAGAAATGTGCAACGTGCTCTTTTTCGTCCGTTCGTTTAGCTCGTTCAATTTTTTAAATCGGTGCAGCTTATCGTGAAAATTTAATTCATTTGCTGGCTTCAAAAAATTTCCGGCATGCAACAATTCAGCGACGCCACGTTGCACCTTTTTCTCGTTATAGTTAAGCACTTTGCTCAAGTTTGCGGTGGGGGGATCGATTACTGGCACCATAGTTTGTACAGCTCATTTACCCTTTTCATTATAGTATCGATCTTTTCAAATAGGATGGCCTTTTCCTGTTCGTTCCGTATAGCCCATTGGCGAATATCCGGTACGTGGTCTAACGTATGGAGTTTATGAACTGTCTGGTTAAAGTTGTTCCCGACAGCATTCAATTCTTTTTTCATGGTCAGCATGTCTGCCAGAAAGTCATCTACGGAAGCATTCCGATATTTCACATTTATCGGTCTGCTGAGAATGACCCGGCGCACATAATCGCTCATCTGCCGGCAAGTAGTATTCTTAAACAGGCGTTGCAATTCGACATATTCTTCAGGGTTCAGGCGAACGGTTAGCCACTTATCCCTTATATTCTTTTCCGGTTCCATAATGTCTTTGTTTGAAATTTTAAAAGATAGATTTAACCGACTCTGGAGGTTAAATGCCTTCCCCCGGAACGACTTCGGAGTGGAGGGCCAGATCCAACGTGTTACGTTGGGACATCTGGCCGGGCGCAGCGAAGCAGGCAACCTAACATAGTCTTAACAATTTTATGGGTGTAGCTTTCTATGGCTTTTTATTGAGAGTTGCTGACCCGGAGGAGATCCCATTCTACATATCCAGTCGTTGAGATCGTTATATCCTTTATAGAGATTACTGTAGTCCTTGTATCTATCACTTGAAAGCAAAGCGTCTTGGGTAAATTTCCTACCGCTTGCATCGTTATCCAGGTATAGATTGACTTGTGCATGCCTTTCCATTACCGGTCGGCTCTTCTGAAAGAAAGAAAGGGAATTGAGGATAAGAAAATTTGTCAGGGGCACATTTTGATTCTTGTGGATACTAATGAAAGAAAGGAAATCGAAAAAGCCTTCGAAGACAGTCACATTGTCTGCCCCTTGGTCAAGAAGGCGAATGCCTTTAGGAGAACTACTACTCTTAAAATATTCGTTTCTGAGTTCGAATCCGCCGAGATCGTTTTTGAAACCTATTGCATAATAGGTCTTGTCTTTGAAGCCGAAAGTGACTTCCCGGCAATACTTCTGTGCCACATCGAGCGGAATTCGGCGATTTTTCAAGTATAGAAGGAGGCGTTCGGACCCTAATGGCTTATCATCCAAGATGTGAAGTCTTTGCTCTGGTTCCCTGCCTTTATACAAAGCAGGCTGTGACACTATCTGGCCTGCAGAAGAGGGAATACCCGATAGTTCCTTTAGAAGATCGGCTACACTGCACCGATGATACTGGATACCAAAATCAACTAAACCACCACCTTTGCCATCCCCGAAATCATACCATTGATTTCTGTTACGATTGACTTTAAAGCTGGCGTTTCCTTCGGACCTTCCAGGTAACATCGAAAGATACCAATAGCTATGACCGCTTATTCTTGTAGGCTGATAACCGAGAGAGGCCAGGTAGTCCACCATATCGATACGGTTAGCCTCCTCGCAGGTGAGTTGCATTTTTCTGAAATCCATACCCGCACATTTTCAAATTCACAATTCAGATAACGGTGCAAGGTAACACGACCACTTAGTGAACAGATACTTTTTTCAAAATCTGAAGGGGATGTTTATATACGTATTAATTTCCTTAATGTCTACAGCATCATATCTGTTTCTGACCGCATTGTTCCGATGTCCCTTTGGGATGTTTTCGTATTACAATAAATCGTCAAGAAGCTCTCTATTTGGCTTCGAGGAATTGCTAAGGAGGGAAATTGAGATCGCCGGGTATTTAATTTCAATATTTGAATTGGCGGCTTTTGTGCGTCAGTTGACTTCTGATTATATTTTTCCCATAAATTATCTAGCGTTTTAAGTTTTCTAGTGATAGCGTGCATAGAATACCCAGAGATCTCACTTAATTGCTTAACGGTTACTTGAGAATCGTCTGGCTTCACTGGCCAACCTCCACAATAAGAGGAGATAAAATGATCAAGGTCTTTCCGGTTAATGGTAAAAGAAACCATACCATTTCTTCGAGAAATCCTGTATTGCATCTGAGGCTCGTTTACACCGGCGGAATTTTCTCTGTATCGTTGCCAATGACTCTCCAGCGCCTTTAGGCCCCTACTGATCGCGTTTCTCGCTAAGCCTGCTTCATTGGCTATTTCCTGGACGTTAATGTCGTCGTCCCCTTTCTGCGGAATACGATGGAAAGGAAAATAGTGCTCAACAATCGTCCCAGCATCCCTCTTTTCTATAAACAGCGTAAATTGGCCGTTTAGTTTAACCTTGTATAAGGGAGCGCAAGGTTTAGGATAAAGGGAGGGGGCCTCTGTATGATTGTGCCAGTCTCTTTCCAGGACAGTCAAATATTTCTTGACGGTAGTTTTATGCACGCTAACCATTCCTGCAAGCTCCTCGTACGAAATCCAATCTTCACCTATTCTATTATTGGTCAAATACTCTTTAAGATAGCTGTCCTTAAAAGATTTAACATCCTGTGTTGGAATCGCGTAGATGATTTTACCTTTCTTCCTAACTCTAATCACACGGCAGGCAGGCTTTCGATTTTTCCTATCATTAGCATTGTAGCCATTCCAATCTTTTAATAGTTTCTTTAGTCCCCCTCTGACGAGTTCCGCCCTCAATCCGACAACCAAGGATATTTCACGCGTGTCAAGCTCGTCGCTCGTTTTGGCAGGGATTATTTCGTTTGCGCCGAATTTTTCTAAAATTTTCGGTGCGTCCGATTTATCGACGACATAAGTCATTGAATTTTTCTTTCCTCTTCCATATTTTATGTACACATCGGGTTTTTGTATACCCGGTTTTCCACTCTCATAGTCATCCCATTGCCTTCTCAAGTTTTTGAAAAGAAGATTGAAAGAGGCTTTGCTAAGTCCTGATATTTTAGCAAGATCAGCTGGAGTTAAATCATTTTCAGATGGTTGGTAAAAACCTTTCTTCCCGTACATTTTTTGCATAAGTAACGGAAGTTGATCTTTTCGAATACATCTGTATGTCCAGGCTCCCTGCTTTATATTGACAAAATTAAGTTCAGGTTTTGCTGTTGACCCGTTGCTCTTTGTGAAACTATCCCATTCCTCTTGGACAATCTTATATCCCTTTGACAGAGCACTATGTGATGCTCCTGTTATTTCCTTAATTTGGTCCAATGTTAAATAGTCCGATATGTCCAGGTCCCCTGAATCTTCGGAAAAATACGTGGCAATTAGCGCATTAACGTCTTTTTTGCTGATAACAGGAATATGACGGCCATCATGTTTCACAACGCCAACCTTAATAACAGGAATCGAGGCGATATCTGGTTTATGCCGGTAACCTTCCCAGTCTCGTCTGATCCTATGTAGCACATTTCGTACACTATGATATGGACGGCCTGCAAGTTCCGCTATTTCCTTTACTGTGATATCGTCTTTTGTCATTTCGCGGACAAGTTCCGTATCAAAAAAAATACCCCAAAACAGCGATAACTGATTTACGTTGATGCAGTCCTCCGTTTCGCTTGGTGAGGTTTTAAGCGTAACCGAGTAAAGATGTACTTTTGGCCTTTGGTTAATTACAGGATTCTGATAGAAATTAGCCCACTGGGTTCGCAATTTATCAAAGCATTCTCCTATTAAAGAATGTGGAATATGAGTGGAGCGATGAATCTTTTGGACGGTCATGTCACAAGGGCGCTCGGTGAAAGCTGATCCGGTTACGTACACTTTCAAAAATAGGTTTAATTCCGGTTTGAAAATTACATTTAACGGTTTTCCCTTGAAAACTGCTCTCTCATGTTGTACCTTTGGCTTCTCCGCCAGCGCCGGATTCTGCAGATACCAAGTCCATTCTGCCTCCAGTCGGCAAAACCCCTCCTTGATCATAGACACAGGTATACCGCTCATAGTCGAAACTTCCCGGCAACAAAGATCATTCGGTCCTTTCCGCCTATACTGGCCTCTTCTTTCATTAATGATAGATATTATGTCTGTCTCTTCAGTAACGATACGCATTTCGAACTTTCTGACATACTCCTTTAACTCAGCCGAGATAGGCCCCATATGATGATAAAACCCACGTCCAATATTTTCGGTATATCTAACATATGCCATTCTTGCGGTATCTTCTGTAAAATGAGATGTCAGGCCGACTGCGGCGGAATATAACAGAGGCCACCTTACTACTTCTCCCTGGTAACTGTCTATTATATCTACGATGAGCGCAATCTTTTCCGGGGAACTTTCATCAATTCTTTCCGTTCTTCCTGCTCGTTGGGTGGTTAGAACCTTAGAATACGAGAGGCGTAGGTTGAGGCATACAGATATTCTTTTGTCGTCGTAATTTTGATTCAGCAAGTCTGCATACGCTAGATATCGGATTTTACCCAATTTATGCCACTCTAATATATCTTCCCTTCCTGGAGTTTTGGAACTGATCCAGCGACAAAATCCGTGTTCGGGCGCCTGACCAGGAAAATACTTTTCGAATTCCTGATTTATTATCTCCGACGCGGCTTCGGCATGACTTAAATCGACACAACTAATGATACCTTGTAGGTGCCGGACTGGAACACCGGAATCGGGATGGTGGGAAAACATAAGATATTCAGCACCTATTCTGTTACGTGCCTCTATATTAATTGCCTTGGCAAGTTTGCGTTGATTGAAGTCACTTCCATCATTTTCGCAGATTTCCTTTAAATCTATATTTATATCGCTTTTAAGCAAAATATTTCGGAAGCCTGAAATTAGTCCACAATCGATCGCGCGTTTAATGTCCATTTTATAACCTAATTCGAAGAACCGCATTAATGTGCGTTCCTCCGAATAGTCGGGCGATGCTGTCAACGCGATACATAAAGCATTTGAATGACGGTCCAACGTTGCGATTCTATCAACGCTAATCCCCATGTGAGCTTCATCTAAGAGCAGGAGATCAATGGTCTCCGGATGAAGGGGAAAATATGCGTTTTGCCAGCTTATATATGTAGTGGCTATGACTTCATATGTAACATCCTTCCGGTCACCATAGTATAAACCTAAGTCAATCCCCGCAAACCTTCTCATTTTGTCTTTGGCCTGCAGTAGCCCTTCAATTCCATCCGTAACAAATAAAACCCTTAAGAACTTTTGCTCATGGTTTTTTCTTTTCAATAATGCTGCGATCATACGAGATATCATAACCATTTTGCCAGTTCCGGTGGGCATTATTAATGCTAATCTGTGAACCTTTCGTCTTAAAAAGGCCGTCATGAGAGCCTTAATGGCTATCACTTGTTCGGGCCAAAGAATATCATCTTTTGCAATATTTCTAAGAATAGAATTAGGAATTTCTTGAATATTGCTCTTTAATTTGGGCGAATATGGTAGGCTGTCTACGGTCATATCATTCCGATCAGTTTTGGGTCTTCAATTGCAAGCCAGGGAAATACCTACAGAAGAATTTATGCAAATCGGCGCGATGGATCATCTCAAATGATCGCCTTCCATTTTCAATGCCCTTTGTCAAACTAATGTCGGGCATTGGTTTTTCATGAGCATATTTGGCATATTGCTTCCATTGGTACGCTATATCCTCGAATGCCTTGCGAACATCTAAATGTGGAAGGCCAAACTGTCTGGAAATGTCCGACATTTCGAGGTATTCCATTGACTTCTTAATTTTTATTTTGCTCGCTAAATAAATGGCCTTAAATGTCTCTAAATCCCTCCTGTTTATAACCAACACCAATTTCCATGTAAGCCTAGCATAAGAAATTTCCACGGCAGGGCGAATTGACGAATATTGTCCAGAGTTATATTTTTCCCAATCTGAAGCAAGTTTTCTTAAAGCATATCTGATAATGCTAACACTTACTGGAACGATTTTAGCCATATCGTAAGCCGATAATTGATCCTCTCCCTTTGCAGTGCCTGCATTTGGCAAATAAGACTTAATCAACTTCTCTATTTCTGACCTCTTAATGGTCATTTTTTTGATCCCTTTGTTATCCCTTACAAGGCACACCGGCACGCTTGGAGCTTCGGTTTTATCTGGATAAAGGCGATGCTGTTCCCATAGTTTGTAAATGTTACGCAGGTAATCATTTATTGTTTGGAAACTATATCCAGAAACTAATTCCAATTCTTTAGCATCAATGTCATCTTCTTCTTGGAGACGTATAGTGAAATCGGGAAGGTACCTTTTAAATGCTTCCCAATCAGAGGCGTTAATTGCCCAACTTAACATTCGGTCTTTTACTTGAAAGATCTGCAATAAAGGCTTATCAACTGATAAAGGATTTTGTTTATAAAGCCCCCACTCATTATTTACCTTCCTAATAGCTAATCTTATTGTATCTGGGGAAAGACCTGTTTTCTTCTCAATGTCCTTCGCCGTCATGTGTTGAGACGCTACCTTTTCAATTGTTAGATGATGTATATACTGATGGTAATAATCATTCCACTCCGATAAGGATATAACTTCTAGGACGCGTTTATTTTTTTCCGTGGACTTAACTTTTCTAATTTTTAGTGTAGGGCAGAATGGGCTTCTTCCCCCCATGTATTCAGCCCATTGATCTTTTATTTTCTTAAAAGTATATCGAATATAAAATTCCGATAGGTTGGTTTTGTTTGCAATTTCCGGAACGCTCAAATCGGTGGATTCCTTGTTAGGCACATAATCAGCAGGGAGATATTTCTCTCGGAACAAGTGCCAACGGGCCGCCGGTATTACAATCCTTTTCTTCCCTCCATAGGAAGTGTCCTTTACATATTCTATATTTATTGATGGGCATTCATATGCTAGTGGATCAGACCTGTATTTCTTCCATTCGGACGTAAGCTTATTAAAGCCCGCCTCTACGGTAGGAGGACGCAAACCAGTTTTGGCAATCACATCGTTTATGGTAAGGTCGTCTTGGTTCATTGGCCTTAGAATCCTGGCCGCTACGTATAGGCTTTTGAAAGCCTCCCATTGACAGACCGATATGGTCTCAATAATGTGCCCCTCTATTCCTTTCCTCAGGTTTATGGATACTTCCGGCAGACGCATTCTGGAGTCAGGAGCGCCAAAGGCTTCCCATTCTTCGTTGATTGTCTTGAATATCCGTCTTATAACAGTTTCAGAAAGACCGGATAGGCTACTTAAGTCTTTTGCTGTCAGATCGTCTGCTGAAATTGGGGGAATTTGCGCAGATTTAAACTTATGTATAACGGACAAAACTGCCTCTTCCAAATATACCACACGTTGGTTAACGTTCCATATCATCGCCTTAATTTCCGGAGGTAGACCGGCCCTGTCACCCCACTCCCAAAATAGGCCTTCTCCTTGCATCTCTTTCTTAAAAAAATGCCTAGTTTCATCAGGAATTACTACCGCTTCGCCTACAGCCTCTGCGTATAGCAGAGGATGCTTTTTATTTTTTTCACCTTTATAGTGGTCCAGTACATCAACTATGAGGGCTATCTTTTTCGGATTTTGTTTATCGATCCTTTTGGCCCGACCTGCTCGTTGCGTCGCAATCACTTTAGACCTGGATAAGCGAAGGTTAAGGCAAACGCTAATGCCAGGATCGTCGTAGTTGTGGATCAACATATCTGCAAATGATAGATATGCGATTTTTCCCTCTTTATGCCATTGCAAGATTTCAAGTCTATTTTTAGTATAGCTATCGACATGTTTGACAAAGCCAAATACAGGAGCCTGTCCGGGGAAATATTGATCGAATAGAGTGTTGTATTGAGTTTCAACATCGCGGGAATGGTACGTGTCAACACAACTGATGATGCCCCTCAAATTCCTGATGGGCAGTGCAGAATCTGGATGCAAACCGAATAATAGGTATTCAGCGCCGATCCTATTACGGGATTGGGTATTTAACGCCCTAGCTAATGATCTTTTTTCATAATTGTCGGATGAAGTCATCAGAATGTGGTCGAGGTCAATATCAATATGGCTCTCAACGAGGATGTTGCGGAAACCTGCGATTAGGTTGTTCTGGACCGCATCCCGGACATTCATTCTATATCCAAGATCGAAATGATGCAGTAGGCTCCGATCTTCAGAGTAGTCAGGGGAAGCTGTCAAACCTATCCAAACAGCGTTTTTGTATTTATTGAGCGTTTTTAGCCTGGCATCACTTATCGCCAAATGTGCTTCATCTATAATGACAAGATCAATCGTTTCGGGAATTACGGGAAAGGTAGGCGATTGCCAGCTGTTGAAAGTAGTGAGGACAATATGATGTTGCGTGCTTTTATCGCTCCCGTAGTACAAACTTGGCTCAATCCCTGCGAATTTGTTCAGTTTGTCCCTGGCCTGCAGGATACCTGTGATACCCTCACAAAGAAATAGCACGTTTTTTTTCCTTTTTTTGGAAATTGCATAATTTTCGACGGCAGCAATCATTCTTGCTACTGTTACCATTTTTCCGGTAGCAGTCGGTAATACAATTGCTGCAGCTCTGCATCCATCCCTTAATATTTTTTGGGCAGTTTTACCCAGTGCCTCTTTTTGTTTCGGTTTTAGTATAAAGTCTTTGGATTGGCCCTCCTGAATGGCCAAAGGAATATCCTGGAGATTCTCAATTAATTGCGAAGTACTGTCTGAAATTTCTGGCAGTAAATACATAGCTAAGCAAGGTTATTTTTAATAACGTGAATTACCAAGGCGATACGATTTTTGACTTCAAATTTGAGGAAGACTTTTTCTCTTTGAATCTCTACGGAGCCGACGCCCATTTCTTGTGCGGAGCCTATTTCTTTGTATGTTGCCTCCGTGCAGCATAGACGTATAAATTCCTTTTCTTTTTCGGGAAGAGTAGGCCATATTGTGCAAACTATCCTTGTATTGAGTAATTCGGGCTGCTGAAGGTGAAATAGCAATTCCACCTTAGTTTGATCACTCCAACTTGGGATTGCATAGGCCAGCAATGTGGTAAATAATACTCCAAATAAGTAGAGAGAATGCAAGTGCTTTGGTTTCATACTAGTCAAGCTTTTGGTTGACAAATATTATTTACAGTTACCTCACGTGAATTTGTCTATTGGTTATTGGGTTTAGTTTGTGGTCTAAATCGATCTAGCTTAATGAGCTGTTGCGCGCGCTAGGACGAGAATCAGTGCTGCCATTGCTTGGCATGTATTTATACCAATCACAGCCAGACTGGTGAATCTATGTTGCTCTATCTAGTCTTCATAGTTGTGTTGCATTTCATTTCGGGCTGTCTGTAAAAGTTGAAAATCCTCTTTGCTTCCGACAATAATGTTGAATTCACGTTGACCTGTCCCGGCAGGGATCAGGTTACCTGTGATCACATTTTCTTTTAGGCCAAGCATTTTGTCGGTCTTGCCCTGAATGGCGGCTGAGGACAATACCTTTGTGGTTTCCTGGAAGGAGGCAGCCGAGATCCAGCTCTGTGTACTCAAAGATGCCTTGGTGATACCCAGCAGCAGGGGTGCAGACGTTGCCGCGCTGGCGTCACGGAATTCAGCCAGTTTCTTGTCATTCCGGCGAAGGATGGAGTTCTCTTCCCTTACCTCCCGGAGACTTACGATCTGTCCGGCTTTCAGCTTGCCGGATTCACCCGGGTCACTTATCACCTTCTTATCGAAGATCCAGTCATTTTCCTCCAGGAACTCGAATTTGTCTACCGTATCTTCTTCCAGGAATCGTGTATCGCCAGGGTCGACAATGGTTAGCTTACGCATCATCTGACGTACGATGACCTCGATGTGCTTGTCATTGATCTTCACACCCTGTAGACGATATACTTCCTGGATTTCGTTCACAACGTATTCCTGTACAGCAAAGGGACCCTTGATAGAGAGAATATCCGCAGGTGCCACCTGTCCGTCAGACAACTGAGCGCCGGCCTTGATAAAGTCACCGTCCTGCGCGAGAATCTGCCTTGTCAGAGGTATCTGGTACTTCTTCACTACGCCGTCCGTGGCTTCTACGATGATCTCACGGTTACCACGTTTGATATTACCAAAGGTCACCACACCGTCGATCTCGCTCACGATAGCCGGGTTGCCCGGGTTACGCGCTTCGAAAAGTTCCGTTACACGGGGCAGACCACCGGTGATATCGCGCAGCTTACCCAGTACACGGGGTATCTTCACGATTACCTGGCCGGCCTTCACTTCATCGCCTTCTTCCACAACGATATGCGAACCTACAGGCAGATTGTATGTCTTGATCTCCTTATTACCCTCGATATTGATGGCAGGGATCTTCGTCTTGTCCTTTGTTTCGATAACCACCTTCTCACGGTGTCCGGTCTGTTCGTCAGCCTCTTCACGGTAGGTGATACCTTCTAATACGGCATCGAACTTCGCATTTCCACCGATCTCGGAAATTACGACGTTGCTGAAAGGGTCCCAAGTATAAATCACTTCGCCCTTGGCTACCTTCTGCCCATCCTTCACATTCAACGTAGCGCCATAAGGCACGTTGTTGGTGATCAGCAAACGGTCATTCTTCACATCCATGATACGAACCTCACCGGTACGGCCGATAACAACCTGCACCTTGGCTCCTTCATTGTTTTCAGCAACCACCGTTCTCAGACCATCGAATTGTATCGTTCCTTCGAACTTCGCAGCCATAGTGGATTCTACCGAAGCGCTGCCGGCAACACCACCCACGTGGAAAGTACGAAGTGTCAGCTGGGTACCAGGTTCACCGATGGACTGGGCTGCAATGATACCCACCGCATCACCCTTCTGGGCCGTATAGCCTGTCGCCAGGTTCTTACCATAACATTTTATACAGACGCCACGCTTGCTTTCGCAGGTGAGCACGCTACGGATCTCCACCGTCTCGATGCCGGCATCTTCGGTAGCCTTGCCGATCTCTTCTGTAATTTGCTCACCGGCACTGACGATCAGCTTTTCGTTGGAAGGATCGTATACATCATGAAGTGATGTACGTCCAAGTATCCTGTCATATAAAGGTTCTACGATATCCTCATTGTCCTTCAGGGCAGAAGTGGCGATACCACGCAGGGTGCCGCAATCCTCTTCCGTAATGACCACATCCTGCGCCACGTCCACCAGACGACGGGTGAGGTAGCCGGCATCAGCCGTTTTCAAGGCCGTATCCGCAAGACCCTTACGGGCACCGTGGGTAGAGATGAAGTAATCCAATACGTTCAGACCACCCTTGAAGTTGGACAGAATGGGGGTCTCTATGATCTCGCTACCCGTGCTGCCGGACTTCCTGGGCTTGGCCATCAGACCCCTGATACCAGCCAGCTGCTTGATCTGCTGCTTGCTACCACGGGCGCCCGAATCCAGCATCATATACACAGGGTTGAAACCCTGCTTGTCCGAGCTCAGCTCATGGATCAGGGTCTCCGTGATG
>MKTZ01000009.1 GCA_001898505.1 Sphingobacteriales bacterium 50-39
GTGTACGGACCCGTATGCCCGGTGGTGTGAGAGGACGGTGAGAGAAATAATCTCTCACCTCCTACTCGATTCGGCCACACAGGCCAGTCTTGTTACAACACCTTAAAAACCATCGCGGCCAGCAAAGCTCCCAGCACAGGTCCGAGAATGGGTACCCACGCATAACCCCAGTCGCTGTCCCTCTTCCCGGGGATAGGCAGTAACGTATGCATGATCCTTGGCCCCAGGTCACGGGCGGGGTTGATCGCATAGCCGGTGGGACCTCCCAACGAAAGACCGATACCCAATACAAGCAAGGCCACGGGCAGCGCGTCCAATGCCCCGAGACTGCTGGAGGGGCTGGCGATATACAGTACGCCAAATATGAGTACGAAGGTGCCGATGATCTCCGTGATGAGGTTATCCAATGGCTTGCGGATTGCGGGGCCGGTGCAGAAAGTAGCGAGCTTCCCATTGGGATCACCGGGCTCTGCATAATGACCACGATAGGCGAGCCAGGCGACCAGCGATCCGGCCATGGCGCCCAGCAGCTGCGCGGCGATATATTGTGGTACGAGTGCCCAGGGGATCTTACCTAAAAAAGCAAAGGCAAGGGTGACGGCGGGATTCAAGTGCGCCTTGCTGGCGGCGGCAGAACAATATACACCGACAAATACGCCAATGGCCCAGCCAAAGGAAATAACGATCCATCCACCATTTTGCCCTTTGGACTTGGGGAGGACGACGTTGGCCACTACGCCCTGTCCTAATAAAATAAGCATACCGGTGCCGATGAGTTCGCCGAAGAATGGTGTCATGGAAGCGATCGTTTTATGTTGAGAAAACAATTTACGGTAAATAATGAGATGCCAGCTCCCGGAACTCCTCTACCTGCCGCTCCTGCCACACCGTATCGCGCCCCAGCTCCCGGGCCAACAATTCCGCTACCAGGGGGGCACAATCGATAGCGGCAGCTGCATCCAGCAATAACGCCCTGGTACGTCTGCTCATTGCGTCCTCTACTGTCATACATAACTCTTCCCGCGCAGCCCAGATGATCTCTGCCTGTATATACGACAGCCGGGGATGTAACAGCTGTCCCAGCAAAGGGTCCGCTGCTACCAAAGCGCGAATGGCAGGTACATCATTCCCATAATAATACAAGGGGGCATGAAAGTCGGTAGGAGCGGACACCGTTTCACCAGCGGGCGACGACCCATGGATGGGAAGCCAGGATGTCTGACAGGGACGGTCTTCCAGGCCGGAACGATTGATGGCGGTGTTCACGGCGTCTTCGGCCATCCGGCGATAAGTAGTCCATTTGCCCCCTGCAACAGTGATGAGCCCGGAAGCAGAGACGGTGATCAGATGGTCCCTCGACAGCTCGGCTGTCTTTTTGCTACTACCTTTCACGAGTGGGCGCAGACCGGCAAATACACTGCGTATATCCTTTCGCGATGGGGGCTTGGTCAAATACCGGCTGATCTGCTGCAAAATAAAGTCCACCTCCTGTGTCATGGCACGGGGCTCGGCTGATATCTCCTGTACGGGTGTATCTGTCGTACCGACGATGATCTTATCATGCCAGGGCACGGCAAACAATACCCTCCCGTCGTCGGTGTGAGGAACCATTATGGCGGCCTCGCCAGGCAGAAAATGTTTGTCGAGCACGATATGCACCCCCTGGCTGGGAGCGATGATATGCTCGCTGCCGGGGGCATCCATCTGCAGCACATTGTCAGAGAACACACCGGTGGCATTGATCACGGACCTGGCCTTTATCGTATACTGCTGTCCGCTGATCCTGTCCGTGGCCTGAACACCTATAATACGGCCCTTGTCTTTTAGCAGCTGGTCCACCTTGCAATAATTCAATAACACCCCTCCCTGTTCTGCGGCGGTCATGGCCAGGCTAATGGCCAGTCTGGCATCGTCGAACTGTCCGTCATGATACAGCACGCCGCCTCGTAACCCTTCTCCATCCAGCGTAGGGGCAAGTTCGAGGGTCTCTTCGCGGGACAGTATCCGGGAGGGGCCCAGCCCCAGGCGACCGGACATCCAATCATACACTTTCAGCCCCAACCCATAATAAGGTCCTTCCCACCATTTGTAATTGGGTACTATAAATGACTGATCTTTTACCAGGTGGGGTGCGTTGCGATGCAGGATGCCTCTCTCATGCAGGGCTTCTGTGACAAGCTTGATGTTTCCCTGCTGCAAATAGCGAACACCGCCGTGAACGAGCTTGGTGGATCGGGAGGAAGTGCCTTTGGCAAAATCATATTGCTCGAGCAGGATGGTGCTGAACCCGCGTGAGGCGGCGTCTACCGCCACTCCGAGACCGGTGGCTCCGCCGCCAATAATACAGCAGTCCCAGACGGCGCCGGCCTGGACTTCGAGGGCTTTTAACATTGCTTGTCGATTCATCCTGTCTATTGATTTTATATGTGCCGGTACCTTGGGGGCGGCGTGGCCGCCGGCCAGCACGTAGCATGGCCACGGCCGGTGTCTTATGGATTATCTGCCCAGGCAATAGCGGCCCGTACGGCGCGCTGCCAGCCTTTTAACAGCTGCTGTACATGCCCGGGTGTCATTGCGGGACTAAAACGTTTGTCTATCTGCCACTGTTGTTGTATGTCCTCGACGGAATGCCAGAACCCAACGGCGAGCCCCGCCAGATAAGCCGCTCCCAGTGCGGTAGTCTCGGTCACAGTGGGTCTGACAACGGGCGCCTGCAGTATATCGGACTGGAATTGCATCAGCAGATCGTTCGCAGTAGCGCCTCCATCCACCCGCAGCTCCCGGATATGAATGCCGCTGTCGGCCTCCATGGCTTTGAGTACGTCATAGGTCTGGTAGGCGATGCTCTCGAGGGCGGCCCTTGCCATATGTGCTTTGGTGGTGCCCCGCGTCAATCCGAAAAAGCTTCCCCGCGCATACTGATTCCAGTGAGGGGCCCCCAGCCCCGCAAAGGCGGGTATCATATAGACGCCTTCTGTATCGGGGACCTCCGCGGCCAGGGGACCGACCTCGGAAGAGTTGCGAATAAGATGTAGTCCATCCCGCAGCCATTGTACGACGGCGCCGGCAATAAAGATGCTGCCTTCGAGCGCGTATTCGGTACGTCCTTTTAGCTGCCAGGCGATAGTAGTAAGCAGATTGTTCTTCGAAAGGACGGCCTGGTCGCCTGTATTCATCAGCATAAAACAACCGGTGCCATAGGTGTTCTTTACCATGCCGGGCTGCGTACACAGCTGTCCGAAGAGAGCAGCCTGCTGATCCCCGGCAATACCGGCAATAGGCATTCCGAGCGAGCCGGCAATTACTCCGCTGTTGGTAGAGCCATATACTTCGCTGGAAGCTTTTACTTCGGGCAAGATCGACTCGGGAATATCAAACAGGCGCAGCAGATCGGCATCCCAGCGACCAGTGTGGATGTTCAATAGCAAGGTGCGGGATGCATTAGTGCTGTCGGTGATATGCAGTTTACCGCCCGTGAGCTTCCAGATCAGCCAGCTGTCCACGGTGCCAAAGGCAAGCTCGCCCTTTTGGGCTTTGGCACGCGCACCGGAAACGTTGTCCAATATCCATTTCAGCTTGGTGGCGGAAAAATAAGCGTCGATGACCAGACCGGTGCGCTGGCGTATCAGGTCAGTATGACCTTCCGCCTTGAGCTGGTCGCAATAGCCGGCGGTGCGGCGGTCCTGCCATACGATGGCGGGATGGATGGGCCTGCCACTGGACCGCTCCCAGACAATGGTGGTCTCCCGCTGATTGGTTATGCCGATGCCAGCCACTTCTTTTGTACTGATACCACTCTTGGCCAGCACTTCGGCCAGCACGCCATATTGAGAGGACCATATCTCTTCGGCATCGTGCTCTACCCAGCCGGGTTGAGGATAATGCTGCCGGAATTCTTTTTGCGCCACCTGCATGATCCGCCCGCCCTGGTCAAAAAGGATGGCGCGGGAGCTGGTGGTGCCCTGGTCTAAAGCAAGTATGTAAGGTGCAGGCATGTAATCGTTGTTTTATATAGGAAGGTAATGAGTAGGTAATATAATGACAATTAAGGGACTAATAATTTTTTTGTTCGGACTGGGAAACTCATTATATTTACGTAAGCACTTACGTAATTAATAATGTTGTCATGGATTTTTATGAAAAAACGGGCAAGATGGCCCTTGGCAGCCGTCTTCGCCGACTGAGCGAGCAGGTGACGGAACAGGCGGCGAGCGTCTATAACCTGTATGAAGTGGACCTTCAGCCAAAGTGGTTCCCTGTCTTTTATTCCCTGTCGGAAGGGGAGGAAAAGTCGATCACAGATATTGCCCGGGAGATTGGGCATACCCATCCGTCCGTGAGCCAGATCGTCCGGGAGATGGTAGGCCGGGGGTATATTTTAGAAAAGAAAGGAACAACCGATGCGAGAAAAAACTTCGTAGTCCTGTCGGAGGCGGGGATAAAGGTGCGTGACAAGATGCAGCATCAGCTGGAAGATGTAACGACGGCCATCGAGAAGGTCATGAAAGAGACGCAATACGATCTGTGGAAAGCCATCGGGGAATGGGAGTTCCTGCTGGAGCAGAAAAGTCTGTTGCGAAGAGTGCAGGAAGAAAAGAAATTACGGGAGAGCAACGAGGTACAGATCGTAGATTACGAGCCTGCGTATGCGAAGGCCTTTCACGACCTGAATGAAGAATGGATCACCACCTGGTTCAAAATGGAGGAAGAGGATCACCATGCGCTGGACCATCCCAAGGAACATATATTGGACGGCGGCGGCCATATTTATGTCGCCCTGTACAAGGGACAGGCGGTGGGGACCTGCGCGATCATCAAAATGAAAGATGGCGGGTTCGAGCTGGCGAAGATGGCGGTGTCACCAAAAGCCAAGGGGAAGGGCATCGGCTGGCTGCTAGGGCGCGCCTGTATAGAAAAAGCCCGTGAGCTGGGCGGCACGCGCGTCTACCTGGAAAGCAATACCCGTCTGAAGCCGGCCATCAGTCTGTATCATAAGCTGGGGTTCCGGAAGATAGCGGGCCCTCCATCCCCCTACGAGCGCTGTGATATACAGATGGAGCTGGTGTTCTGATCTGTCAATGCATCCGCACCCGCAACACCATATCATCCGCGGTGATATAAAGCACATCCTTCGTCTCATTGAAGGCGCAGTTGGAGGCCGGCCTGCCATAAACTTTTATCAGCCCTAACAGTTTTCCCTGTGGAGAGATGATGTTGATACCATCCGGACCGGAGCTGAAGATATTTCCCTGTTTGTCGACCTTGAACCCATCTGCTCCCTGTTTGACGGTGGCCTTTGCCTTGAGTGCGGTACCGTCGAGCAGAACGCTGCCGCTGCCGATGTTCCCGGCGGTGTCAAGCTGGTAGGCGTACCATTTCGTGTGAGGATCGTCACTGCTGCCAATGTACAATATCTTTTCATCGGGAGAGAGGGCAATACCATTGGGTCTTGCGATGGAGTCGATGAGCAGGATGGTCTCCCCTTTGGGGGTGATCCTGTACACGCCTTCGAATGTCAGCTCACGGGTAGGGTCATTTTCATGTTTTGGCAGGCCGTAGATGGGGTCTGTAAAATAGATATTGCCTTTGTGGTCGGCGACAAGGTCATTGGGGCTGTTGAATTTTTTGCCCTTATAGTTGGCCGACAGTATGGTGAAGACCGGCCGGGGACTGTCAAGGGGAGCATTCATTCTTACTACCTGCCGATTGCCGGACTGGCAAAGCAGGAGCCTTCCATCTTTGTCGAGGGTAAGGCCGTTGGAACCATTCTCACCTTTACGAACGGCCGTGTCGGTGTATCCTGAAGGGGTGAGATATGCGAAAGGGGTATCCTTGCCTTCCTTCCATTGGAAGACGGTGTTCCGTATGACATCTGAAAAGAGCAACATCTGCCGGGAGGGGACCCATACGGGCCCTTCGGACCATATGTAATTCTTCCCAATGACCTCTACTTTGGCATTGCTGTCGATGAGCGTTGCGGCGGAGGGATCATAAAGCTCGACCTTGCCGATGAGGGTGTCGCTGGCGGTAGCTGATTTTTGTTCGGCTGTGTTGCAGCCGATGGCGGCAAAAAGGGTGAGGCCGGCAATCGTCAAAAATAAATTTCTCATATTTGTCAAGATACTAAGTATATAGAGAAATTCTTCGTTATTTGGGCTATAAACGCTCCATATGAGAAAAAACATCTTAACGGCCTTCCTTCTGCTGGCGGCTGCTTTTGTGCAAGCTCAATCCTCCAATCTTCCGACAGACCCAAGGACTCACATGGTCATTTATACAGAAAAGGTGCAAGTGCCGGGCGCCGGTGCGCAGGATATATATGACAAGGCCCGCTCATTTGTATATAAGGGGATCGAGTATATACACATGGTGCAATTCTGGGGCGACCCTGATAACCGGATCGTACATGTCAAGGCCGGGATCCGACGTAAAGACTGGGATCAGTCGGATGAGAATGTAAGCTTGCTGCTGCAATTTGACCTGACGGTGGCCTGCTATGAAGGATATTATGAATATACTTTTACCAACTTCACTACTGATCGGGATTGGGAGCCGTGGAAAGTGGAAGAGGAAGCGGGTATGTCAAAGGAAGAAAAAAAAGTGATCCGCAAAGAGGTGAAGTTTAGGAAATGGTTAGACAAACAGATACGATACAATATCGATAAGATGAAGCAATGGATATAAAAGAGGCATGGATCTTCTCCATGCCTCCTGGTTGATGTCATGTCCTAATTGTGCTGCTTCACTATCATGATGGTCTTTATCCATGTAGCCGTCTGGACCTTGAGATAATAAATCCCATTGAGCAGCCCGGGTGCAGGGAGGGTTTTGATAATTGCCCCCTGCGCCTTGGTAAATGCATACTGTTTCAACACCCTGCCTGATCGATCCAGGAGGGTAACCCACACCTGGCCCGCGTCTTCCTTGTCGATCTGCAGCTGGAGCTGGTCCCTGAACGGATTGGGGAACACCGTGAGGGCTGCCGAGGGATCTGGTGATGACGAGAGGCCGGCTGCGGAAGCTGTCATCATCGATGCATTCGAAGAGGAGCCGGTGGGGGCATTTTCGGTGAGGGTGAACCCGTTGAGATAATTATAGCTGCCAAAGAGGCTGACGACTATCTGACCTCCGGTGGGACTGATGTTATTCCAGGCGGCCTTGTTGCTATAGTTACTGGCTGGGTTCAGGACAATGCTGGTGCTTCCGATGGTGAACGTGTTCTGGTATGCGCTGGTACGGCTGGAATACAGCTCGAAATTGTATTTCTTAGTCGAGTCCAGGCCGGAAATGGTCAGGGTCCTGGGGTTCCAGAAATAGCTGGTGGTCCTTCCCACCTCTGTGGGGCACATGGTGGTGGGATAGCCTGCGCCGTTATCGGCAACGCCGTTGCTGCCGCTCAATACGGCGGATATGGCAGAGCTGCTGCTGTCCGAATAGAACAGGGCCCCTGAAGACAGTTTGCTGGATACATTCCAGTTATTCCATCCTGCGCCGGCCGGGAATGAGCCTCCATAGATATTCACTTTCACAAGACGGGTTGCGGTGCTGACGGTAACGAGGGTTGTATCTCTTGCTACAGCCAGGCTGTCATCGGTGACGGCCAGCTCAAAGCTGTAGATACCTGCTACCAGACCTCCCACATTGGTGATTACGCTGTCCGGCGTACTCAGGACGCTGGTGGAAGGACCGCTCAACTGCCGCCAGTGATAGCTGATGATGATGCCATCGGCGTCTTTTGAAGCAGACCCGTTGAGTACAGCAGAGCTGGCCGGAAGGATGATGGTTTGATGGGGACCTGCATTGGCAACGGGGGGTATGTTGAGTGGCGGGTAAACAGTGATGGTGAGCGTATCGCTGCCGGTGGCGCCAAGATTGTCCGTTACCTTGAGCGCAACGACATAAACGCCCTTTGCCAGGTTGCTGATAGTAGGCTTGATGGCCGTCGAGTCACTGATGCTGAAGACCACAGGGCCAGACACTTCGGACCAGCGGTAGGACACTATGGCGCCATCCGGATCACTCGACCCGGAGCCGTCCAATTGAACGGAGCTGGCAGGCAATACCAATGAGATACTATGTCCTGGTCCTGCTACGGCTATCGGGGGCAGATGGGGCTTTACCGTGACAGTAACCGAATCTAATCCTGTCAACCCGCTGTTGTCGGTGACGGTGAGCTCAAAGATATAGACGCCTCCGGTGAGATGCCTGACGAGCGGACTCACCAGCGTGCTGTCGTTGAAGGCATATTGACCAGGGCCGGAGACCTTACGCCAGGAATAGGTGAGCGGGCTCGATGTCTTATCAAAGGAACCGGAGCCATTCAATGTAGTAGAATCCGTCGGTATGGACAGCGTGATGTCAGGCCCTGCTTCGGCAACGGGTGGTATGGGTGTGGTAGCAGTGACCGTGATGAAGACGGTGTCTTTTGTGCTGATGCCAGCATTGTCGGTGACGGTGAGCTCGAATTGGTAGGTGCCCGCGAACAGGCCACTGATAGTGGGATTTACTATTGACGCATTGCTGATCTTGTATTGAGCAGGGCCGGCTACCTTTAACCAGCTGTATTGGGAGATAGTCCCATCGGGATCGTACGAAGCGGATGCATTCAGCTGAATGGAATCAAGGGGTAAGTAAATGGTAGTATCGGGTCCGGCGTTGGCAACCGGTGGTATATCGTTGTACCCCTTTGTTCCTACTGTTATATTCACGATGCCCGTCGCGACGGATCCCTGGTTGTCAGTGACCGTGAGCTGGAATACATAGGCCCCTGTATCCAGGCCGGTGATGGTGGTGGTAGTGGCGTTGGGAGTGGTGATCGTCGCGGAGGTTGGTCCGGCTACCTGCTGCCAATTGTAGCTTACGATGGAGCCATCGGGATCGTACGAGGCGGAGCCATCCACGGTGACCTGTCTGGTGGGCAAATTGATGGATTGATCAGTCCCTGCGTTGGCAATGGGCGGTTTGTCGGTCAAGACAGCCTTGGCTATCTCCGTAAGGGTGAATCCATTCAGGTAATTGTAGGAGCCGGTGCCGTTGATGGTAACGGTGATGGCGCCATTCGAGGGGGTGAGGTTGCTGAAGGATGCCTTGTTCGTATAATTGTTACTGATTTGGATGCTGAGGGTGGTGCCACCGATGGCGTAAGTATTGGTCGTAAAGGTGTTGGCCCTTGTCGCATAGGCCTCGAAATTGTATTGACTGCTGTTGTTCAGTCCGGATATGACGAGGGTTCTGGGTGCATTATAGAAATAACTGGCTGTCCGTCCTACTTCCTGTGGACACATCGTGACAGGATAGCCGGCGCCGTTGTCGGCAACAGCGGTGCTGGCGCTGAGCACGGTCTTCACGGTGGAGGTTGTCCCATCGGAATATTTTAATGCCGTGGCGGTGAGGTTACCTGAGACATTCCAGTTGTTCCATCCTGTGCCGGCGGGCGTCGTGCCGCCATATACATTCACCTGGATAAGTTTTGGCTGCGGATTGACAAAGATGCTCAGGGTGTCCCTTCCGACGGAGCTGCTGTCATCGGTGACGGCCAGCTCGAATTGATAAATCCCCATGGACAGGTTGGTGACGCCGGTGGAAACCTGGTTAGGGGTGCTGATGGTGCTTTGGGAAGGGCCATTCAGCTGACGCCAGCGGTAGCTGATGATAACTCCATCGGTGTCGGAAGAGGCGGAGCCGTTGAGGGTAACGCTATTCACGGGGAGCGTGATGGTCTGGCTGCCGCCGGCCCTTGCTGTGGGCGCAACATCGCGGAAGGGGTTGATCAGCCGGACCCGGATGGTGGCTTTTCCGACACTGTCGACGTTGTCCTTGACGGTGAGCATGAACTGATATAGGCCGGGCCTCAGATTGCTGACCGTGGTAGCCGCCGCTGTCGGATTGGCGAGGACTCCCTGGGTTGGGCCTGAGAGCTGCGTCCAGCTATAGGTCTGTATGGCTCCGTTGGGAGCGTAGGAGTTGCTGCCATTCAGGAAAAAGCTGGTTTGGGGGAACTGGATGGACGTGTCCGTACCGGCGATGGCAACGGGTGGTACAGCGGCATTGGGGTTGATCACATAGATCTTTACAGTGGCCGATGACGACAAACCGGCAGTATTGGTGACCGTGAGGGTGAAGCTATAGTTGCCGGCGATGAGGCCGGAGATCACGGGATTGGCTGTCGCGGCGTTGGAAATGGAATATTGAGCCGGGCCGGCGGTCTTGGTCCAAAGATAGGTTAGAGCGGTGCCCTGGCGGTCGGCAGAGCCGCTGCCCGACAGGGTGACACTGTTGACGGGGAGCGTTATCGAAGTATCTTTCCCAGCATTGGCGATGGGCGGATAAAATCTTGCGTATTGCAACATCCATTCATAGATGTTCTTCCCAAATGGTCTGTATGAGGGATTGTATGCGGCTGTTACCGTACTGTCGTGCGACTGTGTGGTCAGGCGGGCGAGGATAGCAGGTGTGGCGGGATTATAGCTGTTGATCTTGGCGACCATATTTACGGACCATGCAATGAGGGCCTGCATATCCGCAGTACTGTGAATGGCCATGACGGCAACATTGGCGCCGGCGATGAATTGGGCTGTCGTATCGTAGTAAGGATTGTTATAACCAGCCACGGGCACTATGGCGGCCAGCCGCTGCGCCTGGGCCAGGTTGAAAGGGGCCTGCCAGACGGCATTGCCACCCAGGCTGTATCCTGTGAGATAGAGACGGTTCAGGTCCACGCGGTAATGAGCAAGGACATAGTCGATCACTCCCTTGACATCCTGTGGGGTGGAGGGCATACGCATGAATTGAGGGGAGATGGCGATAAAGGAGGCGGTGTCCCCATAAGGAGTAACGATGGACGTCGGGAACTGGCCCTTGGCAATATAGAGGGGTACCCCTTCTACGTTGGCCATAGCGAGGAGACTGGCGGCGGAGCCATTGCCAAAGGAAGCTCCTCCATGTATGTATATGATGGTGGGGTATTTTTTTGACGTGGCGGTGGGATAATCCGCTGGCAGGTATTCCATATATCCCCCGCAATTACCGTTGACGCTGACCGTGCGGGGGGTGTTGGTTTGGGATGCGGCGGTACCTGCAAGGAAAAGGCAGAAGAAGGCAACTAAAAGCTTAACAAGGTTCATGGGTGGCCTGTAATACATTATTGGGATTTTTGGGGCAAACAAACGGTAACTGCGGCAAGTGTACGACGGGCGTTTTAAAGGGGTGGGAACGAGGGAGGAAAAATCTTACGGCAATTTAGCGTTTTTACCTATATGGATCGGCCTATCGGACCTGACAGTTATCCACATACGGGGGGTGGATAACTCAGGACGTTGCCTTGCAGGCGACAAAAACGGAAAATTAATATAAAGACACGCAACCGTTTGCATGACCATACTATTAAAATCTTTTGTTTCTTGAATGTTACTGACAAGCGCAAATCTATTTTCCAATGAAGAAGAGCCTGTTTATTTTGTTAATGATCCTGGTGTGTGTCCGATGGTCCTATGCCCAGCCGGGTGCGGAGCATGACCTGGCAATGCATCAGCTTCCAACACGATGGGATGAAGGAATTCCCCTGGGTAACGGTATACTGGGGGCGTTGATCTGGGATAATGGGGGCAGGCTGCGATTTTCCCTGGATCGGGCGGACCTGTGGGATCTGCGTCCGATGAAGGGGCTGCACCGGCCGGAATTCAGTTACGAATGGGTAGCCCGGCAGGTGGCGCAGGGGCAATACAGGACCGTACAGGAATATTTTGACGAGCCGTACGACAAGGAGCCGGCGCCTTCCAAGATACCCGGCGCCGCATTGGAGTTTGATATAAAAGAGTGGGGCGGGGTGAGGGATGTCCGTCTGCACTTGCGCAATGCCCTTTGTGAAGTTGAATGGAACAACGGCGAAAAGATGACCTCTTTTGTGCAGGCGACGGAGCCTGCGGGGTGGATCCGATTTGAGCATGTGCGGGCAGAGTTGTTGATCCCCTCACTGATCCCTCCAAGGTATCAGGGGGCGGTGAAAGTGTTTGGTGACCCGGTGGGTGGGGACGATCTTTCCAGGCTTGGATATGAGCAGGGTGTTGTTCGCCGGGAGGACAGCAGTATTGTCTATGAACAAAAAGGATGGGGCGGCTTCTCCTATGAGGTCAGCATCCGGTGGCGGCGCATAGATCCTCATACGCTGGAGGCTGTTTGGAGCATCTCTTCCCGGATGGGCGGCACGCTTCAGGGGTCTGCCGCGTCCACGACAAAAAAGATGCTCCCTGGTGGCTGGATGAAGGCTCAACAGCCGCATGATAAATGGTGGAGTGAATTTTGGAGCAAGTCGTCGATACATATTCCTGAACCGCTGTTGGAGAAGCAATGGTGGCTGGAGCAATACAAGTTCGGATCGGTGGCGAGAAAGGATGGGCCTATCATTTCGTTGCAGGCCGTGTGGACGGCGGATAACGGTCGCCTGCCGCCATGGAAAGGCGATATTCACCATGATCTGAACACACAATTGAGCTACTGGCCTTGTTACAGCGGGAATCACCTGGAAGAAGGACTCTCCTATCTCAACAACCTTGAAAAAAATAAAAGCAA
The DNA here is from genome assembly GCA_001898505.1 of Sphingobacteriales bacterium 50-39. Classification (GTDB taxonomy): domain Bacteria; phylum Bacteroidota; class Bacteroidia; order Chitinophagales; family Chitinophagaceae; genus Puia. The sequence continues at coordinate 12,568 of MKTZ01000009.1, forward strand.
TTTTTACAGGTATACCAAGGCGTATTTTGGAATCGACGGGCTGGCAGTCCCGGGTGTCACGACGCTGGATGGAACGGAGATGGGCGGATGGATACAATATTCTTTATCACCCACGGTGTCCTCGTGGTTGTCACAGCATTTCTACCTGCAATGGCGGTATAGTATGGACAGGGAGTTCCTCCGGCTGCATGCCTACCCCTGGTTTAAGGAAACAGCTTCGTTTCTCGAAAAGATCACACAAAAGGGCGCGGACGGGAAAAGAAAATTGCCTATCAGTTCGAGTCCGGAGATAAACAACAATGATATCAGTGCATGGTTCTCTCAGAATACGAACTATGATCTTGCCATGATGCGATTTACGTTCTCCACGGCGGCGACGCTGGCGGAGGAGCTGGGTTTACAGCAAGAAGCGTTGCATTGGAAACAGGTGCTTTCAGAATTTGGGGAATGGTCGCTGTCCCCTCATCAGGAGTTGCAGGTAGCGCCTTCCCTGGCGTATAAAGAGTCGCACCGGCATTTTTCACATATGATGGCGATCCATCCCCTTGGGTTGATCCGGTGGGAGGATGGTGAACCTTCCCGGACCATTATCCGCAACAGCATCCATTTGCTGGATAGCATCGGTCCCGCATACTGGTGTGGTTATTCCTATGCCTGGCTGGCCAGCATGAAGGCCCGCGCCAAAGACGGCGCCGGCGCGGCGGAAGCGTTGCGCATATTTGTCAAGGCCTTTTGTTCCACCAACAGCTTTCACCTCAACGGCGACCAGACGAAATCCGGCTATTCTACTTTTGATTACAGACCCTTTACCCTGGAAGGCAATTTTGCGTTTGCCGCAGGCGTGCAGGAAATGTTGTTGCAAAGTTATCCAGGGTTTATAGAGATCATGCCCGCCGTACCGGAGCAATGGCGGGATATTTCATTTGACCATCTGCGGGCGGAAGGAGCATTCCTTGTCAGTGCCAGAAAGAGCGACGGCATAGTGCGGGAGGTGACGATCGTTGCGGAAAAGGGCGGGATCTGCCGGCTGCAGCTACCCTTTTCAACCTGGGAGCTTGGCGACAGGCAGGGCGTAGAGGCGGTGGCGGAAGAAGGGGGAATGCTGCGATTGCAGTTTCGGCCCGGCGGAAAGGTCCTGATCAAGAATACGAATAAATAAAATTTCATCAATTGAAAGGATACACAATTATCATCAGTTTCTTTTTGTTGTCATTGGTCCTGCATAGCTGCACGTCCACCTCAAAAGCGGGCGGGCCTATTTATATACAAAAGGAGGGACGGGCGGACAAGTCCTGGAAGCTGGTGTGGGAGGATGAATTTAATAGGAGTGAGCTGGATACATCGCATTGGTCGAAAGTGCCTGCCGGCCGTTCCGACTGGAACAGGCATATGAGCCCGGATGCCAGCTGTTTTTCGCTGTCGGGTGGTTTTCTGATCTTGAGGGGCCTCGTAAACCCGGATACGACCTATGATAAGCGGCCCTATATTACAGGCGGTATTTACAGCAAGGGAAAGTTTTCCTTTCAATACGGGAAGATCGAGATCCGGGCAAAACTGGGTACGGCCCGTGGCGCCTGGCCCGCGATGTGGTTATTAGCAGACAGCAACAAGCATGGAGAATATCCCAGGAACGGGGAGATCGATATCATGGAGCACCTGAATTTCGACAGCATTATTTATCAGACGGTGCATTCCTATTATACCCTGAATCTGAAGCAGGATAAAAATCCTCCCCATCATGGGACTGCCAAAATGCGGGTAGACGACTTTAATATATTTGGTCTGAAATGGTATCCCGACAAGCTGGTATTTCTGCTCAACGGACAAGAGACCTTCACCTATCCCCGTGTTGAAAATGTAGATGCGTCCCAATGGCCATTCGACGCCCCCATGTACCTGTTGATCGACCAGCAGTTGGGTGGCAGCTGGGTTGGGAAAGTGGCCCCCGGTGACTTGCCGGTGGAAATGGTCGTGGATTGGGTCAGGCTGTATCAGTAGAAAGCTAAAAAATTTCTTTTCCCAAAAACTTGCAGGAGTCGCCGAATACTACTTACTTTGTAATTCAAAGTGCTTTTATATGGATCACCCCAGCCCGACCAATGAATCTTTAGAGACCCTCCAGGACATCCGGCGGATGATGGAGCGCTCTTCCCGTTTTATCTCCCTGAGCGGGCTCAGCGGTGTCAGTGCCGGGATTTGTGCGTTGATCGGGGCTTATATAGCGCATGGCTGGATCATTGGTTACTATGGAGGTATTACGGTAAGGGGGGGAGACCCAGGATCTGTCGGTCGACACGGATATATGCATGACGAGGCGGAGGGGTTGAAGTGGAAACTGATAGGACTGGCGATAGCGGTATTAGCGGCTGCGCTGCTGTCCTCTACCTTTTTCACCTGGCGCAGGGCGAGGAAGAGCAATCTGCCTATCTGGGACGTCACTTCCAAGAAGCTGTTCATCAATATGCTGATCCCGCTGATAGCGGGAGGGTTTTTTGTGCTGGGTATGCTCTACCACGCGGATTGGGATTATGTGGCGCCTACCTGTCTGGTATTTTATGGGCTGGCGCTGGTGAATGCGAGCAAATACACGTTGACGGATATTCGCTATCTGGGGTTTTTGGAGATCATCCTGGGATGCGTCAGCATGTATTATCTGCATTGGGGACTTTATTTCTGGACGATAGGTTTTGGAGTGCTGCATATCATATACGGTCTGATCATGTGGTGGAAGTATGAGAGGGGGGCGGGTGTATGAAAAATCCGATCGGCAATCTGAATAAGGTGTTCGATAGCCGCATCCGGGTGGGGGTGATGAGCATTCTTATGATAAACCAGGAGATCAGCTTCAACGACCTGAAACAATTGCTGGAACTGACGGATGGCAACCTGGCCTCTCATTTGATCAACCTGGAGGAGAATGGGTTTATCAAGGTGCATAAGGGGTTCATCGGCAGAAAGACGAATACGACCTATTCTATCACCAAGGCGGGAGAGAAGGCGTTCAAGGATCATCTCGAGGCGTTGGAAGGTATTATCAAGGGGATGAATAAAGGATAGGGGACGGACAGGTGAAAAAGGTTTAACAACCTTTTTTTATTGCCATGGGACTTTGTATTTCAAAGCACTTTTTTATTAAAATAATATAATGACAACATCACTCTCTCAACACAGGAATAACATGGGTGTCTTAAGGCCTCTGATCTCGGGGATACTTGGTATCACGCTGCTGCTGCCAGCCAGCTTCTTTATGCTGACCTTGCTGGCGCGTATCTTCTTTGGGACTAAAAGGCCTTACCACTATATCGCCCCGTCTTTTTTACAATCTCCTTTTGACCCGCTGGCTTTGCACAAAGCGCAATTCATCTTCGGCTGTCTGTCGCTGGCCATTGTGTTGAATGGACTGGTTGCGCTGCAATTTCAGCTGCATAAGGGGCGCTGGGGATGGGATGTGGAAGTATACTACCGGCGCCACTGGCTGAATACGGCCATTGCGCTGCAGGCGGTGCTGCTGCTGGCGACACTGCTGGCGTATACGCTGATACAGCATATTCGATATTAGACCCAAGATAAAAACGCCATTGCGTAAATTTATGGACAATTCAATCAGCATGGTAGACGATCAAAAGTTCTCCGTCCGCGGCCGGCTCAAAAGTTTTTATTATGCCGGAGCCGGATTAATGCGATTCTTCCGGCAGGAACACAATGCGCGGATACATCTTGCAGCAGCCATTGTCGTCAGTATCCTGGCGTGGTGGTTAAAGGTCTCTCATATGGAGGCGGTAGCACTGGTAGTAGTCATCGGCCTGGTCTGGGTGACGGAGATACTCAATACCTGTCTGGAGAAGGCGATGGACTTTATCACGCGGGAACAACATCCTGAAATAAAAATCATTAAAGACCTGGCAGCGGGTGCGGTGCTCATCGCCACGTTCACGGCTGTCATCGTCGGTCTATTCATCTTTATTCCAAAATTTTTATGAATAAAAATACCACAGTACCCGGGGTAGCCGCCCCTGCTCGTGTCCGCTGGGGAATCCTCTCCACCGAGATGGACAGGCTGCTATTCCTCTCCATGCTGTTCAGCTGTCTGCTGATAGTAGCGCGTGTTGTGCATACGGAGCACCGTCATTTTATTTTTCTCGTCTGGAATCTTTTCCTGGCCTATATACCCTATTTTATTTCCACCCAGCTGACCCGTATGGAGACGCTCGGGGGTGAGAGCCGTCTGGAGGCCGGAGGGGGTGGACATGGTCCGGTGACCAGCGGTGCTGGGCGCGGTCTGGGATGGTGGATGCTGGCTCTGTTGTGGTTGTTGTTCATACCCAATTCATTTTATATCATCACGGACCTCTATCACCTTGGGGACCTGTACAATGACAGGACCATGCCGCAGTGGTTCGACCTGGCGATGATCCTCTCCTTCGTATGGAATGGGCTTTTGCTGGGTGTGCTATCCGTACGGCAGATGGAGCGGATATTCCTGCCGCGGCTGACATTGCTAAGCGAGCTGCTCTTTCTCTACCCTGTGATGTGGCTGAACGCACTCGGTATCTACATCGGCAGATACCTGCAATACAACAGCTGGGACATCGTGACGGACCCATTCCGGCTGTTGAGGGATATTGCGACCCTGGTCATACATCCCCTGCGGCATCAAAATGTATGGGACATGGTATTGTGCTTTTCCATCCTTATGACACTGATCTATCTGTTGATGAAAAGGATCAGTAAGGCGCTGACCTGATCGTGTCTGCGTCTCCATTGTAAACCGTTAAAAATGACGGAAGGGAACCTCTTTGCTCGAACGAATCCTGAATAAAGAAATTCAACCCCTCTCATATATGGAAAATATCATCAAAAGTTTCTGGGATCGTAATAAGATCATCCTGAAAAGTTTCTTTATCGGCATGCTAGTGTTGCTGCTGCTGATCCCCACGGCCTTTATATTAAGCCTGGTGAATGAAAGGCAATCCCGGCAACAGGAAGCCGTCAGCGAGATCAGCTCGAAATGGGCTGGCTCCCAGACTGTGACGGGACCCGTCATCGGGATACCCTATACGGAGACGACAACGAATGACAACAAAACATCGACCGTGAAGAAATGGGCCTATTTTCTTCCGGACAAGCTGGATATTCAAGCACGTATCGTTCCGGAGAAAAGATACCGGGGTATCTATCAGGTCATCGTCTATACGGCAGCGTTGCAGGTAAAAGGCTCCTATGACAGCCTTCGCCTGTCAGAACTGGGTGTTCGACCGGAGCAGATACTCTGGAACGAGGCGGCGATATTTTTTGATATCAGCGATGTACAGGGATTAAAGGAAGAAATGACCCTCCATCTGGCGGGGGCCAGCCTGGACCTGATACCCGCTAAATTTTCGTCGGATCAATTTAAAAACTCGCTGAGCGCGGCCCTCCCCGCTGTCATTTCTAGCATACATGGCCCGTTGGAGTTCTCGGCTACGGTGGAATTGAAAGGCTCGGGAGACCTGCTCTTTGTGCCGGCGGGCAAGACGACGACAGTCAGAACGACCTCCTCATGGCCCGATCCAAGCTTTGCGGGCAGCTACCTCCCGGACGTGCGTACGGTGATGGACAGTGGCTTCCAGGCAGACTGGAGGGTACTATATCTCAATCGCAATTTCCCGCAGCAGTGGAAGGACAATCAATATGATCTGAACAAATCCTCCTTTGGCGTCAACCTGATCGTGCCGGTGGATTCTTATCAGCAGACCACCCGAAGCGTAAAATATTCTATCCTTATCATCCTGCTGACCTTTACGGCCTTTTTCCTCATCGAATGGGTCTATCGCAAGGCGATACATTCGCTGCAATACCTGCTGGTGGGTTTTGCTCTCTGCCTGTTCTATACGCTGCTGCTGTCCTTTTCGGAATACATTGGATTTAATAAGGCCTACCTGGTAGCGGCATTGGCGACCATGCTCCTCATTGCCTGGTATGTGCGGAGCATCCTCCGCAGCTCGAAGATGGCCCTCTTTATCGGCATGCTGCTGACCTTACTCTACGGATTCATCTTTACACTGATACAGCTGCAGGACTATGCCTTGCTGATGGGCAGCGTCGGACTATTCATCACCTTGGGTATCGTCATGTATTTCTCGAGAAAAATAAAATGGACAGAAGAAAAATAACTTGCCATGACCATCGATATCATCATTGCCTACGTGAAAAGGTACGAGTTCGGACATGAAAAGGACTTCGTACCCCCCATCACCGGGATACATCTTGCGGCTATAACGCCGAAGAAGCACACTGTCAGGGTCTTTCATCAACAGGTGGACTCGATAGACCTCGACACTACAGCAGACCTGATCGCCTTGTCGTTTTTCAGCGGATTTGCGCCATCGGCCTTTGACCTTGCACGGGAATTCAAGCGAAAAGGCAAAACGGTGATTGCAGGAGGCCCGCATGTTACGTTCAATGTCGAAGAATCGCTGGGCCATTTTGATGCCATCGTAACGGGTGAGGCGGAGTCTGCCTGGGGGGAGCTGTTAAGGGATATGGAACACGGCGATCTCAAAAGATTGTATTCCGGAAGGCCCTGCGATATGAAAGACCTGCCGACACCGCGGTATGATCTGCTGTCGAATAAATTCTTTATCAAAAAAGTAATGCAGGCTACAAGGGGATGTCCTTTTACGTGCTCCTTTTGTACGGTGCCCACGCTGAATCCCGGATTCAGGCTGCGACCCGTAGAGGATGTGATCAGGGACGCCGCATACGACAATTTCCCGTATTGGTGGCAAAGAAAGGTGGTCTGGTTCTGGGATGACAATCTGACGATCAACCGGAAATATATACAGGCGCTGCTCACAGAGCTGAAACCGTTGAAAAAGTGGTGGCTGACCCAGGCGAGTCTCGATATCGCAAAAGACGACAAGCTCCTGGACCTGATGAGGGATTCGGGTTGCATCGGCGTATTCCTGGGGATCGAATCGTTTGACAAGGAAAGTCTGGCGGATGCGCATAAACGACAGAACAGGATCGAGCATTACAAGACGGCGGTAGCGGCGATCCATAAAAGAGGCATTGCAGTAATGGCGGGATTTATTGCGGGATTCGACCACGACACACCGGAAAGCATCGAGGAGATGGCGGACAGGATCATGGAGATAGGTATAGATGTTCCCTTTCTCAGTGTCATGACGCCCTTCCGCGGAACGCCGATCTATCACGAGCTGAAAAAAGAAGATCGTATGCTTGACAAGGGATGGGAATTCTATAATGGGTATAACGTCGCATTTAAACCAAAAAGGATGAGTCCGGAGGAGCTGCTGCTGTCACATAGGGTCCTGTGGAAAAGATCTTTCTCCGTATGGTATTCGCTGCGACGCATATTGCGGGGCCTGTTGACCTTGCGATTTGGGGCGATGTGTCTTTCCCTGTTCATGAACAGCTTCTATATGCTGAAAAGGATCAGGAGGAACTATCCGGTGGATATGAATAAACAGGCTGTCGCGCATTGGAAAGAGTATGTGCCGGTGGAAACAATGCTCTATGTATAACCTGTTCTATATGGAGGTATATGCGATGGTGATGGCATTCCCCGCTGTGCTGGCATATGTGGACGTTATCTATTGCCTCTGTACAGGCAAAAGAATATTTCGTTGGGGCGCGCTGTTGCTGGAGGTGGTCGTTCTGGTGTTGCCGCCGTTGCTTTTGTCTTTCGCAGATGCGGGAGACAGCCGGGGTAATTACACCATTATTTTCCCTTTGTACCGTCCTGTTGTCTATACGTTGATCCTACTCTGTCTGGCAGCCTATTTCTATGCGATGTGGAGAAAAAAGCTTGCCGCTCCCCTATTGGAGGTACTCATCCACTGTACCCTGCTCCTGGGAGTAGTATTGAATATCCTGATAGCGCTTAGGATGCGGAGCCCCGATACCCTGTTCCTGATCAATCTGCCCGCGGCCTTACTCCTTATCCTGGCGCTGGTGCGTAATCACCGGTTGCTACTGTACACCCTGGAAGACGTAGATGTCCTGGAACCAGCCCCTCGGGGCTGGCCATCCAGGGTCTGTTCGCAGCTGTTGCGGATGAGGCCGGTGGAGAGAATCGCTGTTCTGATAGCACTATCCTTGCCAGTGGCTGCTCCGTTGGCGAAGCTATTCTTGTCCGCAGGGCGGATGCATTGAAAGGAAGGCAAAATTTTTGCTTTATAAAAAAATTACATGTATATTAGATGACTCCTTCTTCCCTGGATAGCTCTCTTTAGACCTTTCTTCGTTCGTATAACTTCATTGCGCAACTTCACACACCTGGATCCCTAAGCTTCCCTCCATAATATCCACAAGCGGTATTTCATCATTCATTTTAAACTTAAAAAGATGAGAAAGCTTTTTATTGTATGGCTTTTACTGCCATTCATGGGAGTTGGCCAGATGAAAAACGTCCTGACCACCGAGCGGTTTTTCCCCAAGATCGACAAGATCGCGGAATTTGAAAAGGCGCTGATGAACCACGCTCAGAAGTATCATACGGGAGATTGGAAATGGAGGGTCCTGGAGATTCAAACCGGTCCGGATGCCGGAGGCTACCAGGTCAATGAAGGACCCAACAGCTGGGATCAGATAGACAAAAGAGGTGATCTTGGCGCGGAGCATATGAATGACTGGGCTAAGAATGTAGCTCCCTTTCTTACGGATCGATATTCTTCTTCGTACGCCGAATACCAGGAGGAATTGAGTACGGTGGCGCTTACTGATTTTTCAGATAAGGTCGCCGTCACACACGTATTTCCCAAACCCGGCTGGGGAGATAAGGTGGAAGATCAGATAAAGAAGATAAAGAAAGCCTGGATGGCCGGGAATCAGTCCGTTGCAGTATATATGGCCGCATCTTCCGGACCGACACAGTATATGATCGCAACAAGATACAAACAGGGATTGAAGGAGAGGGAAAAGGGATTCCGCAAACCATTCAAGGAAAGATATGAGGCGGCGAACGGAGCAGGGTCTTATGAATCATCTTATTTAACAGATATTAGGGATCAGATCGATCATACATGGTCGGAAATACTTTTCATAAGGGCGGATCTGGGTTCAAAGTAGTTTACCTTTTCAACAGACCGTCCAGCGCATAAGTATTATACTGAACAAACTGCAGCAATACCGCGAAAAAGGCGGCATGTATCAGCTGCGAAGTGATGGCATCCCAGTTCTCGATCAGGGTGGTCCCAAAGATAAGGGCGACCATGATGAGCGCACCTGCGATGAGGGAGACCTTTGTAAAGAGGCCAGTGATCAGCAGCAGCCCGACGGTGAATTCCAGTATGGGCAATGCATAGCTAAAGGGTCTTACGAGGGACAGGGGGAGCATGGACTTTTCAAAACTGCCGACCATCCATTTGCTGAATCCTGCCAGCTTTGGCAGACGTACGAGACCATGACCGAACATGCTGGCCCCAATAGCGAGCCGGAGTAATAAGAACGTGATTGGGTTCATAACAGATAATTTATTCCTTACAAAGGTGCGAACCGGGACGGTGAGTCACTTGTATAATCACCGGAAGGATTTGTAAATTTGAAGGAATGGAAATAAAGAACCTATACCAGCCTTACGAGATCGAGTATTTACAGGTGAAGAACTATTCGGTGAAGGAACATAAGCATACTTTCTTCGAGATGGTGTTCATCCTGGAGGGTACGGGCATACAAAGTATCAATAAGCATTCTCTGCCATATAAGGCGGATAAGCTTTTTTTGGTATTTCCCCAGGATACGCATGGATTCGAAGTGCATAAGGAGACGAGGTTCTTCTTTATCCGATTTAACGACAGCTATCTGAAGACACAGAATAGGGAGTGGATACAGAAGCTGGAATATATCTTTCTCAACCACAACCATCTTCCGGGCTGTATCGTTCACCACCGGACGGACAAGCCTTTGATCAGGAGCCTGGTGGAGGCGCTGATACGGGAACATGTCAATCAACAGCCGGATAAGCACGACGTAGTGCAGCAGATCATCAATACGATCATTGCGGTGACGGCCAGGAATATTTCTTTGCTAACGCCGGCGCTGAAAAAAGGAACTTCATCTCCTTCGGCGGATCTGTTGAGCTATATCCATCAACATATCTATATGCCTGAGCAATTGAAGGTGGAGAAGATCGCGGCCCACTTTAATATTTCTCCCACTTACGTTGGCGAGTACTTCAAGAGCCGGACGGGAGAAAGCCTGCAACAATACATCACCAGCTACAAGCTGAGGCTGATCGAGACGCGGTTACGCTACACGGACATGCAGATGAACGAGATCGTGCATGAGTTTGGGTTTACGGATGCGAGCCATCTGAACCGGCTTTTTAGGAAATACAAGGGGGTTAGCCCTTCGGCTTTTCGGCGGACGGCCGCAAGACAATAAAATAAACTCTTAGCGCGAATGTCCGATCGGGAAATTACCTAACTTGAGCTCGACCGTTGCGAAGCATAGCAAGCCTATCCTTTAGAACAAAGGCAGCTGCAGGGGGTTGTTCGGCTGGCCCTTGCCGGTGGCTGTGCGGCGGCGGACCTTTGCGGTGGAAGGGGCTGGTGCGGACGGCCCGGCGGGGATGGTGACATCGACCCATGGCTCCGGCACATCACCTGGTGCTCCCTGTATGGTATATACGGCCGTCTCCTCATAACGTGATGCAAGTACGATCCGGATGCCACCGGACTGGCCTTTGAAAAGATCCTGTACAAGGTCGGGGTCATTATTGTTCTGCGAAAGATGGGCCAGGAACAAATGACTCATAAAGGGAGGGCGGTGAGCCAGAAAAAGCTCGAGGGCCTGGCGATTGGACAGATGGCCCTGTCCACCGCTGATACGTTTCTTCAGGTGATAAGGGTAGCTGCCCTTATGCAACATATCCTCATCATAGTTGGCTTCCAGGAAGGCGGCGTGGCATTTCCGGAAATGCCGGACAAGATGTTCGCAGGGGACGCCTATGTCGGTAAACACCCCGATGATGGTGGGTCCATCGGAGATGATAAAACTATGCGGATCGGCGGCATCGTGAAATTTCGGGAATGCGGTGATGGACAGGTCCCCTATCGGGATGGGCTCATAAGCCTGGAAGGAAGTGACGAGATGATCGTCGACGGGGAAGCTGCTATTCTGCCGGGTGCCGGCGGTGATATAGACGGGTAGCTGGTACTTTTTTGCAATGACGGGAATGCCTTTGATATGATCGTCATGCTCGTGGGAGACAAATATCGCTCTGACCTTTTCAAAAGACAGTCCCAGGCGGCGCATGCGTTTTTCCGTCTCGCGGCAGGACAAGCCAGCATCGACAAGGATTGCTTCCCTGTCGTTGCCGATGTAATAGCAATTACCGTTGCTACCGGAATTCAATGAGGTGATATAGGCTGGCATTCGAACTACGAAGGTAACTCGAAATGAGGAATTTGGCATATGTTTGGTGGCAAAACTGTATGCTAAAGAATATCCTCAAAACCGCGTGGCGCAATCTTTTCAAGACGCCTGTTCATTCCTTTATCAATATCACGGGTCTCTCCATCGGCATCGCCGTAGCGCTGCTGACGGGGCTTTGGATCGTGGATGAATGCTCCTATGAAAAATACAATGAGCATTATGACAAGGTGGCGCGTGTGATGCAGACCACCACGGTGAATGGGGAAATAGGTACGGGCTATGCCGTGCCCATACCGGTGGCGGCTGTCCTGCGGAACAATTATGGGAGCTATTTCCGGCGCGTGGCGTTGTCGCAATGGACGCGGGATCATATCCTGTCCGCGGGGGACAAGAAATTTACGGAGAAGGGAAAATTTATGGAGGAAGAGGGACCGGAGATATTGTCCCTCCCCATGCTGGAGGGTACGAGAGCTGGATTGAAGGACCCTGCTTCGATATTGATCGCGGCTTCGACGGCCAGAGCGTTGTTTGGCAATGAGCCGGCATTGAACAAAACCATCCGCATCGACAATACGGCCAGCGTACGGGTGACGGGTGTATACGAGGACCTGCCGGATAACAGTACCTTCGACCATCTTGCGTTCATCTCCTCGTGGGAGCTCTTCAAGCACGTAGACCCGCGGGTGGCGGAAGTCGAGACCAACTGGGGTTGGGATGCCATCGAGATCTATGTCCAGCTGGCGGATCATACGGATCTGAGCCAGGTGAATGCGGCGATAAAAGAGATGAAGATGGACAGGGTAAAAAATATGCCGGACCTGGCTGTTTATAAGCCGGTGGTCTTTCTGCATCCTATGAGCCGGTGGCATTTGTTTTCGGAGTTCAAGAACGGAGTGAGTACGGGCGGCCGGATACAATTTGTCTGGCTGTTCGGCATCATAGGACTGTTCGTATTGTTACTGGCCTGTGTCAACTTTATGAACCTGAGCACGGCGCGGTCGGAGAAGCGGGCAAAGGAAGTGGGTATTCGCAAGGCGGTGGGCTCTTCACGGGCACAGCTGATCGGTCAGTTCTTCGGGGAGTCGTCGCTGGCAGCGGCTTTTGCCTTTGTGCTGGCGCTGGCGTTGGTGCAGATGACGCTGCCGTTATTCAACGATATTACAGGCAAACAGATCGTGCTGCCCTGGAGAGCGGTATGGTTCTGGGCCGCCAGTCTGAGCTTTACGGCTGTGACGGGACTCGTCGCGGGTTGTTACCCGGCGCTGTATCTTTCCTCGTTCCGACCGGTGAAAGTGCTAAAAGGTGTATTTCGGGCGGGACCCTGGGCGGCTGTTCCGCGTAAGGCGCTGGTAGTGCTACAATTCAGTGTCTCCGTGGCGCTGATCATCTGTACCACGATCGTTTACCGGCAGGTGCAGTTCGTCAAGGACCGGCCGGTGGGCTATGACAGGGAGGGTCTGATATCCCTGCAAATGAATTCCTCGGACTGGTTCGGCAAGCAGGAGACGTTGCGCAATGGGCTGCTGAACACAGGAGTGGTAGAGGAGGTGGCGGAGTCGTCCAGCCCTGCCACCGGAGTATGGATGAGTCTCAGCGGGGTCGAATGGTCGGGGAAAGACCCGAATGTACAGACGGAGTTTGGGGCCATCTCGGTGACGCATGGATATGGTAAGACCCTGGGCTGGCATTTCAGCGAGGGGCGTGATTTTTCAAGGGAATATCCTACGGACAGCATGGGGCTGGTGTTCAACCAGGCAGCAATAAAATTTATGGGGCTGAAGAGCCCGGTGGGGCAGACCATTGCATGGGATCATCGTAATTACCGGATACTGGGTGTCATCGATAATGTGCTGATGGAGTCGCCCTATGAGTCCATACGGCCTGCGATGTATTACCTGGGAGGGGAGGCGGAAGACAACTTTGTTTTTATACGATTGAAACCGGGGCTGCCGGTGCGGGAATCTCTGAATAAGATACAGACTGCGTTGCGGCAATATGTGCCGTCGGCTCCCTTCGACTATAAATTCGCGGATGAGGAGTATGATCGCAAATTTTCGGATGAGGTACGCATGGGAAGACTGTCGCTGGTCTTTACGGTCCTGGCCATTTTTATCAGCTGTATGGGGCTGTTTGGCATGGCGTCCTTTATGGCGGAACAGCGTGTCAAGGAGATAGGTATACGAAAGGTATTAGGCGCCACGGTCTTCAATCTGTGGCGGCTGCTGTCAGCGGATTTTATCCTGCTGGTGGTCCTGTCCATCCTGATCGCCGGACCGGTGGCATGGTACTGTATGCACAATTGGCTGCAGCGTTATGCATACCACGCGGATATATCCTGGTGGATATTTGTAGCGGCGGCGATGGGGGCGCTCTTGATCACGCTGATGACGGTGAGCTATCAGACGCTGCGGGCGGCATTGGCTAATCCGGTGGAGAATTTGCGGACGGACTGACCTAGAAATCCACGCCCATCGAGACGTTTAGCACGGGTTTGCCACCAAAGAAAGTATTCATCTGCCAGCCGGCGTCAAACCGGAGGAAATAACCCAGCAGCGTACTTCTCGCGCCAAAACCATAACCGCCTGCGAAGGGACCGATACCGCCGGCCCTCAGCTTTACATTCAGCGTGCCGGGTCCGAGATTGGGATCCGAGCTGGGTATAGTAAGCGTAGGACGGGAAATGTTTTTTGGACTTCCATTCCATGCAGAGCCAATGTCGAAGAACTGTACGACCTGGAAATTCCGTAAGAAAGCATTATTGATGGGCTTGTTGAAGAGCGTTGAAAAGAGCGGCAGGCGGAACTCACTGTTGATGACAACGGCATTGTTACCATTGGCTATATTCTGCTTGAAGCCCCGCAGGTTCACTGCCAGTGACTGGAAGGCATATGGCTGGTTTGGATCGGGCAGCGGTTGCTGGTTCGCCTTGGGGAAAAGCCATCCGTCGGTGCCCCCGAGGTAGTAGATCACTTTCCGATTGCCAAAAGAGAAATCGCCTCCGGCGCGTACGGCCCAGATGAGGTTGCGGTAGATGGGAAGATAATGCCGCAAGTCAAACCCGAAGTTGTACATGTTCTTGCCTTCGGCGGTGCCCTGGGTCGTATTCATCTGCATATTCCAATCCATATAGACCTTGGCGCGGATGCCGTTGTAAATGTTGGTGGCCTTCATGATGGCGTTGTCATATACATACTCCAGGCGTAGTAACCCGTAATTCTGTTTGTTCTGAGGAGGCAGCAGCAGAAGCGCGGAGTCGACGACATTGGGTTGACCGGTGATAGTGCCGAATGGACGTAAGACAACCTTATCGGTGCGGAATCCTACGGAGAGGCGCAGGCTTTTCACCCTGTCAAAAGGATATTTGATGATGGCCTGCCAGAGATTGGTATAGGCTTTTGCGTCAAAGGGGCCGGCGAAACCACCCAATTTTGCGGAAAGGGAGTCGTCGTAATAAGAGCCTACCTGTGTCTCGCGATAATACAACAGCGAGAAGTCGAATAGTTTTTTCAGATAGTCGGCGCGGGCGAACCATTCCCCGCTGCCATCAAAGAAAGAGGAGCTGCCGGGGATAAAGGTCTTTCCGCCCTGAGCGGCAAAGCCTGAGGGGCTGGAGCCGCTGCCAAAGAAGGGCAGGCGGATGGCGCCGGTGAAACGGATGTCCTCGAACAGATCGAATATAGAAGCCTTCAGCATCCCGCTGAACTGATCGACGCCGCTGAGGTTGATGGGCAATGACCCGGTAAAGGGCTGGTAACGGGTGACGAGGACGTCGTTGTTGAATCCGGCGGAGAAATTATCGACGGAGAACTTCAGCTTGTATTTGAAGAGCTTGGCCTTCCTCAACAGGGGTTCCTCCCTTGTATCGTTGCGGGTAGAGAAAGGATTCTCCCCGGTGACGGGCTGTTGCGCTGCGGGGCGACGATTGTTCTGGCTGGTGTCGCGCTTGTCCTTATCGAACTCGCTCTCGAAAAAGTCGTTGGCATGACGGGATGTGTCGGTGCGCGGTTTGACTTTTGGCGCGAGAATGCCGGCGCCCTGTACGGTGGCTTCGGTGACGGTCTTCTTCCGATAGTCCGTCATCCGGGCGACGAGATTACGTTTTTTTAGCGCGGCCTCGTCCACCTTCAATTTATAAAGAAATTTCAGGTCGCCCTCCTGGCGGACTTCCGTGACCTGGCCGATCTCACCGGCGCTCTTCGTTTCTGTGAGGCCGCTCTGGTAGTTGGTAATGGGGAAGATATAGGAAGAGTCATTCGTGATGGTAAATGAATAGACGGTGTCGGGTTGATCTTTATGATTGGCTTTTAAGGTAGAGTCGAGGTCGGCGGGGTCGGGATTGTGGAGGAGTTCGTCGCCTATTTTGTAGACGGTGTCCATACCGGCCCTTTTGGTGGTGAAAAAGCCTGCATAGCGATTGTTGATCCCATTCTCATCGCTGATGAAGGTAAAATGGTTGTTGTTGTACTGTGTAGGGTAGCGGGCCTGGCCATATTTCAGGTAGGTGAGCTGGGAGATCTGCTTGCCTTCCATATCGTTCCAGTTGTCCACGAGGAAGATATTATAATGGTAGTTGGAGGGCAGGGTAGTGTCGCCACCCCGGGCATGTCCGTCCGGTCGATTGGAGGAGTAGATGATCCCCGTCTTGTTGGGGAAAGCTACGAAAGAGGGGTCGAGATCGTCGAATACGTCGTTGGTGATCTGCCGATAGGTCTGCGCGGTGATATCATACACAAAAATATCGGATTGACCCTTTTTGGTGGCGCTCATGAGCAGGGTGTGGTCGTTGAGCATGTACTTGAAGTCCTGCACCTGGTCGAAGTCGGGGATGTCCTGTATGCTGGTCTTGTATTTTTTTATGACGTCATAGACGAATAGTTTGACCTTTCCCCTGTCCCAATAGATACAGGCAAGACGGGTACCCTTATTATCCCAGGCAATGAGGGGGTAGTGAGGGTCGAGCTGCTCGGCGCCGGAACGCACGCCATTTTTCAAAAGAGTTTTGGCATAGATAAAGTTGTCGTGCAGGACGACGGAGTACTTCCCATTTTTGAATTCCACCACGGCATAGGTGTTGCTGCGGGGGGTGGGCTGAGGGGAGAAATGAAAGAAATCCTTACGGTCGCTGATATTTTCCACGACGGAGACGGTGCCTTTGGGGAAGTTGCGGCGGCCGCGGATGTCCTTGTCGTACAACTCTTCCTCATAGGCCATAAAGTCCTTCAGCACCTCTTTGAACTTCTTTTTACATATGCGCAGAGAGGCATTGTTGAGGTTGCGATAGACCCTGGCTAAGTAAAGGAAGTAGGTGACATTCTCCTTTTTGTACTTATTGGCCATATAAAACCAGAAGGCATGCCCGGCCAGAAGGGGCTTTTCGAAGGCAAACTGGTAGAAATTCTTATATCTTCCTGAAAGGATGGCTTGTTTCAGCTGGTCGTCGAGGGTAGTGCTCCATGTCTCCCCGGCGTATTCGATGTACCCGTCCGTGAGCCATTGGGGCAGGTCAAGCAGGGCTTGATTGGTGGCAAACTCCCCCAGATCGTCCCCGAAAAGGATATTTTCGAGCAGGATGCGGGCGATGCCCTGGCGGATCTGGAGCCGGAGGTGGTTATGGTCGCCATTGAAGTATACGACCATCTTGTTATTTACCAGCTTGGTGATGCCGCCGGTGGTCTGCCAGTCGAGGCTGAGCCCGATGTTGGACTGGAGATAATCGTTGTAGGAATTGTAAATGACGATGTTGGCACGGCGCTGGAGACCATATTCTACAAACTGTTCGATGCCGGGCAGCTCTTTTTCGGCCACCTGGAGAACGTATTGGGCCAGTTCCTGTCCCCCCTCGTTGAAATAGGTATTGAAGTTCTGGGTCTGGTAATATTGCCACTTGAAATTCTTGAACTGAAGACGGTTCTTACCGAACTCTACGGTATTTACCTGGGCAGAAGCTCCTCCGGCAAAAAAGAAAATCCCCAGTATGACGAAAAAAAAATAGTGTGACTTCAACATAATCTGAGGATCTTTAGGATCTTTCATACCCATTCTTTAGAGTTTTAAAGTTATACAAATCCCAAATACCGGTGAAATTGATTTTAACTAAATGAATTGCGTATGTTGACAGTAAAAACCTTTGTTTTCAGCCCTGTGCAAGAAAACACATACGTGCTATCCGATCAAAAGGATGCCTGCTGCATCATCGATCCGGGCTGTTATTTCGGGAATGAGCGGAGGGAATTGGAGGAATATATTGAGCAGCAGGGGTTAACGCCCAAAATCCTGTTAAATACCCATTGTCACCTGGATCATGTCTTTGGTAACAAATTCGTTCATGACACCTGGGACTTGCCCTTACACCTCCACGAAAAAGAGAAGCCGGTGCTGGAGGTGGCGCCGGTGATAGGGCGTGACTGGGGCATGCCTTTCGAGAACTACCGGGGGCCGCTACTTCTTCTGGAGCCGGGGGAAAAGGTGCAGTGGGGGGAGGATGAGCTGGAGATATTGTTCCTGCCGGGGCATTCGCCTGGTAGTGTAGGATTTTACTGTGCCAAACAGGGGTTTTTGATCGCGGGGGATACACTTTTCCGTGACAGCATCGGGCGGACGGATCTGCCGGGCGGGGATCATATGACATTGCTGAATAGTATCCGGGAGGTGCTTTGGGCGTTGCCGGACGATACGGTGGTGTATCCGGGGCATGGGGGGGAGACGACGATCGGGTGGGAGAAGAAGCACAATCCTTTTGTTAGGGGATAGAGCGCGCTCTACAGATACTTCCCGATGATGGGTAGCCGACGAAACTCTTTCCTTTCTACGCGGAGGATGAAGATGGCATACGCCCCGGTGAGCATGGTGGCCAGGATAAAGCCAAAGCCCCGGTGATGCCATATATGGATGAGGCCAAGATGCACAAAATAGAGCAGGGCGGCGATGACCATATATGCTACGAGCTTTTTCCAGGCATAGGGTACACGGTAGGCCTTTTGCCCCCAGATATAAGATATCACCATCATGCTGCCATAACAAAGGAAGGTGGCCCAGGCGGAAGCCCAGTAGCTGAACCGGGGAATAAAAACGTAATTGATGATAAGGGTAATACCGGCCCCGATAAGGGTAATATACGCCCCCGCGCGGGTATTCCGGGAGAGCTTATACCAGATGGACAGATTATAATAAATCCCCAAAAACATATTGGCAAAAAGGAGAATAGGCACTACTCCAAGACCCTGCCACATGCTTTTGTCCCGGATGAACTGTTTCCAGATGTCCAGGTAGAGGGCTACGACGAGGAACATGAAGCAGATGGTGATCACAAAGAATTTCATCACACGGGCATAGGTGCGGGGGGCGTCGCCCTCGGCGGCCTGCCGGAAGAAAAAGGGTTCGGCACCCATCCTGAATGCCTGTACGAAAAGGGTGATGAGGAGCGAGAGCTTATAACAGGCGGAATAGACGCCGACTTGAAAGTCGGACACGGCACGGGGGAGACGCTGGGCGAGCATGATCCGGTCGAAGGTCTCGTTGATCATCCCTCCAAATCCGGCAATGGTGAGGGGAAGGGCATAGATCATGACCTCTGTCCATACCGCCTTGTCGAAGGTCCATTTGAATTTCCGGAGCTGCCCGCTGAGGGCGATGAACTGGAAGGCGGAAGAGATAAGATTGGCCAGAAGGACATACCCTACCCCGAAGCCGGGATCATATAAAAAATGCCAGATGCTGCTGTTGGGATGTGCTTTTGCCATCTTGGGGCAGATGGACAGGAAAAAGAAGGTAAAAAAGATATTCAGCAGGATGGCCGTCACCCGGATAAAGGCAAATTGCCGGGGTCTGCCTTCATGGCGCAGCCGGGCAAAGGGCAGGGCGGCGAGGGCTTCGAGGCCAATGATAAAGGCAACGAAGGTGATGTATTCTGCGTGCTGCTCCAGGTGTATAAAAGCGGCGATCGGGTGCCGGAAAAGGATGATGAGCCCGGAGATCAGAAGGGTATTGAGGAATAGGCTGTATATGAGGGTGTCATAAAGATGGGTCTCGGCCTCGGGTTTTTGGATATACCGGAAATAGGCCGTGTCCAGCGCAAAGACGACCAGGACATTCAGGAAGGGGACGAGGGAATAGACGAGACTCATCTTTCCGAATTCGGTGGTCCCGGTGAAGACCAGGGTGAGATAAGGGGTCAGCAGATAGTTGAGGAATCTAGCAAAAATGGAGCTTACTCCATACCACATCGTCTGCCCGGCTAATTTTTTAATGCTGCTCAAATACGGCGTTGTTTATTCTGATCTTCAAAAATACTTCTGTTACCGCGATATTAACGCTGAATTTTCAAAATACCGTATACTGAGTATGAACCCGATGAGTGTTCGATATCCTACACTTTTTAATGCGATGGCTTAAGGTTTTGTAGTACCTTTATTATTACAAAATTTTATACTATGAGACGGTATCTCTACCAAAACCTCGTGTTTTTAGCCGGATGGATTGGATGTTGTATCAGTGGCGCGCGGCTCTATGCGCAGTCTCCTGTGCCGCCCAAGACTTATGAAGGTCAGGTCGGCTATCAAAAAAGCCAGCTGTCTGTCATCATGGTAGACCTGCCCTATCCTTCGGATGTAGTGGAGTCGACCATTAAAGATTATATGGCCCAGCGGGGCTGGAAGGGGTCGAGCACCCGTGGGTACAAGATGTATCACAATGTGCGGCTGGAGGATACTTCCTCCTCCCTGAACGACCTGCATATCAAGGTGGAGCGTAAGACCAGCCGGGACAAGGACAACTCGACGGTGACATTTCTGCCGGCCGGGCCGGGAGAAGACCCGGGGACGCGGCCAGGGCGTGACGCGTTGGCGATGAGCCGTACATCCGCATTTGTCGAAAAAATGCTGCCTGCCATCGACGCGGGTGTCCTGGAGGACAAGATCAAGACGCAGGAGGGAGTAACCAAGAAGGCGCAGAAAAAGCTGGGAGACATGCATGATGATCAGACCGACCTGGAAAAGAAGATCCGCAATACGCAGGACGATCTGGCGAAGAATAATCAGGACCAGATGAAGGAGACGCAGAACATGCAGTCCAGTGTAGGCAGCGACGACAAAGCGGTACAGAAATCCCACAAGCGTATGTCCAAACTGTTGGATGATCAGAAAGACCTTCAAAAAAAACTGGCCAAATACCAGGGGCAATTGCAGCAAAATAGAATAGACCAGGAGGTGCAGCGGCTATCAGCGGGCAAGGAGCAGCAGTCGCTGGATTCTTTGCGGACACTGAGAAAGAATTGAGGGGGCGGTCTGCCGGCTACAAGATATCCTCTTCGGCGATGAGATTATGTTTTAGGGCAAATACGACGACGCCGGCGGTGTTCTTCACATCCATCTTTTCGAGGATGCGGGTACGGTAGCCTTCGACGGTGCGTTTGCTGAGAAAAAGCTGTTCGCCTATCTCCTGTGCGGTGTGCTGCTGGCAGATCAGGCGGATGATCTGTCTTTCCCGTTCCGTAAAAAGGTCCCCGGACTTCTTCTTCTGAGGGTCGAATTTGCTCTTGACGATAAGCGAGGCCAGGCGGGCGGAAGTATGTTTACAATAGAAAATATTCCCTTCGTTGACGGTGAGGATGGCGTCGAGTATCTCCCGCTTGTCCGCATTTTTTAGCAAATATCCTTTAGCACCTGCTTCGAGCATTTCCACGATGAGGTCCTCTTCTTCGAACATGGAGAGGGCGATGATCTTTAGCTGCGGATCCTGTTGTAGCATCAGCCGGCAGGCTCCAATGCCATCCAGATAGGGCATCTTTATATCCGTGAGGACTATATCGGGCTTCTTTTCAGCCACGAGCTGGACGAGCTCACGGCCATTGAACGCCTGTCCCACGACTGTCATGTTCTCCTGCTTGTTGAGCATGAGCGCAAGACCATCCAGAAAAATCTCATGATCGTCAGCTATTACCAAACGGATATTCTTCATATAGGAAAAGAGGATGCTGGTAAAATTAAACATTGCGGGTCAATGAACCGTCAACCAACGGGGATCTTGATAAAATAATTGGTTCCCGAGCCGGGTTTGGATTCCAGCGAGAGCACTCCATTGAGTATTTCACAGCGACTTTCCAGGCTGCGCAGCCCAAGTCCCTGCGATCCTGTGAGGGCCTTTTCCTTGTCAAAGCCGCGCCCATCGTCCTTGGCCAGGAACAAGAGATTGCCGCCTTCTTCGCTGAGGCCTATCTGCAAGTTCCCCGCATGTGCGTGCTTGAGAGTATTGTGGACTATCTCCTGTATCATCCGGAAGATGTGGATCTCCTTTTCTTTGGGGACCTGTATCTCTTTCACTACGTATAACTGAATATTCAGGGATTGTTTGACATTGACCTGGTTGATAAATTCCCGGATGGCTTCGAGAAGACCCTTTCGCTCGAGGGTATTGGGGAGAAGGTCATGGGAGATCCTGCGCATGCTGCCGATGATCTCGTCCAGGTATCCGGCTGTCTTGTCGAGGATGGCTTTATCCTGGGGGTCTTCGATATCGACATTGCTAATGTTTAGCTTGACGGCGGAAAGGAGGGGGCCTAGGCTATCATGCAGATCGCCCGCGATACGTTTGCGCTCATTCTCCCGGATGGTGATCTCGGCGAAGATCTTTTCCCTTTGGAGGCGCATATAGCGGCGGTGGTACCGGATGATGGAAACGAAAAAGTACACAATGATAATTGCTATGATCAGAGAGAAAAGCAGCGTAATATCCAGGATCTTATTTTCCATCTTCTAAGTAAAAATACATGCATTTGCTGTGATTGCCAACCTATGGGCGTTCTACGGTGGGTGGGGGTATTTGCAATGTGAACTTCTGAGGCTTTGGGATCAGAAGGAATGCAATAGCATAGATGACATTGGTGAGTGCATTGACATAGGCCATCCAGAATACGATGGTCCGGGCAACCTCGGTGGGTCCGGCGATGCTGATCTGGTAAGACCATTCGTAGAGGATCTTATAGATAAAATAGATAATAAAGGTGACGCAGATGAGAAAGACCGGGCTTCGCAAAAGATTCCGGTTGTCGTGTGTGATCATGAAATTGATCTTGTTCACGCTGAGGAGCACAATGACAAAAGACGATAGGAACCGGAAGTAGGGGCTAAAGGTGACGATCTTCCAAAAAATAAGATTTTCCGTCACCCAGCATACGGCGCAGACAGCCCAAATACTGTAAAAGACCCACCGGCGCTGTTTGGTAGGATGCCAGATATAAAATTGCCAGACGATGAGCGAAAATTCCAGCAGGGCGTCGATGTTACTGGGGACGGCATTGCTACGGGTGATCCAACGGACAACGACGAAGGCGACGAGCTCTGCCAGGAATCCCGTCAGTATAAGGATAAAAAAGGGCTGATACATTTTGTCCAGACGACGAAAACGCACCAGCCCCGCAATGATTGGTAAAAGAATGGATTGACCGATCAGGAAAAGGAAGAAATATTTCATGTGCTGTCTGAATGGCGAAAAGTTGTGACCGTAAGACTACTGCCTATTACGGGTTCAAAGGACCGGGGGGAGGGCAAACGGGGGGGCAGCGTGTTCCGTCCTCCAATGCCTGTGGACCATCCACTGTCAGCGATTCCGTTTTGGCCCCGCCGGCAGGAGTTTTTGTGCTGTCTGCACTGATGAGGTGGTGAAGGATGTCGTTGCCATTGACGTCGTAAGGTACGAGAACGAGTCTCATCTTTCCCTCCTTATCCAGGCCGTAATAGATGCGGATCCCGGCTGCGAGACGACCGACAGAATCTTTTTGTGAGAGGAGGAGGTCATAGGAGTCGGTGTTAAAGGCTTCGGAGCGGCCAAACTGCAACGAGTCCTTGAATCCGGGGCATTTTGTGTTAAAAGTGTCGATGGTCCTGCGAAAATCCTTTGTGTACTGGATGGCCAGACCTAAGGGAATGACATGGTTCTTAACACTGTCCACGTTGTAGGGGGGGCGTCCGTGATCACGGTCGCCGCCGCCGCAGCTAAAAAGGGTAAAAGCAAGGGAGGCGATCAACAGGAAGGCCGGCAGGGTCAATGAACCAGGCCTCATGAATTTGTTCATAAGATGTCCAATTTTAGAGGTGATATAATGTCCGACAATAATACTGACAATAATACTATTTCCCTTTAGCAGTGCGGCTAGGTATTTATGCCTAAATAAAATACGTATAAATACCTATGTTTTTTAAGCAGTTGTACGCTTTGTACAAATCCCCGGAAAAAGGACCTTTAAGGTCGAAATGCTCCGGGTGGACCCGGAGTTTTGGAGAGATAATTTGCCAACCCCTAACCCGTCTCTCGTAGAGACAAGTACCATCAACCATTAAACACAAAACGGGTCGTTCCTCCATCCTGCAAAGGGTGGGGGATCTTTTTTTATTCCCCGCGGCGGACCTTTTTTCTGCCTTCCTTGATCTGACCCTGTCTTTTCTTGGCCTCTACTCTCTTCTCCTTTGATGCCCTGCTGGGTTTGGTTGCCACCCGCCTTTTCTCCTTTTTCAGTCCCTGTTCGATGAGCTGGTTCATCTTGCGGATGACCTCCTCCTTATTGGCGAGCTGGCTCCGGTGGACCTGTGATCTCACCTGTAAAAAACCGTCGGCATTGATCTTACCAGCCAATTTCTTTTCCAGGATAGCTTTTTGCTGATCGTCCAGGAGCACAGAGTTACGGATGGAGAAATACCCTTCTACCATGGTCTCGACCTTATTCACATTCTGGCCTCCTTTACCCCCACTGCGAGCTGTTTGGAAAATTAATTCTTTAGTAATATCGATTTTCATACTATTTTGAACCTTTGACGGAACCGTCCGGTAGAACGGGGATGCATATTAAGTCGATTTTAACTTGGTACCCGAAGTTAAATGTTAATATGGTCCGACAATTGCAAAAACACCCCTAATATGTCCAAAGGCCCATTTATCCAGGTGTCAGGCATGCGTTTTTCCAGTAAAGGGTGGTTGGTCCGACTCTTACCTCATGCAATAGCGGTGTTGATATTTCTGCTGGTGGCGGTGATCTATTGCAAACCGGTGTTTCAGGGCAAGGTCCTTTACCAGGAAGACGTAATGCAATGGAAGGCGATGGCCCAGAGCTCCTTCGTCTACAAGCAGGCGCATGGCCATTTCCCTTTGTGGAGCAAAAGCATGTTTTGTGGTATGCCTGGATATCAAATTGCTATTGACGGTCCGTCGACGCGGCTTCCCGCCTTCTTCCACTTTTTGCTTACGCTGCATCTGGAAAAGCCGGCGAGCTTTTTTTTCACGGCCTGTATCTGCTTTTATTTTCTGGCATTGGTGCTGCGGGTCAACCCATATGTCGGTATCATCGGGGCCCTGGCCTATGCGTACGCCACTTATAATCCCGTCATCGTCTCGGTGGGGCATGACACAAAAATGCAATGTATTGCCCTTTTACCCGGCCTGATCGGGTCGATGATACTGGTACTGGAGAAAAAATACTGGCAGGGCATGGCATTGATGGCTCTTTTCACTTCGCTGATGATCGCCACGGGCCATATGCAGATAGTCTATTATGGGTGGCTTACGGCCGTCCTGCTCTTTGGAGGCTATGCGATACCCTGGCTCCGCCGGCGGGAATTCCGGCAACTGCGTCATGCGACATTGGTGATCGTGGGGGCTCTTCTGATAGGCGTACTGTCCAATGCGGTGGTCCTTTTTACCACCTCCGACTCTTCCCATGAGACAATACGGGGGGGGAGCGAGCTGGCGGATAAAAACAGCAATTATACCAGCGACGGGCTAGGTGAATCGGCGGCCTTTGACTTTAGCCTGTACAGAACGGAGCCGCTGGTGATGCTGGTACCCGATATTTATGGAGGCAGCACGGACCTGGACTTGCCTGCGGAGAGGTCGCATGCGGTGCGGGCGCTGCAAAAGATGCCTGCTGAGCTGGGGCAGTTGGTGGGAGAAGAAGGACCCAGGTATTATTGGGGTGGCGTTGGCGACCTTTTTGCGGGGCCGCCTTATGCGGGGGCGATCATCTGCTTCCTCGCGCTGGCGGGGCTGATCCTTTTGGACGGGAAACATAAATGGTGGATGGTGTCGGTCATGGTGCTAACGATCGTGATGAGCTGGGGGGGGTATTTCCAGCCTTTCAACAGCTTGTTGTTGAAATATCTTCCCATGTACAACAAGTTCAGGGCGCCAAGCATGATCATTGTCATCCCCAATCTGCTGCTTTGCATACTGGCGACGCTGACCCTTCAGAAGATCCTGGTGAGCGGGGTGGCGAGCGCCGACATCTGGCGTAAGTACAGGTGGGGGCTGCTGTTGATACTGGGTATCTTTATTGTCGTCTTTGGCATATATGCGGGCTCGGATTATGTGAGTGCATGGGATGGTCATCTGCTGGAAAGGGCCGCTCTCAAGGGTAAGCGGGCGGTGGGCTATGCGCAGACTTTTTTGGCGGGACTGCGGCAGGACAGGCGGGAACTGTTCCTGGGCAGCATGCTGCGGAGCCTGCTTTTTGTTGCAGGAGCGGCGCTGGTGCTGGGGCTTTATATCAAGCGGAAGATCCGTCCCGCCCTGCTGCTGGGGGTGGTAGGGGCGCTCTGCTTTGTGGACCTGATGGGGATAGATCTTAAATATCTCAACTACGATAATTACCAGGAGAAGGGGGAGTACCAGGGGAATTTTGCCGCTACGGCGGGGGACAAGGAAGTAGCGCATGACAGTACCTATTACCGCGTGTTCGATCTGCGGGATACGGCCAATAATACCCTGAGCTATGGGGCCATGACGGCCTATTATCATAATTCCATCGGTGGATACCATGCGGCCAAGCTGCGGGTATATGAGGACCTGATCAATTATCAGCTGGTGAATTATCCGATGTGTCAGCCCGTGATCAATATGTTGAATACGAAGTATATCCTCCGGCGTAATGTGGCTGGAGAAGATTTTGTATATCAAAACACCAACTGTCTGGGGCCCGTTTGGTTTGTGGACAGTCTGCGGTTCCTTCCGACACCGAAGGCGGTGATGGATAGTCTGACACATTTTCAGCCGGGTACGGAGGCCATTCTTTTCGAGGCGGACAGGGAGAAGGTGCCTGTTATGGTTCAGGGACCGGACACATCGGCGTATATTGAATTGCTGAACAACGATAATGACGTGATAAATTATCTGTCGGAGTCGAAGAAGCAGCGATTTGCGGTCTTTAGCGAAATATTCTATCAGCGGGGCTGGAAGGCGTGGGTGGATGATCGTGAGACGCCCATTATTCGTACGAACTATGCGTTACGGGGGCTTTCCATTCCTCCGGGGCGGCATATTATCCGGATGGTCTTTCATCCTTTGTCTTATTACATCGGGTGTCAGGTGCAATGGATGGCTATCATCCTGATGCTGCTGATATCGGTGGGTGCGGTGCTGGTCGTATTGTATGAAAGGGGATTGCGTGTACGGGTGGCCGGCCGGCCGATGTTGAACTTCCACGTGGAGAGCTTATCTTCATCTTAAAATGCGAGCTGTTATCCAAAGAGTAAGCCGGGCTTCCGTCACCATCGATGGAAAATGTAAGGCTGCCATCCGGGGCGGCCTGTTGGTATTGGTGGGTATCGAGGATGCGGATGGGGCGGAGGATATTGCGTGGCTGAGCAGTAAGATCGTCAACCTGCGTATTTTTAATGACGAGGCGGGTGTGATGAACCTGTCGGTGAAGGATACGGGGGGTGAGATACTTTTAGTGAGCCAGTTCACGCTGCATGCGGCTACCAGGAAGGGCAACCGGCCTTCGTATATACGAGCGAGCAAGCCGGAGGTGGCTGTTCCGCTGTATGAGCAAATGATCGCGCGGCTGGAGGCTGATCTGGGGCGGGGTATTGGTACGGGTGAATTTGGGGCTGATATGAAGGTGGAGCTGTTGAATGATGGGCCGGTGACGATATGGGTGGATACGAAGGGGAGGGAATAGGGGGGCGTAATTTCAGTTGTGTTTTTGGCAGAGTATTCTTTGGTTTAAAAAAAAGCGAATTTTAGTACTCCAAGTACTAAAATCTGGAAAAAAATAAACCATTTTACAAGAAAGTAAAAACAACCTATTTGGTCGAATAGATACCCTTTCCAATATGAAAATCTATCAGGTAGACGCCTTTGCCGCAGCCCTATTCCAGGGTAATCCGGCGGCTGTTGTCCCGTTGACGGAATGGTTACCGGATGGGACTATGCAGAACATTGCCATGGAGAACAATTTGGCAGAGACGGCATTTATTGTGCCGCGGGCGGGCCTGGGGGACTCGGCCGCCGGGGTCGGTGGATACGACTATGCCATCCGGTGGTTCACTCCTACGGTGGAGGTGGAGCTTTGCGGTCATGCGACGTTGGCGTCGGGGCAAGTGGTGTTCCGGCATCTGGATTTCAAGGGGGATGTGGTGGTGTTCCGAAGCCGGCATAGCGGGGACCTGAAAGTGACGAAGGCGGCGGGTGCCCTGGAGCTGGATTTTCCCGCGAATATGCCTGAACTGACGGGTACAGGGACGGGGGTGGCGGCGAGTGTGCGGCCAGCAGATCATACGGCGATATTTGAAGGGCTGGGGATCGCACCGAGGGAATTATACCGGGGGCGTCATGATTTTATGGTGGTGCTGGACAGTCAGGAGCAGGTGGAGGAGCTGAGCCCGAACTTTACAATATTGGCGGGCGCACAGGCGCGGGGGGTAGTGGTAACGGCGCCGGGCAGGGACGCGGATTTTGTCTCACGCTGTTTTTTCCCGCAGTCGGGCATCGATGAAGATCCTGTTACGGGGTCGGCGCATACGATGATGATACCTTTCTGGGCGGGGCGGCTTGGGAGGAATAAGCTTTCCGCAATTCAGCTGTCACGGCGCAGAGGGTGGCTGGATTGCACGCTGGCGGGGGACAGGGTATTTATTGGAGGGCAGGCGCATACCTACCTGGTGGGGGATATCTTTGTAATATGAAACAATCGATAACTATCCGGGATGCGCAGGAACTGGTGGACAAATGGATCACTACTACGGGTGTACGCTATTTTAGCGAATTAACTAATATGGCGATCCTGACGGAGGAGGTGGGAGAAGTAGCACGGTTGATGAGCCGTCTGTATGGGGACCAGTCCTTTAAAGAATCGGATAAAGGAAAGGAACTGGCGGATGAGCTCGCGGATGTGTTGTGGGTGCTGATCTGCATTGCCAACCAAACGGGAGTGGACCTGACGGCTGCGCTGGAAAAGAATTTTGAGAAGAAGAACATCCGGGATGGGGAGCGGCATAAGGGGAATGAGAAAATAAACCCCTAATTTACAGGATGAAAAGATCTGTCCTCTCTCTGCTTGTCTGCATCGCCGTTGGCCCTCGCCTGTTTGCACAAACATCTTCTTTACAATGGTATGATCCCGCATCGTCCTCTTTCGCCGTCATTGAAGGGCGCGGTTGGGAAAATACCCGGGTGAGTGATTCGAATAATATATATGGCCGCCTGCCTTTACGGGCGGAAAAAATGGTAAGACCTGCCGTGTGGGACCTGGGCCGAAACAGTGCGGGAGAATACATCAGCTTTAAGACCAGCGCTACCTCCCTGGTGGTGCGTTACAAGGTCACGGGCAGTATGGCCATGCCGCATATGCCGTCTACGGGTGTCAGTGGGGTGGACCTTTATGCGAGAGACGTGAATGGTGTGTGGCAATGGGCGCGGGGAATTTATCATTTCGGAGATACTATCGAATATAGGTTTGACAACTTATCGCTCTCCGCCAAAGAAGAGGAATTCAGGCTTTATTTACCGTTGTACAATACTGTTAGCTGGATGAATATAGGGGTTCCTGCGGGAGCCACCTTCACAGTATTCCCGGTGAGCAAGGAACAACCTGTGGTCCTATATGGCACCTCTATCATGCAGGGCGCCTGTGCCACGCGTCCGGGTCTGGCATGGACGAATATACTGGGGAGGAAACTTGACCGGCCTGTCATCAATCTTGGTTTTTCCGGTAACGGGCAATTGGAACAACCCCTTCTCGATCTCATGAACGAACAGGATGGGAAATTATTTGTATTGGACTGCATGCCCAACCTTGTGGACCAGAATAAATTTCTACGGGAGGAGGTGAGGGGGCGTATCCTTGCAGCGGTGAAGACGCTCCAGTCCAAACATCCGGCCACGCCCATACTTCTTGTCGAGCATTGCTGTGGTCTGAGCGGGTCGGGCATCGATACGGGGTTGGTGAAGAAGTACAAGACGGCGAGCGACGTGCTTTCGGCGACATTTGATGAAATGAAAAAGAACGGGGTCCCCAACATTTTCCTGTTGACGGATAAAGCCATCGGTTTCGACGAGGAGAGTACGGTTGACGGTACACACCCCAATGATATAGGGATGATGAAATATGCGGATGCTTATGAAGATATCATCCGGAAGATCA
This sequence comes from Sphingobacteriales bacterium 50-39, assembly GCA_001898505.1. GTDB lineage: Bacteria > Bacteroidota > Bacteroidia > Chitinophagales > Chitinophagaceae > Puia. The sequence continues at coordinate 42,350 of MKTZ01000009.1, forward strand.
TCCATGAAGAAAAAGGGTCTATTGTTACCACTATGCCCATACGCCAGCGAAGGGACTGGCGCACCTATGATTTTATGACAAGGCATGAGGCTGCTCTAAGAACCGTGCGGGAAAAACAGCCGGACGTCGTGGTGGTGGGCAACTCCATCACTCATTTTTGGGGAGGTCTGCCGGAAGCCGGTATTAACAGAGGGATCACGTCCTGGAATAAATATTTTAAACCCCTGAATATAGTAAACCTGGGGTTCGGATGGGACAGGGTAGAGAATGTGCTGTGGAGGGTGTATCATGGGGAGTTCGATGGGTACAGGGCAAAAAAGATACTGATCACTATCGGGACCAATAATATTGGCCTCAATACGGATGCAGAGATCATCGATGGGATAAAATATCTGATAGGCACCATACGACAACATCAGCTGTCGGCGGAGATATTGTTATCGGGAATATATCCCCGGAGAAATATGGAACAGCGGGTGGCGGCATTGAATACGGGGCTGGCTGCTATGGGGAAGGTCATCGAAGTGAAGTTCATTGATCCAGGAGTAGTGCTCTTGAAGCCGGATGGAAAGATAGATGAGCGGCTGTTCTCGGATGGACTGCATCCCAATGAGGATGGGTATGAGAAACTGGGGGCGGTGTTGGTGAAATATCTGAAGTAGGAAGGGGGTAATTTGTATATTTGCCGACTATGGCAAACGATACAAACAAATTCCAGGCTATCATCTCGCACTGTAAGGAATACGGCTTTATCTTCCCCAGCAGTGAGATCTATGACGGGCTTAGCGCGGTGTATGACTACGGTCAATATGGCAGTGAGCTGAAAAAGAACATCAAAGACCTTTGGTGGAAGAGCATGACCCAACTGCACGAGAACATCGTAGGTATCGACGCTGCCATCTTTATGCACCCCACCACCTGGAAAGCCAGTGGTCACGTAGACAGCTTCAGCGACCCGATGATCGACAATAAGGACAGTAAAAAACGCTATCGGGTCGATCATCTTATCGAGGGGCGTATCGACGAGCTGGAGAAGGCCAATAAGATGGGGGAGGCTTCCGAGTTGCAGGAAAAGATGGATCGGCTCCTGGCGGCAAGCGATCTGGCCGGATTGAAGCAATTAATTGAAGACGAAGATATTGTTTGCGGTGTCAGCGGCACTTCCAACTGGACGGATGTCCGTGAATTCAACCTCATGTTCTCCACCCAATTGGGCAGCGTGTCGGAAGAAGCCAGCGAGATCTACCTTCGTCCGGAGACGGCCCAGGGCATTTTTGTCAACTTCCTCAACGTACAGAAAACAGGCCGGATGAAGATACCCTTCGGCATCGCCCAGATAGGGAAAGCCTTCCGGAATGAGATCGTCGCCCGCCAGTTCATCTTCCGGATGCGGGAGTTCGAGCAGATGGAAATGCAGTTCTTTATCCGTCCCGGCACGGAAGACCAATGGTATGAATACTGGAAGAATGAAAGGATGAAATGGCATCTGAGCCTGGGCATCCCCAAAGAAAAATACAGATTCCACGACCACGTCAAGCTGGCCTTTTATGCCAAGGCGGCTTGTGACATCGAATACGAATTTCCCATCGGCTTTAAAGAAGTGGAGGGCATCCACTCCCGTACGGATCATGACCTGAAAAGCCATCAGCAATTCAGCAAGAAAAAAATGCAGTATTTCGATCCGGAGATCAATCAGAACTATATTCCCTATGTGATCGAGACCTCTATCGGGCTGGACCGTACCTGTCTGATGGTGCTTAGCGAGGCCTATGTGGAAGAAGACCTCAGCACCCCCGAAAAGCAGGATAGCCGGGTAGTATTGCGATTCCCCCCCAAGCTGGCTCCTATCAAGCTGGCGGTCCTGCCGCTGGTCAAAAAGGACGGACTTCCGGAGATAGGCCGGGAGATCATGAATACCTGTAAGTCTCAATTCCGGTGTTTTTATGAGGAAAAAGACGCTATTGGCAAACGTTATCGTCGTATGGATGCCATCGGGACCCCCTTCTGTGTCACCATCGACCATCAGACCAAGGAAGACAGGACGGTGACCCTGCGTCATCGGGATAGCATGCAACAGGAACGGGTACCCATAGCTGAGATCCCTGCCATCGTCAACAAGCTGATTGGTGGATAAATAGAGGATAATTTGTGGTTATCCTCTATTTATGGATTTATTGTGTTTGTGTTAATTTAGCAGTATATTTGACGCGGATGGCACAATGGTTCTGCATATCCCTATCCCCTGAAAATCCCGCGCAGAAATCCCCTTTGAACAGCCCAGCCCTCGTTGTTAAGAACCTAAATTTTTTAAGATGTCGTTTACACTCGATCTTATAATTAATCCTGTAGTCCTATTTATAGCAGCGATCAGTGGGGGGCTATTAGGTTTTGTTACCGGTAAAATTAAGCTGGCCAGAAGTCGCGCGAAGGTGGAAGAGCTGGAAAGAGAGATGATGAACAGCCATGCCGAGATCCTCGAATTGCAAAAATCATACATACAGCTGGAGAATCGACTACAACAGCAGTCTATCCCTGTCATTCCCATGAAGATCAGCGGCAAGGACAACAATTCCAAAGAGAAGGCGACAAAATAACATCCGGGCGAACCCCGAAGAGAGGGCGCATTAACCAGGGCCTAGCCATATAGTTCCTGGTGAATGGATTTCCGGTCATACCCCAAGGCCTGAATACGCTGTTTGGCCTCGTCGATCATATTCTTCCATCCACATAAAAAGAAGGAGGCTTCTTGCAGCCGACCGGTATTTTCCTGGTGCTGTCTGACGATCTCTTCGTACACGCCATGGACATACCCGGTGCGGATGAGGTGATCATTCGACATCTCTCTGGAAAAGGTAGGAATATAATGAAAGCTGGGTATCTGTTCGGCAAGGGCCTTTAGCTCGGGACCATAAAGGCAATCGCCGAAATGACGGCATCCAAATATGAGATAAATGTTTTTGTGGGGTATATTGTTGTTAAGGATATGATGCGCCATGCTGCGGAAAGGGGCTATTCCCGTACCGGTGCAAACAAAGAACAGGTCTTTCTCAATGGGCTCTGGCAGGGTGAATACTCCTTGAGGCCCACGAAGTATCAGTTCGCTGCCTACTTTCACCTCGTTGAATAAATAGTTGGTACCTGCTCCATCCTCGAGCAGGACGATCACCAGCTCGATGGTATTGGTGCCATCGGGCCAGGATGCAATGGAATAGCTGCGTATGCGTTTATTAATTTTTTCGTGTATGGGCAGGTCCAGGGTAACAAACTGCCCGGGTTTGAAATCAAAAGATGTTACGGATGGGATCTCGATCCAGAACCGTCTGGTCTGCGCTGTTTCATTCTCGATGCGGGTAATAGTGCCGGTGAGCCAAGGTGGAGGCATGCGATGGAAATTTTTAAATGTGACGAACCGCCTTTCGGCGGTTCGTCCGCATCGTTCAGCAGGCAATCGTTACTACTAATATATAATTTTTTTTGTCAGCGCAATTTATTTTTTCACCAGGACCTTGTTTACGTAAGTGGTATTGCCGTGTATGATCTTAAGCACATACATCCCGTTGGCCAGATAGCCTGCATCGATGGTGCTGTTGAAGGCCCCTACGAAGTTGGGATAATCTTTCTGGTATACCTTCTGTCCCAGGGTATTCAACAGGAGGATGCTGGTATTGTCCGCTGTCGTCATATTGAACTGCAACTGGAAGACGCCGTTGTTGGGATTGGGAGAGATCTTTAATCCAATGGGCGATCCATTGACATCATTGGTACCTGTGGACAGGAAGAGGATCGAATTGGACGGCAGCGCGCATCCGGTGACGGCATCGTTGACAATGGTCCTGTAGTTGCCGGAGTAAATGGCGGTATCGGTCTTGCTGGTGGCGCCTGATAACACGGTGTCGCCGCGATACCACTGATTGCCGTTGTCAAAGCTGCTGGTGAACACATTGCCGTTGAGCGTGATCACGGGTGCGGGCTCGGTACCGGCTACCACGGCTGTACGACTGGTCCCTGGGCAGCCTGTCAGCTGGACATTGATGTCATAGAAGGGGAACCAGAATCTTTTGTAGGTGGCGGTATCGGATGTGCCATCGCTGAGATTGTTGCTAACGACGGATATCACTCCGGGTATACTAAGGGGATAGGGGACTGCTCCTTTGCTACCGACATTGACAAAGGCGCTGGTACTATCAGAACAGTCAATGATAATAATATAGTTGCCGGGGGTGGGTATGGGTACGTTCAGATTGAAGAGACCGCCCACGTCACTGTTATCGCCTGCCGAGACATTGATCTGGCGGCTGGTGTCGGGCACAGGCTTCGTCGCATATACGTCGATGGAGGTATTGTACAAGGGAGTATAGGTAAAGCCAGAGCCGGTGACGGAACCGAGAGTGGCGAGTGTCAGCTTGATCTGCCCATTGTGTGCAATATACATCCTGGCGCTGCTGATGGTCAGTGGAACTCCCGTTGTGATACTAATATAATTGCCTCCGAGTCTGAAATAAGAGCCTGCTCCGCCGGAGTAAGCCGCTATCTTATTGGGTGGGCCAAGCGTTGCTGTCAGATCATTGAGCCCTACATAGTAGGTGTTGTTGGATGGAATGACAGTGGTGCTGGTATTGTTGCCCGCGGCGACGGGAGTAGTGGCGGTGGGGCTGGTATACCACAAAGCCTGGTCGATACTGCTGGCGTTGCTCTTCAATTGCACGGTGCCGCTGTTGGCGCCGCAGACGGTGGCGGTGCCATTGACGGTGGAAGCGCCGCTGCTGATGGCTATGGTGGTGGTATTCTGGTTATTGCCTGTATTCGGATCGCTGCCAAGCGATGTCTGACTGATAAAGGTATAAGTGCCGCCGGCTATGGTGGGGAAGGTAGTGTTGTAAGTGAAGACAACATCAGTCATCCCAGGGAGGGTATCGGTGCAGGTGGCGGTGAGGGTAGCTACGGTGTTGTTGCTGGCATCCTTGACGACGGTGGTCACGGGTACGCTGTTCAGATTGGTCGTCCCGTAGTTGCGGATACGGATGCTGACTATCTGCGAATCGCTGGCGCAGCTGGAGGGCATGGGCGCTACGAGTGCGGTGACGCCTACGTCGGTGGATGGTGCGGTGAACACTACGCGGTAGTCCTGCGTCTCGCCGCTGGTATAGGCGCCACAGGCGGCGGGGATGGCTACGGAGGCGGCATCCTGGACTACGATGCGCATCCGGGTATAAGTGCCAACCTTGACGGTGGCGGGTATGGCAATGGAGCCTGTGAAGATGGCGGCGGTGGTGCTGCTGTTGAGCAGGGATGAATTTTGCGCTACCAGCTCGCTGCCGCTAAAGGTCCCGTCATTATTGAAGTCGATGTATACGGCGATGTTGGCGGTAGCGCTGCTGCCACATGTCAGGTAGCTGACGTTGATGGTGGAGCTCTGTCCGATGGGCAGTCTTGCGGCGGCCTTATCAGTATAGTCGATATAAGTATTGCAGCCGGAGGTGGAATTATTCAGATTGGTGAGGGTCACGTTGCTGATGGAGGTACCGAGGGCGGAACCCATGGAGGTGCAATAGCTGGTACCACCGCCTCCGCTGATGAGGAGGGAATAGGCCTGCGACCCGGAGGGGGTGCCCTGTAGGAGGCTTCCTTTATGAGAGATCCTTACCTTGTAGGTTCTGCCGGGGATGAGGCTGTCGATCTGCACCTTCTCCACGTTGTCCCGGATATTGTCACCCCGGGTAGCGGCGGTGGAAGGCGCTGCCGGATTCAGTATCCAGGGCTGATAAGTGATGCCGGTGAACATATCGGTGATGCGGAGATCAAGGTCATTGACGAGCTTGCTATTTGTATCATGGAAGTTGGTGGTACTGTTGACGACAATCTCCGAGACGGGAGTGGCGGGGACGTCTGTCCAGCAGATGGTGGCGGTGACGGGTGTCGTACCGGAGGCGACGATGTTGACGCTGTCGGCGTCATGGGTAGTGTTGACAAGCTGGTTCTCCCATATCTGCTGATCCCTTTTGGCGGATGTGTCGGAAGTGATCACGGAAGCAGCCTTTTGCATATTGATCACACCCCAGCCAAACTGGTAATCGGGACCGGGATTAGCCCCTGCCTCATCGGCGGTGTGGATGAGCAGCCCTTTCAGGGTAGCGGAACGCATAAAAGCGCCGGCATGCAGCCGGGAATAATATTCCTGTAGCAGAAAGGCGGAGCCAGCCGACGCAGGAGTTGCCATGGAGGTACCGCTGAAGACATCATAGGCATTGTCGGCACTACTGACGGAGGACAGCACATTCAGCCCATCTGCGACGAGGTCGGGTTTGATACGTCCATCGCCTGTAGGCCCCCAGCTGCTGAAGTTGGTCATTACGGCATCGGAGGGTTGTGAATAGCCGGCGGGTATAGGGCCGATGGCGCCGATAGTAAGGATATTCTTCGAGTTGCCATAGGTGGCGATGATGCCATAGCCATTGTTGCTGCTGATACCGGCGGGTCTGTTGCCGGCATTGGACATCACGTTATTGGAGTTGTACCGCCAGTAGGTCTGGCCTACGGCGGGCCCATTCTCGGACCTGCTGTTGCCGGAAGCCTTGGCTATCAGATAGTTGGGGGCATAGTAGGCAATGGAGTCCCAGACACGGGCGTCGTTATCGTAGTACCCGAACTTGTAGTCGGATGTGTCGTTGGCCCTGCCCCAAAACTCCCAACGGCTCTGGCTGCTGTTGTAGTACCAGCCGGCGATGACGGCATAGGAGTGGTTGGAGACGAGCAGTCCGTTCTGGGCGGCGCTGTACATCTCGGACTCGTCGTTGTTAAAATCATATGCTTTCAGCTGGGCGCCATAGGACATCCCTTTTGCTACGGGGTTGACGCCTGCCGCGATCAGGGTGCCGGCCACGTGGGTGGAGTGGTCGCTAAGGTCGGTAGCGCCATCGACCTGGGTTGCCCTGCCGGTGAACTCGACATGTGTGGTCCGCACTCTGCCTTCGTCCCAGACTGCCAGCCTGCCTGCCATATTGCTGCTGGAGCCGCTGAGGTTGAGCCCGGTGCTGCCTCCTGCCCATAAGGTATTGGTCTGGATGGTGGCGGCGGAAATAATATTGTCGGTGGTGGTGATATAGAGGGGTTGCCCTGTAGGACTGACGCTCCGGAGATAGGCCAGGCGCCCATTCTTATTTTTGATGGTGAGGGGCCATCCCTTTTGGGCGGCGAGGGAAAGGACGATGCGGTGCATGTCGGCTTCCTGGGCCGCTTTTAGCTGGCTCGCTCGTTGCAGGACGGCCTTGTCGGTGATCACCTGGGCATCTGCAAAATGGGAGGAAAGAAGGAGTATGGATACCAGGATTAAGCAGGCTGCCCTAGTTTTAGTCATAAGGATTGTTTAAAATCGTAGTTAAAATTAGTGTTTTTATTGGCTTATGAGGCTTTAATATCCTAACTTACCCAGAACCATTTTTAGTATCTGAGGTGTTGAAATTCATGTTAATAGCTTTTATGTATGTGACCGGGCCTCCACGGAGTGATACTACCTGTCCGGGAGCCCAGGGTATCGAGGGGGTGGTACGGGTGGTGTCGGGTAACCAGATGCCTGCACCAGGAGTTAAAAGAGGCCCTTTTCAGGGCGTCAAGACACAGGTCTATGTTTTTGAGCTGACGAATATATCACAGGTGGTACGGAGAGGCTCCTCATCCTATTATTCATCCCTGCGCACCCGGCTGATCACCATAGCAGATACCGACAGTACAGGACATTTCTGCGTATGCCTGCCGGAAGGTCGTTATTCCCTTTTTACCAGGTCGGGTGAATGGTATTTCGCCTCCCGGCGGGATGTCGATAACAATCTCGCACCAGCGGAGGTCGTAAAAGGAAAAATGACGCAAGTTGAATGCCACATTGAAGGCAGCCGGCCGCCCGTGTACTAACCTCATCATCTCGCAATAAGTATTTTGTCGGTGTACGCGTCCTTGCCAACCTGGATCTTCAGCAGGTAGATGCCTGCCGCGAGACCCGGAACATTGACCTGGTAGCTGTATACGCCCGCCGTATTGCCCAGATACTGGTGATATACTTCCTGTCCCAGCACATTATAAAGGAAGAGGTCGACATTGCCTGCCTTGCCGGTGATAAAGTTGACTTCAAATGATCCCTTACTGGGGTTCGGATGGGAGGACAGGTAAATGGCGCCTTTGCCGGCATTGTAGCTGATGGCATTGGAGGTCTGGGAGCATCCGAATGCATCGGTAGCGACGACCGTGTAGACCCCTGTGACATTGGCCGTGTCGGTCTGCGAAGTATGGCCCTTCATCAGGGAGTCATTTATATACCATTGATACGTCGCGGCCTGTGTGCTCGTCAGGATATTGCCATTGATAGAAATCACGGGTGCGGGGGCTGCCGATGCTGTGATGGCTGTCCTTGCGCTGGGGCAGTTGGCGGTTCTAACCTGCATGTCATAGAAAAAGTAATAATACTGCTGGTACAGGCTGGAATTGGTCGTGGAAAGGGCGCTGTTGCCTGTAATGGAGAAAATGCCGGGCAGTGTAAAAGGATATGGTTGGGAGGTAATACCGTTGTTCCTGAAGATAGAGGCGTTGCCGTCGCTGCTGATGATGAGGCTGTGTTTGCCAGCAGTGGGTACGGACAGGCCGAGGTGGAAAACTGCGCCGGTGTCCGACGAAGGGTTACCGGTGATGCTGCCGGCTTGTGGATTGGGGTTTGTCGCATAGGCATCGATGGTAGTCGAAGAAATGGCGGTATAGGAGTAGCTGCCGGATGTCGTATCCAGGTTGGTGATATCGGCTACTATGAAAGTGATCTTACCTGGATAGCCGATGTACAAACGCGCATTTTCGATGGTGACGGGCACGTCGTTGGTGAAATTCACAAAATTGCCGGAAAAGACATTGTAGCCGCCGCTGGCATATGCCTCTTTGGTCGTGGGGCCCACCTTGCCGGAGCCATTGAGCTGCAGATAATAGGTCTTATTGGAGGGGATGTCGGTGGTGGAAGTATCTGCGCTGGTGGTGAAAGGAGTGGTGGCGGTGGCGTTGTCATACCAGAAAGCTATGTCGCCGGCGCCGGTAGTAGCCTTGAGATAGGTCTTATCGGCGCCACAGATCTCTGCCTGACCGGTGGCGGTGACGGCTGCATTGACACTAACGGTGGCGGTGGTAGTGTCGTCGTTGTGGAGCTGATCGGTGGTCAGCGTAGTATAGCTTGTGATAGTATAGGTTTTACCGGCGATCATGGTAAAACCTGACTGATAGGTATACGTGACGCTGCCGGAAGCGGGAATGGTTTGGGGGTAGACAGCATTCAAGGTGGCTACGGTGTTGCCGTCCGTACTGATGACCGTGGTAACGCCTACCTGGCTTTGATTGGCCGATCCAAAGTTCTTGATGGTGACGGTGACGAGCTGGAAGTCGGCTGAACAGACGGCACCTATGGGTGCGACGATGGCCGTGACGCCGGTGTTGTTGACGGGTGCAAGGAATCTTACTGTATAATCTTCCGTTTCACCGGCCGTGTAGGAGCCGCAGGACTTTACGGCGGCGGTATCGGTCGTCTCCTGGGCTACAATACGCATGATCCCATAAGAGCCGGGTGTGAGGTCAGCCGAGGCGGTGATGGCGCCGGACCAGGTGGTGGCGCCTCCGCCGAGTACGTCGCTAACGGCTGCCAGCTCGTTGTTGCTAAAAATCCCGTCGTGGTTGTAATCGATGAATACTTTTATGACGCGGGCGTTGGTGCTGGCGTCACAGCTGCTGAGTGTAACGCTGATGGGTATTTGCTGACCGGGCTGGATGCCTGTGCCGAGATTTGTATAGTCCCTGTATGTCGTACATCCGGCCGCGGTGGTGTTTTGGATGTCCCCGAAGCTGACCTTGTCGATGCGTGTGCCGGTGGAGCTGGTGGGAGCGGAGGTGCAATAGGATGATCCGCCGATGCCGCTGAGCAATAACGAATAGGCCTGGGAACCACGGGCCAGGGTCCCTTTATGGGAGACCTTGATGGTATAGGTATGGCCGGGGATCACATTCTTTATGACGATCTTTTCGACATTGTTGGTCGCATCGTCCCCTGTGGTGGCGCCATTCCAGGGGTGAGAGGGGTCCAGCACATAGGGATACCAGGTAGTGGTACCGTCTGTGATGCGGATGTCCAGGTCATTGATCAGCTTTTTGGCCGGATTGTTCAGCAGATTGGTGGTACTGACGGCGCCGGGAGGATCTGTCCAGGAGATGGTGGCTATAAGAGGGCCATTTCCCGAGGCGACGACGTCGAGGGTGTAGCTGTCTGCGGTGGAGTTGGTCAGCGTGTTCTCATAAATGGCCTGGTCCCTTTTTTTCGATGTATCGGAGGTGATGACGCCGGCCGCTTTTTGTACATCGACGAGACCCCACCCGTACGAATAATCGGGCCCATCGGCAATGCCTGCTTCATCAGCGGTGTGAATGGCAAGACCTTTTAGGGTGGCGGAGCGCATAAAGCTGCCGCTGTGCAGTTTGGCGTAATATTCCTGGAGCAGCAGCAGTGAGCCGGTGACGGAAGGCGTGGCCATGGAGGTGCCGCTGTATGTGTCGTAGGCGGTATTGGAGGTGCCGATACAAGAGAGGACATTGACACCATTGGCGACTACATCGGGCTTGATGCGTCCGTCATCGGTGGGTCCCCAGCTGCTGAAGTCGGACATGACGACGTCGGAGGGGCTGGAATATCCTCCGGGAATAGGGTTGACCGCTCCGACGGTGAGAATATTTTTGGCGCCGGCGCTGGTGGCGATGTCGTCATAAGCATCATTGCTGCTGATACCGGTGGGCCGGAGACCGGCGTACACCATATTCCCATTGTTGTCGTACCTGTAGTAGGGCTGGCCGACTGCGGGGCCCGTCTCACCCCTGTTGTTCCCCGCGGCTTTCAGGATGAGATAGTTGGGGGCGTTGTAGGCGATGGAGTCCCACATCTGAGAATCCTCGTCATAATAACCGAACTTATAGTCGGCGGTATCGCCCGGATCGCCATAGAATTCCCAATGGTTGTTGCCGCTGTTATAATTCCAGCCCGCAACCACGCCATAGGAGTGATTCGATACGAGCAACTGGGGAGCTGCTGCAAGCATTTCCGAATTGTCATTATTCCAGTCGTAGGCCAGCAGCTGCTGCTGGCCGTAAGCCATGCCTTTTGCAAGGGGGTTGACTCCCGCAGCGATCATGGTGCCCGCAACATGGGTGGAATGGTCACTGACACTGCCAGGATTGTCTTTTTGGGTGACGCGGCCTGTCAGCTCAACGTGGGTGGGCAGCGGTTTGGCCTCATCCCAGATAGCTATCTTTCCTTTAACGGTACTGGAGGATCCATTAAGGGCGAGTCCGGTGCTGCCTCCCGGCCAGAGAAGATTGGTCCGGATGGTGGCGGCGGAGATCACATTGTCCAATGTGGTGAAGTATATAGGAATGCCCTGGGCATTAACCTCTCTCAGTATGGCAATGCGTCCTTTTTTGCCCCGCAGGGAAATAGGCCATCCTTTTTGGCGGGCAAGGGTCTGCAACTGGTTGTACCGGGCTGTTTCTTTTTGTGCGGTGAGCTGACTGGCCCTTTCCAAAACATCGGCATTGGTCTTCAATTGCGCGCTGGCCTGGCTGATTGCTAATAGGGATAATAAAAGACTGACTAGTAAAAATCTGCTGATGTTCATGCTAAGTAGATACGACCCGACGGGTGACGCGGTTGCCTTATCTTTTTTGTATCTTTGCATCCTGAATGAACAGTGAGGTTTTATCAGGGGCTTTTCTCCATTCTCCCCGCCTTTTTCAACTGGCGGACAGGCTCGTCTTGTCCCAGCCTCAGCGAATACATTGCAGAAATCTTCAGGGTAGCGCGCCCGCCTTCCTCCTGGATGCTGTTTTTAAATATGAGATGACCAGTCAGCTGAACCACCTGGTGGTCTGTGAGGATGCCGAGTCGGCGGCCTATCTCCACAACACATTGGAAAACCTTACGGGCGCCCTGGACCTCTTTTATTTCCCTTCCTCTTTTAAGAATAAGAAGAACTATCGTCTGCTGAACAGCAGCCATGTCATGCTGCGTACGGAGACGTTAACAAGGCTTTCGGCCGCGATGCGGAATCCCCATGCGGCGACGGGCAGTCATAAAAAGCTCATCGTCACCTATCCGGAGGCATTGTTCGAGAAGGTGGTGAAGGCGGATGCCCTGTCGGGCAATATCATCTCTATCAAGGCGGGAGATACGCTGAACCTGAATGGAATGATGGAGCAGTTCGTAGAGAAAGGGTTCGAACGGACGGACTTTGTGTATGAGCCCGGGCAGTTTGCCCTGCGGGGAGGGATATTGGATATCTATTCCTTTGGGAATGAGAAACCTTACCGGGTAGAGCTTTTTGGCAACGATGTGGACTCGATCCGCATATTCGATCCTGAAACGCAGTTGAGCGAACGCAAGCTGCTACAGGTGAATATCATTCCCAATGTAGATACCCGGGTACAGACGGGTGAGAAGATCTCGCTGCTGGATTTTCTGCCGGAGAATACGGTGATCTGGATGCAGGACTGGGCGTTCACCAGGGAGCGTCTGGCCATCCAGGAAGAGGACCTGGACCTTTTCCTTCAGCATAGGACGGAGGAAAGGGAGCAGATGGCGGCCCAGGCAGCGGCGGCGGGGAATAAGAGCCGTGCGGCACTGGCGCGCGAAGCAGGCCGGGAGGAAGAGGACAAGCTGGAGAGGAAAGACGTCAGCCGGGATGAATTTGTCACGGCGGAGGAGGTGAGCGAGCAGGTCAAACGATATCATGTGGTTGAGTTCGGTCCTTCGGCCAGCGGCGACATCGGCGATGGAACCGAGTCCGGGGCGCGGGTCTCTCCCTTCGTCATCGAGTTTCACACCCGTCCACAGCCCGCATTCAATCGTCAGTTCGACCTGCTGATAAAGGATCTGAAATCCTGGGAAAGCAAGAAATATACGCTGTATCTGTTTGCGGAGAATCCCCGTCAGCTGGAGCGGCTGCATACCATCTTTGAAGATCTGCATGCGGCGATTCCTTTCACGCCTGTCCCCCTGTCCATTCACGAGGGATTTATCGACGAGGACCTGAAGATAGTATGTTATACGGACCACCAGCTGTTCCAGCGATACCATAAATACAAGGTCAAACAAGCTTATAACAAGAACAAGGCGATCACGCTGCGTACGCTGAGGGAATTGCAGCCGGGGGATTTTGTGACGCATATCGACCATGGTGTGGGGGTATACAGCGGATTGCAAAAAATAGAAGCCAATGGCCGGCTGCAGGAGGCTGTTCGTATCATTTATAAGGACAGCGATATCCTGTATGTAAATATCAATTCGCTGCATAAGATCAGCAAGTACACGGGCAAGGAAGGGACGGTGCCGAAGGTGAATAAATTAGGCAGTGATGTATGGCAGAAGCTGAAGGAAAAGACAAAGACGAAGGTGAAGGAAATAGCCTTCGACCTGATCAAATTATATGCGCAGCGCAAGGCGCAGCAGGGTTTTGCCCACACCCCGGACAACTATATGCAGACGGAGCTGGAGGCATCCTTTATCTATGAGGATACGCCGGACCAGAGCAAGGCGACGGCGGATGTGAAAAAGGATATGGAGTCCTCCTCTCCTATGGACCGGCTGGTCTGCGGGGACGTTGGGTTCGGCAAGACAGAGGTGGCGGTACGTTCCGCATTCAAGACCTGTTGTGACGGCAAGCAGGCTGCGGTGCTGGTGCCGACGACAATATTGGCCTTTCAGCATTATAAGACCTTTAGCGAGCGGCTGAAAGATTTCCCCGTGAAGGTGGATTATGTCAACCGCTTCAAATCGGCCAAAGAGAAAAAGGAGACGTTGAAGAAGCTGGAGGAAGGCAAGATCGACATCATCATAGGCACTCATGCCCTATTAGGCAAAGAAGTAAAATTCAAGGACCTGGGGCTGCTGGTGATCGACGAGGAGCAGAAGTTCGGTGTGGCGCATAAGGAGAAGATCAAGACGCTGCGGACGCATGTAGACTGTCTGACCCTGACGGCTACACCTATCCCGCGAACGCTACAGTTCAGCCTGATGGGGGCCCGTGACCTGAGCATTATCAACACACCTCCTCCCAACCGGCAGCCAATACAGACGGAGCTGCACGCCTTTAACGAAGATTTTATAAGGGACGCGATCTATTATGAGACGGAGAGGGGAGGACAGGTATTCTTTATCTATAACAGGGTACAGGGACTGGCGGAGATGTCGGCCCTCATCCAGGGGTTATGTCCTGACCTGAGCATCGGCTATGCGCATGGACAGATGGAGGGGCATGAGCTGGAGGAAAGGATACTCGACTTCATCGATAAGAAATACGATGTCCTGGTGTGTACGAATATCGTGGAGAGCGGGGTGGATATTCCCAATGTAAATACTATCATCGTCAACAATGCGCATCACTTCGGACTTAGTGACCTGCATCAGCTGCGGGGGCGTGTGGGACGCAGCAATAAAAAAGCATTTTGTTATTTATTAGCGCCCTCGCTGGCGACCTTACCCGATGACTCGCGCAAGCGGCTGCAGACCCTGGAGCAGCACAGCGATCTGGGCAGCGGTTTTCAGATAGCTATGCGTGACCTGGATATACGGGGGGCGGGTAATATGCTGGGTGGAGAGCAGAGCGGGTTTATGGCGGACATTGGATTCGAGACGTACCAGAAGATATTGGAGGAGGCCATCAAAGAGCTGAAGCGAACGGAATTTAAAGAATTGTTCAAGGAGGAGATATCCAAGGCGGATGATTACGTACAGGATTGTACGATCGATACGGACCTGGAGATATTGATACCGGACAGTTATGTGGAGAGTATTACGGAGCGATTGTCGCTGTACACGAGGCTGGACAACTGTGATAGTGAAGAGGAGCTGCAGGACTTCCATAAAGAGCTGATGGACAGGTTTGGTCCTGTGCCGCCGCAGGTGGAGGACCTTTTCGATACGGTGCGCATACGCAAGCTGGCGGTGGCGCTGGGCTTCGAGAAGCTGATCCTGAAGGACGACACTATGCGCTGTTATTTTATCAACAGGCCGGATTCGCCTTATTTCGAATCGGATATCTTCAAGCGGGTACTGGAATATATTCAAAAACATACCAATAAGGCCAGGCTCAAGCAGGCCGGCAAGCATTTCCTGCTGGTGGTGGATGATATGCGCGCCATGGCGGACCTGCTGCGATTCCTGCAACGGATGAACGATTTTGTGTTTGAGAGGGCGGGAAATTTGGTACATTAGGTAAAAATTATCCCATGAGCGAAGAACGTCTGCTAGCCCTTCTTTCCCATATACTGGCTATTGTCCCGGGCATCGGCATCCTGGGGCCGCTGGTGATCTACCTGATAAAAAAGGACGAGTCCCCCTTTGTAAGGGACAATGCGCTGGAATCCCTTAATTTTCAATTGACAGTCATTATTTTATACATTATTGCCTGGATATTGGTCTTTGTGGCCATAGGGCTGTTCCTCTTCTGGGTGATAGCGATCATGAATGCCGTCCTGGTGATCGTGGCTACGGTCCGGGCTTCGGAGGGGCAGGTGTACCGGTACCCTGTAAGTCTGCGGCTGATCAAGTAGGTTGATTGCCGGGCGTCTATAGCGCTTTTTCCATTATATAGTGTGGGATAGTGACCTCCGTGAATTCTTCTCCATTTGTTGTATAGCCGAGCTTCTCATAAAATCCCAGGGCCGTCTTGCGGGCATGCATACACAGTTTTTTATAGCCCAGATCGCGGGCAATGTTCTCTGCAAAGATCATGAGCGCTCTACCTATCCCTTTGCCTTGCATATTGTTGGGGACGGCCATCTGGCGTAAGCGCATGGTATGTTGGTCCTGTCTTGTCAGCAGGCAGCAGCCCAGGAGCCTGTCGTCCTCGAATGCGCCCATGAGCACGTCTTCCTTTTCCTTCTCCAGCTCCGCCGGATCAAATGACAGGCCCAGTGGTTTACGCAGGATGTCCATGCGTAAATTTACCATTTGCTGGTACTCCTTCGTTCCGTGGTCGATGATCCTAAGCGCCATGCTGTTATTAATTTTGGAGGCTCGCCTGCGCATCGGGTAGCTTTGGCAGGCGAGGAGGCCGAAGTTATTTAAAAATGTCCAAAAAACGGCCTTATTTTATACTCCGGGCCGAGTCGGCAGCGTCCGAAATGTAATGATTTAATGTCTATGAACCTGGGGTTCATATGGGATTTGGGGCAAAATTAAAAAATGCCGGGTTTATTGTGTTTTCTATTAAAAACTTACATTTGCAGCCGTATAACTAAATCTTACAAAAATGTCAGACATCGCTACAAGGGTTAAAAAGATCATCGTTGATAAATTAGGCGTTGAAGAAGCAGAGGTTACAAATGAAGCTTCTTTTACTAATGATCTGGGTGCAGACTCTCTGGACACCGTTGAACTCATCATGGAATTCGAAAAGGAATTCAATATTTCCATTCCGGACGAACAAGCTGAAACCATCACTACGGTTGGTCAGGCTATTTCCTACCTGGAAGAGCACGCAAAATAAGAGTAAGACCCTCCGCCGATGGGCGGATGCAGTCGGTCAGCAATAAACACTTTCCATCCGCCTTTTTGAGCAATCAGTGGCTTAGAAGGCGGATTTATCCTTAAACTAATTTCCGGGAAAAGCCAATATGCATTTGAAAAGAGTTGTTGTTACGGGTATCGGTGCCCTGACGCCGATAGGTAATAATTTAAACGATTACTGGAAAGGGCTTCTGGGCGGCGTTCCCGGCGCCGACCTTATTACTTTATTCGATGCCTCGAAGTTCAAAACAAAGTTTGCATGTGAGCTGAAAGGTTTTGATCCCCTGCAACATCTCGATAAGAAGGAGTCGCGCAAGCTGGATCGCTATACGCAGATTGCGCTGGTGGCTTCTGACGAGGCGGTAAAAGATGCCGCCATCGACAAGGAAACCATGAACCCTGACCGTATAGGCGTTGTCTTTGCCAGCGGCATCGGCGGATTGATCACTTTCCAGGAGGAGGTGATCGGCTTTGCCAAGGGGGACGGCACTCCACGTTTCAACCCTTTCTTTATCCCTAAAATGATCCTGGACATTGCTGCGGGTCATATTTCAATGCGGCACGGTTTTCGTGGCCCTAATTTCGCTGTGACCAGCGCCTGCGCTTCTTCTACCAATGCCATTATGGAGGCCTTCAACCTGATACGGCTGGGTATGGCCGATGTCATCGTGAGCGGCGGTTCGGAAGCCGTTGTGAGCGAGGCGGGTGTAGGTGGTTTTAACGCCATGAAAGCGCTCAGCGAGCGCAATGACGATCCAAAGACCGCCAGCCGGCCGTATGACAAGGACCGGGATGGATTTGTGATGGGCGAGGCAGCAGGTGTGTTGATACTGGAAGAGCTGGAGCATGCCAAGGCGCGTGGAGCCAAGATCTACTGTGAGATAGCTGGGTGCGGCGCCACAGCGGATGCTTATCATATGACGGCACCCCATCCGGAAGGACTGGGCGCTAAGAATGTGATGCTGGCTGCATTGAAGGATGCCGGATTACAACCGGCCGACATCGACTATATCAACACGCATGGCACTTCCACTCCTCTGGGTGATGTGGCTGAGGTAAAGGCCATTATGGACGTATTTGGCGAGCGGGCTTACGAGGTAAATATCAGCTCGACCAAGTCTATGACGGGGCATTGCCTCGGAGCTGCGGGTGTGATCGAGGCCATTGCCTGTATGATGAGCGTGGTGCATGATCAGATCCCTCCAACCATCAACCACTTTACAGACGATCCGGAATTGGATCCCCGGCTTGATTTCACTTACTGGAAACCACAACAAAAGACTGTCCGTGCTGCCCTTAGCAATACATTCGGCTTTGGGGGCCACAATGCCTGTGTCATCGTCAAGAAGTACCAGGCATAGATACCATAACGAACCCTGGTTCGTTTTGGACAGGTGACAGCTGATTCTTATTTTTTAGCGATGAAAAAAAATTGTAGCTTGTTAGTGTGGGAATCCTCGAACGTATCATAAAGGGCAACGCCGCAGACAGTTCGTTCAAAAAACAGCTTCGTAATGTGCTGGGTTTCATCCCGGGCAAAGCGGTATTATACAAGACTGCCCTTACACACCGCAGCGTAAAGGACGGGGCCGACGAGAATAATGAGCGGCTGGAATATCTGGGGGATGCCATCCTGAGCGCGATCATAGCCGACTTCCTTTTCAAGAAATACCCGTATAAAGAAGAAGGTTTCCTAACGGAAATGCGTAGTAAGATGGTGAATCGCAACCAGCTGAACGATATTGCCATCAAGATGGGATTGAAGAAGATCAGCAATTTCAATAAGTTCGATAGCAGCCTGAAAATGAGCCAGATCTTTGGCAATACCCTGGAGGCTATCGTGGGGGCCATCTATCTGGACAAGGGTTTTGATAAGACGCGTCAATGGGTGATGGAGCGGATCATACAACCCTACCTGTTTTTGGACGATCTGGAGAACCTGGAGATCAACCATAAGAACAAGCTATATGGCTGGGCCAATAAGAATGGGAAGGCCCTGGAGTTCGAGACCCTGGATGACAGACTGGAAGGGGGCAGACGGCTCTTTACCGTAGGGGCTGTGGTGGATGGGGAGCTGATCGCGCAAGGCAAGGCCTATAATAAAAAAGATGCCAGTCAGATCGCGGCCCAACTGGCGCTGGATAAACTGGGGCTGAGCCGGGAGGCGGAAGAGACTTGATCATCAATGAGTTATAAAAATATCTACAAAGGACTTGCATAATTATAGTTTTCTTTCTACTTTTATCTCCTAAACGAACCTGTCGTTAGATGCCCGTTGGGGCGAACCCCTTTAAGCCACTACATCCTCCGAAATTACCTCCACACGTACAGTGTACCCCAATATTCTTCATTTCTTTTTTTATTGTTAACCTGCTCTTATCCTGGTCATTCCGGGTGGTAGGGAATTATATACGCCAGTAGAGTCCAATAAATTCTTAGAAAGCTTAGCCGAGAAATCCATTGTCTATGGTTTACCACAAACCACATTCAATAATCAATTTTTGTGAACATGAAAAAGCTTTACCCTTTAGCGTCTCTGTTGTTGAGCGGATTAATCCTTACCTTCGGAGCTAACGCACAATCTTTCACTTATACTGCCGTACGTAACGGCAATTGGCACACCACTTCCGGCCCCAACGTATGGGACCCCAGCGGCGAACCCCCTACCAGCTGTAGCAGCTGTAAGATTATTATCAACGCGGGTGTCACGGTGACCCTGAATACCAGCATTACACTGTCCGGCGGTAGCACGCTGCAGGTAGGCAGCGACGGATCGGCTGCGGCTGCATTGCTGATCCCTTCTTCCGGCGGTACGGACTGGGCTTCTTCCTACAATATTATCCTGCCCAATGACGGGTCCAACCCGACGAACACGATGAAGGTAGTTGACGGCATCTCTTTAGTAAATGCCTCTCCTGCGGGAACATACGATGGTGTGCTCACTTCCTTTACTTCCGGTGGTTCGACGACTTATTTCAAGCAGCTGGGTAATTCGCCTAACGGCTTTATCGGGACAACCGTGGGCAGCAATGGCCCCGCCGCTTATGGCACGACGTTGACCGGCCCCAAGACACTGTCTGCTACCGGCACGCTGCCCATCACCCTGGTAAATTTCGACGCGGTTGTAAACAGCGGCGCGGTCGATCTGACCTGGACGACCATGCTGGAATCAAATGCTGATCATTTCGACATCGAACGCAGCACTGATGGCACCAAGTGGGATGTTATAGGCAAGGTTGCAGCCAAGGGCAATTCTTCCATTGCGACGAACTATTCCTATACGGATGGCAATCCTGGTTCCGGCACCATCGAGTATCGCGTACATGGATATGATAAGGATGGCCGCTCCACGGTGTCTCCTGTGAGAGTGGTTCGTACCACTGCGATAGCAAGTGTCAGCGTATTCCCCAATCCTGCAACGAATTATGTGAATGTTTCCATACCAGCCACAGAGATGAGCACGGTACATATCCGCCTGATCGGTCAGAGCGGTCAGATGCTGGCTGAAAAGAATCTATCGGGTGCGGGTGGTACTATCCAGACCTTTGGAGTAAGCAACTATCCTCCGGGTAACTACCTGATCCAGGTGCTCCACTCGGATGGGACTAAGCAGATAAGCAAGGTCCTGATTTCCCGGAATTAAGTATTTCTCGGTATAAGCTGAACAGGGCTGTCCTTATATAAGGACGGCCCTTTCTTTTGGGAGGACAATAGGACAATAAAAGGGGAGAAAAAGGAGTTTTAATTAATGTCCGAAAAACGGGCCGCAAAGGTATCCTAATCCAATATTTCCCGCCACCATGAAAAACTACCTTCTTTCCTCATGGAAAATTGCCCTGCTGACTGCCTGTCTGGGGATGACTCTGCATGGGAGTGTCTCTGCCCAATATTCCAGTAATCTCTCTGTACGTACATACGATACGGTGCTAACGGGCCCGGGATATGGGACCTATCATATCAATTTTCCCAAATGGAGTGCGGATTCCGGGATGCTGGTGTCGGTCAAAGTCAGTGCGGTGGTCAATCTTCAATACTCCTATTCTCTTAAGAATACGGATATTACAGCGGGAACCTATGGTCTGTGGGTGGGTAGAGAGGACTATTTTACCAGCCCGGCGCTGACAGCGGCCTATGACAATAACAACGAGCAGAAGATCGGAACCTATTCTCTAAGCCCCGGGGACAAGGTGGTCCAGGTTCCTTTTGCATTTTTAATCAATTATACCAATACGGACAGCATAACAGGCAGCGTGGCCCCTTTTCTGGGTACGGGTACGGTGAGCTTTACCTATTCTCCCATCACGTATACCAATATCCACGCTACCAATAATGTCAGCTATGGCTATCATGCCACGGCGGCGGAGACCACTCATTTCACCATCAGCTATCTGTATTCCGGTGGCAATGGAGTGCTGGCAACCGACCTGAGCTCCTTTACGGCTTCGTTACAGGAGTCTTCGGTGCAACTGAACTGGAGCACGGCCGCGGAGCAGAAAGACCGCGTCTATGAGATACAGCGCAGCGGGGATGGGCTTTCTTTCACCACGATTGGATACCGGGCGGCTGAAGCCGCGCCAGGGGCAGGCCTGGTGAGCTATTCCTATATGGACAGGCCGGAAGGGAATGGCAAATGGTATTACCGTCTGCGTCTCGTGAGTGCGGGAGCCATCTCCTATTCTACCGTTCAGTCAGTGACGATGGCATCGGGTGGAGTAGACAGGCTGGTGGTTTTTCCCAATCCAGCTGTGGATCATATCAATCTGCGGGTGCCGGGCGACCCAAATGCGCCGGGTGACTGGCTGGTAAATATACGGGCGGCGGATGGCCGGCTGGTACAAAGTGCGACCTTCTATCATTCCAATAATCTTCCTCTTTTCTTCCATCAAAGCCTGTCGCCCGGGGTATATTTTGTGCAGGTGATGGACCAGCAGGGCCGGAACGGCCGGGTGAGCTCGTTCCGTGTGGATAGGAGGTAATAGAGGCCCGGGTTGTCCGCAAATTTTTTCGGCGGGGGTATTGCAAACGGCGATTATAATTTTTATCTTATGGGTATGATTGCCATGCCACCCCTCGTCCCCACCCATGTGTGGAATGCGTTATCCCTGGCTATTGCCCGGGGCGCCACCGACCAGGTAAAAGAACTGGTTGAAGAAAATCATCTCGATGTCAATGCATGTCTCAGCGACAGCTACTGGATGCCCCTGTTGATGGAGGTGTTGCTGTCCAGCGGATTTTCGACGGAGCCGGAGCGGCTGTCGTTGCTCAGATATTTGCTGGAGAATGGAGCCAATCCCAACATCTGTTGCAGCAAAGGCTACAATTGTCTGCATATAGCGGTGCAGCAGCACCAGTATATCCATGCGCTGGATCTCTTCCTGGACTTCGATGCGGATGTCAATATGCCGGACGGGGATGGCTCTAATGTGGTGTACTGGGCGGTGATGGGTTTTCTTTTGAGAAAAGAAAATCAGAAAGATCGTACATTATCCCATCGGGTATTCGAAAAGATCTTGTTCCATGGAGCTGACCTGGATCAGAAGAATAAATACGATATGAATGCGCGGGCGTGGCTGGATCATGCGGCGCCGGAAGTAAAGGAGATGGTGACCCGCTGGGAGGCGGGCAGGCCGGCGGTGCGGCCTGCCTATACCGTGCAGCCAAAATTCCCCACTGGGCTGCATTACCCGGCGCTGGTCCAAAAGATATGGAGCGAGCCTTCGTCTACGAATACATCCCTGTCGGGAGAGATGCTGCGGGCTGTAGAGACATTGCGGGATGAGGCGCAGCGCAACGGGAATGCCAATTACAAGAATACGCATAAAAAGATGGCCGTCTTTGTACGGGATACGCTGATCGGATCGGGGTACTTTCCCCAGGCGGATGTGCAACGTATCCGCTGGAGCACCGAAAAGCTGATGAAGGGCCGGAGACCCTATAAACAGGATGATGTATATGACCTCCTGGTGGATGAGGTATGTGTGTATCATCTCGCCTCGCCCAACCATTACCTTTAGCTCCTCTCCATGCAAAGTTCGATCAGTACGGAGTTCGTGTCTTTGGGATGAAGAAAGCAGATCAGCTTGTTGTCGGCCCCTGGTTTGGGCTGGGGGTTGAGGAGCGTGAAGCCTGCCTGTTCGAGCCGCTTCATTTCAGCGTAAATATCGGCTACGTCGAAAGCAATATGGTGTATGCCTTCCCCCTTCTTTTCGATGAAGCGGGTGATGACACTGTCCGGATTTTGTCCTTGCAGCAGCTCGATCTTGGTCTCTCCCTTGCGGAAGAAGGCCGTGGTCACCTTCTCGCTGTCAACCTCTTCCATCTTGTAGCAGGGGGTATCGAGAAGGGTCTCGAAGAGGGGTATGGAGGCGGTGAGATCTTTGACGGCGATGCCAATGTGTTCGACTTTACGCATGGTAATGAATTGTAGCAATAAAAATACAGTGAATCGGTAAATTTGTACTTCATTATTCAGAGAGCCATGCTGAAGCTACCGATCTATTTTGACAACAATGCTACTACTCCCTGCGATCCGCGGGTGGTGGAGGCGATGCTCCCTTACTTCACAGAGAAGTTTGGGAATGCGGCCAGCAGGACGCATGCATATGGCTGGGAGGGAGAAGAGGCGGTGGATCTGGCACGTGAGCAGATAGCCCGGCTGGTTGGGGCGGAAACGAAGGAGATCGTCTTTACTTCCGGGGCAACGGAGGCGGACAACCTGGCGATAAAGGGGGTGTTTGAAATGTATGCGGTCAAGGGGAATCATATTATTGCAGTGGCGACGGAGCACAAGGCTGTGCTGGATACCTGTCATCATATAGAGAAACTGGGGGGTGAGATAACTTATCTGTCTGTGAACCGGGAGGGGATGATCGATCTTACGGAGCTGGAGGCGGCGATACGTCCTGCAACCGTGCTGATCTCGGTCATGTATGCCAACAACGAGATCGGGGTTATACAACCTATCCGGGACATCAGCAAAATTGCGCGTAGTCATGGAGTGGCCTTTTTTGTGGATGCGGCACAGGCCGTAGGGAAGGTGGCGGTGGATGTAAACAAAGATGGCATCGACCTGATGGCTATCAGTGCGCATAAGCTGTATGGTCCCAAGGGTGTTGGAGCGCTGTATGTGCGGCGGAAGGATCCCCGGGTGCGGCTGACGGCACAGATGGATGGGGGTGGACATGAGCGGGGTATGCGCAGCGGTACGCTGAATGTGCCGGCTATTGTAGGGTTTGGGAAGGCCTGCGAACTTGCCCGGGTGGGGATGGATGAAGAGGTCGGGCGTATAGCGGCTTTGAGGGACAGACTGGAAAAAGGGTTGTTGGAAATGCCGTTGGTATATGTGAATGGGAGCCAGGAGCATCGGCTACCGGGGACGACGAATCTATCTTTCCAGTATGTGTCGGCGGAAGGGCTGCTAACGATGATCAATAAGGAGGTGGCTTTATCCTCCGGATCGGCCTGTACTTCTGCGTCCCTGGAACCAAGCTATGTGCTGAAGGCGCTGGGGCTGGAGGATGATCTGGCGCATAGCAGTCTGCGTTTTGGACTGGGGCGATTTAATACGGAGGCGGAGGTGGATTATGTGATAAAACGGCTGAGAGAGGGAGTGGAACGATTGAGGGCGGAGAGTCCTTATGGGGCGCCATAAACACATATGAATAATTTTATATCAATACATTAAATATATAATTAATATTTATCAACTTCGATCTTGACCGGGGCCGGTAGATAGAGGGAAGCGATCTTTGGAGATGATGACTGGTAATAATGCGCAATGACCGGGGGAATGAGGAAGATAGAGGGGTATAAAGTAAAAAACCCGCCAGCAGGGGCGGATCTTTTATGCAGTTGGTTTCGGTCAAATTTCTTTTTACCTAACCATAATATTTTTTTCAAAAGGGAAGGTTGTTCTGACTAGAGTATGCGAATATAAGGTTAACTTTTGATCAAGTATATTTTTTCACTCATCTAATTTAACTTTTTTTCCACATTTTATTTTTTTACAATGTATGGTGCCGCTTCGGCCAGACAGCCAAATTTTGTCCGGATGGACGACGTTCTACAGTAGAATGTTTGGGGTATAAATGGTGCTGGTCATTAACGGAGATGCACATTATATATTGTAACAGATAATTGAATATAACGCTTTATTTTCGTGGCCATGTGGGCAGTCTGCAAAAAAGAACTCCGTCAATCTTTTAGTAATCTTACGGGCTATATTGCTATTATCGTTTTCCTGTTATTGAATGGGCTTTTGCTGTTCGTATTCCCGGACACGGACATCCTGGCCTTTGGGTATGCCAGCCTGGAGAAATTCTTTGATCTGGCGCCGTGGATCTTACTGCTCCTGATCCCTGCCATCACGATGCGGAGTCTCGCTGAGGAGTTCCGGATGGGGACTTTTGAGATCTTACAGACAGTGCCCCTGAGCAGGGCGCAGCTGGTTATTGGAAAATATCTGGCCAGCCTCATCGTGGTGATCATTGCGCTGGTCCCGACACTCTTATATTTCCTTAGCATACAACGGCTGTCGGGTCAGGCGGGGATCGATGTGGGGGCAACCCTGGGAAGCTATATAGGACTGATCTTTCTCTCGGCGGTGTTTACTTCCATTGGCATATTATGCAGCAGCTGGACGAGCAACGCAGTGGTCGCCTTTATTGCGGCTGCCTTTGCCTGCTTCCTCTTATACAGTGGATTCAATGCTATCAGCCAGCTGCCTGTATTTGCGGCGGGCGCCGACTATTATATCGAGATGTTTGGGATTGACTTTCACTACCGGAGCATCAGTCGGGGAGTGATCGACAGCAGGGATATCATCTACTTCCTCAGCATCATCTTTTTGTTCCTTCGCTGGACCAATTGGAACCTCGCGCGGAAGCTCCGGGGGCCGAAGAACAAGCTGGCAGGGGCTGGCAAAGTACGACCCGACTGGCTGGGTGCGGGCGGTGTCATTGCGGTGCTGGTGGTCCTCAATTTATTAGCGGGTCACTTCCACTATCGTCTGGACCTTACCCAGGAGAAACGCTATACGCTAAGCGCTCCCACCAAACAGATGCTGCGCAACCTGGACGACAACATCGAAGTGGAATTTTTTCTACAGGGCGATCTGAAGGCGGGTATACGAAAACTATCAAAAAGCGCGCAGGAACTGCTGCAGGAATTTAATGAATATGCCGATGGCAAGATCCGTGTAAAAGTGGTAGACCCCCTGGCCAATCTGGATGACACGACCAAGATGGTGATGCTGGATTCCCTGCGCCGGATGGGTATCCAGCCCAAGACGCAGGTGGCACAGGCAAAGAAAGGAGAGGAGCAGAGCCAGCGCGTCGTCCTGCCGGGAGCATTGCTTCATTATAAGAATAAGGTGGTGCCGGTGGACCTGCTGAAAGGGGTGCAGGTGGGTAGAGAAGGGCAGCCAGAGGAACAATTGTATACGAATGCGGAGACGCTCCTGGAATTCAAGTTTGGCAGCGCCATCGACAGGATCACCCGCAAGCATGAGCCGGCCGTGGGATACGTGCTGGGCAATGGCGAGCCGCTGGATTTTACGGTGTACAACCTTATCCAGGGTTTGCGCTCCAACTATCGATTTGGTGTGGTCAGGCTGGATAGCCTGCTGGTGATACCACCGGATTATAATGCCCTGGTCATCGTCAAGCCAACGAAAAAATTTACGGACAGGGAAAAACTGACCCTTGACCAATACGTCATGCATGGCGGACAGATCATCTGGGCGGTGGACAGGCTCTATGCGGAGATGGACAGTCTGCGGCAGGACAGGGAGACGATCGCATTCGACCGTGGATTGGAATTGGATGACCTTTTCTTTAAATACGGTGTGCGGATACAGCCGGACCTGGTGCTGGACATGCAGTGCGCCTCCCTGAACATGGTAGTGGGTATGAACGGGGACAAGCCGCAGTTGGAGCTGATACCCTGGCCTTATTTCCCCCTGCTGAACGGCAGCCTCACCCATCCTATCTCCAAGAACCTGGACCCTGTATATGCGAAATTTGCCAACTCCATCGATACGGTGAAGGCCGAAGGCATTCAAAAGACGGTGCTGCTACAGACTTCAGCCAATTCCAAGACGGTGAGCACACCTGCCCTGATCACCTTTGAAAGTGTCAAGGTAGCCAGCGATCCCCGGGCGTTCACGCAACATAATATCCCGGTAGCGATGTTGCTGGAGGGGAAATTCCAGTCCCTGTTTGCGGGTCGGGTTGGTGCGGCCGTGGCGGACAGCCTGGCGAATGTCTACAAACAGCCTTTCCTGGCTTCGGCGGAGAAGCCGGGGCGTGTGATCGTGATGGCGGATGCGGACATCGTGATGAATGACGTGTCCCAGCGGGGACCTTTAGCCATGGGCT
This sequence comes from Sphingobacteriales bacterium 50-39, assembly GCA_001898505.1. Classification (GTDB taxonomy): domain Bacteria; phylum Bacteroidota; class Bacteroidia; order Chitinophagales; family Chitinophagaceae; genus Puia. Next base: position 69,293 of record MKTZ01000009.1, read on the forward strand.
ATAATAAGGACATCCCCTATCAATTTGCCAACCAGGACTTCGTGGAGAACTGCTTTGAATACCTGGTAAACCCTTCCGGCATTCTCGAGACAAGGGCCAAGGATTTTACCTTGCGTCTGCTGGACCCTGCCAAGGTGGAGCAGGACCGCAACTTCTGGCAATTCATCAACATCGGTCTACCCATCCTGCTGGTGATCATCGGCGGGTACCTTTACCAATTGCTTAGAAGAAAAAGGTACGCCTAGTTCAAATTCCCTTGCTGCGCTTTCTGCTTCATCTGATCGTTGGCGGTGATCGCTACTTCCACCCGACGATTTTTCGCACGATTTTCCTCACTGGTATTGGGGAATTTTGGCTGTGTCGCACCATACCACTTGACCTGCATACGGCTGGTGGAAACTCCTTTTGACTGAAGGTATTGGCTAACGGAGTAAGCTCTCTTTTTGGACAACTCCATATTGAAGTCGGCGGGGCCGGTGTCGTCGGTGTGTCCTTCGATGAGCAAATTGGTCTCGGGATATTTTACAAATACGCCGGCAACTTTTTCCAGATTGGTCTTGGCGGCATCGCTAAGGGCGGCGGAATTGATCATGAAAAGCAGTCCGGAGTTGAAGGTCATCTCGATGCCTTCGCCTACTCTTTCGACCTGTGCATCGGGTACGGCCTGCTTGATCTCTTGAGCCTGCTTGTCCATATGATGGCCGATGAGATAGCCTGCTCCACCTCCTACGGCTGCGCCGATGAGGGCGCCAAATACGGAACTTTTTCCTCCGCCCCCGATGAGGGCTCCGGCGGTGGCGCCGGCGGCTACGCCTATGCCTGTACCTTTTTGGGTGTTGTTGGCGCTCTTACAATTTGTCAGAAGGACGGCGATAGTGGCGGGTATGAATATCCATTTTGTACGCATGATCTTGCGGGTGTTTTTCTGATGATTAAAATTGGTACGTTTATTTGCAGATGGTGGCCTGCACCAGATCCACCTGGACATCCCGGAGTCCTTTGGACTGGGCGGTCTGGATGCTGCTGCAAAGGTTCTGCTTGTCAGAGGCGCTGATCTTTTTCTTTAGTACGGCGGCATCTTCGGCGCCGTACTTTTTCTGGTATAGTTTTATCAGGGTGATAGTACGGGCCTTCCAGGCTTCTCCATCATCCTTCCCTTTAGAGATGGCTTCGTCGTAGTTGGAGATGGCGGTGGAAAGGTTGCCGGCGGCGACGTTGATATCACCACGCTGTATGTAAAAATTCAGGTTGGTATTGTCTGTATTGATGGCGTCGCCGATGTGCTGGAGGGCGTCGGGATACATCTGCTGCCTGGTCTCTGCTTCGGCCATCTTGGCGTAGATGGTAGCGCGCTGGGTGGTATTGCGATTTTTGGCGGTGAGGTTGAGCATGGTATTGAAGTCAGTCCGGGCGTTGTCAGCCATACCAAGCGCCAGTTCCGCATTGGCCCTTTCGAAGAGATTGTCGAGACTGCTGTTGTTGATCTTTAGCCCGGCGTTGGCTGCGGTGAGCGCGTCGTTGTACTGACCGAGGCCATTAAGGGAGGCTGCCTTTCCTGCATAGCCTTTCTCTTTGGCGTCATAAGCGTCACATTTCGAGAGCACTTTGTTGAAATTGTCCAGGGCGGCAGCGTAGTTGCCCGCCTTGTTCTGGGACTGACCGGTGTTGATCATGTCATAACAGCTGTTGGACATGGTGACGAGGCCGGATTTGCAGCGGGTAGTTGATAGGGACAATACTATGAGTCCCACGGATAGCAGATGATTTTTCATGGTTAATTTTCTTCTGACAGGCTGCCTTTTTGCGGCGGGCTGCCTTTGGTGCTGCAAATGTAGGGTGAAACGGCTAAATATTGAAAAATTAGCTTACATTGTATATCTGCAACCCCACCCAAACTACCTGCTGCAAATGAAGAAGAGATTGATTGTGTCTGTGTTGGTCCTATGCGCATTTATCCGTGTATGTGGACAATTTCCTGACCTTAGCGGCTATACCATTCTCTCTGAAGGCGCCGTCAGCTTCAATTACCAATGTGACGGTCTGGAGGGCTTTACCAACGGATGCAATTTCGAGGCGCAAAAAATGAAAATGGAGGTGCCGCCCTGGATGATACCGGGCGGCTGGCACTCCTATTTTATGGTGGACGGACAAAACAGCTATGTTGTTTCCTCACCGGCGGACCTGGTCCACAATTCCTTTATCGACATCCGGCATGACGGGACGGGTCCACGGGATGTATCCACACATGCTATCGCGCGTTATGGAAATAACTGTCCGGGCGTACAGGTAGACAACTGGTCACGGGTGTATTATGCCATCTACAGCGCGGAGTATTTTGTTCATCCTGAAGTGGGTGCTGTTTCGCTGGGGTTCCTGCACGGTGAGAACAAGGATGTATGTCATGACGGCAATGATTGCCATAATACGATCAACCAGGACCCGGCCAATGTCTGTCCGTTCAGTGGCGACTACTGGCCCCGTTATAATTCATTCGTATGTGCGGCATGGCAGCCCAATAACCAGGCCACCAACTGGGGACAAGAGTACTTTTCCAATGATATGGGTCCTGTCACCTGGCCGTCCACGGGGTATCTGCTGCCGGATGGCGGGAAGGCTACCACGGGGGTAAACCATCCCACTTCCATTCAGTATAACGGAGATGTGTATGTTTTTTATCATGATGCGGGCGCCTATGCGGAGTTTAACCCGTACGACGAGGAAGGGCGGCATGAAGGCATCAAGGTAGTGCGGGCGCCTCTGGACAGTGCGTTGAACCCCTATGCGTACCGGGCGTATTATCAGGACAAGGATGGTAATGAACAATGGAGCCCTTCGTTGCCGGCAGGCTTTACCAGGGAGCGGTTGCTGGATTTTCTGTCCGTGAAAGGGCCTTTAAGCACGGACCTGATGGGGGACGAGGGGAATAATGCGTATGGCGATCTGCGTTTTGCCGTGGCGCGGGTTCGCAATACGAACTATTTTATTGGTGTGGAATCCTATATCGACTATAAGGACGGTCATAAGCACAAGACTGCCCTGCGGTGGTCGAATGACCTGCTGCATTGGACGGATCGTGTCCGGATCATCGACGAGGTCGCAGATTTTAAGAGGTCGCAGATGAATTATCCTATTCTCCTCAGTGCGGACGGTTGGTCTAACAGCGTGGTCGATTCAAATGATTTTTATGTACTGGGTACGGCTGCCGTCCTCTCCAATGTGGTTTATAAAAAGCATATCCTCCTTCGCCCCCAGACGTCCCTTGTGCAAACGTTGAGCTTCCCGGGATCGATCTCGCCGGGACCGGGCAGTCCTCTATCGTTGATGGTGGTGGCTCCCAATCCGGGACATGGGCTTTTCCGGCTGAATTATACCCTGGCGGATTATTCTATCGTCCGGGTGAATCTACTGGATATGACGGGCAGGAGACTGCAAAATGGCAGTCCTGCGCAAAGAGGGCCGGGGGCCAATACGGAGACGGTGGACCTGAGCGGGCAGACTCCGGGTGTGTATATCATGGAAGTGTTGGCGGGGGGGAGCAGACAGGTGGTAAAGGTGCTGGTCGAGTAATTGGCAAGGCACGGGTCGGGTAGTTGACCTGGCGCCGGCTGATTTGGCCGGCATTTTGCATAGTATCTGACGTGACATTCCAACATTTCTCCGCGAAGGAAAAGATCCTGTATGGACTGACGGCGGGGTTCTTTATTACGCTGTTGTTGCCGGACATGCCGGTGATCAATACTATTTTTACCGGCGGGCTGTTTGTCTTCATCTGGTGTTATAATAAACCAGCTGAGAAGCGACTGGCGCTGCGCCACCGGAAAGAGATCGTGCTCATGCTCCTTTTTTACTGTCTGCATATTGTAAGCGCCTTCCTTTCGCATAACAAGCAGGAAGCATTCAAGATGCTGGCGCTGCGGGCGCCGCTGCTGGTCTTTCCTTTGTCATTGGGGCTCATTTCTGTCCGCGCAGCGGTGAAGGACAAGATCATACATGCCTATGGCGCTGTGATCTCGCTGGGGGCGTTGATGTGCATCGTCTATGCATGGATACGATGTGCCCGAACGGGCGATGCGGTGTATCTGTATAACGACAGCCTGACGGAGGTGCTAAATATACAGTCCTCCTATTATGCCCTGATGGTGGTGCTGGCGGTGGCGGGATTTATCTATCTGATTGGAAAAGGATATTTTTCGGGGCGGCTGGGTAGTTATGTGCGTGGGATCGTCGTACTGCTGCTCCTATTTCATTTTATGCTGGCCAGCAGGATATCTATATTCATCCTTTATACCGGATGGCTGATCGTGGCCGGGCGCTATTTAATTCTACATCGAAAGACGGCGCTGGCAGTAGGGCTGATCATTGCCCTGGTGGCAGGACTGGGGTTATGTATGAAGGTATTGCCAAAGACAATGAACCGATTTCGGGAGCTGGAATATCCCTCTTATTCCTATACAAGAGTGGCGCCTGAGAGCCATTATAACGGAACGCTGATGCCTGACCAATGGAATGGCGCCAATATCCGGCTGGCAATATGGAAATGTGGATGGGAGGTGACGCAAAAGCACTGGCTTACGGGGGTGCAGCTGGGAGACAAGCAGGACAGCCTGATGGCCATATACAGGGAGAAGGGGTTCACGTTCGCCCTGGAGAGCAAGAGGAACATGCACAATAACTACCTGGATATATTTTGTTCGTTTGGGGTGGTGGGCATAGCCCTCTTCCTGCTCGGCTATCTCGTCATTCCCTTGTGGAAGGCGGCAAGGACGGGAGACATGCTGGGGCTGGCGTTGCTGCTTGCCATGGCTGTGAGCATGAGCGTCGAGTCGTATTTCGACAGGAGCCTGGGATGCCTGCTGATGGGCTTCTTCTTTTCTTTTATCGCTGCTTACAAAGGCAGATCGGCGGACAGGACGGCAGGCGCCGTCTCTTAAGCGTTGTCGCGTAAATACAGATCGATAGCTTCCTTCGTATTGCCCACGAAAACGAGCTGTCCCTGGCGCATAAGCGCGGCACGGGTACAATATTTTTCTATGACATCCATGCTGTGACTGACGAGGACTACTGTTTTACCTTCTATCCAGCTGGACTCGAAGACCCTGATCGCCTTTTCGCGAAATCGGACATCCCCTACTGCAAAGATCTCATCGAGGAACATGATATCGGCGCCGGCATTGACGGCTATGGAAAAAGCCAGTCTGGCCATCATGCCGGATGAAAAGAATTTTACCTTGGTATCCACAAAGTCCCGGACTTCGGCAAAGTCGACGATGGTGTCGAAAAGGGAGTCTATCGTCCGTATCTTCAATCCCAGCACGGAGCCGGAGACATAGATGTTCTCGCGTGCGGTGAGTTCCTGGCTCATGCCCACTCCCAGGTTCATAAGCAGCGTAGTGCCATAGATATCGATATGACCTGTGTCCGCGGGATATACTCCGGCGAGCAGTTTGACGAGCGTAGATTTTCCCGAACCATTCCTTCCCAGCAGGCCGATGCATTCGCCTTTGTATACTTCCAGGTCGAGGGTGCTTACAGCATGGACATTCTTGCTGCGAGGCGGGTTAAAGAGATTAAAGAGGCGATGCTTTACCGTGTTGTGGCTGTCCTCTGAAATATGAAAGGTCTTGCTGATCTGTCTGGCGCGGATGGCAACGGGTGCATTTGTCATAGATCACAATTTTTCGGCGGCCCTGGATCCGAGCTGGTTCAGCAGGGACAGACCTATGAATAATAAAATAACGGCATAGGCAAAGTCGAAGAACAAGAGACTCAAGGAAGGTGGGCTGTGGTCCATCATTACTCTCCTGGCATTGATGATGATGCCGGCAAGGGGATTGGCGTAATCGAATGTGGGCAAGGCGTGCCTGAACACATCCAGCTTGTAAAAGACGGGAGACAAAAAAAGCAATAGGGATACGAATACGGTCCATATCTGATGAATGTCCTTGGCTACGATGTATATATTGGACAATATGAGGGATACCCCCATTGCCAGGATAAAAAGATTGATGAAAAGGGGAATGATCCAGAAATTCTGCCAGGACAGTCCGTTCGAGCCTTTTTCTATGAGTGAGTAAAAGATCAGGAACATAAAGAAATTGAAAAAAAAGCCGATGGAATTGCTGATGATGGTAGAGAGATAGATCTCGAGCTTGTTCATATTACTGTATTCGTACAGGTACTTTTTAACGTGCAGGATCTGTACGGTGCCGGTGGTGGATTCCACGAAAAAATTCCACAAGATCAATCCGATGAAAAGATAGGAGGCAAAGGCGGGAACGCCCTGTTTGAGTATAATCTGGAAGACGGTGTAATATATGGCAATGTCCATCAGCGGCTTGATCAGCGCCCAGAAAAGACCGAGCTTGTTTTCGTAATACCGTAGTTTGAACTCTATCTTGGCCAGCAGCCAAAGTCTTTCCAATTTGTTGGTGCGTTGTATCCAGTCCTTGACAATACTAATGATCATGTCAGAGATGCAATTTATGTTTTATAGATAGGGCCAACTTTTTCAAGCGGGGGCTCTTTTTTACTACTGTTTTCAAATGGCGGGTGAGTTTTGCATCCTTTTCCGGGACGGTGGTTGGGTAAACACCGAAAGTAGGGTTGTCGAACTGATACCCGGGGCCATTGGCATTCAGCAGGTGAATGACCTGGGTGGCGAAGCGGGTAAAATAATCCTTGTGCTTGTCGGCTATATAGCGATTGGAATAAAGCAGTTTCTCCCGGGTGGCTTTACGGAACATGGAGTCCTTCCGCACACGATAGAAGAAGAGGGGTTCGGGTATGGTGACGCCATTGAACCCATGTCCCATCATGCTGATGACGCTGTCATAATCCTCCAGGCCGTAATCGACCCTTTTATCGTTGAGACCCCCGGCCAGAAAGGCGGCGCGTTTATATACGAGGCTGCTGCTGTTGAGAGGGTTGTGTACGAGGGCATAAGGAGGCTGCGGGGTGAATGTAGGCCAGAGCTGGCGGCTGTCGCCAAAATACTGTGTCCATGCGCCTACGAAGAATACATTGTCCTTTTGTTGCAGGATACTGATGGCTTTTTCATAGTAGGTGGTAGCTACTTTGTCGTCGGCATCGAGGAAGGCGAGATAGGTTCCGCTGGCCACTTCGGCCCCATAGTTCCGGACGTAGGCAAGGCCCTGGTTCTTCTGCCGGATAATGGTCAGCCTCCTGTCCGACATCAATTCATCCAATACCTGGATGCTGTGCCTGTCTGTGCTGCCGTCATCGATCACAATGATCTCTTTATGCGGGTAGGTGGCATTGAAAAGGGAGGCGAGACATTCTTTTATATAAGCTCCCATATTGTAATACGGGACGATGATGGAAAGGAGCGGGTATATCCCGGGATCGGGACTGTGCAGACCGCCCTGCATAATGGGCTCTGGTGCGACGGGTTCCTGGTGGACGAAAGGGAAATACCGGGCGGGTGAAGCACCTTTGATCATCTCCTGGAGCAGATCCAGCTTTTGAGGGCCGATGGCGGGATAGCTGTATTGTGTGTGGATCTTTTTACTGGCATTGGCGCCTATCTGCTGTATTTCTTCGGGGGATAGGGACAATATTCTGGTCAATTGCCGGACGAAGGAAGGGGGATCATTGTGGTCGAAGAGGAAGCCTGTCCGGCCATCTTCAATGATCTCGGATTGTCCCCCCTGGATGGAAGCCAGAACGATCTTGCCAAGGCTCATCGCTTCCAGTACGACATAGGGCATATTGTCAACGATGCTGGGAACGATGACGATGTGTGCGTATTGCAGGGTGTCCTTTATCCAGTCGGGACTAATGCTGCCTGTAAATTGCAGCAAACCTCTTGTCTCATAATCCTTATATTTTATTTGTAGTAGCTGCCCCATGGTGCGCTGTTCGGGATGGAAGACGATGTCGGTACCTCCTACTATCTGCAATGTGTGAGGGAAACCTACATCCCAGAGCGCTTTGAAATATTCGAGGAGCTGGAAGCTACCCTTCTGCGGAGAAAGCTTTCCGTAATAAATTATTTTTCCGGGTATATAGGAGGACTGCTGCATCACGGGCAGGTCTGTTGCGTATGGATTGGGAAGCACCCGGACGGGAACAGGAGAGATGTCCATGTATTGTTGTATCTCACGGACGAGGAAAAGGGAGGGTGAGATAAGAAGGTCGGCGGCCCTGATGGCCTGTTTCTCCATTTCACATGTCCAGAAATCGGGGAACCTGTATACCGGTACACGATTGTAGTCCAGATAAATGAATGCGGGGGAATGAAGCGTGATGAGTATGGGCACGTCTTTTATGAATGCGTAACCGAGATGCTTGTATTGGGTAAGATAGTAAGCAATGCCCAGATAATCCTGAGATTCGATGACGTCGGGGGCGCCGTCCTCGAGGATAAGGGTCTTGACGATGTCGGCAAAGGCATAGCTCAGACGGGCGGTATGACCCAGGACATCCGACAGGTGATTCCTGTCTGTATGCCATCGGACGATCCTTATACCTTCCTTTAATTCTTCCTTCCTGTCCCTGACTGTGTCATCGGAAATAATAACGGTGACCTCGCAGCCCAATGCCTGCATCATGGAGGCGGTGTGATAGCAGTAGGTGCCGATGCCTCCTCCATAAAAGGGCGGGTATTCCGTTGTCAATAGCCAGTACTTCATGAAACGTGCTTTTTTGTGGAAGATATATAGTCGTATATCCGGTGGGTGCGGCGCCGAATGGTGTTGAGCAGGCTCTTTAAGGACCTCTTGCCAGTCATTACTTTTATCAGCTGTCCGAACTGTTTGTACCAGCGTGGCAGGGTTTCGTATTCCTGCTGGTACCAGTTGAACAAGGTGTCGTAGTCGTCTTTGTATTTGCTTCGTATGATGTCGATGGTGGCCTCGGCGTTGTGCAGCCTTTCCTCCGTGACCTTATTCCTGCTGCTGAGCTGGTCCAGTTTTTTTTGCAGCTGCCGGCGTTGGAGGACCCATGTTTCCAGCAAGGGGTGATCGAGCAGGAGTTCATGGCAATATTGATCGAGGGACTGCTCGAGCGAAAGGGTGTCTAAAAAATCCCGTCCGCTGATAAAAAAGAACTCTTCTGTCATCGTATGGGCCTGAAAGATGAGGCGATCGGCCCTGACAGGGATCTGGTCCTGGCTGGTAAGGATGCGTTCTGTATCGGGAACGAGGCAGGCGATCGTGTGCCAGCCCTGCTGTTCCAGGGTGGTCCAGAACGCGGGGGAGGGTGGGCTGTTGAAAACGATGAGAGGTGAGCCATCCATGCTAATATAGTTTCTGCTGCACAACAAGAGAACAATGTATTCGATGAGGGAAGGGTGAGGGGAAGATGATAAATGCAGGGTAAAGGGTCTATCGCCTGTCACCAGATGATGAAACAGACCGGGGCTGGGAAGGCGCCGCTGGTCGAGCTGCAACGCCAGGCCAATATTCATGTCCCCGGGCAGAAGCGCAAGATCGAGCTCTCCGGCCTGGACAACCAGCAGACAGCTGTATGATCTTGGATGTGTCGGACCTTTGTATATAAAATCGGTATGTTGCATGCCTTTCATATTCCCTCAATAGTATAACCCTGATGTTCCGCGATGAAGCAGAAGAGTCTTTCCCAGCTATGTGTATAGGTTCCATGTTGCAGGTCCATGACATTGCCTTCTTCGAGCGGGGCTCTGGCTTCGAGAGCAGGATGTCTGGAAAAAAAATCTTCCATGATAGCGCTGCGACAGACAAAAATGGTGCCGGCTATGAAATCATATCTCCTGCTGTGCAGATCATATTCTTTTATCAGATCCTGCAGCAGGCTGTCGTTAGTGGTTTTAAAGCTTTTATTTCCGTGGTCGAACTCGTTCTTTAGAAACCTTTTTGCGCCCACTATCCCTATCCGGCTGTCGTTGTCCAATTTTTGCAGTACTTTCCGAAGGCCCTTGTCACTGAATGGGCTGTATAATGTGTCAGACCAGTAAGAGGCATTGATGGTCTGAGGACTGACCTTGTCGTGCAGCAGACCGATGTAAGTTGTTTTTTGACAGCAACGGAGATAATAGCAGAGGGCAATCAGCTTGCCTCCTATGTCCTTCCCCTTGTTGGGGACCTTTAGTCTTACTATGCCGGGGAGCTTGCCGGTGGAGGACATGGTCTCATCCAGGACATCGTCGTGACAGGCCGTGAGGATGATCTGGCGGGCCTGTCGAAAGGCGCCGCCGCACTTTTTTTCCAGGGTCTGCCAGGAGCCCGGATAGTATAGATGTATGAATAGTGTGAGCCCTGTCATATCGATACGTTTTTAAAACGGCGGACGGGACCGGCTTCCATCAGGGACATCCATCTGCGGGCAAACTTATCCTGCGTCAGGTGTTCTTCATAAAGGCTCCGCGCCCTGTCTGCTATAGGGATGAGGAGCTTGTGATCCTGAACGATGCTGTCTATGATGCCAGCCAGGACACGGCAGTCTCCGCTGGGGAAGACGAATCCATTCTCGCCATGGGTGATCAGCTCTGCGAATCCAACGTGTGTGGAGACGATGCAGGGCTTGCCAAGGCAAAGGGCCTCCACGATGACGACGGGAAATGGATCGTCGCGGGACGGACAGACAATGACGTCACTCCGCCGTATGAGATCGAGGCATTGCGGGTGTGAGATCTCTCCTAATAGTCGTATGTCGCAGATGTGGTCGAGCGCTTTGATATTGTCCTGCAACTGCTGGCAAAATGCGGGATCATGCGACCGGCCGGCTATGTTGATCTCTATTTTACGCAGGGTGTCGGGAGACAACCGCTGCAGAGCCGCCGTCAGCACGTCCTGTCCTTTACGGGGCTCGATGGAGCCGATGATGCTGAATGTGATCCGGCCGCCCCGTTCCTTGCGGGCGACGGGGGGATCCTCCTGGATGTCGGGGTATCCATAATATACTTTCTTTGGCTGTGGATGAAGGGGGCGGATGAATTGCAGCGCGTAATCGCTGGGGGCGACGATCTTTTCGACGAGCGAAAATGTATCCAGGAAGCCGGGAATATGTTGCATGGACCCTATAAGCTCTGCTTCGTGTATCCACCAAATGGTGTCGACCTGCCGGCTGATCTGCCGGGCTACGGGCCAGGTGATGATGGTATTGCAGACGATGTGGTCGAAGTTCCTGGCGAACCGTGTAAAGCTCTCGTGCTGGCGAAGCAGCAGGGTATCGATGATAACGATGGCGCCTGCCGAGAGGAACATATCCCTGGCGGGGCCGTCCTGTTCGCAGATGACGGTGACGAAAGAACCTTCCTGTATCATCTGCCGGCACAATTGGAGCAGCATGATGGGGGCGCCGCTGAGAGAAAGATCGTGGCTGACCAGCAGGATGTCGGCCCCATCCCCCCTTTGGGGGATGGAGGGTGGGGGCGCATACAAGCGATAGGGCTCGGGGGAGTCATGATAGAGGTGGTTCCGCATGGAGGTGGTGAAATAGGGATCGTCCGCCAAACGATCCGGCCAGCGACGCAACAGATAGATATCGGACTTGTCTTTTATCCGGGGGAGCTGGGAATGTTCGTGCTCCCGGAGCGACAGGTGGCCGATGTGACGGAGGGTGGCATAGGGCGTATATACGCAGCGCAAGCCTGCCTCGAGCAGTCTGAAGGAAAGGTCTACATCGGAATGGGTGATAGGTGTGTTGACTGCGTCGAAGCCGCCGATGTTCTCAAAGATTTCTTTTTTTATCGCGACACAGGCGCCGGACAGGATGGACACATTCCGCACCGACTGTGGAAAATTGATATAGGCGGTAGAGTCCTTCGGATAGCCATGAAAGGTAGTCCCCGTGAGACCTCTGACCCCGGTGGCCATTCCTGCGTACTGGATGCTGTCGTCCTCATAGACCAGTCTGGGCGATACGCCTCCTACTCCCGGCATAAAAAGAAATTCGATGGTATTGTCCAGCCAAAGGTCTTCCAGCGGCCTGACGTCGTCGTTGTAGAAAATAAGTATCTCTCCTGAGGCGGCGTCAGCGCCGGCATTGCACTTGTCGGAGAAATTGTAGGGTTTATCATAGGTCACATACACAGGCGCGCGATGAGCCAATCTGCCGGGAGAGGGGCGTGGCAGCGGAGGAGGAGCCGCGATGATACGGGAGTTCGTCACCACCACTACCTCGATGTGCTTGTAAGCCGTGTGGACATATAGTGCGTGCAGCGTGTCCTTCAGGTGGTCCCATGTATCGGTGGGGATGATAATAGATACAAGTGGTTCGTGATCCGGATGGATCTTTACTTTGTTGGCGGCGGGTAGGGCGGAGACCTCGGCCGGGATGCCTCTCCTTTTCATGGCGTCCTCCAATGCTGCAATGTTGGTGATGCGGGCATGTGGTTTTTCTCCCTGGGAGGAGGAGCCCGCTGTCATGCGCCAGTGATACAGAACCTTTTCGACGTGCCGGATGCGGGTGGTCTTTTCCACGGCCCGCAGCATCAGGTCATAATCCTGGGAAAGGTCGTATGCCGAGCGGAAGAGGCCAACCTTATTCACCAGAAAGCTTTTTTTATAGAGGGTGAGGTGGCCGGAGTACATCATGTTCAATAGTAGTTCGGGACTATAGCCGGGCTTGAAGAAGGGGTCGCTGAGATGGCCTTCTTCATCGACCTTGCATTCATCGGTGTAAATGATATCGGCGTCCCCATGACGATGGAGGTCTTGTACTATTTCAAAAAGGGCATCAGGTGTGACCTCGTCGTCGTGATCCATGAGAGCGATGAACTCACCGTCGGCCATGGTGATGGCGGCATTGGATGCCTGGGAGATGCCTGCGTTGTTGTTCAGGCGGGTGACCCTGATCCTGTCCTCTTCTTCCAGGCGGCGGAGCAGTTGCAGCGTGCCGTTGTGGGTGGACCCGTCATCCGCGATGGAGATCTCCCAGTTGGTGTACCACTGGCTCCGGATGCTGTCGACGGCTTTTTCGAGCCAGCGGGGAGGCGTATTGTACACTGGCATGATGAATGATATTTTGGGTGTCCATGTAAAGGCGCGGATGATGGCGGTGATCTTTTCAGGATCTTCGTTTTGTGACGGGGACGGGGGCATGCTTGCCGAGGTAAAGGGAATGGGTGCGGGGCGCATCATCAATGGAAGGAGGGCTTGTCTGGGATGCAGTAGTCCGGACAGGCCTTTTGATGTGATGGCGCGCAGGATGGTGGAAAAGGTTTTGCGAAATCCTTTTTCCTGTATGGATGCCAGCAGGCTGGCAGTGAGATATTTTCCACTGGTCTGTGCTCTGACCAGCCGGCGTTGAAGGATCACACCCGTAAGGCTGCGCTGTTCGTAGGTGCGCTGGTACCAGTCCACATGCTGCCGGAGCATGGTCACCTGTGTCTGATATTCCTGCCGGACCTTGGACGTTTGCTGTTCCAGACGCATCCGGTAAAGGGCTTTTTCCTGTGCAAGATGATCGGCGGCGGCTGCCAGCTGATCGAGGGCGGCCCTGGTCTCGTCGCGGCTGGTCTGGCATTGCCGGATGGCGTCGTCGTACAATATCCTCCAGTTCTTTTTGAACGGGATATCCCCGTGGCCGAATGGCTGGCCGGGGCGGAGAGGTATCTTTCCGAAATAATATTCTTCCAGCCGGGCGCTTTCTTCCAGGAGGCCGGCGTCGAAGGGCAGGATGCTGTTAACGAGCGCCATCGCCAGGGGTATGATCCCTGTTGGAATGTTTTCAGCCGGAGCTGCATAATGGCTAATACCGGCGAGCGTATAGACGACGCCCCTGAAAAAGATGAAATAAAGGGGCAGTTCCTCCGGGCAGGTCCATTCCTGGTCGAAGATGACGGGCGCTGTGGTTGGATCGATCAGGATGTTATAGGGTGTAAGATCGAGATACTGTCCGGGAATAGAGTTCTCCGAGCTGTAGCTGGATAAGATGCGGTAATAACTGTCCGCCCATTCGTTCAGCTCTGTCATGGTCCATCCGGGGCGGGTAACGATGTCCAGTGCCCGGGACGAAAGCAGCCGGCCTGCGAGATATTCCTCGTCCATTATGTGCTGGTGGATGGGCGGGTCGTTGAGGCAGGGTGTCTCCGGATGAAGCAGTTCCCGATGTACGCGCAGCCTGCCGGCAGCTGTCCGGGTGAAGACAAAGCTCTTGCAATAACATTTTTGCCGGGCGCTGTTGAAGCTCCAGGCCAGGATATTGCCAGCGCTATGATCTATGACTGCCATGCCATGACCTGCCACTGCGCCCGCCACGATAAGGAATGAGTTAGCCAGATCAGCCATCAGCCCATTGGCCAGGACGGAAGCAGCGAGGCGGGTGAGGGAGAGCCCGGTGGTATGGTTTGGGCCCCGGGCATGATCGAACTTTTCCTGGAGCAGGTCTGTCAGGGTCAGGTCCGGCGCTGCAAAGGCGGCTTCGGTAAGGGTGACGGAGGGAAACTTATAATCGGGGAAAGGATAAAGAAAATCCCGGAAAGGAAAACCCGCGCGGGATAGCAGGTGGGCAAGCTCATCTTTTCCAAAGGTGAAGGCGGTGTCGCCGTCATACAAATCCAGGATACCGTCGTAAGGCCGGCCGGTGTGGTCTTCGGAGGCGCCTGCCAAGTATTTAAGACCTAATTTATTTTCGATGGCAAGCACGATCCTGCCTTCGGTGTGGAGGAAGGACCGGCACTTCTGCAGCATTTCCAGCGGAGGGTTATCTCTCTTTACAAAGAGGGAGCTATATTCCAGCACGCCTATGAGCAATATGATATCGAAAGGACCTTCCCATTCGAAGCTGTCCCAATTGTCGCAGACGACCTGGACCTGTGGCAGATCCCGGCATCTTGCGCGGGTGATGCGGGCTCTTTTTTCACTGCCTTCGAGGGCGAGGACCTCGCATCCCAATTCACCTAAATAGCGGGTGATGGCTCCACATCCGCTGCCGACCTCGAGTATTCTTTTCCCTTTCAGCAATGAGGAGAGGGGCCGGAGGAGATCGGCCCTGGCAGGGCTGAGGTGATAGAGCGTGGGCCAGTCGTTGATGGCGCCGGCGAGCTCTGCGGACCCGATGGAAAGGTCTTCCGCGCGGCTGATCCTGTCAAGGAGATAATTTTCCGTTGCCTCTCCATCGGAATAGGCGAAGGGTGTGTTGCCGGGTGGCAAATAGATATCTTGAATGAGCGTGTATTTATTCATTGCTGCGACATGAGAGGGTGAAGAAATTTAGTGGGCTCCCTGTCAGGTCGATGAGGAGGATCTGGTTCGCCGGCGGAATATTTTCTGCCAGATGGTGCCAGGGAGACTGCGCGTCTCGTATGTACGCCGATACCATTGGATATCCCTTCGGTACTTCTCGATGTCGTTGAGCAATTTATTGACCAGCTGGCGGGTGCCATCGGCCGCCTGTTTGCATTCCTGCAATTGGGACTGGAGGCGGGTGATCTGGTCGCCCTGTTTGTCGATGATCTTCTGCCGGAAGTTCATTTCCCTTTCCAGCAGGCTGGCGATATCGTCCAGGCGTCGCTGAAGGAACTGCCATTCCGATGAGTCCTGCTGCTGATCGCTGACTGTATTGAACATAGGCGTGATTTTAATTTTTATACAGGTGGCGATAGGAGTTGAATGTGGTGTCTACATTGAATTCTTCCTCACATATCCGGCGGGAATATTCCCCCATGACGGTGAGCATGTTCTTGTTATTGTAGTACCGCATTATTTTGAGTACGGCGTCTTTCCCATCCTGGAACAGATCTCCATTCAGGCCGCCGTGGACCAGGTCCCTGTTGCCTATGCAATCATTCAACAGCACGGGTTTTTTCAGGGCCAATGCCTCGAGCACGGAGAAGGGGAGCCCTTCGAAATGTGAGGTGGACAGATAGAGATGTGCGCCGGAAAGATAATCATGAATATCGTCGGGAGGGAGCCAGCCGGTGATGACAATATTTTTTGCCTTCAATTCGTGCTTGTCTTCCCCATCTCCTACCCATACGAACTCGAACTGCCCGAACTCTTCGAACCAGGAAGCGATGGTATTGAAAAGGGCGGGATCTTTCTGATAGACGATTCTTCCACTGGTGACGATGCGAAATTTATGAGCGGGCGGGGATGGAGTGGCGACTGTCTGCGCGAGGGCATTTTCCACGCGGATGCCATTAGGGATACAATCCGCATCGATGCCGAGGTCCTGGTAAACCTGCCACTCGCTGGCGGAACAACAGACTGTCCTGCCGCCGAAGTACGAACCTAGTTTTTCCAGCTGTCCGTATATATAATTGCTCCACCGGCTGGTGCCGGAAAGAAAGGGGGCGCCGTTGGGGGTATAGATCACTTTGCGGATCCTGGCGAGGCGACAGGCCAGCCTGCCCAGGAAACCGCTCTTGGAAGAATGGAGATGTACTGCATCTATATGAGAATGGTGTTTCAGCCGGCGCAGGATGGTGTACAATTCCCAGAAGGCCACGAGGTCCTTCCAGACGCTGATCTTCCTTTGTGCGGAAGGCCAGCGGATAAACAGCGTATTGGCCTTGGGAAAGGAGCGTTTGACCTCGGAAGAGCGCATGACAGTCTCCCGCTCCCCATGTATGATGATATGAAGATCGTCCTGTAGATTTTCCACCAGACTGCGAAGAAAGGTAGCAATTCCAGAGGCAAAGGGTTCGACAACATGTATAATATTCATGACGGATGCTGGATAGGTTTTACAAATAATATCCATTTCTTTATTTTCAAAGCCCAGGCAGCAGGGACCAGCATCCAAAGCCTTAGCCGGAGCTCCCCCATGATGCCGTACAGCCTGTTGTGGCCATATTTCCGTACTACGTCGATGCGGCTTTTGAGCTGCTGCCGGCGAAAGCTGATGCTGATACCTTTGGGGTTGATCTCGCTGATCACGAGAAAGTCCTTTAGGATAGCGGCCCGTCCCTGCTGTAGCATTTCAAAAAAATAAGCGTAGTCTTCCGCATGCGGATAGGTGTCGGGGTAGGCAGGCAATCTCCTGGTCACGGAGGCCCGCCACATCACGGTAGGGTGAATAAAAACATTCTTAAAATGCATTTGACGCATGATCCGGTCATGATCGGGCGGCGCCAAATACCTATAGGAGTCACCAGATGAAAAATCCTTAAAGATGCAACAGGTACCCAGCAGGTCGATGTCCGGGTGTCTGTCGAGAAATTCTACCTGGTTTGTAAACCTCTCTTTCATACAAAGGTCACCGCAATCCAACCGGGCTATATAGCGCGCGGCATACTTCTCATACGTCAGACCTTCGTCGTGCGTCCCATTCAAATAAGTTAAACCTTCGTTAAGGGCCCGGGTAATGCCTCCATTTGTGGGGCTCCGAAGTATCACTATTTCCGGCGGGTCGGGGAGCTGTTCTATGAGCCGGGTTTGGGAGAGGGGTATGTCGCTGCCATCGTCCACAATGAGCACAAAGTATCCCTTCGAGTGATAATGAATACTTTGGAGCGATCTGATGAGTCGTTGCTCATGGTTGAAACAGGTGATAAGCACACAAAAATCATATATCATGTCGCTGCCATTCTTATGGAGACCATTACCCACCTTATTGCGTATGCAAAGTTCAGACCGTAATTCTTGCAGAGCGGCGGCGCCTGGTAAAAATTCAGTTCTAATAGCTTGTAACAGAGAAACTTGATTGTTTCGTTAATACCGTAACTTTACGGCATGAGCTCATCGAATGTTTCGTATCTGACTTTTGGCATTGTATTAATTCTGGCTGTCGTTTTTGATCTGGGTTTGTTGAGCAAGAAGGGGACAACGGTGACGATCCGAAGGGCCCTCTTCCAGACTGCCTTTTGGGTGATGCTGGCGCTGGCGTTCTTTGGCTTCTTGTGGTACGAGAATGGACACAAGATGGCTTTGGAATATCTGAGCGCCTATCTGATGGAGTGGAGTCTCAGCATCGACAATATCTTTGTATTCATCCTCATTTTTTCTTTTTTCCGGGTGAAGCCTGCCTACTATGCCCGGGTATTGCTCATTGGTATACTCATGGCCATCGTGCTGCGTATCGGGTTCATCACGGTGGGTATCGCAGCGGTGACGCGGTGGCACTGGCTGCTGTATATCTTTGGCGGCATCCTCATCTATACAGGTATTACCATGTTCTTTGCCAAAGATGAAGGTCAAATACACGTGGAGGACAATAGAGTGTACAAGCTGCTGAAGCGTGTTCTTCCGCTGACGGGAGATGATTGCGGCGGCAAGATGGTGATGGTCATAAATGACAAAAAATATTTTACCACTCTCTTTGTGGTGGTGGTGCTGTTGGCCACGACGGACATTGTGTTTGCGGTGGACTCCATACCGGCGGTATTTGGCGTCACGCGTGAAAAGATCGTCATTTATACCTCTAATATATTTGCGGTGCTGGGATTGCGATCGTTGTTCTTCCTGCTAAGAGGGGCGGTGGACAGGTTTGCCCATTTGCAGCAAGGCATTGCGGTGGTGCTTATCTTCGTCGGACTGAAAATGCTGGCGGAATGGTTAGACTTTTATATACCGGTGTACGTTAGTTTATTGGTGATCCTGGTCTGTATCGCCACAGCCATAGGGTATTCTATGTATACTACTAATCAGAAAGGTATTAATAAATGAAGTACGCCATTCGACATATAGCCGGCATCGTTGGGGGAAGCTTTCTTCAATTTCGGGGAGACGATACGGTGGAGCATCTGTTGCTGGACAGCCGCCGGCTGATCTTCCCGGATACCTCGTTGTTCTTTTCCTTAAAAGGGCCCCGCAGGGATGGGGGGCTTTTTATAGAGGAGCTGTATAGGCGGGGGGTAAGAAATTTCATAGTTGGGGAAACTATTTCCATCGACCTGCCGGGAGCCAATATTATTTTGGTGGATGACACCCTGGCCGCCTTACAGCGGCTGACGGCCTTTCACCGGCGGGCTTTCTCTATTCCTGTCATCGGGATCACCGGCAGCAATGGGAAGACCACTGTAAAAGAATGGCTGAATCAATTGTTGGAGGACTCTTACCAGGTGGTGCGGAGCCCTAAAAGCTATAATTCACAGATCGGGGTACCGCTCAGTGTCTGGCAACTGAACGAGTCACATGAGCTGGCGATCTTCGAGGCGGGTATATCCCGTGGAGCGGAGATGGGCAAATTGCAGCGGATCATACAACCTACCATCGGCATTTTTACCAATATCGGCGAGGCGCATAGCGAAGGGTTCCTGAACCGTGCTGAAAAGGCGGCGGAGAAGCTGCAGCTCTTTGCGGAGGCGGAGGTCCTTATCTATAACAGCGACCAGACTGACGTTGTGACCGCGGTGGATGAGTGGCTGGTGAGGATCGGTGGCGGACCCAATCTTTTTGCCTGGGGACGTGGCGGGAATGGGGCGGTACGGGTGGATGCCGTTGAAAAAAATGGCGGAGCTACCAGGGTGCATGTCACTTATTTAGGACAGAAGATGTCCTTTGACGCCCCCTTCACGGACGACGCATCGATAGAGAATGTCATGCACTGCATTTGTGTGTTGTTATATCTTGGGCAGCAGGGGGAGCAGATAAACCAGCGGCTGCAGCAGCTAACGCGGATAGCCATGCGCCTGGAGCTGAAAGGAGGTATCAATCACTGCAGCATCATCAACGACAGCTATAGTGCGGACCTCAGCTCTCTCTCCCTGGCGCTGGACTTTCTTTCCCAGCAACGGCAGCATCCCCGGCGTACGGTGATCCTTTCGGACTTTTTGGAGAGCGGCCAGGATGAGGGCAGTCTTTATACGACCATCGCCCGGATGTTATCGCAAAAGAAGATCGATAGAATGGTTGGGGTCGGTCCGCGCATAAGTCTTCACGCGGCCCTGATCGCAAAATGGTTTACGGCGCCGTCGGTCTTCTATCCTTCGGTGGAGGAGTTTAAAAATGCCCTTTTCCAGCTGCATTTCCGGGATGAGACGATCCTGCTGAAGGGGGCGCGTGTCTTTGAATTCGAGGACATCGACCGGCTGTTGTCGGAACAGATACACCAGACGGTGCTGGAGATCAACCTGGATGCCCTGACGAATAATTTAGGGCAGTATCGCGGGCGGCTGGAGCCTGCCACAAAGCTGATGGCGATGGTAAAGGCATTTTCGTATGGCAGCGGAAGCTTTGAGATTGCCAACCGGCTGCAACGGGATGGCGTGGATTACCTGGGGGTGGCCTATGCGGACGAAGGGGTGGTGTTGCGGAAAGGAGGCATTCATATGCCCATCATGGTCATGAATACGGAGAACAGCTCTTTCGACCTGCTGGTACAATATAACCTGGAGCCGGTGATCTATTCCTTCAGCCTGCTGCGGGATTTCGACAAATGGTTAAGAAAGGAGGGGGTGATGAACTTCCCCGTACACATCGAGCTGGAGACTGGCATGAACCGGCTGGGTTTTTCCACCGAGCCATCGCAGGAGCTGGATGCTTTGATAAGAGCATTGAAGTCGGCCAATTTCAAGATACAGAGTGTTTTCAGCCATCTGGCGGCCAGCGAGGAGGCGCAACAAGACGACTATACACACCGGCAGGGGGGTATTTACCGGGCGGCCGTTGCACGGATACAGGAGGCGCTGCCCTATCCCTTTCTCCGGCATATAGCCAATACGGCGGCCATCGTTCGTCATCCGGACCTGCGGCTGGATATGGTGAGACTGGGGATCGGGCTTTACGGCGTGGATAGTGCAGACTCGCATCAGCTGGATCTTCGGGAAGTGTCTACGCTGAAGTCGACTATCGCACAGATCAAGTATCTGAAGGAGGGGGAGACCGTAGGGTACAACCGGCGGGGTATTGCCGGGCAGGATACGGTGATCGCTACCGTGCGGATAGGGTATGCGGATGGCTACCCCCGGAGACTGGGTAATGGGGTGGGTAAGATGTGGGTCAAGGGGAGGTTGGCGCCCGTCATTGGCAGCGTCTGTATGGATATGACGATGATCGATATTTCGGGTATCGTGGACGTGCAGGAAGGGGACGAGGTGGTGGTCTTTGGTAAAGAGTTGCCTGTCAACCAGTTGGCTCATTGGGCGCAGACCATCCCGTATGAGATCCTCACCGGGGTGAGCCAGCGGGTGCGGAGGGTCTACTTCGAGGAATAGGGCCGGCGACAGCCATGAATTGAGGATGATAGGGCCGGTGGGCCAGGATTTTTATGGTATATTTGAAGCTTTAAATATTGAAATCGCGTGAAGGCCAGAACAGTATTTCTCATCGTATTACTTATCATCGTTGCGGATCAGTCCCTGAAGATTTGGGTTAAAACACATATGCCTCTTAGCCACCCGCCGGAATTATTCCGGGAGCAGGTGTCGGCTTATGACAATGGCATCAAGTTATTAGGCAATAAGGCGCAGATATATTTTGTAGAGAACGAGGGTATGGCCTGGGGCTGGAAGTTCGGGGGTACCTGGGGAAAGATGGCCCTGACGCTGTTCCGCCTGGTAGCGGTAATATTTGGGATCTTTTACGTTCAGTCTATCATCAAAAAGAAATATCACCGGGGTTTTATCATTTGTGCGGGGTTGATCTTTGCGGGGGCGTTGGGCAATCTGCTGGACAGCATGTTCTATGGGTTGATCTTTGAAGAGAGCACTGTTGACCATGTGGCCAGGATATTCCCATCCCACGGGTATACGACCTTTCTGCATGGCCGGGTAGTGGATATGCTTTATTTCCCTCTGATAAAGACGCACTATCCATCGTGGTTCCCCTTTGTGGGGGGTGAGGAGTTCGAATTCTTCAGCCCTGTCTTCAATCTGGCGGATGCCTCCATCTCTGTAGGCGTGATCGCCATCCTCTTATTCCAAAAGAAATTTTTTCACAAGCATTCTTCCGAACACACGGCGCATACCATGGACGAGCAGGCTGCAAAGGTAGATTCAGTGCAGGCGTAAGGCGGGCTAGCCGTTCTTAGGGCTTCTTAAGCTGGTGAAGCACGGTCAGAAGACTGAGGCTGGCGGCGCCGGTACATTCCATTTCGAACCTGGACAGTATCGTTTCGGCAGCTACTGTCGGACTGTCCTTGAAGTATTGCGGGGTCCAGTCAGTCTGGTTGTGGAGGTCGACTATGTCCAACAGCACCTTGTCCAATTGTGCTATACTGTCCTGTCCTACGAAGCATTTATGGGATGCTGTATATATATTGAGCAGCATTGTTCTCAGGGTATCGCTGGCCGGCGTTCTTAGCAATAGCCGGGCCGCGGGCTCTGTTTTGTCTCCTATCGAATCTGCGTCCGTCAATCGTGCTTTTAGACGTCCGATGTACGATGAGGCGGCGTTCGCGGCCTTATAAAGGCTGTCGGCATGACCGACTATTTGGGAGTCTGCATCCTTATCGAGCTGCTGGATGGTCCGGTATATGAGCTCGTAGTTGTTAATATCGATCACGGAATTGTTCGCGGCCTTTAGCGAATCATTGATGTTGTTGCCGCAGGCTGTTAGGACGAAAAAGAGCAAATATTTCATATATTTCATACCGGGGAGCTATAAGTCGGATAAAAATAGTAAATAGAAAGTTTCCCCCTGCAACTTTTGGGTGGATCATCTGTCAAATAGGGGCAAGTGAATTACAACAGCGCAAACAGACTGTCGGATAAGCAACTTGTCGAACGGGTATTGCGGGGCGACCACCATGCCTTTGGTCTTATCGTTAAGGATACGCAAAAGCTTGTGGGGCAGATAGTGGGTCGGATGATCAGCCATGCGGAGGACAGGAAAGATATTATTCAGGATGTATATCTAAAGACGTTCAAGCATTTGTCGGGATTCAGGCACGCGGCAAAACTTTCTACCTGGATAGGCAATATTGCCTATAATACCTGTATCAATTTTTTGAAGCGGCGAAGGCTGCGGGTGGTGGGCGACGAGGGTTTTCCGGAGGCGGCCGCTCATGACTATGACGGCGGGACGGAGGCGCTGATAGAAGGCCGGGAGCTGGCGGGGATCATTGCTGCCCGGATAGAGGAGTTGCCACCCCTATACAAGATGCTGCTGGTCCTCTTTCATCAGGAGGGGCTGAGCTATTCGGATATAGGGCAGATCACCTCGCTGCCGGAGGGGACGATCAAGAGCTATTTGTTCCGGGCGAGGAAACAATTAAAGGAAAGTGTTTTGATGCAGTATAAAAAGGATGAATTATGACAGATCATCTCAGTGAAGCTGCGATACAGCAGTATGCAATGGATGGAGAAAATTGCCCGGCCTGGATGAGGGAGCACGTGGAGGCGTGTGAAGCCTGTCGTATTCAGGTGGACAATTACCGGCTGATCTTTAAGGAAGTGGGACAGCTGGAGGTACCGGTGGCGGATGTAGTGGAGTTAGTGATGATGAAACTGGACAGGCCAAGGTTAAAGAGGGACTGGTCCCTGGTGTATTGGCTGGTGGGGACGGGGCTGCTGATGTTGGGGGCCGGCTGGATATTCAAGGCTTCCCTCCTGAGTATTGCAGGGGATATTTCCGGGCTGGTCCTCTATGTCGTGGTGGGCGTCTCGGTAGGCATTGCTATTGTCCGCGGCCTGGGGATGATCGTCCAATACCGGCATCAAATAAAGAATTTAGACCTTTCCTAAGATAATTGCAACTTATTCGAGACAGGGCTGTCTCATAACATATATCAATTATAGCAATGAAGAAACTACTTATATCCATCCTGTCCTTATTGATCTTCGTGGCGGCAAGAGCGGAGGACAAAACCGGGGGAATAATCGACCGGGACTTTATGGTTGATGCATTCCATATCGGCGCAACGATTTTCTTATTGTATCTGTGCTTCAATTTTATACTGGAGCTGCTGCAGCGCAACCTGGATCATCGAATAAAGAGCAGGGCCATCGCCGCGGGGTCCTCGGAGACTATGGTCAGCCGGCTGCTGGCCCGACAGAAGAAAGATGTCCGCCGTGGGGCGCTGGCATGGATATGCGTGCTGTTGGCTATAGGTCTGGGGCTTAGCATTATCAATTTTACGATGCCTTTTGGGCTGCATAGCGTGGCGATCATGGCGTTCAGCATCGGGGCGGGTCTGCTGGCATTTTATCTTATCTCGGGACGTCAGCGGGGCTCCTCTCAGACGGGCGACGATTATAATCAGTAAATGACGACGTGATGAAACTTGCTTTTTTTCTTGTTGGTTTTTGTCTGATACTCTTCCGGATGTATTACAAGTCCATCTGGCCGGGAGCCTTTGACCACCGGCAGCGGGTGACGATCACCATCCGCACGGACGACGACTACGAGCGGATACGATATGAAGGCAGTATCAGACTGACAGATGACGAGACGGGTATTGACAGCATTTCTTCCGGAGGATATATCCAATACCGGCACAATGATAAAAGGCTGGAGGCGGAGACCGATGCCCAAGGTCATATCGTCTATGAAATCCGGAGCAATGACCGGCAGCTGTCACCGGATGGCGATGGAAGGCCTGTTATCAAAGAGGCGCTGCGTCAGATGATCATTTATGGATTCGATGGACGTAACAGGATGTATCGTTTGTATCAACGGGGTGGGGATAGCGCGCTGTTGCGTGAGCTGGATCAATTAAAGTCACCTGCGCTCGTGGATATGTATCGCAAATTCCTCAGCTCTCACCAATAATTACAATTTACATATGCGTACGATCTTTTTGGGGATGGCCCTGGCCATCCAGGCCTGCGCCTATCTGCAGGCACAGGAAGGGTATTGGGGGCAACCAGCCCTTGCCCATTACCGGGCCACACCGGAGTCGGTGAATGACCTGGTTCATATCAAGCTGGATGTAAGATTCGACTATAAGAAATGTTATCTGTACGGGAAGGAGTGGGTGACGCTGCGTCCACATTTTTACCAGACGGATAGCCTGCGGCTGGATGCGAAAGGGATGGATATAGCGAATGTGATGATGGTGGAAACCAGGCAGTCGTTGGCTGGGGCCATGAAGCGTCTGTCCTTCTTCTATGACGGCCAGCATTTAGTCATCATCCTGGACAGGATGTACCAGCGGTCCGAAGAGTATACTATCTATATCGAATATGTGTCGAAGCCCAACGAGGTGAAGGGGCGAAAGAAGAACGAGAAGGGGCTTTATTTTATCAATCCCGACAGCAGCGAAAAGGGGAAGCCCGTGCAGATATGGACCGAGGGTGAGCCGGAGAGCGCCTCTGTATGGTTTCCCACGCTGGACAGGCCGGATCAGAAGGCGACCCAGGAGATGGTGATGACCGTGCCTTCGCAATATGTCACCTTATCCAATGGGAGGCTGGTGGGGCAAAAGGATAATAAGGACGGCACCCGTACGGATGTCTGGCGGATGGATCATCCGCACTCTTCCTATCTGTTCATGATGGCGGTGGGGGATTTCAGGATATACAAGGACAGCTGGCATGGGAAGGAAGTGAGCTATTATATGGAACCAGCCTATGCGCCGTATGCAAAGGATAATTTTGGCGAGACACCCGAGGCGATAGACTTTTTTTCCAGGATATTGGGAGTGGACTTTCCCTGGAACAAGTATGCGCAGATAGTGGTGAGGGATTATATCAGCGGGGCGATGGAGAACACGACCGCCTGTGTACTGGGTGGGCAAAGCACGCGGCGTGAGCACCTGGACAGCTACTATTCATCGGGCATCGAGCATGAGCTGTTTCATCAATGGTTTGGGGATTATGTCACGGCGAAGAGCTGGAGCAATCTAACGTTGAACGAATCGATGGCGGACCTGGGAGAGATCCTATGGCTGGAGCATAAATATGGTCAGGATGCGGCCGACGAACATGTGTATCAGGGTATGCAGGGATATTTCAACAATGAGGACAATGTTTCCAAAAGGCTGGTGGAATATGATTATAACGTGCCAAAAGATGCATTCAATGGGGTGACCTATCAGAAGGGGGGACGCATCCTGAATATGCTGCGTCACTACCTCGGCAATGAAGCTTTCTACAAGGGGCTGCATATCTATCTTACCGAGAATGCCTATAAGAGCGCGGAGGTGGCGCAATTGCGGCTGGCGATGGAAAAGGCCAGTGGGAGGGATTTGCACTGGTGGTTCGATCAATGGTATCACCGGGCGGGTCATCCGCTGTTGCAGACCGGCTGGGAATGGGACGAACAGGCGGGGGTGGAAAGAGTAATTGTAAAGCAGCTACAGGAGGGTGAGCCTTATATCCTGCCGGTGGCGGTTGATATATATGCGGGTGGTGTGCGAACACGACACCGGGTGTGGGTCTCCGGCAAGGAAGATACACTGGTACTGCCTGCGGCTACCAGGCCGGATCTGGTAAACTTCGATGCGGAGCGGGTGCTGGTGGCCAGGGAGGGGGATAATAAGACGCTGGACGAATACCTGTTCCAGTATTTCCATGCTCCGGCTTATGCGGACAGAGCGGAGGCGGTGAAGTTTGCGGCCCGACATGAAGACGATGAACGCGGCCGGAAGATCATTTTGTCAGCGCTGAAGGATAAATATTCGGGTATCCGAAGTCTTGCGCTCGATGTGTTGAACAGGGAGCATGAGGATATCCGGAACCTCGATACTGCATTACAGCATGGCGCGGTGCCGATATTGGCGGAGTTGGCGAAGTCGGATAGCAATACGATGGTGCGGGCGCATGCTATAGGAACGCTGATCGTGCTGAGCCGTCCGGAACTGATGCCAATATTTGTTCAGGCGTTGAGGTCGGAGTCTTATACCGTGCAGGCGATGGCGCTGCGGGCGATTGCGCGGATAGATACGGCTGCGGCGTTGCGGTATGCCAGGCCATTGGAGAAGGATCACAAGGGAGAGCTGACCCAGGCGATGGCCTATGTCTATGCCCGATATGGCGGAACGGAGCAGTGGGCTTTTGTCTGTAATGGGTGGAGGAACGGCACCCTACAGGAGAAGATACACCTTGTCCGGAGCTTTTCTGATATGATCGGCCGTATAAAGGACCCTGTTCTGGCACAGGATGGCATTCGGGAGCTGAAGCTTGTTGCCATACAATATAAAAAGGATGGAGCGGGGGGCTATGTGGCGAAATTCCTTTCGACGATCAAAGACCAAAGGGCGGCGATGAACGATGCTGTCTCTTCCCGTGCCGCGGGGGATGCGATACAGGCTATCGAGGCGGCTCCATAATTCCTTTCCGTCGAACAACGAATCCCGGAGGGTTAAAAAAGAACTGGCCGGTAGGAATCCGGCCAGTCTGCGTGTGTTGCATATATGAGCGTGGTCTAATGGTTCGAGAGTTTCGCCATTTTGCGCGTGATGATCTTATCGCCGGCGATGATCTGCAGGATATAAGTCCCATTGGAAAGGCCGCCCAATCCATCGATAGCGATGATGTTCATGCCCTGGTTGATGAACTGTTGCTGCACTTTTACGACCCGGCCATACATGTCCATCAGGTTGAGACGGGCCTGCATGTCGGAGGGGCTGGCTATTTCCATGTTGATATGGTCGGTGAAGGGATTACCCAGATTGCGCACATCGAATATGATGGTGCCATCGGTGAGCAATACCTGGCTGCTGTATTGGCTATAGCTGCCGGAGCTGATCCGTATGCGGTAATAGCGGGCTCCTGACAGTCCGTTGGGATCTGTAAATTGATAGGTCGATCCGGACCCAGCCGGCGCCTGGCCATGTATGGCGCCGATGGTATTAAATACCAGACCGTCGTTGCTGCTTTCCACAGTGAAGATGGCGCCATCCACCTCGTTGGCAGATGTCCACTGCAGGATGCCGTGGGCATTCGTCACCTGTCCCTTGAAGCTGATGAGCTTTGTAGGCAATACGATCATACAGTTGACCGCCTTTACGAGCTTGGGTGATAAAGTAATATAGCTACAGTTAGGGTCGCTGAGATTGCCAGTGGTACTGGCTACCGTGATCCGGTATTTTATCAGCGTATCCGTGAGGTTGAGCCGGTAGTAGCGGGCTACGAGGTATTCATACAGACTGGTGGAAGAGTTGAATACGGGGGCGCCGGTGCCGGAAGCCGCCTGCCCCGTCGTATCGATGCCGGGGGAGGTCCAGGTGACGCCGTTGTTGGTGCTCTTCTCCAGCTTCCACTGGGTATAGTTATTAAAGAAGGCAGAGATCTTGAAACGCACGGTGTCGTCAGCGCCCTGACAAAGTGTATCGGGTTTGTTAGGCGTCAGGGTCATGCTGGGTACACAGGAGGCTACGCCTATGTCGTCGATGGCCCAGTCGTTACCACCGCCACCGGGAGCGTTGTTACGGATACTAATGATCATGGTGGTCTGGGTAGGTCCTGTCAGATAGGTAAAACCTTTTTGAACCCATTGCCCGGTGTGGGGCATATTCCCGGTGGTGTAATAGTCATATCCATTGATATTAAAGGTCAGGTTGGGCTGAACGCCAGATGAGTCGCCGGGTCCGGAGGGAATATATCCGCTACCGCTGGCGCCCACGCCATTGACGTCGCAGCCGCAACGGGAACACATGTTGCGAAACCAGGCGGTGTATTGATAATATGTATTGGGACAAAGGTTATATACGGTGTCGAGGAAGGCTGTGTCGGTCCGGTAGGAGGAGTTGATTACGGCCATGTAACCGCCGCTGGCGCCATTGAGGTCATCGGTAGGTGGATTGCCAAGCGCAGGGTTGCTGGCGCCTGTGTGGTCCCCGATGATATCCCACACACCGAATATGCGATGGTTGCCGGGAGAAGCTGTTCCGTCGGGTATAGGCCAGGCTGTGTTGGAAGTGGCATAACCTGTGGCCAGTGTCGAGCCGCCACTGGTATTGTTGGACATACCATAATAATAGTCCTGTGGCATCGAGCCGCTGGATGAAAAGAGGACGTAGGTATAGTTGGAGGGCACTTTATTAGATGGCGCCCTGTCCTTTACGTTGCCGGAACCAAAGGTGCCGCCATACTCATTGATGATGGCGTTCGTGCCTACGGAGTTGCTACAAAGGCCATAATTATGGAATACCATGATGGTGTACTGAGGGAAGTTGATGGCTTCTGCCGCACTGCCGGTGTTGTAGTTGATGGAACCGAGCCCCACATTAATTTGGGAGCCATAGGCGGTGGTGGAATTGACCACGACACGGAAGGAAGCCACCATGATACAGGTGCTGCCATAGAAGTTGGGCTTGCTGGTATTGGATACGGACCCCCCGGTGGTGGAGGTCGCATTGGTGCCCATATTAATGGTGACGGTAGAGCCGCTGAGCGTACCGGCATCGTCACCGGCGGCATCGGTGAACTGCTGATATATCTTTCCTTCGTTGGTAAGGACCCTTAATGTATTTGGAATGTAGGTGGTGCCTGCGGGAATATTATCTGTATAGGCTGTCTGGTAGGCGGTGTTTGCTTTCACTACAAAGGTGGCCCTTATCTCGAGGGTATCGCCGGGCTCGACGGTGCCGCCGACGGTGCCTTTGGAAATATTGACATAGCTCTTACCATAGTCTACAGTAGGAGCATTTGGAGGAGTTGTAATGCATATGCTGAAAGTCCATCCGCTGGCGGTGCTGGATATGGTGCCTGTGTTGGTCGCAGTGGCTACCCGGATATAGTAGGTCTGTCCTACTGTCAGGCCACTTCCTCCAACAGCGGTGCTGGTGAGTATTGTCATCGAAGTGGCAGTGGTGTTGCCCGTTACGCAAGCCAGCGAGGTCAGGGCGCCGCAAGTTCCCGAGAGCAATTGCACGACGGGTGTTGCTGCTTTCAGATTGGCCCCTAAATTGGAGATAGTGATGACCGGCCATTGTGTGGTGGCGGTGAACTTGTACCATATATCGGCGGAGTTTGCGTCACCGCAGCTGCCGGGGACACCGGCGGTGGGAGTCATGCCTTTCATATTGCCACCTGAGATGGAACAGGTGGCGCCAATAGACAATGAGCTGGTGACGCCGGTACAAAGATCGGCCCCCTGGGCCCAACCTTTTTTTGACAGCAGGAAAGTGGTGCTGCAGACGATGAGAATCTTTATGGACAGGATGCGGGTATAATTAGCTTTCATGGCATGGATTTATTTTTTTCATGGGATGTGGTCCTGGATATGGATTAAAACCAAACATAAAAATAGGCCATATTTTAATGGCTGTCAATCGTATAAATACCTTAGGAATTGGAAAATCTACTATTTCAAATATGCTTCCGATGGTTTTAATTTGACAGAGCGAGTCCCTGATGGCGAGCCGGTAATAAAGAGTATTGACCGACAGGGTCCGGCCAAATCCTATCCCCATGAAAAGCAGTATCCTATATGCGGGTTGTCTTATTGCGTGCCTATGCTTGCATCTTTGTGTATTTCCCCAGCATACTGTTACCTATTACGATCAGACCTTCAAGATCGATACTTTGTATCCGGCCACGGGTACAACGGGGATGAATACTCCCTGGGAGGTGGTCTATGGTCCGGACGACTCACTATGGGTGACGGCTGCTCATGACTACAAGGTCTGGAAGATACACCCCGGCAACAAAGGGGCGAGGATGGTGAGGAATTTTAATGGCGACAAGGATTTTACTAACCCTACGGCATGGCCGCAAGGAGGGTTGATGGGCCTGGCGATACATCCGCAATTCTTTTCCGGCAAGCCCTGGGTGTACATCGCCTATGTATACCACCTGGTGAGCTGCGGGACCTCGTCGGGGGGCAATTACTGCAGCTACAACACGAAGATCTCCCGCTATCAATACATTTCAGGCAACCTCGTCTATATGGACGATGTCATCACAGGACTGAATGGCAGCAATGATCATAATTCGGGGCGTATTCGGATCAATCCCCTGCCAGAGGCGGATGGCAATTATCACCTGTACTATACCATCGGCGATATGGGGGCGGGTAATCTGGCCAATGTCGATCGTACGAATTATGCACAGGATACGACTGTCATCGAGGGGAAGGTGCTGCGACTGAATACGGAGCCCGACCTCACACAGCCCAGCGGCAAGGAGTGGATACCTGGAGACAACCCTTTTCCTGAGGGAGCGGCTGCTCCGGCAAAGACGGCCATCTATTCCTTTGGGCACCGTAACCCACAAGGACTGGACTTCGGATCGGTGAATGGCGGCGCGAGCTATATCCTGTACAGCGCGGAACACGGCGACAAGTCGGATGACGAAGTAAACATTATCCTGCCACATGCCAATTATGGATGGCCAAGGGTGGCGGGTCTTTGTGACGACAACTATACTTCCACTGCGGGCGACTCGATGTACCTGGCGAGCAAGCCGGTGATCAGCGAGACAAGCTTTTGTCATAGTACGCCCACCACACTGCAGGACCCGATTTTTTGCTTTTACAACTGGGGTCGCAATAGGAACAAGGCGGCCCAGGCCCTGGCCAATAATTACTGGCCCACCATCGCACCTGCGGCCATTACATTTTATGGGAATACGGCCATTCCGGGATGGAACTATTCTCTGCTGGTGCCCTCTTTGAAGAACGGCCTCTTTCGTCTGAAGCTGAAGGCAGACGGGCTCGGCATCGACAGTACGACCCTGCCGACGGATACGTTGCATTATCTGCCCGGCCTTCGCCTTCGGAATATAACGGTGGCGCCTAGTGGTGATACGCTGTTTGTATCGGTGGACAATTCCTGCTGCGCCATCGACTCGTCCGGGACGTTGGGGACATCGGTGTCCAATCCTCCGTATAAGGGGTATATCCTGAGGATGATCTATATGACAACGCTTAACCTGCAGGACAATGGACATACGGAACCTCTTGCCGCTGCCCTGGCTACTGACATCCACGTGTTCCCCAATCCCGTGCGGCGGACATTGTATGTGGAAGGTGTTCAGGGTCAGCGAAAGCCCCTGGTGGCATCTTTGTATGATATGACGGGACAACTGCTGCTGACAAAGGTTTCATCGGAAGATAATTTTTCCATCGACGTACAGGCTTTTTCACCGGGAACCTATGTTCTTCGCCTGGTTAATGGATATGCTGTACCGTTAGTTACGGAGAAGATACTGATCCGGTGAGTCCGTGCTGCAATCGTTAGAATTATATTATATTTGGAGAGACCTATGTATCTCTTCCTTTATCTGGCATATTACTATTTTCTGATCTTATCATCCCTTATCTATGGGTTGACGACGGTACGGCGCCATTCACCCCTTTCCTTCCGACTGCTGCGGTGGTGGCTGATCGTCACGGTGTTGATAGAGGGCACGGTGACGGTGTTGGCGCGGCTGCATCATAATGGCAACTGGGTATACAATTTCTGGGAGCCCTTCGACTGCTGTGTGGTGCTGCTGATGTTCTATCACGGGATGACGCACGGGGTGACCAGGCGGATATGCCGGTGGCTGGTGGCCCTGGTGCCGGTGGGCGTTTTTATATTCATCCTTCCAAGCCTCGTAAAGCTGACGCAGAGCATCGACGGCATGTTGTTCTACCTCTTTTGCGAGCTGGTAGGAGCATGTCTGTTCCTGGTTGACGGTCTTTTGCCGGGAGAGGAGCGGTCTCTTTTTCAGCAGCCTTTCTCGTGGCTGGCTTTTGGGACCATCCTGTATACCTGCATGTACATCCTTATCCATGCTTCCATGGAGCTCACCCGGACATGGAACCAAAACTGGTATTTTCTATTGTCGGGGGTGGCCAATAGTTTTCAATATGCATCTGTCTGGATGACCCTTTATACTTTCCGGAAGAAATGATCAGTCTATCTTCCCCACCATATCTTCGGGCTTTACCCACTGGTCGAACTGTTCGGGTGTGAGATATCCCAGCTTGACGGCCATCTCTTTCAGCGTGGTGCCTTCTTTATGCGCCTTTTGAGCGATCTCGGCGGCCTTGTAATAACCTATATGTGTATTTAGCGCAGTGACGAGCATGAGGGAATTCTCCACATGCTTGCGAATATTTGCTTCGATGGGCTTGATCCCTTCGGCGCAGCGTTCAGAAAAGCTGACGCAGCCGTCGCCGATGAGCCGGGCGCTGTGGAGGAAGTTATAGATCATCACGGGCTTGAAAACATTGAGCTCAAAATGGCCGGTGGCGCCGCCGATGTTGATGGCGACATCGTTACCAAGGACCTGTGCGGCGATCATGGTCAGCGCTTCACACTGCGTGGGGTTGACCTTGCCGGGCATGATGGAAGAGCCGGGTTCATTGTCGGGGATAAATATCTCGCCAATGCCACTGCGGGGACCGGAGGATAACATTCTGATGTCGTTGGCGATCTTCATCAGGCTGACGGCTACGGTCTTCAGTGCGCCATGGGCTTCCACGATGGCGTCGTGTGCGGCGAGGGCTTCGAACTTGTTCTCGGCGCTGACGAAAGGGAGACCGGTGAGGGTGGCGATCTTTTTTGCAACATTGTCGGCGTAGCCGGGAGGTGTGTTGATACCTGTGCCTACTGCGGTGCCGCCCAGCGCCAGCTCGGAGAGATGGGCGAGCGTATTTTTTATGGCTCTCAGTCCATGGTCGAGCTGGGAGACATAACCGCTGAATTCCTGTCCCAGGGTGAGGGGGGTAGCATCCATAAAGTGGGTGCGTCCTATCTTCACGACTTTCATAAATTCCGTACTCTTTTTAGCCAGGGAATTGCGGAGCTTCTCGATGCCGGGGATGGTGGTCTCCACGAGCATTTTGTAGGCGGCAATGTGCATGGCGGTGGGGAAGGTATCGTTGGAGGACTGGGATTTATTGACGTCGTCATTGGGATGGAGGGCCTTTTCTTTATCTGTCAGCTTGCCTCCGGTGAGCACATGACCACGGTAGGCGACGACCTCGTTGACATTCATATTGCTCTGGGTGCCGCTGCCTGTCTGCCAGACGACGAGGGGGAACCAATTGTCGAGCTTGCCGGCCAGTATCTCGTCGCAGACCTGTCCGATGAGGTCGGATTTTTCTTTGGACAGCACGCCGGCGTCGAGGTTGGTAAGGGCGGCGGCTTTTTTGAGATAGGCAAAAGCGCGGATGATCTCTTTGGGCATTTTATTGATATCCTGGGCGATGGCGAAATTTTCTACACTACGTTGGGTCTGAGCGCCATAATAGGCATCGATGGGTACTTTGACTTCGCCCATGGTGTCTTTTTCTATCCTGTATTCCATAGTTAATTATTTAGGCTTTGGCGGAGCCGCCGGAGGCGGCCTTTATTTTGGAGGCTCAAAGGTAGCAGTTCCTTGCCAGATAGGGAAAGGGAATCGGGTTGGTCCGCACAATTGAGGGGTATATCCTTTTGAAACCCTTATTCATCGCCCATTTTATGAATGGCTGGCACGATTAAGAAAAAATGCATTAATTGCACCATCAGCGGACCACAGGTCCGCTCACCACAATCAAAACTTTATGCAATTATCCAAGATCTTCTTCTCATTTGTATTCGTAGCAATCACGCTGTCCTTCAAGGGAGCGACGGCGCAGGATAAATATGTATGGAAACAGGCGAGCTCGGGGGGATATACTTACAAGTATGTTACCAACGACCCGATGCAGGCGCGTTTCTATACCTTAGCCAACGGGCTGATGGTGATCCTCAGTCCCAACCACAAGGAGCCAAGGGTATCGGTACGCATCGCCGTAAGGGCGGGGAGCAATACGGACCCGAGGAATCATACGGGACTGGCCCACTACTTAGAGCACCTGCTGTTCAAGGGGACAGAGCAATATGGCTCCCTGGACTGGGCAAAGGAAAAACCCTATCTGGACAAGATCGACGCACTGTACGAGGAGTATAATTCCACTAAGGATACGGTCCGGCGCAAAACCATCTATCACCGGATAGACAGTGTCAGCGGGCTGGCTTCCAAATACGCCATCGCCAATGAATACGACAAGCTGATGACCAACATCGGCGCACAGGGCTCCAACGCTCACACCTGGGTAGAGGAGACGGTGTATGAAGAGGATATCCCTTCCAATGCGATGGATAAATTCCTGCTGGTGCAGGCGGAAAGATTCCGCGATCCCATCTTCCGTCTGTTCCATACGGAGCTGGAGGCGGTCTATGAAGAAAAGAACAGGAGCCTGGACAATGACGGGAGCAAGATGAGCGAGGCGATGCATTATTATTTATTTCCCACGCACAATTATGGCCAGCAGACGACCATCGGCACGATCGAGCATCTGAAGAACCCTTCTTTAAAGGCCATCCGTGACTATTACCATAAATATTATGTCCCCAACAATATGGCGATCATCATGGCGGGCGACATCGAGCCGGATCAATTGATCAAGCGGATCGACAAGGCCTTTGCCTATATGAAGAACCAACCGGTGCAGCTGTACAATCCTGCGCCCGAGAAACCGCTGACTGCCCCCATCGTAAAGGATATCTATGGTCCCAGCGCGGAGAATATGCGTATCTGTTACCGGACGCCTGCCTCCAACACCCATGACGCGATGGTGCTGGACCTTATCAGCAGCATCCTCAACAATGGCAAGGCCGGTATGCTGGACCTCAATCTGAACAAGCAGCAAAAGGTACAAGGGGCGTTTGCCGGCGTACAGCAGTACAAAGATTATGGCATTTTTGTCATGGGCGGCTCGCCAAAGCAGGGACAGACCCTGGAAGAAGTAAAGGACCTGCTGATGCAGCAAATAGACCTTTTGAAAAAAGGCGATTTCGATGTGAGTCTGGTAAAGGCCATTGTGGCCAATGCCAAGCTGTCCCTCCTGGAAGAGCTGGAAAAGAATGGTACCCGGAGCACGGCATTGATGAGCTCCTTTATCAAAACCCGTGGTACGAAATGGGATGACGATGTGGCGGATCTGGATGAGCAGGCAAAGGTGAGTAAGGAAGAGATCGTTAAAATAGCCAACCAGTATTTAGGCAATAATTATGTGCTGTTGTACAAGCGTAAGGGTGAAGATAAGAACATCGTAAAGGTGGACAAGCCGCCTATTACGCCGGTGGAGACCAATGCGGGTAAACAATCGGCCTTTGTAAAAAAGATCGAGGACATGCCTGTATCGAATATGACCCCGCAATGGCTGGATTTCCAGAGCGGCATCGTGCGCAGCAAGGCGGGGATTGCGGATGTATTGTATGTGCCCAATAAAGAGAATGAGCTGTTCCACCTGTACTACCGGCTGGATATGGGCAATCGCAACGACAAGCTGCTGCCCCTGGCGGCGCAGTATTTCCAGTTCCTTGGTACGGACAAATACTCTTCGGAGCAGATCAGCAAAGAATTCTACAACATCGCCTGTAATTTCAACATCAACGCTACGGCGGATGTGACGACGATAAGCATCACGGGTCTGCAGGAGAATTTCGACAAAGCTGTCTCTCTTTTTGAGGACATACTGGCGAACTGCCGTCCGGACACGGCGGCGCTGTCTGCGCTGAAAGGACGAATCTTAAAAGCAAGGGCCAACGCCAAGCTGAACAAACAGGCCATCCTGCAGGGATTGCTCAACTATGCGCGCTATGGCGCGAAGAACCCTTACAACACGGTGCTGACCACGGATGAGCTGAATAACCTGAAAGTGGAGGACCTGGTGAATATCCTCCACGGGTTATTGAGTTATAAACATACCATTATTTATTACGGCAAGTTGCCAGTGGAATCCTTTACTTCGGC
Organism: Sphingobacteriales bacterium 50-39; assembly: GCA_001898505.1. Taxonomy (GTDB): domain Bacteria; phylum Bacteroidota; class Bacteroidia; order Chitinophagales; family Chitinophagaceae; genus Puia. Next base: position 105,714 of record MKTZ01000009.1, read on the forward strand.
CATTGGTAAGCTCCACAAAATGCCATCGGAGTTTAAAGCCTATCCGGCCCGAGCTCTTTTCCCTTTTACGACGCAGACCTCCAACCAGGTGCTGTTCACCAATTACGATATGGTGCAGGCGGAGATCGTGTGGATACGCAATGCGGGTCCTTATGATGTGAGCAAGGAGCCTGTAGTGGATGTATTCGACAATTATTTCGGGGGCGGCATGGGGTCAGTCGTATTCCAGACCATTCGTGAATCGAAGGCCCTGGCGTATGCTACTTATGCCACCTATGGTACACCTTCGAGGAAGGAGGATCCATACTATATACTGGCCTATATTGGATGCCAGGCCGACAAGATGCCGGATGCATTGAAGGGGATGAATGAACTGCTGAATGACCTGCCTGTGTCGGACAAAGGGTTTGAGCTGGCGAAAGTGAGCCTGAAGAAGGACATCGAGACCGAGCGGGTCACGCAGGATGGTATCGTATTCTCTTACCTGGCGGCAAAGGACAAGGGGCTGGACTATGACCAGCGTAAGCCCGAGTATGAGGCGCTGGACAAGCTGACGATGGATGATGTCAAGCAGTTCCATAAGGATCAGCTGTCCGGTAAGAATTACACGTATTGTGTGGTCGCCAATGACAAGAAAATAAATATGGATGATCTGAAGAAGGTGGGGGAAGTGAAAGTGTTGAGTCTGGAGGAAGTATTCGGGTATTGATTGACTCTGTCGATATTGTTAAGCCCTGCTGCGTAGCAGCAGGGCTTTTTTTAACATATACTTATCAATCGAGGGGGTGGTGTTAACAGGCGATTAACCCAGGGTGTTTGCCTTCTGCCGACCTTTATAGAGCTAACCAGTCACCACCCTTTTTCAGACATTCTAAACCCCGGCGATATGAAAAAGACCAAGACGATACAGCTGGTGCTTATCACCGCAGCGCTGGCTTCCTGCAACAGGCATCTCTCTCCTGTGCAGCCCGATGAGCCTGATCCGGCGTATGTGCCGGATTCTGCCTATTATGAGGTAAGCGCTGACAGCGCCTGTCCCTTCTATCCTACATATGATGATCCTTACTATTATCCGTATTATACGGGCACTTATTGGCCCGGGTGGGACTTCAATTTCTTTTTTCAGATACAGCCTGTTACCTATCGGCGCAAGGGTGTTGTCGTAAGGCATATTCGATATATTCCCCGCGGGGGATTTGGAAAGCTGGGGGTGACAACAACTGCGTCCTGACCAGGGCGGACCACGGGTCCGGCGGCCGAGGGCCAGACATTAGCGCATTTAACACCATCCGTTATGCAACGTATACCTATATCCTCCCGTAGGAACTGGCAGCAGGCTGTAGAGCAGCTTGGGTTTGGATTCCATACGACCCATGTTCCTTATTGGGATGAGAGCGTTTATTATGCTTTTGACATGGACGAGATACTGCTCCTGGAGAAAGCTACTGCCGAACTGTGGGAGCTGTGCCTGGACGCCGTCCAATATGCCATCGACCACCGGCTGTATGAGCAATTCCATATTCCTGCCGTGGCGGCGCCTTTTATTGAAAGGAGCTGGGATGAAGATCACCCGTCCATCTATGGGAGATTTGACCTGTGCTATCGGGATGGACAGGTGAAGATGCTGGAATTCAATGCGGACACACCCACCAGTCTCTATGAGGCGGGTATCGTGCAATGGTTTTGGCTACAGGACCTGGATAAGAGAAAAGACCAATTCAACAGCATACACGAGAAGCTCATCGGGTGTTGGTCCTATTTGCGCAATCATTTACATCCCGGTACTTTACATTTTTCCTGTCTGCGGGATACATTGGAGGACTACACGAATACGGAATACCTACGGGATTGCGCTATGCAGGCGGGTATCGATACACATTTCCTGTTTATCGATGACATCGGGTGGGATGAGGAGCAGCAGGCATTTGTGGATACCGAATGCATGCCAGTCAGGAACCTCTTCAAGCTGTACCCCTGGGAGTGGCTGCTGGCCGATGAGTTCGGCACGCATATTTCAAAGGCTGAGAACCAGCTGTTGTTTATCGAACCTGCCTGGAAGATGATCCTTTCCAATAAAGCGATCCTGCCTTTGTTGTGGGAGTTGTTCCCCGGTCATCCTTATCTGCTGCCAGCGTTTTTTTCCGGTGATGGGTTGGCGAACTATGTGAAGAAGCCGCTGTTGAGCAGGGAGGGCGCCAATATAGAGATCAGGATAGGCGCCGAGCTGGCCTGTCAGACGGGCGGTGAGTATGGGGAGGAGGGATTTATTTACCAGGAGCTGTTCCCTCTTCCTGCATTTGGAGATAATTACCCGCTCATCGGGAGCTGGGTCATCGGGCAGGAGCCTGCGGGTATAGGTATTCGCGAGGCGGGTGGGCTGATCACGGACAATTTGAGCAGGTTCGTGCCTCATTTGATCAGGTGAGCCTTGGCTCGGGCGGGGAAGTTATTTCCCCGTGAATCTCGGTTTTCTCTTCTCCAAAAAGGCGGTAGCGCCTTCTTTCATATCTTCCGTACCGAAGCATTCTCCGAATGATTCCTGTTCATAAAGAAAACCGTCCTCTGCTCCACCTTCTGCGGCGATGTTGGCGCACTCAATGATCTTAGCGATGGCGAGGGGAGCTTTCTCTCCAATGATGGCCAGCATTTCCCGGCACTTTGTCAGGAGCTCGTCGGGATCGATGATGTAGTTGACGAGACCTATTTGCAGGGCCTCCTGTGCGTCTGCCATGCGGCCGGTGAGCATGAGCTCGAGGGCCTTGCCTTTACCTATTATGCGGGTGAGGCGTTGTGTGCCGCCATAACCTGGGATAAGACCGAGGTTGACTTCGGGCTGTCCGAGGCGTGCATTGGGTGTACAGAGACGAATGTGACAGGCCATGGCGAGCTCGCATCCGCCACCGAGTGCGAAGCCATTGACTGCTGCGATGATGGGTTTGGGGGAACTTTCGATGCGGGCGAATATTTCCTGTCCGCGGCGTGCGAGGTCCTCTCCTTCGCTTGCGCTTAGTCCCTGGAATTCGGAAATATCGGCGCCTGCGACAAAGGCTTTGGAGCCGGCGCCTGTAAGGATGGCCCCTTTGATATCTTTGTTGACGTAGATCTCGCTGACCACTTCGCCCAGCTCCGACATGACGGTCTTGTTGAGAGCGTTGAGTTTGTCGGGTCGATTGATGGTGATGGTGAGTATATTGTCGGTGAGGTAAGTATGTAAGGTGGTGTACATGGCGGGTATTTTGTCAAATGTACGGAAAGACGCGCACAGCGCGGCTGTCCGATGCGGTGGCTAGAAGTCCCTGTTCTTTCGGACCCAATCGGTGATATAGGTCGCGATGTCGGCAGTGGGAGTGCCGGGAGGAAAGAGCGTGCCCACGCCCATCTGCTGCAGCCGTTGCCGGTCCTCTTCGGGAATAATGCCGCCGCCGGTGAGCAGCACGTCATTCATGTCTTTGGTCTGCATCAGCTGTATGATCTTGGGGAAGACCGTCATATGGGCGCCGCTGAGGATGCTTATCCCGATGGCATCCACGTCCTCCTGCAGGGCGGCATTAACGACCATTTCAGGGGTTTGACGGAGTCCGGTGTAGATGACTTCCATGCCTGCATCGCGGAGGGCGGTGGCGATGACCCTGGCCCCACGGTCGTGTCCGTCCAGTCCCACTTTGGCTACCAGCACCCGGATAGGTCTCTTTGTCCCGCCTGCTGAGGTGGGCTTGTTACCAGGGTGCTGCTGGGAGGAATAATCAGATATGTTGGCGGGCATGGTATGCTAGATTATGTGTGCTGCAAACAATTATGTATGGATCAAATGTAAGCAATGTTTTGAACCTGTCGGGAACCACTCATGCCCGCAGCAGTCCCAGCACCTGTCTGATCCGATGGATGGTTTCCTGTGGGCCAAGCAATGCGGCAATGTCGAAGACGCCGGGACCGAACTTACCTCCTACCAGCATGAGGCGGAGGGGCAGCAGAAGATCGCCGGGCTTGATGGCAGCGGCGGCAGCCATCTCTTTAAACTCTTTTTCCAGTGTGGGGGCGTCCCATGTCTTTATGAATGGCAGCTGATTGAGCAGCTCGATAAAGAATTGTTGTTTGGCCTCATTCCATTTGGGACGCACGGGACTCAGGTCGATGGTCGCCGGGTCGGGAGCCTGGAAGAAAAAGCCGCTCTGCTGTACGAACTCGGTGAGCAGATGACAGCGGTCCTTGACGAGCTCGAGCACCGAGTCCAGCCGGGGGGCGCCTGGCTTTGCCGTATCTATGCCTGCTGCCTGGAAATAGGACTGTACCTGGCCCTGATAGTGGGTGACGGGCAGTCGTTTGATCCATTCATGGTTGAACCATTTGGCCTTTTCGAAGTCGAACTTGGCTCCGCCCTTGTGCACGCGTTCGAGGGAGAACTTCTGTATCAGCTCTTCGATGGTGAAGAGCTCCTGTCCGCTGCCGTCATTCCATCCCAGCATAGCGAGCATATTGAGGAAGGATTCGGGTAAAAAACCCATTTCGCGGAAGCCTTTTGTCATCTCGCCTGTATTGGGGTCCTTCCAATTCATCGCAAATACGGGAAAACCCAGACGGTCTCCATCCCGCTTGCTTAGCTTGCCGTTGCCATCGGGTTTGAGAATGAGCGGAAGGTGTGCCCAGCGGGGCATCTTATCTTCTCCGAACAGATGTCTCCACAATAAAATATGGACAGGGGCGCTGGGGAGCCATTCTTCACCCCGAAAGGCGTGCGTGATCTCCATCAGGTGGTCGTCTACGACTACGGCCAGGTGATAGGTGGGCATTCCGTCCGCCTTGAGGAGAACCTTGTCATCGACGCCATTGGTGGAAAAGGTCACATCTCCCCGGATGAGGTCGGTGAAGTGAATTTCTTCTCCGGGCATGACTTTGATACGAATGACATGGGGGGTGCCTGCATCCAGCAGCCGCTGAACGTCTTCGGCGGGCAGGCTGAGCGAGTTCTTCATCTTTGTGCGAAGAACGTGGTTGTATTGGGGGGAGGGGTTCTCGGCTGTCTTGTAGTGCGTACGCATTTCTTCGAGCTCTTCGGGAGTATCGAAGGCATAATAGGCGTGTCCCTGCTGTACCAGCTGTTGGGCATATTGCAGATAGAGTCCTTCCGCCTTGCGCTGACTTTGGCGATAGGGGCCATAGGCGCCAGGGTGCAGGGGGCTCTCGTCGGGGTTGAGTCCGCACCAGGCGAGGCAGTCGAGGATATACTCTTCGGCCCCGGGTACATAGCGGCTCTGGTCGGTGTCTTCAATACGGAGGATAAAGTCGCCATGGTGCTGGCGTGCGAAAAGATAGTTATATAGTACTGTCCGTACCCCTCCGAGGTGAAGGCCGCCGGTGGGGCTTGGGGCAAACCGAAGCCTGACTTTCTTACTCATAGGCGGCAAAGGTACTAATCCTTGGTCTTCACCGTTATCTAATAGTGAAATGCCTGTTGTCTCTCCTGTTGTTATTTGTTGTTGCCAGCGTCTCAGCCCAGCTGACATATGAGACCCTCTATGTCGACTATGACAGTGCCTGGACTTATAAGAATTTGAAAATCATTCCTATACGTAAGAAAGGGGGAGGTGGTGAGCCGGGTGCCGGCCTGGAGGATGTTATCCCGTTGAAACAGGCGTTGAACCAGGGGCTTGTTACCGTGACGGAGCGGGGAACTACCTCCTTCGACAATGTACACTGGCTACGTTTCAATACCCATTCAGACAAATCCATTTATATTTCCGGGGGTGAGATCATGACCGGGGGGCGGCAGGACCGGATGGTGATCCGGGATACTATTCTACGTCCTTCTGAAAAGGATCAGTATGTACCGGTGATGTGCGTTGAGGAGGATCGTTGGAGCGAGAAGGAAAAAAAGTTTGGGTATGGTGCAATTGCCAATGCGCACTTGCGAAAGGTGCTGGACTCTACGCCTAATCAGGTGCTGGTATGGAGGGAGATTGACCGGCAACTGGCAACCGGGGGCTTCAAGACAAAGACACAAGCCTATCTTTCCCGCGACCTGGGTAAGAAGGATAAGAAATATGAGACGGGCGAGGATGACTATTTCAATTGGTTCTATAATAAATTCAAGCACACCGACAGTACGATCGTGGGTTTTGTAGCTATCTCGGGTGACAAGATCATCGGGAGCGATATCTTCGCGACGCGGGATATCTTTTATTATCAATTGGATCCTTTACTACACTCGTATATCGATGATGTCCTATTGTTCGGCTCCCCTGTGACGATGAAGGACCCGCCCATCCGGCGTTATATGGACAAGCTGCTGAAGGATGAGAAAAGCCAGGAGGAATTCTGCCTAAAGAATGGGAAGATCTTTAAAGAGGGGACGCAGGTGGTGCATGTGAATACTTTTTTGAAAGAGGGGATGTAACTTCGGCCTATGTTCTATCTCGTAAAGACGCCCTGGTGGCTGAAGAAATGGTATCCGGGTCTTATCTGGGACATCCCTCCCGCGACGGATGAGAAGGTACTCTACCTGACGTTTGATGACGGTCCCCACCCACGGGCTACTCCCTTTGTTCTCGATACATTACGGACCTATGGGGCAAAAGCGACTTTCTTTTGTATAGGTAAGAACGTGCAGGAGCATCCACATCTCTACAGGCGGATACTGGAGGAAGGCCATCGGACAGGCAATCACACACAACATCATGTCAATGGCTGGAAGACGCGTGACAAGGCGTATCTGGATGATGTCCGTCAGGCAGCGAGGTATATAGATTCGGATCTTTTCCGTCCTCCATATGGTCGTATCAGTGCTTTTCAGGCTTCTCTTCTTCGTAAACCTCCTTTTGAGTATAAGGTGATCATGTGGGATGTGCTGAGTGCCGACTTTGACAGGAAGCTCAGTCCGGAGCGGTGTTCGCGCAATGTGATCCGGCATGCCGGGCCGGGTTCGATTGTCGTATGGCATGATAGTGAGAAGGCCTTTCCCAGGCTGGAGGCTGCATTACCTGTCGTATTGGGTCATTTTCAGGAAAGGGGGTATCGGTTTGAGAGCCTTGGTTCCTGGGGAGACGTCCTGCCGGCGGGGAAATAAAATTGTCGGATCGACATAAAAAGACCGGACCTGTCGGTCTAAAAATTGCGGAAAATACGGTGAGTCCTGAAATGGGAAATTCTGAAAAGAGTACATGGATCAAACAGTAATAGGTATGCGCTGATAATAGGGGAGAAATGGGCTGAAATGCACGACTGTACTGTATAAATGAATTGGGCCTGGGTAGACACCCTGGCCCGTTTTTAATCCGTACCCTATGAAAACTGGTTTAAAGGTAAATCTTTTTTTGATTTATGCAAAGTAATTTACTCGGGTGGCACAATAAGGATCATATATGTATTGGGAGTATTCGATGCATCAATAAATATCTTATCCCATTGATATGCTGGTTTTTGGGGATATTCGCCGTCGGGATGGATGAAGTGTCTTGTATGGGCTTTTAAGGTCACGATCACATATAGTAATATCGTTTATGCAACTGATAGATACGCATTGTCATTTATACAACAAAGAGTTTGCCCGGGACATCGATGCAGTAATACAGCGGGCTGAAAAAGAAGGAGTTGAGAAGTTTTATCTCCCGGCAGTGGATAGTGAGTCCCATGAGGCGCTGATGGCGCTGGAGGAGCAATATCCGGACCGGTGTATCGGTATGATGGGGCTGCATCCGACCTCGGTGAATGCGGGTTATGAGGCGGAGCTCCGGCTGGTGGAGGGCTGGCTGGGGAAGAGGGCCTGGGCGGCTGTGGGGGAGATCGGCCTGGATTTTTACTGGGATCGGACCTTCGAAAAGGAGCAATATCGGGCCTTTCACCGGCAGATAGAGTGGGCCTTGCATTACAGTCTTCCGATCGTCATTCATTCCCGCGAGTCCATGCAGGAGAGCATTGGGGTGGTTCGGGAGCATCAAAAAGGGGCGTTGGGGGGTATTTTTCATTGTTTTACGGGTAGTTATGAGGCTGCGCGCCAGATCATCGACCTGGGATTGTACCTGGGCATTGGCGGGGTGTTGACCTATAAGAACTCCGGATTGGCGGATGTGTTGAAGGATATCCCCCTGGAGTATATGGTGTTGGAGACGGATGCGCCGTACCTGAGTCCCGTGCCCTTTCGGGGCAAGAGGAATGAGAGCAGCTATCTTCAGTATGTGGTGGCGAAGCTGGCGGAAGTGAAGGGAGTGAGAGGGGAAGAGGTGGCTCGGATCACGACGGAGAATGCGCAAAAAATATTCGGGAGTTAGGGTTGTAAGCTGTACATTTGCAGCCCTTCCGGAGAGGTGTCCGAGTGGTTGAAGGAGCACGCCTGGAAAGTGTGTATACTCGAAAGGGTATCGCGGGTTCGAATCCCGCCCTCTCCGCAGATCAAAGAGATGTCCCCGCCTTTCAGGCGGGGCATTTTTGTTTTGGAGAGTAACCGAGCGCAGCGAAGGTTACGAACGAGGAGGAGCGTGTCAAAGCAGCTCCGACGAAGTTCTGAGCTTGCTCCGGCAAAAGCGCAGAAACAAAAATGAAAGTGAGCGTAGCGAACGGACATCACTTTGATCTGGCTCCCCGCGCATTGGGATCATGCAGCCGGCCGGCAGGGCGCGGAATAATCCCGCCCTCTCCGCTTTAAATTGCAAGCGCCCCCAAGTCGCTGGATTTGAGGGCGTTTTTTGTTCGAAATTTTTTATGCGATTTTCAGCTTATTTCTACCAACTTGCAAACCTCCTTTTTATTACCCGACATGTACATCACTTTTCACCTTGCTAAAAATAGCCTCCATTATATCGCCCACTGATTATGTTCCCAATTAATGTTGGATTTATCTTTCTTTTCAGTCATCCAAGGAGGTATTATCACTTTAAGATGAAGCATAGGTTGATCATTAATTACTTTTTGCTAGTAATCAGGGGTAAGAGAAGACTTTGGATAAATTTGCTCGGCTTTTTGTCATTTCCGGATCCACATTCTTCCTTTCTTCGTCACCACGAGAACATCGATCGGTGGACCAGTACCATCGACCGGGCCATCAGTAGCAATCCCGATCATTTTTTTTATTTCACCCACGGAGCCGCGATCGGGCAAACTGCCGACTATACCTTTATGTCTGGTATGATCACCCGCTGAAAATAAAGCAAAGTCCTGCTGTTGTAAGCTGTAGCTGATAACCACCGGATGTCTTACTCCTTTATTCATATTAAAGACAATGTATATCAGCACTGGCTTATTATTCTCAATTCCGAATAGGCATGTTTTACCAACAACCGTGCTTACCTGATTTCCCATGATATGCAGATCAAAATAAGCCGGGTCCTTGCGCAAAATATCAGAGAAATAATCGGTATACAGCGCCTTCATTGCCATTACACAGGAAGCGCCAAATGTCTTAAAATCCTGCGAGGCGGGCGCGATCCTGTTGATCGTTGCCGTGACGGTGGTATCGAGCGGGCCTTCGAAGACAAAGTTGAATTTACCAGCAGATTTAATGCATGATCTATCGGTACCGCCAGCAAAGACGGTATCTCCCCTAATGAGGCAAACCGTCGTTTGAGCCATCGAATTGATGGATAAGAACAGGCAACCGGCTAGCGCAGAAAAATGGGCCATCTTTCAAATGTACAATAATTCGCCATTCACGCAGAGCCGCCCACCTGCGTATTCCAACAATATATTTCCATTCGATGTCTGAGAAAAGTGCCTTCGTTTTCCAAATTCTGAATTAGTCCAGTCATTTCCGGAAGATAGATGAAATTGTACTCAGTTTATTCTGGATAATCTCAAGATCGTGTTCCAGAATAATGGCGCGATTTAGCAATGAATGGACTCACCTTACAGTTTAGCGGCCATTGACATTGAGACAAACGAGGAAATACTTTTATTTGACAAAACCCTTCATAGCCTCAACTAGCGGTAAGGTTGAAGTGAAGAGAGAAAAGAAGCTATTTTGTCCAGAAGGAAATTTGTTCATACCCTATAGAAGGCAGTTAGACGCCAAGAGCGGTTGACGAATAGGGAATATTTTGCAAATTTTCGACACTGGCTGCAAAAAATTTGCAAAAACCCGCATATCTTTCTTATCTTCAAAGGATTATTAACATCCAAAACGACTTGCTCAATCGCTAATCATGAAAAAGGTACTCTCCTCGGCATTGCTGCTCCTTTGTCCCGCGGCGCTATTATTTGCCCAAATAGACCCAAAACTACAGGATGACATCCGCAAAACCGGCTATGTACATAGCCCGTTGCCGCTGGATTATACTAAATCTTTTGAGTCTTTCGGGCTCACCAAAAAGGTGCTGGTCTCGGACATGCTCTGTGATATGGAAGACCTGAACAAATGGTCCCATAAGGGTATCGGCGGCATGTCGCTTACCAGCGAACGAAGCATCTCAGGAAAACAAAGCATGCGGCTGGTGGCGCCTAGCACCTATCCCCAATTCCTCGGCTGGGGTCTGGGCTTCGGTACCTCTATGGCAAGTTTTGATGTCGGAGGAGCCAACTGGGAAAAATACAATCGTATCCATTTCTATATCTACCCGAATTGTGAGGGCGCCCGTAGCATCTATCTTAACTTATATGTCGAGAACGACGGTAAAACAAAGGTCCCCGATAAATATGGCCGGGAAGGTTATCATGAGATCAACCTGATCAACCATCAATGGAATGAATGCTTTGTGGAAATGAGCGAACTGGCCCGGGATAAAGTAACAAAACTATCCTTCGCCATCGAGGTATTCGGAAAAGAGCGAACCATGGGGGACTCGTTGAAATTCGACATCGATGCAGTGTCCCTGCAAACGATCGACAACCCGGAAGTCGTCAGCGGCTGGATGCCGGCCGAAAATCGCATTATCTATTCTACATCAGGCTATGGGGTCGAAAGTGACAAATCCGCGGTCGTCCGGGTAGCCAGCCACAATGGTCGGTTTCAATTGGTGGATAATGTGTCCAACGGCGTGGTCTATGAAGGAAAGGTCGACTCGAAGAAAACAGCCATCGGCAATTTCGAAACCATCGATTTCAGCAATTTCAAAAAGGAAGGCCAGTACTACCTGCGCGTCGGCAATGTTACCAGCAAGCCTTTTTACATCAGCCGCAACATTTGGGACAATTCTGCCTGGCGGATGCTGAACTATGTCTTCTGCGAACGATGTGGCTACCCGATTCCCGGCAAGCACGGCGCCTGTCACAGTGATCTGCACGCAGTATCCAACGGCAAGATCTTCCCCTTCAATGGGGGGTGGCATGATGCCGCGGATATGTCGCAGCAGGTACTCCAATCGGGTGAATTGATTTACTCCTTACTCGAAATGGCTAGCCGGGCTAAAGAAAAAGCCAACAATGAACTATTCCTCAGACTCCAGGAAGAAGCCGAATGGGGTATCGACTGTATTCTGAAATCCCGGTTGGGCGACGGCTACCGTGCTCAAACCTGGGGCACCAATTTATGGACGGATGGCTTTATCGGCACCGGAGACGATTCCAGCCGGTGGCGCAGGGTGCACGTACACAACCGGGCCTTTGAAAATTTTGTTTTTGCCGGCATCGAAGCTTATGCATCGATGAAGATCGAAAATGATCCAGCGCTCAAAGAAAATCTCCGTAAGGTGGCCATAGAAGATTTTACTTTTGCAAAGAAGCGGTTCGACAGCCTGAGCTTTAATGATCTGAGCAGCATCGGCGGCGGCGGTGACCATGCGGCGATGGCTTCCAACAGCCAGTATTCAGCCAATATTTCATTTGCCGCAAGTTTGTTGTACCAATTAACGAGCGACAAGTACTACGCGGATGAGGCTGCCAAAGCCATTCAATACACGGTGCAATGTCAGCAAACGGACCCCCTCCATGATAAAGATAAGCTCAGGGGATTCTTCTATCGCGACCTGAATAAAAAGTCCATCGTACATTACACCCATCAGTCCCGTGACCAGGTGTACATGCAGGCATTGACAGCGCTTTGCGAGACCCAACCCAACAATCCCGATTACAAAAAATGGGAAGGCGCCATTCGGATGTATGGCGATTACCTCAAGACCATTGCGCGCTATGTAGAACCTTATGGTTTGGTGCCGAGCGGCGTATATCAAATAGATGAGGTGAAGGATTCCGTTAACTTTTACAAAGTACAGGTTGGCATTTTCAGCGGCGCCACCAACGATTACAAACAGCAACTCGCCCACGGCTTCAGATTGGATGACGACCACTACCTGCGGGTCTATCCCGTATGGTTCTCTTTCCGGGGAAATGCCGCGGTCCAACTATCTACGGGCAAGGCAGCCGCACTTGCTGGTAAATTCCTGAAGGATAAAGAACTGATGAATATTGCCGAACAACAGTTGTTCTGGATCGTTGGAAAAAACCCCTTTGGCCAATCATATGTCTGGGGAGAAGGAAGCAATTACCCGCAACTTTATACGGCATTACCCGGTGAAACAGTAGGCGGCATTCCGGTCGGGATGGAATCGAAAGGCAATGAGGATATCCCTTATTGGCCACAGTTCAACACTGCAACGTATAAGGAAGTATGGGTTGCGCCGGCAGCACGTTGGCTTTCCCTGATTTCCGAGTTTTAACTCTTTCCATTGGTTTAGACTGAATCGTTAGCAAAGCGAGGATAGAAGGTCTCAGCAAGGCTGCCTGTTCTTGGTTATAAAGACTATCAATCAATACAAGGAGTATTGTAATCTGCTGGAAGAGATCGCCGTAATTAAAAAGAAAACCAGACAACAACAGGATACGATTGAATTGCTGAACCTACTTATTGAGAAATGGGATGAAGAGCATAATACATTTTCTGATGCCGGCCCTGTAGAGCTCCTAGACTACCTTATGAAGGAAAACAAGCTCAAGGCTGTAGACCTTGCCAGAGAATTGGCAGTAAGTAAAAGCCTTGTATCTGATATCGTCCATTACCGGCGCGGGTTGTCGATGGAAATTATTCGTAAGCTGGCCAATCGGTTCGAGGTATCCCAGGAGCTTTTCAACAAGCCTTATAAACTTATTTCGCCGGTGAACTCACATTTAAAAGATGCCAGTGTGATGAATACAAAAAAATGGCTCTCGAAAGCCGTCTGACTTTTAATTCGACCTGAGCAGCCCAATTTTTGTACTGTGCCATTCCCCAGGTTATTTGATTGAGTGGGGTCGATGATTTACTTCTCTCCTAATAGATGGTTAGCCGAATTGTTGATAACCGCATAGCCCCAGGCGGACTTATTACGGAGGTTCTCATGATCCTGCATGGTCGCTTTACGAACAACCTCAAATCCTTTCAATACCTTGGTTGCTGTGGAGTAATACAGAGCATCAACAACCAATTCAATTTCTAAATTATTTTTTACCGGATCGATATATCCTTCGATAGCCTCGTTACAAAATAAGATTGTTTTGATATGTGCATGTCCCTGACGTAAGATGGTGAGAGGTGAGCTTTCTAAGCTATTGGCGGTTGGCTTGCTATCGCCTATCCAATCGAGCAGACCTGCATAAAACATTCTAGTTGTATAAAGCCCCTTTTCTTTTGGCACATCCAGAACAATCCCACATGCATATTTGCTATTTGAGAGTTTGATAGGCCAGAAATGCCCCGGTCTTAACCTGGCATTTGATTTTGGAACAAAAGGATATGCAATATCCATGAATAAGTTGGTTAGGTCTTTAACTTTTAAAAGGGACAAGATAAGCATTAAAAATAACCCTCGCCTGGCCGGCGAGGGTTAAAGATCTGGATCAGGCCTCCGCACCTTTTAGCGATTCTTTCCCCAGAACAGCCTGCATTTGTTTCTCGAGATCTGCGATCTTTTTATGATGCTTTTCGATCTTGCTTCTTAATTTTTCAATTTTTCTATCTTTGGCAGATGCCTTAATATCTGTTATGGCATCTTTCACCTTGTCTTTGAATTCAGCAATCCTTTCTTTTCTTTCTTCTTTTAATTTGACGATCTTCTGCCGGATCTTGTCCTTCTCTTTGTCGGATGCAGCCTTTAGCTTTGCTCTTGCGGCGGCGACCTCTTCATCCAACTCATCGATTTCTTCGTCGGAATGTTTGGTATACTCATAGTCTACATCGGACCTGGTCAGGGTTCCGCCCAGCGATGAAAGTGAGTTGTCGACAAAGACGGGATCGTCCTCTTCTATCTCGGCAATGACGGATGCCATCCCGGGTTGCAATTGATTGGCCGCCTTGGAAACAAAATCCTCTGCGAACCCGTAATTGTCCGCCTCCACCGCTGTGCCAACCACTGTTCCGGTGAACATGCCTGCTACAAAGCCGACGGGACCGGCCAACGCTCCAATGAGCGAACCGATGGCCATGCCTGATAATGTCGACAGGCCTTCGGTGGTATCAGCCTGTAGTACCTGGGCCTCCCCATTCGCATTTTTTTTGACAATGACCATTTCATAAATGGTGATGTCGCCAATGGAGTCCAGCTCATGAAATTTTTGCGAAGCTTCGATGGCTTCTGCTTCCTCCTTGAAGGTAGCAATGATGAGATTTGTCATTTTTTCCCTTTTGCGTGTGAAGAAATGTGTGTTGCTGTCGGTCGGGTGGGAATTCAATGGGCGAGGTATAGTATTAAGGTACGCCAAATAAAATAATTCGTTCAAAGGTACAGTATTATCAAAATGTGGCTAAATTCGTGTAGTTTTAATTCCACAAAACTTTATCTGTGACTTACCGGATTGCATTGCCCAAACTGGCTTGCTTCGTTATTTTTCTGACCCTGAACGCACAAGCCCAAAACACCCTTGACAAAGCCGGACTCGGGTCTGGCGCTACAGCCTCCGCCGCATATAGCACTCGCCGTCTCAGCAGCAGCTACTCGGGTTATGCCCTGCGCGTACTCCGAACCAGCGACAACACGCTCCTGGACATCGGATTCACGGCCAACGGCGACCTCGATAGTACCGCGTTAAAGACCTTTGTGGGATCATCGACCGGACAAGCGACCACCTGGTATGATCAGAGCGGCCATGGGCTTGACCTGACTCAGGCCACCATCGCCCGCCAGCCCATCCTGGTCAACAGCGGGACGATCAATAGGGAGAATAATCGCCCCTTTATCAGATTCTTCGGCAGCGGAACTACCTATAACAGTCTGAACCTGGCGGCAGATATGACAACGGTGGGACATGTCTCGGCTGTGCTGCGATTCAGCGCCAGCATTTACCCCAACCTCCGCGCCCTGGCCGACCACACTGACTATTGCAGAGGCGGAACCATCCACGCCTTCGACGGGCACCACCTGGAATAATATTGGCAGCGATCGCAATCAATACCATGATATTTCATTCGGCGGCGGTTATGGTGAGCTGATCGTCTTTCCTTCCGCCCTCTCGACCGCGGACCGCCAGACACTCGAAAGCAATGAGGCGGCCTATTTTGCGATAACTACACTGCCAGTGACCTGGTTATCCTTTACTGCCCATGCCGCTGACAACGCGGTGGTGCTGCAATGGCAGACGGCCTTCGAACAAAACTCAAAGGACTTTACCATACAATACAGTCCGGATGGACATTCCTGGACCAATCTTGCCACGTTGCCTGCAGCCGGCAACAGCAGCAGCACCCGCACTTACAGCTATGTTCGCCATGACCCGCCAACGGGCGATAATTACTACCGGATACTCCAAACAGACCTGGATGGAAATGCGCATTACAGCTCTATCGACCTGGTGAAGATCGGGGCCAAACAAGACGAATTCAAGCTCCTTCAAAACCCCGTGACCACGGGTGTGCTGCGTGTCAGCATCAACAGCCCGACGACCCTGTCGCTTTTTACGGTGGACGGGAAGTTGCTCTGGAAGAGACATTATGATCCCGGAACCGCGGAGATCCGTCTCGGCAGCTATGCCTACGGAGAATATATTTTGGCGGGTAAGACCAGCAGCATCCGCCTGCTGGTTCAATAACCCTGATTCTGCGCCAGGTTGCTGTTGAGCTTGATCTCGTTGAAAGGTATCGGCCAGATCCAGCTGCGTGAATCAGGGCCTACAGAGCATACATTTGAAAGAGAGCCGCCTGCGCTGCCGCATTCATCCCTGTCAATCGCCCTGGTTGTCCGCTTGATATCAAACCACCGGTGGCCTTCCCCGATGAGCTCCAGCCGGCGCTCGGTAAAGATCGCATCGAACACAGCGCTGCCTGTCTCGGACCCGGCCGCGACGCCGCGGGCCGCACGCAAGGTATTCAGGTCATCCAGACCGGCTCCGGGAGTCAGACGGTATTTGCATTCGGCCCGGATCAGGAACATTTCGCTGGTACGGTAGACTTTGAAATTCCGGGTGCCTATGTATTTGTAGAGCAGGGTGCGGCTTATATTGCCTGTCCCCGGGATATCGCGCCGGATGACGTTGGTGTCATTCCGGATGCCGCCGGCAGGGGAATAGACGAGGTCGCGAAAATTATTGGCGACGCGATAGGCGGCATGAAGGCCATTGTTGCATACGCCGGGTCGCATAGTCTGATCGTTTGGGACTTGCCAGACGATCTCGGACAGCGTATTGTCGAGCCATATCTGCGGGTAGTCGGTGGTATTCGCCAATGGTATTTTCCCGATGACGATAGTTGCGTCAGCTGCAGCCTGGTCGTACTGACCATTGTAGAGACCGATCCTGGCCAACATGGCGTGTATACAGGTAGAATCAATAAAGAAGCGATTGGGGTTGCTGACATCCCCATATTGACGATAGATGGCAAGCGCGCTATTCAGATCGTTGTAAATACTGTCATAGCATTTTTTTACAGAGATACGCGAAGGTTTGGCGGACAGGGGGTCGTCAGGACTGAAAATTGTAATATAAGGCACTCCCAGGCTGTCCGAATTGCGCGTGTAAGATTGTGCATAATAGCGCAACAGGTCGAAATGACAATGAGCCCTCAACGCTCTTGCCTGCGCCTCGAGTTGGAAAGCACTGGCAATTGTGCTCCCGGACTCATATCCCTTGCAATTTTGGATCACGTTATTTGCCGCACTGATAACGACATAGGCCTGTGTAAATGCCCCGCTGATGATGGGGTCGTCCGCTGCGTATACCCATCTTGACGCATTTTCCCAGTCACCCAATGACTCATACGCTTCGATAAAATCATCGCCCATAATATCGGGGAGACTGCTCCATGCCATGGCGGCGCCTCCGCTGCCCCCGTAGTACTTAGGGTTTTGCAGATCACCATAAGCGCCGGCCTGAACGGCTGTCAGATCATTGAAATCATTGATATCGGTGTGGATCGTCTGTGGTTTGGTATCCAGATTTTTCAGACAGGAGCTAAAAAGTAAGGCACAGGCCAGGACTGGTGTCGAAAACTTTATAATAGAGTGCTGTAACATTGTTAATGCGTTTTAACAGGTTAGAAATTAATAGTGGCGCCGAAAGAATAAGACCGCAGCGGGGGATATTGTGCGCCCGTGATATCGGCATTGGAATTGGTGGTGCTGCTATTGGTGATGGAGACCTCAGGATCGAAGGCCTGCAGCTTGAACAATGTCCACAGGTTCTGTCCCTGGAAAAAGAGCTGGAAGGAGTTTATCTTCAGTCGCCTGCAATACTGCTGTGGCAGGTTCCAGGTAAGCATTACGTTACGCAGCCGCCAGAAATTGTCATTCTCCAGATACCGGGTAGTATTTTGCTTGAAAGGATCATTCATACTGGGGAAGCTGGTGATCTGTCCGGGCTTGGTCCAGGCAGTCAGGCCATTGGTCGAGAAGCCGGCGCTGGAATAACCAGGGATCTCGACTTGTGTTCTCGCATAGTTATACACGAAGTTCCCGTAGGAATATACCCAAAGAAAGCTCAGGTTAAAGGTTTTGTAACGGAGGCTGTTATTGATCCCCCCGTTGAACGGAGCATCGCTGGTGCCAAGCGTGACGCGGTCATTGGGGTCATAGGTATTGGTAATGGTTTTTCCGTCCGCCTTTAGGTAGATCGCTTTGCCTGTATTTGGATCTACTCCCTGAAACCGATCGAGATAGAAGCTGTTGAAGGGTTTGCCGACTTGTAAGATCTGGTATTTGTGATATAGCTGCGACTGCTGGCCCAGCGGGAGGGAGAGGATAACATTCCTGTTGAGACTGTAATTGGCGGCGATGTTCCAGTCGAAGTCGCTATTATGTACGACGGCCAGATTCACGCTGGCTTCAAAACCACGGTTACGCATGCTGCCGGCATTGCCTAATACCTGGCCGGGGCCACCGCTGGTAGCGGGTGCAGTGAGACTGAAGAAAAGATTATTCGTGACGGAGTTATAGTATTCCAAATTGGCCGTAACACGGTTTTTAAATAAACCAATTTCGAAGCCGGTGTTGAACGTGGTACGGGTTTCCCATTTCAGGTTTTTGTTACCAAAGGCGGCAATACCCAGGGAAGAGCCACCACCGAAGGTGCCGGAAGCATATTGTTGCAGGTATGGGAAATCGCCAATCCCTTCCTGGTTCCCGACGGTGCCATAGCTGGCCTTGACCTTGAGGAGGCTGATGACGGGGTTGTTGTGGAGGAATTGTTCCTCGGACAGGATATAAGCGCCGCTGATCCCTCCATAGTTGACCCAGCGGTGGTCCGGCGACAAACGGGAGGACCCGTCCCTTCTTACGGAGCCGCTCAGCATCAGCTTATGCAGATATACATAATCGACAATGCCGAAAAAGGAAACGAGGCCATAGTCCGGTGTAAAGACAATATTATTGATCTGGGGGATATATCCATTGGTAGTAGTCCCGGCCACGAGTCCGGCGGCATTGGGGTAGGGGTTCAGCAGGCCAAAACCTGTGTAGCCGAATCCGGAGGACTGGGTACGTACCGTCTCATGGTAGACGGACGCGTTCAGATGATGTTGTCCTTCTGCGCCAAAGCTCTGTTTATAGGAAAGGGAGTTGGTGATGGTGTAGCGGAATTGTTTGGTCAATCCCTGGCTCAGATTGCCCTGGCCCCACATGGGGGATGTGTTCTGACCGTCATGGTCAGCTTCCTGCGTGCCATTGTTGGTGATAGAGAAAGTTTCTGTCTGTGTATAGTCCCCGCCGAAATTGCTGCGCCAGGTTAGGTCTTTGATGAAAGGGAATTTATATTCCACAAAACCGTTGCCATAGGCTTTGGTATAATAGGTATGTCCCATATTCCTGTTGACATCCTCAAAGGGATTTGTCCAATTGCCTACGCCCTGGATGCTCACGGTATATTGTCCCGTGGATGTATAGGGAACTTCGTAAGGGAGGGCCCAAAGAATGGTGTTCAGGGGAGTAAAGTTCTCATTGCCTTCCTTTACATTCCTGATCTTGCTCCAACCTCCTGCGATGTTGGTGCCGAATTTGAAATTGTTCAGCGTATGTTCGATATTGAACCGTCCGGTGTATCTTCTCAGGCTGGTGTTCAGCAGTATCCCGTCCTGGTCCAGGTAGGAGAGAGAGCTGAAGTATTTTGTCTTATTATTCCCACCGCTGAATGACAGCTGATGTTCCTGCATTTGTGCGGATCGGAACAAGGCCGTCTCCCAGTCGAAATTTATTTTTCTGAGACTGTCTGCTTGTGCGGGTGTCCAGCCATAGGGGTTGCCGGCAATGTTCATTTCAAAATCCACATGCTGTGGGCCACTCATCGTCTTTAGCTTGCCGGGCGGTAGTTTTGAAAAGCCCAGCTGACCGGTGTAGGTAACGGCCATTTGACCTTCCCGGCCTTTTTTTGTGGTGACTACGATGACGCCATTGGCGCCACGTGATCCATACAGGCCTTCGGACGCTCCGTCTTTCAGGACCGTGACCGTCTCAAAATCCATGGGGTTCATGGATTGGAAGTCTCTTGCCTGGACCTGGATACCGTCAACGATATACAGGGGGTCGGTGGACCCGTTGATGGAGCCCTTGCCTCTGATCACCACATCCGAGGCTCTTCCCGGCTGACCACTGCCCGTCTTGACGTTCAGTCCGGGCGCTTGTCCCTGCAACATCTGGTCAAACGATGCTACAGGCTGAATGGAAGCGCTTTTAATATCCACTGTTGCAGTGGAGCTGCCGCTCAATCGCCTGGATTGATTCTGATAGCCCGTGATCACCACATCGTTGAGGTCCGAGCTGGCTTCGATCAATGTTATTGATAGCTGTTGGAGATTGCCTACCGTGATGTTTTTTGCGCTATACCCGATCATGCTGAAAACAAGGACTGAGCGCTCATCTTTGACCAGGACCGTGAAATTCCCTTCAGCATCGGTGGTCGTTCCCTTTCGCAGGCCCTTTACTGTCACGGAAACACCCGATAATGGCCGTCCCAGGCTGTCAGTCACCTTGCCATGGATGTCGATATAGTGTTTGACGGGGACCGTATCAGTGGCGTTTGCTTTTGCCGGATCAGCATTTTCCTTCAGCTTGACCACGATGGCGCGTTCCAGAATAGACCAGGTGAAGGGCTGATCCTGGAAGCATGCTTTCAGGGCCTCTTCCAGAGTGGCGTTATGGACATTGATGGAGACGGTTTTTGCATTGTCGAGGATCGATTCCGCATAGACGAAGGTAAATCCCGTCTGTTTACGGATATCTTCAAAGACCTTGCTGATCGGCGCTTTTTTTTCGTTGATATTGATGCCCTGGCCGAATGTCCGGGCGGATAGCTGGATGGAGGTCACCAGTAAAATGAGCGTGGTTAGCTTCATAGCAGTAAGTAATGATTGGTGTGTCATATTGTAACGCTGGTTTGAAATTTTGCGAGACGGATGGACATAACGGTGCCGGTCCGTTGGTTCGTTTGAGCCGATGGACGAGGTTTAATGGTCAAGGCATTACCGTCACCTTGTTCCCTGAAATAGAAAAGTGGATCTTATCTGTCATTTCCAGGATCCTGAGCACCTTTGACAGGGGGATATCCCGGCTGATCTCTACATGGAATTTTTCGGCGGTTTCGTTTTCGAAGTCGAGCTCCAGACCATACCATCTCGAGAGTTCGCGCATTATTGTCCGGATGTCGGTGCTTGAGAAATTAAAATAGCCGTTCTTCCAGGCCATGACCCTTTCGATGTCCGCATTTTTCAACACGTCGATGTTCTGTCCCTGATCCATGATGGCCATCTGCCCGGGCAGAAGGAGACTGTTACCGGACCCGGATGTGACTTTTACGGAGCCTTCCAGGAGGGTGACCTTCATGGGGCCTTCCTCGTCATAGGCGTTGACATTAAAATGGGTGCCCAGCACCGTAATGGCATTATTCCCTTTGCTGACGACGAATGGATGAGCTTTATCCTGCGCCACTTCAAAATAGGATTCGCCCGTGACTTCCACTTTTCTGTCGGGTCCGTTAAATGCTACGGGATATCGCAGGGAGGAGCCTGCATTCAGCCAGACCCTGGTGCCATCCGAGAGAGTGACATGCGCGATCCGGCTGCCTCTTGGCACGGTGAGGGTGTTGTATTCGATGTCGTTGGTCTTTCCATCCGTTTGATAGACAATGTCCCCATCACCCTGTTTGATGACGGCTGTTGTTCGTTGGGTGGCTATATTGCCTTTGCCGGCGCTGTCGAGGACGATCCTGCTGCCATCGGACAGGGTCAGGACGGCCCTGGTTGCGGATGGAGGGGCTACGTCTTTGGCGGCAATAGCTACCGGTGTGGGGCCGGACTGTTTCCGAAGCATATAAAAACCGGCGCCTGTCAGGATGATGAAGAGCAGGACTGCTGCGGCGATCCTGTAGGGTCTCATGCGGCGGACAGGGGCTTGACGGGCGGGCAGTTCGTGGACCGGGGCCGCTACTGGCTGAGTCGGCTCTTGTTCCTTTACCCTGTGTAAGATAGTACCCAGTATCCGATCGGCCTGCTCTGAAGGGAGGCTTTCACCGGGTTTGAAATCACGCCAGGCCTGTGCCATCATCGAATGTAGATCCTTCTCATCGCTGTCGTGCAGGACCCATTGGGCCAGCAATTCCTTTTCTTCCGGAGTGATAGAACCGTCCAGCAGTCGATCGATAAGAGTGGCGATAATTTGGTCGGGCATGCTAATAAGACCAATGGGAGGGAAAATATTCCTACATGGGAGAAGAATATTTTTGAAAAATTTTATAGTGTATGGGTCAGCAGGATGGAGATAATGATCATCTCATAATGCTGTGTCAGCTCCTGACGGATGGTACAAAGTGCGCGGGTCATATGGTTCTTTACCGTCGAGGCGGATATTTTCAATTGCTGAGCCACTTCATCGTGCTTTAGTCCATGTATGTGTGTCAGCGTATATACCAGCCGTTGCTGGGTGGGCAGTTTATGCAGGATGGCTTGAAAGTTCCTGCTCAATTCCCGGTGGATCACTGCATCATCCGTCACCAATTCTTCCGCGTCCGGTGCATTTTT
Source organism: Sphingobacteriales bacterium 50-39 (assembly GCA_001898505.1). Lineage (GTDB taxonomy): Bacteria > Bacteroidota > Bacteroidia > Chitinophagales > Chitinophagaceae > Puia. Next base: position 128,035 of record MKTZ01000009.1, read on the forward strand.
CAATTTAGACAGGATGAGCGTTTCCTGCGCTGCGCGTTTCATCCCCGAGATGGCCTGGTTCTGGGACATTTTGTAGATATATGCATCGAGATGTTGGATAGTGTGCAATGTGGCGCGATTCGTCCAGATCTTCACAAATACATCCTGCAATATATCTTCGGCCATGACTGAGGAATGTGTTATCCTGAGTACGAAAAAGTAAAGCTTATCCCGCCAGAGATGAAAAAGATCTTTAAATGCCGACTCGTCACCGGCGGCGATCTTTTCCAATAGTTTCTTTTCATTAATTCCCTGTTCCATTTTTCGGTGAAATCTCAAATAAATTTAGAATAGAAATGGAATTCAAAAGAAAGAATTAAATGCAAACCGCCTGTATTAAGAAATTGATACGAAATCTATTTAGCTATTTATCAGGCCGTTATGAGGGGTCAAAAAATTATTGAGCGTTGGTTGGCGCAATTCTCTTTGAGGGGTCAAACCCTTAACGAGCCGCGGAACCCTCTGGCGGCATAATACGATTGCGCCCCATTGTGATATATGAAAACATGGTCGTAGCGGAAGTCGGCAAAGAGAGCTCCACCGAGCTTTCGGATATCAGCAGGTGTTTTTATCCAGCTGGATGTTTTCATATCGAAATTTCCAAGCTGCTGGAGCTCGCGGTATTCTTCCTCTGTTAGAATTTCGATGCCCATGGCGGATGCCATGTCAAGAGCGTTATTTTTCGGCGGATGTTCTTTTCTCGACGTCTGTGCTTCACGGTCGTAACACGCATTCCTGCGGTCTTTGGGAGTTTCCGCTGAACAATCGAAAAAGATGTATTCACCTGTCTTTTTATCATAGCCAACGACGTCGGGTTCGCCACCAGTGCTTTCCATTTCACGGAGCGACCACAGCTTTTCGGTGTTGGCCTCCAGCCTGGTCTGTACTTTTGTCCATTCAATACCCTTATGGCGGGGTTTATTCTTTTCAAAGCGGGCTTTTAGTATGCTGACCAATTCTTCCTGTTGCTGGGATGACAGCTTCTTTTTGTTGTTGATCTTGCTCATATGTTTCCTGCATGGCAGTTTTTGGTAAAGTCCCATGAAGGTAAAAAAAACGTCAAACCACTGGGACTTGGCCCGGTTTTTATTGTCTTAAAGGTGAAAAACCGACACATGAATAAAATAAGCCTATTTTTTGCGGTTTGTGCCTTTTGTTTTATCACGGCCGATGCACAAGCGCAAGTCAGGGTCACCGTCAATATAGGTACTCAGCCGGAGTGGGGACCCACGGGATATGACCGGGTGGACTACTATTACCTGCCGGATATCGAGACGTATTATTATGTTCCTCAACATCAGTTTATATACCTGGATGCCGGCAGATGGGTTTTTGCTGCCAGTTTACCGACCAGATGCAGCGGTTATGACCTGTACAGGGGGTATAAGGTGGTGATCAACGACCCACGTCCCTGGATGCGTCATGATGTATACCGGGCCAGGTATGTTCAATATCGGAATTGCAATGACCGCCAGCCTGTTCTTCGGGATCGGCGGCATCGGGATGACGATGATCAGGGCGATGACGGACCTGGTCACGGTCGTGGGAGAGGCCATGCATATGGCCATTATAAGAACCATGATAAGCATCATGGCGACGACGAGGATCACTAATCAAAAATGACATTATTTTTTGGCGTAAGCAGGTAGCATGCAAGGGACTTGATCAAATTGTCCAGCTGGGCGCCTGACTCCGGCTTGATCGCAAAACGGGTAGCTCCGAGGCGAAGGCATTCATCGATATCTATCTGGCGCTGTGATGTACTCCACACGATTTTGGGAACATGGTCATAAGGGGTTCCGACGCCTGTGGCCAATAAGACCTCCGGACCCGAGAGCCGGGGCATTTTATAATCGAGCAGGATGCAACCGGGTAGGGGCTGCAGCCTGGAACTATTCATAAACTCCAACAATTCATCACCATCCGGAAAAGCTACGACGTCAACACTGGGAAAAAGACGTTTCATACCGGCGCAAAAAAAGTCGCGATCATCCGGATCATCGTCAGCCAGTAGGACAAATGGAAACTCGTTGGTCATTGATAAGGTTGATTTATAAGGATATCAAATGACGCACAGGCGAATTGCAAGGATTTTTAAAGTTAAGGCTATTTCCCCCTCCATCAAAATTGAGAGGCATCAACTACAAAAGGTTAACAAAACGCCAATGCCGTCGGTCAGACCACGGCTTTGTGTTGGTAAAAGCTGTCTGGTATTTTGTAACCGGGAAAATAGAAAATTGTTTGGATTATTCCCTGGGTTTGTCAGGATTGTTCCGGGAAGCATTTCTGCCCATTTCCAGCTCTTCCACGGAGCCGTTGTCCAGGCAATCGATAAACAATTTGATCTCTGCGGTGAGGAGTTTGCGAAGAGTGGAAGCGGATAGGTCGCTTATTGCCTTTTTTGCGCATGGTAACGTATGGTAAATTAAAACATTTATTCGCGGCTAAGACGAAAGCCGTAGCTGGACTACCTGAAAAACCAAAACTGGATGATATTAGCCATCCACAAAAGCCGGATATTTGTTTGTATAAATTGTATTCATATGGTCAAAGCGCTCCCGCAACTCTACCTTCGCCTGGCCCTTGGCGCCGGCTTTTTTATCATCGGATGCGATAGGCTTGGCCTCTGGGGACCGTATGGCAAGCCCTGGGTAAGCTGGGGTGACTGGAAACATTTTTCGGCCTATGCCCATGAGGTGATGGGCTTTCTGCCCGGAGGGCTTGCAGAAGTGCTGGCCATTATTGCCACTATTGCGGAGGTCTCTTTTGGCATTCTTTTACTACTCGGTGTGTTCATACGTCAGGCGGCTTTTGGCAGCGGCGTGCTCACGGGGTGTTTTGCCATTGCCATGACCATTTCTTTTGGTATCACTTCTCCCATCAATTACTCAGTGTTTACAGCCAGTGCGGCGAGCTTTCTCCTCAGTGTTCAGCCCGGGTACCGCTGGAGCCTGGATGCACTATTGAGGGGCCGGTCGCGATCCTAATATACCACGACCTGCTGGGTATAGGACTTTCCTGCCGTGGAATTTGAAAGCCTGACGACATATGCCCCTGGAGTCAGTGTAGCCGGTATATTCATTGATATATTTCCGGACTTTTGACCACCGGGCACTTCCTGTGTTTCCAGCAGACTACCTGAAATGCTGAACAGTTGCACGATGTATATTCCAAGCTGGTCGAGCCTTGCTGTAATGGTAATGGAATTGCCCCGTGCTATGGGATTGGGGTAAACCGTCAATGCTTTTTTACCAAGTCCGATGCAGGCAAGCGTATCTTTGACCAACGTGAGCGTGTCTCTTTTGGATTTATGCGCGCTCACCCTTCCCGCTATTACGACCAATCCCTGGGTCTCGGCCGCTGTCATCGTCACGATACGGTATGCCTGTTGCTGGCCGTCCACTCTGAATTTATCCGCAGGGGTGGTAATAGTCACAAAGCCTACATAAGAGATGATCAGAGAGGCTCCGGCAGGCACTGTCTTCGAAGCAATGGAGAAATACCCCTGCTCATCGGTGACAACACCCTTCCGGGGGCCGAACATAACCGTTGCGCCGGGTAAAGGATTTCCGTTACCGTCCATCACCTTGCCCCGTACATAATCCTGTGAAAATCCAGGGGCAGATGTAGCTGTTGTGTCTCCTATCAGCAACCGGTTTCTTTCGCCGGGAGAAATATGCTGACCGATGGGTGGCCGGTGAGGATCGCTCTGAGCAGAAATTTCAGAAGAGAAAAGCAGTCCTGCGACCAGATAGTGCCAATACCGCCACTTACTTCGCTTTTTCTCCAGGGTGGCGACTAAAGACCGGCGGAGCTGATCCTGTCTGAACCGGCCACAAACGGACCCCTTGGGCAGGGTGAACCACTGAAGGACCTCCTGGTCGTCCATGGAGGTAAAATCTATCACCAGCTTCTGGCAGGAGGCACAGAAACGGCCTTGTTCTTCCGGGGTCATCCGGTCCCAGCTCTCGGAACAGGGGTTTTTGATGGAAAGTTGCACATTTTTCAGCATGGGGGGCCTGTTTTGATAACAGGATGCATGTGCCGGAGTAATTACATACGGGGTCTGGAAAATATCTTTTATTATTTTGTGAGGGTGTCATAGCTTTTTAATCTCGCCTGGATGACTGCACTGTTGGCTTCCATAAGGTCGATGGTCTCTATTTCCTTCTCGCCGATGGTGATTTCTTTGTCAGCAAAAAAAGCTTGTTCCCGCCCAGGCCCATGCAAAGGATGATCGCCTTCTCGCCTTTTGGCAGTTTGTTATATCCATCTTCCCGTTTGGTGAACCAGTAGGTATTGTCTCCTTTTGGGATGCCTGTCAGGATGATCTTTTTTCCGGGGAGGATCAGATTGACGATCGCAGCATCCTTATTGGTCTTTGCGATGAGCTTTATTTTCTCGGCCTGGGGGTCTTTATAAAAATAGTCGACGTTGACCCAGCCAAACCCCAGCGCATCATATGATACAAAGGGCGAATTTGTTGCGGCAATCGTCGAGTCCGGGATTTTTCTGCTGGGGTCTATTTTGGTAAGCTTTTGGGAAGCGAATTTTTTAAAAGCCTCGATGTAGTTGTGACCAACCTTTTTATCAGTTTCGATGATACTATGATGTGCGTCCCATTGGAATTGTTTGATGGGCTCCCCATTGAACGTTTGGGGTAAATGTTTTATGTCGAAGTTGACCCTTTCGGTCGAGTCTTTAATAAAATATTCCACCATCATTTCGTCAATCTCCCACATGTTGCTATCGAGATGGGCAATATAGATATTGGTGAGGTCCGGCATGCAAAGGTAATAGTACCTGCTCAGGAATTCTCTCGTCGCCAACAGGGTATTCTCGTATTTTGAAACGGTGTCGAATGTGTAATAGATCTTATATTTATTATAATAAGCAGTATCGCTGGTGATGCCGAAATAAGCGGGACACTCTCCCATCGACCTGGAAGCGAGCAACCTGATGGGGACGGGTATTAATCGTTTGGATGGTTCTATGATCGTATCCCAATCCATGTGCCCTGACTGATCTCTATGGCCTTTGAATATCTTCGCATCCGGTGTGATGTCGTTCACCGGCAACTCGATCCGTATGGGCCTGTTCTTATTTATTCCCAGCGTTTCACCATTTTTTCCTCTGGCCGTGAAGTAGATCATTCCCTGTGTCTGAAGAAGCTCATCTCCATGGGCAGTCTGGAGATGGCTCGTAATGTAGTCGGCAAGCGAATGATTTTCTTTTACTTCCAATGTTACTTTGTCTGTATAGGGATCCCCTTTGTCATCGACGAAGGTGTTGGGTGCGATAATGAATCTTGTACCGCCGTCCCATATGAGGATGTTGTCTTTTGAGGGATCGATGTCTTTTGTTTGCATCTTTGGCCCCATCAACTTAAGCGTATCGACCAATTGAGGGGATAAATTTCCAAAGAGCGATGAGGAGGCTTGTTTGTCCAGGCCGCAGGATAAAGAGGCAGATAGGACAGCGGTCAGGATAAGGAGACTAAGGATTATTTTCATATATTGTCAGTAAGTAGCCAAATCTACTTAAAAATGGTAAACGATCATACCCGGGCCATTCTGTCAGTTTTTTTTATACCTTTGCGATCATATTTTAAACCCCCAAAGCAGTGGGCTATGTAATATCGCTATCATACTAAACAGTGTATATGCCTTCCTCCCGGAAGGTAAGTGATATTATTTTTTTCAATCAACATCATATTTTATGACCAATTCACGAAAGTATGGTCGTACCTATCACTATCCCTTTTCACCGGGGACGAGTAGTGACGACCGGATACAATATGAATATTGGGACAATATAAGCCGGATACCTTTACTGGTGCATACGGAGAAACTGGATGGGGAGAACAATTGTCTTTCCAAACTAGGTGTTTTCGCACGATCACATTCGGCTCCAACAACCTCTCCCTGGACAGAGAGCTTGCGGCAATACTGGAAGCTGATCCGGAAGGACCTGGGTGAATTGGAGGTTTTTTTGGAGAACCTATATGCCATACATTCCATCGAATATAGAAATATCGAACACCATTTCTATGTATTTGCCATCCGCGATGGAGATCAATGGCTAAGTTGGGAAGAAACCAAGTTCTATGCTTCGATGCTGGATCTGCCGGTGGTACCTGAAATTAATATCTTCCAGACGCCTCCGGACAAGACAGCCTTTGAACAGCAAATCAAGAACATAACAAGCGGCCGCGGTACGTTCGAACCCTTTGAGTCTATGACGGGGCAGCCTACTGTAATAGAAGGCATCGTAACCCGGAATGCGGGCAGATATGGGATCAATGATTTTTCGGAGAACGTATTCAAATACGTGAGAAAAGGACATGTCAAGACGGATGTGCACTGGACCCGGCATTGGAAAAGAGCTCGCTTAAATTATGAAGGAGGTGACTATGTGGACTATTAGTATAAATAATGAATGGAATATATTGGAGGAAAATTTTTCCTGGGTGAGGGACATGCAAAACGTTCCACAGGATCATCGTCATCATGCCGAGGGAAATGTTGCGGTCCATACACAAATGGTATTGGAAGCACTGACCGGGTTGGAGGCTTTCCAATCCCTGCATGAGCAGGAAAAGGAGATACTTTGGGCATCGGCGCTGCTCCATGATGTGGAAAAACGGAGCGTTACTGTTGTAGAGGCTGATGGCAGCATCACTGCGCATGGTCATGCCCGAAAAGGCGCTATGACCACCCGGCAACTGCTTTACAGGGAAGTCCCAACCCCCTTTACTATTCGCGAGCAGATCGTGAGCCTGGTTCGTCATCATGGCCTGCCCTTATGGATGCTGGAAAAACCGGACCCGGTAAAAACCCTGGTGAAGGCCAGCCTGGAGGTGGACACCCGATGGCTTGCTTTATTAGCCCGGGCTGATGCTCTGGGCCGCATTTGCCAGGATCGGGAGGACCTATTGTACCGTATAGGTTGTTTTGAAGAGTTCTGTAAAGAACACCATTGCTGGGCGCAGCCCCGTCCCTTTACCTCCAACCACGCACGTATGTATTATCTCAACCAGGAGCATAGTTCATTGGACTATGCTCCTTTCGAAATTTCCCAGACTGAGGTAGTACTTATGAGCGGGCTGCCAGGTGCGGGTAAGGATAGCTATATTCGACGACATTTCCCAGATAGGCAAGTTGTCTCCCTGGATGCTCTTCGTGTAAAGATGAAGATAGGTCCAACGGATAAGTCCGGCAATGGGCGGGTGATTCAGGCGGCGAAGGAGCAGGCTCGTGTCCTGTTAAGAGGTGGCGCACCGTTTGTATGGAATGCTACCAATATTACCCGCTCCATGCGTGTACAACTGATCGAATTGTTCAGGAGCTATGGAGCGTCAGTAAAAATCATATATGTAGAAAGTTCATATGAACAATTAATACGGCAGAATAAGAACAGGGAGGCCGTAGTGCCTGCACAGGTATTGGAAAAACTGATTGACAAGTTGGAAGTGCCTGCATTGTGGGAGGCGGAAGAGGTGATCTATTGGACGGGGCAATAAAAGGATAGTGGTTATTCCATCCGGGATCGGCTAGCCTTCGACACATATACCCGGCGGCTTTTGTAATCCAATATCACGTAGGCAAATTGTTGAAAAAACTCAAGCCCGATCAGTCTTTCCGCAGCCCGCTTATTGGTCGATATGACCGCTGTATATGGCACTTTTTGAATGAAAACCGTATCAAGGAAGCTGGTGGTCTCCAATTCGTTGGTGCTGCCAGGTGTCGAGAAGCTTTGCATTTGTTTATTAGTATGAGCCTGACCTCTTGTGAGCTGCTTAAAGTCTTTCGAAGGTAGCAGCATCCCTCCATTGAAGCCCAGGTCAAGTTGAAGTGGTTTTGTCCTGCCTCCTTTAAATCCAAAGCTTATCCATATGGTATTGTCAGAGAAATTAGATGGTAGCAAGGAAGCCCCCTCAATATCTCCTATTGAATCGATACTGGAGGCGAACGTCAGGATATTCTTATTAAAGTTGATCTCCCAGACACCTTTCGATATCAGGTTTTCACCGAAGGCGCCCTGCATCGGCCCTGATATCTTGTAAAAAGGGACATTAGCAAAAATTACCCTGCCAAGTCCAACAGTATCGCATGTATATACTTCCCCTTTTATGCGGGTGCCATCGGCCGTCGTCGTGGAGTAGAACGCTGGTAAGTTTTTCATGACAGAGCCGGCGTCCAGGAGCGCAATATCATTTATCCAGGTGGGCGAATCATTATCCCAAAGCAATTCTCTGTGCAGGCCGGATCTGCCCCAGTATGTCGTAACGATGATGCCTTGAGGAGTAATGTGCAATGGCATGGTCAGTTTGAAACGGATGGGCAGTGCCGTTGTGGCTGCTCCCGGATGCTGAGCACATCCAGACAGGCCAGATAGAAGCAATAAGGAAAAAAACACTCTCATTTTTACGGAGATACTGACAGCAAACTTTTCATTTCAATATAATAGATATCCCCCAGCCCATTGCCTGCGCTGTGCAGCCGATGGTCAAACGCTTTCATATCTTCCCGTTGGGGCAAGGTGTCCCTGATCTTATTCCTGCTGCTGCCGAAGAAAAAATATTTTCCATCCCTTGTCACTTTACCACCCCATTCGGTAGCGGAGATCAGGTAGCTCTCATCGGGTGCGATGTAAGGCTCATATTCATTATCGGCGGTGTTGATAGAATTCCCTAAGTTCTCGGGCGGGCCGTAATGTCCATCAATGAACCTGGACACATAGATATCGCTGCGACCCTTGCCGCCTTTTCGTCCGGAGCCAAAATAAAGGTTACCATTATCCGCCAATGTCGGAAAATATTCGCTGCTGCTGCTATTGATCGTGCTATCCAGGTGAATGGGCTTTCCCCAGCCGTTGGCGGTAATTTCCACTTTCCAAATGTCCCAGTCGGACCTGGCGGGCTCGCCTGCTTTTGCCGGCCTGTTAGAAACAAAGTAAAGCATTTTTCCATCCCTGGTCACGAACGGATCGGCGTCAGTGTACTGTCCTGAGAACGGAGCGACTTGCGGGATGGTCCATTTGCCTTCCTTCTTATAAGACACACAAATGGAGAAGAAGCCGGCGTCGGGCAGGCCCTTTAAAAAATATAAGGTGTCACCCGTGGGTGAAAATGCGGGATGGGTCTCGTAATCACCGGTGGAGATGACGCCCTCGGCAAAGATGCGTGGCTGTGCCGTCGCGTGCTGTACAAGGAGGGCGGCAAATAGGAGCAGGGTAATGGTTCTCTGGTTCATTCACAGGAAGGTAATAAATATCCAATAAATGTCATATATTGTTAATAAAGGTTAACACATGACAAAACGATTGCTTGCTATCCTCCTGGTATTGCTATCATCTCATCTCACGGAGGGGCAAATGACGAATGACAATCCCAACGGTTCCTATTTCTCCACACATCCTTTTTTATGGGGCGCGGCTTCCGCGGCCTACCAGGTAGAAGGAGCCTATCAGGCCGATGGGAAAGGCCCCTCGTACTGGGACGTATGGATGAATAAATATGAAATTGCCGGTCCGGGAGTCACGGGCAATGTTGCCATCAACTTCTACGACCGGAAGCAATACCTGAAAGATATAATGCTGATGAAGCAATTAGGCATCAACAGCTACCGGTTCTCCATCTCCTGGCCACGGATCATCCCGGATGGAGTAGGGGCTGTCAATATGAAGGCCATCGAACATTATCGCACCTTTATAAAAGACCTTAAGGCGGCCGGTATCGAACCCGTCATGACCTTGTATCATTGGGACATGCCACAAGCCCTTTTTGAAAAGGGAGGTTGGGATGTGCGGGAGTCGGTAGACTGGTTTGGCAACTATGCAAAGGTGGTATTCGATAATTTTAAGGACCTGGTAAAAATATATGTCCTTTGTAATGAAATGCTCATCGAGACGGGTATAAGCTTTATCGCTGAGGATATCATCAAGAAAGAGAAGCCAAATTTCAATGTGGTTGTGCCTGCCCCCGACAGGCTTGAAAGGGCGTTGACCCAATTCAATCACAAATTGCTGGCGGTGGCTGCAGCCGGCAAGCTCTTTCATTCCTACCATATTCCGCAAGGCGAGGCGGGGGTGGCGCTGCCGCTGGTGCCTACTATAGCGGTCAATACGGAGTCGTCGGCAGCGGCCCAGTTTGTAGACGGCATCGCCAACCGGTGGTTCCTGGATGCCATTTATAAAGGGGCATACCCGGCTGACATTCTGGAGTACGCTAAAGAACATCATTTTGATCTGAAGATACAGGAGGGCGATGCGAAGGAGATACAAGGCGCGGGTCTGACCTATCTGGGCATCAACTATTATGCCCCTATGTTCGTACAACAGGATGAAAAAAGTGACTATTACGGCATGTCATTCCCCCATATGCCGAATATGGAATATGCGTTCAATGGACCCAACCGGCCGGATCAGCTGGAGCGGTTGCTATTGAGAATAAAGGATGAGTATGGCAATCCTTCTGTCATCATTACGGAAAATGGGGCAGGATTTAAAGGCGATGACGAGCTAAAGAACGGCCAGGTCAACGACACACACCGGATCAATTATCTAAAAGGACATATTGCCGCGGTGCAGGCTGTCCGTAAGATAGGGGGACACGTATATGGATACCATGTATGGTCCAGCCATGATAACCTGGAATGGATATCTGGGTATGGCAGTCGCTTTGGTATGATCTATGTCGACTTCAAAACACAGCAACGCATTCTAAAGAACAGCGCGAAATATTACGGCGCGTATGTCAGGGCGCATCGCTGACCCCCACTACTCCGATCGCAGGCTCTTTGTTTTGCGGGTCGGGTCTTTCTGAAATGTAGCCCCTCCCGCAAAACCGCTAATGATTGGGCCATTCGGCCCGAAGAGCCTGCTACTCCGATCGCAGGCTCTTCACCGGATTGGCGAGAGCGGCCCTGACAGACTGGAAACTCACGGTCAGCAGGGTGATCATGAGCGCTGCCAGGCCCGCCATGGCAAAGATCCACCATGATAATTCCGTCCTGTATTGATAGTTCTGCAACCAATTGTGCATAAAGTAATGGGCTGTGGGGATGGCTATCAACAGGGAGATCAGCACGAGCTTTACGAAGTCCTTCGATAATAGCTGCCACAGGCTAAAGGTCGATGCGCCGAGCACTTTTCTTACGCCAATCTCCTTTACTCTTTGTTCCGCCATGAACGAGGCCATGCCAAATATGCCAAGACAAGAGATAAAGATGGCGAGAATGGAGAAAAACGAGGACAGCTTCCCGATGCGCTCCTCATCCGAAAATTTGCGGGCATATTCCTCGTCGACGAAGGTGTAACTAAAAAGTTCTTCGGGGGAGTATTTCTTGCACACGGCCTCGATGAAGGCCAGGCTGGAGGAAGTGGTTTTATTAGGGCTCAGCCTTATGTTCAGGATCCCACCAATGCTATAGTCGAGATTATAGATAGTGGGTTTGACAGGCTCGTATGGGGACTCCATCACCATGTCCTTGATGACCCCGATGATGGTATAGCTTTTGCCATATTGCCGGATGATCTGGCCGACGGGGTTCTTAAAGCCGATGTACCGGGCGGCGGATTCATTAATAATGAGGGAAGATGAGTCATTTCTAAATTCCTTACTGAAATCCCTACCCTGAAGAATTTCGAATCCCACTGTTCTTCCATATTCCTGCGTTGCAGACACGATGTTGAATTTGGGACTGACGGTCGGGTCCACCCCTTCCCAGCTAAAGCCGTTGTTAAAATGGTCATTCTCTGTGATTGGTGTATTGGATTCGGCCATCTCTGCAATAGCGCCTTGCTGTAACAGCTCGTTTCGCATATTGGCAAAGTGGTTATGGTAGTTGAATGTCTGCATGGCAATGGTGATGAGGCCCTGTCTGCTGTACCCTATGGGGCGGCTCTTGGCAAACTGTATCTGTCTGAAGACTACGATGGTGCCGACGATCAGCACGACGGATACGGCAAATTGTGTTACCACCAGGACCCGGCGCGGCATGGCGGCGAAGCGGCCTGCTTTGAAGGCGCCTTTTAAAACCTTGACAGGTCGGAAAGAAGACAGGTACAACGCGGGGTAGACACCTGCGACCAGTCCGGTGAAAAGGGTGACGGCCAAACCCGCGATCCAGAAATAGAAATTACCCCAGGGAATATGCATCTGCTTCCCCGATACGTCATTGAAAAAGGGTAATATGGAGATCACCAGGACCAGGGAAAATACAAATGACAAAAAAGCTACGAGCACGGACTCGCTAAAGAACTGGCTGACGAGCTGGCGGCGTAATGAGCCAATGGCCTTTCGGATGCCGACCTCTTTCGCCCGTCGTTCGCTCCGGGCCGTGCTGAGGTTCATAAAGTTTATACATGCCAGCAGCAGGACAAAGCCGCCGATGATGGCAAACATCCACACATACCGGATGGCGCCTCCGGTGTTGACGCCATCTTTAAATTCGGAATAAAGGTGCCAGCGCTTCATAGGGTGCAGGACCATAGCGGGCTTCTCCGTCGTAGCGGTCCGGGCATCCACTTTCTTCAGCTTGACATCTTTGATCCTTTCGGAAACGGTGGCCATGTCGACGTGATCTGCTATTTCCACAAAGACCTGGAACGACTCATTATACCAGTTGTTCTCGTTGCCATCGACCCAGCTCTTTAGGTCGCGAAAAGGTGCAATGAATTTCACCACATTAAACGAGCAACTTTCAGGGAAGTCCTCATAAACTCCTACGACCTTTTCCTGTATATCGCCGCTGATGGTTATGGTCTTGCCGATGGGGTCTTCGTTTCCAAAGAGCATTTTAGCGGTGCTCCCGGATACAAGGACACAAGAAGGGGCGTTAAAGGACTTGCGTGTTCCTGCCAGCATCTTTAGACTGAGCATATCGGGTGCGTCATATTCCATATAGTTGCCCTGGACACTAATTTTCTTATCACCTGCTGCAACCAGACTGTTCATAGACCATGTGGACAATACGACCCTTTTAAAGTCGCTGCTGTAGTTCTTGCGCAGCTCCGCGGCAAGGGGCATTACATTTCCCTTATCTGTCTTGACTACCCCATTGAGCGTTTCGGTCTGCATGACCTGGGCGATGCGGCTGTAATTATCGAAATTTTTGTCGAAGGAAAATTCATCCCAGATCCAAAGACCGATGAGCATGGTCACGGCCAGACCAACGGAAAGGCCTGCTATATTGATAAAGGAATAAGCCTGGTTTTTTGTGAGGTTGCGCCAGGCGGTCTTAAAGTAGCTGCTGAACATTGCGGATGGTTTGAGAAGCAGATGCGAATATGGGGCCGGATTTGCAGGAGGTTGATAGTCAGTGCGTATGGCAGACGGGTGCTACCGGGGAGTGTCCGGTTTTGATATAGTGGGGTGTTCGGTCTCACGGGGAGACAGTACTTTATTGCACGTCGTAATTCTCATAAAGAAAACTGCGCGCCTTTGTCAAATAGAAGTAGTTGGTTATTAAGGCATTCATCTTATCGAGGTCCTTCTGCATCTCCTGTCTTGCCTTTTGTTTTTCGCCCGGACCAAGTAAATAATTGTCGACGCTGACCTCATCTGTGATCTGCTGACGGATGAGGTCGATGAATTTGGCTTTTTGGGCGACGATAGGATAGTCTTTTTTAAACCACCCGGGCTCTTCCGACAATATATAAATCTCATATTCCGCATTGCCGATGAGCCTGCTGTATTGATGGCCGAAATAAGTGCCGCCGTGGTTCAGTTGTCCATATATGTGGTTGATGGCTTCAAAGATGCGGATCAGGGTATCTCTGGCGCCTGCCAGCATGGGGCCTTTGTTTTTTTGGCTTAGGAAGTAGGCGTACAGCATGTAAAAGTTATCCTGTCCCACCTCGCTCCCAAATGAATAAGCGGTGTCGGGATATTCCAGGGCCGCGGCATATGCTTCGTCGGGGTGTGAAGGAAATTCCCGGTATAGCATGGGGAAATGGACGATGATGTGATTGAACTCTTCTCTTGAATAGGTCAATGTGTCGCGGTCAGCAAATGAGATAACTATGCTGTCCTTTTTTGTAAAGAGGGAAGAATCTACAGAATACTTCTTAATGTTCTGCGCGTCATGGGAAGGTGCGGGAACATCGGGTGATGGCTTTTGTGATGACCTGCATGAAATCTGAGCGAAGAAGGCAAGAAGGAACCAGCAGATGGGATGGCGCATTTTGAGCAATACTTTTGAAAGGGTCATAAGAGTAAGATATAAAAACAATTTGTGTTACCCAACATATGCAAATTGCTGCAGCACGCTCTCTATCTCCTCCAGCCGGAAAGGTTTGGAGACAAATCCATTCATACCGGCATCCAGGCATCGTTGTTTGTCCTCTATCATGGCGTCTGCGGTGAGCGCGATGATAGGTATGTCGGACTGAGGCCCCTCGAGGCGGCGTATGGCGCGGGTAGCGGTATATCCATCCATTTCGGGCATATTGATATCCATAAAAATGATGTCGGGCTCATGCTGCTGTAAGAGATCGAGGACCTCGGCTCCGGTCAGGGCTTTGATGACCCTGAAGCCCATCTTATGTAATACCTCGGAGATAAGCAGCATGTTGATGGGTTCATCCTCTGCCACCATGATGGTCCTGTTGCCGCCTACCCGATGGATCACGGGAATGGCATCGGCTGCGGGTGCAGTGGGAGATCCATCAGAAAAAATAGAGGCAAGTATCTGGTTGAGCTCGTTGAATCGAACGGGCTTGGAAAGGAACAGGTCGATGCCTATTCTTTCGGCTTCATCCCGGTGCAAATTCCTTTCGAGCGAGGAAAGCATCAATATAAATGGCTGGGCATGGTCTTTCAATATGGCCTTGATCTCTTTTACGAGCGTAATGCCGTCCATGGAAGGCATCTGGTAGTCGGTGATGATAAGGTCAAAACACCTGTGATCGGCCCGGGCCTTTTTAAGGATAGTCAATGCTTCTTCTCCGCTGGTGCTGAGCCAGCATTCCACATTCATGAATCCGAAAAGCTCATGCAGAAGTTTGCAATTGGTGAGATTGTCATCGACTACGAGGATGCGGCGAAGGGCGGGTCGCTGTGGCTGTGGTTTTACGGGCTCATCCTGTATGATCTCGGGCGCCAGCAGCAGGGTAAAAGTGCTGCCAATGCCGGGCTGGCTGTCCACGGTAAGGGCGCCACCCATCATCCCGGCGAGATTTTTTGCAATGGTAAGGCCAAGGCCGGTACCGCCATATTTGCGGGTAGTCGAAGCGTCGCCCTGGGTAAAGCTTTCGAAGATCTTGTCTAGTTTTTCCCGGGGGATGCCGATGCCGGTGTCCTTTACGAGGATAGACAACTGCTGATATTTTTTATTTCCTTCCCGATGGGGTAGCTCCCGGTGATGTGCTTCCCGGAGGGGCGCTTCTTCCCTATGGACCGTGACGACTATCTCTCCTTTGTCGGTGAATTTTATGGCATTGCCTATCAGGTTGACGAGTATCTGCTGGATACGCACGGGGTCGCCCAGAACGAGGTCGGGTAGACGGGGATCGATCTCGCAAATGATCTCTAAATTCTTTTCGAACGCTTTTATAGCCAACATGCCGACCGTGTCCTCGACCAGACGGGTAAGACCAAAGACGGTGTTGTCGATAAAGAGCTTGCCGGCCTCGATCTTCGAATAGTCGAGAATGTCGTTGATGAGGTTAAGGAGGTTGTGGCCGCTCTTATTTACATTCTGGATATATTCCCGCTGTACTTTTTGCAGGTCTGTGGTGAGTACGAGGTCTGTAAATCCCAGGATGGCATTCATGGGGGTGCGGAGCTCGTGGCTCATATTGGCCATGAACTGGCTCTTGGCCTGGTTGGCATGTTCGGCTTCCTTACGGGCGGTGCGTTCCAACTCGATGGATTGGGCGAGCTGGTTGGTCCTTTCCGTCACCTGCTGTTCCAGCTCCTTCTTCTGCTGCCGGATGCGTTGTACCCGTAGCCGGTGAAGACCGAGGACTCCTGCAATAATGACTAGCGCAACGGTGAGCTTGAACCACCATGTCGCCCAGAATGGCGGTGTGACGGTGAGACGGATGCTGGTTATATTGGAAGACCATTGTTCGTCTTCTTTCATCGACTTTACCTGGAATGTATAATTACCGGGATCGAGGTTGGTGTAGGTGACACCCCGCTGATGGGGATCGTTGATGTAGATCCAGTCCTTGTCAAATCCCTCCAGTTTGTAGGCATATTTTCTTTTGGAAGGAGTGACATAATTGAGAGAGGCAAATTCAAACGAGAAGACGGAACTGCTGTAGGGGAGTGTGAGATCCTTTGTCTCCGTGATATCCTTTTTTAAAGGTGTATTTACACTGTCCCCATCGGACACGGGAACATCTTCGTTGAAGATATGGAACGCGGTGATGACCAGTGGAGCCTCGCCCGCGCCCGGACGTATGCTGTCGGGCTGGAAGACGTTGAACCCATTGACACCACCGAAATACATGGTGCCGCTGTGGTCCATGATACAGGCATGGGCCTTGAACTCGCTGGACTGCAGACCATCGTCCTCGTTGAATTTTGTAAAATGCCGGCGTCGGGTATCCAGCATGCAGAGCCCATTGGTGGTGCTGATCCATAACCGTCCTTTCCTGTCTTCCTGGATGCCAAAGACGACATCCCCGGACAAGCCATCGGTGGTAAAATAATTGGTGAATTTCCCGGTGCGTTTGTCGAGGTGATCGAGCCCAACAGTGGTACATATCCAAATACCACCCCGGCTGTCCTCATATACATAGTTTACGGAATTATTGCTGAGACTATTGCTGTAAGGATTGTGGCGGAAATGCGTGAAGATGCCGGTGCGTTTGTCGAACTTGTCAAGTCCTCCATCGTAAGTGCCTAGCCACAACGCTCCATCCTTGTCTACACAAAGGGTCTGGACCCTGTCGCCACCGGGGCTGTTGGGATTGCTGAACAGATGCTTGTAGTGTACAAAGCCATCGGTGTGGGGATCATACCTGTCAAGCCCTCCGCCGTATGTGCCTATCCAGATGTCGTTGTCTTTATCGGCTGCAATGGTATAGATATTGTCGCCGCCAAGGCTGGAAGGAACAGCGGGATCATTCTTGTACCTGCGGCATCGGGTCAGGTCCTTATTCATCACGGTGAGTCCGTCGCCCCAGGTGCCTATCCAAAGTGAGCCCTTGGTATCTTCGTGCAGCGCCAGAATAAAATCACCGCTGATGCTGTTGGGGTCTCTCACCTGGTGACGGAAATGCGTGAAAGTCCCTGTATGACGATCGAACAGTTCAAGCCCCCCACCATCGGTGCCTATCCACATCCGGTGACGCGAGTCTTCCATAAAGTCCAATACATCGTTGTTGCTGAGACTGCCGGGGTCGGAAGAATGCCGGTAGTGCAAAAAATCGGTCTGTCCTTTCTTCCAGAGACCTATGCCGCCGCTGTATGTCCCAACCCACATATTGCCCTGTCGGTCCTTGTAAAGCGCCTGTATGGAACTGTTGGCAAGGCTGTAGTTGTCGATGTCGTCCTGTTTGTATACCTGAAATGAATCGATGCCGGGGTCCAGTATGCTGATCCCTCCATTGTCGGTGCCTATCCAGAGATTGCCGGCATCATCTCCACCAAGGGATAGCACCACATTATAGATAAGGCTGTATGGGTCTTGAGAAACATTGGGGAAATGGCGAAACTTTCCCCGTGGGTCCACCATAAGCTCGAGACCTTTTCCCAGGGTGCCCAGCCAGAGCCGGTGACGGCTGTCCTCATAAATGCACTTGATGGCATCGTTGGACAGGGAGGTGTTGTCCTTATTGTCGTGTATGAAGCGGGTAAAAGAATTTTTTGTTCTGTCCAGCAGATTGAGCCCTGCGTGGGCCGTGCCCAGCCAAATGTTCTTCCGGCTGTCTTCAAAGATGGTATATACGTCATTGTCCCCAAGGCTGGAGGGATCTCTGTCATCATTCAGGTACCAGGTCTTATAAGCGCCTGTTGCCGGGTCGAGCTTGTACAAGCCATCTCCATCGGTGGCAACCCATAATGCATTGCTGTCGTCGAGCAAAAGACAATTTATAAAGTCATTGGAAAGATGTCCGTCGATGTGTACAAATCTGTTCTTTTCTCTGTCCCATCGATTCAGTCCGCCGCCCCAGGTGCCAATCCACAGATTGCCTTTTTTGTCTTCGATGATGTTGGTGATGAAATTGTTGCTGATGCTTTTAGGATCTCCTTCCTGATTGCGATAGACAGTGAACCCATAACCGTCATATCTGTTCAATCCATCTCTTGTGCCGAACCACATAAAACCCCGGCTGTCCTGTAGGATACAGGTGATATTGCTCTCTGTGAGACCTTCGCTCTTTCCCAAATGCTGGAACTTCAGATGTGAGGGCTGGGCATGGGAATGCAAGGGCAGTACGTGCAGAGCGATCAGAAGGAGGTAAGGGGCATATTTCATGGCTCGTTCGCCACTAATACGTAAATGCAAACGAGTATATTGTGGGAATTGGGTAAAAAAGGGCGCTAGGCCACGGGCAATTCCATAAGTGTGACGCGTAGATTCCTGTTCTGGGTGGGAAGTTCGGGCGAGTCGGGTGTGACGCGTGCAGCGACGACGTGAAAGCCGTATCTTTCGTAGAAGGCGATGATGGTGGGATTGTCGGTCCAGGTGTCTATTCGAATGTAATGGAGTCCTTTTTCCCTGGCTTTTCGAAGAGCCCAATCACGAACCTTTTCGAAGACGCGCTGTCCTTTGAATTGGGGATGTGTGATGATCCTGTGCAGGAAGAGGGCCTGGCCTGTGTCCCATTCCCCCCATGTAGCGGGATCGCTGTAGGAAACGCTGAATATGGCGAGGACATCGTGGTATTGCAGGACCTTGTATTGCAGGAGCTGTTCTACTTCGGAGGTGAGGGCATTTTTCTCATAGCCTCTCCAGGCGGGATATCCATGTTGCCGTTGATAAAGGATGGCCTGCTCGAATAGCCAGTAGACGAGCGGGAGATCTTCATGCGTGGTGTTTATGATATGGACGGGTGGGTGTTCCATGGTGCTTTGTTATAGGTCTAAGCTCATGATCTTTTCCGTTCTTGAAAGAACAGCCATATGTGGCGGGGCGGGGCTGTCCTTAAAGCCGAGCTTGTAATATAGTTTATGTGCTGCCTGCATGCGCAGGGTGGTCTGCAGCCAGAGGCGGGTGGCAACATTCTCCTTGCACCGGGTGATACATCTTTCGATGAGACGGGTGGCGAGGCCGAGGTTGCGATAGTCATTCTTTATATACAGCTTGGCAAATTCGAATTCGTCCTCGTTCAGCCTTTTCAGCACTACACAACCGGCGATGCCGGGGGCCGGGGGCCTGCCTTCCGAACGGGCGGGTCTTTCGACACGGGCGAAAAATATGAATCCGCCTGTATCGAGGTATGCTTTATCGGGGTGCTCCAATACGAACTCGTCTTCTTTTTCCAGCGTGCCGTTCAATACTTCCAGCAGCCAGGGTCTTACGAGCTGTTGAAAGGCCGTCTTTAATTGCGGTGTGTAATCGATGATAGTGATCCTGGCCGCCTGGTCCAGCTCATCTACTCTTTGGTAGATGGGGTATTCTTCGATGACCTTGTCTATTCGATTGAGGATATTGACAATGTCGGGGTGACCGGCCCTGAACACATCGCCCAGTGCCCGGGAGATGGAGGTCCAGAGAGGTCGTAGTTTTTTTAACAGGGTCTTCCCTTTTGGTGACAGGGAGACGAGCTTGGAGCGTTTGTCGTTGGGGTTGGGTTTGATCGTGACGAGCCCTTCATCCTCCATTTCGCGAAGGATGTTCTTAACGGTGATATGGGTGAAGGCGATGTGTTCCGCGATGTCGAGAATGGTGAGGGGGGCTTCGGCGCTGGCCAATGCATAATAAACGGAAAACCAGGTGGATTTGAAAGGGAGGCCCTTATCCCTGTATATTTTGTTGCCGTCGATGTACAGCTTGTCGCTGATCCTTTTGAACCGGGATGCTCCTGCAAGATGGCCTAATGGGGCTAATATATCGTGCATATGATTATAAAAGATGTTTTACAAAAATATAAAAGTACTTTTATAAAAGCAAAATAAAAAAAGACATACCTTAGCGTTCAACTGATGAAGGACATTAAAAGACTACAGCCCGGGAAATATAAGATAGCCACGATAGTCACTTATTTTATCGTACCTATTTCGGGTTTTGGTACGGACATTTATCTCCCCTCGATGCCAGCCATGGCGCAGGAGCTGGGTCTACCGCAAGCACAGATACAGCTGACACTGTCCTTATTCCTGGTGAGTTATGGTCTCTCGCAATTGATCTCCGGCTCCTTTCTGGATACATTCGGCCGGCGCAGGATCAGCCTGGGGGCGTTGCTGGCCTTTTCATTGTCCTGTCTGGCGACGGGCTTAAGTCATAGCATCATCCTTATATATGCGATGCGTTGTTTGCAGGGGCTTTGTATCGGCTTTATCGTGGTGGCCTCGAGGGCTTTCTTCTCGGACATCTATGATGGCGACCGGCGGAAGCATTATATAAGCCTGATGACAATCGTTTGGTCGGTGGGCCCAATTGTAGCCCCATTTGTCGGTGGGTACCTGGAGCATAGTTTCGGCTGGCGGTCTAATTTCTTTGCACTGTGTGTTTATGGTTTACTGCTCCTGATCCTTCAGTGGGCTTTCTCGGGCGAGACCATCCGGGAGAAGATACCCTTGTCTATTTCTCATGTTCTTGACAACTATAAGGCGATCCTTTCTGCGCGGGATTACAATTATGGCATCCTCATGCTGGGGCTGTGCTATGCGATGATCATGCTTTTCAGCCTGACGGGCCCGTTTGTGATCGAGCATGTCATGCATTTCTCTCCTGTGGTGGCCGGTTATGTATCGCTGCTGTTGGGGTTGGCCTGGATGTGTGGTGGTTTTTTGGGAAAGGGATTGATCCGGAGACCTTTTCAATCAAAGAACAGGGTGGCGTATGCTGTCCAGGCGGTGTTGGTGGCGGCTATGATCGTAGGTGCATCATGGGTGTCCAACATCCGGACCATGGTAGGTTTTGCATTTCTCATACATGTGACGGCCGGATTTATTTTTAATAATTATTTTACCTATTGCCTGGCCCGATTCCCACGTGCGGCTGGCATTGCGGGCGGTCTGGCAGGAGGACTGGCTTATACCCTCACAGCCATGCTCAGCTATGGTATTGCGGCACTGCTACGGCCTTCCTCGCAAATGCAGATAGGAGTGGGATATCTCATCATTTCGATGATGGGGGTGGGGGTATTATGGATGAGCAGGAAGATGCATCCCCGCGTGTAATAATCTCTAATATAGATAGATCGCTTTTGTCAGTTTGCTGCCGTCCGGCGCCTGGAGAGCCACATGATAAAGGTGTTGGAAAGAGAGGGCAGTGATATAACGATGTAGTCATGGGCGCCATACACTTCAGGCTTTTGTGCAGGATTGCCCTGATCTGTCGTGATGACGGATGAATAGTAATAATTGTTGTCGAGGTCTATTTGCCTTAATCTGTATTCTGTCTTCCCCACAAGCGGGCAATTGTCAGTGAAACTGTATTGTGTGCTGTTGCTGCTATTGCCGCCGGGGTGGGAGGAAGGGACAAAGCCAATGGTCGTGAAATTATCGTCCTGTCCACTGCGTTGGATCTCGAAGCAGATCGTTTCGGGAGTTTTTTGCAGGAGTGCGGAAGAAATATAATTAATTACTATGTTTAGTGTAGGCTAAGTGATTTACTTGGTAAAAAAAATCCCTGGCGACTGCCAGGGATTTTTATGTTAGTTACCCAGTGATGGGGGGCCTGCTGCGTTGGTATCCTTCCGTTTGAAGAGGTTGAGGTCCATCTTTCCGAATCTGTAGGCAAATACTGCCCTGAACAGCTGGGGATCTTTCAGACGATCGTACTCCTGGTGGAACAGGTCGCTGAAGCTGTACATTCTCGATTCACGATTGCGGAACACGTCGCTCATGCTGAGCGTGATGGAAGCCGCGTTGTTCTTCAGGAAGCTCTTCTTTACTGCTATGTCGAAGCCATAGAAAGGTTTGATATAGCCCTGGGACGAGCTTTGGGTGGTCGATCCCGGAGGGCCGAATTGGTTCTGCTGCTGATTGGCCGGTATATTCGTCTTGGACTGATAGATAAAGGTAGCCTGTATGGAGAAGTTGGCGGGCAGCTTGAAATTGCTGTTGAATTTGCCAAACCAGCTCCAGAGGGCGTCCTGGGATATCTGTTTCAGATTTTCCGTATTGATATGCGAATTGTAGACATTGATGTTGGCCGTGATGTCCCACCATTTGGTGATATTGTCGGTGGAGGTGATCTCGCCGCCTACTGTATAGGCATTGTTGGCATTCTCATACGTATTGATCAGCACGGGTTTCCCGATAGGATTGAGACCGCTGTCCTGAAACCTTGTCATCAGGTTGGTCGTATACTTGTAATACCCGGACACGAGCAGTGTGTTGCTGTGTGCGAATGTCTTCATATAGGACATTTCGAAAGTATAGGTGAATTCGGGGACGAGGTCAGGATTACCACGGGTGATATTCAATGTATCTGAATAATCGGTGTAGGGTATCAGCTGGAAGAATCCTGGCCGATTGATCTTACGGGTGGCGCTGAGCTGCAGCTCCTGGTTATGCTTGAACTTCTCGCTGAGGAACAGAGAGGGGAAGAAGGCAAAGGGATAGCTGTTGTGGAAATGCTTCTGAGGCGTGTTCAGCAGATCGCCTGAGTAGTTGGAACTTTCAGCACGCAGACCCAGCGAATAGCCAAAGTTGCCATAGGTATGGGAAAGGTTTACATAGGCGGCATATACGCGGCTGGTGCTCTTGTAATTGCTCGTGCCATAGGGCGTGATCTGCGCATTCCCGCTTTTGTCCACATTATAGGTATCCATGAAATTGTTCAGGCTCTGGAAGGACGCGCGCAATCCTGCTTCCAGCTTGACCTTGCCAAGGGGGTTGGTATAGTCCGTCTGGATGGTGGTAAAGGAAGGGCTGGCGGTACCCAGCACCTGTTGGTACGTGGTGTGATCGATGGGCGTGCCGGGGAGCCCTGTATAGTAATCCGTCGTATACAGCGAGGATGAATGTGATGTCGCGTGAAAATACGAACCATCGGCTGTCAGCTGGTGACCTTCCTTGGCAAAAAGGTGTTTCATGCCAACCTGAGCGCCATTGACGTCGAAGCTACGGACAGCGTTGGAGTTCCTCAGGGAATAGATCGATCTTGTCCAGTTGTTTGTGATAGAATCTGTTTGCAGATGGGAGATATCGGTAGGTGTAAACCTGCCGCCCACCTTGATATACGAGGCGGATATGGTGGTCTTGTTGCTGACAAAGAAGTCGAAGCCTAACTGTCCAAACATGAAATGTCCTTTGCCTCTTTGAAGGTCACTCTGCAGGATATGTGTGGTTGTATCTGACAGGAAGGTGTACCGGTCTGTTGTGCCCACGGTCTTGGGGTTCATACCCATGTACATACCGTTGAGGCTGACGTTGACCTTCCCCTGGCGGGCGTTGAGTCCTACAAGGGCATTGGGTGCGCCGTGGGAATCCATACCGGCGGAGATGGATCCGTTATAGCCTTGTTTCCTGTTCTTCTTCAGTATGATATTGATGATGCCGGAGCCGCCGCCTGAGGCGTCGTATTTGGCCGAAGGGTTGGTCATCACTTCCACGCTTTCAATAGCATCCGCGGGGATCTGGTCCAGCGAAAGAGTGGTCGGGCGGCCGTCCACAAAAATGGTGGGTGAGGCGCCACGGAGGGTGACATTCCCGTCGATGTCCACATTGACGGAAGGTACATTGCGCATGACATCCTGTGCGGTGCCGCCGGCGCTGACGATGTTCCTGTCTACGTTGAATACTTTTTTATCCAGGTCCAGCCGCATGGCGGGTGTCTTTGCCGTAACGGTGACGGTGCTGAGTTCCTTGGTGTCGGTGGTCATTTTGATGATGCCGAGGTCCTTGCTAAAGGATGGGAGATTTCCCATGGGATTGCTCTCGCCGCCGGGCGCTGCTGCGGCCTGCTGGGGGACGATCATAAAAGATACGTCCTGGGGCTTGTAGCCTGTGGCTGACAGTTTCAGCACGAGCTGGCTGGCGATGGGAAGATCTTCCAGATCAAATTCGCCGTTAGCCTTTGTATCTGTGCCTTTGAGAAGGACGAGTTTCTTCTTTTTGGTATTGGGGTCGACGGTGGACTTCATTACCAGCACGGATGCCTGGCTCATAGGTTGTCCGGTGGAATCGGTAATTTTTCCGTACACACGGCCAATAGATGGGGGGCCGCCTGCACCGGGGCCACCTGCACCGGGTCCGCCTGGTTTTCCGGGTCCTCCCGGGGCGCCTGGCTTAGCGCCGCCCCCTTGTCCGGCAGGGGCCTGGGCCATACTCACTAGTGCAAACGATAAGAACAACGATAACGTAAATAGCAACTTTCTCACGAGGTTAATTTTAATGCGCAAATTTACCCCGCTATTATGGGTCGATCCAGATGAATATGGCCAAAGGGGCGAAAATCTCGGTAAATGGCCTTAAATCGTCCGCGAAATATTTGATGAACGATGGGGTGGAAATGCATGTGCAGGATGGACGGTAGAGAGGCGGGATGACTGGAAACCAGGGATCGCGGAGGCGGTTCGTCCGACAGGACAGATATTATTTTTTTGTCATGATATACATTTGCAGCACGTCAACATATTCTCCATCCGATTGTTTGATCGCCTTGATGAACCGGCCTTCTTCTCTGAAACCAAGGTCCTTGTAAAGACGGATGGCCTTTTGATTGGTGGCAAAAACGTTGAGAAATATTTTTTCGATAGCGGGATTATTTTGAGCCCATTGTATCAGCGAATCCAAGAGCTGTCGTCCTATACTCAATCCCTGAAATGCGGGATGTACGCTGACGCCCAATTCTCCTGTGTGGGCATTTTTTTTCTTGGAACCGCCGACGAAGAACAACAGTCCTGCTATCCGATGTTGCATTTCGGCGATGAAGATGATGGAATTGGGATCGTCATTGAAATTAGTGATCCAGGTTCGTTCCTGCTGGACGGAGATAGTATACTCTTCCAGCGTGGTCAGTACCTGGTCGGTGGAGGCGAAGAGCATTTTTGAATAGTCGATGATGTTCTGGGCATCATCGGCGGTAGGTTGACGGATCGTGAACTCCTGGCCATCTTTTGTCGTGAGCTCTTTCATAGGCGAGTCGTTAGTTAGTCTGATAAAAATAGGGTAAAATTTGTTAATATACCACCTTGAGCTTTCGGACGGGAGGTACTAAAAAACCCGCGCTGCGGCGCGGGTTTTTTGTCAGGCCACTGGCGCTGACTTTTTGTTCATGAATTTTTCAAGCAGATCGGGTAGCTTTTCAAATGCTGCGGTTAAGCCTTTCGGATTGCGGGTCGGGACGAAAGAAAGCTGGTCCTGCCGGGACACGAGGAAGCCGATAGGCTCTACCCCCACGCCTCCGCCGGCGCCACCGCCTGTGCCTTCACCTTTGGCTTTGCCTTGTTGGTCGCCTTTGCCTTCCCCTCCGCCATAACCAAGGCCGATGCCGAACTTGATCACGGGCACACAGGTGAACTCACCCAACTGGAAGGATTGGCCTACCACTGTCTCCGTCTTGGCTTCTGTCTTTAGAAAATCCGTAAGCTTTTGGACCTGCTCATCAAAATTGAATGCCATAATTGTAAAATTTAAGGTTTTCAAAAATCAGCCGCTGAACCAGGCTCTCAGCATCCGTCCGGCTGTGTTCCTGATATGCAGCAGCAGGTAGTTCTCCTCAAGGAAATTGATGTGGATCCATTTTCCGTCAGGATAGGGAAAAAAATTCAATGGGAACAGTTGAGCGTTCATGACGGGATCGGATGTATCGAGCGAGAGCTCCAGCCTGATGACCGTAAAGCTTTTTATCACTCGCATGATCTTTTTGGGCCAGCCGGCGGCTTTTTTTCGAGGGCGGTGTGCAGACCTTTTTTTCTTTTGACGCCGCCGGCCCGCCGGCTTCGATCCGGGTGCCCATGTATGCGTCAGGAACAGGGTCTTCAAACGGATATAGGCACTTCCCTCTTCATAGCCAAGGCGGAGGGTGGCGATCCTTTTCCATTCCACCTGTAGTACCGGAATCCGTGTATCGGCCCATATCAGAAGTGGAGACCATAACAACATGGCTATTAACAGTAGGAAAAAAGCCCCCAGTATAAGACCTATTAACATTGACACAAAATAATGCTGTCTCCCTATGCGGGCAAATGACCGCCGTCATTGCCGACGGTGATCCTCGTAAAACGGCTTATCTTTAAGCATGTTTATTATTTCCCGCTGTCTGCTGCTGTTTACCATGGCCACGCTGTCCCTCACTGCTGCTGCGCAGACCGATGTCGCCTCCGGCGCCCGGCCCAATATCATTTTTATCCTCGCGGATGACCTGGGTTATGGGGACCTGGGCTGTTATGGTCAGAAAAAAATAGAGACACCCTATATCGATGCGCTGGCGCGTGAGGGGATGCGTTTCACCCAGTTCTATGCCGGTACGGCGGTATGTGCGCCATCCAGGGCGAGCTTTATGACGGGGCGTCATACGGGGCATACTCCCGTCCGCGGCAATCGGGGTTTCCAACCCGAGGGACAATTTCCTTTACCAGACACGACGGTGACCATTGCCGGGCGGCTCCGGGAATTGGGTTATTATACGGCGGATTTTGGGAAATGGGGGCTGGGTTATCCGGGCTCTTCGGGTGTACCATCCAAACAGGGCTTTTCCACTTTCTTCGGCTATAATTGTCAGAGCCAGGCGCATAACTACTACCCTGATCATCTCTGGCAGAACGATGAGCGCGTCGAGCTCACGGAGAACAAGACGGGAGATGCCATTTATTCCGCAGACCTGATCCACGGACATGCGCTGGAGTTCCTCCGGCAGCGGAAGAATGGGCCTTTCTTTTTATTCCTTTCCTATACATTGCCTCATGCGGCATTGAGCGTACCGCATGATACGGTATATGATCATTATGTACACAAGTTCCATGAATCACCGCGTAGTCAGGCGGAGACACCCCGTTATGAGAAGGCATCGTTCGAACCCTATCCGCATGCGGCCTATGCTGCCATGGTGACGAGGCTGGACAGGTATGTGGGAGAGGTCCGGGCCTTGCTGGATAGTCTGGGTATTGCCCGTAATACGCTGGTGATCTTTAGTAGTGACAACGGTCCCCATAAAGAGGGTGGGAATGACCCTGATTTTTTTGACAGCAATGGACCCTTGAGGGGGATCAAAAGAGATCTGTATGAAGGGGGGATCCGGGTACCTTTTATTGCCTGCTGTCCAGGTGCGATCAGGGCCGGGGCTGTCTCGGGATTTGCGGGCGCCTTCTGGGACCTGTATCCTACATTTTGCGAGATGGCGGGGGGCGGAAGACATGACGCGGCCGCCCGTCGGGCGAGACCTGCTATCGACGGGGTGTCGATCCTGCCTACATTGTCCGGCGACATGGTACATCAGCAACAACATGACTACCTGTATTGGGAGTTCCATGAAAATGGCGGGCGGCAGGCCATCCGCTGGGGCAAATGGAAAGGCGTCCGGCTGAATGTACATGATAACCCCGACGCTCCTGTGGAATTGTATGATCTCAGCCAGGATGTGGTGGAAAAAAATAATGTTGCTGCACAACACCCGGACATTGTAAAAAAAATGAGGTCACTGATGCGGGAAGCGCATGTCACGGACAAGAACTGGCCGTTGTTTGCCAACGAGGGGAAGATGGATTAGTGGTGTCTCATTACGCGGAGGTTTATTTCCATTCATTCCGGAATTTCTCGACGGCGGCCGTCATGGCGTTGTTGTCCTGATATGGGGCTTCTATTACTTTTATCAATTCGAAAAAGAAAAGCAGATCATAGCTGTTTATGCCGGGTCCCAATTGGGCTTGCCTGAAGTGTCGGTCAAGGTCCTCCTCCATCTGTCCCGGCAGCGACTCCTGCATGTCGTTGGACTGGACTTTGTTCAATATGGCCGCTACGCCTTTGCTCACCTGTATGAGCCTTTCTATTGGTAGTTTCTGCAGCGCCGCGCCGGGCGTGATGAGCTCAAGGTCGTCATAGTCGTCCGCCTCTCCGATGGCCGCGGCAAGCTTGCCCGTGACATCCCTGATGGCCGGCCAGTCATCCGCACGCATAGTGTCAAGCCCTTTGGCTACTTTCAGGAGGTCGAGAAAAAATAACTCATCCCGGCTGTCCAGTATATGAACAAATTCATGGATCACATAACGGGCGTTGCCCAGAAGACTGGTTCCAAGTAAGTTAGTAGGTGTCTTGCGACGAATGATGACCAGCTGCATGAAGGAGAGGGTCCATTGAAGACAGGCGCGGCGGAGGTCCGCGTGGTCGCCCGAGACCTGTAGCGCGCATAGACGAAGCCAGCGCATCCGGCATCTTTCCAATGCATTTCCTCTGACATCCAATACGTCATAGTCCGGCCGGAAACCCCTGGCAAGGATCCCGAAAAAGCCATAGGGGTCGGAGATGGGGCAGCCCGTGACCAGGACACTGCTCGCGAAGGCGTCCCCCTGCGCCAGGAGGTCTTCAAAGGCAAAGCGTGTTACAACGGTGATATCCAATCTTCTGCCGACGAGCGGTATTACATCAGGAGTCGTGATCTTCTTCAGGTCAGTGGCCCGTGGATAGATCACCAGTATATCCAGGTCAGCCGATTTGGAAGCAAGGTCTCCATATTTTACGCATGAGCCGAAGACAATGATGGAGGCGTCATCGTCCAGGTTATGGTTGAGGATAATGTCCGTCAATG
This sequence comes from Sphingobacteriales bacterium 50-39, assembly GCA_001898505.1. GTDB lineage: Bacteria > Bacteroidota > Bacteroidia > Chitinophagales > Chitinophagaceae > Puia. The sequence goes on from MKTZ01000009.1 coordinate 156,891, forward strand.
TGGTAAGAAGGTCTTTTCTTTTTGACTGCAGCTTTAACGTGAGCTCTTCCCGGGGGTTGAAATTGCGCATTTCCATCACAAAAAGAGGCAACTCCGAATGCTGCTGGTATAAGATCGGCTCAACGCTGTAGTATGAGCGAAGGGTGTCCTGCTCGATACGGGAGATATCCGTATCCTTTAAAAATGCGATATGCTGATATGAGCCTGCATATCTCGTGGCTTCCCGGAGGATGGGCATGATCTCGGGATCGGAAAGGGAGAAGCCGATGAATACCACCATCTTTGTCGCCAGTATGTGACGCAGCAGGGCCAGCGCCACCGGCCATCGCTCGTGGAAATAGATGTTGGCATAATCGCCCTCGTCCAGGATAAGGCCTCCTTTCCGGATGCTGCCATGCAGCTTGAAGATATACCGGCTGTGATCTTCGGTAGGATCCAGCCGTTGTGTTATCTCGCGTTGATCCTCGTATGTAAAAACAGGATAGGCTGTATCGAGATCAACGCTTCGAAGGGTATATTCCAGGATGGTATCGAAGTTGGTGGTGATGATGGGGGCCTGGAAGTCAAGGACGGCCATTTGCAGGATGGGGGTTCCGTCCGTCATGGCCTGTTGATCCAGTATGGATGATACCTCTCGATCGACGGCTTCGTCGCGGGAGTCTCTGTCGACCTTTGCAAATCGCTTGATGGCTTCGGCTGCCAGCAGGTATTTACCGGCCTTGACAAGCTTATTGATCTCGTCACGGTCTTCGACCTTTTGAATGGTCATTTGGGTGCGTAGAAGCGATAGAAGCTCCGGCCAGCTGGGAAATTTGGAATGAAAGGCTTTGGAAGCTCCTGCGCCGAGAAAGAATACGAGATTACCGCTGCGATAGGCATGAGATATTGCTTCGGCCTTTTGGTATAGCGCGGAATAGTCAATAAAATAAGGTAATGGCGTGGGCTGATCCATAACCTAATATACGAAATTTCATTTGATAGTTTCGCTGAGGCGGGAGGTTCTCAACCCTGGTAAAGTTTTTTTACTTTTTCGAGTGAAGGGTGAATACCCTGGAAAGGTTGAATCCAAAGCGTATGGCGCCCTTGCCGAAATTATCGGTTGTCTCTGTCAGGAAGGCGCGCTCGTTCATGCCGAGGCTGTTTGAAAAGTGAAGCTGGAAGACATGACCGCCTGTCTCAATGTCGAAGCCAACGGCGAGGGGGTCCTGGTAGGTATTGCGCCGCAATCCGGTGACAATGTGATGATAGTCCACGACGAAGGCGATCCTTTTCGACAGTTTGTACCGGGCTCCGATGCCCAGCGCATATATGTCATTGTGGTCGGCGGTATAGGTGACGAGGTTGCGGTGTACCATTTCCGGTGTCAGTTGCAGGCTAAACTGTTCAGAGAATTTTCGCCCGATGATGATGGCGTTATAAAAGGACATCCGGGAGGAAAAGAAGTTCTTCCGGCTGGTGTCCGCCCAGGGGCCGGTGGTGAGGGTCATGCTTGTGACGAGAACGATAGAGACAGGGGAGGAATGGGGACCGGTGGATTGCCACAATGGGCGGAATTTTATAAAACCGTCAAGCTCCTTATTGACATTGGATCTGCCGATGCCGATCATCAGGCTCTCGAGCAGGCCATAGTCGAACCCCAGGCGCATATTTGCCTGGTCCAGTCCATAAAGGTTATTGGCTCCCGAGTTGATGAGGCCAAACCGGTGGAGGATACGCGTGTCGAGCACCCCCTTTCCAAGGAATTCCATTGATTGTCCATCTATGACGCGGGTGGATTTGAATGCATTTGTCACATACTCTTTTTTAGGCGTCTTGTCTTCCACGAGGCCGAGCAGGTCTTGCTGCTGGGCGTGCAAACTGTGACCGATAGCAAGAATGGAACAAAGAATCAGGGGGCGTCCGAGGAATGTAGGGTTCATGGTCATTACATTTTTAAAGATTGCAGGGAGCAGTCAATGTGGACAGTGGCATGATCGGCGATCTTGTCTTTTACAACGCCGGGTATAGATATATGATAGTCCGAGAAAAGGACATCGAATGCCGATGTTGCCTGTATCCTGCCATCCTGAACGACCAGTTTGCCAATGGAAGTGACTTCTTTGGAGACGCCATGAAGGCTGAATGTTCCTTTCACCTGTACGTCATAGGCGCCATTTTTTGTATAGGGAATATTGGAATTGTTCACAATGACACCTTTAAATTCGGCCCTGGGATATTTCTCACTTTCGACATAATTCTCGTTGAAGTGTTCTTGCATAAGCGCCTTTTCGAATTCGAACCCTTTCAGGAGGACGGCAAGCTGCAAGGCGCCTGTCTTTGTGTCGAGGACGCAGATCCCGGCATGATTGGTAGCCTGGATCTTTTCCAGGCCGCCGGTGGCGTCGAAGGAAATGGTCCCTTGTTTGGTAAAGAATTTTTCTTGTGCTTTTGCCTGTGCGATGCCCATCAGGCAGCAAAACAGCATGAGTGTTGAATATTTCATAGCTATGTGATTATTATTTCTGTTGACCGTTCCGGGAATCGATCCGGACGCATCGGACAAGTTGTACGTCGGATCCGAGCAGACCGGTTTCATCCCGATTGAACCCCACGACTACTCCTTTCAAGGTGGCTGTGTGCCCTGTCTCGATGCCATGGCCCATAGCTATATAATTGCTATCAAGCATACAGGTGACGGAGGACCCGGCAGGTCCCTGTCCCAGGACAACGGAGCTGTTTCCGGGTTTGTTCAGTTCGACACCTCTTACGACGCCGCTGACGGACACGACCTTCCCGACGAATTTCTTTCCAGCTGCCTGCTCGTTGTAGAGGAAAGCATTGAGCAGGGTGGTGTCCTGCACCTGGTAGTCGGGGCTGACATTGGAGATGTCTATATTGGAGCGCGAGTACTCCCGGTAGGCATAGAGCGCACCGATGGATATACCTGACAAGGCGAGCGGCAGTATGATCTTTTTTATACGCATGGTCAGTTGGATAAGTGATGGAATTTAGTTATTGGGCATATTATTGGAGACCCAGCAATTGATAGTCTTTATCTGTGCCGCAGAAAGTGCGGGCCCCAGCGGCATGCGGCCATTGAGTACGGATGAAAGCACCTGCGACCCGGCGTTACTTATCTGTGAATAGTTGGTCAGCGCTCCCGGACCGTGGGAGCTGCCTGCTCCATGGCAGCCGGAACCTTGAGCACAACTCGTGTTGATAATGGGCATAACGGCCGTCGAGAAGGAGGGGGCGGCGCCTGAGCAGCTGAAGGACACGGGATATAACAGCTGCTCTTTGTCATAATAACATGCATTGAAGGTGAGCACGAGGCCGGTGAGGATAGCAATTCCGATCATGTATTTTTTAATTCTATACATAGCTTCCATTTTGTTTGTCTGATCCTTTCTAGTTGTTAGGGGCGCCCGCATTGATCCATGCGTGTATCTTGCTGCGGTCGCAGGCGGATAGCTGGGAGCCGCCCAGTGGCATGGCATTGTAGCCTGTGGAGTGACTGATATCACCCCATAGTTTGCCGGAGGCTACCTGGGTCGATACATTGGCATAGGTGGTCAGGTCGACCCCGCCGCCTGCCGGGGCGCTACCGCTGTGACAGCCGGTGCAATTAGTCTGGAGGATGGGTACGACTGTTTTCGAGTAGGTGACGCCAGTGGTATCGCAGGAGCTGGCGGTACAGCTATTGTTGGCAGCTCCCTGGTTGATCCATTTGGAAAGCATGGCGATCTGGTCTGAGGAGAGCGCTGTGTATCCGTAGGGCGGCATAGAGCCTGAGCTGGTGATGGATATTAATCTGCTGCTGCCGGCATTGCCTGGCTGTACTATTTGGCGGATGCCTGCATAGGTGTTGAGGGTATAGTCCCCTGCGTCGCCGCCAGTTTGTCCATTGTGACAGCCTGCTTGGGCGCAGGAGGAGGTCAGCAGGGGCAGTACGGATTGTACGAAATATACCGTGTCGGCGCTGCATCCGCCGCCCGATGAAGAGCTGGACCCTGATCCTGTGCCGGAGCCGGTGGTATCGGCGCTTCCGCCGGTGTTGCCGGATATGGGTAGTTCATGGCGGCAGGCAGACAGCCAAACAATAAAACCGGCTAGGGCCACTAAGCCCGGATACTTGAATTTTTGCATTGCTGGTGTTTTAAATCGGGTATCGGGTTCAACGGGCCATCGCCTTTAACAGGCGTCTATATAATAAGACAAGGAATGGAAGAAAGGGGGCCCAAGACGGCGCCAAAATTTTTTTGTTCGGATAAATATCATAGGAATTGCGGCGACAAAATGATAATTTCCCGCCATGTTGGAGGAGGAAGCAATAATCCTGGACAAGATAAGGAGGCGGGATGAAAAGGCTTTTGAGCGACTATATAAAGAGTATCATGAAGATTTCTTTTTGGTGGCCTGCCAATACCTGCATGACCCCTCTGTTGCGCGAGAGGCGGTGAACGACGTGTTCATGACCCTTTGGGAAAGGGCGGAGTCCCTGCACATCGAGATCTCGCTCAAACGCTATCTCCACCGGGCGGTGATCAATCATTGTATCAATATCTTACACAAGCGCAAGCGGGAGGCGGTGCGCCGGGAGGAGCTACCGGAGATGCCGTCCGTAGTAGAACAGGACAATACCCTTGAGGAGAATGAATTGAACCTGCAACTGTACCGGGCGATAAACGAACTCCCCGAGCAATGTCGCAAGGTCTTCAAACTGAGCAGGTTCGAGTCGAAGAAAAAGCGGGAGATCGCGGATCAGATGGGGCTTTCCGTCAAGACGGTAAAGAATCATATCAATCATGCGCTCAAACGGCTGCACAGGGTTTTGGTGGAACGTGGCGTGATCAGGTTGCTGATCCTGTGTGGAATTTTTTTTGATCTTATTGGGTCCCTTGCCGGATTGTGTTGTCTAATAATTATGCGTTATGTCATCTTCTGAGCAATACGATAATATTCCATGGGATCTCATTACCGGATCTTTCGAGGAGGAGCTCACGGAGCAAGAGCGCCTGGAGCTCGAGTCCTGGCTTTCTGCAGATGTGGCCAACGGGCAACGGTATGAGCTTCTGCGAAAGATGTGGCTGGAACGGTTGAGGGGCTATGCCTATTTCGAGCAGACGGATAAGGAAGCCGGATGGAAAGAATTGAGACAGCGGATGCATGCGAGCGTCGTGCCGCCGGCAACGGTGAAGGCCTTGCCGGTGAGATGGCGGAAGAGCCTGGGCAAGGGGCTGCTGGCGGCTGCAGTGATCGTTACCTTGATCTTTGTGATCCAACAGTGGATCGGCGGGATGCGAACGGTAAGGGTGTATGAGAATATGACAGGCGGCCCTATGCATATAAAATTTTCTGACGGTACACTTGCTATCCTGCAGCCCGGCGGAAGGATGCGGATAGGAAAAGACTATAACACAACCAGCCGTATGGTGGAAATGGACAATGGCAAGGTGGCGTTCGATGTGGTGCAAAACAGGAACGTCCCCTTCGAGGTGCGTGCGGGTAATTTGAGCATAAAGGATATTGGCACCCGGTTCAGCATAGAGCAGACGAAAGACAGTATCTTCGTTGCAGTGATCACGGGCAAGGTAGCCTGTATCAAGCAGACGACGGGAGAATCCCATATCATCGGCGGGGGCATGTCTATCGGTTATGGCCGGGCATCGGGGATGTTCTTACCTGCTGTGCTGTCGGGAAATGGTGGAGACGGCGGCGGCAATCTGCTGCAGTTCAAAGAGACGCCCCTGCCAGAGGTTATACATATCCTGGAAAAGGCTACCGGCAAATCCATACGGCTGCAGGATGCGTCGTTGGAGAAACTGCGATTGACGGCGAGCCTTGACGGTGAGACTTATGAGGATGCCATAAAGATCATCTGCACCTCTCTAAACCTTAGCTATATGGAGGTGAGCGGTGGCGGCATCCTGAAAAAGAGGACAGACCAATAATGAGGTTCAAAATATTATTGTTGTGTTGCCTGCTGCTGACAGGAGGAGGGATCACTATCGCCCGGGGGCAGTCTTTGCCCGACACTACGGTAAGTATTTCGTTAAAGGAGGCGACATTGCAGGATGCGTTTTCCGCCATCGGCGAACGGACGGGTATTCGCTTCGACTACAATCCCGAGGTAGTGAAAGGGAAGAGGAAATTGTCACTGGAGGTGAGGGACATGCCTTTGCGTGCTGTCCTGGAGCAGCTTTTACGGGGGACAGGTCTGGCCTATACGCTCATCGGGAAGGGGGTTGTGATCCGGGAAGACGGATACTTAGGAAAGGTGACGTTCAGCGGGTTTGTTAAGGATCTGCGAACGGATGAACGGCTTATCAATGCCAGCATATACCTGCCGGAGGGGAAGACAGGTGTCATGAGCAATCGATATGGATTCTACTCCCTGGAAGTGTCTTCATCGGATACGGCGACGCTGCTGTTCACTTATGTGGGATATGCGGATCAGGTCCGGCGATTGCCTGCGCGAAGGGATTCCCAGATAATAATAACGCTGGAACAGAATGAAGAGCGGCAGCATATCCCTGCGACTATTGTGGCTCCCGACGAAAGCCTGGATAATGTTGAAAAGAACCGCAGTTCGCTGGTGAGTCTCTCCAGTGACATGCTGCGGGCGGCGCCGTCTTCGGCGGGAGGTGGAGACGTAATGCATGCGGTGCAAATGTTGCCCGGGGTTCAGGCGGGGCTGGAAGGTACTCCGGGCTATTCGGTCAGGGGGGGCAATACGGGTCAAAATATTGTTTTGTTGGATGAAGCATCCATTTACAATCCCAGTCATTTATTCGGACTGGTCAGCATATTCAATCCTATGGCGGTGAAATATGCGGATTTTGTAAAAGGGGGATTCCCGGCCATCAATGGAGATCATATAAGCTCCGTGCTGGATGTGTCGATAAAAGATGGCAGCAGCCAGGCCGTGGGCGGATCGGTAGAGGCCGGGTCGATAGCATCGGGGATTGCGCTGTATGGACCATTGGCAGCGGAGAAGTCTTCGTGGTTCATCGCGGGCAGACGGAGCATGATCGATGTCTGGCTGCATCCTTTTGCCAGCGACAATTACTTCAGCAATTATTATTTCTACGATGTCAATGCCAAGATGAACTGGCGCCTGTCGGGCAGGGACCGCCTGATCGTCAGTCTCTACAGGGGTATGGACAAGAATGACTATTCACATGACGCGTCACAGGACGCCGGCATTGGCTATCATACCGATTTCGGCAATCTGGCGTTGGCGCTGCGGTGGAATCACCTGTACTCCCGCCATCTTTTTTCCAACACCTCCATTATCTACAACCATTATCAACAGGTATTGTCTGCCTCGCAGCAGGGATATTTTGCAGAGCTGTACTCGGGTATACGGGATATGAATATCCGTTCCGACCTAAGCTGGTATCTATCAGCCGCCCATAAATTGGATATGGGGGGCGACGTCCTGTACCAAAGTCTGTTCCCGGCGGCAGTGTCTGATCGGGCAAGCTCCTTCAACTCTAATTTTCCTATCAACCCGGCGGGTGTTCCGCATAAAGATGCATGGAGGTCGGCTGTATATCTCAGTGATGACATGCGATGGGGCAGTCATCTCAAGGTCTATGCGGGCGTAAGGCTTCCCTTCTACTGGACCCCGCTGGTGGAGTATGTAGATATCGAGCCACGACTATCACTGCTGTACAGGGCGGGCGATCACAGCAGCGTGAAGATATCCTATTCCCGCATGCATCAATATATCCACCTCGTGCAAAGCTATAATGCTTCCTTTCCTGCGGAGATATGGCTAGGCAGCAGCCCCCTGGCCCAGCCGGAATCAGGAGATGAATATACGGCAGGCTTTTTCCGAAATTTTCACGACAACAATATTCAGGGGAGCATCGAGATCTATTACAAGGCAATGGATCATCAATCACTGTTTAAAGGCGTAACGAGTCCCGTGATCGACAACAGCCTGGAGGACAAGCTCATCTTCGGCAAGGCATGGAGCTACGGAAGCGAGCTGCTGTTACGAAAGACGAAAGGGCGATGGAAAGGATGGCTGGCATACTCTTATGCATATTCCTGGCAACAATTCGACTCGCTGAACCAAGGGAAGAAATTCCCTTTTTCCCTGGACAGGCGGCATAGTGTATCTGCGTCCCTGTCCTATGAGCTGGATCGACATTGGAAGGCTTTCGCAGATATGGTCCTGTCCGGGGGGAGGGCGTTCACCCTGCATGCAACAAGAGGGAATAATAATTCCGGCTCCAACGACAACCCTCTATATGAGAGTGAAAAGGAAGATGACGGTACCACTGTGCCTTCCGTTCAGGATGAAGCAAATAACTACCGGCTGACGCCGTACAACCGGCTGGATCTGGGGCTGTCGTACCATAAAGAGCGGACCGTGCACCGGCGGACCATTACATCTACCTGGACTCTCGTTGTATACAATGTCTATGGGCGGGACAACACTTTGTTTGCGTACAGGACGATCGACCCCGTGACACAAAAAGCTTCGGTCACTCAAACAGGCTTTTTACCAGTTATCCCTAATCTTTCCTACAAGCTGACATTTTGAGCTTATCGAGGAGGAGCTTTACTTTCGGCCCCTGCGGAATAGCCGGATCAGGCCGTCCAGGGAAGTTGACCAGTTCCTGATCTCGACAGAGGGGTTGTAATATTGGACCCTCTCTTTAAAGAGATTGAAATTATCCTTTTGGCGTCGGTATACACATATTTCTGTTTCCCGGGAAAGGCCATTGCTGTCGTAATCTATTATAAAGACAGCATACGTACCTCTGATATCATTTCCCACGCCTCCATTGCTGGCCAGCCGGATGCTCGTGATCGTATTAAGAGGAACTACTGTCTCATTGTTTCGACGGGTGATATAGAGATTCTTTTCATCAAAGCTTTTTATACTGCCAAATCGAACACCCACCACGAATAAGGCATCCATAATGGCAGATATGACACATACGACTGCGGCAAACCACCGCAGCAATCAGAAAATATCCGGCCCTGCGGAAAGTAGCACCCTGATAAGTAAGGATATGTCTTGGGGGAAGCGTCGTATCCATTCAGGAAAGATACTAAAGTCCCAGCTTTTTCTTTACTAATGGAAGAATATCTGTGGATGGCGGATATACATGCAGATTGTCCTTCTCAAAGACGAACGCATAGCCATTGTCCTTCGAGACAGCCTGTATGGCATCTTCTGCCCGCCGCTGGATAGGCTCGAGCAGCGAGGACCTTTTTTGGTTTAGCAACACGCCTGCCTGCTGATCGAAGCCTTGTATTTTAGCTATGAGCTCGGAAAGATTTTGCTTTTTCAGGGCGCGTTGTGGTTCTGTGAACCTGGCTGTATCCGGGCCCGTGAGTTTTGAAAGCTGATCGTTATACTCTGATTTCATCGCTTCGAATTGCTCCTCCAGCGTTACCCTGTATGCTTCCAGCAACGTGTCGGCCTTTTTGAATTCGGGCATGGCGGTGAGCAGCTCGTTGAAGCTGATGCAGCCCATTTTGGAAGAAGTCGAATTTTGTGCGACGGTGCGGAAGCCGGCTACCAGCAGGCCCCCGATGAGGATCAGGGAAAGGACTGTCTTTTGCATAGTGGGAGATTTGGATCAATATACGAATCGGTTCGTAAAGTGCCGATGGGCGTCGGGGTTTTAACATTTATTTGAGTGCGTTCCACCCTTGCAGCGATCGGGATAAAATTTTCACACATGAATATTGCAACTCATACAAGAGAATGTCGCATTTATACAATATTCTACCGTTGTAATTCTCCAATTTTATACTTTGCCGGCCCATTGAGGGAGGGGATGCACTTTGTCGCAAATTGACATCAGATTGGCGCGTTTGCCACCCCCATTGGAGTAGTGATGTAATTATCTTTGAACCCTCTGACTGTAGAAACCAACGAGAAAATCGGCGAACATGGTCATCCCCCATCAAAAACAGCTCTTTTCCATTCCGGAGGGAGTGACATATATGAATTGCGCAAATATGGCTCCCTTTCTGCATGCTGTGGAGGAGGCGGGTATTCGTGCCATCGTACAGCGACGGCATCCCTGGACGATCAGTGCGGATCAATGGTTTGAGCCGGCGGAAGAGCTGCGCTCCCTCTTTGCGCGGCTCATTGGGGCGGAGAAGGATCATGTGGCCCTCATCCCATCCGCAAGTTACGGGTTGGCGATCGCCCAAAGGAATATGAACTTGCGCCCTGGCCAGACGATTGTGATACTGGATCAGCAATATCCTTCCAACGTCTATGCCTGGCAGGAGCTGGCGGCTGTGTCCGGGGCAGTGATCGGGACGGTGAAACGAGAAGGCGGCGAGTCATGGGCAGAGGCCATCCTGAGGACGATGGATGATCGTACGGGGCTGGTGGCCATACCCAACTGTCACTGGACGGATGGGAGCTTTATCGATCTGGAGCTAGTGAGCAGGAAAGTGAGAGAGGTAGGAGCAAGGCTGGTCATCGATGCGAGCCAGTCGCTGGGAGCCTATCCGCTGGATGTGCGAAAGATCCAGCCGGACTTTGTAGTGGCGGTGGGGTATAAATGGCTGCTGGGGCCTTATAATCTGGGATATCTCTATGCGGCGCCTGCTTATCATTCGGAGGGAAGTCCTATCGAGTGGTCCTGGATGGTCAAGGAGGGCAGCGATGATTTCACCCGACTAGTGGACTATACAGAGGATTATAAACCGGGTGCGCGGAGATTTGATGCGGGAGAGTTTGCCAGCTTTATTCACATACCCATGGCGAAGGCGGCGCTGGAACAAATACTGGCCTGGGGAGTGGAGAATATACACGAGACGTTGTCCGTCCTGACGCGCGCTATCGTGCAACAGGCCGGCGAGGTTGGCCTGGAGGTGGCGCCGGGGGAGAGCGTGGGGCATATGATCGGAGTCCGAATGCCACAGGAGAGGATAGCGGGGCTGCAGAAGAAATTAGCTGAAAATAAGATATATATCAGCTTCAGGGGGAGCAATATGCGGATCGCACCGCATTTGTATAACGATATGGGAGATGTGGAGCGGCTGTTTGCCAGTATTGCGTGAGGGGGGACAGCACGCCTAAATTAATTTTAGTTTTTTGTCCTATTTGAATCGATCTGATAGTCATTAGAAGTACTGAATTGTTCACTCAGCGGACTGCGGGACGCTGGCTAAAACTTAAAAATATGGAAGCTTTGTCACTGTACCACCGGGAGGTGCTGCCTTCGTCCCTTACCAGGGGCGAGCGGGAATTTGCCTGTGAATATCTGGCTTTTACAAAGAATCTGTTGTTGGACAGTATAGCGGGTCTTAGCAGGGCTGCCATGGATGCCCGGACGGAACCGGACAGATGGAGCATGGCGGAGAATATCGAGCATCTGGCGCTGGCGGGCGATATCACCTGGAAGATACTGCACGAGCTGCTGGGAAAGGGGCCGACGCCGGAAAGGCGGGAGCAGATAAGAATGAGCATCAAAAAGATAATTTGTATCATGTCGGACCGCAGCAGGAAATGTACTTCCCTGTCGGGGTTGCTGCCTTCGGGTAGATTTGCCGATACGGCGGCGGCGCTGGCGCATTTTGTCGAACAGCGGGACCGGCTCATCGATTATGTGCGTCATACGGAAGATGGTTTGAAGGACCGGCATGCGTTCCATCCTTTTGTTGGGACGGTGAACCTTTTCCAGTTCCTCTTGCTGGAAGGGGCGCATACGGCAAGACATGTGCTGCAGATAGAGGAGATAAAGAGTGAGTTTGGATTGTGGGACTGAGTGATCTAATTTTTCAGGATCAGCTCCTCGATGTTCCCATAGTTCTCATAGCTGGAAGTGATCACTCTGTCACCCGGCTCCACGCCTTGCAACACTTCATAATAATCCGGGTTGTACCGTCCGAGCTGAATATTCACCTTGTAGGCCCTTTTGCCGTCCGCACTGACCTTAAAGATCCAATTACCTCCCGTCTGTTGAAAGAAGCCTCCTCTGGGGATCAGTACTGCGGTGGTCTTGTCGCTTAGCGCCAGTGTTACCTGGAGTGATTGCCCGCGGCGCAAGCCTTTTGGCGCAGGTCCCACGAATTGCATGTCCACCTGGAAATGACCATTGGTCACCTGGGTGAAAATTTTTGAGATCCGCAGATTGTAAATGGAATCCATAAACGTAAGAGTGCCTGTGAGCCCTGTGACGATCCTTGGGCTATAATGGTCGTCCACATCGGTGAGGCTGACCTTAAAACTGCCCATTACGTCGATCTGCCCAAAACGATCGCCTTCCTTTTTTGTCTGTCCTATTTCCGCATCCAGCGATGTCAGCTGACCATCGACAGGCGCCCGCACGATGAGGTCACTCACTCTTTCCCGCAACAGGTCCAGCGCCTTTTGTGACCCCTGGTATGATTGTTTGATCTGTTCCAGCTGTCTGATATTGGAGGTGGAGTCCTGTTTCATGATCTGATCGTTGATCCTTTTCTTCTTCTGATAATATAGATAATCGTGCTCCGCCTTTTTGAACTCCTGAGATCCAATAACCTTTTTTTCATACAGTTTTTTGTCCAGAAAATAAATGCGTTCCGCATCGCTGAGACCACTCTCGACGTCTGTAAGGTTATTTAGCTTGGAGCTTGTGTTTTGCTCTGCTGCAATACGGGAGATGTGGATCTGGGTCAACAGATCATATACGTTGGTCTGTTGTGTAACGAGGCTTAGTTCCAGCGCTTTATTCGACAGCCTTACTATAGGATCGCCCTTTTTTAAAATGATCCCTTCCTCGACGTATTTGGCCTCCACCCTTCCGCCCTCGGTGGCATCCAGATAAATGCTTTTCATCGGCTGGACGGTGCCATTCTGGGGGATGGTCTCCTGGAAGGGGCCTTTGATGACCGTATTGATGGATAGGCGATCGGCTTCGACGTATAGTTTTCTCGGGCCGGAAGTAAAATAATAACTGCCGCCGATGAGCGCCACCAGCGCGACGATACCGCCATAGGTCAGGACCCTTTTCCTGGTCCATCGCCGCTTTTTGAGAATGATGTCCATATGATTCGTTTTTGGAAGAAACATTCCCACATGTAGTATACTGGCAAAAGAACCTATATATCTGTCCAGTAGCGATACTTTATAGAGAAGGACCGTGCAGACTGAGGCGAAGACGGATACTCCTTTTCTATCTGCTGCACTGTCGGAGCGTCATTTTTTATCGGGCTCATCTTAAATGAGAATAAGATCGATAGTAATGCGATGAGGGGCAGCACCAGGCATTTCCGTAAGAGGCCGGATGATCTGTTCCCCGGGGATGCAATCATTTTTAATCTCCTCAACACGGGCGATTGGAAAAAATAATGCGAGGGGTCGAGGTGCCTGCCCTGGTTGTGGCATTGGAGGAGCATCATTGCAAAAGAGCCGGTGTCTCCTTCTTCAACAGCTGCCGCGTCGGCCATGAACTCATGCACCACGTTCAACTCTTTCTGTATAAGCCAATAGAAGGGATTCATCCACCAAATACAGGTCACCGTCTGTACACACATCTTATCATAACTATGCCGTTGCCTGATATGCGTCATTTCGTGCCGGAATATTCTTTTACCATTGCTATCGGTAGTGGATATGTCCTCTCTCCAAAATAAATTATTGAAGAAAGAAAAGGGCGCTTCCCTGATACCCGTCTCGATAAAGTCGATGTTCCCGAGTCGAATACAGCCATATGCTCTTTTTATACGGTGAACCCGGATTATTTTCAGGACCATAACTGTCAATAAAAAAAGACTGATCATGGTCATACAGGTGATCAGAACAGGCGCATTCAATGAAGCGCCATGACGACCGGCCTCCGGTAAACTTAATGCCGAGATGAGACTTTTAAATGTTGTGCTCTCCGCCTGGGTTATATCAAAGCATTTGAAATTTGCAAAGGGTAGGATCAGGCTGGCAGCCACCGCCGACAGCAGGTAGACCCTGTTATAGACATGGAACTTTCTGTTGCGTAAAGCCACCAGGTACCATGCGTACAATATCCCGCTGGCTACGATGGATCTTATAATATATGCAAACAAAAAAGTCATATCATTTTTTGGGTTTCTTCAATTGCTGTAATAAAACCTCCAATTCCCGGACGGATAGCTTTTTTTCATCTACCAAGAATGACACGACATCGGGGAAGGAGCCGTCAAAGTAACCCTTTGCAACGTTGACAAGGGCGGATTTGGAATATTCTTCCTTAGTGAGCGCCGGGTGATATCGGTGGATCCTTCCGATGTTCTCGATCTTTACAAACCCCTTGTCAACCAATGTTTTTAAAATGGTCGCTACAGTGTTCTTATGCGGCTGTGGAGGCGGCATGTTCTCGACAATCTCCATTAACAGGCCATTTCCCATGCGCCAAAGCACTTTCATTATTTGTTCTTCCGCCTTGGTCAGGGATCTCATTAAACTATATTTATAGTTTAAATCTAAAACTATATTTGTAGTTCAACAAGAAAATCGGAGTATTTTTTTATTTGGGGGGGTGATTGGATAACATTCCGGTAATGTGGATACCGCAATTTTGGGTCATGATAACACGCATTTTCTATCTGATACTCCTGCTGACCGCCATCGGCCAGCGGCAGCTGGCCGCACAGAAAACTATCCAACAAAGGGTCATCGTCATTATGATGGATGGATTCGGAGAGGACTACTATCGCAACAGCGATATGCCTGCGCTGCGATCCATGGAGAAGATGGGGCTTTACAAGGTGGTGCCTTCGCTGATGCCATCGGTGACCAATGTGAACAATGCCTCGATCATCACGGGCGGGACACCGGAAGTGAATGGGATCACGGGGAATGTTTTTCTCAATCCTGCTTCGGGCAAGGAGGAGCTGACGGAAGATCCGGACCTGGTACTGGAGCCTACGATCTTTGAACGGGCGCGCAAGGCGGGAGTAAGATCGATACTTTTCTCCTGTAAGACAAAGACGGTGCGGCTGCTGAGCCGTGGGGCGGGCGATACGCTGGCCTGGGAGACGGCCTCGTCCGAATGGATACAGCGTTTAGGGCCCAAACCGGATATTTATAGCCGTGAGGTCAATTACTGGATCATGGAGGCTGCCTTGTACACCATCCGGCATGATCCGGGATTGGGTCTGATCTATATCCATACAACCGACTATCCCATGCATACCTGGTCTCCGCAAAGTGCGGAGTCGAAAGAACATCTTCACCGAATGGATGGGTACCTGACCCAGCTGATACAGGCGGCGCCGGATGCGGCCATCCTGATTACGGCGGATCATAACGTACATCATAAATCCCTATGCTGGGACCTGGAGAAGGCTTGTGCTGCCCGGGGTATACCGGTACGCGCGGCGATCAATCCGGAAAAAGACAAGTATTTTAAACATCATATGGGTATGGGCGGCTCGGAGTATGTCTATCTTAAAGAACCGGCAGACTCGGCCCGGGTGAGGAACGTGATCCTTTCCCTGAAAGGTGTGGAAGAAGTGATCCCGCGGGCAGAGGCGGTCCGGAGATATCACCTGATGGGGGAGCGTATAGGCGACCTGATGGCGCTGGCGGACAGCACGACGGTGTTCGGGCAGTTGGAATCCTCCGAGTCGCAGGCGCTGCCGGAGACATACCGCAGTCACGGGTCTGTGTACGAGGCAAGGGTGCCGGTATTTATCTACAATGCGAAGGATGCGCCTGAAATTTCGTATTTTACGGATAATTACAAGCTGGCCGCCTGGCTTTACCGGTAACCGAGCCCATCGGGCGAAGGTTACGACCGAGGAAGAGCGAATACATGGAGCTCTGACGAAGGCCTGCGGAACGGACATTAAACCTTACCTACTTATGATCAGGACAGACGACGTATTGCAAAACGCCGACCAATTATTCAAGGACAACAGGTATCAGGAAATGATCGACCTGCTGAACCGGACCATCCTCGAGGAAAGCACCACTCCCGAATTGTACTTTTTACGTGGCATCGCCTGGATGCAGCTCCAACGATATGACGAAGCCATCGACGACCTGACCAAGGCCGTGGACTTGCGTCCGGACTATTTTCGGGCCTGGCAGAACCGGGGTCTCGTCTGGTCCTTCAAACGGAAGTATAATAAAGCCATCGCAGATCTCAACCAAGCCATAGAACTGCGCCCCAATCACGCATCTACCTATCGCCATCTTGGTAATGCCTTGTTACAGACAAAGGACTATGATCAGGCCATCCAGGCCTTTACCAAAGCCATCGAGCTGGACCCGGAAGCATATGATCATTACCACAACCGCGGGTCGGCCTGGCGTAAGAAAGGGGAATATCAGAAGGCAATAGCCGACTACAATAGAGCCATTGCGCTAAGACCCAATCATGGAAGGACATTTGCTGGTTTGGGCATTGTTTACGATGCCATAAAGGAACGTGAACTGGCCTCCATCCATTACAAGCGCGCGTACTATTTTGGTTTCGACAAAATTCAGCTGGCAAGGATCTTCACGGAGCATTTCCCGGCCCCCTATATTGCAAAGGCGATATTTGCAAGCAATGGGGAGGGAAAGGGGGTGGAAGCCGATCTTTCTACCATCCAGTGGCTGACGTCTGTTTGCAAGAACTGGGATGCGTTCCTGGACCGCCTGCGCCGGAAGGGCTACCCCGCCACCCATCCGGAAAAATATTATTCTCTGGAGGCCATCGTGCATTATTATATGGGGGACCCTATAACGGCCTACCGGATATTCGACACGCAATTCGACGCCGAAGAGCACCCCTATTCGCTGAGCCTGAGAGATCAATATTACCTGGTCCTTGCGGCCCTGGATTTTAAAGAGCCTGATACCGGGTTGGCGTACGCCATCGAGCAGGTCAGACAAAAGGGGGACAAGCCGGCGGAGGCCGGACAGTCAATGGGCAGAGAGCCCATGGGCGAACCGTGGATAGACAGCTATTATGCGGGACATTTGTTCCTGCTACACAACGATCTGCAGGAGGCATTGCAGCGTTTCGATGCGTGCGGAGATCTTCTACCTGCCTGGTATGGTAAACTTGCTGTCTATCAATTGCTCGGGGATGAGGAGGGCATGTCGCGTACCCTTCAGGAAATAGCCGTTGCGGGGGATCCTTTCCTGGATGGCATCGAGCCGCTGGTCATTCCCGAAGACATGGCCTTTGAAGAAATGCTCGATAAGATATTTGCTATACTTCCCTATTACGAGCTGAAGGAAGAAATAGAAAAAGCCAGGGTATTGTTGGGGGGAACACCTGTTCGTGCACATCTGGCATTTCATGAGTTGTTGAAACTCTGACCAGCCATCTCAGGGGGCAGGGAGCTCGTACATATCGAGTAATTTATTTATTTTATACTTCAGCCATGCTGTGTATTCCCTGGCCATTTCCAACGTCGGCTTTGAATGCGTATGGAACAACAACCCGTATTGAGACAGAGGGTGTATCGAAACCGTACAGCCGGATGGCAAAGGGATATTATAATTTATTGAATTATATAAGGTAGTGAATGCGGCACCCTTTTTTCGGGAAAATACCTACAAGCCTAGCCATCATGCTTTCAAACTACCTGCTCATCGCCTGGAGGAACCTGAAAAACAACAAGGCATTCTCCTTTATCAATATCTCGGGTCTGGCCATCGGGCTGGCTACCTGTCTGCTCATTTTGTTGTATGTGGTGGATGAATTGAGCTATGACCGATATAATGAAAAGGCGGACAGGGTCTACCGGGTGGATGGCAACCTGCACTTCGGCGGTAACTACTGGATCATCGCCTCGGTGCCGGAACCGATGGGCGCTGCGTTGAAACGGGACTATCCGGATGTGGAGCAGGAGGTGCGATTCCGTCAGTATGGCGGGATGCTGGTAAAAAAGGGGCAGCAGAACCTGCAAGAGGACAAGGTGATCTATACGGATTCGACCTTATTCGATGTTTTCACTCTCCCCATGATCCAGGGTGACCCCAAACATGCGCTGGTGGAACCGAAATCGGTGGTCATCACGGAAAGCATGGCGCAGAAATATTTCAACTCGACGGACGTGGTAGGTAAATACCTTGTCGTCAACGACACTTCCAATCTAAAGGTGACGGGTGTCATCAAGGACATCCCCAAACAATCGCATTTCAACTTCGATTTTTTTATCTCGGCCAATAAATCCATCCAGAACTGGGAGCTGGACGACTGGCTGAGCAATAATTTCAATACTTACGTCGTGCTGAAGAAAGGCGTGGACCCGCGGAAGTTCGAAGCAAGGTTTCCTCAAATAGTAGCTAAATATGTCGGTCCGAAGGCGCAGGCTGTAATGCACGTCGATATGGACCAGTTCTACAAGAGCGGCAATTACGTAAAATATTCGCTGATGCCGTTGCTCGATATCCACCTGCGCTCCAGCAAGTCGGGGGAACTGGGCGCCAATGGCAGTATGCAATTCGTATATATTTTTTCTACCATCGCGGTGTTCATACTGCTGATAGCCTGTATCAATTTTATGAACCTGTCTACGGCGAGGAGCGCAGGCAGGGCCAAGGAAGTGGGTGTGCGGAAGGTACTGGGCTCTACCCGTAAGGGCCTTATCCGGCAATTCCTCATAGAGTCCATGTTGGTGTGTTTTATTTCGCTGCTGCTGGCGGTGGTGATCGCCATTTCGCTGCTACCTTTATTCAACCAGCTGGCATTTAAAGAGCTGACCCCGTCCCTTTTTGGCAAGCCCTCACTGATAGCGGCCCTGTTGGGATTGACGGTCGTTGTAGGGTTCCTGGCGGGCAGCTACCCGGCCATCTTTCTCTCCAAATTCCGGCCGGCGCAGGTATTGAAGGGCAAGCTGGCGTCGGGCTTCCGGAGCGGGTGGCTGCGGAGCGGGCTGGTGGTATTCCAATTCAGCATTTCGGTGGTATTGATGGTGGGGACGATCGTCATCTACCGCCAATTGAACTATATACACAATAAGAACATCGGATTCGACAGGGAGCAGGTCCTGGTCCTGCAAAATACAAATGCCTTGAAAGGGGAGACGGCGGCATTCCGGGAAGATATCTTAAAGATCAATGGCGTTCAAAGTGCGACGATGACGGGTTTTCTGCCTACGGCCACCTGGCGAAGCGACTATCCTTTGTTCACGGATCCAAGCGGAGATGCTTCCAGGGCTGCGTCCATGCAGATATGGGATGTAGATGAGAACTATATACCGACACTGGGCATGCGGATGGTACAGGGCAGGAATTTCTCCCGCGACTTCCCTACGGACAGCACGGGCATCATCCTCAACGAATCGGCGGCAAGACAGCTGGGCTGGAGGGATGCGGTAAACAAGGACCTTTATGCCCTGGATAATTTTCCCAAGCCGGACCTGACACGTCTGCATGTGCTGGGGGTAGTGAAGGATTTCAATTACAACTCCCTTCGTGATCAGATAACACCGCTGGCCATACGATGGAGAAGAGAGAACAGCCGGATCGCCGCCCGTATCTCCACTCAGAATACTGCCAGCCTGATAGGACAGATAGAATCAAAATGGAAAGTGATGGCTCCGGGTCAACCGTTCCACTATTCCTTTATGAATGAGGATTTCAACAACCTGTACCGGACGGAGCAGGAGACGGGCAAGCTTTGTATCACTTTTGCCGTGCTGGCCATCTTTATCGCCTGTCTGGGATTGCTGGGGCTGGCCATGTTCACGGCTGAACAACGTACCCGTGAGATCGGTATTCGCAAGGTGCTGGGGGCAAGCGTGAGCGGTATCCTCTCGCTGCTGACGAGGGATTTTTTAAAGCTGGTGTTTATTGCTATCCTGGTGGCGTCTCCGCTGGCTTGGTATTTCATGAATAAATGGCTGGAAAATTTTGCATACAGGACAAGCATCAACTGGACGGTGTTCGCGCTGGCGACGGGGGCGGCTTTGCTGACGGCGCTGGGGACTATCAGTCTGCAGGCGATCAAGGCGGCGCTGGCCAATCCGGTGAAGAGCCTTCGGTCGGAGTAGTTTCGGCGGGCAGAACAATAAAATATTTACACGCATGCTAATGAACCATTTTAAGGTCGCCTGGCGAAACCTTATCCAGAACAAGACCTTTTGTATTGTCAATATCGGTGGCCTTGCTATAGGAATGGCGGTGACCCTGCTCATTGGGCTATGGATACATGAAGAGCTGTCCTTCAATACCTGTCATAAAAATTATGACCGCATTGCCCGGGTAATGCAGCATCAGCATTACAGCGATGGGATACACACGGATAAGGCTGTGCCTATGCCTTTAGGGGAGGCGTTGCACACGGAGTACTCGTCGGAGTTTACCTGCGTTGTATTGTCTTCGTGGACAAACCCGCACCTGCTTGCATATGGAGAAAAAAGCCTGTCGCGTCCGGGCAATTTTATGGAACAGTCGACTCCCGACATGCTGACACTGAGCATGATCGATGGTTCTGCCGCGGGTCTGAAAGACCCCTCTTCCATACTTCTCTCCCGCTCGGTGGCCGGATCGTTATTGGGAAGCGGGGATGTCATTGGGAAGGTAATTAAACTGGACGCCATGCCTCTCAAGGTGGCGGGTGTTTATGAAGACCTGCCGGAAAATTCAAGCTTTCACGATGTCGGCTTTATCGCGCCCTGGAGTGTTTATGCGGGCATGCCCGAGAATGAAAGTGCGAAGGGGGATTGGAACCATAATTCCTTTCAGCTGTTTGCCCGGGTGGCGGATGGCCGGAGGATGGACGATGTATCGGCTGCGATAAAAGATATCAAGTTAAGAGCATTGGGTAAAGGGGCAGCTCAATTGAACCCCCGGATATTTTTGCAGCCGATGAGCAGGTGGCACCTGTATGCAGACTTTAAGGATGGCGTCAATACGGGAGGGGCGATCCAATACGTAAGGATGTTTGTCGTCATTGGAGCTTTTGTATTGTTGCTGGCCTGTATCAATTTTATGAACCTCAGCACGGCGCGTAGCGAACGGCGGGCAAAGGAAGTAGGTATTCGCAAGGCGATAGGTTCACTGCGAAGGCAATTGATCGGTCAGTTCTATGTAGAATCTTTTTTGGTGGCCATGATCGGGTTTTTACTGTCCTTGCTGGCTGCACAGCTGGCGCTGCCCTTGTTCAATGAGATCACCGGGAAGAAAATGACCATTCCGTGGGACAGCGCTCTATTCTGGCTGTTGGTAGTGGGTGGTATCCTGGTGACCTCCCTCATAGCCGGCAGCTATCCGGCCCTTTATCTGTCTTCTTTCAAACCCATAAAAGTATTGAAAGGTACATTCAGGGCAGGACCAGGGTCTGCCGTGCCGCGCAGGTGCCTGGTGGTGGTCCAGTTCACGGCATCGGCGATAATGATCATCGGAACGGTGGTGGTATATCGTCAGGTGCAGTTTGCCAGAAACCGTCCGGTGGGGTATAGTAAACAGGGGTTGATCCTAGTCAGGCCTTTTTCGTCGGACTACCATGATCACTTCAATTCGATGCGCAACGATGTGCTGGCAACAGGGGCGGTGACATCTATGGCGGAATCCGGGAATTCCATTACAAGGGAAGGCGGTAGTAGCGGTGGGCTTTTCTGGAAGGGCAAGGACCCCAATATGAGAGACGAGTTCACAACGGTGGGTGTTTCTGCTGACTATGGAAGGACCGTGGGCTGGCAATTTGTCGAGGGAAGGGATTTTGTACATCAGTCACTGGCGGACAGCAATGCCCTGATCATTAATGAAGCTGCCGTGAAATATATGGGGTTTCGGCATCCGCTGGGCGAGCAGGTGGTCTGGGACAAGACCTATACCATTGTAGGGGTCGTCCGGGACATAGTCATGGCTTCGCCTTATGAACCTGTGAAGCCGGCGGTGTACAATCTTTCACGGTGGGGCGGGTATTTAAATTTCAGGATCAATCCCGACGTCAGCGTGGGCGAAGCGATAGACAAAATTGAGGCTGTATGTAAAAAATATTCTCCGGGGGCGCCCTTCGACTACAAATTTGCGGATGAAGAATATGCCAGAAAGTTCAGTGATGAGCAGCGCATCGGTGATCTTGCCACCGTGGCGGCCGTCCTTGCCATATTGATCTCCTGTATTGGGCTCTTTGGGCTGGCATCCTTTATAGCCGAACAACGCACCCGGGAGATCGGCATTCGCAAGGTACTGGGCGCGTCCGTGTTTAGTTTGTGGAAACTGCAGTCAAAAGAGTTCCTAATACTGGTTATGATCTCCCTATTGATCGCCATGCCAGCGGCCTGGTATTTTATGCATTCATGGCTGGAGAATTACCATTATCGTGTGAAACTGACGTGGTGGGTTTTTGCCGGAACCGGTGTGGCTGCCATAGGCATCGCCCTTATGACCGTAAGCTTTCAAAGTATTAAAGCAGCGCTTTTGGATCCCGCGACCAGTTTACGGTCGGAGTGAGGGACCTTTCGGGTCCGGCGGAATGCCGGGCCAGGCCGGCCGGGTGACTACAACCTGGCCAGACCATCTCTATAACCTTTTCCAATCGGAATGGACACCCCATTGATCTCGATCATCTCGGCGGTATAGGACTCGATCCTGCGTATGCTGACGATAAATGATCTGTGTACCCGTATAAAGAGATGAGTGGGTAGTATGGACTCGATCTCATGTGTGCTCATCTTTGAAAGATATTCGCCTTGTGTGGTAGTGATTTTGATATACTCCCGCTGGCTCTCGATATAAACGATGTCTGAAAAGAGGATCTTTACCTTCTTCTTTTGAACGTTGATAAAGACAAAGTCTTTGCGACCGGTGTCATCTGCGGGCTCCTGTTTTTCGCTATGTGCCGTCCTGACCTTGTTAACGGCCACGAGGAACCGCTCGAACTCGATGGGCTTCAGCAAATAATCCGTCACATTCAGCGTAAAACCTTCCACGGCGTACTGATGATAAGCTGTGGTGATGATAACCGCAGGCGGATTGGATAAGGTCTTTAAAAAGGCCATGCCTTTTAGCCTGGGTAGATGAATGTCCAAAAAAATAAGATCGGTGGTGGTGTTCCGGAGATAGTCGGTTGCCAGGATGGCGTCCTTAAAAGATGCTTGCAGCTCTAAAAAAGGCACCTGTGCTATATAATCCGTGAGGACCTTTACTGCCAGCGGCTCATCCTCTATAACGATACATTTTATTTTAGACATGGCTTGCCAGGTTGATCTTTAAAGTAGCCGAGAATTCGGTGTCGCGCTGTTCTAATAATACTTCATAGTCGGTGTAAAGCAATTCAAGCTGTCGTTTGAGATTGGAAAGACCGATATTCTCTTGTACTTTCCCACCGCTGGAGAGCCCTTCCGCAGAATTCTTTACAAAAAAAGCCAATTGACGCCTCTCGACGGAAAGATGAATATCGACAAATGGCTGATGTCTTGTTTCGGAGACCCCATGCTTGAAAGCATTTTCGACCAGCGGCATCAGCAGCAATGGCGGTAAAGCCTGTTTCATATCTTCGATGTTGTAATTGAAATTGATCCGTAGAGAGTCATCGTAGCGCAGCTTTTCAAGGGAGATATAGTCTTCGATGATCTTTAGCTCCTGCTCGATAGCGATGTACGAGCCACCGGCCTCATACAGCATGTACCGTAATATTTTTGACAGCCGTAATATCGATTCGGGTGCACGGTCGGACTTGTCCCTTGCCAGCGAGTAGATATTGTTCAACGTATTGAACAGGAAATGCGGATTGGTTTGAGACTTGAGATAGTTCAATTCGGCCGCCTGCTTTTCGATCCTTAATTGCTGGGCTGCCTGTCTCAGCTTGATATGATTATAGATATGCCGGATGATGGAAAAGAATAAAAGGGCCCCTATGCTATATTCCATCTGCGGCTCAACTTCGTGCGAACCCGCGGGAAAGGGTGTATAGATGGTGGCAGCGACCCCGAGCTCCCTCCAAAGAAATAATCCCTCCGAGTATAAAAAGAGATGGGCGATGACAAGCAGTGCCGATGATATGAATTTCTTCCACCGGAGCCTTGGAATTGTGTATTCAAACAATATATAATTAAGAATGGTGGCATAGGGAATTCTCCATGCATCGTCCAGGAATCTTTTCCCGAACTCACCACCAGGGTGTCCAGCCAAATTTGCCAGGAGACCCAGTAACAGATAGCCAAGGCCAATCCAGGCGTATAGTTTAAACCGCCGCATATCCAGGAGGGACTTCATTCACTAAATATCGGTAAATCTTTTCGTCCTTTCCAACGGGCCCCGATCGTTGACCCCAAAGGTGGTTTGGTATACCTTCCTCCCCTTTCTGTTGTCATAACTTGCAGCATCTGAATTAATTAGGTACTATTATGAAAACACACGACCATGAGTAAGACAATACAGTTCGGGGAGGATATAGCCGGGTATGACATCCGGGTCTTGAACGAGCGGGAGATCAGGGCGGCAGCCGGGATACTGTTCCTGGCGACATTTCTCTCGCTGATGTTTATTCTGTTCAAGGGTAATTTCCTGCCGATAAAATATGTGATAACGCTGTTCTTTACCGACTTTGTCATCCGGGTCTTTATAAATCCCCGGTACTCGCCGACGTTGATCATTGGCCGGCTCATCGTAGGCAGACAAACACCCGAATATGTAGGCGCCCGTCAAAAAAGATTTGCGTGGATCATTGGCCTGGTCCTGTCAGCGACTATGTTCGTGTTGATGGTGGTGGTAAATTCCTATAGTCCGATAACGGGTATTATTTGTTTGGTCTGTTTGGTATTCCTCTTTTTCGAGTCCGCCTTTGGAATTTGTTTGGGATGCAAGTTCTATCCCCTCTTTTTTAAAGAGAAGGTGCAATACTGCCCCGGGGAGGTTTGCGATGTACGATCAAGGCAGGACATTCAAAAAACCTCGGCGTCCCAGCTGGTTGTCGTTCTTGCATTTGTTGCGCTCACGATCCTGCTCGGGGTCTTCGTGGATAAATATTATAGCAAACAACCTCATGATCTGTTTGCGATATCTGAAAAATCGAAGTAAGCCATGAATACAAGTATGTACAGGGTAAGTTCGCTGGAGGATTATTTTTCTTCTTTCCGCCGAAAGATCATCGGTCATGATCAGCCCTTTACTACTCCTTTTGGCCCTCAAAGAATATTATACGCCGACTGGACGGCGAGTGGGAGAGGGTATGAGCCGATGGAGTCGAAGATGCGGGATGAAATACTGCCTTTTTTTGGGAACACCCATACGGCGTCAACCATTACGGGGGAGAAGATGTCCACGGCATATGAGGAAGCAAAAGCGTTGGTCAGGGAACACGTCCATGCGAATGGGGACGATATCCTGATCTTTTGTGGGAATGGCATGACGGCCGCCGTCAATAAGCTACAAAGAATTATGGGCCTCCGGCTGCCCGAACGGTTTATGGACTATGTAAAATGCCTGCAGCTGGATGAGGCGGAGAGACCGCTGGTCCTGGTGACCCATATGGAGCATCACAGCAATCATATCAGCTGGTTAGAGACGATTGCTACGGTGGAGGTCATCCGGCCGGCGGAGGACGGGAATGTCGACCTGGAACATCTCGGGCAGCTGCTGGAGCGGTACCGGCATCGGAAGAATAAGATTGCGGCAGTGACGGCTTGCTCAAACGTCACGGGGATCGAAACGCCTGTACATGCCATTGCAACGATCATGCATGCGTATGGGGGTCTCTGTTTTGTGGACTATGCATGTTCTGCGCCTTATGTTCATATAAATATGCATCCCGGATGTTGTTCAGGGGATCTGGATGCCATCTATTTTTCTTTTCATAAGTTTTTGGGGGGGCCGGGCACACCGGGTGTCCTGATCTTTAATAAAAAGCTGTATAAGAATCGCATACCTGATCAGCCGGGTGGCGGCACCCTGCTCTATAGCAACCCGTGGAAAGTACATGAATATATCGACGATATCGAACAACGGGAGGACGGGGGTACTCCGCCTATCCTTCAGGGGATCAAGGCGGGGATGTGTATTGTGCTAAAGGAAGAAATGGGAGTGGAGAAGATGTTGCAACGGGAAGAGGAGATGCTTGGGCTGATCTTTGAACGGATGGAGAAGATCGCGGGTATCGAGATCCTTGGGGCGAGCAGGCGACGGCTTGGCGTTATCTCTTTTACGGTGAAGCATACACATTATGACCTGATCGTAAAGATGCTCAACGACCGGTACGGTATTCAGACAAGGGGTGGCTGCAGCTGCGCGGGTACCTATGGACATGTATTGTTAGGAATAGATGAGCGTCGGAGCCTCGAAATATTGCAATCGCTGAGAGCCGGGGAGATGGGACGCAAGCCGGGATGGGTGAGACTGTCCATACATCCCACGATGACGGATGCGGAGATAGACTATATTTTAGATGCTGTGGAGGCCACGGTGGACGGGACTGTCTCCTGTACAGGCGCCGCGAGATAATAAGCGGTGGTAGTCACGAAATTCCGGAACCAGGGTATACGGCTTATCAGGGACGATTGTACGCGGGGTTTCCAGCCGAACTTGTACTCATAGATGGGATTGATAAGGAAGAGCCGTCTGTGCAGGACGCGATAGTCGGTGCGCTTTAGGATGCGTTCAAACTTCTCCAGGGACAGACGGGTATCTCTTATTTCTATGAGCTCTTCGACGGGCTGTTTGTATTTCCTCAATATGAATTTATACAGTCCTTCAGGGAGAAGGTGATAATAAGGCATCTTGGAGAGGACCTTATTGGTACATATCTGCTGGTGACCGCCGAATGGCATCTGCCAGGGAGGGAAGCCAAAGAATATTGCGCCATGGGGGAGAAGGAAGGAATGCAGCTTGCGGAGCAGTTTGGCCTGGTCATGGATGTGCTCGATGACATCTTTGAGGACGATGAGATCGAACTTGCCGCCGAGGTCTTTTTCGATGTCTACATTATAAATATCACTGACGATATAGGTGAGCCTGCCATCTGCCAGCTCGGGGCCCAGCCATTTGCGGCCGTTGACGACGCGCTCCTCCACCAGCTCTACTCCGACGCCGATGCAGCCTTCGTCGATAAAGGCTTTTAGCACACCTGCCTCACCGGCGCCGATCTCCAATACCCGTGCTCCTTTTTGAAGGGGGAGGGTTTCCCGGACAAAGGGGATGACGTATTTGGCGGTATTGGATACCTGGATGTCGAAATATTGTTTCCTGTCCTTGTGGAATTCAAACATATATTTATATGGCGCCTTGCGGCGAGGGCTGTAAAGTGGGGCAAGGTACGGATTTTTTGGGGTTTATGCGTAGTGGCCGGGTATCCAGTGGGTAACGGGCGTGGGCCCACCGGGTAGGGCGAAATATCGCGAAATCTTTGTATGTATGGGAGTATTTCCGTAAATTCAAGGACTCCTAAAATTGTTTATGAAACTACTGCTTCCATCCTCTGCCATACCGGTGAGATGGGTATTTATACTGCCGCTGCTTTTTGCGTCCTGTAAGAAGTCCGCAGTTCATTCGATTGCCCAGCCCACTCCCTCAGTTGAAGACAAGACTAAAAAATATGTAGGGACTTATCATGTCAGAGAAGATGCCTCGGTGTATTATCCGCCGGGTGGGGATACCGTTATTGAATTTGCGGGCCAGATCATCCGGGATCACTCCTCGCTGGGGACGATATTACCGAATGGTCTTGTTTTTACAGATACGATCAATGTTATTTCCTTCGTGCAATCCGGAAGAAACCCGGCCCCTGAGTGGGTGATACCGGGGAGGGATATCAACTATGGTTCGGACACGATAACTTTCAAGATATACAAGGATTCGACGGTGGCCGGGAAGGATACGATCATGAGCGCCTATGGAGACCTGGCGCGGGTGCGGATACTGGGGAAGGACTCGCTGTCGCTGAGCTATTATTTTGGACTGGGGTATGTCACCTATGCAATAAATCAGACCTGGGTAAAAAATTGATGAATCCAGGAACCGCAAGAGCGGTTCGTCCGAAGGACAGACATTAGCGATACGCGGGAATTGGGCTACTTTTCGGACAAGACCAATTCCCGCACATTCAAATGGACAGGCTATGAAAAAATTATGGTTTGCGGGATTGCTGCTGGCGGCCATCGGCAGCGCCTGCAAGAAGGATGTACATACGGCTCCGGCGAGCTATATAGAGGCTTCTATAAATGGTGTGCGGGTGCAGTTCGACACGTTGGTGACGGCCCTGGTAGATTCATCGGTGCAGCTGATAGAGCTGTCGGCCTATAAAGGGGTGCCGGGCATGGATACGCTGATCTATTCGGGGGGATATCAACAGACCCTGTCGGATTTTATATTGCTGCGGATCGGATATGCGCATGGCAATCCCGTTGCTGCGGGCGCACGCTCGGATACGGCCCTCCTGCGGAAAGACCTGGCGCTGCTGTACTACGGACAATACCTGAATTTTACCAATCAACCCAATTACGACATCTATCTGGATTATCCTTTCAGCCAGGTAAAGGCTACTGTAACATCGGTGGCGAACAATGTGATCCAGGGCACGTTCCAGGGTACGATCTTCGCACAGTCGAACACAAATAATTCAGTGGTTATCAAGGATGGGAGGTTCAGGGTGAAGTTATAAGGGTTTGTGGAAATAATTCCCCAACTATTGCGTTTCTGCTAGGACCTAACCTGACCTAACCCTGTATGCGCGTAGCTAATAAGTTTATCATCAATGCAGATGATTTCGGGTATAGTGATGCCGTGAACGGCGCTGTACTGAAATGTTTTCAAAAATGGCTGGTGACAAGCGCTTCTCTCCTGGTGAACATGCCCGGATTCGAGAGCGCCGTTGAGATGGTACATGGCCATTCCCACCTCTCGGGGAAAATAGGCGTTCGCCTGAATCTTACCGAAGGTTTTTCGCTTACTTCGGCCATCCGTGACTGTACTTCCTTCTGTCATGAATCGGGATTTTTTATTCTGAAAGAAAGCAGCCGGGTGCTGGTGCTGACCAAACATGAAAAACAGGCGGTCTATGAGGAATTGAAGACTCAGCTGGAGACCACCCTGCTGGCATCGCTGGCGCGTGAATATGGGATCCAGCGGGTACGTTTTTCCCGGAACATGGGTCCGATGATGCGTGGGATCGGCGGGCATTACCGGTGGCTGTTCCACCGGCTTGCAGCGGGATACCAGGGTATCTGCGGCCCCGATCTGTCGGGGTATGCGAGTGACTGGCTGCAGCTGTCGGAGAAGCGGCGTCCTGCGGGAAAATATATCGAGATCGCGGTACATCCGGTGCTGGATGAATATGGGGACCTCGTCGACAAGGATGGAAAGGACCTGCAGCGGAAGCTGCGTCCCATCATCGACCATCGTCATACTATCTCTTATGCAGAGCTGCCTGTCCACAGGGAAGGGAGGGGCAGGACAACAACAGGCATTATCCACGATGTAACAGTTCCGGCCAACTAGACAATTTTCCGCGCATTCTTCCCTAAATTGCGGTCATGCATATCACCGCGGAACATACCTTATTGGTAATATCTGTTCTTCTGCTGTTGAGTATCATCGGTGGGAAGACGACAAGCAAATGGGGCGTTCCCACACTGATCTTCTTTTTGCTGGTGGGTATCCTGGCCGGATCGGAAGGGGTGGGTGGCATTCCCTTCGACGACATGCATACGGCCCAGTTCATCGGCATCACGGCGCTCAATTTTATTCTTTTTTCCGGGGGTCTCAGCACGGAATTTCATTCCATCCGTCCGGTGCTGAGTACGGGGCTGGCCCTGTCGACGCTGGGGGTGCTCCTGACGGCTCTTTCTGTAGGGATCTTTGTACATTATCTCCTTGGCTTCAGTCTGCCGGAGGGGCTGCTGCTGGGCTCCATCGTCTCATCCACCGACGCGGCGGCGGTATTCTCTATCCTGCGGGGCAGGGGTGTCGGTCTGAAAGGCGCGTTGCGCCCCGTACTGGAGCTGGAGAGCGGCAGCAATGATCCGATGGCCTACTTCCTCACCATTTCGCTCACGGCGGTGGTAAAGGAGGGGCATTTCCCCGTTGGCGAGCTGCTGGCCCTTTTTATAAAGGGCTTTATCATCGGGGGCGCGATGGGATACTGTACGGGAAAGTTCAGCCTTTGGCTGATCAATCGTATAAATCTCAACAGTCTGGGGCTTTATCCTGTATTGCTGATGGCGCTGGCCTTATTCAGCTATGCAGCCACTGAGTTTTTTGGGGGTAATGGATTTCTGGCCATCTATATCTGCGCGGTGATCCTGGGCTCATCCAACTTCATACATAAGCGAAGCCTTATCCAGTTCTATGACGGCGTGGCCTGGCTGATGCAGATCATCCTCTTTCTAACGCTGGGACTGCTGGTATTCCCTTCGAAGGTGCTGGCCGTGGGCTGGCAGGGGCTGGTGATCTCGGCTTTTCTCATCCTGGTGGCCAGGCCGATAGGGGTATTCGGAAGCCTGGCTTTTAATAAGGCCAACCGGCGCAGCAAGCTTTTCCTCTCCTGGGTGGGGCTGCGCGGGGCGGTTCCCATCGTATTTGCCACCTATCCCAAGATTGCGGGTATCGCTCAGAGCGATATGATCTTCAACCTGGTCTTTTTTATTGCGGTGTCCTCGGTCATTGTGCAGGGTACGACGCTGCCGGCGGTAGCAAAAATGCTGCATCTGACCGTTCCCGGTAGGGCCAAGCGACGGACGGGCAGTGACCTGGAATTTATCGACCCCACCATGTCGGTGAGGGAGGAGGTGGTGCTACCGCATCATGCCGTTGTCAATGGACGGCGCATAGTGGAGATCAATTTCCCCAAAACGGCTAAGATCCTGCTGGTGGTTCGGGGAAAGGACTATATTACGCCGGTGGGGTCCACGGTGCTGAGGGGGGACGACCGGCTGCTGATCCTTGCGGAAAATGAGCGGGCTTTTTCTTTGGCAATGCAATCATTGGGAATGGTCCATTGATGAAAATTTTGTAAATTTCCAGACCCTCTGTCGCAAAAAAACCAATGAAAGAAAAACAAACCATCGAAATCACGCCGGTGAGAGGTCTTATTGCCGTTACAATATGCGTAGTGGCTTTTGTGCTGATATCAGTGTGGCAAAACAGGCGTGTGGAAGATACTACTACATTGGTGAGACATACTAACCAGGTCCTGCGGATTGTAGAAGATGTATTGGATATGAACCTCCGGCATGAGCTGGGAGTAAAGAACTTTCTTCTTACGGGCGTCTCCACCTCGCTCGACAGCTCGGCCGAACTCACTTCCCGGCTCCACAACCGCCTGGCGGACCTAAAACAGCTGACAAGCGACAATCCCCTTCAACAACGACGCATCGATACGCTGATCCAATATGCAAACGCTAATCAGGCGCTGCTGGATAGCGCCATCTTTTTAAGCCAGCGGGGCGATATTACAGGGGCGGGTACGATGATCAGCAAGGACGCAGCAGCGGGCTATTCTTATCAGATCGAGCAGCTGGCGGACCGGCTAAGAGTGGAAGAAAACAGGCTGCTGGATATGCGCCGGCAGGAAAACAGGCGTAGGGCATCAGAATCGCAATATGTCTTATGGGGGCTCATTGCCGCCACTATTCTTCTTGTCTTTATTGTCGTGAGAAAGATCCGCGTGGACATGATCCGGGAAAGGCAACTAAAAGCACGGCTCAATCAATTCAACAAGGCGTTGGAAGAGACCGTCCGGTCACAGACCTCCGACCTGGCAGCCTCCGAGGAAAAATATAAGACCCTGTTCTATAAGAGCCCTCTCCCCAAATGGATCTATGATCAGGACACCCTCCAGTTCCTGGAGGTCAACGAGGCGGCCATACAACACTATGGGTATAGCCAGGACGAATTCAGGAATATGACGATCAGGGATATCCGGCCGGCAGAAGATATACCCAGACTGATGGAAGATATGGAAGACGTACGGGCCTCGCGGGGGACTTATGTAGATAACAATTGGCGGCATATTAAGAAGAACGGAGAGATCATCGACGTGGAACTGACGGCCCATGCCATCGAATACGGGCAGCGAAAGGCGCGCATGGTCATCATCAACGATATTACGGAAAGGCGGCGCTCAGAGGAATTGCTGCGGCAGCTAAATACGGACCTGCGGAAGCGGGCTTCGGAGCTGGCGGCTTCCAATGCGGAATTGGAACGTTTTGCCTATATCGCGTCGCACGATCTGCAGGAGCCTTTGCGTATGGTCAGCAGCTTTCTGCAGCTGCTGCAGAAGAAATACGATGGTCACCTGGATGAAAAAGCCAACCAATATATTCGCTATTCAGTAGATGGGGCCGAGCGTATGAAGACGCTTATTCTCGACTTGCTGGAATATTCAAGGGTGGGTACGGGCAAGGGGGCTTTTGAATCTGTGAGTATGTGCGAAGTAGTGAAGGGGGTGAGCGAGATATTCCGCGACGAGATCGCTGCCAGTCGGGGACGGATAGACATCGGGGAAATGCCGATGGTGAAGGGGGATAAGGTGCAGCTGATGCAATTGATGCAGAACCTGATAAGCAATGCATTGAAATATCATGGTGAGGACCCGCCTCATGTACAGGTGATGGCGGAGGAGGTGAACAGGGGATGGCAGTTTTCGGTGAAGGACAATGGTATCGGCATCGATCCCCAATTCTTCGACAAGATATTTATCATTTTTCAGCGATTGCATAATAAAAGCGACTACTCGGGTACGGGTATCGGGCTCGCCATCTGCAAGAAGATCGTGGAGCGGCATGGGGGCAGGATATGGGTGGAGTCGTCACCGGGGGCAGGAAGCACATTCCATTTCACGATAGTAACTCAATCATAAATCTATCCTTTCTATGCAAGAGATCCACATTCTGCTCGTAGACGACAATGAGGGTGATATCCTCCTTACCAAAGAAGCCCTGGAAGAGGCAAAGATCGTCAATCGCATATCAGTGGCCTATGACGGAGTACAGGCACTGAGCTTCCTTAAAAAAGAGCCTCCTTTTATGCAGCATGAATCGCCTGACCTGATCCTGCTGGATATCAACCTTCCACGTATGGATGGCACGGAGCTGCTGGGTATTATCAAGCACGACCCCGAGCTGAGGCGTATCCCTGTGATCATGCTGACAACCTCTTCTTCGGAGCGGGACATACTGACCTCTTATGACAATCACGCCAACTGCTACATCACCAAGCCGGTGGACCTCGAAAGGTTCATGGACGTAGTCCGTACCATCGAGGATTTCTGGATCAGCATTGTCAAACTTCCAAAAACGGCCTAGATGTCAGGGATCAATACACAACTTTCTTTTTTAGTAGTAGAGGACAATCCGGGGGATATTTTCCTGCTAAAGGAATTCCTGCATGCCACGGACCTGGACATCGGGAATATTTTCGAAGTAGATCGTCTGTCCGAGGCCAAAAGAGTATTGGCGGGACAAAATATTGATTTGGTATTCCTGGATCTGTCCCTGCCGGACAGCTTTGGGCTGGACTCCTATATCAGCCTGAGTGCTGAGGCTGAGCACCTGCCTGTCATCCTGCTGACGGGGCTTTCCGATACGAATGTTGCCTTGCAGGCCTTGTCAATGGGTGCGCAGGATTATCTTGTCAAAGGCGATTTTGACGAGAAGCTGCTATCACGGGCCATCCGTTACAGCCTGGAACGTAAGCGTAATCTCCAACGATTGCGGGAGAGCGAGGTGCGATACCGGGAGCTGTTCAATAACAACCCGATGCCGATGTGGGTCTTTGACGTGTATACGATGCATTTTTTGGAGTCCAATGTGGCGGCGGTGGAGCATTATGGATATACGGCGGAAGAATTCCTTCAGCTGACACCGGCGGATATACGCAGGCATGGCGATCTGAAGGCCTTGAAACGGGAGGTGGCCGCGCTGCAGCGGGAAGGTCCGGTACAGCAGATGGGACTGCTGGAGCATGAGCGGAAGAATGGGGATATCATCTTCGTGGAGATGGCCTGGCACAATGTCGATTATATGGGTCATCCGGCCATTCTGGCGGTGGCCAATGATGTGACGGAGCGGATCATTCTGGAGAATGAGCTTAACGAGCAGAGAATGACGCGTCAGCGGCAGATAACGGAGGCGGTGATCGTGGCCCAGGAGAAGGAGCGGACGGAGATAGGCAAGGAGCTGCATGACAATGTAAACCAGATCTTAGGGGCCAGCAATCTCTATGTCAATACGGCGATGACAGATGACGACATGCGGCAGGAGCTGCTGGAACGAAGTACGGAGCTGATCAGCCGGGCCATCAACGAGATAAGAAAGATATCCAAATCGCTGATCACGCCGGGGCTGCGGGAAATAGGGCTACTGGAGTCCATCGAGGATATTACGGATGATATGAAGTTGGCGAAGGGGATCCATATCCAGCTGGATATTCATAATATCATCGAGGCGGAGGTAGATGAGCAACGCAAGCTGACGTTATTCAGGATCATTCAGGAGCAGCTGAATAATATCATGAAACATGCCAGGGCGACGGAGATAATGATCCGGCTGTCCATCGAGGGTGAGGATATTGTGCTGACGGTGGTGGATAATGGGATAGGGTTCGATATGTCGCGGCATCGCAAGGGGGTGGGGATCACCAATATCATCAGCCGGACGGAGTTGTTCAAGGGGAAGGTGGAGATAATGTCGAAACCGGGGGATGGGTGTGTGCTGACGGTGAAGTTGCCACTCACTTCTTCCGCGTTGCCAGCGCAATGATAAGATGTTTGGATACAGGAAATACTGCCAGCGCAAATGGGTTGACCAGCGAGTTCAGGTTCGGCATATCCTTTCTGCTGTTGTACTTTATCACCATTATTAAGATACATACCGGGATCGCCATGAGGTCTAAAAAGCATTGGAGGCTCAGTCCGATGACGGTCAATTTGCCAATGCTCTTAAGCGAACGTACATTCCAATAAAATGTGATAATGCTAAAGAAGAAAAAAAGAAGGAGGTTGTTTATTATAGCGTCCGTCGTATCAACGTCGTCAAAATAATGTATCCTGGAAAAGCCCCTGACGATGACATCAAGACAAAATGGACGCATACGTACGGCTATAAAAAAAACTATGGTGATAATAATAACACCCACTAACATCAAATATTTTCTGGACAGCTTTTTTACAATCATTGAATAATAATATTACTTCATTTTCTTCATCACGCGGATCAATTTTTTCCCGATGACCTCATTCCCCTTATCTGATGGATGTAATCCGTCATAGGTCATCCCTACTGCGTCCGGAGGATAAGGATACTGATCTTTCCCGGGGTCGAAGGGAATTTTGGTATAGTCGGGATAGGTATAGTTCTTATAGTCCCCTGTCTGGGGGTCACGGAGACGCTTGTACTGTACGAGATGGGGGATAGACAGCTTTTTGTTGTGATAGAGATCGACGACCTTGAAGTGTTCGTGTTCCCCTATATCACGCAATGCGCCTGCTACCTGCTCCAGGGTCTGACCGGCCCGGTCCTTATAAGAGCCATATGCATTGTTCTTTGCGTCGTTGATGTAGACAAAATCGCTGCGCTGCAGGGGTGTGATAAGAACAATGACGGCGTCGGGGTTCAGCGAGCGGATCTTATCCGTGATGATACGAAAGGCGCCATAGATGGTGGTGTCTCCTGTCGCATGGGCATAATCCTCCCACCTTCCGATGCGATCACCACGCCACCAGTCATTGGTGCCGAGGAATACGCTATAGACATCGGCCTTGGGGATACCGAGCTTTTCGATAGAATCGGCGATCCTGCGGGAAGTCCATCCATTGTGTCCCTGGTTCACATATTGTATATAAGGAAGCTTATCCGTGACGAGGGACAGGTACCCCTTCGTGACACGCCCCCCTGTCTCATTGGTATGGTCGTTGAGATAGGTAATGGAATCCCCGATGGCGACCCATGTCAGCGGGCGATGGGTAAAGGAGACAATGGCGAGTGCGATGATGGGAAGGGAAAGACAGATGAGCTTCTTCATGGCCCGTAAAGATAGGGGAAGTAATTATTTACTGTTATTAATTGGTTACTAAAGCTGCTAAAACGGTTTATCATGTACATTTTACATAGGTGAAATTGTTTTAATATATCAAAGAGCTGATTATCTTTGTTCTTGTAAATGAGACCTGATTATCCGTCCAAAATATTCTCTGACAAACGCACTCGTTACTGCCTGCTGATGCAAATGCTGGCAGCTCACATCTCCCATATCTGTCTGTAGACCACTTTTTCGAGCTATTTGATCTTCTCATAATTATGGCCTGTTGGCCGATGCTAAACGATTCACATATGACAACACCCATTTACATTTTGCCTTTACGGCAGGTCGGCCTATCCGATATTGGTATTGCCGGCGGAAAGAATGCCTCCCTTGGGGAGATGATCAACAACCTGGACGATCTGGGAATTAAGATCCCGGACGGATTTGTTATTACGGTGCATGCTTACCGTGAGTTTGTCGAATCCAGCGGACTGGAGTCCGAGATCCGGCGGCTGGTCAAGTCTATCGACTTCGATAATGTAGAGTCGCTGCGCCGCGCGGGTCTGCAGATACGACAGCTGATCCGTAACAGCAAATTCCCTCCCACGCTCAGTGCGGCTATCATCAAAGCTTATCATGATCTTTCGGGGCAGTACGGCCAATCGGATACGGATGTGGCTGTACGTTCCTCTGCTACGGCGGAAGATCTGCCGGATGCGTCCTTTGCCGGTCAGCAAGAAACCTACCTCAACGTACGCGGTCCCGCTGCGCTGATGGATTCGGTGCGTAATTGTTTTGCCTCCCTCTTTACGGACAGGGCTATCAGCTATCGTGAGACTTTTCGTTACGACCATTTTGAGGTCGGGTTGTCGGTGTGTGTTCAGAAGATGGTGCGCAGCGACCTGGGTGTATCGGGGGTTGCTTTCTCCCTGGACACGGAGTCGGGATTCCGCGATACGGTGGTGATCAATGGGTCCTATGGACTGGGTGAGATGATCGTGCAGGGGGCAGTATCGCCGGATGAATTCATCGTATTCAAGCCCGCCCTGAAGAAAGGTTTTGCGTCCATCATCGAAAAGAAGCTGGGGTCGAAGGACAAGCTGATGGTATATGGCGACGATCCGGACGAGCGGGTAAAGGTCATACCGACGGAAAGGCAGATGCAGCAGCGATTCTGTCTGGAGGAAACGATGATCCTGAAACTGGCGCAATGGGTCAGCCAGATAGAGGAATATTATTCCCATGTAAAACAACGCTGGTGTCCGATGGATGTGGAATGGGCGGTGGATGGCCTTTCGGGGGAACTGTTCATTGTGCAGGCCCGGCCGGAGACGATCCATTCCCGCAAGGAACATGGTACGTTGACGGAATATAAACTGTCGGATGCTGCAAAGGCTGCTCAGCCTATTTTGAGAGGGATTGCGGTGGGGGATAAGATCGCCGCGGGGAAAGTAAATATCATGCATTCGCTGGACAAGCGGGTGACGGAGGGACATGAGTTCACCGCGGGAGATGTGCTGGTGACGGATATGACGGACCCCGACTGGGAGCCTATCATGAAAAAGGCGGCTGCCATCATCACCAACAAAGGCGGCCGGACCTGTCATGCGGCGATCGTAGCACGTGAGTTGGGTGTCCCTGCGATCGTAGGATGCGGCAATGCGACGGAGTTGCTTGCCGGTGGTCAATCAGTGACGGCCTCCTGTGCAGAAGGCGATGAAGGGCTTGTCTATGATGGCATACTGGAATTCCAAAGGACGGAGACGGACCTGAAAGGGCTGCCGGAGATACGTACGCCCCTGATGTTGAATGTGGGTACACCGGCCATGGCCTTTCATTATTCGCATCTGCCGCACTGCGGGGTGGGGCTGGCAAGGGAAGAATTCATTATCAACAATTACATCGGCGTTCATCCGGTGGCGTTATTGACCCATCGCACCTTGAAAGATGATGTGCTGTCGGATACGATAAAGAAGAAGATACGGGGGTTCGCGGATGAGGAGGATTATTTTATCCGCAAGCTGTCGTATGGAGTAGCGCGTATCGCGGCAGCATTTTATCCGCAGAAGGTTATCGTGCGATTCTCCGACTTCAAGAGCAATGAGTATTACAATTTGTTAGGCGGAAAATATTATGAGCCGCATGAAGAGAACCCGATGATAGGCTGGCGGGGGGCGTCACGCTATTATTCGAAGGAATATAAGGCGGCTTTTGGAATGGAGTGTCGTGCTATCCGCAGGGTGCGTGAGGAGATGGGGCTGGACAATGTGGTGGTGATGATCCCATTCTGCCGGACGGTGGAAGAGCTGCATAAGGTGAAGCAGGTGATGAACGAATATGGACTAGTGCAGGGCAAGAGCGGAAAGGAGAGTGGAAATGGCCATGCCGAAGTCAAAGGGCTGGAAATATTCCTGATGGCGGAGCTGCCTTCCAATATTATCCTGGCCCGGCAGTTCGCGGAGCACATCGATGGGTTCTCCATCGGGAGCAATGATCTTACGCAGCTGACGCTGGGACTCGACCGGGACAGTTCGCTGGTAGCGCATATTTATGACGAGCGTAATGAGGCGGTAAAGACATTATTGCGCATGCTGATCCGCACCGCCAAGGAGTGTGGTGTCAAGGTCGGCATCTGCGGACAAGGTCCATCGGACTTTCCGGATTTTGCCCAGTTCCTGGTGGAGGAGGGTATCGATAGCATCTCGGTGACACCGGACTCGGTGATCAAGACCGTGCGGGCCATCCATGCCATCGAGCGGAAGGCTATCGGGGTTTGACCCCCTGCACGCTGGTTGCCCCAATCGACACGCCTATGGCTAATTTCGACACGTTCGTGAAATCTAGGTCCCAAAATGATGATAAAAGTCCGGAAACTGCTATCTTATTAGGATAATTTGATAAATGAATGTTTACCCATTTCCTATTAAGTGTGGGCGCAGACATGCATATTCCTGACCTGACCCATGTTAAATACAATATTCAGAAGAACATCAATGGTTTAAAATACTGCCATTACAAAAGGATATCCCTGCAGGTGACCCACGACGCGGACTATGAGCCCTCGAGGATGGGGCTATGGTGGGATGATGGGAGGATTGCGGATATCCGGTGGTATGTGGATGCGCGTGCATGGCGTACAAAGGACGGCAGTCTGAATCTCCCCACTGTCTATAAAACGATATTCATTGCGCTGGAGCTGTTTTGGACCAGAAAAGAGTGGCCTGTTGCAGACCTGAGAGAGCTCTATCATACGATGGAGGGGGAGGGATTCTTTGTGAAGGTGCCTTATGGGAAGGTGTTGATGTCTCCGGACAAGCAGCATAAGGTGGAGTTTTTTTGCGATCTTTACCCGGATCATGCGGACTATTACCTGATCATTTCAGCCCGGCAGAACAAGTGGAGGAAAAGGATAAAATTCCTGAAAGGACATGAGGATCCGGAAGTATTCTTCTGGTTCTTTGCGAACAGGCAATGGAAGGACAACGAACAATTTGTGCTGTCGGACGATAAGGAGGAGATACTATTTGTATTCCACGTGAATAAGGATGATTTTTCGGTGGAGTATAGGTTGCAGGGGGATGAAATAGGGAAGAGGATCAGGTCGTTGGTTGGAGTACCTCTTCCATCTTCGTACTCCTCGACCCCTTGATCAATATGTAAGCGTTGTGGGGGCAGGATTGTTTGAACCATTCCCCGGCCTGCTGGCTGTTGTCGAATTTTTTGTATGGATGGGTTAGCTTTTGAAAATCTCCTCCTACCAGCACCACTTCCTTCCAGGGATATTGTCCGATGAGGTCGACGATGCCCTGGTGTTCGGCGAGACTGTCTGTGCCGAGCTCGGCCATGGCGCCCAGGATGAGGACCTTGTTATTGGTTGGTTCGGGGCTGGCTGATGTACCGGTAGGGACCAGTCTTGCAAAATTTTCGATAGCGGCGCGCATGCTGGAGGGGTTGGCATTGTAAGCGTCGAGGATGATATGATTGCTGTCGCGCTGGATGAGCTGGCTGCGGCTGTTGCTGGGAGCATAGGCTTCGATGGATGCCCGGATGGCGGTGTCAGGTATTTTAAAATGACGTCCAACTGTCACGGCTACCAGCACATTGGGCAGGTTATAGTCACCGACGAGCTGGGTGTGGATGGTGGGGCCACCGAATATGTCTACAGAGAGGAAGGAGCCTGTGTCTGTTGTGTTCGAGACATTGCCAGTCACGTCCGCATCGTGGGTGCCATATTTTATAATATGGGGGATGCCCTGGCTCATGGTACGGAGATAATCATAATCCCACATGACGAAGGCGGTACCCTGGTTGCTTCGGAGAAAGTCGTATAACTCTCCTTTCCCTTTTTTTACTCCCTCCGGTCCGCCGAAACCTTCTAAATGCGCTCGCCCGGCATTGGTGATAATGCCATGTGTGGGAAGGGTGTATTTGCAATACCCTTCAATTTCCTTTTGATGATTGGCGCCCATTTCGATGACGGCAAATTGTGCATCCTTCTTTACGGAGAGGATGGTAAGGGGAATGCCGATGTGATTATTCAGATTGCCCTGAGTAGTATAGGTGATATAGGTGGAGGCGAGGACGGCGTGAACCAATTCCTTTGTCGTGGTCTTGCCGTTGCTGCCGGTGATGCCGATAAAAGGGATACTGAACTGCCGGCGATGGTGCAGGGCCAGCTGTTGCAGGGTGGTGAGCACATCCTCCACGAGGATGAGCCTGTCGAGGGGGGCATCGTCGTCCGTGGGAGCTTCGTCGATGACGGCATAGGCGGCGCCCTGCTCCAGGGCCTGGGCGGCGAAGAGGTTGCCATTGAAGTTGGGGCCTTTCAGGGCGAAGAAGAGATCCCCCTGGCTGAGCTTGCGGGTATCTGTCTGCACGGATGGGTGGCGGAGGAAGATCTGATAGAGTTGGTCGATAGTCATGGGCAAATTTAGCTATTCCGTCCTTAAACTCTTCACCGGATTTGCCACGGCTGCACGGAGGGTCTGGTAGCTGACGGTCAATAGGGTCAGGAGGATGGCGCCAAGCACTGCCATTGCACAGAGCCCCCAGGGGATGCCGGTCCTGTAGGTGTAGCGGGAAAGCCATCGATCGAGCATATAGGTGGCAAGGGGAATGGCGATGGCGCATGCAATAAGTACGAGTGCTACGAAGTCCCTGGACAGGGTGCTCCATAAATTGAATACGGAGGCGCCCAGTACTTTTCGCACGCCTATCTCGCGGGTGCGTTGTTCGGCTACAAAGGAGGCCAGACCAAAGAGACCGAGACAGGAAATGAAGACGGCCAGGACGGTAAAGAAGGTGGCGATGCTGCCTATACGCTGCTCCCCCGCGAATTTTGCCTCAAAGGCGTCCCTGGCATACCAATAGCCGATAAGCCCATCGGGATCATATTGTTTAAATACTTTTTGTATCGCGGACTGGCCCTGGGCGAGGGGGATACCTTTTTTAACGTGGACGGTGATAAAGTTGATCCAGGTGACATCGATGAAATATACGCTGGGTATGGGTGGATCGTAAGGGGAGTCGGTGACCATGTCCTCTACCACACCGATGACGGGATGTGGATGATTGTCCCATGTAATGGCCTGGCCAACGGGATGTTTAAGGCCGATGAGTTTGACGGCTGCCTGGTTCAGGACAATAGCAGCGGAATCAGTGGGGAGAGCCTTGGTGAAATCACGACCCTCTACAATGTGCCAGTGGAGGGTCTTGCCAAAATCATGTGTGATGGCGGAATGGCTGAGCGAGGGGTTGAATTCGGGGTCCTTTCCAGGCCAACTGTAACCGCTGCGCGTACCCCAGCTATCCGTCGCGGTGGCGGAAGACCCTGCTGCATTGTCGACGACGCCTGTCTGCAGCAGATCGTTGCATATGGCATTGAAATGGGGTTTGATGGTGGGTATATTCAGAAGATTGACGGTAATGAGATTATCCCTTTCATAGTTGATGGGGCGGCTGCGTGCAAACTGTATCTGTCTGTACACGATGAGGGTGCCGATGATCAGGACGACGGAGACAGTGAATTGTACTACCACCAGGACTTTTCGCGGCAGTGAGGCCAGCCGGCCGGTGCGGGTGAAGCCTTTCAAAACCCTCACAGGTTCAAAATGGGAGAGATAAAGGGCCGGATAGCTGCCGGAGATGAGACCTGTAAAAAGAGTAAAGGCCAGGGCAGCCAGCCAGAATGCGGGTTGGTTCCAGGGTAGAGAGAGCTGTTTGCCGGACAAATTATTAAAGACTGGCATCAGCAGCTGTGTCAGCAGGATTGCCAGGACCAGGGAAAGACAGGCGGTGATCAGCGACTCGCCCAGGAACTGTCTGATAAGCTGACCGCGTAAGGAGCCCAAGGTCTTGCGGATACCTACTTCGAGGGCGCGTTTTTCACTGCGGGCGGTGCTGAGGTTCATGAAATTGATACAGGCCAGCAATAGTACAAAGCCGGCGATGATGCCGAACAACCATACAAATTGTATCCTCCCGCCGGAGGGTTTGCCCTCCTTGAACTCATTATAGAGATGCCATTTATCCATGGGATGCAGGAATATCTCTTCCTTTGTCCGGGGAAGATGTTCTGCAGGGATGTGGCGGATGCGTGCATTGATCCTGTCGATGTCTGCGTTGTCAACCAGCTCCACATATGTAACCATAAAGTTATAGCCCCATGTATTTTGTGTGTTCTTCACCCATAGATGGCTGTCAAGATATTTTTCCCAGGGGAG
Organism: Sphingobacteriales bacterium 50-39; assembly: GCA_001898505.1. Classification (GTDB taxonomy): domain Bacteria; phylum Bacteroidota; class Bacteroidia; order Chitinophagales; family Chitinophagaceae; genus Puia. The sequence continues at coordinate 199,440 of MKTZ01000009.1, forward strand.
AAAATAATCTACGGGGTGGAAATAGGAGTTGGAAGGAATATCTTCATAGACGCCGGCTACCTTTACCTGGCACTTGTCGTCTACCTGTATGCTCCTGTTCATGGGATCGTCGTTGCCAAAAAGCGTTTTTGCCAGCGAGGCGGCCACCAATACGGAGGATGGGTCTTTCAGGGCGTCCACACTGCCTTTGAGCATGTGAAGGGTCAGCATGCCTGGCAGCTCCGGCTGACACCAGTAGCCTACACTCTGGACCTTCTTATCGCCGGAAGTGAGCATATGGCCCTCCATGTCTGCGCCTTTGGCAATATGTTTGAAATCACTGCCAAATCTTGTACGCAGTTCATCCGCCAGAGGGTCGCTTGTTCCCCAGTCGGTATTGACTTTACCATTCTCTATTTGCGTGTCCATCACCCGGGCCAGGCGGGCATGACGGGTATGGACATGATCCCAGGAAACCTCATCCCATATCCACAGGCCGATAAGCAGGGCTACGGACATACCGATGGCAAGGCCGGAGATATTTACAAAACTATAGACTTTGTTGCGGAGCAGGTTGCGGAGCGCGATCTTGTAGTAGTTCCTGAACATGGACGTTGTCGCACCAAAAGGGTGCCAGTGTCGTATCCCGTTGATGGTCAGTTCAGTTTGTGCCGGCCAGGCTGCAAGGATGTGCGATTTCGATACGGTGGATGTACGGATGCAACAAATTCCCTGAGATGGTGTCCTTGGAATATGTTCAAAAATTATCTCACCATCGCTCTGCGACAACTGGGGAAACAGAAATTCTATTCCGCCATCAAGATCGGGGGCTTTGCCTTAGGCATCGCCACCTGTCTGCTGATCACGCTGTATATCCGTAACGAGCTGAGCTATGACAAGTCCTACCCGGATGCGGACCGGATCTATCGGGTGGTCGCCTTATACGACAACAACGGCAAGGTCGGGAAGGGGACGGCCTTTTCAGCGCCAATGGCCAAGACGGTAAAGCTGACATTTCCGCAGATAGAGCAGTCGGCACGCCTGATGCCCTACCCTTTGTTTTGGGGGGCCGGCAGCAACGAGATAATGCCGGAGGGTAAGACAGACAATGCCTACGAAGAAGGGTTCACCTATGCGGACCAGTCCCTGCTGGATATGCTGCAATTGCCCATGGTATATGGCGATAGGGCACATGCCCTTGCAGAACCCAATACGATTGTCATCTCCCGGCGCAAGGCGGAAAAATATTTTCCGCATCAAAATCCCATCGGCAGGCTTTTCTATCTGAACAACGACATGAAAAAACCATGGAAAGTGGGCGGGGTGATGGAGGATATGCCGGCTACTACCCATTTGCAATACGACTTCTTTTTATCCCTGACGGGTCATGAGCTTTGGGGTGGAGAACAGGACACCTGGTGGAACCAGAATTACAATATGTATGTGAAGCTGCAACGGGGTACCGATCCTGCGCAGATGGAGGAGAAACTGAAGACGATGTGGAGGAGCAAGCTGTTGCCGCTGTGGACCCAGTCGGGAATGAAAGACGCAGAGAAGCTGGTGAAAACGATAAGCGTCCAGCTGCAGCCCATCAGTATTGTCCACCTGACGGCGGACATGGATGATGGCCTAAGCCATGGGGACATAAGATTCGTCAAGCTATTCGGAGCCGTAGCGGGTTTTATATTACTGCTGGCCTGTATCAATTTTATCAATCTCTCCACGGCCCGGAGCGCGGGCAGGGCCAGGGAAGTAGGGCTTCGTAAGGTGGTGGGTTCCCGACGCACGGGGCTCATACGCCTGTTCCTCCTGGAATCCCTGGTGCTGAGCTTTTTTTCTTTCCTGCTGGCAATCGGTCTGGCATGGCTATTATTACCTCTTTTCAATAAGATGGCGGCTACTTCCATCATCTTCCCCTGGAAGGAATGGTGGTTGTTCCCTGCGATGACGGTTGCGGCCGTAGTGGTAGGGCTGCTGGCTGGGATCTATCCATCCGTCTATCTCTCCAGCTTCAAGCCGGTGGAGGTGCTGAAAGGACAGGTGAGCCTGGGTGCGCGACATGGGGGGCTACGGAGCGCGCTGGTTGTCTTCCAGTTCACCACTTCCATCATCCTGATCATTGCCACGCTGGTGGTCAGCCGACAAATGAATTTTCTGATGAACAGGAAACTGGGTTTTGAAAAGGACCAGGTAGTGCAGATAGAAGGAGTGGGTTCGTTGGACAAGCAGATGAAGAGTTTTAGGGATGAGCTGATAAAGGTGCCGGGGGTGAGAAATGTCTCGTTGAGCGACTTTTTGCCGACGGCGGGCAGCAAGCGGAATATGGGCACGGTATACAACGAGGGTAAGGACAAGGAGGAGACAGGCGTAGGCGCGCAGTTCTGGAATGTGGACGAGCGCTATATCCCCACGATGGGGATCGAGCTGGCGCAGGGAAGGAATTTTTCGGACCGCCTGATCACGGACTCTACGTCTGCTATCGTGAATGAGACCATGGTCCGGAAGTTGGGACTGAAAGAACCGCTGGGCAAGCGTTTTGGGAGTGGTAAATGGCAGCTGACGATAGTGGGAGTAATGAAGGATTTTAATTTCGAGAGCATGCGGCAGGAGGTGGGGCCTCTCTGCCTGATCATTGGCAATTGGGCCAATACGATGTCAGTAAAGGTAAATGCAGCCGATGTGAAGGGGACGCTGAGACGTATAGAGGCCTCGTGGAAGGGCTTTTCCCCCCACCAGGAATTCCGCTATGTATTCATGGATGAAAGCTTTTCACGGATGTATGCGGATGTACAGCGGACGGGAATGCTCTTTACGAGCTTTTCGATGCTGGCGGTGATCATTGCCTGTCTGGGGCTTTTTGCCATGTCGACATTTATGGCGGAGCAGCGGAGCAAGGAGATAGGTATAAGGAAGGTGCTGGGCGCTACGGTGAGCCATCTGACGGGACTGTTGTCCATCAATTTTGTAAAGCTGGTGCTGATCGCATTTGTCATTGCGTCGCCTATAGCCTGGTGGGCGATGCATAAATGGCTGCAGGATTTTGTCTACCGGACGGATATCGACGGGTGGATATTTGTGATAGCGGGTGGGATGGTGATATTGATCGCGGTGGCGACGATCAGCATTCAGGCGATGAGGACGGCCATGGCGAATCCCGTAAAAAGCTTAAAAGCCGAATGATATGCTAAAAAATTATTTTAAAATAGCCTGGAGGAACCTGCAGAAGAGCAGGGTTTCTTCCTTTATCAATATCGGTGGTCTGGCCGTGGGGATGGCTGTTGCCATGCTGACGGGGTTGTGGCTGCACGACGAACTATCGTTCAACAAGTATCACGAAAATTACGACCGTATCGCCCGGGTGGCGATAAAGGGTGTCTCCAAGGAAGGGCCTTACCTCAATGTGCCGCTGTCCTACGCGCTGATCAGCGAGTTGAAGGACCATTACAGCGATCATTTCCTATACCTGGTTCGATCCACGGACATGGGGGAATCCATCCTTTCATCAGGCGACAATAAGATATCACGGATCGGGCAATATATGGATGAGGATGCTCCATATATGCTGGGCCTGAAAATGATCCGGGGCAGCAGGGCCGGGCTGCGGGAACTTCATTCCATACTCCTTTCCGCATCGACGGCTAAAGCGTTATTTGGAAATACAGACCCGATGGGTCGTATCATCGGCATAAATAACGATGTCAATGTAACGGTTGCGGGAGTATACGAGGACCTGCCGTTGAATACGGAGCTGCACACGACAAAATTCATTGCCCCGATGGCGCTGTGGCTTAGTTGGAATGAATGGGTGGAGAGGGAGACCAAGTACCAGTGGTGGAACCATTTTATGCACCTTTATGCGGAGATAAAACCCGGGACGACTTTTGCCGCTGTCAGCCGCCAGATAGAAAATGTCGAGCTGGATCATATCAGGAACATCGACGATGAGAATACCCGGAGCCTGTTTGCGGCCCATCCCCTGGTATTGCTGGACCCTATGCGGGACTGGCATTTTGAAGGAAGGAGCTGGAGAGGCGTTCCCGATGGATCGGTAAAGCATATGATATGGATGGTGTGCCTGATCGGGGCCTTTGTGCTATTGCTGGCCTGTATCAATTTTATGAACCTGAGCACGGCGCGTTCTGAAAGGAGGGCGCATGAGGTGGGTATACGGAAGGCTATCGGCTCGTTGAGAAGACAATTGGTCATTCAATTCTTTTGCGAGAGCCTGGTGATGGTGTTCTTCTCCTTTGTGGTGGCGCTGGTGCTGACCGCCGTATCGCTGAACTGGTTCAATCAGCTGTCGGCCAAAGAAATGACGATGCCCTGGGGCCAGCCTTTGTTCTGGATGGTGAGCGTGGCCTTTATTCTTGTGACGGGAATCATCTCGGGCAGCTACCCGGCCCTGTTCCTCTCTTCCTTCAAACCCGTCAAGGCACTCAAGGGGGCGTTTAAGCTGGGGCGGGGGGCTACTATTCCTCGTAAGGTCCTGGTGGTATTTCAATTTACAATCTCGGTGGCGCTGATCAATTGCACTATTATTATTCTGCGACAGGTGGACCATGCGAGGAACCGGCCGGTGGGGTATACCCGGGAGGGATTGGTCATGATGAAAATGAAATCCGGTGATTTTTATGGAAAATATGATCTTATAAGGAACGAGCTGTTAAGAACGGGTGTGGTGGAGGAGTTTGCCGAGTCGATGGGAAAAGTCACGGAGATGGCGTCCAACAACGGTGGTTTCGAGTGGCAGGGCAGCGATCAGGGAAAGGACCAAAATTTCGGGACGTTGGCGGTGTCTCCGGATTATGGCAGGACCATCGGATGGCAGTTTGTACAAGGAAGAGATTTTTCCAGGGAGATGGCGGGTGATTCGACGGGTATGGTCATCAATGAGTCGGCCGCGAAGTTTATGGGGTTGAAAGATCCAGTGGGTATGGATATAACATGGACATGGTGGCAGGACAGGACAAAAGTGCTGCATTATAAGATCATCGGAGTGGTGAAGGATATGATCATGCAGTCGCCTTATGACAATATGCGGCCCATCGTGTTTTATCAAAAAGGATTTAACGGCGGGTTTAGCTGGATGCTTGTAAAGGTCAAGCCCAGTGTGGCCATGCATAAGGCGCTGCCAAAGATAGAGGCTGTCATGAAGAAGCTGGTCCCGAGCGCGCCGTTCGATTATCAGTTTGCCGATGAGGACTATGCGTCCAAATTCGCCTCGGAGGAAAGGTCCAGCAAGCTGGCCGGATTTTTTGCGGCGCTGGCTATTTTTATTTCGAGTCTTGGTTTGTTTGGTCTGGCTTCCTTTACGGCTGAGCAGCGTACCAAGGAGGTGGGTATACGGAAGGTGCTGGGAGCTTCGGTACTCAATATCTGGGGATTGTTGTCAAAAGAGTTCTTTTTGCTGGTGATCGTGTCACTGTTGATAGCGGCGCCGACAGCGTACTATTTTATGTACGATTGGTTGCAGAATTATACCTACAGGGCGGAGATCTCCGGCTGGGTCTTTGCGGCGTCGGGTGGTGCGGCGCTGATGATCACGTTGATAACGGTGAGTTTTCAGGCCATCCGAGCGGCCTTGTCGAATCCGACAAAAAGCCTGCGAATGGAATGAACAAAGATCAATAATCCTTTAGACAGCGATGTGCGTCCAGGTTCGTTAGGGATTGAAGGGGAAAGCCCGGAGGCTGTAAGCCGAGGACTTGAACCGAAAAGCCCGACCCGGCCTCCGTTAGGAGGCGGGGAACGCCCATGCGATCTTCAAAAGGGGATTGAGCGGATATGTGTTTTTGAGAGGCTTGCAAAATGGTTTATTTTTTCTCGGATTTTAGTACTTGAGGTACTAATATTTAGCTTTTTTTAAACCAATAATTGCTCTCCGAAAAATAATAGTCTCCGCCGCGCAGGTTAGTGATCAGCCAAACAGCCCAAGAAGGGCTCGCAATAAAAAGCCCCTGCTTTTCAGCAGAGGCTTTCTTTCGAATGAATATTTTACAATTACTGTTTGCGTGTATTCTGTCTGCGTGCCTTGTAGTTGATACCCGTCTGGCGTCCGTTACCGGCAGGGCTACCTACGCGGTCCATTGCGCAACGGAATCCGATGGTGCTGTTGGCCTGGTCTTCTTCCAGGAATCGGCGGGTACCGGGGCTGAGCCAGTAAGCGCGGTCATTCCAGCTGCCGCCTTTTACAACACGGGACTTGTTGCTGATGAGGGTGGTCTTGCCATATCCGTAGGCGATGCCTGCGATAGTGGAGTCACCATCCAGGTAGTTGATCACGTCGCCTTTCTGGTAGTTGCGGCGGGCCTTGCTCTCAGAGTCGGTGACATTACGCATTTTGATCCTACCGAGTGAATCTCTTTCGCCCTTACCTTCCTTACCCAGATCGACTGTCTCGTACTTATTACCACGATAGGGAGATACGTCATCCACGTCCTCTGCAGAAAGGGGGCGGTAAACGTCACCTACCCACTCACTCACGTTGCCGGACATATTATATATGCCGAAACCGTTGGGGAAGAAAGAAGTGACGGGAGCGGTATATACGGCGTTGTCATTCAGACCACCGGCTACGCCCATGTTGTCACCGGAACCACGCTTGAAGTTGGCCATGAATGTACCTTGCCAGCTGCCGTGACGTGTGTCGCGGAGACCGTTTACGTTGCTGCTCCAGGAATAAACCTGTTTGTTGGCGGTGAGCTCTTCCCCACGCTTCTTATCGTTCTTGGCGGGGAGAGGGTTCTGGTTGATATATCCCAGTGCGGCATATTCCCACTCGGCTTCTGTCGGGAGACGATAGTTGGGAAGAAGGATACCGTCCTCGAACGTTACCTGCGTACGGGGTGTGCCATTAGGATTCTTCAATGCATTCTTCTTGGATTTGGCTTGTTTGCCGGGGGTCGCCTGGAATTCACCCATCAGATAAGCCTTGGTATTGAAGTTCTCCTGTCCCAGGCCCTGCAGGTTCTTTACGGAATTTTGGTTGATATAGCCTCTATCTATCAGGGCTTTTTCGTTCACCCTGTCCGAACGCCACAGACAGAAGTCATGCGCCTGTCTCCAGGTGACGCCTACGACGGGGTAGTAGTTATAAGAAGGGTGGCGGAAGTAGTATTCAACCATGGGTTCATTGTAGGCCAGCTCGCTTCTCCAGCACAGTGTGTCGGGGAGAGCGCCTTCGCGGACAGCCTTGTACTCGTCGGCGTCAAATACGACGTTGAGCCAATACAGGTATTCGCGATAGTGGATGTTGGCCACTTCCGTTTGGTCGATGTAGAAAGAGTTGACTGTTACGCGTCTGGGTATGTTGTTCCAGTCCCTCATAACGTCCTCTTGTGTGGCGCCCATGGTGAAGGTACCACCTTGCACAAACACCAACCCCGGACCGGTACGTTGTTCTTTTTCTTTGGAAACCTGGAAGCCCCCCATCTTTGAGTCATTGTAGTTCCACCCTGTAACGCTGGATTGCTCCGGCTTGTGCTTACAGGAGGCTACCAGGGTCAGGCCTGATGCCAGGATAATTAGGTTTTTCAAGTTCATAAGTGACGCTTTTAGCCGTAATTTGTAAACTAAGTGTAAACGTATTAAACGCAGCAGACAATCAAATATTGTATTAAAATACGGGGCTTAATTATCCACAGTTGCCCCGTTGGTAAAATTAGGGCTTTTGCTCAAAAAATTCCATAGTAACTGATTGTATGAGAAGGATTTGGCTATTTTTAGCGGCTTGGGGTCTCCTGCAGCCCCCGGGAGAGGCTCAAAGGGTCTATAAATCCGCCAGTTCACTGGCCTCCGGCAGCTGGTATAAGATCGCCGTATCCGCCCCGGGGATATACAAGGTTGACCTGTCCCTTCTCCGCAGTCTGGGGGCGGGCACCCAGGGTCTTCCCTCCTCTTCTATCCGACTGTTCGGCAATGGAGGTGCCCTCCTGCCTGAACCCTGCAACGGGACACGTACCGACGACCTGATCGAAGATGCCATAGAAATGGTGGATGGCGGGGACGGGAACTTCGGTGAGGGCGACTATTTCCTCTTTTACGCCCCGGGGCCGCATCACTGGGTTAAAGACTCAGTCAATCGCCGGTTTACACATGTAAAAAATATATATACCGAGCAGGCTTACTATTTCATCAACATCGGTGGTGGGACGGGGCGGCGGGTGGCGTCACAAGGCAGTTTGCCTACAGCCAACACTTCCATTTCTACCTATAGCTGGAGGGCTTTTCATGAGCTCGATACGGTCAATATCCTCTCCAGCGGCAAGGATTGGTACGGGGAAGAGTTCTCCAATATCCCGGGCGGGGTTGCCACCCGAAGCTTTACTATCAGCCCTCCGGGGAGGGACAGGAGCGTCCCTGTGTCTTTATCCACTACTTGCATGGCCCGGAGCATTGGCGCATCCAGTCATTTTGCACTAACGCTGGCTGGTGTGGCGGCGGGTGGTCTGGACATCGGTGCGGTGACGGATGGGAGCTATGATGTATTTGGAAGGGCGGTGAATTTCACGAATACCGTTGCGGCGGGGCAGGGACCGTTGACCTTGTCCTATCAATTTACGCCTGGCGGATACAATGCACAGGGCTGGCTGGATTGGTGGGAACTGTCAGGACAGGGCGCGTTGTCGTTGAATGGGGAGGCCCAATTACAGTTCAGGGATTGGAGTAGTGTCGGGAGTGGCCATATCGGGGCATTCATGCTGCAGGGGGCGGATGCGCAGACCAAAGTCTGGGATGTGACGGACCCTGCGAACCCGGTGAACATGGGGGGAAGCCTGTCGGGGGGATCGTTCAACTTTACGGGCGACTGCAGCAGCTTGCACGAATACGTGGCGTTTGAGGCGGGTGGGAAAACTTTGCCGGCCGGAGATCCCAACGGCGCTGACCTGGGGGCTACGGGACTTTTTACTCCCCTGCCCATCGGCAAAGTAGACAACCAGAACCTGCATCAGCCAGTGATGGCGGATCTGCTGATCATTACCGATCCGGCGCTGCTGGGGATTGCGCAGCGGCTGGCGCAATTTCATATACAACACGATCGCCTCCGAACGCTGGTGGTGACCTCGCCACAGGTGTACAATGAATTTGCCGGCGGCAATCCCGATCCAACCTCACTAAGGGACTTTGTGAAGATGCTCTATGACCGCAGCGGCGGTGATTCGACTAAGCGGCCCCGTTATCTTCTCCTGTTTGGGGCGGGGTCCTTTGATTATAAGGACAGGATACAGGGCAATGTCAATGGAGTGCCGGTGTATGAAAGCAGTGTCTCTATCGATCCATTGAACACGTATACTTCGGATGACTTTTTCGGGATGTTACAGGACGGTTCGGATGTGAATGTCCTGGATGGCAGAAGCCTGCTGGACATCGGGGTGGGACGAATCAATGTCCGCACAGCCGCGGAAGCCGGGGCCGTAGTTGACAAGATCATTCACTATGCGGATATAAAGACACAGGGGCCCTGGCGTAACGAACTAACACTGGTGGCGGATGACGGGGATCAGAATCTTCATTTGCAGGATGCGGAGACATTTGCGGGCACCATCGGGGCCAACGCTCCAGTCTTTGGGGTGGATAAGATATATTTAGATGCGTATAAGCAACAGTCCACGCCGGCGGGGGGGCGTTATCCGGATGTCAACCAGGCCATCAGCGGAGGACTTTACAGCGGCACGCTGGTATGGAACTACACGGGTCATGGCAGCAATGCGCGGCTGTCCAACTCGGTGATCCTGGACGCATCCACCGTGGCGGCTTATAACAATCCGGACAAACTGCCGCTCTTTATCACGGCTACCTGCGACTTCGCTCCCCACGACAATCCCCTGATCCAATCCATTGGCGCCAGTCTGCTGATGAGGCCCGGCTCGGGGGCCATCGCGCTGATGACGACCACGCGACTGGTATTTGCCTTTAGCAACAAGACGATCAATAACAACTATTACCAACTGGCATTGACGCCCAGGGCGGATGGCTCCTACTATAGTTTGGGTGATGCCTGTCGCCTGACAAAGAATTTCACCTATACCACCCAGGCCGATGCGGTGAACAATCGAAAATTTACTTTACTGGGGGACCCCGCGTTGACCCTGGCCATGCCTGTATATAAGGTAAGGACTACTGCTATTAATGGCAAGGCGGTAGGCGGGAGCGGGGCGGTGGCCGATACATTGAAGGCGTTGAACCAGGTGTCTGTCTCGGGTGTGATCACGGATAACAGCGGCGCCATAATGAATGGATTCAACGGTGTGCTGTATGCGACGGTTTATGACAAGCCCCGCATGGCAACGACGCTGGGGAATACCCCCGTAAGCTACCGGACGGAGTTTCAGGAGCAAAATAATATCTTATATAAAGGAAAAGTACCTGTGAGCCAGGGCAACTTTTCCGTCAGCTTTGTCGTACCAAAGGATATCAATTACCAGTATGGCAAAGGCAGGATCAGCTACTATGCGGGCAATAATGGTACGACGAGCGGTATCGGGACCGACGGCAATGGCGTTTATACGGATGTGATCATCGGTGGATCGGGTGGCGGAACGGGTTATACGGGTGGGCCGACGATAACGGCATTTCTCAATGACGAGCGATTTGTGGATGGAGGGATCACCAATGCCAACCCCATTCTCCTGTTGCATTTGTCGGATTCATTGGGTATCAATATCACCGGTACGGGCATTGGACACGATATCACGGCAGTGCTGGATAACAATACACAGGACCCGCTGGTGTTGAACAGTTTTTACGAGGCGGACCTGAATACCTTTAAAAAGGGGACGGTACGTTATCCATTGCCGCAAATGACCGAAGGAGAACATACCCTGCTCATCAAAGCCTGGAATGTGGCAAACAATTCGGGACAGACCGCGCTCACGTTCCGGGTGGTAGGATCGAGGAAACTGGTCCTGACACATGTATTGAATTATCCGAATCCATTCAGTACCCATACGACCTTTTGGTTTGAACACAACCGGCCAGGGGAAGACCTATCGGTTTTGGTACAAATATTGACAGTGTCCGGCAAACTGGTGAAATCTTTGCGACGAACAATAAATACGGTCGGAAACCGTTCGAGTGACATCGATTGGGACGGCCGTGACGATTACGGGTCCAAAATAGGCCGGGGAGTCTATATCTACCGGCTGAGAGTGAGGGCGACGGATGGATCCACGGTGGATGTGTTCCAAAAGTTGTATATCTTGTAACCCATTGAAGGCTTATTATTTTAATAACCAAACAATTAGCAGCCTATATTCAACCTTTACTTTTCTGGGACGAGAACCCAAATTGCGTGATTACAAAAGAAAATTAAACAAACTCATGAAACGATCATACCTGGGGTTAGCTGCTACGGCCGTATTATTTTTTGGAGGAATTAAGGTTTCACGGGCTCAGACGACACAGCCAATAACGACCACAGCGGTGCCATTCCTTAGGATATCACCGGATGCAAGAGGCGGCGGTATGGGGGACCTGGGCGTTGCAACAACGCCAGATGCCAGTTCGAACTTTTATAATCTTTCCAAGACGCCTTTTAATAAGCATGATGTCGGCATCAGCCTGACCTATACTCCCTGGTTAAAGGACCTTGGATTGAACGACGTATATCTGCTGGCAGCATCGGGCTTCAAGAAGTTGGATGAATTCTCTGCGATATCGGGTTCGGTCAGATATTTCAGCCTGGGTAATATCCAGTTTACGGATAACAACGGTCAGCCGATTGGTACGGGTAATCCCCGCGAATGGGGGCTGGACCTGGGATATAGCCGGAAATTGAGCGATAAGATGTCGGTGGCATTAGCGGGACGGTATATCTACTCCAACCTCGCAGGTGGCTATGCTTCCAGCGGTGGCACTACGTATCAGCCTGGCAAGACCTTTGCAGCGGATATCTCCTTCTTTTATCATGGCGTGACGGAAGATAAAGGTGGCTGGAATTTCGGCCTTGCACTCTCCAACCTGGGTGGTAAGATCGGCTATACCAACTCGGCGACAGACAAGGATTATATCCCCGCCGATCTCGGTCTGGGTACTACCTATACGATGGTGTTCAATGAGGACAACAAGCTGATGCTGGGATTGGATGTTCACAAGTTGCTGGTGCCTGCCCCCCCCGCGAACCTCTCCGACTCTGCAGCGGTGGCGGATTACCACAACAAGAGCATCGTGAGCAGCTGGTTCAGCAGCTTCAGCGGGCCGAGTCAATTCAAAACATTGCAGGCCTCTCTCGGCGCTGAATATGCGTACCAGGATCAGTTCTTCTTCCGTGCCGGCTATTATTATGAGGACAGGGGCCAGGGCGACCGGAAATATTTCAGCGTAGGGGTTGGATTGAAGTACAATGTGCTGGGGCTGAATTTCTCTTACCTGGTGCCTTCCGGCAGCGGTACTACGCGTAACCCGTTGTCGAATACACTGCGTTTTGGATTGTCCTTCGACCTGGACAGCAACAGCGACAACGGCGGCAGCAGCCAGACCACGACACCTTAGGCCGAACAACCTAGCCGGCCAATAATGGTATAAAAGCGATAATTTTATGGCGTTCCGACAAAACGGAACGCTTTTTTTATGTCTTACCGGATAGGTTTTGGAGTGGATTTTCATCAATTGGCCGAGGGGCGTGAATTGTGGCTCGGGGGTGTGCTCATCCCCCATACAAAAGGATCATTAGGGCATAGTGACGCCGATGTATTGCTGCATGCCATTTGCGATGCATTGTTAGGGGCATTGAACCTGGGGGATATCGGGCAGCACTTCCCCAATACGGACCCGGCGTATAAGGACATCGACAGCAAGCTGCTTTTGCAGAAAAGCTATGCCCTGGTGCTTGGGAAAGGTTATCGTGTTGTCAATATCGATAGTACCGTGTGTCTGGAGGCGCCGAAGATCATGAAATATGCGGACGCTATGCGGACCGCGATGGCCGTGGTGCTGGGCATCGGGACGGAGGATATTTCCATCAAGGCTACGACTACCGAACAGATGGGTTTTGTGGGGAGGGGAGAGGGGCTGATGGCGTATGCGACCGTGCTGCTAACGAAGGATCAATCCTGAATCCAGCGGATACGCTGAATGCATTACCTTTGCGCCAATAATTCAAGTATGTCATCAAAATCCAGAATCAGCGTTCGCATTATCAACAAATCCCCCAATGATCTCCCCGCCTATGCTACAGAAGGGTCGGCAGGGATGGATATCCGGGCTGATCTTAAAGGCCCGATAGTCTTAAAACCCCTGGAAAGACAGCTTATTCCCACAGGGCTGTTTATCGAGCTGCCGCATGGCTATGAGGCTCAGATCCGCCCCAGAAGCGGGATGGCCATCAAGCAAGGCATCACTTGTCTGAATACGCCGGGGACCATCGACTCCGACTACCGTGGGGAGATCAAGGTCATCCTTATCAACCTCTCCGGGGAGGGCCAAACGCTGCATCCTGGCGACCGGATCGCTCAGATGGTGATCGCTGCCGTGGAGCAGATAGAATGGGAGTCTGTAGAGACCATTAATGAGACTGTCCGCAGTGCAGGCGGCTTTGGCCATACGGGAAAACAATAGAACTGTCATATTCAACTCAACTAATGCAAAAATTCTTAGCGGTCATTGCTGTGGTAATAGCGCTCTTTGGAAGCATCGTGAGCTGTAGAAGCACCAAAAAGATCCAGAAAGTAATTGCCGCCCCCAGTACCGCCCGGAAGGATACGGCGGCAACGATCGTGACTGTGGCCCCGCCGGAAGACCGTCATGCCGACAGTCTGAGGGTTATCCAGCAGGCAGTAAATGGGCTTGTTCGAAATAGAGTAAACTTTCAGACCTTCTCCTCCCGGATGAAAGTGCATTATGAAGGTAGTGATGGAAAGGACTATGAGTTCAACGCGTTTATACATATAAAGAAGGACAGCATGATCTGGGTGTCCATCAATGCGGCCCTGGGCATCGAGGCTTTCCGGCTGCTGATCACACCCGACAGCGTAAAGATCCTGGACAAGCTAAAGAAAGTGGCCCGGCTGCGCAGTGTCAGCTTCCTGCAGGAGGAAATACACCTGCCTGTGGACTTCAGGACGGTACAGGACCTGCTGATGGGCAATCCTATCTACCTGGACACTACGAATATCCTTTTCTATAAAAAAGACGCATCCGGCATCTCCCTTCTCAGTGCAGGAGACCTTTTTAAAAATTATCTGACCCTCAACGGCGACAATACCATACGTCACTGCAAGCTGGACGATGTGGACCCGATGCGGGCGCGCACCTGTGACCTTACCTATGGGGACTATGAACAAAGGGATACGCTGCGATTCTCCACCTATCGTAAGATATCCGTGGCCGAGAAGACCAAGGTGGATATAGAGTTGGGATACAAGCAGTATAAGTTTAACGAAAACTTAAGTTTTTCTTTTACCATCCCGAAAAATTACCGGCACAGATAGGCGTTATACCTGAGTAAATTGATTAATTTGAGGATATGCTGAAAACCTTACTGACGGGGGCCTTTTTACTGATCATGGTCGCTTTTTCCAGGGCGCAGGCGCCTGCACAAAGCCGGAGCGAGCTGGAGAAGGAAAGGGCCGCCATCCAAAAGGAGATCGAGGATGTAAAACGCAGCCTGGACGAGACCCACAAGAACAAGCGTGAAACGCTGGGTCAGCTGGCCCTGTTGCAACGCAGGCTCAAGCTGAGGGAATCGGCTATCCGCAATATCAACGATCAGATCAATGTCATCCAGGGGGACATGAATGAGTCGTGGCGGGAGATATTAAAGCTGCGCAGGGAACTGGATACCCTTCGGATACAATACGCCGAGAGCATCGTATTCGCCTATAAGAACAGAAGCAATTACGACTTTCTCAATTTTATCTTTTCGGCCACGAGCTTTAATGACGCGATCAAACGTGTTCAATACCTGAAGTCCTACCGGGCCTACCGGGAAGAGCGTGCGGAGAATATCCGTCGTACCCAGGACCTGCTTCAGAGCAAGATCGATGGGCTGAAGGTCACCCGTGTGGAGAAGGATGAAGCGTTGAAGAAGCAGAATAAGGAGCGGAGTATCCTGGAGGACGAGAAAAAAGAAAAGGATGCGGTGGTCTCCCGGTTGAAGTCGCAGGAGAAGGAACTGAAAAAAGAGATGGCGGCCAAACAAAAGCAGGATCAGAAGCTGGCGAACGCCATTGCCGCTGCCATCAAACGTGCCCGTGATGCGGCTATCAAGGAGGCCAAGGCGAAGAATGCAACTGCTGCCGAAAAACCTGCAACAAAGCCCGCTGAAACCGCGGCGGATGAGCCGGCGGCCTCGTTGAACACGATCAAGTCGGGTTCCAAGACGGTGTTCTCCTCCGATGCAGATATGCATCTTTCCGGGAACTTTGAAAAGAACAAGGGGCATCTGCCCTGGCCGGTGTCGGGTACGGTGTCGATGGCCTTCGGCCCCCATGAGTATATTAAAGGGATCATCCATAATAACCAGGGAGTTACCATCGATGTCAGTGCAGGTGCGGCCGTAAAGGCGGTGTTCGAGGGGGTGGTCTCCAGCGTATTCAATGTGGGAGATGTCAGTGCGGTCATTATTCGTCATGGAAAATATTTCACCACGTATAGTAATTTGTCCACTGTCAGCGTTAGTAAAGGAGAACAGGTGAAGACGGGGCAGATCATTGGACGGGTGGGTGATATCGGTCAGCTGGAGTTCGTACTGTCTGACGAGAAGGATCATATGTTCGACCCGGAGAGGTGGTTGATGAGGTAAACGGTTCGTGAGGACCTACGGCGACGCCGGCGGTCTTTCCCTTTTGTATGGTAAAAAAATTAATACGTGCCACTGGGGCACAGCGAACAGCGGCGATGTCGCTACTGCTGATGGCGGTTTTGTCGGCGTGGTCGACGGAGGCCGGTGCACAAGGCACGGCCCGGGGCAAGCACAAGCATGCGCGGGGTCAGAAGGCTCATCATAAGACGGCGAGTAGCGCCCGGACAAAGAACAAGATTGGCTTGAGCGTTACCCTGGGCAGAACCAGCAGGGAACTTCCCCATGTTTCCGACAAGACGACCAACGAGGCGGATCTGACCAGCGGGTATATGACGGAGGTGTTCCGGAAACAGAAAGGGCATTTACCCTGGCCGGTGGATTCAAAAAATATTGCCACCAACTTTGGGTACCAGCGGTATGAACCCAATCCAAGCGTATACAGGTATAATCTGGGTATCAATATTGCTATCGACAAGGACTCCTGCGTGCGGGCGGTCTATGACGGGGTTGTGGATGATGTAATGGATATTGGCGATGCTAAGGCGATCATCGTAGCCCATGGCAAATATTTTTCGATCTATAGCGACCTGTCGATGTCCATCGTGGTGAAAGGACAAGTGGTGTCGGCGGGAGACGTGTTGGGACAGGTGGGGGAGACGGGACAGGTCGATTTCAGGATCTTTGATCCGAACGATGTGTGGCAGGACCCGGAGAAATGGTTGGTGCGGGAGAAGACAGGGAAAAACAAATAACCTTCCTTTATTAGTATATTAGCAGCATCATCACCAATGCATGCTTGTTCGGCCGCTGCCAAAGACATTCAATCCTGACAACGAGATAACACCACCGGTCTACGTAGATCACTTTTTATTTTCCGAGACGTTGAAGATGCCCTACCAATGTCCTGAGCATCCATCGGGCATAGGGCTGTTGGTCAGTGAGAAAGGCAGCTGTAATTACTATGTCAACGGTATAAAGAATCAGATAGATCAAAATAATGTATTCTTTGTCAACAGGGGCAGCCAGCTGGCCATCAAGACCACGGCGTTCGGGGTGACGCCCACCATGCTCTTTTTCAACTCACAGCTGCCGGACCTGGTACAGCACAGTCTTATCTATAGCGATGAAGTGCTGCTGGAGAATTTTGATAATCTGCCTTATGATTTTTCTTACCTGGAAAGAGTGCATGTTGACGCTGGCCTGCGTGACAGGATCATTTCCCTGATAGAATTGGGCAGCAGCTGCTCGTCCTTTGCCGATATACAGGCGGATGCGGCGGTGAGGGCTATTTTTGAAGACCTGCTAAAGGCCAACCGTGAAGCATATAAATTCTCTCAAAATATACAGGCCGTCAAGGCATCGACCAGACTGGAGATCTTCCGGCGCGTGTCACTGGCCAGGAACTGGATGGAGGAGAATTTCAATACTCCTATCACACTGGAAGATATAGCCGCTGTGGCATCGATGAACAGCCAGCATTTTTTAAGAATGTTCAAACAGGTGTATTGTATCACTCCACACCAATACCTCATCGACCTGAAGCTGAGGAAGGCCAAACATTTATTGGAGTCTACCAAGCTGACGATCAACGATATATGTCTGGCTGTCGGGTTCGAGAGCATCTTTTCGTTCAGCATCCTTTACAAAAAGCGCTTTGGCCGGCCGCCCTCGCAGTTGCGGAAGGGGGAGCCCTCCTGAACGGGGCTGGTTGCGATGGGCCGGGTGAAATTCTCAATTTTCGATAAACGGGCCGGCGGCGCGGTGCAGTAGCTTTGACTTATCAAAACAAAAAATAAGATATGGCAATCACACACGACTTCAGCACATTCAAGCTTAGGGTCAATGTCAAGACCAGCGTAGAAAATGCATTTCAGGCATGGGCAACATCGGCGGGACAGCGATCCTGGTTCCTCGGCAAGACGATCTTTACGGACCCGGAGGGCAGGGTTCGCGGTGACAATGAGATAGCCCAGGTAGGAGATGGCCATGCCATGTATCTTCCTTTCAAGCCGGACGAGCCGGTAGTAAAAGGGAAGGTACTGAAGACGAATGGCAAGGACCTTTTTAGCTTCTCCTTTGCCAACGACATCCCCGTGACCATTACCATTTATAAGGAGCACGACGAGACGATCGTGGAGCTCATCGAGAGCAATCTGCCCACGGACGAGGGGTCGGTAGCAAAGCAATTCGTCTCGGACTCGAAGGGATGGGTATTTTATCTCACCAACCTGAAATCCACGTTGGAGGGAGGGCTCGACCTGCGTAATACCAATGAGGCTATCAAGAATGTCATCACGCACTAAACAATAAAATTCCATTTGTCATGCAACCAAAAAATTATCAACGCAGCATTATGGTGAATGTTACGCCCCATGAGGCATATGAAGGCATCAAGGATGTCCGGGGCTGGTGGGCCAAAAAGGTAGAAGGCCGGAGCGAGCAACGCTGGGATGTTTTCACCACCCGATTTGGCGCGACCTTTGTCACTTTCGAGATCATGGAGGATATTCCCGGAAAAAAGATCGTTTGGGATGTGAGGGATTGCAACCTTCACTGGATCAAAGACAAAAAGGAATGGAATGGTACAAGAGTGATCTTCGAGATCGAGCCGTCGGGGGATTGTACAAAAGTGACGATGACGCATGTCGGGCTGGTCCCCGGAGCGGAGTGCTATAACGATTGCGAAATGGGTTGGAACGAGCATTTCGGGGAAAGCCTCGTCAGCTATTTGACAGAACACATAGGGATGCCGGTGTAAGGGCCGGTGATGGCCGGGACCCGGCGGCCGATGATCCAACCTATGACAAAAACCGATTGTACAAGGCTTCGTATTCCGGTACGATGGTGTTGATATCAAATCGCTGCGCATGTGCAGCGGCGTTAGCCTTGAACTGTTGCAGCGTACTATTGTTCTCCAGTATCTTTATCGCCTGTTCGCTCATGGCTTGTACATCGCCTATATTACTCAGATAGCCAGTAACCCCCTCGATAGCAATTTCAGGTAATCCGCCCGCATTGGTTGAAATGACGGGTACGCCCGCAGCCATGGCTTCCAGGGCAGCGAGACCAAAGCTCTCATATTCGGATGTGAGAAGGAAGAGATCTGCAATGGCCAGGATGTCCTCCATCTGCTCCTGGCGGCCTACGAAGCGCATGTCCTCATAAACGCCAAGCTCGCGGCCAAGGTCTTCCGCTCCGGGTCTTTCGGGACCATCGCCTACGAAGAGGAGCTTGCTGGGGATTTGTTTTCTCACGATGTCGAAGATGCGTACAATGTCCTGTACTCTCTTGACCTTGCGGAAGTTGGAGGCGTGCAGCAGTATTCTTTCGCCATTGGGTGCAATGACCTTGCGGAATGCATCGAGGGGCTTTTTACGGAATCTCCGGGTGTCCACGAAGTTGTGTATGACGCGTATCTCTTTTTCAATAGTGAAATTGCGGTATGTCTCATCCCGCAGGTTGCGGCTGACGGCGGTGATGGCGTCACTCTGATTGATGGAAAAGGCGACGACGGGGGCAAAGGTCTTGTCCCTTCCCACCAGGGTGATATCAGTGCCGTGGAGGGTGGTAATAACGGGGATGCGTTTGCCTTGTGTCTCCACAATCTTTTTAGCCATATAGGCGGCGGAGGCATGGGGGATGGCATAGTGTACATGGAGCAGGTCCAGCTGGTGATTCATGATCACGTCCACCATGGCGCTGGACAGGGCCGTTTCATAAGGAGGATAGTCGAAGAGGGGGTAGGTGGTGACGCGGACCTCGTGGTAGAAGATATTGGCGTTGAATTCGTTTAGCCGTACGGGTTGTTGATAGGTAATAAAATGGACCTGGTGCCCCTTGTCGGCCAGGGCCTTGCCCAATTCTGTAGCCAAAACGCCGCTGCCGCCGAATGTAGGATAGCAAACAATTCCAATCCGCATTTTTTCAGGTTATTGTATTAACAATGAGTCCTTCCAGGGCTCCGATATAAGATTGCAGGGCCGAAGGTAAATCAATTTGGTTGATGTAACTTTAGCTGAAAACTAACATAAATGGCTAATAAATTGTTGAGTGCTGGATTGGTTTTATTTATATGTATCGGATTGGGGTTGAATGGACGGGGGCAGGGGCCAATGGATGGATCGGACTCTGCCTTTTTGCGGAAGCTGGCCGATGTAGTGCTGACAGATGGGAGGGCTTATGAGGATTTGCGGGTGCTGACCAAGAAGGTGGGGGCGCGTCTGTCGGGTAGTCCGGGGTATTATAAGGCGGAGCAATGGGGTTTGAAAGCCCTCACGGATGCGGGAGCCGATAAAGTGTGGATGCAGGAATGTATGGTGCCGCATTGGGTGAGAGGGGGTAAAGATTCGGCATCCTGGGTCGCGGCAAATGGGGGCAAGCGGCATGGTCTCGATGTCATTGCCCTTGGCAATTCGGAAGGTACGGGACCCAAAGGCCTGACGGCGCCTGTCCTGCTGATCAACAATTTCGAGGAGCTGGAAGCGCATAAAGATGCGATAAAGGGTAAGATCGTATTTTATAACTATCATTTCAACCCCAAATTTATAGAGACCTTCCGCTCCTATGGGGATGCGGTACGCTACAGGGTCTTTGGGCCCAGCATGGCGGCCCGCTATGGGGCTGTGGCGGTGCTGGTGCGGTCAATGTCCCATTCGGTGGACAACAACCCGCATACGGGCGCCCTGATATACAATGACAGCTTCCCAAAGATACCGGCTGTGGCGGTGGGGCTTAAGGATGCCGACTGGCTGGCGGATGCTATCGGGCATGCACCGGGGGCCGGCAACCCAATACGGGTATATCTTCGTACCCAGGGCCAGATGCTTGCCGATACGCCGGCACACAATATCATCGGCGAGCTCAAGGGCAGCGAACCTTCCAACCAATATATCACAGTAGGTGGTCACCTGGACTCCTGGGACCCTGCGGAAGGGGCGATGGATGACGGGACGGGCTGTGTGCAATCCATCGAAGTGTTGCGGGCTCTGAAGGCGGTGGGGTATACGCCCAAACGTACCATCCGTGCCGTGCTTTTTGCCAATGAGGAGAATGGGGGACGGGGTGGCGAAAAATATGCAGACGAGGCAAAGAAGAAAGGGGAACAACATTTGTTGGCCCTGGAGAGCGATGCGGGTGGGTTTACGCCCCGCGCTTTTAGCCTGTCGCTGTCGGATGCACAATTGGCGGCTGTACAACCCTGGATAAAGCTGCTGGAGCCGTATGGGGTTTATGCGTTCAACAAAGGTGGTGGCGGGTCGGATGTGGAGCCCATGGAAAAACTGGGGGTAGTCGTGGGTGAATTGAGGCCGGACTCGCAGCGATACTTCGACTACCATCATACGCGTAATGACGTGCTGGAGGTGGTGAACAAGCGGGAAATGGAGCTGGGGGCATTCAGTATGGCGGCATTGATATACCTTGTAGATAAATATGGATGGCCGGCCAGGTAGGGATACGCCGGGTATCTGGTAAAAATTCTTATATGAAAAAAGTCCTTTCGATCACTGCGGTGGTGCTTGTTGTGGGGCTGGGTATTTTTATTTACTATTATTATTTCAAAGCATTCGGGGAGGGCACGAAGTTCGGAGAACTGAATTATGTCGTGAAGAAGGGATGGCTCTTCAAGACTTATGAGGGGAAGCTGATACAAGCAGGATTTCGATCGAAGACACCAGGGTCGGTGCAATCGTATGAGTTTGAATTTTCCGTTACGGATACGGCTATAGCGAACAAGTTAATGTACAATAGCGGTAAGAGCGTGTTGCTACATTATAAGGAATATGGGGGGAGGATACCGTGGAGGGGTTATAGTAATTTTATAGTGGACAGCATCGTGTCTATCACGGAGCCGGAGAAATAGAGCTACCCGGCCATCAGGCAGAAGATCGCTGGTTGTTTGTGCAGATCGGGAAATTGATCCTTAGCGATAGCCAGCTGTTTCCATTCCCCCACCGTCCGGGTCCGGATGTATTCCTCCCGCGCGGTGAGGTTGGCGGCAATACACAGGCGGGTGGCAGGACGGCAGGTCTGCAGGATCGTCTCCAGCAGCTGGTTGTTCCTATAGGGGGTCTCGATAAATATTTCGGTGCAGCGTAGCCGTTGGGATTCGGTCTCCAGGTCGCGAAGGGCTTTTATTCGTCCGGCATTGTCCACGGGCAAATAGCCTGAGAAGCGGAATTGCTGTCCATTCATACCACTGGCCATAAGGGCAAGCAATATAGAGCTGGGACCTACGAGGGGGCGGACAATGGCGCCTGCCTGGTGAGCGGCCTCCGTCAATAGTTGACCGGGGTCGGCTACTCCGGGACATCCGGCCTCGCTGATGATACCAATGGTCTTTCCTTCTTTTAGCTGCTGACGAAAGAGGGCTTTTACCTCTTCTTCGGCCTTGTGTATGGGATGCCATGCATAGTCATCGATGACCATCTCTTTCCACCATGCTTTTAAGTACCGGCGGGCGCTGCGTTCATTCTCCACAAAAAAGACCTGGCATGCTTTTACGGCATCCAGTATATAGGGTGGCAGGGGTGTCAGCTCGTGCTCGTACAACCAGGCGGGGATGAGATATACAGTGGAAGGGGCATGCATAGCTGTTATTCCAGATTTTGGTGATACAGGCTAATGGTAGCGGCGATGACGGCATAGGCAGGAGCAAGCACCCAACCCACTATGGGAATAAAATGCATCCCATAGAACACCAGCCCATTCCCGATGGCCAGCCCTTTGTGCTGGCCGATATAGGAGATGCTGGCGGACTGGGTAAGATTGTGTCGCTGACAAGAGTAGTCCAGCATGGAGAACCCGTAGTAATAGCTCTCGACAAACGTAGAAACGACAGGTGTGATCCAGCCTATCAGGGGTATAAAGGAGAGGATAAGAATAGATATGGTGTATACGGTCTGCCAAAGGCTGTTACGAAGGGCCAGCCGGATGCCTCTGCGCATGTCGTGCAGCACTAATTCTGTCTGAAAACTGTATTCCTTACCGTTGATCAGCGCTTCTGTCCGCTGGCTGAGATAGGCAAAGACGGGGGAGCAGATGATCAGGAACAAATATTTGAACAGGGAAAAATAAAAGAACAGGAGCACGAGCCGCACCATCATTTCCCCCATCATGAATAAGAAGCTAAGGCCTGCGCTCTGCTGATGATGCAGCCATCTCCCAATGCCGGTAAACTGCCTCAGCCAGGTGACGGCGGTGCTGGAGGAATCTATAAAGAACCACATGCCTATGCAAAAAAGGAGGGCATAGAGTATCCCGGGTATAACGATCCATTTCCACAATTTGTGCTTAGTAATAAAGTGATGGGCCTTGGCGTAGGACTGGAAAGCTATGATTATTTCCTTAAGCAAAATGAGAAGCTTTTGTATTTTTAACGACATTCAAACTTAAATTATTTATTTGGTGAGAGCCATAAAAAAACTGGATAATTCTTTCTATGCCCGCCCGGATGTCGTAAAGATCGCGCGTGAATTGCTGGGCAAGGTGCTGGTGACGGAGTTCGACGGCAAGCTGACCTCGGGAAGGATCGTGGAGGTGGAAGCATACAATGGAGTGGTGGATCGCGCGTCCCATGCGTATTCTGGCAGAAGGACCCGCCGGACGGAAGTGATGTACCGGGAAGGGGGAACCGCCTATGTATACCTTATTTATGGAATCCACCATCTTTTTAACGTGGTGACCAATAAGCAGGATATCCCTCATGCCGTCCTGGTTCGGGGACTTGAGCCCCTGGAAGGTATTTCTACCATGCTAAAAAGAGCGGGCAAGGTTCGTCTGGATCACTCCCTGACCCGCGGCCCGGGCAATCTTTCCAGGGCCATGGGACTGGCGACCCTGCATACGGGCTATTCGTTATACGAAGGGGAAATATACATAGGTGATGATGGCTACCGGCCCCGCAAGACCGAAATTATCGCTACTCCACGCATCGGTGTAGACTACGCGGGTGCAGATGCCGCCTTGCCTTATAGGTTTTATGTAAAAGGCAACCCCTATGTCAGTGGGAAGAAAATTAAAAATTCATGAAAATATTTCAGCGATCGTTGACCTTAAGAGAGCGAAGAAGAGGATTTCATCTTATCACAAGAGTAACCGAGTGAAACGAAGGTTAGGAACGAGGAGGAGCGTGTCGAAGCAGCTCCGACGAAGTCCTCTGGAGGGGATGCCTGAGATCAGGCAGATACAAAAAGGCATGTGCCAGGTATTTATCCAGCATAGCGGTGCGAGAGACCTGGTGGTCACGTGTTGGGGGGAATGAGTGCTCTTAGAACCTCGGACAGGGCACACCATGATGACCGTCAGAAGGCTTCTTGATATAAATAAGCGAGAGCTCGATGCCACCGCGGCTTTGGGAGGCGGTCTTTAAAGAAGATACGTTGACATCATAGGTAACACCCAGACTGAAATTGCCATAATCAAGCCCCACATATGGTATGATAGCATCCGTCACATTGCTGAATCGTGCCCAGGCTCCTGCGTAAAAATTGACAGGATAGGATTCATCCTGTGTGGCGCTGATGGCCCATGCGCCACCAAAGACCAGTTCGTGCGCCCCTGCCTGTGTGTTGTAAAGGCCACTGAGGTAGATGGTGCTGGGCGAGCCTGCTACGGGGAAGTAGGCCCCTGCATGACCGGTATAGCGAACGGGTATATTGATGGTATCGACGCCGAGGAATGATTCCTTTGGCTTGTTCAAATGGTACATGGAAGCGCCGAAATAGTAGTTATTATTCCCATTGGTAGACCCGTTGTACAATACGCCGAGGTTCATATCGAAATAGTGTACGCTGACATATTGTGAATTGATCTGTTCCGTGGGCGATCTCAGCCAGGTGCCGTCCAACTGCAGTCCATCCTCGAAGGTGAGCTTGGTGCCGTCCAGGGTCCTGTTGCCATAGGTGCCCTGGAAGCCGACCCCTATCTGCTGAAGACCGTCCTCGTCCAGGCTTTTGTGGTAGGCGGTGGAGAAAGCTACAAAATTGCTGTTGAGGACGCCGCTGGCGGTACGGTCGGTCATTGCCATGAGGCCAAGTCCCCACGTGTCATTTTCCGGCAGTTTGTTACGGAGGATGGGGGCGTCGAGCGATATGGTGGATGTAACGAAGGCATTGTTGATGGAGGGCCATTGGTTGCGATAGTTGCCGGCAACCCGCAGAACGCCATTGAATTTTCCCGTGAGCGCGGGATTGAGTGTCAGGGGAGAGGCGAAGAATTGGGAGAATCCGGGATCCTGTGCTTTTAGCGCCTGGGTGGTGAAGATAAGTCCCATGATTAATAGCAGCCATGCTCTGCTGGTGCGGAGGTGTATTGATTGTCGGCTCTTGAGCAACATTGTTTTCATAAAACAGTTAAGGTCTCTCGTTTACAATCGGGTGGGACACCGCAGATGGCCAGTGTACTCTTTACGTAATTAGACGGCAAAATCTTTCAAACGGTTGGCTTCAAAAGGGTAGAGTTTGAAAAATAACATAAAAATTCGGCAATACCAAGCTTACATCTGGACTTTGGTGCCGTAGGCAAGATCGCCGGCGTCACCGAGGCCGGGGACGATGTAGCCCTTGGCTGTCAATTCGTCATCTATGGCGCCGCACCATATTTTGCAGTTGGGTTCGCTGCGGAGGACGTATTCTATTCCTACTGTACAAGCGATGGCGACCACTACATGAATTTCGGAGGGATGGCCTTCTTCCCGGAGGAATTGGATGGTCTTTACCAGGGAGGCGCCGGTGGCGAGCATGGGGTCGGAGACGATGACGACGCGGCCTTCCAGTTCAGGGCAGGATACATAGTCCAGGCTGATCTCGAAGCTACCGTCCCGCTGGTGTTTGCGATAGGCGGAGATAAAGGCGTTGTCCGCCCGGTCAAAAAAGTTTAGGATGCCTTGGTGGAGGGGCAGTCCGGCCCGGAGGATAGTGGCGGCTACGGGCTGGTCTTTCAGTACTTTACATATGGCGGTGCCGAGGGGTGTCTGCACTTCCTTTTCTTCGAAGGCGAGACCCTTGCTGATCTCGTAGGCGGCTACTTCCCCGATGCGTTCCAGGTTGCGGCGGAAGCGCATCCTGTCTTTTTGGATATCTTCATCGCGGATCTCGCTGATCCAATTGCATAGCAGGGAATATTCTTCACTTAAGTTGACGACCATATGAAAAATTGGGTTTTGTCCCGTACTGGGCTTTGGTTGGGCAAACCTACGCTAAAATCCGGAGAATCCGGCCTGCCCGGGCTTGGGGAGACACGGGTTTGCGGAGGATAGTGGCGATGGTTTGGGGGCTGTGGGGATGTTCAAGGTCGATTGAAAAGGCTGGCCGATGGGTTGAATAGATGGGTGTTTGTGTTGAATGAAATTGTCCTGGCGGGGCGGTGTGGGTATTTTTATTAAAAACTATATATGCGTGATAAAAAGATAGTATGGACAGCTATGCTAGCTACGGTTATGCTGATAGGAGTATCCGGCTCGGCGCAGAATAAGTCTCTCCGGGCGGATACGGCCTTATTAAACTTTTTTGCAGGCCGTTGGAGTGGGGAGGGTGCTTTTAGCAATGGAGCGAAGATTGCCGCGGAGGTCTCTTTTAGCCTGTCCCTGGACAGTAGTTGGCTGGTGTATGAGCATCGTGACCGGCTGCCCAATAATTGGAAGGCCACTTCTTATTGGGGTGTGGATGGGGTATCGGGAAGGTTTGTGGCGTATTGTTTTGATAATTTTCAGGGGCACAGGAGTTTTGAGAGTAATGGGTGGAGGAATGGGCGATTGATCTTGTCGGGTCAGGGCTGGCTGCCAAGCGTGGGGCTGTATTTTGAACATTTTATCTATGAGCGGACGGGGGAGAAGAGCTTTAAGATGAGCTATGAGACGAGCAGGGATGGGATCAGTTGGCAGGTGGGGGATTGGTTGGTGTTTAGGAAGGAGGGGTGAGGATAGGAATTGCCTTACCTTTGCCGCCTTATGGTCTATAAAGTCATTGGTCTTATGAGCGGCAGTTCCCTGGATGGATTGGATATCGTCTATGTTCATTTACAGGAGGGAGCCTCTTCCATAAAAGACAGTTCCCGCAAATGGGAGTTTTCCATATTACATGCTGCCTGCTACCCCTATTCGAAAGAGTGGCGGGACAAGCTGGCCGGCGCGCGGGACCTCCCGGCTGGGGAGTATTTGTTGTTGCATACGGATTATGGGCAATATCTGGGTGAGCAGGTGCAGCGCTTTATAGAGGAACATCATCTCCATTACCAGGTGCAGCTGATAGCCAGCCATGGGCATACTACTTTCCATTCACCGGAACATAAGATGACGGCACAGCTGGGTGACGGGGCTGCACTGGCTGCTCTGACGGGGATCAATGTGGTGAGCGATCTGCGGGCGATGGATGTGGCGCTGGGAGGGCAGGGTGCGCCGATAGTGCCGGTGGGTGAAAGATTGTTGTTACAGGACTATGCCTTCTTTCTAAACCTGGGTGGTATTGCCAATGTCTCGGCGCATGGAGCGGGCCGGGGTACCGAAAGCGGCCAGGGTGGCGGTTTTGCAGCTTTCGACGTATGTCCGGCTAACAGGGTATTGAACAGCCTCGCGGGGCTCGCGGGGAAAGAGTATGATGATAATGGCGCCCTGGCTGCAAGCGGGAAGATAGACGAAGAATTGCTGAGGCGGCTGAACAAGCTGCCCTATTACGATAAGGTCTATCCGAAGTCGCTGGCCAATGAGTTTGGGACGGAGACGGTGCTGCCTATGATACGGGAGGCGGGGCTTACGGTAGAGGATGCATTGAGAACCTTTGTGGAGCACATCGCTATACAGGTGCGGCGTGCGGCGGCGGAGCTGGTGCAGACCAATGGGCGGGGCGGGGAGCAGGCGGGGAACGGCCGGATGTTGGTGACCGGTGGAGGCGCACACAACGGGTTTTTGATCGGCCGGCTCCGGGAACTGTTGTTACCGATGGGCATCGAAGTAATGGTGCCGGATGTGCAGCTGGTGGATTATAAAGAAGCGCTGGTAATGGCCCTGATCGGGGTGTTGCGCTGGCGGGAAGAGAATAATGTTTATGCATCTGTCACCGGAGCGTCGCGGGATAGTATCGGCGGGGCGGTGTGGATCGGGCAGGAGGTGTGAGGGGGCGGCGGGGGTCAGAGCCCCAACACCGCCTTCAATTTTACATAACCTGACTTGCTAACGGGAACGGATGCCCCAGATTGCAATATGCAGAGATGACTGTCCTTTTCATACGGATCGATACGGGTGACCTGTTGCACGTTGAGGATATAGCTGCGATGGGTCCTCACGAATTGGGACGGGTCCAGCACCTGTTCGAAGTAGTTCATTGTTTTGTTTTTGAGGAAGGCGCCGTTGTGCGTATGGATCTTCACATAATCATCCGATGCTTCGAGGTAGTGGATGTCCTCTACGGGGATGATCTTGATCTTCCCACCCGTCTTGACGACCACACGTTGTTGCTGCGAGGGTGAATGGGAGGCGGTTTCCAGCAATTCACGGGTCTTATTACCGGAGGAAACGGTAGTGCTCTCCACGGGCGCATCGCCGGGCATGGGAGCCTGCACGGCCATATACTGGTCCAGCCATTTGCGGACGGCCTTATCGAAGCGTTGTTTGTTGAATGGCTTTAACAGATAGTCAACGGCGTGATTTTCGAATGCCCGGATGGCGTATTCGTCAAATGCGGTAGTAAAGATGACGGCGGGCGGCTCTTCTACCAGTTCAAGCATCTCAAATCCATTAATTTTCGGCATTTGAATATCTAAAAAAATGAGCTCGGGCCGGTGTTGCTGGATGGCCTTGATACCTTCGAAGCCGTCGCCACATTCCTGTACTACCGTGATCTCGGGGTAGGATTGAAGATATTCCTGCACGATCATTCTTGCCAGCGGTTCGTCGTCGATGATAATAGCTTTGATCATATGTTGGTGTTGTGTGTTGTTTGAGGGATCTTTACGATGGTGGTGAACAGAGGACCTTCTACACGGGTCTCGAAGAGGTCTCCCCGGGCAAATAACAGATACAGACGCCGTTGTATGGAGCTGAGCCCAAAGCCCGTACCCTGTTTGGGACGGGAGGTCTCGGGGTCAAAAGGATTCTGTACCGAAATTATTACATAATTAGGAGCTCCTGGAGGGAACTCGTCCGAAGGACCGACATTAGCGTATTCCGCCCTGGCTTCGATCATAATGGTGACTGTTTCGGTGGTGTCGTATAACCCGAATTTTATGGCATTTTCTACAATGGGCTGTAAGAGCATTGGGGGCAGCTTCATGTTCAGGCTGGCCTCGTCATGATGGATGACGGTGATGAGGCGATGGCCAAACCTTACTTTTTCTATCTCCAGATAGAGCTGCAAATATTGTAGTTCCTCGGCCAACAGGACGGACTGCTGCTCTTCCTTTCTCACATTGCCCCGGAGGAAGTCGGACAATTGTTGGATCATCTTCCGCGCCTGTTCGGGATGGGAGGTAATGAGGGCGCTGATGGAATTGAGGCTATTGAACAGGAAGTGGGGGGCCAGCTGCTGACGTAGCTTGAACAATTCAGCCTCCTTCGCCAGTCGTTCGGCGTCGCTGCGGCGCTGCAGCTGTTGCTGCTCCTCCTCCGAAGAATACCACAACACGCTGAGGATGGTCATACAGCCCACCTGCAGGAAAATAATATCGAAGCGTACGGGCCAGGACCTGGAAAAGAAATTGGCGTAGTTGGGGTCGCGATGAAGGCTGTCGAGCAGCGGCACCAGGATCCCCTTACAGGCTATCGTTATCAGGATGGAAAGTCCAAGGCTAAGGAAGAGGATATACCAATACCGTTCCTTTTTCGGAAGATAATACTGTAGGTTGTTACTGATAAATCCACAGGAGAGGGCAACGAGCGTATTGGATACCAGGCTATCGGTAAGGGCAATACCAAAGCTGAGTCCGAACCCCATGAGAAGGATGGTCTGCAGGAAGGCCCAAATGAGCCACCAGCTGACGAAGATGAGGAGGAACTTTCCGATGGATAGCGGTGATCGCGCCAAGAGAAACTATTTTAGACTTTTACAAAGACTTCGAGCGCAGCGCCTCTGGCGCTGCGGGGCGCTACAGCAGCTCTAGCAACTTATGCGTGCTATTACCCTGTATATGCGCAGCCTTCCTGTTCGTGAATTCGATGTATCTATCGGGATCGTCCGTCTCCTGTATCCGGGAGTATACTTCCGCCCCGTCCAATAGTCCGCTGAGCTTATAGAGTTCAGCCACGTTGATGAACTTCCACTGTACCAGTTTTTGTTCATGGTTGTAGAAGCCGTCCTGCTCCCTTTCGCCAATGGTCACTGCCTTATGGAACGCCTCTTCTTCGTCGACGGCGTTGATAAGCCGGAGCTGCTCGTCAAATTGAGGGGTATGGTCTCCATCCCCGCAGATGATCCTGTAAATGATCTTTGAGAGATACCAGTTCATAGCGCGTTGTGCTTTTGGATTTAAAAATTCCTGAGTTCTATGCCCCCGAAAATGGAGGTGCCATCAATGATCAATACTTTATCGGGATTAGTGACAGCGGGTTGCTGTCTTTTGTCTTCAAAGCCGGCGAACATGGCTGACACTTCCGTGCGGACCTCCCAATGGGGGGGGACGATGATCTTGGTGCCGCCCATCACCTGTGTGACGTCGAGGTGAATGACACCCGTGAAGTCGGCCTGGGTGAGGTCGAGTTCGGTGCCACCCATGATGCTGGTGACATCTCCACCTTTGAAATTCTTTGATACAACCTTTTTATGAACACCGCCAAATATGGCTGTGGAGTCTACATAGTCTTCCGATGAATAGCCTTCCTTGGAGGAGGCAAAGGCTTGGGTAAATCTGTCCCTGGATCGGCCTCTCCAATGGTGTCCATATTCTTCCCGCCACTCATGCCTCCAGCGGTGACGCCGGCGGGGGAGCATAATGAGCAGACCCACGAAAATGAGCACGGAAGGCCAGAGGAAGCGGTGAAGGGGGATCTTGGGGTAATTGTCCTGTATCATAAAGAAGCCCCCTATGAGGATAAGGATCAGCCAGGCGCCGCCCCGGAAGCCGTGTCGTATACCTAAGAAAATACCTATTGCGATCAGGAGCATGTGCCAGTTGAAGAGCCAGTCCGGCAGGGGGAAACCCATCTGGTCCAGCAGGAGCAACCCTCCGATGAGCAGAAGAAACAAGCCTGCACCTACCCGTCCCGCCGTCCTGCCATGAGATTTTTCCTTTTCGTCCGTCATTGTATGTTTTTTTCTCAAAACTAGGGGCTTAGGCCAGCAGTTACAAGGGGCAATAGGCAATATTCGGCCAACAGGCGGTGAAAGGATGTATTTTGTCGGTGGAAGATGTCCGGGAAACATGCCCTGACCGGGAGACAACAAAAACCCGCCGGGGTCACGGCGGGTAATGCGTTCACTGTATTAGGGTCTTTTCTTCTTTTTGCGAGTTACAGTGGTTCACAAAGTACTGGATCGGCGCACAGGCCAGGCTGACTAGGGTACGGTTGGGTTTGGGTTTGCGACAGTTTACGGTTTAGATACACGGACATTGGATGATTCATGGGTACGGGTAGAATACGGATATCGGATGTTTTCATAGGCAGGACGTCGTCGGCATCAGGTATTGGATTAAAAAGGGGTCAGGTAAGTAAGGGGTTCCGGTTTTTAGGGTTTGGTTTTTAGGATACTGGATTTTGGTTTTTGGATATTTGGATCTAACAACGGGTCGTTCGCGATGACAGAACAAAGATGGGAAGTATATCACCGGTTGCCAAGGAATTGTGACAGGTATTGAGAATGTTGATCGGTAAACTTACCAGGGGTTAGGAACAAACACCTAGCACCGGGTACTAGCCGAAGGGATGTATCGTAAATCTACGAGCCCATTAGCCCAGAAGGGAGGCCGCTGCGGGGTCCAAGAGTACTTCGCAATCCGGGTGGAGCTGTATGACCGACGCGGGTATGTCTGTAGTCACAGGGCCCTGGATAGCTTTTTGGATGATCTCCGCCTTGTGTGCGCCTTTTGCTATCAGGATCACTCTTCGGGTATGCATGATGTTTCGAATACCTCTTGTCAGGCCGCCCAGGATCGTATCGGCGGGCACCTGTGTCTCCCTTCGAACTCTGGCTTCAAAGTCAGGGTCCATGGGTGATACCCATGTCTCGCTTTCAAAAGGCGTTCCGGGCTGATTGATACCTATGTGACCATTCATACCGATGCCGAGCATCTGAAGATCGGCCCCGCCACGTTCAGCCAGTCGCCGCTCGAACTCTCTTGCCTCGGCCTGAAAGTCATCGGACAGGGTGGGGGGCATAATGAAATTTTCTTCCGGGATGCTCAAGGGACCTGCCAGCTGGGTCTTTATCATCGTATAGCAGCTGCCTGCATATTCCCTGGGCAGATTGGTAAGCTCGTCCACATTAAAGAGAGTCACCTGTGATACATCGAACGGATATTCACGATGGATCGCGGATACGATGCGGTGCATTTCCTTAGTGGTCTCACCGGTGGAGAGCCCGATGACGGACTGGGGGTTCGTAAGCATCTGCCCAATGATCCGCCAGGCGGCGGTGATATCAAATTCCTTTGTACTGTTGGTGATAGTGATCTTCATTGATCATATTGTTTTAATATTTACAGGTCTTTTATCTGCGAGAAAAAATGGTCCAATGCTTCGGCGGCGGTGATCTCGTCCTCTCCTTCGATGCGTATCTTAAGTACATCACCACCTTTGATGCCCATGGAAAGCAGGTTCAAAAGACTGTTGAGCGGGACAGTCTTGTTACCCTCCCAAATGCTGATGACGGATGTAAAATTCTTTGCCAGCCTGACCAGCGCGGTAGCGGGTCTTGCGTGCATGCCTTCGGGCGCTGTTATGATGTACTCTTTTTCAATCATGCGTTGATATCTTGTAAATACTGTGTGATGTCTGAAGGATCATCGAACTCCATCACCTGGCGCAGCACCTGTCTGGCCTTGTTCATGCTGCTCTTGACGATGATGTGCTTGATCGTAGGTATAGACGGCGCATTCATAGAAAATTCTTCGAGCCCCATCCCGGTCAGCAGCAAGGTAGCGAGAGGATCTGCCGCCATCTCACCGCAAAGGCTGACGGGAATATTGTTCAGTTGTGCCTGCTGGATGACAAAGTGGATGAGACGCAGCACGGCGGGATGATAAGGATCGCAGAGATGACTGACCTTATCGTTCATCCTGTCGGCAGCCATCGTATACTGACAAAGGTCATTGGTGCCAATGCTAAAAAAATCGGCCTCTTGCGCCAGGAGGTCGGCAGTGACGGCTGCGGAAGGTACTTCGATCATGATGCCAAAAGGTATGTCCTTGTCGAACGATACACCTTTCTGCATGAGTTCGTTCTTTGCTGTGGTGAAAAGCTCTTTTGCCACCCGGAGCTCCTGCATATTGCTCACCATGGGTACCAATATCTTCAGCTTGCCAAAAGAGCTGGCCCGTAAAATGGCTTTCAGCTGTGTGAGAAAGATGCCCTTTTTATCAAGGCTGATACGGATGGCCCGATGGCCTAAGAACGGATTTTGCTCTTTGGGCATAGGGAAATAGGGCAATGGTTTGTCTCCGCCAATGTCCAGGGTGCGTATGGTAACGGGTGTGCCCTGTGATGTCCGAGCCAAATCCTTGTAGCCGGTGAATTGCTCCTCTTCCGTAGGGAAGCTGCTTTTTTCCATAAACAGGAACTCGGTACGAAAAAGGCCTACGCCTTCTGCGCCGTGCCGGAAGGCATCCTTCATGTCTCCCACATGGGAAATATTAGCAAGCAGCCTGATCCGCCGGCCATCGACCATGCGGGCGGGGACATCCTTTAACGACGCCAGCAAAAGAGCGTTCTCCGCCTGGGCGATCTTCTTTCGCCGGAGCTCTGCAAGCAGGGCATCGCCGGGATTTACCCATAGCTGTCCTGTAGCGCCATCGAGCACGAGAATGTCATTGTCTGCGACCTGGTCTAACGATGTACCACAACCGACCACGGCGGGGATACCCCTCAATCTCGCAACGATGGCTGCATGGGAGGTGCTTCCGCCCTTCTGAAGGGCGAACCCGGCGATGCGACGCAGATCCATCGTTATCGTATCGGATGGGCTCAGATCTTCGGCGACAATGATAAAGGGGAGGTCAGCCTGGGCTGAATGTTCGCCGGGCCGGGCCGGGGCTGACCCTTCCAGGGGAGAGGTTTGGGATGGCAGGGTCCCGAGATGTTTTAATAATCGCTGCCCAATGTCCTCGATGTCGGCCGCCCTTGCGGCGAGATAGGGATCTTCCATATTCCTGAATGTCTCTATGAGCCGGCTGGTGACTTCCAGCACGGCGTCCGATGCATTCTTCTTTCCGACCTGTATCCGTTCGAGTACGTCACTCTCCAATTGTGGGTCGGTGAGCATTTCAATATGCGCTTCTAAAATATCGGCCGCCCCGGAGGGCGTCGTTCCCGTCTGGGCACCAATCAAGGTTTTGATCTCCGCAACGGAATGATCTATTGCGGCCCGGTATCTATCGACCTCCTCCCGCACGGCCTCATCGCCGGACAGCAGGATGCCTGTCGTTGCAGCCTTTTGTCGAACCACCCGCAGGACCCTTCCTATCGAAATACCCGGCGAAACACCGATGCCTCTCATCTTTTGTAAAAATTAATTGAATAAATGCAGCCAACTGCCCAGCAGTCCCAACGCCAGCAATCCCAATAATAGCCACATGGTCTTGATCCCCCTCCTGATCCCAAAATATACCAGGAAGGTCAGGAGCAGAGGGATCATATCCGGAACGATCTGGTCGAGTATGCTCTGTAACGCGACGGGGGATGTTCCGTTGCTGATGGCGATGGGTGTCCTTATAGACATGAGGGTGGCAGGCATAGCCCCTATAACCATCAACCCCAGTATTGATGCACCCAATGTCAACTTGTCCATCACATTATGCTTAGCCAGCTGTTGCAGGAACCGGGTGCCGGTGGTATAGCCGGTGAAGGTCAGCCGGTATCGCAGCCACAAATGGGGTACATTGAACAGGAGTATGAAAAGGACGGCGCCCATGATATTTCCCTTTTCCGCCAGCGATGCCCCCACGCCGGCGGCAATAACCTTTAGGGTGCCCCAGAACAGGGAGTCGAATACACCTGCCAATGGTCCCATCAAACCTGTCTTTACAGAGTTGATGGACGATGCATCGAAGCTTATATCCCGGCTGTTCTGTTCCTCCATCGCAGCGGTGATCCCGAGGATCAGCGTCGAGCCAAAGGTGCTGGTATTGAAGAATTGCAGGTGTCGTTGGAGCGCCTGGGCCATGGCTTTTTTGGAGGGGTATAGCTTTTTCAATACTGGGATCATGCAAAATGCAAAACCCGTGTTCTGCCATGTCTCGAAATTAAAGTTGGCTTCGAGGGCCATGGACCGGAAAAAAAGCCGTCTTATCAATGGACGGGACAGGGTAGTATTGGAGGGAGCAGGGGAAGCCTCTTCTTCCGATGTGCCCCAGGGGTCTTCTTCGTCTGTTGGTATGGGTTTTGGAGGCGTGGCGGTAACGAGAAGGGCGATGATAATACCCAGTCCGCCGATGGCAATGACGGGCAGCTTTAAATAAGCAGCCAGTATGAACCCGAGAAAGAAATAAGGGGCTACATTCTTTTTGAACAGGAGGTTCATCAGAAGCGCAAAGCCAAGAGCGGGGAGCATATTGCCTGCCAATTGCAGGCCTTCATTGACCCAAGAAGGGATGGTATCCAAAAAAGACTTTATCACATCCGACCCCAGCTGCAGGGAGAAGTAAGTGATCAGCCCCATGAGAATGGGTTTTAGAAGCCCCGAGACTATATGTAATCGCTGGATCTTCCGAAAGTCTCCCGCTTCCGCATATTCCATGAATTTTTTATTAAAGATGGAACGGAATACGAAAAGGCCGCTCAATACCATTTCGGCCAGCAGGGAAATGGGGATGGCAAGCGCGAGCGCCACGGCGGCCCCTTTACCCGACCCGATGGCAAATGCTGTACCCAATACGCCGCCAGTGATCACGTCGGGTGGAATGGCGGCCCCCACCTTGATATTGCCCATGAATATCAGCTCGAGTGTAGCGCCTATGGCAGCACCCTGGTGTATATCCCCGAGCACCCATCCCACCAGCGGCCCCAGCACAAGAGGCCGGCCCAGCAGGGTTGTGCCCAGAAAATCCTCGGAATGCCCGAAGACGACGATCAATGTTATCAACAAATAGGTCAGCATGGTCATTGAATAAGGCTTTCTACGGACAGTTTGCTATCGGTGGGTACCTGTCTTGCCTCCAGCTCGATGCCCTTTGTCAGCATGTCCCGGATCCGGGCTATATCTTCTTCGGTGAGTGCGATGGCTTTTGACACGAGCCTTGAGCCGGCACTGCTCCGGATGCCGCCAAAATTGACGGACCTGATCTCAGGGATACCCGAAACAAGCGCATGAGCATCCTTTACGGACTCTGCTATCAGCAGGATATGGAAGGGCTGACTTTTGGGATCGTTGATGAGAGCGATGGCGTCATTTATCGCCCGGATAAAAAACTTTATGCCTGCGGGCCTGGCAAGGTTGAGCGTAGTCTTGAGAAATTCATCCTTTGCCACTCTGTCGTTGGCTACGATGAGGCAATCGATGCCGAGGGCAGGCACCCAGGTAAAAGCCACCTGTCCGTGGACGAGTCTATCGTCGATGCGTGTCAGCTTAACCATTGTCGGGGTCGTTATTGGATTGGAGTAATTTGTTGACATAGACCATCTGTTCGCGGGCTTTTATCAGGATGTCCTCGATGACGGCCTCTACGGGGATAGAGGGATCGGTAAGCACCAATTCCAGCAAGAGAGGTAAATTGACACCGGCGATGATGTGCACATGCTCCCCGGATGCATATCTAACCACCTGGTTGGTTATGCTGCCTCCCAGCAGGTCGGTGAAGATGACCCATTCTTCCTGTGGTCCTTTGTTTTTTAGGAGTGTTTCCAGCTCGTCCTGTATGGAATCCATGTTGTCAAGATAGGCCTGTATAAAATATACATTTTCTTGTGCACCAGCTATGACGTCCAGGGACGATCTTAAGCCCTGGGCAAA
The DNA here is from genome assembly GCA_001898505.1 of Sphingobacteriales bacterium 50-39. GTDB lineage: Bacteria > Bacteroidota > Bacteroidia > Chitinophagales > Chitinophagaceae > Puia. Next base: position 236,244 of record MKTZ01000009.1, read on the forward strand.
CGTGCCGTGGGTGGCAATGAGGAATTTTCGTGTCTTGGTATTGTCTCCCATGTTACAATATTCTGTTTTTGTATACGAATACGCTATTTTGTAACCACTACATTACCACTACCGAGGCCCTTTTTTAGGAAATGGGGCTGGCCGGTGGCGGAGAGGAAGTAATGGTAAGAAGGAATTCATATAGATTGGTCTCTGTGGGTAGATTTAATTTCTTTCGGATACGATAACGGCTGACTTCAACGCCTTTGAGGGAGATGTTGAGGATCTGCGCTACCTCCTTCGAGGATAGGTTCAGCCGGATGTAGGCGCATAATTTAAGGTCGGTGGCGCTCAACAATGGGAATTTTGATTTGAGAGTGGACAGGAAATTATTGTGCACCTGGTCGAAGTAAATGGCAAAACGTTGCCAGTCGTCGTCATTCTTTTCGGGGTCGCCCAGCATTTTAAAGACATTGCGGAGCTCATAAGGCAGACCGGCGATATTGAGCTTTTTTATAACGGCCAGCAGCTCTTCCCGGATGCTGGAAAGGAGGTTGCTACGCTCGACGAGGTGCATGGTCACGGTGGCCAGCTCTTTGTCCTTGTGCCGGAGGTCGTCCTCCAATTTGGCATTCTGCAGCTCGATCAGTTTCTTTTCCTGTCTGTCCAGTTCAAGCCTATGGAGGTATTGTAAACGAGCTTGTTCCTCCTCGTGCTTCTTCCGGTGGAGTGCAAGCCTTCTGTGATGGGCCTTGCGGAGCAAATACACTGCCAGGACGGCTGCAGCCAGGTATAACAACCAGGCCCAGGTGGTCTGGTACCAGCGTGCCGGGACAGAGAAAGTGTACGAGGCGGGTTGTGAAATATTACCAAGGTTGTCCTTTGCCCTGACGGAAAAAGTATAATTGCCATGAGGAAGGTTTGTATAATCTTTCTCTGTCCTGTCGGACCATGCGGACCAGTCGTTGTCAAATCCTGTCAGCCTGTAGCTGAATTGAATGTTGCCCGGCTGTATGCAGTCGGGAGAAGCGTATTCGAAATGGCTATCCCGCTGGTTGATGACATTGGCGGCGCCTAATAGTACGTTTATGTTCTTTGGGGTCGCAACATAGTTTTTAAAGTTGAGATGGATAACCCCATTGTCGGAGCCGAAAAAGATATTTTCCTTATCGTATGGATAGATACAAGCGGCTCCTTTGATAGTGTGGGAGGTCAGTTCGGGAAAATAAATGACGTTCCTTGTGGAAGGGTTGCTACGATGGATCACACCCACTCTTCCATTGCTGACGAACCAGATGTTATGGTCACTGTCCTCACGGAGGTATTCCACGGCGGTGGTGTCGAAGATGGGGGCAAATGAGGGTGAGGGAATGAACTTGTCGGTGGAAGGGGCATATTCATACACGCCCTTCTCGGTAGCGACTACAATGTGGTGATCGATGTTATAGACATAATTATTCAGGTCGGATGGAAGACCCTTTGCCCGGGTGTAATGTTTAAATTGGGATGCCTGGTCTATGGGGTTTGAAAAGACGCTACGATGGGACTGTGATGCCCAAATCGTATTGTTGTCGTCGATGGCAATATTGGGCAAGGACTCATAGAGGTCGTTGAGCTTATCTCCTTCGTAGAATTGTCCGTTGTCATATTTTATCCGGCGCAGGCCCGTGTAGGTGGAGGCGATGATGTCGCGGCCTTGGCCGGCCGGCCCGGCGGAGTCCGTGGGATGAAGCCCGATAAGGTCCCAAACGCCCTGTCCGGTGCTGATGGGGATAGCCTTGTTTTCCCGGATGAGGAAAGCCCCGTCGCGATGTCCCTCAAATAAGGTATGATCGATGTCTTGTAGACTCCAAACCTGTCCGTTGGTATTGGCTACCGCCGTGAACGCGCCTGTCATCTTGCTGATGTCTTTTTGTGTACTGTCGAGGGGTACGCTATAGAGGCCATTGGAGGTGCCAATGAAGAGATAGCGGTCAAAGATTTTTATCGCATTGCTTCGAAGCTGGTTGTCTTTGACCGGATAGATATGTGTGAAAGGGGATCTGTCATCGATGCAGGCGATGCCATTCTCGAGGCCGAGCCACAGCCGGGCGGAATGGTCGGAGAATACGTTCAGGACATTGTTGTTTGGCAGCCCTTCGGCGGTGGAATATCGTTGGATGAGGCGTCCATTGCGGTGGATAATAAAAAGACCGCCAGCGGCAGTACACAATGCGTAACGATCATTGTCGAGCTGTCTGGCGGAATTGATCAAGGAGCTTTTTAGTAATGGGTCGACGGTGGTAGGTCTTGGAAGCAGGGTCCTGTCCGTGAGCAGGTAGAGGCCATCCTTCAGGGTCGTAACGAGGAGTGTGTCCTTATTATATTCCAGGATGCCGGTGATGTGTAAAGAGGGATATTTGTCACAGGCCCGGACCCATTGTCCGTCGTCGAACAGCTGCAAGCCATTCAACCTGTCTTCGGCGTATAGGTTAGGGCCTGCCTGTGTCAGCAAACGCCATCCACCCGGTGCGTCATGGGTGTACATCCGGCCATTCTTCCATTGATAGATCGATTCAATGGTACGGAAAAAGACCTGGTCCTTCCAAATGACGATGTTCCAGATGTCTGCGAACTGCTTTGCCACGGGGGGAAGCAGTTCTTTTAAGGAATGGTAGCCAAGGGCTCCCTGGGGTCCCGGTGAAAAATAGCCTATTTCATCCTGGCCGCCTACATAGATTTTTCCGGAGCTGTCGATAGCGAGGGATTTGATCATTGCGGAATGCGGCAGGGGATAGGTCCTCCAATAAACGCCATCGAAGGTCAGGAGTCCTTCGTTGTTGGCAAAATAAAGCAAGCCATTCTTATCGCGGGCCATATCCCAGACCGCCATGTCGGCATGATAGTCGGTGTTCCTATAGCTCCTGATCGTTGGAAGTCCGATAGAGGACTGAGCTATGGCAGACAACCCTATGAGCAGGCTAAGAAGGATGATCCCTGTCAATTTCTTCATGCAGCAACAATTTAGGAAAGAATAGCACAATCTGCTCAAAAACAGACAATGTAGTATTAATGTAGGGGCGTGCTAATTGCCTTTCCAGGCTGGGGAGCTGATATTTGATAAAACAAACGAACGCCATGCGTCAAGTCGTACAACGAATGCTGCTCTTCCTTCTCTTTCTGACCACTGCACTGGCGGGACGGCCCCAGGACGAGGCTGTAAATACTGCCATACTACCTCCCATCCCGATGAAGCAGGGTATTATCCAATATGAGAAGCAGTATATTCTAAAGCAGGCCATTTCCGATGCAGAGAAGTTACGATGGATGCGGTTGGCGGCAAGCCACCCTATTCCGGGATTCCCCGATTCGAAGTTGACGATTACATCGGAAGACAAGGATAGAGGAACGTTGTCCGGTACGGCTGTGTGCAGAGTGGAGACTGGGGAAAAGGGGAGTCATTATTTCCTGCGATGGGACTGGGCGATGAAGGCGACGGACAGCGGTTATTTACTGACAATGAACCATTATTATGAGCGGCCGGCGGAGAAGGGTATATCCAATGAGTTTTCCAAGGTTGAGTACCGGTGGTGGGATTATCGCAACGGGCATCCGTGGAGTCCGGCGGATGGAAGGATCTTTGCCGGATTGGACTCGGCGACGGCCTCGCTGGCAGGGTCCGTGTTTGCGCTGGAGGATCAGGCTGCGGCGGTTTCGGGGAAGACGGGGCAGAATATGCGTAGTCCCGGGGGGACGGCCTTGTCAAGTCCGCGATTCAGGGTGCTGGCATTGTACGAGAATGGCGGGCATCACCTGGAATATTCCAGGCGGGCGAAAATATGGCTGGACCAGCTGGCGGCAGACAGCAATTTCAGGATAGACTATATCACACGGCCGGATACTATCACGGGGAAGTATCTGTCGGCATATGCGCTGATCATTCAGCTCGACTATGCGCCTTATGGGTGGCGGCCGGAAGCAATGTCGGCCTTGCAAAAATATATCGAGGAAGGGAGGGGTGGGTGGATCGGGATGCATCATGCCACTTTGTTGGGTGAGTTTGACGGGTATCCGATGTGGCCCTGGTTCTCGAATTTTATGGGGGGCATACGATGGAAGGACTATATCGCTCGATTTGCCAGCGGGGTGCTCCATGTGGAAAACAGGGATCATCCGGTGATGATGGACGTACCGGACTCATTTGTCATAGAAAAGGAAGAATGGTATACATGGGATAAGAGTCCCAGACCAAATGTACAGGTGCTGGCCAATGTAGATGAGGGGTCCTACCAGCCCGACACGACGGTGAAGGTGGGGGACCATCCTGTGATATGGAGCAATCCAAAGATGGGGGCGAGGAATGTGTATATATTCATGGGACATTCTCCTATACTCTTCGACAACGATGCGTATAAGAGAATATTAACCAATTCCATCTTCTGGGCGGCCGCAACCAGGGGCGGAACGCCTGCGCCGGTCCATGCGGCAGGTTCTGTCACATTCAAAGCGCTGGCGTTGTATTCCACTAATGTGGAGCCGGATCATGTGGACTTTGCCCGGGACGCCATTCATTATTATTCGGTGCTGGCTGCACAAAAAGGTTTTGTATTCGACACGACGACGAACTGGGATAATCTCAACAGTGAGAACCTTCGGCAATACCAGGTTGTTCTTTGGCTCAATGAATTCCCAAAAACGGATGCACAGCGTGTGGCTTTCGAAGGCTATATGCAACATGGAGGCGCGTGGATGGGCTTCCATGTGGCGGGATACAACGACAGGTATACGAAATGGCGCTGGTTTGTCGATATGCTGGGAGGGGCTGTGTTCTATAACAATAACTGGCCCCCTTTGCCGGCTAAGCTGATCGTCAATGATCAAAAGCATCCGGCAACCCGTCATCTTCCCGCCCGGTATACCGCGCCGATAAATGAATGGTATGGGTGGAATCCCAATCCCCGGCAAAATAGGGATGTGCGGGTGTTGATGACGTTGGATACGAGCAATTATCCCCTGGGGAAAAAGGACGTGATCCGGGAAGGGGATATTCCGGTGGTGTGGACGAATACGAAGTATAGGATGTTATATATAAATATGGGGCATGGGGATCAGATCTTCGTCTCACCCATTCAAAACAGGCTGTTCGAAGGCGCGATACTTTGGCTGGGGGAAGGGGGGAAGAAATAATAAAATTAGGGCCTGGCAACGTCCTCGCCAGGCCCATGGTTTGAGAGAGCCCTGGTTCCGGCCCGCTGTGGGGCCGACCATTTATTTCCGGCAATTGGTTGCCGTATAAAGTTACCCCCGGGGATTATGGCTATCACCCGCCGGGGAGGGTAAAAGAGTCTTTTTAGTGTAGTGCTTTCAATACGCGGAGGGTCTCTGAACCCACCTGTATAAGATACAATCCCGGAGGCAGTTCTTCGGTTGGTATCTGCCAGTCATTGGCGGGAGCCGCTGCCTGCCGCATATACAGTGTACGTCCCTGCAGATCCTTTAAGGTGATCCTCGTGACAGGATGCGGGCTCGATACGTTGATGGTCCGGACACAAGGGTTGGGCCAGCATCGGATGGTTGTTTGGTTTTCCATGGACACTTCATTTATGGTTGAGTATGTAGATCTTCCATTGGCGCTGACCATATGCAGACGATAGAAATTGGCGCCGACCAGCGGGGTATGGTCCGTATAGGTATAGGATGTCATGGAGCCTGAACCCGGCTGGTCGTGTCCCGAAGATGCTACCGTCACCGGGACCGTTGCAATATCCTGCCAGTTGCGGCTATCGCCGGACCGTTGAATGATGAAATTGCCACCTGCCGTTGCGTCGGCGGTCCAAGTGAGCAGATGTCCGTCGCCGTCAGGAGAAGGGGCTGCTGAGAACTTACCAAGCGTGATTGCCAATACAGAGTTGGGATCATAGATGATCGTGACCGTGATCTGGTTGATCTTCCCTTGCATCGCCACCCCGGCAAGGGCAGTGAACAGTTCGGTGGAAATAGCCACTCCGAAATTAGGGCTGTTGACATCTGCGGGCTGCCAACTCCCCCCCCAGGTACTTGCCAGCAATGCATTGCCGTAGGTGACGGTCCCGTCGGATGCCGGCCAGGCTGTTCCACTGGCCAGGTCATTGCCATAGAGGGCGCCATTTTGCAGCAGGCGAACGGACTTGTCCTGCACACCGGCGCCAAGGGCCAGCCCGGAGTAGCTCCGTTGTACATTCACCATGATCTGACAAATAGTGGCGGAAGCCGGTATAGAGAACCCCAAGTTCTGCACGGTAATATAATTCGAGTAGGCGGTAGACAAGATCCCCAAGAAGGTGCCAGCGGTGGCATAGCTCGCGTCTGAGAATTGCGCGTTGGACGCATTGGACCAGTTGAAGGAAGATCCGGCATATGCCATCGTGCCGAAAGTGCCGCCATTGTCAGGGCCGACGGTGGTAGAGCAACTCTGCGCGGTTGCTTTTGAGTAAGGATAAAGCAGCGCTGCCAGTATCAATACCGGCGTCAACGCCAAATGACTTTTCATTGGTTTAAGATTAAATGGTATCTTAAGGATAATGTCCTCAAGAAGTGTTTTCAAATAAGTACCCACCTACTCTGGGGTAATCCCGAGAGCAAGATCATTAATCAGATAACAGTCAGAAAATACGCAGCCATGGCCAATGGCTGTCGAGCCGTTGAGATCTAAGGTCGTCGCCGAGCGGTCAAAGTTCGACGAAAAGGATGGTCGGATAAGTGCGTCTTTGTAGTTAAACCTACTGCTACTATGTAGTACAAATTCTAATACATAGAAACGGCGATTTTTCTGTAATACATATTTTTTTGTGGAAAAACTGCCCCATATAAGTGTAAGTACCTATTATTTACTACTGATATGTAGTTAAAAAACTACAACATGTTAAAAAAATTGTTTATAACTGCCGTTGGATTGACGGTGGCGTTGACGAGCTGTCTGCCGGTCCTGGCGGCTGCCGGCCCTGTACGGGCGTCCGACTCATATGTTCGGGTTGGCAATTTGCGTGTACATTATACTGTCAGCGGCGCTGGGGATGCCCTGGTCTTTTGTCATGGGGGGTATCAGGACCTGCATATGTGGACGTCCCAGGAAACTTATTTCTCCAAATCTTATAAGGTGGTGCTTATCGACATGCCGGGACATGGTCAGACGACGGGTGTGGATACCAGTATGCTGGTGGCGGATGTCATACGATCCGTGATGGACACGCTGCATATCCGGAAAGCTACGGTCATCGGACTATCCATGGGAGCGGCCTGTGCCACGGACTTTGCCCTGGACTATCCGGATCGTGTCACGGGATTGATCGTTGTCTCTCCCGGGCTTAGTGGGTGGCCATTGGTAATGACGATGGATACATTGAGCAAACAACTATTCGACAGGATGATCAGTATCCAGAGAACGGGTGATCATGCATCATTTGCAGCAGGCTTTGTCGCGGTGTGGTGTATCGGCCCTTACCGGACACCGTCGGAGGTCGCTATGAATGTACGGAACTATGTTTATACGACTACGTCAAACAATCATACTCCTGACAATGGCTGGCCCGTGTACGACACGAACTATGCAGCCAGGCGTATAAAGGATATTGCATGCCCGGTGCTGATCATAAGGGGTGATAAGGATATTCCTTTTATCATACAGGTGACGGATTATTATAAACGGCAATTACCAAAGGCCACGCTGATAAAGATTACCAACGCGGCCCATATGCTGAACATGGAGAAGTCTGCTGAGTTCAACAGGGTGGTACATGGGTGGTTGTCACACGGGTAGGTTACCTGGGCCGGACCAGTGCTGCATACATATTGGAGCGTCCATAGGCGGAGGGTCTTTCTCCTAATTTTTGCGTTTTGTGGTCTTTGAAGAGGTAGGTGAGCGAGTCGTAGCTGATGGGATAGGGCACCCAGATAGGAACGGGTCTGTCGGTGTCGTACTCTATGATGAGAAAGGGGCTGTTGGGGTGCATGTGGGATCGGAGTTTTTGAATAAGGGCGGGTTTGTTTTTTACATAATGCAGGGAGTTGGCCATGAGGATGCCATCGAGTGGAGGCAGGTCGAGCGGGGTCTTGACAAAGTCGGCCTTGATGGGGATGATAGATGTTGGCTTGTCCGTGCTGCCGGCGGAGTGAATAGTTTGCTGCCGGACGGTAGGATGGGTGTCGATGCCGTAGACAGTGCTGCCTGCTGGGAGTAGTCGGGCCAATGCTGCTGTAAAGAGACCGGAGCCACAACCAAGATCGGCCCAATATTGGGGTTGTTGGGTCGGCAGTGTGGCTGGGCTGGGTCCTGTGGAGAGGAATGGCGCCGCCGGGCTGATCAGATCGAAGGCTTGCTGGATGGTCATGGTGTAATATCGTATTTTTATAAAAAAAAAAGATGCGTCGAATAATTGTATGTATGGTCTTGTCGGTGGGTCTGAGTTATGTCAGCCAGGCACAGGTACAGGTATCCCGGGAGCCCCGGCATCATAAGGTGTTCGAGAATGCGTGGGTACGTATCCTGGATGTGCATATCCCTCCGGGGGATACGAGTCTTTGGCATAAACATTCGACGCCGTCGGTATTTCTTATCCTTAGCAATACCAAAACTGGTTCGCAGGTTAAGATCGAGCCGGGCAAGCCCTCCTTTGCGGATGGGAATATCTGGTTCGAGGGATTTTATGACACACCGCGTATTCACCGGGTATGGAATGCGGACGACCATGAGTTCCATGTCATAGATATGGAACTGCCCCATCAAATACATAAAACTATCGACCCACCCCTGGGAGGAGATGCATTTCATTTATTGTTCGACGAGAAGCCAGTGCGGGGTTATCGGGTATCGCTCACGGGAAAAAAGGACCTGCATATCGGAGCTCGTAAGGGTGCTGTTGTGATCGTGAGTGTGGCGGATGGGGAGGATGTGAAGGTATATCACTCGGAGCTGCGTAAGAGAGGGGATTATGTATTTGTTCCGGCGGGTTCGGACCTGGACCTTCAGAATGCTGGCGAAGGAGATGCGAAGCTGGCGGTGATGGAGCTGAAATAAGCCAGGTAGGGGTAAAGGGCGATGGGAACGATCCTGGTCAGCATGCGGTTCATTAGGAGTAGGTTGAAGATCTTTTAATAATCTGTTTGATTTCCATTGACAAAAACAGGACGCTCGGAGAGGTAAATTCATAGATCAAAGCTGATTTATGAGAAACTTCTGTCTAAAACGCCCCGGTGGCGTCCTTGTCCGAATCGTCGTCCATCCCACCTTTGATGCATTCGATCATTATGTCGTCGTAGAAGAAGCGGGGTTAGTAAAATTCAAACTGTGGGTTTGTTCGCTGGACGTCGATGCGGGGATGGCCGAACCTGAATTGCTCAAGGCAAAATGGAAGACAAACAATGAGCTGGTGCTCAGCATACCCACTCAACAAACCGAGATCTCTGTATATATCAATGAGCACAAGGCTACGGTGAGGCGGCTGACTCGACCAATTGAATATCTGATTCGTCCAACGCATAGATCTTATAAACCAGTTGGTCGATCTGATGGTCAAGAGAAATGAATTTTCTTGTGAGATATTCCTGGTCTTTAAGAGAAGTGGATGTGTTAAATTGCCTTTTAGCGTCTAAAAGCTGTTTGACCAGGAGTACCATCATATCGTGGTCTTCAATATCCTGACTCTTTTTTTTATCAACTAGTTTTATAGGGAGGGGCTTCAAATTCACCGTCTTGACCTGCGCAAAGACTCTTCCGGATTCTTTGACCCGAGACTGATATAAATAGTTGAATAATTTGGAATTATAGATCCCCAGAAGATATTCCAAAGCAATAGAATCGGTCTTTAAATGGATGACATGGGTGCTGTCGAGCGTAAAATATCCTTCTTCATCAATAGAAGCAATCAGCTTATCGCTTGTCTGCCTGCTTATTATTTTTTTAGGTACGTTGAACATCTTCGGATCTGTATTGCTCCATAGCTCTTCGGGTGAGTAAAGAACATAATTGTTGTTAAATTGTAGTGCATATCGGTGCACATCTTTCCCTCGAAGGATTTTCTTCCATTTGTCGTCTTTGGGCGTATTGGAAAGAAATTTTTTATTGTCTCCTGTAATAATGCCCTGGTAAATTCGGGCAACCTGGTCTAACGGCACGGAGTTATTCGCGCTGATCTTATCTAACAATGTTTTGGCGCTTTTTTCAATGACAAAGGAGTAATCGATGTCCTTCTCCACATCTGCGAAATAAATGTCCGAGATTTGGGGAATCCCGAACTCTTTCTCATTTTTGGCTGTCAGCAGAGAAAATTGGTCTTTCTTTTTGGACTTTGTGAAGACAAAGATCGTGTTGCCCCCAATTTCAGCCTCATTAAATACTTTATATCGCAAATCATAGATTATGTCGATATTGAAATTGTCCAATATGAATTTACGCAAAGGCCTGAACTGATGCGCTTGATTAATGGCACTGGGGATGATATAAGCAAATACGCCGTTCTTATTCAGAAGGTGTTTACTCTTTTCAATAAATAAAGAAAATAGATTAAGCTTATAGGTAGAAGAGTAAGGGTAATTTACCGTAAGATATTGAATCAGGTATTCGGGTTCAGCAAATTGTTTTTTTCCCAACAACAATGTCCTGTATGGAGGGTTTCCAATAATGCCATCGAAACCGCCACGACGGATGATGTCAGGGAAGCTGGAGTCGAAATTAAATGGGTTCAACAGCCTCTCTTCCTTAAAGTCAAATAGCTGAGTTCTCAAGATGTCCATATCGACAAGAGAATTCCCGCATTTTATATTTGTGCTTAGGTCCGGGAGTATTTTTTCATGAAATAATACCATCATCTCATTGGCGGTAGCAGTAGTTTCATCTTCCAGCATTTTTAGATACAGACTTAGCTGGGTAACTTCTGCTGCCTGGTGGTCAATGTCAATCCCAAAAATATTGTTTTTTAGTATGTTGCTTTTTTGCTTGATGGTCAACGCAAAAGCTCCATCGATTTGATGGCATTTGTCTTTCCTGGCCTCCTCCGGGTAATTATTGTAGAATTGGATATGGTATTCGAAGAGTGTCTCCAAGGCGCCAATTAAGAAAGTCCCTGAGCCACAGGCTATATCGATGAACTTTAATTTTGCGATCTCTTTAGGAGTCTTGCCTTCAATGAGTTTTCCAACCGTCCCTTTTACTATATAATCCACTATGTACTTTGGGGTGTAGTAAACTCCTCCTGCCTTGCGTACTTCCAGTTTTTCTTCTATTCGCACTCTTTTGCCAGTCGCGACCACAATCTTTCCCAAAAACCGTTCATAAATACTGCCTAATATATGGATCGGAATTACATTGAAGTCATATGGGGTATTCAAGTGCGAGAAATTCTCGCATACCTGAGAGAACATCTTGTCTGAAGTTTCCGAGAGATTTTGGTTGTCGAAGGGGTGAGTTTGGAAGACAAGGCCATTGTATTTGGCCTGCATTTTCATACAGGTGGTTATAAAATCTCTCCAAGCTGTGTTTCTTTTCCCAAATTCACTGACATGGTTTTCCGGTTCAATAAGCTTGTCTTCCAAAAATCGCATAAACACAAGCCTGTCGACAGTCCTTTGTACCACCTCGGTCAATATTTCACTGTCCAAGTTTTCGTCGTGCTGTTTAAATGCCTTTGCCAGCTTTTCCCGAATATCGTCCAGGTATTCAAGAAAGCTGTTGTCAATCGACATGTAACCACCCTTGAATAATTGCGCCTGTCTGGCCCCTCCTCTGGGTTTTGGCAGCGCATCGACATACTTTTCGATATTGCCATCTGCAACTGCTTCGTAAGAAAGCAACCAAAAAATATCGCTAAATTTTTCGGCGTCTAAATAGTCCTGATAATTGAAAACTTTATGTTGTCCCGTGAAAACCTGGTCAATATCCGGCTTGTATCTACAATCGATGATATGCAGCTCTTCAAAATCAGTTAGAATCGAGATACCAGTTCCGGCATTCCATCCATAACGGATCGTTTGAAAGTAATCGTCGGCATTTTTTAAGTTTCTGGAAGGTTTTTTTGCTTCGACAAAGAACTTGGGGTTCTTATAGTCCGGCCGTAAGAAAAAGGCATAGTCTGCCCTTTTTTGTGATTTGGCGTGGCTTTGTCTTTGGGATTTTTCAACTTTTACCTCTTGTGTATATGGATTATGTTGAAAGTTGTGATCTACATCCCAGCCGAGAGCGGTAAAAAATTTGTCGATAAAATCTTTTCTGACTTCGGCCTCACTGTATTTATCCATGAAATAGTGATATTGATCTTGAAATATTTTTGCAAGCTCAATAATGCCGGCGTGGGCCTTGGAAAAGTTAGTCATAGATAACCCTATTCGTATAAAGAAATTAACCGCTTATAGTAATTTAAATTGATCTCCATCAAACAGCCCCAGGTCGCTGAGCTTAAGGTGGGGTATCACCAATAGAGCCATAAATGACAAGGTCATGAAGGGCGCCCTTAATGAAGATCCCAGTCCCTTTGCCATCTGATCGATAGCCGTATAGGCCTCCGCGACAGCATATCCATCATCCGCGCTCATGAGGCCTGCTACAGGGAGGGGAAGAACCAGCTCCGTATGAGTGGCGGGGTCAGTGCAGGAGAGGCCACCCTGTTGGGCTATGACCAAGTTTACTGCCCGGCAGATGCTTTCATCATCCACACCTACTGCAACGATGTTATGACTGTCATGGGCCACGGAGGAGGCGATGGCGCCGCGGCTGAGACCGAAGTTCCTGATGAAAGATTTGGCGACGGGGGCGGCGTTGTAGCGATTGACCACCACTATTTTCAGAATGTCTTTATCCGGATGGCTTTGGAGGTAGCCGTTAGCGGGACGGGTGTCGGCTACGGGCAGGATCAACTTGTTGGTGATGAGCTGGCCATCGAGAGCTTCGATGACATATACCTGTTCCACATTTTCCTGCTCACCCCATTTATCGAGAGGGTAGGCAAAGTCGGCGGGAGTATGCGGTTCGGCATTGAAATTATTGATCGGGATGACGGCCGGGCTGGAAGTGATCCTGGATATTCCGTTCTCGGCCACGAGCTGTCCTTTTATATAGGTCTGCAGTACTTTGAACCTTTGCAGGTCTTCTACCACGATGCAGTCGGCGGGGTCGCCGGGTCGGAGGATCCCGGAGTCAAGTTTGTAATGCTGGACGGGATTGAGACAGGCGGCTTTCAGCACATTGAACAGGGGAATGCCTTTGGCGATGGCCCGGGCGCAGAGCTGGTCGATATGTCCCAGCAAGAGGCTGTCGGGATGCTTGTCGTCGCTGCAAAACAGGATGTCGTCGGGATGATCGTGGAGCAGGTCGATGAGGGCGTCAAAATTGCGGGCGGCGCTGCCTTCGCGGATGAGGATCTTCATGCCATCGTGCAGCTTGTCCAGGGCCTCCGCGGCTGTAAAACATTCATGGTCGGTGCTGATGCCGGCGTCGATGTATTCTTTGGCCTGCTGTCCCCGTAGTCCGGGAGCGTGGCCATCTACCGGCTTGTTCAATTGATGGGCTGCGGCGATCTTGGCCATCACTTCGGGGTCGTTGTGCAGCACGCCGGGGAAGTTCATCATCTCACTCAGATATTTTATCTCATCCTTTTGCAACAGCTCTTTTACGCTGTCCACGGACAGCTTGGCGCCGGCCGTCTCGAAAGTGGTGGCGGGTACGCAGCTGGGGGCGCCAAAGTTGAAATAAAAAGGGACAGTCCTTCCATTACGGATCATAAACTCCACCCCCTCCATGCCGCAGACATTGGCTATCTCGTGGGGGTCGCTGACCGTGCCGATGGTGCCATGGACGACAGCCAGGCGGGCAAACTCGGAGGGGATGAGCAGCGAGCTTTCGATGTGAACATGGGCGTCGATGAAGCCGGGCAGGATATAGGGGAGGGGCGTTCCGGCATCCGGATTTTCCAGGGGGGTGATAGATCGTATCTTACCGTCTGCCATGACGAGCTCCGCAGGATATATCTTCTGAGTGAAAATGTCTACTAACTGGCCTGTGATCCGGATCATTCGAATGGTTTAATTATATATATGTGTTGCTATTCAGACGGGAAATTAAAGAAATAATATCTTTATAGGCACTCCAAATCTTGTTATATGATGAACGTGAGAATTGCCAGCATTACACTTATACTTTTAACGGCTGGGGTCCATCTACAAGCCCAGACGGCGGATGAGGTCATTGCCAAACATATCGACGCCATGGGTGGTAAGGACAAGCTCCAGGCCCTGAGATCCCTCTATATGGAAGGGGTGGCTGTCATGGCCAATGGGACGGAGATAGACACGAAGACCTGGAAGGTAAAGGACAAGCTCTACCGCCAGGAGATATCCTTTGGTATGGGCAATGTGGTGATCATCGCCACTCCCACGAAGGGATGGTCCTCGAACCCCCGGAATGGCGGGGCTTTTGCTCCTATGCCGGATGAAGCGTTAAAAGCAGCCCAACCCCAGATGGACCCTTCGGGACCGTTTGTGGACTATGCTGCAAAGGGCAATAAAGTGGAGCTGCAGGGCGCGGATACGGTGTCGGGTGGAAAGAAATGCTACAAACTCAAGGTTACCTTTCCTTCGGGACAGGAAGTAACATATTACATCGACGTGCAAACCTATTATATCGACCGGGAGAGCCGCAAGGGAGGCTCCATGATGGGCGGTGGCGGCGGTCGTCGTGATCCCAATGCTCCTTTTAATATAGACTTTGGCGACTACCAAAAAACGCCCGAAGGTTATGTTTTTCCCAATACCATCATTGCCGGAGGCTTTGGCGCGAAGACCAGCATCGAAAAGCTGGAGATCAACAAAGACGTGGACGTAGATAAGCTGAGCAAGCCGGGGAATTAGCATCGGGGGGCATATTGCGGCACGACTTCACCATTAAATTTTGGGTGAAAATACCCTTTTTTCCCGAAATCCTGCGTGCTACCTTTAAAATGAGCATAACGCATTTGTTGCGACGGATCACCGTAAAAATGCCATTTTATGAACGAATTGCTGCAAGGAGAGCATGAAGAAGGCTCTCACAAACATAGAAAGAAATTCAGATCTGAGTTTATGAATTGGTTGGAATCCAATTCAAGTTTTTTCTGGACTCAGTTTTTAGCCCTTCTTGGCTTTGTAACTGCCGTCCTGGAGGTTCCTGCCCATTTTAAAGAGATATTCAAGGAAGAGCAACCTGATGCAATACAACATGGCTCATTAATCGGGGTTTTTATCATCCAGTGTGTTTTTATTTTATTGGTAATTTTTTTCCTGAATGGAAAAAGTTTTGGTGAAGAAGTTCCGATAGACAGGTATAAGAAGTATTTTAAAACTCTTCTCGGGAAGCATTTAACGAAAGATCAGGAAAAAGCAGCAAGGAAAGTGACAGACTTGAATCTGAACATCTTTGCAAGATATTGGCTATTGTTCTGGAAATGGATATTCTTGTTATATGCTGTGCTCTCTTTGCACGATTTATTTAACATAAAGAATGAGGCGCCTGTTTACTTCATCATATCAAGTGTTCTTCAGACGTTCCTGAACAACTTCAGCATGGCGAACCTTTTTCTTTGTTTTCTTATTATTCAAAACCCTCTCAATTCTCTGCATTACGACGAGTTGGATCTTGATAAGCAGTTTAACAGATTTCTAAATAGCAAATCAATGCTTTACACGATAACCATTGGTTTTAGCGTATTGCATTTATTGGCGTTGTTGGTTTATTTTCTCAAAATTGACTACCCTTTTGCCAAAGAAATGGCCCCAATTATCAGAGAAAATGCCGCCGGCGTCAACCTGTTTTTTAAAATAATAAGCGGTATATTCAATTGTCTATCGCTGGCGCTTCTTATAGCCAGACTCGATAGTAAAATTATCAATGTCCCATCCGTGCTGATCAGCGTATTGGTGCTATATGCCGCGGTGCAACCATTATATGTATTTTTTGATAATGAAAAGTATAAGCTTATTGTATTAGTTATAAGCGCATTTACGCTGGCATTCAAAATTTATTTCTATTTGATTGTGGCTTACATTATCAATACACATCGTCTAACGGACCTATTCTTCACATTTCCCCTTATTAAAAAACTTATTGAAGAAGATGGCTACGGGAAAGAGGGTAAATCCGACGCTGTATCGCATAATGTGGAAGCTTTTAATAAGCATCTTGATCTAATGTCATTAATATTGCGCGCCTCGGGGTATAGCAGTTATAAATATCGAAAGAAAATGGCAACTGTATCTGCCGATGGGCTCACGACCGCCGAGGTACAGTGATCAGTTTGCAAACATTACGACGTAATTGTCCCATTGCTATTACAATAGAATGGGGCTTTTTCCGTTTTAGAGAGTTCAAAGCACCCTTGAAAAAAGGGATCCATATCCATTTCTAAAAACCAAGACCCGTTCGTATGAAACCGAGACTGAAGACCTATGTGCCTGTGCGTCAATGGAAAAAGACGGTCCTGCTCGTAGTGGGCCTTATAGGATGCCTGGCCGCTCTGCCGCAATCCTTTGTTGGCTATGGCTATGACAATTATTCCGGCATCAATGGTGTTATTCTCAACCCCGGTGGCCTGGCGGGTAGTAAATACAAGGTCAATGTAAATATCATCTCCTTTAGCGCCCTTGCAGGCAACAACGCCTACGAGCTGGATAAGAAGAATCTCTTTACCTTGAAATTCTCTCATCTCTCGGAAGGCAATGGTTATTATAAAGCTTCCAATACGAGCTATAAATATCTCTACCTGAATACGGATATACTTGGTCCTTCGGCGATGTTCAATATCGACAAAAGGGATGCTATCGGCATCATCACCCGTGTACGAAGCATCGGCAATATGTTCAACCTTAGCGATCCCTTGTTCCGGCTGATGGGCAATCCTGATCCAAGCTATTACAATACGAATATTATCAACCGGAGCCTTCAGGTCAAGACCATGTCCTTTGCGGAAGTGGGTCTTTCCCTTGGCAGGATATTGAAGCAGACCGCCGATTACCGGCTGAAGGTGGGGATCACGGGTAAGTATATTTCGGGAATATCCTATGGCAGTATCTCCACCGGACAGATGAACCTGAATATCGACCCCACCAATAAGATAACCAATTTCACGGGAGATGTGAACGTAAGATACACTCCCAATATGGACAACCTTGGTACCGGCGGCAGCATACGTGATGCGCTTACTAAAAATTCCGGCACCGGATGGGGTATGGACCTGGGTCTTGTATATGAATGGAAGCCGGAGTTTGACTCGTATAAGCTGCGACTGGGTTTTAGCCTTACGGATCTGGGGTCTATAAATTTTTATAACTCGCCCAACGGACAGAACTATATGGGGACCCTCACCGGTCATAATACCAGCCAACTGGTGAAATCGGATACCGAGAGTGTGAACCAATATTTTACCCGTCTGCAGGACAGTGGGCTGATAGTAGCCAAGGGCTCGTCATCCAGGGTAAAGGCCAAACTGCCCACCGCCGTGCATTTGAATGCCGACTACCATATCTACAAAAAGATATTTATCAATGCGGACATCCTTTTCAACACTGTGGCCAACACCAACCAGTTGACGCCAAACTATATTACCACCGCCACGATCACGCCCCGGCTGGAGAAGAAATGGTTCAGCATCTATTCGCCTGTGTCGTACAATGTGCAGGGGCAATTGAACTGGGGCGCCGGTGTAGGGATAGGCCCTTTGTTCGTGGGTAGCGGATCGGTGATGAGCAATCTGATAAAAAGCCGCATACAGCATGCGGATGTACATGTGGGATTGACCGTGCCCATATTCCAGCATAATAAGAATGAGGAGAAAAAGGAGAAGAAGGATAAGAAGAAAGACAAAGAGGACCAGAAGAAAGCCGATACCTTATATAGAAAGATCCTCATCACGCATGACCGTGACAGTGATGGTGTCGTAGATGAGAAGGATGCATGTCCGGATAGTGCGGGTCCCATCCAGCTGTTGGGCTGCCCTGACAGGGACGGCGATGGCGTACCAGATAACAAGGATAAGTGCCCCGATGTCAAGGGTTCGCCGAACTTTGATGGATGTCCGGCCCCGGATAGCGATGGGGATGGTGTGAATGATGACGACGACAAGTGTCCATTGGTGAAGGGGACCCTGGCCAATGCGGGATGCCCGCCTATACGAACGGACCTGGTGATGAGTGTGAGCCGTGCGTCCAACCGCATATTCTTTGTACGAGCCAAGGCCAACCTGGAGAAGAACTGTCTGAAGGAACTGGATCATGTGGTGTCGGTGCTGAAGGCGGATAGCACGTTGAAACTGGTGATCCAGGGTCATACGGACAGTGAGGGTACGGATGAAAGGAATGCGGCGCTGTCGGTGAGAAGGGCCATGGCGGTGAAGAAGTACCTGATGGCGCATGGTATTGCGGAGGACAGGCTGGAGACACATGGGTATGGCGCTCATCGCCCGATAGCTTCGAATGAGACCGCGGAGGGTATGGCGCAGAACAGGCGTGTAGAAATGATACTACGCAACTGGCAGAAAAAATAGTAAGAATAGCTTATTACGAAGGTGGGACCGGGAGGTCCCGCCTTTTCTTTTATTGGAGTAGTTCCAATTCCCCATTTAAGTGTTTTTATACTGCAGGGAGTCCCTACCTCCTTCATTTCCATTAAACCCCTCTCCAGATTAGGGCCTGTGTCCAACCGATGGCTAAGAAGCCTTGAAGATGAAGTATTTATCTTAATTCTATAACTAACTTTCCCAATGAGAAAAATTTTACCGGTCATCGTTATGATTGTGTCACCGGCCGTATGCCGGATCGAGGGAATGTCTTGCCAGAAGGTCAAATAATTACTACCCCCCTACCCTCTAAGCCCCCTTTTCCCAGCCACGGGAAAGGGGCTTTCCAATGTAGGAAATGTGCGGAAATTGGTCTTCGCCGCACCATTCCTCGGATACCTCGGTCGGGACCTCCGGTCCTGGACGAGCCCCTTCCAGGTGCTTCTGTATATGTCGAAAACCCTACCGAATCCTATCAAAACGGGAAATGTTCAGAGAGGACAAATTATTTGTTATTTCCGTAAGAATTAATTAGTTTGGTATTACCACCACCTGAGAACACAAATTGAACGATTGCCTTCCTTGATGAAATTGTAAGAGCCGAGGCGCTGTGTTCCTGTCATGATGATTATAAGGCCCTCTTGTCTTTCCTATTCGTCAATCGCTAAAATCAAAGAATTCGATCAACACGGTGTTTCCGATAACGGGACCCTCTGATAACAATCATCATAAAGTAGCAAAAACAGAGATTACACATGGACCATCCTGGGATAAATCCGGACATCATCATCGACTTTCAAAAGGGTGATCCAGCAGCATTTACCACCTTTTTTCAAATGCATTACCGTCCTCTTTGCTATTTTGCCTCCCAGCTCATCGGGAGTCAGCCGGATGCAGAGGACATCGTAAAAGACACCTATGTCAAGCTTTGGCAAAAGCATACGGATTTTGCGACCCCGCAAAACATCAAGGCATTCCTATATATCACTACCCGCAATGCCTGTCTCAACTTTCTCCGGCATGTGCAGGTGAAAGAATCATCCCGTAAAGAGCTCATGTACCTCGAGGAGGAAAAAGGACAGGATCTTGTCATCAATCAGATGATCAAGGCGGAGTTAATGCAGGAGATCTATGCCGAGATCGAGAAGTTGCCTGAAAAACGCCGTATGGTATTCAAGATGGCTTATCTGGAGGGTATGAAGAATGATGAGATCGCCAGCCATATGGAGATCTCCATTCATACGGTGAAAGAACATAAGGGCAAGGCCCTGCAATTCCTCCGTATGCGATTCTCCGACAAGCAGATCATTCTCTTTATTTTGCTGGCGAGTCAATGTATGGAGCTGATCGAAAGAAACTGATCATTATTCCCTCACAAATATGATCCGCCCTGGATGAACCCTGGGCCGGAGAAATTTCCCGATTTTTTAGTATTTTAGATTTCCATAGTTATCTGCATCACTCCCTTCATCTACCGGCAACAGGCCGGTGAAGTAAGAACGCACTGCATTTATGAGCCATGAAAATTTAGACCCCAGGTCTTTGCTGGATGAGCATTGGGAGCGCCTTCAATTCTTTGCATTCACGCTGCTGGATGATAAGGATCTGGCCAGCGATGCGGTGGCGGATGTATTCATACGTATACTCAAACACGAAAATTCTTTAGCCGAGGTCAGAAATATTCAGCAATACCTGTATGGAGCCGTCCGCAATTCCTGTTATAATGTGCTGAGAAAGAAGCTGGTCCCCGCCTCATTGGCCGACCCTGCCGCCCTGGAGGAGCTGTCTGCCGTCGAGGAAAAATGGGCTGCCGAGCATGAGCAGAATGTCATCCGGGCGGAGATGCGGGAGATGCTGGCCACATTGATCAGGACCTTGCCGGCCCAACAACAGGAGATCATTTGCAGACGATACTTCAATAACGAGAAGATCCTGGAAATAGCCGATAAGATGGGGCTCTCGGAATATCAGGTAAGGACCTATGGCGAGAAAGCCATTAATCAAATGAAAATTAATGCGTTAAAGGCGGACAGCTGGCAGGGGCTGCTGTTGGTGGTCCTTCTCCAGGATCTGATGCGGTAAAATTTTTTTAAAAAAACTTCCCCGATTTTTAAGTTTTCGATCAGGACCTGTGTCTTTATAAATGGGAGGTCCGGATAACTATGGAAAATTAAATAAGCCTTCCCACCCAAGGAATCTATTATGCTGGATGAAACACGCATAGCTAAATTGCTGGTTAAACTCGTATGCAGGGACCTGACCGATGAGGGAAGGGTGGAACTGGATAGCTGGCGTGCGGCGTCTGCTCAGAATGAGGTTTTCCTACAAATGGTCACCAGTGATGCATCTATCATTGATGACCTAAAGGTATTTATGGGCATGAATAAGGCCTCTCTTCTGGCAAAGATCGACGCTGGCGTCCTTGAAAATCGTTCTTTTTCAGAACCTGAAGCTCTGCCCGTACCGTTATACAGGCCATCGATCCGCCGTCTGAAGCCCTATTTATGGGGGGCGGCAGCGGTTGTGCTGGTCTGTCTTATCCTCACTTATCTATTAAAGGCCCCCGGTAAAGAGGACCAAACAGCGATGACTCCTGCCGGGGGACCTACTGATCCTTTTTATTCCCGCAACGCTCCTGACAGCGGCTCGGTAAGGTTGACGTTAGGAGATGGAGCTACCCGATACCTGGATTCCATGAAGGATGGGGTGGTGGCCCGGCAGGGAAATATGCAGGCAAGCGTCGCCGAGGATGGCAAATTGCTGGAATATGTCACTACATCAGCCGGCCAGACCTCCTCCGCAGTCTATAATATATTGACTGTTCCCTATGGCGCCAGATTCAAGCTGTTGTTGTCCGACGGTACAAAGGTGAAATTGAATGTGGGTTCTTCCATAAAATACCCTGTCGCCTTCACCGGTGATAAACGGGTCGTGGAAGTGACGGGCGAGGTATTTTTTGATGTGGCTCCTGATAGCCATCATCCCTTTATCGTACGGGCGCATAAGGAAGAGGTAGAGGTGCTTGGGACCAATTTCGTCGTTTCGGACTACCCGGGCGAAAAGCAAGCGAAAGTAGCTGTAGGGTCCGGATTGGTGAGGGTGCGCAACGGTGGGGGATCGGCTCAAATACGCTCCTCCCAGGGTGTCAATATTGGTGAAGGAGGAGAAATTAGGGTAGATCCGAATATGGATCTCAGCAGTATGCTGGCATTGAAAGAAGAGTATTTCAATTTCGACGGGCTCGATCAAAAGGAGGCTTTAACGAAGCTCGCCGAGTCCTATCACATGCGTATTCTGTTTGATGACAAGATAAAAAATAGTCCGTTTGGGTCTGGCAATATCCAACGTGACCTGCCGATAAAAAGGCTGTTGAGGGATCTCGAATTGCCGGACCTGCATTTTGAGGTGAGAATGCAGGAGAATACGATCGTCGTCACACGGTAATGGGGGCTGCGCGACATCGGATACCATGAATCATTAAACCTTTCTTTTCGGAACCAGACCTGGTCCAGGCTGCGCGCCCCGTGCAGCGTATAGAATCTTATCTAAAGGAATCTCCCTATTAGTTAGTTTGTAACCGCCAGTTGCTCCTCCGGTAGAGATACCGGGGAGCCTGGTCCGTTGCCATTTACCACTAAAAACAATACCCTTTAATCGTCATGAAGAATAAGAAAGGTGGCGGGGCTCAGCTATGGGGCATGATCCTGTACGACATCATCGGAGATGGGTGTCTCAACGGCGTATGGACCAATACCCATACGGAAAGTAAAAAAGTCATGAATGAGATTGCCCGGAAAAAGAAGAGTGCCGAGAAAGACCCTATCGCCGGCGAATATTATATGAGCTGGATAGAAGAGAAGGGCGGGCCTGTGACGGGGACGTTAAAGATTGAATCCAGGATCACCCATTATTCCTTTGAGTGGGTAGTGAGTGGAAAATCCAGCTTTAAAGGAGTTGGGATACTGGTAGGGGAGCGCAGATTGGCCGTGACGTATTGGGAGGGGGATGGGATTAGTTTTCCGGTGGTGTAAGGGTTTCCGTATAAAGTGTCCGGGCTGTCTTGATAATTATCAAGATTTCGAATTGAGAAAAGAAGTTAAATTGCCGGAAACCTTATTACATATGGAACTACTCATTGCTTACCTTCATTCCATTGCAAGGATGTCCCCGGCACTGGAAGCACATCTTAGGAATATCTTACAACGAATGGTATTTGAAAAGGGGACGGTCATACTAAGAGAAGGCGCCATCTGCCGACATATTTTCTTCATTGAAGTTGGCTTGGTTCAGATCTATCGCATGGAGGATGTAATTGTAACAAGATGGATCCTTGAGCAAAAAGACATTTTTATCTCACCCAGGAGTTTTTTTCGACAGATAGCCTCCGAGTATACTATCATCGCATTGGAAAATTGTATTTGCTGGAGTATAACCCGTAAACAACTGGAGGATGTCTGCCGACTCTTTCCGGAATTTCTGCTCCACCGGGCATATATAACTGAAGAATATTATTGTCGTAGTGAGGACCGGCATGACGAAATGCAATTAATGCCGGCAGTAGACAAATATGCCGCTCTTGCTGAGAAAAGAGAGAATTTGCTGTATTGTCTGCCGGTAGGAGTATTGGCGTCCTATATTGGCGTCGGAGAAAGTACCTTTTATGCTGCCCGAAAGGAATATCACGATAGGAGAAGAAACAAAAAATAATTCATTTAAGAAATTCTATTTTTAGAGAATCTATATTCGAAGCATTGACCATTTTTGTTTGCTAATCAAAACATAGTGTCATGCTTCATTCCATCGGCTGGTAGCGATTTTCCCAAACAATGCTTTTACTGAGTGTGGGCTATTACATGGTAATCGGCCTGCTGTATTACCGGAGAGAAATCAGACAATTTCTTCAGCACCGGTGAATTCCGTTTTTCTATTCCATCATCATTTAAACCTTTTTGTATGTGTAATTATCTTCTGACATCATCAAAACGACTCTTCTACTTTTCTCTTTTTACTACCACTGCTATTATTTTTCAGGTTAGCCTTTACGCTCAAACTGCCGACGGAAATAACGGTCTGGCTCAGGCCAATGCCATGGTGCGGGGCTATTACGAAACGGATGTTCAACTGATGTATGCCATTGGTGCTATAATGGGCTTATCGGAGCCATAAGGATCGGTACACGACATCAACGGGATGATATGGGGCGCGAGATCGCTATCTGGTTTGGCGCCTGTATATTCCTGATAGTGGTGGCCACTGTCCTGAAAGCCTTTTTTGGACTTTAGACCGAGTGTTATGTACACAGTATTTAAGGTACACCGGCGGGTGAATGCACCCGTGGAATTTAAGGGACTTAAAGGCCAGTATATTCTTTACGCAGGGGCATCTGTGATTGCCTGTATGGTACTTTTCGCTATTCTCTATATAGCCGGTGTCAATAGTTATCTCTGTTTGCTATCGTGCTTTGGCATTGGGGCGTTGTGCATTGGTGGAGCTTATCATCTGAGCCAACGCTATGGGGTATATGGGTGGCGCAAAAAACGAAGGACACGAGCATCGCCAAAGGTATTGAGGTCTGGGACTCGCCAGGTGTACCTACAACCCAAAAAATAAACATATGACACGGAATTATCGGGTCCGCCTGCCTATCTGGGAGGTAGCCGCGGACTGCATCGTCTCCGAAATGGGCGAGATCACACTTGTATTTGCCCTTTTCAAGCCGGAGATATTCACCTTGTCGGCTGATCAATTAAATATGGTTTTCCACTCCTGGATAAAGGCCCTACAGGTACTGTCTCCCAACACTATCGTACATATCCAGGACTGGTATTGGCAGACAAGCTGGCAAGCCGACTTCGAAAAAGACAGCGGCTTTCTTTCCCGCAGCAGCGAACAATATCACCACGAGCGGCCGTGGATGAATCAACATTGTTATCTGCACATCACCCGCCGCCCCCGACGTAGAATGACCACCGCGGGCAAGGCATTATTACAAACAAGTCTTACTCCTGAGGATACACTCACCTCAGGCGCCGTGGAGGAGTTTGCCACGGAGGTCAATCAATTCATACGCATTTTGAAGGACAGCGGACTTTTGCAATGCCACCGTCTGACGACGGACGATCTGGTCAGCACTGAGCAGCGGGTAGGCCATATCGAACGCTCTATGAGCGATATGGTTGCCGCAGCCATCGCCCGTCTGGGGGCGACACCCTATCTGGAAACAGTAAATATGGCTGAACTATGGTATGCCGGAATACCCGGTAATGCCGCTGACCTGCCCGCCTATGAAACTTTCGACATCCTGGCGGATCAAGCCCTTTGCCTCCTACCGCAGGAGACAAATTACCAGGACAGCATCAGCGCTTATGGCGTCCGTCTGGGGGACAGGCTGTCGGGTAGACCCTTACAAGTAGACCTGTCAGACGAACCATTGCAAGCCGGCGTGATCGGCAATCGCAACAAGGCTGTATTCGGAGGCTCGGGTAGCGGTAAGTCCGTCACCATGAACCTCCTGCTGCAAAGCTATCATGAACAAGGCGCGCATGTCCTCGTCGTCGACATCGGCAATAGCTATCAGGGGTTGTGTGAACTGTCGGAGGGGAACTATTTTACGTATACCGCATCGCCCCCTCTTAAACTGAACCCTTTCTGGATACCCTTTGGAGAAATGCCTGATATAGAAAAGCTGGAAAGCCTAAAAGCGTTGATCCTGGGCCTCCGGAAAATGGAAGGAGATACTATTATCCGCAGCGAGATGGTCACCCTATCCAATGCCCTTCAATTGTACTATGCCAAGGTTGTGGAAGACGCATTTCTTTTTCCCTGCTTCAATACCTTTTACGAGTTCCTGCGGGATGAATTTACCAAAGTACTGGTGGAAGACAAGGTAAAGAACAAGGAATTCGATATGGACAATTTCCTCTATGTGCTACACCCTTTTTACAAGGGGGGAGAGTATGACTTCCTGCTCAATGCCCGGGAGCAGCTAGACCTGTTGCAACAACGATTCATCGTCTTCGAGCTGGATGTCATCAAAGATCACGCCATCTTATTCCCTGTCGTCACTCTTGTCATCATGGAGGTTTTTATCGGGAAGATGCGCAAGCTGCAGGGAGTACGAAAGGTCATTCTTATCGAAGAATCCTGGAAGGCCATTGCCCGTCAGGGTATGAGCGAATACCTGAAGTATCTTTTCAAGACTGTCCGTAAATTCTATGGAGAAGCCATCGTCGTCACGCAGGAGGTAGACGATATTATCTCGAGCCCCATCATAAAACAGGCCATCCTCAACAATACGGACTGCAATGGATCGGTGAAGTGGGCAGTGGCATTATTGCTGTTCCTTTCCGCTCTCATGCCTTCTCAAGGTGTGCAGGCGCAATTTCCCATTGCAGACATTGTCCAGGCGGGGATCAAAAAGGTGATCGTTGCCACTGACCTGGCCATCCAACGTCTTCGGACAGCAACCATCGCCGTGCAAAATACGCAGAAGGCCGTGGAGAATGCCATGCGATTACAGCGGCTGACGGACATCGCGGACTGGGTACAACATCAAAAGGTAAGGGATATCACGGAGCAACAGGTGCAATTGACGGTGGCCTACAAAAAGGCGTGGGCGGCTATCCGACAGGACCCGCATTTCAGCGCCGGAGAATTGGATCATATAGGAGCGGTGTATAGCACGATCCTGGACAGGAGTATTCAACAGACAGGGCAGTTGACGACCGTGAACACGGCATGGCTCACGCAGATGGAAGATGGCGGCAGACTGGAAGCAATCGATCAGTTAGAAGAGCAAATGGATCGAAACAGGAGAGACCTCCTTGTCTTTACCGAGGAAAATATCCTACTCAGCCTGCAACGGAGCAAGGACCAGCAGGACATACGGTTCATCCAAACATTGTATAACATTCATTAAAACTTAATCTTATGCAAACAATCATTTTTACTGCCCTTATCACGGTGGGTTTGTGTTTCGCCGGATTTGTCACCTATGGGCAAACTTTTTCGGAGTGGTGGCAACAGAAAAAGACAAGGATCAAATATCTACGGCAGCAGGCGGCCATTCTCGGAATATTGAAGGAAACCATTGAGAAGGGCTATGAAGGCGCGGAAGAAGGTGTGGATTCCGTAGGCGCGATAGCAGAAGAAGAGCTGGCGCAGCATGCGCAGTTTTTAAAGAGCCTGCCGTTTGTCAAACCTGCATTAAAGAACAGCCCGGAATTCTTGTCCAGTCATGCATTGGCACAAGCCCTGATAAATCAGGTGTTACGGACGATGAAGAACTATAGTAAAGACCCTGAATTTACGGAGCAAAATATCCGATGGCTCAGCGCCTATATGATAGGAATATTGAAAGACTTACGATATGAGCTGGAGGAACTGGATCTATTGGCATCGGATGGGGTGGTCAGGATGAAAGACAATGAGCGATATGAAAAGATCCGTGCAGCGGCATTGAATATACGCATCACTTATGACGCGGGGATGGCTTTCCTGTTGCGGATGGACGAGGTGTTGGTAGCAATGCAGGAGAAGGCGAATACGGATTTCGTAAAAGATCTGCTAAAGTAAAAATTACTTACGAAGTGAGGACGTTGATCAATCCCTTTATCATGTCGTACCGGGATGGGATTATGGATCTGCTGGACAGCCAGGTGTCTTCGGCGAAGATACCGTTGGCCAGATTGTCTTCGCCCGATCTGTATTATATCCTTACGGGGAATGATTGTACGCTGGAGATCAATGATCCTGCTGCGCCTAAAATTCTTTGTCTGGGGGGCGATCCGTCGCGGCAGGAGGCTTTGGGGCCTGTGTTATCATTGTATATCGATCAGCTTAACAGGCTGGTAAACCGGGCAGGGAGACATCCCTGTGCACTGGTTTGTGATGAATTTGCCACCGTGCGTGCGTTCAGCATGGTGACGACGATGGCGACGGCAAGGAGTAATAATATCGTTCCTGTGCTGTCTATGCAGGATATCAACCAGTTGCGGACCCAGTATTCGAAGGGGGAGGCCGACATGATCCTGGCCATTGCGGGGAATGTGTTTTGTGGCCAGGTGGGAGGAGAGACGGCGTTGAGAGTAAGTGAACGATTTCCGAAGATATTGCGGGGGTGGCGACCCTGTCTTCCGGGGAATTAGTGGGAGTGGTGGCCGATGATCCCGGCAAGGAAATGGAGTTCAAGGTATTCCATGCAAAAATACTGCGGGAGGTGTATATGCAGGTGAAGGCGGATATAAAGATGATCGTGCAGAAGGAGATGGGCAGGATGCAGCGCGATCCCGACCTTATGCTATTCAGGGTGGAGAGAAGTTGAATTTTAGCCGGGAACCCCACCCAAAATAAGAAATTTCAGGCTTTTAGCTAGTACTTCCTGCACGCATGCTTGTTTTCATTATAGTGTCTAACAACGATCAACAGATAATACAAACTATGCAGGACATTGGGGGATTGCTCTTCCGCCGCCTGACGAATGAACTGGATATTCATGGGCAGATTGCTTTGGATAGTTGGCTCAGTCAGCAGGATCCGATGAGCAGGCAGTTTTTTGAAAATTGTGCTGATTGGGATCAATTGCAGTCTGCCCTCCAGGTGATGTATTCTTTTGACGAAAAGGCAGCGCTGGCGGACCTTCAAAAAAAAATTGATTTCGGAGTTCGTTCGGACATTCCTGTGGTGGAGATAGCCCAGCGAAGACATAAATACAAGTTTTATTGGACAGCCGCTGCAGTTTTAATGGCAGTCATCGGTACAGCGGTGTTCTATACACTAAATAAAGGAAAAACCAATATTGCTTCATTGCCTGTGAAAGAGCGTTATCACAATGACGTCAATCCGGGCGGAGACAAGGCGGTGCTGGAACTGGCGGATGGGAAAAAGATCATTTTGGATAACGTCCGCAACGGGGAGTTGGCTCAACAGGGCGCCGTCAGTGTTGTCAAGTCGGATAGTGGGCAGCTGGTGTATAAGGTCGGTAAATCCCGCAGTGAGGGCTTTGGTCTTATTAGCGAGATCAAGTACAATACCATCGCCACTCCCAAGGGCGGCAAGTACCAGGTGATCCTGCCGGACGGCAGTAAGGTATGGCTCAATGCCGCCAGCAGCCTGAGATTCCCCATTGCATTTGCAGGTAATGAAAGGCTGGTAGAGCTCATCGGGCAGGCTTATTTCCAGGTGGAAAAGGACAAATCCAAACCTTTCCGGGTGAAAGTTAGTTCGTTGGATGGAACAGCCGGGTCAACGCAGGTCGAAGTACTGGGTACTGAATTTGACTTGATGGCCTATGCCGATGAAGACCACCAGACTACTACTCTTCTCGGTGGTAATGTGGCGATGATAAGCGGTGGTCAGAAAGTGATAGCGAGCGCTAATCAGCAAGTCGCTCTCAATAAACAAACTTCTTCTTTAAGTCTTATCATGAATCCTGACGTCGATGAGATCGTTGCCTGGAAGAATGGACTGTTTCAATTTCATAATGCCTCCATACAATCCATCATGCGCCAAGCCGCCCGGTGGTATGATATAGAGGTGGACTATTCCGGTGAAGTAAAACAACAGTTCAGTGGGACAGTCCCAAGGCAAGTCAACCTCTCCACGCTTTTGCAGATCTTAGAGGCCACCGGTTGGGTACATTTCCGGATAGATGGCAAAAAGGTAACTGTATTCCTAAAATGACGATCATTTTGTTCTGATGGATCAAGCCCTTTTACGAAAGTCCCCAGGTGTTACCCCATACATTTTTTTAAAAGCCTTTATAAAGCTATTGACACTGCGATAGCCTGTGAGGGAAGCTATTTCCTTTATGCTGCGGCCGGATTCGCCAAGCAGCTGGCGAGCCTCCTGCATACGCTCGCTGCGAAGGTATTCATAGACACCGTTACCGAACAGCTCACGGAAGCCGTTCTTTAGCTTGAACTCATTCATCCCCACCTTTTGAGCTATTTCCCGGATAACGAAATGGTAGCGTATGTTCTTCCTGATCATGTCTCTGGCAGCCTGTATGCTGTCCATTTCATAATGAGTATAGTTGCTGGCCGGCTGCTGCTGGACTGCCTGGTACAAGAGATGGAAAAGGAGGGTGTTGACCAGAAGGGTAAAATACTTTCTTGATGAGCCGTCTTCCAGGGATATATGCACTATCCTATATACAATATCCTGGATCTCCTTTGTGATCCATTCATTACGGGGCAGCAGGAGGGCTGGTTCGCCGGCCTCGACCTTCTCCAGGAACGAAGACAGCTGAGGAAAGTAGGGCGCCCATTCATCCAGTACGGTCTTATCGTACTCTATAGCAAGGGTAATGTATTCAAGAACTCCATCATGATGGCTGACAACGTCGATAGTGGGAGAATAGATGAGGTTGAATTGCCCCTCTTTGATCAACATTTTTCCCAGTCCGGCTACTTCAAGGTTTCCGTCATGCTGCAGGGCTAGATAGGCGCTGAAGAAGGGAGCGTCATCCTTTGTGCGTAAGGTGACTTTTTTGTCTACGAGATTGACAGAGTAAAATACTTTTGATGCGTCGGCAGGAAGTTCCTGGACGAGCAATTTCAGGTGGTTGTTAGCGATAGCAGATGCATCGCTGCCCGGTATCTTGTACCGGGTCAGCTCGGCGGGAATGTCCCGGGATAACCTGTATTCCTGTTGGTTGAATGAGAAGACCATTAGCCTTAGGATAAGGGTGTGTTATACAATAATTTTAGCCGGACATGCCAAGCCTTCCATGTCAGTCCGATAAAAAGCTGATTAGAAATCTACCTTCTTGTTTGTAGTAATAACTCTTTCGTTGTCGGGAGTAGAGGACAGGGGCCCCAAAATCCTTCATGAGCCGAATATATTCATATGTACTTCTCTCGGAAATGCCGATCTTGTCGGCGAGCTCCGACGGCGTACCCGTCCCTTTGATTCGGATGAGTCTATCTATATGACTCAACCGTTGAAAGATCTCTTTCTGCATAAGAATAAGGTTTAATTCGAGATCCGAAAAATTGTTTTTGTCTTAAACAAATATCGTATAGGATTTACAATCTTGCCTATTTCGAGTGTAACTTTATACTATCCAATCGGGAATATTTTGCTAAAATAACGCCTTCTTTCTGTCTTGTATATGCGAAAAAGGACTTTTTTTAACACACCACTGCCACCAAGGCCAGCAGCCCAATAAATGGGGAATTTTACGAAAGGTAATGCTATAGCAAGAAATTATATATATGTTTGTCTGGTATTAAATATATTTTTTAAAAAAGCACTAAATGAAAACACTGATTAAAGGGGCTCTGTTCCTATCGGCAGCCCTTGGCGTAGCGACTGTAAAGGCTCAATCGGTAGATGATATCGTTAATAAGCACCTCGACGCACTGGGAGGAAAGACTGTGATCAACGCGGTCAGGAGCGTATATGTGGAAAGCACGGTAGACCTTATGGGGAACGAAGCCCCTTCTATTACTTATATCCTCAATGGCAAGGGTTATAGGAACGAGCTCGACTTCAACGGTTCTAAGATCATCCAATGTGTCACGGACAAGGGTGGTTGGGGCATTAACCCTTTGATGGGTCAAACGGCGGCGACGGATATTCCTGGCGATCAATTAAAGAGCTCACAGCTAAATCTAAACCTGGGCGGCCCCCTGATGGATTATACATCCAAAGGTTTTAAGGTAACATTCGAGGGTAAAGATAGCGCCGACTATAAAGTAAAGCTCACTACCAAAGATGGTGTTGAGATCGTTTATTATATCAACAATAAGACCTACTTCATTGACAAAGCTGTGAACAGGATCAGTATAAATGGTCAAGATATAGAAACCACGGCAATATTCAGTGACTATAAAAAGACGGATGTAGGATTGGTAATGCCTTATTCCCAACAGATAGTACTGCCTCAAATAACTTTGAACATCACCAACAAAAAGATTGAGGTGAACAAGGACATCGATCCTGTGATCTTCGAGAAGCCCAAAAGCTAATTTTAAAAAGGTGCGGTTCACTCCGCACCTTTTTATTTCAACCGATAGTTCCTAAAACTAAAGATCTGCCTCCCACCCAGTAAATGCTGCTCTATAAAGGTGAGGATGCGATATTTCATTCTTTCATGTTTGGGCCGGTTGGCCAGTTTGCGACCATAGTTCAGTTGATCTGCCCAATTGAAGAGACGCATACGTTCCCACATGACGGCCGGGTGGGTGTCTTTAAATACCGTCAAAAGGCTTAGATCCCCATAGTCGAACTTTGGTTTCTCCAGGCTGAACCTGGCATCCGCCTGCTGCTGCCCCTGGTGAATGACTTCCATAGCCTTTCGCTTGTTCTGCATATAATGGGGCGGTCTCACCCATCCGTAGTGATAGATATAGGCATCTACTCGTGCTACCTTCAACTTATAGGTCCCTTCCTTTTTCCGGTATTGGATGCCATCAAAATCGGGTATTCGCCGGAAAGACTGGGCCGACTCCCACGAATGAATATCCGGGTGATTACGGATGATGCGTATCTCGTTGGCATACCAGGCATGGGAAGTTATATAATGGTCATAGTCCCCCCAGAAATGCCTGTATTTAAATAATAGCCCTTCAATGGATTTGTCATGCAGGAGTTCTTCACAGCGCTGGCGGATCCCGGGGAGGTCGCCCTCATGTACCACCTCATCGCTCTGCACATAAAAGAGCCAGTCCCCTTTACAGGCCGCCTTGGCAATATCCGTCTGGTGAGCATGCTCCATACCACGGGGATATTTTTCCAGATCCCATACGGTGTGAATGATACGTATCTTGTCGGAACCGATGCTCTCTATCTCTTCGAGGGTTCGGTCGTCAGGATCACCGGCGCCCAACGCCACTACAAATTCATCTACAATGGGAAGAATGGAGGATATAGCCTGTTTGATGGGGTAATAGTATTTAGCGCCGTTACGCACCATGGTGAAACCGCTGATAGTCATAGCCAGGAGTTTATGTGATACAATCGATGTATCTCCGGCTGTACGTACAAATGTTATGCACAGGTTGTTATTAGGGTATTAATACAGGATTAAAGCAGGCGAATTGTTAAAAGTTACCGGTAAACGCATCGTAAAAGACAGCTTGCTGATATTACTGAGATTTTTTCATGGGTGAATGGGTAGAATTCCTATGTGAATAAGGCAGCTTTGGTATTATTTTAGTAATTGTAAAGGGTCCTTGTTTAAATCCGTAGCTATGAAGAAGACCATTATCTACAACTTACTGCTTATCCTGGCGTATTACCTGTTTTTGCAATTGCTGGTGGCTGCTTTTATAAGAGGGTGATCGCATCTCCTATGGAGATGGTGCATGTATTGGATGTACTGTCGAAAAGCAGGTTTTGGCCAAATAAGACCTTCTTATCCTTCAGTCTGTATTGGCTAAGCGTTCGTAGGGGCTCTTTGCCCTTCTCCCCCGTGGATGTGTCGACGGTAGTCATGACACATCTGGCGCAGAGCTTTACTCCATAAAAGGTGGTGTCCGCGATCCTGAATGCCTTCATTTCATCTTCCTGGTAAGGGGCGCCGCCCGTAAATACGATATTGGGCCGAAAACGTTCCATTGGCATGGGCATGGACATTCGGCTGTTGAGATCATCCAGGGACGCTTGCCCGATCAATAACAAGGGGAAGCCATCGGAAAAGCTGGTGATCTCGTCACGATGAGCATAGTCGGGGTCGACCTTCCGCTGTGTACTTTCCGGCATATAAACCAGCCGGCAGGAAATCCCCAACGCATGGGAAAACCATATATCCGCCTCTTCATGGACGTATTGGGCCTCACAGACATCTTCCCATACTTTAACGGTACAACGGTCACCCACAGGTAGAGAAGGCACATGGTAGGTACCGGAGTCGTTAAATATATGGCGGACAAAGAGGCCATCCTTTGATAGTTCGGTCCTGATCAATGCCATTTGGGGGAATTCCCTTGCGGTGAGAAAGTTATTGTCCCTGTCAACCAGCATCCAGCAGCGATCATAGGCAAATCCCCTGTCTGTTAGCGTGGCTGTCCTCAACGGAATGCCGCCTAATGATTTAATGGGATAGATATATAGAGCGCTGACCTTGAGCATGACAAAATTTTATGGTTGGAGGAGATCCGGCCTTCTCTCCTGTGTTCGCTGCACGGACTGCTCGTGACGCCAGTCATCGATCTTTTTAGGATCGCCGCTGAGAAGGATCTCAGGCACTTTAGCGCCTCTGAAGTCCGCCGGACGGGTATATACTGGGGGAGCAAGGAGATCGTCCTGGAACGAGTCGAAAAGGGCGGAGGTTTCATCATTGAGCACGCCGGGTATCAACCGCCCAATACTGTCCACCAGCACGGCGGCTGCCAGTTCCCCACCGCTGAGGACATAATCTCCGATGGAGATCTCTTTTGTGACGTACTGATCCCGGATGCGCTGGTCGATGCCTTTGTAATGCCCGCAGATGATCAACAGATTCTCTTTTAAGGACAGCTGATTGGATATACGCTGGTTGAGCCGTGCCCCGTCAGGGGTCATATAGATGACCTCGTCATAAGGAGCCTCCTTGGACAGCGCCTCGATGGCATTGGCCAGCGGCTCGGGCATCATGACCATGCCAGCCCCTCCACCATATTGATAATCATCCACTTGCCCATATTCATTTACCGCCCACTGCCGGAGATGATGTACCCGTACTTCCAGCAAACCTTTATCCTTTGCTCTCTTAAGAATAGAGTGTTGAAAGGGACTTTCCAGAAGTTCAGGCAGCACGGTGAGAATGTCGATCTTCATTCGGCGAAATTAAAAAAGTTTAACTCGGAAAATTTTAACATCGGGAATATTTTGTACATTCGTCATGTCCTTTGCTACAAGTTATTTTTTAAGGCGCGTTGCGCATTTTCGTCAGAACTGCTATCAGAACCATTTAGTGTCCACAGCGCTGTGTCCTGCTATTTCCAATTATTTTATTGTTATTGACTAGACCTGGCCAATATAGGTAGGTATGTCCCTGATTTTTTTAAAAAACTCCCGATTGGAACCCTACTTTTCGGATACAAGGCTGTTTGCATAGGTACCATATTTAAAACCAACCTATTATGAGCAGCGACCCCGAAAAGAGCGACCCCGAAAAGGAAATGCGGAAGGAACTCATTGAAGATTATTTTCTTGAGATTTCTGACCCTATTGGTAGCGAATGTCTTCGCACCGAAATAGATTACAGCGACAGCGAGCTGTATTCTGCCAAAGTAGAAATGGATCTCTCCTGCCTGAGTACCGAACAGGAATGGGACCATCTATTCATGGGTTTAAGGAGTATTATTCGCAGGATCGTCATTTTAGAATACTCACCGGATATCAAGATCTCTGTACAGATGACCGGACTTCATCGAAACAAGTAGTTCTAACCTTCCTCCAAAAAATCATCCAGTTCCCTCCGCTGCTTCTTGGTAGGGCGTCCGATCTTGCTTTGCCGTTTGCCGGTGCTAAAGGAGGCGGCCTGGAATTGCAGACGTTCGATCTCTTCCGCCGGCGTGATATCTATATAGTAATTGATGGCCAGGGCATATTGCACGCGGTGATCCAGCAGCTCTGCGACCTTGATACGCCAGCGTTTATTCTCTGTTTTTACTTCGTATTCATCTCCCACACTAACGGTCTTGGAAGCTTTGGCGGCATCGCCGTTGTATTTGACCTTACCTTTTCCACAAGCTTCTGTGGCCTCACTGCGGGTCTTGAACAGGCGGATGGACCAGAGATATTTATCCAGGCGAAGTTTTTCTTTTTCGGGCATGCGTCAGGACGGGCGTTAAATTACCCGGGGGACAAATTTATGAAGAAAATTTCCCTATTGCTTCGCTGATGGAACTCTGACCCCGGACGAACACTTTTTTTCCAAAAGCGGACAGTTACTATTGGAAGAAATGGTGTACTATACTGATTTACAGAATTCTACAAAATTGGCATGCCTGTGGCAGCATTTTGGTCTATCCCCAAAATCTACTGCCATGTTTAAGATCTATTTACGCACGGGTATACGAAATCTGTTCCGCCACAGGAGCTTTTCCCTTATCAACCTCGTCGGTTTGGCACTGGGGCTGTCAGCCATCATGGTGCTGACCGTCATGCTGTACCAATACCTGACGACAAACGGCCAGTTCCAGCATAAGGATCGCATGTATTACGTGAAAGGCAATGCGGATGGCAATGATTACAGACAAACACCGTATCCTTTCCTGTACGAAGTGTTGAAGACCTGTCCGGATATGGAAGCCGGCACGCATGTACAGAGTTGGAGCTGGCCCTGGTTAAAGGTGGGGGATAAGGAATTCCAGGACCAGACCCGGTTTGTCGACACGGGCTTTTTTCATGTCTTTTCGTTCCCGCTGGAGTACGGCGATCCAACCACAGCATTACGGGATAAATACAGCGTAGTCCTCAGCCATGAAATGGCTGAGCGGCTTTTTGGCAGGACCGACCCACTGGGTAAGACCCTGACCATGGATGACAGCGTTCCGTTGAAAGTAACGGGGGTGTTGCAAACCATCCCTTCCAATACAACCCTCCGGGCAGAGGTGCTTCTCTCCACAGAACTGTTGAAGGACCAGCCCGGATTTTTATCCGGCGCTGATTGGTATAATACTTTTGCGGAAAATTACTTCATACTGAGGCCGGGGGCCGACACGGCAAAGCTGAATGCCCAGCTGCGACAGATAGCCCTGACCCATTTTCACCCGGAGATAAAAAAGGTCAGACCGAGACTGGTGCCGTATACCAGATTCGTACAGGAGGAGTCGGGCAATATCGTACAGGTGATGATCAAGGGAGAGATAGGGACCATCTTTTTTATATTGCTCATCATCATTGCAAATCTTATCAACCTGAATGCAGCTACATTATTTAGCAGATACAGGGAGGTGGCGGTAAAAAAAATGATGGGGGGAGGCAAGCGGCACATCGTTATCCAATTCTGTATAGAGAATGCCATCCTTGTCGGCGCCAGCCTTGCGTTGGCCTTCCTGCTCTTTAGCAGCGTGCTGATGCCCTTTATGAACGACATCCTTAAGGAAAGATTTGGCAGCATCACTTTGCATATGCGACGGGACTATCCAGTAGCGTTGCTCTTTGTCCTGGCAGGATTGATCATTGTCGTCATCGCAGGCAGTTATCCCGCCTGGCATCTGGGCAAGCTCAAAGCCGTCGATGTCATAAAGGGCCGATTGACGGGAGCGGGACGCAGCGACAAACCCTATACAAGAAATATCTTTATCACGCTGCAGTTTGTACTGGCCATCACCTTTATCGGCATCACGATCATCCTGCACAGCCAGATACAGCATA
Source organism: Sphingobacteriales bacterium 50-39 (assembly GCA_001898505.1). Taxonomy (GTDB): domain Bacteria; phylum Bacteroidota; class Bacteroidia; order Chitinophagales; family Chitinophagaceae; genus Puia. Next base: position 273,059 of record MKTZ01000009.1, read on the forward strand.
TGAAGGGGGCAGCGCTGGGTTTTCAGAAGGACGATGTGCTGGTAGGTAATTTAAAGCTGTCTTACAAGGATGATAAGGCAGCGGCGGCCCGGTTTGATGCATTGCTGAACCAGCTGCACAGCAATCCCGCCGTACAGAGTATTTCCACCAGCGAAGTCATCCCCACCGGCTATGACGACAACTACAATCAGTATGCAGACCCTATCACGGGTAAACAGCTATCTTTCAGACATGCGTATACCGATGCCGGATTGCTGTCGACGTACGACATACCTATCCTGAGGGGCCGCAATTTTATAAATGGCACCACCGCCACCGACAGCCTGTATATGCGTGATATCATCATCAACCGCAAGGCCGTAGGGCTGTTGGGCTGGACCCTTGACAAGGCCGTGGGTCGTCAGCTGCGGGCCGGGGGAGGCGATCCTACCTTGTATAAAGTGGTAGGGGTGATGGAAGATTTTCATTACCAGGAGCTGACCCGGGATGTGGAACCATTGATGCATCACTATGCGGGTCATACGCAGATGGGCTTTACCTATCTCAGCGTTCGCACCACCCCCGGAGGTGAAAAGCGTGTGCAACAGCAACTGGAAGCAGCGTTCAAAGAGATACCAGCCAGACGCAATTTGCAATTAGAATATATGAGCGACCGGGTGGATCATCAATATGCGCTGCTGGAAGGTATCCTGAAGGCCACCAACTATGTGGCCCTGCTGACCATCTTTATAGCCACCATGGGTCTCTTTGGGCTGATCGCCTTGTTCACCCGTCAGCGGGTGAAGGAAATAGGCATTCGTAAAGTATTGGGGGCAAGCCCTGCCAACATCGTGCGGCTGTTGTCCCGCAATTTCATCATTCTCGTAGGTCTTGCGTTGCTGATAGCTTCTCCCCTGGCCGGGATGGTGATGCACAAATGGCTGGAGGATTTTGCCTACCGGGTGAGTATCGAGTGGTGGATGCTGGCGGGGGCGGGGTTGATCGCGCTGGTCATTGCATTGGCCACCGTGGCATTCCATGCCGTGCGGGCGGCGCTGACCAATCCCGTAGAGAGCTTGCGCTCAGAATAGCATATCTTTATTTGCATGAAGATATTTACTATTGCGCTACTCCTGGCAGGCTCCAATTTGGCCGCTCAGGAACTTTATCAGGCGCCGCCAGGCGCTCACTCCCGTGTCAGTAGTTTTGAGAACCTGAATGGCGCAAAGGGGCAGGGTGGTAAGCGCAATGCAACTGCTAAAGGACATGCATTCGAGTCCCTAAAGGCCGGAGAGCGTAAAACGCTTTTAGATATACACGGGGCCGGAAGGCTACAGCGAATGTGGTGTACCATATCTGACAGAAGTCCTAAGATGTTGCGAGCGCTGCGGCTGCAAATGTACTGGGATGGGGCCGTCAAGCCGGCCGTAGATGTTCCGTTCGGGGATTTCTTTGCCGCGGCATTGCAACCCGTGGCTTTTCAATCCGCGCTGTTCAGCAATCCGGAAGGCAGGAGTTTCAACTGCATCATTCCTATGCCATTCCGCACAGCCGCCAGGGTTGTGTTAACCAATGAAAGCAGCCAGGACCTGGAGCTGTTTTTCTTCGACATCGATTATATCACTTTGCCAAACCTGGGATCTGGAGATCTCTATTTTCATGCCTGCTGGAGCCGGACCCGAAATGCGCCCGTAGGGCAGGACGCTGTGCTGTTGCCAACAGTTGTTGGCAGAGGCCGGCTGCTTGGAGTAAGCGTGGGAGTAAATGTCAATCCTGTGTATGGGAGCACCTGGTGGGGCGAGGGAGAGGTAAAAGCCTGGCTGGACGGGGATACCAGGTATCCAACAATCAACGGCACCGGCGCCGAGGACTATATCGGTACCGGCTGGGGGGAAGGAAGGTTTGCACATCAATACCAGGGATGCCTGCTGGCGGATAGCCCGAAGAACCAGTATGCGTTTTACCGGTGGCATATGCCGGATGCCATCTATTTCGACAAAGATTGCAGGGTCGGCATACAGCAGATAGGCGGGTATTTTGCGGACTCGGTGATTGCCATGCAGACCAGAGGCGTTCCATTGAAACCTATATCCCTGGCTGGCCCTGGCGGCTTTCGAGGTTTGTTCGAGCCAGGGCAGGAAGGAGCCCTTGCCAAGGCTGTGCATGGTGACTGGCTGAACTTTTACCGGAGTGATGACTATGCCGCCACCACCTATTTTTATTTGGATCGTCCTGCAAGCAATTTGCCTGCGTTGGCGCGGGTGAATGAACGCCTCCCGTGAGCGGGATTTTTTAGTTAATTTTGCAGGTCCCAATCGGGCCTACCATCATGCTGAACCCTGTCAAAGCCGAACAATATCTTTCCGAACTGGAGCTGATCCGGGGCTCTCGTATCGCACTTCCCCCCCGGATAATGGCTCTGGGCAAACTGTTCGACCGCGTGGTAAAAGCTATCACGACCGATGAGATGGTGGCATTCCGCAACTTTTATGCGCGATTTCGCTATCTGCTGGCTACGCTGCCGTTGCGGGATGTGGAGCGACGCAACCTGGAGAATTTCCGGAGACTGCTGAAGGACAGGGAGAAGACAAATGAAAAAGCCTTCGAGCAGGGCGGTATGCTGATGAAGCAGCTGCTGGTCCTTTCATCGGGGGAGCAGCCGGAGAAGGAAGCCGGATACCAGGAAGGGTATTTCACCCGCCTGTATCCCAAAAGAAACTATACTAAACTCACCGATCTTAAACTCCTCTGTTCATCCTGGACGGAACTGCAAAATGACAATGGGAAAATATATTTTATTTTGTCAGCCTATGACCTCGAAGATCTGGGTGAGCTGGTAAAGATCGTTGTCCGCAGAGATGAATATTACAACTACACACAGATACGGGCATGGCTAAAAGAAAATGCTATTCTATATGTCCAAAATATCCGGCCCATTGGCGAAGAAGGGAATGAATACGAAACCACGTTCGACACGCTGATCACGCTGGAGCCTGACTACCTGGTGGATGCAACGGAAGTAGGGGAATGCTATACCAATTATGGCGCTTATAGCGACCTGTTCTTTCTCAATCGCCTGGTAAGCGACCTGCCAGGGGCTGCAGCTTTAAAGGGTAGCATTGTCGGCTATTATCTGGACGAATTGGTTCGGGACCCTCAGCGGGATAAAGAGGAAATTTACCTCAACGCTCAGCGGCTTTATGCCATGAAGGCGGCGCAGTTAGGGAAAAGAGAAATGCAGGAAGTCCGGAAGTCTATTTATACCGAACATTTACCCAATATCATGAAACTGGTGGGGCGCGAGGCGACCAAGGAGCTCTGGATCGAACCTACCTATTTCTCCACTGAGTACGGTCTGCAGGGAAGGTTGGACCTTCTTTGCAAGAAGGATGGGGTTCAGGATATCATCGAACTAAAGAGTGGCAGCTCCCCCAATCCCAATGCAGGCAGGATGGCATTCCCCAACCACAAAATGCAGGTGGTGTGCTATGATATGATGTTGGAAAGCACTTATGGAAAAGACAGGAAAGGATTCAACGCCGTATTTTATTCAAAATGTCAGATCTCTCCTTATCGCCATCTGGTAAGCGAGCACAGGGAGAAAATGCAGATCCTGGAGCAGCGTAATGAGATCGTAGCGCAGATATATAGATTGGCCACCAAAGATTTTTCTGTGTTGGAGAGGATCAAGGTCCAGGGGATACAAGGGCTGCCTGTGTTCAAGGACCAGGTGCTGACCCTTTTTCAAAAGGCGTATGAGCCGGGGAGGATCGCCACGGAATACTACCAGGAGATGGTGTCTTTTCTCATCCGGGAGAATATCAATACCAAGGTGGGGAACCTATTGAAGGAGGATGAGGAAGATCAGCCTAACGGATTTGCGGGCTTATGGCTGGATAATCTCGAAGTCAAGCTGGATGATTTTCGCATCATTTATGACCTGGAGACCGTGGAGATCCGGGAAGGGCAGGGTTATGTTCATTTGAATTTCACCCGGAAGATAGATCACGCATTTCGAAAGGGCGATCTGGTGATCCTTTATCCTAAATCGGATGACGGCTACCACGTCCTTCATCATCATATTTTAAAAGGCAGCCTGGATGAGGTACACCCGGACAGGCTCGTTGTCTGTCTCAATAACAAACAGACCGACTATAAATTCATCCGGGATCATAAGACTTGGGCGGTAGAGCCTGATATTTTCGAGAAGAACTATTGGAGTGGCATTTCCTGTCTTTTTAATGTGTTGACAGCTAGTGCGCGGAAGAAGAAGATATTGTTTGGGCATGAGCAACCTGTATTTTTACGGGAACAGCTGTATACGAGTGTAGGGTTGACGGAGACACAACGGGATGTCCTTCAGCAGGCCCTGGATGCACGGGATTATTACTTATTGCAAGGCCCCCCCGGCACGGGTAAGACCAGCACCTTTTTGGTGAACTATGTAAGGGAGGGCCTTCGTAGGGCGGGTAAACCCATAGTGGTGCTGGCTTTTACCAACAAGGCAGTGGACAAGATATGCGAAGCCTTTCGGAAACCCAGAGAGGGAGCTTCGATACCTTATCTCCGCCTGGGTAGCCGGCATGTACAAGATAATAATCTTTTTACCGAGCAGATAAAGGACGACGATAACCCGGACAGTTGGCGGAAGATCATCGATGGGCATAAGGTCTTTGTCAGTACCGTGACCACCTTTCATAACAACTGGCAATTGCTGCGGCAATTTATTCCCTTTAACGAGGTGGTGGTGGATGAAGCGTCCCAGCTGACGGAGGCTGTCCTTAGCAGTGTGCTGACCCTATTTGACAAGTTTGTGTTGATCGGGGACCATAAGCAGCTGCCTGCCGTCATTACCCAGGACGACCATCTGTGTCGCATCAATAGCACGTACCTGAACCAACTGGGTATATATGATCTTCGGGTATCCCTTTTTGAAAGATTGATGGATAATGCCCGTCGCAAGGGATGGACCGAGGCTTATGGCCAGCTTCGTGACCATTACCGGATGCATGAGGATATTGCGGCCCTGATCACGAAGCACTACCGGGTGGAGCTGAAAGCTGGTCTTTCCAGCCAGTCGAGCCGGGCGCCGGTGTATTCCCTGCCGGAAGGGCATTTCCTGCGTTCCTTGGCTGATCAGCGGGTAGCATTTGTGGAGACGCCTGCCGAAGGAGGACCAAAGAGGAACGATAAGGAGGCCTTGATGGCGGCTACTATTGTTCATGAATTGGTGGCCACCGGCGCTGTGCGGCCTGCCGACATCGGCATTATTACACCTTTTAGGGCACAAATAGCAGCTATCAAGGAACATCTCCGGCCCGAGCTGTTACGTGGTGAGGAGCTCATCATCGACACCGTAGAGCGCTACCAGGGTGACGAGCGCAAGGTCATTATCTTCTCCACCACTATCCAGGATGCCCGCCAGATCCGAACCATACAAAGCGTAGCGGAGGATGAGGTGTCGCTGGTGGACAGGAAGCTGCTCGTGTGTGTTTCCAGGGCGGTGGAGCAGCTGATCATTATTGGTAACTCAAGAGCATTATCTGCCTCGGAGTCTTACCGGGAACTTCTGGCTGCCATCGGCGCCAAATTAAGTTACTCCGCAAAATACTGATGAAAATACGGTATGGTCTCGATGCCCTTATAAAAGTTCGCTATATCATATTTTTCATTGGGGGAATGGAGATTGTCGCTATCCAACCCAAATCCCATAAAGACGATCTTTATACCCAGCTCCTTCTCGAAAAGACTGCAGATCGGAATGCTACCTCCGCCTCGCACCGGGACTGGGTCCTTCCCAAAAGTAGCCTTGATAGCTTTGGCGGCGGATTGATAGGCTTTGCTGTCGATGGGTGTCATATAGGGCTCGCCTCCATGATGCTCTTCTGCTTTGACGGTGACCCCGGCCGGAGCTATATCCTGGAAATATTTCAATAGCTTTTCGGTGATCTTGGCAGAGGGCTGATTGGGTACCAGCCTTGCAGAAATTTTAGCCGTAGCCCTGGAAGGAAGTACGGTTTTGGAACCCTCTCCCGTATAGCCGCCCCAGATACCATTGAGTTCCAACGTTGGCCGGATGCCTGTACGTTCGTTGGTGGTATAGCCTTTCTCACCCCATAGTTCCTTTATACCCAGGTCGGCCTTGTATTCCTTTTCATCAAAAGGCGCTGCCGCCATTAGCTTTCTCTCTGCTGTCGTGGCTTCAACTACATCATCGTAAAAGCCGGGGATAGTGATATGGTTATTCTCGTCGTGACAGGAAGCGATCATTTTGGCCAGGATAGTGATTGGATTGGCAACGGCGCCGCCATATACCCCGCTGTGCAGGTCCCTGTTCGGGCCGGTGACTTCTACCTGAATATAGGACAGCCCCCGCACGCCCACGTCGATGGACGGGTGTTCCAGACTGATCATCGCCGTATCGCTGATGAGGATGACATCGGCCTTCAGGAGATCCTTATGCGTAGTGACAAATTTTGCCAGATTGGGGCTACCTACCTCTTCTTCTCCTTCGATGATGAATTTGACATTGGTCAGCATGGTGCCTGTATTGACCATGGTCTCCAGCGCCTTGACATGCATATAGAACTGCCCTTTGTCGTCGGCTGAGCCGCGGGCAAAGATCTTCCCATCCTTAATGATGGGGTCGAAGGGGCCGCTGTGCCAGAGTTCCAGAGGGTCTGCCGGTTGCACGTCATAATGACCATAAACAAGGACAGTGGGCTTGGAAGGGTCGATGATCTTTTCCGCATAGACGACGGGATGACCTTCGGTGGGATAGATCGTCGCCTTGTCGGCGCCTGCCTGGAGAAGGGACTGTTTTACGGCTTCGGCGCATTTAGTCATGTCGGCCTTATGCTCGCTGCGGGCGCTGATAGAAGGTATGCGGAGAAGGTCCAGCAATTCGTTGAGGAAACGTTCTTTATTTTTTTCCTGGTAGTCTTTCCAAGCTTTCATGATCTTGCGGTTTTTGGAAAGGCAAATATAGTGGTTTTGGGAAAGCACAGCCATGTTGTCCGCGGCAATCTTGCGGCCTGCTACAAATAACCATATATTCTACTCAAGAATATGCCATTTGGATAATTAATTCTCCGTCTTAGATAGTTTAAAAAAACTAATTTAAATCCCGATCCATTTTCGATCCGCCCTTGGTAACCGTATTTTGGAGAAGGCTTTTAGTGGCAAATGGAATCCTATTATTTGTTAAAGCCTTTCCTATTATGCCTATTAACGGGACATTTACTACGTTCGATCTGCAACGTGGATATAAAGCCATCGCTTATATAGACCAACACTATCGGGATAAGATACCCCCAGAATGGCTTTCGGTTGACATCAATATAAACGTCAAGCTGCTGCAAAAGGTTTTTCAGCACTTAACCGGTCTAAGTATTCATGCCTATCAAAATAAGGTTCGAATCGAGCATGCGCTCGAGGAATTATTGGATTACAGTAAGCCAATCAAGGCCATTGCGTTCAAGAATGGATATAAATCTGTAACTCAATTTGGACGCCAGTTCAGGAAACAAAATGGGGTTAGTCCGCAGGATTATCGGCTCAGGCTATTGCAAGATGGGTTTCTATTTAATGAATCTATTATGGTTGTTGGGCATGATGCCATCAATGGTATGAACCCAATGAATGGAAATACCCGTGCCGAAAAAGGCGACATCTTTCCTTGAAAAGGCGATAGTGTGACTTGAAAAGGCGATGGGGTGGGTATAATTTGCATATTGTTAGCGGACAAACTTTGTGTATAGGATTAAGGCTCCACGACTATTAGCAATCCCATATAAATACCTGGCAGCGGCGTGTTGTCAGTTGAATAAGGTTCCTGGCAAGGCGCCCTCCAGGTTTGTTTTTTAAAAAATTTCTGCATGAGACATAGAATTATCATATCCTCCGGTAGTGTGTTGACTTATGCTGCTATTGTGATTAGCGGGCTTTTCTTCCTTGTCGGATGTTTGGCGCTATGGCTGCTGCAGACAGTTTTAGAGTTGCTGGCATTTCCTTTTATTCTTGGATTTGCTGTGGCGACGTTGGCGTATTTATTTATTCAAAGAAAAATGAGGCTGTCCATATGAAACTGTTTTCTTTCTTAGCAGCTGGATTTGACAGCGGCTCTGGGGCACACAAAGAGAAGAAGATAGCGGCATTACCTTTCTGGAAGTTTGTATTTAATACCAAGATCAATAGACGTTATTTGGCTATCGCGATTGCAGGAACAATCGTACAGTTCGTTATTTTTAAAATGCTGTATCCTTTTCCAGATTTTATCTCTGATTCATATTGTTATATTGCAACGAATCTGTTCAACATGAATGTAAATTTATGGCCAGTAGGTTATTCAAAATTCTTATTACTTATACATGCGATCACCCCATTAGACACTTTTCTGGTATTTATTCAGTATTTCCTTATAGAATTAAGTATATTGTATTTCTTTTTCAATATACTGTTTCTATTCAGCTTAAGGAAGAATGCAATTAGAATACTGTTCATCTTTCTCTTTTTTAACCCTCTATTTCTTTACCTAGCAAATTGCGTACTAAGCGATGCTATATTTTGTGCACTTAGTATTGTTTGGATGACGAAAATTTTTAGAATGCTTAGGAATCCTCACCCTAGAGATTGCATCATTTCCGCCATTTTGATCGGAATATTATTTACGATAAGGTATACTGCTGTTTATTATCCCATTATTAATGCAATGTCATTTCTACTTTCAGAACAAAAGGTATGGGCGAAATTGACTGGCAGTTTATCTCCTATAGCATTGATGATTCCTTTTGTTGTATATACTAAAAATGAAACCAAGAAAATAACAGGCACAGCTGAATTCTCCGTATTTGGCGGATGGCAAATAGCTAATAACGCATTATATATGTATGATCACATAAATGTTCCGAAGAGCAAGTTGCCTCCAGCTACAGTTTCTTTAGACAATATGGTAAAAGAATATTTTACTACTATCCCACCCCAACAAAGAGACGTATCGACTATTGAGGGGACCTTTTTTATTAAGACTCAAAATGCACCTCTAAAAAAGTATCTTTTTTCACATTATAAGTCCGAAGGCGCGATTGGCCAGTTTCATGATTGGGGTATGGTATCCCCGATTTATAAGGTATATGGAGCATACTTAATCGAAAAGTACCCAATACCATTCATTAAATACTATATATTACCCAATATCGGGAATTATTTTACGCCTTATTTGGAAAAATTTAGCACCTATAATCTTGAGCAGGATAAAGTATGGCCATTGGCTCAATATTGGTTTCAGTATAACACTCTTGAAATTAGATCCGTTTCCAAAACACTTCAGGGTAGGTTGTTTGCAACATACCCATCATTTTTTTTCTCGTTGAACCTGATATACATCTTTACATTCGTACTGATGCTCGCCAATCGATGGTTTAGTTATATGGCTTCATTTTTAAGGAGGGCGATTATTCTTTCAGCAATATTTCTTATTGTCAATTTCTGCTTTAGTGTTTTCTCCACACCTGTTGTTTTGAGATACCAGGTTGTGCCAATGATAATTCTGGCTGCTTTTTCGTTGATATTATTAGACTATAAACCTGAAGAAGATGTACCCGGAAACGTTTAAAATTGATACAAGGGAGAAGGTTGCTCACTTCTATGAGTATAGTCCTATACTGGATAAATTTGAAATCAAGTACCTTGAGGATGAATACTGGCTAATATGTGGAACTTTATCCTTTGATAATAAGTGGATACTTATGTTGGCAATGCGTACAAGTCAAACACCGAAGGTATTGGAGGATATTTTGGATTTATTAAGTGAACGAGAAGTTCCATTCAGGATAATAAAAAATCAAGTCTTACATTATCAGTTAAATTCAAACTTTGTTAGCCTGGGTGAGTCTGCAAAGGCGTTCACAATCTTTACAAGATCGGATGATGAATGTGCGTATCTTATCCCGAAGCTACAGGTATTGACAAATCAATACAGTGGCCCTCAGATTGAGGGAGCCCTAAAGATTGGAAGTATTCTTTATGTGGCTCACAGCAAAATAACTAAATTAAATGGTTCTGGGTTTGAATTCAGCTTTAAAAAACCTAAGCCTTCTGCATTACCGATCAGATTGAAAAGGGATGACCTAATAGCGCCGAATCCATTTAAGAAAATTATAGGAAGAAATTATATACTCATCGAAACGATTCGTGATGATGCTAAATGCAGTATATATAAGGCCATTAAATTTAAGAAACTTAGATTTGAGCTTTGTATTATAAAGCGTGGCAAGGCACATCATAATGATGACCATTTCGATAGAGATATTAGGGATCGGCTGATTTGGCAACACAGGGTTATTTGCAAGTTGCAAGACAAACTTAGAACTGCAAAAGTGATCAGTATCTTTAAAGAATCTGAAGATATCTGTCTCGTTCTGGAACACGTTGAAGGGGTTATACTGGAGCACAAAATGTTTTATATTAAGAAAAACCTTCCATGGAGGTTGTTAAAATCAGAAGACCGGAGTGCTATATTAAAATATTACTTGAAAATTATTAGCATAATTCGTATTATTCATGAGAATGATTATGTACATAGAGACATTACCCTCGCAAATTTCATTGTATTGCCGGATGATGAGCTGTGTATCCTGGATTTTGAGTTGTCTTATTCCCTTCAATACAATGAGCCAGATCCTCCGTTTACTTTAGGAACATTGGGCTATATATCTCCAGAGCAACAGTATATGTTAAAGCCATCGCGTGAACAGGATATATTTTCAGTTGGGGTTTTGCTTTTACATAGCATTACTGGCATTGCACCAATACATTTCTTTAACGATCACAAGGACGACCTTTTGAATATAATTGAAGAAGTTTGTGATAGTAACATTCTTAGTGATTTAATCAAGCAATGTATCTCTCCACATCCAGAGGAAAGGCCTATGTTAAAATGCATAGAGAACGAAATAAAAAAAGAACTATCAAAATTTAATTTTTAATGTATGAAGACGAATCAGAAAAACGTTGTTAGTAATATAATTTCTATTTTGTTTATAATTCTCTTTACTTATACGGCTAGTAGCAAATTGTCTAATTTTAAAAGCTATTCACATTCGATGTATAATCAACCTATTGATAAGACATTTATTCCTTATCTGATCTATGGCATACCTTTTTTCGAAATTATATCGGTTTTTTTTCTTCTCAGCACCACTAAGCGGATAATGGGGTTTTACTTGTCAGAAATTCTTATGCTTGCATTCACTGGATATATAGTATTGGGTCTAAATAAATACTTCGGGCATATTCCATGCACTTGTGGCGGAGTAATTCAGAGTCTTAGCTGGACCCAGCATCTATATTTAAATATTTTTTTTGATTTTATTGGGATAATTGGAATAATTACTATCAGGCACAAGCAGCCATATAATGTTTTAGCACAAAGCTTATGACTGGCCGTTCAGAACGAGCTTTAAAAATCGTAAGTAGTATGAAACAAATTCAATTGCTTTTATTGGCACTTGCAGCGTTAGTTGGAATATTGAGTTCTTCTAAAAATAGGAAAACTTATATTGTCGCCGGAGTTATTGGCACTACTGTTGATGGGTCAGGTAATAGATGTTACCAGGCAGTCGCATTTGATATATTGAACGGTAAATGCAAGATTGAAAGTGGAGCGACCTGCAGCTTTTATTATCTTGGAACATTTCTTCCGGCCACAATACCAACGACAAGCAACCTGATAGTGCCAGGAACAGTAATTACAAATGCCGTATACTCCAAAAAATAATACCCAATTTTTAAGAGAAAAGATATTTATGCATAAATCGGGGGAAATGCCAGCCCTGTTTAAATTGGTATATTGTTTACTATTAAACTTTTAGTTATGAAAAATGTAAAATTAGGATTTATGGCCCTTGCAGCATTGGTTGGAATTACCAGTGCATTCACTAACAGGTATTTCAACATTCACGCTGGTATTACCGGAACAACAACTGATGGATCCGGTAACAGGCTATATCAAATTACAACGTTTGATGAACTAAATAAGAAATGTGCCCTGTCTGTAGGAAAGACATGCAGCTTTACATATACCGGTACTGGTGCACTTCCTTCGACTATATTAACGACCAGTTCTTTAATCAGCAACTTGCAGACTGGTAAGATTTACACTAATAAGTAAGCTATTTGTTTACATGGGTGAGGTTTTAGCATGAAAATCTCACCCTATCTTTTAGATACTTCTTCATTTAGGGCTTTATCTATTGTTTTTTTCAGCTGATCAATGCCGCCCTTTCTGAGCTCATTATCATCCCGCGAAAATATTCTACCGGCCTTGTCAATTAAAATAGGTTGCGGAAATTCGCTGACTTTATAATGAATGATTGCCGAGTCTGTCACTCCATTGCCATTAGTGTATAAGTTGATGGCATTTCTGGAGGTATATTTATTGTGTTGATCTTCTTTGTTGGGAGAATGGTTGTCTATACTTTCGCTAATGCCTTTTAGCCACAGATTCTTATTGGAGTCTATTGAAATAGCAATGAATACAATATTTTTGTTGTTTTTATAATATTTCTCCGCTTGGCAAAGAGTTCTCTGATAATAACTTAAACACGCTGCACATCCTGTAAAGTAAAAATCCAAAAGGACAACTCTATTTTTAAAGTTCGACAGCCTTATAAATTGACCGGCTTCATTAGGCAGCGAGAAATCATATGCAAGTGAACCTTTAGAGGATTTATCCCACTCAGTGACTAGATGCTTTAAGTAAATATCATCGATGTTATGTAGTATTGCGACTCTAGCAGAATCGTTTAAATAGTCAAAGTATTCGGTAAAATAGATAAAAAGGAGTTTGTCACGTAGCGATCCTGAGAATTTGGATAGGATATCAAGATAATTTTGAAAGTACTTGTTGGAAAAGCCTGGGGTTACTGCTAAGGAATTTTTTTCGCAGATCTTAGTAATTAGATACCGGGGATAGGAATTTGACAAATTGACAATATCTGGGGAATAGGTGTCGACTTCTGAAAAGATCTTGTCCTTCATTTTTTCTTCATTTGGAATACTGTCGTTAAAAGAAAGAGACCTAAGCTGGCCCCCCTTCTCTATGCCCTCGATGTTACATTTTAAGATTTCGTAATCCTTTTTTGGCATTGAGTCTTTATATTTTGACAGGATTGTATCTTTGCTCCGCTTATAAGTATCGGTTTGCCATCTGCAATTATATTTTGCGGATCCGGATCCCTCAAAAGTAAAATAATAGCCATGCCTTTTGGTGCTGAGAGGCGAGGCAGTAATGTCAATGTTATCACCTGGATTAATAAGATAAAGAACCAAAATAGGGTTATACTTTTCTAGGCCGTTAAAAGCTCTTCCTTTGCATAGGGAGATATAGCCAGTCCCTTTTAATGAGTTGGTGAGATCGAAGTGATATTTTTTGTCGGAACCCATTGCGGAGAAGAATTCCATATGGGGCAATGAATAGTCGTTCCAGTCCTTAATGCAAGGATCATAAATCACAGCCCAAAGAGTATCTTTAGTTGTTGCATCGTAAATCGACACGTTGATACGAGTAGAGCTTTTCCCTTCTATTAAAATTGAGTTCTTGGGTGAAGCAAAAGCATAATAAGACAGGAGACATAATACTAATGACATAATAGCCGCTATATGCTTACTATTTTTAGCTCGATTGATAATGGTCATATGATATTGTATTTTTTTTTGAGATTTATTACAAGCTATTATCGTGGATTTTGTTGAATATGACTCAATGATATCTCATAACTGGGGATTGGGAGTACATATCGGTCGTCATTAGGCGGCAATTCATAATTAACAGAATTTATAATTCGTTTAAGTGTAACCGCAAATCGAGAATCTTGATTTAAGCGCCTTAGATCTTCCCATCTGAGTTGAGCTGTGAATGGTAATTCTTTTCTTCGCTCTTGAAGAACTTTTAATAATACGCTATCCGGCGAAGTGAAAGTCAATGGGGTATATGTCCCAGCCCTATAGCGATTGACCAGCAAACTATTCAAATCATCCAAGGCTGCCTGGTAGTTGCCAGCGCGCGCATTTGATTCGGCATGGATTAAGTAAACTTCATTTGTTGCAATACCGGAGAAATTTCCATATCCTACATAGCTCCCTTTGAAAATATGATAATTCCCATTATAAGGTTCGTACAATATAACCCTTCGGAGGTCATTAATATCATAGGAGGCAAAAAAACTCGTGTCGATATACCCGTTTCCCTCTCTTGCTCCAATGCTGGGATAATCGAGTGCTTCCATCCATATAATCAATTCGGGGTTAATTTGGCCCACTTGCGACGAGTAATTTGGGAATGGGCGATCATTAGTTGAATCAATCGTATTAAAATCTATTAATGAACTCGTTGTATTTAAACAATTGGTTGCATACAAACCGGCATTTGAGTAATCTCCCATGCTTAGATAAACTTTTGCAAGAAGCGCATTTGCGGAATTTTTAGAAGGCCGATAAAGATTAATGCTCTTCACTGGCAGCAACTCAATTGCCGTCTTCAAATCTGTAATTAGCTGATCATATAATTGCTTTACTGGGGGTCTTGTGGATTCGATATTTACATCAGATGATAATCGCAGTGGAATCCCGGGATCGATTGAGGCTGAGGACGAAATATAAGGCTTACAGAATATTTGGGACAAGTTATAAAATGCGAATGATCGAAAAAAGAGTGCTGAACCTTTCACGTTTTTATATGCAGCCGAGCTTTCGTCTTTATTTTTTAGTGTAGATATTCCGTCTAATACGATATTTGCGCTTTCTACTACTTTGTATGGAGCATCCCAGTCATAAACTTTCGGCTCAGTTGAATATAAATCTGGTGACCACAAATAACATGATACTTCATATTCATTGATACTTCCAAAATTCTCTTCTGGAATATATAGGTTGTCTGTACCTATCGAGCCAAGTATAGCATAATTCGAATTCATTAGATCTGTGTTATCAAGTAAAGCTTGGTAATCTTCCAGTGTGCTGGGCGTAATCAATGAATTGGTGCTCTTAACATTTAGCCAATCGTCTTGTTTCTTGCAGGAGGAAATAAACAGTAAAAAATGAATAATGCATACGATGCCAGTGCGGAATGACGTGCAGGACGCCGTTTTAGTATAAAGTGTTTTCATCAGTTTGTTTTTTTGTCAAAGACCGACTTTAAGTCCAAAAGAGAAAGTTCTCGGAGTAGGAAGCGCATACACGGCGTCTGGATCTATTCCTTTTTTATTTTCTCTCCAGATAATACCTAAATTATTTATGTAGGTATACACTTGCATGTATTCTATATTTTTTGCCGGCTTAAAGTCATAACTTATACTGATATCCTGCAACCTGATCTGGTCTCCTTTTTCAACTAATATTTCTGAATATTGATAAAATATATTGCGCTTGGCATTAGCGGGGTAGACGACGGATGGTACACTACTTGTCTTTTCATCACCAGGTTTCTGCCATCTTTTGATAAAATCGGAATTGGCGCCCTGGAAAATGATCTGACTATAGTTGAGGCTTGTAGACGGCCTCCTGAAAACATAGCCCATTTTGTACACTATATTGAAAGAAAAAGAGAAACCGTGATAGGATATGGTATTTCTTAAGGACCCAAAGACCGTAGGTCTCGCCGAGCCGTTAAAAACCAGACTGTCCGGACTGAAATTATTGATAATTGCAGCATAATTCTTACTTACGGATTTTCTAAGAAACCCCTGTGGATCTCCATTGGAGGGATCAATTCCTGCCCATCTGTAGCTGAAAACACCATATAATGGCTTTCCAAGCAGACTTACCGCGGATTTTTGAATGCTACCGGCAGTCTGTGGAACGTCGTATTTCAGAACTTTATCGTGAATTGTGCTAAGCAGGAAATTAGTAGTCCATTTCACTTTCCTATTTACATTCTTTGTAATGATGCTAATGTCAAAACCTCTGGTCCGGGTACTTGCATCGTTCGCGGTATAGGTGTTAAATCCCGTGGATGTAGCGAGTGGAGCTGGTTGAATTAGGTCCTTTCCGTTCTTCTCGTAATATTCTAAGGTTCCGGAAATAATATTGTTTTTAATTGTAAAGTCAAGACCTATGTTAATATTTCTAATTTTTTCCCATCGAAGCTCTGGATTAGGAGCACTCGAGACTGTGAAGGTTGGAAGACCAGTTGGATAGGCGGTGCCATAATAGCCAGTAAGAAAGGCGGAGCCATTATAAACATTACCGCTATAGCCATATGTCCCCCTGAATTTTAAAGTTGGTAGCCAAATGACTTGATAAAATCTCTCTTTACTGAGATTCCAGACAAATCCCGCCGACCATAAAGGAGTGATCCTGTCATTTATTTTTACGCCGAAAATATTGGATCCATCCTTTCTTCCACTTACGGAAATCGTATATCGGTCGTTAAAGGCATAAGCAACATTGACGTAATAGGAGACAAAGCGATTCGTAGTAGTTGTATAGTCTCCATTTGGTGCTGGTATATAGCCGGAACCATTGGGATTTGTTAGAAAATAATCATAAAAATCCAAATTGTTATTCGAAGTTCCGTAAGTATCATTATAGCCGTAAGAAGTTCTGTAATAAATAGTTCCTTTAATTTGCCTGGCCTCTGCTCCGGCAATTGCGGTGATAATGTGCCTTATGCTGAAATTTGAATTGTAGTTGGCTTGGATTCGAAGATTATTGGAAACCAGACCGCTAGGTGTCAACTGCAAGACACCTCCTAATGGTACAGGGTATGTTATGGCCTGAGTAGAGAAATCATATTGCGAAAACTGGTTAACAAGATTCCTGGCATAATAAGATTGGGGACTATAATAGATTCGGTTTACAGAGGTCTGGGTTTCATTTTGGAACTTTACCTCTGCATTAATCGAAGAGTTAAACTTATACTTAACTCCAACGTTCAAAATAACATCATTTTGCTTTGTAGTATTGTCTGCAAGGTTCAACTCATCTAGGGGGATGTAAGTCCAATTTAGAAAACCTAGATTCTGTACACTATCTATATAAATAGGTCTATAATTTTTCATTAGAGGTAAATTCTTTCCCTTGGAATCAGAAAACTGAGTGTAGGGATAAATATTAAAATATTTGTTTCCTCCGATGCTTATGCCGTTCAGAGGGCCCCAGGGAAAGCTGTTGTCGGCCTTCAAATTCACTTGGGAATAAACAAACCCAGATGTTACTTCAAGGTTTTTGACAGGAACAAATATGCCTAATGAATTTATATTTATTTTATTGTAGTCATTCTTCATCAAGGTTGAATTAAGGGCATTATAACTTGCTGCAACATTGTAGGAAAAGTTTTGTCCGCCGCCGTGTAGATTAATAGCATACTGTTGATTAGTTGAACTCTGATAAATATATTTCTTGTAGTCATTCCTGATATCCAAATTCCTTAAGGCATCGATTTGAGTCCTCGTATCGCTGCTGGAGATAAGCCCGTTTCGCTGATTGGATAAAATTTCAACAACTGGGCTTAATACCGGAAAATTAGTGGTATTAGCGAGGTCAGAATTAAAGAAACCCTTTAAAAAAAGGGTGTCTTCTACATCGATATAATTTGAAGAACTTAAGAAGTTCCTGTCTTTAAATAAATCGGGCTTTGCTCCCGCTGTAATGTTGGAATTAAAATCGATTTTCATCTTCTGGTTGAATTTCCCTTTTTTTGTCGTAATTACAATGACACCGTTACCAGCCCTGGCGCCCCATATGGACGCTGCCGCTGCATCCTTAAGGATAGTAATGGATTCCACAATATTGGGGTCCAAGTTGTTGATGTCCCCTTCGTATGGAAAATTATCCAGAACAATTAGAGGGTCTTTACTTACGAGGTTAGACAAAGTACTCTGCCCTCGAATCGTTATTCCTACCTTATTATTGGGATCAGGCTGCCTGATAGTACGCGGTAACGTATAATCAGAATTTAAGAAACTGCCAGAGCCATTGAAATAAACTCCACTTGATATTCCATCTAGTTTGGTAAGTACATCTGAGGATATTCGACGATTATATAATTCGTTGTTAATTTGTACAAATGATCCTGTTAACCTTTCCTTGGGAATTTGCTGGTATCCTGTGGAAATTGTTACAACGGCTTGATCTAACTGGGTTAATTTAACCCGAACTTGTACATAGATGCTCTTTCTGCCGGCTACATTAAATGTAGTATCATAATATCCGACTGAGGTTATAGCAATAGTGGCGTCATCAGGAATCTCTTTTAGTGAAAATGACCCATACTCATCGGTATTCGTACCTTTGCTCGTTCCTTTGATGAAAACCGTTGCGCCCACAACTGGGTCCCCTTTTTCATTGACAACTCTTCCTTCCAAGACGTCGATTTGATGTATGATTTTATTTACTGTTATTGTTTCTTTTTGACTTATGACGATTGTTCTTCCAATAATTGTAAATTTAAGCGGCTGATCTCGTAAAATTTCGATCATTGCTTGTTCAAGAGGAACATTCAACATTTCTAAAGTGATTGGGGTAGTATGTTCCAGCAAGCTCTTTTCACACCACACTATGTAGCCTCCTTGCTTCTCGATGGCCCGAAGAACTTTTTCAAGTGGAGCATCTCTCATCGATAAGGTAATTTTTATTTGCGCATTCGATTTTGCGCTGAGCTGCAGGCAGGCTGCTAATAAGATGATTGCGGTTAGTTTCATAACACGCAGCGTTTTGATGAGTTGCTTTCGGGCCTTGGGTCGCTGGCTGGTTTGGCGGTCGAAAAAACCATTTTGACCCTTACCACTATTGTTGGTGTCAGCTCCAACAATGGCAGCCATTGTATTCGTAAATAGCATTACATTTGTATTAGTTGGGTTATGTAAATCATGTATATCCAAACGGTCGAATGACCGTCTACAATGGGTTAACCCAGCTACCGGCTTGCTGGAAACAAGCTGGCGACCGGGGGTGGTCAGATCACACCCGGTTTTTTTATGGGTTCCCCTTCGATATTGAGGTTAACGACAATATCGGTGTGGCATCTTACTTAGTCTGGCGGGAATGGATGCCCGCAATTGCAGTTCGAATTCATAAAGTGATAGTTGTTCAGGTTTTGAAAATATCTTCCCAGGAAACACTCCAGGCTGCATCCTCCGGGTTTAGGAAGAGAAAACAAACCTGGAATGTTTAATGGTCAATGGGCAAGCTGCGCAATGGTATTATATACAGATTGAAATAGACACAATCCTTGAGGATGCGGATCTTAAGGTTTCACTGTTATCCTCCTCCCTTCGACCGTAAAATGTATATTACTCAACTCCAGTACTTTAAGGACTTCAGAAAGATTCGAGTTCCTTGGTATGCCTCCCATGAAGGACCGCTCAGGAATATTGCCTTCGTATACGACATCGACATCATACCAGCGGGAGATCTTTCGCATAATACTTTTGATATCTTCATTAACGAAGGATGTAACTCCATTTTTCCAGGAAACGACCTCTCCCGTGTCAGCATCATTTATCACCTTAATTCCCTGTGCAACGTTACTCGCAGGATTAGTTTCTCTTACCAGTGCCTGCTGTCCAGGTGACAGTGTCACACTTTCCCCCTGTTCGCTGCTGTTGCCCCCCGCAATGCGCTGCATACTTATTTTTACACGCCCTTCCAGAAGGGTAGTTCGGATTGCTGTCTCGTCATCATAGGCATTCACATTAAAGTGCGTTCCTAGTACTGTTATCTTAGCAGCAGATTTTCCGTCTGTGGAAGTAAGAACATCCACAATAAATGGTAAGGTGCCTTGCCGATCGGTCGCCTTCGCTATTTCGAAAAAGGCTTCGCCGGTCAATTGAACCTTTCGCTCATTGCCAATAAATGACACTGGATAACGAAGAGAAGAAGCAGCGTTTAGCCATATTTTGCTACCATCTGATAATTCCAAAAAATATTGCCCTCCACGCGGTATGGTCAGTGTATTGAATTGGATAGCCAATGGTTTTTCATGTGATGAAGAATAGGCTAACTTTCCATCCGACCTCTTTTCTATACTTATTCCAGCTTCTTTGACCAGCGTGCCGTTTTGAACACTGTCCAAAACAATGATAGATCCGCCGGCCAGAGTAAGTATAGCCTTATTTTTGCCAGGAAAAATATCATTTTGGGATTTCCCATGTGAATTTATAGCTGACCCACTGTTGACTTTATGACCAACAATTGAGACTACACCAATTACGGAGCCTATTATCAATACAAGGGCAGCCACCCACCAGGTCCTGGCTATTAATATTCTTCGCCGGGAACTACTTTTAATAGTATCCTCTTGTGAACTTTGAGCTATCCTCTCTCTTATAGTTGCCGCAATTCTCTTCCTGGAGTCATCTTCTTCACCCAGTTCTAAAAAAACCTGATCGGAGAAGAGTTTTTCAAATGATCCTGGGTTGGCCTCTTTCCATTCCTGAAGCTGCTTTTCTTCAGCTAAGGTCAACTCTTCTCTTGAATACTTTATAAGTAATTCTGCTATTCTTTTTATTTCTGATTCAGACATGGGAAAACTGATTACAGTTCCGGTAAGGGAGGTTTGTTACTGTTAGGACAATTGTCTGCAAAAAAACTCCTATTGCTTGTCGAGTTTTTTTGTTATTATAGACATATGTCTAGAGTGATGTAACGGCGGTAATGTTGGAAGCGATGATTATTGAGATGATGGAGAACAGTGTTGTAGTGATAGCTCTTATGCGAGGGCGAATCGTTTCAAATGCCGCTTTTTTTTGATTGCTTACGGTTTTAGGAGCGATATTTAGAATCTCGGCAATCTCATTTGTTTTTTTTCCCTCATAAATAGCCAAAGTAAGAATTTTTTTTCGTTGATCCGGTAAACGATCGATTTCCGTTCGCAACCATTTTTTGTATTCAACCTCGATCAGTATTTGATCCGGAATTTCAGCCGACTCTTCACTCTCCTTCAAAAAGTTCATCCTGCGTATCTGAGCTCTTTTTAAGATATTGATGCAAGTGTTGCGAACAGAGGCATATAAAAATGCCTTGATATTTTGAATCGTAAAAAACCGATCACGCAAGTTCCACAAATTAACAAACACATCCGCAACAACATCTTCTGCATCCTCCTTCCTGTCCAATAACTGCCTGGCAAAACTGATCAGCTGATATATGTATTTATCGTAAATAGCATTGAAAGCTTCTTCATCCACCTTGTGCAGGTTATCAAGTACATCCTCATTTGAGCGACTCTGGTTACTTTCTTTTTCTATTTCACAAATGCTAACGTAAACGGGCATATGCACTAAAAGTGCAGAGCCATTAACTTCGGCTGGAGCATCTACCGAAGGGAAGATTTCCCGGGCTAATCCCTTTTGCATAACAGTTAGCTTTAGAAAGTCCGTTTGTTATTTAGAACTCTTTCTTCTAGGTAAGGCAATAACTTGGTTGGTAGCGGGAAATTTTAAGGAAAGGGCAAAATTCACACTAAATGTATTGCTTTTTTTCAATATGTTAATCGGCTGATAAATCGTGGCTGGGCTGCATTTCAGGACTCAGTGCAATATATTGGGATTTTTGAAAAAATCGAGGAATCGAAGAATATTTTTTGATGAATTTGCTAAGTTGTTAAGATCTTTTTAGAGTATTTGAAGTGAATGAACTAAATAGTTGCACGAACACCAAAGAGGCGCATTCGTACTAGTCTTTACCGAAAAATAATTGATGAGGTCTACTTATATATCCTCCCCATATACGGATCATCAAATATCATCTTCTTCAACGCCTCCGGATCGATCTGTCCTTGCCGGGCATATACGATCTTCCCGCCGGGCTCGATCAGCATGCTATAGGGCAGGGCGCCTTGCCACTTGGGATCGATGGCCTCGATGAGTTTGTACTTGTCGTCACCGGCAAAACGATAATTGGTAGAAGAAGACTGCTCCCGTTGCAAAAATCGCAAAGCCTTTTCTTGCGCCGCCGAATCATCCAGGCTAATGGTCACCAACTGCAACCCGCGATCCCTATACATATGGGAGATCGTGACGAGCTCGGGGAACTCCTGCACACACGGCACACACCAGGTGGCCCAGAGATTGATGAGGCGCAGCTTGCTGCTGTTGTTGCGGACAAGGGACTGAATGCTGTCAACGCCGACAGATTGCAGTGACACGGGCTCATTGGCCCAGGTGACACGCGCCTTGCGGATCCAGTCACTTTTTTCCTTCCATTTGATGCTACACCCAAAGACCTTGGTGACGGCGACGGGCGGGTTTTCATGCTGTAACACTGCATCGATGGCGTTGCGGACATCATTACTATGGGGCATTTTTTTTGGGTCTTCCATATCGTCAAACCGGCCATTGTAGCGCAATACCCTTTTTTCGTCAAAGACGAACAGGTGAGGGGTCGACACCGGTCCGTACTGTTTTGACGCCACCTCCGTCTCCCCATCATAGAGATAGGGGAAATTATAGCCCGCATCTTTTGAGCGGGCCTTCATATCGTCATAAGAATCGCCCAGGTCGCTATACCCCAGCTCATCCAGTCGCAGCCCGTCGGGATTATTGGGATTGATAGCCACCAGCTCGACGCCCTTGTCTTTATAATCCTTCACAAGCTGGATCAGCCTTTTCTCATAAGCCTGAGAGGTAGGACAGTGATTGCATATAAAGGCGACGACAAGGACTTTCGCATCTTTAAAAGATTGCAGCGTGTAGGTTTTCCCATCCACGCCTTTAAGCTGAAAACCCGGCGCCGGCGCGCCAATCGGTAGCGTGGGATGATCATCCGCATGTTCGTCCGAAGGACGGACGCTCTCACGGGCAGCCACGGCCAGCATATACCACGCGTCATGAGGCAGCCATTGCTCCGCCCAGCGCCAGTCATTGTCCTTACCTGTCTGCGCATAGGACAAATTAAAGTCAATCTCTTCCTCGTCATTCAGCCCCGATGTGATGCCATTCACAATACCACCCGGGGCATTGGTATATTCAAATGTCCCAAAGAAACCATACGCGGGATTATTATGTCCCGTGCCCTGAAGCATAGAGGCATCGAAGGGGTTACAACCCAATATCCAGTTCAGCTGATCCACCGCAAAACTTTCCAGCGAGTCCTGGAAAGGCCGGTCATCCCGAAAAAGACGAGCAGCCAGCCGGGCAGCCGACGCCATGGAACCCAGCCGGGCATTCTCACCCTGCCACCAGGGGGAAGCATCGTTGCCATGAGGGAAGAAAAAAGAGCTATGGCGCTCACCGAGGGTATCCTGTGTCAACTGACGGCTATAGCCAAAGGGATTGTTTACCTCATGCGTAATGGCCCATTCAAAATGCATGGAACGGCGGACGGCTTCCTTGATCTGACGTTGGGTGGAATCAGGGGCCAGGGGGTAGTAATAGAGGAGACTTACCAGCGGCAGACCGGCGTCAGACGGATGAAAGAAAGGCCGATCGCCATTGTCCGCTCTCCAGTAGTCCTTGTACCTGCCCCAGGAACTGAATCGCGCCAGCAGGCTCCGGGCCCTCTTCTCCGCCGCATCCTGGTATAGCTTTTTGGATGTGGCACGGTATAGTTCCGTGGCGGCGCTAAGGGCGCAGTAATCGTCCAGGATATTCTCTTTTCCGTCATTGGTCATCTGGACATTCTCCTTCTCCAGGAAGGTAAAGGCATTCTCCGCCGCATGCAGATAGTCGGCCGCGCTGTATTCCCCCAGGATACTATCCGTAGAGGCGATCGCCAGGGCGGCAATGGCCATACCCGCCCCGCTGCGGTAGCTGGATTGATAGCTGCGCCAGCTTTCCTTTATAGGATCATTGGCCCATGTAGCGTCTTTAGAGACTTTTATACGGTAGCTCTTTTGTTCGGGTGATATGCTCCTGTCCTTTGCAAGCTTGCCCGCTCCCGGGGCTCCTATGCTGCGATAGAACGATCCATTCTTTGCCTGGGCGCGGACAAGATAGTCTGCCCCGTACATGGCTTCGTCCAGCAGCCGACGTCTGAACTGGCGGAAGTCGGTACCATCCCGCTGGGCCAGCAGCTTTTCCGTCTTCAGGAGACTCCACACGGTGAGCGAGACCTGCTGAGGGTTGAAATAAGCGGAAAAGGACAAATGCGAAAGATGGATGCCATAGTCCCCTGTGGCGTCATACCAACCGCCATGGAGATCGAGGGTTTTGGCTTTGACCGGGTCCGGACCTGGCGCCTGAGGAGGAGTGGGCAGGTGATGATCTGCTTCATCTATCAACCCCGCGCTACGCTGTCCCTTGAAATAATAGATCACATCCGAAAGAGTAGCTTTTTCCAGCACATTCTTCCCGATGATAAAAGGGTAGGAACTCACCGATGCGTTGGGCAAGCCAACCTCCAGCCTGTACGAGCCCTCTTTTAGCCAATTGCTAAAGTCCAGGGACCAGAATACCCAGTTCTTCCATTTGCTGACGGAGCCCTGATAGACGGGCACACCCTGGTAGACGGACTGACCTGTCCGCGTGTCGATCAATTGGAAGGATGTTATATCCAATCGGGTGTCTGCCATGATAACAGCGTGTTTGGACAGACTAACCTCATACCCTACCTGGTTGGTAAGGATACGGGGTTGGGCGTGTACTTGGAAAAAGACAAATGCCAGAGAGAGCAACAAGGCTTGTCGTAAGTAAATTGACATAATGAGAGATTGTGTATCAAATGTATGTGCCGGGGATGAGGAGAATGTAATGTCGGATTTTTGATATATTTAGAAGGCCAAACCATGCCCATGCTATACATCGAGCGCAAAAGAAGCCAAAGGATCGTACACACAGCCGCCATCGCCGGCGCCCTGGCAGCCCTCATCATGGCGCAATTGCCGGCCAGCGACAACCTCATTCTTGTCCCCATCGAGATCATCATGGTCATCCGCCTGGGAACTGTGTTTCATGTAGATCTCAAAAGATCTGTTTCTACTTCTTTTATCGTAGGAAATATCGCAACCCTGGTAGGACGGGGGATATCTGAATTTCTAGTAGGCTGGATACCCGTAGCAGGGAATATCATCAACGCCATGACAGCTGCGGCGGTCATCGAATTCTTTGGACATGCAGTGGCCCGGAGCTTTGAAAGGAGCTACCGCTAAAAAAGGCTATATTCACAGCCTCAAAGATCAATCAACGCTATGAGAAAGAACCTTACCGCCCCGCTGATCCTGGCATGGACCTTATCCGCCACGGCCCAAACCCCCGACAGTGGCACCTTCCTCCTCCATAAATTTGCCCAGAACATAGGTAAAGAACATTATAGTCTGCAACACACCGAAGCAGGGCCGCAGTATTCTATCGACTTCAAGTTCGTGGATCGCGGCTCACCGGTGCCATTGAAGGCCAAACTGGCTATGACGCAGGAGAACGAGCCCCGCAGCCTTATTATAAAAGGGAACACCTCCCGATTCTCCACCATCAACGACAGCATCCAGATCAATGACAGGGCGGCCTTCATCCGGGTGGATGATTCCAGCTATAGCAGGGACCTGGGACCCCTGGCC
This sequence comes from Sphingobacteriales bacterium 50-39, assembly GCA_001898505.1. Classification (GTDB taxonomy): domain Bacteria; phylum Bacteroidota; class Bacteroidia; order Chitinophagales; family Chitinophagaceae; genus Puia. The sequence continues at coordinate 298,527 of MKTZ01000009.1, forward strand.
TTCCCCGTGGCGGGCTACTCACCGGGCACGGTACAGATGCTGCTGCTCAAATACTGGGAAAGCCATGGCCGTCCCGCCAGCATCCCGATACTTCCCACGGGTGCGGTTCAGATACGCCTGGATGGTGATGACGTCATCGACCAGGATAAACCTCTCCGATTGCGCCGCTATGTCATCAGCGGCCTGGTATGGGGTAATGAGCTTCTGTGGACGCGCACTGACGGTGAACTGGTATGTCTCATCACCAACGACGCGGAAGGGGATAAGCTGGAAATGATGCTGGAGCCTTATGAAAGCCTATTGCCGACACTGCTCACCCGCGCGGCCGGCTATGGGATGGAGATGTTTACCCGGGGGACAATATTACCCAAGGCTAAGCCCACGGCCATTGTAGGCGGTACACTCATCGATGTCACCAATGGCGCATCCATCAATAATTCCGTTATTCTCCTGGATGGGGGCCTTATCAAGGCAACAGGGCGGTCCGGCGAGCTGGCTGTACCCAAGGGCTATACGGTGATCCATGCGGAAGGCAAGACGATACTCCCCGGCCTCTGGGACATGCACGCGCATTTTGAACAGGCGGAATGGGGACCGGCCTATCTGGCGGCGGGCGTGACAACGGTGCGGGACTGCGGCAATGAGTTCGAATATATCAACGCCATACAGGGCGCCATCGACGGCGGTAAGGGGGTAGGACCGCATATTGAAAAGGCAGGCATCGTCGACGGACCGGGTGCAACGGGGCTCGGTATCATCCGTGCCTCCACCCCGGAGGAAGCGGTGGCGGTGGTAAAAAAATATAAGGACAATGGTTTTGTACAGATAAAGATCTACAGCTCCATCAAGCCGGACGTGTTGAAAGCCATCTGCCAGGAAGCCCACCGCCAGGGGCTCACGGTGACGGGTCATATCCCCGAAGGGATGACGATACAACAGGGTATCGAGGATGGCATGGATATGGTCAACCATGTCCAATATGTCTACAGTGTGATGAAGATGGGTAAGGACAGGAGCGTGGATGTCAATGACAGTGCCAATCAGCGGGTATTCCGTTTCATCAAGGAACACGGTACGGTGCTGGACCCTACGGTAGGGGTCTTTGAAATGGTATTCCGCAATACAAAGGACGATATCACCCGGATGGAGCCTGCCTTTCATTCCCTGCCCCTTCCTTTACAGGCCCTCTTTTCGAACATGGGTATGCCGCCGGCGAACGCAGACAGGTTCAAACCCATACTGGAGAGCATGAGCAGGATCGTAAAAGCCATGCATGACCAGGGCATCCCCATCGTCGCAGGTACGGACATGGGATTCCCGGGATACAGTCTGGACAGGGAGCTGGAGCTATACGTGGCGGCAGGTCTCACTCCCCTGGAAGCTATACAGACGGCCACCCTGATACCCGCCCGGGTAATGAAACAGGATAAGGTGGCGGGGACGATAGCGCCCGGCCATCGCGCCGACCTGATCATCGTGGAAGGCAATCCCCTGACACAGATCCGGGATATCCGCAACGTGCGCACGGTGGTGAAAGAGGGGCAGGTGTATGACCCGGCAAACCTGCATGGACTGGCGGGGTTCGGGAAATGACCGGCAACCGTCTACAGGGGATTTTCGTTACATTTAGATCATGCTGCCGAGAGGATCTGTCCTGCTGTTGTCATTATCAGTGTGGATCTCATCCACCTGTTGGGAGAAGGTATTAGCTCAGCAGCCGCCTTTCCAATTGAATATCGCTACCACCCCTCCTACCTGTGAAGGTGACAAGGGGATCATCGTCGTCAACCCATCGGGTGGTACGGCGCCCTATAGCTATTCTTTTGACGGCAGCCCTCCACAATACAGCGGCATCCTGGCCGTCGGCGACGGTACCGCCCACTATATCGAAGTGACGGATGCTACAGGGATCAAAGTCACCACGACCGTGACCCTGCCGGCAGGCGATCTTCCTTCCGTCAGTGTGACAAACGTTACCCCTATCTCCGGCTGCGGCATGTCGGATGGCGTGATCTATGTCCAGGGGGTGGGAGGCGTGCCGCCGTATACCTATAGCATCGATAAAAGCATCTGGTCTTACCGGCAGAACTTTGTGGGCCTGTCCGCGGGCAATTATATCATTTTTGTAAAAGATGCCAAAGGCTGTATACAATTTACCACCTATAATATCAAAGACTGCGTAAATCCGACCATCTCCGTCGGCAATTCCATCTGCGGGTCGGGCGGTGTCATCAACCTGCAGGTCAACGACGCACATCCTCCCTATACCTATTCACTCAACGGCTTGAACTACCAAAGCTCGGGGACCTTTACGCAACTGGTCCCACAGACCTACACGGTGTATATAAGGGATGGGAATGGCGCGGTATACCTCTGCCATGCTGTGGTCCTGGATCAATGCGGGCTGCAGGTGACGGCGCAGGTTCAGGAGGCGGGCTGCGGCAGACAGGACGCGAAAATTTTCGTGACGGCCAGCCGAGGAATGGCTCCCTATATGTATTCCATCGACGGAGTCAATTTCCAGTCAAACAATACTTTTGCGAATCTGAGGATAGGACGGTATTCCGTGCTGGTGGTGGATGCGGCCGGCAACAGGGAAATAGAAGCGGTACAGGTGGCGGATAACTGTCCGGACATGCTGTCGGCCACTACGGATCCTACGGTGCCTACCTGTGGGAAGCCTGGTGCGACTATTACGGTGACGGCCAATGGCGGGACGGCCCCTTATCAATACAACATCGACGGCGGTCCCTTCCAGAACAGCAATGTCTTTCCCGGCGTTGCTCCGGGGATGCACTATCTTTCTGTAAAAGACGCTATGGGCGCCATTGTTACCATCAGCGCCCAGGTACAGGCCACAGCGGGTATAACGGCTGACGGAGGAGGAGATGTATCCCTCTGTGAAGGGCAAGCGACCCGGATCATGGCTGCCTCCAACGGCGCCAGCTTCTCCTGGGAGCCTGCTACAGGCCTGGATGACACTACAGTATTGCAACCCGAGGCATCTCCCTCTACCAACACCACTTATACGCTGACGGCCCGTACAGGTGTCTGTGAGGCTACTGCCACGGTCAATGTCATCGTGACGACCCCCAAGGTATACATCGGCCGTGACACATCCATCCTGAAGGGAGAGCCCCTGCCTTTGCAGGCTGTGGACATAAATAACACCGGCTTTGACAGCTGGAGCTGGGACCCGCCCGAGTGGCTGGATAACGCCCATGGACAGGCTCCCGTAGCCCATCCACAGGGCAGCGTGGTGTACACGGTAGTAGCCTCTACGGCCTCGGGATGCAGCGCCAACGCCCGGATAGCCGTGAAGGTCTTTAGTGTGGTGGGGATATTTGTCCCCAGCGCCTTTACGCCCAATGGGGACGGGCATAACGACGTCTTGCGAGCTATACCCATGGGGATAAAGGAGTTCGGGTATTTTGCCGTTTGGAACCGGTGGGGGCAGCGTGTCTTCTATACCAGGGATCCGGCCATTGGCTGGGATGGGTCCGTCGGCGGGAAGCCGGGGGAGGCGGGCGCCTTTATCTGGAAGGTCAGCGGCATAGATTATAGGGGGGACAAGGTTTTGCGGGAAGGAACAGTTTTTTTGATTCGATAAAAATATATATTTGCTGATTCTTTTACCATTAAAAAATAAAACTCAATGAACAAGGCCGAACTCATCGACAAGATTGCTGCCGACGCGGAGATCTCTAAGAAAGAAGCCAACGCTGTGCTGGATTCTTTCACAGAAGCCATTGCCAAGACCTTAAAGAAAGGTGACAAAGTAACCCTCGTTGGTTTTGGTACTTTCTCCGTATCCAAGCGTGCTGCTCGCACGGGTCGCAATCCTCAAACAGGCGCAACTATAAAGATAAAGGCTAAGAAAGTAGCAAAATTCAAAGCAGGTAAAGAACTGGCCGCGAAGATCTAAGCTTTGAAGTCAATTAAAAGAGTGAAGCAGCTGGTTGGGAGACTGGCTGCTTTTTTTATTGCCAGACGGTGATAAAATCAGGTGTTTTAACGGTTGTCTCGCTCAGCGAATCTTTCTAATTTGCTGTTTGCCTAAACCCTTCCGCATGACAACATTCTTCGATAAGCTGAAGGAGAATTTTATTGTCCTCACCGTAGGTATTCTCATTGGTATTCCAGCACTCGGGATACTGTTACCCAATCTCTTCTCATTCCTCTCCAGTTCCGGCGCGGGCGGGCGCTTCGATCTTTCCTGTGTCTTCAAGGTATTCACCATGTTGTATTTTTCACTGCCCTTCCTCCTGTTAATGCTGCTGGTACTGCTGCAATTCAAGGGTCAGCTGGGGATTGGGGTTAGGGAGGATCTGGCCATATTCATGGGGGGATTGACCTTCAGCATGGCGCTTACCCTCATTCAGCATGGCCTGAATGTGGGCCATAACGAGCGTCCCATGCTAATAGCTCCTATAATTTGTATGCTGGCCCTGGGATATTATATCTTTTCAATCTGGAAAAAGCTTCGCAAAATAGATATCAGGGACATAGCGATCTGGCATTTCCATATATTTTTTATTCTTGTTCCCATTCAGTCTGCTGTTTCTATCCTGCTGACCTCCTTTCCGGACATCGAAGGTAGCGGGACCTTTGTATTATCCTGCCTGGTTCTTTATTGCATCCCGCTGATCATATATTTGTCCCACCGTTCGGTGCAATGGCTTCGTGGAACAATGCAGAAAAGGAAGGCATATGTATTTATTGTATTAGTCCTGCTACCTATATTACTAACAGTTATACTGTTCTTTTCACATAGCCCGAAGGAAGCCTGGGGTTATAGCTGGCCGGATTCCGAGACGAGATACAAGGGGTACTTCAGGAGTTCCAACCAGTTGGACTCTATGCGCCGGGTATCGGAAACGGTGGAAAAACTGCAGAAAATATCTCTCATCAACAAGAAGAAGGCAGCCTTGGATTCCCTGTTTAGTTCCTATTCCGCCGACGGATGGAAGAAGACGGAGTTATTTCACGCGGGCAATGAGTATCAAAAATTTTTTAAGTCGATAGAAGAAGTGCATTTCCTGGAAGTGAGTTATTTCAGCGTGCGACCCGCGGGGCGGGATAATGATTCCACGCTGCGGGTCCGGCAGGATTCCTTATTGAAGACATACGCCGACTACCTGCATGCTCAGTATGACGCCACCAACGATCTTGGCAAGTTCGACCTGTTGGCGCTGGTAAGGAAAACACAAAAGATGGGAGCTATTGTCTTTATCTCCGCCATCCTTATTCTGCTGGCTATCCTCTCGGTGTTCTATTTCGATCAGGAAGCGAAACCAGCTTCGAAAATATTGTCATTGGATCAGGAGTCGGCAAAGCCCGCAGAAGACAAAGACAGGCCGGGTATACGGTATGACCTTCAGGTGTCCTTATTGGTGATCCTGGTGTTATTTATCCCTCTGATCAAACACGTGACCGCAAAGGAGCTCGATCCCCAGCAACCTTTCAAATTATATGAAGTGAGGAATTGGAATCTGGCAAATGCGGTGACGCCCGCCGTGAAGGATGAATATACCAGGGATACCATTATTGTATCCCTGAAGGACTCCTGCGCTCGTCCCTGTTGCGAAGCCCCGGCAGAAATCGAACCCGCCGGCATATTTACCCTGGAAAAGAAGCTGGAGCAGCAGTTGACTGTCCTGAACACTATGCTGATCGAGATAAGATCGAGGGAGGACTCTATTTCGTTGAATAACAAGATCGCATTTTACAATTGGATCAGGACAACGCCTGCAAGCTTGGACCGTTTGGCTGATTCGTTGGGCAAGGTCATTAAAAATACACACGACAACAATATCAACATTGCCATCGCCAACGGCCGATTGGAGGAGATTAGAAAATTGATTGCCCAGCTGAACCTCACAGTGCAGAACATCAGTCTCAAACCCAATATGTCAAAACAATAATTATGAAATTGATGTTGCTTTTTCTTATTCTCAGCGCGGAAGTTGGATGCATATCCACGCCCCGCAAGGCGTTATTGGTAAGGACGGCGGATAGTATTTCCTTGCGTGTGGATGATGTTGTCAGGAATAGTGGAGCAAAAGTGGACAAAGACACTACTGCAATCTGGGAGAGATCGCTTCACCAGGACCTCTTAATATTGAATGACAGCCTGTTGGGCAGCCGCCCTGGATGGTTTATTCATAAATCGAAGTGGAGAGCTTATCGCAATGATTACTATTTCCTGGTGCGGCTGCATTTGAACCCTGGTTTAAACGGACCGGCATTGGCCGTAGCGCTGAATAACTACGCCAGAGATGTCATACAGATACAACGGATCACTGCCCGCTGGCGCAGGCATATTTCACATCCACTGCCACCTCCCGCTATTTACTAGGAAACTCCAAATGCAGCTGCCCATCCGGCACGCTGGCCGTCCCCCGCTCATGTTTCTTATTCGCCACTACATTCTGCAGGGTCCATTCCACCCGTCCTTCAAATGCATGTTTGCGGACCTGGCAACCTTCCTTTGTACAGATGGGGCAGGAGAAGTCCATACAGGCATCGGTGTGGACAAAGAATTCCACGGCCTCGCCAAACTCCTTGCGGATGAGAGCGGTCAGCGCATCGATCTCCACATGCGCCTCGACGAGATTGAGATACCAGGGCAGGGTAAGATGACAATCCACGTGCAGGATGTCCCCATACTTGATCACCCGGAGATTGTGCAGGTCCACCCAATTATCCCGCCGGTGGGCATTGAGATACGCCACCATGCGTTGCAGCAGCTTCACATCCGCCTCGTCCATGATGCCGGCGATGCTGCGGCGCAATATCCTGTAGCCTGTGAAGATGATGATGGCGGCAAAGAGGAGGGAGACGATAGAGTCCAGGATCGTCAGCTTGGTATACCAGATGATGACAAGGCCAGCGACGATACCAATGGTGCTATAGGTGTCCGACTGGAGATGCTTGCCGCTGGCCTCCAGGGCCATGGAGCCGTTCTTTTTTCCCTTGTAGATACTGACGGCGCCAACGATGAAATTGATGACGGCTGTGACGGCTACGAGATAGATACCCTTGTCCAGTTTTTCGAGTGCGTGGGGATGAATAAAATCCATTATGGCCTCGTAGATGATGATCAGCCCGGCCATAATGACCAGCGAGCCTTCCACAGCGGCGGAGAGAAATTCCGCCTTGCCATGCCCATAAGGATGGTCTTCATCGCGTGGCTTGGCGGCTACATAGAGGCTATACAATCCAATAAAACCAGCAATGACATTGACGGTGCTTTCCAGGGCATCGGTGAGTATGGCTACGGACTGTGTAAGATAGTATGCTGCCAGCTTCACGAAGAAGAGGACAACGGCAGTGACTACTACCCATTGTTGCAGACGGATATTTTCTTTTCCTTTTCCCAAACAGGAATGATTATACGGTTGCTGCCCGGGCTTCGCGGCGGCGCCGGATCATATTCCGGATGGCCCTGGCTATGCGGAAATAGAATTCTTTATTGAACAGCTGTGAATCGTGCAGGGCCTTGTATACCAGGAACAGTCCAATCGGCGTCAGCACATAGGTGGCCATCCACATACCGGCCAAAGGCGTCAGCACATCTTCTTTTACAAACTTCTTCCCGAAATTATTCAACAGGAAGAAGATCACAAAAAAGACGACGGCAAACACCAGCGGCATACCGATACCACCCTTCCGGATGATAGAACCCAGGGGTGCCCCGATGAGGAACATCACGAGACAGGCTACGGAAAGGGTCAACTTCTCATGCCAGGCAATCCTGTGGACACGCAGGTCGTTCTCTTCATTGGAATATAAAAAAGCAGGCTGATCCAGATTGATCTTGGCGGTTTGCACCTGTGAGATGGCATTGCTCAGTACGGCGTTGCGGGTGCTGTCAGGCAAATAATCGTAGAATCCTGGCGGCGGAGGCGGGGTAGCCTTTGCAACCTTGGTAGGCGCGGGCTTTTTATTTTTCGACGTGTCCGGATGATTTTTCGACGTATCAGGAGGAGAGGGGGTTGCTGCCGCCACCGAAGGAGTGGGTTTTGCCAGCAGATAGCGGGAGTCTATCTTTTGAAGCTTTTCCACATCGGCCCAGCCGGTGGTATCCAGCATCTTCAGGAACTTCAATGTGATCCGGAAATTTTCGGCAGTGTGTGCACGATAGGCTGCCTGCAATTTCTTAAGCGAGTCGATGTTGTGCCCTAGCTGACTCATGGTCAGCATCTGGTAATTGTTCTTAAAGGCGCTGTCCTCCGTCTTGTTGAGTTTGAAGGAGCTGAGGTCGAGAACTTTCTTGTACTCTTTAAAGCCCATCCGGATGAATTCGGTATTGGTGGACATCCTGTCGCCCTTGCCTTCCTGGTAGATCCAGCCATTCTGGAGGGTAAAGACCAGCGAGTGCTTGTCGGGGGTGACCACCATCTTCCCATTCTCCGCAATGATGATATGGTCCTGCGCACCGGAGAAATCCTGCTCATAGATGACGACATTGCGAATGGTGGAGTCGTCTTTTTCCTTCTTGCCTATCTTGATGACATAGCCTTCTATCTTGTCATAGAAAACACCCTCTTTTATATCAAAGGCGGGCTTGGAGACGATGATATCATACTTCAACGTATTCATCTTCAGATTGGCTACCGGGATGATGTTGTTGTTGAATAGAAAGGCGATGTAACAGATGCCGATGGAAATGACCATAACAGGCCGCATAAAGCGCAATAAAGAGATGCCCGCGGACTTGATGGCAATGAGCTCGAAAGTCTCGCCCAGGTTGCCAAAGGTCATGATAGAGGATAATAGCACGGCCAGGGGTAGGGCCAGGGGAACCAGGGTAGCGCTGACGTAAAGGATCAGCCGGGCCACTGTGATCATATCCACCCCCTTGCCTACGATGTCGTCGATGTACAGCCAGAAGAACTGCAGCACCAGCACGAAGAGGGTGATGAAGAACGTGGCGATAAAAGGACCTATAAAAGCCTTTATGATGAGAAGGTCCAGTTTTTTAATTGGGTTTTTAAGCACAGACGACGACGTTGGTGAATGATGGTTACCTTTATCGCATGAACGACGCCGCGAAGGTACAACTTTCAAAAGAGGAAATGGCCCTGGTCAGTGATCCTGCCTGGATTTTAACGAAGAATTCCATTATGGAGCGAGCTGTCCAATTGATGGCGGAATTAAGCCAACACTATGAGCCTGAGCTGACAGGTTTGAGGCGGGTCGTGGAGGCCGCAGGATATATTCTCCCAGCGAATTGGGACAGACCCAAGATATCCCGGGGCGAAAATTACCAGGGGCTGCCCTATGTAGTGCTGGATCAACCCCGGCTGTTCGGTAAGGAAGACATATTAGCCATTCGTACCATGTTCTGGTGGGGGCATTATTTCATGGTGACCTTGCATCTGAAAGGGGTAATGCAAGAGCGATTTGCGGGCGAGCTGGAAAGGCATGCAGGGGATCTGGCCAAAGCGGGTTTTCATATCGCGATGTCCGGTGATGAATGGAGGCACGAACTGGAGGACGATAATTATCGTCTATTGCAGACAGATAGTATAGACAAGAGTACGGCATACCCCTTCATCAAGCTGTCTGCAAAATGTAGTTTGGATAGGTGGAATGAGAGTCTTGAGATACTGTTTGGATTATTCCGGACCCTGGTACGGGCGTTAGGAGAATGAAGGCCCGCACCGGACAAGCAATTAGTTACCCAGGCGGTGGAAGAGGTCTTTCACCTGGTAGCTCCAAAGCTGGCTTTGGTCTTTTATCTCAGTTTTGTTAGCGAAATCCTTTATGATAAGTATCGTTTGATTCGTGACTTCGGACTTTTCAATACGGAATTCAAAAAATTCTTCTTGTGGCGCATGCTGCCAGTGGAAGCGTATGAATTTTTCAAATTCACTCTCCATCACATCGGCCCTGTCGGTAGAACCATTCCAGGAGAAGGAAAATACATTATCACGTTCATCTACTTTATCTGCAAACCACTCCTGCAGCCCGGCGGGAGTGCTCAAAAATTCATATAAAATGGAAGGTGAACATCTTACAGGATACTCAAGCGTAAAAAGTTGTTTCTTACTCATCTATTACTTTTGTTCAATTGACTTTGTACCAAACGCGGCATGTGCAATTATAATTAAATAATTCAACCGTCAAAATTTTTTTTCACCGCGTTTTAATGTCTGAAATCGGTGTAAATCAATGGTTTTTCATCCTATGTGGACTGATAATCAGTCGATTACGAAAAATAATTTTTGCCTTGTATGGAAAATGTTATATTAGTGATCACATCTACCTGAATCAGTTGACGGCCATTGGTACAAGAAAAGCGTTAATTATTCGTTTTTAATTAATTCCAGTAAACCTTAAACCTTTAAAAAAACCCTTTAAAGACCTCTGCCTATGAGTATGCGTCAACTCAAGATCACGAAGAGTATAACAAATCGTGAGTCTCAGAGCCTTGAGAAGTACCTGCAGGAGATTGGAAAAGTGGAGCTGATCACGCCGGAAGAGGAAGTAAAGCTCGCCATCCGTATCAAGCAGGGAGATCAACGGGCTCTCGACAAGCTAACAAAGGCCAATCTTAGATTCGTGGTATCTGTGGCAAAACAGTACCAGAACCAAGGACTTTCTTTACCCGACCTCATCAATGAGGGTAACCTGGGCTTGATCAAGGCGGCACAACGCTTCGACGAGACCCGCGGTTTTAAGTTCATTTCCTACGCTGTATGGTGGATTCGTCAGAGTATTCTGCAGGCATTGGCAGAGCAATCCCGTATTGTCCGACTGCCCCTGAATAAGGTAGGTCTTACCAACCGTATCCAGAAAGCCTATTCCCAGCTGGAACAGGAGTTCGAACGTGAACCTTCTGCCGAAGAACTGGCCGAGATACTGGAGCTGGACATCGAGGAGGTCTCCTCTACTCTCGGTATCGCAGCCCGTCACGTAAGCATGGATACGCCTCTTTCCGAGGGCGAAGAGAACACGCTGATAGATGTGCTGGAGAATCCCAATGCGGAAAGGGCCGAGACCAATATCGAGCATAAGGAATCCCTTAAGCAGGAGATAGACCGCAGCCTGAAGACATTGACCGAAAGGCAGAAAGAAGTTATCTGCTTCTTCTTCGGCATCGGGGTCGACCATCCCATGAGCCTGGAGGACATAGGGGAGAAGTTCAATCTCACCCGCGAGCGGGTCCGTCAGATAAAGGACAAGGCGATCACAAAGTTGAGAAGCAATTCCAGGAGCAAGATGCTCAGGAGCTACCTGGGAATTTGATCAATCAAAAGAAGAAATTATTGAGATAAACAATTACACTGCACAGACATTTTTTCGTAATTTTGGCATCCTATTTTAAGTGAATACGTGATTGTATTCACTTTCTTTTTTATTGTTTCTTCCTGGTCCGGCCAGGGGACAACACGTAAAATCAGCAAATTATGTTCGAAAATCTCAGCGAGCGGCTGGAGTCGGCGTTCAAGCAGATAAAAGGGGAAGGCCGTATCACCGAGCTGAATATTGCCGCCACCGTAAAGGACATTCGTCGTGCCCTTATCGATGCGGACGTCAACTTTAAGATAGCCAAGGACTTCACCGACGTAGTAAAAGAGAAGGCTCTTGGCCAGAAAGTGCTTACTGCCGTGAGTCCTGGTCAGCTGATGGTAAAGATCGTAAAGGACGAGCTGGCCGAGCTGATGGGCGGGCAGGAGAGTGAGCTCAACGCCAAAGGCAATCCGGCCGTCATCCTCATAGCGGGTCTGCAGGGTAGTGGTAAGACCACTTTCAGCGGCAAGCTGGCCAATTACCTGAAAGGCCGTAAGGGGCTGTCTCCCATGCTGATAGCTGCCGATATCTATCGTCCGGCGGCCATCGAGCAATTGAAGGTTTTGGGTGGCCAGATCGGGGTGGATGTATACAGCGAGCCGGAGAACAAGAACGCCGTCAAGATCGCCCAGGACGCCATCAAGGAAGCCCGTAGCAAGAATAAGAATGTGGTGATAATAGATACTGCCGGTCGCCTGGCAGTAGATGAAGCCATGATGCAGGAGGTCGCCGCTATCAAGGCAGCTGTCAATCCCCAGGAGATCCTCTTCGTGGTGGACTCCATGACCGGTCAGGACGCCGTCAATACCGCCAAAGCCTTTAATGACAGGCTGGACTTCTCCGGCGTGGTGTTGACCAAACTGGACGGTGATACCCGTGGTGGGGCCGCCATATCCATCAAATATACCGTCAACAAGCCTATAAAGTTTATCAGCAGCGGGGAAAAGATGGACACGCTGGATGTCTTCTATCCAGAGCGTATGGCGCAACGTATCCTGGGGATGGGTGATATCACTACCCTTGTGGAAAAGGCGCAGGCGCAGTTTGACGAGGTGGAAGCCAAAAAGCTGGAGAAGAAGATCCGGAAGAACCAGTTCGACTTCGAGGACTTCAAACAGCAGCTGGAGCAGATCAAGCGGATGGGAAATATCAAAGATCTCCTGGGTATGATACCTGGTGTAGGCAAGGCTATGAAGGACATCGACATCAGCGACGACGCCTTCAAGGGCATCGAGGCCATCATCAATTCCATGACCCCTTACGAACGGGCCAATCCCGACGTCATCGACCAGAGCCGCCGCAAGCGCCTGGCCAGTGGTAGTGGTAAGGATATCAATGAGATCAATGCTTTTCTCAAGCAATTTGACCAGATGAAACAGATGATGAAAATGATGAACAAAATGCCCATGGGAATGGGGAAAATGGGCATGGGCCGGAGGTAAAGGGAAATAGGTGCATAACGGACCCAAGGTCCGTTGTCCGAAGGACAGACATTAGACTTTTCAGGAAAACGGGGCATATTTAGTGGAGACCATTTTCCTGACATATAACTGTCAGAGAAACAGCCAGTTTGACGGTCTCCCGAAAAGTTAAAATTTTCCGCCGTTCATAAATTTCTGGCCTCAGGATTCGGCCAAAAGGTTTCGATTTATTATTTTTGAATAATTAGCAGCAGATCGCTACATTTGCGGTCCAAAAAGAAAGAAGGTAACCTTATTTGTTCACGCATTTAAATTTCTATTTAAAATGCCAGTTAAAATCAGACTGCAACGCCACGGGTCTAAGAAAAGGCCATTTTACTTCATCGTAGTAGCCGATGCCCGTGCGCCCAGGGATGGTAAATTCATCCAAAAGATCGGTACGTACAATCCTCTCACAGTTCCCGCTTCCGTTCAACTTGATCGCCAGAAGGCGCTTGATTGGTTGCACAAAGGTGCTCAACCCACCGACACGGTGAGAAGGATCCTCTCTTACAAGGGAGTTCTTTACCTGAAACATTTATTGCGTGGTGTCAAATTGGGTTTATTCGATGATGCGGCTGCCATGGAGAAATTCCAGAAATGGCATTCCGAGCACGAAGCCCAAATGAAGAAACGCCAGGAAGAGAACAGAAAAGCCAAAGGCGCAGCCAGAAGAGGCGCTCCTCCGAGAAGGATGGAAAGAAAGAGCGAAGGACCTGCACAGGCTTAAGACTCAAAGATGTAATTTTTTTCAGGAGGTCGCGAGACCTCCTGTTTTTTTTTCTGCACCTTCGTTGTCTGAAATGTAACTTCGGTGCTCCAAAATTTAATAATGGCCCTTCGGGCAACGGAGCCGTGTTCCGTTTTTGTATGAGCGACAACTACCGCAATATCGGCAAATTAGTGGCCACCTTTGGCCTGCAGGGCGAGATGGTATTACAACACCGCCTTGGAAAAAAGACTGCGCTAAAGGGGCTCAAAGCCATCTTTCTCGAAGAGAAGAAAGGCGAGATGTTACCCTGGTTCGTAGAGAGCGTGCGTGAGAAAGGGAATGAAGATGTATACATCAAGCTGGAGGGGATCGATACAAAAGAAGCGGCCCGACGGCTGGCGCAAAAAGAAGTTTGGGTGCCCGAGGCAGAGGTCGCGCAATTTGCCGGCAAGTCAGCGCCTATCTCTCTCGTGGGATATCATCTCTGGGATGGAGAGAAAGACCTTGGCGAGATACTGGAGGTGTTTGAACAGCCGCACCAAATACTCCTCAGGATCGACCTGGATGGGAAAGAAGCATTGATACCTATCCATGAAGAGACACTTCGCAAGGTGGATAAGAAGGGGCGTAAGGTGTTTGTGGAATTGCCGGATGGGTTGTTGGATGTGTATCGATAGCGGTGCGGACGGAGTGTCCATGGCATAAAAGGGTGTTTTTCCCGTTGACTGGCTGTGATCTAAAGATTACTTTACGCCAAAGTAATCTAATGAAGAGCACGCACAGGCTTTTGCGGGGATATTCCCTTGACCCTGCTTTTTCAACCAAGCTGGATACAGCTACCATCAACGAAATAACCTATCGCGTCAGATGGGAATCATTAAAGCGTGGTCCGAGGGGAGATTATTTTGAGGTCATCGATTACGATCCGGCCAGTAACTGCTATTATGACCCCGTGGATCTGGATGAAAAACACATCCTGGCACAAAATGGGCTGGACCCCAGCGAAGGCAATCCGGCTTTCCACCAGCAATTCGTCTACACTATCGCCATGACGACCCTGGAACATTTTGAGCAATCCCTGGGCAGGAAGGTCATCTGGTCCCCCCGAAAATATGATCCCAAATATCCCGAACGGAACCTGTATGTCGATACCATCCGGCTATATCCACATGCATTCCGGGATGCGAACGCCTATTATGATCCTGAAAAAAAAGCCATTCTTTTTGGGTACTTCGAGGCAGTGGTCAATCCGCGGGGGGCCAGTCCGCAAGGCATCAACCTGCCTGGGGGTGTTATCTTTACCTGTCTATCCCCTGATATTATTGCTCATGAGGTCACGCATGCGCTGCTGGACAGTATCCACCCCAGGTTCATCGAGAATACCAATCCAGATGTTCCCGCCTTTCATGAGGGGTTTGCCGATATTGTAGCGCTGCTTCAACGTTTCACCATCACTCCTCTTGTAGAGCATCAGATAGCGCAGACGAGAGGCAATCTTGAAGAGTACAGTTTCCTCGGCGAGCTGGCTACTCAGTTCGGCAACGCCTTACAGGGCAACCGGGGCGCTCTTAGAAGCGCCATTGGCAAATTTGATGAAAAGGGCAAATGGCAGCGGTATATCCCGGATCCCAATGATTATAAGACCATTTTCGAACCTCATGCACGGGGTGCTATATTAGTGGCAACCATATTCGATGCCTTTATCAGGCTATACAATAGTACCACCGCGGACCTGCTAAGGATCGCTACTAATGGTACGGGTATCTTACAGCCGGGTGCTATTCATCCGGACCTGGTCAAACGTCTTGCCAACGCCGCCTGCGAGATTGCCGAGCGACTGTTACATATCTGTATCCGGGCCCTGGATTATTGCCCACCTCATGATATTACTTTTGGAGATTACCTGCGTGCGCTGATCACAGCGGACCTCGACAGCTCCCCCAACGATATGAATGGCTACCGCCTGGCCTTGATCGAAGCCTTTAGAAGCTGGGGGATCTTTCCAGACCGTGTCAATACTTTGTCAGTCGAAAGCCTGCAATGGTCCAAGCCCGACACGCTTACCCAGCCGGAACAGAAATTACTGACCTATATTGCCCGATTCCTGAAGGACCAGGTAAGGACCATCGTCGAGATCTCGACGATGGAGGTCAACAACAGAAAGGAGATCTTTCAACAATCCGGCGAAGTACAAAGGCTTTTGCATGAGCAGCTGCTTAGCAAAAGGAATGGCAGATTCACGGAACATCAATGGTCGAGCTTTCTGAAAAAGATCGGGCTGACCAACCAGGTACAGCATGTACACTATGAGGATGAAATAATAACTACAGAAAAGGTCCCGAAGCTGGAAGTCCATAAGGTGAGACCGGTGTACCGTGTGGGCAGGGAAGGGAAACTGGTGGAGCAGGTGCTTGTCACGCTGACACAGACATATGTCATCGAGAACGGTACGCTTCAGGGGGCCAAGTTCAGAGGCGGCGCTACGCTGATCCTGAATATGTCCAGGAACTTCGATGTGGAATACATCATTTATAAAAATATCACCAGCCGTCACCGGTTTGTCGACCAAATGGACTATCAACAGGGGAAGACCGCCAGCTTTGTTGCCTTTAATGATTCCATGTATGAGGAGGCGGATGGTTTTGCGGCCATCAATTTTGCGCATTTGCATTTTCACTGATAAAAAAATATTCATGACCAGGAATCCCGCGGCCGTCACCGTGACGGTAAAAATGTTCGACGTAGGCGAATTGGGAGATTGCTTCTGGCTCCAGTTTGCTACCCGCGATCAGGAGAGCAATGTGTTGATCGACTGTGGCTCGTTCCGCAATTCGGAAAAGTCCAAGACCAGATTAAATAAGATAGCCGGCTATATCAGGAACCAGCTGAATGACCGGCAGCTGGATGTAGTAGTGGGCACCCATCAGCACAATGACCATGTATCCGGATTTGTCCACTGTGAAAAGATATTTACCGGAATGGTCGACCAAACCTGGCTGTCCTGGCTGGACAACCCCAGGGACCAGTTGGCAAGGTCTATAAAGAAGGACCAGCTGAACCTGGTGGATACGGTCAGCAAGCTGCAATCCAGGCTACCCGCCACATCATCAGCCGGGCAGATATTAAAGGATGTGTTGGGATTCTATGCCGCCAGTGGAGAGGATGAGGATGGCGGCGGCCCGGAACTTCCTGCCAGGGGTATTGAGATATTAAAGCAGCTGCCTGAAAAGGAGGTTCGATATCTCAGTCCGGGTGATATTTTGCCTCTCCCCGGTATGCCGACGGATGCCGTACGTGTATATGTTCTTGGTCCACCACGTAACCAGACGCTCCTGTTCGATAAGGACCCAAAAAAGACGGAGACCTACGACCCGAATCTGGCATTTGCCAATATCAATGCCAAACGGTTTTTATCTGCGTTGGAGAACAATACATCGGATGGCTCCGACAGGGCAGAGAAACAATTCCCATTCAGCTCAACGCATAAAAAGAGCGAGGCAAAGGCCCACCCGGAGATGGTAGCCCTTTATAAAAGAGAGCCCTGGCGGATGATAGAGGACGACTGGATGCAGACAGCTTCCAGGTTGGCGCTGTACCTGGACTCCTATACCAATAACAGCAGCCTGGTACTTGCTTTCGAACTGGTAAAGTCCGGCAAGATCCTGTTGTTTGCTGCTGACGCACAGACGGGCAACTGGCTGTCCTGGGATGATATCAAATGGAAAGGGGTGACGGGCACCTTTTCCACAGAGGCGCTGCTCCGGAATACTGTCCTGTATAAGGTAGGGCATCACGGAAGCCATAATGCTACATTGGTAAAGGCCCTGGAATCCATGGAGCACTCTGAGCTGGTGGCAATGATCCCGGTGTGCAAGACGGATCCGAACATCACAAAAAAGAATGGGTGGAAGATGCCCGCCAAGAACTTATACAAGCGACTAAAGGAAAAGACGGGGTACAGGGTATTGCGTATGGACGACGGATACGCGGATGGCTGTGACCCACAAAAGAACAAAGGAAAGACCAAATGGAAGAGCCTTCCCTATCAACCACGATTTGACGAAAAGAACTTCTTTGTGGAGTATACTGTAACGGGATGATCTTTTACATGAACAAAACTCATGACCATAAAACTTTTATCATGGAAAAAACTGAAAAAATAGAGATCCTTTCCTATACTTATATGAAGGGTGGTAAAAAACATAAGGCTACGGCCAGAAAGCCGGGCCCGTCGAAAGGTATCGCTGCCGTCAGCGCGGAAGTAAATTGTAACTGCGGCTCGCAAAAATGTGTGAATGGGAAGGTATGGCGTTGCCTGCCGCTGGACAATGAGGGCACCTGCGCCTGGTTTATCTCCGATGAAAATTGTTAACCTTAACCTTATTGCTATGAGACATGCATTGATATGCGTGCTGTCCCTTTTTGTATATGGGATCGCCTATGGCCAGACCTTTACAGAATCTTTTGTAGCCTGTGGAAAAAGCTATACGGCCATCTGTGAACAAAAAGAGGGTAATTCCATCAAGGTGACGATAAAGGATGGAATGGATGATTCTATCAATTCGGGATTTACAGTAAGCACTGATGATCTGGATGTATTTGCTTCCGCCTTCAAACGCGCTTTTATGGCCTTGCGTACTCCACCTGATACGGACTGTAATGCGGGTGAGCAATCCAGGGTACAGGCCTATGCACGAAACCTCTTTATTCATTTTAAAGCATCCCTGGACACGGGCTCGTTCGACCTGCAGGCCGCTACGTTCCGGGTAAAGGATTCCTTATATGTCTATGCTAAAACCTGTGATACCTGCAGATACCACCGCTCGGCCAACAAATACCGGATACTCATGGTGAAAGTAGAGATCAACCAGGGATATATAGAGAATATAAAGGCTTATGTCTCCATTAATGGCAAAACCTTTTATTATACCAATAACTATGGCATAGGCATCTCCTCCAAGACCAATTTTGATAATTTTTCCAATATCAAGCTGTTTGAGATATATTCATCGCCTTACTCCAGGGACACGGGGCGTATCCATTATTATATCATGTTGAACAATCTGATAGATTATGATTTTGATCTGGCTGTGGACAGGCGTGATTATAGCCCTAAGAATATTTCTTTTACGCTCAATGGAGGGGAAAGCATAAAGCTTTTCAAAGAAGAGACAAAGAAACTGTTCGAGGCGCATATTTTTACCGACTTCATCGGGCTCAGCGATAATAAGCCGAATGGTCTCGTGCAGACGGAGGTCAGTAAAAAGATCAACCTGAATACCGTGCAGTTCCAATCCGGCCGGCTGCTTTACAAAGCGTTCAAGAGCTATGGATTTCTGCAGTATGTCGAGCCGATAGTATCCATTTCGAAATTAGAGCAGCACAATAAACATCTTATATTGGGGGACCTGGATTCCATCCGCCTGAATCCCGGCGCCACGGATACTTCCACTTTTTCCCATAGGAAACATCGATATGCTACCCCATTGGACCTCTATCAGTACCAGAGCTTTTCAGGGGGACTGAATGCAAATATTTTATTCCTGAGCAACCATGATCTTAAATACACGTTTTTCCTGAATGCAGGCGCTAGGCTTGGGATCACACAGGTGCGGGATTCCGGCACCACCATAAACAATGGGGTGATCACGAAGACAGGACTGAGTTCTGAATATTCCGTCAATACGCTGCAATTTTATCCCGAGGCAATCATCAATTTCCTGCCGGAAGAAAGATTCAGTCTCAGTCTCTCGCAGAGATTTGTCTATATGGGAGTATTCAGCAGTGCGGTACAATCTGTGACCTTTGACAAGAACGATCCGGCAAAGGTCTATGCGAAAGGACATCAATGGCTGACCATTTCCGAACTGCTGGTGACCATCCAGGTCAATGATAATTCCAAGCTCTTTGGCCGTCTGCGATTCAATGGGGAATTGTCCAATTTGCAGAACAATTTCGCACAGGTGCAGGTGGGGTATTCGGTGTATATCCTGGGAAATTCGAAGAAATAGGTTCTGATAGATCAGTACCTTTGCGGGTATGTCCTCCCCGCGTACCATAGCCCATTTCGACCTGGATGCTTTTTTTGTCTCGGTGGAATGTCTGCTCGATCCCTCATTGAAGGGCATCCCCTTATTGGTAGGGGGCCATAGCGAGCGGGGAGTGGTGGCGGCCTGCAGCTATGAGGCACGCAAATACGGGATTCATTCCGCCATGCCGATGAAGCGGGCCTTACAGCTTTGTCCACATGCAATGGTGGTAGGCAATGCCCGTGGCGAGTATACCAAGTACTCACGTATCGTGACGGAGATCATCGCCTCGAAAGCTCCTCTTTTTGAAAAAGCCAGTATCGACGAGTTCTACCTGGACCTCACGGGGATGAACCGGTTTTTTGATCCTTATCAGTGGACCATCGACCTGCGGGAGGAGATCATATCGGAGACGAAGTTGCCCATTTCTTTCGCCCTGGCTTCCAATAAAATGGTGGCCAAGATCGCCACGAACGAGGCCAAGCCCAACGGCTATATTCATATCCCGGAGGGCAGCGAGCGCGAATACCTCGCACCACTGGGAGTCAATAAGATACCCGGGGTAGGGGAACAGATGTACAAGACCTTGCTGGAGATGGGTATCCGGACCATCCGGGACTTAAGCGACCGTCCGGCGGCGGAATTAGAGCATAAATTTGGTAAGTATGGTCTCGACCTCTATAATAAGTCTCGTGGGATTCACGAAGGAGAGGTGATACCCTATTATGAAGCCAAATCCATCTCAACTGAGAATACTTTTGAGGAGAACAAAACAGATATGGACTTCCTTATGGCGGAGCTGGTGCGGATGACAGAAAGGGTAGCCTATGAGCTGCGGCAGGATAATAAGACGGCGGGTTGTATCGCTGTCAAGATACGATATCCCGATTTCGAGACCACCTCCCGGCAGACGACCATCCCTTATACTTTTTATGATGACGAACTCATCGCCAAGGCCAAAGAGCTATTTCACAAGCTGTACCGAGCAGGGCAACCCATCCGGCTGCTGGGTGTGCGGCTCAGTGAGCTGACAGGGGAGGCGATGCAAACCAATCTTTTCCAGGACACGGGGAAGAAGATACAGCTGTATAAAGCCATCGATGATGTCAAGAACAGGTGGGGTAAATATTCTATCGTCAAGGCGGGTGGTATCGAGGGGGCCAATGCTCCTGAAGATACTACGGGAGGCATGGAGGGCAGTCGCTCCGAGCAGCGACAACGTACAAGAGAGGAGGGCGGCGCTATATCGCGCGCGGCATTGAAAAAAGCGGCGGATAAAAAAACGACGGACGAAAGGCCGACAGATAAGGGGCCAGCCGGTGAGGATGCAGTCAGTTGATTGATAATTAATTATTTACGAAGGGAAATGAAAAATTTACACTTAAAGTCTACCTTATTGATAGGGAATTAATATCTTCGTGATCCGGCAGGAATGACGGCGGAGTCTTCCGTATCTCCTGGCGGGTTTTTGTTTAACTTCAAATCTTTGTTTTATGAGTTTACGTTTAGGGGATAAAGCCCCCAATTTCAAGGCCAAGACATCTATTGGCGAAGTAGATTTTTACGAATACCTGGGTGATTCCTGGGGGATCCTCTTTTCTCACCCTGCCGATTATACACCTGTCTGTACAACTGAATTAGGAAGAACTGCCGCCCTGAAGGACGAATTTGCAAAGCGTGGTGTAAAGGTGCTGGCCCTGAGCGTAGACCCCGTTGACAAGCACCTGGGTTGGATCAAGGACATCAACGAGACCCAAAAGGTGGATGTTCAATTCCCCATCATCGCTGACGAAGACCGCAAGGTGAGCACACTGTATGAATTCATTCACCCGAATGCTTCTGCAACTGCTACTGTACGCAGCCTGGTCATCATCGGACCCGACAAGCTGGTAAAGCTGATCATTACATATCCTGCTTCTACAGGCCGTAACTTCAACGAAGTACTGCGTGTTGTAGACAGCCTGCAGCTGACGGCTAATCACAGCGTAGCTACCCCTGCCGACTGGAAAGAAGGTGAGGATGTGATCGTTGTTCCTGCCATCAGCACGGAAGACGCACAGAAGAAATTCCCGAAGGGTGTGAAGGTTATCAAGCCCTACCTGCGCTATACGCCGCAGCCGAATAAATAGCTCCAATAAAAAAACCCGGCAGTCGCCGGGTTTTTTTGTATATTCATTAAATGAGAAAACAACTGCTTTTATGCTTGGTGGCTGTACTATGCGTGCCGGCTGCCCTTCTCGCTCAAAAAACCATTATCTACTGTGGCAAGCTCATCGATCCGGCCTCGCTGCAGGTGCGGACAGAGATGTCCGTTGTCGTCACAGGCAATACGATCTCCGATGTGCAAAAAGGATATATCTCCGCGGCTGCGGGTGACAAGATCATCGACCTGAAAAGTCGTACGGTGATGCCGGGGCTGATCGACGCCCATGTGCATCTGGAAAACGAAACGAGTCCCAATGCCCAGCTCAAAAGATTTACGCAGGATGATGTGGATATAGCCTTCCAATCCACCATATATGCAAAGACTACCCTCATGACGGGTTTTACCACTGTAAGGGATGTAGGGGGCACCGGCGTCAATATTTCCCTGCGTAATGCCATTCGTCAGGGTGTAGTAATAGGCCCACGCGTATATACTGCGGGAAAGATACTTTCATCCACGGGCGGGCATGGTGATCCGACCCATGGATGGCGTAAGGGACTGGAGGCCACTGACGAGACAGCCCTTACCGTAGTGGATGGGAAGGACGCCTGTATCAAGGCGGTGAGACAGATGTATAAGAAGGGGGCCGATCTGATAAAGATCACGGCCAGCGGCGGTGTGTTAAGCCTGGAGAAGGATGGCACCGGTCCGCAATTTTCCGAAGAAGAGATCCGCGCTATTGTGGAGACGGCAAAGGATTATGGGATGCGGGTAGCCGCCCATGCGCATGGGGCCGAGGCGATGAAGCGGGCCATTCGTGCGGGTGTGACATCCATCGAACATGGCACGATCATGGACGATGAGACTATCAGTCTGCTCAAGCAGCATGGTGTCTGGTATGTGCCGACCATTATTGCGGGCAAGTCGGTATCCGACTCCGCCAGGCTGCATCCTGGTTATTTCCCGTCTGTCATTGCAGGCAAGGCCATCAGCATCGGACCGATGATACAAAATACATTTGCCAAAGCGTACAAGGCGGGCGTGAAGATCGCCTTTGGCACGGATGCCGGTGTATATGCGCATGGTAAGAACTGGATCGAGTTTGTTTATATGACCGAGGCAGGCATGCCCCCGGTGGAAGCCATCAAATGCGCCACTCTGAATGCGGCTGAGCTCATCGGGGTGAGTGATAAGGTCGGAAGCATCGAGAAGGGCAAGTTCGCGGATATCGTAGCCGTGGACGGCGATCCCACCCAGGACATCCATGTCATGGGGAATATGAAATTTGTCATGAAGGATGGGGTGGTGTATAAGAACGAATAAGGCTCATCCCTTCCACTTCCTCAGCTGCTGCAACAATGCCCGCATGTCCTTTGGCAGCGGCGCCTCCAGTGTATGGAATTCACCCTGCTGGTCCTGGAAATGCAATAGCTGCGAATGTAACGCCAGCCGATGAAGGATCGGGCGCTCTTGCTCTTCGTCCTTGCTGAGCTTGTAATTCCGCTTGAAGGAGGAAATAAAGACGGGGCGACCGTCACCATACGTCTCGTCACAGACAATGGGGTGACCCAGGGCCTGCATATGGACGCGGATCTGGTGAGTCCTGCCCGTGTGGATGCGGAACTGTACCAGCGAATAAAGTCCCAGTTCTTCCAGGACCTCGTAGTCTGTCAGAGAGGTCCGGCCGCGCTTGTTGATGACCATCACCGCGGGTTTTGTGGGGTGCTCCATAATGGGCAGATCCACGCTGCCTTTGGGTTGCGCCAGCGCACCTTGTACGATGCCTGTATAAATCTTTTCTACCGCCCGTTCTTCGAATATTTTCGACAGGTATTGATGCGTAGCTTCATCCTTTGCAAAGACGATGACCCCGCTGGTGTCGCGGTCCAGGCGATGGACGGTGAAGATGTTGCCGTATTTTTCTCTTAGCCAGCTCTTGAGGGAAGGGTCCTTACCTTCCCGGTCAGGAATGCTGAGCAGTCCGGCGGGTTTGTTGAGGGCAATAAAATGATCGTTCTCGTATATGATCTCGGGCTTGTTATGCATGGGATGATGGGATTAACGTGGGTGACGGCCGGAAGGTTTGGAGGGTCTGGGTGGACGGGCGCCCTGGGATTTGGCGGACGCCTGTTGTGATTTGGCTTTTGACTTTATATAGGAGCCGCCTGACTTACGGCCACGGAGACCGCCATTGACCATGGGGGGCTTCTTATCGTCTTTGGCGGACTTTGCGGGGCCATTGGATGGTCCTTTCGATGATGGGGCTGGTTTTTCGGAGCGTGCTGCCGGGCGGGGCTTCCTTGGACCGGCCGATTTGTAGGGGCCTGTGCGTTTAAATTTTTTAGGACCTTTCGGCGCGGCCGGCCGGGCAGGTGCTGCGATGCCCTCTTCCTCGTCCGCCTTATGATCCTTTGACGCCGGCGCAGCGAGCGAACCTCTGAACGAGGAGTTCAGATATTTTAAGATACGTATCTCTTTTTCGGTGAGCAGCCGCCAGTGTCCACGTTGCACATTCTTCTTGGTCAGTCCTGCGTACATTACCCTGTCCAGTCCCCTTACATCATAGCCCAGGTGTTCGAAGATGCGACGGACGATGCGATTGCGTCCGCTGTGTATCTCCAGCCCTATCTGTGTTTTATCCTTGGAGTCTGCATAGGCCAGTACGTCTACATAAGCCACGCCGTCCTCGAGTGTCACACCGCCGGCTATTTTGTCAAAATCCGCCTTGGTCAGCGGCTTGTCCAGGCTGACATGATATATCTTTTTTATTTCGTGCTTTGGGTGGGCCAGCTTTTGAGCCAGATCGCCATCATTAGTCAGGAGCAGCACGCCGGAGGTGTTGCGGTCCAGTCTGCCGACGGGGAAGACTCTTTCAGATGTGGCCTGACGGATCAGGTCGAGCACGGTCTTACGCCCTTGCGGGTCGTCGGTGGTAGTGATATAATCCTTTGGTTTGTTCAGAAGTATATAGACGAAGTTGCGGGATATGGTAACTTTTTTCCCATTGACCTTGACTATGTCATCAGGTGAGACCTTGGTGCCGGGTTCAGTGACGAGCTGACCGTTGACCTGCACTTTTCCCTGGCGGATGAGTTCGGCAGCGTCGCGACGGGAACAGATGCCGCCGTGGGCAATGTATTTGTTCAGGGGCAGCGCGTTGGGGTCGGCGGGAGAAACATTTGAAGAGACCCTGGGCGCGGGGACAGAGCCTTTTGAGGTTGGGACTTCGGCTGGCTTTGCAGGCTTGCCGGCTGCCGGCCGCTGCGCAAACTGCTGTTCGCGGGCCTTTCTTTTCTCTTCGAAATGACGCTCGATGGCTTCTTTTCTTTCTTTCTTAGCGGCTTTCTTTTCCTGACGAAAGCCTTCCTTGATGGCAGCATTGCTCTTTTTGTTATAGAACTTGCTGAAATTATCCGTTTTGCGCTTCATGCGTTGGGGATTTGCTGTTTTACAACAGTAATTGTGATAAACGGCGAAGATACGAAATCTCCTGGAATTGGGCTTTTCAGTAAATAATACCACTTTAAATGTGATATACACAATAAAAATATTAGTCTACTATTTGAGTAGGGTATATATTTGCATCTGGAAAACACTATTGAGTCACTAAAAGCACTGTTATGAAGAAGCTGCTAACCGGATGCATGCCGGCAAAGCATAGGTATTTATTCGCCGGACTAATGCTAGTTTTACTTTCTCTCTCCTCTCAAGCACAAACATTCAAAGCCACGGGTGTAGTTACAGGAAAGCCAGACAGCCTGCCCTTGCAGGGTGTTACTGTAGCCGTAAAAGGCGGACATAAGGCTACACAAACGGATGCCTCGGGCAAATTCGAGATAACTGTTTCATCAGGAGACATACTTTCAATCAGCTTCATCGGTTATCAGCCTTTGGAGATACCTGCCAATGCAACCTCTCCACTTTCCATAACGCTGGAGCAGGCTAAGGGGGCGCTGAATGAAGTTGTGGTGACGGCGTTGGGTATCACGCGTCAGAAAAAATCTTTAGGCTACGCCGTGCAGGAGCTGAAGTCGAAGGATATTTCCGAGACGGCAGAACCTAATCTGGTCAATGCGCTGGAAGGCAAGGTGGCCGGTGTCCGTGTGACGAACAGCCAGGGAGATATGGGATCTTCCCGCATCGTCATAAGAGGTGAGACCTCTATTTCAGGGAATAATCAGCCGTTGTTCGTCGTCAACGGCTTCCCCGTGGACAATTCCCAGCTGGGGGCAAGTGTGGGCTCAGGCGGTTCGCGGGATTTTGCCAATGCCATTTCGGATATCAATGCCAACGACATCGAGTCTATTAGCTTTTTAAAAGGGCCAAATGCTGCGGCTTTGTATGGTTCCCGTGCGGCACAGGGAGTAGTCCTGATCAAGACCCGGAGCGGAAGGAAGAAAAAGGGCCTGGGTATTTCCGTCAATTCCAATACTACCTGGTCGAATTTGTTGACCCTTCCCAAATATCAGAATGTTTTTGGACAAGGCGCCAATGGAGAGTTCAGTTATAAGGACGGCGCCGGCGGGGGTGTCAATGACAATGTAGACGAGAGCTGGGGACCTAAAATGGACGGCCAGCCGATCCCTCAGTTCTTCGACGGTACGCCTCAGCCATTCGTACCCCATCCTGATAATGTAAAAAGCTATTTCAAGACGGGTGTCAGCTACAACAATGGCGTGGCTATAGGGGATGCCGGAGATAAATATGACTACCGGTTCTCCGTCAACACTCAAAAGATGTTCGGTGTGATCCCCAACAGCGGTCTGGGCCGCAACACTTTCACTTTGAACACCACCCTGAAACTGGACCCCAAGCTCACACTGACGGCCAATGCCAACTATGTACAGACCAGCTCGGGCAATCTGCCTGGTGCGGGCGGCAAGCGTTCGACCAGCACGATGCTGCAATTCATCTGGATGGGACGACAGGTGGATATGAACAGGCTGCGCGATCATTACTACAGCACCGGCAGCCCTCTGAACTGGAATAACGCCTATTACAGCAACCCTTTCTTTGTAGCCAATCAGAACACCGTGGGTCAACGGCGTGACAGGCTCATCGGCAATGTCGGGTTGAGCTATAAGATCACACCGGAGCTGACGGCCAATCTAAAGTCGGGTACGGATTATTATACCGACAGGCGCAAGCTGCGGATAGCCTATGGGACCAGCGGGACGCCGTTCGGCAGCTATGAAGAAGATGCTTTTACGGTGAACGAGAACAACACCGAATTCACCCTCAACTATAATAAGAAGCTCAACAGCGACTTTAACCTGGAGGTATTGGCCGGGACCAACATACGTACCAAGACCTATGAAGAGAATGATCAAAAGGCTCCGAGGCTGGCGGTAGCGGGGGTATATACGCTGACCAATTCCAGAGACCCGCTGGTGTCCTCCAATAATTATTATAACCTGAAAACATACAGCGTATTCGGGTCGGCACAGCTTGGCTTTCGCAACTATGCCTTTTTGAATCTTACGGCCCGGAATGACTGGAGCTCAACGTTGCCTCAAAGCAATCTCTCTTACTTCTATCCATCGGTGAATGGTTCATTGATCCTTTCGGATGCCTTTGACATAAAGAGCGACGTGCTGAGCTATGCCAAGGTACGAGGCGGCTGGTCCAAGGTGGGGAATGATGCGACGCCTTATCAGTTGATCAATTATTATCCGTTCATTACTCCGCCTTTTGGGAGCAATCCGATGCTGACGGCCGCATCCCTGTATCTGAACGCCAATCTGAAGCCGGAGACGACAACCTCGACAGAGGTGGGCCTGGAGGCCGGATTGTTCAGGAACAGGGTTCGTCTGGACCTGAGTTTCTACAGCAGCAGCAGCTACAATCAGATATTGAGTGTGGATATAAGCCCCACCACGGGTTATTCCCAGAAGCTGATCAACGCAGGCAGGCTGAATAATAAAGGGCTGGAGGCGCAACTGGGACTATCGGTGCTGAAGACGACCCATTTTACCTGGGACATCAATGCCAACTACGCGCTCAATCGCAGCAAGCTCATCTCCCTGGACAATGAAGGGCTGCTGAAGAACTATGTATTGGGCAGTGATGGCAGCATACAGACGATCGCTACGGTAGGGAAGGCATATGGCAGCTTGTTTGGAACAGCTTACTTACGGAACAGTGCCGGACAGATCATCGTCAATGACGACGGATCACCTGCTACGAATCCTAACAATAAGATATTGGGTAAATATACACCCGATTGGCTGGGGGGCATCACCAATACTTTCACGTATGATCATTTTTCCCTCAGCGTGCTGGTCGACGGAAGTTTCGGCGGGTCGCAGTATTCTTCTACGAATGCCACTGGCGCTTATACGGGTGTACTCGCGCTGACCCTGCCTGGCAGGGACGCGGCCCACGGAGGACTCTCCTATTATTATCCGGGTAACGATAATACGCAGCTGCCTGTGGCAGGGACTACAGGACCTGGTGGTGAGAAAGTCTATGATGACGGCATCGTCTTTAAAGGAGTGACACAGGATGGGAAACCTAACAAAGCCATTACACCAGCCTCGCAGTATTATAAGAACCTGAACAATATCGACGAAGCATGGGTGTACAGCAGTAGCTTTATCAAGCTGCGGGAGGTGAGACTGGGATATGATCTGCCGGCTGAATGGTTGCGTCCGATTGGTTTCGCCGGAGCTACTGTTACCCTTGTGGGGCGCAATCTGTGGATCATACATAAGAATGTTCCCAATGTAGACCCTGAGACAGCTTTTAATACCGGTAATGGACAGGGTCTTGAGGACCTCAGCCTGCCCGGTACCAGGAGCTATGGCATTAACGTGAACTTTAAATTTTAATGAAAATGCAACGAGTATATATTCTACTGATAGGTCTTTCATTGGGCATCGTGTCCTGTAAAAAGGAGCTGGCTAATATCAATAAGAATCCAAATGCATCGGAGAACCCACAGCCCGACTATCTGCTGACGGCAGCCGAGAAACTGACCGCGGATGCGTATTGGGGAGTGGACAATAATATGAACTCTTCTTTGTTGTTTGTCCAGCACTGGGCTAAAATACAGTATACCGATCCTGACCGTTATATCGAAAATAACAACAGCTTTACCACCTTGTGGAAAACATTGTATGGTCAAAGCATCACCGATCTCAACAAAGTGATAACCATTGCAGACCAGCAGCAGAAGCCTAATTATAAGGCCGTGGCGCTTACCTTGCGTTCATGGGTGTTCCAACTGCTGACGGATACGTATGGTGATATCCCTTACCGGCAGGCGGGTAAGATAGACAGTTTCCTCACGCCAGCTTATGACAAACAGGAAGACGTCTATTTAGGGTTGTTGAGCGATCTAAAGACAGCTCAGGCGACATTGAGCGCTTCCGGAGGCGCCATCGCGGGTGACCCCCTGTATGGAGGCAATATCGGCTCCTGGAAGAAATTCATCAACTCATTGCGTATACGTATTGCGTTGAGGATTGCCGACAAGGACCCTGTACAGGCCCAGCAGGTTTTTACGGATATACAGACGGAGGGTGGAGGATATTTTACCAGCAATGGAGATATGGCTGCATTGGTATACCAGGACTCACCGAATCAGAATCCTGTCAGCCTTACCTTCGATACGCGGCAGGACTATAGGATCAGCAAAACTATTGTCGACAAACTGACATCGTTGAATGATCCCCGTTTGCCCATTTACGCCCAACTCACCGACTCGGCTCCGCGTGTGTATAAGGGAGTGCCGAATGGGCTTTTGACGAATGATGCCAACAGCCTGGGGCTTAGCAAGACTTCCAGGCCTGGAGATTATTTTCGGGCGCCACATGCTCCTGCCGTCATCATGAGTTATGCCGAAGTGCTGTTCGACTTGTCCGAAGCTGTTTCCAGAGGATTTATAACGGGGGATGCCAGCGACCTCTATCGGCAGGCGATACTGGCCAGCCTGGCGCAATATGGTATCATCGATGCGACCCTGACAGCGAATTATCTGGCGCAGGCGTCCGTGCAGTACAATGCAGGTAATTTCAAGCAGTCGGTCGGTGAGCAAAAATGGCTGGCTCTCTTTGGGCAGGGGCTCGAAGCTTTTGCAGAGTGGAGGAGATTGGATTACCCGAAACTGGCGCCTGCGGTAGCTGGGGTGCTGGGTGGTCAGATGCCTGTGCGGTTTATATATCCTGGTTCAGAGCAGTCATTGAATGGAGCCAATTATACCAAGGCGGTGCAGGATCAGGGGGCGGATGCATTGACGACAAAGCTGTGGTTTGATGTGAACTGATTTGACCGGCATCGGATGGCGCGGCGGTAGGAAAACGAAAAAACCTCCAAGGCTAGTCGGAGGTTTTTCATGGAGGATTGGATTAGCATTTCCAATGGGTACAAAACAGGCCGGGTTAGGGCTTGGGTGGTTCAGGGTTGCGACGCGTGACCGGGCCAGGTCGGGTATAATAGGGTATCGGATGTTTGGATCGGCGGCGTCGGTTGCTTTTGGTAGAACAAAGATGCAAAAAAACCAGGGGTTGATCCAAGAAATGAGACCCGGGATTTCCAATATTCGTTACTAAACTTAGCAGGTGTTACAAATAAACGCTTAAAAATAAAGCCCCGGACTGCTCCGGGGCTTTTGCGATGTGTATCGTATAACCATTCGTACAACGCTGATTAGTGACCGATCCTGCGGCTGACCCTGTTTTCCTGTCTGTTAAGACGGGCCTGGTCGCGGCGGGTAATGTGTCCGTTGTCGCGGGCTGCCATATGCCGTTCTTCGCGACGGATATTGCGATCCTGGCGATGCAGACGGGCGGCTTGCCCACGGCTGATCTCGCCTTCTCTTCTCTCCTCGTGAATACGTCTGTCCTGGTTGTTCAGGCGGGCGTTGACCTCGGCGCGACGGGGATGTATTTGATCCCACCTACCGGCCTGGGCGAAGGAGGAGGTTGAAATGCCTAAGAAGGCTATCAGGGCGAGTGTAAGTAATTTCGTGTTCATACATAACAGATTTTAAGCGTTATATATGAGACCGTGGGAGGGGGGGAAGGTTTAATGAACGATGGAATCCAGATATTTGATGTGATAGATCAATTGAGTTTGAACGGTTTGCCCTCGAAAGGTTGCCGGTATCCATTGACTGCTGGTCTTTTTCAGGAGGTCGACCACCATATCGTCGAAGTCCGGGATGATACCTTTTGTTACCTTGATATTCTCGACCGTGCCCTGTTTGGTGATGATAAACGATACTTCAAAGTAGTTAGCCTTACGGATCTCATAGACACTCACCTCCTTATGTAAGTATTCGTCCAGGGAGGGCTTTTTCCATCTGGGTGTTATATATCGATTGCCCTGATATACAGGTTCATTATTGAATTCCCCCATCTGGATGAGATGGGATGAGTCCCGCGCCAGATAGTCTTCTGCATAAAATTTCAGTTTGCGAAACCCCGGTTGGGAGATAGACAGGGTGGAGTCTGTGAGCTCCTCGATCTCCCAGGCGGCGAAACCAACGGTGAGCTTTTTACCATCTATCGACCAGTTAAACGATTGACCATCCCAGGCCGGGTTGAAGCTGATATAGGCATTCTTTTTAAGGAAGGTATAACGGGTATACAGAGTGTCTTTTACCTGCTGACCATCCGACACGTTGTATACGCCCGTCTTGATCCAGGTCTTTAGAAGCAGCTGTTTCGACTGGCCGTATAGGATGGCTGGTGAGGTGAGGGTCAGGGTTAGGGCCAGGACAAGGTAGCGTGGCATTTTTCCACAATATAAAAAAAGGCCGGCTATTTCAGCCCGGCCTTGGTAAACCTTGTGGTTTGATCAGATGGCATGGCGGCCTCTATCCCATCCAGGGTGTCCGCCGGGACCTTCGCCTTGATCTTTGCCAGCTGGTCGTCGCTGAGGCCCAGTCGGAGCTTGAGTCTCTCCATTTGGGCGGCTTCAGCCACCTGTCTGTTCTCTTCTGCCATTTTCTTACGGCTTGCCAGCTGCTCCTTTTGTTGGGGAGTGAGTAACGCTCCCATCTTGCTGCGTCTGTCTTTCTGCAGTGCTATGAGGCCAGCTTTGTATTCTTTTAAAGTAATATTATCCTTTTTGAGAAGCTCGGCTGACTTATCGTGATACTCCTTGTTGATGGCCATCAGCTGGCGGCGTTGTTCGGGTGTATAACGGATACCTTCATGGTTGAGGCCAAAACTTCTGCGACCTCTTTCGGTGAAGCCGTGTCTTTCTCCGCCATTGCCGGTGGATTGTGCTTGGGCGATCCCGCAGGTCAACATGATCCCTGCCACGAGCAGGGAGTTTTTAAGGAGTTTTTGGGATTTTGAATTCACAATATGCGTTTTCAGTATAAGACACGCATATGGGGGAGATGTTTAACCTTTTGAGAGAGCAAATACCGTGAAAATGGGGGTGTTTACCGAAAAGAGAAGTCTTAGTGATCCTTATTCGCCAGCTGTCCACAGGCGGCGTCGATGTCCTTCCCGCGGCTGCGGCGCAGGCGGGCATTTACCCTGTTCTTCTCCAGGTGGCTCATAAACTTATCGACGGTTTCGTCATCGGGCTTGGAGAAAAGCGCTGCCTCGATGGGGTTGTATTCAATGATATTGACGAGGTCGGCGGGCACCTGGCGATAGATCTTTATCAGCTCGTCCGCATCCTGGCGGCTGTCATTGAAATCTTTAAAGAGAATATATTCAAAAGTAATCTCGTTCCCTGTCTGCTGATAGAAATGATTCAATGCCTCCACGAGCGCCTTTATATGATTGGTCTCATTGATGGGCATGATCTCATTGCGCTTGGTATCATTGGCTGCATGCAGGGAAAGTGCGAGCTTGAACTTGACCTTATCATCACCCAACTGATGGATCATCTTGGCGACACCGGCTGTGCTGACGGTGATACGGCGGGGGCTCATGCCAAGCCCATCGGGGGCTGTGATACGCTCGATGGCCTTTAATACATTACGATAGTTCAGCAGGGGCTCACCCATACCCATAAAAACGATGTTGGAGAGCTTTTTCTCATACACACGCTCCGACTGCTGATTGATCAGCACTACCTCATCATATATCTCATCATAATCCAGATTGCGGCGCCGCTGCATATATCCTGTAGCGCAGAACTTGCAACTGAGGGAGCAACCTATCTGGGAGGAGACGCAGGCCGTCTTCCGCTCGTCCGTAGGTATCAGCACTCCTTCCACCAGGTGATTGTCAAAAGTACGGAAGCGGCTTTTGATGGTGCCGTCGGCGGAATATTGGGTAGTATCGACAGCGAGCGCGGGATAGGCGAAGTTGTCCTCCAGCAGTTGGCGAAGGTCCTTGCTAAGATTGGTCATGGACTGGAAGCCCGTGGCATGTTTTTGCCAGATCCACTCATAGACCTGCCGGGCCCTGAACTTCTTTTCCCCAAGGCTTTCAAAATATTCTTCTAACTCATTGAGAGTCAGGTGTCGTATATTCTTCTTTTTCTCCACTGTCGGTGTCATCGGAGAGCAAAGGTACGACGAGCGGATCAATTCCTATAATCCAATGGTGGCTGACGATCGCCCAACAAAGGGACATATTTGAAATCCAGTCCGCGGTCTTTCTCAAACTCTTCTTTTGCCTCCCTCACCAGGATGGGCTGTGTCAGGAGATCGATGCCCATCAGGGTCATGGTCTTAGCGGCGACCATCATACCTTTTATACCAATCTCGGTACCCCCACAGGCAACAGCCTGCCAGCTATGTGGAGGCGTTCCTGCTACCCAGGTGGCGGCGCCGAGCCCAACGGTAGGGACATTCCAGCTGACATCTCCTACATCGGAAGAGGCGGGGCCCTTTTCGACGCTGGCGGAGAGAGGCGCAACCTTACCAACAGACTCGATAGGAGGAACTTTATAATTAAATGTAGCCTGGATCTTTTTGGCAAACTCTGTCTCTCCGGGTGTGTAGGTCACGCCGCCAACCTTTTCCAGGTCCTTTTGCATGGCTACAGAAAGCACCTTGTTGGGGAGTATGTCATAATCCCCGTCGATGATCTCATAATCCATGGTAGTGCCGGTGCCCAATGCCGCCCCTTGTCCGGCTTTTACCACGCGGTCGAATATCTGTCGAGCGACGTCGCGGTCGTAATGCCGTACGAAATAATAGGACTCCGCGAAATCAGGGACTACATTTGGCGCTTTGCCACCCTGTGTGATGACATAATGAACGCGTGCATCGGAGGGTATGTGTTCGCGCATCATATTTACCATATAATCCATGCTTTCTACCGCATCCAGGGCGGAGCGGCCTTTGTCAGGTGCTGCGGCGGCGTGCGCAGACAGGCCATGAAACCGGAATTTGGCGGATACCAATGCCAGTGAGGTGGAATAAGCGACCGCGTTGTCGCTGGCGGGATGCCAGTGAATGACCACATCCACATCTTTGAATAACCCGGCCCGGACCATATATACCTTTCCGGCGCCACCTTCTTC
Organism: Sphingobacteriales bacterium 50-39; assembly: GCA_001898505.1. Classification (GTDB taxonomy): domain Bacteria; phylum Bacteroidota; class Bacteroidia; order Chitinophagales; family Chitinophagaceae; genus Puia. The sequence goes on from MKTZ01000009.1 coordinate 332,616, forward strand.
GGCGGGTGTTCCATAGAGGCGGATGGTCCCCGGAAGATGATATTGTTCCATGATCTTTTTAAGCTCGATGGCAGCAGCCACGGAAGCTGTACCAAAGAGATGATGACCACAGGCGTGACCGGCTACGCCACCGAGGGGTTTTTTCTCCGGAATGGAATCCTGGGAGAGACCTGGCAGCGCGTCGAATTCCGCCAGTATCCCGATGACCGGCTGTCCGCTGCCATAGGTAGCTACAAAGGCGGTGGGCATGTCTGCGACACTTGCCTTGACGGTGAAGCCATTGTCGGTCAGGGTCTTCTGATGAAGGGCCGAACTTTGGGTCTCTTTGTAACCCAATTCGGCAAGCCCCCAGATCTGCAGGGCGATGTGTTTGTATTGCTCGCGCCGGGACTGAAGGTCGTTCAGGGCTTGGTTCTTGTATTTATCGATGGTGGCGGCGTTGATCTGGGCGCGGACGGATGAAAGAGAGGTAAAGAAGAGAAAAAAGATGCCGATGGCCGGCAGGATGGGTCGTCTCATGTGCAGTAGTTTTATACTACAATATAAGGAAAATCAGGGGTGGTCGGTGGGACGGGGCATAAAAAAAGGCCGCCTGGACTGGTAGGCGGCCTGCGAATCAGGTTGTCCTTTAATGGGTTCGTGGACGCAGAGGCGTCAGGAAAAGGATAGGTCTAAAAGGACAGGGCAGCTAATGGTTATGATATTCAGGGTAGTGTATATTCATCAACCTATTTTGCGAATTTTGGTTTCACGGTATTGTTTCAGCATCAGGTCGAGTATCGTTTCTTCTTCCAGTTCACAGAATTTTGCAATAATGAACAGATCCTTTACGATGAAGTGATCGACATTCGTCATGAGCTCATTGAACCTGTCGACCTTCTTTCCAAGATCAGTAGCTACTTTCGTCTTGGGTATATATTTGAAGATGTCGTTGAACACTTCGATCTTGCCGGCTTCAACCATCGGCTTGACGAGTTCATAACGAGGATCTCGATTGGTCATAACAAAGAAAAGGTTTTATATAATTTCTAATAATGCTGGTACTGACTACTCTTTCGAAAAATGAAAACTTTACTTTTTTTTACTGCCGGCTGTTCTGTGCTATACTGCCATTAGGGTCCTGAGCAAAACGGTATTTATAGGGGCGGTTAATTTTTGTTCGACAAGGAACACTACTCAAAGAAATGGATTTATTTTTTTATTTCAGTCGGTTGAGGACGATGAGTTATTTTTTAAACCGTGATTTGGGAGTGGCTTACAGACATATTTTCGCTTACTCATTACCGGTATACATCTTCAAAATAACTTTTTGACACTTTTCCGCCACCTTTCTTTTACCTGAATGATCCGGGTCCTTCTACCTGCCCGATCCGTCTGTGCGTTTTTTCGACATCTACATATTCTTTTTTCCTTATCCAACTGCCCACGACCGCCTGAAATGTAGGTGCGGCCGACATTTCGTACTTGTAAAGATACTAATATTTTTAGTAATTCAATGCTAAATTTGTTGGCAAAAGAGAATCATTTTTTAACACAAGACCTTACGATGTACCTCTGCAAGACCTTTTTCAGCCTTAAGTATGGAACTTACTCTACAGAAGAACTGGTTCAGGCGGGTATGGATGCCGGCGCTAACTCGTTGGCGTTGACCAATATCAACTCTACCTGTGATGCCTGGGACTTTGTACAGTTCTGCCAGCAGCAGCGGATCAAACCCATCCTGGGCGTGGAGATACGGAATGGACGCCGGCACCTGTATTCATTACTCGCGGCTAATAATAACGGTTTTCGCTGGATCAATGAATTCCTTTCGGAACATAAGCTGGAAAAAAAGGATTTTCCCGAATGCCCGGAAGCGTCATCAGATGTCTTTGTTATTTATCCGCTGGATAGAAAGGATCCTGCCGACCTACTGAAAAATGAGCTTATCGGAGTATTGCCGGAGGAGGCTGGCAAACTGCTGAAAATGCCGGTGATGGCGCACACGAGTAAATGGATTGTCCGGCAGCCCGTGACCTTTCAGAACAAGGTATATTATAATCTTCACCGATTGTTACGTGCTGTGGATTTGAACACCTTATTGACAAAGCTGCAGCCCGAGGACCTGGCGGGATCGCGGGAATATTTCCTGCCGCAGATGGAAGTGCTGACGGCATTCCGTAACTATCCTTTTATTGTCACCAATACGTATCGCCTTTTTGAAGACTGTACGATCACGATGGATTTTGGCGCCGATAAGAACAAGAAGGTCTATAGCGCCAGCAAGGAGGATGATAGGATACTGTTGGAAAAACTTGCGCGCGAAGGATGCCGGATGCGTTACGGGTTTAATAAATGCGCACGGGAAAGGATCAATAAAGAATTGCGGATCATTGACCAGATGGGATTCACAGCCTACTTCCTCATCACCTGGGATATGATACGATATGCCCAGAGCAGAGGTTTTTATCACGTAGGACGGGGCAGCGGCGCTAATTCAGTAGTGGCATACTGTCTGAAAATAACGGATGTCGACCCCATCGAGCTGGACCTGTACTTCGAAAGATTCCTCAACCCTCATCGCAGCAGCCCGCCTGATTTTGACATCGACTTCTCCTACCGCGAGCGGGACGAGATCATCGATTATATGATGAAGCGTTACGGCAGGAGCCATGCAGCTTTGTTGGGCATGTATTCCACCTTTCAATACAATGCTACTATCCGCGAGCTGGGAAAAGTATTTGGCCTGCCCAAGGAAGAGATCGACGGACTGGCGGAGAGAGGTTATTACAGGAATGGTGGAGCAGCCCAGAACTTTATGAAACGAACGGACATTGACAAGATACACCGCGCAATACTTCAATATGGCAAGCTGTTGAAAGACTTCCCTGTCACCCTGAGTATCCATCCGGGTGGTATCCTGATCTCCGAGGAAACCATATCTTCCTATGTGACGGTGCATATGCCTCCAAAGGGTTTTCCAACCACGATGATGGATATGTTCGTGGCGGAGAACATAGGTCTTCACAAGCTGGATGTATTGAGCCAGCGGGGCCTTGGACATATAAAAGAATGTATAGAGCTGGTGAAGGCCAACAGGCAGGTGGATATCGACATCCGTGCAGTAGAGAAGTTCAAGAGAGACCCCTTGATAAAAGAGCAGTTGCGGAAAGGCAATACCGTCGGCTGTTTCTATATCGAAAGCCCCGCCATGCGTCAATTGATCAGGAAACTGCGTTGCGACAATTATGAGACGCTGGTGGCTGCCAGCTCGATCATCCGGCCGGGAGTGGGAAGTAGCGGCATGATGGCGCAGTATATATACAGATACAATAATCCGGACAAGTTTGAATACTCTCATCCCAAGCTGAAAGAGGTATTGGGCTCCACCTATGGAGTGATGATCTACCAGGAGCAGGTGATACAGGTGGCGCATGAATGGGCGGGTCTGGACATGGCGGATGCAGACCTCTTACGCCGGGCCATCAACCCAAAATATCGTGGGAAAGGCCATCTTCCTATGTTGAAGGAGAAATTCTATGCCAACTGCGCGGCGCTCGAATACCCGGCGCCGGTGGTGGAAGACGTCTGGCGACAGATAGAAAGCTTTGCTGAATACAGCTTCTGTAAGGCGCATTCGGCGAGCTATGCGGTGGAGAGCTATCAGAGTCTGTATCTGAAAACATACTATCCCATGGAGTTTGCAGTGGCTGTTATCAACAATTTTGGAGGTTTTTACAGCCGGGAGCTGTATTTCTATGAACTGATGAAGGCAGGCGCGAGCGTGCATCGTCCTTGTGTGAATAACAGTGATTACTATACCAATATTCATGGTGAGGATGCTTATGTAGGTTTTGTACATGTCAAGGGGCTGGAGCAGGGGGCGGTGGAGCGAATACTACAACGACGTGCACGAGGCGGGAGGTACACCTCAGTGGGAGACCTTATCGAACGTACAGGGATACCTCCTGAGCAATTGGAGTTGCTGATACGGGTGGACGCCTTGCGTTTTACGGGGCGGACAAAAAAAGAGCTGCTGTGGGAAGGGGACTTTATACAAAAGAAAACACGGACACATGGGCAGGCCTGTCAGCCTTTGTTCAAGACGGCCCCCCTGTCCTTTACACTGCCCGTATTGCCGCGCTATCCGTTGGAGGATGTGTATGATGATATAGAGCTGTTGGGGTTTCCTGTGTGTGATCCGTTCACCCTCGTAGACGACGACCCGTCACGCTATCTGGCAGAACGGGACCTGCCGGCCCATCTGGGGCGGACTGTCACGGCGATGGGGTACCATGTGACGCACAAGCCCGTGCGAACTATCAAAGATGAGATGATGAGCTTTGGGACTTTCCTGGATGTGCACAAGGATTGGATCAACACGGTGCATTTTCCCCAGGTGCATGCGGCGTACCCTCCGAGGGCGGGGTTTTATAAGATCACCGGCAAGGTGGTGGCGGAGTTCGGGGTGTATAGTATCGAGGTGTCAAAAATGGAGAAGGCAGGAGTTAAAAAAAGGGATGAACGGCCAGGGTAGTCTTTATTTAGTACTAATTAAGTAAGTAAACCTGTCTGATTTACTCATCCCATTTGTCTAAATAGGTACTATCTTCTGCATATTTGAAAAAGATGTTTTGATATTTTATTTCTTTATCTCACTATGGACCGTGAGCAACTCTATTCAACCTTCCCAACCTTGTATGAAAAAGGACATATCAATCGCCTTTTCGACATTTTCAATTATGTCCGTAGAACTCCCTTTGCAAAAGACATAGGAATGAGGGTGACTGAACTTAATGGATTTATAGCCAGAGTAGAGACACTTACTCTGGAAGAAATAGTAAAGATAGCGAGTAAGTGTCATTTCAGCCTTGAGGTCGTGATGGATTTGTGGAGAAAAGAATATGAGAAACAAAAGGAAGACCGGAAAAGAAAATAGCGCTGCCACATAGTTCAGCGGGTACCCTTTAAAATTATGAAGATGTTTTTAAATGCTAATCGCCATATCGCGCATTTTGACCTGGATGCTTTTTTTGTGTCTATCGAATGTTTAAAGAACTCCCGTCTGAAAGGCAAGCCCCTGCTGGTCGGGGGATCGGGTGACAGGGGTGTGGTGGCGGCCTGCAGCTATGAGGCCAGACGGTTTGGCATCCACAGCGCCATGCCGATGAAGCTGGCGCGTCGTCTTTGCCCGGAAGCCATCGTCATCAGGGGAGATATGGAGTCCTATTCCAAACACTCGCGTATCGTCACGGATATCATCGGGGACAATGTACCCCTGTTTGAGAAGGCATCCATCGACGAATTCTATATCGACCTTACGGGGATGGACAAGTTCTTTGGTTGCAGCCTCTTTACCAGGGAATTAAGGGACAGGGTATTGAAAGAAAGCGGGCTGCCCGTCTCCTATGGTCTTGCCAGCAATAAGCTTATCAGCAAGGTGGCGACAGGAGAGGTAAAACCCAATGGGCAGATCGAGATCCCTTTCGGAGAGGAGAAGAACTTTTTGGCGCCCCTGCCTGTCGTCCGGTTGCCGGGCATCGGTAAGGAGACGGCGTACAAACTGGTCCGGCGGGGCGTGGAGACGATCCGAACGCTCAGCGAGATACCTATCGAAATGATGGAGACGCTGCTGGGTAAGAATGGGATCGACCTTTGGCGAAAGGCCAACGGCCTGGACGAGAGCCCGATCATACCTTACCGGGAACAGAGATCCATCTCTACCGAGCGGACATTCGAGACAGATACGATCAACCTGAAGTTCCTCCATGCGGAGCTGGTGCGTATGACGGAGTCCATTGGATTCGAACTACGCAAGCAGGACAAGCTGACGGGCTGTGTGACGGTGAAGCTGCGCTATTCGAACTTCGATACGGTAGTCAAACAAAAGGCGATAGACTACACGAGTGCCGACCTGGTGCTCCTGCAGACGGCGCAGGAGATATTCGATAAGCTGTATGACCGCCGGCTACTCATACGACTGCTGGGGATACGCTTCACCCGCCTGGTGCCGGGCAATTATCAGATCAAGCTGTACGAGGACACGCAGGAAATGATCAACCTCTACCAGTCGATCGATTCCATCAAGCGACGATATGGGGAAGGCTCGCTGATGCGAGCGGTGGGGGTGCGGCCTGCGGGGGCCCAGCCTCGGAAACCCGTCATGCTGACCATTACAGGCCAGCCCATCCAAGGGGCAGCCGGGTAAAATTTCGTACCTTGAGGATGTATGTATAACCCATTCCCATTATTGACCAGGAGGCTCCTCATGGACCAGGTCAAAAAAGGCAAGCGATGGTTTGTCCGGCAGACCTTTTCCCGGGGGATGAGGGAACAGTTAACGGCTGCCTTCCTGATCCGGGGGTATAAAGAAGAGGAGAGGGCGCAGGTGGAAGAGCATATGGCAACTTTACAGCAGGATGGGAACGCCTTTCTATACGATGCAAAGATCCCGGTGCATTTGGAGAAATTAGGCAAAGCGGCCGGACAGCCAGTTGGATATGAGGTGTTTTATGCAGCCAAAGTAGGGACGGATTGGCAACCTCCGGAACTTTATGAAAGAAGGATTCGGGATTATATCAGACAACATCACCCAAACTGGCGAGTTCGAGGCGATGGAGGAGGAATAAGGGTAGGTTTACACGAGATCTTCGGCGAGCTTTTTCTTAAGTTCCATCATCGCAGGGAGGAGTACATGATCCCTTTTGATACAATAGAATAATACTGAAATAACCTTACAACTATGTGCCTTGACATTGAATTCTATTCCGCTCTGCAACTCATAGATGACTATTTCCCTGATACTACCCATGACGGCGAGTTTGATTTCGACCCGGACAAGGGTGAGCATTTTATGGCGATGGGTCATAGCCGCTATCCTGTTATTACGCTGGAGGAGGACGATCATTATCACCGTAAACATTTCGAATGGGGCATCATTGCAGAGTATATGGATACCCCCGAAAAGATAAAGGCCATGCGTAAATCCATGGTCAATGCCCGGAGCGAGAAGATACTGGATGACAAACGAAGCTTCTGGAACAGGATACGACAAAAGCGCTGTCTTATTCCCGTGACAGGTATTTATGAGCACCGCGAGATCAAGGGATGGAAGAACAAGGTGCCGTATCATGTATCGTTGAAGGGCAGGGATATGTTCTGTATCCCGGGACTATACCACTATAATACGAAACTGCCATCTGATCCGGAGACGGGGGAAATGAGGGGGATGTTTACCCTGATCACCCGTGCGGGGAACGAAGTGATGCGACAGATACATAATGGTGGGTCCAATGCTTTCCGCATGCCGCTGTTCCTGCCAAAGGAGATGGAGACAGAGTGGCTGAAACCGGACCTGACGGATGAGGAGATGCAGAAGCTATTGGATTATGAGATGCCTTCGGACCAGATAGTGCCGGTGCCCGTGTTCAGTATACGGGGACGCACACCCCGCCCGGACGGCAAGCCAAAGAACGCCCCTTATGTCTATTCGGACTTGCCACCCCTGGGTAATGACGACGGAATGGTGCAGAAGGCGATGTTTTAGGAATAAATTTCCTATCATTGATCCATGAAGCACTTCCTTGCCATTCTGACTTGCTACCTATGCCTGTTCATGACCGTCTCCGCCCAATCACTGGGTGACCTCCCCATTTGGACACCTTCGCTGGATCAGCCTTATCAGGACGACTGGCTTATTCATCCTCCCGATGCAAAGGCCGCCGTCTACCGGACAGCCGACAGCAAACAGATCATTCTTTTCAATGGACTGGTCCGGCGGTCATTTTCCCTTCTGCCGGATGCTGTCTGCTTCGACATCCGCAATATGAGCAATGGACAGCAGCTGCTACGTTCCATAAAGCCCGAAGCAAGCATTACTCTGGACGGAACGGAATATGCTGTAGGTGGCGCTGCCGGTCAGTCGGAGAATGCCTACTTCCTACCAGAATGGCTGCAAAGCCTCCATGCCAATGCCGCCTTCCAATACCAATCCCTGGAAGTAGGTCTCTTAAAACCCTATCTTTTATGGAAGCCCGTGGGCTGGGCGGCACATAAGACTCGCGCTACAGGTATATCCCTGACAATGCATTATACGTCCGGACAGCCGGCACTGAAGGGAATTACGGTAGACGTGCATTATGAACTCTACGATAGAACCCCCCTCATTGTAAAATGGGTCTCTATAGAGAACAGGAGCGGGCGGACGATGAGTATCAACAGGGTAAAGAACGAGGTACTGGGTGTCGTGGAAGAAGAAAGCGCTGTTGTTGGCAAAGAAGACATGCTGGCGGTTCAACATGGTATCTATTTCGAGACGAATTATGCTTTCAACAACGCCATGCGTTACGACATCAGCGACCAGACGCTGCACTGGCGGGCCGATACCAGCTATACTTCTCAGGTAAATTATGATCTTCATACGCCTTGTGTAGCGGAGGTATATCCTGAGAAAGCGACGGGCGTCGACCTGGTCAATGGAGGGAGCTTTAATTCGGTGCGCACGCACGAACTGCTGATCGATACGTACGACCGGGAGAGAAGAGGCCTGGCTATTCGCCATATGTACCGTATAGTGGCTCCCTGGACGACGGAGAACCCTATATTTCTTCACCTGGTAAGCCGGAACGACGCTGAAGTGCGGACAGCGGTGGATCAATGTGTCGCTACGGGATATGAAGCGGTGATCCTCAGCTTTGGCAGCCACTGTAATCTGGAAGATACCAGCGCCGCCAATCTTCGTCGCTGGCGAGGGCTGGCGGACTATGCACACAAAAAAGGCATTCGCATCGGTGGATACAGCCTCTTCAGCAGCCGAAAGATCAGCGATGAGGACGATGTGATCGATCCGGCCACGGGATTACCCGATAAGGCGGCATTCTTTGGGCATGCTCCCTGCCTGGGGAGTAAATGGGGGCTGGGCTATCTGGCGCGATTAAAGAAATTTTTTACGGCTACCGGCTTCGATATATTCGAGAATGACGGTCCCTATCCTGGCGATGTATGCGCCTCCACCAAACATCCGGGACACAAGGGGCTGGATGATTCCCAATGGGCGCAGATGGAGTTGCAAAAAGGGCTTTATCACTGGTGCAACCAGCGTGGCATCTATATCAATGCTCCGGATTGGTATCTGTTGGATGGAACCAATAAAATCGCGCTGGGCTATAGGGAGGTAAACTTTTCCCTACCACGTGACCACCAGATGATCCTCAACAGACAGAATATTTTCGACGGGCTGTGGGAAAAGACCCCCTCCATGAGCTGGGGGTTCGTGCCTTTGACAAAATACCAGGGTGGAGGGCCCGAAGCTATTTTAGAGCCCCTGCAGGATCATCTGAAGGATTATGAGCAATTGATGATGCAATACTATGGAGCGGGTGTACAGGCCTGTTACAGAGGGCCCAGACTGTATGATACGGAACAGACCCGTCTGCGTGTGGTACAGGTGGTGGATTGGTACAAACGCTACCGTGATATACTCAATGCGGATATTATACATCTGCGCAGGGCCGACGGCAGGGATTGGGACGGGTGGATGCATGTGAATGAGGAGGGCGCAGTGAGAGGCCTTGTGTTGTTGTTCAATCCCCTGAAGCAATCTATTACCCGTAAGATCCGGCTACCCTTGTATTATACGGGACTTGCGGGACAGGCATCGATCAGTGAGCGGGAAGGGGCGCCACAGCTGTACAAGCTGAATGGGCTCTCCGAGGCGGAAGTGACGGTGACGCTTGCCGCGGAGGGGTATACGTGGTTGGTGGTGAAATAATAATTTCGTAACTTTAGTGTTCACCAAATAAAAAGGAGGTATTCATGCAATCTACAGATAAATCATGGACACCTTCGGCCAATTTCTATTAGCCGAACCGATCCAAAAAATAATCTGCTGACAAATGCGTCAGATTGAGGCCGTCTCTATGAGATGGCCTCTTTTAATCAAACCCAACTTCATGCAAACGGAATATATCATATCCACCGAACAGGGCGATATCAACGGTACTCCCCTCCGGCAGCAGTATATGGACACGTTGGACGAGCAGACCCGGCACTTCATCGAAGAAGACGCCCGGTATTTTATGCATCAGGCGTTGTCTACTCCTGTGATGAATGTGCTGACCCGTACCGAAGGCGCTTATATCTATGACCTGAACGGAAAAAAATATCTCGACCTGCATGGCAACGGCGTCCACAACGCCGGCTTCTCCAACCCTCATGTCATAGAGGCGGTGATCGCTCAGCTGCGAAGCCGTCTGGCGTTCACTCCACGGCGTTATACCAATATCCCTGTCATACGCCTGGCTAAGCGGCTGGTAGAGCTGACCCCTAAGGGGCTGGACAGGGTGTTGTTCTGTCCTGGCGGATCGGAAGCCATCGAAATGGCGTTGGCGCTGGCCAAACAGGTGACGGGGCGCTGGAAGACCATTTCCTATTGGGATTCCTATCACGGCAATGGATTTCAGGCTGCCAGCGTAGGTGGCGAGGAGCATTTTACTACCGGCCAGGGCCCAATGATCCCCGGTGCACATCATGTGGAATTTCCGAATTATTACCGTAATCCCTGGGGGCTGCCGGAGAAAGACCAGGATGCGATAGACAGGCAATATCTGCGACAAATAGAAGTTATTTTGCTGCGTAATCCCGATGTTGCCGCTATCCTGGGCGAGCCCATTTCATCCACGCCTGTGGTGCCGTCCCGAACATACTGGCAGGAAGTGCGCAACTTGTGCGATCGCCATGGTATCCTGCTTCTGTTTGATGAGATCATCGAAGGTTTTGGCCGTACGGGGAAATGGTTTGCATGTGAGCATTACGTAACCCCGGATGTGCTGGTGCTTGGCAAGTCCCTGGGTGGAGGCGTCGTGCCCTTTGCGGGTATTGTGGCGGCTGAAAGATACAATGTCCTGCAGCATCGCAGTATCGGGCATTTCACCCATGAAAAAAATCCTCTTTGTGCTGCCGCGGGGTTGGCCGAAATAGAAGCCATCGAAGCAGACAAGCTGGTGGCCAATGCCGCCGTCCTGGGCGACTACCTGTTACAGGGACTGCAGGCTTTGCAGGAGCGTTATCCGTTGATCGGACATGTGGCGGGTAAGGGGTTGCACATCGGTGTCGATCTCGTCAGCGATCCTGTCTCGAAGGAAAGGGCTATCCGCGAGGCGGAACAGATCATGTATGACTGTATGCAGCAGGGCATCGCGCTGAAGGTCATTGAAGGGAATATCCTCACGATGCGTCCTGCATTATGCATCACCAGGGACGAATGCAACTGGATACTCGATGCGCTGGAGAAAGCATTGGCCAGGGTGGTCCGGGCATGATGGATCAATTAGGGTCAGTCTGCAATTCGGCGGGCACATCCATGTTTACTTTCTTACAGAGATCCCGGTATTTCTTTGTCAGGGGCTTGTTGTGAAGATTATAGTAAATGATCAACTGCAGCAGGTAGCATTCACCGATGATAGGGCTCTTGGTCTTGGCATAAAGCTTCTCTGCCTGCGTGACAGGGGTGACGCTCTCATCCAGCCTGCCCATGGTGGCGAGGACCCTTGCATCATTGTAATATCCTTCAGGGTTGTCGGGCGCGACGGATTCAATCTTCTTGTAATATTCCAGCGCCTGTGGCAGATGATCCCTTTTCTCTTCCACCAGGCCGATGTTTTGCAGAGCCGTGGTCCCCGTGGGCAGCTTGTGAAGGGATATTTGCAGGTAATGATAGGCACTATCGAACGAAGCGGCTTCGTAGAAAGTGAGCCCCAATTCATTATAAGCATCGATGTAGTCGGGTTCGAGCGCAATGGCACGTTCGAACTGGCGCACAGCAGCGGGATAGTCCTTTTCTTGAAAATAATCCACACCCATGTTATAGACCAGCTTCGCCGCATCGGATGGTTCTTTGATATTGGACGAAGCCTTGGTGAGGATATGTTCCGGTGTCTGTTGGGAAAACGAAGCCAATGTAATGATGGTAAAGATCATCGTCAGAGGGAAAGGGGATATTCGCATGCCGTAAATTTATAGTATTTCATCGACATATGCCCTACTCCGACCGCAGGCTCTTCACCGGATTAGCCGTCGCTGCCCGCACTGCCTGGTGACTCACTGTCAGCAATGCTATCAGCAAAGCCGCCGCACCCGACAGGACGAAGATACACCACGAGATGGTTACCCTGTACGCAAAATCACGCAGCCAGGAATTCATGGCATACCAGCCGAGGGGACCCGCAATCAAAAATGCGATCAGCACCAATTGCAGAAAATCCTTTGCGAACAGTCCGATGATCTGGCTCAACGAGGCGCCCAGCACTTTTCGTATACCTATCTCCTTTACCCTTTGTTCCGCAGCGAACATGACCAGACCCAGCAGGCCCAGACAGGAGATGATAATGGCAAGAACGGCGAACAATACGGATAGACGGGAAGTCACCTGTTCGCTGAGATACATTTTCCTGTATTCATCGTCTACGAATTGATAGGCGAATGCAAAGCCCGGGTTGATGGACTTATACACTTTATCGAGGCTGGCCAGCGCCTTTGGGGTCTGGCCCGGATAAGTACGCACCATGATCACTCCAAAATATTCATACTCTTTTACATCCAATATGACGGGTTTGATCGGCTCATGCAGCGATCCGGTGTGATAGTCCTTCAGCACGCCAATGATATGTCCCTTCTTTTGCCAGGCGGAGACCCATTTGCCGATGGGATCCTTCATGCCCATCTGTCTTACGGCCTCTTCATTGACCATAAAGGCATCGGCGGAGTCGGTGCTGATGTCCCTGGAGAAAGGACGTCCCTGTACCGTCTGTAGCTTCATCAGCTCTATAAAGTCGAACCCAACGCTGGCGGGTTTGAATCCAATATTATCCGTAGACTTTTGCCCTTCCCAGTGGACAGGGCCGTAGGTCTCGAAGTTCATGGAATGGGGTGTCTCTGTGCTGCGGTCTATCAGCCTGATCCCGGGCAGGCCGGTGGCCTCCCGTTTAAAGAGCTGGTATTTATCTATTTTGGACAGCTCGCCTTCGATGCGGATATAAACGAGATTGTCACGATCGTATCCTAAGTTGGTATTTTGGACATAACGTGTCTGCCGGACGATGACGATAGTGGCAATGAGCAGCACGATGCTCAGCACGAATTGGAAGATCGTCAGCCCTTTTCTGAACCAAATGGCTCCTTGTGTGAATCGGAAGATGCCTTTTAGTGTACGGATCGGCTGTAGTGATGAAAGATACAGGGCAGGATAGCTGCCTGCCACGACCCCCGTAGCGATGGCGATGCCTGCCAGGCCCACCCAGAACATAGGCTGCGTCAGGGGAAGACCGATGTGCTTGCCCGTGAAATTATTAAAGGCGGGCAGCAGCAGGATCAGCAGCAATATGGATACCGTCATGGCAAGGAGGGAGAAAAGCAGGGATTCTCCGAAGAACTGCCCAATCAGATGAGCCCTGGTAGAACCTACGACCTTTCGCAGGCCCACTTCTTTGGCACGGCGTACGGATCGGGCGGTGGCAAGGTTCATAAAATTAATACAGGCGATGAGGAGGATGAAGATGGCCACACTGCCGAATATGCGTACGTATTGTATACGACCCGTAGCAGGCTTCCCGTTGACAAAGACATTATGCAGGTACTCCTCATGCAACGGCTGCAGCCCTGCATGAACATCGGTACCCTTTGGCTGCGGTCCCAGCTGCGTGTGCAGGTATTGATTGATCCTGGCTTCGGCTATCTGCGGGTCGGCGCCCGGCGCCAGTTGGATATAGCTGCGTATGTCATTCGTAGTACCATCGATATGTAATTTTTTCTGCGCATCCCAGCTGATGAGGTAGTCGAATTTAAAGCTGCTGTTCGCAGGAAGGTCTTCGAATACTGCTGCGACCGTGAAATTGATCGAGTTCTCAAATCGTAGCATCTTTCCCATGGCTGCGTGCGGACTACCAAAGAAGATGGCTGCCATTTTGCGGGAGATGGCGATGCCGTATATATCCTTAAGCGCAGTGGAGGGGGCGCCTTCGAGCAGCGGGAAGCTGAACATAGTAAAGAAATCTTCTCCGGCACGCGAGCCTTCCAGCTTGACCAGCTTATCTCCCACCTGGAAAGTTTCGGCATGACCCCAGGGCAAAATATACCCCGGAACATACAGCGCGAAACTCTTTACTTCGGGTACGGTCTTGTTTATATCCTTTAATAAAAATACATAGTGATTGCTGTCTACACGTACGGGCGTTTGATAGCTGCCGTATGACTGCCCATCGGAGGTCACGGTCTGGTATACGGAATAGAGGTCCTTGCCGTTGGCGTGGAAGTTATCGACGCTCCTTTCGTCCCTGATCCATAGAAAGATAAAGATACAGCAGGTGATGCCCAGGGCAAGACCGAGTGTGTTGATCGTGGCGTATCCTTTGTGGCGGATGATATTGCGCCAGGCGACAGTGAAATAGCTTTTTAGCATAAGGATGGTTTATTCAGTTCGGAGACTCTTTACAGGACTCATGGTTGCCGCTCTCAGCGACTGGAAGCTCACCGTCAGCAGCGTGATCGATAACAGTCCAATACCGGAGGCTGCAAAGATCCACCAGGGTACATCGGTGCGATTCTCATAGTTCATCAACCATTTGTTCATGCCATACCATGCCAGGGGCATAGCGATGCAGAAGGAGATGACCACCAGCTTGAGAAAATCCCTGGATAACAAGCCCCAGAGGGTAAATACGCCAGCGCCCAGGACCTTACGGACGCCGATCTCCTTGGTACGTTGTTCGGCTACAAAGGATGCCAGGCCGAAGAGCCCGATACAGGAAATAAAGATGGCCAGTGAGGTGAAGACAGATGCCAGATTGCCGATGCGTTGTTCCGCCTGGAATTTTCGTGAATATTCATCGTCGGTGAAACTATACAGGAAGGGGCTGCCGGGGTTATATTTTTTAAAGATAGTTTCCAGGCTGGCGAGCGCCTTACTGGTCTGAAGGCCGGGTCGCAGGCGGATAGTGATATAATCATAATAGGGCGCTCCCATAAACACGGCTGGCTCGATCCTTTCATAAGGTGAGTTGGTGATCATATCCCTGACCACCCCGATGACGGTGTATTTTGTGCCGAACATGGTCATGGTCTCACCGACGGGATTTTTGATGCCTATCACCTTCACCGCGGCCTCATTGAGGATCATGCCTGTGCTGTCGCTGGGGAAGCTGGTACTGAAATCCCTGCCTTGGGTAATCTGCCATTTCACGGTCGCTCCGAATTCACGGCTGATATTGACATTGCGGAAGAAGATGGATTCCTGTTCCGGTCTTTTGCCCCTCCAATACAGTTCATTGTTGTTCATAAAGCCCGTGGGTTTCATGGAGGAGCGGGCAACATTGGATGCGAGCTGCTGTTCTATGATCTCCTGGCTGAGTGCGTCAAAATGTTTGTAGATGTCGGGAGTGTTCATTGGCACAGTGACCAGACCTTCGCGGTCATATCCAACAGAAAGGTCTTTTGCATAGCCTATCTGTCGGAAGACGATGACCGTGCCGATGATCAGGGTCAGGGATACGGTGAATTGCAGCACAACCAATACCTGGCGGGGAACGGAGGCGTAACGACCGGCCTTGAACGTGCCCTTCAGCACGCGTACCGGGTCGAAGCGGGAAAGATAGAAGGCGGGATAGCTGCCGGCAAGAATGCCTGTAAGCAGGACAAAACCCATCGATAACACCCAGAACCAGCTGTTGGTCCAGGGCATCCTCATTTCTTTGGCCGAGATGGAATTGAAGAATGGAAGGGATATTTCTGCCAGCACCAGTGACAGCAGGAAGGACAGTAGGGTAATCAGCACCGACTCGCTGAGGAATTGGGTCACCAACTGTCTTTTCAGGGATCCGACGGTTTTTCGTATACCTACTTCCTTTGCTCTTTTTTCGCTGCGGGCCGTGGAGAGGTTCATGAAGTTGATACAGGCCAGCAAAAGGACAAAGGCGCCGATGATGCCAAAGAGCCATACGAACTGGATGCGTCCACCATCCGGCTTGCCATTCGTGAATTTACTGTATAAGTGGGCTTTATCCAGGGGATAGACCAGTGCTTCTTCCTTCCAGCCTTTTATATGGGAAGTGGGCAGGCTATTTATCCGGGCTGTAGCCTGTTCGGCAGTGACGCCAGGGGCCAGCTCGACAAAGATTTTGCCATTATGGTCGTTCCAGTCGGCGTTTTTGTTATAGTAGATGTTTTCTTTATTATACCAGGGCATTAAGAGCTTGAGGTCCGCCAGTGTAGTGTTTCGGGGAAGGTCTTCATACACGCCACCAATGTTTAGCCGGATATTGTTCCCTACCAAAATTGATTTATTGATAGGGTCGGCGCTACCGAATAGTGCGGTGGCGAGGGATTGGGAAATGAGGACGGTGGAGGGATCGCTGGCGGCGGCAATAGAGCCTTTCAACATCCGGAACGTGAACATTTCGGGTAGCTCCTTGTCAGCCCAGGCGCTGTTGGCCATCAGCTTTTTGTCATCATAAGCAACCAGCTGATCGTATGGAATGCTCATATGCGCAACGCTTGTGAAGAGCTCGCTGTATTGGGTCTTAAATGCCTCGCCCATGGGCATCGAGACGATGGATCCCGTATAGGACCCGTCTGGAGTGATCTGTGTTATCATGGCTCCGGCGATGCGGTTGTGTCGTGCGTGATAATGGTCGAAGGAAAGTTCGTCGAAGATCCATAGTCCGATGATGAGCGCAATAGCCATGCCGATGGCAAGGCCGGCAATATTGATAAAGGAGGATGTCCTGCTCTTCCGGAGATTGCGCCAGGCGATGCGGATATAGTTTTTGAGCATAGCTGCAGTTATGCGAAAAGGGGGTCCAAAAAGATGCCGGAATAGTAGAGTGCTGGTTATTAAACTATTAGGGGGTGGTGGGTGGGTGAAAGTGTACGATTTTGATACGAGGAGTGTGCGGAGTTGTTAAAAATTAACGTGACGAGAGCCAGAAAGGTAGCCAGGGTAAGGGGAGAATAAAAAAGAAGCACCAAGTCTTTTTCGGTATTTTCAACTTTCGTTGTTGTACTTACTGACCCGATGCTCCTGCGAGTTGTTTCCGTCTTTTTACAGACTTTCACTTCTCAATTGATCTGCTTCTTTCATTTGATTGATTTCTGCATTTCAATTTCTATATCTAAGATACATTCTTGAATACCCTGGATCCAAATTTTTCTTCTTTATGTTATGCACCCGTTATTCACTAAGTTATGCACACAGCCCTTGCTGGGAGCGGGTTTTAGCGAAATATTGAAATATATCTATGGGTGTGGGGTTGACGCGTATGTTCGTGTCAGACCTCTGTCCCATGCTGATACAATTCAAGAATACTTATCTGGAGAGAATCTTTGAAGGCAGGCCTGTAACTGGCAAGCCGAGGTATAGCAGCGATGAGATCATCACCATACACGATCTCACAAACCACTATCAATGATCAGACATGACTAGACAGGCTAACTATAACGTACTTAACTCCAGCGGCAAAGAAATCCAGGCGGATGTTGCTCTTCACCCCGGAGAAGTGTTGCTGGATGAATTGGAAGTCCGGGCATTTGAGCGAGCTGCTTCACGGCAGAAGGTATGTTAGCGCTGCAATGGCATTAAAATTGGAAAAATTGTTGAACATTCCCGCCGAATACTGGATGCGCGTGCAGGTATATTATGACCCGGCAGGGGCATGGTATATCTTTTGAAGTCAGGTATCCAAAAACCAATGAAAAGCATATACCTATTCAGCCTGGGCCTGGGATTGATATTCCTGGCCGCTGCCGGCTGCAATAACTCCAATACAGACAGCGTAAAACAGGCTGAAAAGTCCGTCACAGACACGTCGAGAGCTGTGCCTTCAAAGGAGGATGCGGAATTCCTGGTCAAGGCGTACAGCGGTGGTATGATGGAGGTTCAGCTGGGCAAGCTGGCGATGTCCCATGCTGCTCATCAGGGCGTTAAGGAATTTGGGACGCTGATGATACAAGACCATGGTATGGGGAGCGATACGCTGCGATTATTGGCCCTGGGGAAGCATATCGTGCTACCCGACTCTATTTCCAATGATCAAAAAAAGGAGCGGGACAAGTTGATGAAAAAGCACGGACTGGAATTTGACCGCAGTTATATCAGTCTGATGGTAAAGGACCATAAAGAGGACATCGAGGAGTTTGAAAAAGCGGCAAAAAATGCAAATGACCCTGATATCAGGGCCTTTGCACAGAGGACTCTAGCAATGCTGCGGCAACACCTGGATTCTGCCCAGCGTCTGGACAAAAGAGTAGGCAAGTCGTTATCAGGGCCGAATATGGCGCCGCCGTATTGATCATTTTTGTTCCTCTTCTACAAAATGTGCGATAGCCTTACAGAGAAATTCAGCAAAGGCGGGATTGGACTGGCCGTCGATGACCGTATACCGATGATCCTGCGTATACATCTCACCCAGGCATTTGTAGGCCTTCCATTGCGGGTCAGGCTCGCTGGCTGTCCCCCAGAATTGACGGATTTGCTGGTAGTGCAGCCGGACAGCTTCCTGTACTTCGGGACTGGCGGGATCGCTATTACTAAACGCAGCCAGCTTTTTCCAATTGTCTGCAAAGGCGGTCTTTAATCCCTTCAGGTCCTCGCGGGTCATGGTCAGCAATTGCATTTCGGATTTTTCGACGGCGTCCTTGCCCCATCTTTCCCAGGCCTCCTTCCGCCATCCTTCTGCCTTCTCCTTTGGCAGTCCTTCGTAGAGCTCTTCATGTGATAACATAACACCTCCTTTTTTTAAGTGGAAAATTGTTTTTTCGATGGTAGTGAGCAGATTGTCGATCCTGTCTTTTCTGGCCAGCAGCGCGGCACGATGACCTTCCAGCGCCCTGATCCTGTCAAAACCGGGGTCGTCCAAAATGTCTCCGATGTCTTTTAGCGGGAAGTCCAGCTCCTTATAAAAGAGGATCTGCTGTAGGCGTAACAGCTCTTTTTCCTCATAGAGCCTGTAGCCGGCCTCTGTCCGGACGGAAGGTTTCAGTAATCCTATCTCGTCGTACAGATGCAGGGTTCGTACGCTGACGCCGGCCAGTCTGGCCAGCTGTTTGACTGAATAATGCTTTTTCACCCGACAAACATAGGCTATGACGTAGGGTAAGAGTCAAATTTTTCAGCAACTTTTTTTTGAGGGGGAAAACCTTAACTTGCGGCGGCTGTTGTTTAAAATATTATTTATGAACAAAGTATATATCATCGACGCCGTCCGTACTCCAATTGGGAAATATGGAGGTGGTCTTAGCTCTATCCGTCCGGACGACCTGCTGGCGCATGTGGTAAGACAGCTAATGGCGCGCAATGCGGGAGTCGATCCAGCTGCCATTGAAGATCTTATTGCGGGGGATGCCAACCAGGCCGGTGAGGACAACCGGAATGTGGCCCGTATGGCGGCTCTTCTGGCAGGACTTCCCGTATCGGTGGCGGGCAATACGGTGAACAGGCTTTGCGCCTCGGGGCTGCAGGCCATTATGGATGCCGCCCGTGCTATCATATGCGGGGAAGGGGAGTTATATATTGCCGGAGGAGTGGAAAGCATGACAAGGGCGCCCTTTGTAATGGGGAAATCATCTCACGCCTTTAACAGAAATGCGGAGATATTCGACTCCACTATTGGCTGGAGATTTACAAATAAAAAGCTGGCGGATCAATACTACCCCTATTCCATGGGCGAGACGGCGGAGAATGTCGCCCGGCAATGGAAGATCGGGAGAGAGGAGCAGGATGTCTTTGGGCTGGCTTCCCAGGAGAAATATTTTGCTGCGCTGGCGGCGGGCAAATGGTCGGATGAGATAGCGCCTATTGAAGTGTTGGGAGGTAAGGATGAAAAGATATTTTTCGAGAAGGATGAACAGCCGCGGCAAACTTCCATGGAGAAGCTGGCAGCGTTGCGACCCGCCTTTGCAAAGGATGGTACGGTGACGGCAGGCAATGCAGCGGGGATCAATGACGGTGCGGCAGCGATGCTGCTTGCCAGCGAGGGGGCAGTGAAGAAATATGCGCTCAAGCCTGTGGCGCGTGTCGTCAGCATGGCCGTAGCGGGTGTGGACCCGGCGATCATGGGGATTGGTCCCGTACCTGCAACGCAAAAGGCGTTACAGCGAGCGGGGATTACGGTAAAGGACCTCGACCTGGTGGAGTTGAATGAGGCTTTTGCCGTGCAGGCGCTGGCCTGTATACGTGATCTGGGATTGGATACGACTAAAATAAACGTCAATGGCGGATCGATTGCTATCGGTCACCCGCTGGGTTGTAGCGGGGTCCGTATCTCCACGACGTTGCTGCATGAGATGAAGAGACGGGACGTACGGTATGCGTTGGCGACGATGTGTGTGGGGGTAGGGCAGGGGGCGGCCGTGGTGTATGAGAAGTTGTGACGGCATACGTTAGTGAGGGGTTTGGACGTTTATTATAGGATAAATCTCTTTGATGGAATTCCAGGCACCAACAGTACAGGCCAAAAAGAACCCCAAAGCCAGGATCTCCGCCTTTGGAGCGGTCCTGCTGGTGGTGGCTGTTTTCCTGGCGATGGTGGACGGGTACGAAAAATACGCCCTCTGGACTTTTGGGGCGGCAGTTCTTATCTTCCTGGTAGGTGTTGTCGTAGCAAAGGCTGACCTGACAGATATCGAGGTGTCGAAAACTATCCGGCTCGTAGTGAGCATCGAAGGGATCAGGATAGGAAGCAGTTTTTTCCCGATGGGACGGGTTCGAAATATTGACTTCAATATAGAGGGATATGCCGGTCTGGCCATTTCAAAACTTTCCCTTCCCGCGGGCGCCGAGTCGGATGGTATGGAAAATTATTTGCGGTTTGAATATATGGGGCAAGAGCAACGATGTCAATTTTACCTGGGCAACCCTCAACATGTACAGCAGTTAGGGATGTTATTTCAGAGTTTTCAGCAACAGCTTATTCCTTTTGCATCAAATCTTACATGACTATGGAGTTCCGCACCAAGATCGTGATTTCCCGTAGAAATAAAAGAGCATACATAGCCTATGCCGGTCTCTTTATTGCCGCAGCCTCTTTATTGCTGGTCTTCATCCCTTCGCTCGACAGCTATATCCCTTATGTTTTCGGGACGGGTATTGGCGTAGTGGTCATTGGCGCCGTCATCGCAAGAGGCGATGTACGCAGCTATGGATTTTCCGAAGAGGAGCTGATCGTCAGTACAGAGGGTATCAGGGTGGGTAGTATATTTTATCCTATGAAGGTGGTGAACGCTATGGATTTCAATGTGGAGGCTTATGACGGCCTGTATGTCAATGACGGTGCGATGGTATCCGGCAGCAATTCGGACGGGATGACCAACGATCTGAGATTTGAATCGGGCGGCGCTGTGGTCAAATGTGGGTTTTATTTATCCGGAAAACAACATGTACAGCAACTGGCCGGTGTCTTCGATACATTTTATCAGCTGCATATACCCTTTGTCGAACGCAATCGGAACAATCGTACCTATATGCTCAGAGTGCTGAACGAAAAGGAGCTGGAAGAGTTCAAGCGGAAATATGGATATGCATAAAAAATATGCCCGGCCCTGGACGGACCGGGCGATAGATCAATGTATCAATTTGAGCAGGCTGCGCAAGCTATTCTCCGAAGCGTCAGCCATCTTTATTTCGAAATTATATTCCGTTTGTCCGTTCTGGTAATTGCCGGCCGCATATGTCACACGGTCCAGGGCGCTCACAAAGTGCAGCATTTGCTGCGTCTTCTGAGTAGGGTTGGGATTGGAAGCCTTTATCAGATCTGAGATGGCTTTAATGTCTATCACTATGCTAAAAGCGTTGTTCCTTATGCGGTCATCCACCAGTTTGAGATTGGCGGGGTTATTCGTGCTGAAAAATGCGTCTGTTTGCCCTTTGGGGCCGATGACCAGCGTATTATCGCGCAGGGTAAAGCCGGCCTTCATTTTTTCCAGCATACCTCCGGTGGAGTCCTTGTTCAGGCCCAACTTGCCGATGACCTTCATAAAAGCTCCCATGTCGCCAATGGTGGTGACAAAAAAGACGCTTGGCTTGACCTTGCCGGTATCGGGCATTTGGCTCGGGGCCATAGCTGCTATCAGGAAATCGCCCTTAAGCGCTTTTGTGAAGTCCTCGAAGGTAAGTCCGTTACGCGCAAGCAAGGAGTCGACCATATGTTTTGTATGGTAATGTTCCAGTAAGTACGTCAGTTCGGAAGGGGCTATGTGCATATTGAACATTCCCAACATCTCCCGTCCGGGCAGATGTGTGATCAGGTCGGGATTGAGCGGGCGGCTGTTGAAGATGCTATAGATCCTGGCGGAGTCGGGAGGTACTATCGTAGTCGTGTGGACCGTGATCTTCCCCACGTCGAAGCGAAAGGCCGTCAACGAATGCATGTTCGACTGGGGCTTGGGAATATTCATCTTGTCGCCGAATGGATTCTTTTTCTTGCTCATCTCCATCAACTGGGAAAGTAAAGAACCGGGTTTCGTCCAGGCATGAAAGTCGGCATCGTCGGAGAAGCCATTGATGAAGGTGGCGTCTGTAGTATAGATACTGTTGGTGAATCCTTCGAGGGCGGCCATGCTCTTTTTGGCGGCGGTAAGGGTGTAATAGGGGGAAGAGGAGCCTGTACTGCCTTTAAAATTTTGAGCATGTTTAGAGGAGTTGCTAATGACGGTGACCACGACCATCTTATCGTTCCAGGCAAATGCCATCTTGTCTTTGCCGGCGGCTGAGCCTTTACCGGGAAGTTTGAAGGTGCGGAGGCCCTTCTCTTTGCCCCGGACCAGCGAAAGCAGCTTACCGGAATCGCTGAGCTGGGCCAATATGGTGATACAGGTGGGGCTGTCGGCATTTTTGCCCAGGTGGCTCGACGCAATGATAAAGCCCTGGTGAAAGTCGATGCCGGATAAGGAGGGGTCTTTTACATATTTCATCATTTCCTGGTCACCCGCTGACTTGGGAGGAGGTATGAGGCCCGAGATGTCATCCCAGCTGACCTTGGAACCAAGAGCGGCAAGGTTGATATGATAGACCTGCTCTGCATCCGGGGGAATGTGACGGAAGAAGGGATTGGTTGTTTGGGCGTTGAGTACGGCAGTAGATAAAAGTGCTGCCAGCAGGCAACACAGGGATAGGGCTCTTTGCATAAGTTTGGTTTATGATGATAGATAAAGATAACGATTGCCGGAGTTTAGGTACTAAAAATCGACTCGCTAATTTAGTTTAAAAATTATCGGATTTTAGTACTACAAGTACGAAAAATAGAGAAAAAATAAACCATTTTCTGCACCCTCGAAAAGCACTACAATCCGGGCAGGACAGATGGTACTGTACTGCACGTGGCCGTAATCTTTGGCTAAAATCTCTAAAAATTTAGACCAGGAAGCTCTTCGAAACTATATGCCGACTGGCTGCGCGACTCAAGATCCTTCATGGTGACTTTGCGGTTAGCCAGCTCTTCGCTACCCAGGATGACCACATACCGTATTCCCTTTTTCTCCGCGTATTTGAACTGCTTGTCGAATTTGGCCTGTTCGTGATAGAGCTCCGAGGGAATGCCTTTGGCGCGCAGCTGCTGCATCAGCCCGAAAGCAGTGCGGGATTCGGCCTCTCCGAGATTAAAGAAAAGTACCTTGGTACCCGTCTGTACTTCTTCCGGAAAAAGCTTCAACTCCTCCATCACATCGTAGATGCGGTCGACTCCGAAGGAGATACCTACGCCGGGAATATTGGGTACGCCGAAGAGCCCGGTGAGGTCGTCATAACGCCCGCCGCCGCCGATGCTGCCCATCTGGACAGTGGTAGCTTTTACCTCGAAAATGGTGCCGGTATAATAGTTTAGCCCGCGGGCCAGGGTGAGGTCCACGACTAGCCCGTTGTCATCATATTGAAGAACATATTCCAGTTCGGCAATGCCTTTCAGGCCGGCGTCGTTGCCTGCAAAAAGGGTCTTAAGCTGCTCCAGCTTAGTATGATTGTCCCCGACAATGCCTAAATATTGTTCAATTGCAGCAATCTGCCGTCCATCCAAACCACGCTCCGCCAGCTCCGCCTTAACCTTGTCCTGCCCTATCTTATCCAGCTTGTCGATGGCTACGGTGATATCCGTCATCTTATCCGCCCCCCCACAGACTTCAGCGAGTGCGGCGAGGATCTTCCTATTATTGATACGTATCTCCACAGGTATGGCCAGTCTGCGGAAGGCCTCCTTATAAATGCCCGCCAGCTCGACCTCATTGATAAGGGACTGGCTACCGACCACATCGGCATCGCACTGGTAGAACTCGCGATAGCGGCCTTTCTGGGGACGGTCTGCCCGCCAGACGGGTTGCATCTGGTAACGCTTGAAAGGGAAGCTGAGCTGCCCATGGTTCATAGCTACGTATCGTGCGAAAGGGATGGTAAGATCATAACGAAGGGCCCTTTCGGTGAGGTCCTTGTCATTTTTCCCTTCCAGGGCCTTTTCAAACGCTTTGCGGGACTTCTCCCTATTCTTGGGGTCGCCCAGTCCGTTGTTGAGTATCTTGAAGATAAGCTTATCTCCTTCTTCCCCATATTTCCCCATGAGGGTCTCCAGTTGCTCCATCGCAGGGGTTTCCAGGGGCTGAAAGCCATATAGCTCGAATACGGTGCGGATAGTCTGGAAGATATAGTTTCTCTTACGGACCGTGGCGGGATCGAAGTCACGGGTGCCCTGAGGAAGAGATGGTTTAAGGGTGCTGCTCATACGTTGGAAGAATATTTTTCGATGATCTTATCGGCGGCGGCATCGATAAGCTTGTACACGTCATGATATCCGGGTTCGGGACCATACCAGGGGTCGGGAACGTCCTCGTTTCTGCCAGGGTTTAACTCATTTAAGAAGAGTTCTACCTTGGCCGGGTCATACTGGCGGCCCGCGATGCGTCTGATCTGATCCAGGACATCGCCTGCCATGGCATATATTTTATCAAACCGTTGAAAATCATCCGCATTGAATCTTCTGGCCCGCTGCTGGCTGATGTCGACGCCATTGATCCGGGCCACTTTTTGGGATAGGTGATGGGGGGCTTCGCCGATGTGGTAGCTGGTGGTGCCGGCGCTGTCAACTTTCCAGTCGAGGCCGGCTGCCCGGGCCTTCTCCTGCAGAATACCTTCTGCCAGGGGGCTGCGGCAAATATTGCCGAGACAAACCATTAAAAAGGAGGAGGGCTGTGTTTTTTCCATCGGCGCAAAGGTACTGTTAAAAACAGTAAAATACGGTGAAGGTGAGGCGGTTGCTTTATGGAAAGGGGCATGTTAAGCATCCTATCAATAGAAGGTACGGACCTTATATTAAGAACAAATTAATAAGTAATAGACCTTATATAGTGCTCTCTTTTTGAGCTTATTTCCTTAATTTGCCCGACCTGTGGACGGACATACGGCGAAAAAACACTGTTTAAACATGGAAAACGATGCACCTGATGGAAGACGGCGGCGATATGAGTTGAGGAGGTCGATCCTCGACTATGGCATGGGTGTGATCATTTTTGGGTTTGGAGTATTTATGTTGCTGGCGCCTAAGCTTGGCTTTAATTTCGTAATAGATGATTTCTTTCGGTATGCTTTCTCCGGCTTATGGTTATTGTATGGAGGCTGGCGGATATACCGGGGCTATAAAAAAAATTATTATCGTTGATGCGAGTTCCACTGCGGTACATATATAATGGTAAAGGTTTATTAGTAGGACTAGGTCTTTGTCTCCTGCTGGGGGGGTGTGGTAACAATGGGAATTATTCTCCCCAGGAAACGCCTACCGACGGCACTTTACGGATCAGTATCGACGAGTCGTTCAAACCCGTCCTGGATACGCAGTTCAAGGTTTTCGAGTCGTCCTATCCCAATGTAAAAGTTCTTGCACAGTACAAGCCGGAGGCGCAATGTCTCCGTGACCTGACCACAGATAGTACCCGGATGATCATTGTCACCCGGAAACTGAGTGGGGAAGATGAGAAGTTCTACAAGGACAGTTTCCATCTGGTACCTTCCCAGACGTTGCTGGCGTATGATGCCATAGCGGTCATCGTCAATAACAATGCGAAGGATTCGATCTTTGAGATGGATGAGATACAGGCGATGCTCGACGGGAGGGATACGGTCCATCTGCCTGTTATGGATGGCAGGTCGGCGACGAGTACTGTACGGTATGCCATGGATTCTATTTTAAAGGGCAAGCCGCTAAGCAAGCGGGTCACGGCCGCCAATTCCAGCGAGGAAGTAATTAAATATGTCGCTGCTACGCCCCGGGCAGTCGGGTTTATTGGCGTAAACTGGATTGGAGAGGGCGATGCCCAGAACAATCTTTTTCGTCCGGATGTGAAGATAGCGTCGTTGCGATGTGTAAGTTGCAATGGACCGACGTATGTAAAACCTTATCAGGCAAATATTGCATTGCATCGCTACCCCTTGGTGCGGTCTTTGTATTGTATCCTTAAAGAAAATTTTGCCGGCGTAGGAGGCAACTTCGCTAACTTCCTGCAGTATGAAAGGGGGCAGTTGATCTTTAGAAAAGCATATTTATGGCCGGCCAATGTAGCTCCTGTGGTACAGCCTGCCCAAATCAGCAATTAGTTTAAATATCCATAAATTTACATTTCACACATATTAAACAGCTAAAGTACATGAAGAATAAGATTCGATTAAGCTTACTGGTAGCGGCTCTTACTGGTCTTTGTGGCGGGGCGATGGCTCAATCAGTAGACCAGGGAAAGAAATTTCTCTATTATCAAAGGTATAAGAGTGCGAAAGACGTATTCGATAAGATACTGGCGTCCAATCCCAACAACATCGAAGCCATCTATTGGCAGGGACAGACCCTGCTGGCTATGAAGGATTCGACGGCTGCGGGTGATCTTTATTCCAAGGCACTGCAGACCAATGGCAGCGCTCCTTTGCTGCTGGCTGGGATGGGTGAAGTGGAGCTGCATATGGGCAAGACTACGGATGCCCGTCAGCGTTTCGAGACGGCTATCAGCCTAACGAAGGGGAAAGACATCGATGTATTGAATGCTGTAGCGGACGCCAACATCGACCCCAAGGCAGGTGATGCCGCCTACGCCATCGAAAAGCTGAATATGGCTACTCAGGTCAAGAAATTCAACGACCCCCGCACTTATACATTGTTAGGGGATGCTTATCGTAAGCTCATCGACGGAGGTAATGCCGTACAAAGCTATAACAAGGCGCTGACCATCGATCCCAAATATGCGGAAGCAAAATACAAGATCGGGAAGGTGTACCTGACACAGAATAACAAGGACTATTTCCTCCCCGCCTTTGAAGAGGCTGTACAGGTGGATCCCGCCTATGCTCCGGCCTGGTTTGAACTGTATTACTTCTACTACTACCATTGGGATCCTGCAAAGGCAACAGAGGCGCTGCAGAAGTATACGGCTAATGCTGACGCCGGTCCGGATGTAGAAATGATGAATGCTGACTTCCTGGTTGCCAGCGGCAAGTTCCAGGATGCCAAGACCAAGGCGCAAGGCATCATTGCTACCTATGGCGAAAAGGTAAACCCCCGTATGTACAAGCAGCTGGCTTATATATGCGATACGCTGGCCGATGTGAGCTGCGCTCAGCAAAATATTGCTACTTATTTCCAGAAACAGGACCCTGCTGCTGTCACTGGCGCCGACTATGCGTTGGAAGCCAGCATCAGATCCAAGGCTCCGGATTCCGCCGGCAAGTCATTGGCTATCGAGAGCTATAAGAAAGCCATCGCCAAAGACACGCTGCCTGATAATAAGGCAAAATTCTTACATGATGGTATGGAACTGGCCAAGAAGCTGGGATATAAACAAGGTATAGCGGATCTGGCTGCCATAGATTATGCCAGCAAAAAAGCCCCTAACCAGAACGATGTATATAATTGGGGGATCGCCAATTACCAGGCAGGCAACTACAAGACGGCCGATAGCATTTTCTGCGGTGTTTATGAATCCAAATACCCCAATGAGATCTTTGGCTATCTGTGGTGTGCGCGTAGCAAGATAGCCCAGGAAGATACCGCCAACCCCACGGGGATAGCGTTGGAAGCTTACGACAAGCTGGCTGCCATGTCCCGTTCGCTGGATTCGACTGCCAAGGCTGCCGGTAGCGGAGATTCTACCAAATACAAAGGCCAGGCGCTGAATGCCTATTTCTACCTGGCAGGTTTTTACAATAATAACAAGAAAGACAAGGCTACCGCCCTGATGTATCTGAACAAGGTGCTGGAATTGGACCCGACAAATACGACGGCTCCACAATACATTCAAATGATCAACCGCCCGGCAAAACAACCCGCCCGACCCGCGAGTGGGGGAACAACGAAGCCCAAGACGGGTAAGTGACGGTAAAAAAGCTGTTTACAACGATAAAAGGGCCTCATTATTGGGGCCCTTTTTTATTTTAATTATTCTCAATAAGTTGGAAATTCCAGCCACTGGCTTAAATTTGTCCCCGGAGAATCACAGTAATCCTTTAAAAATGGACATCTTTCTTTTACAAGCCAATACCCTTGCGAGTGAATCAAATGTGAACAATTCCATTAGCTATTTTCCGATAGGTGTCCAATTCATCTTCGCCATCGGTTTCGTATTGCTCGTCCTGGGCGTCACCCACCTGCTAGGCCCCAAACGTAAAACAGCCGAAAAACTTCAAAACTTTGAGAGTGGTATCGAGGGCGTGGGCAATGCCCGTCACCCCATGGCCGTCAAATATTTTTTGGTAGCTATCTTATTTGTATTGTTTGATGTAGAGGTTATCTTCTTCTATCCCTACGCGGTAAATTTCCGGCAGCTGGGATGGGCGGGATTTACGGAGGTGCTGTTATTCGTCGTACTGTTCCTGGCAGGTTTTTTTTATATACTTAAAAAAGGTGCGCTGACCTGGGAAGATTAGACCCACCCTATGGATAGTAAAATGCTGCTAATCCTAATTAACATTCAAAAAAATTAAGATATGTCACGCCCGGTAAGGTTCAACGTTCATCCTATAAATGCTGATATTAAAGATAATATCTCTTTGGTAGATATGCCCGAAGGCTATTCGGGCGAGGGCTTCTTCACCACTAAACTCAGTAATGCGGTGGGATTGGCCCGGAAAAATTCCCTTTGGCCGATGCCTTTTGCCACTTCCTGCTGCGGCATCGAATTCATGGCTACCATGGCCTCTCACTACGATCTGGCTCGATTTGGCGCAGAAAGGCTGGGTTTCTCCCCTCGTCAATGCGACCTGCTGATGGTGATGGGGACCATTGCCAAGAAAATGGGCCCTATTGTCAAACAGGTGTATCTGCAGATGGCGGAGCCCCGTTGGGTAATGGCGGTAGGCGCCTGTGCATCCAGTGGGGGTATATTCGACACCTATTCCGTATTACAGGGTATTGACCAGGTGGTGCCAGTGGATGTATATGTCCCCGGTTGCCCTCCCCGGCCGGAAGCTATTCTGGATGGGTTCATGCGCATACAGGACCTGGTAGGTAAGGAGAGTATCCGCCGGAGGAACAGCGAGCAGTATAAAAATCTTTTACAGAGCTACGGTATTCAATAGATATGTCATTAACCAACGAAACAATCAAGGACAGGCTGAAAGCTAAATTCGGAGATCAGGTATCGAATTTCGAGGAGCCCTATGGTCTTCTCACTTTCGAAGCGCCGAAGGACCTCAATTTGAAAGTAATGCAATTCCTTTTCGATGACGAGGAGTTGCGTTTTCAGTTTTTGACGGACCTCACGGCCGTGCATTATCCGGGTCAGCCGGGCCGGGAATTGGCGATCGTATATCATCTGCACAATCTGAAGGACAATATACGTCTGCGGTTCAAGGTTTTTACGCCCATCGCACAGCCGGACGTCTTTACGGCTACACAGCTGTATGCTTCGGCTAACTGGATGGAGCGGGAGACCTATGACTTTTTCGGGGTCAACTTCGTGGGCCATCCCAATCTGAAGCGGATCCTCAATGTGGATGAGATGACCTATTTCCCCATGCGGAAGGAATATCCGCTGGAGGATCAGACACGTATCGACAAGGATGACGCCATGTTCGGAAGAGGGCCTGGCGGACAGGTGGGACAGGGTGCGGATGAAGCAAAGCATTAACAAACTTATTTGAGATATTATGAGTGTCGAGCATCACATAAAGCTACCGGAAGGAAGCATCGAGAAAACGACTACTACGCTCAACCTGGGGCCTACACACCCGGCTACACACGGTGTGTTCCAGAATATCCTGGAGCTGGATGGCGAACGCATCGTCTCTGCGGAGCAGACAGTAGGATATATCCACCGGGCTTTTGAAAAGCTGGCCGAACGGAGGCCTTTATACCAGATCACCACGCTGACAGACAGACTTAACTACTGTAGCAGCCCTATCAATAATATGGGATGGCATCTCACCTGCGAGAAATTGCTGGGTGTAAAGACACCCAAGCGGGTGGATTATCTCCGCGTGATCATCATGGAACTGTCCCGCATATCCGACCACCTCATCTGTAATTCGGTAGTAGGGGTGGACTCAGGCGCTTTTACGGGTTTCCTGTATGTGATGCAGTATAGAGAACTGATCTATGAGATCTATGAAGAAGTATGCGGATCGAGGCTGACGACGAATATGGGTCGCATCGGCGGATTCGAAAGGAACTTTACCAACGCGGCCTGGGAGAAGATAGAGAAATTCATGGCGGAATACCCGGCCGTGCTGAAGGAATTCGAGAACCTGTTCACCCGCAACCGCATCTTTATGGAGCGTACCATCGGGGCGGGTCCTATCAATGCCGAGAGGGCATTGAACTATGGATTTACAGGACCGAACCTACGGGCTGCCGGTGTAGATTATGATGTACGCGTCCACACTCCCTATTCCAGTTACGAAGATTTTGAATTCGAAATACCTGTAGGCAGTACGGGTGACTGTTACGACAGATTCCTGGTACGTAATGGCGAGATGTGGCAGTCGCTGCGGATCATCGAGCAGGCATACCGGAAGATACAGGACATGAAGGGGGCCGAGGCGGATGTGTACCATGCGGATGCACCGTCCTATTATCTGCCTCCCAAAAAAGATGTTTATACGAAGATGGAAGCTCTCATCTGGCATTTCAAGATCGTGATGGGTGAGACGGAGATCCCGCCGGGAGAGGTTTACCAGTCTGTAGAGGGGGGTAATGGAGAGGTTGGATATTATCTGATCAGCGATGGAGGACGTACGCCTTACAGGCTGCATTTCCGGAGACCTTGCTTTATTTATTACCAGGCTTATTCGGAGTTGACGAAGGGAAGTATGTTGAGTGATGCCATTATTACGATGAGTTCGTTGAACCTGATCGCAGGAGAGATGGACGCCTAACCGGAAGACGAAGTTTTTTATGATAAAATTTTCAGACGAGAAATTAAAGAAGGTGGACGAGATAGTCGCCCGATACCCCCAAGGCAAGCAGAAGAGCGCCTTGTTGCCGGTGTTGCACCTGGCGCAGGAAGAGTTCGGGGGATGGCTTAGCACGGAGGCGATGGATTATGTCGCCAGTCTCCTGAAACTGGAGCCCATTGAGGTGTACGAGGTGGCCACTTTCTATTCCATGTATAACCTGAAGCCTGTAGGCAGGTATATGTTCGAGGTTTGTCAAACGGGACCTTGCATGTTGCGGGGCAGCGATCAGATCATCGACTATATCAAACAAAAGCTGAACATCGGAATAGGAGAGACTACGCCGGACGGACTGTTCACCCTTAAGACGGTGGAATGCCTGGGGGCATGCGGCTATGCGCCGATGATGCAACTGGGAAAACATTTTCGTGAGCACCTGACACCGGAGAAGGTGGATGCCATCATCGAGGAGTGCAGGAGGAATACGGCAGCAAATAATTAAATAGTATTGAGCTAAACGCTATACAGCATGGGTAGTAGAAAATTATTATTGGAAAAAGCGCACGTGCCAGGCATCCGGGGCTATGATGTGTATCGTCGCGAAGGCGGTTATCGCAGCGTGGAAAAGGCCCTGAAGACGATGTCCCCCGACCAGGTGACGGAAGAGGTAAAGAAGAGCGGATTACGTGGTCGCGGTGGCGCCGGGTTCCCTACTGGCATGAAGTGGAGCTTCCTGGCCAAGCCGGAAGGCGTGCCCAGATATCTGGTCTGCAATGCGGATGAATCCGAGCCGGGTACGTTCAAGGACAGGTACCTGATGGAGTTCCTCCCTCACCTCCTTATCGAGGGGCTGATCGTATCTTCCTTTGCATTGGGCAGCAAAAGCACCTATATCTATATCCGTGGAGAGTATGCCTGGATACCGGACATACTGGAGCAGGCCATCGCCGAGGCGAAGAACAATGGCTGGCTGGGTAAGAATATCCTGGGCACCGGGTTCGATTGTGAAATATATGTACATCGTGGCGCGGGCGCCTATATCTGTGGTGAAGAGACGGCACTCATCGAGTCCCTGGAAGGCAAAAGAGGTAATCCTCGTATCAAGCCTCCTTTCCCCGCCGTAAAAGGGGTATGGGATTGTCCTACCGTGGTCAATAATGTGGAGACCCTCGCCGCTGTCGTACCCATCATCAACGAAGGCGGCGAAGCCTATTCGAAGATCGGGGTGGGCAAGTCCACGGGCACAAAGCTTCTTTCTGCCTGTGGCAATATCAACAAACCCGGAGTATACGAGATAGACATGACCATCTCCGTGGAAGAGTTTATATTTTCTGATGAATATTGCGGCGGCATTCCGAATGGAAAGAGACTGAAGGCCTGTATACCTGGCGGATCTTCCGTGCCCATCCTTCCGGCCAATCTGCTGTTGAAGACGGCTAAGGGCGAGACCCGCATCATGAACTATGAGAGCCTGTCCGATGGCGGCTTTGCCAAGGGCTCGATGATGGGTAGCGGTGGATTTATTGTTTTAGATGAAGACCAGTGCGTGGTGCGCAATACCCTGACCCTGGCGCGTTTCTATCGTCATGAGAGCTGCGGTCAGTGCTCGCCTTGTCGCGAAGGGACGGGCTGGATGGAGAAGATATTAAAGAACATCGAATACGGTAAGGGCAAGTCCAGCGATATCGATCTGCTGTGGGATATCCAGCGTAAGATAGAAGGGAATACCATCTGTCCGCTGGGGGATGCGGCTGCCTGGCCTGTTGCGGCGGCGATCCGGCATTTCAGGGATGAGTTCGAATGGCATGTGGCGAATCCTATAGCGTCGCAGAATAGAAACTTTGGCCTGGCACACTATGCGGACCCGCTGGAGGTGGTCCCTGCTTAGTACTAAAAAAATTATTATGGCTGACGAGAAGAAATTATTCAAAGTTACTATCGACAATATCACCATCGAGGTGGAGCCGGGGACTTCTATTCTTCAGGCTGCCCGGAAGATCGGCGGCGATGTAGCGCCTCCTGCCATGTGCTATTACACCAAGTTAAAAGGCAGCGGTGGCAAGTGTCGTACCTGTCTGGTGGAAGTAGCATCGGGTTCTACGGCCGATCCACGCCCTATGCCGAAGCTGGTGGCCAGCTGCCGTACCAATGTCATGGATGGCATGGTGGTAAAGAATATCACCAGCGAGAAGGTCATCGACGCGCGTAATGGAGTGGTAGAGATGCTGCTGATCAATCACCCGCTGGATTGTCCTATCTGCGACCAGGCGGGAGAATGCCACCTGCAGGACTTGAGCTACGAGCATGGCAAGGAAGGCACCCGGTATGAGTTCGAGCGCCGCACCTTTAAGAAACACGACTTAGGTCCATATATCCAGCTGCATATGACACGCTGTATCCTCTGTTATCGCTGTGTATTCACGGCGGACCAACTGACAGAAAAGCGCGTGCATGGGGTATTGGATAGAGGCGACCATTCGGAGATCGCTACCTATATCGAAAAATCATTGGAGAACGACTTCATAGGGAATATCATCGACGTATGCCCTGTCGGCGCCCTGACGGATAAAACATTCCGGTTCAAGAACCGCGTATGGTTCCTCAACCCCGTAGATGCGCATCGCGATTGCAGCCATCCTAAATGTTCCGGCAAGGTCACGCTGTGGTACAGGGGTGAGGAGGTGTTCCGTGTGACGGCCCGTAAGGACCAGTGGGGCGAGGTGGAGGATTGGATCTGTAATGAATGTAGGTTTGAGAAGAAGGCTACCGCTGACTGGACGATAGAAGGACCTACCAAGGTGAACAGGCATTCTGTCATATCCCAGGGGCATTATGTAGGGGTGGTTCGGCCACAGGAGGCGTTGTATGACGTAATGGGGGGACGCGCGCCCAGGCTGTTGATGGATATCCATGATGTCAGTGAGGTCAACAGGCCGGAGATCGACCTGTCCAAACTGGAGAGGCCGGCGCATTCCACGGATTTTGAGTCGAACGGAGCGGACAGACCAACAAAATAGAACTTATTTAATCAAAGAGGATGTACCTAACATTACTTAGCGTCGACTGGTTTTTATTGATAGAAAAGGCTGTTTTGATCGCCATTATCATCAGCGTGTCATTGCTGGTGGCCATGTACGAGACATGGGGCGAGCGGAAGGTGGCGGCTTTTATGCAGGACCGCCGGGGACCCAACCGCGCGGGACCGGGTGGATTATTCCAGCCTCTGGCGGACGGGTTAAAGCTCTTCATGAAGGAAGAGATAATACCTAACAGCTCGAACAGGTTTTTGTTCGTTCTGGGTCCGGGATTGGCCATGCTGACGGCGATGATGACGAGCGCGGTGGTGCCCTGGAGCAGCCACTTCAATCTTTTTGGCCGCGAGATCTCTTTGCAAATAGCAGATATCAACATCGGTATATTGTACATCTTTGGGGTCGTCAGCATGGGTGTATATGGTATCATGATCGGAGGCTGGGCCTCCAATAACAAGTTTTCTTTGTTGGCGGCGATCCGTGGCGCCTCGCAGATCATCTCTTATGAGCTGGCGATGGGTATCTCCATCATTGCGCTGTTGATGATCACCGGGTCGCTCAGCCTGAAGGATATCGTGGAGCAGCAGCAGAGAGGCCATTATTATATATTGTTACAGCCCCTGGGTTTCCTTATCTTCCTTATCTGTGCCTTTGCGGAATGTAACCGTACGCCATTCGACCTGTCGGAAGCCGAGAACGAGCTGAACTTTGGCTATCACCAGGAGTACTCCTCTATGAAGCTGGGTTTTTATCTTTTTGCTGAATACGTGAACATGTTCATCAGCAGCGCCGTGATGGCTACGTTGTATTGGGGCGGTTATGATATACCCTTTGTCAACGATGCGGCATTCGGCCAGGCACATGGGCAGAACCTGCTGGCAACGCTGCAGGTAGTCAGCCTGTTCGTGAAGATCGTGATCTTTATCTTCTTCTTTATGTGGGTGCGTTGGACGATCCCGAGATTCCGCTATGACCAACTGATGCGGCTGGGCTGGAAGATATTGATCCCGCTGGCGATCTTCAATATGCTGGTCACGGGCTTTTTAGTGTTGCTGAAACAAAATCATTGGCATTTTTAAAATACATTTGCGCAATTATGGAACCATTAACAAGCAGAGCCAGGGCGGTGGATCGTAAGCCGATGACGATGTGGGAAAAGATGTACCTGCCTGCCATCGCGAAGGGAATGTCCATCACCTTCAGTCATATGTTCAAGAAGAAGCCGACGGTGAACTATCCGGAAAAGACGCGTCCTTTCAGCCCCGTATTCCGCGGTCTGCACGTGCTGAACCGCGACGAACAGGGTAGGGAGCGTTGTACGGCCTGTGGCCTTTGCGCCGTGGCATGTCCGGCGGAGGCCATCACCATGGAAGGTGCCGAGAGGCTGCCAGGGGAAGAGAACTTGTACCGGGAGGAAAAATATGCGGCGAAGTATGAGATCAACATGCTGCGCTGTATCTTTTGCGGACTTTGTGAAGAAGCCTGCCCGAAGGATGCCATTTATCTGTCTGAGACCTTTGCCCCTGCCAACTATACGAGAAAGGGTTTTATTTATGGAAAAGAGGAGCTGTTGATCCCTAACCCGGTGACACAGCCGGAAGAGTTTGCGAAGGCGCAGGGCGGACGAGTCAGGCCGGCGGGTGATGGTAACGGAAAATAAAAAGAATCAAATCAACTATACTGCTCCAATGGGTATTACGCAAATTCTGTTCTGGGTCCTAAGTACTATGGCGCTGGTGGGCGCTATCCTGGTGGTGATAAGCAAGAATCCCGTGCATAGCGTGCTATGGCTTATCGTCGTGTTCATGGCTATTTCCGGTCATTATATATTGTTGAACGCACAATTCCTCGCCATTGTGAACCTCATCGTCTATGCGGGGGCCATCATGGTGCTGTTCCTTTTCGTATTCATGCTGATGAACCTCAATGCCGACACGGAGCCGCAAAAGAACAAGTGGTTGAAGATCGCCGGTGTTGTGGCGGGGGGCTCGCTGCTGCTGGTATTCGTGGCTGCGCTGAAGAATGCGGATATGAAGAATCAATTAGCGGTGATGAACAAGGGGGAGATTGGCCTGATCCATAACCTGGGTATGGCGCTCTTCCAGGACTATGTGGTTCCTTTCGAGATCAGCAGCGTGCTGTTCCTGAGCGCCATGGTAGGTGTTGTGGTGATTGGAAAAAAAGACTAGACTATGCCGATTAATTATTACATATTTCTCTCGCTGGCCCTGTTTTGTATCGGGGTGGCCGGGGTGTTGACCCGTCGCAATGCGATCATCATTTTTATGTGTGTGGAGCTGATGCTGAATGCCGTCAACCTTCTGCTGGTGGCGTTCTCGAAGATGCATCAGCATGCGCTGGCAGCAGGCAACCCTGGTGCGGGCATCGACGGGCAGATCTTTGTATTCTTTATCATGGTAGTTGCTGCGGCGGAGGTCAGTGTGGGGCTGGCGATCATCGTGATGATGTATAGGAACACCCATTCAACAGATGTAAATTTCTTAAATCGACTGAAACACTGATATGATCCAATTAGTTTGGTTGGTCCCGGTGCTGCCGCTGGCAGGATTCCTGATCAACGGTCTTTTTCGAAACAGCTTATCAAAAGGGATGACCGGCATTGTCGGCTGTGGTGTCCTGCTCGCATCGTTTATTCTCAGCCTCCTGATCTTTGGCGAGGTGCGGCATGAAGGCTTTCAATCCGTGACAGTTACATTATTCGACTTTATCAGTGTAGATAAGCTTCATATACCGTTTGCTTTCCAGGTGGATCAGCTCTCTGCCCTCTTCCTGCTGATCATTACGGGTGTGGGCTTCCTTATCCATCTTTATTCTACGGCTTATATGCATGAGGAGGAAGCGCCTCATTACGCACGATATTTCTCCTATCTGAACCTTTTTGTCTTCTCCATGCTGCTGCTCGTGCTGGGCGCCAACTATGTCATCCTCTTCATCGGATGGGAAGGCGTGGGGCTTTGCTCTTACCTGCTGATCGGCTACTGGTTCAAGAATGTCGATTATACCAATGCGGCAAAGAAGGCCTTTATCATGAACAGGATCGGCGACCTTGGCTTTTTGATCGCCATCTTCTGGATGATCAATCAGTTTGGGAGCGTGACCTTTGGGGAAGTATTTTCGGCAGCGCAGGGAGCACCTGTGAAGGTTCTCACCGGCATCACACTGCTGCTCTTCGTAGGCGCTACGGGCAAGTCGGCGCAGATACCTCTCTATACCTGGCTACCCGATGCCATGGCGGGTCCTACCCCTGTATCGGCTCTTATCCATGCGGCGACGATGGTGACCGCGGGTATTTATATGATCGCCCGGAGCAATATCCTTTATTCGCTGGCGCCGTTGACACAGAATGTGGTGGCGATCATCGGACTGGCTACGGCATTGCTGGCGGCTACGATCGCGCTCAAACAAAATGATATCAAGAAAGTGCTGGCCTACTCCACCGTGAGCCAGTTGGGTTATATGTTCCTGGGTCTGGGGGTAGGCGCCTATACCGGCGCCGTCTTTCATGTGATGACACACGCTTTCTTCAAGGCGTTGTTGTTCCTCGGGGCAGGTTCCGTCATCCATGCCATGGGCGGCGAGCAGGACATCCGTAAGATGGGTGGTCTGCGTAAACACGTGGGTACGACACATTGGACATTCCTGGTAGGGTGTATCGCCATTGCGGGTATCCCCCCCTTCTCCGGCTTTTTCTCCAAGGATGAGATCCTGGCGGGGGCATTTGGCAAGAGTCCTGTTTATTATGCGGTGGGCGTATTTACGGCCCTGTTGACCGCCTTCTATATGTTCAGGCTGTATGCCACGACTTTTTTAGGGAATTTCCGGGGTACGCATGAGCAGGAGCATCATCTGCATGAAAGTCCTGCAGCCATGACCATTCCCCTTGTAGTGCTGGCCTTGCTGGCGGCTGTGGCGGGGTTCCTGGGTGTGCCCGAAGCGTTTGCCAAAGACTCTCACTGGCTGGCTCATTTCCTGGATCCCATTTTTGCCCATAACGCTACGGCCGAGCATGCCGCTGAAGCTGGCGCCAGCCAGGAATGGATGTTGATGGGTATATCCGTCGCGGTGGCGCTCATCGGGGTTATTGCCGCATGGACCCGATTTAGCAAGAAGCCTGATCTGGCCGAGCCCGCGGGGTTTGGAAAGGTGCTGGCGAACAAATGGTATGTGGACGAACTGTACGATGCTATCATTGTCCGCCCTCTGTATGCTATCAGCAAGTTCCTGAACAATTTTATCGAGCGATTTATCGACTGGATAGTGAATGGCGTGGGCAGGCTGGTGCAATATGGCGGCCGGCAGTTGCGGCTGCTGCAAAGCGGTCAGGTGGGTGGATATGTGTTGCTAATGGTCGTTGGTATCCTGGTTTTGTTCCTGGTAGAGTTATTCGTTAAGAAATAGAAACTGATTGTATATTATGATCCCTGTTTTATTAATAGCGATTCCCTTGGTAGGTGGACTGGCGGGCTTCTTTATTAAGAATGATAAAAGCGCCCGCAGCTGGTCGCTGCTGGTATCGCTGGCAGCCCTGGCAGTATCCTTATGGGGGCTGTCCGTTGGAGCGAAAAGCCCGTTGCTGAATGCCGATGCGGAATGGCTGCCTGCGCTGGGGAGCCGCTTTGCCGTAGGACTCGATGGCATGGGGCAGATACTTTGTCTGTTGACCGCGATCGCCTTCCCTGTAATATTCATCGCCACCTGGAGGGATGAGTACAGTAAGTCCTGGAACTTCTATGCGCTGATGCTCCTGTCCCAGGCGGGACTGCTGGGAGTGTTCCTGGCGATGGATGCGTTGTTGTTTTACTTCTTCTGGGAACTGGCCCTTATACCCGTATATTTCCTTTGCAGCCAGTGGGGCGGGGAAAAGCGTATACAGGCCACGTTCAAGTTCTTTATCTATACGTTTGTGGGCAGCCTCCTGATGCTGGTTGGTATCATCTGGCTGTATGCGCATACGCCGGATCATAGCTTCTCCCTGAAGAGCTTTTATGCCCTGCGGTCTTCCATCAACGGGACAGACCAGGTATGGCTGTTCTGGCTTTTCTTTATCGCCTTTGCTATCAAGATGCCGATATGGCCTTTGCATACCTGGCAGCCCGATACATACGAGCAGTCGCCTACCGCCACTACGATGGTGCTCAGCGGCGTCATGGTGAAGATGGGTGTTTTTGGTGTGATCCGCTGGCTGGCGCCCGTGCTTCCACTGGGTACCTGGGCCTGGGGGGATACCGCCTCCGGATTTTGCATCGCGAGTATGATCTATGCTTCGCTGGTGGCTATGCAACAGGACGATCTGAAGCGGCTGATTGCCTATTCATCGATTGCCCACATCGGGCTTATGGCGCTGGCGATCTTTGCCACGACTACTACCGGCATGCAGGGTGTGATGATCCAGATGTTCAACCACGGTATCAATATCATCGGGATGTGGATAGTTGTCGACCTCATCGAGCGTCAGATGGGTACCCGTAAGATATCCGAGCTGGGAGGATTGGCGCAAAAAGCCCCTGCCCTGGCTATATTATTGGTGATCGTGGCGCTGGCCAATGTGGCGCTGCCGCTGACAAACGCCTTTGTGGGAGAATTCCTTCTTTTCAGCGGCGTGTATAGCAGCAAGGTGACCGAATACAATGTGGTGTTCACCGTGGTGGCGGCGCTCAGTATCATCCTGTCGGCCATCTATACGTTGAATATGATACAAAAGGTATTCTTTGGCAACACCAATGCATTGACAGAGAAGGCAAAGGATATCAAGCTGAATGAGAAGGTCGTGCTGGCGGCGATAGTGGTGCTGATCGTGGTCATAGGGGTATATCCGAAGCCGGTGCTGAATCTGACGAAAGAGACGGTGGACATGATCCTGACGAAAATGGATTATAAAAAGATTTAAAGGAGACTAAGAATCACATTAGAATATGAACGCAATTATTATATCGGCAGTTTGGGGGATCATCATGATGTTCAGCGGCGTCTTTACGAGTAAAGGGTCCGTTGTCCGGAATACCGCTGTTCTCGGTCTCGTCCTGCTGCTGGTAGGCAACTATCTGGATCTGATAGGCTATCATTTCTTCCCCGTCGACGTGCATAAGATGCTGTTCTTTGACGAATTTGGTCTCCTGGCCAATACCGTCATCTTTGGCAGCACCCTGATCTTTGTGCTGTTGTCGGGAAGGGATATCGAGAATATTGCCCCACGGATGCCCGTGGCCGAATGTTTTGCCCTTGTCTTTTTTGTATTGTGCGGAGTGAGCCTGGTGACTACATTCAATACGCTGCTGATGTTGTTCCTCGGTATCGAGATCATTTCCATACCGCTGTATATCCTTACAGGCAGCGACAAACGCAACCTGAAGAGCAATGAGGCTTCGCTGAAATACTTCCTGATGGGGTGTTTTTCGACGGGATTGATGCTGCTGGGTATTGCATTGTTATATGGCGCCAGCCCCACCGGATCTTTCTCCATCGACGAGTTGGGTATCGGAAGGGTTAATCTGTCCGCCCTCTATATGGCAGGGTTGCTGTTGCTGCTGGTGGCGATGGGCTTTAAGGTCTCTGCCGCTCCTTTCCATTTTTGGACACCCGATGTGTATGACGGGGCGCCCACTGTTTTTACGTCTTTTATGGCGACGATCGTAAAGGCGGGTATTTTTATCGGCTTCATACGGCTATTCAACGAGACATTTGGCGACAGTCAATCGAAGTGGCAGCTGTTCGTGGCGATCATTACGGCCACGACCTTGTTCATAGGCAATATTACCGCTGTATTCCAGCAAAGCGTCAAAAGGATGCTGGCTTATTCTTCTATCGCCCAGGCGGGCTTTATGCTGCTGGCTCTGTTGTCCATCAATGGGCTGGCCAGGGATGGGATCCTGCTGTATGCGGCGGCGTACAGCCTGGCTACTATCGGTGTTTTTGCCATCCTGATCAAGATGAAGGATTATACCTTCGAGGGTTTCAACGGGCTGGCGAAACATCATCCCTTGCTGGCGGCCACCTGTACGATATTTCTGCTATCTCTGGCGGGTATTCCTTTGACGGCCGGATTTTTCGCTAAATATTATATGCTGGCTTCCGTCGTCGAGACAGGGCATTATCTCTGGCTGGTGATCTTTGCGGTGCTGTGCGCTGCGGTCAGCGTCTACTATTATTTCAGGGTGATACAGGCCATGTACTTCAAGGATGGGGATGCGCAGACAATGGAATTGAGGCCGGCTTTCAAGGGGCTGCTGGTAGTGGTAGCTGCGTTGATCATCCTGCTGGGGGTATTCCCCCAACTGTTGTTGGATAAGCTAAATACGTTGATATATACGTGGTAGAGGCTATTCTGGTACTATTTTTAGCCGGAAGTTGCCCGTGACGGTGTGCGATGCATTATTTCCATCCAGGTAGTGGATGCAAAACCAGCCTTCTATAAAGCCGTTGGGCTTCGCATCATTCCTATAAATAACAACTTCCGAGTTCTTACTGTAGTCGAATTTATAGTCGGCATTATTTATTTTCAACGGCAGAGCCATATCGAAGTCACCTTCGTAGTTTGTAATTGACATGTAGCAAAAGATGCCCTTATTACCATCCTGTAAAACCATATTCCATCCCGAGTACTGCCCCATTTTATTTATTAGTACGGGTGAAGCATGGCTGGTGTCTCCGTTGATGGAGTAGTAGGTATTGTCTATCTGGTAATTGCAATACAGGTAGTTGGCGTTAGCGCAAGGATAGAAATTTTCCTTCAGCCTTTTCTGGTTAACGGTATACCGGGACCCTATGTAGGTGGATACCTCGAATGCGGTGGCGCCGGAGGCATCACGGAAAGATAATTTTGTCGTGCCAATGACGTCGGTGATCCAATTGGCCGTTGAAAATTTGCCATTGACAATGGGGACCACATAATCATCCTTTGCGCCATTTTGTGATATGAGAACAGATCCATTCCCAAAAGAACCTCCATTGCAATTGTATACGGCGCCATCCAGGGTGCCAATGTCGATCCTGTCCGGCAATACGACCTTTTTAGCAACAGTATGCGGGAAACTTCCGATGCTCTGATCCGGAAATACATCCAGTGGATAATTGACGTAATGGTCGTTAATTACATTAAAGCTAAGAGTCTTATTGGCGGGGACGAGCACCAGCGCATTCCCATCCATGTCCGTTCGCCCTTCGGCGACCTCATAGTTGTTGTTTTTGATTATAAAACGCGTATTGGGTAGAGCGATATCATTGGTGGTTCGCAGTTGAAGGGTCACGTAGGAGGCCGCCAGAGGTCTGGCAAAGTTCCAGACGCCGGATTGCAGCAAGCCCTTCTCATAGACCCCATTTTTTTTATAGGCATAACCTTTTTGCTCCCATAATAAAGATACGGCGTTCAGATGCCATGCCTCCACGCTGTCCGGTGCATTCGTCTGCAGACTGTCGGGAATGGGCATTTCCAATGTCACTTCTTTACCAAAAAGATCGGACGATCCCAGTACACTACAATTACAATAGGTCAGTATCGGCCGGATCTGATAGACGCCATATGAATCGAGAAACCACCGCCCGCCGTTGTAATCGGCAAATGGCAGAGCTGGGAGGCTCACCGAAAAATCCGTAGTCGTTGGATCAAGATAATCGATGTAGACATTGTAACGCATGTCGAGCCCTATCGAATTGAACACTTGTGCAGGAAAGGAAAGCTTTCCGTTCCCGTCCACGTTTAGTATACCCCCACTGTTATTTATATTACCGGCAAGGGAATAGTTCAAATACTTGAAGCCCACATAGGTTCGGGCATTGCCGGGGACATCGAATGATTTGTATTGATAAAACCCGAGCTGGTTGACCATTAGCATCTGGTCATATTCAATGTGAGAAAGATATTTGTCCAGCGGTAAAGCCTTGGCAAAAAAACGTTGAAAATCGGGTACATAGTCTATCGAGCCCTGGGCGCCGTTATTGTAATTCGCCAGATATAGCGGATTGCTGGACTGGTACATATTATAGGAGTAGGCGACCAAGTCCACGTTGACGGGGGAAGGGCCGGGCGGAGCTATTGTGGTTTTGTCAATACTATATCCTCCGTGGCCGTCATTCTTTTTACATGCAAACAGGAGGAGGGTCAGGAAAGGCAGGAAATACTTTTTCATGAGTCTGGAATGGGACTAAGATAAACCAAGATACGGTCATTTGCAAAGGTGAAGGACGGAGATTGCCCGCCATCGCATCAAAACCGTACACCTGACATATCAAGACCGGACACTGTCCGTTGGCCTGCGGGAATTAATCTATTGGTTATCAATATGTAAAGAAAATTGGCATTGCGCTGGAATAGTATCTGGCATGCCCGGGGACGCTCGGGAGCAAACAAAAACCAACACCAAAAACATTTAAAAAATAATTTTATGAGACAGACAATCAACCTCCGCACTATCCTGAATGCAGTCAAGAAAGCTGCCGTTACCATGGCCCTGTTACTGACTATCAGCGCAAGTTTCGCTTTCTCCGGCGGAAAGAACACCAATGATATCAACAGCGAGATCAGGACCTCCTTCAAAAAAGACTTCCGGAACGGCCAGATCATGTCCACTGAGTCACACAAAGCCTTTACAAAGCTGACCTTTAAAATGGACGGTGTGATCATGTCCGCCTTTTATTCCGAAGGCGGGGAATTGCTGGCCTTGACACACAACATCCTGTCCACCCAGCTGCCCATCAACCTGATGATGAGCCTGAAAAATGACTATAACAGCTACTGGATCACGGAGTTATTCGAGTTCACGGGCGACAATGACAGCTGTTATTATGTCTCTCTGGAGAGCGCCGACAGCAAGGTAACCCTGCGCAGCAACGGTGACACCTGGGAAGTATATAGCTCTGTAAAGAAATAATCCGTTGTTAACTTATGATTAAAGGC
The DNA here is from genome assembly GCA_001898505.1 of Sphingobacteriales bacterium 50-39. Classification (GTDB taxonomy): domain Bacteria; phylum Bacteroidota; class Bacteroidia; order Chitinophagales; family Chitinophagaceae; genus Puia. The sequence continues at coordinate 376,927 of MKTZ01000009.1, forward strand.
CCCACCGAATGGTGGGGCCTTTGTGTATGGAAATGCCCGAATTTAGTATCTTACGCCGGTATGCACCTTCTGGACACGTTGGGGTTGGCTTTTCGCACGGTGAAGAGCAATAAGCTGCGCACGGGGATCACTGTGGCCATCATTGCTTTTGGGATCATGGCCCTGGTGGGCATCAATACTGCCATTGACGCCATGAAGCAGAAGTTTATGGAGAGCTTTTCCGCCATGGGGGCCAACGGCTTTACCATTCATTACCGGGAATGGCAGATGAATTTCAAGCGCAATGATGTGGAAAAAAGGAAGAAAGGGGAGAAGGTCCTGAAGAAATCCAACACGGGCAAACCTATTACAAGATACCAGGCGGAGACTTTTAAAGAACGTTTTGCCTATCCTGCCAAGGTGGCGGTCACCCTGTTCGGGGTGGGAGATGGGGTCGTCGCTGTAGGCAGTAAGAAGACCAATCCCAATGTAAGGGTCTATGGGGGGGATGATAACTGGGCCGATCTCAATGGCTATACCATTGCCTCCGGCAGGAACCTGAACGACCTGGATGTACAGTCCGGGCGCAATGTTTGTATTTTGGGCAATGATGTGGCTTATAAATTCTTCGGGAAGGATCCTTCAAGGAGCGTGGATAAGATGATCCGGGTAAATGGCCTGCCCTTCAGGGTCATTGGGGTATTGGAGGCCAAGGGTTCGACCCTGGGGATGAGCTGGGACAATATGATCCTTACCTCCTATAATAATGTCCGTAGGTTCTTTAATTCCAATCAAAACGCGTCTTTCAGCATACTGGTGAAGGTGGCCGATGTACGGACCATTGACGGGGCCATCGATCAGGCGGAGGGGGGCATGCGCCCTGTCCGGCAGCTGGATGTGACGGAAGACAACAATTTCTATATCGATAAGAGCGACAGCGGGGTAGCCATGTTGATGCGCAATCTGAGCTTTATTACTATCAGCGCCTTGCTCATCGGTGTGATCACGCTGGTGGGGGCGGCCGTGGGGCTTATGAATATCATGCTGGTGTCCGTGACGGAGCGTACGAAGGAGATAGGGCTGATAAAGGCCATCGGGGGGAGACAACGCAATGTGCGTCAGCAGTTCCTTTTCGAAAGCATCCTGATCAGCCTGATCGGAGCGGGGTTTGGGGTGGTGCTGGGGGTGATTGTTGGTAACTCTTTTTCGCTTATTTTACACACCGGATTCGTCGTCCCCTGGCTGTGGTTGGCGGGGGGCATTATCCTGTGTTTTATCGTGGGATTGCTAGCTGGTCTTTATCCATCCTTGAAAGCATCCCGGCTCAATCCTATCGAAGCATTGAGATACGAGTAGTTGGCGCAACTTTCACAATCCGTAAGATTTGAATGACGAACAACGCATCCTGACCCATGTATGTAAGATAGGCGCCGAGGGGGGCGCAAAACTTGTCGGGGCGGGCTATTGGGGCGTCATATAACTTACTGAATATTTAGAATTTGTCAGTTGTTAAAAAATCTTATCTTGTGAGGCCGATAAAAAATTTTAGTGATCCAATTCGTCTATTGAAAGGCTTTTTTCCTTAGAATTGTACAATCATTTTCTATTACATACTTCAATTTTTTTAAAACACACTAAAAACAAACGATCATGGCTGAAACAAAACCGACTGCAGCGCCAGCAGCTAAAAGTTCCACATCTGTACAACCGAAGAGAAAAGGCAACTCGATCTCCTGGATCGCACCGTTGGTGTGTATAATTGCCGGCTATAGCATTTGGAGGTTTATCATCGGAAGCCCCGACAATTTTACAGTACCTGATCCGAGCGGCGGTTTCTGGCCTCATCATAAGGGTCCCAAGAGCGGATTTTCCCGTATGTACGAAGGTGGTATCATTGTGCCGATCCTCATCGGTGCATTTTTGACAGTGTTGACCTTCGTTATCGAGCGCTTCCTGACCATCGCCAAGGCTACAGGAAATGGCAATATCGCTGAGTTCATCCGCAAAGTGCAATACCATCTTGCCAACAAGAATGTCGATTCTGCTATCGCTGAGTGCGATCGTCAAAAAGGCAGTGTTGGTAATGTTATGAAAGCTGGTCTTCGCAAATACAAAGAAATGATCACCAACGGCGAACTGGATACCGAACAAAAGGTATTGGCCATCCAAAAAGAGGTAGAAGAAGCTACTGCGCTGGAACTGCCCATGCTGGAAAAGAACCTGGTATTCCTTTCGACCATCGCCTCTGTAGCTACCCTGATGGGTCTGCTGGGTACGGTTATCGGGATGATCACTTCCTTCGCCGCTCTTGGTGAAGCAGGTGGTGGCGAAGCTGCTCAACAGCTGTCTCAAGGTATCTCTGAAGCTCTTTATAACACGGCATTGGGTATCGGTACTTCCGCTATCTCCATTATCATGTACAACATTTTCACTACGAAGATCGACGGTATCACTTATGGTATCGACGAGAGCGGTTTTACGCTGACTCAGAGCTTCGCATCCCTCTACAAATAAGAAGAGGGTCCTGGAGTTTTGCCGGATGTGGTCATTTCGGGCTTCCTGTTCAGTCGGGTGGGAGCTTGGAATTTTAGCAAGGAATCTATGGAATTCCGGTAAAAACGGGTCTTAGAGAAGAGTGAAATAATTAGTTGTAAGTGATTAAAAATTTTTAAAATGCCTAGAGCCAAAATACCGCGTAAAAGCACCACCATCGACATGACGGCGATGTGTGACGTGGCTTTTCTTCTGCTGTCGTTCTTCATATTGGCGACAAAGTTCAAACCACCAGAGGCGTTGAGTGTGACGACCCCCAGTTCCGTGTCGTCCAAGGTAGCTCCTGAAAAGAACGTGGTGCTGATCACCATGGATAAAGAAGGGAAGGTCTATTTCAGCGTGTCTGATGTAAATAAGCAGGAAAAGAAGGACATCATCGATGAGATCAATACATCCAAGAATCTCGGTCTGACGGATGCGGAGAAGGCGAATTTCTCCAAGAATCCCACTGCCTATATCGGGGTGCCTTTTTCGATGCTGAAGTCTTACCTGGATAAGTCTGCGGATCAATTGAAGGGTGTGACTTTGCCGGGTATACCCGCCCAGGACAGCACGAATAACGAGCTCACTGATTGGGTAAGAGCTGCTGTTGGCGCCTTCCAGGGGGGACATATGAACCTGCTGGTGAAAGGTGATGATGCTGCAAAGTATCCTTCTTTCCAGGGCGTGATCATTGCCTTCAAAAAGAATGATCAGCTGAAATTCCAGTTGGTGACCAGCCCGGTGTCTGCACCGATAGGCTCCGAGTTGGAGAAGGTTCAGAAGGCCGCTGGTAATAAAGTGTCCGAGTAGTGCGGCCGGAGAGGATAATAAATTTGTAACTTTTAAAAAATCTGTGTTATGGCAGAAATGGATACCTCAGGCGGGGGTGGTCATAAAAAAGGACCAGGCGTAAAAAAGAGCAAAAAGCTCTCAACCCGTGTAGACTTGACTCCGATGGTGGACCTGGGATTTCTCCTGATCACGTTCTTCATCTTTACCACTACCATGAGCCAGCCGACGGCCATGAAGCTCAACCTGCCGAAGGATACTGACAAGCCCGACGAGCAGAACAAGCTGAAAGAGTCTGCTGCCTTGACGGTGATGCCTTCTAAAAGCGATATGGTGTATTATTATGAGGGCCTGGATCCTTCCAAGCTGCAGTCTTCCACTTTCAAGAAGAATGCCATCCGGGATATTATTCTGGACAAGAAGAGAAGAACGGATCCCAAGGACTTCATGGTGATCATCAAGCCTACCAAGGACGCTACCTATAAAAATACGGTGGATATCCTGGATGAGATGAAGATCGACGACGTCAAGCGCTATGCCCTGGTAGATATCACCCCGGACGAATACAAGTTCGTGGCCCTTACCGAGCAGGCTAATGGAATTAAATAATTTGGGAAATCCTTATGGATTTTTTCCCAAGCGGAATCTAATAAAGCAGGGCGTGGGCCCTAAAATAAACCATTCACAATGGAAGTCAATAAAATACTAAACGCCGACATCCTCGACATTATCTTTGAGGGTAGGAACAAGGAGTACGGCGCGTATGACTTGCGCAAGACCTACAACAAGCGCCTGATCAAAGCTATGATCGGGATGGCTGTTTTCCTGGTATTGCTCTTCGTTGGCTACTTTATATCCAATCTGGATACGGGTGGCAAGAAGCAGGTAGTACAGGTTCAGGACGTAGATCTGGCCGAAGTCAAAGAAGAAAAGAAAAATGAGCCACCCCCTCCCCCTCCTCCCAAGGTGGAGCCCCCCAAGGTGGAAATTGCCAAGTTCACGCCTCCTAAGATCGTGAAAGACAATGAAGTAAAAGAAGATGAAAAACCCCCGGAACAAGAGAAGCTGGAGGATACCAAGATCGGCACTGTAAACCAGGAAGGTATTAAGGATGAAGGGATTACAGCTCCTCCCGTGTCTGACGCCGGTAAGGGTGTGGTAGAGGCCCCCAAAAAGGATGATGAGGACTATGACAAGACCTTTACGAAGGTGGAGATCGAGTCTGAATATCCAGGTGGACCTGCTGCCTGGTTGCGCTACCTGAACAAGAACTTCCGCTACCCTGATGAAGCGGTGAACAATGAAATTCAAGGTACTGTAGTGGTACAGTTCATCGTGGACAAGGAAGGTAACGTAAGTGATGTACAGGCTATCAGCGGCCCCACGGAAGGCGGTCTTCGCGATGAAGCCGTCCGGGTAATCAAGAAGAGTGGTAAATGGACGCCTGCGGTACAGAACGGCCGACAGGTAAAGTCCTACAAGAAACAGCCCATCGTGTTCAAGCTTGAATCTCAATAGGCGTAATAAAAGGATTGAAAAAACCCTCCGTTAGGAGGGTTTTTTCTTTAATACCGGATACAATATATATCCTATCAAAAGACCGCTGATAAGCCCCCCTATATGGGCTGAGTTGTCGATAGTGCCTAATGTGCCAAAGCCCAGGTTAAAGAGCACGAAAAAACCGATGCTTCTCAATAATGGTTTTCTTTTCTCCGGATGGATCAGATTCGTAGTCAACATGGCGAGGAACACCCCATACATTCCAAAAATGGCTCCCGATGCCCCGGCGCTGACTGCCGCATCATTCCAGTGCCAATAGAGGCTGGTTGTACTGGCGGCAATGCCGGTAAGCAGGTAGGCGATAGTAAACTTCCAGCGGCCCAGATAGGGTTCTAATAGCAAGCCGATATAGAGGAAGGCATACATATTCATCAGGATATGTATTATGCCAATATGCACGAAACAGCAGGTGAGCAGTCTCCACCATTGGCCGTCCAGGGTTAGTGGCTTGTAATTCGCGCCCCATTGGACCAGGCTCTCCACGTCTGGCTGGATGATATTGATACCTGAGAAGACCATGAGCAGGAATACCAGGATGTTCAGATCGATGATCAGCGGAGTGACAAAATAATTCTTACGGGGGATGAAGTACCCGGCAATCCCAAGCCCTTTTCCTTGAGAGCCAGGCGAATCCTGGCTCTGCACATTCAGTTCCGGAGGAGCCATGTGTTCCCGATTTTTTTCATATGCCGCGGACAGATGTTCCGGGGTGTAGAGTTTACGCGCTTCTTCCAGACTGGCGGCGAAATCGTGTATCGTGGCCCCTTTTCGTTGCTCACCGCGGGCGGGGAATTCCGGCTTTGTTTGTGAATTCGGGTCAGGCATTTTGACTCCGATGGGCTGACTTTTAACATGTGCGATACCATCGCTGATACGTAGAATGACCCTCTCCCGTGACACAAAAGGCGCTTCGCTGGTGTTGGCTGTAAGTCCGCTGGAATTGATAAAATAAATGCCCCAGCCCAGCTTTGTAGCGGTGTCTGCTGCAAGTATAATAAATTGTTCGGCGTTAAGATCTTTCAGGGGGATGTCTATCGATTGATGGGAATTGAAGCCAAAGGCCATGGATCGTGATATTTCGTGAAAAGTAGTGAAATAAATGCATAAAAAGAAGCTGGTGTTGTATGGAATTATGACAGCTGTGCGTCTTATGTATAATGCCTTGTTTCGGCCTTGCCTGGGCCGCGTTGCGTTCTGCCTGTACACTTCGGTTGTCCATAATAGTTATAATATAATTGTGAAATCCCGTCTGTGGCGCATCTCATAAGAAACTTCACAACATGGAGATAAAAAACATTATGGATGCCGACATCCTCGATATCATTTTCGAGGGTCGCAATAAGGATTATGGCGCCTATGATCTGCGCAAATCCTACAACCGGCGGTTGATCAAATCCCTTATGTGTATGGCGCTCGTTCTCGTGTTGCTTTTCATCGGCTATTTTTTGTCCGGTATGACGCCGCATGCGGAGAAGAAAGCGTTGTATGTCACGGACACCGACCTGAGTCAATTACAGCAGGAGAAAAAGGAGATCCCGCCGATAGTGATCCCGCCCCCAAAAACGCAGCAGGTGGAGATAAAACAGTTTACTCCTCCCAAGCTCGTAAAAGAGGATGTACCGCAGGATGAGAAGCCGCCTGAACAAACGGAGCTGGAGGATACAAAGATCGGCAGTGTGAATCAGGCAGGATTGAAGGATGATGGTATTGTTGCACCTCCGGTGTCGGATGCGGGTAGGGGTGTAGTGGAAGCTCCCAAAAAGGAGGAGGATGATGCAGACAAGATCTTCACCAAGGTAGAGATCGAATCCAGCTATCCGGGTGGTGATGGTGCGTGGGCGCGGTTCCTGAACAAGAATCTGCATTACCCCGATGAGGCGTTGAATAACAATATAGAAGGGACCGTGATGGTGCAGTTTGTCGTGGACCAGCAAGGGAATGTGAGTGATGTGCAGGCTGTAAGCGGTCCTTCGGAAGGGGGCTTGCGCGAGGAAGCTATCCGGGTGATCAAGAAGAGCGGTAAATGGACGGCGGCTATCCAAAATGGACATCCTGTAAAGTCCTATAAACGGCAGCCTGTGGGGTTCAAAACGGGGGAGTAATAAGCGGAGCCCAATATCGTACCTTTGCGCCATGTTAGGAAAATTAGCCGGCTGGGATGACACTATTGTAGCCCTGGCGACCCCGCCGGGGATAGGCGCTATTGGGGTGATCCGGGTCAGTGGTCCGGATTGTTTTAGGATCGTTGGGCGTCTCTTTCCTTCCAAGGATCTGGAACAGCAACCTTCCCATACCCTGCATGTTGGGTTTTTGAAAGAGGGGGAGGAGACGCTGGATGAGGTGGTGGTTTCGCTGTATCGCGGGCCACGTTCATATACCGGTGAGGATGTAATAGAAGTGTCTTGTCATGGCAGTCCGTACGTGCTGGAGCGGGTAATGCAAGCCATCCTCCGGCAGGGGGCGCGGTTGGCCAGAGCGGGGGAGTTTACCCAGCGGGCCTTTTTAAAGGGGAAGCTGGACCTTACACAGGCAGAGGCCGTGGCCGACCTCATCGCCAGCAATACGGCAGCATCGGCGCGGACAGCGCTACATACTATCCGGGGTGGTTTTTCCCGTGCGTTGTCTGAATTAAGGGAGCAGCTGCTGCAATTTTCGGCACTGATAGAGTTGGAGCTGGATTTTGCGATGGAGGACGTGGAGTTCGCTGACCGTGGAAAGTTCTATGCGCTGATATCCAACGCCGAGGATATGACGGGGGAGCTGTTGCGGTCATTCAAGTTGGGGAACGTGATACGAAACGGGGTTTCGGTGGCTATTGTGGGGAAGCCCAATGCAGGCAAGTCCACGCTGCTCAACACGCTATTGAATGAGAACAGGGCCATCGTTTCGGAAATTGCAGGCACCACTCGCGATACGATAGAGGAGATATTGAATATCGACGGGATATTGTTCCGGCTGATCGATACGGCGGGTATACGACATCATACGACGGATGTGATCGAAAGTATTGGGGTGGGGAAGAGTCTGGAGAAGATGCAACAAGCCGATATTGTGGTGTACCTCTTCGATGTGATGGATGGGGTGGAGGAGGTGATGGGGGCAGTGACGACCGTCCAGGGTCGGGGTGCCGGGCCGGGGGCTTTAGGGGGCGAGGCTGTCGATGGCCGGGGGGGTGAAGCTATTGCCGGGGCCAGGGAAGCCATTTCGGGTCCTACCAGGGCCGACGTGCAGACGGCGGGCAAGCGCTTTCTCTGGGTGGGTAATAAGGTGGATGCGATGACGGAGGATGCGGCGCGCCGGAAATTCCCTTTACTGCCGGAGGCGATCTTCATATCGGCCAAGGAGGGTAGGCAGGTGGATCTGTTGAAACAGCGGCTGGTGGACCAGGTGCTGCAAGGGAATACCCAGACGGAGGGAACGATCGTGACGAATGCAAGGCATTATCATGCGCTGCAGCAGGTCGATACGGCGTTGAAGGCGATACGTAAGGGGCTGGATGACGGGCTGCCGGGGGACCTGCTGGCATTGGATATCAGGCATTGTCTATACTATTTGGGCGGAATTACTGGCTCAGAGATCACTAATGAAGATCAATTAGACTATATATTTAGTAAGTTTTGTATTGGGAAGTAGCCGGCGGGCATTTTGCCCGCGATTGGTGCACGATATTTTCAAGGCCCCTGATTTTCAGGGGTTTTCTTTTGCCGATAGTTGCCGATTTTGGCCAATAGTGGCCAAAAAGTTGTGACGAATCTGGGACGACGATGGGTTTTGGGGTGATCTTCAGGTTGTGAGCCCTGGATTTTGATACGCTATGATACAGTATGATACGTTGTGATACGATATGATACATTTTCCGGGGCGAGATAATGAGTAACACAAACCCAAACAAAAGTTCCCAGCTCATGAGTAGTAATTTAAGAATCACCAAAGTATGCGAGTTCTGCAAACAGGAATTTATTGCCCAGAAGACTACCACGCAGACCTGTTCTGACCCTTGTGCCAAACGATTATATAAGCTCCGGCAGCGGGAGAAGGCAATTAGCCAGGCGGAAGTAGAAACTATGGTTAAGCGGAAGCCGGAGGCGTTTATAACGGAGGAACAGGTGAAGGCTATCCAGGCGAAGGAGTGGTTGACGTTGAAGGAGGCGGCGTTGTTGCTGAATGTAAGTCCGTTGACGCTGAGGCGTTGGGTGTTGGCCGGGAAGGTGAGGTCGGAGAAGGTGGGGAGGCAGCATTTGTTTGAAAGAAATCTTTTGTTTGCCCCTAATACTTATTTCAAAACATGAATCTTTGTTCATACTTTTATCAAACACAAATCCCCCGCTTGTCGCTGATGCCTCCCATACTAAGGGGGCAGGGCAGCTTACACGAGGGTAAGTGTATTGGCATCACCAATTATTTAAGGCCCTGGAAACGGGGCTTTTTTAATTTATCAAATCTAATTCAGAAACCTTTTTTACTAATCGATAGCAAACTACTTTCTCTGATTTCGGTTGTCCCATGACGATACCTTAATAAGGATAGGGAGAAAATACTTAATCTAAGGTAAACAAAATTATTTTCAATTCAATATTAGTGATTACAAAAATTATTCGTTTTTCTCAGAAGAGAGAATAATATTCTTAACCGATGAGTTGACAGTAGGCTTCAGGCGATCCCGTCTACTAAAGATTCATACATGATACAGCACACGATACAACACATGATCTAGCACATGATACAACAGAGATACAGCACACGATACAGCACACGATACAGCACACGATACAGCACACGATACAGCACATGATCTAGCACATGATACAACAGAGATACAGCACATGATACAGCACACGATACAGCACATGATACAGCACACGATACAACACATGATCTAGCAAATGACACAACAGAGATACAGCATACGATACAGGACACAATACAGCACACAATACAACACGAGCCTAAGAATAATGCCGCTTTAAATTTAATCGATAGCGTTTATTGATAATGAAATATTGGTTTTCAAATACATGAATTGTAAAGGTCCCCAAGAATGATAGCTATCCGGAACTTGAACTGAATTTTAAGCCGAAGCCGAAGGCGTTTATGAGCGGGGAGCGAGCGAGTTGAGATGATTCAGGATAAGTGGTTGACGCTGAAGGAGGCACGCTTGTCAAAGTGTCGCCGCTGACGCTGGGACGCTGAGTGCTCTCTGACAAGGTGAAGTCGGAAAGGTGGGGAAAGACATGTATTTCAACGCATTATGCTGGATTTATTTGCCGGAACTAAAAAGTAATACATTTAGAGAACGAATCTTGATCAACAAATCATTTGCAATATGGAAATTTTAAGTGAAGACTGCCTCAGCTTACTACCGGCTGATCTTGTGAAAAAGGCAGGTAATATGTCTAAGGCGTATCAATATCTTTATTGCCTCGAAAACTTGGTGCGAATGTATATAGATGAACATCCTTCTAGGCAATTTATCCGCATTCCGTCAAGCTGCCAGAAAATGGCCAATGGCCGAAAAGATGACGAATCAAAGCATAAATGGTCTTCATTACGTGGTAATTCAGATTTGTACTATTTAGATTTCAAAGACTTATCAGGCATTCTGACATATAATTGGGAACATTTTAGCTCGGATTTTCCCACGCAAAGCTGGATCGCGGCTAAACTTGAAGATATGGCTCGCTGCCGCAATTTAATTGCTCATAACAGTTATCTTCTCAAGGACGAGCAAGATTTGATACGTGTGCATTTCAATCTGATCACACGACAACTAGGACTAAATAAACTTCGGATAGCAGACAAAGAAACACGCGTTGTATCTCCTGAAAAGGGTTTTGTGGATGGGTTAAAAAGATTTACAATCTGGACGCATCAACAAGCTTCAAAGGGCGCTGATTTTTCGCTTGAATATCCTGCCAGTTTGGACGTCGCCCCCGTTTTATTGCAGGCCTTTTACAATCAGACGAGCATAGCATTCTATATCGTTTTTGAAAATGCAAGGGTGCCGATTTTCCCGAATTTCGAAACTGGCAGAAGAAAAGATATTGCCGAAGAACGCTGGCTAAAAGATAACGTTCTTTTCCAGGTGGGCCAATACGATATTGATCAAGACGGTATAGATGAGATATTTATCTGTCTTCAAGATTATCAAGAAAAAGTTATAGGCGGTGGCATTGAGATAAAAGTCTTCAAATATTATCCGCCAGCTTTTCGACATCATGCTTTCCGTGCACAAAACTGGGAATTGGTTGGCGACTTCCCATTCGATTCGATTGGTGGCGAACCTAAGGCCTATATTCACGATACGTCCATAAAAGTGCCTCGAAATTTGCGGGGCTTTTTCTATCAATGGACCTATTCTGAGGGCCAATTCAGAAATACTGGATTCTGGTAGTTGGATGTAAGTAGTAAGTTTTTAGTTTTCTTTCACTATTTGTTCAATAATATCAGTTAATTTTTCAATTGTACTTTTGTTTAAATCGGACGCCAAATAACCATGGACAACTTTGTTTCTTATGTCAAATAGTTTTTCGAGCAAATCAAGCTCTTTATGTGAAATATATCCAAAGGAAAATAAGGTTTTGATTAAAGTCAATGGGTTCTTGTTTTTTAAATTTTTATTATCATCAAGCAGCAATTGTCTCGATAAGCTTTCTAAGCAGCTCCATGATAGGATAAATGCTTCCCTGAAGAATTTCAATTTAGTTAGTGTTTTAACTTCGCTTAACACCCTGCTAAGATCAGTGGTTTTTATAAATTCTAATTGAGGCTTTCTTATGGATTCAACTTCTTGCCTAGAAGTTGTGACTACAAGTTCAAACCTCCAACCCTTTCTTTCATTAATTAAATCTGCGACATCCTTCAGTTTCTCAATTGCTGCCATGTCCGATCTTGTTGTAATTTCGATCACAACATTCTCTGAATCATTCGAAGCAATTATGTCAGGAAGATAATTGTGAATAAAAGAAGGTATATCCTTTCCTTTGGGTTCAACTATTACGCGATACCCTCTTTTTTCGTAATCACGGGCGACCTGCTTAATTTTATTTTGCTCGATTACTTTTGTGTCCATCTTATATCTCTTCAAAATTAGTGGATAGAATTACCTTGACATGAATGAAATCTGCATCCATCACGAAACCGTCCGCCATAGCGCGGGATAATCCCTTAACTTTAAAAGAACCTGTAATTTTTCTTTTTTTTGTCATGCAATCCGTAATCTGACTGTCGTCATTGTAAACAACACCGATCAAGGCGTCTTGAATGGGTTTTACAATGTTGTCAACATCGGGAGCAGCATCCTCGTAGAAATTCGTAACAATTATGGTAAGTTCATCAGCGGATGGAGGATCACCCGCAGGCCAATAGATCTGTGCAGCCTGCCGTACTCTTTGCTTCCATGCTTGCAGTCTTGCCCTTTTTTTGGTTTGCTGCGAAACGGGAGGTCCCTTAACAACAAAATCAAATGGTATCATTAAAAAATTTAGGTTAATTAATTGCCCATATATTACTTGTGTCATTTGAAGATAAAATAATTTGTGCTGATTAAGGTAAAAAAAATAGGTTAGGACGGAGTGGATATTTTAAAGGATGAAACTCCTTTAAAATAGGACAAAAGTAAGGGTAAGTAAAAGCTTGGTAATTTTTTCACACTGAGATGGGCGCTCGCGGGGAGGGTGAGGCCGGAGAAGGAGGGGAGTAAGCATATCTTTAGCAGGGTGGATTTGAAGGAAATACCGTGAAAACACCTGTCAATAATTCAATGCATTAAGGTAGCTTGCTGTTCATTCCATTCGTTAAAAGTAGTAAAACCCCGTTGCTAAATGAAACTGCAAAAACTTATTATTAAAAATTTTAGAGGGCTAAAAGGAGAAAGTAACACTATTGACTTTTCAAAGTCAAATATTATCTTTTTAATTGGTCAAAACAATGTTGGTAAGTCTTCATTCTTGAGAGGATATGAGTTTTTTGTTAGTGCAAAACAGACAGCAAGTGAATCTGATTTTTACGACCATAATAAAGAGATTCCTATAGAGATTGAAGGAGTTTTTTTAAAGGAACAGACTGATGATGCCGAGGCTGATTTTGTAGGGAAAGGAAAGCAGTCAGAGCCAGATTGGGTTAATAAATGGGTTGATGAAAGCAACTTAGTTAAGATTAAGAAGATATGGAGAGCTCCTGACGAAGTAGGGGAAAAATATACTTTTTCACCCGCGCAAAATGAATGGATGAAAGATGGATTTGGAGGAATGCCTTCATTATTTCAGAAATACTCTCCTACACCAATTTGTATAAGTGCAATGGAGACTGAATCAACTCTTGAAGAAAAGGTAAATAAGTTGATTCAAGATGAAATGTTAAAAAAATTACGTGAGGATTATCCAGATGATTTTAATAATCTTCTCAACGGAGTTAAAGAGTTACAGAAGAAAATTTTAGGGTCAGATATTGTGGCCTCTTATAATGAGGATATTAATGAGCAGTTCAGAAAGGTATTCACCAATCTGACTCTAAAGATTGACCCCAAGAATGATGAATATATAAAGCTTGAAGATGCTTTTAAGAAAAATCACTCTGTTAATGTAACTAAAGACGGAATTGAACGTAGTGAAGTATTTACTCAACATGGGCATGGCGTAATAAGGCAGGCGCTTTATAATTTTATCTCCTTCCTTAAAAGAGAAAGAGGCGGAAATAAAAAGGAATATCTTATTTTATTTGAAGAACCGGAATTATTCCTTCATCCAGAAGTATCCTTTAGATTAAGGAAAAGTCTATACGAATTGGCAGAAAATAGCCCATTTCAAATTCTTTGTGCTACTCATTCCCCTTTAATGATTGATATATCAAAACCTCATTCTTCTCTAGTTCGAGTAATAAAAAACGAGGATGAGACAACCGAAACACATCAAGTTGGCGATGATGTTTTTAGGAGCAGCCATGAAAAAAGACAAAGAATTCAGATGGTAAACCGATTTAACCCCCACGTCTGTGAATCATTTTATGCACGTAAGGTAATAATTGTTGAGGGCGATACGGAAGCTATAGTGTTTCGTGACTTAATTAACAGATTCTATAATCAATTCGAAGTATATGTCTTAAATGCAGGTACAAAGAATAATATTCCTTTCTTTCAGGAAATATTTACCGCGTTTCATATAGAACACCATGTGATACATGACAGCGATTCTCGGGTCAATGAAAATGGAAATGCAAACAGTGCATGGACTTTGAATGGTTCAATTTGGGAAAAAGTAGAACAGGCAAATGCAAAAAGAAATGGATTGGCAAGAAGATATGTTCATGTTGAGAATTTCGAGTTGGCTCATGGGGTAGATTTGACGGGGAAGGATAAACCTTTAAAGGCATATGATTATGTGATAGCACTTACACACGAATCTGATGTGCCTTGTTTAAATTATTTGAAGGATTTATTGGGTGCTAAGGTTATTGTTCATGATAGTGCTTTTGTCGACGCCTTACCTTAGTTGGGAGATCATTTAACCTGTCCTTTCTACCGATAGTTGCTGTACAGGCCAATAATACAATGAGCCATACATTTTTTATATGCGCCCCTGTATATATAAAGACGACCACCCATACACTGTAATGATATAGTGATCATACAACTTTACGTCAATTAGGTTGAGCGCAGCCTTCACCTTCTTTGTTGTTTCGATATCGGCTATACTAGGCGTTAAATTTCCAGAGGGGTGATTGTGAGCGAGTATGACGGAAGAAGCGAGCGAATGAAGTGCAAGGCTGACAATCAATTGTACGTCAAGTAGGCAGCCTGTCCTGGTGCCCGTACAAATTACCCTGTAGCCAATTACTTTATGCTGGCTATTTAAAAAGAAAGCCATAACCTGCTCCTGTAAACTGATAAGTTCTTTGTTCCAAACGGATAGTATAAAGTCACCGGCTTTCGCGGTCGTATTCAGTATCTTATTGGATTTCACGCCAGGCTTATAATGGATGGACAATTCGGATGCTGTCCACTCTCCTTGCTGCAGTTGCAGGAGCTTTTGCTTTTTGGATGACATATATGAGAGGGTGAGACCGGGAATTCCGGTCGGGTGATGAATTATTGGTTATTCTTTTTCTCTGGCTAATTGAGGGCAAAGGCAGCTTCTATTAGCTCTTCAAGCCGCCTATATCGATACAAGAGTGTAGCACGATCTTCCGGATCGCTGTACACATCATTGTCAGAGGTAATAGCAGCCTCAAACCATGTCCATAAGATGTCACGAAGCTCTGATAAGGAGAAATCTGCAAAGAAGCGGTCAATTACTTTTGTCGGTTCAACATTTGCATTTAAGCGTATTGGCTTGTTGAAGAAGTCGGGATGATCTATAAAACAGTACATATAAGGGAGTATTATTTTTTAGCGTAGGGGAAATATTTTTATAGACTTAGTAGCAGGACTGGCACAGATAAACTTTTTTTCCAATTTCGTCTCTTTTACAAAGGTGACAGGGTGAATATTTCCTTTTTTCAGAGAGAGAAGCAGAGCTGTTTTTAGTTCCTGCTTTCTCAATTCCTTGACGGGGTATTTAGATAATATAGTATCGAGGTTGTACGTATCCCCATATTTCACGAATTTATAGTTGCCCAAAGTGTCTGTTCTTGAAAAATCCAATTGAAACCAAAAGCGGAGATTTTCCGACGAAGCTGTATAATTTTTATAGACAGCTCTTCCCTGTAAAAGATTGAATATCTCTTTTGCTGAAAAGAACGGAATATCCAGACCATAAAACACCTGAGACCGATGTTGCGCGGGAGATTTTGTGTTTACAAGGGAGGTTGATATTTTTTCAAGGAAATATTCCTGCTCCGTTTCGGAATATTTTATGTAGGCAATAAAATCCAGAACAAAATCATTTTCGAAAGGAAGTGAGCTCTTAATTTCAAACATAAGTAAATTACCTTTTTTAAAAAAATGGTCATCAGTAATCTGCTCAAAAACGTCATGAGGGCAGAATCCCATAACAGCAAGATGACGACATACTGATCTCAGTTTTTTGTTGATCATATAATTACAATTTTGGATTAATTCTGCTTAGCATTACTTCAGTTATTCCGATAAAGGAAGCAAGGTGTCTGGCTGGAATTCTTCGGACTATTTCTGGGTGAGATTGAATCAGCCATTTGTATCGGCCGGCGGCATTCATCATCCTAAGGATATTGGAAAGTTCAATGCTCTGTAATAGGGATTGATAATAAAGGGACAATAAAACAACATTAAATTCAGAGAACTGTTGCTGGACGAACTGGAGGTCTTCGTTACTGATATAGTAAAGCAAGGAATCCTCCATTGCTATAATGTATTCAGGATAAGGAGGCCGAGAATTGGATCCTTCTATAGAAAAACACAGGCCGCCTTCCTTTATAAATTGGCTGGAAAATGTTTTACTCCTTTGAACATGGTATGTCATTAATAGGCCAGACTCTACGAAATATATATTCTTGTTAATATGATCAGGTGTGACGAGATGCTTTTTTCGGGGTAGTCTTACTTCGTGAAGTAGATTAAGCAAGCAATCTATTAATTCAAGTGATGGAGACTCTAGGACACTAAAGTTCTTGAAAACACTATTCATAGCCTGTTCTTTTACAGATTATTTGGATGGTTGGATACCTTGTTACTAAATCTGGATGCACCTTCCTATGTGGGTTTGACCTGACCAACATAAGCATGAAAATTATTTGAATTGATGGAGAGCAGGCGAGTTGATAGAGATGGAAAAACCAAAGGTAAACATATCTGAATCACGATATAATGAAGGAGAGGGCCATTTTGTAACACATAGGAGTATTTTCAAGCAAAATATTTTGAGATAATGAGAATTGAATTTGAAGGCAATGAGTTTACTACTTGGGACTTGCTAGAATACCTGCAACGGGGTTACGGGACTCAAATCAGTGGTCAGCCATTTACTATTTACAATGTCAATTGTTGGATTAGGATAAAGAAACTGCCTGATGCGTATGGAGGGAATAGGATATTGCAAGTAGATCGTTACAAGGAGCTTGGCAATCTTCGTATTCTTACCATTGAGCGATTGAATAGAGAAGATATCGAAGCCGTTTATGGATCATTGAGTAAGTTTACAGAAACGCTGAATAAACGAAGAGCTAATATGCCGAGAGAAGGAAAGAGGAAACTTCGTACAGAGCTGTATTATCAATTGCTCGGAAGCAAAGGAAAAAGAAGCCGAGCGCTGGTGATCTCTGATAATTATAAGGAGATGGGTATTCGAGAGAACCAATTTAAAGGTAGGTCGGCATCCAAAAAACGTGTATAGCCGTTAGTATTCGAATAAACCGGCGATCGTTTTAATGAGTACGCTTTCATTTTAATGAATAGAGTTGGAATTTGACGGGCTTTAACGCGTTAAAAACTATTTTAAGGCAATCTGTCTGTCATAGGGTTAGAAACCCGGTTTTGTATGAAGAATCCGCTAAAATATCGCTTAAAAAATAGGTATTTTCTGATAAGGAATATACCGAAAGATAAAATCCTGCTTTGAAACCCGCATAAATAGGGATGCCTGTTGTTTGGTCGGCTGATCTCGGGGAAGTTTAGTCCCAGATTAGTAACAAAAAAACGACAAACAATGCGAATCCATCTAAGAAAGCGGGTTAGTCAGCTATCGGGAGATAGCACGGCCAAAGGAACAAAGAAAATGAGTAGTCTCTATCTTGCCTTCCAGGCACCCAGACAGAAGACGCGCTATGAATGGCTGAAACTGTATGTTTACGAGAGCCCCAAAACCAATCTTGAAAAAGAACACAACAAAGAGACGATGCAACTTGCTGAATCCATCCGGGCTAAGCGGATGCTAGATTTCCAGACCACAGGCAACGGTTTTGCCAGCAGTGAGAAAGGCAAAATATCTTTCCTTGAGTACTTCCGTCTATTGGCAGAAAAGAAAGCCGATATATCGAACGGTAACGGGGGTAATTGGAAAAGGACTTATGAGCACCTAAAGGACTATTGCAACGGGGCTGATTACACACTTGAAAGTATCGACGATCGTTTTCTGGACGGGTTTAAAGATTACTTATCTAAGGATATCAGCCGTCGGGGAAAAGGCAACATAAATCCGAATTCGGCACTTTCATACTTTAACAAAGTGCGAGCTTCTTTACGGGAGGCCTATATAAATAAGATGATTAGGGAGAACCCATGCGCTCGGATCAAAGGGATAAAAGGAAAGGAAACGCACCGACAGTTCCTCACTTTCGAAGAATTGAAACAACTGGTGGCGACTCCTTGCGATAACGAGCTATTGAGAAAAGCCTTCCTTTTTAGCGCCCTCACCGGACTTCGCTGGAGCGACGTGAGAGCCATGACTTGGGATAAGATCAGTTATTCGGAGGCCAGCGCCTGGACGATCAACTATACACAGAAGAAGACTAAAGGATCGGAGGTGCTGCCGGTCTCAGAACAGGCGATCCGGGTACTCGGGGAGCGGCTGCCGGGCGATCAGGAGATATTCGACGGGCTGAAATACCACACCTGGATGAATGAGCAGCTACAGAACTGGGTAGACGAAGCTGGTATAAAGAAGAAGATCACTTTCCATTGCGCCAGGCACTCCTTCGCCACCCTCCAGCTCGCCAATGATACGGATATCTACACTGTAAGTAAGTTGCTGGGACATAAGCACTTAAAGACAACTGAAATATATACAAAAGTAATTGATAGGAAGAAAATAGATGCCGCCAAAAGGATACCGGAATTAATTTAGGCGATATCGACGATTTTTAGTCGGTAGTTTTATATTTGCCCATCACAATGATATGTAGATGGGCACTTCCTTGCTAGCCTCCGATTATAAACGGTTTGCGGATGATCTAAAGGATCAAGATAATGCGAATATTATTGCAGACTTCATTATGGAATGGCGGCTGACAAATAAGGCTTCTAACCCCTCCTTTTTAGATTTTTTGCTAACTGCTATTATAGAGTCTTATCCTATATTCGGGTTGGAGGCAGATTCGGAGACAATTGAATTATATGATCTGGATGCCTATCAGGAATATGATTATCCCTCACTTGAGTTTGCATGCGATTTTATTGTTTATACATTGGAGCGAGAAAGGAAGAAAGGGGCAGATGATAAGCATGTAAAAGATAAGCTATCCTTTAAAATTGATAAGCGGCATAGAACAAGTTTACTTGCACTGACGAAGAAGTTGAATGTGACGATTGATTTTTTACGGGAGAGGAATGGTGCAGATGTAGCTGAATTGTTTGCTGATATCATGACTGCGGACGATCTGTCGGGACTGGATAAAAATCACTTCAGCGTTTATTTTAGCTGCCAAACGCGTTATGTTGTATATGTGTTCAACAACATTAAGGAGAGTTATAACCCGACGAATTTGGAAACAGTAATTGATAAGTCTGGTATTTTTTTCAGTAAACAGGGAATACCGCTAAGCAGGACGCTCCTCTATAAGGAGAAGAATAAATTGAAAACTGCCGATACATTGGAATATAGAAGTCTGATAAACAAGATATTCCACGAATGCCATCCTGATAATTTTTGACAAGCACTTTAATTGAATGACTTTTAATGAGTTATATTTCTTTCTCTGACTAAGGTAAGAAAGGTAAGATTCTTACCCTCACCTTACTGTTCGCTTCTTCACGCAAGCCACTCTTCGCAATTTTACATCATCGAATTACAATTGATTCGATGCCCCGCTGGCCAGCAGGCTTTTCTTAATCAAAAAATTTTAACAGTGGAAAAATCCATTTTAAACAGTAAAGAAGCGGCTTCCTACCTGGATATCAGTTTGGACCAGCTTTACAAATTAAGCGCGGCCGGGAAACTGCCGACTTATTCACCAACGGGAGGTAAGGTCTATTTTGTTAAATCTGAACTCGAAGATTGGATTTTAAGTAGCCGACGTGCGACCGTCTCTCAAATCAAAAAAGCGACAATTTTATCGTTAACCCCAAAATTTAAAAGATAGTGAAAACTAATAACATCATTTTCAGCGGCATCGAAATCCCAGTATATAATATTAAAAAATCGACCGAATTTTATATCGGCCTGGGATTCAAGGTAACTTCTTCTAGCGCAACGAATGCAGCTATTACAGTAGAGTTAAGGACGTCCAAGACCAGCCCCATTTTTATAACATTAATTCAAAAATTGGGGGGTACTGATCTTGTTGAGACAACTCCTGGATTCATCATTACTCCGGGACGGGGCTCAGATTTTATGTCGATATTTAATCAGATATACATAAATATTGGTGAAGATCCAGAATCTACTGTTGAGTCAAAAATACAAAGCAAATTTTGCAAGGATGGATTTGCTTATGATCCTACATTCAATAGATGGTTTTTGAAAGACCGGATAGCGTAGTCGTAATTAATAACATAAAGGGCGGCTGACCATTGGCCGTCCTTTTCAATATTCTTATCAAAAAATGAAATGCTTTATACCAGAGGCGCTGGACATTGACCAGTTAATGCTAATATGGCCGCCTCAGCACATTGAACGATTTCAAAGAGACTATCTTGTATATATTCCGCATCTGTTAACGGCTATCCCTGCAATGGATAAAGGGCTGGAAATGAGAGATGGCTTTGTCCCTATCAATGCCTCCATGCTTCAAAGCATAATCAGGAACTACAAAAGCTATCTAGCATATCTGATCGAAGCCGAAATTATAATCTCGGACGGCCGATATGTACCAGGCAAGAAATGCATCGGTTATAAGTTCACGGCTTTCTATTCCGGGCGCGTTCGCGGTATAGAACTACAAGATCAAAGGATAGCCAAGAAGCTGTTTAAACCAAAGCCGATCGGCTTTGCCATCAAGAAGAACTACGGACACCTGATTCGCTGGTTCGGTGATGGGCTGGAAATCCGTCACGATCTGGCGCTTGACTTCATCACTTGCGATCTGGAACGCAAGTTGGGGAATCCAGAGTTGAGAGAACGCCATGCCCGAACCGGCGAATTCAAAAATCCCATCACACAATACAACAAAGCATTGTGCGCCATCGAAAAAATTGCGGCCCGCGCCTTTCCTATATCTATTGATAGCGCGGGGTTTAGGCTTCATTCTGTGTTGACTAACCTTAGGAGCGATCTTAGGAATTGTTTGGTTTATAATGGGTTAAAGTTGGTTTCTATTGATATCTGTAATAGTCAACCATATTTGGTTACTTTATTGTTGAGTTCTTCTTTCTGGGAGAAGGATTACTTTACAGGCACACTTCACTATGATAATCTTCAATTATCTAATACTAAAGTGTTTACTACTGATTGCTTTTCTTCTTTCATTATGCTAGTCAAAAATTTTGAAAAGCAGACGGAGAGTGACTTTCAGGCATACAAAGAATTGGTAAGAAGCGGGCAATTCTATGGCCACATGGCGGAAAGGATATGGAAAGAGTTCGGAATCAGATATGCAGACCGTAAGATCGTAAAGGCTACCCTGTTCCAGGTGCTGTTCACAGACAACCGTTATATTGGACAAAAGGATGCAGAACCTAAGCGGATATTCCAGAGGCTATTCCCCAGCGTCTACAAGCTATTGAGCATGATCAAAAGGAAGGACAAGCGAAACCTTCCGCTATTGCTGCAGCAGATTGAAAGCCATCTTATTTTGAAAGTCATTACGAAACGTATAACCAAGGAAAGGCCTTCTATGCCCCTATTTACCATCCATGACAGCGTTATCACCACGGCAGGAAATGAAAGCTATGTCCAAGAGATCATCATGCAGGAAATGGAGAAGGCCGTCGGCTTTGGGCCAAGTCTGCGAATGGAACGGTGGACACCTGAAAACTTACAGTTCGGAGATGGAACACCGTTTATCCATAGCGGAAAGGCGGCTGCGTAGCTTTAAGCCTCCGTCCACAGGCTGGTAGGCTTGGATAAATGCATTTAAAGCCATAGGGCTTTCTGAATTTTCGACTATCTTTCCACGATAGTATATCTCTATGGTCGGGGGGATCGTCGATTTTTTGAGCTAGCCTAGATATAAATTCGACGGTTCTCAGTCTAGTGTAGCCGGAACTTTGGAAAAAAGCGCATAGAAGGGGGAACTTTGGGTATTTTGCGGTATTTTTAGGCCGCAAACATCTAAACTCAAAAGCTATGAAATCAGCACAAAGACGGCTTGCCTTTTATGCCCTCTCCTTACTCTTGATAGCCATTTTGACCACAGTTATGCCTGGATGCGGAGCATCGTCTTCCCAGGGGACATCGAATCAATACACGATAACTCCCGGACGGGTTAACAATTTCTATGTCGTAAGTTCCGATCTTGATCCAGCGAGGAAACCCCGCTATATTGAATACTTGTTCACTGGGACGATAAAGAACAATACAGCAAACATATATGCCAGCGTGTATATAAAAATGAGGGTGTCCATTGAACTTGGGAATGGAAACGTACTGGAAGAAAAAGATTTGAACGATATTCCTTTCAACAATATACTTTCCAATAAGTCAATTCAAAACTGGAAGCCGGGACAGGCAATTGAAGTAAATCGTTTGGTGTCGATATCAATACCCATTGAGTATGCCGACTATCCGGTAAAGGATGTAATTATTCAATATACGGCTAAGTTGGAGAATAAAATAAATCAGACCCAGGAGGAAGACGTTATTGCATCGGTCAGCGTAATAGATAAATGGCAGACTGCCGTCAAGAAGGTTAGGATAGGCAGGGCTGATTCCGATGATGGAAATTTTCCAAACAGTATTCTGAATGGAAAGCCTGCGGACGGTTTGTCGGTGGATAATGGCAAGAAGGAGCTCATTGATGAATGATGCCGACACCTGGAAGTTGCTTCTGGGTACTCTACTTTGTTTTCCATAGACGACATTGAAGTGTAACACCGAAAGGGACACAAATAGCGGATATTGCATGATTAAAGTATCTTGTAATGCTCGCTTCAATTATTTATATTTGATCGTTTACAGTAAACCCCTGCCATGATATACAGAGACATTTTAGAAGAAGAAATGAAAAAAATTGGAAAATGTTTTGCTGAAGACGAGCTCGCGTACCTTGCGCTTACCTCCAAAGTTGAATTTCCCATTAGAGATAAACTTGCATATAACTTATACAAAAGATTTTATGAGAAAGACATTATTGTATCGAGAGAATGGAGGAGATCAGATTTAGTTCTTCTTGCTGGCGGTGAGCCGGCTTTCATTTGTGAATTAAAAGCGGCTTACACTTTTGATATCTTTAATTATCACGACTACTTGGGGCTTATTGAAAAAGATATTACTAAGGCAAAATCCATTAGCACATCGAAAACAGAAATTGCATCGTTGTTTTTGACGACCCATGTACACCAAATCGTGAATAACAAATTTAAAAGAGTGATAAAATACGATGGAGGGATCAACAACGCTTTAAAGAAGTTCGATACTCAACTAAAAATGATAGAAGCAGCGATGAAGATAATGAAAGATGGATTTTCACATTTTTATATGAAGGAAGGAAAAATAGAGTGTGGGAGGGCTTTTGAATATGACGTTGAGATTTATTATTGGATATTTTCTGAGCAAAATTTGATGATAAATAATTCTGCAAACAATGGACAAAACATATCTTAATAAAATCTACAATTCTAAAAAGAAAAGACTGGATACAAGTACAGGAAAAGTAACACCTGGGTTTGAGGAAATTACGTTCGATACATTTTTGGATTGGTTTCTGCATAGCAAATTTATTGATGGGTGTTACTACTGCGGAACTACTAACGAACAAAGCTCAAGATTGTACGAAATACGAAAGAATAGAACTAGAGGCGGGAAAAGGGGAAAGAGACTTGAAATGGACAGAATTAATCCTGACTTACCATACGATAGCCTTGATAACGTTGTATGGTGCTGTTATTGGTGTAATAATGCCAAATCTAATTTCTTTTCGGGCCAGGAGTTTAAATCCATTGCTGTTGAAATGGGAAAGGTACTTCGTAGAATTTTGGAAGACTAGAGAAAACAAGTAAGGGCAATTTAAGCAATATGAATATTCAAGTCATACAAATTGAAAAGATAACATTAGAGTGGTCGGGATGGCATTCATTTTCTGAAATAAGTTTGGATGTCCGGAATGCTAAACTTAAAATACCAGACAAAGCAGGTGTCTATGAAGTGATTCCCAGAAAAGGGTGTGATAAAAAGCTAACTATTGGACAAACTAGTAATTTGCGAGACAGAATAAGGCAAGGGCTTGTGAGCGGTACGGCTCCTCATAGTACAGGCAAACGAATCAGAAAGGCTTTTAGTAATGCTGATTTTAAAAATATTAAAGTACGGTGGGCTGTTACAATACGACCAAAAGCTGTTGAAGAAGATCTACACAAATCTTATAGGGCAATGTTTAACTGTCTTCCTAAATATACAAAAATAACGTAATTTTGAATGGTGTTCTAAGTTCTTGAAAGGCCTACTGAAAGATATAAAAACAGCAATTGAAGATTGGATTAAAGATAACTCTGCTGTATCTATAAAACTTAAACCTTTAACTTCTTCTTTGCGATATTTCTGCATTGGTTAAAGTATGGACGGCCAATTCTCGCAATGATCAGTAGCTTTGTTACAAATCATGCCCATGGCCAAGAATGCAGTCTATAAGGTTAACAGCTTGTCTAATCTGTCTGCCGATCCATTGATAAAACGGTTAGCTCTAGGTTTTGATACAATCTATATCGATCGCCCCCTAGCTAGCTTTACAGAAGAAGAACTGTCTGATCCCGATTTTCCCGAGGATTTTGCTGAAAGGAATTGTCAGGATAGTGCATTGTCTGACTACCTCCTAGATATGAAGGTTATATCGTTCTTTGAACTTCCTTTTGTACCGGACATAAGCAAATTGGATGGCGTCGAAAGGGCTTTGCTGGAAAAAGCAATTTCGTATATCCAACAAAGCGACGAGCCAAAAAAACAACTGGAGGAAGCTCAAAGTATCAATGAAATAAATGAATTGTCTTATAAGTCTAATCATTTATTTGAAAGAGCTTCGGACTCCTTAAGCCGGTACAAAGCAATTGGTCTTAGCAAACACGTTCAGGGAGAATTCTATCCAATTTTGCGATCGGAGCAATCTTTTACTGGTGAGGGTACCAAAACTACAGTTGTTCAATTGGTGTTGAACAATCTGCCGCAACCAGGACCTGATACACCTTGGGAGGCCATCATTGATTTTCGGAGGGACGAGTCGACGCGGCTCCAATATTTGGCGCTCATTAACTGGATCAATGAAATGGCTACATCGTCTTTAACCGTTAATGAGATCAGCGAAAAATTGGAATACTTAAGCCTCGATTATAAACGTAGTATCGAGCGGCACCGATTGAAATGGAAGACAGAAATCTTGGAGATAATTGCCGCCGTCGGAGTGGGTTTGTTTACAGGCAATTTACCCGCCGCCGTAAATCTCGCGTCGAATTTTGTAAAGATGGGAACAACTGTCTTGAATTTGCGGGGGGAAGAAGGTAAATTGCCAGGCAAAGAGATCGCCTATATTTACCGAGCAAACCGGGCATTTTATTGACAATTTCTGAGTCGGAACGGGAATTTTTCTCTCCTGTTCTGTGTATTGCCATGATTATTAGCATTTTATAGCTAATTTAATTGGCATTTTCATGAATTTGTTCACAATTGTGACTTACTTATGGCCACTAGTCCTCCTGCGTAGGGCTAAAAATTGTAATTTCGGTAAACATCTACATTAGATGGAGCAAGAAAAAGATACAAAATCTAATGGTGATGATGTATCACGATTAGAAAAATATAAGGAAGAATTAATTGCAATACATCATAAGAGCCAGGAAACTTTTGAACAACAGTTGTCATATATAAGCGCAGGAAGTTTGGCTTTGTCTATCGGCTTTGTTAAGGATATCGTGAAGGACATTGACTGCGCCGGTTACAGGCCCCTTTTGGGGATAGGATGGGTACTAATGGTTATTACTTTACTATTAAACCTTGTTTCTCATTTGTTGGCGGTCAAATTCTATAGGAAGTCAATCTCAGAGATTCATCGGAATGAATTTGTTTCTTCTAAGTCAGATACACGATTTGATAAAATTACATGGCTTAATTGGACTTGTGTTGGGACATTAGTTTTGGGAATTTTATTAATAATAATTTTTGTTAATCACAATTTATAAAGTAATG
This sequence comes from Sphingobacteriales bacterium 50-39, assembly GCA_001898505.1. GTDB lineage: Bacteria > Bacteroidota > Bacteroidia > Chitinophagales > Chitinophagaceae > Puia. The sequence continues at coordinate 402,963 of MKTZ01000009.1, forward strand.
AAGATTGAAAAATGTATAGCTAAGAATACCGAGGTGGGCAAAGGCAAAAATGGGTATATACCTACCCCGCCGCCTATTATGAGCAATATTGAAACTAGGGGGATGGTTCCGTCACCGGCGCCAAGCTCTGCGTCTAATCCGCAACCGCCTTCTCCAACGACAAAAAAATAAAAGTACGCATAATGGAAAGACATATAACTCGAGCTACTGAGATGGGCAAAGATAAATATGGCTATGCACCTTCGCCCTCCCCTGTTGTTAATCAACTTGAAACGAAGGGGCTTGTTCCATCGCCAGCACCTTCAACAGCAGTGCCTCAGCCAACTCCTGCGCAATCGACCAAAAAATAATAGATTAGTCTTGCACAGGCAAATAAGTAAGTAATGCAACTTGCTCACGAGCTTTTAAGCTTTTTTAATGATGGCTATAATGATGGGAGCTCCTTCCGACCTTTTTCTTTGATGCAATTCGTTGAAAAGAACAAGGAAATTGTAAGTGGTGTTTATAAGATTACCCATTATTGCAAAAAACTTGAACAAGAGGGCTTATTAGATCATATGGGTCGAACAGGAGATCACCCGTTTTTTGGGCATCATTATTATACAAACAAAAGATTTTACAACCCCGATTTAAGCATCTATGGAAGTTATGATTTGCTAGTCAACGGTTTTTCAGCTGTTAGAGAAAGGTTTAAAGAGACATGCTTGGCTATTTCAGTATTGCAGCAAGATGATGAGTATTCAATTGGGTCATCGTTCGTTTACAATCATGATACGATTATCACGGCAAGGCATTGCCTTGAAGGGCATAAAAGCTTTAAACTCCTGGATTTTTCCGGTAACTCTATACCGATTGAGGACATATATTTTTCGATTGATACTCAACTGGACTTGGCTGTATTAAAAACTTCAAAGAATTATTTTCATTCTCTTCCAGTGCATGCCTTGCCTCCAAAGCCGGAACACATTGGAAATACTCCTACAGATGATGTAAATATAATAGGGGCACCTTCAGTGGTCTATTTTGGCGTCGGTAAGGTTTTAGATGATATTATTACATTAGGCTATCCTCCAATAGCTGGCTTTGAAAGCATATTAATTGCTGATAAATCATCGATTAATTCAGTGCTACTTCGATCTTCAATTGGGCAGGTGCTCAGCGAAGAAAAGAAATATTATGGCGATATTGAATACTTATTAATGAATGCTAAGGTAAAAGGTGGAAATAGCGGGGGGCCTGTATTTGACCGGAAAGGGAGGGTTATTGGTATTGTTGTTGAGATTTCCGCAGACTTTAAGAATCCGGAATTGATAGATAAGCTGGGATATGGAATTATTATTCCATCGAGGTATATTAAAGATCTATTAGTAGCAATTCAAAATGGGGATGAATTAGCGGTAAAAGTTAAAGTTCAGCCCGTAGGGGAAGACTCTTATAAATTGGCTTAATCGCCGTTCATGTTACTAATCTGTCACTAAATCTTCTGTAACGCCCTAAAACCGGGCGTTTTCATTTTCTGTATTGTCACCTAGGAACATTATGATTTTTGATTCTACGAGTTGATACTCAAAGGGTGAATTTATTGGCGAAATAATGAGCCGATCACTAAGTTCCGGGAAAGAAATTACTATGGCAATATCGTAAATTGTAATTTAGTTGACTAAGGGGTGACCCAATAAATTTATGGAAAGAAATTCACCGGACTTTGTAGCGATGCTGAAATATCGTACGGCCGAGGAAGGGGGTCGTACAATGCCCGCGCATTCCGGGTATAGGCCACAGATCAAATTTGGGTTTGAAGTAATGCAGACGTCTGGTCAACAAGTGTTCATCGGTAAGGATACGGTACGGCCTGGCGAAACTGTGACTGCTGAAATTACGATGGTGTCGCCACATTTATTTCATGGCAGGCTTTTGTGCGGAATGGCTTTTGAGTTTCGGGAAGGCGCTAAGGTTATCGGAACCGGTGAAATAATTGAGCTGCTTAACACCAAGCTGGAAATTGTATCCAAAGAATAATCAATATATGGCTGAACTTTCAAAGACGGATAAGAAACTACTTGACGATGTCGAAAATTATGGGTGGCACGTTGTAAAGGTAATGGAGGACGAAACAGGACCTGGGTTTGGATATTCAATTGGTTTTTTCAAAACTTTTGGACATCCGGAAGTTATAATTACTGGATTAGGCCTTGATCTAATTCATTCGATAATCAATGGCATTGGGGAGGATCTTAGAGAAGGGAAGAGTTTTCGCTCAGGCGTATTTTATCCGGGTATTATTGAAGGATACGATTGTTATTTTGTGACGGTCGATCTAAAATATTATCACGATTACGTAGGCTACTGTCGATGGTTCTATAAAGGGAATGATTTCCCAATGCTTCAATGCATCTATCCAACAAAAAAGAATGTTTATCCCTGGCAGACTGAATGGCCCAAGGAAATTTCGAATTTGCAGCCTATTTTGGTGGAAGAAGGGTTGACTTTACCGGAGCAGTAGGCGTAAAACGGTTTATTGGCGAAATCGATTGTTGTAATAAAAGGTTGTAAATCAATTTTGTATGCGTTGTATTTTGTATTTAGAAACTCAAAAAAGAATAACGATCTTTGAGATATAATAGTAAGTTATGCTTTATACTGATTATATAGAATCTAACGCAGGTGTTATGCTGGGAAAGCCTGTTATCAAAGGAACCAGGATCACGGTGGCCCTGATCTTGAAAAAGTTATCTGAGGGGGCTACTCAACAGCAACTCTTGACCGCATATCCGGGCCTTTCTGCCACGGCTATAAATGCGGTGCTCGCTTATGCTTCCGATGTAATTTCTAACGAAACAATAATTGCCGTTGCATGATCCTTGCCGATGAGAACATCCCTTTTGAGATTACCAAGTCTCTTCGGGAACAAGGATTTGAAGTCACTTCTATCTACGAAACTTCACGGGGGATCAGCGACGAACAGGTAATTGAGCTGGCGCTGAAGTATGATTTTTTACTGCTTACTGAAGATAAGGATTTTGGGGAATGGGTATTTGCTCATCATGCCAAGGGATTGAGTGTTTTATTCCTTCGGTATTCGGTCGATGAATTGCAGGATATTATTCAAGCCCTTATTTATTTATTGAAAAGCCAAGCTCTCGAGCGGCCTTTTTTTGCGACCATTACGACGAAGAAAATACGAGTTCGGCAGCTTTAGAGTCCTCGGTTATATGTTACTAATTCAGGACTAAAATCGGTGAAACCCGCTAAGATGGCGGGTTTTTATTTTCTGTATTGGGAAGTAGGCGGGGCGCGCTGGACGCGGGTTTTGCACTGAAAATCAGGTGTTTTCACGGTGCCGACTTGTTGATTTTAGTGCTTTATTTGTCTTTGTTTATGGTTTTTATGGTGGGAATCTGGTTGCTAGTTTTGAAATTAGTGACCACAGGGACGTGTTGGTGCATGAGGAAAGTGGTTTCAAGCTGATGAGGAAGATTTCCTATAAATCCTATGGTTCCTATAAATCCGCAGAATCAGAACTAATTTGGTTTAAATAGTATGAAAAAGCGCGTTTTAAAATTTTCTTTTCTTCGAGATGGTATCTTCTGGACAGCTTTGGGCGTTATTATCACTGGAGCGCTGTGCTGGGTTGCGTATTCCCAACTGGCTGAATCTAACCGTGAGGCCAAAAACCAGAATAAGATAGCCGCTGAAACTTTTTTGCATAACTTAAAAACCGACTTCTTCACGCCTGAGGCTAGAAGCATTATTTGCCTGATGGAAATAAATGCGCTCCGATTTAAGGTTATCCAAGACTCGGGCACTACTGGAAAAAGGGAATTGGCGATTTTTGAAAAAATATCCCTGGAAAATTTAAAAGATACACCGATTCAATCTTGCCTGGTAAGTCATTTTTCTACGATAATGAAATTGATGATCATTTGCTCAATCATCTTGAAGACCTGGGAATTTTATATCGAAAGCACTTGATTGATAGCTCTGATATTTATGAAGATTTCAGCTATTATATTTCAACTTGTCATCAAGATAGCTCGATAATTAATTATATATCATGGCTTAGGAGGCAAAATAACAATAATAAGGATTTATACCAGAATTTTGATAATGTCTATCATCTCGTGCAGTCCATGTCACGATGACACTAATAGTGGGAATTTGGTTGTTACTTTCAAAAGTAGTGACCATCGGGTGAACGTGTTGGGGAACGTGATGACCAAGAACGGCCCACCAATGATTGATTCAAGGGCTAAATAATAGTGCTTGATCTTTAAAAATTATCGTGCATTATGATGCAATTAATAATAGGTTTTTTCCTTACTGTAGCAGGAGGCGTGGCTGGGTTATTTGATAAATGGAAGAAAAAGACGGAAACCGGATATAGGAGGAGCAACCGACTTTCAATTTTTTTATTGTCGATTTCTTTAGGAGGCGGGTTGATGACTTTTTGGGCCGGGATCGATGCAGCAAGAACAAGTGAACGAAACGAAAAAATTGCAAATGATCGGCAGAAAAGGATCGACTCTCAAAACCTATTAATTTACAGGTCAGAGTTGGTTAATCAAAATTTAATAGATAAAAACTTGCAATATAACATAAGGCTGGATTCGAGCACCAATTTAAATTATCGACTCGCTAGCAAGATTACAAACCAGGCTCAGTATATTGAAAAATATATATCTGGAGGAGAGAGTTACCCACATGTTGAAATGAAAAGAGTTGCAGGGCAGAATGGGAGAGATGACAGTTTTTTATTTAGTGTTGAAAATTCATTTGCTCTTCCAATTTATGATATAGCAATTCAGGCATTCGATTACGATAAAATAAGTTCTTTGACCAACTCAGCTGGAGCAGCTAATAAGAGCACAATTAAATTGGATGATTATTTAAGTTGTAGACTATTTGAATTTAACACAGCTGTTATTCCTCCGAAAGAACATCGAATGTCTCCCGATCAGTACACTCAGAAATCAGGAAGGCTTTTTATAGTTATTCATTCAAGAAACAAAAGAGTTATTAAGAAAATTGCGCTAATACAGAGAGGGAATAATTCTTATGGAGGGTATTTGATATCAGATGACAAAGGGAATATATTAAAAGAGTTTATTTATAATAATCCTTCGGGTGACATTAAATTGGAAATTAAAAATAAGCTAAACACCATTCCCAGCGAACTAGACAATAATTTTGTCAGATAATTGATCAATAGACTTCAAAAAAGCCGGCCCACCATTGAGTGATGGCCCGGCCTAGTTTCCAAAGGAACCCCTTCTCGGCATATAGTATAGAACCTGTCTTTTTCGGAAATAATCAGATAATCCAGAGGTCAGCGCCCAGAACGTCAGCCTTCAAAGCCGCCCCTGTATATATAAAGACGACCAGCCATACACTGTAATGATATAGTGATCGTGCAATTGTACATCAATTAGGTTTAGCGCCGCTGTCCTAAAAACGGTATGTCTTCAGATATATCACCAAAAAGCAAAATAATCTTTAGAAAGCTTCAGTAGGACAAAAAGCTCTGAAGGGTACACTAATAGCGGGTATTGCAGGATGAAAGTGTCTTGTAATGCTCGCTTTCTTTGTTTACATTTGGTGAAATGCCAAATAATATGAATGGGAAGCAAGTTATTTCGAAAAAATCCTATAACAAGGATGGAGTGCCAATGAGCTTAAAGGAGCCAATAAAGGGAGTATTCCAAAGATGGGGAGATGAGGTTCTATATGAAGATGAAAGGACGTTCGGCAGAACCATTGCTATTGTTTTAGGCGAAGATGGGATTGTATATACTGCTCCTCCAAGTGCGGTTACATTGTTAAATGAACGGTATTGTTAAAAGTGTAGACTTGGGTAAAGAAGATGATAAATACAAGCCTCCAGCTAGTACTGACATAGGCGGCTATATCATATGTAATATATCATGACTGAACGTCAAATACAAACATACTTGTGGGAAAATAGGGATAGGTGGGATGAGCTAATTGAAGAAATTACTTTCCCGGAGAAATATAGTTTTGATGAGAGCGAAGAAGCGATATATGAGCGTACACCCGACAAAGTTTTATTTAATGAAATTGTAGACAGGTATTCCAAGCTTTACGAAAACCTTTTTGGTCTTAGGCTTTTTGGTTGCGAAGTTCCATTAAAGAAAGATGGAGATAGCACGATCCGCGCAGATTTGCTTGGATTGGTTGACGGTGTATCAGGTATTGCAATAGTTGAGATTAAGAAGAGTTCACAGACTGAAAGGCAGGCATTTACCGAATTGTTTGCATATGCATCGCATTTGCAAGCGATTTTCCCAACTATGACAGACGATGATGTCCATTATGTGCTAATTTCACCAATGCAAGAAAGGATCGTAAGGGAAGCATCAATATTAAGTTTTCTATTCGATGAAAAGCCTGTCTTTGCTTTTATACCTACATATGAAAATGATAATGTAGACACAATTAGGTTAAAGCCTTGGATACCTGTTATTGACGAAATAATTAAAATATCTGAATCTGCTTTTTCTCAAAAAAATTTCGAAATATTTAAGGTGACGTGGGAGGAAATACAAGGTTGGAATCCCTCAAAAAATAAGAACCCAGACGAGCACATGGCTGAGAGAATGAATAGGATTTCATCGTACGCAGCTCAACTTATGGAGTCAAAGAGGATTCATGGTTTTGTTTTTACCTCGCAAGGATATCCCGAATTACCGTTTTTAAATAATGCTATTATAGTTGCTGGGTTGAACCCCTTTAAAGTTGCCAAAGACAACTACTTGATTTCTGAACATAAAATTCGTCCTCATAAACTGGAGTCTATTGGTGATGAGGAAATTAATTTAACTCAAATTATTCCAGAGCTTCTAAAAAGAGCAAAGGAAGTCAATGAAGAAGGTGACTTTTTTTATGAGTTAGTCACCACTTGGGACGATAATTTGATTAGAATTGCATTTAACACAGTTGAGGTAATGACTACAAATGATAAGAATCTTTCTTTTGAAAGGGGATGGGGAGGAATGACTTGGAAAGAATATCAAGGAGTTTTACTGGAAGATGGACTTTGTTTCAACTACGATATGAAGGCGACTGGGTTAGTTCGAAAATTATTTGTAAGCTATACAATTGAGGACTACAAGTATATGGCAAAATTTGGAACTGAGAAGCATCCATATTTGGGTCATGGCGATGTTCCTGATTTTATGGTGGATTACTTGAACGAGCAAACATATTTTAGGGATTTTTTATATAATATTTTTGAATCCTATAAGGACATTTATGAAGAATTTGATGAAGACTTGGATGGAGATGAAAAATCAGACCAAGACTCCTTATGACAAATACTAATTGTACTCATGCCATTGAAAAATGGGTGTTTTTCACGTTTTTCATTTGTCTAATTCTCCTTATTTTGCTTCATAGGTAATTTATATGACGAGATTCGAGTTTTATAAAGATATATATTATAAAGAGCTTGAAAGGAAGAAGTCGTTGAGCGATTCTTTGACATTACCGATCGGAATTATAACCGGACTTATAGCATGGCTCTTCTATTTCTTCAATACCTATATTACTAAGGTAGAATCAAAGGTTCCGATGTGGACTTTTGTCATTTATATTTCAGCTCTTGTTGCATTGGTTGTTGCAATTTATTTTCTAACGTTATCTTATTTTGAACCCAAGTTCAAATGGAAGAAATATTACTTTAATATTACCACAGCGTATAATTACTATTACATTGCTTTAGCAAATGAGTACGAAAAATATTATACCAAGACAAATAAAGAGGATGATTTAGAAAAAATCTTGATTGAAGATTTTATAAACTGTGCTCAATATAATACAACGCTAAACGAACGAAAGACTGCTAGACTTTTGAAAGCTAAAATATGTATGGTTGGTTGCTTATTTCTGAGCTTCGGTTTACTTGTATTTCCAATGACAAATAGATCCGCACTAAGCGAAAGTAAACCGCAAGAAGTTAGGATTATTGACACTGTTAAAATAAAGCATATGAACCTCGCTACCGAAAATCAACCTCCAAAGGAGGATAAACCAAAGGCTCAACCTGGTCCTGAGCCTAAAATTTTGCCAGAGAAGCCGGTGGAAGATAGACCCAAAATAAGGATAATACCGGAAACTAAGGTGCCTCCCCCTGGGAAGCGGTTACACTCTTAAAGAAGACCTTCCATATTGCGGATGCTATCTTGGTGATAAATTTCGTCAAAACGCCCTAAAATCGAGAGTTTTCATTTTCTGTATTGGGAAATGATTACTAAGATGCCCGCTCAAGATCCATAAGCCTATTATTTCATACGTATTTATGGCTTTTCCTGCGCCCAATTTTAGCTGCATGTAAATGTGCAGTCTTTTTACAATGGTTACGAAAGCCCGTTATTCCGCCAAAAGCACGAATAGCGTTGGCAATCCACCCCATTTCCAAATCTTTTAGTTCCGAGTTCGAAAGATGGCGCTTTTGTTTGAGGCAAATCTTTTCATAGGCCTTTATTGTCATGCGCTTTTTCTTTTCCCGGCGTTTTTCATAAATTAATCTATATTTTGAAATATGAGCAGGAGATCTATAAGGGAGGTCTAAATTTATCATTTTCTTAATCACGGGATATTTGAATTCTTTCAAAATGAACCGGGCCAGCTTTCCTTCTCCCAATTGAACGAGTCTATTCATCGTAACGTGATATTTTTCACGGATACAAATTTTTCGGTATTTGTCGACGGCCTCTTCTCGTGAAATCTGGGGCCGGTTCTGTTTGACAACCAATTTCAGACCAGACAATTTACGGATACGCGAAAGCCCGACCACGCCGTCGATATATACTGCCAGCTTGATCGGCATACATTGCCGGGCTTCTCTCCCCGTAAGAAAATATCCCTTTTCGTGGCAAATTTTTGTATAAGCCGCCACAGCATAAGCCTCTGTATAATAACCGACAGGCAGGACCTTTGGCAAATAGTCCAGCCGGGTCATCTTCCGAAGCCGGTGTATACCGATCTTCTTCCTTTTCATAAAATTGAGGAGCTGTCCAAAGCCCTTTTCCTTAGCCTCCTTCAGAGTAAGAAACTTTTGTTCTTTCTCACATAGATCCTTGTACTCGCATACAGCTCTTCTAATCGTATAAGGGTCCGGGCGACCTCCAATCCGATCCCCATGTTTACGTTCCAGAAAACTTCGAAGACTTTTTATACATCTTGTTCTGTCTATCGCATTGGCCAGATTTATCTTTCCCAGTGATCTAAGCTCGCTCACACTCATTGTCCGCCCCTGCTCCAGACAAATTTCAACATATTCCTGTCGGATTCTGGCCGCCGTATAATGCCCTTTACGAACACCCTTGGTTTCCAGACCCCATTTTTCAGCCAGATCAAATAAGGAATTATGATACTTTGTGACAGCACTTACAAGAGCTCCCAGACCTTCCCGCTTCAGCTCGCTTCCCTGGGGCATCCGGCCGTATTTTTCGATATGGGGTTGTAATATAACCTTTATATTTTCAGCATTGGACCAAAATATCCTGGGCATGATTCCATGCCCGCTTCCTGTATTCTTTATTTTTCGTTTAAGCCCTTTGATTTTTTTCAGAATAGACAACACTTCCATCTCGATCAACTCCGGTCTTTGTTTAAAAACCCGGGCGGGTATAATAATTACGTCTTTGTTAAGCCTTTTGTATATCCTTTCCTTTTTCTGCATATTTCTTTCATATGTATCATCTCCCTTTCTATAGTAGCCGGCAATTTCAATATAGGTTTTCTGTATAAGGAAATCGCATTTATATCGGAGATCAGGAGTGATCAACACATGCGTTTGATGAGGAATATGATGTTTATTGAGAATATTGTCAAAAATGCATTCGTAAGAGCTTTGAAGATAATGCCCATCATCGGCTTTATGCAAAGTACGAATCGGAACATTCATCAATTCGGAAAATCGGCGCACACCGCCATGCTTCCTCATAGCGGCTATCAGATCCTGTCTTTTTATCGACCTGAGCACGGTCTGGCTCGGTATACAATCGAATTGTTTGACTATGGGCTCTAATCCGACCACGATCGTATCATCATTCCAATGCTTGTACTTCCTGCCCGGAGCGCCTATTTCCTCCCTTATCTTGCTTAGCCAGCCGTATCGATGAATATTGCCCGCGAGATCTGCATGTCCGATTTTCCGAAGATTCCTTTTGCTCAGATCATGACCCTCCGAATGCAGTATTTTCAATCTCGAAATCACCTTTTCCTTATTCCATTTCTTTCCGACAATGTACAGACCTAACTTATATTTTTTATTCAGAAAGGAAAGACCGCCATGAATTCCTATAGCATGAATCAGACCAAGTTCCTTTTTATCTGTCAGGACCCGATGCATAGATGTACGATGGATCTCATCGGCATACGTCTTATAGAATAAGCGTAAGCTCTTCAGCGTATTTCTAAGCGACCAATGATGATTGGGTTTCTTTGCAAGCGGGATCTTTAGTTTTCTTTTGAGGGCAGTGATCGATCCGAAGTGAGTACGTATGCGAGACGGCAAAGCAGAATAGCCATTTTCTTCGAGATAAACACATGTTGGTGCCACACCAAGCGAAATATACAATTTACGATATGTTTCAAGTACCTCATCGGCGGTAGTATCTTGTTTTTCTACCGCCTTGAATCCCATTTCTCTTTTTATAGAGGACAAGGTTCCCAAATGCCTGATCACAGAAAGCAGTTCCGACCGCCCCATATTGATCAGGGACAGCTTGGTTATCGGATGCCCTTCGTTATGAATACGCCAGAGCTCATCCATCAGCTGCTCTTTTGTCCATTTCTCGTGGTGACAGGGTAATTCAAGCCCTAACTCCTTTCTGACCGCCTTAGTGCCGCCTAAAGCCTTTATGGCCTCCCACAATTCCGGCTCATTGTGTACCCTGAAAACGTGGTAGGTAAAAGTATGTGTCTTAAAATACTCTTTGTGAATTTTTAAAAATTTCTTCAGTCTGGATTGTAGCTTCCTTCTAGTCCATTGATTGTTGAAAGTGTTCATATCCTTATTACGTCAATGGTACCATTTTCCACTCAATAAGCGCGCAATTTGCCCATAAATTGAGGCGAAAAGAGAATAGAAGAATACCGGGAATGGCTGGGACTGGATTTGCTGATCTGAATCAATTGTTTTATTTTCAATATGTTAGTTGTTTTTTGGGTTTTGCAATTGGCTTTCAAAACTGGATATTTATAGGTAATTTTGTTGGAATGACTTGCAAGGATGTATTATTTAGTGATCATGCTATCACCCAGATGTTTAAAAGAAATATTTCGATAGATCAAGTGAAGCGAGTCATTGAGAGTGGAGAGAGAATAGCTGAGTATCCAACTGACAAACCTTATCCCAGTTGCCTTATGTTTGCCTATATCGGCAATCGACCAATATGTAGTAGCAGGAAAAGACGAAGAAGAAAGCCGGTGTATTATTATCACAGCTTATGAGCCAGACTCGACCATTTGGGAACCTGGCTTTAAATCAAAAAGGAGTTAATATGGATTGTGTTTTGTGTAAAGCGGGAACCACTGAAAAAGGAACGATAACAGTAACCTTGGAGCGGGATGGCGCAATTGTTTTAATTAAAAACGTTCCGGCAGAAGTTTGTGCTAATTGCGGCCACTATTACCTTTCAGAAGAAATTACCCGTATAATCATGCAAACGGGAAATGAGGCTATTGAAAAAGGTGCCGAGCTAGAAGTGGTAAAGCTGAAAGTGGCTTGATATCCTGTCACTAATCTGGGACTAAATTTGTTAAAACCCGCGATTATGGCGGGTTTTCATTTTCTGTATTGGGAAGTAGGCGGCGGATCTGATATTCAACAAGAGAACTTATTGGCGAAAATAATTCATCTTTTTTATGTTTTGGAACAGAAAGTATTATCAAAGTATTTTAAGAGATTATCCGTTGGAGTTGTATTAGCATTATGCCGTTGTAGGGGTTCAGTGACTAGGGGGTATTCATCAATGAAATTCAGGTCATCGATTTGATCAAGCGAAAAAGCCTGCATTATTTTTTTAAACGATTCTGGGTTGACTCCCCAATATTGTACATATTTGGCAGGCACTACAAAAAACTCTTCAAAGTAGTCATCGGTTTGAAACGCAATGCCGAATTTTAGAAGGCCATCCTGTGTCAATTCGATTTCATACGGAAATAAGGTATTGAGAATTTCAAATTTATCTTTATAAGGGCTGCAATTGGGAGTTTCATCATCTTTATGCCCATAGATGAAATAAACCTCGTCCGGGAATTGAAGCAAGAATACCTGGAACAAATGCCATAGATTTACATTGTCAATATTTATCTCACAAAAGAATGCAAAAGGTTCTCCGTGTGATGTGTTTGGTTTCAAAGTGTACCCTTGGACAATGTTAGCCGTTTGGCGGCGTTTTATGTTCTCCAGTATATCCTTATGCTGAGGTACTTCATCCGGGCGAGGAGTTCTTATCGTTGGGGCCAATTGTAATTCGCGCATATTGGCGTAAGATAGGGAAAGCCGATATATTTGCAAATCACCCAATGCCAAATTTATATATTATAGCGGGATGCAACGGTGCTGGCAAGACGACTGCCAGTTTTACCATTTTGCCGGAAATACTTGAATGCAGGGAATTCATCAATGCGGATAGTATAGCGGCTGGACTATCTCCTTTTAATCCTGCGAGAGTTGCAATAGAAGCCGGCCGGCTTATGCTTCAAAGGATTGGCCAATTAATGAGGGAAGAGGTGGATCTTGCTTTTGAAACTACACTGGCAGCAAGAGGCTATGTATCACTGATCAAGGCTGCCAGAGAAAAGAGCTATGAGGTTACATTACTATAGTTCTGGCTAAGCTCGCCTGCGGTGGCGAAAGAGAGGGTAGCAAGAAGAGTCAGTATGGGTGGTCATGATATCCCGACAGAGACAATAGAGCGCAGATATTTTTGCAGGCATTCGAAACTTGATCGATCTGTACGCTCCCATCTGTGATAATTGGATGGTTATTAATAATTTAGGAAATCGCCCCGAGTTGATAGCCAACGGCACAATGGGAGGCGAAACTCTGATAAAAAATAACGATATTGGGAGATAACTTTAATGCAATCCAAGCATGCTTAATAGCAACACAAATATTGCTGATTTATCCGATAAGGTTCTGAGAGGGGTCCAAAAGGCCGTTGACAATCTCACAGAGGCTAACGCCGCAAAGGGTGAAGATATGGTCATTGGTGATAAAGATGGAAGTTTTAAGATCGTTCCCGCTAAGGACCTTTTACCTCACCCAATGCCGAAAAAGGATTAATCCCTGTTACAAATCTGTTACTAAATTCGCTGAAACACCCTAAAACCAGGCGTTTTCACCTTTTTGTATTGGGAAGCAGCCACACCGCCCCGCACGCGACCGTCCCTCACCGCTTCTTCTTTATCAACCATACCTCCGTCAACCTCGAATGCTGCCGCCAGTTCAGAAAATCTTCATTCAACGGGTCCCAGGTCAATACGAGCCTGCCATGCTCTATGAATGAAGGCGGGATTGGGAATTCTTTTATCGCACCGATGGTTCTCCCGTAGCGGGACGGCGTCACACGCCGGCCATTGGCCTTTAACAGGGTCTCTCCGTAGCCCGTAATGCGTACTGTATAATTTGCCGTCGAATCGAGGCCGTTGTATTCCATACCCAGGGGCCAGCCCATATTTGTTATCCAGGACAGTCTCTGCCTGCTGAAGCCATTATCCCACCAGGAAAAACCAGGGAGATCCTCGCTCTTGCGCGCCAGGGGGTCAGTTACCCACGGCTCGCCCCTATATACGTGAGGCGATTTGGAAACATTTCCGATATCATCATAAAAACCTCCCGGACCGGGGTTCTCCCAGTTAGCAATCGTATCAAGGGCCTTTACCTGTACATTTTCAGGCAATTTCCCAATCCTTTTGAATTCGTCTTCCAGCCACCAGCGGTTGTTCAGCGGTATGTCCAGGAAATCCAACACGGCTCCCCGCTCCTCGCCGGAAGCCTGGTATTTTGCCACGCTGGTCTGCAGACTCACCGATTTGAACAAGGCATCACAGAGGTCGATGATACGTTGATGCCAGGCGGGCTCGACAGGTTTCGTTTCCGCCCTCGCCAGGATGCTCAATGCCGTCTCCATCGCCGCCGCAGGCCCTGTTTTACCGGCCTGTAACAATGCATCATTTGCTTCGCGCTCCAGCCTATCTTCGTAAATAAACCTTTTTCGCGTATAGGCGTCGTAGTAAGCACGCAGCAGACACATCTGCCAGCGCCAGTTGCCCGCCAGATCCGGGTTTGCAGTTTCCAGCCCCTTCCATGTCTCCAGACAGGATTGGATATTGCCATTCTCCACAATCGGCCCTTCCCAATTCTTTTCCAGGCCCAATATGGCATCGGCCCCATCTTCCGCTAACGCACTGCCGAAGAAGAAATTTGAATATTCAGTAAGGATCTCCCGCTGGTTGGCATGAAGGTCCCAGGACAGCCGGGTCCAGACTATCTTGTTGACATCATCATGGCAGCCATCTGAGTACGAGATAAACCCGTCCGTATATTGTTCAAGGGCCTTGTAGACGGCGGCGAAAAAATAAGGACGGGGATTGACGGCTTCTCGTCCCAGCGTCAGATTAAATGCGGGATCCCACCAGGGAATAGGGGAGTCGCAGCGGACGTTGTGGGTGAGGTCGGGGTAATAACGCAATTTGTATCGGGACGGCAGAGCAGCCCTTGTCTCTTCCACCGGCGGACTACTGGGGCCCGTCACTAACCCACCCAGCCACACCGGTAGTTTCTCCTGTACATATTTATAAACGTATTGGCTTTGTTCAGCCGTGAAGTTTTGCAGGGAAAGCCATATGCCTGCTTTGGGGTGGCGCTTTTTTAAAATAACGGCCATATCCTCCAGCAAGGGCATTACCAATTCCGGGGGATTATCCCCGGGGTCGCCGCCGGGAAAGAACACCCCATTTATCCGGACTGAATAATTGCAGATCTTCTCGAAAGTTTCCAGGTATTTTCTTCGCTTATCTTTATCGTTGAGGTCTATCTGAGCGGGGACCCACATCCAATAATCAAGATCGTAGGTTTCACAGATGGCACTGATCCGGGCATTCATTTCATCCGGCGGGGTCTTGAAATGCGGACTTTTTTCTTCCTCGAATATAGGGATGGATTCGATGCTGTTGGCTCCAAAGATCACCAGTTCACGAATGTACTGCTCAAATTGCTCCGGCGACCATCCATCATAGGAGTTTGCCGTATTCCGGAAGCCCAGCTGGTGTCCGCGGATCTCCTTAGCAGGGCTCTCCGCCAGGGCGAGCCCGCTTTTCAGGAATACGCTGCCCTTATTGTATTGCAGCATCCGCAACATTTTTCCTGCCCCGAACAAAACGCCACGGCTATCCGAACCTTCGATCAGGATGACTGTCCTGCCCGGCTGCCCGGACGAGACTATCCTGAAAGATTCCGGCGCCCGCGATAATTCAGGCGCCCCGGGAAAGGCTGGCGCTCCTTTAATATTCATCCCTTCGCGTTTCAGGATGATTACATCTCCTGTCGCGGGGCATGTGGAAGATACCTGCCAGTTCAGTCCCGTCCTTTTCCGAACCTCTTCCGTCAAGATCTTTACCGCAGATTTTTCTCCGTTTGTCAACGCTGTGCTTCCTGTAACGATGGTCACACCGGAGAAAAATGTCTGTAGGCCTTCGGACGAGCCGCCGACAGCGGCTCCTATGGTGGTCTGCTGCCTGGGCGATAAGGGCTGCGATATCGCCGTCGTCTGGAACAGTATTCCGGCTAAACAGGAGATCATCCAGGATCCTGGCAATCGAAAATTCATCATATAAAATATTTTTTAGTCCGCCATCTTACGATCGTCCGCCTCTTTTATGGGAGCAGAGATGACATCCAAATAGCGCCCCATCCAGTAAGGCAGGAGCCAGACATCACCAGGGGTATCTTCAGATGAACCATTACCAGCCTGGTCCAACTCAAATCGGGTGCCATTGTGTTTTTGAACAACTCCTTCTGCAGGAGAGATCACCTCTTTGGTATAACGATTCATGAAGTTTTTTGGAAGCTTTTCAATGTCCTGCCTTTGTGAGTTCTCTATATTCCACGAGATATTATCCAGCGGATGTCTTTTAAGCCACCAGATCGACTCATCCAGGTCAAAGTCCTTTGCTCCGGTCATAGCATAGGTAAAATTCCAGGTAGGATCTTTTTCAGGACGCAACATTTCCCAATGATCACGGATGGCCTCTTTGTATTTTCCCTTGAGATCTTCGTTAAGTGCGTAGGGATAGAGACACCAATAGCCTAAAAAATACATTTCATCATCGGAATGATTCCATTCATTAGAAAGCATTTCCGCCCAACTTGTGTATTTACCCGAATCTTTACTTTCGACCCTGCCAATTTCTTTCATGGGCCGCATCAAATTTTCAAGATAGCCATGCTTCTCGAATAGTTCGAGCACTTTCTGTTTATATTTTTCGTCTTTGGTAACATGATAAGCCGACTGCAGAAAACCTGTGACATTAGATGAAGTCAATTTTCTGTCTCCTACCTGGGGAGTAAATCCATTGACATAGTCCGGATTCCATTTGCCCCATGTTGTTGGTTTTCCGTCCCAGTCCACCAGGTATAGATTGTTCTTGTATATATGCTCGGAAAGTGCCGTTAAGAGATTTTTTGCCCGTGCTCTCCACGAACTGTCATCAGCCAGGTCTACAAAGAGGGATAGCGCAAAATAATGTCCCAACACCTCATCGCTGCTGGTGGTCGATTTCCATACCCAGCCGTTAGAGGTTCCCCTGCGCCAGGGAGAGCTTTTTACATCATAACCACTTGCCTCGAAAAGTTGGCGCGACCTTTCGCTAAAGGCATTTGTATATCCCGATGATTCATATCCCATCCATTCATAGGCCCTTGCAGGAAGACCGGGAACTCCTGTGATCGCGTACAGGCGTTCAAAGCCCATAAGGGCCTCTTTACAATTCTCCCATGCTTCGGGATCTTTGGTGGCTGCATACCGAAACAACTGCCCTCCAAGGTACATGGCAGTCCAAAGGCCATCATTGTCTGAATCCGCCAGTACCATGGCCGATCGGTTGCCTTTGGACATGCCTTCACCGGTGCAGCTAAATCCATAACGTATATGATATTTCCGGGTCTGCTCCTCTAATATCATGGCTTTTTCCTCCAGGGTCATTTTTTTAAAACAAATCTGACCTAACCCGGTTTCGGTTAAAACAAGAACGCTTCCTTCAGGACCGGGCGCAATATCCACCACTTTATTGTCTGGCAGCCATCGTTCCGAGGCATAATAGTCGTATGTATTCCCTTCTGTTAACTTAAAAGCTCCCCGGGTGGAACCAAACCAGAGCACGTCATTTATTTCTTCCAAATCGGTGATCTCCGGGCAGGGGACTTTTGTGATCAATTCTCCTTCGGGCATGCCGGATCCCTTGAGCCATTGGTAGCCCCTTTTAGTTCCGACGATGATCTTTTCCCCTGCTTTTGCGGGTATTGCACAAGTGATATCGACTCCTTTAAAAATAGAGACCATTTTTTTCTCTGCCGGTGAGAACAGGGATAAGGAATCTGCCGTAACAATAAGAAAATTGTTCTTTGCCTCATTGAATTTTATGGAAATAACATGGGGGATCCGGGCCGTCCAAAGGGCGCTTCCATCCTTACCCAGATAGACAAGATCCGATCCGTCCGTCAACAAAAAATTAAAGTCTTTATCACCGGCAAATACGGACGGTTTCTTCATATTATGCGCGGCGAAAAAATTTCCTGCCCAGGCATTCGAAAAGAGAAGATGATCGTCGGTGTAAACAAACTGGTTTTGGTAAGAAATAACACCGTCGATGTGTTTGTTCTTCATATGACGGTAGGTGGTGACGGGCAATAATTCTCCCGGGGCAAGGAAATGACCGTTGTACGGCAAAAGCAACCCATCCGAGGATGAAACTTCTATGTTGTGATTCCGGTCGGCTGCGACCTGATAAAGAGATATTTTACTTTTATTTTGCTTGGGGAAATAATATTTTATACTGTAATCCTGCCAAAACGGTTTATCCTGATAAACTCGCTGCCCCAGCTTATTTGTCTCGGCTTGTATTTTACTTTCATGGGCACCCGGAGTACAGGCCGGGAAAAGAAAGATGGCGAACAACGCGAATGGCAGCATGTATTTCATGTAATACTATTTACATGACATTAGAGACATGCTTTGGCAATTAATACTATGTAAATGAATACTATTTTTTCAAAGACTATTTTACTGCCTGGTAACCTTGAACATTGATTTAGTATTTTTTTGCGATCCGGAAGAGAAATCGGGTGGGTTCTCCAATTACGCCGGCTGCCGCTCTTCTTTTCTTCAACTCATCCGATTTGTAGTAAGCGAAGGCTTTGGCAGTATCAGTTAAGGCTGTCACCACGAATACTTTTTTATTGTCGTTCAGATCATGTCCGACGACCCGGTCCATGATACCATTATCGGTGCGGATCTGCTTGCCATCTTCAAATCCCTTTACAAAAGCATCCCAGTCTTTGACCGTCATCGAGGTCATGGAACGAATGACTGGTCCGATGGTTGCGGTATCCTGCCAGGTGTTTGTGGTAAGGGAAATCGTTGGGGCGCCAAGAACTCCCGCTTTTTGCATTGCTTGCTTGAGGCCGGGGGATTTTTCAAATGCTTTTGCCTTGGCGGTATCATCTACTTTCAAGGCAACCATGACCATATTGGAATCTTCCAGACCGCGGCCAATAACATAACTGTGCAACCCACTGGCCAGCCGGGCGGAATCGTGCGCCTCGTAGGCGACCAGCCATTTGGCATAGTTGGCTACTTTGTGTGTTACGACCACCATATTTTGAGGTGTCGTAATAATGGTATTTACGACTTGTGCTTTCGCTGCGCTGTCATTTGCAGCGGTTGTGTCCGTAGCGGTTGTTTTTTCGTTGCTGCCGGATCCACATGAGGATAGAAGAATTACCACCCCTGTGTAAAATAGGGAGTTGCTGAACCTGAAAAGTTTCATCGACATTGAGTTTAAAGCGTTAAAAAATAGAGAGGAGGTAAGAACGATTCAGATAAAGTGGTAAGGTGATATTAAATCTAAGAATAATATATGTAACGCCAAAATTTTATTCAAATGGACAAATACAAACTAACGAGATAGATCAGTTATTTTGGCAATTTATAGTTGATATTCAGAGACCATTGGTCCAGCCTGGAAAAGATGAAAGCGCTATCGTAACTCCAGCCCCCCAGCCAGGGGAAGCTAATAGAATTAACGACTGTAATGCCACCGGGATTAGTAGTGTCCCGCCAGGTATAATAGTCACTATGGCTGGATGTAGCCCCGGAAAAAGGTTCGGGAATAACAAATTGATTCGAATCTTCAGTAACTACCACCCTATCATGAATGCTCATATCGGCCTGCTTTAAGGTTACAATACTGTTGATGATGGGCGGTTCGGCGATGCACATAACATTAACTTGTGTGATCAGGTTCATCCGCGATAGGAGAGAACCATTTATGTTTTCCCTATACTTGACATGGTAAATGACATCTCCTACAGTCAAAGGGGTCATAAATTTTTTCCAGTCGGAATACGTTGCAATGGCAATGGAGGTGGTGCGCGCGTCCCCGCATTTGTTTGTTTTATTACCAGTTTTGACGCAGGAAGCCAGGCAGGTTAGAAAAACCATGCCCACGCAAAAGAAAGAGAGTTTCATGGTTTTTTTTATAAAGTTACCCTCTTTCAAATGCTATAAAAAACTTTTGTATATTATATTGAAATATAGATAGTAAGAGCTCTTTAAAACACCTCTCCCAGGTTGGCAAAGATGCCCTTTGAACCATGCAATCCAAATCCGTAATCAAGTGCAATATTGGTGTGGGAGAATTTATTCAGCTTGATACGAATACCAGCCCCCCAGCCAGGGGATATTGATTCGAACCTTCCGGAGGACGGCTCCGTATAGGATTGGGCATTGGCAAACACCACTCCCCCCAGCAACCCGTTGGCCATTATACCAAAACGGTATTCCGACTCCAGATACAACACATTCTTACTGCGGAACCTTCCCTGTATATATCCCCTTCCCATATTCACATACGTGTCGGACGCAGTAGAAGGCAGAAGAAGATAGGGCGGATCGCCATGCAGTGTCAGCCAATCGAATGTCCAGAACGCCAGGGTGTTCTTACCATCGCCCGGCAAATGAATGTATTTCCTCCCGTCGATCAGTAAGGTCTGCCAATTCGCATCACTGCCTAAAAAAGTAAAGTTGGGACGGTAAACTACATTCAGATAATTACCCGGCTCGGGATTGATCGCATTGCGCCTGCTATCATACAGCAGGTTGAAAGTGACACCTGACGACGTTGACGTAGGATGTAATCCATAGCGCTGGAAGTCGGTGACCTTCCCCGGAGGCAGACCCACCTCCCGGACACTCCAGAAATAATCCAGGTCATAACCCAACCCCAGGTAGAAGTCGGGAGCGACGGTCTTGAGGATGGTCTGATAAAACCGAATGTAGGAGAAGTCGATGAGATATCCACTGTCCGCCTGAGTAAGGCCACCCAATCCGTAGGTGTCCTGGGGAAATTTCTCGTACCGCCAGTCGCTGAGAATATTATACCTGTTGCCCCTGGTCCATATATTCACATCCAGGGGAATTACGAACTGGTGTTTTTGTGTATAGGTTAAATTCAGGTAAATATTGGAGATATTGTCCTCCGCCCGCTCGCCCGTATAGAAGGCCGCATTGCCCGTAAGGTTGACAGCAAAGGCAGTTTGAAGCGTATATTCGGCCGAGGGCAACAAGGACCCATAGACCTTACCCACTTTTTTCGCCGCACTATCGTTCCTGACGCCCGGATGCTTCAGGAATAAATGTCTGCCGATATCGATCAGGTCTACCTGCTCCCGCTGACTCCCGCGCCGGGCCACCGTCGTATCCTGGGCGCCAACATCCAGCACGCATAAAATAAGGGCCAGGGCCGGAAAGATATTCGATAAAGAAAAGGCGGATGTTCGGGGCAACAAAAGGTAATTTGCGATAATTAACGCTATAACCAGTACGAAGCCAAATATATTGCTGCCTTTTATAAATCATTAACAATATTCTCCGGTAATCTGGCGCTTATTATCTTTGTGGCATCTATGACAAACAACATGAAAAACGAAGAGCTGATCCGGCAACATCCGGACTCCCTGGTCAAAAAGATCGTGAAAGAAGTAGTAGGTGCGAAAGCCGTCGACATTCACTTTGAAGACGAGGACGATGAACAATGGGCGGTGGTAAAGATCCATATGTATGAAGAAGACAAGGAGATGGCCCTTCGATTGCTGCCCGAAAATAAATGGGTGCTGCAACTGGGATACTATGATGATGAGGATGAATTCATTGAATTGCTTCAGCCGCTGACCCAGGCAGAAATAGACCTGATCCCCACAGGTCTGCAAAAGGTTATGCTGAAAGTGCTGGTGAGTGAAGAAGGCCTGCGGGTTCCTGGGAGTTTTTTAGCAAAGTAGCTATATGAAGCGCCCCGCAGGAGGAGCGCTTCCGTAACGGCGATGTATCAGTTGATCTTTGTAAGATCCTGAAGCACATCCATTTCACCTTCTTCGCTTACGCGAATTACCTTTAGGGTTTTGGGATCCTCCAGATCAACCACATAGGCAACGTGGTTGGGGACTTCGCATATGATCACCGTGGTGATGGCAAGGTCATAGTAAGTGCGTTTTATGACGTCACGGATAAAGTGGGGCAATTGGGACTCGTTGCAGTATTTCATGGATCCCTGCCAGTTGCCTCGCGGGTCATAGTAGGCGCGGGTTTTGAAGCCATTCGATGTGAAATAGACCGAGGATCCTTTGCCCGTGTGAGACCACTGTTCGTCCGCGACTTTTGTAAATCTCGACTTGAAGTCTTTGGTCACCCGGGCGGCGGTTTTGCTAAGGGCTGCTTCGTGCAAGGTTGATACGCCTGAGGTTGCGGCGGCCGATGAAATAGTTTTGACCGGCTGATTAGCTGCGAGGTTCGCGCCGGCCATGCTATCCTGTGCATGGAGCTGACCGTAGATGAGTGCGCCCGACAGCAGGCCGCTTACGAGAATAGCTGCTTTTTTCATTTCAGTAATATTAGGTGGTGAATAAAATTGATCGACGACTATGTGTCGCGGCGGTCACCCATTAGGGAAACAGAAATTGTTGGAATTATTTTTTTTGCCTATATTTAGTAAAACTTACCGATTGGCCATGCGCGGCTCCAATTTTGAAAAGGACGGGCAGATAATCGGGTTACTCCGTCAAAGGGGTGTGGACAAAAGAAAAGGCGAAGAAAGCTTGTTCAGTGAGTATGCTTATCTCATCCGGGATGGCATCCGCAAGCACCGGTTGTCCGAAGATGAGGCGTTCGACGCGTATTCCGACAGCGTCCTGGCTGTGATCGAGAGCATTTCCAACGAAACGTTCCAGGGCAACTCCTCACTCAAATCCTATCTCTACAAAATCTTTCACAACAAATGTGTTGACCTTTTCCGGAGGAATGCGACTAATAAGAACAGTGTGAACCGGGCCTTGTCGATCAACGAGGAATTATTTCGTTTGTCAGACAAATCCCGATCGATCGTACAAACGCTGATTGAGCAGGCCGACTGGAAGGTGCTAAAGGAGAGGCTGGAACAATTAGGCGAGGACTGCAGGAGGATGCTGCTCCTATGGTCAGACAGCTACAGCGACAAAGAGATTGCCGTCGTAATGGAATATAAGACGGCAAATGTAGTTAAGACCAGTCGCCTGCGTTGTCTCTCGAAATTGAGGCAATTGTATCATGTCGAATAACTCCCCAAATGGAAAGTCTTGAATATATCGACGCGTATTTCGGTGGGGAATTCCCTCCGGAAGAAGCGAGTCGATTTGAGAAGAGGATACAGGAAGACCCGGCATTCGCGGACGAAGTAGCCTATTACCTTGGCGCTCTCTCCGCCGCCAGAGAGGCGAATCGCACAGAGCGGAAGGAGCGATTCCGGGAGTTATACAAGGAGGGCGCCGGGAAGGGCAGAACGGCGACGGTGAGGCGGATGAACCCCCGAAAGTGGCTGGCTGTTACAGCGGCCGCGGCGGTATTGGCTATGATCGTCCTGGCCTGGCTGCTCTACCTGAGGCCGGCAAATCCTGCAAGACTGGCGGAAGGGTATATCCGGCAGAATCTGGCATCGTTGCCGGTGAAAATGGGTCGTGGGGACTCCCTGGCGACGGGCATTGGTCTGTACAACTCGGGAAAATTTGCCGAGGCCTTGCAGCAATATGAGGGGCTGCTGCGAGCGGATTCCCTAAATCCGACTGCATTGAATTATGCGGGGATTGTTTCCCTCCGAATGGAGAATTACGACAAAGCTCTTGACTATTTTATAAGACTGCAACACCACACCGACCCCCATGTAAATCCCGCCCTTTTTTACCAGGCGCTTACACTGCTGAAACGCAATTATGCCGGAGACTCCGACCATGCAAAACAATTATTGAGACAGATCGTGGAGAATGATCTGAACAAAAAGGTCGATGCGCAGGAATTGTTGGGCAAATTGTAATTCAATTATATCACCTGAACTTTTCTGTTATGAAAAACAAACCTACCTGCAAGCTGGCTACGGCATTGTTCGTGACCCTTATTTTCTTTTTCAGCTTTCAAATTGTTTCATGCGGCGGCAGCGGAGGCAATGAGGCTGTTGGGTCATCTTCCCCCGGATCAAAAGGTTCCAGTGGGTCGGCTTCCGCAGCTACTCTTAATTGTGCCGATTCTATCTGCCCTACAGTAACATTCGCCGTTAAATACGATTCGACCCGAGGTCCCGGCCCGAAGCTAAAAATCTATGAGGGCACAACGGGTTCCACTATCCCTGCCGGAACGCATCTTAGACTGGTAGTTCCTTTTGAGACGGATTCAGCAAGTCATTAGAAGAAATGTGCGAAAGCTAAAATACATTCTTGCACTTGTTACGTTGGTATTCGCATTGACATCTCCGGGTCAGGAGGTTTCCATTGAATCGATCCGACAAGGGCTTATAAGCCTTGATGCAAATCAAAAGCTTAGCCAAAAGGATAAGCTGCAGTTGCTGTATGCCTGGAAGAGGCAGGCGGACGCGCGACGGTTGCCGCAGGACTCTGTCTATGCACGACTCCTGCACAAGATTGGCGTTTATGAATTCTATGTCACCCATCGATATACTGTCGCGCTCGAAGTGACGTTGCAAGCTCTGCGGATCAATACCTCCGGCAAGGCGGGAGCATCGGCGGCGGCGGCCGCAACAGATCTGTACAACGTCGGCATCTACTATGATAACCTGACCTTGCACAAAAAGGCATTGGCCTATTATGACAGCGCCATTCTTTTTGCCAGTAGGGGCCCCGATATAGATGATGTGGCGGCGAGCTCCTGGGAAAACAAAGCATTCATCTATTTCCGGATGGGGGACTATGAGAAGGCGGTGGAAGAAGGCGAGCGAGCCAGGGTTTACGCCTTGCAACGACGTGACACGGTCGGCTACCTGTATGCGTTGATCCAACGATCTCAGGCGCTTTGTGTTCAGGGTAAGATGTCCCTTGCCCAGGCGGACGTCCGGATTGCCATCGCCCTTGCCCGGGCGATACACGAGGATTTTCTGCTGGCCGGGGCGTTGAGGTGCCAGGGTATTATTTTTAGCGATTTGCGGGAATACCCGAAGGCAGAGGCTTCCTTTTCCGAATGCATTGCCACGAGGATCCGATCCAAAGATTTGCGGCAGGTAGCGGGAGATTACAATGATTTCGGTGTTTTCTATCGTGATACCCTTAGACAATTTCATAAGGCGACTACCTGCTTTTTACAGGCGATCCAATATGCCAAAAAGGAGAGGGATTCTATTCGAATAGCGGAGGTGTCGATCAACTTAGGCGGGAACTATTATCA
The DNA here is from genome assembly GCA_001898505.1 of Sphingobacteriales bacterium 50-39. Lineage (GTDB taxonomy): Bacteria > Bacteroidota > Bacteroidia > Chitinophagales > Chitinophagaceae > Puia. The sequence continues at coordinate 427,967 of MKTZ01000009.1, forward strand.
TCAGGGAAAATTGGATAGTGCTGTTTCCTGTTATTTGACGGCGATGAATTTGCTGAAAATTGCTACGGGAGCGGATTTTATCCGCAACCCGACGGCCGGTGAGCTAAGACCAATGGGAAATAAGGAAATGATCCAGAAGCTATTTAACTCCAAAACAGAGCTGCTACTTCGGATGCACAAGCAGACGCACGACGTCAAATGGCTGAAAGCCTGTTTACAGACTGCTTTGTTGACGGATAGTTTGATCAGGGACATCCGCCATGAACAATTGGAGGAACAGAGTAAACTGTACTGGCGGGACAAGACGAGGGGTTTTTTCGCTAATGCGTTGGAAGCTTGCTATCTGGCCCAGGATGATGGGCTTGCCTTATATTTTATGGAAGAAAGCCGGAGTGTATTGCTACAGGATAAATTGAACGAGTTAGGCGCAAACGCGTATCTTCCTCCTGGGGAGGCAGCAAAAGGAGAGCGGCTCCGGATCAATATCGTTGAGCTGCAACAGAAGCTTAGCGCTCTGCCCGATACTTCCCGTGAGGGCAGGGACGTCCTGCAGGAGCTATTGGCAGCAAAGGAGTCACTGGAGCAGTATATCCGGGCTTTGGAGGGAAATTATCCGGCTTATTACCAGTATAAATATGCCGACGAAGTACGATCCGTATCTTCATTGCAAGCGTTCCTCTTAAAGAGCAAGCAAAGTTTTGTAGAATATTTTATTCGGGATACGCTGTGTTTCGCGTTGTGTGTGCAACCTGGCGGTACAAAGTATCTTCGGATCGTGGATGACCAACCGGGGTTCGAGGACCGGCTTGGGCGGTTTGTAAATTTTTGCGCGGATGAAGACGCCTTGAATCGGGGTTTCCCTGAATTTTTAGCCAGCGCCAACGGGCTTTATAATTTATTGCTTGAGCCGTTTCACCTCACCGGCGGAAGGGTTATCATTTGCCAGGATAATGGTCTTGTTCCCTTCGAGGCGTTGAGCTCGTCTCCTGCAAAGGCCGACTTTCTTATCAGGAATTTTTCTTTTAGTTATGTATACTCGGCGCGGTATCTTATTAATCAGCGCGAGCAGGTGGCGGGAAAGGGCGATTTTTTGGGCATCGCGCCGGTGAATTTTGCTGCGTATAATGGTCTGGCGGATCTAAAACTGTCCGAAGCGGCCTTGCGGAATTGTTCGGCGCCGTATGGACGGGTGAGGTTGTTGTTGCGTGACGAGGCCAACCGGAAAAATTTTATCCGGCAGGTATGCGACTTTAATACAGCGACCATTCTCACGCATGCGAGAGCCGATAGCGCCGATACGGAGCCGGTGCTTTTTATGAATGATAGCGTCATTCATCTGTCTGAGCTGCAACTGTTGGGAAAACCTGCTGCCCGGCTCATCGTTCTTAGCGCTTGCCAAACCAATGCGGGGAAGAATCGTAGCGGGGAAGGTATTTTTAGCCTGGCCCGGGGCTTCTCAGCCGTTGGGATCCCTGCTGTAGCAGCGACGCAGTGGATGGCCGATGAATCAGCCATTTATGACATCTCGGAGAAATTCAACGAATATATTTTTCTTGGGATGAACAAGGACGAGGCTCTACGGAAGGCGAAGCTGTTTTATATGTTCGAGGACAAGAGAGGCAGTGTGTTGCCCTGCTATTGGGCGGACATGATACTGATCGGCAATACGGAGCCGGTGGCCTTTTCCAGGGGATTGGGGATCGGGTGGGATGCGGCGATTGGAGTCCTCGTTGTTCTTTTGGGTGTTTTGGTTTTTTATTGGGTCAGAAAGGGGAGGTAACCTATCGTACCAATATCACTGTCCCCCTGGCCTGGGACACTTTCCCCGTAAGAGGGTTCTCATATTCGATGAACCATATATAGGTCCCCACGGGCTGCGGCTGTCCACCGAGCGTGCCATCCCATCCAATAGCGCTGTCGGTAGAATAGAAGACCTTTATTCCCCAGCGATCATACACAGCAAAGGCTTTTATCTTCACAGTCATCGATGGCGGTATGCGGAACACGTCATTCTTTCCATCCCCGTTTGGAGTAAAAGCGCCGGGCAGCGCCAGGCCTTTAAATACCCCAATGGTGACCTTTCCAGCGGCCATGCAATGGGCGTCTGTGGCGACGACTACCTGGTAGGTTGTAGTAATTTGCGGAGCTGCTACCGGCGCTGCGATATATGGGTTGTCCAGACCGATGGCGGGTGTCCATTGATAGCTTGTCACGGGACCCGTAACGTCCGCCTTTAACAACACTGACTGGCCCGGACGTATTGTTGTATCGGGCATCGGGACCACGGTCGGATTGGTATTCACGGTCATCACCACGCGATTTTGAGAAGCCGTCTGGGTGCTGCAGCTCATGCTGCTGGTCAGGATACAACTGACTACATCTCCATTGGCCAGACCATTGGTGATGAATATAGCCTTATCAGAACCTACGTTTGCCCCATTCACCTGCCACTGATATCCTGACGAGGCGCCTCCGTTTACCGGCGTCGCCGTAAAAACCACTTGTGTTCCGGAACATATGGTTGAACTGTTGGTGCTGATCGTCAGGGAAGGCGCCAAGGTGGCCGTTAAGCAATTCGTGACCTTGCGGATGACCTGATTATAAGCGTCTACAATATACATATTGCCGGCTGCGTCCTGATCTATATTTTCGATCTCGGTGATCTGTGCCAGGTTGGCTGGTCCCCCATCACCCGAATAGCCATAGGTTCCATTGCCTGCATAGTCGGTGACGATGCCGGACGGATCGATCTTCCTTACTTCATAAGAAGAGCTCTCCCCTACATAGATGTTTCCTGCATTGTCCACGCAAATAGATGAAGGAAGAGCGAACTCTGCGAGCGCTGCGGGTCCGCCATCGCCCGTGGAATTCTGGACGCCATTTCCGCCAATGGTGGTGATGATCCCGCTGGTATTGACCTTCCTCACCCGGCCGTTATCTGCATCCGGAATATAGATATTTCCCGCGATGTCCACCCCCACCTGGCAGGGATACCAAAGCTGCGCGGAGGTTGCAGGGCCACCGTCGCCCGAGAAGCCGGTCGTGCCATTTCCCGCCACCGTCGTTACGATCCTGCTGGTGCTGATCTTGCGTACGGTGTTACAGGTCTGATCAGACGCGTAGATATTACCTGCGTTGTCTTTTGCTAACCCAATCACACCGACAAAAACTGCCTGAGACAGAGGCACCCCTTCACCAGAGCATAATCCTCCCGTATAGGGCCCTGAAATGGTTGTTATATTCCCCACAGGATCGATCTGTCGTAGAACCTCCCCATTCTGATCGGCGAAAATGATATTATTGGCGTTATCGACTATGATCGCACCGGGATGATATAATCTTGCAGCGAGTGCCGGTCCTCCGTCTCCGGTATAACCTATTACTCCGGCGCCGGCGATCGTGGTGATGACGCCGGCTTTGTTTACCTTTCTAATTGTATTACTTTCCGGCGCCGTCATATACGTGTTGCCTGCGGCATCAAACGCTACCGAGACATGATACAAGTCTCCCAGATGCGCATTCAGTGCTGGCCCGCCGTCACCGGAAACTGCATAAGGGGGTGGGGGCGCCCCGGCGTACGTAGTAATGATCTGAGCCCGGCAGATCACGGTTAGCAATGCGAGAAGAAGACAAAACAGCGGTCGCATAAACGACATTTTTTTAATCGGACAGAAACTTCGGAATGGGCAGGCATCGATATCCATTAGATTCCAACCAATTGAGCAACGCGTCGAGTCGAAGGTACAGCTTATCCTTCCTCCGTGGATCAGTCCCGGCATGAATAAGTATAATGGCTCCATTAAGGCCGGCAGGTCGGGCTGTTTCGAATTTTTTCAGGGATTCGACAATAGCATTGCTGCTAAGGTAGCTACCCCCCATTTCAGGGTAGGTATAGTCGGCATTGGTGCGAATACCGGGAGTAAAATTGATCAGCTGCCAGCCGACGGCGCGGCTCCAGGCAGCGAGGGTATCATTCCACCATTCATAGGGAGGTATAAAATAATGCGGACCGGTGGTATCTATGCCGAGGGCATGGATGGCGGCGAGGTTGTTATGAAGATCAGTTCGAAAGCTGTCCGCGGTGACGAGGGTGCTGTCGCGACGGGTCCAGTCGGCGTAGAGCAGGTGGGTATTGGAATGCGGCCCTAAATAATTATGTTGTCGATAGAGCTCCTTTATCGCAGGCTGGAAGGCGGGATTGCGATAGCAGCCGCCGGTGAAGAAGAACGACCCGGTGACATGGTGTTTGCTTAACGCCTTTGCGATCGTCGGAAGGCCGTCGCCGAATTCATCACCGGTGAAGACAAGAGCTACGGTCTTGCGGCTGGTGTCGCCTCTGACAATGGCGCCGTGGGAAATGGTCCAGTGCAGTGGGTTGGAGGCCTGGTCTTGCCGGGCCGCCTGATCCTGCTGCGCGGCGAGAAGATATACCAGCGATGCGGTGCCATCCATGGTGGGCTCGTTCGTGCTGTAGTCGCCATAGTCATCATGATAGACGGCAAGACTGCTTTGGAATTCCTTATAAGTATCCTCATGGGTGAGTTGGATGCCAATGAGATGATCATAAATACCGGTATAGACCGGTCCATCCACCAACCCGCCATCGATGGGGTAGTTCTTCAGATGCGTGAAGGCCGAATGAGGATCGGAAGGAGTGTCGCCACCGGCGGGCAATCCGTAGACCATGCTGGTGCCCCAGGGATTGCAACCGAAAAGCCAATCAAAGCAGGACTGTTCGAGCGACTGATACATAGCGTCGCCTGTGAGTCGCCGATACCAATAGCATTGGATCGCGAAGCTGACCGTTAGGTTGTTGCTGCACCAGATGAAAGGGATATGCCGATAAAAGGCGTTGGTCTTTGCTTTTTGCCAGACGCGATCGATGCCTTCACGGTACCAGGCGATAAGGGAGTCACGGCGGCTGCCCGTCAGGATCTTTGCCAGCTCATAATGACCGAGATTGATGAACGGATACCATTGATAGTGTTTTGCCGTATCCATGCCCAGCCAGGGGGTGATCTTCTCCTGTTGGGCGTACTGCCAGGCTTTATCGGGTTGGGCAAGAGCGGCGGTGGCAAGCTCCATATCATCGGTCCAATTGTCCTCAGCATAGATATAGGGCGAGAGCACGGAGGCGGTTTGACAAACGCCGGGTTTGGCGAGACCAAGCTTCAGCGAAGTGGATGCTTTTTGGCTGAGGGTTCTTGCGTAGGTGCTGTCCATCGGCGCCAGCAAGCGGCTGCCAAGGGCGAAGGCGGCGGCGAATTTGCCGGCGGTGGAGGCGACACCGGTGGATTGGTTGAGGAACTTACCCCGCACCTGCGGGACGCCTGTACAGAAATAGACCGGTCGTTCGAGACCCCGCCCGTAGAAGTTGGTATCTTCTTTTGGAATGCGCATGCCGCGATGATCCCGGTCGTCGCCCAGCTGGTTGAAGAGCCAATCGGGGCGGGGGTGCATTTTCAGTAACCAGTCCATGCCCCATTTTGCTTCGTCGAGCACATCGGGGATATGGTTGGCGCCATCGAGGCCATTGGCTTGCTTCCTGTCACTGAATACGCCAGGAAAGTCGCGCCAGGCGGCGAGGAGATGGTAGACCGCATTGGCGGTGGTGGTGGAATATTGGAGATAGTCGCTGGCATCATGCCAGCCGCCGACCACATCGATGTGTGTGCTGTCCGGAACGGGGGCATAGAGTGTATAGCCATCGTGGGTATGGCACGAGTCCTTTAAGAAAGGGTTGAAACCGCTGCGTTGCTGACGGAGATAGCGAAGACAGAAATCCGCAGCGCCGTCATAGACCTGGTTGCCGATGGCGAAGACGGGGGAAGTGACATCGCCGGCCTTTATATAATACCGGCCTGGTTTTTTGCAGGCGGAGAAATCCAGACGACGGGTGTCGGTGAAAGGGCCATAGTGGCCGAAGGACCGACCGATGGGGGCGCTGAAAACGGTGTGCTGGGAGGCGGCATCGACGAGCTCGAAGGTCGTTTCGTGAAGGGCGGCCTTAGCGGCGAGTACGGCGGTTTTGAGTCCATCGGGAGCATAACCGAGCTGGTTTATACGGATCCAGCCGCCGGTGTGTTGACCATATGAATTACTGAGCGCCATGCAGAACAGGGTGGCAAAGAGCGATCTTATCATGGTAGAATTGAATAGCCCGAAAATTACGATGTTTGCTGATCTTTGATGTATATGTTTTTTGATGTATATTTAGTCATATGCACAATTCCTGGGTCAAAATAACCCATTGGATAGGGACGATCAGCTTTCTGACCATGTCCCCGGCCGTGGCCGCATCGCATCCATTGGCTATATCGAACGGTGAAATCTCCGCAAGTTCCTACCTACGGCAGTATCCTGCGCGCCGGAGATAATTTTACTTATGAAGCGCAACGTGCGCTCCTGTCGAAAAGGGCCCTGGTGAAGGAATATTCACGCAGCGATATTTCCTCCTTCCCTGCCACAGGCACCCTCGACCCCGGGGACGAGAAGAGCAAGTACTATAGTAAGGACTACGCGCTGACACATCGTAATGGTTTTTCGGATTGGAAACTGTCGGTGGAAGGCCGTGTGGCCCGACCGGCATTATATTCTCTCAGCACGCTGCAAAGCAGCGCCCGCCCGTACACAGATCACACGACATACTTGCGAAGAGGGATGGACAGCCGTGGGTGAATGGACAGGCGTTCAACTGAGCCAGCTGCTGCTGCACGCAGGGATCTTTCCATCTGCACGATTCGTCAATTTTTATGCATACGATGATTTTCAGGATAGCATCGATATGATCGACGCCTTTCATCCGCATACCTTCGACGCATAGTTGTTACGGATGAATATGTCGATCCGGGAGACAGCGGATGGGCATGGTATACGGGGATTTAAGTACGGCCAAGATCCTTCTTTACATTCTCCAGGTCCCCCCGCAAACGTTCATTATCGGTTTTTAAAGTTTTGACGAGGATTCTGATGCTCAATAGATGATCCAATTGTTGTGCTGACTCATAGAAGTATTTGGCTTCGGTGTCGTAAAATTTTGCCAGTTTCCGGGCCTGGGCGTAGTCCATCAGAACATTCCCGGATTCCAGGTCTTTGTACAGCGAGATAGGCATTTCCAACATTTCGGCGACTTTTTGAGGAGTGAAATGCATGCTTCTACGGCAATAAAGCATTAACATGTTCTGATACATAAGGATAGGGGTTATTGGGTAAAATGGTATAGTCTACGGAATACTATACCGGGCACATTAGGTAGACAGGAAATATGCGAGGGTGGTCCTATTGCCGGTGGGAAAAGCTTTTGTTAATGAACCCTTCTTTCTGTTGGATAGACGGGGTAACTGTTTCTTTCGACGCGTACATGGCCCGAGATAGAAAAGGTCTTTGCATCATTGGTGTAGATGAGGCCGCCCTGTATGCCGGGAGTGAGACCCATTCCATATCCTCCCTGGAAGGGATAGCCGTGGTAGTTGGGGTCGCCGACAGGCAGCGTGGAGAGACTATTGATATTAAAGAAGGTCGGTGTGATGGTGGCGGCGCCATAGGCAGTCCAATTGGAACTCAATGGACGGAAGAGCGCGAGTCCAACAGGGGCAGACATATATGACATACTGCTGCCACCATTGAAAAACATATAACCTGCTGTAAGACTTGCAAAGGGTCTTAGCTGCCATTTGCTTTTTACAGCATCCACATTAAACGAAGGGACAAATAAATGCGTCTGGGCGGTGGCGCCTAAAATTATCATCGAGAAAGTAATCGTAAAAAGCAATCTCATAGTTTCAAAAACTGGATATAAGTTACTGATTTTTTCTGTAAGTTAATTATTTCTTCAAGTTGGAAACGCCGCCGATGCTGTAATTTTGGCGCTTAAATACCTCCGCGTCCTCGGGTCTGTATTATCGCACAGTCCTTGTTTCGGAAGCGAACACCGGAGTAGGGTCTTGCTGCCTAAACAAGCTTGAAATCAAACGATTATGGCATTGGCACAGGCTTTGGTGCCTCCTTGTAAAAAGAAAATCCATGCCTTTCAAAGCAATCGTCACACCCCTCTTGCTGTTATTGGGTTTTTACGCAGTCGCACAACCCGGAATAAAGGATTCGATCTATTCACAAACCTTAAAGGAGGAGCGAAGACTCCAAATACAGCTTCCAAAGGAATATAAGCCTGGTTCCACCGAGAAGTACCGGGTGCTGTACCTGCTGGATGGAGAATGGAATGCAGAGTTGTTCGAACAGGTGCAGGCATGGTCGAGACAATGGGGATTTACACCACCGATCATCATGGTCGGAGTGGTTAACGTCTATCCTAACAATCAAAACCAGCGATTTCGCGATCTGACACCCACCTCAGGTGGGCAGAATGGCGCGGGGGGCGGTCCCAAGCTTCTTACGTTCCTTAAAGATGAGCTGATCCCTTACATCAATAAAACATACCCGTCCAATGGGTCCAATATTCTCTGGGGGCATTCCCTTGGAGGCCTGTTTGTATTGTATACCTTGTTCACCGAACCCCAGGTATTTGACGCTTATATTGCGGCGGATCCGTCCGCCTGGTGGGATCATGGTTTTTTGGGTAGCTATGCAAAGGAAAGGGTGAATACTATAAAAGGAATAAAATCCCTTTTTATCACCGGTAGAACAGGGATTGCTTATCATCAGATGGGCATAGATTCCCTGGAGATGTTATTGAAAAAGATTGCACCACCGAACTTGCAATGGAAGGCAGTTGCCTACCCCGATGAAACACATATTTCACAGCAATACAAGAGCGCCTACGATGGTTTGAAGTATACGCTTACCCCATCGATAATGGACCGGATCCATATCGACCCGATGGGTGGCATCGTAGTGAAAGGAATGCCTTTTACGCTGAGCTGTAATAATGTGCTGGCCGAAAAGTATATACGTTACTCCACCGACGGCGCGGCGCCGACCATGGCGTCATCGCCGATGCAATCCGAGAACGTGATCACTCCCGTTGCAAATTTTCAATTGAATATCAAAACATTCCTGGCCAATGATACCGCCAACAAGTCTCTCACTGCCGACTATAAGTTGGGCAAGACGCTGGTGGCAGGAAAGAAACCGGATAATGCGGTAAAGGGTGCATGGAACTATGCCTGTTACAGGTCGGCCGCGGACAAGGAAGTATTGAGATCAGGCAGGACCGGCGAAAATGTAAATATCAATCAACTGGATTCGAACGATTTTTTTGGCCGGCTGTCGGGATACCTTGAAACCGGGAAAAAAGGATATTATACGTTTGGAATGGCCGGAGAACCTGGAACAAAGCTCTATATTGGGGATCAATTAATAATGGAGATCGCTCAGGACTCCGATTTCCGTACTTTTATCGTTCCGATGGAAAAAGGATTTTACTCCATACGTTTCGAATACTCGCACCATAAAGGAGGGAGAGAGTTTGGGTTCGGCTATAGGCTTCCCGATGAGCCAGGTGACGGGCCTATATTGCCCTCGGTGATGTATGCCCCTTAGTGACCTGTTCTTAACAGCTCTGCAAACTTTTTTAAGCAGGCGTCCCAGCCATTGTCATGACCAGTGAGATCTTTCGCGGTAGTAAAACCACTATGCACTAATAGCAGCTCCGTTCCCCCGCCCGATGGAGTGAGGGTCCACACAACCCTTGAATCGTAAAGCCGATCGTCATTGGCCGATCTTTTTTGCCACGAATAGGACAGCCGGGTAAATGGAACGACTTCCAGCACTTCGCAAGAAGCATGATTGCCGTTCGGACTGATGAAACGGAATTTGTGTCCTGGTATTGGCTGGAGATCTGTCGCCCCCAGCCATTGTTCCAAAAGCTCGGGTTGAGTAAGACATTCCCAAACCCTTTGAGGCGGATGGTTGAAGAACCACGTTTTCCTGATCTCCTTTTGCATGATAAGTAACTTTTGACAAAGGTGAATTTATTGTTTTTTCCGATTTTAACCAACCGTTAGTAAATACCCCCATGCTATTAACCACGGCTTAACGCAGCATGGGTCTACCTTCGTCATGGTCGCTAATCTTCCACATAATTTAAACGCTGTCATAATGAAAAGCACTTTTACCCGCCCCGCTGGTATAATTATACTGCTGGCAACAACCATCTTTGGTTGTAAAACCATTAACCCCGGAGAAGTTGGTTTCGTCGTCCATAAGGGTGTAATACAACCTGGAATTTTAACCCAGGGCCGTCATCATTTTAATCTTTTTAACTCGCACATTCAGAAGTTCAGTACACGTATAACCGAATTTTCCACCGTCATGAGCCCGCCTACCAAAGAAGGACTCGAAGTGAAAGTAGACCTGACGGTATTGTATCACATCAAACCAGAAGCCGCTCCATCCATTTATACAAATGTTGGCCTGGATTATGGCAACAAGATCGTCATCAATAACTTTATGGCCATTGTTAGAGAATATACAATGCAATACACTGCGATAGACCTGCTGGGCGAACGGGAAACCATCGAAAAGAATATTGAAGACAAGCTGCGGGAATCTATTTCAACCTATGGGATCGTTCTGGATGACGTGCTTGTCAAAGATATCGACATGCCGGCCGAGGTGCTGCATGCTATAGAGAACAATGCCAAGGCGGAGCAAATAGCCAAACAGACGAATCTGGAATTGCAGATCAAAAGAAAACAGCAAGATTTTGAAATAGAAACAAAGGAAAAGGAGCTGATGTATGCGCTCGAAAAACAAAAGAGTGACTCGGCCCTGATGCAGATCGACGCCAATGCGATCAAAAATTATCAAAATACCATCAACTCATCCCTCACGGACAGGTTATTGAAATTCAAAAGTATTGAAGTGACCAAAGAACTTGTGAAGTCGCCCAATGCAAAGATCATCATTACGGATGGGAAGTCGATGATGCTGAATAATATCAACGACAAATAAATTGAGCCATACACCAGTCGATCAATCGTAATAAGAGAATGTCGTCGACACCTGGAAATGCTTCCCGCTGTCTGCCCCTGATTGCCAGAGCAGGTCACCCGACCTAAGTGTCGGCCTGCCTTTGCCGTCGTAAGTGTAGGTATAGCTAACATTGTAATTGACGCCATCGCCTGTACGGATATTCCGACGGGGATTGTTCAGCTGTATCTTTATTCCGGGCAACAGGTAAAGATGATGGTTCTGATCCGGGTGCAGCAGCGAAAATGCGTCCACATTCACCTTGTCGTCATAGTTCTCGAACTCGTCGGTAAATAGCGCTTCTGTCTGAGAACCTACCGCATGATAATTGGTGATCAGCTCCCTTAAGTTGCCATCGGGATTATAACTTAGTTTCAATGTTTGCTCAGGGACAAAGCCGGCATCGGTGACCTTTGTTTCCCAATCGAGCTGCTTCAGCTGGTGGGAGGGTGTATAGCTGAGATGAGCCCTTCTGTAGTTGACGCCATTCTTATCGGTGATGTCGATGGTCGCGACGTCGTCATTGAGATAGCTGTATTGAAGGATATCCTTGTTCGGAAGTATATTCATTTTCATTTGAAAGAGCCTTTTATTGGCGTAAACAAGGTCGTAGTTGCCCAGGCCGGATGAGAAGCTGGCGTTGGTGATATAGCCCGAATCGTTGTATTCAAAATGATAGAAGGGGGAGGGCAGGTGAGGCTCGTTGATATCTTTTAGCCTTACCGCTGCGATGTCCGCAGGATGGTCGGGCTTGGGTGTTGGCGCCGGGTCTTTGTGGCAGGAAAGCGCTGCAAAGATGAAAAAGGCTATTAGCGGGTGTCTTATCCACATAGGTCAATTTTTCCTCAATTTAAAGATAGCTAAGGGGTTGTAAGCCTCGCTTGTCCCAACGGCCGGGGCGGGTTTCCCGCTGGAGGTCCCGGCATTTTTGTATATATTTATAGGGCCCCTTGCTGCCTGCTGACCACAGGAACGAGCATTGGGTCCTGGTCTGGGGCACGGAAATAGATACGTACAAGAATGGTAAGGTGGATTCGACCGAACTGCAGGAGACCTGGAAGTTTGACCAGAATGGGAAGGCGATTCTGTTATATCAATTCGCCGCAGCACCGATGCCGCCGATGAAGAAAAAATAAAATCAGCAGCCATCCCCGATGATATGATAAGGGCCGCCGTTGGGAAAAGAACCAACGGAGCTTGGTCTGTGCGCCCTAATTTGGCGGGAAATTAGGATCAAAAGCATGGAAGAAATCAAGACAATCGGAATCATTGGTGCAGGACTAAGCGGCCTGGTGACAGCGAAGACCTGCCTGGAATATGGATATGAGATCAAGGTATTCGAAAAGGACAGCGAATTAGGCGGCGTATGGGCCTCATCGCGGCGTTATCCGGGGGTGACAACGCAGAATACAAAGGACACCTATTATTTTTCGGACTTCCCTATGCCCAGGCATTTTCCTGTATGGCCCAGTGGGAAACAGGTACAGTCATACTTGTCGTCTTATGCGGAAAAATTCAACGTACTACCCAATATAAAATTTTCTCATGAAGTCGTGCATATAGAATTCGAGAATAATAAATGGAAGATCTCGGGTAATAACAGAAGCAGACCGTTCACCGAACAAGTGGATTTTCTCATTGTATGTAATGGCACCTTTTCCGATGCATATATTCCGGAGATACCGGGCATGGGAAACTTTGTCGATGCTGGTGGAGATATCCTCCATAGTTCGGAATTCCAAAGCACAAGAGCCTGTGCCGGCAAGCGACTGGTGGTGGTGGGGTTTAGCAAGTCGGCCAGTGATATTGTAACCAGGGCGGAAGAGACGGCAAGAAAAACTTACATCGTATTTCGCGAGCCCAAATGGAAGATACCACGCTATATCAAGGGGATCAACATGAAATATCTGATCCTGAACAGGCTGGGAGAAGCGTTGGTAAAACCCGACAAGCACAACAGGATGGAAAGGTTTGTCCACAGGCTGGGTCTGCCTCGCAGGATGCTTGCCTTCCTGGAAAAATATACCAGCAAAAAACAATGGCTGGATGAACTGGGCTTGCGTCCCAGTTCGGGTCTTAAGGACCAGGCTTTCGGGGAGATCAACCTGGATACACCTGAATTCTTTGAAAAGATCCGGAGTGGACAGATCGTTACCAAACAGGGAGAGATCACCGCATTCGAGGGAAAAGAAATTGTCCTTACCAATGGCGAGCGGATAGAATGTGATATGGTGGTGTTTGCAACAGGTTTTCGGCAATCCATTCCTTTTCTGCCCGATGGCCTCAAAAGCAAATTGACCGACGGGAACGGTAATTACATATTATACCGGCACATACTGCCGGCCGGCATTCCGTCGTTTGCTTTTGTTGGGTACAATACTTCCATTCAGTGTACTATATCTTCGGAATTTGCCGCCCTATGGGTCTGTGAATACCTGCAAGGTAGGATTGACAGACCGGACGAAGAGAAGATAATAACAGCCGGCAAGGAGTTTATCCGATGGAGATCTCAGTTCAGGCAGCAGGGAGCTGCAAGCGGTCTCAGCACCATGCCGGGCACTATCCATCATGTCGATGAGCTCCTGCGCGATATGAATGCTTCGTTGCCTTTCTTCTCGCTGATCCCCGACTGGCTGATGACGATCAAGCCCGGCAGGTATAAAAAAGTCAGGAATAAAATAATCCGGCGAAATCAGGAGAAGGGGGATTAAGACCGCCGGACGATCCTGTCATAAAACCCGCCAAAATTGTTTTGACGGACCCCTTCTTCGCGGAAGAATTTCCCGGGGAAGCCGAGGTCGATGGCGCTGGCTTCATCCAGTCGCTTAAGATCGTCTTGTGACAGCACGACATCGACGGTCTTAAGGTTTTCCTGCAACTGTTCCAGCCTGGTGGCCCCTACGATGGGTATGCATTCGAACCCCTGCTGGCGTGTCCATTGCAACGCCACATGCGAAGGCTCTACGCCTAATCTGTCCGCTATGTCCATTACCACGCGGGTGATGCGCGTGCTGTTCTCATCCCGGCGATTGCTTTCCGGCTTGACGCGTCCCTGACCGCCACGGAGATATTTACCCGTAAGCGCGCCACCGGCCAGCGGAGCCCAAGGAGTCACCGTCATACCATAATGCCTGGCCATCGGTATCAGGTCCCGTTCAGGTGTACGTTGCAGGAGACTGTACTCAACCTGCAAGGCGATGAACTGGCTCCAACCCATGAGCTCGGCCAGGGTATTGCCCTTGCTCACTATCCAGGCCGGAGTGTCGCTAATGGCGGCATAGTTGACTTTCCCCTGGCGGATGAGGTCGTCGATGCCACGCAGCACCTCGTCGACGGGAGTGAGGTCATCCCATATATGAAGGTATAGTACGTCGATGAACCCGGTCTTTAAGCGCTCCAGGCTTTTTTCGACGCTACGCATCATATTCTTACGGCTATTCCCGCTGGCGTTGGGATTGCTGGTATTGTCCTTCAGGGAATATTTAGTGGCTATTACAAAAAAGTCACGATCACGGGGTTGTATAAACTCCCCTATGATCTTCTCACTGGCGCCCAACTTGTAAATATTGGCTGTATCCAAAAAGTTCCCACCCGCATTGGCAAAGGCTTCCATAATAGCAAAGCTCGTTGGCTGATCGGCGCCCCAACCGGCCTCCGTACCAAATCCCATTGTTCCAAGGCATAGTTCGGAAACCTTTAAGCCGCTGCGTCCCAGTAATTTGTAGTTCATGACAATACTTATTCAGAAAAGTAAAGGTACGGATCACTACCGATTTGTAAACGCTTTCCATAACAGGGCTACAAGAAGGCAGATAACGGCGGTGCCGATAAGTATTATCGCTATATCAACATGCATGGATCAAATTTTAATTGGTTACCTCCATAACAGTAAATTCCCTCTTTCCGCCCGGCACTTCCCATCTGATGGTCGTACCTTTTTTTAATCCAAGAAGCGCCGTTCCAATAGGTGCAAGGACTGAGATCTTCCGCTCTTTTATATCCGCCTTGTCCGGTGTGACCAGTATCAGGTCCATCGAGGAATCCCTGTCAGAGTCTATTATCCTTATTCTCGAGTTCAGACGCACTACGTCACGAGGGAATTGGTCTTTTGTGACCAGCGTGGCCTTCCTTATTTCCAGCTCAAGATCTGTTACAAAACGGGCATCCTCTCTCCTGGCATATCGCCCATCTTTAAGGAAGGAGACGAGGATCTGATAATCGTCCTCTCTCAATATAAGTGGTTGTTCTATTGAATTCATGAGAATTTAATTAATGGATGGAGAAATAGTTTATTTTTTACCCGGTGATCTGCGACTGCCAAATCCAATAAGGACCAGCAGTGGCGCTGATATCAGCAAGAGATAATACCATTTGGGATTGACGGTAAATCCGATCTTTATAACAATGACATTTACAATCGCCAAAATGGAAATCAGCAGGCCTCTTATCGTTGCGCCTTCGTGCTTTTGTATCATGATACAGGGGTTTTGATGGGGCTTTTCGGTAACATTTTAGACAGCGTCGTCGCCCAATGTCTGGC
Organism: Sphingobacteriales bacterium 50-39; assembly: GCA_001898505.1. Taxonomy (GTDB): domain Bacteria; phylum Bacteroidota; class Bacteroidia; order Chitinophagales; family Chitinophagaceae; genus Puia. Next base: position 443,436 of record MKTZ01000009.1, read on the forward strand.
TCTGGCCTCCAGCTCGGGGATCTCATAAATGCTGTTGATCGAATTTTTATAAAAGTTGACCATCGCCGGTATCTTGCCCCTTTCGAACTCAAACTCCAACGCGATGGACTTCAGATATTCTTCGGGCCTGTTTTTCCTGTATTCATGACTATTGATGGCCGCATATGTCTTTTTCATCTTGCAGGCGCTGACCTCATCCAGATAGATGACCCGGGTGGCGTATTCATCGGGATTTTCTTCCACGATCAGCAGTCTTCTTTTCGGACCATCCAGACCGATGACCTTATCGCGTAATATTTCCTGGCCTGTGAATGATAAGTTATGCGCTATTCCGGCAGTTTTGAAGAAGGACAGCATGCTGTTATTTCTTGCTTTTACTTGTCTATTATGCATGATGATGAGTAATAAGATGATGATAGAAATAGAGAGAACAATAACTGATGCTATAGCTAAATGTGACATGGCATGTACATTTGGCGGACCGGTGGTCCGAAATGAATGGGACAGTCAAGGTTCCTGACTGACATGAAAATAGAAGAATGGGAAGGCCCTTAGGCTATGGTAGAAGCGCAGAAGTCCTTAAAAGTGGAACAGGCATACAGCTCCCGACAAAAGGGGAAGAATTCAGTGAAGCTGTCGATATGACTATTGCCGTACATGTAGCAAACATACTAATTCCATCGACATTAAGATATCCGTAATTCTTATTTATTAGTTAAATATATTTCTCTTTTCATCTTAAATTCGGCCCCTAAATCCAGGATGATGCTCAAAAAGCTACTTATCGCCGCCTCTGCCATGCTTTTCTCGCTCGGAACCTTGATGGCGCAACAGCCCTCTCCTTACCGGATGAACTATGATGACAGCACCTTGCAACAGGAGAGTTCTTATACGCTGATGCCTTTCAACCGGCTGATACAATCTGCGGGGACGGTGGTCACCTATGGGAGCCCTCAACTGGAGAACCACACCCTGGATTTTGCGATCCTGCCCGACAGCCAGCATATCGCCATCGAAGACCGGTATGGTATCGCCGTACTGGACACACGCAGCCGCCAGATCACACAACGCTGGACCTTTCAGACGGAGACCGATCCGATGATGAAGGGCCTGATGAGCACTTATTCGGGGATAAAAGCGTTTAGTTTCGATGGACACACGTATATAACATGGGGGGCGGGGACTACGCGTCAGTCTGCCGTCATCATTGCCGAATGGGACACATCGGGTATAAAAAATGTCAGCAGTCTCCCCATCAGCGCGGTGGCACCCGCGGGTACCGCCCTGCCAAATGATATAGCGGTGAGGATGGAATCAGGTATCCCTTATCTGTATGTGGTGTTGAATGGGAATAACCAGCTGGAAAAGATACGATTCACCGACAGACAGGTCGTATGGACAGTTCCGACAGGTGTAGCTCCTTATGGATTGCGGCTTGCCGGCAATAAGGTCTATGTCACCAACTGGGCGGGACCACTGGTCACCGACAGCAGCATGGAGTATGCTGGAACACCCTGGGGCAGCGCATATACCGACCCGGTGACAGGGGCCACGGCCAGGGGCAGCCTCTCCATTATCGATGCGGAGACAGGTGCGCTCACAAAAGAGCTTCCCCTGGGACTCCACCCCAATGCTATCGTCCTCAGCCCGGATAGTCTTTACCTGTATATCAGCAATGGCAATAGCGACTATATCAGTGTCGTCGACATAAAAGGAGAATCCGTCATCGACAGCATTGGCGTAGGATTGTTCTCGGGCAGCCTGACCTATTATGGGAGCAGCCCCAACGCCTTGCAGCTGGACAGGACCGGGACTACATTATACGTAGCCAATGGGTTTGACAATGCGGTATGTGTAGTCAGGCTGGGCGCCAGTGTGGCGACCAATGGCGCCGGCAAGAGCATGGTAAAAGGATATATCCCAACGGAGGCTTACCCCGGCGGCCTGGCCCTGTTAGGGGGACAGTTGTACGTGGCCAACCTCGAGGCAAAGGGTTCACGCGTCCTCTCACCGTCGAACAATGCCTATTCCATACACCAGGAACTTGCTTCTCTGAGCATCATACCTATTCCCAGGGACAAGGAGTTGAAAACTTATACAAAGAAGGTACAGGAACAAAGTCTCTCCTTCCGGATAGCGCTGACCAACCGGCCCGCCCGCCGGCAAATGACTCCCCGGCCTGTTCCGGAAAGGATCGGAGAACCTTCCGTATTCAAGCATGTGGTCTATATCATCAAGGAAAATAAGACCTATGACCAGGTATTCGGGGACATTCGGCAGGGAAGAGGTGAGCCGCGCTTGTGTATCTATGGCGACAGTGTTACACCCAATCAGCACAAGTTGGCAGGAGCCTTCTGCCTGATGGACAATTACTATGCATCCGGCAAATGTTCCGCAGAAGGCCATCAGTGGGCTGACGCCGCCATGGCATCCGACTACATCGAGAAGAATGTACGCGCGTGGTTCAGGAGCTATCCGCATCGACAAGAAGATGCTCTTGTCTATAACAAGAACGGGTTTATATGGAACAATGCCCTGGACCATGGCAAAAAGGTCCGGATCTACGGAGAGGCGTGTACGACAGAATATAACCGGTCGCATAAGTGGATCGATATCTATAACAGGTACCTGAACCACGAGGACCAGGGATTTGTCAATACCAGTACTATTGCACGTATACGCCCCGTGATATCGCCTGGCTATCCGGATTGTGATAATATTGTATTTACGGATCAGATCCGGGCCGATATTTTTATCGATGACTGGAAAAAAGCCGAACGGGCGCAAGGCGACAGCCTGCCCGACCTGATGGTCCTGTCATTGCCCAATGATCATACGGCAGGCACTTCCCCCGACTTCCCTGTACCACAGGCCATGGTGGCGGATAATGACCTTGCCGTCGGCCGGATCATCGATGCCATTACGCACAGCCGTTTTTGGGACAGTACCGTGGTGTTTATCACGGAGGATGATTCTCAGTCGGGCTGGGATCATATATCGCCTTACCGGACAACGGGATTGGTGATCAGTCCCTATTCGGTGATGGGAGGCCGCGCCATCCATACAAATTACAATCAAACAGGAATGGTGAGAACGATAGAGCAGATACTGGGGATACCTCCCATGAATGTCATCGATGCCACCGCCTTGCCTTTGTTCGATTGTTTCTCCAATGAGAAGACCGGCTATGCCTATACGTATACGCCCAATATCATACCGCTGAATAAAATGAATAAGCCCCTGGCTGAGCTAAAAGGTAAGGAAGCATATTATGCCCGGCTGTCCGCCAACCAGGTGTTCAAGGATGTCGATGGGGGAGAGGATGATCTGATGAACCGGATACTGTGGTTCCAGGCAAAGGGAGATGAGAAATATCCGGAGCTGACGGTTCGTAAATAACTTCCCTGGGAGTGGGATCCCCCAGGGAAGCCGGTTTGATCAATGTACGCCCAGCGCTTTATTGATAGGCGCCTTGTCGATGTATTGTATATATCTGTCTATTTTGTCTGTATTGTTGTAGTGACAATCCTGGTGTATCCAGAATCCTAAGTGCGCGCCGTTCTTGTATTTGACACGTACCTGATACCAGCCTAACACCCAAATGCCGGGAATATCGGGACCTCTTTGAGGGCGATTGACCTTTAGCGGCAGCCAGATGTCATTGGTGAATTCGAGGGAGTCGATGACCTTCCCGCGTCTTTCTTTCCAGTAATTGGCTATAGCCGCCTTGCCGGCAAGGCTGTCGCCGGATGACCAGATAAAGACGGCGTCGTCCGCAAAGTTATCCAGCCAGGCCGTTACATCTCCCGAGCCTAGTTGAGCCATCGCCTTTTTGCTCATCTCGGTGTAGCGGGCATCGGCAAATTCGCTTTGTGGCGGGGGGGCGGGTGTTGCGGTGGAGGCGCTGGTGTCCTTGGTGGACGGTTCTTTTGATGCGTTGTTACAGGAAAATAGCAGGCAGCATCCGACTGCCCAGGGGAGGAATTTTTGCATGGCGAAGCAATTTTGGTTTAGAAAAAAAGGTACCTGCGAGTACAGGTTATTTTGTGCGGTTAAAGGGGTGGTTTATATATTGAATATATGTAATGCGTAGGTGCTGGCAAAATATATTTTCGGCTGCGGATCTAAATGCATAAAACCTTCGGGAGGTGGATATTGCAATCGGTTGCATAAAAATCGTACCTTCCTATTGCAAACAAACAGCCATTCAATGAAGCACCTTGCCATTATTCTCCTGCTCCTGGCCTCCCTCACCAACACAAGAGCCCAGCATTACCGCAACTTCAGATCATCCATCTATTGCCGGGCCTATGAAGTCAAGCTGATGGCGGATACCGCTAATTATTTAAAACCCATCTGGAACGAGATCACCCGGCAAATGAAGGTGGATAAGATATATCTCGAAACCCACCGGGACCTGTTGATCGTTGACCAATCCACATTGGACATCGCCAAAAAATTCTTCCGGGATAGGGGTGTAACCGTCGCGGGCGGCATCACCTTGACCATCAACGAGCGCAATCGCTTTCAAACCTTTTGTTACAGCAGCCCCGAGGACAGAAAAAAGGTAAAGGAGCTGAGCGAATACACGGCAAAAAACTTCGATGAGTTTATACTGGACGACTTCTTTTTCACCAACTGCAAGGACGACGGCGCGATAAAGGACAAAGGCAATAGGAGCTGGACACAATATCGATTGGACCTGATGGCGGAAGCCGCACAAACGCTTATCATCAACCCTGCAAAGGCGGTTAACCCAAAGGTAAAAGTAGTGGTCAAATACCCCAACTGGTACGAGCATTTCCAGGGGCTTGGCTTTAATCTCGAAAAAGAACCGAAGCTCTTCGACGGTATTTATACGGGTACTGAAACAAGGGATGCTGTGCTGTTTGCGCAGCACCTGCAGCCTTACCTGGGATACAATATCTTCCGTTATTTCGAGAATATAGCTCCGGGCAGGAATGGCGGCGGATGGGTAGACCCGGGGGGAATGACCACGGCAGACCGGTATGCAGAACAGCTTTGGATCACTCTTTTTGCCAAGGCGCCTGAACAGACCCTCTTTGATTTCAGACAGCTGAGCCGCCCGATCTATCCTTCCGACCGCGCGCCCTGGCAGGGAATGAAGACGAGCTTCGACTATGATGAGATGATGCAGCCTGTCAATTACAATGGCGGCGCGGCTTCCCGGCCCACCACGATTGCTGCCATAGCGGGTTATACTTTTGAGAAAGTCGATAGTTTGCTGGGGTTCCTGGGCAAACCCAAAGGCATCAAAAGCTATCGTCCCTTTCATTCCACGGGAGAGGACTTTTTACAGAATTACCTGGGAATGGTGGGACTACCGATGGATATGCAACCTCAATTCCCCGCAGAGGATAGCCTGATATTATTGACGGAGGAAGCCAGGTTCGATCCCGGCATCGTGGACAAGATCAAAAAGCAGCTGCTCACAGGCCGGACGGTGGTCATCACTTCGGGACTGTTAAAAGCCATACAGGATAAGGGGTTCAATGATATGGCCGAGCTGCGGTATACAGACAGAAAGGCTTTGGTGCAGGACTTCACCGCCAGCGGTAGTTTCCGGCTGATACATACAGATAAGCCCATTTTGATCCCTCAGATGCAATATCTGACCAATGACTCGTGGGAAATCGCATCCGGGATCAGTGGCGCCAGCGGCTGGCCCTTGCTGCACGAAGCAGATTATTCAAAAGGGCATCTGTATATCCTCACCATACCGGATAATTTTTCGGATCTCTACCATCTTCCGGCCGAAGTGCTGAATAAAATTCGGGAAGTAATGTGCAGACAATTGAACGTGCAGCTGGAAGGCCCTTCACAAATAAGCCTGTATGTGTACGACAACAATACGTGTATAATTGAATCCTTTTTGGATAAGGAGATAGAGGTTAAGCTCCTTACATCCAGGCAGTTCAGCCATATCACGGACCTGGGTAACGGCCAAGCTTACCAAGGCGAACCGAGGAAACCTGGCTTAAGCTATATAGAAAAAAACCTACAGGAAAAGTACATATTTCCTATCGTCATAAAGCCCCATTCATTTCGTGTATTCCGATTGGAATGACCTATCTTCAGTGCTGACAGACATCATGAGGAACATTCACCGGAACCGCCGGAAGCGGTTCGTCCTAAGGACATACATTTTATTGTGCTGGCTGCTGCTGTCATCGATGTGGGCATTATCTCAATCCGGTGATAAATACGGCTTTACGCTCGTGGTAGTCAACCGGCTGCACCAGGCTGTCAGCGGGGCTACGGTCAGGCTGCTCAAAGCCGGGCAGCTCATTGGCAGCGCGGCAGCAAATAATAATGGACAGGCCATTTTTACGGACCTGGGTAAAGGAACTTATACCTGTCTTGTCAGCGCCACTGCCTATCGGCCCATAACGACGCATGAATACAGTCTACCGGGATCGGAGCGCGATACGGTGGTGTTGGAGGCCGTACATGATGTGCTGGCGGAAGTGACGGTAAATGCGCATATACCTCCTATAGAGGTGAGACGCGAAAAGACGGTCCTGAACGTGGATGCCTCGGTGACCAGTACCGGGGCGACGGTGGAGGAAGTACTGGAGCGGAGCCCGGGCGTGACCATGGATAAGAATGGCAACATCTCCCTGAATGGCAGACAGGGTGTGCTCGTCATGATAGATGACAAACCCACGTATCTGTCCGGGGAGGACCTCGTCAACCTGCTGACTAGCATGAGCGCATCAACGGTGTCGAAGATCGAGCTGATCTTCAGCCCGCCTGCCAGATACGATGCTGCGGGCAATGCGGGTATCATCAATATCAAGACAAAGAAGAACAGCAACAACGGCTTCAATGGGGCTATTACTACTTCCTACGGACAAGGCGTATACCCCAAGTCCAACAACAGCCTGGTACTTAACCTCCGGAAAGCGCAGGTCAATAGCTTTCTCAACTTTACGAACAGCGATGTCAAATACCTCACCGACCTCTATGCTTACAGGAAATATTATGACGCCAGCAATCAGAATGTCACGGCTATTCTTGAACAGCCATCCTATTTCTCCGGCACTTTGGTGAATAATACGATCAAGACGGGCCTGGACTACACTCCCTCATCCCGAACGACGCTGGGGCTGGTGCTCACCGGTGTAGACATCCACCGTCATGGCAACAATACAAGCCATGCCGACTGGCAAAATCCAAATGGGACTCCGGATTCCTCGATCCTCACCCGAAGCACACCCATCAACTCTTTCAAGAACGGAGCCATCAACCTCAACGCGCGGCAGACCCTGTCCGGCACTACGGAGATCAGCGCAGACTTTGATTACCTGCATTACCAGCTGGAAGGGAAACAGAATTTCGATAACCAGCTGTCGGGGCCCGGTGGTTATGATGAAATATTCAGAAGTGATTTCCCCACCACTATCAATATTTTTTCCGGTAAGGTGGATGGTACGGTGAAGATGGGACCCGATGCCTCTTTTCAGGCCGGTCTGAAGACCTCATCCAGCCACACGGACAATACTGTGGTGTATGAGAACTGGCAAAATCAGCAATGGGTGAAGGACGACAGCCGAAGCAATCATTTCGTCTATCAGGAGAATATCCAGGCAGCCTATGCGTCCTATGAAGGAAAGGCCGGGCGGATCAGCTACCAGGGAGGGCTGCGCTATGAATATACTTCTTACACGGCCCGGCAATCTGGTAACAGCCAGCAGCCTGACTCCAACATATCGCGTAATTATGCCAGTTTTTTCCCGAACACCAGTCTCTCTTATAAGGTGGACTCGTTGAACAGCCTGAACCTGCTCATCGGGCGCAGGACGGACAGACCGATATATCAAAACCTGAACCCTTTTGCATATGTCATCAATAAATACACCTACCTGACCGGCAATCCCTATCTTCTTCCACAATACACCTGGAATTTCGAGCTAAGCCATCAATACAAGGACCTGCTCACCACCGGGATCAGCTATAGTCTCACGACGAATTATTTTTCCCAGCTTTTCCTGTCGGATACGACAAAGACCATCCTCTACTATACCCAGGGAAATGTGGGCCATGTGTATAATATAGGCATATCGGCCAGTCTGAATCTGAGTCCGGCGCCCTGGTGGTCGATGCAGTTGTCGGCGATATTCAACCATAAACAGCTGAGAGGCTTTAACGGGAACGAGTATACGACCACCATCAATCAGCTGCATGTGAATATCGATAACCAGCTGACATTTGGGAAGGGGTATGTGGGTGAGCTTTCCGGTTTCTATACAACCCGGGCCCGCCAGGATATACAGGAAATACTTTATGCTACGGGACAGATGGCGGCGGGCATCAGCAAGACGGTGTTGAAGAAAAAGGGAACGGTCAAGCTCAGCATGCGGGATATCTTCCGCGCCAATGCGATGGAAGGGTTCACCAGTTTCCCGAATGCCACCGAATATTACAGATTTAAGAGGGACAGCCGGGTAGTGACCCTGACTTTCGTCTTCCGGTTTGGTCAGTCCTTCAAATCCAGCCGTCACGAAGACGGAGCCACCGAGGAAAAGGAAAGGGTACAGAATGGTTAAAATCTTATTGATGCCAACTGGAGCGGACAATTTTAGGGGGTAGGCTTGAAATTGAGCATTTCTGCACATTCGGATTGCGGCAGTCAGCGTACATTGGGTGATGAAAAAATACCTGCTGGTGGGCTGCCTGTTGTTAACCTTTTTTGGACTGGCCACTGGCCGGACCCGGCTGACCGCCGGCCTGACACGCCCAATGGGCGACGATTCCACCCTGCTGCGGCAAATGATCCAGGATTATTTTGACGGCGTTGCTGCCAAAGACTTCGTGAAACTGCGATCGATGACGACCGAAGACTTTGTGATCTATGAAGATGGCAAGGTTTGGAACAACGACAGCGTCTTTCGGAACATTCAATACCACCAACCTTTTCGCGTAAAATTTACCCTTAGCGATATCCGGGTTTTTGTGGATGCCCATTCGGCATATGCGGACTATCGCAGCCATCCCGACTTTGTCTTGTCCGATACAGTGAAGTTCCACCTGGATTTTATAGAAACGATGATCTTTCGAAAAACCGCCGCAGGATGGAAGATCAGCGTACTGCATATCACCGAGCTAAAGTCCCCGGAAGTAGATATACCCTCCAGGTACAGAAAATATAGCGCTGTGCGGTTTGTTCCCGAGCATTACCAGGAGAGGGTGGCGCTCTTCAGAAGCGAGGCCCTGCAACAGGGGGGTACTGTTTTCCTGGGTAACAGCATTACCGAATTTGCGGATTGGCGGCAGCTTTTGAATGATGCCAGCGTAGTCAATCGGGGGATTGCCGGTGACAATACCTTTGGTATGCTTGACAGGTTGCAGGATGTCATCGACCATCATCCTTCAAAGCTCTTTATCGAGGCGGGGATCAATGATATTGCCCAGAATGTGCCGGTGGGGATGATCGTGGGCAATATTTCTTCTATCGTGCAGTGGGCAAAGGCGGGGAGTCCCGCGACGAGGGTCTATGTGGTGAGTGTGCTACCTGTCAATGAAAATGTAGGGAAGGAATACCCGGAGCTAATTGGCAAAAACCCTGTGGTCCGGGAAATGGATCGACAGTTACGGCAACTGGCTGGGGTGACGGGTTTTACATATATTGATCTGGCGTCCCGGGTCGCCGACCCATCGGGTAATCTGCTCGCGAAATATGCCCGGCAGGATGGGTTGCACCTGAACGGGGAAGGGTATGCGGTGTTTGTAGGGATGATAAAGAATTAGGGGGTTGATCCACTTGCATTTTATGTAAAATCCCCGTTTCTCCCAACGGGTAGTGCCCAGCAGTCATCCAGGAAAAACGCGAGGGTCCGGGCGTTTTGAGCCTGTTAATGATTTTACAGTTTGATAATTTATTATTATTTTTAATGTGACTTCTCCCGTAATCTGCACCTCCTGACCATCCCATTTGAACCAGGCCTGATTTTTTACCTAAAACGATTGTATATGAAAAAGCTCCTCTTTTACTCATTTGTATTCCTGGGTCTTTCCTTCATTCCTGTAAAAAATGCAAGCTCTCCGGTGAAAGATGCTCCCACAAAAAAGGAAAGACATTATGCTGTTAAATTCCTGAAGGAAACGGAAGAAGATGTGCTGAACAAGATCAAGGGACTGAGTGCGGCCCAATTGGCGTTCAAACCTGCTCCCGATCGGTGGAGCGTGGAAGACTGCATGAAACATATCGCCGTTACGGAGCAGGCGCTGTGGCAGATGACGGCCGCTTCGCTCAAACAACCCGCCAATCCCGAAAAACGCAATGATATCAAGGTGACAGATGAGCAGCTGATCGCCATGGTCGAGAGCCGGGCAAAGAAGGTCCAGACCAAGGATGAGTTCAAGCCGGAGAATAGTCCATTTAAAACCATGGAAGACGCAATGGTCTCCTTTAAAGAAAACCGGGAAAAGCTGATTGCATTCGTGAAATCGACACAGGATGACCTCCGGGACCATGTGTCTGAAATGCCTTTCGGCATGCTGGATGGTTATCAGCTTATACTTTTCATCGGCGCACATAGCAACCGGCATGCGCAGCAAATGGCTGAAGTAATGGCAGACCCGGGATTCCCGAAAATGTAACAGCTCTTAAAGAGTTATTTTATGAACAAATACCTTTTATACCTCAGCGTCATGCTGCTGACGACTGCTGCCGTCAGCGCCCAGGTTAAGAATTATAAAGTTGTATTTGACATGTCCAGTAAGGACACTATCAACCAGCAGGCCATCGTCAGGGAGATAGGTCTTATCAAAGATGCCAACCCGGATGCCCGGCTGGAAGTGGTAATCTATGGACAGGGACTGGATCTGGCTGTAAATGGGCGTTCGATGCAGCAGGCCGCTGTGGAGAAAATAATAGCAGGGAATAAGGCGAGCTTTAAAGTATGTGAGATGACCTTAAAAAGGAACAACATCGATAAAAGCCAACTGGTGCCGGGTGTGGAAGTAGTGCCGGATGGCATTTATGAGATCATTTCGAAGCAACAGGACGGATGGGGCTATATTAAGGTGGGACATTAATCTTTTTGTGATAAATTGGCCCCATGAAAGATCAAGGTTTTTTTATCGACTATCATGTTTGGGCGAATAAGAAAGTACTACAACAATTACAGGACCTGACAGCTGAAGACTGGAATAAGCAGCTGGGCGGCAGCTTCCCCACGATGAAGGCATTGTATCAGCATATCATCGAAGCCGAATATCGCTGGCTGCAACGGTGGAAAGGAGTGCCTTTTGCCGAAATACCGGCGGAAATGGTAGTGGATGGGTATGCGAGCCTGCAAACCCTGTGGCTGCCGCTGATGGACGAACAGATCTCCATAGCTAAAAAACGTCTGGCTGCCGATCCGGAAGAGCCATTGCATTTTATTACCGGGAAGGGACTCCATGTTACACAGCCTTTCTGGCAGACGCTGTACCAGGTGGTCAATCACGGGACCTATCATCGCGGACAGGTTACCAATATGCTGCGAATGCTGGAAAAACAGGCCGTGGGTACAGATATATTCCTCTTTTTTCGGGAAAATTCGTGAATGGGCCGGCCCCAGCCAGGGAGTTTTTTCCTATTTCGTAAGGCATTTTTACCAGTTGCGGGCGCCTGGGGAAGTGGGTGTCGGTAGTTTTGCGGCAAAGCAACTGACCAATGAAGTATCTATTACTCCTAATTGTATTATTATCAATTACATATATCGCATCAGCCCAAAATGGTAACCTTGCCCAGGACGACACGGACACCTTACCCCATAAGGTCAAGCAATTGGACGAGGTCCTGGTGACATCGGATAAGACCCCCCTCAAAAAGCCCGTATCTTTTGGAAAGGCCGGACTGGCCCCCCTGGAAAATCCTCAGGCCACCGGCATTGTCAGCAACACGGTGATCAAGGATCAGCAGGCCATGCGTCTGGGGGATGTGCTGAAGAATGTCAGCGGCGTATCGCTCACACAGCAAAGATTAGGAGTAGCAGAAACTTTCTCCGCCAGGGGATATACTATCGGCGTTGCCGGGAACACGGGCGGCATTTTCAAGAACGGCATCGTCAGCAATACAGCCGGCTTCCCCGAGGCCAGCACCCTCGAATCGATTGAGGTGCTCAAAGGCAGCTCCGCTATGCTGTATGGCAACACATCAGCGGGCCTTATCGTCAACATGGTCACTAAAAAACCCCGGTTTGACTGGGGTGGCGAGGTCTCGATGAATGCAGGCAGCTACAATCTGTACAAGCCTGTCGTGGATGTCTATGGCCCCATTACTGACAATCTGGCCTTTCGCGTCGTAGGCACTTATGAACATGCCGACAGCTATCGCGACCAGGTACATACACAACGGAAATACGTCAACCCCTCCCTTTTGTACAAGCTTGGTAAAAAGACTACCATCCTTCTCCAAGGTGACTATCTGGATGCCAATTTCACACCGGATATGGGCATCGGCGCGCTGAACCAAAATATCAATTCCATTATACCTGCCAGCCGCAGCCGTTATATCAACACCAGCTGGGCATATTATCATTCCAAAACAGCCTCCGGCTCTGCGGTGATCACCCATCAATTCAACGAGAATTGGAAATTGAATGTCATCGCCGGCGGGCAGGTCGTGAATATAGACACTTATGGGGCTGGTGCGCCTAACAATGCCATCGACAGTCTTGGAAACTGGAACAGGGCCCTCAGCCGAGCCCGCAGCAAGGAGGTCAATTCTACGCTGCAAGCCGACCTGACAGGAAAGTTCCGGACGGGAGCGATCAGCCACCAGGTGTTGGTAGGTACAAGCTATGTCCGCATCAAAACACAGAGCGATGCATTCAGGCTCACCAGCAGCACCGGTGTCGTCGGTACCGCTTATGACAAGATCAATATTCTCGACATGAGCAAGTATGTACAACGTACGGATGTTCCCGATGCATTGGACACGGGCAGGACGGTATCACCCAATTTCAACCTGGGGTATTATGTACAGGACCTTATTTCCATCACTTCGAAACTAAAGGTACTGGCCGGTCTGCGCTGGTCGTACCTCGAAACAAAGGCGCCCGTCACCTATAACTATATAAAGAATACGACAACGCTGGGCGCCAATGCTTATAACAATGCCTTCTCTCCGAAAGGCGCGATCATCTATGAGCCGGTGCAGAACATGTCCGTATATGTGGCGTATGCCAATAGTTTCACCGTCAACACCGGTACGGATATCTACAATAATCCCCTAAAGCCCTCCATCATCGACGACTACGAGGCGGGTTGGAAAAGCATCTTCTTCCAGGGCAGGATTGGCGCCAACCTCAGCGTATACAGGATCCGGAACAGCAACCTGGCGCAGCAGGCCCTTACACTGGCAGATGGCAGCCCCAATACGAATACCAATATCAAAGAGCTTACGGGAGAGACTACCAGTGACGGCTTCGATGTAGACATCAGCGGAACGTTGTCGAGTAACCTGTACTTTATCGCCGGATATGCCTATAACAATGCCCGCTATACACATTCGCCGGGTGGCAAAGGTTCGGTGGTGGAAGGGGAGAGGCTGAACAACAGCCCGCAGAGTACTGTCAACACTACTTTGTTTTATACTTTCACCAATACAACCCTGAAGGGACTGAAGCTGGGTGTCGCTGTATTCTACACCGGCAAACGATTTGGCGGCAACCAGAATACGGTGGGACAAACACCGGCGTTCAACAGACAGATAGCATTGAGCGACTTTACGACAGTCGATCTTTCTGCAGGGTATTGTTTCCGCCGGCTGAGCATACTTGCCAAGCTATCCAATCTGACAAATACATTGAATTACCTGGTGCACGATCGGTACAGCATCAATCCCATCGCACCCAGGTCGTTCCTAGCTACGGTATCGTACAAATTTTAACGAGCCTGCATAGCAGGCTCGTTATTTCAAAACATAACCAGGGTAGGATTAAAACTAACATGTATATAGACCTCTAAAACCGGTAGAATACGCCCGCCTGCAACACACGGCTGAAAGCTTTTGCCGAAGGCTGGCCGTCCTCGCCTTTTGCCAACTTGGTAAGCCCGAAGTTGTAACGTACATCGATGCCTATGGAAGTAGTGGGAATGACATAGCCCACACCCAGGGTCCAGCCAAAATTGATCTTGTTGAACGATTCCTTCACATCTTCGGATATGCCCTCTGCTTTTAATTTCGCCGAGAGCAGGTATCCTATCTGCGGACCTGTCACGGCAAAGGCGCCGCTGGCATGCTGATATTGCAAGAGCACGGGGAGGTTCAGGTAGTTGAGGTGGGTCTTGGCAGTAGTTTCGATGATCGCATCGCCGTCACCGGGCAATTCCACCTTCATTTTTGTCCCTTCAGCAGAGTAAAAAAGTTCTGGTTGCAGGGTGAAGCCGCCCGCCAGGGGGATGTTCGTTTGTACGCCGCCGTGAAATCCGACCAGAGTGCTGGTGCCTTCAACGTCTTTTCCTTTCACGCTGGCCAGGTTTAGACCACCTTTGACGCCATAGCTGATGTGGTCGATGCTGACCTGTGCATGGGAGAAATATGAAATTCCGGCAAGGGCAGCTGAGAGTAAGATCTTTTTCATAACAGTTCTTTATTTTTTTGCAAAGATGCCGGGCGGGGCATGTGAAGGGAAGGGAAGGGTGTATGAACCTGCGTAAACGGCGTATGAATTGTGGGATTGGGGGCTGACGTTGAAAAGCTAATCTTCACCATTCCCTGTCCTTATGGTAACAGACCCGATCTTAACAGGGAGCCATACCTGCATTTCGGCATTCCCCCGATTGTCCCAGGAGAAATAGGGGATGGCAGTAATAGGTTCTTTTACAGTTTTGATATTTTGTTTTGTCTCATCGGGTATTAATACGGGCAATTCCGATGTAATGACAACGACCCCTCCGAGGGTGCTCCTGTCGTAAGAAGCGTGGAATACGGCATCGTCGGGTACAACAAAGCTTTTTACCTTACCGGCGTTGTCCGGTTGCTCCACACAATACACCAGCGGTCCACGCTGTAAGGCCACGCGACCCTGGTCGGCCCTGACACTGTCGATAGCGGCGATCCGTCTGACTGGCATGGGCAAGCCCAGCATGACGACATCCCCTTTTTTCCATTTGGTCTCTATGACAGCATATCCCTGTTGAACGGAATATTTTACAGGCGCACCGTTTAATGTGAGCCTGAAGCTGCTATCCAACCCGTCGGCATAATGGTATGTATTGCCTGGTACAGGCTGCCCCTGCGCCCATCCCGGGATGCGGATATACAAGGGGAAGGACTGTGCCTTTGCCGGGTTGAGCGTGATCTTTACCGTGCCGTCCCAGGGATAGGCCGTCTGCTGTGCGATCTGTACATTACCCGCCCGCAGGGGCACTGTGGTATTGCTGCCTACAAAAAGATTGACCCAAATAGCATTGTCGGATGAGGCATAAATGTAGTTCCCCAGTGATTCTACCAGACGCGCGATATTGGAGGGACAGCAGGCCGTACCAAACCATTCACTGCGACCGTAGTTTCCGTCAGCGGCAAGGGGGTTGCCGTAGAAAAACCGGTCGCCGCTAAGCGAGAGTCCATCCAGGGCGCCATTGTACAGGCTTCTTTCCAGCACATCGATGTATTTGGCATCGCCGGTGAGAAGATTCATCCGCTGGTTCCACAGCACCATGCCCACGGAGGCACAGGTTTCGCAATAGGCCTGGTGGTTGGGCAGGTCGTAGTCCACGGAAAAGCCTTCGTTCTTTCCGGAGGAGCCAATGCCGCCTGTGATATACATGTTCCGGAAGATCACGTCCTCCCATACATGTTTCATGGCCGTCATATAACCGGAATCTCCCTTTGCCGCACCTACATCGGCGGCGCCCGTATATAGGTACATGGCCCGGACAGCATGGCCTTCAATCTCCCGTTGGTCGCGTACAGGCACGTCATCCTGACAATATTTTGGATCTTTCCACTGGTCCCATATCACTCCCTTGCCGTAGCCATGCCCTCTCTGCTCGATATACCATTGAGCGAGGTCGAGATATTTGTTGTTGCCCGTGGTCTTATATAATTTTACAAGGGCCAGCTCTATTTCTTCATGTCCCGACACCCAATGACGGCCCGTCTGTCGAAAAGTGACGTCGATGTGGTCTGCCAGACGGGTGGCGACGTCCAGCAGCCGCCGCTTGCCCGTGGTATTGTAATAAGCTACAGCAGCCTCGATGAGATGACCCGCGCAGTAATCTTCATGTTTTTCCATATCCGTCCAGCGCTGATCCAGTCCATTGAGCGTGTAGTAGGTATTGAGATAGCCATCCGGCTGCTGTGCCCTGGCAATCTTGTCGATCCATTCGTCGGCCTTAGCCTCCAGGGTCTTGTCGGGGTGATTCTTGAGCGAGTAGGCGATGGCTTCGAGGGCTTTGTATACATCGGAGTCGTCAAAATAGATGCCTTCATGCTTCTCGCCGGCATGTCGCGCTACTTTTTCAAAGTTGCGGATGCGGGGTGTTTTTACCTCCGTCTGATCGATACATACGGGTATGGTGACCCGGGTGACCTTATCGATGCGCGGGCTCCAGAAGGAGTCGGTGATCTGGACATGAGAGAAGCCGATGGCTTCCATACGGGAGGATTGCGCCTGCGCTTGTGTAGCGCCAATGAAGGTAGCCAGCGCAATGAAGATGGTATGCTGATGAGCCTTCATACAATGGGATGACCCCAAATATAGAAAATAGTTTGAAATTGTAAGGATCCGGCCCTTTTACGCAACTAATATTGTAAAACATCCGACAGTTGACATCACAAGAGCAGGAACATATTTTCAGAGATTGGTTGGAACAGTATAAAGGTCTGTTCTTCAAGATAGTGAGGACTTATACCGTCACAGCCATGGACATGGACGACCTCTTCCAGGAGATAGTGATCCAGGTATGGCGATCTATTCCTGTCTGGAAGAAGAATTGTGCTGTCTCTACCTGGATCTACCGTATAGCCATCAACACCGCCCTTAGCTGGACACGCAAGGAAAAAAGACGCCGCCAGACCGAAGACCTGGAGACTGCACAGGTATTATTGATGGAGCCCGTCCTCGTGGCAGACGAACGGCTGGCATGGCTGTATGAAGAGATCCATCAGATGGATGTCATCGACAGATCGATGGCCTTGCTGTTGCTGGAAGGCTTTAGCTATAAGGAAATGGCTGTCATCATGGGTATCACGGAATCGAATGTCGGTGTAAAGATCAATCGTATCAAAAAGAAGCTTATTGTCAGATCTCAAAAACAGGACCTTTATGGAATTTGAGGAAGTACAAAATATCTGGAGCGCCCAGAATAAGCAGATGCCGTACAACATCGATACGGCTGAGCTGCACCGCCGCATACTGTCGAAAAAGGCAAAGGCCTTGCGTATTACGAACTTCACCGAGTGGCTGATCATCATGGTATGGCTGGGTGCGGGGATTTTCACGCTATGGACGAATACCACGAGCGCGCGACAGAACTTTTTTATTTACTGCCTTTCCGCGTGGATGTTCGTCGTTGCACTATTGGTAGTCATCGGCCGGGTGCGGCGAAGGGCGGCGAGCAGGCAATTTGACAGAAGCGTGCAGGGCGAGCTGCAATATGGGCTGGCTGTTGCGGACTATCAGGTAAGGCTTTCACAGCTCATGCGGTGGAATATCTTTGTCATTGGAGGGCTTATTCTTTTTGGTCTATGGGAGGGAGAGAAGCCCTGGTGGACTTCCGTGGGTGTCGTGCTGTTCCTGCTGGGGGCATGGTATGCCAGCGGCTTTGAAAACAGGATTTACCGGAGGCAGAAAAGGAGGCTGGAAGAGTTACGGGACTTGCTCAACGCATGAGTCCCGCCCAGTCATTCGAACGTGTAACCGCCCTTATGTTCGCGGAATTTGCTCTCAGTATGATGGCCGCGCGGCACCTCCTTTTCAAAGGTTCGAGAATTGGTTTATTTTTTCTCTGTTTTTCGTACTCCAAGTACTAA
This sequence comes from Sphingobacteriales bacterium 50-39, assembly GCA_001898505.1. Lineage (GTDB taxonomy): Bacteria > Bacteroidota > Bacteroidia > Chitinophagales > Chitinophagaceae > Puia. The sequence continues at coordinate 461,428 of MKTZ01000009.1, forward strand.
AATTTGATAATTTTTAAACTGAAATAGTGATCTTCACAAGGATCCGATAATATAGTGTAATTAGATGGTCGGGGGACCTGTTCAACGCATGAGCATTTTCTCCAGGCGGGAATCCCGGTCATAAATATCATTCCTGAAATTGAGATTACCCTGGCTGTCCACCCAGGCAGTGAAATAGACGATGAATACCCGGAAAGGAAATTTTACACTGACCCATTTTTCAACACCCGCGTGCATGGCCTTTTGTATTTTTTCCGGGGTCCACTGGGGGTCATCACGAAGGAGCCAGGCCGCCAGTTTCGCCGGTTCGGCCAGCCGGATGCAACCGTGACTGAAGGCCCTGCTGCTCTTATCAAAAAGGTCTTTGGCAGGCGTGTCGTGCAGATAAATGTTATAGCTGTTCGGGAAAAGGAACTTCACGCCACCCAGCGAGTTCCATGGGCCCGGCTTCTGCCGGATATTGCTTCCATTCCACTCCATGTGATGTCGGTCGAGATAGTTCTTGTCCTTTCTTATTCCCGGTAATACTTCGTTTTTCAGGATGCCCGGCGGAACATTCCAATAGGGGCTGAAGACGATGTTCTTCAAGGCGCCGGAGAATATGACAGTCTTATGAATAGCTTTCCCCACCACCACCTTCATATCCCATAACAGCGAGTCATCCCTGTACATATGCAATTTGAATTCGGGGATGTTGATAGCCAGGTATTCCCCCCGCACGGTGTCGGGAAGCCAGCGGCTTCGTTCCATATTGATCATGATCTGACTGATCCTTTTTTGCAGGGGTACATTTAGCGCAGTTATGAATGATTTGCCGATGACACCGTCTTGGGTTAAACCCATCCGGTGCTGGAATTTTTTGATGGCATTCGTTAGTGTGTCGTCTATCCTGTTGCTGGTATCCTGACTGGACATATCGCCAAGGATATGCAGACGTCGTTTGATCTCCATTATCACAAAGCCCGTGTCGCCTGGGCGATAGGATCTCTTTTCAAGGGATAAGGGTAGCCAGGCCTCCTGCTGCTGGATGGATGTATATCGTTGCAGATATTTTTTTAACAGGAAGTATTGCCGGTAAATAGGTTCTTTCTCTTTGATCGCGCTGTCGGTAGAGCTGAGATAGGACTGAAGCCAGTCCAGGGAGCTGGCTTTTTTTCGGGGAAGGAACCAGGCTATCTTTCTTGTCTGTGATTCAGGCAGACCTGCCCAGGCTTTCTCTGCAAAAAAGAAATACATCGAAGTTAAAAGAAGCTCCTCTTGTATCTCGACATCCGGCGGGGCCTTCTCCGTACTCATCATCAGGGTATCCAACTGCCTGGAATAAGGTATCCCGCTGCTGATGCCTTCCTCGGACAACCGTCTGATCCTGTTATAGAGATTGGCTGCTTGTTCGATCTGGCCCGTACTATCATGCCAGGCAAATGCGTAATTGCGTTGGCGGTAGAATTGTCTTACATCTTTTGCATAAGGAGTAAGGGCACGGTAGGTGGCAAAAAATGAGTCCAGGGCAACGCTGTCAAATCTGTAAGTGGATGGTTCGCTAAAGACGCCGATCAGGGATGTATCGATGGGTGCAGGGGCCAATGTATCCCTGTTCACCTGATCCTGCCGCGATGACCCGGAATGACAGGCCATAGCGATAAAAGACAGTATAAAGAGGAGCTTATATATCTGAGCGCGATCCTGCATCGTACAAAAGGTAAGAAAAGTTAGCGAGACATTGCAGACCGGGCAGGCCCCAGCCTTGGGTCATCTGCGGACATGGCAGGCAGCCAGGTGTCGCCAATTCTTTCACGCGTCCACCACAGATGCTCTTTATTCCCCGGTGGAGCAAACTTATAGCGATAAAGAATGCAGCGTATAAAGCGTGGCGGCCGCCCGGGGAATGGATTGTCTGCAAAGAGGCCAACAGCACCCGGATCGTTATGCAGCAGGCGCCCAACCAATGTTAACGTCCATGGATATTCGTCCGGCGTGGACATGGCGGCAAACCACATTTCCCAGTCCAGGCGCAGCTGGTAAGGGGCTATTTGTGGTGATGGCTTGTCCAGCGCCACGGGGAGACCTTTGTACGGATAGGCTTTCCAGTTGGCCTTGTCATCAGGGATGCTGTCCATGGTCCCTTCGAACACTACGTTCATCCGCTCCTTCCCCACAGACCCGAATGCGCCATATGTGTTGACCAGGTTCAACGGATCGAAGGACGTATTCATGATCTGCTGCGGTGACAGCATGTTGACAGCAGGCTGGATGCTAAGGAATCCTATGATGCCGGTGATGATCCATGCGACGATCTCCATCGGTCGGTACGATTCAGCATTCTCCACCGCAGCCGTGGCACGACGGACAAGGGCGCGGGGCATTATTCCGGACCAAAAACCATCGTCGAAGCAGGCCAGCGCAGGGACAATGGTCAGCCAGTTGAGAAAAGAAAGGTTGCCGCTGAGAATAAGGGTGATCTGCAGAAGGATGATGATGACTCCTGCAACGTGACGGGCTATGCGCGGACCGAATGCAAACCATGGCGCGATGAGCTCAGCCAGCCAATTGAACCAAACCCCCGATCGTAATATCCAGCGGGGTAGGAAATGGAACCATCTGCTGAGAGGACCTGGTATGGGTTGTGTCTCGAAATGATAATAGAGGGCTGTGGAATTGCGCCACACCTCGTCGCCTCGGAGCTTGATCAGTCCTGCGCCCAGCATGATGCGAAAGATGAGCCAGCGGAACAGGACGATGATCTGTATGGGAGGCGGTCGTCGTGAAAAAGGGCGCGCATCCACCAGGGGACAAAGGAAGGCTGCCAGGAAACCCGTCTCCAGCAATTGTATCTCCCATCCATACGAATACCATTCCTGACCCACATTGACAAAGGACATATAAAGGAACCAGAGCACCAGGAGCATGATCGCATTGGCGTAGCCGGCGATGACGACGCAGGAAAGGATCACGCCTATCCACGCGGCCACCAGCAGTGTGGCATCAGAGTGCCCTATCCAAAAAAGAGAGGGCAGCCGTATAAAACCCGTCGTCGGACCCAAGGCGTCACTGATGCGTTGGAGATAGGTGTCTACTGGAAGCAGTCCATCTGCGCCTATAAGAGGGATCACCTGACGGATCGTTACAAGAAAGGCCACGGCATAGACCACACCAAGACATCTCAGTATGAGCCAGCGTGTAAGCCAGTATGTCGGGCGTTGGTCCATTCAAATGACTGATAAGCAAATGTAGGACCCCTTCGCTTATTTTCCCGTCGGATAGTCCTTATTAGCGCCCTCTTCCCTGGTCTTGATGGGGCGTACTTCTATACGGGCTCCCTTGACAAAGGCAAATTCCGGATTGCCCTTGGCGATGTCGATGGCCTCGTCGATGTCTTTTGCCAATATGTGATAATAGCCGACAATGATCTCTTTGCTCTCGTTATAAGGACCGTCCTTAAAGGCACCGGGGGTACCGGAGACTATCCTTCCATCACGGATAAGAGGTTGTGCGCCTTTGAGGTTCCCTTTCTTGATAAGGTCTTCGATATAGACCATGCAGGCATTGATGAACTGCTGCTGCTGTTCGGGAGAAAGGCTGGCTTTGCCGTCGCCTTCGTTGCGGATGAGTAACATGAACTCTTTCATTTGTCGTAGTTTTTATAATGACTATTACCTTTTTCAAAAAGGTACATGGGGCTTAAAAAAAAATTTCTGTTGAGTATCAGATGGTTGTCAGCCGGGAGAGGCGTCGGGTCAATAATTCCTTTATAGAGTACAGGGGGGCCAGCCGGATGGCCTGTTCGAGGGCGGCGGAAGCCTGTGCATGTTCGCCCGCCTGGATAAGGAACTCGGCTTGGGTGGCATGGAATAGATAGTATTTGTCTATGGCTGGTTCGTTCCGGATCGTTTCCAGCTCGGCGAGGGCTTCCCGGGGGCTTTTGACCTTGGCGATGGCGACCGAGCGATTGAGGCGGATGAGAGGTGAGTGGTCCAGGGTGATCAGGATGTCATAGAGAGAAAGGATACTGCTCCAGTCTGTAGAGGCGTAGTCCGCGGCTATGCTGTGTTGGGCGGAGATAGTCGCCAGGATATGATAGACGCTGAGACTGTTGTTCCGGGAGGCTTCCTGGAGATGGTAGAGCCCGATGGCTCTCAGCTGTTCGTCCCATAGTTCGCGGTCCTGCTCTTCCATGGTGAGGAGGCGGCCTTCGCCGTCCTGTCTTGCCTTGAATCGGGAGACATTCAGGAACATCAACGCCAGTAGCGCTTCTACATTTTCCTTTGGCTGGATGGTCTTTTCTGCTGCTACTATCTGTGCCAGCCGGATGGCTTCTTCACAAAGTTCATAACGAATGATGTCATTGCCTTTCGAAGCGCTGTAGCCTTCGTTGAAAAGGAGATAGATCGTCTCGAGGACAGCGTCCAGTCTTTTATCCAGCTCCTTTCCCCGGGGAATGTCGAATGGGATGGCTGCTTCGCGTATGGATTGTCTTGCTCTTTTGAGACGTTGGTTGATATTGTCCACCGTGGTGAGAAAGGCCCTTGCGATCTCAGGGATGCTGAAGCCACACAATGTTTTTAGCGCCAGGGCGATTTGCGAGTCGGGCGAGATGGAAGGGTGACAGCAGGTGAAGATCATGCGAAGTTGGTCGTCCTGTATCTCCTCTTCCGAGAAGAGATGGTTCAGCGCGGGCTCGGCCGTGAGCTCGGATCTTAGTAAGTGTACTACGGAGGAAATGTATTTTCGCTTATGATCTTCCCGGCCGATGACAGTCAGCGCTTTGTTCTTTGCCACTCTGAAGAGCCAGGCGGAGGGGTTGTCGGGTATGCCTTTGTATTCCCAGTGGGTCATGGCTTCTACAAGGGAGTCCTGTACTACGTCCTCGGCAAGGTCGAGGTTCTCTATTCCAAATATCCTGGTCAGGACGGATACCAGTTTCCCGGATTCGTGCCGGAACAGGTGATCGACCAGCTGGGGAATATTATTTCTTTCCGTCATCCCGTGGGGAATAAGATTTAAAAGGTAATTTTTTTATGACAGACCGTCAAATTTGTATATTTAACTATGCCTTACAGCGAAAAATTAGCCGACCGCATACGTATCGCCCTGATGGATATACCCAAGGTCGAAGAAAAGAAAATGTTTCGTGGACTTACGTTCATGGTGGATGATAAGATGTGTATCAGCGTAGGTCCGGACAGGATCATGTGCAGGGTCGATCCGGAAGTGCATGATCAGCTGCTGGAGGAGAAGCCCTGTCGTACGATGGTCATGAAGGGGAGGGAGTATAAGGGGTATATACTCGTGAATGAGGATGATGTGGCGAAGAAGGCGGCCAAGAAAAAAGCGCGTTAACGCACTTCCCTCCCCCTATCCACCCAATACCCCAACAACACAAATATCCACTGATACTGAGCCGCCCAGCCAATTGCATGTCCCGAAGACGGCATGGGCGAGACGGCGCCGGCTACCTGGTTGAGGACCAGCAATACAACCAACAACCACAGCCCCCAATCACCAGACTTCTTTTTTGCGCGGGTGGTCTTGAGATAGAGGACCAGACCCGTGATAAAAATGGCGGCTTCGATGAGGATGGCCAGCAGGGGATAGTTCCAGAGTCCAAATCCTACTTTGTCGGAATCATCCGGGAAGAGAGGCAGGTCCGGACGATGGACAATAAGGTCGAGCACCCAGTGGCTTACCACACAAACTCCCAGCACGATGGCATTCCTCACATTCTTTTTGGCCAGCCAGTACAGCAGCCCGAAACAAAAACCCCAGAATATTCCCATCAGGAGGCTGTGTGTGATGGGATAATAGGTGAAGTTCAACGGGATCTTTGGATTGGCTTTCTGCACTTCTACATGCTCGACATCGAACAACAACAGCACGGGCCAGAGCAGGTCGGCCCATTGTACGGCGATAAACAACGTTCCCAATGATATTCTGGGTGCAAACTTCTTTGCTCCGAACCCTACTCCAAAATGTCCTATGACCATATTAATGAATTGCTTGATGTGATAAATCACTTGCGGAGCGAAAATACAGCAATATGGGCGTATCCAACGAGGATATGGCTAACCTGGTATCCTACTTTCATCCCACCTCCCTGGAGAAGGGCGACTATTTTCTCCGGGCGGGCAGAGTATGTGACAAGCTGAGCTTCCACCGCAGCGGGCTTTTGAGGGCATATGCCACACATGACGAGAAGGACGTGACAGACCGTGCCCCGGTGGCCGTCGCTGGAAAGAAAGTAAAAAAGCGCATCGAGCTCGTTACGGTCTTGCCGGGAGTCGATGCGCTAAAAGGCAGTTTCAGGGATCTTTACCTGTGCTTAGCTTTGCGGTGAAAGGTATTGAGCGTAAGCATATCCTTCTTCCCCCTGCTCAGTCCGGACAAGCCACCACTGGTCGTTGGTTTTGCTGACCAGTTCTACGGTGGAGTTATGGGCCGCCTTGCCGACGATAGGCTGGTCTGTGCCCGGTCCCTTCCGGATATTGAGATTGGAGCTATCTGTACTTACTGTTGCTTTGGTACCTGGCGCTGCCGGGGACACATTTACATTCATCACGAGGTCGCCGGTTTTAAAGTCGGGGTCCAGCTTGTTGTAGATAGTCCATAGCTGATCCTTGGCCGCGCCATTCGGCGCTTCTCCATCAACATAGAGGACATTATCCTGCTCCCTTACCTGGAGATTGGCGACGCCCAGCGTACCGGCAGCATCGGTCAGCTCCTTGTATTTATCTTGTAGCGACATAACTTTATCCTCCTTTGTTTACTTAACGGTGAGTTGATTGTTGATCTTTTTGGGTTTCAGCGTATGCAGGTTCATCATCAACTTTTGCAGCGATGCCCGTTTGATATCACCCGTGAGTGTGATCTCGCCATCCTTTACAGAAGCTGTTACGCCGGGATAATCCTTAATGGCGTCATTAACACTTTTCGTCAGGGGGTCATCAGCCGCAATGACAACAGGTGCCGGTGGAGGCGGCGGAGGGGGGACCGTAATGTTATTGACAACATTTTTTACGCCCGGAATGGCGGTGATAGTTTGTTCGCACATGGTTCTGGCGCTGGAATCAGGGCATTGTCCGCTGAGTGTGACCGTACCTTTTTCAACGGCTGCCGTTAGTCCGGCCAGATCTTTCATTTCTTTTTTCTTGGCATCGATAGCTTCTGATATAGCCTTGTCTTTATTCCCGCAGGAAGTGAGCAGTACGGAAAAGGCAAGGAAAAACATTAACATGCGAGACTTTGCAGATACTTTGTAGTTCATTTTACAAAAGTTTAGTGATGATGTACGATCAGGAGGCGGCCGGTGCATTTTTTTGGACCAGCTTCTGCAAGAGGCCGGGAACAGCCGCCGCGATAGCTCCTGATACTGCAGAAGGCAAGCCGAATTTACTGCTTAGCGCTCCTACCAAACCTCCGGTGACGGCGCTGGTGCCGATGCCCCCTGAAGCCAGACTGCCTTCGATGTTGGAAAGGAGTCCGCTGGCCATACCGCCCAGATTGCCCAGCAGTCCGGAAGACGCTCCTGCTGCGGGTGCCGCTCCGGGGGCTGCAGCCTGGTTTTGAATGTTGTCGTGAATGTGATTGGCAATTTCCTGGTGAATGGCGTCTGCCTGTTCTGGAGGGATTGCTGCTGCCAGATCGGGGTTGTTGCCGAGATGTTCTTTTACTGTCTGTAAGATTTGCTCAAACATGTGATAGGTATTTAAATGGTGAATAAACTTATTTGCTTCGTACGCTGACGGAGATCCTTCTGTCTGCCCGCCTGACTTCATCCGGCGCATTTGCCGCAGCCTTGGCGAATTGGGAGCCGTAGCCTTGCGCCCCTACCAGCTGGGCGGCGGATGCGCCGACTTTTTTCAAGGCGTCCAATACTGCATCGGCGCGCTGCTGCGACAATTTCATATTTTCCTGCTCACTGCCTGTCTTGTCGGTGTAACCGCCTATTTTCAGGCTTACTTTAGGATAAGCCTTCAGGATAGCTGCGAGATTCTGCACTTGCTTCATGCTGGAGTCGGTGAGCTCTGCGCTGCCGGTCTTAAAATTCAGGTTGTCGAAGTCAAACCAGCGGCTGCTGCTGATGCTGTCGGCCGGGTCGGTGGAATTTAAATAGGCTACGAGCTTGTCCTCGATGCCGCCTTTATAAGCATCCAACTCTGTTCCATCGGGGAGCTGCACTTTTATAGAGGCGGGCATGGTGGTTACAGTCGAGGACGAATCTGAGGTTGCTGCTGATTCTTCCTGAGATGCCTTTGTCGAAGGACCTCCCGAGCATGCTTTTATAATCACCCAAACCAGGACGATAGCCCCGATGGCTAACAATAGTGGAGTTAACCAGGATTTGCGGGTACTGTCTGGTGTTGGGGGATGGACGGCAACAGGGGTCCTCGGTCTTGCTGCAGCGCCGGTAGAGTTCAGACCGACGAAACTGGACAGGGCGCTCAGATTCGCTGGTAATGCAGCTGCCACAGATGCCCTCTGGCTGGAAAGAAAATTCGAGAGACCTCCGGCGGACATGCTATTCTGGATTACATGCTCGCCTAGAAGACCGAATGCTCCCGAGGTTGTCGTGGCCATAAGAGAAATAGCAGAAGATTCCTTGATCCCTGCAAAGCCGGCTAACGCGTCGGTGATGCGCCCGATCCTATCGCCAAACAACCGTTGCAGCATGCCGGAGCCATCGGCAGCGATATTACCCCTTACTATATTTCCCAGGTTATTCAGTATACCTGACCTGGCTGCGCCCTTGGCCTGCTGTAAAACCACGCCCGCCTCTTCAACGCCGGAATTAGCATGGGAGATGATGCCTCCAAGTATGGATGGCGCGATGCCGGAAATGGCTTTGTGAATTTCTGATTCATTCTCCCCGAGCGATGAAGCTGCCTGTCTGACCAGATCGTGTGTGAATAATGCCTTTACTGAGTCCAGTAGATTGAACGCCATAAATTAAGATTAACGATGGTTAAAGAATACGAAACCTCTCCCTTCCGGAAAAGGAGAACCTTCAGGTTGAATAATCCAGCTAACTAATCAGAGCACTATATCCGCGCGGCAGAATGTTCGATTTAGGGGGTAGGTGTTAACACTTATCTAAAATAGAGCTTCTTTTCAAAATAGGAAATTAAATTAATGTAAAGCATCATGGAAGATCAGCAAATTGCCAACAGATGTAAATTTTAACAGACTTTATGTAAAGTTTACTTGACTTTTTGAAAAGCATGCTTTACCTTAGTTGGAAAATTTAAAGATTGGTATGAAAACAAGATTTCTATTCCCTCACAAATACAGACTCGTCGGATGGGTGCTGACCATACCCTCCTTCATATTAATGCTGCTGGTCCTTCATGCGGACTTCAGGCTAAGCTTCCTGGAGTATGGAAGAAAAGGCAAATTCCAGTTCGATGGCGAAAGTTTTCTGTTTAACATACATAGGCACAACTTCACAGATGAGGTCGGAAGTCTGCTGCTGATCACCGGTCTGTTGATGATAGCTTTTTCCCGGGAGAAGGAAGAGGACGAACGGACCGTCAAGCTCCGGCTGGAATCCCTTTTATGGGCGGTCTATGTCAATTCAGCGTGGATGATGTTCTCCATCATCTTTTTTTATGATACGCTATTCGCCAATATCATGACCTATAATATTTGCACTCCCTTGATCCTGTTCATAGCGCGATTCAATTTCGTGATGTACAAAGAGCGAAGAACCCTGAAAAATGCTGGCTTATGAAAAACACTATCCGGGTCGAGCGGGCTATCCTGAACATCACTCAAGCTGAGCTGGCCGAAAAAGTACATGTGTCGCGACAGACGATCAATGCTATAGAAAGCAATAAATATATCCCCTCCACTGTGCTGGCATTGAAGATCGCGCGTGTGTTCCAAAAACAAGTAGGGGAGATATTCACGCTGGAGGAAGGGGATTAGCATACGGACAGGCATTAAATTTTTCTTCACATAAATCTTACATCATGCAACCAAAAACATCTCAGTCAACTGGGAAGGGCCTCCTATTGGCTGCCCTCTTTCTTACAGGCATCCTCTCCTGCGGGAAAAGGACAATAAGAACATCTCCCGAGACCAGGATGGAACAAACTGTCCGACTTCTACAGGGAGAGAAAAGATTGGGGAGCCTCATCGGCGTAGAAGATGCGAGCAGCCTCGCATTGAATTACAACAACGGCAGCCAGTACATTCTGATAGATAAGCTGCCGGGTCCAGGCAGCATCGAGGTCCCTTCCATAACATCCGCGGAATTGATCACCTCGAACTATGGCATTGTCATCAAAGACCTTAGCAACAACAGGCTGGTGATTCTTGCCAATAACGATGAGAAGAGTCTCCGACTGATGCAGCAGGCAAGAGCGTTGTTATTGGACAAGACCGCCGGCTCTACGTTGTTCGGGACCATCTTTGGGACCACCCTGGTGAATCATAGTAGAGGCTCCTGACCTCACGGAGAACGGTACCCTCCTTTTGGGAAAAAAATACAGCCGATGGTTCAATGATCAATTGGGCCGTCGGTGTTCTCGTTTACTTTACGGAACAATTAGAATAATCCAGACAACAACGATATTATTTAGACGGGGCAGGTTTTCGACCAAAGGGGGTCTTTGAGAGTGAGCCCCCTCTTTTTATTTTAAAAATACCAGCGGACCATTATTGACGGCCAGCACCAGCACTCTCGATCCGTCCGCCCTGTTTATCCATTTAGCATCCCGGACCTCACCAGGCGCCACTGGCAGTTGGGATTGGTATGGAAGGTCTCCGGATGCCGGGTTGTAGCCGAATAGGGTTGGGTTCATGGCGTCATAACGTCCTTCATACGGCTGCACTCCATAGAAATTCCCGGCTGCCAGATAGACCTTCTTGCTATTCGCGGGGGTGGACGTGAGGTCGTTTACGGGAACAGACGCAAATGCAAAAACAGGAGCCAGCTGCAGCTCATCCGGTAGCACATGGGCAGTAAAATTCCCTTTACCGTCATTGATAAAACAAGTGGAGCTGAGTGTTACCGCATTCAGCGTACGACCATCATCCAGCCGGCGACCGAAAAGATACTCAACGGTCCTGCCTGCCACCTCATCATACGTGAGATGTTCCTTTTTTAAGACTGGTAATGCCAATTCCAGCTGATCCTTGCCGAGAAAAGAATATTCTTCACCCCCGATGGTGTACGTCATCACCTGTTCGACAGAACCATTGTTGTCGAAATCCTTTACATACAATTTAAGCGGTCCGTCCTTGCCCGCATATAATTTGGAATTATGCCCCCAGTTCCCAGCCATGATATCGGGATGTCCATCCCCGTTGACGTCCGTCACATAAATATTTTGCCAGACACCGCTGGAATTGCCAATATCCGACTCACGGAAAACACCTTTATGATTGATAAATATCTTTAGCGGCATCCACTCCCCCGCTACGACCAGGTCGGGCCATCCATCATTATCGACATCGGCAAAAGCACAGGAAGTTACGATACCTAACTCGTCCAGCCGGATCGCCGATGTGTCCGCCAGCTTGAAATGCCCCTTGCCATCATTCAGCAGCAGATAGGAGGGTGAGGGATAGCCATATCGTTTCGCATCCGTGAGACCTCCCACAAAAATATCCTGGCTGCCATCCTTATTGATATCGGCGACGGCCACACAGGATTTGTTCGTCAGCATAGCAGGCAGCGTTCCCGATGGTTCGGTAAAATGCCCTTTGCCATCGTTGATATACAAGTGGTCGGCGAGGGCCGGATGCCCATCCGCATATTCATTACCACCACTGACTACATAGAGATCAGGGCTGCCGTCATTGTTTGCATCGAAAAATACGGCATCGACACCTTCGGAGGCGGCGTTACGGATGAAAGGGTCCGTACCGGCAGGGAGAAAGTTCCCATCCTTTCCCTGGATCAGCAGGGCGCCGGGCTGCCCCTTCGCTCCGCAAACGAACAGATCGTCCAATCCATCCTTGTCTACATCGGCTACGGCTATCCGTGGCCCCCGTGTCGACTCCAAATGCGGGATCAGGTATTGGGTATTGAAGTCGATAAATGCATCTTCTTTATGTCGCCATCCAGTCCGGATAGTTTGAGAAATATCTGTCAGGGCCGGCTGTTTGTCGGGGAAATGGCCTTGTCGGCCGCCCGGGAAATGATCCCGATATACAAAAGGCTGCCGGGCTTCCTGCTGTCGGAGCATCAGATGTTGATCGGCGCGGACATGTGTGAGCAGCTGGCAATGCTGATCCGGCCAGACTACCAGCAGGCTGTCAACTATCTGAAGGCTGTCCAGTCCAAAATGAAGACGCGGGTCGGAGGAAGACTGGAACCCCCGCGTGGGCATCAGTTGCTGGTACTGCATCGTCCCTCCCGTAAAGATCCAGACTTTCACCCCGATGCCGGGGGTATTCAAGCCATTTCCCTTACAGGCAAGGGAAAGATAATGTTTGACTGGTGTATTGTTCTTCAGTATCGTCGCCGGCGCATTCAGGCAATTGATCACCACATCGAGCTTGCCGTCATTATCCAGATCGGCATACGCAGCTCCATTGAAACAACCCGACAGGCCCGCCATTCCCCATGATGAGCTGACATCGGTGAAATGCATATGACCATCCCCCTGGAAGAGATAGGGATGACCATAGCCCTGTGGCATTTTATCCAGCAGGGTCTTTTCCAGCTGCTCGGGACTTCCATATTGCCTGGGATCGCGGATATTCGAGAAGAATTGTATAAAATCCAGATCGAGTGGCCGGCGTTCGATGCCACTGGAGATAAAGAGGTCTTTTTTGCCATCGTTATCGAGGTCTGCCAGGAGCGGACTCCAGCTCCAATCCGTTGCAGCGATCCCCGCTATCAGCCCTATATCACTAAAGCTTACACCATTCCCATTATTGACCTGCAGACAATTCCTGGAATACTGATGCTGGTATCCGTTGCGGGTTATCTTTTGCGTGTAGGTATCGAGGTGTTCGCCGTTGCCATAGGTCTTGAGTGTCTTTTCATCGGGTGGAAGCATGTCCACGGTGACGATGTCAGGCTGACCATCGTTATTGAAGTCGGCGATGTCATTCCCCATACTGTACCGGCTGTAATGTCTGAAATGATCAGCGCCACTTTCGGCAAAGCTGCCATCACCCTTGTTGACATAATAGTAGTCATTCTCATGGAAATCGTTGCCGATGTATATATCATCCCATCCGTCGTTGTTGAGGTCAGCGATGCCAAGCCCCAATCCATAACCCAGGCTGCTCTGGTAAATACCGGCCTGTGCTGTGACGTCGGTGAATTTTGGGACCCCATTCACCATATCATTCCGGAACAATCGTCCACCGGAATAAGGGTCAGGCCGGTGACGGTTAGAGGTATCCACAATGTGCTGGTTAGGGTGCTCGGATTGGTTCAGTATAAAACAATCCAGATCGCCGTCATGATCATAATCGAAAAAAGCGGCCTGCGTGGAAAATCCCGAGAATGCCAGTCCGTACCTCTCAGCGCTCTCCGTAAATGTGCCGTTGCCATTGTTGATGAACAATTCGTTATGCCCTTGCAACCCATGTGTATTGGTCACCGCGCATACATAGATATCCAGCAGGCCGTCGCCATTGACATCGGCCATCGTCACCCCGGTGCACCAGTCGGCTGTACCGGCTACGCCCGCCCGTTCGGTGATGTCTTCGAATTGAAAACCTCCTTTGTTCAGGTATAGCTTATTATGCCCCTTGCTGTTGGCGGTGAAATAAATATCCGGCAGACCGTCATTATTGATGTCGCCGACCGCCACCCCTCCGCCATTGTAATAATAGATGTACTCGAGGATGCCTAAACCCGGTCTGGATACAGGTGTATTGACAAAGTCGATGTGCGTCTCAGAGGACGGTAAGGGTATAAAAAAGGCCGACGGCTGATGGCAGCCGGCCTGCGTCGTGAGCACAACGGTCACGAGCGCAACAGATGGCCAAAACAGGATCTTTTTCATTTCGTTCCGGGCTTGGGCGGCGGATTCGTTCCAGACCGAGGCCGACTCGTCCCGAGCTTAAGCTGATTGACAATGCGAAATACCGACTCCGGATTGTCCTCGTAATCGATGAGCTGACCTTTCGGCGAATACAACATCATGGCAGGATACCGGCGGGGCTTGAACCGTACTATGAACTGGTTCAGATTATCCTGCAATAACAACACATTCTTTTGTCCATTCAACGCCCCGCCGTATTTATCCATGAATGAACTGAGTTTCTCCCGGCTGTCCAGGCTGATCACATACATGGCTGCATTTCGGAAAGCTGCGTGATTTTCCCCGATGGTATGCACGGCACGCTGACAATGTTCGCAATCCGGGTCTACAAAAAGGAAGAACAGCGGCCGGTCCTGCGCCAGGTCCTTGTTGGTAAAAGCCTGCTTACCGGCACCCAAAAAACTGAACGCCGGCAGAACCTGTGCTGGCACCTGCGCCTTTCCCTTCAGTACAAAAGAGAGAAGGAGGCCAATTACTATCAATGGACGGGCGAAAGGTCCCATATCTTTATAGCGTTTATTACTGCATCTCCTCCATTGGAAAAAAGATAGATGGAGTTGGCGTCCTCATCCGGGAATATATGTGTCGACAAGGCATACAGACCATGATCGGCAAACACTTCCAGGCTGGACCTGTCGACCAGTATCTCCAGGTGGATAGTTTTCCGCGTAGGCGCGGCGGACCCGGCTTGCCCGGTATTATTCAGGCTGATGGTTTGTATCTCGCGCCCTGGTTTTATCTTCCCGCCACCAGCATGACTCCGGTCCACATAAAGTTGATGGAGGGTGGCATCATATCCGATCCTGGTACCAGTGATGCTGTCTTTTGCTGCCAGCAGGAAGCCCGCATTGGCTCCGGCGTCCACGGTAATGTCGGTCTCGATCCAATAAGCATTGCCGGGCATCGCCTTCCATTTTTTTATCGGGCGGAGAGCAATGTCTTTGGCTTCCGTCACCCGGTGATGGGAGAGATCGGCGAGTTTATTCCGGATAAGGGAGGCTGGTGTCTGGACCAGGCGGAGGCCCTGGGGAGTCTCCCTCAATGACAAATCCCTGGGAATGGACATCTGCCCTGTCCATGGATAAGTTGCCTGGGGCCCCGGCGTGAGCCATCCTATATAGGTCTTGTCCTTGCCGGGCGTCCCGTTCCAGGGGATGGCCGCATAAAAACAATCCCCATAGTCCAGCGTCAACACCGTATCGGAAGGGTTGTCATTCGTAAAGGTCCGACCGTCGAACATGCCCGTGAAATATTGCATATAGGTACCTTTTTCAGCGCCGCCGGCGGACACCACCAGTACCCATTTTTCGCTGCCCTGCCCTTTCTTCCCCTCGACCGTCAGTGGCACGAGGAAGGGGCATTCCCACGCAGCCCTTGTATATCCTCCCGGGCCGAACTCACTAAGCAGGTCCCAGTCGCGCAGATTGGAGGACGCATAAAACCGTACTTTGTATTCCCGTGGCAACGCCACCACCATCAACCATTTATTCAATTGTGTGCTCCAGGTTACGTTTGGGTCCCGGAAATCCCTTTTCTGCAGGTCGATCACCGGATTGTTCGCGTAATTCGTAAAGGTCCTGCCACGATCATTACTATATGCAATGAATTGCGACTCTTTTTTCAGATTAGGCTGGTCGGCCGTATAGACAGCGATAAGGCATCCGCCGGGGTTACAAAGACCGCTGCTGTTGTTCTTATCCCAAACCGCGCTGCCGGAGAATCGCCAGGTAGTATCCTTATCGATGGTCTCGGGCATAGCAAGGGGCAGGTGTTCCCAGTGCACCAGGTCGGTACTGGTGGCATGTCCCCAGCTCATATGACCCCATCCGATGCCATAAGGGTTTTGCTGATTGTAGAGATGATATTTACCATCCAGAAAGATCAGCCCGTTGGGATCATTGGTCCAGTTCTTCAGCGGCGTAAAGTGATAAACGGGTCGCCACTGAGGTGTAGGAGCCGGCCCATCCTGCGGCCGTACGACTGATGACAGTAAGAGGAGAAATAAAATTGGCAATGCTGCATGCTTCATATTAATATCCTTTATTCTGTTGATAGAGTCCGTTAGTAAAGGTGATCTGTTCCTGCGGAATGGGGAAATATTCGTGCTGATTTTTTGTGAAATGGGCGCTGCTAAGGAAAGGATGCCTTGTCTTTTCGATGGCAAAATATCCATTGAGCGTCTCGGCGGCGATGCCCCAGCGCACGAGGTCGAAGAACCGCGGGCTTTCCATGGCGAACTCCAGTCTGCGCTCCCATTGCAATGCCGTCAATGCCGTTGCCTGATCCCATACGGGAATATTCACGCCAGGCTTGTAAATGTCGATCTTATAATTGCTGGGGAAGGTGCCGTCCGCCTTTTTCAACAACCCTGTGCTATTGGCTGCACGGGCGCGGATCTGGTTGATCAGGGGTAAGGCGGCAGCGGGATTGCCTGTCTGGATCTGCGCTTCCGCGTTCATCAGCAGGACGTCGTCAAACCGTATGATATCCATATTTACCGAGGTCCCGTAAAATGGTCCCAGTTTCTTAAAACAGGCGCAGGTGGCCAGCTGCAGCTCTTTCATCGTACCAAACCCGCCGTATACGCCCGCCAGCCTTTCCCAGCTATGGTCATAAGGCAACGCGGCATTGTACTTGAACGGATGCCCCTGTATCCCGACAGTATGATCGATACGCGGATCGACGCGAGCTCCGGCGGGTTTGAGACTGTCATCCGTCAGCACGGCATCATTGAAAGTGGTGAATTTGGGAAGCCCATTCGCATCCGTACCAAAGGAGTTCACTAATTCCTGACTGGGAATATGGAAGGCGCAGCAGCCGTACTGCGGGGCGCCCGCAAAATAATTCAGGCTGGTGGACATGCTCAATCGTCCGCCGATGACCGTACCATCATTGATAGAATATTGTATGGCGAACACCGACTCGGGGCTGTTGTCATGGCCATCGAGGAAGTTGAAGGCAAAGTCGGGGTTGAGCGCATAATTCCCGGAGGTGATCACGTCATTGGTGAGCGTGATCACCTGCTGCATCTTCGCCTGGTCGATGCCGGTGACATTGTACTGGTCATCTTGTGTATAGGCATGGTACAGCAGGGCTTTGGCCAGGTAAGCTTCGGCAGAATACTTGTTGGCCCTTCCCGGCTGGCCGGGTTGTGTAGGCGGCAGATCGTTCACCGCCTCCTGGAAATCCGCTTCGATCTTTAGCCAGAGGGAATCGTTGGACATGGTATTGGACACTTTCAGGATCTGGTCATTTGTCAGTGTCTCATCGAACCAGGGTATGTTCCTGAACAGCACTTTCAACAGGAAGAACATATGTCCCCGCAGGAAATGCATTTCTCCGATGCGTGTCTTCCGCTGGGGGAATTGGGCATCCGTCAGGCCGTTCAGTGCCCGTAAAGCCGTATTGCAACGGGAAATAGCCGAGTAGGCCCTGATCCAGGTACCGGGAAATCCGAAATCACCTGCGCCGTTGTTGGAAGAATTGAGCAGGTAGAATTGTTCGTATTTATCCATCTGCTGCTGGTCGCCGATGTCGCCCCCACCCTTATATGCGTCGTCGGAGCGTACGCTGCCATATTCCCACATGCTGGTGATAGGTGCATCCCACCAGTCATTGGCGATACCTGCATAGGCGGCTGTAGCCAGTCCATCGACGGCAGTTGGTGTGGAGAGATCGCTGGCGGACAGATACCCCTGGGGTTTATAATCCAAGTACTTCTTACAGCCCATCGAAAGTACGATCAGGGCCGCTATGAATATTTTTATGCTATTTGTTCTCATGATCTGAGCTTTAAAAGTTAGAAGTTGGCGTTTATCCCGAAGGTGACGGCAGTTGGTACAGGCCAGAGGTCAAATGTGTTGGCCCTTTCAGGATCTTTGGACGTGAACTTTTTGGATTTGATGGCCAGGAGGTTCTGACCGGAAACATAGATACGCAATCCTTCCATTTTTATGGCGCTCGCAATATTCTTTGGCAGGTTGTATCCCAGCATGACATTACGCAACTTGAAATAGGATGCATTCACGAAGTAAAAATCCGAAGTCCTGTCTTCGCCGTTGTGGTTCAGGAGACTGAGGGCCGGTGTGGCGGAGCCTGTGTTCTGCGGGGTCCACGCGCTGAGCGTACCGGGGCCGAAATTGCTCCGTGCACTGACGAAGGTGTTGAAGAACTTGGTGGGGTCATAGCCCGTCTTGCCGGCTACACCTGACCCGAATATGGACAGATCGAAATTCTTATAGTTCAGTTCGATGCGGATGCCATATTCAACCTTTGGCAGGGTAGTACCCAACCAGGTTTGGTCATTGGCATCGATCTTCCCGTCACCATTGACATCGACATACCGGATGCGACCTGCGCCTTTCAATGCTCCATCGAGTACGCCAGGCTGAGTAGGCGCTTTGCTGGCTTCATCCGTTGTCTGGAAGAGACCTGCCGTCTTGTAACCGAAAATGGAGAACTGTGAATGGCCTACGATAGAGTGGGTGGCGTCTCCAGGGTATGCAGGACGAACGTTATCCGGCAGGCTTGTGATGATATTGTTCCAATGGCTGGCATTCCCGGTGATAGTATATCCGAGACCTCCTGCTGTGCGGTTGTGATAGCTCAATATCAGCTCCCATCCTTTGTTATTCATGTTGGCACCGTTGAAATACTCCGTTTGTCCCTCTCCGACAGCAGCCGCCACAGGGGGAGAGATGAGAATACCACTCGTGTTTCTGTCAAAATAATCGAAGGAGCCGCTGATCTTATCGTCGAACAATCCGAAATCAAGGCCGACGTTGGTTTCCGTGCTCTGCTCCCATTTCAGGTTGGGGTTGCCTTTTTGTACCTGTGCAAAACCCGATGGGAGGGTGCCTGTATTGACACCGCCCAGGTCATAGGCAGTGCCGATGTTCAGCCATTGGGGAAAGGCGCTGCTGGCCGTCCCGTAGTTAGCCTGCAATAAAGTATAGGCTGACAGGTTGCCGATGTTTTGATTACCCACGGTGCCTCTCCCTGCTCTTAATTTCAGGTTGGAGACATTTTTCGCGCCCTTGAAGAAGGCCTCGTTGTTGATGCGCCATCCAAGTGTGAAGGCGGGGAAAATACCATAAGGGTTGTTGGTGCCGAACACCGAAGATCCATCCCGGCGGATGGTGAAGGATGCCAGGTATCTGTCGGCATATCCATAGAATACTTTTCCGAATTGGGATAAAAGCCGGTAGCCCGTGGCGGAGCCATTATTTGTCTGCGCGCCTACACCTGAGCTGAGCTGAAGATAGTTTGCGTTCTGCAGCGCAAAATTCGTCGTGGCGGCGCCGAAGGTGGAAAAGTCGTTCCTTACTGCCTCTGTTCCTGCCAGTAGGTTCAGCCTGTTCTTGCCTAGCTCGATGTTATAGTTCAGGGTGTTGGTCCAGGTGAAGGTAAAATCCTTGGAGTCCTGCAGGGCAAGGCTGTTGAAGCTCCGGACCGGGCCTTCCGTCCCGATGAGAGCGGCGTTCTTTGCAAGGAGGTCGGAATAATCGAAGCCCAGGCTTGTATGATAGACCAGGTGTTTTATAATTTCCAGGTCGAGATAGATATTTCCGACGGCAATGAATTGGTTGCGGGTGTTGAATCGGTTCAGGTACTGCATATCCACCGGATTGTTCCGGTCCGTATAGCCCGGACCGATGGGGCCGCCATAGGTTCCGTCCGTCCGATATAAAGGAATGGTCGGGGAGAGTGTCAGCGCCAATCCCGGAGTGGCGGCGCCGCCCACGTCGGTGGTAGAATTGATCTGGGAGGTCCGGCTGATCTGAACATTCTCGCCAATGCGCAGTCTGTCGTTAAAGGCGGAGGTGTGTGAGTTGACGCGTGCGCTGTACCGTTGGAAATGCGTAAAGACGACGAGACCATTGTTATTATAATACCCCAGATCGATCAGCAGCCCGTTCTTGGCGTTGCCGGCGGCAATAGAAAGGTTGTTGGAGGTGATGGTCGCTGTCTTGAACAGGGCGTCCTGCCAATTGGTATTGCCTACGGGCTCGGTGCTGTCGCCGCCAACAAAGGGAGCGATATGCACCTGGTTAAGGATGGGATTATTATAGTCCCCATTCCAGTCGTATGTATAGATCTTGTTCACGAGATTATTGGGATCGGTGCTGTCGTTAACAGCAGCCCGCCACAATGCTTTTCCCCTGTCCAGCGAATTCAGGACCTTCTCTTGCCAGGGTCTTTCCGTCTGCGTGGTGATGCTTGTATTGAACTGGATACGCACTTTGTCACCCGTACCTCCATTTTTTGTGGTTACGATGATGACGCCGTTGGAAGCGCGGGAACCATAAATAGAGGCTGCCGAAGCGTCTTTCAGCACCTGGATCGAGGCGATGGCGCTGGCGCTGAGATTGGCAAAATCCTCATAGCGTGTGGTTGGGATGCCATCGATGATGTACAATGGGTTTGTATTTCCCAGGGTATTGACGCCGCGGATCAGGATCTGCGGAGCGTTACCATTGGCGCCAGTCGGAGAACCGTCTGTCTGGATATACAGACCTGGTACCTGTCCTTGCAGGGCCAGCATGGGGCTGGCAGCCGGAACGTTTTTTACAGCAGCCAGATTTACTACTGAAACAGCTCCCGTGAGGTCGACTTTTTTCTCCGACTTGTATCCTGTCACTACTACCATGTTCAGATCATTGCTGCCTTCTTCCATCACAAGGGAGAGCTCTGTTGTACTGGCGGTGACCTTTACTACGAGGGGATTCATCCCGACGAAGGACAATGTGAGGGCATCCCCCGGATTGGCTGGGATGGAGAAAGCTCCGGCGGCGTCGGTGACCACGGTACGGTCCTTGCTATGGACGGATACGCCTTGTAAGGGCTCGTGGGTTGACTTGCTCACTACCTTCCCAGTAACGGTCTTCTGCTGGGCCCAACTGAATAAAGCCAGCAGCACCATGGGTAATAAGAGCTGTAATTTTTTCATAATAGCAATTTTTGATTGTTAAGCATTTGGTTTTATATGGTGTTAAGTGTGAGTTCGGCTATCTCACTGACATCATAGTCGGGACATGGCCCTGTGCGGCTGGCCACCAGAGCGCCCAGCGCACTGGAAAATGCAAGGGCACGCTGCAGATCCGCCTCTTCTGCCAGTTGAGACAGCAGGCCGGCTAAGAAGGCATCTCCTGCACCGATGGTATCGGCCAATTGCACGCTGAATCCCGGATGCTCGTAGAATGCACCTTCTTTATTGAGGAGCGCGCCCTTGCCACCCCGCGTCACGACGAGATTGGGGATCTGGAACTTGTCTTGCAGCGCCTTTACCCTGTCGCGTTCATCTTTATAGCCCGAGAACCATCCGGTGATCAGGTCCAGCTCATCCAGGTTCAGTTTTAACAAATACAGGCTTTCCAATAATTTTGCAATGGTCTCTCTATCATAATGCGGAGGACGAAGATTGATGTCCAGGACCCTGGACGGTGCTATTTCCAACAGGCGGTATAAGGTTCGACGGCTGGTCTGGCTGCGAGCCGCCAGGCTGCCGAAAACAAAGAACCTGGCTTTTTCAAGCAGGGGAATAAAGCTGTCCTCCCAATGGATATTATCCCATGCGACGGGGCGCACGATATCGTAGGTCACGTCACAGCTCTCATCCAATTTCGCATGTACAGTACCGGTGGGCATCCCAAAGTCTACCTGGAAGAATTCGGTGGACATTTCCTGGGCCTCCATCAGGCGGACCAGGCTTCTGCCGTTGCTGTCCTCGCCGATGCGAGTGATAAGGGTCGGGTCGAGACCTAACTTTTTCAAATGATAGGCAACATTCATGGGGGCGCCGCCCGGAAGTTTTCCGGTGGGCAGGAGATCCCATAATATCTCCCCGTAGCAGACTACGGGATGTCGTTTTAATGGCAAGCTCACAGCAATTCGTTTTAGTTAATGTAACACCAGCGTATGTTCGATCTGTTCCAGCGACCTTCCTTTTGTTTCAGGCATGACCCTCCAGACGAAGATCAATTGGATGAACATCATCAGACAGAAGAACAAAAAGGTATTGCCGCCTCCGACCTTCTCGGCCAGATAAGGAAAAGTAAAAGCAATGAGGGCCGCCATGATCCAATGCGTCGTGCTGCCCAGGGTCTGCCCCTTTGCCCGCACCTGGTTGGGAAAGATCTCCGAGATAAAGACCCAGATGACGGCTCCCTGTGAAAAGGCGAAAAAGGCGATGTAAACAAACAGGAAAACAGGGACGGCCTTGAAATTCGCAGAATAAAAGGAGTAGGAGACCAGGGCCAGGGT
Organism: Sphingobacteriales bacterium 50-39; assembly: GCA_001898505.1. Taxonomy (GTDB): domain Bacteria; phylum Bacteroidota; class Bacteroidia; order Chitinophagales; family Chitinophagaceae; genus Puia. Next base: position 483,693 of record MKTZ01000009.1, read on the forward strand.
AACGATAAGACCAACGCTGCCGATCAGCATCAGGGAACGTCTGCCCATCTTGTCGATGAAGTTCATGGCCAGCAGAGTGAAAACGAAGTTCACCGCGCCCAGTCCTGCCGTGGACAATAAGGAGGAGCCGGCTGCCAGCCCCGTCATATCGAAGATGCGCGGCGCATAATAGATAATGGCATTGATACCGGACACCTGGTTGAAAATGGCGAACAGCATGGCCAGCATCACCGGGGTCCTGAATCGCCGGGAGAAAAGAGAAGCCCGCTGCAGTACGATATTTTCTTCCTTGCTGGTTTGCACAATGTCCTCGATGACCTGGTCGGCCGTGTCGGGATTGATCAATACCATGATCTTCCGGGCCTCCCGCACCTTCCCCTTTTTCATGATCAGCCAGCGCGGGCTTTCCGGCACAAATGGCAGCAACGACAGGAACAGGGCGGAAGGAATGGCCTGGATCCCCAGCATCAGCCTCCACGAATGGTTCCCTGTCCGGCCGATGAGGTAATTGGAGAGATAGGACACCACAATGCCCAAAACCACATTGAACTGAAAAAGACCCACCAATTTCCCCCTTCCGGCGGCGGGGGAGATCTCCGATATATATATAGGCGCAGTTACAGAAGAAGCGCCTACGCCAAAGCCGCCCATAAACCGGAACACCAGGAAAAGGGGCCAGGACCCGGCAAGCGCCGTACCCAGTGAAGACACTAGGTATAATACGGCTATTCCATAGAGGGTCTTTTTCCTTCCAAGCCGGTCCGCCGGGATGGCCCCCAGCAGGGCGCCGATGACCGTCCCGATCAGCGCGATGGATACAGTAAAGCCATGTTGAAAAGTACCGAGGTTCCAGTATTGCTGAATAGATCTTTCCGCACCGGAGATGACAGCCGTATCGAATCCGAATAGAAAACCGCCAAGAGCGATCACGATCGACCAAAGAAGAACATTTTTCCTTTGCATATGGCAATTCAATTCCGGGCAAGATATCTTGCGGGAGAAGGAATCCCTTTTGAAATGATATCCTATTCAATCAAAATCGTTCTTTTTAGAGAGGATATGCTTAGTGTAATGATAATAAGCTAATTACAAATGGAGGGGCGTCTGGGGGAACAATCGCTTTGTCTAAATTTGTTCCCGGATTTTTAGAACTTGTATCCTTTTGATACGCATTTGAAAAAAAAGTATACTGAATTATAACCCTGTTTTTCAGAATTGAGCCAATTTTGTTCCATGATCAGCTTGCGTATGAGAAAATGGCTCATTGCCCTGGTAGGCAGCTTTACTGTATTTTTTTCATCCTGTTCAAATACCCCCGCCGAAAAAAAATACCGTATTGGCTTTGCACAGTGCACCGGTACGGAGAACTGGAAGAAGGTCACCCTGGCGGGCATGCAACGGGAACTATCCTTCCATCCCGGCACGGAACTTATATATCGCAGCGCCAATGACAACAGCGATCTGCAGGTCCGGCAGATAAAAGAGCTCATCGGGATGAACCTCGATATCCTCTTGGTCTCGCCCAACGAGGCGGCGCCCCTCACGTCTGTGGTCGAAGAAGCATATAACAGCGGTATCCCCGTCGTGATCATCGATCGCAAAACGTCCTCCGATCTATATACCGCCTTTATCGGCATCAATAATTATGAGCTGGGTAAAATGGTCGGGAATTACGTCGCGCAACTTTTCCACGATACCACTAATATTATAGAAGTCATTGGCTTAAAAGGATCGACCCCTTCCCACGATAGGCAAATGGGGTTTGAGGAGGGGATACGTCAGAACCCCAGGATACGTATCAAGACCAGGCTCCACGGCGATTGGCTAAAAGACCCGGCGAAAGAGGCCTTCCTTCAGATCAAGGATCAACTGGCGCCTACGGATGTGGTCGTTGCACAAAATGACCCCATGGCCCTGGGCGCGTATGAGGTATACAAGAGCCTGGGAATGGAAAAGACGGTCAAATTCTTTGGGGTGGACGGATTACCGGGTCCCGGGGGAGGGATACAATTGGTGTCGGATAAAATACTCCAGGCCACCTTCCTGAATCCCACCGGCGGGGAAGAAGCCATCCAGACGGCTTTCAAGATCCTTGGCAAGCAAGCTTTCAGCAGGGAAAATCTTCTTCCCTCCGTCGTCATCGATTCTACGAATGTCCGGATCATGAAGCTCCAGATGGACAGGATCGACAACCAGCAACAGGACATCGAAAAGCAATATGCCCTGCTGCAGGAGCAACGAAGGATCTATCACAATCAGCGCAATCTCCTGTATGCTGCCATAACGGGACTGGTTCTCGCTGTTATTTTGGGGAGCATCGCCTTTCTTTCTTTGCGGCATAACAGGCGGATCAATACCAGGCTGGAATCAAAGAATCAGGAGATACTTTTTCAGCAGAACCAGTTATTGGAGATGACCGAGAAGGCCAACGAGGCTACAGCGGCCAAGTTCAGTTTCTTTACGAATATCTCCCATGAGTTCAGGACACCGCTGACGCTGATCCTGGGGCCGCTGGAAGATGTCATGTCGTCCCCGAAACTCCATTTCACGGTGAAGAACAGTCTCCAGCTCGTCCATCGGAATGCCATGCGGCTTCTCCGGCTGATCAACCAGCTGATGGATTACAGAAAGATCGAAGGAAATAAGATGAAGCTCGGCGCGTCGAACAACAATCTCGGGGAATTTGTGACGGAAATAGCGAGCTCCTTCCAGGAACTGGCCCGTAAAAAGTCGATCACTTTTCAAGTTGTCAATAAGTCCCGGGACTTGCGGGTATGGTTTGACCTCAATATGTTGGACAAGGTGCTGTTCAACTTATTGTCCAATGCTTTCAAATTTACGCGCGAAGGCGGTTCTATCCAGGTGACCGTCGATGAGGATCCCACTACGGGAATGGCCATTATTTGTGTGGAAGATTCCGGGGTCGGGATGACCGTTGAAGAAGTGGAGCATGCATTCGAGCCCTTCTTCCAGGGCGGCAGATCCAATTTTATCGGCACAGGGCTCGGCCTTGCGCTTTCGAACGAGCTGATCTCCCTGCACCATGGCGATATTGCACTAAAGAGCGAGAAATGGAAGGGCACAAAGTTCATGGTCCGGCTGCCCATCGGGAAAGCGCATCTCCGGCCCGGAGAGATCGTGGAAGAACAATCGCCTACGCCCAGCTACGAGGACATCAGGATCTATACGACGGATATCGAGCCTGCAGCCAGCGAAGAGGAAGGAACTGTCTACACCGGCAGCAAGGATTTTTCGATACTGCTCATCGAAGACAATCAGGACTTTCGAGCCTTTCTAAAAAGGCGGTTGGGAAGCGCTTACGAGGTTCATGAGGCGGACAATGCCACCACGGGGATTGCGATGGCATATGACATCGTCCCCGACCTCATCATTGCAGACATTATCATGCCTGGCCCCGACGGCTTGTATCTGACCGAAACATTAAAGCAGGACATCCGGAGCTCTCACATCCCCATCATCCTGCTGACGGCCAAAAATTCTATCGAAGACCAGATCAAGGGCATCCGGCTGAAGGCAGACGCTTTTATTGTAAAGCCATTCAACCTCGAGTACCTGGAAGAGACTATCAAGAGCCTGCTGAACAACCGGAGCATCCTTCGCGAGCACTATACCAGCGAACTGCCTACCGTGTCCAGGTCCAATTCATCGACTAAGATCGACCGGAAATTTATCAATGAGTTTATTGCCATTGTGGAGAACAACCTGGCCAATGAGGAATTTTCGGTGGACGAGATCTGCCGCGAGATCCGTGTGTCGAGAGTGCAGCTGTACAGGAAGGTCAAGGCCCTGATCGGGTACAACGTGAATGATTATATCCTGACCGTGCGTATGCAAAAGGCCAAGTTCCTGCTGGCAAAGGATGAGCTCTCCATTGCTGAAATAGCGTTTAAGGTAGGGTTCTCCTCACAGGCTTATTTTTCAACGGTGTTCAAGTCCAAATTCTCGCTGACCCCGTCCGATTACAGGGAGAAGAAAAAGGGGTGATCCTATTCTGTTTTTAATGCCTTCGACGGATTGGCCAACGCCGCTCTCACCGCATGGAAGGTGACCGTGAGCAGGGTGATCAGCAATACCGAGAGGGCCGACAGCAGGAATGGCGTGGGGCTTAGTCCCGTATTGTACGGGAATATCTTCAACCACTTGTCCATAAAGATCCAGGCCACGGGGAAAGCTATCAGACACGAAAATCCCACCAGGTAAACAAAATTCCTGGTCAACAGCGGGACGATCTGTCCCAGTCCGGCGCCCATCACTTTGCGGATGCTCATTTCTTTTTGCCGTTGCTCTGTAGTGAAGGCGATCAGTCCCAACAGACCCAGGCATGTGATCAATATGGTGAGGATGGAAAAGGCGGTGAATATCTCGCCTCTCTTCTGGTCGGCCGCATATTGCGAGTCGAAGTCCTGGTCCAGGAAGGTATATCCAAAGGGCAGGTCGGGGAAGATGCCTTTCCAGGTCCGTTCCACGCCAGCAATGGTAGTAGGAATATTGCTTGTATTGAGCTTTATCTGGATGCCATTGCTATTGGGGGTATAGAAAAGTATCAGCGGAGCAATGGGATTATACAGGGATTTTTGGTTAAAGTCCTTTACTACGCCAATGACCTCAAAATATTTGCCCGCCGTGTCCCCGGATTGTCTTATTCGCTTGCCGACGGGATTGTCCCATCCGAAATACTTGACCATATTCTCGTTGACGATGACACGGCGATTGGTATCAACCGGTCCGGAGAAAGCGCGTCCCTTCTTTATTTCCATGCCCAGGGTCTTGAAATAATTCTCATCTACGGCATAATTTTCCACTCCCTTGTCGACAAAACCCTTGCTGGTCTCGACGCTGAACAGGCTGAGACTGATGTTGCCGCTGCCGGGTGTGGATTGAGAAGTGCTCACCGAAATGACATTCGGGTTCTTTCTTGCCTCATCCTGGAAGGCCTGTATCTTGCTGCGTATGTCGTTGTTCGTATTAGCGACGATGGTTAACACCTGGTTCTTGTCAAATCCCAGGTCTCTGGTGCGTAGATAATGCAATTGTCCGTATACCACCCAGGTGCAGATGAGCATGATCATGGAGATAGAGAACTGTACCACTACCAGCACGCGACGGAGAGTGACATTGCTGGAGCCTTTGGCCAGCCGCCCTTTCAGGATGCTGATGGGGTTGAACCCGGAAAGATAGAAGGCCGGGTAGCTGCCGCCGACCAGTCCAACGAATATGATAATGGCCAGCAGTATCAAAAATGTGTCCGGCTGTAAGATGGAGCCAAAAGAAATGTCCTTACCGGAGAGACTGTTGAAGGTGTGAAGGAGGAGGGCGATGAACCCAATGCTAAGCAGGAGGGCGAAGAGAGCCGTCAGGGTGCTCTCGATGAGGAATTGCGCGACCAGTTGGGGCTTGGTGGAGCCCGTCACTTTGCGGATGCCTATCTCTTTGGCCCTTCTGGCGGAGCGGGCCGTGGTCAGGTTCATATAATTGATACAGGCTATCAGCAGCATGAATAGGGCCACTGAGGCGAATATATAGATATAGGACATGCTGCCCAGACCTTCCGGTTCGTAACTCATTTCGGAATGCAGGTGGATGGAGGTCACAGGCTGTACGCCATATCGGATCTTGATATTGAATTGAGAGAAAATGCGGGCCATGTATTTTTCATACATGGGTGCAAGCTTTTTTTCAAAGGCCTGGGGATTCGTATTGGGTTTTAGAAGGACATAGGTGAAGATGGAAAAATTGCCCCAGTCGTTGGCGCCAAAGTCTTTTGGCAGGGTAGAAAAGGAGATGAGGGCGTTGTAGAGGATATGGGAGTTGTGTGGCAAGTCCTTTATGATGGCTGTGACCTTGAATATTTCTCCTTTGTCATTTTGTAATGATTTGCCTACGATGGGGGATGTATTGCCGAAGATCTTTTCGGCTACGGATTGTGTCAGCACCAGCGAGCGGGGCTCGTTCAGGGCCGTATTGGGGTTGCCCTCGATGAATTGACAGGTGAAGACCTTAAAGACATTGCTGTCTGCGAAAAACACCTTGTCCTGGTAGAACCTCAGCTCCTCCTTTTTGAACATGTATTTACCGGACTGGACAAAACGCGTGGCTTGCTCTACTTCAGGGAATTCATTTTTCAATGTGGGACCCAGGGGGACCTGGGAGATGGCGATCTTCATCGTATCCTTTTCCGGCTCCTTTATAAAAGAAGTGATACGGTACATGCGATCCGCGTTGACATTATACCTGTCGTAGCTGAGCTCGTCCTTTATATAGAATATGAGGAATAGGCTAAAGGTGATGCCGATGGTCAGGCCCAGGATATTGAGGAGGCTGTACCATTTGTCCTTTTTGAAGTTACGGATGGCAACACGGAGGAGGTTTTTGAACATGGGGGTGTTTTTAGGTTACTAGGCCTAAAATAGATATTTCCCGGGCAACCCGCGGGGTCAATGGGGCGATTTGTGAGGATTTTGTGATGGGCGGCTCAATTTGTCTTTTTCCCGTCAAAGGCGTCGAAGAGGGCCTTCCCTTCTTTGGCTTGCTCGGGGAATTCGTCGATGACATTGGTCCTTTCGGACGGGTCGTAGCCAAGATTGAACAATTCCCGGGTGACGCTGTCCTTGCCCGGGATAAGCGCCTCCCTGTATTTCCAATTGCCGAAACGGACGGCTTCTACATTGCCGTGGTTGACGATATAGATGGGCCGATGGGTATAATGGCGTCGGTCTGCCCGGCCCGTGAGGAGGTCGGCTATATTTTGCCCGTCGAGGGTCCTGCCGGCAGGCAGGGACGCGTGGGCCCAGCTGGCGAAGGTCGGCAGGATGTCCACGTTGCTGATGGGGTTGGTGAGCGAGACCCCCTTGAGAACATGGCCTTTCCAATAGATTATAAAGGGTTCGCGGATGCCTCCTTCATAGCTCATTGCCTTGGAACCTCTGAATACGCCGGCCGTCCCTGCGTGCCAGTGTTTGGTAGCGCTGTCGCCCGACATGCGTACCGGATAGTCTATCCAGGGGCCGTTGTCGCTGGAGAAGGCCAGGACCGTATTGTCGGCCAGCCCTTGCTGTTCCAACACATGCCATAGCACCGCAATGCTGGAATCCAGCTCTTCGATGACTGCGCCAAGCGGGCCTCCTTCCTGGTGGCCTTGCAAATAGCTGGCCTTTGCGGCAAATGCGACCGGTAAATGCGGCATGTTATAGGACAGGTATAGAAAAAATGGTTTATTTTTCTTTTGAGCCTTTATCAGGCGTATAGCCTCCACCGTATACAGATGGGTGAGGGAGGTGTCTGCGGGTCTGAGTATTTCGGGGGTGCGGTTCCGATAGATCTTTATCGTCGTGTCCGTCTGCACGTAAGGGCTGCGGTAGTCGTGGCTGTATAACATGCCATAATAGGAATCGAAGCCCTGAGCTGTGGGGTAGTTGTAATCATGTTTGTCGCCCAGATGCCACTTGCCGATCATGGCCGTGGCATAGCCTGCCGACTTCAACATCTCTGCGATGGTGACCTCTTCATCGGGTATGCCCAGGGGAGAGCCCGGCGCGATAGGATCGGGAAGGTTCATACGGGAGGCATAGCGACCTGTGAGCAGGGAGGCCCTGCTCGGGGTACAGGAAGGGCTGGTCACGACATAGTTGGTGGCGCGGATGCCTGCCCGTGCAATGGAGTCCAGGAAAGGTGTTTGTATGACCGGGTTGCCATAGCAGCCCAGATCAGAATAGCCCATGTCATCCGTAAGGATAAAAATGATATTAGGGGGGCGCTGAGAGTTGTTGGTTTGCGATTCTGCGACCCCTGACACATGAAGGAGGATGGATGCTGACAATATTTTGAGGAACTGTGCTACTTTCATAGAGCTAATATACGCCGGAATAAATTTACATTTTTTATGATACAAGCCTATATCCCAGCCGCCGGGTGGAGCGTTGCCCGAAAGATCTTATTTCGCCTGAGCTTTCTCTTTTTCACCCTTTATATATTTTTAAACCCCAATGGATTCCTGCCTTACTCGGAGGATGTTCACGAGATCTATATCCAGCCCTTTCATAAATTGATACCCTGGATCGGCGCGCATATATTGCGCCTGTCCTATCCTATTACGACTTTTACCAATGGCAGCGGGGATACCACCTATGACTGGGTGGTGCTGCTGTTGATCGTCTCTCTGGCGCTGGTGGGTTGTATGGTGTGGTCCCTCATAGACCGCCGCCGGCTGCATTACAACACGCTGCTGTACTGGCTGAATGTCATCGCCCGATATTATCTGGCTCTGACCCTGATCAATTACGGGATGGCAAAGCTGGACAAATCCCAGTTCCCCTTTCCGAGTACCTACACTTTGCTTGAGTCTTATGGCAATTCGTCTCCCATGCGTCTGGCCTGGACCTTTTTGGGCTATTCGAAAGGGTACAATTATTTTATGGGGTTTGCCGAATTGACGGCCGGCATGCTTCTTTTGTTCCGCCGGACGATTCGGGTGGGAGCTATCGTAGCCCTGGTAGTGACCGCCAATGTCATGGCCATCAACTATTGTTTCGACGTATGTGTAAAACAGCTGTCTACCATATTGGTGATCATGTCCATCTTCCTTCTCCTGCAGGGCTGGGAGCATCATCTCAATTTCTTTTTTCTCAATAGGGAGGTGCGGCCTGAAAGTCTTACACGGCCCACCTTTCGGAGGAGATGGATCAACAGGGCCCTTGCGGTCACGAAATATGTCTTCATCATCGGGGTCATTGGATACACGATATATGGGGCTGTCGGCAGTTCGAATCAGTATGGGGACAACGCACCCAAGCCACTTTTATATGGAGTATATAATGTACAGACCTTTGTCCGCAACGAGGATACCTTACCCCCTCTGATGACAGACGCTCGTCGTTGGCGCCGGTTTATAGTGACAAGGTATGGACGTTCAGGCGTGCAGCTGATGAATGACAGTGAACAGTTCTATATCAACAAGCCCGATACGATGAACAGGCGGATCGGGCTATCGGGCATCCTCGATACCAGCCTGAAGGCAGACTTTGCATATACTTTTTATGGTAAGGACCAGGTCCTGCTGGCGGGAAGGTGGATGGGGGATAGTGTCCGGATGACATTAAAAGGGTTCGATACCGACAGTCTTCTCCTGGTGCAACGGGGGTTTCATCTGATCAATGAGCAGCCTTTCAATCGGTGAGGCGGCCAATGGTATATCTATCATATGCTTAATTTGATGTAAATTCATTTCTTCAACAAGCTATATGAACAGATTACTTTCTACTTTATTAGTATGGGCTTCGGCGGTGATGGCGGTCCATGCTGCGGATGATGGCAGCAAAGCAGTATTAGGCAGATGGGATATCACCGTGCATCAGGACGGACACGACACACCTTCATGGCTGGAGATCCAGCTGTCGGGATCGAGAACGCTGGTGGGCAGGTTTGTCGGCGGTGGCGGCAGCGCCCGTCCTATCTCAAGGGTCAATTACGACAACGGAAAGATCAGCTTTTCCATACCTCCGCAATGGGAAGGAGAAGATCGGGACCTGACCGTTGAAGGCAGTTTGCAGGGCGATTCACTGGTAGGGTCCCTGGTGCAGCCCAATGGAAAAGAATATAAGTGGGTGGGCCGGAAAGCTCCTTCGCTGGCAAGGAGCGGAGCGCCTGTATGGGGGAAGACCATCAAGCTTTTTAATGGTACAGATATGAAGGGATGGCATGCCATGGGCGCCAATCAATGGGTGGCCGAAGGAGGTGTGCTGCGGAGTCCTCATTCCGGCGCGAATATCGTTACGGATGAGAAGTTCAGGGATTTCAAATTACATATCGAGTTCAAATTTCCCAAAGGCAGCAACAGCGGCGTATATCTGCGGGGAAGATATGAAGTACAGATCGAGGACGACGAAGGCGATATACGTCCTGGTTATGATCATCTCAGCGGTGTCTATGGTTTTTTATCACCCAGCGAACGTGCGGGCCTTGGTGTGGATCAATGGCAGAGCTATGACATCACGCTCGTGGGTAGGATGGTGACCGTGGTGTTGAACGGGAAGACCGTGATATGCAACCAGGAGATACCAGGTATCACCGGCGGAGCGCTGGATAGCAATGAAGGCGAACCGGGGCCCATCTATCTGCAGGGGGATCATGGGCCAATAGAGTACAGGAATATTCAGATCACGACGGCGAAATAGAAATGCAACATTTTATTTGTAGTAATTGCGGCCAGCTGCTGTATTTCGAGAACATCCGCTGTGAGAATTGCGGGAATGTCATTGGGTTGATGGAAAAGGGAGATGAACTGGTAGCGCTGTCCGCCAGGGAAGGGGAGGCATTTATCTTTGAAGAGGTGCTTTACCAATACTGCGCAAATTATACTTATGGAGTATGCAACTGGGTGGTGCCGGCGCCGGGGTTTTGTAAGGCTTGTGCATTGAATCATACCATCCCCAACTTGCAAGACCCCGTGTTCAGAGAATATTGGACGCGGATCGAGGCTGCCAAGCACCGGCTGGTCTATTCCCTGTTACGGATGCGTCTGCCAATGACGAAGCAGCTTTGTTTCGATTTTGTGGCGGACCAAAGGGGTGTAAAAGTTTTTACAGGCCATGACAACGGCCTCATCACCATCAACATTTCCGAAGCAGATGACATTCAACGGGAGATGACGAGGCTGCATATGAATGAGCCATATCGAACCCTCCTGGGGCATTTCCGGCACGAGATTGGGCATTATTATTGGGATGTACTTATACGCGATGGGGGGCGTCTGGATGCCTGCCGGCGGATATTCGGGGATGACGACAGGCTGGACTATGGGGCGGCCTTGCAAAAACATTACCAGGAAGGGCCGCCCGCCGACTGGACGGATCATTTTATCAGCGCATATGCCGGCATGCATCCCTGGGAGGATTGGGCCGAAACATGGGCGCATTATATGCATATCATGGATACGATGGAGACCGCCTGGGCATACGACATGCGTATACGACCCCGGATCAGCCCGACGGATACGATGGCATCAACCGTGAATTTCGATCCATATGAGGAATTGTCTTTCGACAGGATCATCCAACAGTGGCTGCCGCTGACCTATGCGATGAACAGTCTCAATAAGAGCATGGGCGCCGGTGTCCTGTATCCTTTTGTCATCGTACCGGCCGTGATGGGAAAGTTGAGTTTTATTCATAATATATGTCGGGAGGTGAAATATTTGTCGGGAGGCGAGGGGTAAAGACTAGGACTTGTAGGTGTAGAATTTTGTCTTTATATTGGCTTATCCAATTACTGTATGAAAAAACTATTTTTAAGCTTACTACTTCTTCCTTTCGTCCGGACAGGCCCGAATAATTCTGTCGAAATACGCTCGGGCAAATGGCCGATAAGCCTTGAACGAAACGGGGGTTCCTACTCACTCATCTTCCGCAATCAGCAGGAGATGCAGGCGGAGGCATACGATACCGTGGAATTTTCGAATAAGGGGCAGTTGGTCTATCTCGATTCAGCGTTGATGGCCCTTAAAAAAGGGCATGATGGCGATGAGGCCGCTTTCTCCACTTATAGTGTCAAACGTGCAGACAAGAAATTTGATGGTATGTGGTATATGTTGCAAACCAGATATGCGACTACCAATTTCCGTCAGCGTGAGGCTGACCTGATCAGCCAGGCTATCAGGAGCTTTTGAGTTGTGGATATCTTATCTACCTCGCCGGCCCGGAGGGCCGGATGGGGGACAATAAATAGGGTATTTTTTCGTTCTTATTTATCGCAAATTGTTAATTCCAGCACCTTCGAAACTATGAACAGTATGAAAAAACTTATTTTTTTGTTACTATTCTTGCCAATGATCCTAACAAAGGCTGAGGCTCAATTTACTATTACGAATACTTCCACGATCACACTTGCCGACCTGCGTTCAGGCGACTGGCCTTTGCAATTGCAGCGCGTCGTGAAGAAGAACGACACCATTTACTTGCTGACCTTTCGGGATAAGCAATACCCCAGTAACCATAATATCTCCCAGGTGAAATTCCCCAGTTTGAAGCAGTTGCGTTTTTTGCAACAGGGGCTGAGCTATCTGATGACAGCGGATGACGGGACAGAAGCTACGTACAAGGAATTTTCCATCAAGCGTACGGATGACAAGTCCAAGAAGAAGCCGATACCAAAATACACGCTTATCTGCTCGGAAGACGGAGATGTGACGGATATCCAGCAGAACGAGGCCAACGCACTTGTAAACGCGATCAACAAGCTATAAGACACCCTTTTTTTCACGCAAACCTTTGCGTAAATTGTTGGGCGGCCATCCTTGCCACATATAAATTAATATATTTGGCAATATTTGCTGAATACTGGATACTTTTATACATAACGAACGCTACCTGCTTGAACGATTGATTGCCGGAGATGAAGGGGCTTTTAAGCAAATCTATTTTTTATACAGCGAAAGGCTTTATGGCAATTTGATAAAGCTGGTGAAATCCGAGCAGGTGGCTCAGGAGGTCCTGCAGGACGTATTCATGAAGATCTGGGATCACAGACATTCCATCGACCTCGATAAATCTTTCCGTTCCTACCTGTTTCGTATTGCTGAGAACGCCGTGTATGATCTATATAGGAAAGCTTCGCGTGATAAAGCCCTGCTACGCCAGTTAATTGCAAAGTCCGCTACACAATACTCCCACATCGAAGAAGCCATTTTCTCCAAAGAGCAGGAACATTTCCTGCAACATGCGATAGCGTCATTGCCCCCACAGCGGAAGCGGGTTTTCGAACTCTGCAAAATCGAAGGCAAAAGCTATGAGGAGGTGAGCCGGATCCTCGGTATTTCCGTCGCCACGATCAGCGATCATATTGTAAAGGCCAACCGGTTCCTCAAAAAATATGGCACAAAGAACAAAGAGCTGATCGTCCCCCTGTTTGTGATAATTGCATGTTTATCAAATAAATAGGGTGATCGGCAAATTTTTCTTTTCTCTGAGCAGAGGGATTCTTTCTCCCGGGCGTATTAGCTATAAAGCAATATTTTGTCAAGTCAAGCAAAGCTGGAAACCTTATTTATACGATTTCTGAATAACGAATGTTCGGGGGAGGAAGTTGAATGGTTGATGCAAGCTTTCGATGCGGGGGAAAATGAGGACTTGTTGAGAAGCCTGGTGCTCCATCAATTAGAGTCGTCTTCCGTGCCGGGAGACAATAGTGCGGCGGTAGACCAGGTATATGCACGTCTTTCTGAACACATACGGGAGTCTGCGTCACCAGGACGGACCGGCGGTACTATCCGGATGTATCGCCTGCTGAAAAATTTGGCGGTGGCTGCATCTATACTGGCCTTGCTGGGAGCGGGTTACTGGATGTTTTATGCGCGCCGGCTGGAAAAAAAACCGCTTGTTCCTGACAGTGAAAAAACCATAGCTGTAAAAGATTTTGCCCCCGGCGGCGACAAGGCGGTGCTGACATTGGCCAATGGGAGCTCTATCCTATTGGACAGCGCTCATAATGGTACACTTACCCGTCAGGGAGATACCCGGGTGTTGAAGCTGGCGAACGGACAATTGGCGTATCGCGCACCCACGGCCGAACAGAGCGCAACACTTTATAATACTGTTGCTACACCAAAAGGCGGTCAATACCAGGTAACACTTTCCGACGGGACCAGGGTATGGCTCAATGCCGCCTCGTCATTACGTTTCCCCACCGCTTTTGCGGGTGCTGAAAGAAAGGTGGAAGTCACCGGGGAAGTTTACTTTGAAGTGGCGCACAATACGATGCCCTTTATTGTCAAAAAGGGCGATATGGAAGTGCGTGTGCTGGGTACTCATTTTAATATAAATGCGTATGAGGACGAGACGGACATGAAAGTAACTCTGCTCGAAGGGAAGGTAAATATTACGCAACGCAAGGACCAGCAACTGCTTTCTCCCGGACAGCAGGCCCGGATCAAAACAGGGGAGGCTATCGCCGTGAACAGTACTGTCAACCTGGAAACCGTGATGGCCTGGAAGAACGGCTTATTTGATTTCAACAGCGCCGATATCAAGACCATCATGCGCCAGATCAGCAGGTGGTATAATATCGAGGTTGCTTATGAAGGGAATATCCCCGACCGGCAGTTCTCCGGCAAGATCAGCCGGAACACCAATGCATCCAACGTACTTAAGATCTTGGAACTCAGTAATATTCATTTCAAGATGGAGCACGAAAGGATTGTAGTGATGCCATGATCTATCGAACAACAGATGATTGAAGAGGCTGGCCTAATAAAAAACCGGATCCCGTTGGCCCGGAACCCGGTAAAAAATTGGGCTAAGTAATAAATACAAGTTAGACACTGCTTATTTTTTAACCCAAACCTGCCCCGAGGTCATCGGGGCACATCAAAGGTATGCAATTAACTGCTTATTGTCGTTCCTTCTGGTACAGTATGCGAAGGAATACGATTGCTCAAATGCTACTGGTAATGAAACTTACGATTGTATTGCTTATTGTGGGCGTATTGCAAGTCAGCGCCAAAGGATTTTCCCAGACTGTTACACTATCGGAGCGGAATGCCCCGCTGGAATCCGTTTTCAGGAAGATAGAGAAGCAGACGGGCTTTTTTTTCTGGTATGAGAATAAAATGCTGCGGGACAGCAAAAAAGTGAGTGTCGCCCTTCAAGGCGTTACGCTGGAACAAGCACTGAGACAATGTTTTGCCAATCAGCCGCTCACTTATGAGATAGTCGAGAAGACCATTGTCGTAAGAGAAAAGAAGCCGTTGGCCGGACCGCAGGTGGAAAAAATAGCGGAAGCCCCTCCGGCTTTCGAGGAAATAACGGGTGTGGTGGTGGATGAATCGGGGAAGCCGTTATCGGGCGCTTCCGTAACGGTAAAAGGATCCAGCCAGGGAACTTCCACCGACAATGGGGGGCATTTTACCCTCCAGGTGCCGGGCAATACCGGGGTAATCGTTATTTCTTATGTGGGCATGAATACCCAGGAGATCCACCTTAATGGCCGGAAGGAACTGAGAGTGGTGCTGGCAAAGACCGTTTCCGAACAAGTGGAAGTGGTCATCATAGGTTATGGCTCCCAGAAAAAGAGAGAGGTCACGGGGTCTGTTGCTTCGGTGAAAGTGGGTGAGATAAGCCAGGATGTTTCGGGTAATGTTTCTTCCGCCCTGCAGGGTAGAGTAGCGGGAGTGGCTGTGGAGTCCAATTCCGGCGCGCCGGGTGCCGGCCTGTCCATTACCATTCGTGGTTCCAGCACGCTGGGAAGCAATTCTCCCCTTTACGTGGTGGACGGTGTGTTCCTTGGGAATATAGATTTTATCAACCCCAGCGATATAGAGAGCATCGACATCTTAAAGGATGCGTCTGCCGCGAGCATCTATGGTTCAAGGGCTGCCAACGGGGTGATCATTATTACCACCAAATCCGGGAAGAAGAATTCAGGACCGAAAGTGCAGGTCAGTGCAGTACATGGTTATCAGGCCATACCGAAAAGAATAAGCGTGCTGGATGGCAAGCAATGGACGGACCTGTTCAAGGCCAATGTCAGCGGCATCCCCGACTACAACGGGGTCAGCACCAACTGGCAGGATGTGGTATTCCACTCCGCCCCGATGAGCAAAATGAACATGAATGTCAGCGGAGGCTCGGCCAATTTTGTTTATAATGTTTCGGGCGGCTATCTGAAGCAGGACGGTACGATCCGTAATACCGGCTATTCCGCTGCGAACTTCCGGGTCAAGACGCAATTTGAAAAAGGAAGGGTTAAGATCGGTGAAACGGTAATGATCAACTACAACAATGGCAGACAGCTGCCGACAGGTGGCGACCAGCCCGGTATCAAGAATGGATTGCTGGTTATGTTGCCTACCGTGCCGGTATACGATACCGCCAATCAACTGGGAGGATGGGGACGCCGTGCTTCCTATATGAAAAATCTTTCCAATCCCCTGGCTAACCTGACTGCCAAGGATTTTGAGAACAACGCGACCACCGTCCTGGCAGAAGCTTTTATGGAAGTCCGATTGATCGACCAGTTGAAGTATAAATTGAATGTCGGTATTACCAATTCCAGGAGCTATAGCAATCAATATATCACCGCTTATGATGATGGGAACAATGCCGTATCGCAGGCCCAGCTAAATCAGTCATCCGGCTTCACCAATTCCTGGTTATTGGAAAATACCCTGAATTATGATAAGAAGATAGGGGTGCATAATATCAGCCTGGTAGCGGGTTATACGGCGCAAAAAGACTCTGTCAACGGATTCAATGCCGCAGGCACCGGTGTCCCCGCATTTGTATATACGCTCAACGGCGCTACGGCCAATCAGACGGTCGGAGGATCGTCATCGTCCACCCGCAGGATATCTTTATTAGGCCGCGCGTCCTATTCCTATGATTCCCGCTATATGATCAGCGCTTCCATAAGAAGGGACGGGTCTTCCATATTTGCCGCTGGTCATCAATACGGAGTTTATCCTTCCGTGTCCGCGGGATGGAATGTATCGAACGAAAGCTTTTTCAGAAATTCCGTCAATCCTGCGATCATCAGCAGTCTCAAGCTCAGGGGCGGCTGGGGCAAACTGGGGAATGACCTCATCGGAAACTATACCACGCTGAGCACTATCACCTCCAATATCAACTATATTCAGGGAGGTAACCTTTGGCAGGGGGCCATCCCCAACGGCAACGCTTCTCCCAAGGATCTGAAATGGGAACAGACCAAGTCGGTGGACGGTGGTATAGACGCTGCTTTCCTTAACAATAAGCTGTCTTTGACCTTTGATGTTTTCAAGCGGACCACATCGGGTGTTTTGCTCGGAGTGCCGGTACCCATTTCGCTGGGTATTACGGGTAGTCCCGTGGTCAATGCAGGCGTGGTGGAGAACAAGGGCATCGAGCTTGGGTTGAACTATTCTAATCGTGCCGGTGATCTAAGCTATGACCTGGGCTTTAATCTTACGACGCTCAACAATAAAATGACTGCTATTACCATTGGCAGCGGCAAACAGGAGTTTGGAGATATCACCCGTGCAAAAGTGGGTTATCCATTGGGCGGTTTTTGGTTGATCAAGACCAATGGTGTATTCCAGTCTGATGCAGAGGCGGCCGCCTACACCGATAAGAACGGGAACAGGATACAACCCAATGCAATGGGCGGGGACATCCGGTTTGTAGACTATGATGGCAATGGACGTATCAACAACGATGACAAGCAGTATATGGGATCGCCTGTTCCCAACCTGATGCTTGGCCTGTCGGGCTATTTTACCTGGAAAGACTTCGATCTTAACCTGCTGTTCCAGGGAACTTTCGGAAATAAGATCTACAATAGCAGCAGGATCTGGTTGGAGAAAATGACGGAGGTGACCAACCTTTCTTCTGCGACGCTGAATGCATGGACGCCGTCGAACCATTCCAACTTCCCCCGTTTTGTTCTGGCCGATCCTAATCAGAACGCCCAGGTGTATACCGATCGCTGGCTCGAAGACGGAGCGTATGTGCGATTCAAAAGGGCAGAGCTTGGCTATACCTTGTTGAAGTCTTTGTCCCGTAAGATGAATATAGAAAGGATACGGGTAAATATTTCGGCGGAGAACCTGTTCACCATCACCAAATATAAAGGGTTCAATCCCGACATCGGCAATGGTGGAGATCCGCTGTCCAGGGGCATCGATGAGGGCAGGTTCATCACGGGCAGCTTATATCCGCTGCAACGTACTATCCTGTTCGGGCTCAATGTGTCTTTCTAAATTTTCAAAATTAAAGCAATGCAAAAAAATAAGAATATACGGCGATTGATTGCTCCCCTGGTTGCGATTCTGTTTATCCTGCCGGGCTGCAAAAGGAGTTTCCTTAATACGACTAACCCCAACCAGCAGACGGAGTCGACTTTCTGGAATTCTGAGGCGGATGTGTCGGCAGCTATGGCCGCGACCTATAGCCCCCTGCGTACACCATTGTACAGTTACTGGGGAGGCTTTACAGGCTTCCAGGACATCAATTCCCTGGGAGATGATGTGATGACCATTCCGGGTGAAGAGCCGTCTACCTGGCAGATAGCTTCCTTCACCAATGATCCTAATAACGGCGATGCATCCAGCACGTTCCAGAAAATGTATATGTGCATCTACCGGGCCAACCTGGTCATAGCCAATGCACCGAAGGTCACCATGGATGCCACCCGGAGGACTGCCTATATTGGAGAAGCAAGGTTCCTGAGAGGACTTGCTTATTTTATCCTTGCGTCCAATTACGGGGATGTGCCCTTGCACCTGACGCCCGTTACTACCACGGATCAGCAGTTTATCCCGGCAAGCAGCGTGAGTGATGTATGGAAGGTGGTGGAAGATGATCTTATCGCAGCCAGCCAGACGCTCCCGGCAAGCCGCAACAGTAGTGAGATCGGAAGGGCCACCAGCGGCGCCGCGCTCGCGTTTTTAGGCAAAACATACCTGTTCGAGAAAAAATACGACGTAGCCGAAAGCACCCTGGCCCAGCTTACAACGGCGCCGTACAGTTATGGACTGCTGGCCAACTTCGACGATAATTTTACCGCCAATAACAAATTCAACCAGGAAGATGTATTCCGGTGGACATATGGCGGATTCGGGTCTCCCTACAATCCGTGGGGTGAAGAGTCTAAAAGTTCCGGCATGTATAATTATATCGCCCAGCTGGTAGGCCCCGTCGGGGGAGGGGGATGGTTTAAATATGTTCCCTCGAACTACATCGTCAATGAGTTTTTCAAAGAGCAGCGGCCTGTCGGATCCGATACGAAATTCGACAAACGCATGTATGTCACTTTCTTTTGGAAGCGCTCCGACTTTGGCGAGACCGATGTCACCTGGTATGGAGGCTCCATGAACTTTGATCAGCTCTGGGCTTCCTGCAGGGCTAAGATCAGCCGGTTTTATCCTACCTATAACCTGGATACGGTGACGCATGGCCGTTTTCTCATTCGCAAATTCTCCAATTCCTGGGAAAACATCCAAAACGCGGATAATTATTGGGGGCCCACGCCATCCACGGCTAATTATGTGATCATGCGGTATGCGGAAGTGTTGCTGAACCTGGCCGAAGCACAGGTAAATAATAATCATCTGCCGGCTGCCATCGCCAATGTAAACCTGATACGTGAGAGAGCGGGACTCCTGGATAAGACGGCTGCCGATCTGCCTGATGCCGCGTCGGTGATGAATGAGCTGATGCATCAACGGACCATCGAGCTGTACTTTGAGCAGAATCGCTGGAACGATGTGAAACGTTGGTACACGCCGGACCAGCTGAAGCAGCTGTATATTGCCAATGGCAAACAGGGAGCTGCCAATCTTCAGCCCAAACACTACCTGTTCCCCATACCCGCGGGAGAGATTAATACGAACAATAAATTAGTTCAAAATCCGCTGTGGAAATAATTAAATTCACGATAAGGGTATTGCCTGCATTATGGGTGATACCCTTTTTTTTAATGAGTGTATTTGCCGGCTGTGACCAGCCTGGTCCTAACAGCAGCGTAGTGGACAAGAAGGCCCATGAGATTCCGTTTGGCTATGCTGACCAGGTGAAGCTTGCCGAGGCGGACACCACGCGTATTCCAGCGCGATTTAAAAAAGGCTATGTGATGTTGTACAGGAGAGATCTCCCGGGCCTGCTCTTTATTGTGAACGCACGGGGCGAGATCGTGTGGTATCATGAGGTGGACAGCGCCGGATTTAAGGTAGCCACCTACACTTCCCGGAGTACGATACTCGCGTTGCTGGCGCCCCTGAGCTATCCCACCAGCTATGGCAATGAGATATTGGAGCTGTCGCTGGCCGGCGATACCTTGTTACACCTGAAGAAAGAAGAGAAAGGTTTCGACAAGACGATACACCATGAAATATTGTACAACCCGTCGGGGCAATTGGTGACACTTACCCTGGAAGACAGACCGTTCGATCTGAGCCGGGTGGGGGGTAGTAAAAATGACACCGTGCGGGGAGATGGCATACTGGTGATGGACCGGAAGGGAAACAAAGTATGGGAATGGTCGGTGTTCGATGTGTTCGATCCCCGCAAGGACCCACATATTCTAAAGGACAAGGGGGATTGGCTCCATGCCAACAGTTTGAGTTTTGACAACGATGGGAACTACCTGCTGTCCTTTTATCGCGTCGGTGAGATATGGAAGATCGATGCCCACACCGGAAAAGTGATCTGGAAGTTTGGGCGTGGCAGAGATTTCCAACTTCGGTCCGGCGACTGGTTCACCGAATCGCATACCGTCTACAAGGTCGATGATGATGAGCTGGTATTATTTGAGAATGGTATACGGAATAACACCTCACGGGTATTGACCTATCGGTTGGATGAATTCGCGCGGACTGCCATCTTGAAGGACAAAATGATACTGCCCCCGAACCTATATACGGAAAGAATGGGCAGCGCTTATAGCATCGATGATTCCGTTGAATTGGTTTGCAGTGCGCAGGCAGGTAGTGTAGTCTTGATAAACCGTCAGGCGGGGATCCTGTGGAGGCTAAGAACAGGGTTTATACCATACCGGGCAGCTTTTATTCCCGGCGACTCGATTCACCTGCCAGACCCCGATCATCCGTCAAATTCTGCTCTCCTGTCGAACCCTGATCACCTGTCAAACCCTGCAATTAAAAACTGATGCGTAAAAATATAATTATTGTCGCGATAGTTTCCCTTGTTGCCTCCTATGGCCTTTTGCTATCCTGCACCCAGTCCGATGCCGGCAAAAGCGCGCAGTCCGATGCTGGTAAAACGGCGCCCGTAAAGAGTGAGTTGTTGTCTCCGATCGCTTTCGATTCTTCGGCGGTGCCCAATACTCCTTTTGGCAAGGCTGTGCTGTATGGCCGCGAGCTGATGATCAATACGGCGTATTATATCGGGCCCACAGGGGTCAATGGCCGGTACCTCCGGAATTATATGAGTTGTAGCAACTGTCACCAGAACGGTGGGATAAAACCACATTCGTTTAGCCTGGTCTTTTCGCAGGATGAATATCCGCAATACAGGGCGAGGGAGGGAAAAGTACTTAGCCTGTCCGACCGGGTTAATAACTGCATCAACCGGCCCATGAATGGGAAGTCCCTTCCTTACGACAGTAAAGAGATGCTTGCTTTTCTTTGCTACCTGAAATGGATAAATGATCAATGGGAACATGACACGCGTTTCAAGGAAAAGGCGGCAGCCCCTTTGCAGCTAACGGATACGGCGGCCAGCCCTCAACGCGGCGCCGTGCTGTTCGAGGCCAATTGCAGCCGTTGTCATGGCGGTGAGGGACAGGGTTTGTTGAATAGCCAGGGCCGCCGATATGTGTATCCTCCCTTATGGGGAGATAGTAGTTACCAGTCCGGCTCCAGCATGCACCGTGTGATCAAAATGGCGGGCTGGCTTAAAACCAATATGCCGTATGACAGGGTGACGCCCAACACGCCTTTTCTCACGGATCAGCAGGCATTGGACCTGGCTGCATTTGTGAATGATGACCGGATCCATAAAAGACCCGTCCCTAAGGATGGAAAAGATTACCCCGATGTGCTGACAAAGCCTGTCGATTATGGCGAGGGACCTTATTTTGACTTCTTCCCGCAGGTGCAACATAAGTTCGGGCCTTATCCGCCGATCATTCGATATTTAAAAGAGAAAGGGCTAAAACCTTCGTATTGATGACCCCTCATACCCTTTAAATAAAAACCCCGGTTATAGCCGGGGTTTTATTGTTATGTTCCACTGGTGGGTTTAACCTACGAGTTCCTTTTCAACTACTTTGGCGGTTTTCACCGTCTTGATGATACGGGCGGCTACTTTATAAGGATCGGCAGCGCTGTTGGGTCTGCGATCTTCCAGCCAGCCTTTCCAGCCTCTTTCTACGGTGCCGATGGGGATGCGGATAGATGCACCACGGTCGGATACGCCGTATTTGAATTCGTCGATAGCGGCTGTTTCGTGCTTACCGGTGAGGCGGAGGTGGTTATCCGGACCGTAAGCCTCGATGTGCTCCTGGATGACGGGGCGGAAGGCTTCGCAAATTGTTTCATAGATCTCGCGGCTGCCGGCGGTGCGCAGCGTGGTGTTGGAGAAGTTGGCGTGCATGCCGCTACCATTCCAATCCAGGTTGCCCAAGGGTTTGCAATGCCAGTTGATGGAGAGACCGTATTTTTCACCGATGCGCTCCAGCAGGTAGCGAGCGATCCAGATCTGGTCTCCGGCTTCTTTAGCACCTTTGGAGAAGATCTGAAATTCCCACTGACCGGTGGCAACTTCGGCATTGATGCCTTCTACGTTCAGGCCGGCATCCAGACATGCGTCCAGGTGCTCTTCTACCATAGCGCGACCATAGGCGTTCTTAGCACCTACGGAGCAGTAGTAGGGGCCTTGGGGGCGGGGGAAGCCGCCTTCGGGGAAGCCCAGGGGCTTGTCAGTCTCGGGGTTCCACAGAAAATATTCTTGTTCGAAACCAAACCAGAAGTCATTATCATCGTCTTCGATCAAGGCACGACCATTGCTCGGGTGGGGTTTGCCATTGGGACTGAGTACTTCGCACATTACGAGGTAGCCATTCTTACGCTGAGGATCTTTCACCATGAACACAGGCTTCAGCAGACAGTCGGAGGAGCCGCCTGGAGCTTGTTCGGTGGAGGAGCCGTCGAAACACCACATGGGGACGTCTTCGAGCTTGCCGGAGAAGTCTTTCTCAATCTTTGTTTTGCTACGCAAACTTTGGATGGGTTGATATCCATCGAGCCAGATATACTCAAGTTTTGCAATGGACATAGTACACTGTTTTTTTTATGTGATAGAATGATACTTACTAACCGTGCCTTCGGATATTGGAGGAGTTCGTGCAAAAGGTACCGCCCGGGTAGTCCATCCTGGGATGGGCGACAGCAAGCAATACCTTTTATTAATGCACTTTACAGCATGACGAAAATATTAAATTTTTAACATTGAAAAATATTATAAAAATATAATATGAGTGTTTTAACATCTGTAAATACCTATTTCCAATGAAAATTTATTAAAAAAATAATAAAATGCCCATTAATTAAAATTCCTTTTGGGAGAGGTCGAATATTTATAATATTTATAATTATTTAATATGAACATGCAGCAAGACATTAAAATTACACAACCTATTTATATTCGGGTTGTTATGCCCATTTATGCCTGACTATAAGAAAAACCTCATCATCAGTCTCATCTCTTATGCGGCCCAAAAGGATATCCCGGTGGACCGTCTCTGTCGTCAGGCGGGGGTGGATCTGGATGCTCTCCGTGGCGATAAACCGTTCCATTTGAGTATTCAGCAGCAGAACGACCTTTTTGAGCATACCGTAAGACTGTCCGGCGACCCGCTGTTTGGACTTCATTTTGGGGAGCGGCTGCAGCTGGCTGCCCTGGGTATCGTCGGGGCGGTGATCCGTAACAGCCGGACCATCGGCGAGGCATTGGAGAACTGCGCGGCTTATTCCCCCATTCTGACAGATCTGTTCCATCTGACGGTGAGCTTTGGAAAAGACAGGTTTATCCTCCGCCTTCAACCCTTTATGGAGAAGCTACAGGGTTATCCCGCCCTCAAAAAGCACCTGCTGGAACTGTCGATGGCATTTGTGCTTCATGAAATGGATGGATTGCTGCTGATCAAGATGAGGCCTTTTTCGGTGCAGATGCCGTATGAGGAAGAGGAATTGAAAGAGTACCAGCGGGTGTTCCGTACCAATAATATAATAAGGAGTACAGAGTATGTGGTGGAGTTTGAATACAGTCTGCTGAAGGAGCCGATCCTTACCGCCAATTATGAATTACAGAATGTATTGATCCACAGATTAGCCGACATTCATCGTCAGTTCCCCGACCCGACCTCGGTGTCGAGCCGCCTGGCTCAAATGATGAAGGGGAGCAGCTATCTGGGGTTGCCTGATCTGCGGGAGATGGGGGCCAACCTCAATATGAGCGTGCGGACATTGCAGCGTAAGTTAAAAGAGGAAGGGGTAACCTATCAACAGGTGGCAGAGTCGGTGCGGAAATCGCTGGCTATCGATTATTTGAATGCCGGCCGGCATCCCATCAAACAGATATCGTTTATGCTTGGATATAATGACCCCGGAGCATTTACCCGGGCTTTTAAGAAGTGGACCGGGCAAACTCCACAGGACTTTTTGCGACAGCCTGCGTGAGCACGCCCTACTTCATCTTTGGCGTCGCATCCGCATTGAACATATCTCGCAGCATACGCCAACCTATCTTTAGCTTCAGCCATACCACCAGGTACTTGCCCGTGCCGATGATATTGTCGCCCGCGTCGAACTGTTGGTAAGTGCCCTGCTCTGTTACGTACCGTCCATCATAGCCATACCAGTTTATAGAAGTGAAGACGATATTTCTCATCCCTGTCTTATAGGCGCCTTTGTAAAAGAGCAGCAGCGCCTTTGGTCCACAGAGTGCGGGTGCGCCCTGCATGAGAATGCAGCCGTCGGGTGCATAACAATCGAGGAAGATGGAGGAATCGCTCTTTGCAAAAGCTTCTCCATAATGTCTGTTGGTTTCAGAGATGGCCTGTATCTCAGTGGCCGGTAATTTGGATGGTGCCTGTGAAGGGTGGAATGCCATTGCCAATACTGCACATAACACAGTGATTTGCCTTTTCATGCTGTAGATCTTTTGATCAAAACTAACAGAGCGCGTGCGCACCTGCGCACGCTGGCATGAAATGCACGTAGATTGGCATCTTATGGTAATTTCCTTGCGGCGACGCCTTCCTTTGTAATGGTCACGGGCTTGATCAGACCATCGGGGTCGAACTCCATACGATCGATACATGTTACACGATGGTTGGCATCGGTCTCCCCAAGAGGGCGGCGATGATAGACGATGTAATAATCATCGGTGCCGGGGATATGCAGCACCGAGTGATGGCCGGCGCCTGTAGCTACGGACATATCCTGCTGAAGGATCTTACCGATGCGTTTGAAAGGGCCGGTTGGACTATCCGCCATGGCGTAAGCTACCGAGTAGTCGGGGCCTGTCCAGCCACCTTCGGACCACATAAAATAATACTTTCCTTTACGATGGATCATATAGGGACCTTCGACATAGCCTTCGGGGGTGATCTCTTTAAAGGTGGCGCCGTCGGAGAAGGGGATAAAGCCTGTGAAGTCGGGTTTTAACCGGACGATATTGCAATGACGCCATCCGCCGTAGATCATATACCAGGAACCATCCTTGTCATGGAAGGCGGCCTGGTCGATGGGTTGGGCTCCGTTGTGAAATTTGTCGATGAGGGGATGGCCCAGGTAATCTTTATATGGACCCTGGGGCTTGTCGGCGACGGCAACTCCGATGCCTCCGATGGAGGAGTCGTTCTGTATATCGTTGGCTCCGAAGAAGAAATAATATTTACCATCCTTTTCGGTGATGGCGGGGGCCCACATGGCGCGTCTGGCCCAGCGGATGGCGCTGGTGTCGAGGATATGTTCGTGCTTTTGCCAGTGGACGAGATCGGAAGAGGAAAAGGCGTCGAAGAACACCTGCTCGTTGTATTTGGCGGAATAGGTAGGGTATATCCAGTAAGTGTGACCGAATACGGCGGTTTCCGGGTCGGCGTACCAGCCGGGGAAGAGGGGGTTGCCGGAGGTTTGGGCTTGGGTGGCGGGTGAGACTGTGCCGGACTGGGCTGGGCTTGGGGATGGAGACTGGGCCAGGCCCGTAATGAACAGTCCAAGGGACAGCAATAAGGTGAGGCAGGATCTCATATGTCGCATGATTGAAGAGTGAAGATAAGGAGGAAAAAGGTAGATTTGAGTATGCTAAAACGACTGGCTTATATCCTGGTTGCCGGGTCGATGATGGCGGGAGTGTTCTGGCTGCTGTTCTGGATACATCATTCGCTTGTGGTGGGGTTGAATCCCTTTTTGGATATTCTGTTTATTGCCGTTGGCATAATTTTCCTGCTGCCAGGGATCATATGGGGAATGGCAAGACTTCGATGGCCGGTGTGGGAGCTGTTTGCGGTGGGTTGTGCGTGCTGGATATGGTGGTCTATCGGATGGCGTATGCTGATGGGTCATTCGACGCTGGATATATTCCTGCATGATACGGTTTATGTCATCTTATGAGGGGTTGGCAGGCATGCCCAGAAGATATGTTGATCTTGGTTATTCCCATGGTTTCAACAGATTTGTGCAAGTGAATGAGACGATGGCAATAGTAGCTATGGTAGTGGTGGCTGTGCAGTTCGTATTTGTGGGGATGGTGGTATACTCTGTGGCAAGAATTTTTTTAAAAACTAATATGCGCGCACTAATCCCTCTGCTCCTGGCCGCCCTCACGGTCACGACAGCCACCGCACAAAAGGACTATACGTCCGCCATCGACAGCTTTATGCAGTCACAGGTCCAGTTCCGGGGCTTCAACGGCAATGTGCTTGTAGCGAAGTCGGGCAAGGTGCTCTATCAGAGATCCTTTGGGTATAGTAATTTCGATACCAAGGCGCCTCTGGATGAGAACTCCCTTTTCGAGCTGGCGTCCGTCTCCAAGCAATTCACGGCCGTAGGCATCCTGCTGCTGAAGGATGAAGGCCGGCTGTCCCTCTCGGACACGCTGCGAAAGTTCTTTCCCGAGCTCCCATATTCCCATGTCACGATCCGGCATCTGTTGACCCATACCTCGGGTCTCCCCGATTATATGGGCGCAATGATCAGGAAATGGGACCATAAAAAAATTGCATTCAATACGGATGTGATACAGTTCTTAGCCACCGAGCGGATACCTGCCGACTTCCGGCCGGGCGAAAAATGCGTGTACTCCAATACGGGCTATCAAATGCTGGCCTCCATCATCGAAAAGGTTTCCGGGGAGCCATACGAGGTCTATATGATGGAGCATGTATTCAAGCCGGCGGGACTGCAGCGTACGAGGATCTATAATACCCGCCGGTCAGGCGAGACCATACCTAACTATGCCTATGGATATACCTATGTCGACAGCCTGAGGCCAGGCGTGCTCCCCGACAGCGTGAAGGCCCTGGATTTTGTCTTTTACCTGGATGGCATCGTAGGCGACGGGACGGTAAATTCCACCACGGGCGATCTGCTCCTATGGGACAGGGCATTGAAGGAGCACAAATTGTTGAGCGCGGCCACACAAAAACAAATGTTCACTCCGCAACACCTGTTTGATTCTACCATAAAGAATTATTATGGGTATGGTGAGTTCTTAGGCACCAACGAAATAGGTCCTTATATCACCCACAGCGGAGGATGGCCGGGCTATCACACCGTCCTGACCCGCTACACCAACCAGGACCTGACATTGATCGTGCTCTCCAATTATCAATCGGATGCAGAAGGAGTAGCAGGAGGTCTGGCCTATATCATCACCGGCAGGACAGTAGTGTTGCCATATGTACACCTGGCCATCCAGCTGGATAGCACAGCGCTGGACAGATTTGTCGGCAAATACAACGTTCCATACGCCGGAGAAATAAGCATTGTCAGAAAAGGTGACAAGCTGTATCGGTATAAGACCGGAGCATCTGAAATAGAACTACTGCCCGAGAGCCCCCAAAAGATATTTTACAAAGGTTGGAGTGATACACAGATAGAGTTTGAATGGGATAGTAGGGGCAAGGCTAAAAAGGTATTTTTTATTCATTCCGGGATGAAAAAAGAGATAACCCCCATTAAATAAAAATGACCCCGGAAAAGGCTTTCCGGGGTCTGCGTGTGTGGTGGTTGGTGTATCGAGCATCAATTGTGAATGTCAACATCAACGTTAAAATCAACACCTGCCGGTGGAGGCGTATTATGCCTGTCGTACCAATCACGCGTGTGATGGTGGTAGTGATGATAGTAATGCGTCTCGTAACAGCCGGATAATGCAAAAAGCATTATTACAAGCAGAGAGACGGAACCTATTATTTTCTTCATAAAATAGATTTTGTCTTATATATATCTAAAAACCTGCCAATCGACAAATCATCCAAAAATCAAGGACTTAGTACATTTTTGGCTGTGGAAATTGGGGATTGTTTTACCCAAATAAAAGTTATGCGTGACAATTTCTATATTATTACGGGTGGACCCGGGGCCGGGAAAACCACTTTATTGGAAGAGCTAAGCAGGTATGAGGTGCTTTGTGTCCCGGAAGTAGCCAGACAGATCATACGGGAGCAGATGGATCAGGGTGGCCGGGCAGTGCCCTGGGACGATGCAGTACAGTATAAGGAATTGATGCTTCAGCGCTCCATCGAAGATTATTTGCAGACAGACACGGAGATGCCTGTATTTTTTGATCGCGGTATACCTGATGCCCTCGCTTATGCACGACTGATCGGAGATATTTCGCCGGCGGCCCTGGCTGATGAATATCGATATAACAGGCTGGTGTTCATCCTGCCACCCTGGGAGGAGATATATGCGACGGACAACGAGCGAAAGCAGACTTTTGAGGAAGCCATCGATGTGTTTCGCCGCCTGGAAGAGGAATATATGAGCTGTGGATACGAAGTTGTTGAAGTGCCCTGCATATCCGTTGAAGAAAGAGCCCTTTTTGTATTAGACAGGATCGGCATGCATCGAAAGCAATAATAAAATTGTCCTTAGAAAGAAGGGCCGTCTTTTCACTGTCAATCAGCCTGCGGGAGTCACCTCACCAGCTTATAGAGGGTCATCGCGTAAGCCTATACATAAACAAAGCTGCACGCTGTATCAAAAAGGGATATTCTTTCAAATTGATAGTTTCCCCTGCCCGATGTGCACCGCTGCCGGAAGCTCCCAGCCCGTCGAGACAATCCAGGTATTGAGCGATGTCCGAGATATCACCTGCACCTCTGGCGCCGGGATCACCGGCTACTGTCTCTCCGATACCCATGTCACGGGTGAGCTTGTCCAGCCGAGCTAACAGCCGGAGATTGCCGGGAGTGGGTTCCATGGCCGGGAACCCGTCGGTGAAGCTGATCGTGGCCTTGGCGCCCGGCAAGCTGGCGGCGACAATATTCTTCATCTTTTCGCGGGCATTGTTCTTTTGCGTTTCGGAGAGGAATCGCAGATCGCCCGTGACATGCGCCGCAGGAGAAATAATATTGACCTTGCCCAGCGTCTCGCCTCTTGCTCCCTCACTGGCCACCTTTACATCGGAGCCGCCGACGATGAGCCCGGGATTGAACGAGAGGTACTGCTCCTTACCCAGCTGTTCCCTGAATGTATTGAGGATGCGGGCAGCCTCGTAAATAGCCCCATACCCGGCGCTGTCAGTGAATACCAGGGATGAATGGCCTGTCCTGGCGGTGATATCCAGCGACCAGCCACTGGCGCCCCGGCGGGCGGCGGCTACGGTATGCAAGCCCATAGCGGACTCGAAACCCAATGCAATGTCGCAGCCCCTGGCACGCTCGATAAAATCCTTACGCGCCACCTGGCGCGGAGAGCCGGACCGTTCCTCATCCCCCGTAAAATAAGCGATGATATTCATGTCCTTTAATTGCCCGGCCGCCTGCAGGGCCTGCAGGGCCGCGATCATGGCTATATCCCCGCCTTTCATATCGTTGACTCCCTGACCGGTGGCGGTGGAATCGTTGAGCACGGTGTAGGGACCGGCAGGCATGTCGGGCTCGAAGACGGTGTCCAGGTGTCCGATCAGGAACAACTTCTTACCCTTCTTCCCCTTATGCGTTGCCACCAGGTGCCCTGCCCGGTGGAGCGAGTCGGGTTCGGCTACCCACTCGAGGGTAAAACCTAGCTTCTGCAATTCCGTCGCATACAGGTCGCCTACCTTCCGGACGCCGACGATATTGAGGGTTCCGCTGTTGATATTCACGGAGTTGATAAGTAGTTGCATGGTGGCGTCCATGTGGTCGGTGACATAGGTCATAGCCTTTTTTTCAGCAGCGTCGAGCTGCGCATGGATGGAGCTTAGCGTAATGGATGCCAGGAGGCTGAGGAGCAGACTTTTTCTCATGATAGGTAAAGATATTAAACCCAAATTGTATTTTGAGGTCTATAGCACCATGTCCATAAAAAATATAACCGCGATAGTAGTATTCATCCTTCTCGCAGCTGCGGGCAAGGCGCAAACTTCCAAAGCCAATCTCGACCAATGGCTGGACGACAATACAAAAGACATGGGAGGAAGGGCCATGCTGGTGGTGTGGAAGGATGGAAGGCTGCTCTACAGCCGCAGTGTCAATGATATGACCAGGAAGCAAAAGATGGTAGACAAATTTATAGCCCGGCGACAGAAGAAAGAAGCTGACTTTTCCGATTATACGATGTCCTACCGGCAACCAATTGCCAGCTGTAGTAAATGGTATAGTGCTGCCCTTGTGATGACCTTTGTGGATGAAGGGAAGATAAGCCTGTCGGACACGGTGGGAAAATATCTGCCGGTGTTATCACAGCACGGCAAGGGGAATATCACCCTTCGCCAGTGCCTCTCCCATCTCACGGGCATCAAAGAGCCGCCCCTGCAGGAGAGCATCAGGGATATGCAACGCATCGGCAGCATGGACGAAGCTATGCAGTATATCGCGGACATGCCGATGGAGGGCGCCCCGGGGTCGGTCTTTCATTATAGTAATGCCGGATTGCAAATAGCGGGAGCCGTTATCGAGAAGGTCAGCGGCAAGAGCTTTGAAACGTTGTTTGCGGAGCGGATCGCACAGCCGCTGGGTATGCAGCACACAGACTTTGGACTCGGAAAGGGGCGTGTCGCACTGCCCGCCGGTGGAGCATCCAGCACGCCGGAGGACTATTTGAATTTTCTTATTATGATCCTTCATAAAGGTGTATTCAACGGTACGAGGATACTGAGTGAAAAGAGCGTTGCCGAAATGCAGGTGGACAGGATCTCTCCGGATGTAAAAATTGGTTATTCACCCGTATCTATGGATAATATCGGCTATGGCTATGGGGAGTGGGTGGTAAGGCCCGATGGCAAGACGGTGACCAGTCCCGGTCTTTTTGGAAGCATCCCCTGGGTGGATAATGAAAAAGGGTATTGCGCCTTCCTGATGACATTCTATATCAAAAAGAGAGATGCCGAACAACGTTTTAAGGACCTGAAGCAGATGGTGGACGGGGTGGCGGATGGCCACTGATCCGGCCAGGGGCGCGGCGCCCGGTTAGCCCCTGAAGGCGCTAGGTGTCATGCGCGTCCCCTTCTTGAAGAAGTGATTGAAATGTGCCGGCTCCTCAAAGCCCAGACAATAGCTGATCTCGGAAATGTTCCAGTCCGTGTGTTTTAGAAGGGCCTTGGCCTCGCTGAGGAGTCTCTCCAGGATATGTGCTGTCGTCGTCCTCCCGGTGCTGAGCTTGATGGCCCTGTTCAGGTGATTGACGTGTACGTTCAGCCTGTCTGCATAGTCGCTGGCGCTGCGTAGCGGAAACTGTTGCGAAGGGCTTTCAATAGGGAACTGGCGCTCCAGCAGCTCCCTGAATACGGCGGTGATCCTCGCGTTGGCATCCACGTGCTGGTAGAGGGATTCCGTGGGGCCTATCTTCAGGGCAGCGTGCACCATCTCCATGATATAGTTGCGGATGAGGTCGTACTTGAATCGGTATTCGGACCTTAGCTCCGTCAGCATTTTTTCAAACACATTGCTCAAATTCTTATGCTGCTCGTTGTCGAGCATAAAAGCCGGCTTGCCGCCGGGGGCGTACATTGGCAGTTCATGGAGGCTGGCCCGCAAGTGATCGCTAAAGAACTCTTCCTTAAAAATGCAGAAATATCCTTCCCCGATCTTGCCCGGCTCCACATGCTCCACTGTATAAGGCACCCGGGGATTGAAGAAGAGCAATGCCGGTCCTGAAACTTCCAGACTCTTGTCGGCGTAATGATAGATGTTGTGGCCACGCAAAAGAGATATCTTATAATAATCCCTGCGGGTATAGCGCATGGGCTGCTGCGGGGTTACTGCCAGCTCCTCGATCTTGAACGCATTGAAATGACCGGGCTCTCTGCCCAGGTCTTCCGGCTGGCCGAGACATTTATTACGATAGAAGTCTGCGATGGTTTCGATGTTCGGCATTGCTCTTCCCTTTGTTTGGCCCCGGCCCTTGTTCAGACTGGGAACCTGCTTGTTTTTAGTTGCACTATCTATTTCCTGTCGCCCCCGAACCGCTCGATCATCCAGCCAGGGTATTCGGGCGCCAGCTTGCTGACGGCGTCCAGCTTTTGCAGTTCGGTCGCATCCAATGACAGGTCGATGGCTTTTAGGTTATCTTCCAGCTGCTGTGGGTTCTTGGCCCCTATGATGACCGTGCTGACGGCGGGTTGATGCAAGACCCAGGAAAGGGCTATCTGTGCTACGGACACATTCCTGGCCCTGGCAATCTCGTGCATCACGTCGATGATATCATATGCCCTCTCCCTGTTGACAGGAGGGAAGTCGAAATTGATGCGACGGCCTTCTTCCGGGCTGGTATTACGGCTGTACTTGCCGCTGAGCAAACCACCCGCCAGGGGGCTCCATACCATCAGGCCCAGTTTCTGATCCAGCAATAAAGGTACGATTTCCCTTTCTATGTCCCTGCCGGCGATGGTATAGTAGGCCTGCAGCGAAACGAATTTAGAGTAATCTTTTATTTCCGAAATGGACAGCGCCTTCATGATATGCCAGGCGGCGAGGTTACTACATCCAATGTAACGGACTTTCCCGGAGGATACCAGCTGATCCAGCGCATAGAGGGTCTCTTCCAGCGGAGTAAGGGCATCGTAACCATGTATCTGATACAGGTCGATATAATCCGTCTGCAGACGTCGCAGACTTTCTTCCACCTGGTGGAGGATATGTTTGCGGGTGAGGCCTATCTGGTTGGGGCCTTCGCCTACCTTGCCGCGCACCTTGGTAGCGATGATGAGATCATCACGCCGGAGCCCCAGATTGCGTATAGCCGTCCCCGTCATCTTCTCGCTGAGACCTTCGCTGTATACATTTGCCGTGTCTATAAAATTGATCCCTGCTTCCACGGAGCGTTTTACCAGGGCATCCACTTCGTCCTGGGGGAGAGTGCCGATGGCTGTCCAGAAACCCTTGCCGCCAAAGGTCATGGTGCCGAGACAAAGCTCCGATACTTTAAGACCTGTATTACCTAATAAATTGTACTTCATTAGCTTCTTTTTGATGAGTGATGATATGGTTGTCGCCTACCAGTAAGATAGGAGGTGGCGCCGGCTGTTCTGCCAGCAGGATAAGACTGGTGGCTGCATGATCGCTGTCGCGTATGTTCTCCCACATATCGTAATCCCTTGCATGCACCCGTGGCTGAAAGGACGCCGGAGCCAGTACGGTGATGAATATGTTGAATTTATGCGCGCCTGCCTTTTCTATTTCCGACAATCCCAGGGTGGCATATTTGGTAGCGGCGTACAGACTGCTGTCATTGGCGGCTGCGCAGGCTGCCATGGAGGATATGTTGAGGATATATCCCGAACGTTGCTGTTGGAGATAGGGCATCACTTTATGCGTCACCGTCATGGATGCTGTCGTATTGATCGCAAAACATTGGTGAATGTCGGAAGGCGACAGCTCTTCCATTCTTCCTTCGGGGGCAAAGCCTGCGTTGTTGACGACGACGTCGATGCGGCCAAAGGTCCTATGCGCGGTTGCGATGGATCGTTCGATGGCATATTCATCCGTGAGATCTAGCTGCAAGGGCAGGAAGTTTCTCATCAGTGCGGTAGGGATGGAACTGTGGATCTGATCTGTGAGCCGTTGCAGATGCCGGGTGGTGGCAGCTACCTGATCGCCTCGTACCAGTAGCTGCTTTACTAAGGACAGCCCCAGTCCCGTGGAGGCGCCAGTAATGAACCAGCCCTTGCGAGCCCTTGGTTCGCCTGACAGCTCCCGATCGTCGGCGGATGGATAATGGTTCTGATTGTTGTGCATATGATCGGTGGTTTTGGATGACAAATTTAGGTCGGGGAGGGCGGGAGATCATTGCACGCTTCAAACCAATAATTGTAAAAATCAAACATTCCGGGAGGGGATGTTAAAGATAATCAGTACAGGCAGGTCGACACAAATTCATTCCGGAACTTCCCTTCCGGGTCCATCTTCGCGGCCAGTTGTTTAAAGTCATCCAGTTTCTCATAGTGGCGCTTGAGTAGGACCGGGGGCATGGTGAACAGTTTGCCCCAGTGTGGCCGGGCCTGGAAGGGCGCAAGCTCTTTTTCGATGAGGGGGAGCAGCCTGCTGACCGCGGGCCAGTCCTGACGCCAGGTGAAATGAAGTGCAACGGAGTCCTGGTTCCCGTTGGGGCTCAACCAGAGCTCATCGGCTGCGACGGTGCGGATCTCGGATATAAAAAGATGGGGGCTGATCTGCGGGCCCAGTCGGCTGATGGCCAGCAAGGCTTCGACGCCATGGTGGAAGGGGACAAAATATTCCGATTGCAGCTCGGCGCCGTGGGGCTCGTCAGACATGTCTGGTTCGCCAGGGGACATCTTACTCTTCACCCACACCTCATTGATCGTATCCCGCCGCCAGTCTGTAAAAAGACTTACGCTGTAGCCGGCAGAGAGTATCTTCTCAAAATGCTTTGTCAGCTTCGTGACCGGCAGCTGCTCATACACTGTCTGACGAATATGGTACCGGGGCTGTATAGATAAGGTGACCTTTGTCATTACTCCCAATATGCCCAGGTTGACCGCTGCTGCGTGGACCATTTCTTTATCATCGATGGCCCTTATCTCTCCGTCACCTGTAACCACTTCCAGCGCCGTGACGGCGGTGGCAAGATTGCCGTTGCCGATGCCTGACCCATGGGTGGCAGTGGCGATAGAGCCTGCTACAGTGACGGTCTTTGCGGCAGGATCGAGAGATATGACCTTATTCAGCTCGCTGGTGGAGATAAGGTGATGCTTACTGTCGGCGATCCTGTTAAAACAGTGGCGTGTGCCCAGGACCCTGCATTTTTTTAGCTGCCGTACCATTGTTTGTACTTCTTCGACTGAGCGGGGATGATGTATATGAGGAGTGCTGTATTCGATGTTGCCTGCCCAATTCCGTGTGTTCATAGGACTAAGGTAGTAGAAAATCGTCGACAAAGGGCTTTGAGCGAAGACGGAGGGCCCCGATGATCCATTGAGCATTATGTAGCTGCGAGGGGGCAGGGTCCGTCTATTTTGCAGACGGAGGGGCTGGCTACGTGCTAGTTTCGGGATATGAAAAAGATAACAACAACACTGATCGCGGGGCTTATTCTTGGGCTGACCCCGCCAGCCACCGCACAGGAAGATGTGCCGCCGACGCCCGGCTGGGTCTCGGAGCGGGGATACTGGGTCGTTGAAACCCGTCACGACTCCTCTATCGTATATTTTTATAATAACGACAATCTGCTGGTGTATAAGGAGCAGCTGCGTGGGACGCTTAATGCCGACAGGCGCAAGACCAAACTACACCTCACACGGACGCTGGAACGGATGGTGACGGCATTTAGTCGACGAAACAGGCCTATCTATCGACAAATGACGAGCGGAGATACAAGTTCGGCGGGTCAGCCGTAAATTTAAGGTATGGAGGCTTATCCATTCATATTTTCCAGCGAACTCCGCTACCGGTTGGGACGACACCTGGTCTTTTGGACAGTCTGGTGGTTGTTTCAGACTGTCCTGTATGCCTTTTCACCCATGTTGTTGCACCGGGGAGTTCTCCGGGCGCTGGAAATATCAAGTGTCGATGCCCTGGTCTACACAACATCCCATATGTTCATGGCCTATGGATTGATGTACCTGGTGATCCCAAAATATGTCGTGAAAGGAAAATATGTGCAGTCCATTTTACTTACAATATTGTTTTCTCTTGGCGCAGGAACGATAGCCGCTGTCGAAACCATGTACGTCATTGACGCGGCCAGGTACTGTGTCATTGGAAAAAATGACGCTCCCAGTTACGCTAGTGGTGGATTTTTTTTGAGCCTGATGGCGGGACTGCGTGGTGGCCTGACTATCTCTGGTCTGGCCGCTGCCATCAAGCTGATGAAGTACTGGTATGTCAAACATACGCGTAACCTGGAATTGCAGAAAGAGAATATCGCCGGTCAGTTGCAGCTCCTCAAGGCGCAGGTACACCCGCACTTCCTTTTCAATACCTTGAATAACATGTATGCGCATGCGCAGGTTGGTTCCTCCTCAGCGCCGGTGCTTATTGCCGGGTTGTCGGACCTGTTGCGCTATATGCTGTATGAAGGCAATCAGCCCCTGGTGCCCTTCGACAAGGAGCTGAAGATGATAAAGGACTATTTTGTGCTGGAACAGGTGCGGTATGGCAACAAGCTGGATGTCAGCCTCGATCTGCCTGACGATGCGGAGGGGTTTTATATCGCTCCCCTGCTGCTGCTGCCCTTTGTCGAAAATTGTTTCAAGCACGGCACCAGCCATGTATTGGATCAGCCCTGGATCAGTCTGCGGATCACAGTGGAGGAGGGCATGATGAAGATGAAGCTGCTGAATGGCAAGGCGGACGGGATCGCGGCTCCTGCCCCCGCCGGTGGCATTGGTATCAGGAATGTCATGCGCCGCCTGGAATTGCTTTATCCTCAGAAACACCAGTTGAATATCAAGGATGACAAAGACGTATTCATCGTCAACCTTCAGCTGCAATTGGAGCGGCGTATAAAGCCCGAAACCAGCCCCGTAAATAAGATGATCTATGAACACACCCCACCCCACTACCATCCGGTGTCTGATCGTGGATGACGAGCCTCCCGCCCGTGATATCCTCCGGCGATACATCAGCGAAATGCCGATGCTGGAGCTGGCGGGTGAATGCGGCAATGCGATGGAGGCATTGAATATATTGCAACACCGTCCTGTCGATCTGCTGTTCCTGGATATACGCATGCCGCAGCTAAAAGGCACAGAACTGGTGAAGATATTGAAGAACCCGCCCAAGGTGATCTTTACCACGGCGCATGCAGACTATGCGCTGGAGGGATATGAATTGGATGTGGTTGACTATCTGCTAAAACCTATCCAGTTCGACAGGTGGGTCAAGGCGGTGAGCAAAGCTTTTCAGACGGCAGGTCCTTTGGTGGTTCCTGGCCCTGGCGCGGTCCCGTCCGAAAGCGCACGAAAAGACTCCTTCGTATATTTCCGGATGGACCGTAAGATGGTGAAGGTGATGCTGCAGGATATTGTGTATGTCGAGAGTATGAAGGATTATGTAAAGGTCCATACCAGCGACGGGGTTATTATTACCAAACAATCCATCTCTTCCGTGGAGGCTATGCTGCCCGAGCAATCTTTTATACGCACTCACCGGAGCTATATTGTTAACATCGATAAGATCAAGTCCTATACGCATGAGCTGATAGAGATCGAGAAGGTGGAGCTGCCGATAGGGAAGCTTTTCCGGAATGGGGTGAGGAAGGTGCTGGGGTAGCCCCATGCACGCTCCACCGGGGGATACGAGGCTGCTATAAGTCCGCAAGTTCCGGGTTTTACTCCCCCTTCCCGCAGGGTAATTTTACTTCATAAAAAATTACTCAAATGCACAAAGTAGCTGAACCCTCCATCTTATATTTCGGCACGCCCGTTGTATTGATCAGCACCGTGAATGCCAACGGCACTTTCAACCTGGCTCCCATTTCCTCGATTTTTTGGCTGGGATGGCGTTGTGTCATCGGTATTTCCGCCCTCTCCAAGACGACAGAGAACCTTCTCCGTAACAAGGAGGGGGTCCTGAACCTCCCTTCCGTGGAGCAGGCGCGGCAGGTAAATGCACTGGCGCTGACGACGGGTTCCAATCCCATACCGGAAGGCAAGCAAAAAAAGGGGTATAGATATGAGCCCAATAAATTTGAACTGGCTGGCCTGACGCCTGTGGGGTCCCACATTGTAAAAGCCCCTAGGGTGATGGAGTGCCCCGTGCAAATGGAAGTAGTGGTGGAGGATGTGCATTCACTGGCAGACAAGTATGAGGAGCAAAGGGGGCGTATCCTCACGCTGGAGCTGCGGGTACAACGTATACACCTGCACGAATCCATCGTCATGGAAGGGCATCCCAACAGGGTAGACCCGGATAAATGGAGGCCGCTGATCATGAGTTTTCAAGAGTTTTATGGATTGGGAGAGAAGATACATAGCTCGAGGCTGGCAACCATACCCGAGTCGGAGTACCGGACGCCGGACCACGACAGGGCGCCCCAGTCCTATCAAGTGGCATCGTGAGATGGGTCGTCCCCTAGCTGGCATCGTGAAAGATAATTCCAAGCGTATGGCGTGAGCCCTCATGTACGGGGCTTACGCCATGTTTCATATTGACCCTGTAATAACCTCTGCTGCCCTTGACAGGTCTGAAGTTTGTGGTAAAGATCAACATGTCTCCTTGCTGAGGAGTGAGGACCATTGCCTTCGACTGTGCGCGTGGGGTTTGCTGTACGAGCACAAATTCTCCTCCGGTATAATCCTTGCCTGGCTGGTCCAGGAAGAGAACCAGCTGCATGGGGAAGAATACCTCTCCATACAGGTCCTGGTGAAGGGTGTTATGACCACCTGCGCCATATTGAAGGATCAGCACCGTGGGCTTGTCCTGACCATGTGCGCGGCATTGCTGGTGCAGATCGGTGAGGTCAGATGGGAAGACACGGGCATCGTTCAATGCTTTCATCCAGCTGTTGGCAATGGGAGCCAGTCTGGGATAGACGGTCTCACGTATGGATTGTATCAGGGCAGGCAGGGGATAGGTGAAATACTTGTATTCACCCTTGCCAAAGCGATATCTTTCCATGGTGATGGTCTTTCGATACAGTTTCTCGTCCTTGTAGCTATCGATGAGCCGGTGACATTCGACAGCATCGAGGACTCCTGGGAACAAGGTATAGCCATATTCATTCAGGCGGACGGTGGCGTCTTCCCAATCCAGTGTTTGTATGTTTGTCATGCCGGCAAGTTAGGGCGGGCGACGATAGTAGAAAACCCGATAATTGCGGATGCTGGGGCTGGAAAACTTTGCCTACAGGACCCGGGGTCAGCGGATGGCTGTTTGTGCCGGCAGGATTGACAGGGTTGGGGGTGACCATGCTGACCATCATCATACCCGTGATTAATGCGGCTACTTCGAACCCTGTGGAGCGTTTGCGGTCCGAGTAGATTTCGCGCCCCAACGCCTGCGCACATAATTATAAGCTTTTTGCTCCTCCGCGGATTGAGGATGCGCTACAGAAAGATACTGCCGGTAGTATTTACGGGCCATACTCTCATTCTTCAGGAGGCTTTCGCAGATACGCCCGCAGTTGTACAGCATCAGCGGGTCCCTAAAAAGATAGTAGGAGGTATCGCTATTGGCAAGGGCCGATTTATAGTTCTTCAACGCCTCGTTATTTTCCGCCAGATCATTGTAATACCATTCGGCCGTATGGGAGATGGCTTTTTTGAGGCAAACTTCCAGCAGCTGATTGCTCTTGTCATATTTTTTCAACTTGGCATAACCTCTGGCCTGGTAATAATAGATAGCCTCCACATCGAATCCATTGTCGAGCAGGTATTGGCAGGTGGCTATGCATTCGTCGTATCTCTTCAGGTTGTAATAAGACAGCGCCAGCCAGGTGATAGCATTGAGGATGGGTTGGTTCTGGCGGATGATCCTTTCACCCGGGACCAGCGCCGCGGCATAATTCTGGTTGAGATAGGCCGAGTGGATACGTGACCGAAGCAGGGATAGGTTCATCGAGTCCTTTGCCAGTCCGATGTCAAGGATACTGTCGGCCTGATGATAATCCTTTTTTTCGATGAGAGCGTCGGCTAACGCGACTGTATTCCGCCAGTCGGCAGGCGCCAGCTCATAAGCACGATGATGATAGAAAATAGCGGAGTCAATCTCATTACTCCGGCGGAACAGATCACCCATAGTACGCCACCACAATGGCTTGTCAGGCTGGATGGTAATCAGACGGGCGGCATAACCCATGGCCATGACATAGGCGTCGTCCCTATTAAGGGTTACGAGGTAATATAAGGCGGGTACATTGTTGCTGTCCAGCTGTACTATGCGCTGGTAATAATTTTCAGCGGCAGGCTTATCATCCGTCATATAATTGGCATACCCCATCCAGGCCAGGATGGAGATATTGCTGGAGTCGGCTATCGCGGCGGGCTGCAGATAAGACAGCGCCTCTTCGAACTGCTGATTCTGGAAAAAGTCCAATACCTTGCTTTTATCCACGGGGTAGGGTTTAAGGACAGGGACTGCCGGCGGCTTGCCCGTATCGCGAAGGGGCTGGGCCCATGTATTATGAATAATGAGAATATTAAGCAGCAGAAGGGATGAAGTCATTCGCATAGTATAGCGGTTGCTCGTGCAGGACGCGAAGAGGGAGAAAATCCACACAAAAAAAGGTATTATTTTTACCATATGCGTAGATACCACTTTCTATTGGCGGCATTGCTGTATAGCACCGTCCTTTTGTCGCAGCCCGACAGTTCTCCTTATGCAGGGACATTGAGATCATTCAGTACCTGGTATGCCGTCAATGCTCCCGACAGTATCTATACATTGTTCAATAATGATGTAAAGGCAAAAGTGTCCATGGACACCTGGCGTAAGGCATTCCCCAATATAAAAGGCTCTGTGGGGACACTCGGCAGCTTTACCCTGGATGCCACGGGACAGGGTTATGTGAACTATGTTGCTTTTGGGGCCAACGGCCCTTTGGGACTGATGTTGTCCCTGGACTCCACCTATCATATCCAGGGTATTTTTCCCAAACAAAATCCTGCCAGATCTTCCTATCACACCAATTACCGGGTGCATTTGCCCGATGGGGTACTGTCTGGTGAATTGATGGCGCCTGAGCGTAGAAAGGGCTACAAGCCTCCTGTGGTCCTGATCATTGCCGGGTCTGGCCCAACAGATAGGAATGGCAATAGTATCCTTGGACTGCATACGGATTGCTATCAACAATTAGCGCAGGAGCTCAACAGCCAGGGTATTGCCAGTCTGCGTTATGATAAACGATGGATCGGAGAAAGCATGAATTTCAAGGGGTCGCTCGACAGTCTCCGGTTTGAGGATTATGTGGGCGATGCAAGAGCCTGTATCCGGCAGCTCAGGACTGACACGAATTTCTCATCCGTCTATGTCATCGGGCACAGCGAGGGGGCCTTGATAGGCGCTATCGTATCGCATGAAGAGAAGGTCGATGGCTTTGTGTCCCTGGCGGGAGCGGGGTTCCCGGCGGAAAGCGTATTGAGGAAACAGCTGACCCAGTCAGGTCTGGACCAGGCCGGCGTAGAAAAAAACCTGGATAGCCTGAAAAAAGGCAAGGAGCTTTATATATCGTCGTGGAATAACTATGACCCTGCGCGGGAGATATCCAAATTGAAAGTGCCGGTGATGATCATACAGGGGCTGCGCGACCTGCAGGTAGACCGGGCGGATGCGGAAAAATTAGCGGCTGCTGCGCCAAAAGCCTGGGTCGTGTACATGGATAGCATGAACCATGTATTAAAAGGAGTGCCGGCCGACAAACGGGCGAACCTATCTACATACAACCATCCGCAGCTGCAGCTTTATCCGGACCTGGTGCCCGCGATAGTATCTTTTATAAGGAGCCGAAAAAAGGAATAGTTATTTCTGATTCACCGGCGTCTCGATGATAAGGAACTGGGTCTCTTCCGTACAATGTATCGTTATATTGTCGGTGTCCCAGACACCAAGCCCGTCGCGACGCCCCACCTTGCTGTCACCGGTCTGAATGCTGCCTTCCATGACGAAGATAAAAAGGCATTTATTGGTGGGATTGAAGTTATATTGTACGTCACTGTCCTTGTCGAAATAGCCCAGTGACAGCTTCGCATTCTGGTTGATCCAGCAATGTGCCTGTCCTTCCTCGCCTGAAATAATAGTCTTTAGTTGATTCTTTCTGCTGGCTTTTGGAAAGCTACGTTGTTGATAACGTGGTGTTATATTCTGCAACTTAGGCTCTATCCATATCTGTAGAAAGTTCACTTCCTCCTCGCCTATATTATACTCTTCATGCCGTAGTCCGGAGCCCGCGCTCATGATCTGCACCCCGCCTTCTTCCACCGCAGTGCTATAACCCATAGTGTCCTTATGATTCATCTTGCCCTTCAGCATGATGGAGATGATCTCCATATTCACGTGGGGATGGATGCCAAACCCCTTGCCTTGTTGCAGAATGTCGTCGTTGAAGGCGACGAGGGTGCCAAAAGCGCTCTTGCTGGGGTCGGAATAGTCGCTGAAGCTGAAGAAGAAATTACTTTGCAGCCAGCTGATGTCCTTGGTGCCTCTGGCAGAGGCGGGGAAGCTTAGGGTTTTCATATCTGAGGAATTGCTTTATTAAAGATAAGATCATTGGCCTTATCTATCTCCTGCTGACTGATAGTATGCCCCATCAGCGGATAGACCTCTTCCGTGACCACGGCGTTCCTATCCCGCAGGATATTTGTCGTTGCGTATACTCTTGATACCGGCACATGCGGATCGGGATCGCTGGTGCCGATGAATACGGGTGTACTTCCGAAGTCGCCGGAATAATTTTCAGGATATATCCTGTCTCCGATGAGGCCGCCGGTGAAGGCTACGACACCCCCGAAGCGGGTTGCATTGCGGGTGACAAACTCCAGTGTCAGACAGGCGCCCTGGGAGAAACCTAAGAAATAGATATTCTCTGAAGAGATGCCTGCGGCTTTGATGTCTGCTACCAGCTGCTTCAATACGTCGAGCGCGGAGCTAAGCCAGGGTTCATTTTGAACAGGAGGCGCCAAAAAGGAATAAGGGTACCATGTGTTGCCCGTGGCCTGGGGCGCCAGCAGGGCATAGTCTTCGACATTCAGCTCGTCCGCGAGAAAGAGAATGTCTCCTGCGCGGCCACCGCGTCCATGGACCAGTATGAGGGCCTTGTCGGCCTGGTTCAGCGGTCTGCCGGCGGTGATTATATTTTTGGTGTGCATATTGTTTGTTTTTGAGGTCCTAGTCCAATTTCGGCAGCACGGCTTCTATCCTGGCACG
This sequence comes from Sphingobacteriales bacterium 50-39, assembly GCA_001898505.1. Classification (GTDB taxonomy): domain Bacteria; phylum Bacteroidota; class Bacteroidia; order Chitinophagales; family Chitinophagaceae; genus Puia. The sequence goes on from MKTZ01000009.1 coordinate 526,665, forward strand.
GCTGGATTCATATTGTTTCGGAAGCTTAAGGTGTGAGCCCAGCTCATTCAAAGGCTCGTCCCTCGTGAAGCCCGGATTGTCGGTAGCCAGCTCGAAAAGCACGCCGCCGGGTTCCCTGAAATAGAGGGAGAAGAAATAGTCCCTGTCGATCTTGGGAGTGATCTGCAAACCCTTCTTTACGATCTTTTCCCTGAACTCCATCAGGATCGTATCATCCTTAACCCGGAATGCGACGTGGTGGTTGGTTCCGGCCGCATTGTACCCCGCGGACCCGGAAGGAACTTCTACCAGATCTACGATCGAGGCGCTCTCTACCGCGTCGGTGACATATCGGCTGCGATCCCCTTCTTGCTGTGACAGGTGGTAGCCAAATATTTCCGTCAGTATGGTGGCCGTAGGCTTTATACTGCGTAAGGTCAGGGTGATACTGTGGAAACCCCTGATCGCATACTGGGCGGATATCTCATCGGTGGTCCAGGGAGCACGATTGTCCTCCGTCCCGCTGACGATGAGGTTGATGTTCAATCCATCGGGGTCCTGGAAGGAGAGATATTGTTCGCCGAGGCGCCGGCTGATCTCGCCGTGTCTGACACCCGCCCTGGTAAACCTTTCTTTCCAGAATTCCAGGCTGCCTGCAGGAACGGAATAGCCTATTTCAGTGGCCATGCCCGTGCCCGTACGGCCCGCGCCGATGTTTTCCCAAGGGAAAAAGGTAAGGATCGTGCCGGGAGCTCCCGTCTCGTTACCAAAATAAAAGTGATAGGTTCCCGGATCGTCGAAGTTGACTGTTTTTTTCACCAGCCTGAGGCCAAGGACCTTTGTGTAAAAGTCCTGGTTACGCCGGGCATCGCCGGCGATGGCTGTAATGTGGTGAAGACCTAATATTCTTTCCATATGAATGGCCCGGCCTTTCGGCCGGGACTTGGATTATTGTTTGATTAATTGTACTTCTGCGTTGACCTTTATTTCATCACCTACTACAACGCCGCCCGATTCGGTGACGGCACTCCAGGTAAGGCCAAATTCCTTACGGCTGATCTTACCGCTGACAGTGAAGCCCGCCTTGGTCTGTCCATATGGGTCTTTTACAATGCCACCGAACTCTACGTTCAGGGTGATGGGCTTGGTGACACCCTTGATGGTGAGATTACCATGGAGCTTGGCATCGTCCCCTTTGGCTTCGTATTTGGTGCCTGCGAACTCCAACTGTGCGTGTTTGGCCGCGTGGAAGAAATCTTCCGACTTCAGGTGTGCATCACGCTGATCGCTATTGGTATCGATGGAGTCGATGTCGGCGGTGAAGAGTATCTCACTGGCAGTGTTGAAATCTTCGCCTTGTGTGACGACATCGAGGTTAAATTTATTGAAATGACCGGTGACAGTACTGATCATCAGGTGTTTAACCTTAAAAGTGACTTCAGAGTGGCTGGGGTCTATTGACCATTTAACTTGTGACATAGTGATTGTTTTTGTGTTAATGATGAAGCAAAAATACTATGCCGGGGAGGGGATCTCCATTGATGTAGGATAAATAAGAACATTGATCTATGTCACATTCCGGACCGGACGCCTGGCTTTACGCTCCCGAGCCGCCCGTCGCGATATCCCTTCGCAGGCGGCTGAGGGTCTCACGGGTAATACCCAGATAGGACGCGATCATATGCTGTGGCACCCGCTGAATGCTCTCGGGGTACATTTTCATGAATTTGAGGTATTTCTTTTCGGCCGTCTCGCTAAGCGATTCCATGAGCCGGCGCTGGGTAGCAATAAGGCTGTTCTGTATCAGGATACGAAAATATCGTTCGAGAACGGGAAGCTTTTCCAGGAGCGTTTCCCAGGAGGGGCGGGTGATCAGCAGCACCTCGCTGTCCTCCAGCGCCTCGATATTGAAAAGAGAAGGCTCTTCCGTAAAGAAGCTGTAAAGGTCAGCCGTCCACCAGCCTTCCAGGGCGAATTGAAGGATATGCTCCGTCCCCTTTTCATCGATGGTGTAGCTCCGTAAGAGACCCTTATTTACGAATATCTGGTACCTACTCACGTCCCCCTCCTGCAACATAAACTGTCTCTTACGGACCTTTCTCGACGTGAACAGAGTCTTGCATACTTCGAACTCTTCTTCAGACAAGGATATCTTCTCGGTGATTTTCTTATACAGCAGTTCAAACATGGGTCAAATATAAAACAATACTTGATTTGCAAATCTTGCAAAAAATGATCTATATTCATGCAAATTAATTGCAAATTACTTTTAAACGAGTCAAACTATGGAAAAGCAAAGAAGATCTGCTTTGAAAAAACTGCTGGCTGCTGTCGGTGGCGTATTGGGATCAACAGCCCTGGTCCGCGCGGCGGGAGATATGAATAACGCTAATGCTGGCCTGTCCGCAGACGTCGAGTCAACCGGCGTAAGACACGAAGCCGGTGTCGCAGGAATGTCGGAAGAAGCCTATCAGCAAGACGTACCGCTGTTCTCGGGCCATACCAAATTCAAGCACATGGTATTTATCGCGGGCAAGGGTGCGCATGTTGAACCTTTCGAGATCAAGGCACATACGGAGATCGTGCTGAAAGAGTTGGAGAAGGAATTGATCGCTGCAGGATCTTCTATGCAAAAGGTGTTAAAAGTGAGCGTCTTTCTCAATGACATTGCAGACTACCAGGGTATGAATGAGGTATACAAGGGACGGTTTGGGGACAAGCCTCCTGTCCGGACGACCGTAGCGGTAGCGAAGGGAGGGGTTCCGGGCAATTCTCTGGTGGAGATGGATTGTATCGCCTATGTATAAAGGAGGTGTTGTCATGAGAAAGTCCCTTATTTTCTTCTTCTTTGTTTTAGCATTTCATACCGGATGGACGCAGTCCTATGACATCGTTATCAAAGGGGGCCATGTGTTCGATCCAAAGAACCATATCGATGCCGTTGTGGATGTCGCGGTGAGTGATGGTAAGATCGTGCGTGTGGCTCCTTCTATTGCAACGGGGCAGGCAGCACAGGTGGTAAATGCGACGGGTCTTTATGTAGTGCCCGGATTGATCGATATTCATACGCATGTTTTTTATGGCCCGGAAGCGGCCTACTCCAATGGGCAGCAAGGGATCGTTCCGGATGGATTTACTTTCCGGACGGGCATTACTACCGTAGCCGACGCGGGAAGCTCGGGCTGGAAGAATTTCCCTCTATTTAAGAAGCAGGTCATCGATAAGAGCCTCACGCGAATCCTGGCCTGGGTGAACATCGTGGGAGGGGGTATGCGTGGCGGCGCCTATGAACAGGATACGACCGACATGGATGGAGCGATGGCTGCCGAGGTGGCCAGGCAATATCCTGACATCATCGTTGGGTTCAAGGTAGCGCATTATGTCGGCCCTTCCTGGAAACCCGTCGACGAGGCTGTGAAGGGCGGTACATTGGCAGGCGGCATGCCCGTGATGATCGACTTTGGGAGCAGCAAGCCTCCCTTGTCCATCGAAGAGTTGTTTATGAAGCATCTGCGGCCGGGGGATGTGTTTACCCATTGCTTTGGACAGCTTTGGGACAGGGAGTTCATCGTGGATACGCTGACGCAGTCTGTAAAGCCCTTTGTATGGGAGGCCCGGAGGAAGGGCATCGTTTTCGATGTGGGGTATGGGTCTATCAGCTTTGCGTTTTCACAGGCGATACCCGCGGCTCGTCAGGGTTTCTATCCCAGCTCCATCAGTACGGATATACATGTGAGTAATGTAAATGCTTCGATGAAGGATTTGTTGAATGTGGGTTCACAGTTCCTGGCGATGGGGATGCGTCTGGACAGCGTCGTTGCGGCGATGACCTGGGACCCTGCCCGGGAGATAAGACATGAGGAGCTGGGACATTTGTCTACAGGAGCAATAGCGGACATTGCACTGCTGAACCTTCGGAAAGGTAAGTTCGGATTTTTCGATTATACGGGCAGGCGTATAGAAGGAGCCACCCGGCTGGAATGCGCCATGACCATCAAAGGTGGGAAGATCGTCTATGATCTCAATGGGATTGCGAAGCCGGCGGTGTTGCCACGGGCGCCACGCAAGCCGTCGACATAACCCTACTCCGAGCGAAGACTTTTTACCGGATTAGCCGTCGCCGCCCGGATGGCCTGTGAGCTGATGGTCAGCAATGCCACCAGCAGGGACAACACCGCTGCCGCGCCAAATACCCACCAGCTGATGGTGGTGCGATAGGTGAAATCCTGTAACCACCGGTTCATCGCCCACCAGGCAATGGGAGCGGCAATGACGATAGCAATACCCACCAGCTTTAAGAAATCCTTTGATAACAACGCTACCAACCCCGTTACATTAGCGCCCAGCACCTTGCGTATACCTATCTCTTTGAAACGTTGCGCGGCAGTAAAGGTCGCCAGCCCAAAGAGACCAAGGCAGGCTACAAAGATGGTGAGACCCGCGAATATACCCAGGATAAGCCCGATGTTCTGCTCAGCTTTGTAGGTATTGTCGAATCGCTGGTCCAGGAAGGAATATGTGAAAGCAGATTCTTTCGTCGCACCGTCCCAATACCTGTGTACGGAGCTGAGCAGGCCTGCCACATCTTTTGTATTGGTGCGGACGATGATGTCGTTCCAGTCCGGTCCCAGCGTCATAGCCAGCGGCGTGATCTGTTCGTGCAGGCTGCGGAAGTTGAAGTCCTTTACTACTCCCACTACGTGATACACTGTATTGACGCCATGGTCTTCCCTATGGACGATGGTATGCCCGATGGGATTGTCTTTCCAGCCATAGGAACGGACAGCCACCTGGTTGATAATAATACCAGAGCTGTCGGAAGGATAATCTTTCGAGAAATTGCGTCCTAGCGCCATCTGCATACCCAGTGTGGGGATATAGTTCTCGTCCACCACATACTGGATGCCCTTTATCATTTGGGTGGTATTGGCATCTGAATAAGTGAAAAAACTATTGTTATTGGAATAGCCTGCCGGCAGATAGCCCGAAGCAGATAGGCTGATCACACGCGGGTCCTCGCGCAAATGCTGCATGAATACATTCCTGTTGTCCCCCAGCCACCAGGTCTGCTCTACGACGAGCACCTGTTCCTTATTATAGCCCAGATCCTTGTTATGGATATACGACAGCTGTTTGTATACGACAAGGGTGCCGATCATCAGGGCAATGGAGATGCAGAATTGGAACACAACCAGCCCACTTCGAATACCGGAGCTTTTCTTTCCTGAAGAAAGCTTTCCTTTCAACACCGTCACGGGATTGAAGGAGGAAAGGAAGAAGGCGGGATAGCCACCTGCCAGCAATCCGGTGATCAATCCAAACAGGATGAGTCCTGGCAATACCCAGGGATTGGAGATAAGATCGAGGGTTAGCTGTTTCCCCACCAACTGATTGAAGAAAGGCAACGCCATCCGCACGATGACAAGCGCCAGCACCAGGCCGATGGTGGTGAGTAAAAGAGATTCCAATAAGAATTGCCAGACCAGCTGTCCTTTAACAGAGCCCATCACCTTCCGTACGCCCACTTCCCTGGCTCTTTTCGAGGCGCCGGCGGTAGAAAGGTTCATAAAATTGATACAGGCTATCAGCAGCATGAAAAGAGCCACGACGCCAAAAATATAGATGTATTGCGTATTGCCATGTGGCTCCATGTCATTCGTAGTGGCAGAATGCAGATGGATGCTTGTCAGCGGCTCCAAATACAGGTTGACCGAGTTGCCATTCTTCCTGAACTCATCCATCGTAATACCCATGCCCTTCTTGAGCTGGGGACCGATGTATTTATCTATCTCCTGGGGCAGTTTTGCCTCGAGTTTTTTGTAGTCATACTGTTTTGGCAGGACCAGGTAGGTGAAATAGCTTCCGTTGAGCCAGCTATCGCTCCTGGCCTCCGGATAGGAAGACATCGACATAAGTACCCCGAAATGGAACTGTGAGTTGTCGGGTATCTCATCGAACAGTCCGGTGACGGTTGCTGCAGCTTTTTGATCCTTGAACTGGATCACCTTTCCCATGGGGTCGTCATTGCCAAAATAACGCTTGGCCACGGCGCGGGAGATGACGACGGAATAGGGATTGATAAGGGCAGTGTGTGTATCGCCCTTGATGAGGGGGACGGAGAAGACGCGGAAGAAATTGGAATCCGCAAAGGCAAGGGCATCTTCCCGGAAGGTCTTGTCCCCATAGGTGATGCGGGGGGAGCCGCCGTTCAATATGCGAGTAGCTTCTTCTATTTCAGGAAAGTCCTTTTGCAGGGTAGCGGCTACGGGTGGCATGACGCTGGCTTCGTTGAGCTCACCCACCTGCATCTTCCCACGCAGGCTGACACGTACGATCCGATCCGACTTGCTATTCCATCTGTCATAGCTCATCTCGTACTGGATATAGAGCACGATCAGCAGACAGGTGGCAATACCCAGGGCCAGGCCCGCGACATTGATGGCAGTAAAGGCCTTGCTCCTGCGGAGGTTTCGTATGGCAATTTTGAAGTAGTTCCTGAACATGGGATGCATTTTGAAGGGTATCAACCAAGACGGTGCCAGAGTGTAATATATTGATTTTTAATGATATGGAACTCCCGCACACCAGGCGGGCGTTTGGTTTTGATACAATAATTGTCCGGATTTATTGTATTTTATGCCTATGAAGTTCCTTTATTGCCTGATACTTTTGGGGCTGACATCGCTGGCGGCGCCGGCTCAATCCTTTATTTTCCCAAAATTTGAGAATACAGTACCATCCGTGAGCGATCTGATACCGGTCCGCTGGCATATCAAGGACAGTGTTTCCGGCGACCTCAACAAGGACGGCCGGGCAGACCTGGCTCCTCCGAAGGATGGGAGTTCGATTTTTCCACGAGCAGGGCCAAACATACCTGGAGCGACAGCAGTCAGGCCAAAGAACAGGTAGAATGGAAGACCTTCCCGCCACGCGTCATCCGGTTACGCGACCTCCGGCAATATGGCGCCATCCAAATATTCGAGAGGGTATATATTTAGCGAATCCTTTCACAAAACATTGTGCTAAAAGGATAAAGCTCTACATTAGTTGCTGTATTCTTAAACAAAGCAATATGAACAAAGTCCTTGCCATGTTCCTCGGCCTCGCCCTGCTGTCCTGTCATACCATCCACCATGCATCCGGCGGCGGCTGGATCTCTTTATTTGATGGCAAATCGCTGGATGGCTGGAAGGTGGGTGATAATGCGTCAACTTTTTCAGTGCAGAACGGGGCTATCGTCGTGAATGGCAAGACGGCGCATCTTTTTTATGATGGCCCCGTGAAAGACCATAACTTCAAGAACTTTGAGTTCAAGGCAGAGGTGATGACCGAACCGGGTTCCAATTCCGGTATATATTTTCATACCCAATTCCAACAGGGAGGATGGCCTTCCAAAGGCTATGAAGTACAGGTCAACAATTCTCATACGGACTGGCGTAGGACCGGCTCTCTCTACGCCGTACAGGATGTAAAGGAAGTCTATGTCAAGGACGACGAATGGTATACGGAATCATTTTCCGTACAGGGGAAAAGGGTGATCATCAAGATCAACGATAAAGTAGTGGTCGACTACACAGAGCCGGATAATGTAAAACGCGACGATGACATGATCGGCAGGGTCATCTCCAGCGGTACCTTTGCATTACAGGGCCACGATCCCAAGAGTAAGGTTTACTTCAAGAACATCATGGTAAGGCCACTCGCCGATTAAAAATCCACCCAACTACGCAAAGACTGAGTAAGGGTTAGAGCCAACCGCATGAATGGCGTAGCCGTTCGTACTGGCAAACAATCCTTTTTTATGTTTAGTATCGTGAAAAATGTCCGGCAGCGCTGGCAGTGGACATTCTTTGTCTTTAGTATAGCCTCGATTGCCCTCGCCTGTAGCAAGAGCAGCAGCCCAACGCCTCCCACGCCACCTACGCCAAAGCCCGGCATACAGCTGGCAGACAATGCAAAATTTGGTAAGATATTGACCGACAGTGCTGGAAATACGTTGTATTTCTTTAGCATCGACGCGGATGGCAACTCCGGCTGCACCGGTGGTTGTCTAACGGCATGGCCTATCTTCTATACCAACAGTAGCCTGTTAGGAACGGGCCTGGATGCCAACGACTTCGCCACGATCACACGCACCGATGGCAAGCCGCAAACAACCTACAAGGGATGGCCTCTGTATTATTTTCAAAATGATGCCAAGGCGGGCGATGTAAATGGTGACCTGGTAGGCAAAGTATGGTATGTGGCGAAGCCCGACTATACGATAATGCTGGCCAGTGCGCAACTGGTGGGCAATGACGGCCGGGACTACGACAGCCTGTACCAGCCGAATTTGGGTATTACCCAATACATTACCGACGACAGGGGCAGGACATTGTATGCTTTCAGCATAGATCATTTTAAAAAGAATACTTTCACCAAGTCGGATTTTAGCAACAACGCCATATGGCCTTGTGATACCCTGGTAACTATCAGGAACGTGGCTTCCCTTCTCGACAAGTCGAAGTTTGATACGACAAATGTCTTTGGTAAGTCACAGATCGTATACAACGGCTGGCCGCTGTATTATTTTGGCCCCGACAGTCTGAAGCGTGGCAGGACCAAGGGTGTCAGCGCGGGTCATCCGGGTTTGTGGCCGGTCAGGAATGCGTATAGCACGGTAGCTCCTCAATAAAACAGTAGCTATTTAATAAAGATAGTAGGAGGCGGGTCGCGCTTAATTTTGCCGGCCTGCTTCCTTTATACGGTTTTGCAGCTCGGATTCCAGCTTCAGGGCTTTTGGAATAAGCACTTCCTCTTCGATGCGTGCGTGTACATGCAGGTCCTGTTCGAAGGTCTCGAGCTGTGTCAGCAGGATACGATAGAGGGATTCGTTGGTGGCCGGGGGCTGGTACAGCCGGATCGTCTCACGTATATCCTTCAGCTCGTCCTCCGTGTCGTGGTGGTCTTTGAGGAATTCGCCGATGGAGTACTGCTGGCCTGCCAGCACATATTCGGAGAAATGATAAGGGGCAAGACCCGCGTTGTTCAGCTTTACAATATAGGGCAGGAGGAGACGCTCTTCCTCATCGATGTGTGTGGTGAGATCCTGGCAATAACGATGGAAGAAGGTCTGCAGGATCATCAGTATGGGATGATTGGACTCATAATGATCGGACAGCAACAGGATGCTTTGCGCGATCTCGGGCAGCTTCTTCTGCAGATAGAAGGAGTGGGTCCTTTGAATATAGTCCACGATCAACCCGATGCGATAGGGTTCGAAGTCGGCGGCCGTGAAAGATCTTTCTTCAAAGGAATGCAATAGGGCGGTGATGAATTCATTGTCTACCCCGGGCTGTATGGGCAGATGGGTGGTATAGGGATCGAGCTGGTAGCGCTGCATCACCTGTGAGAATATATAGTTATTGTCAGGCACTTATGGTCTCTTTAAAGGGCCTAAGGTACGAATTCTTTTGAGTTGGCCAAGTCCTCGATCAAGCCGCTGCATATTGGTTCCCCGGACGAGCTTGAGCGTTGCCCAGGCTGATCCTGTTATAAGTAATATAGGAGACTCCCAGCATGACCACGAGCACCAGGGGCAGTACAGCAAATGCGCCAAAGCCATAGACAACCCAGTTGGCGACACCAGCCGAGATAAAGTTGATAGCAAAGCCCGCATAAGCCCATTCCTTTAAACGCCGGGGCACGATGGGTAAGATAAGCGCAAGGCCACCCAATACTTTGAATACCGTCAGCTCCACTCTGAAATAATCGGGGAAGCCCAAACGATGGATGCCGTCGATGGCTACCTGTGTATTGGAGGTCAGGGCGGGGATCAGAGAGTCAAAGGCGAAAATGATGCCTGTGAAGATCCAGTAGATGATCTTGGTGCGTCGCATAGTTGTAGTTTTATAGTTGGTTAATGTTTACTAACGCCTCGAATAATTGAACATCCAGTGTATACCGAACTTGTCGGTGAGCTCGCCGTATGTGGCGCCCCAGACACTTTGGTGGAGAGGTGTCTTGATCTGACCACCCTCCGACAGACTGTTGAAAATGGTATGCAGCTCTTCATTGCTGCTGCACTGCAGACATAACATGACCTCATTGCCTTTTTGCAATCTATCTCCCATCATATCAGACCCCATCAATATCAGCCCGTCCCGGACGAGAACACTGTGCAGTATATTGGCCCCCGCCCTGGCAGACAATTGGGCCGCCATGGGAGATTCCGAGACCCTCTGTAAAGTGAGCTCCCCACCCAGACATTCCTGGTAGAATTTCATCGCCTCGCGGCACCTGCCATTGAAGTTCAAATAAGCGTTGATCCTTGTCATGCCCAGTGGATTTTCTATAACAAAACTACTCTCACAGCTTGTCATTGGATGTATGGTAGTACGTCAATTCAAGGGGTTGTTTACGACACTCGCATCCCTTATCTTTACAGAAGGCGGTTTTCCAGGCCCGCCAAACGCATTAAACACGCCACTATATGAAAAATGTCACTATACTTGTTCCCGAAACAGCGGTCATCGAGGCTGTAGCAGACCCCAGATATCTATTTACTGCCGTTAATGAATTCTTAAAAAGCGCCGGCAAGGACCCCTTGTTTAAGGTTCAGTTGGTGGGCCTTAGCAAAGAAGTAAGGGTCACAGAAGGCATTTTTTCTATCCATGTAGATGCCGTGTTGTCGGAGGCGCAACGGCCCGACCTTATCATCATCCCGGCCATCAGCGGCAATATTGAAAGAGCTATCAAACTGAACCAGGAATTCCTTCCCTGGATCGTAAAACAATACGAGCAGGGCTCCGAAGTGGCAAGCCTGTGCCTGGGCGCTTTTATACTGGCCAGCACCGGTCTGCTGAATGGCAAGACCTGCTCTACACACTGGCTTTTCGCCAATGAATTCCGGGAGATGTTCCCCGACGTTGATCTCGCAGCCGCCAAGGTGGTGACGGACAACGGCCGTATATATACCAGCGGTGGCGCCAACTCTTACTGGAATCTCCTGCTGCACCTGGTCGAGAAGTATACCAACCGCGAGCTGGCGATCCTGGCTTCCAAATTCTTTGTCCTGGACATCGACAGGATGAGCCAGTCCCCCTTTAGCATTTTCAAGGGTCAGAAGATCCACAATGACCCGGAGATCGTAAAGGTGCAGGAGTTCATCGAATCCAATTATCAGGATAAGATCACCATCGACATGCTGAGCGAAAAATTCGCTATCAGCCGCCGCACGTTTGAAAGAAGATTTAAGAAAGCCACCAATAACACCGTCCTGGAATATATGCAGCGAATGAAGATCGAGGCGGCCAAGCGGCAATTGGAGACGGGCCGTAAGACCGTCAACGAGGTCATGTACGATGTAGGCTACTCCAATATCAAAGCCTTCCGGGATGTGTTCAAAAAAATAACATCCATGTCCCCGGTAGATTATCGTAACAAATACAATAAGCCGGAGTCCCTGAATTAGGGTTTGTAGAAATTGTCGGCGAATTCACAGTACATACTGGCTGAATTGTTGGCGGCAAAATCTTTTGCCGCCCTGGCCGCATTCTTCTCCGAGCTGTCAGGGTCCAGCGTCAGGGTATAAAAAAGATTTTTCAGGGCCTGCTCGGCAGGGCTCATGTCCTTCCAGAAGGCGCCGTTCTGCAGCGTTTGGCAATACAGCACCAGGCTTTCCCGGGGCATCTGCTCCAGCATGTTCTGGAGTTCGTAATATTGTTTGGAGATATATTCCTTGGGGGTTACGCCTATCGCGTTGAATCGGTGAAGCTCTTTGTCCGCGCGATAGAGTCCTGAGAAGATATTGCTCACCATGAAGTCATACCATTCATCCGTATTGCCCTTGTCCTTTTCCATCAGCACCCTGTAGAGGCAGGACGTCAGGGATTTGTTTTGGTACATGTTCCAGAGCAGCATCTTTGTCGTCCTGGCTTTTATGCCGGCGGGAATAGGGGTTGGGTGTATGCCGGCAGTGGTGTATTTCCTGGTCCTCTCGTATCTGTCTTCGCAGTCGGGGTGTGTCCTAAGCGAATCGTCGATGGAAGAGGTATCCCTGAAATTGTAATTGCGCGTAGAAAGCCCTTTTATGCGTCGCTGGGTCCAGCTGTCCTGGAAGGGGAGCTGATAGCTGACGAAATAATCTTTTACCGACGCCTTCAACGGTTGCCGGTACAGGATGTCGGAGCTGTCCAGACGAAGGAAGAATTCTGCGTCAAATGCGATGCCGGTCTTTTTCAGCAATATAATGGCCAGGCTGTCGGCGTCACTCTCATGATAGCGCTGGTGCCTGCTCCTGTTGAACGAATAGCCTTCAAGCACTTTCTGCAGACGGGTGAGTCGCTCGTATTTTGAATCCAGCACGGCATTCAATGACTTTTTATATTCATCGGAGGTCAGCATCTCCGCTCTTTGCCTGATGGCTGTTTCCGTATGTTCGAGGATGTTATGCGAGAGCTCATGCGCAATGGCCAGCGCCAGCTCCTCTCTCGATTGCGACCAACTGACGAGCCCCAGGTTCACGGCTATGACATTGCCGCCTACAGCATAGGCGTTGACGGAAGAGCTTCTGTCCAGCAGGAGAAAGGGCTTTACGGGCAACAGCTCTTTATTGGCTTTCATGATCTGACCGATGATGCCGTCGATGTAAGGATAGACATCCTCGTCCTTCACATAGTCATCGTCCTGAATGGCCTGTGTGATAAAGTCCGTGCGTTGATCCCATATTTCTCTATACTGTCTTTGTGTTTCCCTGGTCTTATACACCGAGGGGCAGGACCAGGCTTTCTTCAGAGAATCCTTTTGTTTGGCATAAAATATATGAGAGAGGTCCTGATAGGTGTAAAGTGGTTTGGTCTGTGCGTATGATCCCCCTGTCAACACGATGAGCCATATGGCAAAAGACATCCTGTAAAGCCAGGTCATATATGGAGTTTTAGCGATTTAATAACGTAATAATAAAATTTTTATGTCAAATTGCGGTCCATATGAAGCACTTCCTTTTTCTACTTCTCGTTCTGCCCGGTGTCCGGGGTCTCACCCAACAACCATTGTATAAGGATAGTACACAGCCCGTCGAGCGACGGGTGGCGGATCTTTTGTCCAGGATGACGCCGGAAGAGAAGTCCTGGCAGATATTCATGATACCGGGAGATATTGATCACGCCGAGCCGGGGCAATACCGCAACGGACTCTTTGGCTTCCAGGTAAGCGCAGGCGGCCGGGGGGATGCGGGAGGACAGTTGCTGAACTACAACACCAGCGAGAACGCCTTACGGGTGGCCCATAAGATCAACGGGATACAACGATATTTTGTAGAGCAGACCAGGCTGGGGATACCTATCATCGCCTTTGACGAGGCGTTGCATGGTCTGGTGCGTGAGGGAGCTACGGCATTTCCGCAATCCATCGGACTGGCGGCGACATGGGATACTGCATTGATGGGAAGGGTGGCCGCATCGATAGCCAGTGAGACAAGAAGACGTGGTATCCGCGATATACTTTCACCCGTCGTGAATCTTGCCTCGGATGTGCGATGGGGTCGTACCGAGGAGACATATGGCGAAGATCCTTTTTTGGCATCGGCCATGGGGGTGGCGTTTGTCGGAGCGTTTGAGCGGGTGGGTATTATCACGACACCCAAACATTTTGTAGCCAATGTGGGTGACGGAGGACGGGACAGTTACCCTATCCACTATAGCGAGCGGCTGCTGGATGAGCGGTTCCTGGCTCCTTTTAAGGCCTGTATCGATAGGGGCGGGTCGAGGAGCATCATGACCGCTTATAATACCGTGGACGGCACCGCGGCTTCTTCCAACCCATGGCTCCTGCTGGACAAGTTAAAGAGGCAATGGGGTTTTAAGGGGTTTGTCATCTCCGATGCCAATGCCGTGGGCGGGGAGCTGGTGCTGCATCATACCGCAAAGGATTATCCCTCGAGCGCGCAGCATGCCATCAATGGTGGATTGGACGTCATCTTTCAGACGGAGTATAAACATCATGCCTTGTTCTTGCCCGACAGTTCGTTGGGCAGGATCGACAGCGCCCGGCTGAACGATGCCGTGGCCAGGGTACTGCGCGCCAAGTTCGAACTGGGCCTTTTTGAGCATCCCTATGTATCGGAGACTGCCGTGAAGGCTGATGAAGACAAAGAAAACAAGGCCATTGCCCGACAGGCGGCCCGTGAGTCTTTTGTGTTATTGAAGAATGAGGGACAGGTCCTGCCCATTCGGCGTGGTGTAAAGACGATCGCAGTCCTTGGCGCCGATGCGGCCGAGGCGCGGCTGGGTGGGTACAGCGGTCCCGGGAATGGTAAGGTGAGCATCCTGCAAGGTATAAAAGAACGTGCGGGCGCCGGGGTACGAGTCATTTATGCGGAAGGAGCCAATAGGGACAACAGGGATTATTCCGTCATTCCGGCTACTTATCTGCAATATGAGGGGCGGGAGGGGTTGCATGGGATCTATTTTGCTTCGCGACATGCGGACAGCCTTCCCGTGGCAGAGCGTATGGACAGGAACATCGATTTCCACTGGACGTTATCGCCACCCGCGCCGGGGCTTACTACCGACTGGTACTCGGCACAGTGGACGGGTACGCTGACCGCGCCCGTGACAGGGAAGTTTCGTATTGGCCTGGAAGGTAATGACGGGTATCGGTTATATATCAACGATAGTCTCATCGTGTCCCGGTGGGAAAAACAATCTTATCACACGACGCTGGCGGATTATTCTTTTGTAAAAGGCAGGCGCTATGACATCCGGGTGGAGTTCTTCGAAACCAATGGAGATGCCACCATCCGGCTGGTCTGGAATGTGCGAGATACAGTAGACAGGGCGAAAAAGATACGCGAGGCCGTGGCGGCCGCCCGGCAGTCGGATATGGCCGTAGTTGTCGCGGGTATTACCGAAGGCGAGTTCCAGGACAGGGCCATGCTGTCCCTGCCCGGTGATCAGGAAGCCCTGATACAGGCCGTGGCTGCTACCGGCAAGCCTTTGGTCGTGCTGTTGGTAGGTGGCAGCGCCATCACGATGAATAATTGGATCGACAAGGTGCAGGCCATTGGCGCCGTCTGGTATCCGGGTGAGGAAGGCGGGCATGCCGTGGCGGATGTACTGTTTGGGGATTATAATCCAGCCGGTAGACTGCCCATCACCTATCCGGTGCATGAGGCGCAGTTGCCATTAGTATATAACCACAAGCCCACCGGCAGGGGAGACGACTACAACAATTTATCCGGGATGCCTTTATTTCCTTTTGGGTTTGGGTTGAGCTATTCGAAGTTTGTTTATGAAGACCTTGGTTTCGAGAAGAATGCCATCGCGGTCGGGGATAGCACCACCATACTGCTACGGGTGACAAATGCGAGCGACAGGGAGGGAGATGAGGTGGTTCAATTATATATCCATGATGAGCTGGCATCGGTGGCCCGCCCGGTGATGGAGCTGAAAGGGTTTCAGCGGGTGCATTTCCGGCCACGGGAAAGCCAGGTGCTGAGTTTTATCATCACCCCGGATATGTTGCGGATGCTGGATAAGGACCTGCATTGGGTCATAGAGCCCGGGGAGTACCGGATCATGATCGGGGGCTCTTCGCGTGATTTGCGAGTGAAGAGGAATTTAGTTGTATATTGATACATGCGATATTACCTTTCCTTATTAGTCTTCTATACCGCGGCCTGCCGACCTGCCGGACAACGAGTTGCCCAATCAGACTCGGCCATGGTGTATGTCAAAATGGACGTTAATGGCGACTGCAGGATATGCCGAAAGCCCGGGAGCAGGTTCCGGCGTGCTTTTGATCGGTACTATGTTGATAGCAGTCATAATTTTTATATTCGCAGCGCCATGTTACAACCGGACAGTATTTGATAGATAAGAATAAGGTCTCAGTATGTCTTTTCTTCATATTGAGAACATTGTTCTTGGATATGTATGTATCAGGATACGTTGACCCTATTACTGAGATTGGGCAAGTGATGGAAATTATACCCTATTGGTTCGGGCTATTTTCGGCGATGTTGGTCGTTCTTTCATGGGTTGGAGTGATGATATTTAAACGAGATGGGCAGGTGGAAGCTTACAAGGGGTTTGTCTATTCATTTAGATATAGCTTGATTGTTGCAATAGTCACCCTGGCAGTTATTTTTCACATATTATGATAAGAGCCTTCATTTTTATTCTACTTCCCCTCCTGTCTATTGGCACCTATGGGCAGGGGGGTGCTGTACAGGACAGCACAGAAGTATTCATCAGCAATATCCGGGCTGAATATCAAAAGATCAACTCCTCCAAATTGCGGGTCGTGGATGCGGAGCCACAAGATGAGTCCTCAGAAGGAGGTGAGGTGAAGAAGTATTACGATGGCAAGAGGCTGAGGAAAATAGTAGCCGACTATGCCGGTGCGATAGGAAAGACTATGTGGGAATATTATTTTTCCGGAGAGGAATTGTGTTTTGTATATGAAGTAGCGTACACTTATGACAGACCCATGAGCGGTCATGTTATAAAGAAAGAAGAGAACAGATACTATTTCCGCCACCGGCAGATGATACGGTGGATAGACAATAAGGGTAAGATCAAGGATAAAAGTCTTTGTGCCGACAAGGCAAGGGAGATATTAAATGATAAGGATATAAGGTAATCACCCGAAAAAGAAAGTCAAATGAGAGGAATATTGATTATTGCACTGGCGCTTATTTACAGCTGTGCAGCCTGGGCGCAGTCGTCCGAAACCCGGCCTTTAAAGAGCAGGATAAAGGGTATATGGGCCATTGTCGGAGATGAGAATGCCACTTTTGTAATAAAGGATAGTACTATTTTTTATCCAGATCAAAATGGTACATATAAATACTCCTTGAAGGGAGATAGTATAAAGATCAAATATGAAGGGTTTGTTGGAAGGTTTTTGATCAGGATGCGCGGTAATGATACGCTGGTTACAAAGGGAGATGAGGAAACTGTATATTTTAGGTTTGATAATGCAGAAAAGCTGGCGATAGTAAAAGAATTTTATACCCAGTACATCACCGGAGTCGCCAATGGAGCAGAGCAGAAAAAGTTGGAAGCGCTCCAGAGAAAGTATTGTACGGCCAAACTTTTGAATAAGATACCCAAGTTGATCGAACAGACGGATGCAGATCCCTTCTTAAAGGCTCAGGATAGCGATATTGGTTTTCTAAAGACCTTAACAGTAGGCAGAGAGCCCAAAAAAGAGGACCAGTATATCACTTCTTATATGGCTGACCATAAAATTGTTATTCATTTGATTGTTGTAATGACGAGTAATGGGTATAAGATAGATGGTGTATGGTAATCCACAAGCGGGAGAAACAATGGCTGCGCAGTTTCGTGTCCCGAAAGAAAAAAGAGAGTCGACGATCGAAAACGTTACGGAAGCAGTTAGCCATTGGCGTGGAGTGGCCGCCAGAATGGGAATCCCCAAGCGTGAGCGGGAGAGGATGGAAGTGGCGTTTGATTTTTGAATGAGTGGCTTGGTCTATTGGAAAGAAACATACATCTCATTAAACAACAACTTAAACACTCCATGTGTCTGGGCCCGAAAAGTAATCTCCGGCCCAAATGCATATAGCCGCCCCTTCCCCACGTTCGCTACAAAGGCGGCAATCCCATTCATCAAATACGCCTGTCCCCAGGCCCAGCCGCTACGCAGGGGTTTGTCGGTGGCAAACCAGGCCAGAGGCCGTACCTGTCCGGTGGCATATGTAGATGGCGAAATATCGAACACAGGACTCTGTTCGAAATATATATCCGCCGTGCTGCCCATGCCCCAGGCTGCCTCCTGTGTCGAATCCACGCTGACCTGCAGCACACTGCCCGGCACATAGAACTTTTCACCCGGCAGTTTGCGTTCCTTACCACCTACCAGCTCGGTGAGCGCATCATGGACAGGCAATCCCAGATGGTAAGCCAGGTTGGTGCTGCTGCCGATGGTGACGATGTTGCCGCCCTCTTCCAGGAACCTCTTTAATTGTGGGATGGACTTCTCCGCCGTGATGCGCCCCAGATGACTACGATACTCAGCGGGTATCTCCTCGGGCTTGGGCTGACGGAAACCAAAGCCGCCTCTTCGTTGGGGCGCCGCTCCGGGCGTGGCGACAGCGGGAATAGCGCCTGAGACAAAAATGATCATGTCGTATTTGCTTCGAAGGTCCACGCTGTCGATGTCCTTTGTATAGATGACCTCCACGGGGAAATGATATTGCTCCGCCAGCCACCGTATCCAGCCGGAAGGTAAGGAACCGCCATAAACATCCCATAACGCTATACGTGCGGGCTGTATCCGGCTGAGATGAGCAGGACGCTCACCTAGGGACAGCACATCGGCGCCTGTAGAAGCGGCCAGTTTGGTCAGTAGCTGTTGCGCCTTGTCCGATGCGGGGACAAAAAAAGAACCTTGACCATCGGTGATCCGTGACACTTCGATGCCGGCCTGAAGCAGATCATTGACCACCGCAAACGATTGATTGGCGCGGCTGTCGAGGACAAAGCCCTGAGGTGAACCCTTGACGACCAGCGTACCAGGTATATGCACCTCTTCTCCATATGGCAAACGTCGGAAAGGACCGTCAAACCCGTCGAGAAGGCGGTCGAACTTTACCCCCATCTGATAAGCCAGGGTCCAGCCCGCCGCATCATAAGGCGGAATGGGGGGGCCGCCCGGATACTGAAAATCGTTTGGATGATCCTGCGGCTCGAACATATCCAGCACATGAGGCCGGAAGGCCTGATCCGTCTTGATGACAAAGCTGCCGGCGGGATAATTCCTGCCTGCCACGGTAAAGGCGGCCGTGGCTTGGTGCACGGCAATACCCGTATTGATCAGCGCGTTGATAAACCGTACGGCCGTGGCACGGTCCGGCTGGTCGCCGGGAATGATAAAGCCGCGTGGGTCGCGGAGCGCGGGGTCCTTCAGCACGCTGTCGTAGAATCTCGCGGGAATGGTGTCTGCCTGCTCGCCAGATGGTGCGCCTCCGGCGCCGGTAGAGTCTTCACGGGGGGAACGACGATGTGCATCGTTGTACAACTGCTCGATAGCCGCAATACGCCGGGGTGACAGCGTCCAATTATCTTTTTCCCCCCGCTGGATGGAATTCATCCCCATCTTATAGATATTGTACAAAAGCTCGTCCCTGTTGCGCATGGCATAGTTCAGCACTGCATAGTTCAACGAGACGGAATAATCAATGGATTGCCGGAAATGCCAGGGCTGCGGCGTGATGGGATTGGGTGTCGCACCACTGGGGATGAGTCTTCCCGGGACCAGCGGCACTGTAGTCGGAGTAGGGTTCCCGATGATCTCGGTCAGCAGTCCGATCATATTGTGGAAATAGGTGGTAGTGCGGAGGCCGCCGTTGTACCAGGTGGAGAAGACAGATCCCGAGCGCTGTGTATAGCCGGGCTTGCCTTCTGCATTGAGACGATTGTTCATGGCCGCCCCCACCGCATCGATGCTGGTGATGACGAGGGGATCGAAGACGTAGTTAAAAGGGTCGCGATAGGGAGGGCCTGCCAGTATGGAGCCGGCGGGCCCGGCCTGGTGGTGGTTATACATGATCTGCGGCATCCATTCGATGAACAGCTGACGGCTTATATTCTGCGTCTCCTTCAGATTGAGCATAAAGAAATCCCGGTTGTTGTCATGGCCTGCGTATTTCTCATACAGTCTCGGGAGATTGTCAAGGGATCGCTTTTCCGGTTTAGGTTCCCGCATATACCAGTTGGAGACCAGCTCCTGGCCGTCGGGATTGCAATGGGTCAGCAGGATGATCACATTGTCCAGTATGCGCATGGTCTCCGGGTCCTTACGACTGATGAGTTGGTAGGCCGTCTCGATCAGCTGATGGGTGCCCACCGTCTCCGTGGCGTGCAATCCGCCGTCGATCCATACGACGGCCTTGCCCTGGGCCGCCAGTTCATGGGCCTGCTGATCCATAAGCCCCTCGGCATGTGCCAGTCGCTGGGAGATGGTCTTGTAATGCGCCAGCTGCCGTATATTCCTGGGAGATGAGACGATGAGCATCAGCTGAGGACGGCCCTCTTCCGTTCTGCCTATCTCCACCAGATGAACTCTGTCCGACGCGGCTGCCAGCCGGCGGAAATAAGCTTCTGTCTGAGTATAAGTGGCCAGCCGATAGTCGTCACCGATGTTGAATCCGAAATGCTCTTTTGGGGTGGGTATGTTTTGAGCGGAGGTGGTGTGTAAACAGTAAAATGCCAGGATAAACAAGGCTGATCTCATGTGCTGTAGTTTCATCGAATATATCCAATAAATGGCTGGATGCAACGAAAAATCCACCAGTGGGGGAATTTGCGGGGGAATAAGAATTAAGGGTTTATACCTAATTCTTCTAAAAAGGCGTTCCTTATACAGCGGGGTGAAAATCTCAGCGAAGATTATTCGTTATAATACAAATGGTTAAGCGCTTATTCTAATTGAATCCAGCATCTTTTATGAGAACTATTTTTAATGGATTGTCGAAAATTCAAAGAAAGATAGCATGGCTCCTGTTGTTTTCTATTACCTCTCTGGCGCTAGTTGGATGGCTTATCTATTCCAACAAGCGGAACATGCGGGAAGAGGCCTTCTGGATCAATCACACCTATTCTGTGATCGAGCAGATAGAGCGCATCGACAGCCAGGTGGCGGAGGGTGAGTCCTTTTCACTCCGCTATGGCATCAGCGGGAGCGATTCCTTAAGACGTGGTATGCAACAGTTCCATGGTCTGCTGGAAGAAGATATCGCCCGGCTCAAAGAGCTTACAAAGGACAACCCCACTCAACAGGGATCTCTCCGTCAGCTTACAGACTATACACATCAGCTGGGGCTATTTGTAGACAGCCTCGTATACCTGGGGCCCGGGGTCGTGGGACGGGTTGGGCCGGACCCCCCGGATAAGAACTGGGCGGCAGTAGAGACGACGGCGTATGAGAATGAGCGGGCAGGCATACGCGCCGCAGCCATGATCCACCGGATGAAGTACGCCCTGCGTTCCATGATGCGGGAGGAGCGCAATCTGCTCAACATCCGGCAGTCCGCCAGCAAGAACAGCGAGCTGGGCAGCACCTATACGCTCATCACCGGCAGCCTGCTGGCCTTCCTCTTCATCGTTATTATTCTCCTTCAGCTCAATAGGGATATACTCCTCCGCAAGCAGGCGGAAAAAAAGCTCCTGCAAAGTGAAATGAAATACCGCATGCTCATCGAGAATGCCGGGGCCGTGATCTATTCTACCAACGAGACTGGATATATCACTTTTGCCAGCGCCCAAACCCTGGAGCTGACAGGCTACGCCCCCGAAGAGCTGACAGGCAAACATTTTTCCATGCTGGTAGAGTCTTCTTGTCTGATGGAAGTTTCGCGTCACTACCTGCATCAGCTGGAGACAGGTGAAAAAGAGTCGACACTGAGCTTTAAGACCGTTACAAAAGCCGGAGAGGTAAAATGGGTGGAACAGTTTGCCGTACTGGTGCTAAAAAAGGGCCGGCCCGCAGGCTTCCAGTGTATTGTCCGGGATATCTCGGAGAAGCAGCGTATGAAGATAGAGCTGGAAAGGTCCAGGGCGCATTATCAGCAACAACTGATCGAGGCGACACGCGAGGCGCAGGAGGCCAAGGGGATGCAGGAACAGTTCCTTGCCAATATGAGCCATGAGATCCGCACCCCCATGAATGGTATCCAGGGCATGACCAACCTCCTGCTGGAGACCTCCATGTCGGAGCCGCAGAAAGAATTTGTGGATATCATCAAACGCAGTGCGGACAATCTGCTGGTGATCATCAATGATATCCTGGACTTCTCCAAGATCAAGGCGGGCAAGCTCACCATAGAAAAGATAGATTTCAGGCTAGAGGATGTGTTGGACAACGCAAGGGCCGTCTTCAACCACCGGGTAAAGAAAAAAGGGTTGCTGCTGGAGTTGGAGATAGACCCCCATATACCGCCTTTGTTGACAGGGGACCCTCACCGGCTGAACCAGGTATTGATCAATCTCATCGGCAATGCCGTCAAGTTCACCGAGAACGGCTCTGTCCGGGTAAAGGTGAGCTTACAGGAACGGACCGCCGAACAGGTTGATCTTTTGTTCACGGTGGCAGACACCGGCATCGGTATACCCACTGACCGTATACCGGAGATATTTGACAATTTCTCCCAGGCAGGGTTGGACATCAGCCGCAAATATGGCGGAACAGGACTGGGCCTTGCCATCTGTAAACAGCTGCTGCAATTACAGGGCGGCGCCATCTCCCTCACCAGCGAAGAAGGCAGGGGGTCAGTATTCAGCTTTCACATAGCTTATGGCAACAGCCAGCGGGAAGAACCCGGAGCCGTGGCAGCGGTAGCGACGGGTATGACCGACCACAGTCAGCTGCTGTCAGGATGGAAATTCCTTGTGGCAGAGGATAATGAGGTCAACCAGAAGTTGGTGGAATATGTGCTGACCAAGGCGGGCGGCATCGTACAGCTGGCCGGTGACGGTGCAGAGGCAGTAAATCTCCTGCGGCAGAATGCAAACTACGACCTTATCATAATGGACCTGCAGATGCCCGAGATGGATGGATATGGGGCAACGAAGATCATCCGGGATGACATGCAGCTGCAGACACCGATCATCGCCATGACAGCGACGGCCCTTATAGGGGAGCAGGTGCGTTGCCTGGATGCGGGTATCGATGAGTATATGACCAAGCCCTTCGACTTCAAGGAGCTCTACAAGACGATCAATGCATTGCTTAGCAATGATGAAAGAGGTAAGGGGGCCGCTATGAATATCGGACAGGCCTATGACCTGGGGTTGTTACGACAGATGGACGACAGACAGTATCTATGGGACAGGCTGAATGCCTTTCTGTCCGACACGCCCATACAGATTGGGGAGATGCGACGTGCGGAGGGCAATTATAAGAGAACACGTTACTGGGCCAGCAGGATCAAAAGGGGGGCCAGGGTATTACGAACCCAGGTGCTGCTGGACGTTCTGCAGCGGATTATATTACATTGTGATAAAGAGGAAGAGGTACACGAGCTGGTACAGATGGTGCAGGTGGTATATGAGGGGCTGGAGCCTTTATTATTGGAAGAAAAGGAAAAGATCGGTTTTGTTTTGACCCCTGAGGGTGAATAAATGGTTGTCACTACAGCGGCAGCACCGCTGTCATTTCCGTATCATCCACGTGCGCGCCTATCTTCTTATAGAATTCGATGGCGTTGGCATTCCACCGGGAGACAAGCCAGCGCACCGTCCTGCAGTTGTTCTCCCGTGCAAGACCGATGACAGCATCCAGCAGCTGCCGGCCAATACCATATTTACGGTGGCTTTCCCGAACATATAGATCGTCGAGATAGACGCCACGTCCCGTCCAGGAATAGTAAGCAAAAAACCAGGTGGCAAACCCCACGACCTGCCCGTCCATGACAGCTACCAGGCATTTGAAATGCTCGGCATCCGCGACAAGCTCTTCGAGGGTAATGTATAATTTCTCCGGCGTCCTTTGGAAGACGGCAAATTCCTGGAATAAGGCATATACGGCGGGAAGATCGTCCGGGACGACAGCCCTGATGATGGTGTTGATCATATGTCAAAGGAACGAAAAATATTCTTCCAGCCCAGCCCCGCGAAGCCCAGATAGAAAGGTATGGCGGGCAGCTTATACCGTACCCACCCCCCCGGTCCCGGCAAAATAATAAAATACAGGATGATCAACAAGCAAAGTATCGTATAGACCTTATGGAGGCGGAAAGAGATGAATATCCCGTACAGTGCGCAGGCATAAGTGACAGCCAGGTATACGGCGATACCAAATCCGAGCATGATCTCAATGTATGTTTTTTCCCGGAAAAATGCCTGCACCGACTCGACGATACTGGTATGGGCAAAGACCGTGAACGACCCGGAGGTATTGCTGAAGGACAGTAATTCCGAATACCCCCCCGTGTCGAGCCCGAATACTTCATGAGATGCCCCTAGCAATATATGTTTTGTAAAAAGGAGCGGATATTTATTTATATAGATCATCGACAACCGCCGGTAGTAAGCGGCCTTATCGAAAGGGTTGATGGTGGCGGGGTCATATCCATCCAGGCGAATCAACCTGTCAGCTTCGGCCTCCAGTTCGCCAATGGTATGGTACAGATCATTCGAATGTCTTCTCGTCATTTCCATATGAGAGACATAGACCTCGAGCATATTGAAATCCCCCGAATTGGACAATGCAAAATGGCCGAAACGGATATAGTTTCGGGTCATCCAGGGTGATAATGCCAGGAAGAACACTCCCAGGAAAAAAACGGAACGCCGCAGCGACCATGTTCTCCCCCTGGTGAGAAACAGCAGGGTCAGGACAATGAGGACCGGCAGGCCGACAGAGATGGGTTTGGTCAGTGTAGCCACGCCGAGGAATAGGGCGGAAAGGATAATATTCTTGGTCACGGGATTATGAAGGTCCTTCAGCAGACGGGAAAAATAATAAAAGAAAAGCACTATGGTAAATACAAAAACGGTGTCGCTGAACAATGTGCAGGAATAATAAATAAGAGAGGGGTCGATCGCGTAAAACAAAGCGGCTATGCGACTTACCCGGGGGCCGAGGAGGTTTACCAGGGACAGGAATAACAACCAGCAGGAGAAAGTATCGATGAATGCATGGGTCAGCACCACAACCCAGGGCCTTGGGCCTGTTACCCAATAGATTGCCGATACATAAAAGGGATAAACAGGTGTACGTAGGCCTTTGAACTCTTCGCCGGCCGAGAAATCGCCCTTTGCCAAGAGTGATAGCGCAATGGAGTGGTATTCATTTCCATCGGCCTGCAGGAAGATGTTGTCACGTACGGCGGCTGTCCAGGGCTTTGAAACAAAAAATAGCAAGAGCCGTAAAGCCAGACAAATCATGAGTATGAGACGCATGTGATGAACAGTTTAGGATCTGGGAGGAAGGATTTTCGTTTTGGCCATGGTAAGCGCAAATTTTGTTATCATATTAAAAACCCCGCGATGCAGGATGCTGTCCAGGGCTTGTAAGAATGTATCTATTTGTTGCCTGGTGACGATGAGCGGAGGCTCCAGACGCATGACATTGCGATTGTATTCTGTGAAAGCCACCAGTATATTGAAGTCTTTCAACAACGCCTTCCCGATAAAGCCACAGATGCTGCCTTTCAAACGATGATCCAGCGTGGCTACCATATGTCGCAGGCCCAGGGGCAAGCTCTTGCTGATGTTATGGAACTCGATGCCGATCATGAGCCCTCTTCCACGAACTTCCTTGATCAGTACCGGGTATTTTTTTTGCAGTGCTTCCAGACCCGTGAGGAGGTACTGTCCCATGACCCTGCAATTCTCCAGCAGGTTCTCGTCATATAATACATTCAAAGCCTCGATGGCTGTTATACAGGTTTCGCCAATTCCGCCAAAGGTGGAAGTTCCGCCGGTGAGAAAGGTCTTTTGCGTGCCGTAGGCTGACATGAAAAGAGGGCGTCGGGAGATCATGGCCCCGATGGCGGCTTTGCCCCCACCCAGGGATTTTGCCAAAGTGACGATGTCCGGTGTCACCTGTTCATGTTCGAAGGCAAAAAAACGTCCCGTTCTTCCGACCCCGCATTGTACTTCGTCCAGGATCAGCAATACATTGTATCTGTCACATAATTTTCTCACCTCCAACAGGTACCCTTCCGGGGGAACAATGATGCCTGCGCCCCCCTGGATGGTCTCCAGGATCACGATACCAATGGTCGCGTCATGCTGTAATTTCTCCTCCAATGCGGGTGCATCCCCAAAAGGCACACAGGTCCTGTTGCTAATGAGGGAGAATGTAGACTGGTAGAGACTCGAGTCTGTCACAGAAAGAGCGCCTCTGGTCTTGCCGTGAAATGATTGACTGCCATATGCGATAGTATTCTTCCCCGGGCCCTGTACCTTTTCTGCCAGTTTGAGCGCGGCTTCCACTGCCTCAGACCCGGAGGAGCAGAGGTAGACCATGTCCAGGTCGCCCGGCGCTATCGTGGCCAGGTTCTTTGCCAACGCACCGGCATATTGGGACATGAAGGACAGCGCAATGTCATGTCTTTTGTGTTCCTCGAAATGTTTGCGGGCAGCCAGGATGCGGGGATGATTATGACCAAGGGCCAGAGAACCAAAACCACCGAAGAAGTCCAGTATCCCGCGGCCTGACGCATCGAAGTAATACATGCCCTCGGCATGGTCGATCAGTACTTCGTTAAAGCCCAGCAATTGGAGGATCTGGTATTGGCCGGGGTTGAGATAGGTGCGGAAGAGGTCTGTGACTTTGGCCAGACCGAGTTGGTAGGCATCGTCGACAGTGAGCAGGCGGGGGGCCTCGGGATAAGTAGGTATAGGCATGACAACCTTGTTTTTGTAATTATCAAAAACTGACGTCAAGGGGCAAATGGTCAGAATAGGGAAAGGATCAGCTGGAGGTTCCGGCGAATTGGAGAGATTCTATATGTAATCTACTATTTTATATCTGGAAATCCAAACTCTTACCGGGGAGACTTTATCTCTGCCAGGGACACGTCTTCATGGGTCATGATCTGGACTGCCCCTTCAGACGGATGGATAGATAAATTTCTCTAATGCAAATAATAACTTTAAATTATGTACGCAGCTGAATACGTTTTCTGCAAAATAAACATCTCTATGAAGCTATTCGTGTGGGGCTATATGGTAATGGCGTTGGCGGCATGTGGGAAAAGCTCAGGGGGCGCTGTTATGCCCCCTCCTGTCGCCGACACGCCTATTATAAAAGGTGCGGACATCAGCTGGCTGACACAGATGGAGTCCCAGGGTTTAAAGTTCTATAATTCGTCCGGCACGGCTATGGATTGCATACAGCTGATGCAGAGCCTTGGCATCAATGCTATCCGCCTGCGGGTGTGGGTAAACCCAGCCGGTGGATGGAACAGCAACGCAGATGTCGTGGCAAAGGCCAAACGGGTCAAACAGCTGGGACTGCGGCTGATGATCGACCTTCATTACAGCGACAGCTGGGCCGATCCGGGCCAACAGACAAAGCCGGCCGCCTGGGCCTCATTGGACAGCACCGCGCTCGTGAACCAGGTGCATGATTATACTTTCTCGGTCCTGGATACGCTCCGTACCGCCGGTGTAGTGCCTACCTGGGTGCAAGTGGGCAATGAGACCAGCGATGGCATGCTCTG
Organism: Sphingobacteriales bacterium 50-39; assembly: GCA_001898505.1. Taxonomy (GTDB): domain Bacteria; phylum Bacteroidota; class Bacteroidia; order Chitinophagales; family Chitinophagaceae; genus Puia. The sequence continues at coordinate 553,822 of MKTZ01000009.1, forward strand.
GCCGGATGGACAGGCTTCCAAACATATGGCCGCCTTTGCCGCCATGGTCAATGCAGGCTACCGTGCCGTTAAATCTATCAACGACTCAATCAAGGTCATCGTGCACATTGCCAATGGATACGACAATTCCTTGTTCCGATGGATCTTCGATGGACTAAAGTCCAACGGCGCCAGTTGGGATATCATCGGTATGTCGCTATATCCACCCGTAGACAGCTGGCAGTCCTATGACAACAACTGTCTGTCGAATATGAACGATATGGTGGCGAGGTATAACAAGCCCGTGATGATCTGTGAAGTGGGCATGCCGGCTGATCAAGCTGTTGTCTGTCAGTCTTTTTTATCCGACATGATCAGCAAGACACGGTCGGTGACTAGCGGGAACGGATTGGGAGTTTTTTATTGGGAGCCGGAATCGTATAATAGCTGGCAGGGATATAAACTGGGAGCTTTTGACGACACGGGCAAGCCGACAGCAGCGATGAATGCATTTTCTCATTAATAAAATAGGTTCAATTGAAAATATGTAGCATTCTGGCGGGGGTCTTGTTGATGGCAGCACAAGGGCGCGTACGACCTACCACGGCGAGTCTTGTCGCCGCAACAGACACCACACATGTACGTCCCATCGGCAAGATGTTGGGGGCGGATATCTCCTTCCTGCCGGAGCTGGAGGACAAAGGCATAAAATTCTCCGACAAGGGGGTGCAGAAGGATGCGTTGCAGATATTGAAGGATCATGGTTTCAATTACATCCGGCTGCGGATCTTCAACGAACCCGCGCGTGACAGCGGCTATTCACCTGGACGTGGATTCTGTGATCTGTCGCATACCATGCAGATGGCCCGGCGGATCCGGGGGGCGGGTATGCAGTTCCTGCTGGACTTCCACTACAGCGATTACTGGGCCGACCCCGGTAAGCAGTATAAACCCGAGGCATGGAAGGGGTGTAATTTTTCCGCCTTGCAGGATTCGGTTTATGCGTTTACTGTACGGGTACTGAAGGCATTGAAGGACCAGGGCACCCCTCCTGATATGGTGCAGGTGGGTAACGAGATCAATCATGGGATGATCTGGCCCGAGGGGAGCATTAGCAGTCCCGACAGCCTGGCCGCGCTGGTCCGGGCAGGGATACGGGGAGTCAGGGCAGAGGATGCCGAATGTCCCGTGATGCTGCATATCGCGTTGGGCGGGCAGAATGACGAGTCTCATTTTTTCCTTGATAATATGCTACGCCGCGGTGTTCAGTTCGATGTGGTCGGGTTGTCCTATTACCCCAAATGGCACGGGACCCTGGCTGATCTATCCTATAATGTCAATGATCTGGCCAGGAGCTATAAGAAGGATATTATCATCGTGGAATACACGCAGTTAAAGAAGGAGGTGAATGAGATAGCTTTTTCCATCCCCGATGGGAGAGGGAAGGGAACCTGTATCTGGGAGCCGTTGAATACCTGGGAAAGGATCTTTGATGAGCAGGGGCGGAGCAATGAGCTGTTGGGGGTGTATGATGAGGTGAGTAAAAAGTATCTGAAGGCGGGCGGACATTGATATCGACCGTCTGTATAAGAATATTTCCATCTATAGTACTAAATATTGCATAGTAGCAGGTATAATATATATTTGTCTCATAAGCTAATAAAAAACAAGCATTATGAAACACCTTCTACTGGTCGCCTCCATACTCGCCATGGGGTTAATGAGCTATGGCCAATGTGACAAAAAACTGCGGCTGACTTCCTCAAAGACAGAATATCTTCAAGCTGACAGCAGCGTCCAGCGGACTGTCGAAGAGAACACCGTCATTGAATTCGACAAGTCCACTATCACTATCGCCCCTGGCGACCATGACCATCTCACAGGGACGATCCATTCTTACACCTGCAATTGGGCTGTCCCCTATAAGACAGGGAGGACCCGATTAAAGGTCACACTTAAAAAATCCGAGGGCGAAACAAAAGAAGCGGTCATCACTATCGATGGCAGCAATGGCAAGGTCACCTTATTACTGGAACTCGACGATATGCCTGACAAAAAGATCCGCGTCATCGGGGATAAATTCGAAGAAGTGCGGTAGTCGCATTTTCGTAGTACCCGCTATTTGCTTTTCGGTATTTACGAATTCTCTTTACAGAACCCAGGCGTGGGAGGAATTTAGAGTAAATCAATAGAGTTTTCGTCGACTCAAACAGCGGGGTCATCTACCCATTTTGGGCCTTGCAGAAATTAGGTCATAACTTAGATAGGTTATGCCTAAAAGATTTAAGATCGCATTGTTTGCTCCGGCTGTACATGTCGTGATCTGGGTTGTCGTATTGATCATCCCGGCCATCATCTTTCATAATGCGTCAGACAGCCCCGCGTTGCCTGGCGCATTTTTTCTTTTTACCAACCTGTACCACATAGGACTGTTCTATCTCAGCGCCTTTGTCCTGTATCCGCGGCTGATGACCCGGCGGCGCTGGCCCCTTTACTGGTTGTTACTGGCGGCCATTTTGATGTTGTCCTACCATGCCAAACTGCTTATTCTTCATTGGTGGTCGCCGGGCCTGCATATTACGCCTTTGATCAATCGCCTGCTGATCTTCCCTCCCATCCCTTTTCTGGCCGCCTCCGTCGTCTATTGCGTGGTACGCGACAGCGTACGACGGGAGAGGATAGAGAAAGAGCGCAAGGCGGAAAGACTGACGGCGGAGCTTAAATTCCTGCGTCAGCAGATGAACCCGCACTTCCTTTTCAACATGCTGACCAATATGGTCTCCCTGGCCAGACAGGGTTCTCCTTTGCTGGAACCATCGCTGATCAAGCTGGCGGACCTGTTGCGATATTCCTTGTACGAGTCGGGTGAAGGAAAGGTGCCGCTGTCCAAGGAGATCAACCTCATAGAGAATTACATCGACTTGCAACGACTGCGTTTTGGGGAGGATGTGGATATACGGCTAACGATCCCGGACACCGACCCGGAGCTGCTGATAGAGCCCATGCTGCTGGCCCCCTTTGTGGAAAATGCCTTTAAGCATGGGGCTGGGATGGTGAAGGATCCCTTTATTCACATCGAGATCAAAGTGGTGGCGCCGGTGTTGTTCTTTAAGGTCACCAATAATTACCATGGTGTGTCGAAAAGTGTGGGCATCGGACTTGCCAATATACGCAGCCGGCTGGAACTTTTATATCCACGGCATAGTCTTACAATAACTGACAAGAACGAAATTTACGTGGTGGACCTAAAACTTGTTCTATCATGATGAACTGTATCGCCGTCGATGATGAGAGGCTGGTCCTGGACCTCCTGGTGGACAATATTTCCAAAGTCCCATTCCTGCGGCTGGTAGGTCGGTGCAGGAATGCGATGGAGGCGATGGAAGTGCTGCATAAGGAGCCTGTGGACCTGATCTTCCTCGATATACAGATGCCTGGGCTCAATGGCCTGCAATTCATTTCTTCCCTCCCTTCACCCCCTATGGTGATCTTTATCACCGCTTATAAGGAGCATGCATTGGAAGGCTTCAACCTCAATGCGGTGGATTATTTGCTAAAACCGGTGGCCTTTGAAAGATTTTTAAAAGCCTGTAATAAGGCGCAGGAGCTGTATGACCTGAGAGTTGGCGCAACAGGGGCGTTGCCAGACTATTTCTTTGTCTATGTAGAATACAACCTGGAGAAAATATCCATCCCCTCCATTCTTTATATAGAGGGGATGAAGGATTATGTAAAGGTATTTATGGAAGGCGCCACCCGTCCATTGATCACCAAGATGAGCATGAAGGCGATGGAGGAAAAGCTGGCGGGCCACCGGCTGGCCCGTATACACCGGAGCTATATCGTGCACCTGGATAAAATAACGTCTATTCGCCGGGACCTGCTGGTAGTAGGGAAGGCGGAACTGCCAGTGAGCGACAGCTACCGCCCCCATCTCGAGGAATTATTGCGCCTGTCTTCTTTATCTGCGCGGCAAAAGGGCGCCGGCGACAATGACCCGGAGCATCGCTGAAGAGCGCCCCAGCAGGCATGGCAGGCGGCGGGTCGACTGAATGGAGGAACATGTCGACGCTTATGGCCCTGTGATCTATTCTATGCTGGGATGGGTTTGACTGTGAGCTAGGTTTGTGAAAAACAGATCCATGAGAGTTGTAAGCTTTGTTTTTGCGATGATATTGGGGGCCGCTACCTATGGGCAAAAAAGGTCTGAGGATACGGTGCTGCAGAAGCCACCTCAGACATTGGGTGAGGCAGTCGTAACCGGAGCGGGAAGCTTCGTAGCCAGCGATAAAGCAAAAGGCGCTTCTCTCAGCCCCATAGACGCTGTCACAGTAGCGGGCAATGGCGGCGATCTTGCCAATGCGCTGCGATTCCTTCCAGGCGCACAGCAAATAGGAGAGAAAGAAGGTCTCTTTGTACGAGGGGGAACAAGCGAAGAGACAAAACAATTCGTGGACGGTACCCTTCTCAGGAGCCCCAATTTTGCCAGTGTGCCTAATGTACCGCAATCTGCCAGGCTAAACCCTTTCCTGTTCAAAGGCATATTATTCAGCACAGGCGGCTATTCCGCCTTATACGGACAGGCGCTCAGCAGCGCATTGATCCTCGAAACCATCGATCTGCCAGAAGAATCCTCGGTCAGCGGTCATATTTTCCCGCAGCATATGGGCCTTGGATTCCAACAGCTTGGAAAGAAAGGCAATGACAGCTATGGGATGAACCTGGGATATGGGAACCTCCAGCCATACAATAAGATAATACCACAACAGCAAGATTACTTCCACGGACCGGAATACCTGACCACAGACGCGAATTTCCGCATAAGAACGGGAAAAGAAGGTATGCTGAAATTTTATACCAATTATGGCTATAGCCACACCGGTGTACATGCACCCGACATCGATCATCCGGGAGGGACCTCCACATTCGAGATACGCGACAGAAATGAATATGCCAACCTTTCCTGGCGTCAACCGCTGGGCAAGGACTGGAAGATAGATGCGGCTGTTGCCGGCAACTACCAACACACCTCCATCCTGGACTCCGCCGACATCCGTCGCCATTTTTTCCAGGGACGGACGGTGCTTGCCAGGTCCTTCTCTCACTTCCAGGCGCTGCGATTTGGCGGAGAGTATCTCTCCGACTCCACCGACCACCTCACCGCGGTATTCGCAGAAGGAGATATTTACCTGGCCCGCAATCTTGCCATAAAAGCGGGGATCCGTGCCGAGCACGCTTCGTTACTGCGATCTACTCATCTCGCGCCAAGGATCAGCCTGGGCTATAGGCTGCCGGAAGGCGGCCAGATCAATATGGCATACGGGATATTTTATCAACAGCACAGCCAGGCCACCCACTGGATAGTGAATTATCAGAAGAAGGGGCATAACCGGCTCTTCAGGATCGAAGCATATTATAAAAGTTATGATCGACTCCCGGTGACGGATTCCATCACCACCCGGTATGACGGAACAGGATATGCGAAAGGAATAGAGCTCTTCTGGCATGATAAGAAAACATTCAAAGGCCTGGACTACTGGGTGACCTATACCTATCTGGATACCAAACGCAAATGGCTTCAATATCCTTATCAGTTGCGCCCGCCGTTTGCAACCCCGCACACCGCCAGCATTGCCCTGAAAAGGTTCTTTCAGGACCTGAACTTCAGCGCCAACATGTCCTATGCATTCGCGACGGGCAGACCCTACTATTATTTTGGGACGGGTGCAGACGGCAAAACCACCATCGGCGATCAGGGAACGACCAAAGTCTACAGTGTAATGAACCTCAGCTTTGCATGGCTTTTTACCATGTTGCCAAAATGGAAACGCAAAGATTTCTCAGGCATCGGATTTGGCGTAAATAATGTCCTGGGAAGCCACCCCGTTTTTGGATACGACTACAGCTATGACGGGCTCCGTAAGCAGCCTGTCTCCCTGCCTGCTATAAGGAGCTATTACATCGGTCTGTTCATGAGCTTTGGTATCGATCGCCGCGACGACTTTATCGACGAAAATCTTTAATCACTAAATATTATGTTATGTTACGAACCATCGCAAGCATCTTTCTGATGATTTCCATGCTCACATCGCAAGCTCAGTCGGACGACCTCTCCGGACTGACCCAGCGCCTGGACAAGACAAAAGACGTCAAAGGCCTCCAGCAGCTGGCTGAAAGCTTCTCGCATTTGGCAGACACCCGCAAGACGGAATGGCTTCCGTATTACTATGCAGCGCTCTGTAACGCCAGGATCGGATGGCTCTACCAGAATGATGGAGAACAGATCGAGCCGTATGCAAACAAGGGCGATGAGCAGATACAAAAAGCCTTGTCCCTGCTGGACACGACACGGCAGAAAAAAGAGCTGTCGGAAGTCTACTGTGTGCTGAGCATGATCAACAGGGCAAAAGTCTTTATCAATCCCATGACATACGGCCGTCGATACGGTCCAGCCGCCACCCGTTATATACAGCTGGCAAAGACCGTGAACCCGGACAATCCCCGGGCCTTGTACCTGGATGGTTGGGAGAAATATTACACCCCAAAGATGTGGGGTGGAGACAAGGCTAAGGCAAAAGAAATATTGTTGGCGGCCAGACAGAAATTCGACAACCAGACTGATGGGGATGCTGCGGGGCCGCACTGGGGCAGACAGGAGGTGGAGGACCTGCTGGCAAAAAAATAAGAAATAGTATCTTCGGAAAAATACCCCTTATGCGTCGACGCGATTTTCTTCTTAACGGCAGCTTTGCAGGCCTGTCTATTCTTTCCGGGAGCACGGATGCCCTGCATCCGGCTCTTCCCGGCGCCTTCGACCTGGAAGAAACCACCATCGACCAGCTACAGCAGAAGATGGCTTCCGGCGAATACAGCTCCCGAAAGCTCACGGAGATGTATCTGCGGCGGATAAAGGAAGTGGATAAGAAGGGGGCAATGCTCAACGCCATCATCGAGCTGAACCCAGATGCAGTGGCTATTGCCGACCAGCTGGATAAGGAGCGCAAGGCGGGCCATATCAGGGGACCGCTGCATGGGATCCCCATCCTGGTAAAGGACAATATCGACACGGGAGATAAAATGATGACGACGGCCGGGTCGCTGGCTTTGCTCGGACATAAGGCGTCACAGGATGCGTTTATCATCGGTCGGCTCAGGGCGGCTGGCGCCGTCCTGCTGGGTAAGACGAATCTGAGCGAATGGGCCAATTTCCGTAGCAGCCGAAGTACCAGCGGATGGAGTAGCCGGGGTGGCCAGACGAGGAACCCTTATGTGCTGAACCGCAATCCCTCGGGATCCAGTGCGGGGTCGGGGGCTGCGGTGGCGGCTAATCTTTGTGCCCTTGCCATCGGTACGGAGACGGATGGCTCTATCGTATCTCCCGCATCGTGTAATGGTATTGTAGGATTCAAACCCACCGTCGGTCTATGGAGTCGCAGCGGGATCATCCCCATCTCCGCCACGCAGGATACAGCCGGGCCCATGGCCCGTACTGTAAAGGATGCAGCTATACTACTAGGAGCGCTGGCGGCCGTGGACGAAAAGGACCCTGTGACAAAACAAAGTACGGGAAGAGCAAGGGCGGACTATAGTACCTGGTGTTTGGAAGGTGGATTGAAAATGAAAAAGATCGGGATCGAAAAGTCCCAATTGAAGGGGCATGAAGGAGTAGTGGCCCTGTATCAACAAGCCATAGAGACCATGAAACAGCAGGGCGCCGAGATCATAGAGGTCGATCTGCTTGCACCCATCCGGGATCTGGGGTCAACGGAATTTACCGTATTGCAATACGAGTTTAAGGATGGTTTGAATAAATATTTAGCCGGTGTGGAGGGGATGCGATCCCTGGAAGAGGTCATTGCCTTCAACCGCAGCAACGAGGCAAAGGCCATGCCTTACTTCAAACAGGAGACATTGGAAAGCAGTCAGGCAAAGGGCGGTCTGGAGAGCAAGGAATATCTCGACGCCCTGGAGAAAAGCACCAGCGCGCGGAAGATCATCGATGACCTGATACTTAAATATCAACTAGATGCCATCGTAGGCGTCACCAATGGCCCTGCCTGCTGTACCGACCTCGTGCTGGGCGGCTATGGATCGGGCTTTTCGTTCTCTTCTCCCGCTGCCAAGGCAGGATATCCCCACATCACCGTGCCGATGGGGATGGTGCAGGAATTGCCCGTAGGACTTTCATTCGTGGCAGGCGCATATAAGGAAGGAGAATTGCTGTCGTTGGCATACGGGTATGAACAGGCCAGTAAAAAAAGAACGGCGCCAAAGTTCCTGCCCAGCCTAATGTACTAACTTCGCCAGACAAATATTATCCGGCATGGATGCCAGCAATAAATACTCCATTCCAAAGGGGTATAATACTACAAGACTTATCCTGCGCAGCCTGCGCTACTTCCGTCGCAATACCATCAATGCCATCACCATCAACATGGAGAAGTTCGGAGATACTTACTCCGTCGTATTTCCCGGCAACAGGCTCATTGTCGTCACCCGCGATCTTTCCTTTATCCAGCATGTGCTTCGCGACAATCACACCAATTATCACAAGTCGAAACACATGGTGGATAAGATCGGGAAGCTGTTCGGCAACGGACTGCTCTTCTCCAGCGGCAGCTACTGGCTACAACAACGAAGATTGATACAGCCCGGATTCCATATGAAGAAGCTGCAGGGGCTGTATTCCATCGTAGCGGAGAGAATAGAGACGTTATTGGCTTCTTTCCCCAGCGGGCAGGCCGTCAATGTATACCCCGCCATCTACCAGATAGCCTTTAACATTATCCTTCGCAGCCTGTTCGACATCGACCTCTCAAGGGAGACCATGCACGAGATCAGTACACTGTTCAATGAGATGCAGGAATTTGTCATAAAGGACCTGAACCGGCCTCTTCGCCGTCTGACCTATATCTTTACACACAAGGATAAGATCAATATGCGGTATCGTGACAGACTGCGCGTCATCATGCACGGTATTATCGAACAACGCCGGCGAGACACAAGGACCTATAACGACCTGCTGGATATGCTGCTCAACGCCCGTTATGAGGACACCGGGGAAGCCATGTCCGATGACCAGATCATCGATGAGGTGCTGGTATTGATGCTGGCAGGACATGAGACGACGGCCAATACCCTGTGCTGGCTGCTGTCGATGGTGGTGAAAAAGCCGCAGGTGATGGACAGGCTGCGCGTCATCGCCGGGAGCACTGATATCTATGACAGCGTAAAGAACGACTATATCAATGCCGTGATCAATGAGTCCATGCGACTCCGTCCCGCGGCCTTTATGACAGACAGAATGGCGCTATCCGATGACGGCGTCGGTCAGTGGTCCTATCCGAAGGATACGGTGATCATACCTTTTTTCTATGGTGTGCACCGAAGCAAAGATCATTGGGAGAGCCCCGATGCCTTTATCCCCGAAAGATTCCTGGATGACGCCGGCAAGTTGCGTAAAATGCCCGCCTTTTTCCCTTTTGGAGCGGGTCCCCGGCTTTGCATCGGCAATAACTTTGCTATGGCGGAGATGTGTTTTTTTATACACGCTTTCTTCCGTCATTTTACCATTTCCTCCACGGGACAGGAACCCGTCATGATGCCATTGATCACGCTGCGGCCAGACAAGGTGGTGCTAAAGGTCTGGCCGATACCGGGCCTTACAAAGCGTTCCGTCGGGCAGTGATCTTTTCCCGGATGTTGTTGAAGAACCTTCTTCTTTCTTTCTCACTTACCTCGCTGATCAACATGGACCTTTTTATAAGATTGCGGATATTCTGATAGGTATGTTCACAAAATCCCGGATCGCTCGTCACCAGGTGTTATCGCCGAGTATCAATTCATTGACATAGATCTTATAGGTTGCGCCCTTCCTTTCTCCGGAGCCGTCGGCTGTAAATTTATATCCCGCCTCGGCCTGACGTTCCACGTGGTCCATGATCTTTTGCAGACAATCGTAAATGGCGAGGATGTCCTGCCTGGAAGCAAAGACGCCCGAGTTCTTATAATATTCTATCTGCCGGATGGTGCTGTTGATGTTCTCCGTATTCCATATTTCCTGTGAGGGTAGGTTATGATATGCTTCCGACAGCTGACGACCCAACGCCAAAATTTTTTCATCCCGGAAGTCTTCGAGCCGGAAGGTCTGGTTGGCATACTGCGGAGAATGCAGGATGGTCTTCACCCAGAAAAAGGATTTAAAAGCCACCATCTCGGGAAAGAGAAAATAGTGAAAGATCGGGATGTCTTTGTTGAGGTAATACATTTCCCTTTCCGGAAAGGAATTCATCAGCTGGACGTTCCGTAATACGTCCGTCAGGTATTGTTCATAATTAAAGGTTCCCTTGCCGGCCGTCTGCCCGGTGAAGATGAAGGAATCGCTCTGCAGGTGAAGGAACTGATCCAGGGATATCGAAAAATGCCCGCAAAGCTTCTGCAGCTCGTCAAAAGAGATGGGCTTTTCTCCGCTTCCTGCCCCATGGGCGTTAGTTTAGGGAAATATAAGCATTTTTTATTATTTGGAGGTATCCTGTATAAACGCAGCCACGTCTTTTTTGAATGCTATCAACGAAGGCGTATGAATATACATCATATGCCCTGCCGGATAGTACTTCATCGTGACATTGCCGCGTATCTTTCTTTCCAGGCCCATGTGGTCGAAGGTGTATTCCGTTCCGAAGAAAGGCGTAGCCAGATCATAGTAGCCATTCAGCACCAGGATCTTCAGGTTAGGGTTCTTGCTCATGACATTGGCCAGGTCCACGCTGGTGTTGGGGCTGGTGGGAAATCCATCCCCGCCGTTGGCAGCATGATGCCAGTCCCATTTGAAACCTTCCGCGGCATAGGCGGAGACATGATAGGAATAGTTTTTATTCACTTTGAGCTCGCCATAGTAGTAGCTCATAAATTCCGAGATATAAGGCGGGCTGATCTGTGTGCTTTGAGGATCGTCATTGGAGAACTCGCTCAACAGGTCCTGGTTGATGCCTTTGTAGCGGGCGTCCAGCCTTCCCACCATCTGGTGCTCGTCACGTAGCAGCTCTTGTGTAAAGGCGGGCTCGGGCACCCTGAGATTGGCTTTTATCCAGTACTCTTTGCTCAATCCCGTATAAGCCGAGAGCTTGGTGGCTACCTGCGCTTTTTCCGCATCGCTGAGCGCATCGCCTTTTTGAAGGGCCGTGGCATATTCGCCCTGGGAAAAGCTTCTTGCTTCTTTCAGGAATGCTTCCAGGTCGGCGGGCTTGTTGACAAGCTTGTTATGGAACCAGGCCGTGGCCGCATACGTCGGTATGTACACCACATGCGACAGGTCGTCCTGGAACGTCAGCTGGTGGATGTCCAGCGCCACGGACACGAGGACCACCCCATTCAGCTGTATGCCCATATTGTCGTGCAGATAGCTGGCGATACCTGCCGAACGGGTTGTGCCATAGCTTTCGCCCAGAAGGAATTTGGGGGAATTCCACCGGTCGTATTCTTTTACATATTGTGTGATGAACTGGCTCATGGACTTGATGTCCTGGTCGACACCCCAGAAATCCTTGTTGGTGGCCTTGCCGATGGGATGGCTCAGACCCGTGCCGACGGGATCGATCATGACCAGGTCCGTGACGTCGATGATGGAATTCTCATTGTCTTCCAGCTTATGAGGAGGCGCAGGATTGGGAGATGGGTCGTTGAGGACTACGCGACGGGGACCCAGGGCGCCCATATGCAGCCAGATGGAAGAGGAGCCCGGACCGCCGTTGTAGGCGAAGGTCAGCGGACGATGGGATACATCGCCTTCGCCATCCTTGATATAAGCCGTATAGCCGAATAATGCAACGGATTCGTCCTTTTCGTTCTTTAGCAGCAACGTGCCCGCCGTGGCCGTATAGTTGATGACCTTCCCATCTACCTTGATGGAGTGTTTGGTCACCGACTTGTCGGGCTTGGTGATAACGGATGTGTCGGGAGCCGGGTTTGGTGCGGGTTGGGCAGTAACTGCCAGATGAGCCATCGTTGCGATAACTATGGCGGTAAGGGGTTTTCTCATGTGCCGTTATTTATAGGGAAAATAAGTATTTTTAGGGAGATAAAATCAATTCGTTATGGCGGGAAGAATACTTATGGTCGAGCATGACCAGGATGACAGGTGGCTTACGGAAGAAACCTTCCAATCGGAAGGCTTCGAAGGCGGGATCGACTTTATCTACCCCGCCGAGTTATCGGCCCATTTGGAGAGTCCCGATAACAGACCCTCGCTGATACTGCTTAGTATGAATGCACAGCCTTTCGATGGCATGGACCTGATACGTCAGATCAGGGATACAGAGGGCTATGAGAAAGTGCCGTTGATCGTTCTTAGTGAAAGCGCCCTGCCGGAGGATGTGCTGTCAAGCTATGCCGCAGGGGCCAGCAGTTTTATACAAAAGCCGGCCTCCTACAGCGATACTATCTTCAAGGTCAGATCCTTTATCAATTACTGGTTCCACACGGTGGAGCTACCTGCTTAAACCCTCCAACTTTTTACGGGTATCCGGGTTTTCCCGTAACAAAAGGGCCTTTTGATAGCATTTCATGGCCGAGTCCTTCTGCGCCCTCTCCACCAGCAGATCTCCCATCGAGTCGTATACATTGAAACTGTTGGGATAGTTGTCCATGTTGAGATGAAAGTAATAGGCGGCCCTGTCCAGCTGATGACCCCCCATCAATTGATAGCCTGTATTGTTGATAACAAACTCCGGCGGGGAGACCTTATACCCCATGTACCAGCTGATGGTCCGGTAGTGTGCTGTTATCAGGGAATCCTGTGTCCAGCCGGGGGCGAAGAACTCGTGGAAGGGGAAGCTGAGCGAGTAATAGGAAAAGATGAATCGGAGGGCATCGTATTCGGCCGGCAGGGGAAGGGCGCTATGATCATAATCGGGATAATATTTCCAGGCGAATCGGAATGGCGGCAGCCCGGCCGGCGGAGCTTTTTCGGCAACGGGCGTCTGACCTGTAAAGGGAACAAAAGGGCGTGGCGTGGAACGGGGCCAGGCTGTCAGGATGCTGTTCCTGAGTGCAAAGATGGAACTCATATGTATGCTAAACAGACTGGTCGTATCTCGCCAGATGGTGGTGGTGTCGACTCCGGGGGCCAGGTTGTCCGCGATGCCAAGATACAGGGCCCTGCCGTCGAACTTCTTTTCTTTTAGGATGTTCTTTGCCTGATGCAGCAACTTTTTATCATCCCAGAACATGCTCGGGTCCAGTGCGACGTAGGCATTGAACATAGCCGTATGATGGAGAAGGGTATTGATGACCGTGAGACCCCCCAGGGAATGACCCATGAATATCTTATACGGAGTGGTGCGATAGAGGGAGTCGATGTGCGGCATCAATTCATTGCCGATGAAGCTGAGGAATTTTTCACCGCCGCCTGTACGGCTGAGCGAGGCACTGTCCGACTCAGGGTTGAGGTCATGAGTGACATGGGTAGGTGTGAGGTCGCGGATACGGTCCGTATTGGGGATGGCTACTATAATGAGCTCCGGGAAATCCATGGGGCCGCCGCGGATCTCGCTTAATAGTTGTACGATAGTGGATACCGCGTTGAAATGAGTATCGCCATCCAGGAGATAGAGGACGGGGTAGCGGCGGGGATAGAAATAGGTGTCTCCATAGCTGGCGGGGAGATATATATGCAGACGCCGGGTCTCGCCAAGGGTCTTCGAGTAGAGTGTGTCCGTCTGGCCGGCATGGATCTGGGCTTGCGCCTGTTGCGTCTGGGCCAGCATGAGTGAGAGCATTATGAGGTAGAAAAGCTTTTTCATTACTGAAGGTTTTTGCAGTAAGATTAAGCCATGTATGCCGGGGTTTTCTTTAAATGTGATGAATCCTTGGAGATATGTGACAAATTTACTGCCTTCGATTTTTTCCTCCGTCCCCACCAGATCAAAAAACCCGTAACTGGCAATGAGGCCGCCATCAGCGCGGCCAGAAAATAAATGATCTTGCTCCCTATGCCCAGTGCCCTGATACGGCCTGTATGAAAGTCATAATTGCTGCGGGCTACTTTGTCATAAGCATTGTAGTTGGTATACAGGTCCGCCTTCAGCAGCCGGCCATTGTAGGGTGAGAGAAAGAGAGTATTTTGCTTGCGGACCAGGGTATAGGGGTAGCGCATGATGATGCGAGAAGTGCTGGCCGGAGATGGGCTTGACCTTTATCCTGGCCTCTTTGGCAGTGACGGAGCTGTGTGCAATGAGGGCCACAAAGCCCTTTGCCGTATCGAATGTCCAGAAGAGACCTGTCATCGAAATGATCAGCAGCATAATAAAGAAGATGAGCACATTCCATCGAACGATCTCTTTCCCCGCTCGGCCGAGAAGAAGTTTACGGATATGGGAAAGATTGGACGGCCCGTCGATGGCCTGCTGGCGACAGGAGATGGCCAGTTACTGCAATTCCTCAAACTGCCCCGTCTGCCTGTTCTTCCGGACATTATCCCAGGTGAAATAACGGCCGTTCATGGCTACATATACCCCCGGAGGTAGTGTCTGCGCAAAGGCCAGGGCGCCGCCCAGGTTGAAGAACCCGTCGGAGCTACCGAACTTATAAGGGATCATGGCGCCCGTGATGACGATGGTCTTGTCCTTTACCTTTTCGGCCAGGACGCGGGCGGTGACGGACATGGTATCGGTGCCGTGGGTAATAATGATCTTGTCTTCCTCCGCTGCCCGGCATTGATGGACGATGAGCTCGCGGTCTTCCTCCGACATATTGAGGCTGTCGATCATCATAAGGGTCCTTACTGTCACATCGATGGTGCAACGGGCGCGGCTCAGCATTTCCGGAAGATGGGTCTCCTTAAAAAAGAGCTCGCCCGTGAGCTCGTTATATTCTTTGTCGAAGGTGCCGCCCGTGACGAAGATGCGGATGGACATCATAGAGGGGTAATTTTGGGGCCCAAAGATAGGGAGAACCGCGAATTAAAGTACGATCCTCTTTCCGTCTTTGGCGCTGCGGCTGGCAGCCTCCAGTATACGCACGACGATAAGATTGTTGGGCAGGGAGGACAGGTCATTTCCCGGATCGACCTTTCCGCTCAGTACATCCGCAAGATACGGCAGGTTGTCGCGATAGGCGGCAGGATGTACGGCTACACTGTCATAACTCTTTTTCATCCGCTGTTGCAAGATATTAGGGTCCAGGGCATGCAGATAGCCGCTGACCCCAAAGACCTCCAGGTCCTTGATCCCAAAAGGCCAGTTCCAGGATGCCTCGATGATACCCGTCGCATCGGGATATTCCAGCAGGATGGTGGCATCGTCGTCCACTTTTGTATAAATATCGGGCTTTATGTGATGGGTCATGGCCGTAACGGCTATAGGCGCCCGTCCTTGCATTAGCCAGACCATCAAGTTGGCGCCATAGCAGCCGAAGTCGCGGATCGCACCTCCGCCATTCTTTATCGGGTCCGTAAGCCACGCCAGAAAGTCCTTGGAGCATCCTATCTCTTTGGGCCCCTGGTGCCCGTCATGGACCACCATCTTGCGGATGCTGCCGATGGCATGCTGTCCGTTGATCATCTCATATACCTGCTGATTGGTATTATACCAGGTGGTCTCGTAATTGGTGAGCACATGGATATGGTATTGCGCGGCCAAACTTACTATACGTTCCGCATCTTTGACGGTAGTGGCCAAAGGCTTTTCCACCATGACAGAGATGCCTTTTGGCGCGCAAAGCTCTACCACGCCCAGGTGCTCGGAGATGGCGTTGTAAGCCAGCACCGCATCGGGATGGACATGTTCCAGCAATGCCTCCAGGCTGGGATAGAACAAGGAGTCCGGCAGATGATAGCTGTCCTTGTAGCGCTGGATCAGCTGCTGGTCCGACTCTGCAATGCCTGCGATGATCACCTCACCCCTCTTGAACTGATTCATGATATTGTGCACATGGTCATGGGTCAGGCCGGCTACACCTACCCGTAACAATTTCTGTGCGGGTGAAGTAAAGTTTATCAATAGCAAGAGAAAGACTGCCGGGGTTCGCATGGTTTTGACGATTATGTGCATTAAAAGTATGCAAAAATCGCCGGTGCGGGCCGGGACTAATTTTTAATTTAGTTGTCATTTGGTATAGAGGCCCCGAGGTTGGTGTCTATAAGAAATATGAAGAACAGATTTTACTACACCGTACTCGGTATTTTGCTGACCATAGGGTTGCGTGCGCAACACAGTTTTGCATTGAGCGATTCCGCCTTTATTTTGGACGGGAAACCTTTTGTCATGATCTCGGGAGAGATGCATTATCCCCGGGTACCGCGGGAGGCCTGGCGTGCCCGTATGAGGATGGCGAAGGCCATGGGGTTGAATACCATCGGCACCTATGTGTTCTGGAATGTGCATGAGCCTCAGAAGGGGGTGTTCGACTTCTCCGGCAACAATGATGTACGTGAGTTTGTAAAGATCGCCCGGGAGGAAGGTCTGTGGGTCATTCTCCGGCCCAGCCCTTATGTATGCGCCGAGTGGGAGTTTGGCGGATATCCCTACTGGCTGCAGAATGAAGAAGGGCTCATCGTACGCAGCAAGGAGCCCAAATACCTCCATGAATATGAACAATATATAAAAGAGATAGGGCGTCAGCTGGCCCCCCTCCAGGTGAACCATGGGGGAAATATCCTCATGGTGCAGATAGAGAACGAATACGGCTCGTACGGGGCCGACAAAGAATACCTCGGTGTCAACCGGAAATTATTCATCGAGGCTGGGTTCGACGGACTGCTCTATACCTGTGATCCAGCCGGCGACGTACGTAACGGACACCTGCCGGGCTTGTTGCCGGCAGTCAACGGCGTGGACAATCCGGCCAAGGTCAAACAGCTGGTGCGGGAGAACCACGAGGGGGTTGGACCTTTTTATATTGCCGAATGGTATCCTGCCTGGTTTGACTGGTGGGGGGCTCCTCATCATACCGTACCTGCCGCGAAATACACCAGCAGGCTGGATTCGGTATTGGCAGCGGGCATTTCCATCAATATGTATATGTTCCATGGCGGGACCACGCGTGGGTTTATGAATGGGGCCAATTACAATGACCGGAGCCCCTATGAACCGCAGATCAGCAGCTATGATTATGACGCGCCCCTGGACGAGGCAGGCAATCCCACGGAGAAGTTTATGCGATTCCGGGAGGTCATTGCAAAGCATCTGCCTGTCGGGACAACATTGCCGGATGTGCCGCCCGTCAAGCCGTCTGTCTTCGTGCCTGCTGTTGAAATGAGTATGCTGGGGCGGCTGTTGGATGTGCTGCCGGTGCCCGTTCGTAGCGAAAAACCGATGACCTTTGAGGATCTGCACCAGGATTATGGGTTTGTGCTGTATCGTACCCGGCTGAAAGGGGGACGTACAGCGATGTTACGGATAAAGGAAGTGCGCGATTATGCGATCGTATTGGTGAATGGCCGGCAGGTGGGAGTATTGGATCGAAGGCTTCGCCAGGACAGCCTGAGCTTGCAACTGCCCGCCGGGAAGGTGCGCCTCGACATCCTGGTAGAAAATCTGGGACGGATTAATTTCGGTCCTTACTTGCTAAAGAACAAAAAGGGTATCACTGACAAGGTGGAGCTGGGTGGAGAGGAGCTGAAGGAGTGGGAGATGTATAGTTTGTCGTTTAAGAATACGGATGGATTTAAGTCCCTTGCCAGCAGCGAAGGCGGACCTGTTATTCGTCGCGGGTGGTTTGACATGCCCGTGGTGGCGGATACCTATCTGGATATGCGCGGCTGGGGCAAGGGTGTCGTCTGGGTCAATGGGCATAACCTGGGGAGATATTGGAACGCCGGTCCGCAGCAGACCGTATACGTCCCCGTGGAGTGGCTGAAGCCCACGAAGAATGAGGTGATGGTGCTGGAGCTGCTGAAGCCGGAGGTGAAGGAGTTGAAGGGGGTGGAGAAGCCGGTGTTGGGAGGTGAGTAAAGGTTAGACATGTTGCCCTGTTTTCGGCTTACACAAACTCCTCATACTTCCTCACTGCCGCCGCTAACGCACGCTCAGGCGCCGGTCTACCCCCCTCAAAAGGAATAATCTCTACAACAACCTTCCCCTTTTTAATGGCACGCTGCCACATGCCCACCACGCGGGTATTGTGGACGACGATGGGTTTGAGGCCATAGAAGCAGGTGGCGGCGTGGGCGGGGGCCAGCACGTCGTCGCGGTTCTTATAGGCTACGGTGTATTCGTCGAAGGCGGGGAGGATGTAGGTTCCGTCAGGCCGGCTGGGCCGGACTGTGCTGTCCGATGGGGCTGGCGTGGCCGGAGCCGTGAACCAATATTCAACCCCATTCACTTCCTCCGACTCTAATCCCGCGCGTACCGCATCGAGCCCCTTCCGGGCCTCCGTCAGCGTCAACCCTCCCCACCACGCAAAATCCTGGACCGTAGCGGGACCCCGGCTGGGGAAATAACGGCGTGCCAGCTCTACAATGGCTTCTTCGGTGGACATATCTCGCTTCCCGGACGGTCCGGCCGGCGGCAGGTCCAACAACCCATAGGCAAACTGCTTGCCTATACGTCCTGCGCTGCAGATGATCGCATCCAGCTCCGCATCCATCAGCAAATGTCCCAAACGTGTCTCGTCGGTGGCTATCTTTCCCTTGCGTAACACCTCCGCCAGCTGAGGCCGGGTAAGCCGCCCATGCTCCCTGAGCGCCCTGGTGAGAAGCGACTTGCTCTTTTTCAGTATGGCATAATCGATATCCAGCTTCTGGTGATAGGGTCTGGTGAGCGCTTTGATCTTCGGTGCACTGAGCTTTAGCATCCACCGTATATCTTCCGGACAGACGAAGTGCCAGGTGGGCCGCAGGACATGGGTACGGAGGATCTTCCCTTCGTTGAAATCTGCCTCCACCCCCGCATCCGTAGCTTTCGGAAGCCTGCACCCCACGGCCCATTTGGCCATAGCATAGTCCTGAGCCTGGATACAGCCCATCCATCGTACGAGCTGGGCCGCAGCGGCACCGCTCTGTGGGGCAGCCAGATGCTGATTGATTAGACGAAGCTGGGCTATATCGCGGCTATTCATAATTGTTCAAAGGTACACTTCACCTTGGCAAATCCTCAATTCATACACCTGCTGGTTGTACCCCCGGCCAGGCCATAACATCTTTGCGCTATAAAAAACATTTTATGCGCAAGGCGATATATATACTGACGGCCGCCCTCCTCCTGGGGACTCCTGGCTATAGTCAGTTCAAAAGCTTGATAAACAAGGTAAAGGCCAAGGTCGACCAACGGGTGGACAGGAAGGTGGACAATTCCATCGACCAGACCCTGGACCGGGCGGAAGGCAAGAACACGACCGCTGCCGCCCCGGGCGGTCCCGCTGTTGCTCCTGCCACTGGCGGAGATGCCAAACCCAGTCTGAAAAGTTTTTCCAAATACGATTTTATCCCCGGCGAAAAAATGCTTTATTCAGATGATTTTGCACAGGACAACATCGGCGAGCTACCCATGGCATGGAACAGCAATGGCAGCGGGGAAGTGGTTATTTTCGATAAATACCCCGGCCGCTGGCTGCGTCTCCACAAGGGAGTAGCTTATCTCACCGGCAATCAAAAGGCCTTCGGAGAGAACTATACGGTGGAGTTCGATATGATCCTCGAACTGAAGAACAACGGCTGGATGTATCCCTCTTTTAGTTTTGCTCTTCTTTCCAGCCATGATCTGTCTTCCCTTGACAACAGCCTGCTGAAGGAATACAAGCGATTCAACGCCGTCAATGCCCTCCTGCAGCCGGCCGAGAACAACGGGTCCCGCGCCGTGCTGGAATCTTCTACAGGAAGCGCACCGTATTTCAAGAGCAGCCTCATATCCATCGAAGCGCTGCAAAACTGGTATGGCCAGCCCATACACGTCGCTGTCCAGGTACAGAAGGAACGCTACAGGGGCTGGATCAATGAACTCAAGGCTCTCGACGTGCCCAGAGGCGTAGCCATCACGGGCGACACGATGAACCAGCTACGCTTTGAAGTAGGACATACCAACTATAGTGAGGAAACATACGGGGTGTACATCGGCAATATCAAGGTCGCCACCGGCCTCCCCGACACCCGTCACAAGCTCCTCGAAGAAGGCAAATTCACTACCAATGGCATTTTGTTCGACGTGCAGAGCGATGTCATCCGCCCCGAATCCTATGGGGTGATCAAAGAGATAGCCGGCGTGCTGAAAGAGAACCCCTCCATACGGGTAAAGGTCATCGGACATACCAGCAGCGACGGGGACGATGCCGCCAACCTCGAGCTGTCGAAGAAAAGGGCTGCCGCGGTGAAGACGCTGCTCTCCAGCGAGTTTTCCATCGATGCCGGCAGGATCGAAACGACGGGCAAGGGCGAGACCGAGCCCATGGCCGATAATAAGACCAAAGAAGGGCGGGCACAGAACAGACGCGTCGAGTTTGTGAAACTGTAAATCATTACCATTAAAATAAGTTTTATGAGAAAGATCAGATTACATATTGGGTTGGGGGGTAGGCTGGTTATACTGGCCGTCATGCTCTTCGCCAGCAGTACACTTTTCTCTTTCGTCGTGGCCGACAGGCTGGCGGAAGACATCTGGAAAAGGCTGGGCATCAACAGGCAGGATGGGATGGAAAAGATCAGAAGCAGTTTTATCGATGGCTATCTGCATCACTATGGATTAAGCAATGTAAAAAATCTGGCGGCGAACGACCGTGCGGCGGCAGCAAAAGACCTGCTGGACTTTTCCAGGCAATATCTCAGTGGGCCCGTATTCAAGGCGGAATATGAAAAGGCGCGTACGGCTGCGCATCCCGCCGAGCCGGTTGAAAATACCAGGACAAAAGAACAGATCAGGGACAACCAGATCGCCGAGCTGAAAAAATCCATTCAAAGCATGGAGTCCCTGGCTAAAACGCTGCCTGCGGACCAGAGGAAGGACTATCAGAACTCCATCGACGAGTTCAAGAACATGATAAAGGAATATCAGGATCCGAAGAACACCACTATCGAAATGATATACCAGCAGGAAGTGGCCACGAACAAGGGCGCCCTGGATAGGTACAAGGCGGATTTGAAGCATTGGGAGACGGAGTACCCCGCAGACAGCAAACAGTTCGTCAAAGCTCGCATGCAGCATTATCTAAGCGTGGCGGCTACCGTGGATTTTTCTGCCCAGCTGACGGAGCAGTTTGGTAAAAAGCGTTTTGTCAATCCCGCTTATCAGTCGAAGAACAACGAATGGAAGCTGATCTACCGGGCCGGGAAGGATGTGTATGAGCAGACCAGGGTATTCATAGAACAATGGATGAAAGAGCTGTGAGCTGTACGATATGAAAAAGATACTG
This sequence comes from Sphingobacteriales bacterium 50-39, assembly GCA_001898505.1. Lineage (GTDB taxonomy): Bacteria > Bacteroidota > Bacteroidia > Chitinophagales > Chitinophagaceae > Puia. The sequence goes on from MKTZ01000009.1 coordinate 575,137, forward strand.
TTTATATTTTTGGCAAGTATGTTGGCTGGCAGTGTTCAGGCTCAGATGACACAGCAGGAAATGCAGAAGCTGAAGGAGCTCTCTCCGGATCACGACCTGAAGCCCCCGGTGAAAGACCTGAAACGACTGTCGAAGATGCCGCTGGCGGCGCCCTCCCTGGCCGAACTCTCGACAGCAGTGAGCAACTCCAGGAAGCAGTTGGAGAGCATCGCCGCCCCGGCCATCGTGCAGGAGGTAAAGACAATGACGTCGCAGCAAACGCCCGCTCAATTGCAAAGCATCTCCATCGGGCAATGGATAAACAATAATCCTGTACAGGCCATGCTGCTATCCATGACCTCTGCCCTGAAAAGCCCGCAGGAGCCAGCGGCCTGGAATAACCTGGCGGCTTTGTACAATATGATCGGGCTTGAGCAGAAGGCTGTGCCCATTCTTCGCTACTGGCTGGAAAAGATGCCGGATAACCCACTTCTGCTGAACAATATGGGACAGGCCTACCTGGGAATGGGCGATATCGAAAAGGCGACACACTATCTGCAGCAATGCCTGACCCGGGATGAATTGAATCCCGAAGCCAATCACTCCATGGGAATGATAGCGGCTTTTAGCAACGAGGTGGAAAAAGCCATGGAATACTTCTCAAAAGAATTGCAGGTGGCCTATCGCAGGAGTACCCTGGGGCAGATAAAGCGGATGGGCCGCAGCGTAAACCTCCTCGCCTTGCGGGAAAAAAGCAAGCATATCCCCCACAAGGACCTGTTTACCGAGATTGGGTTGTCGAAATTCCAGATACCCCGCCTCCCGATGAGCGCTGAAGAGGGAGTTGCATGGGATGGCGCCGTAGCCGGACTGAGGAAGTCATTGAACGCAGAATACTTTTTCTGGATGAATGCCGGGAAGATCACCGACGAGCAAAGCCGGGCGGAAGGTGGAAAATCACCCGGACTGTATGCCGACCTGGCCGACCAGCTGTTCAGCGAACATGGGGACAAATATGCGCATCTGCTGGGCCCCGTGAAAAACGACCAGGATGTCGCCGCGTTGACGGAAATGACAAATGCTTATGCCGCTCGTATGAATGCCGTTGTATGTCCCACGCCGCCCAGCGGACCCAATGTCACGGAGGCCGTGATCAAGGCCTATCAAAAGAAATGCTGTGACATTCGTGAGCCCATCGTGGATGCTTATATGAGAGAATACAATGGTCTCATGCAGGCGAGACTCAACGAAGCCATCGCCAACTGGAAATCATATATCAACGGAATGGTGGACATCGCCCGGCTGGATCCCAATACGGGCAATAAGCTGATGGTATACCAGTCCGTCGCAGCGTATTTCGGATTTCTTCTCGGGGCTATATCGCCCAAAATAGAGCCGCTGCCGATGGAGTGCATGGTCCGTATGACCTCCGAAGAAGCCGATGCGATCATCGAGGCCAGCCATAACATAGAATTAAACTGTCCTTCCTGGCTCAACATCAAGCTGGACCTGTCCATGCTGAGACTGAGCGCAGACTGCAACAAGTACGGTATCGAAGGCGGAGAAGGACTGATGGGAGGGTATGAGAAAAATTTCAAGACTGGCGTAGCCACCCTTTCCGTTGGCGCCGGCATCAAGGCGAATTTCGGCGCGGCGAAGGCCGGCGCTGTACAGATGGTCTATATAAGTTTTGACAACAATGACCAGATGACGGACATCGGCATTAGGGGCTCCGCCGGAGGAAATATCGGTTACACCACGGACGGGATGATAACGGAGACCATTGGAAAAGTGGGCGCCACGCTGGCCGGCGTGGAAGGAGGGTATTCGCTGGGCCTCGAATCCGGGTTCAAGGCGACCCTCACGGGCAAAGGGGTCATGAAGGATTTTATTAAACTGGAAACAAGCTTATAAATATCAAAAATACAATTGTTACAACTTTTAAATCAAACCGAATATGCGTAAAGTATTCCTTTTAATGGGCGCGGCGATAGTAGCGCTGACGATCTTAACGAACACTTCCTGTAATGAAACGGCTGCCAGGAGCGAGGTGAAGGACAGCGCTCAGCTGGTGAAGAGGGGCGAATATCTCGTCACTGCCATGGCATGTGATGACTGCCATTCCCCCAAGAAAATGGGACCACGTGGTCCGGAATTGGATATGGATCGTCGTTTTTCCGGATATCCTGCCGGCAGGCCGCTGCCCTCCTTTGACACGAACACCACAAAACAATGGGCTCTGCTCAATATGGATGGGGCTGTTGTAGGGCCCTGGGGCGTCTCCTTTGCAGCCAATATTACGTCGGATGCCACCGGCATCGGCAACTGGAAAGAGGAGCAATTCATCCGTTGTCTTCGTGAAGGTAAATGGATGGGCCTCCCGGATGCACGTCCTTTACTGCCGCCCATGCCCTGGGAAAGCATTGGCAAACTGACGGATGAAGACCTGAGTGCCATCTATCACTTTCTCAAGACTACCAAGCCTGTCAATAATACCGTGCCCGCATGGATACCTGCTGGCGCCAGGCCGGCAGCCGGCAAATAACTCCTGGCTGGGAATTATGGATTTTTATTTAATTTGACAGCATGAGAATAAAAAGGTATAGCAAGACAGAGCCAAAGATATTTATATGGTTCATGACACCCTATACCGTGCTCATCAATCTGCTGTTGTTCGGCTCCTGTATTTTTAGCTCTTTCGGCGGCTTCTTTACGTACTATGGTATCTCCGTAGTGTATTTTGCCGTCATCTATTCCATCTTCGGCATGGCGGCGGTGCTGGTGAAGAAACGATTTCCGGGTGACGATGAGCTGTTCAGGCGGATCGGGATATTGCTGCCCCTGTTCTGTGTGATGAATCTGCTGACCGTACAGGGTGTATATCTCCTGTATGAGCGGCTGCCCCTGACGGGATGTCCTATACGGCGCTATATGGAATGGTGGGCCACAGGCTATGGCTGTCTTGCCAGCGCCATCCTCACCTTTGTCAACGAGGCTGCGCTGGGATGGGAGAAATGGAGGAACGCCATGACCGAGACCAATCGTCTCCAGAGCGCCTATCAGAAGAGCCGTCTGATGAGCCTCCGCCGGCAGCTGCATCCTCATTTCCTCTTCAATTGTTTCAATACGCTGTCCAGCCTGATACAGGAGGATGAGAACGAGGCAAGCAGGTTCCTGGACGAGCTCACCAAGGTATACCGCTATTTATTGAAGGGCGACGAAGAACAGCTGGTGAGTTTACAAGAGGAGCTGAAGTTCATCGACTCCTATCTATACCTGGTCAAGACCCGGTTTGGAGCAGCCCTGGATGTGGCCGTCGATGTAGATCCGCAGGAGTCGGCGAAACGGGTTGCCCCCATGAGCCTGCTGGTAGTGCTGGAGAACATAATTTATCGTAACGTCTTCTGCAAGGCCCACCCGCTGCAAATAGATATACGTACATCGTTGCGCAGCCTGATCATCGACAACACCCTGCAACCAAAACCCGTGAGAGGAGATGGGTTCGACCAGGAAGAAGGATTGGACGACCTGGTGAGCAAGTACAGGCTGCTGGGCAGGCCGGAAGTAGAGATACACGAGTCACCTGCCCGGCGTAGTGTGATCATTCCCCTCATCGAATTAAATGGATCCCCGCTATGAAATTATCCCGCCCCCTGAAAATACAGGTAATAGGTTTTTGGGTGTCCATGCCGGCAATTACGCTGGCGTGGAATGCCATTTTATACCCCGGCAGGTTCCTAACGGACTGGCGGGTATGGGCTTTCTCATGGCCCCTTATCTATGGCATCGGCATCGTAAGCTGGTATATTCATATCCAGTACGATCACTACATCCGCAGAAAATACCCTACTCTGAGACAGACGAATAAAAGGATCTTCCTGAAGGCCCTGGCCAACCTGATCGTCATGACGCCCAGCGTGCTGTTCATATTTTACGCCTATGACTACTTCCATATTTTAGGGTATCACCTCCGTTCGGCCGATCTGAAATGGGGGTACCTCATCGGGCTTTCCATCAACATGCTGTTCGAAACGCTCTGGGAAGTGCTGTATCTTCTGGAAAAATATCGTGATAGCCTATCGGAAAAGGAGCTGCTGGAGAAAATGAATATGGACTATGAGTTCGAAAATCTCAAAGGGCAGGTCAACCCGCACTTTTTATTCAATTGTTTCAATACTCTTTCTTCCCTTATCGAAGAGGATAAGAAAGAGGCGGAGCATTTTCTGGACGAGCTGAGCAAGGTCTACCGGTATTTGCTGCGTAATAATGAGGATGGCATCAGCACCGTGGAAAAAGAGATAAAGTTCATACAATCCTATTATGAGTTGCTCCGGACGCGCTATGGAGAGGGGCTTCAGCTCAGCATCGAGATAGATCGCCGCTATTATCCCTATCAATTGCCGACGCTGAGCCTGCAGCTGCTGGTGGAAAATGCTGTCAAGCACAATATCGTCTCGCGGCAGCAGCCCCTCATAATGGAGATCTTTACCACCGCCGGCAACAAGCTGGTGGTGAATAATAATTTGCAGCGACGGACCACCAATAAGCCATCCACCCGCATCGGGCTAACTAATATCCGCGCCAAATACAAGCTGATGAAATGCGAAGGATTTCAGGTGGTGGAAGGCGAAAATAATTTTATGGTCGTGCTACCATTGATCTGGAATAACAATTAAAAACCTGACTACCATGAATATACTCATTGTCGAAGATGAAGACCTGGCCGTTAAAAAGATACAAAAAACCTTATTATCCGTAGAGGGGGCTGCTAATGTGGTAGGGGTCACCGACAGTATAAAAACTACCGTTAAATGGCTGCAGCAGAATGATGCGCCCGACCTCATCCTGATGGATATCGAGCTGGCGGATGGCCAGAGCTTCGAGATATTCAAGCTGGCGGAGATAAAGAGCCCCGTGATCTTTACCACCTCTTATGACGAATATGCCTTAAAGGCGTTTAAGGTCAACAGCATCGATTATCTGCTAAAGCCCGTGCAGAAGGAGGAGCTGCAGGCTGCGCTGGACAAGTACAAACAAATGAAAAAGAGCTATGGTTCCAGGGGCGGCGAGATGGAAGAGGCGCGTCTGAACAGCCTCCTGAAGGAGCTACGGAGCCGGCTCGAGCCAAAGGAATATCGTCAGCGATTCCTCGTCAAGCATGGCCAGAAGCTGGTGAGTATCGAGATGAACGAGATAGCTTATTTCTTTAGCGATGGACGGCTCAATTTTTTCAAGACCATCGACAACCGGAAGTTCGTTGTGGACTATACGATGGATGAACTGGAAGATATGGTGGACCCCCGGCGTTATTTCAGGATCAGCCGGAGCTTCTATGTATCCGTAAACAGCATCGACAAGATGGAAGATTACTTCGGCAACAGGCTGATACTTACCCTGAAGCCTGTTGTAGATAAGGAGGCGCTCGTAAGCAGGGAGAAGGTCACCGACTTTAAAAAATGGATGGGCAAATAAGGAGAATGGCCGCACCCCGGTCGTCATACTGTGTCTCCAACGTACCGTGGATGGCCTGGGCCCTCGTCCTCATTTCTTCCAGCAGACGGAAGTAACGTGTAGTCCGCTCGTCGGGGCTTACTTCCGTGGAGAAGAGGGTCAGGTGGAGGTGGGGGTGCTGGTAGTCCAATTGAATAAGGACGTTGGAGACTTTTATCTCCTCCACCAGCATGCGTAACGACAGCTTGTATATCAAAAGAAATTCATGTCGTACTTTCATGTCCGGCCGTAATGTTCGGATATTGTCTTCCGCCAGCAGCTCGATACGGGCATTATGCCTCAGTGAGAGGGCCGCTGCAAACTCGCGCATCCTGTCAATTGCTTTATCCATCGTGTCGTTGGCCGGGTCGATGCTCCATAGCATATCATCCATAGCGATGATCATGTTGTGGCTTTTATGATGTATCTCATCGATGTAGCTGATGGATTGTTGCGGGTACTTTTGTGCGCGGATACGGGCAATTTCGCTGAGGACGTTGATATTTTGCAGGGCCTGGTTTATTTCTTCATGCAGATTGCGGGAGATGTCGCTCCGCATGCGTTCAATGGCTCCTTTTTTCTGCATACGCTGGCGATCCAGCCAGTACAGGAGGGCTGCGGCTGCCAGCAGCAGGAATCCCAGGAACCACCAGGTACGCCAGAAGGGACTTCTTATAAGGATATGTACTTCTTTGATATGCGGGCTCGTCTTATCCTTACCATTACGGGCATTGATACGGAAGGTGTAGCTGCCAGGGGGGAGATAGTTGTACACTGCCTCGTTGGACTTGGCCGGGATCCAATTATCGTCGAGGTTCTCCATCTGATAGGTAATGCCAAATGTATTTTGGTAGGTGAGGGTGGAGAAGGCAAACCGGATCGAGTTCTCGTCATGATCGAGTTCCAGTGTTCCCTGTCGTGCCAGCGAGTCCAGGGGCAGCCATTTGTTCATCACTGCAATGGCTGTGATCTCCACATCCGGTGGCTGCTGACTGCCGCCTGTGATCTGTTCAGGCTGGAAGACGATGATGTCGTGGACAGTGCCGAAGGCTACTCTTCCGTCGTGGAGCAGAGAGCCCGAGGCGGGGTTGAAGGCGTTGGAGCCGATGCCATCCGCCTCATTAAAATTGCTTCTTACTTCATTGGGCAGGTTCAATCTGCATAGGCCGTTGCGACAGGTGATCCAAAGTTGCCCTTTTTTATCCCGCATGATATTGGTGATGCCCTCGAACGGTATGTCACGACCTTGTTTGGCGATCTGTATCAAATTAGTATAAACGTTGAGCAAACAGAGGTTGTCCGATGCCACTGCATAAAGGCTGTCCGATATCTGGACGATGTCGTTGGTCGTGATGGTGGAGAGCTTTTCCGACCCCGGCTTGTCGGGGAGATAATTGTACAGGATAGTTCCGTCACTGGGCCGGATATGGAAGAGACCGTTCTTTTCGGTGCAGACCCAGCAGTCGCCCTTCCAGTCGAAGTACAGACGAATGATGCTGCTGTGGAGCAGCTGCATGTGGACAAAGGTATTGGTGGCCGATATCCATTTTATGAGGTCGCCCGAATTCGTGCCGAACCATAGATCTCCATTATTATCTTCTGCGATCTGACGGATGGTGGAGTGGTGGAAGATGGGTGACTCGAGCCTTTCGGTGGTGTGGGTGGCAGGATGGGAGATGATGAGTACGCCATGCTGCTGTCCTCTCCACAGGTCGCCGTTAGGCCGTTCGTGTATACACCATGTCTGCCCTTCATTCAGGCGCCGCCCCTGGGTGACATACCATCTGTCGATGGGGTGGAAGCTGCTGTCATAGGCAAAGAGACCGTTGCCCCAGGTGGCGACCACGATGTCCCCGTTGCTGATCTGTGATACATCCGTTACATCGGGCGTGAAAATGGTGTCACGGCCCGGTCTTTTGTTGGCGATGGTCTGGAAGACCTGGGCGTAGGGATTGAATCTATAGACGCCTTTGTCCGTGGCAAGCCAGATATTGCCTTCCCTGTCTTCGAGCATGTCCGAGACCCTATCGTAATAGAGGCCGAACTCTCCCAATGACCTTGATTGCAATGGTTCGAAGTCCTTGCTGTTCTTACGAAGCACTGCCAGGACGTTGAGCCCGGTAAACCAGATCGTACCGTCCTTTTGCTCGGTGATACGTTGGACCTCATGATATATGTCGTGTATCAGCTTGTTGAGGGAGGGGTGCCGGAGCGTTATCTTGTCAGTATGGATGTTGTAGGTAAAGAAGGAGTTGCCCGAGCCGCCGTGTGGCCAGACGCTGAGCCAGAAATTGCCCTGTCCGTCCAGGAAGGGGAGACCCGTGTATCTGTATTGCTGATAGTGTTCGATGACCGGGTCATGGTCTGTATTGTGGCTGCGGTAGGAGAGGGTATGCCGGAGGGTGTTGTACTTTACCAGTCCGGAGTCCGACGAGAGATAGTAAGCATGCGATGCGCTGTCTTCGAAGATGGCGGAAGCTACCCAGCCTGACGGCATTTGGAAAGGGAGGTAATGGTTGTTGAAGGATTGGGTCTTTTCGTCAAAGGAGAGGGTGACCTTGTAGTTGAGGAAAAGAAGGATATTCCCTTCGTGGTCGATATGGAGATTGCCTTCCAGTCCACTGAGCTCCGGCTCGGGCCAATCCACCGGCACCGGGTGGTATTGCAGTTGGTCGGTATCTATGTAGCCCAGCTTGTTGTATTGGCATAATACCCAAAGCCGGTTCTTTTTATCCAGCCGGATGCCCAGGACGATGTCGTTGGGGAGGGAATTGCGGCCTACGGCCTTGTGGTGCCAAAGCATAAAATCCTGACCGTCGTACCGTTCGAGGCCGCTCATGGTGGCTATCCAGATGTATCCTTTGGAGTCCTGCTGGAGGGCGTTCACCGCATTGGAAGCCAGACCGTCGCGCATACCCAGGTGGGAGAAGAGGTATTGTTGCTGGGCCGGCAGACGGATGCAGGCGAAGAGAATGACGGTGAGATATGTTAAAAAACGAAGCACGGCCCTAATGTAGGGAAGTATTGTCGCATCCGGAGACAATTCATACGCCGAAAACCTCAATTCATACAACAAGTGGGGCGTTTCTTTTGTATGATAAGTAGTTATGCGAAGGAGATGGATCATCACAGGTGTTGGTTTGGGGGCATTGCTGGCCTTCTTATTATGGAATAGCTTTCCCCTTATCAGTGGATATGGCGCCAAAGTGATGTGTTCAGCCGTATTTGTAGCCGGCAGAGACCCTGCCAATGTCGCACAGCAGGACCTGGGGCATTTCCCTTTTAGCCTGGGCAGGTTTGTTGTGGATAGAAAAGATAGCAGCGTCACCGGGACCGTTTGGGGACTGGCCTCCTCTAAAGCCATTTACCGGAGAGGACTAGGTGCTACGCTTGTCAATGGGTTGACGGAACGGCAGCTGCGCAGGCAGGTACCCGATGCCTGGTTGCCCTCGGCGCCGGTATTGGACCTGGATACGATGGATTGGCCGCAGGGGGACAGGATAAGGGATACGGCATGGCCGGACCCGGCATCGCCGTCAGGACCGAGTCGCCTGAACCTGGATAAGTTCCTGGACAGGATATTCGCCGACGGCAATGGCACCCGCGCCGTCATCGTCGTATATAATGACCATATCATCGGGGAGCGGTATGCCCCCGGATTTGACCAGCATACTCTCCTGGCGGGGTGGTCTATGACCAAGGGTATCACCAATGCATTATTAGGGATACTTGTCCGCGACAGCCTGCTGGATATCCAGGAGCCGGCGTCCATTGCCGCCTGGAAGGGGGATCAGCGACGGAGCATTGCGATAGCTGACCTGATGCATATGCGCAGCGGTTTGCGGTGGTGGGAGTTTTATGCCCTGCCCGATGCGTGCTCCCGCATGCTGTTTGAAGAGAAAGACATGGGAAACTTTGCCGCCCGGTCCGATCTCCGTCATTCACCGGGGCAGGTATTCAACTATTCCAGCGGCACCGCCAATATCCTTTCCACCATCATGCGGGGCAAAATAGATGGATCCTATTATTATAAATGGCCCTACGAACAGCTGTTTTATAGGATAGGCATGTACCACACCGTCATAGAGCCCGATGCAGGAGGTACTTTTGTCGGCAGCTCGTATTGCTACGCCACCGCCCGCGACTGGGCGCGGTTTGGGCTCTTATACTTGCATGACGGAGTGTGGATGGGATGCCGGATATTGCCGGAGGGCTGGGTAAGATTTACACGGGAGGGGGACAGGTATGGCGCCCTGTGGTGGCTGAATAACGGACGATGGCCGCATGTGGCGGCAGATGCCTTTGCCTGCGAAGGCTATGAAGGACAGCATATTTGGGTAATACCCTCCCGGAAGCTGGTGGTCGTACGGCTGGCTCTGCAGCGGGACAAGCTGGATGTGGACAACGTGCTGCGATGGCTGATGTAATATATCCATGCTCCCGGCGACTAAGAAGATATGTTCAAGCATCATCTTCGGAAGAACAAATTATATTCCCTTATTAATTTATTGGGTCTTACTGCGGGCATGACCGTGGCCATCCTCATCGGACTATGGGTGAGTGATGAGCTGTCCTGGGACGAATGTCACGATCATTACAAGCGTCTTGCACAGGTGATGGATACCCAGCTCATCAACGGCGAGCTCACTACGGGGGAAGGGAATGCTATCCCCCTGGCGGAGGAGCTGCGAAGCAAATATCCCGATGATTTCAAACGGGTAGCTCTTTTTTATCCCTTGTTCACCCATACCGTGACCGTAGACGATAGGAAGATATCGGCCGCCGGCAGCTGGGTGCAGAGCGATCTACCCGATATGCTCACTCTTCATATGTTGAGAGGCAGCCGGGATGCCCTTCGCGATCCTGCCAATGTGTTGTTGACCCGGAGCCTTGCCCACAGCTTGTTTGGCGATGCCGATCCCATGGGTAAGATCATCAAACTGGATAATATGGCCACCGTAAAGGTAGGAGGCGTATATGAGGACCTGCCCGGGAACTCCACTTTTCATGAGGCGCGACTGCTCCTCTCCTGGGATAAGGCCCTCACCGTGCTGGACTGGTTCAAAGGCGTGCAGGGCGACTGGGGCATTCGTTACTGGAAACTATATGTAGAGCTGAACGATAATGTGGATCTGGAAAAGGTATCTACGAAGATCCGTACTATCATGTACCAGCATATAAAAGGGGATGGTCATGAAGTGTTGTCGCTGGCGCCGATGGAAAAATGGCATTTGTCCGGAGGGCGGATACGTATCGTGCGTCTCCTGGCGATCATCGGCGGCTTCGTGCTGCTGCTGGCCTGTATCAATTTTATGAACCTGTCCACCGCACGTAGTGAGAAAAGGGCCAGGGAGGTAGGGATACGTAAGGCCATCGGATCGTTGCGGGGACAGCTGATCGCCCAGTTTTTGGGCGAGTCGATGATCTTTGTGCTGGCGGCCGGGGTGCTGGCCCTGGTGACCGCGGGATTGTGTATGCCTTTTTTCAACCGAATGACAGAAAAGCAGCTGTTCATCCCTGTTGGTAGTATTCTTTTTTGGTTGGGGATGCTTTTGTTTGTAGTGATCACCGGTGTGGTGGCGGGGAGCTATCCTGCTTTTTATCTGTCCTCTTTCCGGCCGGTGGAAGTATTGAAAGGCCGTTTGAATAAGGGACGGGCTGCGGGGCTGCCACGCAAGGTCCTGGTGGTCGTTCAGTTTGTCGTATCCGTCACCCTTGTTATCAGCACCATGATGGTGAGCCGGCAGGTGGAATACGTCCGAGACAGACCCGTTGGCTATATGCGGGAAGGACTTATAGCCGTCACCATGAACAGCGGGGACATTTATGGCATACCGTATAATACCTTGCGGGATGAGTTGCGAAAGACCGGTGTGGTGGCAGATATGGCAAAATCTTCCAGCCCGGCCACCGAGCCGCCATGGACTTCTTCCGACCTCTACTGGAAAGGGAAGGACCCGCATATACATCCGGAGATAGGGGTGGTGACCGCCACGCATGATTATGGCAGGACCATGGGTTGGCATATTTCTGCCGGCAGGGATTTTTCCAGGGAATATATATCCGACACCGGCGCTATTGTTCTGAACCAGGCTGCCGTGCGGATGATGGGCCTGGGGCATCCCGTGGGTGAGATCATACGGGTCGATGGTAAATCCCGTACTATCATTGGAGTGACGGATGATATGGTGATGGGGTCGCCTTACAAGCCCGTGGGTGCTACCGTCTTCTGGCTGGATTATGATGCGAGGGGGTTGAATTCCATGGTCGTGCGACTGGCATCAGGTGTGCCCGTGCATAAGGCGCTGACGGCGACCGAAGAGGTCTTTTCACGATTGGCTCCCGGAGGAGCTTTTGAATACAAGTTCATCGATGAGGAATATGCCCGTAAGTTCTCCGATGAGGTGCGGGTAGGTCGTATCGTTACCGTCTTTGCCCTGCTGGCCATTTTTATCTCCTGTCTGGGGCTATTTGGGCTGGTGTCTTTTGTGGCTGAACAACGAACAAAGGAGATCGGTATACGCAGGGTGCTGGGTGCAAGGGTCATCGGTATCTGGGCCCTGCTGACCAAGGAGTTTATCGGACTCGTATCTATCTCCTGTGTCATTGCTATTCCCATTGCATATTATTTTCTCCATGGGTGGCTGCAGCAGTACGAGTACAGGGCTGAGCTGAGCTGGTGGGTGTTTGGTGCGGGTGCGATCGGGGCGATGCTGATCACGCTGGCGACCGTGAGCTATCAGGCTATACGGGCTGCGTCGATGGATCCGGTGAAGAGCCTACGTTCGGAGGGGTGACACGAACAAAGGACGGCAGTTCTTTGATGCTGTACAGTAGATGGCGGAAGGCCCGCCGGAGCCGGCATACAGGTGCGGGCTTCAAACCAGCTTGAACAATTCTGTCGAAAGGATAGGGTTGGAAGCGACAAGTCAAAAGGCACTTTGAAGAGTCAGGTAAGCTATGGGGAGACGAATGCAAATGAACCATCGAAGAGGCCTCGTTAGTAGGTAAAGTGATGTCAAAACCGGCGTTCCTCCGTTATGCCGGGATAAGCAGGGCGGAGACCTGTCTACTGGCTCTGTGGCATCCGGGGTAAAGATGGCGTGAACCGATAGCAGGCTACTGTATGGAACGTGTGAGATCCTGCCAGGGATGATAAGGGAAAAGGCACAAGGGCGTCCAACCTGAGGCTGAAAGTACCGATGCGGTGGCAGGAAGTCGGACCAGCCCAAAGTAGTGAGGAAGCTGCGTAATGGCAGTGGAGCGAAGGGGCTGGCATTGTCGAAGTGGATATGGGTCACAACTCTGCAAAGAGGAAGACGACAGATGTTCGCAACAACACGAAACGTGTATGACAATGAAAAGCCGTATGAGGGGAGACTGTCACGTACGGATTTGAGAGGGCTTAGGGCTGAAATGCTCTATTCTACTCGACTAGCCTTCCCAGTTCTTTAGGGACCGTGATCCTATACTCATTCACGTAGATCCCGTTCCTGACAATGTTGCGCTTGCCATTTCCTAATTCTATATTTGTTCCATATATTTCTTCAAACCACTCGTGACAGGCTTTGTCAGCCATGTAAGCAAAAAGTCGTTTTACTTTAACAGAACGGCAATTTTCAAGTAATGCCTCCACTTCTTCCGGCTGCAGATCATTTAATCCTTCCATTAATTCGTAGCATTCCATGAGATCCTGGTGATGAGGCGCGAGGTAAATGCATTCCATCAATGCGCGAGCGGGGCCTGAAACAGCCAGGTTGAGACCACTTACTTCCCTGTTTATCATCCCTGGATGTGGGTCTAAAAAGGAGGTTGGATGGTAGTCGATCTTTACTCCCCAGTCATGCTTGCTGAACCATGCGGGTAGTTTCTCTTTTGGGCTGCCGAACAGTACAAGTTCTTTCACCGATGGTTCCAGGTAAAAGGCTGTCCTGGCCCCTGGATGTATAGAAAGATTGCTTTGTTGCTGCAATGCATAAATGGCTCCTTCAACACTGGCTTTGTCGCCGGCACGGATGTAAGCCCCCGCACCTATAGGCAGCAGCCATTTACTCTTTTTATATCGTTGTTGCAGGTCGTGACTGTAGCCTTGCTGTTTTAGCCAGGATGATTGCAATATAATACCTGCTGGTCGAAGGTCGAAAAGTCGGTTTAATTTATCCCTATTTTCCATACTTTTAAAATGGTTTAATTTTCTCCTAATTTTCGTACTTGTAGTACTAAAATTCGATAATTTTTAAACCACTTGGCAAACTCGTTTTTGCACATACCTTCCGGGACCCAGCTTTACTACAAATAAAGTATCACCGCGCTGTGGCCTTGCAGCCGGATGCTGCCTGTATGTGTGCCATGGGATCCATCCATTGCCAGTCCCGTGTGCCAGGCCCCTGCAGGTAGAGAAAACTCCTTCGTAGTATCGCCGCCATTAAACCCCACCCATATCTTTTTCCAGCTGTCCATCATGGCTGCTCCATTCAGTGTGTAGGCGATGGTGCCGGCTGGAGTGTGTTCATCGAAGTGCAGGTACTCAGCAACTTGTGCTCCCGTATACATCCGGAAAGCAGGATGCTGCCGCCGCAGCCGGATCAGCTCCTTTACATATTGCACCACATCCTGGTGCTGATATTTACTGCGCCAGTCCAGTGCGTTGATGCTGTCGGGTGACTTATAGGAGTTATCGACACCTTTTTTGGTACGCAGGAATTCTGTCCCTGCATGAAGAAAGGGTATCCCCTGTGAAGTAAGCACAATGGTCAGCGCGAGTTTGTGCATTTTAATGCGCGTCTCTTCCGAAGCATCGGGACAGGAGAGGGCCAACTTGTCCCAAAGGGTATTATTGTCGTGGCACTCGCAGTAGCTGATGACCTCATCGGGGCTCCATGCATAAGGCTGTTTCGAATAGTTGACCTTGCTGTAATCTATCTGCGGGTGTTGACAGGCGGCGGCGACACCGAATTTGATGGATTCTGCAGCATCCGCCCGCCCGCTGGCGAAGCCAATATCATTTATATCGAAGACACTGCCTTTTATTCCATCCCGGATGTCGTCGCTGAATACCGCTATATTGTGGAGCTTGCTGACATTCTTCTTCAGCGCGCGGAGACTGCCGGGTACCGGGCTGTCGCCGGCTGTCCATCCTTCGCCATACAGAAGTATGTCCGGCCTGACCTTTCGAAGGGAGTCTGCCAGTAAGTTCATCGTGGCTATGTCATGTACACCCATCAGGTCGAAGCGGAATCCATCGATGTGGTATTCACGGGCCCAGTACAGCACGCTCTCCACCATGAACTTCCTCATCATGGGCGCTTCGCTGGCCGTCTCATTGCCACAGGCCGTGGCGTTGGACAGGCTGCCATCGGACTTGTGCCGATAGTAATAGCCCGGTACCAGCTCATTGAAGTTGGAGGTCTCTGTGACCCCCGTATGGTTGTATACCACGTCCATGACCACCCGCAGGCCGTTGCGATGCAGGGCGGCGATCATTTGTTTGAGCTCTTTTATCCGAGTGATGCCGTCATAAGGATTGGTGCTGTAGGACCCTTCGGGTGCATTGTAGTTCAGCGGATCATATCCCCAGTTGTATTGCGGGCTGTCCGGACGGCTCTCGTCTACTGAATTATAATCGAAGAAAGGCAACAAATGAATATGAGTGACGCCCAGCTCCTTCAGATGCGACAGGCCTGTGGAGAGACCTTCCGGACTATGGGTGCCTTCTTCCGCCAGACCCAGGAACTTGCCTTTGTGGGTGATGCCCGAAGAAGGATCGATGCTTGCGTCGCGGATATGCAATTCATAAATGATGGCGTCGGTGGGACGGTCATGGGTGGAGAAGACAGGGCTTTTATCTGTTGTCCATCCTTTGGGATTGGTGTCCCTCGGGTCGAAAATCAGGGCCTTTTTTCCATTCACGCCTACTGCCCTGGCGTAAGGGTCGGGTACTGCCTGGCTCCATTGCCCATTTATGTTGACCCGGAAATTATACCATATGCCTTTTTGATCGCCATCCAGCCGGGTGAACCAAGTACCGGCCTCGCCTTTTTGCAAGTCGATGATCTTGTAGGCCGTAACGTCGCCGGCGGACCTGTATAGTAAAAGCTGCGCTGCTGCGGCAGGTGGGCTCCAGATACGGAAATGGGAGGCGGAGACCGTGTAGTGAAGACCCAGATCCTTGCCCTGATAGACGGGATGACCTGTATGAATAAGGAGGGGTAGGATCATGAGTAATAGGGGCATTGTTTTGTTTATAAAGATACTGTTTTGGAGATACGGATCAAATAGCCCTCGGGCGACATAAGTCATTGATTATCATTTCGATTTTTTGACACAGCGGAAATAAGCCCAGTCAGAGTCAGCGTCCTTTATGCCCGGGTTGTAGGCAGAGAGGGCGGATAATACCCTTATCCGGTATTCTCCTTCTTCCGTCACTCTTACTAAAAAGGGCTCACATTTCAGATCGGTGCATGGTATGGTATCTAATTTATCCTCCTCAAAATAATCGATAGCTCCATATTGAGGTAAATCCATATAGCCGTTCTTTTCTTTTTTCTGGAGCTGGGTGCTGTTGAACCCTGTCAGGGTGTTGCCTTGTACATATCCCCAGCGCATAGGCCTGAGTATAACGTACCGTCTTCCGCATGGTAAGTGGATTTGAAAGTCGAGATGTATGGGGTCACCTACAAACGCCTCTGTCCTGTCCAGGGTCAGTCTTGCAGATATGGTGTCGGTGGGCCGTGGATATCCATGCCAAACCCCCGATCCATAGGTCGTCAGATACACTTTGTCAGGATCATTCTCGTCCACAATGACCCTATGTCCCCAGTGGAAATCATAGCCCTGTATACGACGCCAGTTTCGGCCATAATCATCACTCCGCCAGGCGGCTCCTGTGAAGGTGTTGCAATATATCCTTCCCGGATGATGTGGGTCTACCGCGACATCATAGACATAATTCTTTTTATCAAAAATGGATGTCCAATGCTGACCTCCATCTTCGGACAGGAAGATACCTCCGGCCCAGCACCCCACATACACGCGTTGCGGGTCCAACGGATCGACTGTCACCCCGGAAGGGAAGAATGCATCGTCTTCCGACAATGCCAGCTTCGACCAGCTGTCCGCGCCGTCGGTAGATTTATAAACGGCGCCAGGGGAAGTGACAAGATAAAGATCGCCATTGCCAGCAACGGCGATCCTGAACGCACGGGTATTATCGCCGATGCCATTGTTCTTTTGCACCCAGGTCTTACCGTCATCCACCGACTTGAACACCCCCTTATTGTATACCGTTGCATACAGCGTACGATTTCCCGCAGGGGACAGGGGATCCACAACAATACAGGTGGTAGCAGAATTACGATCCATTCCATTCACCAATGGGGTCCAGGATCGGCCCCCATCCGTAGAGACGCAGGCGCCACCTGTGCAACGTGTCTTCCACTGCGGGTCGCGTGTCATTTTGCCTCGCGGAAGATCGTGTATACCCGACCATGCCGACCAAAGCTTCCCTGGATCAGTCGGGTCGAACGCGACCCAGTAGCAGGTATTCACCCAGTCGGACGGCACCCCTGACACAGCTCGCATCCAGGTCTTCCCGCCATCGAATGAATGATGATAACCTATGTCCGTGCAGCTCATAGCTATATGCTTATGATCATACGGATCGAAATGCACTCCATAGGTAGTGGTAACATCCAGCCCCGTACTGGCAGCTCTTCCATCTGCATAGTCATGGCTATAAATGCTTTTCCAACTCCTGCCGCCATCGGTTGTCTTCATGACCCTGTACCAATCGGTGATCACGGCAGTATCTCCATTACATGGCGATACTCCCACGTCCAGCACCTGTACGAACTCCTTGCCAAAAGCCCTGCCTGCCCAGCCATCGTCCAGATTGCCGGCATTCTGCGCATCCGGAACTCCATATTGACCTGTGCCACCCCCGGCTCTCCAAACCCAATCCCAATGGTCACCGTTGTCACGCGTCCGCCATACGCCATACCATATACGTTGAGGCCCCTCTTCCAGCCTGTCCACTACTACATAGGCTTTGGACGCATCGAATTCTGCACAGGCAATAGCCGTAGCATTCGCCGCGACCGGAAAACTATTTGACCGGCTCCAGGTCTTGCCCAGATCATGCGACATCCAGATCCCCGCATGAGCGCTCAGCGCGTAAAAGATAATCGAACCTGTCTGCTTTGTTCTGCCTGCCGCAAAATGGGCGACCGGCTCCATGACAGATGGCAATGCCGAGGCCGTGATCTTTTCTTTGTCCAGACGATAGATCGAGTCGGCGGAAAAAATATAAACCCCCTGATAAATATATAGATCCAAAAGACGAACATGCAGGTCCTTTGTCGCCCACGTTTCACCCCTGTCGCGCGAATAAAAGAGCGAATGGCCCACCGCAAAGTATATGTTGGAGGAGTCGACCTTGATAGCGTTGATTACTTCCCCTGCCGGCCAATAACGCACATTCTTCGCGACTTCGATGCTCATTTCCGCATGATCTCCCGAATAGCTCCGCCCAAGCACCTGATCAGGCTTAGGATAGACCTGGTCCCAGTGATCACCCCCGTCGGACGATCGGTACAAGACAGATGAACCAATATAGATCACCTTCCCGTTGGCAGGGTCGAACGCGAAACTATGGGCCCCATTCGGAAAATTTACCTGCCGATAGCTTTGTCCCCCATCCTGTGTGTGATAGGTCCCCGTCATATCGCAGCGCAGCAGAAATTCGTTCGGATGACGATAGGAGAAAGTTGGACGAAAAGTAGCGCCCCCTCCCCCAGGACCGACTCTCTCCCAGGCGGAGTCTTGCGCTTTACAAAAGCAAGGACCGGCCAGCAGCACGATCACCGTGACAGAACCATACAATCGCTGTATCAAAAGCGAACAGTATTTTAGGTTAAACAACGTTTATTGTATTGATAATAAAATTGTTATGAAAATGGAGGCGTTTTTGTAAAATTAAAGGAACAAAATGATCTGATCAATGATACGCAACTACTTTCTGACTGCCTGGAGAAATCTGAAGACCCATAGACTGAATGCCATCATCAACATAGCCGGACTGGCCATCGCCTTCACCGTCTGTATCCTGCTCTTCCTGATGGTGCATTTTGAATTCTCCTTCGACAAATGGCATAAGAATGTAAACACCCTATACATGGCCTACAACCTGAGCCATGCGCCAGACGGGGATCAAAAAGGGTCTGTTTTCGGATATCCGGCGGCACCAGCCTTCAAGACGGAAGTGCCGGGCATTGTGAGGACGACTGATTATATGGCGATGGGTGGCGGTGTCCGTTATAAAGATAAGGAAGTAGGCAAGAGCGTCACGCTGGTGAGCCCTGATTTTCTGGACATGTTCAGTTTCCCGGTGGTGGCGGGAAATAAAACCACGCCATTGGCCGACCTTGGCAGTGCTGTCCTTACCCAGTCCTCTGCTGCAGCCGTATTTGGCAAGGAAGATCCAATCGGCAAAGTGATAAAGGCAAAGATCAATGGTTCCTGGAAGGACCTCGTAGTCACCGCTGTCGTACAGGATGCTCCGGAGAATTCCACGTTGCAGTTCAATGTGCTGGCACGCATCGAGCTCAATAGTGACTATGCTGCTCAAAAGAATGAATGGAATATCCAGCATCATCCGGTATATGTACAGTTGGCGCCGGGCGTCACACACCGCCAGGTCGAAACAAATTTAAGGGAGCTGGTAAAAAAGCGCCATCTGGCGGATGAAGAATATATGAAAGGCAAGGGCTATCGCAAGGACGCCAACGGGGATATGTACGCTATCAAGCTGGCGCCCTATTCTTCTCTTCACTTCGACGAGGAACTGGGCCGGGGTGCGGTGAATAGGAACTATTTATTTATCCTGATCCTCATAGCTATAGTGGTGTTGGTCATTGCCTGCTTCAATTTTATCAACCTGAATGTCGCCAGGGCCTTTACCCGTGCCAAAGAAGTCGGGGTGCGTAAGACCATCGGAGCCGGCAAGACCCAGATATTTTTCCAGATGTGGAATGAAAGTCTGCTGTTGTTTTCCGTTGCGTTGATCATGGCAGTGGGACTGGCCGTACTCTTGCTGGATCCATTTAACAGACTCTTTGTCGAAAAGCTGACCATGCAGGCCCTGGTGCAGCCGCTGGTAGTCCTGTGCGTACTGGCTGGCATGCTGTTGGTGTCGTTTATGGCTGGCGGCTATCCGGCCTGGCTGGTGGCAAAGTTCAGGACCGTGGAAGTATTGAAAGGCAGGGTCTCGGTAGGACGGAGCTCGATGATACGCAATGGGCTCATTACTTTCCAATTTGTTATGGCCTGTCTGCTAATATGCAGCACCATTGTTATTTACCGTCAGTTCCAGTACATGCGCACGGCTCCATTGGGTTACGAACAGGAGTCGGTGATCAGCATCCCTGTGAAGAATCAGGAGAATTCCCTTCGATATATCCGTCAATTACGCCAGGAGCTTGCCTCTCAACCCCAGGTTGTCAACGTGACAGGCAGCTCCGCCAACATCGGTATTGGAGAAGACCACAGTCAGAGTGGTTGGAGCATCGGATTTACCTATAATGGGAAGGGCATTATGACGGAGATGCTGACCGTCGATTATGATTTCCTGGAGACCATCGGCGTCAAGCTGCTGGCCGGCAGAAACTTCAGTCGTGAATATCCTGCTGACACATCTGCCAATATCCGGAATGTCATTGTTTCGGAAAGCATGGCGAGGCAATTCGCCGAAAAGAATATAATAGGTCTGTCGTTTTATTCGGACAGCGCTGAGCCGAAATGGAATATCGTCGGATTGATACCGGACATCCACCTGCATAGTCTGCATGACAAGATGGGCGCCCTGACATTGGAGATGGCCAAGCAGCATACGTCGTTGGGATATATCATGGTCAAAGTGCGTACGAACAATCCCCGGCAGGCAATGGCCATCGTGCGGGACGCTTATAAGACTATCGAGCCCGATAATTCTACCAACCCTTCCTATCTCACGGAAAATACCTATCGCTGGTATGCCAAGGAAGAAAGACTGTCTACTCTTTTTTGTACGGCGTCTGTCATTGCCATCGTGTTGTCCTGTCTTGGACTTTTCGCTATCGTTTCGCTGGTGATCGGGCGGCGTCGCAAGGAGATCGGGGTCCGCAAGGTATTGGGTGCATCGGTGACGGGGATCACGGGACTGCTGTCAAAAGAATTCCTCCGGCTGGTGGCCCTGGCCTTTTTAATAGCTACGCCCATTGCCTGGTATTCCCTTAATAAATGGTTGACGGATTTTCCATACAGGATCACGCTCAGCTGGTGGGTATTCCCGCTGGCGGGTGTGACGGCGCTGGTTATTGCGTTGGGTACGATCAGTATACTCACCATACAGGCATCGCTGGCCAATCCCGTGAAGAGCCTCAGGACTGAGTAAGGGCGACGGCCGCTTCCGCAGTCAGCACCCGGAAGGTAAAGCTTTCCTGCAGATAGAGCCTGACAGTGGCTTCGGAATGATCGAGATAGCCGATGGAAATATCCTGTCCGATGCTCAATTCAAAATCGCCGCCACGTGTCGTTAGCACAAAGCCGCCTGAAATGGCCGGAGCCCAAATGATCTCTCCATCGACCAGGCGCCGGATATGTTGAAGAACGGGATATCCTTCGTCACTGCCGCCGCCGGCAGCGGTATATGGCCCGGCGCCCAGCACAAGAGAGTAGGGGCCGTTGACCCCCGCAAGGCGCAATTGGCTCACTGCCTGTGCTATCGCGTCCGGGTAGCCGCGTACATTGGAAGGGAGTGTCAATATGGGATTGCTGCTTCCCTGACGGATGCCCTGGATCCCCGCTGCTGCATATCCTTCAAAGACGGAACGATCTTCTGCGAAGGCCATCGTCCGGGCGGCGTCTTTCAGGGGACCCCAGTCCGAATCGGTTGCGCCACGCTCCACGTCGTCGATGGCCTGACGCTTGAGCTCGAACGGAACGCGAAGTTCCACCAGCATCTTTGCCTCGCGTTGTGCAGCCTGGATCCCGGCGCCGGGCGCCTGGATGCTTTGAATATGCCCCGTCCCGACTGCCGGAAGATCAAAACCTTTCGGACCGGCCACATCTACAACACGTCTTGCTGCCAGGTGGCGTTTGAGTGTGCGGGACGCCTCCGCCTCGATTTGGGCCCAGGCCGCATCAGAGATGGGGGCGAGTTCCCGATAAAGATTATTCATATCCTGCTTCCTTTTGGAGTGAACCGATATTTAGTGATCCGTCGGCTGATAATGACCGGGATTTAACGTTGGGGACGACGACGGCCGTCTCCGTCGCCCCTGAGATGATATTCTTTAAAAATGTCACCGATGGAGCAAAGAACAGGGCGCCGGTCTTTGGCGTACTGAAATCCAATATCCTGTCGTAATTCCCTTCAGGCGAACCTACGAACATGTTATTCAACATTTTCTTTACAGTACTGAATGTGCTTGTATAAGCAATAAAATAAGTCCCCATTTCATTAGTGGACATATTTCCGAAGGGCATGTTGTCACGGATGATCTTCAGGTCGTCTCCTACATTGGCCAGGGCAATATGAGAATTGGAAGGTTTTACATCATCCGGCATTTCAATATCATTCGATTTATATCTTCCTATCACGTTTTCCTGCTCCTGAAGAGGCAACGCTTTAAATGCATTCAGGTCATGAATGTATTTTTGAACAAAAAGGTAACTCCCTCCTTTATAGGCGGGATCGTCATCCCCGATCAATCCAAAAAAAGCGCGGTCATCCCCCCTGGGATTTTCGGTGCCGTCGACAAAACCTAAAATGGAACGGCCATCCCAATATCTGAAGCCATGAATTTCTTCTATGCTTATTGCCACCGGCGCCAGAACATCGGATATGGCGGATGCCATATCATAGCATATGCTGCTGGAGCTCCCTCTGAGATGAAAATGCAGGTCTCCCTTTGTGGACACCGCGGTGTGCTTTTTCCCGGCTATGGGAACGAAGTTCTCGAATTCTTTTGGAGGTGGATCGGGAAGATGGAGCCGATGCCAGACGTCATATCCTATTCCCATCACACAGCTCGTGCCGGAATCCGGGAAACGGGTGCTGCCTGAATTATTAAGATTGATGACTAATGCGCAAATACTCTTAAAAGCATCCCCGATCTCTGTATTGCTTTTAAAATTCCAGACCATAAAGATGGTATTGTCGCCATGATAATCTAATACATTCTGAGACTCAGGGTTCATAGTTCGGGTAATTTACGTACATTTCCGGACAAAATGCATATTGGGGTAATGAATATAGAAATGATCATAGAAGAGCACGCGCATCATTTTTTACATGGGATAAGGGCGGAATACAATGGAGATAAAGAAGCCTGTTCAATCATTCGGAAATACATAAGGGAAGGCAAAATAAGTAACGATGAGGAGCATATATTGAAAGTCCAGCTGATGGATTCGCTTAAGATCGTCGGCATAGGCGTTCCTTTTGTATTGATACCAGGCGCATCCATCCTGATGCCTATACTTATAAAGATCGCTGACAAGCACAATATACAGCTGATGCCTTCTGCATTTTAGCGTAGGCCGGTAATGGTATATTGTTTATAAAGGGTCCTCGACTGGTCCTTATAAGCCAGATAGACATCTTCACCCAATGTGGCCGGGTCAAGCTTGGCAGAGGGTGGCCCGACCACCTCGAACTCATCCATGATAAAAAGCTTGCCTTGTGTCCGTCTGATCAATTCCTGCAAAAGATATTTATTGGGCATCGTGCTGGTCCATCCTTTGGCAATACGATGCCTGTCCAGCGTAGCCATGGCTGCCAGCCGCGGGTCCTCCGAATTCCGCATCGCCGGGGAAAAGCAGGACCAGGGACCCGGATCGAGTTTCTCCCATGGCACTTTATAAACGATGTCGTTGATGTCGACTGTATCTATTTTTAGCGAAAGGCTGGGGTCGAAGGCGTATCCTCTCAGCTTGCGAAAAGGAGGCTTTTTGTGTGTGAAGGGATGACTCATAGGTGCCTGTAAGGTTGAAATTCGAATATAGTGTAAATTTTTATATATTTAGGACCTGACGGGCTGGAGCCCACTATAAACCTTTCTATATGGAAGAACCATTCCAACTCGCATCGACACCCCTCAGGACGCCATTCCGAAAAATAGCAATGGCATTGTCCGGCGGTGGATTTCGCGCTGCCAGCTTTAGCATCGGCGCCATGGGCTATCTCCACAAAGTACAATACGACGACAGCAGAAATCTTTTGGACAACGTGGAATTTATTTCCTCCGCCTCTGGAGGGACCTTCCCGGCCATCTTGTATTCCGTCTATACGAAGAAGGGTATTCCCTTCGGGAAGGTGTATAAGGATATGCTAACCTTTATGGATGGAGAGGGGTTGCTGGAAGATGTATTGAAGCTGCTGGATGATGACAAGGCATGGGAAGGGGAGATAAAAAACCGGAACCTGATCAATGCATTTGCAAGAACCTATGATCAACGTCTTTTCAAAGGCGAGACATTTGGTGTGTACTGGGGAAAGGAAGGCAGGAACGTAGAGGTTTGCTTCAATGCCACGGAATTTACCCGTGGGCTTTCTTTTCGGTGGCAGACTATTGGCGGGCAGACAGGTAACAATTACATCTACATCGACAAGCGAACGCCATCCCACCTGGAGGCATTGCAGGATATCAAGCTGGGTGATATCATGGCATCGTCCTCTTGTTTCCCCGGTGGGTTCGAGCCCATCGTATATCCGGAAGACTTTAGCTATCCCGCCGGTCGGGACGGAAGAGAGGGAGGTGGCGGGCTCAGCAGGGACAGGCTTGAGCAGGCGATGATCGTCACGGACTATAACAATCAACCCGGCATACTGGACGGTTCCATTGGATTGATGGATGGAGGTGTGGATGATAACCAGGGACTGTACAGCGCCATCCTGGCCGATACACGCCGGAGAAAAGATCAGCCGGACAACGGATTTGACCTGATCATCGTGTCGGATGTCGCCAGTTACTTTATGGACCCGTATATACCTTGTGTGCCTGAGTCCAAAGGTTCCTGGCGAAAGAAAAATACGGAGGATATATTGAAAGGGCTGGGAAGTGTGATGAGAAGGGTCAACAATAGTATAAAACTATTCTTCTGGCTCGGACTTATCCTGCTGGCCGGGTCGGTGACGTTGCTGGTGCAGCATGATGAGGGACCCTGGAGGAATATCGGGTTCTTCCTGCTATCGCCTGCCATTATACTTTTATTGTTGTGGATAGCTGCGCTGATCGCCCGACGGTCCATTCCCCAGATAGGACAATTGTCGGATTTTTTAAACTCGTCGGATAAATCTTTTCAGGAATCCCTGAAGGAGCAGTTGCCTGCGGTGACTGTCTTATCCGGCAGTGCGTTGAGTTCATTGATAAAGTATTTGAAAAAATCCCGGTTCAGCGTGCTGGAGCAGATGCTAAAGACAAGGGTCAACTCTACGCTGAGCATGGTGATGGATATAAATCTCAAACAGACGCGCCGGCTGATATTCGATATATTCTTTGGTAATTTTTATGGAAAGGATGTGTGGGAGAATCGCCGCGCCTTTGACGTCATTTATGAATTGAGTACATATAACAAGGCCAGCCGGGAAAAGTCAATAAAGAACAAATTCCAGAATAACCAGGATGCCCAGTCACTTCTGCTGGAAGGATGCCTGGAGATAAATGCGGTGGCGGAAGATGCGAGGACCATGGGGACTACCTTGTGGTATGATCACAATGATGCGGCGGAGAAGAGGATGATGAAGGTGGTAGCCTGTGGACAATTTACTACCTGTGCCAAGCTGCTGGAGTATGTGCTGGATCTGGAACAGACGATGAAGAGCGAGACGTCCCTGCCGGAGGAGCGGAAGAGCATACAGCTGTCGGCGAAGGAGAGGGCTATATTCGATGGGGTGAAGGCACAGCTGCTCGATGATTGGAAGAAGTTCAAGAACGATCCATACTTTGTTTATAAAAGTATGTTGTAGGGATCCGATTTTATCTTTCGGTTAAGTTTCCTACCTTCAGGCCGTCGATGAACTTGTTTTATGCAATTTGCATGCTGATATGAAAAATTTGTCGCAGGCTGCTGATTTACCAAAACTGATCTCTATTAAGGATGGCGACCATGCTGCCTTCCTTGAAGTATATAATATATTACATGCCAGGATATTCCGATTCTTTCTCAAGCGGGTTCACCTCCACGACAATGCCAAGGACCTCACACAGCAATGTTTCATCCGCTTATGGCAATTCCGGCAGACCTTATCGGAAGACCATCCCCTGGAGAAGCAGGTCTTTATCATCGCACGCAGCCTGCTGATCAATCATATCAAAAAAGAGACCACCCGCCGGAGACTGCATCTGGTACATGATCAGACCCTGGAAGAAAAGATGCAGCCCTCACCAGCCATACATTTTGAGGTATCCAGCGAAGTGAGCGCTGCCATCGATACCCTTCCCCCTGTCCGGAAAAAGATCCTGATGCTAAAAGCCTTCTATGGCTGCTCCAACAAGGAAATTGCATCCCAGATGAGCATCTCCATCAAGACGGTAGAAGACCACGTCAGTAAAGCATTCCGTCATATCCGGCAGATTGGGATCACCTTATTGCTCATCGTACTGGGCTCCCTCCCATAAAAAAATATTTTTACCCCGGCAGGGGTAAACATTCCCTGCAACTGTACATAGTTATATCGAATTTATTATTGACCGACTGCATGCAGAAATTACCCGACGAATTGATAGAGAAATTTTTAAGTGGGAATTGCACTAAGGAAGAGGCTGCGCTTGTCTGGAACTATTTACGCAAGAATCCCGATGAGTCCTATCTGCTTAAAGAATTCGAGCAGGAGGATGGAGAAGCTCCTTTGCCTGAGGGCTACAGGGAAGAGATGTTGGCCTATATCACCGAGATGACGCCTGTGGCACCTGCAGAAAAGAAGGTCAAACGTCTTAATTTCTTATGGTATGGTGCGGCCGCCGCAGTCATACTTGTAATCTGCAAAATGTGGCTGCTGGACAGACCCGCCATGAAAGCGTCCGGTGAACACTTGGCTTCATACGAGGCGCCGAAGACAGAATGGATAACAGAGAGCAATGCCGGTAAAAAAGAGATAATGGTGTTTCTTCCGGATAGCTCGAAGGTCCGGTTGTCGCCCGGGGCGCGGATGCTTTATCGAAAAGGTTTCGGGACGATTGCAAATAGAGATGTACAGGTGTCCGGAAAGGCTTTCTTTGACGTAGCGAAAAATCAGCAAAGGCCTTTTACCCTGTACAGCGAGGGGCTTCAGACCAGCGTATTGGGGACATCATTCTATGTCAATGCCAATCCGTATAGCGACAAGGTCAGCGTCAAACTTTTTACAGGGAAGGTGCGTATCTCACTGGACGATTCGACAAGCAAAAGAGCATATTACCTGGAGCCCGGACAAGAATTGGTTTTTAGCAAGAGCAGCCGTAATATAGCTATCAACGGTCCCGTAAAACATACGGAAGATCATATAGCCAAAGCGCATAGTCTGAAAGCGGATACGATCTCCAACTGGTATATGTTCAACAACCAGAGACTCGCAGATGTGTTCGACCAGCTGTCGGCCATTTACAACGTAGATATTGAGTATTCTCATAGTGAGATCAGGGACATGTATTTCATTGGGAAGTTGGAAAAGAAAGATTCATTGAACGAGATCATAAGCGATATAGCAATATTGAACCATTTATCCGTGACCACCTCCAACGGCAGGTATATTATCAGGAAAGGCAAGCCTTAACCCGCAGCAAAAATTTCAAAAACTATATTATGAGTAAAAAGCTACTTACATGGCTCTTATTGGTGTGCCTTGGTTACACTCTTCAGGCGCAGGATCGGACAGGTAGCGTCACCGGCATCGTTCGTAATGACATGGGCGACCCTTTGTCCGGTGTCACCGTGCTGGCGACCAATAGTGAGACAGGACTTTCATCCGGCACGCAGACCGATTCTTCAGGCATTTTTCATTTTACCAAGCTGCCTGTCAAAGGCAGATATAGCTTCACCTTCAGCGGCGTAAGCTTCCAGCAGCAGACCCTTACGGGGTATGCGCTCAAAGCCGATGCATCCACTTCTATCCTCGTGCGAATGAAGAACCAGGCCGGAGCGTTGAGCGAGGTCGTTGTTGTAGGTTATGGTACGCAGAAAAGGGCTAATCTTACAGGGGCTGTTGCACAGGTCAGCGGCGATGTCCTGGACAGACGGAGTATCCCCAATATGACACAGGGTTTGCAGGGTATGATCCCCAACCTCAATCTGATCACTACCGACGGCAAGCCCGTCTCATCCGCCACCTATAATATTCGCGGAGGGACATCCATCGGACAGGGCGGCAATGCCCTGGTGCTGATCGACGGTGTACAGGGTGATCCCAGTCTCCTGAACCCTAACGATGTGGCCAGCGTCACCGTGCTGAAGGATGCCGCATCTGCCGCTATCTATGGCGCCAGGGCCGCCTTTGGCGTGGTGCTGATCACTACCAAGACGCCAAGCAAGGGCAAGTCTACCATCACTTACAGCTCCAATTATTCCATCAAGTCGCCTACCTATATTCCCAGGATCGAGTCCAATGGCTACAAGTATATGATGATGTTCGACTCCGCCTGGACAGGCTGGAACGATTATTCGCAGATACCCGCCGGTGTCAACAAGACCCAGCCTTTCTCTCAGGCCTATCTCACCGAATATGCCAAACGCGATGCCGACCCCAGTCTGCCAAAAGTAGATGTGGGCTCGAATGGCAACTATGTCTATTACGGCAATACGGACTGGTATGCGCTGCTGTATAAAAAACACAATGCTGCCATAGATCAGAACCTGTCCATCTCCGGCAGTAGCGGCAAAGCCAGCTTTTATGTGACGGGTCGTTACTACGGACAGGATGGGATATTCCGATATAATTCCGATGACTATCACATGTATAACCTCACCGCCAAGGGGAACATCGAGGTATTGCCCTGGTTGCAGGTATATAACTATACACAATATACGTCCCGTGATTATCACAACCCACTGAACGTAGGCGAGGGCGGCGGTATCTGGCGTAACATGGCCGATGAGGCGCACCCCTCTTCCATGCTGCTGAACCCCGATGGAACGCTGACCTTTTCAGCTGCCTATACCGTGGGGGACCTCTTCTATGGCAAGAATGGCATCAACCTGAAAAGCCAGGTCTTCCGCAATACGACTGGATTTGTCGCTAAGTTCATGGACAACCACCTTCGTATCAAGGGAGACATCACCTATCAGAATACGGACTCCGCACTCAAACAGATACGCGTACAGGTACCCTATAGTGTCACACCGGGTGTGATCGCCTATGTAGGCACCACTACCAATGACCTCCTGATGGGCAACGGCAAGACCCAGTATCTGGCGACAAATATTTATGCGGAATATGAGAATACTTTCGCAAGCGACCATTATTTCAAAGCATTGGTGGGATATAACTACGAGCAATCCGTATTCAACAATTTCAATGCGCAGCGCAATGGCCTGGTCTATGCCAATGCGACGGACCTGAGCCTGGCATTGGGGCAGAATATCACTACCAATGGAGGTTATGAGAAATGGGCGATCCTGGGCGGCTTTGGGAGGTTGAACTATGCTTATAGGGACAGATACCTGGTAGAGTTCGATGGCCGCTATGACGGCTCTTCCAAATTCCCATCCAATCAGCGCTATGCCTTCTTCCCCTCTGTGTCGGCAGGCTGGCGTCTGACCAAAGAGGCATTCTGGAATGTAGATCCCAATACGATCTCCGATATCAAGATCCGCGGTTCTTATGGCAGCCTGGGTAATGGCAGCATCGCCTCCTATGCTTTCCAGGAGCTCTTCAAGATCGCCCAGTCGGGTAGGGTCATCAATGGTGTACGTCCTCAGACCACCACACAGCCCAATGTGATCCCCGATGGGCTCACCTGGGAAAAAGCCACTACCAGAGATCTTGGCCTGGATATCTCCACGCTCAATAACCGGCTGACCTTTACGGGCGACATCTATACCCGTATCACCACCAATATGTTCACGGTTGGAAAGACGCTGCCCGCTGTATTTGGAACAACGGTACCCAAGGGCAACTACGCCGACATGCGGACCAATGGCTGGGAGGCTTCCATCAACTGGCGGGATCTGTTCAACATCGCAGGCAAGCCGTTGCATTACAGTGTCGGTGTCTGGATGTCCGACTACCAATCCACTATTACCCGATACAACAATGCTACCAAGCTCCTTTCCGACTACTATTCGGGTCAGAAGCTGGGTGAGATCTGGGGCTATACCAACGATGGTTTCTGGACAGATGCAGACAATCCGGCTGTCAACGGTCCCAAGTTCCAGCCTATCTTCAAGGCTTCCAATACCGGCAAATGGCTGCCCGGCGACCTCAAGTTCAAGGACCTGAACCACGACGGTGTCGTGAACAACGGAGCCAATACGGCCAATGACCCCGGTGACATGCGTATCATCGGCAACAGCACGCCGCGATATACTTATGGTATCAGCCTGAATGCAGATTATGGAGGCTTCTTCTTCGGCGCCTTCTTCCAGGGTGTCGGCAAGCAGGACTGGTGGCCCGGCAGCGAGGCGGATGTATTCTGGGGCCAGTTCAATCGTCCTTATAACTTCCTCTTCAAATACCAGGAAGGCAAGATCTGGAGCCCTCAAAACCCCAACACCTATTTCCCGCGCTACCGTGGTTATACTGCACAGAACAGTCAGGGCGAGTTGTATAATGCACAGACGAGATATCTGCAGAATGTAGCTTATATACGGCTGAAGAACGTACAGGTCGGATACAATCTGCCAGCTGCCATGGTACAGCGTCTGAAGCTGACGGGTATACGGGTATATGTATCCGGCGAGAACCTCTGGACATACTCACCCATGTTCAAGATCACGAAGAATCTCGATCCCGAGAGCATTGGCAAGTCGGACATTATCCTGACGGGGACGTCTAACAATGGCAACGGTAACAACTATCCTATCTTAAAGAGCCTAACCCTGGGATTGAACATAACACTTTAAAAACAGAAGTATGCTTCGCAATAAAAAATATCTCATCTGGCTGTCGATAACTCTTTTATTCGCCAGCTGTGCCAAGAACCTCGACCAGCAGCCTCAGTCCACTGCCAATAAGGATGTTATATTCAGCAGCGCGGACGGTCTGCAGCTGTATGCCAATTCATTTTATGATGTGCTGCCCGGCATCAACGATGTCTTCCGGACGGACGCCAACATGAGCGATTACGGCGCACGCAATGCCGTGCCCGACTATATCCGCGCGGGATTTTACAATTCGCGGCAGAGCTCCGGCTGGAGCTGGACCGCATTGCGTAATATCAACTATTTTATTGCCAATAACACCAATGCCAAGATCGCCCAGAGTGTACGGGACAACTACACCGGGCTGGCCAGGTTCTTCCGAGCTTACTTTTATTATAATATGGTGCAGAAATTCGGGGATGTGCCCTGGATCAGCAAGCCGTTGAGTGTTACCGACACCGCCCTGCTTTATGGAAAACGTGATCCCCGCGAAAAGGTGATGGATTCTGTTCTGGCCGATCTGAACTATGCCATCGGACATATGTCTCTCTCCACCGATGCCAGCCGCAGCCAGATCACCAAATGGGTGGCTTATGGCATGAAATCCCGCATCTGTCTTTTTGAAGGGACATACAGGAAGTATGATTCAGCCACCTCCAGCGATGCAACGGTGAAGGCTACCGCCAACCAATGGCTCCAGGAAGCTGCCACTTCGGCCAGGGCGGTAATGGACAGCGCCGGATTCAGCCTGAACACTTCCAACGGCCTGGATCTCTCTTATCGCAACCTGTTCATCAGCACCTCCCCCGTGACCAACGAGATCATGCTCTCCAGCGTCACCAGCAGCTCGCTGGCCGTCCTCAACGACGCCAACTGGTACTATACCAGCAGCACGTATGGCGTCCGTCTGAATTTTACCAGGGACTTCATCAATATGTATCTCAACCTCGACGGCTCGGCGTTTACGGATATCCCCGGTCATGACACCCTGACCTTCTGGCAGGAGACACAGGGCAGGGACAAGCGTTTGGCACAGACCATCCGCACACCAGGCTATACCCGTATCAGCAGCGGTTCGGTGATAGCCGGACCTCCCGCCTTCAACTATTCCTATACAGGCTATCAGCCCATCAAATGGTGTTTGGACGACACATATTATGACAACGGTACGCTCAACACGAATTCCATCAGCCAGATGCGTTACGCCGAGATACTGCTTAATTATGCGGAAGCTCAGCAGGAACTGGGACAGCTCTCCCCATCGGACTGGACAAAAACCATCGGGGCGT
Organism: Sphingobacteriales bacterium 50-39; assembly: GCA_001898505.1. Classification (GTDB taxonomy): domain Bacteria; phylum Bacteroidota; class Bacteroidia; order Chitinophagales; family Chitinophagaceae; genus Puia. The sequence continues at coordinate 606,987 of MKTZ01000009.1, forward strand.
TGCGCTCGCGTGCCGGCATCACCGGTGGTCTGAATGCTTTGCCTGCCGTTGCTGACCCCTATATCCAGGCCTATTTCCAACGATGGAACGGAGGCCTTACCGACCCCGTCCTCCTGGAGATCTATCGCGAGAGGAGCATCGAGCTCGTGCTGGAGGGCCTGCGTTATTCCGACCTGCTGCGCTGGGGAATGGGCAAGCTGCTCTTAAGACCCTGGAACGGATTTTATGTACCTGCCCTGAATCAGCTGATGGACCTGGACCAGAATGGCACGCCCGACGTATGTTTCTACCAGGGCACGAAGCCGGGTAATGTCACCGGGGTCACCTATATCAATGTTGCTACGACCATCGGCAGCACCGTCAATCCGCAAACGCTCGAACATGGCACCTATGGAAATATATTGTGGCTGGTGAATGGTAATCCCGGCGCCGTGTGGAACGAATGGAGAGCTATCTATCCCATTCCTTATAATGATCTTCAACTTAATGCGAATTTGGGACAGAATCCCGGATGGAATTAAAAATACTACTATGAACGAACGTTCACACAGGGTTCTGACTGGAACAGGGACAGCATTATTGCTGTCCCTTCTTTGCATGACCGCAGCCTATGCACAGCGGTTCAACATCGGCACGTACAATCTGCGCTATGCCAATCATGGAGATTCTCTGCATGGCAATGGATGGGGACAGCGACTGCCCGTGATAGCTGCCCAGGTGCGCTTTCATGACTTCGATATCTTCGGCACACAGGAAGGCCTGGATCATATGCTGGAAGGCTTGCGTGACAGCCTGCCCGACTATGCATACATCGGCATTGGCCGGGATGATGGTAAACAGGCCGGCGAACATTCCGCCATTTTTTACAAGACCAATAAGTTCAAGCTACTGGAGCATGGGGATTTCTGGCTGTCCGAGATCACCGACCGTCCCAACAAGGGATGGGATGCCGTGCTGCCTCGTATCTGTACCTGGGGCAAGTTCAGGGAGACAGGCACAGGGTTTATTTTTTATATGTTCAATCTGCACATGGATCATGTAGGCGTCCAGGCTCGCGCGGAGAGTGCCAAAATGATCCTGGCGAAGATCAAAACATTCCCTGCCAGCATGCCCGTGATCCTTACCGGCGACTTCAACGTAGATCAGACCAGCGAAAGCTATAAGCTGATCAACAACTCCGGCGTATTGAGAGATTGTTATGAATTATCGCCTATCCGGCTGGCGACCAACGGCACTTTCAATAATTTTCACACCGACGGCAAAACAGATAGCCGTATAGACCATATATTCGTCACCAGGCAATTCCGCGTCGCTCGCTATGGGATACTCACGGATACGTATTGTGGCCGTACGCCCTCGGATCATTTCCCTGTCGAAGCACAGGTGGAATTTGGAGCCCTCTTGCAACAGGTAGAACACGTCGTGCTGATCACCATCGATGGGCTCCGTCCCAACCTTTATATGGACCCTTCCTGGAATACCGTACACCTACATCAACTGATGAAAGATGGCGCCTATGCCGAAGGTGTCAACAGCGTATTCCCCTCTATGACCTATCCTTCACATGCCACCATCGTCACCGGTGTTCAGCCGGCAAAGCACGGAGTATATTTCAATAATATGTTCGAGCCCAACGGCCCTACCGGAAAGATGTATTGGAACGACAGTTCCATCCATTCCCCCACCGTCTGGGACGCTGCGGAGAAAAAAGGAATGAAGGTGGCGGCCCTTTTATGGCCTGTGTCGGCCGACGCGCCGGTACAGTACAATATCCCCGACATCGGCAGCATGGGCGAGGCTGTTCGAGAACAGTATTCAAGACCCGCAGGGTTTGTAGATGCGCTTAAGAAGGAAGTCTTTGACGGCGCAGACAGGATAGACTATGGGAGAGATCACAATGTAGCGCGCATAGCTGCCTATGTCATTGCAAAGGATCAGCCCAACCTGATGACCATCCACTTCTTCTCTGTGGATCATTATTCGCATATGCAGGGCAGGGATGGAGACAGCGTCCGGAGGGCGGTGCTGGATGCCGATAGCAGTGTTGGCATCGTAATGGATGCATTGAAGATAGCTGGTATCTGGGACAAGACTGCGCTCATCATCACCGGCGACCATGGTTTTGAAAATGTGACGACCAGTGTAAATCCCAATGTATGGTTGGTCCGGGCCGGGTTGATCACCGATGTAAAGACCGACGACTGGAAGGCGCAGTTCTTCTGTGTGGGTGGCAGCGCCTATCTGTATCTGAAGGACAGGAGCGATAAGGAGACCCTGAAAAAGGTGAGGGGGATGCTCGACAGACTGACGCCCGATGAGAAAAAGTACTTTCATGTCATTGACCGGGCCAAACTAAATGCCATCGGCGCCAACCCCCTGGTAGAGTTTGCTTTGTCTGCTGAAAATGGCGGTTCGTTTGGCAATGGTATGAAAGGGGAGGCTATCAAGTCCGGACACGGGGGAACACACGGACATTTCCCCGACCGCCAGAATATACGTACCGGCTATATCATCTGCGGTCCCGGAGTGAAAAAAGGTACGGTGATCAGGGAGATGAACCAGCGGGATCAGGCAGCGATCATCTGCAAGCTGCTGGGGCTGTCCATGCCCACTATAGATGGGAAGGTGCCGGTGGGATTGTTGCAATAAAGCAAGTATCTTGCGAGCATGTCCTCGCCCCTCACTTTTCGCCGGACAAGAATAGCGCCTACGCCCAGCGGGTATCTGCATTTGGGTAATGCCTGGTCCTTTAAGTTAACGGCCGGCCTGGCCCGCCGCACGGGGGCGAAGATCCTGCTCAGGATCGACGACCTGGACAGGGAGAGGGTTGAGGAGCCATACGTACAGGACATATTCGACACATTGCATTTTTTGGACATACCCTGGGATGAAGGACCTCGCGCCAGGGCGGACTTCGAGCGGACCTGGTCACAGCTGCGCCGGATGGACTTGTATCGCCGTTCGTTGGAGGAGCTGAGACAGCAGGGTGTTCTTTTTGCCTGTGCCTGTTCTCGTACGCAGATTGCCAGGGAGTCCGCAGGCGGAGAATATCCCGGTACATGCAGGGATAAAGGTCTTTCATTGGATATGCCCGATGTCAGTTGGCGGGTGAGGACCGATATAGGAAAAGAGCTGACCATGCAACAGCTGGATGCACCGGTATTCAAAGGCCTACTGGACAGGAGCGTCAAAGATTTTGTTGTAAGAAAAAAGGACGGATACCCCGCCTATCAGTTGACGTCCCTGGTAGACGACCTGCATTTTGGGGTAGACCTTATCGTGAGAGGCCGGGACCTCTGGTCATCTACCCTCGCCCAACTGTACCTGGCAGACCTTCTCCCCGGAGGCACGGCTTTTACAAACGCGATCTTTCATCATCATGCATTGTTTACAAATGCCGACGGGAGCAAGCTGTCCAAGTCGGCGGGAGCTGCTTCCATACAGTTTCTTCGTAGAGAGGGGAAAACCCCGGCCGGGATTTTCGGGATGATGGGACAAATTCAGTAAATTCGGTCACTCAAAAGCAGTTTCCATGAACACCCGTCGCGATTTCCTTCAAAAGCTGGCCGCCACGGCCCTTGTCTTCCCCTCGTTGTCTTGTTTCACCGCCGCCGATGGGCCCATGCTGCGTGTAGCCATCATGGGTCTCGGGAGTTATGGAACAAGGGTTGCCGAAGCCATGAAGTCGTGTACAAAGGCCAGGCTGGCAGGGGTTATCAGCGGCCACCCCGACAAGATCAAACGCTGGCAATCCCAATATAATATTCCTGATAAGAATTGTTATAACTACGAGAACTTCGATGCTATCAGGAACAATCCGGATATAGATGCCGTATATGTCATCACCCCCAACGGCCTCCATCATGATGAGGTCATTCGCGTAGCCAGGGCCGGCAAACATGTCATCTGCGAGAAGCCGATGGCCATCAATGCCAGGGAGGGACAGGAAATGGTGGATGCGTGCAACCAGGCAGGTGTAAAGCTGCTGGTGGGCTACAGGATGCACTTTGAACCCCATACGCTCGAGATCATCCGTATGCGCAAGGCCGGAGAACTGGGGGCCATCCGGTTTTTTCAGGGGCTGTCCGGTTTTGTCATCGGCGACCCTACGCAATGGCGATTGAACAAGCAGCTGGCCGGCGGCGGCGCCATGATGGACATCGGCATCTATTCGATCAATGGTAGCCGTTATATGGTCGGGGAGGACCCTATTTGGGTGACGGCGCAGGAGACAAAGACCGACCCCCTAAAATTCAAGGAAGGCGTGGATGAGACCATCCAGTTCCAGATGGGTTTCCCCAGTGGCGCAGTTGCTTCCTGTCTTTCGACCTACAACATGAATAACCTCGATAAATTTTTCCTGGATGGATCCAATGGCTGGGCCGAACTATGGCCGGCAACAGGGTATGGGCCTATCAAGGGACGTACCCACAAGGGAGAGATCAATCAGCCCATCACCACTCATCAGACTGTCCAGATGGATGAGATGGCAGGTATCATCCTGGAAGGGAAACAGCCTATCGTGCCCGTGGATGGGGTAGAGGCCGTGAAAGACCTGAAGATCATCGATGGTATATACGAGGCCGTACGCACCGGCGGAAAGGTGACGTTCAAACTCTAATCTGTTTTTCTCGGCAGGTCCTGATAATGAAGTTGATGGAGTTTTCGGCTACTTAATAAAGCAATAACCCAATATGAAAATTTTGCGGCGGGCAACCCTCACGGGGGTGTCCGCCGTTTGTTTTTTTGCCCGCTGAGAACTGCTTTCCTCCTACTTACAACTCACCGTAGAAGTTCACCCTGGGTCACACATCGGGTGGCGTGTCATCCCATTTTGTTAACCTTAAAAATTGCTGTATGAACAACACTCTGCAAATGAATGTTTTCCGGAAGAGCATCCGATTACCAGCTTACCTTATTGCAATACTGGCGCTGGCTGCCGGATGCCGCAAGACACATATCGACCAACAGGACCTGCGGAACTTTATGCAGGTCAATCTCGTATCTAATACCGCAAAATACAGCCCCGTCCATATGGACGGAACATTGATGAATGCCTGGGGCCTTGCCTGGGCTCCTTCGGGTATTGCCTGGGTGAATTCCAATGGAGGCGGTGTCTCTGAAGTATACACTGGAGAGGGAGCATTGATCCCTGCGAGGCCGCTGGTCAATATTCCTACCGCGATGGATACTACCGGTGGACCCGCGACGGGCATCGTTTTTTCCGGCGGCAAAGGTTTCAGGCTTTCCAATGGCGGTACGGCTAATTTTATTTTTGACGCGCTGGACGGTATACTCTCCGGCTGGAATGGGGCGGCGCACAACAATGCCATACTGATCAAGGATATGTCCAAAACCAGCAGTTTTACGGGATTGGCCATCGGTTCATGGGGAACCAAAAATTTAATCTATGCGGCGGACTTCAAAGCAGGTAAGATCGTCGTATGGGATACGGGTTTTGCCGAGGTGTCGCTGCCTTTTCAGGATCCCAATATACCCGTTGGATTCGCGCCCTTTAATATTCAGGCCGTGGGTAGCTGGCTTTATGTAACCTATGCCAAGGTCGGGCCTATGGGGCACGATGTAAGTGGCCCCGGCAATGGATTTGTGGATATTTTCGGGATGGATGGCTCTTTCAAGACCAGGTTTGCTTCCATGGGATGGCTAAACTCACCCTGGGGGATAATCGCAGCGGGAGATACTTTCCTGGATGCTAACGATATGGGTGATGATGACGATCATGGCGACGACCATAGTAAAAGCAATAACAACGGGAAAGGCAACAATCATACTGACGTTGATTCGGTGATACTGATAGGTAATTTCGGCGATGGCAGGATCAATGTATATAGCATGAAGGGGCTGTGGCTTGGACAATTGCGTTCGCATAACGAAACTATCGTTATCAACGGACTTTGGGCATTGTCCTTTGCTCCCTCTACTTCCACTATCGATCAGACCAGGCTGTATTTCACGGCCGGACCTGACGGTGGGAAGAATGGGTTATTTGGATACTTGAAGAAACAATAGTCAACATCGAGACGCAAGGCCCCTGCCGGGGCCACGGTCGCTTATTATTGTCCTTCGGACAATGGACCGTTGGTCCATTTGGGGGCCTTGTCGTTTTGAGTGGAATCCTTTACCTTAGGTAGCAAATAACTCCTAAAATGAAAAAAGCCCTAAAAGTCCTGGGTATCATCCTGGGCGTGGTGGTCATTGGCCTGGCCGCTGTTATTGGTTTTATCAAGGTTGCCCTTCCCAATACGGGCGCACCTCTTGACCTCAAAGTACAGATAACATCGGAGCGGGTGCAGCGGGGTGAATACCTCGCCAATCACGTGGCCGTCTGTATGGATTGCCATAGCCAGCGCGACTGGTCCATCTATGGAGCCCCCCTGAAAAAAGAAACCTTTGGCAGTGGTGGTGAGAAGTTCACCCATGAAGTTGGGTTCCCCGGCACCGTCTACTCCCGCAATATTACCCCCGCGGGACTAAAGGACTGGACGGACGGCGAGATCTTCCGGGCCGTCACCACCGGGGTCGAGAAAAATGGCAAGCCGCTTTTCCCCCTGATGCCCTATCCCCACTATGGGCAGACGGACCCCGAGGACATCCTATCCATCATCGCCTATATAAGGACCCTGCCCGCCATACAAAATCAGGTGCCTAACCATGAGCTGGACTTCCCGCTCAATATTCTCGTGAATACCATGCCTTCCAAGGCGGCCATGCAAAAAATGCCGGACTCCAATAACATCACGGCTTATGGGAAATACCTGGTAGTAATGGCCGGATGCGCCGAGTGTCATAGCAAAATAGAAAAGGGGGCAGTCGTCGCCGGAACGGAATTTGGCGGTGGCAGGGTATTTACTTTCCCCAATGGGACGATCGTTACAGCGCCGAATATTACTTTTGACAAGACCACGGGCATCGGCAACTGGGACAGGAATCTTTTTATCCGGAAATTTAAACAGTATACAGACAGCGGCTATACACCCAAACAGCTGGCGCCGACCGACTTCAATACGCCCATGCCATGGTTGATGTATTCCGGTATGAAGAATAGCGATCTCGCGGCTATTTATGCGTATCTGGGGACGGTGACGCCAAAAAATAATACGGAGAAGGTGTTCCAACGAAAGTAGCTATTGTAGCATCTTCCCTCTCATCTTCTCTAAAAATGCGGGTCTGTAAGTCTCGCCCAGCAGGATGCCTTCCCTGACATTCCGCAGCATTACCATATTCCCTTCGATGGCCGTGATCTTATCGACAGGAATGATAAAGCTCCGGTGGATGCGCATAAAGCGGGCCTGTGGCAGACGGTTTTCGAGATCCTTCATCGTAAGAAGGGCCAGTGTCTTTATCCCATTGTGGTGTATGGCCACATAGTTGTTCATGCTTTCGATATAGTCGATATCTGAAAAGTTTACCCGCAGCATCTTCCCCTTGAGCTCCGTCTTCAAAAAGAAATAATCATCCACACCAGTCTCGGGGACGTCCGACTCCGTCTGTTGTATGCGTTGCACGGCTTTTAGGAACCTTGGGAAGGGAATGGGCTTTAGCAGATAGTCTTCCACTTCCAGTTCAAATCCCTCCGTAACAAATTCGCTGTAGGCGGTAGTGAGTATCACTTTTGACCTGCCCTGGATAGCGCGGATGAAGTCGAGTCCCGATATATCCGGCATCTGTATGTCGAGGAAGAGGAGGTCGACCTTCTCCCTGTTCAGCAGATCCAGCGCCTGCAGCGGATTGGTAAAGGAGGCCAGCAGACGCAGGGAAGGTATTTGCTTTACATAGTGCTCCAGCACATCGATGGCATGTTGTTCGTCGTCTACAATGATACAGGTTGTCATGGTTACAAGTTAATGGATAGAGCTGCGGTATAGGCTTCCCGCTGGTCTTTAATATACAAAGAATAATTCTCTCCATAGGCAAGTTCCAGCCTTTTGCGGGTGTTTTCCAGCCCAATACCGGTGGAGAGCTCTTTGGGTCCCGTCTTTTTCTTGTTGACACAATGGAATCGTAGCTTCTTGCCAGGACCCGGGGCGCGGGCGGCGGTGTCGTCGATGCAAAGGTCCAGCGTCACCGGATGTTCGGGGTCCTTCAGCTCGCCGTGCTTAAAGGCGTTCTCCACTATGGTGATCAGAACAAAGGGAAGGATGCGCAGTCCTTCCGGACGGCCCTGGATGGTAAATACCACCTGCAGGGCATTGCCAAATCGCAGCTGCTGTATCTTGATGATATTGTTCATGTGTTCGATCTCCTTTGTCAGGAGCACCTTGCCATCCGCATCTTCTTCTTTATCCAGGGAGTAGCGCATGATCTCGGACAAGGTGAGAATGCCTTCCGACAGTTCGGTGGAGTAGGGGAGGCTCCGGGCATAAAGAAAATTCAGGGTATTGTGCAGGAAGTGCGGATTGATCTGGGCCTTTAGAAAAAGGTAATCGGCCTGCATCTTCTCCTTTTCCAGCCGGGATGTCCGTTGTTCCAGCACTTTTTGGTTCTCGCCCTGCCATTTCTTTTCGTCCAGCTGGCGGGTGACGGCCGCAATGGCCAGCGGTATACCTATCTGGAATAGGGCGCTAAAGCAATAGGCGAAGAGACGCATGCTGATGGTGGTCTGGGATAGTTTTTCCGGACCGGTGAGGGTGATGTCATTAACGAAATAGTAAACAAAAGTGGCGCCTAAAAGGACCAGGGTCACCAGCAGATAGGAAGGCCATCCGCCTTTTTTGGCCATCACCCGGTAGTAGTGGTTCAGCGCGTAATAGTCGAATATACACTGGAAGACCAGGGATACTGCGCCCCGAAGAAGAAACCGGCCGAGTGGGAAGGTCCGTGGATTCCAGCTTTGTTGGGGGATCTTGACAAAGTAGACCATAGTCAGCATCAGCCCCAGGATCACCACATTGATGAGCGTCACCCAGAAGCAGACCTTCCAGAAAGAGTATCTATACTTTTTATTCATATGCAGATCGGGCTCTATACTTCGAAATACATTTCCAGTTCCTGTAGCGTATCGGCCGTCGTGTCGATGTCCTTGATGATACGTCCTTTTTCCATCAGCAGTATGCGATGACATACCTCTGTGACATGGTTCAGGTCATGACTGCTGATAAAGACCGTCATCCTGCTCTGGGCGGGCAGCTCTTTCAGCATTTTGATCAGGCGCATCTGCGAGGATGGGTCGAGATTGGCAAAGGGTTCGTCCAGGATGAGGAGTTCCGGCTTTTGCAGGAGACAGGCTGCGATGCCTACCTTGAACTGATTGCCTTTCGAAAGGTCCCGGATATATTTGCCGCTGTTGAGGATGCTGCCGTCAAAGAATGCCTCGAAGCGTTGCAGGAACTCATCCACATCGACCCTGGACAGCTGGTGCAGTTTACCTACAAAGTAAAAATATTCTTCGGGGGTAAGGTAATTGATCAGGAAGCCTTCGTCCAGGTAGGCCGCCGTATAGTTTTTCCAGTCTTCCGAAGCGGCAACATTCTTTTCTTTGGAAAGGATCTGGCCTTTGTCCGCCCGTATCAGGTCCAGCATCAGCCGGAAAAGAGTGGTCTTGCCGGCGCCGTTGTTGCCTACCAGCCCGACAATTTCGCCGGTGGCGATCTCCAATTGCGGGATATTGACGACTGTATTGCCGTTGTATGATTTGGTGATATCGGTAATAGTGATCATAAATAATGTGTTGTAAGGGTGATGAATTATTTTTCTCTGAATCCTGCCAGCATGAGATATTTTCGTCGTTGGAATTCGCGGGTCAGCACTTCGACCCAGTAGCTTTGCATCAGCAGGCTGATGAGACCCAGTCCGCCTATTACCGCACAGGCCGCCCAGGGGCTGACGAATTTCGCCAGCGGGTAGTAGATCGCGTAGGGGACCAGTATGATGATAAGGGCATATACCCATTGTACCGTGCCGATGCCCTGGTAATTGAAGGTGGCGCTGCGGCTGAGGTCGATGGCCTTATAGCTAAAGGTAGCCAGGTAAATGGAGATAACACTGTTGACACCGATGTTATAGAGGAAGCCAGCCGCTTGTATAACCAGTATCTTCCAGGTGATGAGGCCATAGAAACTGGTGATGATAAAGATGGTGGTGCTGATGGCATTGTACAACATGAATTTGCTTCGGATAAAGGCGGGGATACTGATATTGGATGCCATCAGTCCGTCGAAAAAGCTGCTATGCCAGGCAAAGAGGAACTGGCCATAGTTCATGATAAAGATCCCTGTCAGAAAGAGGGCCGGGAAAAAGAGAATGATGTACATGCTTTGGTCCGACAGATAATGTTTGTTGTAGAATACAAAGCCATAGAACATGAACAAGGCCGACAGGCGGACAATATACTTAGGCCGCTTGTTACGGAGCATGAGCTTTATCTCCAGAGCAATGAGCTCGCCCGTGAGACCCAGCTGCTGGAGCCAGGAATATTCACGTGAGGATTTTTCCTTTTCCGACCTGGCGCCTTCGTCGAGGTAGAGATTTGTGAGGAGGAATCGATAGTTGTTAAACCAGGCCGCCAGCCCCAGGACCACCGGGACAATCGCCAGTATGGGTTTGGCCAGCAGCGCTACAAAGAGTTTCGAGGACCAGCCGGACAGGGAGATGATATGGAAGAAATCCAGTGTCATAATGCCTATCATCACGACCGCGAAGCCTACCAGCCACCAAACGTTGATAATGGTCCTCCGCTTGACATAGAGGATGAGGAAATTGTTAAAGAGCATGATAAAGACGATGGCCGTGATAAAGGCGGCTGCTGCGAGCTTCCCGCTATGCACCGCCATATCCGTACAGGCAAAAGGCGCGAAGAAGAGCAGGGGCATCAGGTTGAGGAAATGGAAAAGCGAGCGTATGTTGAGAAAGCTCACCATTTGCCGTCTGCGGATGTTTTGACCCAGGTAGGGCACTATCGTCAGCACCGGCAGCTCCTGCATGGCGAATCTTAAAAGGATGTCGATAAAGAAATAATAAAGGACAAATCCGCAGAAGATGCGAACCGTGTCCTGGCCGGGGAAGGCCTTATTGAGAATGTGCCCGGTGGCGAGACCTGCGAAGAGTATGGACGCCATGAGGTAGGCGATGAGGAGGCCGATGAATATCTGGGTAGCCAGGCTCCTGGCGGCATTGCGGCCGCGCCAGAAGGACTTCCATTGATGAGACAGTAATGTTAGGATCATAGCAAGTTATTTATCGGACCGATGAACCAGGGGTTCGCGATCCTGGGACGAAAATAGCCTTCGGACGCCTGAATTTGGAAAAATAATACACGAAAAAGGAGATTGTCCCGGCGAATCGGCCGGGAGTTCGATATTTTTAGCGGATGAAAAGAATTTATCTCTTAGCTGTCCTTACAGGTCTGTCCCTTATGGCTGTTTGCCAGCCAACACAAGGCCGGCGCCTCTCGTCTTATGTAAATCCTTTTATCGGCGCCAGCACCAGTATTACCAAGGGTGAGAATTCGGCCGGATTGGGCAAGACCTTTCCCGGTGCGGCTACTCCGTTCGGAGTCGTACAGGTGAGCCCCAATACCATCACCGGAGGGGACAATGGTTCGGGGTATAGTTATGAGCATACCACCATCGAAGGGTTTGCCTGTACGCAGATGAGCGGCGTGGGATGGTATGGCGATCTGGGGAATTTTCTGGTGATGCCCACAACAGGCAAGTTACAGGTTGTGTCCGGCGCTGAAGGACAGGATGAGCAGGGCTATCGCAGTAAATACGACAAATCATCCGAAAAGGCGTCAGCGGGATATTATAGTGCCCGGCTGACGAAGTACGATGTGCTGGCCGAGCTGACTGCCGCACCCCACAGCGCGATGATGCGTTTTACTTTTCCCGCCAATGACCAGAGCCGGATACAGATAGACCTGGCCCACCGTGTAGGCGGCACTTCTACGGCCCAGTATGTTGAGGTAGTGGATGATCATACTATCCGGGGCTGGATGAAATGTACACCCGAAGGAGGGGGATGGGGACATGGCGATGGTCATGCCGAATACACCGTTTATTTCTATGCGCAGTTCAATAAGCCTGTCAAAAAATACGGTGTATGGAGCAAGGAGGATGTGCAACCTATGGTCCGGAAGAAAGAAGGCAGTCATCTCGGCTTCTACACTGAGTTTGCTACAAAGGCCGGCGAGCAGGTAGTGTTAAAGACCGGTATCTCCTTTATCAGCATGGAGGGAGCCGGGAGGAACCTGAAAGCTGAGATCACCGGCTGGGATTTCGATCGTGTGCATGAGGCCGCGCAACAGTTGTGGGACCAGGCCCTGGGCAAGATCCGTATCACGGGTGGGACCGATGATGAGAAGACCATTTTTTACACTTCATTGTATCATACCCTTATAGACCCAAGGGCCCTGTCGGACGTCGATGGAACTTATCCGGGGGGTGATGGTAAGCCGCACAAAACGGATCTTTTCACCAAGCACAGTATTTTTAGCGGTTGGGATGTTTTCCGCAGCCAGATGCCCTTGCAGACCATTATCAACCCCCGGATGGTGAATGACCTTATCGCCAGCCTGGTGGAATTGGCGGACCAGAGCGGGAAGGGATATCTCGAGCGTTGGGAGCTGCTCAATGCTTACAGCGGTTGCATGGTAGGCAATCCCGCCGTCGTTGTGCTGGTGGATGCCTATGCCAAGGGTATACGAGATTATGATGTCAACAAGGCATATCGATATGCCGTCAACACCTGTGAGATGTTTGGCAATAAGAATGGCTGGGAGCCCGGCAATATTTCTGTGACCCTGGAGAACGGTTTTTCCGAATGGTGTCTTTCGCGGCTGGCTGCGGCGCTGGGTAAGAAGGAGGACAGTGTGAAATATGCTGCCCGGGGAATGAGCTATAAGAACATCTGGAATGACAGCGTGCGTTGGTTCCGTCCCCGCAGAAAGGACGGCAGTTGGGAACCCTGGCCTGCAGAAGGCAGGATGAAACAGGATTACGGCACCGTGGAAAGCAATCCTTATCAGCAGGGATGGTTTGTCCCGCAGGATATACCGGGAATGGTGCAGCTGATGGGTGGACGTGGGCCTGTACTCGCGGACCTCCAGCAGTTTTTTGAAAGGACACCAGAGAACATGCTTTGGAATGACTATTATAATCACGCCAACGAGCCCGTGCATCATGTGCCTTTCCTGTTCAATCGGCTGGGTGCACCCTTTCTGACGCAGCAATGGACAAGAACCATCTGCACACGTGCCTATCATAATTCCGTGGAGGGGCTTGTCGGCAATGAGGATGTGGGACAGATGTCTGCCTGGTATGTACTGGCCGCCAGCGGGCTGCATCCTGTATGCCCTGGCGACACACGGTGGGAGATCACCAGCCCCGTATTCGACAAGGTGGTGATGCAATTGGACCCACATTACGCAAAGGGGAAAACTTTTACCATCATTGCGCGCAACAACTCCCGGGAGAATAAATACATCCAATCCGCCAGCCTGAATGGGCAGTCGTATAATAAATGCTGGCTGGATCATGCAGACATCATGGCTGGAGGTGTATTGGAGCTGAATATGGGGAAGTCTCCGGCGATGAGCTGGGGTGTTGAAGGGGTGTCCCAGGATGTAGATACTGTTGTGACCTATAGCGCGGCCATGCACAAAGAGATCAAAGCAGTAGTAATAAAACCAGCCGCCTATCAACAAGGCAGTCCCTACCCCGTAGTATACCTGCTGCATGGATACAGCGGAAATTACAGCGACTGGGTGAAAAAGGTACCTGCTTTAAAAGAATATGCGGACAGGTATAATGTATTGATCGTATGTCCCGATGGCAATTTCGGCAGCTGGTATTTCGACAGCCCCGTGGACAGCACCTGGAAGTATGAGACCTATGTGGGCAAAGAGCTGGTGAAATACATCGATGATCACTATAAGACGTTGCCGGGCCGCAAAGGAAGGGCCATCACGGGACTAAGCATGGGCGGGCATGGAGCATTGTTCCTCGCCTTCCGCCATCAGGATGTATTTGGTGCGGCCGGCAGTATGAGCGGTGGGGTGGACATCCGGCCCTTTCCAAAGAACTGGGACATCGCGCGTCGTCTGGGCAGTCTTGACAGCTTCCCCCAGCGATGGGCCGACTACAGCGTGGTGAATCAAACAAAGCTATTGAGGCCCGGCAGTCTTTCCATCATCTTCGATTGTGGCAGCGATGACTTTTTTTATAAGGTAAATAACGGGCTGCATGAGAAGCTGCTGGCTGAAAAGATACCCCATGTTTTCACCAGTCGTCCGGGTGGACATGACTGGAACTATTGGAGCAATTCCATAGAGTATCAGTTACTATACTTTCATCACTATTTCGAGGAAAATAAACCTTTATGAGGTCAGGCAAAAAAAAAGGGCCAGGATAGAAATCCAGCCCCGTCTTTAAATCCAATATCCTATGAAAAACCGAATATGTAAATACAATCCTTGTGCCGGCTCGTGTCATTGGGCTGTGTATTTGATAGAAAAAATTATAATCAACTGACATACAATAATATATGATGCGCGCCAACCGAAGGTTGGTGTCTGTTTTTACCTTGACCCAAGTCAATTTTTCTCCCACGGACGGAAAGATTTTCCCAGGGCAGGAACAGGGAGTATATTCACATACCAATGAAAAATAAACTGGGCTTATGGACCGCCACCTCCCTGGTTGTCGGCAATATGATCGGAGCAGGCATTTTCTTACTGCCGGCGGCAACCGCATCCTTTGGTGGTATAAGCCTGTTAGGCTGGCTGCTTTCCGCCATAGGCGCCCTGTTTATCGCGCATATGTTCAGCGAGACCAGCAAGCTTTTGCCCCATATGGATGGAGGTCCTTATTCCTATACCCGCCATGCATTCGGGGATTTCCCCGGCTTCCTGATGGCATGGGGCTACTGGATATCCATCTGGTGTACCAATGCCGCCCTGACCGTAGCGTTTGTCGGCGCCCTCAGCACTTTTTTTCCAGCCTTGTCCGCCAATCCTGTGCTGGCCGTCGGCACGGGGCTCGCCGCCATCTGGCTGCTCACCTGGGTGAACAATCATGGTATAAAGTCCACCGGCGAGGTACAACTTGTCACCACTATTTTAAAGCTAACGCCGCTGGTATTCGTGGCAGTGGTTGGCCTCTTTTTTATCCGCTGGGAGAATTTCATCCCTTTCAATCGCGGCGGGGTCTCTACTTTCCAGGCCATCACCAGCGCATCTTCCCTGACCCTTTTTGCGTTCTTAGGTGTGGAGTGCGCCACCATCCCGGCATGCAGCATAGACAACCCCGAGAAGAATGTCCCCAGGGCTACCATGCTGGGCACCCTCGTCACGACGCTTGTATATATATTCGGGGCCATGAGTGTGATGGGCATCCTCTCTGCCACTCAACTGCAACGCACCGTCACACCTTATTCCGATGCGGCAGCCATTATCGTAGGACCGCAGGCACGCTACTGGGTCTCGGCAGGAGTGGCCATTGCTGCCTTTGGCGCCTTGAATGGATGGACCCTCATGCAAGGACAGATCGTTCGAAGTATCAGCAGGGACAAGCTGTTCCCGCCCTTCTTCGAGAAAGAAAATAAGAGAGGTATGCCTGCCCGGGGGGTCATCCTCTCCAGCCTGCTTGTTTCCGTGATCATGATCATGAACTATACCAGGGGGCTGGTAGAGCAATTCCAGTTCATGACACTCATGGCTACCATGACATCCGTCCTTCCTTTTCTCTTTGTCAGCGCAGGCTATGTTATCACCGTGATGAAAAAAAGACCTCCCTCCAATACCCGGGGCTGGCTTCGTATACTGGTTCCCGCGAGCCTGGCGTTTACATTCTCTCTCTTTGCCATCCTCGGCGCAGGAAAAGATATCGTCTTCTGGGGATTTGCATTATTGCTCATCGGAACACCCTTCTATATCTGGAATTTTTGGAGGAGGCGGCAGCACGCACTACGTGAATTGTGAGTGCTCCACCCTGACTTCTTAATATATGGAAATTTATCCATATAAAAAAGCCAAATTTAAGTGAATGAAATCGTAAATTTAGTTTAAGCAGGATTCCAATTTACATCAAGCCTAAAACGATTCACATGAGGTTCTGGGTATACCTAACTTCGGCGCTACTGCCGTTTGCGGGCATCCCCTACCTGTCAGCACAAAGAGTTATGTATTGTGAGCCAGTCAATGACCGATGGACCATTCGTACTGAGCTGGTGGGTAAAGTAGGGGATTATTACTGGATGCAATCCACGCACCGTCGAAGGGCCACGGCCCGAGCGGTAGACCCCCGTGAGACGGAGGGTCAGACCTTCGACATTTACGACTCCCGGATGAAGCCGGTGAACACCTTCCCTTCCATTGACATTACTGAGGCGACGCAGAAAGAGTACCTGATACCAGGTGACAATGCATTCGACCAGTTGATTGTGTTGGGCGGGCAGCGGAAGACCAGCTTCTATGTTCGACGATTTCAACCTGACGGCACGCCCGTAGGCCGGGGACGCATCCTGGACTCACTCCCGTTCAACGAGTCCGGCAACAGCTGGCTCCTGGTCCGCAGTGAGGACAGACAGCTGATCCTGTTGGTAGGCTTTCAGTCCATCACCTCCTATCCGCCCAAGCTCCATGCGTTGCTCTTCGACCAGGACTGGCATTTACTGTCCCGTCGGGTGTATGCCAGCCCCAATATTACCCAGCCTTTTATACAAGACGATTTTACCAACTATCCCCTGGAAAATTTTACCAATAGTCCCGTAAAGCTGGCCAACAATGGTCAATGGCTGATGATGTCACCCTCCCGTACCGACGCCAATTTCTTCCTCCTGTTCCATTTCGATCCGATGGATACTGCCATGACGATTAAGCCGATTGGCCTGCCGTTGAATTCGGGTATGGAAGACGTCAACCTCGCCATCGACAACCAGCGCGAAGAAGTCACCGCGGCCATATTATCTACCTTCCACTATGACGTGCTGAAGAATGTACACGTCGTGCACTATTCCTTGAAGCAAAAAGCCTGTGACTTTGACAGCTCCTACCGGTTCAGCACGCTGGTGCCCGGCAAGGTGCGGGACGAGAACCTGACAAAGGAGAGCTTTATTGCCGTCAATGGGAATGGGTTTATGCTGCTAAAAGAATACGGCAGACCCTTTACGGAGTGGTACGACGACGAGGGTACCATGGATCAGCAATGGGATCCTTCCTCGCTGATGATTCCCACCAGTACGAACATACCCGAGAAGGCCGTCCGCTCACCCGCCCTGCACGACGGATATGCACGTTATCCCTCTCTTTGCGGACTGGGTTTGGAACATCTGCGGGGTGATCTGGGCATATTCTATTTTCCCTGCCGGCGCACCGACAGCTGTTGGAGCGCCATGCTCAGCAAGGAGCAGATCACGGAGCTGAATTCGCCCAACCTCTCGTACTTTGCCGTTCCCAGGGGTGACAGACTATTCCTGTTGTACAACAGTTTCTTCCGAAACGAGAATCCATATGGCAGCACTACCGTGCTGGACCCGCGGGGAGATGTGCTCAACGACGCCATCAGCCCCATGTTCTGGAAGTTCAAGACTATCCTGCAGTTCCAGCAGGCGCGCCAGATCTCCGGGGACGAAGTTGTCATACCATATAACAACTATTTTGGAAGGAGCGGTTTTGCCGTCGTGAAGTTCAATGTAAGTACCGGGATAGGAGAACCTTAATGTGAAGTGTCATCCAACAGCTCCTTCAGGTAGTTTCCCCATACCGCCGGGTTGGAATGTGTGCCATGCCCTGATGTCTGATCTGTAATGGGCAGCAGGATATATCTTCCTTTGGGCACTTCTTTTATCTTTTCATCCAGTATATGCAGCTCGGGAGGGTTCACCTCGTCGTCAGCTGAATTGACGGCAAAGAGTGGCGCCTTGATGGCCTTGAGATGCGGTGAAGGGTCATAGTTCCTCGAAGCATCGAACTGATAAATGAGGTCGTTGGCGTCCAGGCTGGCCAGATAATTCTTTTCCAGCTTTGCCAGTTCTGCCTCCGCCTGCTGACGCGTGGGTGCGCGTTTCTGGGATTGCAGAGGACTGCTGCCCATAAAGATGAGGGACGAAATGGCTCCCATGAGGCCCACCTTTGGCTCTTCTGTATATTCTCCATCCTTCCACGCGGGGTCCATCTCCACCATGTCGATCGCCATTTTGCGAAGCATGCGGTTCCTACCGGCAATGGCTACTGGTAGGCTGGCCAGCGGCATCAGCGCATCCATAAAGTCCGGATAGGTATAGCCCCAGACCCATGTATGCATGGCGCCCATCGAAGTTCCCATCACCAGCCGGAGATGATTGACACCCAGATGTTCCGTCACCAGTCTGTATTGTGCCAGCACCATATCGTCATAAGTGTATTTGGGGAATCTCATGTGCAAGCCGTCACTGGGTTTGGAGGACTTGCCATGACCGATGGCATCGGGTAGGATGATATAATAAATCCCCGCATCCAACAGCTGCCCCGGGCCAAAGAGCCCTCCGGCGAATCGGGCGCTGAGGAACTGGTGTCCATTGCCCGTCGTGCCATGCATGATGATCACGGCATTGACAACTCTGCCCTGTGCATCCTTGCGGAGCTGTCCGATGGTAGTGTAATGCAGACGAAGATCAGGCAACGTGGTATCGCCACTCTGAAATGAAAAATGGTGAATGACATAATCACCTTCCACAGGGGTTGGATAGTTAGGAGTTTGTGCTATGCCTCGGAGATAGAAAAAGCATAGGCCAGTCAGGAGGAGAAGAATTCTCATGTGTAATAGTTAGTACCGGACCACTTCCAATGGTTCCGGTACATATAAAGATAATACATATGCCAGCACTACGTAAAAAATTAGCCTATCTTCAGCGACCAAAATCAACGCAAGGCTTTTTCGATGAATGGGACTTCCATGGTGAGCGATCCAATATTATTTGATCACAGTACTGTAACGAATGGAGTAGATGAAACGTTATACCACGACCGCTTGTGGAGAGGCATAGGGTCATTATGGGGCGGCGGCAGCAACAATGGAGAAGATTATGGTATAGGATGGTAGAGATGCAACATTCGATGAAAACAGGAGACCTTAAATATTATGCTTAAAAACTATCTGAAAGTCGCATTTCGCAACCTGTGGAAGAACAGGGGTTTCTCCCTTATCAATATCACTGGACTGGCAATCGGGATGGCCAGCGCCATGTTGATCATGCTGTGGATACAGAGTGAAGTAAGCTATGAGCAGTTTCATGAGAAAAAAGACCGGATCTATGAAGCCTGGAACAAGGCAGTCTTCAGCGGGGAGATGCACTGTTGGAATACCACCCCCAAGATAATGGCCAGCGCCCTGAAGAGGGATCTCCCCGAAGTGGAGCATGCCTGTCGTGTCAACTGGAGCCAGAACTATCTTTTTAGCATAGGCGACAAGCGGATCATGGCGCAGGGCAATGCGGTGGACAGCATATTCCTA
This sequence comes from Sphingobacteriales bacterium 50-39, assembly GCA_001898505.1. GTDB lineage: Bacteria > Bacteroidota > Bacteroidia > Chitinophagales > Chitinophagaceae > Puia. The sequence continues at coordinate 626,432 of MKTZ01000009.1, forward strand.
CAGGTCTTCACTTTCCCACTGGTAAAGGGCGATGCCAATACCGCCCTGATGGAGCCCTTTTCTGTAGTGTTGACCGAGAGCTTTGCCAAAAGCCTTTTTGGGAACGACAATCCCATCGGCAAGACTGTCAAGATAGATGACAAGGATTATTTCAAGGTCACTGGAGTGGCCAAAGACCCCCCGATCAATAGCCGTTTCACATTCAAATACCTCATTCCCTGGAGCTATGTACGAAAGATAGGAGATGATGACAACGAATGGGGGAACAACTCCACCCGCACCTATGTGCTTCTGAAAGAGAACGCCACCCTGGCATCCGTGGCCCCAAAGGTGAAGGGCCTGAAGATGCGGTATGATAGTAGCGAGAAGCATTGGGAGAACTTCCTCTATCCCATCAGCCGCTGGCGGCTTTATTCCAGCTTCAAAGGCGGGGTGGAAGAAGGCGGAAAAATAGAATTTGTGCGTCTGTTTGGGATCATCGCAGCCTTTATCCTTTTGATCGCCTGTATCAATTTTATGAATCTCAGCACCGCCCGTAGCGAGAAGAGGGCCAAGGAGGTGGGGATACGGAAGGTGGTAGGAGCACAGCGGGGTTCGCTGATAAGTCAATTCATCGGGGAGTCGATATTGCTTGCCCTTATTGCCGGCATCATCGCCGTTGGTATCGTACAACTGAGCCTGCCTGGGTTCAATCAGTTGACGGATAAAAAGCTGGCCCTTCGATATGGCAGCCCTTATTTCTGGCTGATAGGACTTGCATTTATCATTTTTACAGGACTGCTGGCAGGCAGCTATCCGGCCTTCTTCCTTTCGTCCTTCCAACCTGTGAAAGTGCTGAAGGGTACATTCAGGGCTGTGAATGCGCTGGTGACACCACGAAAAGTACTGGTCGTGCTGCAATTCAGCTTTGCCATCATCCTGATCATTTGCACCATCATCGTCAAGCAGCAGATAGACCATGCCAGGGACAGGGAGATAGGCTATGACAAGGCCAACCTGGTCTATCACTTCATGACGGGTGATGTTGGGAAGAACTACGATCTCATCAAGCGGGAACTGTTGTCCTCCGGCGCGGCCGTGTCCGTGTGCAAGACCAGCAGTCCTCTGACCCAGGGCTGGAGCGATAGTTGGGGATTCCAGTGGGAGGGCAAGGCGGCCGACGACAAGACCGACTTTGACAGATTTTGTTCCGATCAGGGGCTTGTTTCCACCGCGGGCCTGAAACTGGCGATGGGCCGGGACTTCAACCTGAAAGACTATCCTACGGACAGCACCGGCGTCCTTTTGAACGAGTCTGCCGCAAAGGCCATGGGATTCAAAAATCCGTTGGGAAAGATCGTCAAGGACAACAACATCGACTGGCACGTAGTGGGTGTCATCAAGGATTTTGTCCTCCAGAGCCCTTATCAACCCACTCACCCCATGGTCATCGAAGGGGCAAGGCTGCAATGGTTCAACACCGTGACCATGCGGCTCAACGATGCCAACACTACTTCTCAGAATTTGAAAAAGGCGGAAGCCATCTTTAAAAAATACAATCCCGAATTCCCCTTCGAATATAATTTCATCGATGACGAGTATGCGCGGAAGTTCGATGATGAAAAACGAACCGGCACCCTGGCCGCTCTGTTCGCGGGGCTTACCATTTTTATCTCCTGTCTGGGGCTTTTTGGCCTGGCTACCTATATGGCCGAGAACAGGGTGAAAGAGATTGGCGTGCGTAAGGTGCTTGGTGCATCCGTCACCGGCATTGTTAGTCTACTATCAAAGGACTTCCTCAGACTGGTGATCATTGCATTCTTTATAGCCGCTCCCATATCCTGGTGGGCCATGTATAAGTGGTTGCAGGGGTACCCCTATCGGGTGTCCATTCAATGGTGGGTATTTATGCTGGCGGCTTTGTTGTCGATGGGGATCGCGCTGCTGACCGTCAGCTACCAGGCCCTCCGGGCGGCCCTGTCCAATCCGGCGCGCAGCCTGCGTTCCGAATAGCTTCGGCAGCCAATGGCAGCCTGCGCTCTGAGTGATAGTTGTTAAAAATTGATTAATAGCAAGGCGTTCTCTTCCGGAACGCCTTTATTTATTTTATTTTGTTTGCAATAACCTTGTTATGAGAAAAACAGCCCTTGCCGTATGCTGTCTGCTGACATGCATTTCAGTGTTTGCTCAGAATGACAGCTCCCGACTGGATGCCGGCAGCCTCGTCCTGAAAAGAAATTTTACCCAACATATTGCCATCAAAGGCGAGGACCTGGAGAAGATGCCTTTCTCCAATCTTTCAGATGCCATCAATGTCTGGATCAGCGGCGCCTATACCGTCAGCCGCAATCTGATCTATGTCGTGGATGGGAATATCATCAGCGATGTCTGCGCCTACAGCATCCATGACATCGAAGAGGTCGTGTTCGTACAAAATGCAAATGCCCTGACAGGCACCGCTGCCAACCAGCAGGAGATGGTGTTGATCACCACCCGGAACGCCAGGAATAAAGGCATTGGGCGACCGGCCCTAAGGGCATCCAGCCAAACCTCTTTGGTGAACAGTCCCGGATCCATGCTCGAAAGCTATTATCATAATTATGCGGGTCTGGATGCCACGTTCAAAAAGATCAGCGTGGGTGTGTCGGGAGATTATTTACAGGATGTGACCCCTATGCCAAAGCGAGCGAACTATGATGCGGTGTTGCCCTATACCATGGACAGATGGCGTTTGAATGGGAATTTCACCTGGCGGGCAGACACGAAGAATACGGTGGAGGTGCGTGTGGGGTATGCAGATCAGAAACTGGATTCGGCGCAGAACTATACGCCGCCGGGATACCGTATCCTGAATTACAACGAGCGCAGTCACGAGTCCGATAAGCAGTTCACTTCCTGGGCAAGATGGCGTGGCGAGTGGTTGCCCGGGTTGCGAAATGATCTGCAGGTGGGGTATATCCATTTCAGACAGCAGGGAAATTACTACAACCTGGGGCATTTTACGGATTCCTCTACCTACTATGATATCCGTCTGGCTGCCGGGGACTATCATATCCATCACATCTATGTACGGGACAGGCTAAGTTATACGCTCCATGCGGGGGATTGGTCTTTCGAGCCGGCCTTCAATGCATCTTATCAGTATCTCAACCAGGCATATGGCCAGGCGTTTGGGGCGCAATCCGGTAATCTTTCGGGCGGCGGATTTGGCGGCGGGAGTATTATCAACAGCACAGCGGCCGAAGGCCGGGGCTATAAGCTGTACGTGCTGACCCCCACACTGGACATCACCTATAAGGAGCTGTTGAATATACAGGGCGGCGTTGTAGAGAATGTGTCGCATAAGAGCTCGACAGGGACTTCCCTGCCGAGGGCATCGGCTTTTGCCAGCATAGCCATCGATATATTACGTATCGATGGAGTGAGCCGTACCAATAGCCTGAAGCTGTTCGGATCGTATGCTCAACGCAGCGCTTATTATGTCACCGACTTTTCATTGAATGATATCGACAATGCCAATGCGCCTTTTAAATTTCCTATAGATGGGAACCCTCAGGCTGTGATGGGTACTATTTTCACCGGTGGCATCATCATGTCAAACCTGCCCGTTAGCATACCCAAATATTGGGTCTGGGAAGCAGGAGCAAGCTGGTCCGTGCTGAAGAACAGGCTGCAGATAGATTATAATTTCGAGCGCCGGAACCTCACTACCACAGGTTTTGTGAACAGCGTTGGCGGAATTAACACTTATTATTTCCCTGACTTTAAATCTGCCCAGCATAGAGTAGGTGTCAATGTCCGGATCATCGACAAGGATGATATAAGCTGGCAGTCCGGTTTGAATACCACCGTGCTGAGGACAAAAATCGACCCTGACCTGCAGAGTCCATCGGACAACAGCATCATTGGTGATCACTACCCCGGGAATAACAAACCTTCCTTTACGGGTGGATGGACCAACAGGGTACATTGTCATCGGGTCAGCGTGGGAATGGATGTGCTATATCATTTCAGCGGAGAGAATATTGTTGCCAACTCCTTCAGTCAGATGACTACATATAGCAGGGATAATGCCTGGCTGGCCCAAAATATTTATATAGGGTATAAGATAGCGCTCCCGGAAAAAATGGGGTTGGAAGTGTATGTGGACAGCCGTGGTCTGGTACGGGGCGGTAATACGCCTTATATGACCACACCCAGCAGGTACTATGGCATAGGTGGAAAGTTCAGTCTATAATAACCTTACTTGGTAATAAACTTTGTATGAAAAAAATAACCCTTGTCTTATGCACAACGCTGGCGTCTTTATGCGTGATCGCGCAGAATGACAGCTCCCGATTGGATGCCGGTGGTATCGTTCTAAAAAGAAATTTTACCCAGCATGTCTCCATCAGGGGAGAAGATCTGGAAAAAATGCCTTTTTCGAATCTTTCCGATGCCATCAATGTCTGGCTCAACGGAGCTTATACAGTCAGCCGAAACCTGGTGTTTGTGGTGGATGGGAATATCATCAATGACGTAAATGCATATAGCATCCATGACATCGAAGAAGTGGTCTTGCTGCAAAACGCAGCTGTCCTGTCAGGTACAGCCGGCGGACAACAGCAGATGGTATTGATAACCACCCGGCGGAGTAGTGCCGCCGGATGGCATATTCGTGGCGCGGCGCAGACCATGCTGGTGCACAGCCGGGATGCAACGACAAATTTGTACCATCAATATTATGCAGGGGTGGACAAAGGTTTTGATAAGTTCAGCGTAGGCTTGTCGGTGAATTATCTGCGGGATGTGCTGCCTATGAGGAAACAGGAAGGAGCGATACCAACACCGCTTCACATGGACAGATGGCGTCTGAATGGGAATTTTCACTGGACGCCAGACTCGAAAAACGCAGTAGAATTGCACGTTGGTTTCGCTCCGCAGACATTGGATTCGACATTTAATTACCATGCGCCAGCAAACGCTGGATCTATTTTTACGGATGGCTTTACGCATTCGCACGAAAATGACCAGCAGTTCAGCTCCTGGATAAGATGGCGTGGCGAGTGGTTGCCCGGGTTAAGGAATGACCTGCAGGTGGGATATCTTCATTTTTCTCAGAAAGAGGGCAACAACATGCTGTACCATTTTGCACCTCCCAACGAAAGTTCCAATACTTATCAGAAGGGGAATGAGGATTTTCATATCTATCAGTTCTATGTGCGGGATCGGTTGAGCTATGCCATTCATGCGCAAAATTTGACCCTCGAGCCTGCCATCAATGCGTCCTATCAGGATGCCGAGGAAGTATATAGAGAAGCGTACTATAGGGAGACTGGCCCCGAGGCAGGGACACCGGCCGGCGCGATTTACGGCGAGCCCGGCAGCGCGATGCTTAACCCCGGTCGCATCAAGCTCTATGTACTGACACCCACCATTGACGTCAGCTATAAACAGGTGCTGAATATCCAGGCCGGGGTCGTATCGAATGTTTCGCACAGAGCCCCCGCGCATGCAGCGATAATGCTACCCAGGACATCCGCTTTTGGCAGTGTCGCCGTCGATTTGCTGAAGCTGGATGGAGTGAGCCGCAGCAACAGTCTTCAACTTTTTGCGTCGGCATCGCGACGCAGTCTCTATTCTTTTAGCGACAATTCTCTAAATGACGTCGATGGCAACGATCTGCCCTACCGGTATTACTATCCTGGCAGCCTGTTTACGGTGGGTAACATCTTTCCGGAGAGGTCCTACTATGCGATGCCGGCAGTTGATAAAGCGCCTAAATATTGGGTCTGGGAGGCGGGACTGTCCTGGAAATCAATGCATGGCCGGCTGCAGCTCGATTATAATTTCGAGCGCCGGAATTTTTCGAGGGGGGTGCTTACGAACCAGGGTGATACCACCGTCATCTATTGGTTGAATACGATGAGTTCATCGCAGCACCGGCTGGGGGTCAATTATCGTTTGATAGATCGCGCCGGCGTCAGTTGGATGATGGGAGCGAATACCACCGTGCTTCGCGTCCATAACGTAGCCGAACCTAATCCCTACATCATCGGCGATAACACACCTGACAACAAAAGACCCAGCTTTACGGGAGGCTGGATGAATAGGATACAGTGTCATGGTTTCAGCCTGGGGCTGGATCTGCTATATCATTTCAGCGGGGAGATGTATGATTTTTCCGGCCAAAATTCATATGTCCTGGCAGCAAGAAGAAATGGCTGGATCCTGCAAAATGTCTATGCAGGTTATAAGGTTCCCATGCACAAAAAAATGAACCTGGAAATTTATGCAGACTGTCGTGCACTGGCAGGTGGCGGCATTTTATCCTCCGTGGATATGACGAGTGACAGAAGATATTACGGCGTCGGCGCCAATATTAGTCTCTAGCGCGTATTCCAGCGGAACCATTTAATACCAAAGGTGGCAAACACCGCCGTATAGCCCAGTGTGACCAAGAGAGCCATCGAACTATGGCTGTTCCAGGTAGATGGTTCCAAGGCTGCCGATATAATGTCTTTCACCGTGCCATAAGGGGACCATTCGACGGCATTCGTTACATATGGACCCAGATAACCCGTCTCGCCGAACGTGCCTATCATGATAAAGAGAAAATATACCAGCCTTGTAACGACATTCACTGTCTCGGGATTTTTGATCAGCCCCACGATGATCTGCCCCAGGCTGAGATAGATCGCCCCGCCTACGATAGACGCCAGCAGTCCAAATAGATAACCTCTGGCTTCGATACTAATGTCGTCGAATTTATAGCCTACGATGAAAAGTACGACGGTCGTGATAATGATCATTAACAATTGCACCGCCAGTCGGCTCGTCATGATGGTCCATTTTGGCGCGGGCGCCACACGCAACCGTTGAAAGATGCCCTTGTCCCTGTCGCGTGCTATCATATTTGTATAGCCCATCAATCCGATGGCAGTAAGTCCTACCGTGATGCAATTGGAGAGAACGCCGGTCCCGCCTAATTGGCCGATGAGACCCTTCCAGGAAATAAGGATCACCGTAGGCACCAGCACCACGAGAAGGGATGCCCGGCGATTGCGCCAAAGCGTGGTCATGTCGGCGCGCAGCAGTTTTATAAATACAGAGCCGGCGGATGGGATAGTTGTAGTCATGGCTGATGTGTTGCAATTGCTTTATGAGCGGACTTCCGTACCCGTTAGTCCTATAAATACGTCTTCCAGCGTGACCTTCCCTTTGCGGGAGGCCTGGATCACTTCCGGCCTTTCACGATTGCTGTCGATGAGCGCCTGTGGCGTATCCGTAGCGATGATCTTACCGTGGTCGATGATAGCGATCCGGTCGCAGACCGCTTCTGCCTCTTCCATACTATGCGTGGTCAGCAGGATGCCATGCCCTTTATCCCGCATGGCTTCTATTCTCACCCAGAGCTGACGGCGGGATTGTGGGTCCAGACCCGTAGTGGGTTCGTCCAGCAGCACCAGCTGCGGATCGTGGATGGTGGCGATGACCAGGGATATGCGTTGTTGCTGCCCGCCGGACAGCTGTCCATATTTTTTATTTGCGGAATCCTGCAGCTTGATATTGGCCAGGATAGATGCTACCTGCTCCTTTGACAGATCCACTCCGTAAATACCTGCATAGAGCTGTATGATCTCCGTGATCGTCAGCTCCGGCTGAAAGCTCGTAGCCTGCAGCTGTACTCCCATATTAGCCCGGGCATACAAAGGTTGTTCGCGGATGGAATAACCCGCTACCCGGATATTGCCGGATTGTGGTTTCAACAGACCTTCCACGGCGCTAAGCGTACTCGTCTTACCCGCCCCGTTAGGACCAAGAAGGCCGAATATCTCTCCTGGCCTTACTTCGAAGCTGACATTGCTGACTGCGTGGAAGCTGCCGTAGTATACGTTGAGGCCGTCAACCTGTAACACCGGGGTGGTCTGGCTAGTATGGTTGTCGTTGTTCATGCGTGTAAATATGCAGAATCGCTTAACAATTACATAATACTAATCCCTTTTCTTTGTGACTCCTTCTATAAATGAGCTATTTGTGTAATATATCCTTTCGGGGCCTTACCCTGGGGTTGCTACTTTTTCTGTCTTTTTCTGATGAGGCACAGGTAAAGGGGAACGACCGGGCGGACAGTGTTTTCGTTTTATTAAAGGAAAAGTATATCCAGTCCCTTGCAAAAAAGGACCTGGAGGATGCCCGGAAGATAACTATGGTTACAACCACGGCAGTCGTCGCTGTGATCCTGCTGCTGATAGTGCTGGGCGCCGTTGTCATCAGCCGCCAGCGTCTCAAGATCAGGAATGAGCGTCTAACGGGCGAGCGGGACAGACAGATATACCAGGCTCAGCGGGAGCTGATGCAGGCCGAGCTGCAAAACCGGCAGCTGCAGGAGGAAAGGCTGATACGGGAGCTGGAGGTCAAGCGGAAGGGGCTCACCAATAGCACCCTCCATGTCATCCAGAAGAACCAGCTGCTGGAAAATCTGCGAGACCGTCTGGAACTGATGGTAAAGGATGACAAGCGTGACCAGAAAAAGCAGCTGCAGCAGCTGATCCAGCAGATAAACCTCCATTTCAACCACGACCAGTACTGGAGTGAGTTCAGGGAGACTTTTGGCCAGGTGCACCAGCAATTTTTCGGTCATTTGAAGGCGCATTGCGAAGATCTTACGGGCAATGACCTCCGTCTGCTGTCCCTCATCAAATTAAACCTCACCTCCGGCGACATCGCCACCCTCCTTGGGATATCCCAGGACAGCCTGCGGGTTTCCAGGTATCGCCTGAAGAAGAAATTGTCTCTTAATAATGGGGAAAGCCTGACGGCATTTGTTCACTCCTTGTAGCCGTTGGTGCGGGATTGCAGCAGGACATGATGGGGTATTTGCGGGGATTGGAATAGAAACCTTATTTTTAGGGTAATAACATTCTATATGCGAAAAACACTATTCTTATCCATTGCCTTATCGTTAGCCGGCGCGATCAGTCTCCATGCCCAGTCGATAAAGGGCACCAGCTGGAAATTGTACATCGATGAATTGCACGATACATTGACCCTTCATATTAAGGGAGATTCCTCCTTTGTTACGGATGGATCAGGGGAAGTGGTGGTGCGCAGCCTCTGTAAGATCAGTAAGGATACTATCTCGATGAAGGACATCGACGGGAAATATGTTTGTCCTGACCAGACGGGTGTGTATATCTATGCGTTCATTGCGGATACGCTGACCATGACCCTGGTAAACGACCCTTGTGACAATCGTAGCAATAGTATCAACGGGTCACGCTGGATGCGGGCTAAGGACTAGTCCTGAAGGTCATCCAGCTCCTCCTGGAAGGCGTCATTGAGGTCCATGTCCCCTTCATTTCTGTCCAGGTGCTCGCCTTCCCGGCTGGAAGCTACCACACAGAGATAATAGTAAATCTCTTCCTGGAATTTCCGGGTCAGTTGGGACTGCCAGTGGGTTAGACTGGGTTTTATATTGCCATCTTCGAAGAGTATGGTGCTGTTCACCGGGTTCTCCAGATTGAAAGCCTTATTCGCCAGCAGGAAGTCCGCGATATCCAGTTTCAGGTCCATGGGACCGGCGCCTAATGCATCCTTGGCGTCGTATACGAGACAGTATTTAGCCATGTCCAAATATACAAAAACCCTGCATATGCAGGGTTTTGCTTGGGGAAAGGATTATTTTACAATTTGGTAACAACTGTGTTTTCAGTGACTGTGCGGGTAACGGCGAACTGACGTACGATCTCGTTATTGTCGTTGCGAATGATGAAGGTCGGACGGATGTCGGACTGCTCATTCTCGAAATATACGTTCTTGCTGAAATGAGTTGCGGTGAACTGTTTGCGATATACTACATCACCGTTGTCATTACGGATGATCAGCCAGAACTTTTCTCCAGTGGGATTTTCGAAATCTACATGGAATACTACATGATCTTCACTGACACCTACGTACTGAACGGTGACCTGCTCGTCGGTGAGCTTGGCTTTTTCGTTCTTGCCGCCGTTTGCCAGGCTGGCGATAGGGTTGTTGATGATAAGTAAAAGGGCTGCTGCAGAGATTGCTTTCAAAATGTTTTTCATAACTGATTTTTTTTGTCTGTGATTTAAATGGTAGGCTTGAATCGGAAGACGCAGACAATCGAGAGGATTTTCATTGCTGGAGAAGCAATCTTCATTAGACAATACAAAAATAGAAATACATCGATGGGTGTGCAAACCATGTTTTGGGCGATTTCATTATGTCAAACCTCCGGACCGGACAGGCATCTGGCTGGTAATGAGTGTTTTGTAGCGAAAATTCTTATGATGGGCAAAGATTTTCGACCTGTAGGGCAATAAGTTGTCCGAGGGACACCGAAAACAAAAAGCCCCGGAACTATCCGGGGCCCGCTCTATTGAATCGATGGCTTCTGAGATATCTTTATCCAATCTAAATCCTAATCCTACGCTTATTACAATTTCGTTACTACTGTGTTCTCGGTAACAACATTGCTAACGGCGAACTTACGTACCACTTCGTTATTGCTGTTACGGATGATGAAGGTGGGACGGATCTCAGTATCTTCCTTCTGAACGAAGATGGATTTGCTGAAGTGAGCGCCGCTGAACTGTTTGCGATATACTACGTCACCAGCATCATTCTTGATGATCAGCCAGAACTTTTCGGCAGTAGGGTTCTCGAATTCTACGTGGAAAACAACCTGGTTTTCGTTGGTACCTACATATTGAACAGAAACCTGGTCGTCCTTGAGGTTGGCGTTCTTGTTACCATCGTTGGCAAGAGATGCCAGGGGATTGCTTACTGTGAATACTACTGCTACTGCAACTGCTGCCAGGGTCTTTACTACATAATTGCTTTTCATAACTATTCTGTTTTATCTTTTACAAAGTTTACAATTGGGTCGGCAAGCAATTCTGTGTTTGACGAGGCAAAAGTAGTACGTGATGGATGGGTGTACAAGCCTTCTTTTCCCTGATCTTATTACGTTCATCGGGGGGTACACCCTCCGAAAGCCTTGTTAGACAGGGATTTTAACAAAATTTTGATATGACGACCAAGCGATTTTTGAGTATTGGATCGAGTCAAAAAATGCTTATTTTCAGCATATGAAAAAACTACTGCTTTCCTTATCCGCCGGATTTTTCTTTCTGGCCGCTTTTAGCCAGGACAACCCCTTGTGGATGCGCTATCCTGTCCTTTCGCCCGATGGTCAGACCATCCTCTTCAGCTATAGAGGTGATATTTATAAAGTACCTGCTGCGGGTGGTACCGCCGTGCCGCTGACCATCAGCGAGTCCTATGAGTTCGCTCCCGTATGGTCGCACGATGGGAAATACATTGCATTTGCATCAGACCGGTATGGCAACTTCGACATCTTTGTGATGCCGGCTGTCGGTGGCGAGGCGCGAAGGTTGACCTTTTACTCGCGTAATGAGATACCCAGCAGCTTCACGGCGGACGACAAGCAAATCATCTTTACTACGCAGCGACAGGACCTCGTCACCGACGCGCAGTTTCCTTCCGGCGTGATGACGGAACTATATACCGTGCCCGTGGCCGGTGGCAAAGTGAGCCAGCTGCTGCCTATATCCGCACAGGAAGCCACCGTCAATGCCGCCGGCGACAAGCTGCTGTATGACGATCAAAAAGGGTACGAGAGCGAATGGCGCAAGCACCATACTTCTTCCATCACCCGTGATATTTGGTTATATGATATGAAGTCGGGGAAATACACCCGCCTGACACAATTCAAAGGGGAGGATCGTAATCCCGTATGGGATGCCAATGGCAATGACTTTTATTATCTCAGCGAGCAGGACGGCAGCTTCAATATATATAAGTCTTCTGTACAAAACCCCTCTTCCTCCACAGCCCTGACACATTATAGCAAACATCCCGTGCGATTCTTATCACGCGCCAATGATAATACCCTTTGCTTTGGGTTCGACGGCGAGATATATATCAAGAAGTCTTCCGGCGAGCCACAGAAAGTGCCTGTTCGTATAGCAGAAGATGGCCGGTATGTGCTGGAGAAAGTGCTGCCTGTCAATGGCGGACTGACGGAGATGAAATTATCACCCAATGGGAAAGAGATAGCCTTTGTTTTTAGAGGTGAAATATTTGTCACCAGTGTTACGGGGGGCATTACCAAGCGGATCACGAATACTCCCTGGCAGGAGCGTAGTGTCAGCTTTAGTCCCGATGGGCGCAGCCTCGTATATGCTGCGGAAAAGAACAGCAACTGGAATATCTATAAGGTATCCATCATCCGTAAAGAAGAGCCCTATTTTTATGCGTCTACCATATTGAAGGAAGATACCGTCATCGCAACACCCGCGGAAGAATTCCAGCCAGCCTTCTCACCGGATGGAAAAGAAGTAGCATACCTGGAGGATCGTGTGACGCTTAAAGTAGTGAATCTTGCAAGTCGGCAGTCGCGGACCATCCTCCCCGCCGATAAGAATTATTCCTATGCCGACGGGGATCAATATTATCAATGGTCGCCCGATGGAAAATGGTTCCTTGTACAGTTTGGCCCACCCGAACGGGTGCAGACGCCCGAAGTAGGGCTTGTGGCCGCCGACGGCAAGTCGCCGGTGATCAACCTGACCCTCAGCGGTTATGATGATTTTGGTCCCAAATGGTGTATGGGCGGAAAGATGTTTGTCTGGGGCTCCGACAGGAACGGCACTCGTCAGCAGGCAGGCTACCCCGCAACAGCGGATGTATTCGGTATGTTCTTTACCAAGGAGGCATTTGACAGGTTCAGGCTCTCAAAAGAGGAGCTGGCCCTTTTGAAGGAACAAGAGGAAAAGAAAGATAAGGATAAGAAGGAAGCAGAGGAAAAGTCTGGCGGCAAAAAGAATGATAAGAAGAAGGATAGCGCAGAAAAGAAAAAGGATTCTCCCAAAGAGATCAAAATAGACTGGGACAACCTCACGGAAAGGAAGCTCAAGCTGACCACGCATACTTCCGACGCCTCCGACTGGCTTCTGTCCAAGGATGGTGAGAAATTATATTACCTCACCCAGTTCGAGAAAGGATACGATCTGTGGATGACAGAGCTGCGTACCAAGGAAACCAAATTGTTCTTTAAGCTGGGCGCCCGGTATGCCGGTATGGAATTATCCGAGGACGGTAAATCAATCTTTGTGTTGGCGGAAGGCCGTATCACTAAGATAGATGCGGAGAGCGGCAAGCCCGAGCCCGTGGCCATCAATGGCGAGATGGTGCTGAAAGATGCGGATGAGAAAGCTTATATTTTCGATCATGCCTGGCGTCAGATGAAGGAGAAATATTATGTAGTGAATATGAATGGCGTGGACTGGGATTTTTACTACACTGCTTATAAGAAGTTCCTTCCTTATATCAACAACGATTATGACTTCGCAGAGATGCTTAGTGAAATGCTGGGCGAGCTCAACGTATCTCATACCGGCTGCTATTATTTTGGCGGCAGGAGGCCGGGCGGCGATCAGACTGCTTCGCTGGGCATATTCCATGATTACGCATACAAGGGTTCGGGTTTGAAGATCTGGGAAGTGGTCGATGGCGGTCCGTTAGACAAGTCTTCCTCAAAGATCGTCCCTGGTGTCATCCTGGAAAAGATCGACGGGGAAGATATTACCGATAACATGGATCATTACAGCCTGTTGAATCGCAAGGTGGGCAAGCTCATTTTATTATCTCTTTACAATCCTGCGACGAATACCCGCTGGGAGGAGACGGCGAAGCCCATTTCGATAGGAGATGAAGAAGAACTGCTGTACCAGCGTTGGGTGCGGCTCCGCCGCAAGGAAACGGATTCCCTGTCCAAGGGTAAGATAGGATATATCCATGTACGGGCCATGGATGACGAAAGCATGCGCACCGTATTTGAAGAGGCATTGGGCCGTAACATCGGTAAGGATGCGTTGGTCATCGACACCCGATTCAACGGGGGAGGTAATATCCACGAGCAGCTGTCCGATTTTCTCAATGGCAAGAAATATTTCGATATCATCCCGCATGGACAGTATGTAGGCTCCGAGCCCTATGACAAATGGGTAAAGCCTTCCATCGTCATCATCGGGGAGGCCAATTATTCCGACGCGCATCTTTTTCCCGCCGCCTATAAATTGAAGAATGCAGGCAAGACCCTTGGTATGCCTGTTCCCGGCACCGGCACCTTTGTCTGGTGGGAAACGCAGATCGATCCCGGGCTGGTCTTTGGCATGCCCATGGGGGGATGGCGTACACCCGAGGGATATTTCGAGGAAGGTCATCAGCTGGAACCTGACATTCCCATACGTAATGAGCCCGATGTGTTATCCGCCGGTCATGATCAGCAGATCGAGGCGGCCGTCAGGGAGCTGCTAAAGAAATAGACGAACTGCTCTAGGGCCAGTGGATGCTGGTCAAAGAACAGTGTAGGCTCTACCAGCTCCAATTCCATCAAGGTAAATACGCCCTTGCGGATGACGCCATCTACGCGTGCATAAAGGAGGGGCGACAGAAGTACTGCCGTGTCCAGGATGGCCGTTGCCTGTCGTATGATGTCCGATCCAGGCCGTGCAGGGAGACTGGTGCCGCCATATTTTTCCTGCACTCTAAAATCGCCTGCCCTGGCAGTCTTCTTTACAGCGTGGCTGTATTGCTGACCAAAAAAGAGCAGGGAGTATTCTCCATCTGTCTCCACTTCTTCCATAAATTCCTGGATCATGTACCTGTCCGTCCGCAGCAGCTCGTGCAGACGTGGGTTGTCGGCTGTAGCCGTATCTGGTCCGGTGACCCATGTGTTATAGGCAGTGGCGGAGATACAGGGTTTGATCACGGCGCGTCGCCAGCCTGTGGCCTGGAAGATGCTGTCCAGGTCGGGGTGGCTGTCCTTATCCAGGAACTGGGTCGGCGGCAGGGGCACGCCCTGCTGTTGCAGCTGTTCCAGATAGGCTTTGTCCATATTCCATTCCAGTATATCGATGGGGTTGAATATGGAAAGACGCAGTTTTTTGAGTCGATGCAGCCAGGCCCGGAATGCGGTAGGATGCAGGTGATAGTTCCAGGTGCTGCGGATGACCACCGCCCGATATCTTATCCAGTCGATGTCTTCATCGTCCCAGGGAGTTGCTTCGATGGTGTAGCCTGCAGCCGACAAGGCCATCGCCAGTTGGACATCGTCCTCCGACAGGGCAGGGAAGGGACGGCAGGTAGCAAAGGCTATAAGTTTATTCGCAGCCACAGACAAGAGGGTTTGATGATATGGGACCTTTTTCCGTTTCGTAGCCGTCGTACTTCCACCATTCCAGACCGCCGAGCATTTCTTTTACGGCAAATCCCAGGCTGGCCAGCTTCATGCTGCCCTTGGTGGAGGCGTTGCATCCTATGCCATCGCAGTAGACCACCATCATTTTGTCTTTTGGGAGGAGGGCCGTCGTCTCCAGGTTCATCAGCGGGTGGGGAATATTGATGGAGCCGGGAACATGTTCCCTGGCAAAGCTTTCCGGGCTGCGGGCGTCGATGACGATGAAGTCGTCAACACCATTTTGCATGTCGGTGTATACGTCGGAAGCTTCTGTCTCGTAGCAGAGCTTGTGCATGAAGTAGGCGAGGGTAGACTCGCCGCCCTGCGGCAGGTATTGAGTGACCCGTCCGCGGGTGTTGAAGTAAGTGCTGGTGCTGTTTAATGTTGTCATGCAACAAAGATATTCGTAATTTGGTACTACGTTTTGGTCCAATTTGCATATATTTTATGATACCATTTAAATCCTGGTCATGAGCAGAATTTCCCGGCAGATATCGCTGCCTTTTATACGCATCGACAGGAGGGACGCGCGCCCGGTATATGAGCAGTTGTATGAGGGGATGCGGGAGGCCATTTTGAATGGGCGTTTGCAGCCGAATGACAGGCTGCCTGCTACCCGGCTGATTGCCGAGGAACTGGGCGTGTCGCGGAACATCGTGGTGATAGCGTTCGAGCAGCTGTTGATGGAGGGGTATATACGGAGCAAGGCTGGGGCCGGGAGCTTTGTCGAGGCCATGGATGCCATCCCGCCCGCTCCGCGGGCTGGTCGCCGGCCCTTGCCGGGCCGGCGGGTCGAGGGGGAGTTCGTACGCAGATTGAATGAAGTCGTGTTACAACGAAATATAGATAGGGAAGAAACGGCTCCCTTCCAAACTTCGCAGCCCGCCTTTGACGCCTTCCCCTTTGCTGTGTGGAGCAAGTTGGCGGCAAGGGTCTATCGCTATCTTGACTTTCAACATTTGGGGTACGAGGATGCCGCCGGCGCCCTGCCCTTACGGGAAGCCATAGCCGATCATCTCAGGGTCAACAGAGGCGTGGAGTGCGATGCAAGCCGCATTCTCATCGTAAATGGAACACAACAGGCCCTTTTCCTGGCCGCACAGCTGTTATTACAGCCTGGAGACCAATTCTGGATCGATGATCCGGGATACGTAAATGCCCGATTCACTTTTTTGCTGCATGGAGGGGTGGCCTGTCCAATACCGGTGACCGGCGAAGGCACGGACATCGACTATGCCTGTCAGCGTTATCCAAACGCGCGGCTGGCCTATCTGACACCGTCACATCAGCATCCCGTGGGTGGCACCCTGCCCCTGGCCCAGCGGTTGAAGCTGCTGGCATGGGCGCGCGACCGCCGGCTATGGATCATCGAGGATGATTATGACAGCGAACTGCGCTATCGCGGCAAGCCCATCCCCGCATTGCAGGGGCTCGATGCACATGGGAATGTCATTTATATCGGGACGTTCAGCAAAGTACTGTTCCCTGCGTTGCGGGTGGCGTATATGGTGCTGCCCGATCAGGCGGTGTTCCAGTCCTTCCGGTCTTTAAAGGCGTTGAACGACCGGCAATCAGCCATTGTAGACCAGCTGATACTCACCGACTTTATAAAGGAAGGATACTTCCACCGGCACCTGCGGAAGATGCGATCCATCTATAGTGCCCGCCTCCAATGTCTGCTGGAGGAATTGGAGACACATCTCTCGGAGTACCTGTCCTTCACCGATCCCGCTGCAGGTATGCACCTGGCCGTCTACTTTAAGAGACCTGTCGATGAAGACAGGTTGTTACAGGCTGCTGCCGATAAGGGGCTGATACTGCTGAGCCTGCGGGAATATACCATCGGAGCCTGTCGCCGTCCCGGCATACTGCTGGGGTATTCTTCCTTCCCCGAGGACAAGATCCGGCAGGCCGTGCGGACGCTAAAGTCCATTTTCTCCTCGCTCCACCCTCTGCCGAAAATTAGTTGATTTTGTCAACTAATAGTATTATCTTGGCATAATGAAACAAAGAGTAGTGGATGAAGTTCGTGCTTTCAGCAGGTTTTATACGGAAGTGATCGGGCTGCTGAACAGGTATGTTCTTAACAGTGCCTTTACCCTGCAAGAGGCGAGGATAATGTATGAGCTGTATCACCGGGATGGTGTGCAGGCGTGGGAGATCGCCGCCCTGCTGGAGCTTGATAAAGGATATCTCAGCCGGATCCTGGATCAGTTTACCCGCAAGGGACTGATCACACGCCGGCGTTCTGCTGAAGATGGCAGAGTGCAACCTATCTTTCTTACTCTAAAGGGCAAGGAAACGTTTGATGTGTTGAACAAGGCTTCGGACAAACAGGTGAAGGATATCCTTCGGCAGGTGCCGGATGAGGAGGCCGACAGGTTGGTGCATCATATGAATGAGATAAAGAAAATAATGATCAGTTATGGAAACAGCCATTTGCCTCGATGATATCGTTATACGTACGGAGCTGAGGCCGGGTGACATCGGGTATGTCATCCATCTGCATGGCAGGTTGTATAAGGAAGAGTATAGTTATGGTATTGCTTTCGAAGCTTATGTCGCGCAGGGAATGTTTGAATTCTATCAGCAGTACGATCCCGTAAAGGACCGGGTGTGGATCTGTGAGCATCGGGATAAGATCGTAGGCTTTCTCCTGCTGATGCATCGGGACGGAAATATCGCGCAGCTGCGTTATTTTATCCTGGAGCCCGGATACAGGGGCATCGGACTGGGCAAGAAGCTCATGGACCTGTATATGGAGCATCTTAGAAGTACAGGCTATCGGGGGAGCTATCTTTGGACGACGCATGAGCTGGCTACGGCTGCGTCCCTGTATCAGCGGCATGGATTTGTACGCACCGAAGAGAAGGCCTCACAGGCATTTGGAAAATCATTGTATGAAGTAAAATACGAGCTAATATGATACAACGTCATTGGAGGGGAGTGGCAAAGAGGGGCGAGGCTAATAACTATATCCGTCATTTGGAGACGGAGACATTTCCGTTGATCTCCGCCATTTCAGGCTTTGTAAAAGCATCTATTCTCCGGCGCAGCACTGCCGATGGAATAGAGTTCCTGATCATCACCATATGGGAATCCATGGATGCCATCCGGAAGTTCGCCGGTGATGATCCCGGGAGAGCCGTAATCCCCAAGGTCGTAAAGGGCATGATGCTGAGCTGGGAGGACCGGGTTAGGCACTATGAGGTAGTGTCTGAGCGTTGATCGTGCTTCCCCATTTTTTCAGCATGGTCACCAGCTGGTCCAGGTTCACCGGCTTGGGGAGATAGTCGTTCATGCCTTCGGCCAGACATTCGTCCCTGTCCCCCGACATGGCATTGGCTGTCATGGCGATTATCACCGGTTGCGGACCATCGCCGTTGCGTATGATACGGGTGGCTTCCAGACCATCCATCTCCGGCATCTGGATATCCATCAGTATGAGGTCTATCTTTTTCTCCTGCAGTCTGGTGAGGACTTCTTTTCCATTTTCCACAAATTCCGGCTCATAGCCCATCTTTGTCAGGATGACCATTGCCAGTTGTTGATTGATCGGGTTGTCTTCTGCTACTAAGATTTGCAGCGGATACTTTTCCGCCATCTGCACAGGTAGGGGTGTGGTTGCCATAGGAATCTTTCTTTTTTGTGTGCCGGGCCGACAGAGGATCGTCCAGCTGAATACGGAGCCTTTGCCGGGCTTGCTTTCTACTTTTATCTTGCCGCCCATCAGTTGGATCAGCTTGTCACAGATGGTAAGGCCCAGTCCGGTGCCGCCATATTTGCGGGTGATGGATGAGTCCACCTGCGAGAATGCTTTAAAAAGCTGGTCAAATTTATCATGAGGTATGCCAATGCCGGTGTCCTTCACTTCGAAGCCTATCTCCAGCTTGTCGCTGTTGTCAGGACTTGCGGGCCCGGTGAGGTAGGCACGGACGCTAACCTTTCCATGGTGCGTGAATTTGATGGCATTGCCTACAATATTGATCAATACCTGGCGGAGACGGCCACCGTCCGCAAGGATGGGAGAAGGAATAGAAGCGTCGATGTCATATTCCAGCCCTAGCCCGGACTGGGCTGCCTTGACGCTAAAGATGGCCAGCACCTCCTTTATACAGTCGTGCAGGTCTATCTCTTTTTCATCGAGCTCCATTTTCCCAGATTCTATTTTGGAGACGTCCAGGATATCATTGATGACGATGAGCAGTGTTTCCCCGCAATTCTGTATCGTCTCTGCATAACCCCGTTGTTCATCATCGAGCTTTGTTTGTGAGAGAAGGGTCGCCATTCCTATCATGCCATTCATAGGCGTGCGGATCTCATGGCTCATATTGGCCAAAAATATGCTCTTGGCGCCGTTGGCCTTCCGTTCGTCCTCCATTGCCTGTGCCAGCTGTTCCGTGCGTTGGTCCACGAGCTCTTTCAACTTTCGTTGCTGGGCCTTGATGCCATTGATACGAATCCTGTACAGCGTAACAGTTATTCCTACCGTCAGCAGAGTCACACCCAGCCTGAACCACCATGTCATCCAGAAGGGCGGAGTGATGGTTAGCTGTACTACTGCCATGCGAGGGGACCACCTGCCTTCATAGTCTTTTCCTTTCACCTTGAAGGTATAGTTACCCGGGTCCAGGTTGGTATAGGTGGCTGTACGCTTGCTGCCAACATCGTTCCAGGTCTTGTCGAAATTTTCCAGCATGTAGGCGTATTGTCTTCTCTCCATGGTGCTGTAGTTCAGCGAAGCAAACTCAAAGGAGATGACAGAGCTGGCATAGGGGAGCATGATCTCCCTGGTCTCGGTAATGGATTTCTTCAAAGGGGATGGGTCTATGCTGTCCCCTGCAATGGGTACATCCTTATTGAATATCTGGAAACCCGTGATCAGCAGCGGCGGATCGGCCACCTGCTCTTTGATACTGTCCGGGAAGAACTCATTAAAGCCATTGACGCCGCCGAAATACAGCGCCCCGCTGCTGCTCTTGCAGTAGGCATGCTCCTTGAACTCATAGCTTTGCAATCCGTCTGAAGTACCATAGTTCTTTACCTTGTGGGTGGACGTATTGAAGAGACACAATCCTTTGTTGGTGCTGATCCAGAGCTGATCCTTCGTGCCAGGCAGGATGCCGAAGATGACGTTGTTGGGAAGACCGTCTTCCTTGGTATAGACATGCACCTGGTGGGTGGCCCGGTCGAAATAATTAAGGCCATTCAGCGTGCCTATCCAGAGATTGCCTTTTTCATCTTCATAGATCTCGCCTACCCTGTTATCGCTGATACTGTTCTGCCCCTCGACGTGGGTGTAGCGGGTGAATTGATGGGTGTTTTTATCAAAATAGTTCAATCCTCCTCCATCCGTGCCCAGCCAGATGCCCCCTTCCCTGTCCTCGAATATGGAATGTATTTTCCTGCTGTTGACATTCACCGGGTCCTTGTCATCATACGAATAATGGCTAAAGCCGCCCGTCCCCGGGTGATACAGCTCCAATCCGCCGCCATAGGTGCCGATCCAGATATTTCCGTCGTGATCTTCATGAAGCGCATATGCATTATTGTTACTTAGACTCGTGGGGTCAGCTGTATTATGACGGAAATGTCTATAGACGCCTTTTTTAGGGTCGAATACCGTGACCCCATCGCCCCAGGTGCCCAGCCAGACATGGCCTGTTCTATCCTGGAGGGCGCATAGCACATAATTCCCGCATATCGTGTTTGGATTGCCTTCCTGGTGAAGAAAGTGCTGGAACTGACCGGTGACGGGATCAAATCTGTTGAGTCCCCCTCCATCCGTGCCGATCCATAATTTTTTATCCTCAGCCTCCGTGATGCTGAGCACGTTGTTATGGCTGAGACTGGCAGGGTCTAGTGTATGACGGTAGTGTATGAACTGGCTGGAATATCGCTTGTAAATATTCATGCCGCCTGCAAAGGAGCCCAGCCACATATTGCCTGCGTTGTCCTCATATGCCGTGTGGATGGAGTTGTTGCTAAGGCTGGTGGGGTCGATGTCGTCGTGCAGATGCTGCTGGAAAGTGTTGGTGTTGGGGTTGTAGATATTGAGCCCCGCGTTTTCCAGCCCTATCCAGATATAATGTTTGGGGCCTTCACCTATGCCATAGATGACATTGCCCGAGAGACCCTTTGTGTCACCCGGTGTATGCTTGAAATGAGAAAAGACGCCGCCGGGGCCGGGGTTGTCCATCCTGTCCAGCCCTCCTCCATCCGTACCGATCCAGAGACAGTGACGGCTGTCCTCGAAAAGACAGATTAGCCTGTTATCACAAAGAGAAGATGGGTCTTTCTCACGGTGGATGAACCGGGTAAATTTCCTCCCCTTTTTATCAAAGAGATCCAGGCCATTGCCATATGTGCCGACCCAAAGGTTCTGACGGCTGTCGACATACACCGCACGGACATAGTCGCCGCTGAGGCTGGCAGGGTCATTGTCTGCGTGATGATAATGATAACAGCGGTTGCTGTCAGGTATGAGGTAGACGATACCCTGGTCTTCCGTGCCTATCCAGATATTACCGGCGGCATCCTCCGCCAGCCGGGTGATGAGATCGCTGGGTATGGAATTTTTGCCGCCATCCTTTCGGAACACCTGGAACTGATCCTTTGTTCTGTCATATCTGTTGAGACCTCCTCCGCGGGTAGCTACCCAGATATAGCCCTTGTGGTCTTCTATGATGTCGGAAATAAAATTATTGCTGAGACTGCATTTGTTGCGGGGATCGTTGCGATAGACTGTGATCTGATAGCCATCGTATTTGTTGAGCCCGTCCCGGGTGCCGAACCACATAAAACCACGGCTGTCCTGGAGGACGGCAAGGACATTGTTTTGAGAGAGTCCTGCATTGATATCAAGATGTTCGAACTGAAGACCCGGCCCCGGTGGTTGTGCGGTGGCCAGGCGACACAGGAGTATCGCCAGCGACATGGCAAGGGCTTTAGTTTTGACAGGTTCGAATAGCATGCATTGGGTTTCAGGGCCTAACGAATAGTTGCTCTACGGGTGCACTCAGGGGTTAACGGTGTGGGATAGAAGGTATTTTGACTTTTGGACGTTTTCTACCACGGGTAGGGGTTTTCCCCTATTTTCAAATGACCTCTACGGGTGAAATAGCGGAAAAGATTTGGAATGATCGTTCCAAATATCTTATCTTTGTTCTGGAATGAGTATTCCAAATAAATGTAAAAATGCTTTTTATGAACAGGTTATTAAACAAAACAGCGGTTATTACAGGCGGGAACAGTGGTATTGGGCTGGCTACGGCCAGTGAGTTTATTGCAGAGGGCGCCAGGGTGATCATCACCGGAAGGAACAAGAATTCTCTGGACCAGGCAGTAACAGAATTGGGTATGCAGGCGCGGGGCATCGTCTCCGACACCTCGAACCTGAAGGATGTGGTACAGTTGGGGCAGCAGGTATCAGCTATCTTCCCCAAGGTGGATGTATTGTTCATCAATGCGGGTATTGCGAAGTTCGCTCCATCGTCTTGAATACTTCGATAAATGCGCACATGGGTATGCCAAACGCCTCCATCTACGCCGCGAGCAAGGCTGCCGTACTGACCTTTGCCAAGAACCTTTCCGCCGAGCTGCTCCCCAAAAAGATCCGTGTGAATGCCGTCAGTCCAGGTCCCGTGGCTACGCCTCTTCACAGCAAATTGGGAGTGCCTGAAAAAGAGCATATGGAACAGACAGCCGGTCAGATACCTATTGGACGATTCGGCACTCCGCAGGAGATAGCAAAGATCGCCGTCTTCTTCGCGTCGGAAGATTCCGGTTTTGTGCTGGGCGCAGAGCTGATCGCAGATGGTGGTATGGCGACGCTGTAAATTTGTTAAAAAAGGAGGTCATTATGCCAAAGGAAATCTTATTCGATGAGGAGGTAGTATTGCGCAGGGCGACAGAATTGTTCTGGACCAGGGGATACAATGCCACCTCCATGGATGAGCTGACCAGGATCACCGGGTTGAGCAGGTCCAGCATCTATAACAGCTTTGGAGGGAAGCATGCATTGTTCATGCGATGTTTGCGATACTACCTGGGTGATCAGCAGCGGCAGCTGCATGAGCTGGCCGGCAAGGTGAAGCCTGTGGTTCCACGGATTAGGGCGGCCTTTCAATATGCGGTGGAGGAGATATTGGCTGACAGGATGCGCAAGGGCTGCATGATGGTGAACACTACCACCGAAATGGTCAACCAGGATAAGGACATCGCGGCAGTTTCGGCAGAGAATATGGAGCAGATGGAAGGGATATTTGCGAATTGGATCAGCGAGGGGCAGGCTGCGCGCGAGATCAGTACTGCGTTTAATCCCCAGATGCTGGCAAGACATCTGTTTAATACATACAGTGGGCTGAAAGTATCGGGCAAGACCCGTCCGGACCGTAAGACGCTGGAGGACCTCGTTACAGTAGCATTGTCCGTATTGGAAGGCCCGGGGGCGTCATAAACTTCTCCCGCAGAAACATTACCGTCTTCTGGTCTTTCAATTCTCCCGCTCGTCGATGTGCTGTACGGAGATATGGATATCCTGCAGGGCCTGGCCGATAAGCTTGCTGCGGTGACATTTTTCCGGGCTGCGGTGGAGCGATTCCCTGTTGCATTGGGGATTGGATTTGGAGTAAGGCATGGTGCGCACATCAGCGAGCCAGGAGATGTCGTATTTTTTAAGAAGGTCAAGGAGCTCGTTGATGGGACAAGTGCCGTGGCCGATGGAGAAGACGGGCATGGGCTTTAGTTTAAAATTACTAAAAAAATTAGTATTTTTGAGAATTAAAGTGGTATAACTTTTATTACAACAGCACGCATGCCTTAACCTTTGGAAAAAGTTGGAAAAGAAAAATAGTAACTTTATTTTATGAACCTCGAACAGGAAACTGCCAAAATTCTAGCTCCTTGCTTATATGTTCTTAACAAAACAGGAAAAATAAGCAAGCACCACCTGAGCAAGATCCTATATTTTGCAGACAAATCTCACATTGCAAAATATGGAAGGATCCTTACTGAGCCAGCGAGATAGAGTCATCTTCTTCATCAACAAAGAGACCCACATCCTCGACCTGGCAGGGGCTGTGCAGACCTTCTACGAGAGCGGCGATTATGGTAAACCATTCGAGATCCTCTACGTCTCCGACAACGCCCGGCAACCCTGTTCCGCTCAGCTACAATTCACAGGACTCAAACGATACACCAGTATAAAAGTACTCCCTTCCGACATCCTCGTCATCCCCGGATATGACCTGCGCCGTGTGCCTCCCCGGGAGAGCCGCACGTTCTTCAATTGGCTGCGACAGGCCGACAAGGCGGGCGCTACCATCTGCTCCATCTGCACAGGAGCCTTTACCCTGGCGGCAGCAGGTCTCCTCAAAGGAAAAGAATGTACCACCCACTGGAAATATACAGAGCGGCTGCAGAAAGACTTTCCCGATGCGAAGGTGTTGAGCAACCGGCTGTTTGTAAAGAGCGGTCATATCTATACCAGCGCAGGAGTGACAACAGGATTGGATATGGCGCTCGCCCTGCTGGAGGAAAGGTTCGGACCGGAGTTCGCCTACAAAATAGCGCGGGAGATGGTGGTCTATATCCGTCGTGACGGTACCGAGCCACAGGACAGCATCTATATGCAATACCGCAGCCATGTCAACGACGATATCCATACCGTGCAGGATTGGATCGTACGTCACCTGCCTAAAAAAATAAAAGTGGAGGAACTGGCAGCGCTCATCTATACCAGTCCCCGCAATCTTACCCGTCAATTCAAGAAGTCCACCGGCATTACTGTCGGCGAGTACATGGAGAAGCTGCGGGTGGAGAAGGCTGTACACCTGTTGAACAGCAATCATAAAGTAGGCGCCGTCACCGAACAGTGCGGTCTGCAGAGCGCCAACCAGCTGCGGCATATTATCCGGAAACATACGGGCAGTTTGCCTTCGGCACTGAGGAAGGGATTGTCCTAAAACTGCGCAGAAATGTCCTAGCCACCTTGCGGGGGCGTAGGTATTTTTGAAGCATGAAAAAAACACTCATCTTCATCCTGCTACTGGCCGGCTCCACCCTCCTGCATGCACAAGGCCAGCGCTCCAAAGAAGACACTGCCTGGTTCTGTGGTATCTGTGGCGGCAGCTGCGATACGCTGGTCTTTACCAAGCCAGGTGTATGCCCTCACTGCGGCATGCCCCTCCTTCACATGACCTTTACAGAAAGACAAACTGTATTAAACAATTATCATAAACAAATGACTATTTGCTTTTACCTGCAGGATGGCGTGGAAGTACTCGATTTCGCCGGACCGATGGAAGTATTTGCCTATGCCGGATTCCATGTCTTCACCGTCTCGAAGACAAAAGCCCCCATCGTTACACAAGGGATATTGAAGGTGATGCCCGATTATAGCATCGACGACGCACCCCCGGCGGATATCATGGCCTTTTTTGGCGGCAACGCGGGGCCTCCCTCGATGGACAGCAGCATCATGGCCTGGGTCAAAGGACGCAGATCATCTACTTCTTATTTCTTTTCCGTGTGTACAGGCGCCTTTATCATCGGCAGGGCGGGTCTGCTGGACAACCTCACGGCCACTACCTTTCACGCCAGCATCGAATCCCTGCGCAAGGCGCTGCCCGGCACAAAAGTGCTGTCGGATGTGCGATTTGTAGACAATGGCAAGGTAATCACCACGGCGGGCATTTCGGCTGGCATCGACGGAGCGCTGCATCTCGTGGCAAAGCTCAAAGGTGAAGAGATGGCCAAAGAGGTAGCTGCTTACATGGAGTACGACAAGTGGGTGCCGGGTCAGGGGCTTGTCATTTCTCCACAGGGATTGTGATCTCTTCCCCCCAGATGTATTTTGCAAACCACTGCCAGTTGTGCCATATGGCCGCCAGCCTTTCCTTTGGCTTGGTAATGCCATGACCAAAACCCTTGTAGATGATCAGCCGCAAAGGTACCTTTCTGTCCTGGAAACCGCGGTACAGCTCATGCGCATCCGAGATAGGCACACGCGCGTCCAGCTCCCCATGCTGTATCTGTGTAGGAGTCGTTGCCTGGTTGATCGCCGCGATGGGAGAAGTCTTCTCATAAATGGCCTTGTCTTCCCATGGCGTAGCTTTCAGATATTGCCGGGTGAAACCCCTTTTTTGCCAGGTAGTCAACCCCGCTGACCACATCCCACATATCACCTACGCCCAGGTTGCGTACATTGAGACTACGGAATTTCGAACCATAGCCGGCGGAACCCCGGTAGTTGACGCGGAGGACGAGGGCTCCTTTCTCACACCATTGCATGATCGGGTATACATAAGTGGGAATTGGATCGGGCCGGTCGACGCCCGTTGGGCCGCCATGGATGACCACCAATAAGGGATATTTTTTCTGCGGATCGAAATTGCGGGGTTTTAATCATTGCCGATGTAGATCTCTGAAAGCCCGTCAAAGGCCCGACCTGAAAAAGCCATCACGCTCCCATCTTTTGTATAGCTGGCATTACCCACGATGTCAACGGGCAGGGACACCTGCTCAATCCTGCCGTTGGATGGGTCCATCTGAAAAACACCAGCTTTTGTTTTTTGAGATGCCATGAAGAAGATACCCTTCTTATTCCAGCTGGTCACAAATTTATCCTCGTCGAAATCCGTGGCAATCTCCCTGGAAGAATGACTGGCCATATCGTAGATAAAAAGGCGGTTGTTGGTATAGAAGTTCGGTGTAGTGTCATTGACGTTGCTGGCATATATGAACTTGTCGCCTTCGGGACTCCATGCAAGAAAATCATCTGAGGAAGGATTGGCGATAAGAGGGGTCGATGTCCTGGCGGTTATATCCAGCAAGGCAATATCCGAATGAATGGATGAGTTGATCAGTGGGTCAGGCGGCCTGTCATATGCAATAGATCTGCGACTTGTCACCTCTGTCCGCCAGGAAAACCAGCCATTTGCTGTCAGGACTCCATTTGGGCGAATTGCTGCTGCCCTTAGCCGTTCTTGTTAGTTGAAATGGTTTTTGCCCTTTTTGAGCTATCCATATTTCATTGTCATAGCTGTTGTCTTTCCACTCTGTCGTGCTGACAGTATAGGCTGCAAATGCGCCATCGGGTGACAGAGCGACACCGCCTGCGGAATGGAGGCTAAGCCATTTCTCAAAACTGATAGAGGGTTGCGACTGACCGGCCGTCCGGACGACGATCAAGGATAAAAGGCAGTAGAACAACGTTTTGGGATGAGTCATAACAGTTAGTTTTTAACAGGAGGTCCAAAAAGGTAGGAAGTTTTTGGAGATTTTAACATTTCGTTATTCTAACAGCTGGTAAATAGAATGTTATAGATGTGTTATTACTGTTAGGCTGAATTAACCTTGTTCAATTTTTGACGTCTATATAGTATAAGGAGAAATAAATATGAAAACGAAAATAATAGTTGCAGTTTTATTCGCCGCAGGGCTCTCTTTAGGCGCATCCGCTCAACGGGGAGTGCATTTTAGTGGTGGCACGGCCATCCACGGTGGTGGGGTTTATCGTGGTGGCGGGGTGGTATATGCGTACCCCCGTACCTATGTTGGACTGGGATTAGGTTTTGGTTATGGCCCCTTTGGCTGGGGTTATCCCTTCTATGGTCCCTGGGGTTGGGGTTACTACCCTTATCCTCCTTTCTATTACGGCTACGGCGCTATGCCTTCACCCCTTGGTACGGAGATCAACAACATCAAGAGTGATTACAGCGCGCAGATCAAGGACGTACGTCACGATAAGACCATACCCAGAAAGGAAAGAAAGGAAAAGATCAATCAGCTGAAAAAAGATCGTGACGCAGCGATAATTCAGGCAAGACATGATTATTTCGATCAACACTATCGTCGGAACAGTAGCAACGGACCGCAGCCATACAATGGCAATGGTTCACAACCTCAACAACAAAAAGATAATAAGCCGGTGAGTGGAAATGAGGAGCAGCCGGAATATCAAAATAGTCAGTCCTCTCCCGGAGGATCTACTACACAGGAGTAAGACTCTGTACAAACCGATATCTTAACAACAATCGCCAGGCGGCCTCTTCGGGAGGCCGCCTTTTTAGTAGACGGCATTCAGCGCATACATAATAATATTCACCCCGAACTTTGTATTGTCCTCCGCGAGAAATCGCTTGTTGCGAAAATCATAGTCCCATTCGCAGCCATAGTCCTTATTGCTATACAATACGCCGATGCGGTCTTTCACGACGATGGCTTTCAGGTAATCATGTACCAGATCATCCCCCCATCCATTCAGCTCGAATGACGTATTGGGCGGTCCTTTTTCAAACGAAAAGAAGGAATGATATATCCTGTGGCTATTGGGTATTTTCTGCAGGGCGTTCGGCCCAAAGAGGGTATGCATCTGCGCTTCGAAACTGCGGGCAAAAAGGCCGTCGATGTCGTGATTGCAGTCGTCCGCAAAGACAAATCCCCCGTTCTGTACATATCGATGGAAATGCTCTCCCTCCTGGGCATTGAACTGTACCAGCTTGTGACCGCTGATGTAACAGAAAGGGTATTGGAAGATGTCGGAGCTTTCCAGGTCGATGACCTTTTCCTGCAGATTGACTGGGAGGGTAGTATATTCTATCAGGGAATTCAACAGGTTGGAGGGCATCCGCTGGTCGGTATCCCAGTCTCCCGACCTATATCTCAATCGTGCAAATGTGAACTTCTCCCCCTTATCCACCGGCGGTGTAATTTTTTTAAAATTGATGATTTTATCTTTAATTTCCTGTTTTTCCGTCAGATTTTTTGAACTTTTAAATGCATGCGTTTGGAAATCGTTGAAAGTAACGTACAGTCATTATTGGGAAAACTCTCACAATTAAAAAAGGAGATCCAAAAGGTTATTGTCGGTCAGGACGCCATCGTCGAAGAGATACTGATCGCCCTCATTGCCGGAGGACATTGTTTGCTGGAAGGCGTCCCGGGGCTTGCAAAGACCTTGATGGTGCGAACCCTCTCTCAGGCGCTGGATCTTTCCTTCAGACGGATACAATTTACGCCCGACCTTATGCCCACCGATATCCTCGGTACGGAGATACTGGAAGAGGATCATACTACCGGGCGTCGTTTTTTCAAGTTCAACAAAGGGCCGCTCTTTGCCAATATCGTACTGGCGGATGAGATCAACCGTACTCCTCCCAAGACACAGTCGGCTCTGCTGGAAGCCATGCAGGAGTTCGAGATCACCTATGGCGGACAGACCTATAAGCTGGACCGTCCTTTCTTTATATTGGCTACGCAAAACCCTATCGAACAGGCGGGAACGTACCCTCTGCCCGAGGCACAGCTGGACCGGTTTCTACTCTATATCAAGATTGGCTACCCTACTGCAGAAGAGGAAGCTACTATCCTTAGTCATACCACCGGCGCCCGCCGGCCAACCGTTCATCCCGTCGTCAACGGGTCAGAGATACAACAGCTGCAAAAGCTGGTACGCGAGGTCAGCATCAGCGAGGACATGATAAAATATGTGGCGGAGATCATACGCGCCACCCGCCCCGATACATCTACATCGGGATTTGTGAAAGAATGGATACGATGGGGTGCGGGTCCCCGTGCCGGGCAGGCTCTTATACTGACCGCCAAAGCCAGGGCCCTGTTCAGACAGCGCTACGCAGTGATCCCCGAGGACATCCATACCATGGCTTTTCCAGTCCTGCGGCATCGTATCCTGATGAACTTCAAGGCCGAGGCCGAGGGTATCACATCCGACCAGGCAACCGCCGTATTGTTGAAGACCATTGAGCGTCCGGCTACATTATGAGCGAATTACCAGATCACCATATTTTAATGGCCATAAAGGACCTGTCGCTGGCAGCACGCCGGACGATCGATGGTTTTATGGCAGGCATCAACAAAAGCAAGGTCAAAGGTCCCGGACTCGAATTCAGCCAATACAGAAGCTATCAGCCTGGCGACGATCTGCGCTGGCTAGATTGGAAAAGATATGCCAGGAGCGACCGGTATTATATCCGCGAGTCGGAGATAGAGACCAGCATTTCCATCCGCCTGCTGGTGGACGCCAGCAATTCCATGGCCCACCGGGATGGGGCGTATACCAAATTGGATTATGCCCGCCTGCTGGCTGCCAGTCTGGGCTGGCTGGCGCATATGCAAGGCGACAGTTTCGGTCTGTATACCTTCCAGGAGGGGGATGTATTTACGCTGCCATCACGAAAGGATCCCCAGCACCTGGCCCGCTTCTTTTACCAGTTAGAGAATATCCGGCCCGGGGGAAGGATGGGAGAGCCCAGCCAATACAAACATATTTTTACGGGGGAGGGGAAGAGGGAACTGCTGGTGTTTATCACCGATATGTACCAGCGGAATGGGGAGATCAGCCGTCTGCTGGAATTGCTTGCCGCCCTTCGTCATGAGGTCATCGTGTTTCACCTGATGGGAAAGAACGAGCTGGAGATGGATTATAAAGGCTATCTACGGTTGCAGGACCTGGAAACAGGCGAGCAGATACCTTTTTCCGGCCAGCAGGGACAGAAGGAATATATGCAGCGGATGCAGGATTGGCTGGCGGCAGTACGGATGCAGGTGTTGGATAAACAGATAGCCTATACCATGGTGCGGATGGATCAGCCGCCGGGCGAAGCCTTGCGGGATTTTTTAAAACAACGGCAAAAACTCATCGGATAGTTTGTTAGGACTTTTACAATCCATATGGTTATTCGCAATGGCCGGGATCATCGCCCCGGTGGTGATCCATTTGTGGAATAACAGACAGGGCAAGGTGCTTTCCATCGGCAGCATCGATTTTCTGGATAAGACATCTCTCAGGAAGGCGCGTAGCCGTCGGATATCCGACTGGTGGCTGCTCGTACTGCGTTGCCTTTTGCTCATCCTGGTGGCATTATTGCTCGCGGGCCCTGTTTGGAAGCGACAGCCCGATGTCGGGAAGAAGGGTTGGGTGTTGGTGAGCAAGGTGACGATGACAGAGGCATCACAGGTGGATTCATTGGTACAACGAGGGTTTCAAAAACATTATATGGAAGGCCCATCGTGGTGGGAGAACTTCCATGTATTGGATCAGGAGGCGCCGGCGGGAATTCCCTTTTATGTATTTACGGATGGGCTGTTGGTGCATTTCTCCGGTATCAGACCTGTCAGCAATCGGCCGGTGTACTGGCAGATCAACGCTTATCCGGATAGTATCGTGCATTGGGTAGCTGCCGCCTGGAAGCAGGGAGCCGACAGTATGAGCGTGATCACGGGCAGCAGCGGCGCTACAGGCATATCCTATAATTATCGGATATCTGGAAGGGATACGACGCCGGTGGATACTTCCACATTGCGTGTGGCGGTGTGTACGGATGATAAGTATTCCCGTGACGGACAATGGGTGACAGGAGCCGTGAAGGCTTTGCAGCAGTTCACCCGGAGAAATATAATGATCTCTAACTCACCGGAAGGAGCCGACTGGGTCTTCTGGCTGTCTGAAAAACCTCTTAATACAAAGGCGCCCAACATAGTTTTATACGAACCCGGACAGGCGACCCCTGTAGATACATGGATAAGAGGGAGCGATATACCCGTTGAAAAGGTGACGGAACAGACCCGGCAACTGCAGCCCATATGGACCGATGGATTTGGAAAACCCCTGCTGGCGCTGGAAGAAACGGGCGGTGGCAGACGCTATCATTTTTTTAGTCATTTTGATCCTGCCTGGAATGGGCTTGTATGGAGTAAGGATTTTCCTGTTCTTATGGAAGAGCTGTTGCTGGGGCAGCCTGCAAATGCATCAGACAGGAGAGTGATCGATCCGTCGCAGGTTACTCCTTCCAGGGGGGGTAATGAACAACAGGACACACCGGTCATGGCGACTTCCATCGATCTCTCACCCTTTGGGTGGCTGTTGATCTTTCTAACGTTAGTGGCCGAGCGGATACTGTCTTTTAAAAGAGCGAAAAATGGCTAAGGGAACGAATATACTATCAACAGTACGACGCAGGTGGATGCTGGAGGGCATCGTCTTTTATGTGCTGCTGTCCCTGTCCGTCAGCCTGACGCTTTGGATATTGCTTGGCAGATGGGGTTATGGGGCGCCTTTATATGGAATAGGGATATTCTGCCTATTGTCTTTAGCTGCTCTCCTGCTCTTCCGGGGCTGGAAGATAACGCTTGTCGATACTGCTCGTGCGCTGGATAGATGGATCCCCGAGCTGGAAGAGAGCAGCCATCTCCTGTTAAGGCCGGAGAATGACCTGGGCGCCCTGGAAAAGCTACAGGCAGCGCGGATAGAGGGCAGGCTGGATAAAGCGCAGCTGCCGCACCCCTTCCGGATCAGGCTGATCATAAGTATTGGTCTGGTCGTAGTGGCTGCTGCGCCATGGGCAATAAAAAGTATTTCTCCGCCGGATACTCATACCGCCTCCGGACTTGAAAAAGCGACGCCGAAAAAATCTCTCCTGCCTGCCATACAGACAGTGCGTATCCGTGTCACTCCCCCCGCATATACAGGCCGGCCCGTGCGAAGTCAGCAGGACCTCAACATACAGGCGGAAGAAGGAGCTCTTATCAACTGGGAGATACAGACCAACACCGCCGTGGACACCCTGCAGATCATCTTGTCCGACAGTGCTCAAATACAATTACAGCCAGCCGGTCCGGAGCGAACGCTATGGCGCTGGTCCACCGTGGCGGCCCATTCCGGATTTTATCAGCTCAGGCTGAGCAAAGAATTTTCAGACCTGTACAAGATGGAAGTGATCAGGGACGAGGCGCCCCGTATCGTTATCCGCACTCCCAAGCCCTATACCATTGTAGATATAGGTGAATCCAGGAGGGTGCCGCTGGCTGCAAAGGTGCAGGACGACTATGGTGTCCAGGATGCCACCGTGATAGCCACCATTGCCACCGGCAGCGGCGAGGCCGTGAAATTTAAAGAGCAGGTATTACCTTTCAGGACCGTATTCACTGGTAATGTGCCAGCCTATGATCTGCAGCAAACCCTGGACCTGGACGCCCTGGGAGTTCATCCCGGAGATGAGCTATATTTTTATTGCAAGGCAAGGGACAATCATGGTGCGGAATCACGCAGCGACATGTATATCATTTCACTCCCCGACACCGCCAAACTGATGAGCCTGGAAGGGCTGACCATGGGAATGAATATAAAGCCCGAGCTTTTCCGAAGCCAGCGGCAGATCATCATCGAGACCGAGCAATTGCTTCATGGGAAGGATAGCATATCCGTGCAGGCCTTTAATGACAAGAGTAATGACCTGGGTGTCGATCAGAAGCTGCTGCGGCTGCGGTATGGTAAGTTCCTGGGCGAGGAGGCTGAAGAGGGTGGGTCCGAAGAAAGCTTTAAAAAAGCCGGCGACTCACCGGCTGATTTTGGCAATGCCGGAAAAGTGCTGGATGCCTTTACGGATAAGCATGACAATGCGGAGGATGCTACCTATTTCGAACCCGCTATCAAGCAGCAGCTAAAGGCTACGCTGACCGAGATGTGGAATGCCGAGCTGCGGCTGCGGACCTTCAAGCCCCGGGAGGCGTTGCCGTATGAATACAAAGCCCTGCGATTGCTGAAGGACCTGCAGCAGAAATCAAGAGCCTATGTGGCCAAGACGGGCGTGAAGCTGACACCGCTGGACCCGGCCAAAAGACTCAAGGGGTCCCTCGATGGTATTGGGCAGCCCGTGATACAGTCGACCAGGACGCAGGAGCCTTCCCCGGAAGATAAGTTGCGCATGGCGTTGAGTGTACTGGATCGACAAGACGCGTTTACGAGTCCTGCATATGGTATATTACAGGAAGCCGCAAGGCAATTAGGGAGACAAGCCGCGGATCATCCGGGAGAATATCTGGCCGGCTTTCAGGCGCTCAAAAGAATATTGGCAGGAACCAAAGCTCCGTCCGATGCACATTTAGCGCAGCAGGCCCTGCGCAAGCTGGTTCCACTCCCGGAAGCAAACCCCTCCGCCCCCAACGCACCGCCGGATACAGGTCTCTCACAACTTTATTTTAATAAGGTGAACAAACGATGAACCTTTGGAACTATATCGTCGTATGTCTTTCCCTGCTGCTATTGGCGACGTTGCTATGGTGGGAGATCAGAAGGATCAATAGGGCCCGGCGGATTGGACGTGTCATCGCTACCATCCTGCTGGTGGCGGGCCTGGCTGCCATCGTCCTGCCCGTAACGTATACCGGGAGCCGTATTGCAGGAGGCAGGGAAGGGGTACTCCTGACCGAAGGCTACGATCCCGACAGCGCCCGGATCTATTTATCATCGGGCGTAGAGGTAAAAGACCTGTCAGACCTGCATCTATCAGCTCTGCACGTGTTGGGATATGGATTGACCGAAGGTGAGCGTGCCACAATATCCGATGTTCCAATAGTGTTCCATCCTTCTCCCATGCACACCGGTATCATGTCCCTTCATTGGGCGCAGCAGCTTTTACCGGGGCAGGCGTGCAGGATACAAGGCAGTTTTTACAATACCACCGGGGGACCTGTAAAGCTCCTGCTCTTTGGGGTAAGCAGTTTGCTGGATTCGGTCGAAGTGCGTTTACGGGAAGGGAACTTTGAACTAAGAACAGTGCCGGTTCAGGCCGATCGTGCTGTATACAGGCTGGCGGTCGTCGCAGGGAAAGACACCATAGAGCAGGAGTCCATCCCCGTGGAAGTGCTGCCGGCGAGATTTCTGAAGATATTGATGCTGGCTGCTTCACCGGATTTTGAGAACAGATTTTTGGCGGGATGGCTTTCGGAGAAAGGACACGGCGTCGTCATACGGACTGCTATCAGCAAGGACAAATATGATCATGCCTTTCTGAATACACCTGCGATGGCTGTCGATCATCTTTCGTCCTCCCTGTTCGCTCAATTCGATATTGTCATAGCAGATGCCGCTGAGCTAAGGGCGATGGGCGCTGCAGAACATGCCGCTCTATGGGATGCCATTGCCGGGAAGGGATTGGGACTGGTGATAAAGGCCGATTCACTGAGTCATGACGCGGACAGCGTGCGCATGCATGGCGCTGGTAAAATACTGCAAACCACCTTGTATACTACCTACGCGCGGCTGCTGGCCGGAGAGAGAAAAGATTATGCTGCTCTTTGGACCCGTATCCTGCAACAGGCAGCCCGGGAGAAGGAGGGGGCAGAGCGCTGGCATTTTTCGCCTGCCTTGCCCGAAGTGGATCATCCGGTGAATATCCTGCTTCAGACCGCTGCATCGATGCCGCAGGGTCTGTTGGAAGAGGGGAATGGACCTGTTAGTGTATACTTTGCACAGCATCCTTTTTTACCTTTTTATTGGTCGGGAGTTTATTGGCCCAGGGAGGCAGGCTGGCAGGCGGTGAGTACGCCGCAAGGAACGCGAAGCTGGTGGTATGCCTGGAAGGAGGGGGATTGGGCAACTATTCATCGTCGGGACAGGCTGGAAGGGACACGGCGGTGGATCGCTGCACGGGGTGAAGGGAAAGGAGCGGTAATGGAGGCCGGTGAGGTACACAAGTTATTGGTTGCCAAGGGATGGTTCTACCTGTTATTCGTGCTCAGCGGTCTGTTTTTATGGGTAGAAAGGAGGATTTGATGGGATGAGCGGGTGGAGAATTTTATAAAAGTTCTTTAGCTTGGGGCCACAACTAAATGAGAAAACCTTGAAACGAAAAGATTTCATTCAAATGGCGGGGATGGGCCTTGGCTCACTCGTCCTGCCCAAACTTCCCTTCGGCACAAGAATGATCGACCCTTCCGAGGCGCTCAACGCCGGGATGGATGTTGCCGTAAAAAAGCAGCTGTCGGATGTTGCTCTAAATGCCGCAAAGGCCAAAGGGGCCACATACACCGATGTACGCATTGGCCGCTACCTCAATCAATTTATTATTACACGGGAGAACAGGATCCAGAACATCGTCAACCTCGAATCGTTCGGAGTGGGCATTCGGGTGATCGCGGGCGGTAGCTGGGGGTTTGCCGCCACCAACGACGTTACGAAGGAAGGAGTGGCCCGTACCGCGGAAAGGGCCGTAGCTGTAGCCAGGGCTAACGCTAAGATCATCTCCGAGCCGGTGCAGCTGGCGCCTCAGAAAGGATACGGGGAGGTGAGCTGGAAGACACCTATCATCAAAAATGCATTCGAGGTGCCCATCAAAGAAAAGGTGGACCTTCTCCTGAATGTCAATGGCATTGCCATGAAGGGCGGCGCCAATTTTATCAATTCGGCCATGCTGGCCGTCAATGAACAGAAATACTTTGCTTCCACCGACGGCAGCTACATCGATCAGGACATCCACCGTATCTATCCTTTTTTCAATGTCACGAAGATCGACCAGGCCACCGGCAAGTTCCAGACCCGGCAGGCGTTGAGCTCGCCCGTGGGTATGGGGTATGAATATCTTACCGCCACCGACCAAGACAAGGTGCAGGGCGTTGTTACCCGTTATAAGAACCGTTATGACATGCTGGAAGATGTCAGGAATGCAGCGGCCGATGTCACGCAAAAGATCGCGGCGAAATCCGTAGAGCCCGGCAAGTACGATTTGATACTCGACCCTTCCCATCTCTGGCTCACCATTCACGAGTCCGTGGCGCACCCCACCGAGCTGGACCGTGTGCTGGGATACGAGGCCAATTTTGCCGGAACGAGCTTCCTCACATTGGACAAGTGGAAGTCAGGCAATTTCAATTTCGGCAGCAAGCTGGTGAACATCTCCGCCGACAAGCTCCAACCCGGATCGTTAGGCGCCGTAGGCTATGATGACGAAGGTGTGAGATGCGGACAATGGGACCTGATCAAGGAAGGGATCCTCGTCAATTACCAGGCCATCCGCGACCAGGCACATATCATCGGACTGAAGGCATCCCAGGGATGCTGTTATGCACAAAGCTGGTCCGATGTTCAGTTCCAGCGTATGCCCAATGTGTCCCTCCGTCCCGGCAAGGACCCTCTCTCCGTGGATGATATGATCAGGAATGTGCAGAAAGGTATCTATATCATCGGCAACGGCTCTTTCTCCATCGATCAGCAGCGTTACAATTTCCAGTTTGGCGGTCAGACCTTCTATGAGATCAAGGAAGGGAAGATCGTCGGTATGTTGAAGGACGTAGCCTACCAGGCAAATACCCGGGAGTTCTGGAACTCTTGTGCAGCCATCGCCGACGAGCGTGACTACAGACTGGGCGGGGCGTTCAACGATGGAAAAGGACAACCCAGCCAGTCCAATGCGGTATCGCATGGCAGCTCGACCACCCGCTTCAACGGAGTGAATGTCATCAATACCGCCCGGAAGATTTAATCCTTTTAACTACTAACAAGAAATTCCTATATGGCAATTTTAAGCAAAGATGAAGCGCAAAAGCTGATGAAAAAAGTGCTCAGCTATTCCAAGGCGGAGGAATGTGAGGTCTCCCTCACAGGCTCTGACGGAGGTAATATACGGTATGCCCGCAACTCCGTCTCGACCGCTGGTGAGGTCAATCAGCTGACCCTGGTCGTCAATTCAATTTATGGAAAGAAGTCGGGTGTCGCCACCATCGATGAGTTCGACGATACATCGTTGGAAAAAGTGGTGCGCCGTTCCGAAGAGCTGGCCCAGCTGGCTCCGGAGAACCCTGAACATATGCCGCTCCTGGGGCCGCAGGATTTTCCCGAGTCCATTACATACGTGCCTGTAACGGCGGCCATTACGCCCGATACGAGGGCAGAGGCCGTGGCCAAAAGCATACAGACCTGCAAGGATGCAAAGCTGCAGGCGGCGGGCTATCTGGAGAATACTACCAGCTTCAACGCTATCATGAACTCAAAAGGGCTTTTCGCCTATAACAAGGACACTGATGTCGTTTTCTCCGTCACCACCCGTAACGAGGAAGGCACCGGCTCCGGCTACGCCGCCCGCGGCTTTAATGATGTCAGCAAGCTGGATACCTTGTCCGCTACAAAGATCGCTGCCTCCAAGGCCAATGGCTCCGTTGGCGCCAGGGCCATCGAGCCGGGAAAATATACCGTGATCCTGGAACCCGTGGCCGTAGCGTATTTGCTGGAGAGCCTTTTCTTCGGACTGGACGCCCGCAGCGCAGATGAAGGGCGGAGCTTTATGAGCAAGGCCGGCGGCGGCAATCGATTGGGAGAACAGCTGATGGATACGAAGGTGAATATCTATTCCGACCCCTTCAATCCCGATCTCCCTTCTTCCACCTGGAACAGGGAAGGTCAACTGCTCACAAAGAGGAGCTGGATCGAGAAGGGAGTGGTAAAGAATCTCAGTTATTCCAGGTATTGGGCAGACAAGAAAAAGGTCGACCCTGTACCAGCGCCATCCAATGTCATCATGGACGGAGGGACCGCCTCACTGGAAGAATTGATCAAGAGCACGGAAAAAGGCATACTCGTGTCACGTCTCTGGTATATCCGCATGGTAGACCCGCAGACATTGTTGCTCACCGGCCTGACGCGTGACGGTACTTTCTATATCGAGAATGGCGAAGTGAAATTTCCCATCAAGAACTTCCGGTTCAACGAGAGCCCTGTTATCATGCTGAACAATGTGGAAGCACTGGGCCGGCCGGAAAGAAGTATCAGCGTAGAATCCTACCGGAGCTACCTGGTGCCGCCCATCAAGGCAAGGGATTTTACCTTTAGTTCATTGTCGGACGCTGTATAGAGGGGTGGAGATTACGGCGCCGGGACCTCTATTTTTCGGTGATCCCTATTTGGTTTAAAAAATACGGATTTTTGGTACCTGAAGTACTAATATTCGATAAAAAATAAACTAAATCGCCCACTCGTAAAAAGGCATTCTTTACTACGAGGGAGCTATCTGCTCCCTGCCGCAGCTGGGATTTCAAAGTCAGCCAGGAGATTCACATTCGGGTCCGGGGTGATCGTTGCTGGTTCAGCTATCAGCGGTATCCGAAGAAAGTTGGTTTTGGTGGTGAGCTGGGTGGTATATGGCTTGCCGTCGATGGACAGCTCCAGGGGGAATTCAAAGGGTATTGGCTGTAGCTGTGTGGTGGTGTTGAACAAGGCGGAGTTGGCATCGTCATAATACCATTCCAGGCGGACGGAAGGATGACCCGGTGTATAGAGCCATTGGTGGAAGAAAGCGTGCAGGTCCTGTCCGCTGGCCGTCTCCACGATCTTTTCAAAGTCTTCCGTTGAGGCATTGCTGTTGCGGTAAGTGCCATAATAGGTAGAGATGGCCTTCCAGAAAAGAGAATCGCCTATCTTCCGGCGTAGCATGTGCAGGACCCAGCCCCCTTTCTGATAGCTGTTGGGATTCAGCAGCTCCATATAATCTTGCTTTACGCTGGAGTCCACCACCGGCGTCATTCTTTTCTTTTCAAAGGAAAAGACGGTAGCTCTGTCTTTCCGCAGGCCAGCCTTCAGGTCGGCGCCGTACCGGCTTTCCAGGTAGCAATGGGTCATATAGGTGGCGAACCCCTCACTAAGCCAGAGATGCCGCCATTGCGCCATGAGGGATTCGACTCCCGGGCTGCTGACTGAATTCTCATAGTAGCAGATGGCGCCGGCGTTCTCCAATCCGCCAAAGCGGGTCTTGGATTGTCAGAGAAATGACGGCGTTCCCGGTGATCCTATCATTAGTGTTATACCAACGGCGCAAGGATGAGCAGACGAAGTGTCATAACAAATGATTTACATAAATATCCCGTAAATTAGCAGGTATGTCCGAACATATCAAAGCTCCGCATTTAAAGGGTTAATCCAATCAAATAATATGTTTCGGTGGTTGGTAATTATATGTTGTCCGATGATGCTCTGTGCGCAGCAATCGCCCTCAGGGGTGGAGGCTTATCGGAGATGGGATCTGCTGCCGCAGCAGCGCATTGGTGTCCGGGCGTATATGCGCAGCACCTACGATCGTACGGGCGGGGGTAGCGATGCGGGAAATTTTCTTTTTATGAACAAGGAGGACGAGAATGTGACCCTGGATGTAAAGGGTCAGGGGATGTTGTATTTCTTCAGGGCCAATCACTGGCATGGAAGCCCCTGGCATTTTACCATTGACGGCAAAGACCATATCGTGAAGGAAACCGCTACCGACAGTCCTGTCAATGCCTGGAAGACCGTGCAAAGGGCCCAATTCATCCCAGGTGATGTTTTTCATGAGCCCATGGACTGGACATGGACCACCTCCAAGGGGGCCGACCTGATCTGGACACCTATGCCTTTCCAGGATTCGTTTCGGATTGCTTATTCACGGACCTTTTATGGAACGGGATATTATATATATCATTTATTTAACGGCGAGGTGCCTGTGAGTACGTTTGATCCAGCTACGCTGATGAGCGGGGCGGGGACTGACATCGCACCAAAGGATATCGCTACCACGCGGGGCCAGGTGCTATTGGATAAGCAGAGTGTACTGTTGGATGCCCTTGTCGTTGGGCCGTCCGTCATACGGGCCCTCAAACTAAAAATTCCGCTGGATAAAGCCGTCGATATCGAACGACTGCGGCTGAGAATCACCTGGGATGATGCTTCCTATCCATCCGTGGATGCGCCTTTATGTCTTTTCTTTGGGGCGGGGACGTTTTTCAACAAGGGAAAAAACGAATATTTTGTAAAAGGGCTGCCGATCAACATACGGTATGATTATCCACAGAATAAGGTGGAGCTGGCCTGTTACTATCCCATGCCTTTCTTTCGGCAGGCGCGTTTAGAGATAGTGGGCGGTGCAGCCGGCGTTCCTCTTGAATACGAGATAAGGTATGAGCCGCTAACAACGGCCGCCAACCTCAGCAGCTATTTCCACGCCACCTATGTGGATATACCGGAACCCGTGCTGGGACAGGATATGGTCTGGCTGGATACAAAGGGTGTCGAGGGACACGCCGACTGGTCCGGCAGCTTTGCGGGGACTTCCTTTATCTTTAGTCATAACGCTAATTTCTTTACGCTGGAGGGGGACCCCCGATTCTTCTTCGACGACAGCCAGACACCGCAGGCCCAGGGCACCGGTACGGAAGAATGGGCCGGTGGCGGTGATTATTGGGGCGGAGAGAAAATGACCCTGCCCCTGGCCGGCCATCCCTGTGGCACGAAAGACAAAGCTTTGGCGGTGAATGACAAAGATCTTATTGAGTCAGCCTATAGGTTCCTGATGGCGGATATCATGCCTTTTGGCCGGCGCGCCATCATCCGCTTCGAACATAGCGAGGATGTCAGCATGGAGCATTATGAGGCCGTGACCTATTGGTATGGTCTGCCTGCGCCCTCGCTGATCAAGACCGACTCGCTGGACATTGGCAAGGTCCTCGACGAGAATAAACATAATTATTATTCTCCCGATGCGTCGCCCGTAGAGACACTGGTTTCCCGTTATGAGTGGGGGCCCGACTCGCTGCCAGAATACGTATATGGCATCGATGTCAGCAAGATACCCGGCTATAAGGCCGGCACTGAGCTGTATCCTACAAGTGAACAGGATGGCCGGCACACGCTGGGGGTATCGGAATTTACCGTCAGGCTCGACCCCGCCAATGTGGGGGTGTTGCTTCGGCGAACTTTGGACTACAGCTTTCCCAACCAAACGGCGGAAGTGTATGTGCAAACTACGAGCGGCTGGCAGAAGGCCGGTATATGGTACCTGGCGGGCGCCAATACCTGTATGTATTCGGAACCACCTGATGAGCTGGGGCTGAGGGAATATCATGTGCGGACATCCGACCGGCAATTCCGCGACGATGAGTTCCTGTTACCCGCGCGGTTGACAAAGGGGCAGTCTTTCCTGCGAATACGTATCCGCTGTATACCTGACCAGCAGCAGCTATACCCTGGCCATGCGTTCCCAAAACCCAGTTGCTGGAGTGAATTGAAATACGATGTATATAGTTATGTCATACCCAAATTCCAGATCGATTCGGCAACGACGGATTCGTCAGATCATGTCAGCGTATATCCCAATCCTGCGGGCGACCAGGTGAACCTGGAGATATTCAGCAGCCTGACTGGCGTCATCAATGTACAGGTGATCAATGCTGTGGGCGTCACCGTTAAGCACTATCAATACAGCAAAGAGGAGCAGTTGATGCGGCAATCTATTTCGCTCAGTGGATTGCCGACAGGACTCTATTTCATCCGGATGCAAAGCGCCGGCTGGAGCGAGATAAAAAAGATATTGAAGTGATCTTTATGCCGCCACCTCCTCCTCTTAGAAAGATCGTACCCCTTCCGTCAATGATCAACGGCTGTTAATGGTGTTCCGGCATTTTAAAATCAGCTAAAAGATCCACATTCGGGTCCGGGACGATCGTTGTCGGCTCAGCTATCAGCGGTATCCGAAGAAAGTTCGTTTTGGTGGTCAGCTGGATGGTATACGGCTTGCCGTCGATGGACAGCTCCAGGGGGAATTCAAAGGGTATTGGCTGCAGCTGTGTGGTGGTGATGAACAGGGCGGAGTTGGCATCGTCATAATGCCATTGCAGGCGGACGGAAGGATGACCCGGTGTATAGAGCCATTGATGGAAGAAAGTATGCAGATCCTGTCCGCTGGCCGTCTCCACGATCTTTTCAAAGTCTTCCGTTGAGGCATTGCCGTTGCGGTAAGTGTTGTAATAGGTAGAGATGGCCTTCCAGAAAAGAGAGTCGCTAATTTTACGGCGTAACATATGCAGCACCCAGCCGCCTTTCTGATAGCTGTTAGGGTTCAGCAACACCATATAGTCGTGATGGACGGAAGAGTCCACCACCGGCGTCATTCTTTTCTTTTCAAAGTGGAGGACCGTGATCCTGTCTTTCCGCAGGCCAGCCTTCAGGGTGTCGGCGCCATACCGGCTTTCCAGGTAGCAATGGGTCATATAGGTGGCGAACCCTTCGCTGAGCCAGAGATGTCGCCATTGCGTCTCCGTCACCGCATCGCCAAACCACTGGTGGGCTATCTCATGGGCCATGAGGGATTCAACTCCGGGGCTGCTGACCGAATTCTCGTAATAACAGATGGCGCTGGCATTCTCCAGTCCCCCAAACCGGGTCTTGGATTGAACGTTGCCGCATTTTTCAAAAGGGTATGGGCCGATGCGATGGATATAGAAGGGAAGGATCTTTAGCGCGTTGGCATAGCTGTGGAAGCCGACCGTCTTGTCCTCCGGGTAGACGTAATTATACACCGGCACGCCTTCCACGTCACCTGGATGATCTACGGCAAAGTCGGAAATGCCAACCATCATGATCTTGGGGGACAGGGGGGCGGATTCTATCCAACTGGTGACCTTCATGCCGTTATCCAGTTTTTCCTCTTTTTGCAGGGCGCCATTAGCCACTACTGTATAATGTGCCGGCGCTACGACATCGAATGTTACCGTTGCTTTATCCGAGGGGTCATCTATACAGGGCAGCCAGTTATGGGCGCGGTTAGGCCAATTGTCCCCGAAAAATCCACGGTGTCCGTACTTGTTTTTGGAGATGATAAGGCCGTCGGAGGGAATACCTTTATATTCGATCACATAAAGCCGTTGCTCCTCCGAGTCTGCCGTGTCGTAGATAATGAGATGGTCTTTTGTCTGCTTAAAATTTTTGCTAAAAGTGAGTGGATGCATTTCCTGTTCTACTGCAAACACATACATTCCCTTACCCTGGCCATCGACATTCTTCAAATCCAACAGGAAGCTATCGGCATGTTGTCTGAATTTGATATGAATAAAAGCAGTCCCCTGGATCATATCACTGGTATCGCTAACCCGAAGAGCAAACTCATAATTCTGCACATCGACGGCAGGATTATAAGGCTGTCCAAAGCTCACGGAAAAAAACACCAGCAACAGGGCAAGGAACGGCAAGCGCA
This sequence comes from Sphingobacteriales bacterium 50-39, assembly GCA_001898505.1. Classification (GTDB taxonomy): domain Bacteria; phylum Bacteroidota; class Bacteroidia; order Chitinophagales; family Chitinophagaceae; genus Puia. Next base: position 670,463 of record MKTZ01000009.1, read on the forward strand.
GGGCCATAACAAATGATTTACTTAAATATACCGTAAATTAGCAGGTATGTCCGAATATATCAAAGCTCCGCATTGGTTTTATAGGATCAGAGCCATCTACAAGTTGCTCATCTGTCTTTCAATAGCAACAGTCAGCTATGTGTTATTGCTCCCCGTCCGGATGGAACCCTTTACACGCACGATGGTCGCCTGGGATATTTTTAGCCTTTGCGAGATCGTCATCAGTCTGGCTATTTTCTCTGCCGTATGCCCTCAGCAGCTACGGATCCTGGCCAGCCGGGAAGATGCAAGCCGGCCCGTGGTATTCACTATCGTGATCACCGCTATCGTGGGCAGCTTGGGCGGTGTACTGCTCCTGCTGAAGAACCAGAATGCCTGGTTGCTGAGTGAAGGTCTGGAGACGGCCATCTATATTGCCGGAGTTACTTTTTCCTGGATATTGTTACATATCATTTTTACGAGCCGGTATGCCCACCTTTATTATGGCGATCATGCCAAAAAGAAGGGTGAGATGGCCAAGGGGCTGGAGATACCCGGCAATGAGGCCCCCGACTATTTGGACTTTGCTTACTTTTCCTTTGTCATAGGCATGACCTTCCAGGTGTCGGATGTCCAGATCTCGTCCCGCCAGATACGGAGGGTGGTGCTGATCCATGGGGTATTATCTTTCCTTTTCAATACCGTCATCGTAGCCCTCACCATCAATGTCGTGGTAAATTTAAAGGGTTAGATCACTCTTGCACAATACACATGGGATGATTATATTGAGGTATGAAACTCCTACTAAACCTCCTGCTACTGACAGGGACGATCCTATGCGCGCATAGCCTGTCCGCACAAACCGACAAATTGCTGGAAACTGTTCCCAAGACCAAAGAAGAATTCACTGCCAGCGAACCTCTTGTGATCAATACCATTAACTGGTTGGAAGATACACCTCTGGACCAGGAGCCGGACAAGCGGCAAGAACAAAGCTCACTACTAATAGGATGGATCTCCGGATCGCCCCAGGTTACCGTCAAGCTGGAAGAGAAAATGATGCCTTTTATGAAGAAAGGCAATGAGCAGCTTATGCTCATCTTTATGGGCGGCTGGACCAAATATTGCCTTCAAAACAATTACTCCAGGGATGATGTCCAATGCAACCTGGCCGCCTTACACAGCACGATAAAAGTGTATAAGAAAGGTGTCGGGCTCAAGAAGAACAAAGAAATGGAAAAGCTAATAGCCCTGGATGACAAGGGACAACTGGAGCAGTGGGTAAAGGACAATTTGAAGAAAGGATAGGGATTTATAAGCCGCCTTTAACAAATTCGCCTGTTGTACCTGTTGCTCTTTTGATTGGGCGGAGGAAAGGGAGGTTATAAAATATAAAAATGGCGCAGAAGAGGGATAGAAGGAGTTTCATTGGTAAAAACCCTACCGTCATGGTTATATTCCACAACGATAGGGTTATTCAAAAGTGATGCAAGTAAATCAATTCGTCTTTTTAATGTACTCTTTATTGCCGTTCTTGGAAAGATAGTACCTGCCGCCTCTGGGCCCTTCATAAATTGTCCTGCCCTTATCATCCGTACCTACTACCTTGTCCGCTGATTTGTTCACAGGCTGGGTTGCAGCTGGCGTTGTCTTGGGAGAGGTAGGCTGGGTGGTTGGACTGGTCGCCGGCTTCGGAGCGGGCGTTGTTGTTGTAGCTGTCTGGGCTTTCGCATTAGCCGCTGCCTTGGCTGCTGCTTTGTCCGCTTTGGCTTTTGCTTTTGCGGCTGCCTTGTCCGCTTTGGCCTGTTCCTTTGTTGTGGTGGTAGCTGGAGTGGTCTGTGCCTGTAATCCGGCTGTAGTCAGGAGCATCCCCGAGATCAGGCAACTTAATACTACTGCTTTCATGCTTGTTAAGATTTAAGTATTAAATAAGTCCTTCGGGTCAGTTATTAGAGTAAGTAAATATAAGATTATTATTGATGCTGTAAAATATTTGTTTACAATCGTGTCTTACCGAAATCTGTCCGATAGTGTATAGCAGACCCTGTCGTTGATGCGCCGGAAGACCTCTGCGTTGATCTTGCGCACCCGTCGGAGCTTGCGGCCCACCAACAGATTGCCGTCGCTGTCAAAATACTGAGGTTGCTGGAAATAAGTGAGGATATAATATTTCTTATTGACAAAGGGGAAGTTGAATGTGCGCGGCCATAGCGAGATATAAGTCAGATAATGTTTTCGCTCCTCCGTATAATAGTCCAGGTTATTGACCCAAGTACAATCCACCGAACGCATTTGGGTGATCAGGTCGTTGATCGCGGTGGTATCATAACCGTATTTGCGCAACGTGTCCTGCATGCGGTCTTCTCCCACCCAGAACTCATAAACATACGTGAGCGTATCCGTAGCCAGCTCCAGTGACACACGGTCGAACGCCCTGTCCGTAAACTCAATGGAGAAAGGCTTCTGTGCGTAGGCCTGTGTATATACCAGTTCGATGCTGTCCAGGATGGACTGATGACGATGGTAATAGCGGGTGATGTTCATCGTCTTGCACGAAGAAGCAAGGAGCAGGATAAGAACACCGGGGACGATATGACCTTTTTTATTATTCATCGTTATCTTTTTCAATATATGTGACCCCATAGAGTATCTTTTTTAAAAAGCTGGTTGTCACCTGCCGGAGGGTCTTTCCTCCATAATCCCAGTACACGATCGTCAGCACATCGTCCTCCTTTTGTATATCCGTCAACACGAGGAAGTGTGTGGGGAAGCTAAACCGTGACTTGTTGTGATTTTTTACATGCAGATAAGTATTGTTGACATAAAGAAAGGTGGTGCCTGTGTGCACGGCTTTTTGCAGATAGGTATAGAGGTCCCTTATGCCGGGGCGCAGCAGGTCAGAGCCGATGGCCCTTACTTTATAGCCCATCATGCGCTTTATCATCCGATTGAACTTACCCAGGTTGCAGGCCGCCCAGAAAGTATCTTCGGAGCCGGTATGGAATTTTGCATGGAAGAGGTTTAGATAGCTCCTGAAGCGATCCGCCAGAACGAGGAACCACATCTGATCTGCCGGGTGTATATCCAGCACTCCTTTAAAATGGAGCGTGCCCGCAGCCAGCATTACTTCCGGAGAGGGGGTGAATTTTACTTTACGCCATTTGGCCTGCCCGTCTGTATAAAGAGACACCATAAATTTTACATATCGGAGAGGATCGTAGTTCAGCGGCAGATATGAGAGTGCCGCATAGCCACAGAAATTGGTATTGGTACCCTGGTACATGCCCACCGGATGGGTCACATTGATACGCAGATTTTCCAGGAATAAATGATGCTGAACGTGCGGCCAGTACAGGCTGGTGTCGGGCAGGTGGACCGTATTCAGCCATTCGAGGGCTTCCTCCGGGGTTGAATAGCTTTCTTGCGATTGGGCTGGCAAAGCCAGCCCAATCGTCCAAACAAGTATGAATATCAGTCTACGCATTATTTGAACACAACGGGTTTCTCATTGAAATTTTCCCGCCAGCTATCGATGGTCCTCGGGACACGATGTTTGTAATCCCGCCGGTTAGTATAATAATTCACGCTATCCCCATGGATCACGGCAGCCCAGATATCCTGGTGATCATTGATCAGAATGATATTTTCTCTCACACTGAACGAATGTTTTACCGCTGCCTGGTGAACGATGGCCAGGAGGCTGTCTTTATCCTTCTGCTTTTCGAAGACCAGCTGCGAGGAGTTGACGAAGAGCTTGTAGTCGTCGCCAACCAATGTTCTGAACTTTTTATCCTGCGCTTCGTTGTCCAGCATGCCCAGGCTGAGCAGCGTCTCTTCCGGCCTTTTGGGAGGATTTTTATAATAGTAACCGCTGTAGTATACGCCTGCTCCGGCTTCGCAGTTACCTTCCTGCTGGTCTACATATACGGAGTCTCCTTCGAAAGTGAATTCTATCCGGCAGGCGCCCCCATATTCCTTTTTCGTATACAAGGCATGATACCCCTGCAGTTTGGCCGAACCTTCCACCTCGCCGCCGGCGGCGCCATCGACGGCATCCATGGAAAAAGTAAAGGCGCCTCCTTTTATTCCGGTGATCTTCAACGTACCTCCACTAAACTTCTCTTCGTGTTGCCAATAACCGATCCAGTTCTTTGCGACCATAGGCGTGGAGGGCGTGTCGGGTCCGGCCGGCCGGGGCGAGTCACGGACTACAAGTTGGGTAGAGTCCATGGAGTTTTTGCCGGAGTCGGTCGTCCGGGCAGTCCCCGCGGCAAGTGTGTCAGATGATCGGGCAGTGCCGGAAGAAGGTCCCTGGCAAGACAGCAAGACCAATGGTACAAGGACGAGCGGGGACAGTTTCATGAGACGAATATAATTAATATGCCGATACCCGTTATCTTCCCCCGAAGAGGAAGGACTGCGACCGCCGCTGCGACTTACTTATCCAGACCAGGCTATAAATGCCTTTTGGCAGCCCCTTGAGATATACCTGCGTTTGTGTAGTATTGGGTTCCACCGGAAGGGTCCGGATTATTTTCCCGCTGATGTCCACCAGCTGCAGTTGCGCGGACAGGGTGGAAGGATGTTGTACGATTACAAATTCCGTTGCGGGGTTTGGATATAATCCAAGCTGGTTGTTGTTGCCCAATACATCATTGGTGGCTGTGACCAGGCTGCTGCCTTTATTGCCGGCGAAGAAGCCGCTAAAGCCTTTGACGTCGAAGCTTATCTTCCACAGTTGGGAGAGAGCATCCCAGACGATGTCTTTGTCGTCGGGATCGATGATGACAGAGCTGCTGCCATTATAGGTGCCCGGCAGGTGTGACGAGCTCGTGCCATGGAACTGGTATATACGAATATTAGCGATCCCCGCAGAGTCGGCAGGTCCGGTGGGCAGTTGGGGACCATGACCTGGGACAGCATTGAAATTGTCGAAGTCATGCTGTTGGAAATACAGGGTTACCCTGGCTGTCGCCGTCGAAGGATTTTTCGCGGGCTCGATATCGTAATGGCGCTGGACATAGGGACTACCGTTGTAGGATTGCACCGTGGAATCCAGCGAGAAAGAGGAAGTGATATTACCCTGCACCGGGCTGGTTCCCGCGGCGATGACCAATGGCTCGCCGGTGGTATTGCGACGGATGGAGACCCTGTCGTAGTGATTAGCGATGGCCAGATCGGGTTTGCCGTCGCCATCCAGGTCGCCGATGCCGACGTACGTAGGACCATATCCTGTAGAGTCGTCGATCCGGCTGGTAAAGGAAATAGTCAGGCTGTCGGAAGTATTTTTATACAGGCCAAAGGACGATGGCATATCTGCCGGCACCACCAGATCGGGTTTGCCATCGCCATCCAGATCCGCCACGGAAATGCTGTACGGATTTTTTGCCGTGGTGAGGTCCGGGACTGCCTGGAAGGCCGGAGCATTTAGATGGGAAATATTCTGGTAAACGGAGATGGTGCCGGATGAGTAATTGGACACCAGTATCTCGGGCTTACCGTCATTGTTAAGGTCCGCGAGTGTGACAAAGGACGGAAAACTGCCCACCGGATAGTCCCGGGGAACATCGAAATTGATATTACCCAGCGTGCTGATATTTTTAAAGACCGTGATGCTGCCGCCGCTGGAGTTGGCTGTTACGAGGTCAGGTTTGCCGTCTCCGTCTACATCGCCGATGACCGCTGCGTCGGCATGATCCAATTTGGTGATCGTCTGACCCGGAGCAAACTGGATGCCTCCCGTTGAGTCGGGGATATTCAGAAAGACGGTAAGATATCCTGCATTGCCCGAACAGGCTACGAGGTCAGGTTTGCCGTCTCCGTCCAGGTCACCGGCTGCCAGTCCGAGCGTGCCTGCACCCGTAGGAAGGACCATGGCCGGCCCGAAGTTCACGACGCCGCGGGTGCTGTTATTACGGAACACACTGACGGAACCTGCGTTGCCGCTGTTGAAGTTGCTTACCGCAGCATCGGGCTTGCCGTCCCCGTTGAAGTCGGCAATAGCGATATCATAAGGACCTGCACCGCTGACAAAACTGACCCCGGGGGCAAAACTGAGCGCCTGGGGAAGGCTTTTATTCCTGTAGGCTGTGACCGTATTGCTGCCCTGATCGGATACCAGGACATCCGTCAGTCCATCGCCGTCGAGGTCGATAATCGACACACGTCGGGGGTTGTTGGAATTGAGGTCGTAAGGAATGGAGTCGAAGGGGATCATCCCAAAGGAGGCGTTCCCACCGGGGAAGGTGACATAGAATGCCTGCTGTGCATATGCCGTCAGGTTCCTTACCGTGACGCTCAGGGGGACATAGGTGGCGCCGGCCGGGACTGTTACGGTGAGGGTGCTGCTCGTAGCGCTGGTCACGACCGCGTTGGCGGCCCCGAAGTAAACGATATTATGGGATGCCACCGTATCGAAGTTATCGCCATAGATATAGACGGTGGTACCAATCGGACCATAAGAGGGCGTAAAATTATTGATCGCGGGAATGGCGGTGCGCACCGTATGACCCATCTCATTCAAAAGAATGGAAATGGAGTTCCCTCCGAAATTAGCGGTTGCCAGGTCGGCTTGACCGTCGCCGTCCAGATCGCTGATAATAGTATTATAGGGGTTATTGCCTGTGGGGTAATCGAATTTGGTAGCAAAAGTCAGGCTGCCCGGAGTGCTTAGATTCTTCATTACTGAGATCCTGGACGGACCGGTGCTATAGTCGGCTGCTGCCAGCTCGGGTTTTCCATCACCGTCGAGATCGCCTACAGCGACACCGTAGGGAGTAGTACCTATCGGGTAGTCGATCTTTGCATCGAATGCAATACTTCCGGCGGCGCCGGCATTTCTTAAGACAGAAATGGCGCCACCGCTGCCATTACCTGTAATAATATCAGGTTTGCCGTCTCCGTCCAGGTCACCGAGGACCACGTGATAAGGCTGGTTCCCCGTGGTAAAGTCCATCTTCGTATCAAACGCGATATTCCCGCTGCTGCTGATGTTCTTATATACCGAGACGGACGGACCATAATAATTGGTAACAATGAGTTCCGCAAACCCGTCCCCATTGAGGTCAGCTATGGCAACGCTTTGGGGAGCGGAGCCTGTTGAAAAATATTGCGGTGCGGCAAAAGATATCGTACCCGGTGTGCTGGTGTTCCTATATATAGACACCAGGTTGGATTGATTGCTGGTTACGGCCAGGTCCGGCTTGCCGTCACCGTCCAGGTCTCCGATAGCGATGCCTTGTGCGTAATTGGGTGTGGTGTAGGTTTGTTCGGAGGCAAATGTGATGGAGTCTCCCGATGTTGTATTGCGAAAAATAGAAAGCGTTGTAAGCTCGCTGGCTACGGCTATATCGGGCTTGCCATCGCCGTCCAGATCGGCCGCCCGTACCGAAGAGGGTTTACCGGACACTGTCAACACCTGTTGCTGACCAAATCCGAAGGAGCCCCGAGTGCTTTTATTCTTGAATATCGAGAGGCTGGTGCCTGAGTAGTTGGCTGAGACGATGTCGTTCCGGCCATCGCCATTCAGGTCGACGGCTACCACATCGATGGGAAGCGAGCCGGCGGGCAGATCATAGTTCCGGTTAAATGAATTTGCATTAAAAGCAGTGTCTCCTCCGTTGCCCGCCTTTACTGCTATAGCAAAAGAAAAAAAGGCTGCCAGGAGCAAAATGGCATAGGGTAAAGGTCTGGGCATGAGGTTAAGTATTTGGCCTCAAGATAGACACAAGGGAGTTTTTTTTCTAAAAAAGATGTCATAATATTTTGAACGTACGTTTTTTTACGTACCTTAGGTGTATGAAAAGATTTAAAAGGGAAGGTTCCGACGGACAGGAGCCTACCAAGGCGGAGTTGGCAGTATTGCAGGTGTTGTGGCAGCACGGTCCTTCGACTGTACGATTTGTACATGACGCCTTGAATGAAGGAAGAGAGGCGGCTCAATATACTACCACCCTCAAGCTTATGCAGCTGATGACCGAGAAGGGAATGTTGCTGCGGGATGAGTCGAGCATGAAGCATGTATATAGCGCTGCACTGGAGGAGAAGGGGACGAAGGGACAGCTGCTGAACAGATTTATAGATACCATGTATCACGGCTCCGTTGGTAATATGATGTTGGCCCTGCTGGGGAATGAGAAGACGTCGACTAAGGACTTGCAACAATTGCGCGAGCTGTTGGACAAAATGCATGTCAACGAACCACCACCTGGAAAAAAGAAATAATTATGATACAAGCCATCTGCTGGACACTGGTACATTCCCTCTGGCAGGGTCTGTTTTTCGCCCTGATCACCGGCGGTGTCATGGTGCTGACAAGACAGGCGAGTGCGGTGATGCGCTATAATATAATATGTATCCTTTTCTTTTTATTTCTGGCCGTCTGTGCGGGCACGTTCCTGTATGAATTGACCAGTGCATCACCCGGGAACGGAACTGTTATTGCTGCAGCAGATGGTGCGGGCAGGATGACTGCATGGATCGATGCCCTGGGGAGGTATTGTTCGGAGCATGCTGTGCTGATCGTGTGGGGATGGCTGTTTATTTTTACCATCAAGTCGCTGCATATGATTGGTGGTTATCTCTATTCCCAACGCGTCCGGCATTATGGGATCAGTGCTGCGCCCGGGGATTGGCAGGAGAGGGTAGACAGGTTGTGCCGGCAGATGGGTATTCGCCAGGCCGTGCGGCTGGTGGAGTCGCAGATCGTGAAAATGCCATTGGTGATCGGCCATCTGCGTCCCATGATCCTGATGCCGCTGGGGCTTATCACAGGCCTGCCCGAGGAAGAGATAGAAGCCGTGATCCTGCATGAGCTGGCGCATATCCGTCGCAACGACTATATCGTCAACTTTATACAGAATGTGGCCGTCAACTTCTTTTTCTTTAACCCCGGGTTGCTTTGGATGTCTTCGCTGCTGCGGGAGGAAAGAGAGCATTGTTGTGATGATATAGCCATCGCACGGACCCATGACAGGGCCGGCTTTATTCGCGCGCTTATCAGCTTTAAGGAGCACGATCTGCGATTGGCAGGCGTGGCCAATGCTTTCCCCGGGAAAAGGAACCAATTGGTGAAGAGGGCCATGCGCATTGCACAAAGCACGAACAAGACGCTTGACCCTATCGAGAAGATATTTCTCGGAATAAGTTTTATCCTTATCACCTTGCTGGTGGCCGCTACATCCGGAAAAAATTCCCCTTCTCCTGTAAAGGTGGCGCAGATTCCAGGAGGAAAATACCGCTTCTTCGTAGACACGCCGACAAGGAGGATACAGGCGCCCGAGCTGCCGCCTCCGCCGAAGGTGACGGCGAAAGTAGAACGGGCAGGGCAAGATGGAGAGTCAGGTCACGAGACAATAGAAATGCCGGAGGCGGCGTCCGAAGAGGCGCAGGCGAAGATGGCTATGGATGCAGCTGTTCAGGACATCCGGGACAAGCAACAGGCAGAGTTGGATGCCAGGCAGGCGATGCGTGACAAAGAGCAGCGGCAGTTGGACAAAGAGCAGGCTGCCCGTGACGAAGCGCAAGCCATACGCAACAAGGAGCAAGCCATACGCGACAAGGAACAGGCTATCCGTGACAGGAAGCAGGCCGAACGTGATGAACAACAGGCCCAGCGGCCCCCTTCCCCTTAATTATTACCCATTGTTAACCTAAAAGCTTAAAAAAATGCGAAAGACAATTTTGAGCTGGGGCTTCTTTGCCCTGGCACTGAGCTCCTTTGCCCCTACACTACAGGCGCAGAAAAAAGAGCCCCGCCCCGTGGTGCATTCCAGCAAAGTCAGCTGGGGCAATCAGCAATATATGAACATCGATGTGGATTCTTCCGCCACCCCGCCGCGGATCATTGCCACTTACAAAAGTGACACGCTGTACAACCTGATCATCAGCCAGGGCCGGCTGACGAGCCTTTACATCAATGGAAAGCTTATACCTTCGGACAGCTTTTATTTATATGACGGTCTGGTGAAGCGAATTGTCGACCAGATGAGGAGGGACAGCGTTCAGGCCATACGGGATAAAGAGCAGGCGGAGCGTGACGAAGAACAGGCCATTCGCGACAAGAAACAGGCTGAGCGGGATGCAGAACAGGCCGAGAAGGAGGCCATCGACGCCAGGATGGAGGCGGAGCGGGATGCCCGGCAGGCCCAGGCGGACAGGGAACAGGCCGTTCGTGATAAAAAGCAGGCCGAGCTGGATATGCAACAGGCCGTCCGTGACAAAGAGCAAGCCGTCCGCGACAGGAAACGGGCCGAAGAGGACAAGGCGCTGTTAAAAAGCCTGCTGGCAGATGTCGTAAAAGAAGGGTTGGCGCCGGATGAAAAAAGCATCGTTTCCCTTGTCCTGGATGGATCTGTATTCTTTGTCAATGGCAAGAAACAATCCGACGAGCTGCAAAAGAAGTTCGAACAAAAATATATCCGAAAGGAAGGATACGGCTTTTATATCAACGGGAAGGTGATGCAGATAGGCACCCGATACTAGCGGAAGGCCCGCCGGCGGAGAATAGATTAAGAATTTTCAGATGTCGTGCAACATTTTGCTAAAGGGCATGTACTTTAGATAAATAAATGCAGACATCATGAAGAAACTATATTTCTTACTACTTGTTGGTTTTCAGGTATATACGGTATCGGCGCAGAATTCCGGCAAGAGCCCCCTATACCTTCAGAAGCCGTTGTCTGGCCTGTCTATCCAGCAAGTGGCCGCAGAGACCTCCGGGGGCAATATTTCTGTATCCGGCGTACCGGATAATGAAGCAAAGCTGGAAGTCTATATCCGCGACAATAGAGGACATGACCTTAGCAACGAGGAGATCAAGAAAAGACTGGACGAACAGTTCGATCTCATTATTACTACCGACGATCATAAGCTCCATGTGGCGGCCCGTCCCAAACACGATCGTATCAACTGGAACAGGAGCCTTAGCATATCCTTTAAAGTATATGTGCCCGAGAGTGTATCTACCGTCCTCAGGACCAGCGGTGGCAATATCACCCTGAAAAAGCTCACCGGGCCTTCACAGGATTTTAAGACCAGCGGCGGCAATATGGATATCGACCAGGTCTCGGGTAAGATCAATGGAAGGACCTCCGGCGGGAATATCAATATCTCGGATGCAAAGGATCAGATCGACCTGGGGACCAGCGGCGGCAACATCGAAGCTACCCATTGCGAGGGCGATATGCGTCTGTCCACCTCCGGTGGCGAATTAAAGCTCCGCCTGTTGAAAGGTTCTGTCCGGGCTACTACTTCAGGGGGGAATGTGAAGGGAGAGGTCATCGAAGGCGAGCTTATTGCAAGGACTTCCGGCGGCAATATCCGGTTCACCGACCTGTCCTGCAGCCTGAATGGGGTCACCAGCGGCGGAGACATCAATGTCAGCTTTAAGGACCTGGGCAAATACCTCGAGCTCAACAATTCCAGCGGCGATGTCACCGTACAGTTGCCACAGGGCAAGGGACTAAATCTGCAGATAACGGCTGATAGAGTGAAGTCCACCACGTTGAGCAATTTCAGTGGCAGGATGGATGAAAAGCACATCGATGGTACGTTGAATGGAGGCGGGATACCCGTGAAGATCGACAGCAACAGCGGAGATGTGACACTAACTTTTAAATAAGTGAAAAGATATCACCCTCGAAAAACCCGGCCACCAGCCGGGTTTTATTATTTTTAGGTCTATGAAAATCCTCCTCACCGCCACCCTGGCGCTATTACTACACGACGCATACGCACAGACGACCATCAACAGGGACATCGGAATAGAGAACATGGTAAAAGAGGTCAACGCAGATAGCCTGCAGTCCTATATCAGGACCATGGTAGCTTTTAAGACCCGCAGCACCGTGAGTTCTGTCACCGACAGCAAGACAGGCATCGGTGCCGCCCGCAATTGGGTGCTGGCCAAGTTCAACCAGTTCGCGGCTGCCTCCGGCGGACGACTCACCGCTATAGTGGATACCACCACCTATATGGCCGACGGCAATCGGGTCAAAAACAATATCAATTTGGGCAACACCGTGGCCACTCTGAGAGGTACTGACCCCAATGACCCGCGCATCTTTATCATCAGCGGGCATCTCGACAGCAGGAGATCGGATGTGCTGGATGGGGTAGGTGAGGCGCCCGGCGCCAATGATGACGGTAGTGGTTGCGCCGCCGTGCTCGAATGTGCGCGTATCTTGAGCAAACATTCATTTCCGGCCACCATTATTTTTGTTACGGTCAGCGGTGAAGAGCAGGGACTGCTCGGCGCCGGCTATATGGCAAAGAAGGCAAAGACAGCCAATTGGGACATCGAGGCCGTATTGAACAATGACATCATCGGCAGCAACAACAGCAGCCAGACAAATATCATCAATAACACACAGGTACGTGTCTTTAGCGAAGGATTGCCCGCCTATGAGCTGGACAAGCAGGCTAAGACCATCCGGCAGTTGGGGATGGAAAACGACGGGAAGTCCCGGCAGCTGGCCCGTTATGTAAAGGAGACGGGGGAGCGTTATGTAGACAACCTGCAGGTCATGTTGGTATATCGCCCCGACAGGTTCCTGCGCGGCGGGGATCATATACCCTACCTGGAGAATGGCTATACTGCCGTACGCATCACCGAGATGAATGAGAACTTTAACCACCAGCACCAGGATGTTCGCACGGACAAAGGCATCGTCTATGGCGACCTGCCGGAATTCATGGACTTTGAATATCTCCGCAAGAATACTGCATTGAACCTGGCCAATCTCGCTAATCTGGCCAAGGCGCCCGGCCTGCCCGAAACCGTGAGGGTAGAGGTGCGCAATCTCACCAATAGCACACAGCTCAACTGGAAGGCGCCGCTTCATGGGCGGCCCAAAGGATATTATGTGCTGATGCGGGAGACCATCAGCCCCTACTGGCAGAAGAAATTCTTTACCACGGCCACGGACATCGAGCTGCCTTATTCAAAGGACAATTATTTCTTTGCCGTACAGTCCGTTTCGGAGGATGGAAATGAGGGTTTACCCGTAGTGCCCACCGTAGGACGGTAGACCCATGTAACTTTTTCACGGTCGTCTCCGTCACAGTAGGAATAACCTTAAGCGATGTTCCAAAACTACTTCAAGACGGCGTTGCGCAACCTATGGAAAAACAAGGGGTTTTCCGCCATCAACATCATCGGACTGGCCGTAGGGCTGGCCACCTGCCTGCTGATAGTCCTGTATGTCACCGACGAATTGAGCTATGACAGATGGAATAAACAGGCGGACCGGATCTATCGCCTGGATGCCCAGGTCAAGTTCGGGGGAAATCATTTGTTCCTGGCCGTAGCCCCTCCTCTGGCGGGGCCATCCATGATACAGGATTATCCGGAGGTGGAACAATACACCCGGTTCCGCTATTACGGAGGTATCCTCGCCAGGAAGGGCGACATGAATATCCGTGAGAACAGCACTACCTATGCCGACTCCACCCTATTCGATGTTTTTACCCTGCCGATGATCGCCGGTGATCCTCACACCGCGCTGACAACTCCCCGTTCCGTAGTTATCAGCGAAAAGATGGCGTTAAAATATTTCGGCAGCGCCCAGGCCGTAGGTAAGATCTTATTGGTCAACGACAGTCTCCGGTATAAGGTGACAGGCGTGATCCGCAATATACCCGGCCAGTCCCATTTCAGATATGACTTCTTCTTCCCCATGCTGGAGCTGCGATCCAGTCGCGCAACGGACGAATGGCTCAGCCACAATTTCAACACCTATGTGGTATTGAGGAAGGGCGCGGATGCGGCAAAGCTCGAAGCCAAACTACCCGGGATGATCGAAAAGTATATGGCCCCCCTGATCAAGACCGCGCTCAACACCGACCTGAAAGGATTTTTCAAGAGCGGTAATTATCTGGACTTTACGCTGACCCCTCTCACTTCCATACACCTGCATAGCAATAAGACCGCTGAGATGGCGGCCAATGGCAGCATTGAGTACGTGTATATTTTTTCAGCCATTGCCCTCTTCATATTATTGATAGCCTGTATCAATTTTATGAATCTTTCCACCGCCAGGTCATCGAATCGGGCCAAGGAGGTAGGCATGCGGAAAGTAATGGGCTCCATGCGTACTCAGTTGATCTTTCAATTCATAATGGAATCCACCGTCATCAGTTTTGTGTCCATGTTGCTGGCGCTGGGTATTGCATTCTTGATGCTACCCCTGTTTGGCCGGCTGGCAGGAAAGGATATCGGACTCGGGTTGCTGTCCAACCTCTGGGTAGTGGCGGCCGTGGTGGTCCTGGTGCTGGTTGTTGGTTTGCTGGCTGGAGCGTATCCTGCCTTTTTCCTCTCGGCTTTCCACCCTATTGCCGTATTGAAGGGCAATCTGAAGAGCGGATTTAAAACGGGATGGCTACGCAATTCGCTGGTAGTATTTCAATTCGGGATCAGTATTTTTCTCATCATAGGGACGGTCATCATCTATCAGCAGCTGCAATACATCCGAAACAAGCAGCTGGGTTATGACAGGGGGCATGTCATCGTGCTGAACAATCTCGATCCGTTGGGCCCGCAGGCAAGAGCTTTTCGGGAAGACCTGCTACGACTGCCCGGTGTGGAGGGTGCGACCATGACAGGTTTTTTGCCTACGTCCGCCAATCGTAGTGGAGACGTGGTTTTCCTGACCCCGCGCATAGATCAGAAGGAAGCAATACAGACACAAGTCTGGCCCGTAGACGAGCATTATGTTCCCACATTAGGCATGCATATGAAGGAAGGGAGGAATTTTTCAGGCGCTTTCCTCACCGACTCGAATGCTGTCATACTGAACAACGCCGCGGTACATATGCTGGGCAAGGGGGATCTCATGGGGCGGAAGATCTATCATATAGAGAATATCGAGCCATTGAAAATTACGGAGTGGCATGTCGTGGGTGTGATCGATGATTTCAATTTCAACAGTCTCCGTGAAGTGGTGACGCCCCTGGTAATGTACATGCATGAGGATAAGGGCCATCTTGCGCTTCGGATAAAGACGGATAATGTTTCGCGACTGGTGAGACAGATAGAGGACAAATGGAAGAGTATTGTTCCGGGGCAGCCCTTTGAATATTCTTTTATGGATGATGATTTCAATGAGCAATACAAGGCGGAGCAGCTGACGGGTGGGATATCGCTCGCCTTTTCCTTGCTGGCTATCTGTATTGCCTGTCTGGGTCTGCTTGGACTGGCAGCTTATGCGGCCGAGCAGCGTACAAAGGAGATAGGGATACGGAAGGTGCTGGGGGCTTCTGTGACCAGCATCGTGAGCCTCCTGTCAAAGGATTTTTTGGTGTTGGTGCTGGTGGCTGCGCTGATCGCATTCCCCTTCTCGTGGTGGGCGATGCATCGGTGGCTGCAGGATTTTGCTTACCGGATCAGCATTGGGTGGCAGGTGTTTGGGTTGGCGGCTGCGCTGGCAGCGGGGATTGCGCTGACTACTATCAGCTGGCAGGCGTTGAAGGCGGCGTGGGCTAATCCGGTGAGGAGCCTGCGGAGTGAGTAGGCATTTTTCTTACTTAATGATCAGGGATAGTAGAAAAATGGAAACCACACAAATATAGAAGACGGCCAGCGCCTTATTGGCACGTTTCCGCAATTCTATTTTTTTCCTGAATCCAATATCCTGATTTGAAGATGGATCTTATAAAAGAATGCTATTCCTGCAGTGATCAGCAGTATAAAGAAAATGATGGTCGCTAGTGTTGACATAGTCAATCATGAACGAAAATTTGTATCCTGATATTATCTGAGGTAATTTTAATTTAAAGGGTAAATAAATGACAGTCAGAATATTGAGTGATATGGCCTAATTTGTATAATCAAAAAAAGGTCCTTATATTTGTACTTAATTAAGTACCTAATTATGCAAGTCGTAAATTTTACCGAGTTCCGTAATAACCTCGCCGAGAATTTGAACATGGTCAATGACAACAGCGAGATCGTGTTGGTTTCCCGGAGCAAAGGTAAAAATGTAGTGATCATGTCACTGGAAGAATATAACTCCATCCAGGAAACACTTCATTTGGTCAGCAGCAAGACCAATCAAAAACGACTTGACGAAGCCATCGAAGAAATGCGCTCCGGCAAATCCTCCAAACATAAGTTAATTGAAGAGTAATGGAATTGGTGTGGCAGACGAATGCCTGGGAGGATTACCTGTATTGGCAACAGACAGATAAAAAAGTCTTACAAAGGATCAATGATCTCATTAAAGACAGTCTCAGAAACCCATTTAAAGGTATAGGGAAACCAGAGCCGTTGAAGGGTAAATATGCCGGGTTCTGGAGCCGGCGCATCACCGATGAGCATAGGTTGGTATATACCGTGAAGGATCAACGGCTACATATATTGCAGTGCAGGTTCCATTACGAAAGATAGTTCGGCAGGATGTTGGCAATCTATGGAATACCCCGCCTCCTGCATCCTTAGCTCATGCCCCGCATATATTTTTTTCCCCTCCTGGCCTGTCTGACGCTGTCCTGTGTCCGGCGGGAAATAAAGCCCCCCGCCATTCGGGATTTCAGATCTTCTCTTCAAACTGGTCTGATCGCGGTGATCACAGAGGGGCATGTCGGATATGGAAACAATGATGTCTTCGAGAATGTCACCGACTACGAGCTCATCCAGTTGAGCGGCTGCGAGCATCCTATCCTGCGTGCACATGCGCTTTCGGAGATGACCCATCGGCCATCTTTTGATCATATGAAAGTGATATTGGAACATCTGGACGACACCGCTAAAGTTTTGGTGGATCATGGAGAATGGGGACTGGAACTTCGTACCGTGTCGGACAACATGATTGAAAATGCACGATGGAAGACGTCCCAGGACAGGCAAAAGATCATCGATGAGATCCTGCGGCGGCATAATACCCTCAGGTCGGCATACACTTGTCTTCGGCATGTCGACACGCCCGAAAAATATTATAGCTATCTTAAAGAAATGGTGACGCGGGAAAGGAGTTTTCTTGAACTGGAAGAGGCGCTGTATGCACTGGCAAAATGCAAAAGAGCCGAAGACATCTCTCTTATAAAAGATATCATGCTGCGCAATACCTCTTATATGACCTCTCAGTCCTTTGACCTGATGCAGGAATTTCCGGACACCGCTTATATAGAAGTGCTTCAAAAATACGCCCGCCGGATGAACCGACTGATCTGCGAAAACCATTCTTCCAGTGGCGCCGTCGATTTTATCAAGACTCTGGGCGCCTATCGGAACGATTCCAGCGCCAGCCTGCTGAAAACACTGTTCTTACGCACGTCACTCGCGCATTGCAATGTGGATACGATCAGCTTGCGACACGCCTTGGTAGATGCCATACATGACAATCCATGTCCTGCCTATGCCGGACTGCAGGAATTGACAAAACCTTATTGGAGGCCGCCCCCGCAAACTTTTGAGATCCCTCCATTGCCCATCGACTCCACGATGGTCTCCGAAAAGAAAGACGAACCCGAACCTGTCGGGTGGTGGCGATAAAAAAAGCCCCCGGAATTGCCGGGGGCTTCAAAACTATCTCGTCTCCGCAGCCGGTCGCGCCGGCGGCGTAAATCCTTTCTCCTTCAACAATTTATTGATCTCTGTAATCGCTCTTTCCAGCTGATTGTCCTTACCCTGCGCAGCCTGTGTAAGGTCCTCTGCCACCGGGATGTCCGGATCAACTCCATGCCCTTCCTTGAACCAGGTACCATCGGGATTGAACATACGGAAAGTCGGCACTGTGATATTTCCGCCATCGATGAGTGGCGGCGCTCCGCTGATACCGATAAGCCCGCCCCAGGTACGGCTGCCGATAAGGGGACCCAGACCTGCCTTGCGGAAATAGTCCGGGAACGCGTCACCGCCCGATCCGCTCCACCCATTGATGAGCATCACCTTGGGACCGAAATTGCCCGCAGGAGGCCAGCTCCAGTTGACACCGTCACGGGTAGCCCAGAATGCCAGCGGCTTGCGATCCAGCATCTCGATGAACCTGTCTGGTATCTGCCCGCCACTGTTGAAGCGTTCGTCGATCACCAGCGCCTTTTTATCCAGTTGTGCCGTGAACTGACGGATCAACTCATTCTGTCCGTCGATGCCAGTGCTACGCACATAAATATAACCCGCAGCGCCACCCGAAGCTTCTTCCACCCGACGCCTGTTCTGCTCGATCCAGGCCAGATGACGCAGCCTCGACTCGTCGCGTAATGTCTGTACGACGGCGGTACGGGCGCCTGTCCAGGATCCGTTGCTGCTATAGGTGAGCTCGACGGGCTTGTCCGCCAGGTTCCCAAACACGGCATAGGGTTCGGTCTTTGTCGTCAGCGGCACGCCATTGACGGCCAGTATATAATCACCCTCCTTTATCATCACTCCCGGCAGATCCAGCGGCGAATGTACTTCCGCATCCCAGGGAGCGCCTTTGATGATCTTCTTTATCTTATAATGCTCGCCATCGGCTTCCCAATCCACTCCCAGATAGCCTACCGATGTACGTTTGGGAACTTCCTCCACACCACCGCCATGATAGGTATGAGAGGCGTTGAGTTCCCCGATCATCTCTCCTATGATGAAATTCACCTCCTCACGGGTGACGGCCCCTTCCAGCATCTTTTCATACCGCTCCTTCACCTTGTTCCAATCCACGCCATGCATGCCCGGGTCATAGAAAAAATCTCTTTCCAGTCTCCAGGCATCGGTGACGATCTGTTTCCATTCCTTACGCGGGTCTACCCACGCCTGCATTTCGGACGTACGCAACGGCTTTTCCAGCTTCTGCCCTTCATCCGCCGCAATGATATAGAACATGCCATTCTTTCCAACGAGCAGATGTTTGCCATCCGTCGCCAGGACAATGCCACCCGCATCCGCTACGATGGTCTTTTCCTTCCTTTTATCCAGGTCGAAGAACAGCACGGGAGATTCTTTTGCATCCGAGCCGGTATTGGGCCGGCGTTGATAGATGAGCTTGCCTTCTGCGGCGTAGAGGTTGTTGTAATTACCCGCCTCCACCGGCAGGAGCACGAGACGTGATTCCAGTCCATCCAGGTCGATGTCCACCGCGACCGTCTTGGGTTTGGACTTGGCGGCAGCAGCGGGTGCGGCGGGGGGTGTAGCAGGGGCTGCGGATTCCTCTTCCTTCCGGGCTACCGTATCATCCTTGGGATATAGTGGCGAAGGTGTGCTTTTTTTCAGCACCAACACTGCCAGCTTCGTCGAGTTGGGATAGATGAATGTATTATCCAGATCGCTATACAGCGGGTTGAATGTTTGATTGGTGGAGGTGAACAGGTATTTGCCGCTGGGTTCGAAGATCGGGTTGGCGCACGAGTAATATCCGCTGGTGACCTGGCGCAATACCTTGTTCGTGTAGTCGTAAAGGAACACGGCCTGGTGTTGATTGGGTAGATCGCGGTCAAAGGCGAGCCAGCGGCTGTCGGGCGACCAGCTGGCTGAGAAGCCATTCAGATTGCCTTCGAACATACGCAGCCCATGATCTACATAAGTGGTCTGCCCGGTGGTACGGTCGAAGATATAGATCTTCATCGCCTTGTCGACATAGACCAGTTTCTTGCTGTCGGGTGACCAGTAAAGATTATACCGATAGCCCGGGCCATAGGATGTAAGCTTTTTCTCGGACCCTTCCACACCGGGTTCACGGACCGTCAGTTCGTATTCTCCGGACCGGTCGCTCCAATAGGCGATGTATTTTCCGTCCGGGCTCCAGGAGGGGAATCGCTCCGCCACATCCGACGACTGCGTAAGATTTTTTACAGGACCATTTTCCGCCGGCACCGAGAAGAGATCACCCCTGGCTTCCACGATGGCGCGCTTGCCATCCGGAGAGATATTGACGCTGGTGATCTGTCTGTCCACCGTCTGCAATGCGGGACGCAGGGCCGTCTCATCTGTCACCACCTGTATGGGTACTTCCGTGGATTTGCGGGCAGAGAAATTATACAGGTAGAGCCTGCCCGCGTACTCGAAGACGATGTCGTCCGGACCGGCAGAAGGATAATGCACATCATAATCCGTAAAATTCGTCAGCTGTGTGAAGGCCTTTGAAGAGATGTTGTACTCCCAAAGGTTCATCCTCTTCTCCTGCCCGCGGTCCGATAGGAAGAAAATGCTGTTGCCATGCCACATGGGCAGCTCGTCATCTGCGTCGGTGGTAGATATATTCTCGAAGGAATAATTGGTGAGGTTGAAGAGATGTATCTGGGCATTCCATCCGCCCCGATAGCGTTTCCAGTTGCGGAACACCTGAGATTTAAATACAAAGGCGATCTGATTGCCATCGGGTGACAGCGAACCGAACTCCGCGTAGGGGAGGGGAAGCTTTTGTGCGGTGCCGCCGGCGATGTCGATCTTGAAGAACTGGTCGAAGCGTTCGCGCCCCGCCTCTCTGGGGGAGGCGAAGATGAGATGTTTCCCATCCGGGTACCAATCTACCACTCTTTCCAGGGTACCATGCCAGGTCAGGCGGGTGGCAGGCCCACCTTCGGCAGGTATGGTATAAACAGAGTTGCTGCCATCGTAGTCGGCTGTATAGGCAATGGTATGACCATCGGGAGAGAACTTGGGGAATATCTCCACTCCTGCGGGCGAGCTGAGATGATGGGCTTTCCCTCCTTCTTTGGGCACTACCCAGAGGTCGTTGGCGTAGGTGAAGACGATCTGCGAAGCAGAGACATCCGGGTATCGCATCAGGGCGGCATTGATCTGCGCGCTGGATGAGAAGGCGACAGGCGCCAGGGCAATAAAGGATAAAACGATTTTACGCATAAGCATATGATTAAAAGGCTAATATATCGAATGAACTATTTAAGATAAATCAAAACCGTCTACAGGCCCGGCTTTCTTGTTCACCGGCGATTTATCGGGCTGTCCGGCAAATTGGACTAAATTTTTTACAGTCCAATCGGGTGCAATATATTTGGAGAAAGGTAAGCAAATGCGGCGTTTTTTTGTCCTCTTAGTGTTTTCTCTCCTGGTGCATCTTTCCCAGGGACAAAGTAAAGTAGTGGTATACCAAACGGACTTTGGTCTAAAGGATGGCGCGGTGTCCGAGATGAAAGGAGTAGCCATCGGCGTGTCGCCTGATCTGAAGCTATTCGATCTCACCCATGAGATACCTGCGTTCAATATTTGGGAGGCAGCATACAGATTGAGGCAGACCGTGCCTTACTGGCCTGCCGGGACCGTCTTTGTCTCCGTGGTCGATCCGGGGGTCGGTACGGAAAGAAGATCCGTCGTCCTGAAGACACGTACCGGGCAGTTTATCGTTACGCCCGATAATGGTACGCTGACCCTGGTGGCGGAGACATTGGGGATAGCCGAGATACGGGAGATAGATGAGAATGTCAATCGCAGGAAGGGCTCACAGGAATCCTATACTTTTCACGGTCGCGACGTCTATTCCTATACAGGGGCGCGTCTTGCCGCGGGGGTGATCACCTTCGAGCAGGTGGGACCTTTGCTGCCAAGGCAGGAAGTGGTTTCCATTCCCTATCAGAAGGCAGTGCTGGAAGGGAAGGTGATCAAGGGCACCATACCCGTGCTGGACGTACAATATGGAAATATATGGACCAATATACCGGGTGATCTTTTTGCGCAATTGAAGCCTGCCTTCGGGGATCAACTGCATGTAAAGGTCCTGCATCAGGGCAAGTCCGTCTATGAAGGAGATATGCCGTATAGCGCCACCTTTGGGGCCGTGGCGAAAGGGAAGCCGCTGGTGTATCTGAACAGCCTGCTGCAATTGTCCTTTGCGCTGAACCAGGGAAGTTTTGCAGCGGAGCACAAAATATCCAGCGGGAATGACTGGAGCGTGGAAGTGTCCAAAAAGTAGCCGGGTCCGGCGACCGGGCGCCTCAGAGGTACAGCTGCACCATATGCCGCCAATAGCGGGCCTTATGGGATTCTCCGTCCCAGAGATGAAGGGCGTTCCAGATGCCCTTGCTCCAGAGGGCGTTGCTGATGGCCTGGTTATTCTCCAGAAAAACATCTTTCTCCCCCACGACAAAGATGATCTCCTGTGCCTTGAGCAGACGTATCAGTTGTTCGTCATACAGATTGGGTATGAACTGTCCCGGCATATTATAATAGATGTTCTCGTCCCTGTAGCCGTCGAAGAGGTCGTCGAAATGCGGCATAGGGATGGTGAGGTCATAGCGCCCGCTGAGCCCTACTATTTTGTGGAAAATGGTAGGATATTTAAAGGCCACGTTCGCTGCATGATAGGCGCCCAGACTGCAGCCTGCCGCTACCAGGGTCCGGGAGGCATTCTTTTGATGTACCAAAGGGACCACTTCCTTCAGGATATACTGTTCATACTGGAGATGGCGGAGTATCCGCAGGGCGGGAGGGATGTCCCGGGCATAGAAGCTTTCCTTATCGATGCTATCCAGACAATATACCTGTATCTGCCGCGCCTCTATCTTCTTGCGCATGGCATCGATGACCTGCCAGTCCTCATAGTCGTAGAAATGCGCTGTTCGGGTGGGGAAAAATAAGATGGGGTCGCCGGCCTCGCCAAAGATCAGCAATTCCATGTCCCGTTGTAGTGAGGGACTAAACCATTTATGATATTCTCGGTTCATCGGATGATAGCGGACAGTTGTTGCCGTATTATATCCTTCCATAAAGCATAGCCTTTCGTGCTGATGTGTAATCCATCCGGGTCCAGGAATTCTCTTTTAGGGTACCCTGCATTATCCGTCATCTTGTGATAGACATCTATGTAATATAAATGGTTGCCTTGGCGGAGAATGTCTTCTTGTATGAGAGTATTCGTATAGCGGATGCTGTCGACGATGTTCCAGCGGGCGATGCTGGGCTTGACGGAGATAAAGGCCAGGGGGATGTCCCCGAAATGCTGGCGGGTGCGCGCTACAAGCTGTTGAAAGAAGATGAGCACTTCTTCCGGATGTCTGCCATCTCCCAGGTCGTTGTCGCCGGCATATACGATGATCGAGTTGGGGCGATAGTTTGTAAGCAGCCGGTCGAAAAACCATACGCAGGCTGCCAGTGTCGAGCCGCCAAAACCCAGGTTGGCTGGCTGGTATTCTTTAAAGTCTTCGTGCAGGGTCTCCCAGAGTCGGATGGAACTGCTGCCATAGAATATCATTTTAGGTTCATATTCCAGGCTGGCCCTTTCCTGTTCCAGGCGTTGCACTTCATGTTCGTACCAGATCATGTGAGGGTTTTGGTATTCAAATTTAAAGACAGGCCATCGAAGTACGACAGGGAGAATAATTGATAAAGTTAAAATAATCTTCGATATGCGCCCGATCAATGGCTGGGACGCTTGCGGGCAGCAGCGGCGGCTTTGATGGGACCGAAGGGCCCATACTTATGCTGTGACTCCGGGAAACTGTCGGCATAAGGCCCAAAGGGTTGGTCAAATGGTTTGCGGGAAATATCCGGCCAGTCCACCGGGAATGCCTTTTGAGGCCGGGGCCGGGAATTGATATAGGCGGCTACATCCCAGGCTTCCGCATCCGTCAGCTGAGGTGTAAAATGAGCCGAGTCAAAAGGCATATTATACTTTACGTATCCCGCCAGACGGCTCAGGCGGAAGAGACCGGCGCCTGTATTATAGCTGTGTGGCCCCCAGAGGGGCGGATAGATATAGCTACAGCTGTCCTGATGGAGCATGCCGGCGCCCTGCGGACCGTGGCAGCGGGCGCATTTATTCGTATATACCAACCCTCCCTTTAGCGTATCTGCTGCCCTGTCAGAATAGGGTACATCGTAAATACCGACTCCGGATGGACGTGAGCCTTTTGGCACGTCCTTGCCCAGCCATTTTATATAGGCATAAATGGCCTGCATCTCCCGGCTGGTGGTATCCAACGGCTGTCCGTCAAGACTTCGCTGGATACAGTCATTGATCCTTTTGTAAATGCTCTCGATGGAGCCGCTCCGGTCCCGGAACTTTGGATAAGTAGAAAATACCGCACTGTAGTTATTACCCCAGGGGCGGGTACCCGCATCCAGATGGCAATTTTGACAATTCATGCCATTGCTGATAGTAGCGATCTTCCCTTTGGGGCCCAGGTAGAGGGATGTGTTGGCGATGAGTTCGCGACCATATCGGATGAGCGCGCCTTCCGGGGAATGGGGAATGGTGCTGGTATCAGGAGAATGCCAAAGGTTGTTCTTCACCGTTGGTGAAGAACAACCGAGGAGAAAGATAAGGACGAGGTACCGCATCACCCTACGAAGCAGTAGTGACAACCATGTTCCTGTGCACGCCCTACGGCCCAGACGCCGGATGGGACAGGTTGCACGCCGGGCAGCAGTCCGGAGAGCCAGTCCTTTTTCACTTCGGCGGGGTCCTGGTTCATATTCTGCGCCGTCACGGCGCTGTATACCGTCATGGCGGCATCACATACACAGAACATGACGCCGCTGGCCTGGAGCTGATCGATGCCAATATCGACATTGCCGAAGCCCGGAATTTTGTAATCACCCGGTTTGGGTTTCCAGAATGGATTTCGGACAGCGGGCGCCTTGGTAGCGGGATCGTCTATTTTAAACATCTCCCCGAATTTGTATTTCGCCCAGAGCCTGTCCTCGAACGCATAGGGGATGGCTTCATGGCGTAGGATTACCACAACGCTGTTCTCTTTTTCGGGAGTACCTGTGGCGGCATTTGTCAGGAGGAAGACCTTTGGCCATGCGAAAGGAAATATTTGATGCGGAGCTGTCACGTCGAAGACTATGCGGTGTTTGCCTTTGATCTGACTAAACCATGCATCGGCGTCGCCGGGACCAGCAGCAAGCGCTTCATCCGGATGGACGATGGGAGCTGCGCTCAGTTGAAAAGGCTTGGCAATGGAGGCGATGCCGAGTGCGGCAGCGCCGGCGGCGATCTTTGAAAGAAAGCCACGTCTGGAAGGTGGGAGTGTGTTTGTCATAATGAGCTTTCCGCAAATATATCCGGATAGAATAGAAATGTCAATGACATGATAATGCTAATTTCCCATCGGCGGGATTTGACAGTTAAACGATACGATCTCGCAGGGCTTTGGCTACCGCCTCCCGGCCGCAATTCACATGGAGCTTGGAGTAGATATTGCGGATATGACCTCGCACCGTGTCGACGCTGATATGACAATTCCCTGCGATCATCTTGTAGCTAAATCCTTTTACCAATTGCTTGAGCACTTCTTTTTCCCTCTCTGTAAGGTGATATTGCAGCCGGCCCTGCCCTGTCTGCTGAAAGGAGTGCAATACTTTTTTTGCAATGGCGGGAGACAGGGGCGCCCCGCCGTGGAGGACATTGTCGATGGCTTCCAGAAGATGGACAAAGGAAGTGTTCTTGAGTATATAGCCATTGGCCCCTCCGCAGAGGCACTCGAATAATTTGTCCTCGTCCTCCAGCACTGTATGGATGATGATATATGTCTCCGGGTATTTTTCTTTTATGATGCGCAGTCCTTCGATGCCGTCCACTTCGGGCATGCTGATGTCCATGATCACGATGTCCGGTCTGTGCTGGGCGACGACAGCGGCTGCCTGGGCGCAGTTATCATATCCACCCGCCACGGTATAGCCTTCCACGCCGTCGAGCAGTATGGTAAGCGACTCGCGCAGCCGGGCATTGTCCTCAAAAATTACGATCGATACAGCCATACTTAAAATTAGTACGGGTAATGTTATGTCTTTATAGCACGTTTATGCTATACCTGCAGGGTGATGGTCGTTCCCAATTGTGGGCCGGACTCGATCTTCAGCTTCCATCCGTGGTCACGGGCTCTCTCGCGCATGTTCCGGAGACCATTGCTTGTGCGGCCGGCTCCCGTGTCAAATCCGGAACCATTGTCGGCGATGGTCATGATCAGGGTATTGGGCGCCGAGGCGAAACGGATAAAGGCTTGTGTAGCATTGGAATGTTTGGCCATATTGTTGATGCTCTCTTTAAAGATAAGATAAACATCCCGGCGTTGTTTCATAGACAGCTTGATAGCCTCAACTTCAGCCGGTATCTCCGCATGCAGCTCGATCTTATCGGCTTCCAGCAGCCGGGTGGCATAATGCAGCATGCGTGGCAGGGCATCCCCCAGCGTGTCGATGGCCGGATCGATGCTCCATATGATGTCCCGCATGGCTTCGGATACTGTCTGGCTGTCCTCGTAAATGCTTTCCAGCAACTGCCTGACGGCCTTTTCATTGTGCAGCTGTTGTTTTGCCCGCAGGCTGCTAAGGCTGATATTGGTGAGATTGGCGCCCACCTCGTCATGGAGATTCCTGGATATCTCGCTGCGTATCTGAAGGGTACGGTTCAGCTGCTTTTGACGATAACTGTAGAGTATGCAGACCAGTCCTGCCACGGCGCCCAATAGCAATGCATAAAATACAAAAGTATGGGAGAAGGGAGTAGGTATCCGGAAGCTCACGCTGGCTGTTTGTCCAAAGAGCTCGCCGCCAGCCCCGGCAGCATGTACCATGAATGTATATCTGCCCGGCTCCAGGTGACTGAAATTGATCTGGCGTTGATGTCCTGCCATGGTCCAGCCTGTGTCTGCTCCCTGCAGCCGGTAGGCATAACAGGTACCGGGACCATCCGTAAGATCGATGGCCGCGTATTGTACGGTGACATTGTTGCCATCAGCCTTCAGATCTGTGATCAGAGTCCTGGGTGGCATTGTCGAAGGACATATCAGGTGTGGGGAAAAATAAAACAAACTACCATTCCCGCCGGAATAGAGACGCCCGTTGCGGATGTCGAAATAAAATTCGGCAGTAGGATAGGTAACGGGTAGTCCGTCTTTGGTGGAAAAATTCACAAAGCTCTCCGTTGACAGATAAAAGCAGGCGAGCCCTCCTTCCGTCACCAGCCAGAGCTTGCCATGGTGGTCGTTATAGATGCTGCTGATATGGCTGTTGGCCAATCCCTTTTCATGTCCATACAGGACAGCCAGCCTTTTGGTACGATCGTACCGAACCAATCCGCTGGTGATGGAACCCAGCCAGAGAATGGAATCGTTGTCGCAGTAGATGCTGCTCAGATCGCCCGGCTGTTCCCCGGGGGTGACGGGCAGGCTCACGACCTGAAAGCTGTCCGTTTTACGGCTCCAATGGACGAGTTTCCCGCTGGCATCGCTGACGAACCAAAGACCGTCCTGTCCATCATTGGATATATGTGTAGGATATCGTAGCGGGTAGGCATTCGGATCATTGCCGGGATAATAGCGGAAGCGTCTTTGCCGGATGTCCCAGCGGCAAAGTCCCCGTCCCTTGCCCAACCCCATCCATATATAACCATAGCCGTCATAGAATTGCGTAGTGATGGCCACAGAATCCAGCGCCGGAGGCTTGTCCGGGCTCATAGGCAGCCGGCCGCATTTTTTTCTCCGGAGGCTGTACCAGAACAATCCGGTCTGTGTTCCCACCCAGAGCGTGTCTTCATCTATCTGCCGGATATTCCAAACGAAATTGGCCCAGGTATCGTCTCCCGTATGAGTAAGAAAGTATTGCCGTATGCTGTCAGATCGAAGATCTTTTTCAAAAAAGCCATTGCCATACGTGCCTATCCAAAGATGACTGTCCCACTGGCAGATAGTAGTGGCCTCATAACGGGCCGGCTGGCCCGTGGTCCTGTCGATAAGCGTCTCGCCGTTGAAATGTTGACGGGAAGGGGATATTTTTTGCAGTCCCTCCCGGGTCGTAGCCAGCCACCAGTTGCCCTGTGCATCTCTCATTGCTGTATTGTATTCGCTGGTTGGGAAAAGCAGAGGTGTTGTGGAGTAGAAATAAGGCCTGCCTTTCCGCCAATCGATGTGGATGATGATCATCCCAAAGTTGTGCAGCAACAGAAGCATGCGCGACGAGTCCAGCACCGTCACTGTCTGCGACCAGGAGATATGCGGGTATTTATTATAAGGGAAGGACCAGTTGGTAAGACAATGACCCTGTTCGTCGAGGAGCTGCAGACTGTCGGTGTGGGGGCAGATATAGAACAGGTATTTTTGATACACCGAGAACAGACGGGCTTCCGGGGAGAGAGCGTCGTCCTTTAAAAAGAACGGGACTCCCGACAGATCATCCTTTTTATGATCGTACAGACGCCAGCCATCGTACAGATGCAGCCAAACATCGCCATTGGACAGGGGAAGGATCTTATCGGCATAGTGTATACGCTGCCGGCTGGCGTCTGCTCCCGTAAAAGGAGAGAAAAAGGTCTTCTTCAGATGATGCTGCTGATCGAAAAGAAAAATACAGTTCTGCGAAGCCGCCCAGCAATTGCCAAAGACATCTGTCTCCAGCCGGAGAATGTTATTGTTGTATTCATCCATAGGGGTATTCAGCCGGTGATAGAATTGTTGGAAAGCGCCGGTACGGGCATCATAAAAGGCCAGACCGGATGCGGTGCCGATAGCCAGGTCTCCTCCGGGCAGCTTTTTCAGACAGTACACATAGTTGTGTGGTATGGAATTGGGCTGTGCATGATGAAAGTACTGTGTCACTTCCGTGCCGTCGTATCTGTTGAGACCGTCGGAAGTAGCGATCCAAAGGAATCCGTTGTCGTCTTGCGCCAGGTCGTTGATATTATTGCTGCTGAGCCCTTCGTTCATGGTCAGCTTTTCAATAAAATGAGGTATTTCCTGCGCGTTGGCGGACGTATGAATGGCTAGGGGGACTAGACAATAAAGCAGTATTAAATACCTATCTACCATTGGCTTATATAATAAATAAATGCCCGAATTGTAGCGAAGGTCTGCCAGTGCAAATTAGAAAATTGCCATAGATTTACAAAATGAAGCATATCTGTCTTTTCATTGCCTGTCTGGCCTTTTTCAGCCTGGTACAGGCTCAATCCCCCTTCTTCGATCGCGACTCCATTATTGTCCCGGGCGATACTCTCCGACGGATCTCCAACCAGTTCAGCTTTACGGAAGGGGCTGCTACAGACCGTAAAGGGAATGTTTTTTTTACGGATCAGCCGAATAACAGGATCTGGGAGTATGATGTCAACGGCCATCTCTCGCTGTTCCTGGATAGTTCCGGACGCAGCAATGGTATGTATTTCGATAAAAAGGGCAACCTGGTGACCTGTGCCGACGAGCAGGATCAACTGTGGTCCATTACCCCTGATAAGAAGGTCACCATTCTGCTAAAAGACTTTGGAGGGCTTCGGCTCAACGGGCCCAACGACCTTTGGATCGATGACAAAGGAGGTATCTATTTCACCGACCCGTATTATCAACGTCCTTACTGGACCCGGACCAAATCAGATTTGGACGGGATGAAGGTATATTATCTGCCGAAGGGAAAGGATCAGCCTGTCGTCGTAGCCGCTGACCTGGTGAGGCCGAATGGTATCGTTGGAACGCCTGACGGTAAATTCCTTTATGTGGCGGATATACAGGATGGGAAAACATATAAATACCACATCAACAAGGATGGATCATTGACGGACAGACAATTCTTCGCCGGAATGGGATCCGATGGCATCACCCTGGACCGGCGGGGCAATCTTTATCTGACGGGAGATGGCGTTACGGTATTCAATCCTGCCGGAGAGAAGATAGCACATATCCCTGTGCCTGCGAAGTGGACGGCGAATCTGTGTTTTGGAGGGAAAGATAAAAAGGACCTTTTTATCACGGCCTCGGAATCCATTTTTATACTGCGGATGAGGGTGAAGGGGGTGGAGTAGGAGTGGCTGTAAGACTGTATCGTATCTGCGGCCAGGTCATCATTTCCATCGTCTACCAGCAGGATATTTTTCATGAGTTCGGTGTAAAAATTTACCTTAAACGTTCATACAAGGGAGAATGGAGCTATTTTACATAGTTTTATCCCTTATTACCCATAATACAATCTCCACCAGACAATGGATAGTCGCAGAGAATTTATCAAAAAGGCGGCCATGATTGCAGGGGCCACCGGACTCGCAGGTGTCCTGCCCGCCAGCATACAAAAAGCGCTTGCCATCGACCCTCCCACCGGCTCCACCTGGCTGGACGCCGAGCATGTGGTGATCCTCATGCAGGAGAACAGGAGCTTCGACCATTGTTATGGCATGTTGCGGGGGGTGCGGGGTTATCGTGACCCTCGCGCCGTCCAGCTGCCGGATGGGAATCCCGTATGGCTGCAAACCAACGCTGCAGGGGAGACATATACGCCTTTCCGGCTGGACATAAAAGATACCAAGGCCACCTGGATGGGCTCTCTGCCTCATTCCTGGTCCAATCAGATCGATGCCCGCAATGATGGCAAGCATGACAAATGGCTGGACGCCAAACCTTCCGGCAACGCAGAATACGCCCATATGCCATTGACCATGGGGTATTACGATCGGAGAGATATCCCTTTTTATTATGCCCTGGCGGATGCTTTCACTGTATGTGATCAAAACTTTTGTTCCTCTCTCACAGGAACTACACCCAACAGGCTATATCTATGGACAGGCACCATTCGCGACGAACAAAATGCACAGTCGCGGGCCCGTGTCCGCAACCAGGATACGGATTATGGAGTGGAAGCATCCTGGACCACCTTCCCCGAGAGACTGGAAGACCATGGCATCGACTGGAGAGTATACCAGAATGAGCTCAGCATACATCCCGAGTTCAAGGGAGAGGAAGAGGACTGGCTTGCGAACTTTACGGATAATCCACTGGAGTGGTTTACCCAATACAATGTCCGCTTTTCCCGCGCGTATATGCCCTTCATCCCCGTCCTGAGAAAGAAAGTGAGCCGGGAGATCGACGAGTTGCAGCTAAAAGTAAATGCATCGCCTTCAGATGCCGCCTTGAACAAGCAGCTGGAAGAAAAGAAGGCCGCCTTGAAGAAATTGGAAGACGAATACAAAAACATCAGGGGTGATATCTTCGACAGGATGCCGCCCAGACAGCAGTCGCTGCACAACAGAGCGTTCACTCGTAACAGTGAGGACCCGTATTTTCATAATCTGACCACCTTGCATTACGAGGACGGTGAGATGCAGGTGCCCAAAGGCGATGTGCTGCATCAGTTCAGACAGGATGTGCGGGATGGCAAGCTCCCCGCCGTGTCCTGGCTGGTGGCTCCTTCCAATTTTTCGGATCATCCGGGCAGCCCCTGGTATGGGGCCTGGTATGTCTCGGAAGTGCTGGATATACTCACGCACAATCCCGATGTCTGGAAGAAGACCATCTTTGTACTTTGTTATGACGAGAATGACGGGTACTTCGACCATGTGCCGCCCTTTACGGCGCCTGACCCTGCCCGTCAGGAGACAGGCCTGGTGTCGAAGAACATCGATACAGGAGTGGAATGGGTAACGAAGGAGCAGGACCTGCAACATGCTCCGGAGAACGAGGCCCGGAGCGGCCCCATCGGCCTTGGATTCAGGGTCCCGCTTGTGATAGCCAGTCCCTGGAGCAGAGGGGGATACGTCAACTCTCAGGTATATGATCATACTTCCATCATACAGCTCGTGGAAAGGCTCCTTAGTCATAAGACAGGTAAGAAGATAGTGGAGTCGAATATTTCCGCGTGGAGGAGGGCCGTATGCGGCGACCTTAGCTCCGCCTTCCGTCCTTATAATGGAGAAAGGATACCTGCACCCAAGCCCGTGGTAAAGAACCAGCAGCTGGAGAGCATACACAGGGCGAGGAACCGGAATCTGCCCGGAGGATACAAGCAGCTGACAAAAGAAGATATCGGGCAGGTGCGGCGTGATCCTGCCACCTCCCATCTCCTGCCGGAACAGGAAAAGGGCACGCGTCCATCCTGTGCGCTGCCTTATGAGCTTTATGCTGAGCTGGACCCCAGCGAGCAGGGGAATGGGCTTAGCCTTAGCCTGCGTGTGGATCGGCTGGTATTCGGGGATGCCTCCGCGGGAAGTCCCTTTCTCGTCTGCATACATGGTAAGCAGTATGCTGTACGTAACTATGCTGTTGCAGCCGGTGATCAGCTGAACGATCTCTTCCCCCAGACCCTCTTCGAGGACGGGAAATATGATATACGGGTGCATGGTCCCAATGGATTCTATAGGACCTTTGTTGGAAATAAGGTCCCGCCGATGGTCTTTAACATGGATTATGAATTTGGTCCGGATGAGAAACCTACCGGGCGGCTCCTTTTACGCGTGATAAACACGGATGGCTCCAGGGGTTATAAGATCCAGGTAAAGGATAACTCTTACGGAACCAAGACATTGATACGTCCGATAGGGGCGGGTGGTTCGGATGACGGCAGCCCTTCCATTCTACTGGGTACAAAGACCCAGTCCGGGTGGTACGACTACAGCATACTGATAGAAGGTGTGGACGGCTTTGAGAAGCGATATGCAGGCCGGGTGGAGACTGGCAAGGATTCTATCAGCGATCCGGCGATGGGTTAATATCCGGCAATATCGGGTTAATTATTGCACAGTACAGCGGATGTTTTTGACTATACCTTATATTCGCAAGAATCAAACAGTTATATGAGAAAACACTTTTCACTGCTTTTTTTAATCACCATCGTACTGGGTAACACCTACGGACAAAGGGGCAATCGCAATGCAGCGCCTGCTCCTCCTACTCCGCCCGTGGAGAAGCTCCCCCAGGGCAGCAGGACCCTGAACATCGACTCGGCTGTTACTACTCATTGGGAAGTTACTATCAAAGGACAACGTATCCCTTACGACGCCACAGCAGGCGCTATGCCTGTATGGGATGAGGAAGGTAAACCCGTCGCCGGCGTTTTTTATACGTATTATGAGCGGACGGATATCAAGGACAAGACTACCCGTCCCCTTGTGATCTCTTTTAATGGCGGCCCCGGCACTCCTTCCGTTTGGATGGAGATAGGCTATACGGGTCCCCGCCGGCTGAACATCGATGACGAAGGTTTCCCCATCCAGCCTTATGGCGTAAAAGAGAATGATCATTCCATCCTGGATGTGGCTGATATTGTTTACCTGGATCCGGTGAACACAGGTTTCTCAAGGGCTGTAAGCAAGGACATCCCTACATCCCGTTTCTTCGGAGTGAATGAAGATATCAAGTACCTGGCGCAATGGATCGCCACCTTCGTGTCCCGCAAGGGCCGCTGGGCCTCGCCTAAATTCCTCATCGGCGAAAGCTACGGCACTACCCGTGCCTCGGGTCTTGCCCTGGAGCTGCAGGAGGCGCAGTGGATGTACCTGAATGGCGTCGTACTCGTGTCCCCCACCGAACTGGGCATCGAGCGGAGCGAGTTTGTAAAAGCTTCCCTGCGCGTGCCTTACTATGCTGCCACGGCATGGTATCACAAAGCGCTGCCGGCCGACCTGCAGCAAAAGGATCTTACGGATGTATTGCCCGAGGTGGAGAAATTTACCATCAACGAGCTGATACCTGCCCTCGCAAATGGTGGTTTCCTGGATGAAGGGAAGAAGAAGGAGCTGGCGACAAAGATGTCCCGCTATACGGGGCTGTCCGATAAATTCATCTTACAGTGCAATCTCATCATACCTTCCGGCTATTTCTGGAAGGAGCTGTTGCGGGACAAAGGTTTCACCGTGGGCAGGCTGGATTCCCGGTACCGTGGCATCGACGCGCAGGATGCGGGTGACGGTCCCGATTACAACGCAGAGTTAAATTCCTGGAATCATGCATTTATGCCGGCGATGAATGTGTATCTTCGCCAAGATCTGAATTATCGGACGGACCTGCAGTATTATCTCTTCGGTCCCGTACATCCCTGGAACAATCAGAATGATCATACAGGGGAGAATTTGCGTCAGGCTATTGCCGAGAATCCCTTTATGCATCTGCTGATCCAGTCAGGATATTATGATGGCGCCTGTGATTATTTCAATGCCAAATACAGCCTTTGGCAACTTGATCCCAGCGGCAAGCTAAAGGACCGGCTTCATTGGGAGGGCTATCGCAGCGGGCATATGATGTACCTGCGCAAGCCTGATCTGGCAGAGGCTACGGATAATCTCAGGAAGTTTATCAAGGAGGCCCTGCCAAAACCCGGACAGCCGGCCAGGTATTAGTCATTGGTTACACTACACATAAATGTTCAATGCGGGGCGCCTTTCCAGGCGCCTCGTTATTTAACCGTAGCGGGCAGGTTCAATAAATTGATGGCTCTTTGCTTGTACTGCGCCAGTTTGGTTAGATATTCCTCCTTATTGTCCGTCAGACTGAGATAATAATAGGCGCCATCTGCAATAATAAAAATAATATCCGCCGTCGCCGACGGATCTTTCACCTCCAACACCCCCTCCTCCACACAGCGAACGATCAGCTCTTCCAATCTCTTTCGTAACGTGTCGAGCAGCAATTTATATTTCCGCATGATGATATTGTTCCGGAAAGACAGCGCATAACAGCTGTAGGAAACGCCATCGTCGAACAACGTATTCCATTTATGTGAAAATATATTATCTATCGCTCTCAAAAGATTAGACAAAGAGTCGTCTTTTTCCACCGCAGCCGGCACCTGGAAGATCAACAGGTATTTATCCAATATATGCTCTACCAGCGCATATATCAAATGCTCCTTTGTTGCAAAATAATGTATGATCAGCCCCGGGGTGATGCCGATGAGCTCCGCTGTTTTCGCAAAAGTGGCATTTTCCAGCCCTTCCTTCTTGGCCAGTTTATAAAAGGCTTTTACAATCTCTTTTTGCCGCGGCTCTTTCAGGCTATTTCTACCCATGGGCTACTCTTTGAAGCTCTTTAATACATTTTTAATTTGTAAAGTTTCAAAAATAAGGAAAAGTTATGTACCCCACCCCCATTTCTCAAATCCAAAAAATAAAATATATATTGATTGACTAGTCATTCAATCTATTTAATAATTCCTTAATTTAGGTTAACAAAGATATGTTTGAACAGGTCCTAGTTTTGCGGCCGGAAGATTAGT
Organism: Sphingobacteriales bacterium 50-39; assembly: GCA_001898505.1. Classification (GTDB taxonomy): domain Bacteria; phylum Bacteroidota; class Bacteroidia; order Chitinophagales; family Chitinophagaceae; genus Puia. Next base: position 705,273 of record MKTZ01000009.1, read on the forward strand.
TGCCTTTCGCACATTTTACACGCTTAAACATTCATTATGAGACTAAAACTAGCCTTATGGGCATTGCTTTTCGCTGCCTGTCACTTTACCACCGCCTTTGGTCAGGGTCAGGCCCCGGCAACAACCGTTTCCGGAAGGATACTGGATTCATCCGGCGTCTCTTTACCCAATGTGTCCGTCTTGAATCTGCGGACAGGTAAGACCTCGATATCCGATAGTGCGGGAAATTTCAAGCTGCTGATGCACAAGGGAGACCCCATCGAGATCAGCACAGTAGGTTATCAGACCAAAAAGCTGACTGCCTTTAGTGGCGGGAACATCTACCTGACTACCTCCAACACCGAGCTGAGTGATGTCGTAGTGGTGGGATATGGCACCGCTCAAAAAAAGGACCTGACAGGCGCCGTGGATCAAATATCCGGCTCACAGCTTGCCAGACGCCCCATAGCCAACGTCTTTCAGGGATTACAGGGAGCCAGCCCGGGATTGAATATCACGTACAACGGCGGACAGCCCGGCTCCACCCCTACCTTCAACATCCGCGGCTTTGCCTCTATAAATGATCCTAACGGCTCCCCCCTCGTGATCATCGATGGCATAGCCTCCACCACCGACGACCTGCTAAGGGTCAATCCCAGCGACATCGCGACCATCACCGTACTGCGGGATGCCTCCTCGGCCGCCATCTACGGCGCGCGCGCAGCCTTTGGCGTAGTCCTCCTCACCACCCGGCAAGGGTCCTCAAAACAAAACATAAGCTATAACAACTATTTTGCCTCTTCGAGAAAGACCCTGCTCCCCGAGCCCGTTACCGACCCTTTCATCTATATGAAAGTATTGGAAACTTCCACCGACAATACCCCATGGGATTATGTCAATTACTCTTCCTGGCAGTACGATTGGGCAAGACAGCGTTCCGACAACCCCGCCTCGGCGCCCGATACCAAATTGAATCCCGACGATCAGTCCCAGTGGGCATATATGGGTAACAACAACTGGAACGATTATTTTTTTAACAAGTCCAGCATGTCCCAGTATCATACGATAAACTTCAGCGGGTCCGCCCAAACAGCCAAAAAAAGGGCCGTCGGTTATATGCTCTCCGCCGATTACACAGACGAGAATGGATTGAATAAACTCACCCGTGACGACTGGAAAAGATACGGAATGAGGGGTAAGATAAATTTCTCCCCCCTTTCATGGTTGAAAGTGGACAATAACCTGAATGTATACCAGCTGGAGCGTAACCAGCCCACCTATAATATCACGGATGTGTATTATACCCAGCCCACCGATGTCGCCAAAAATCCCGATGGCACCTGGGCCAATACCACCGCCGGCAGACTGGCCGCTCGGCTCGTCAATGGAGGACGGAACGTTCAAACACGCTTTGGCTTCCAGGATATCATCCGGGGCACGGCCAGCTTCCTCAATAACGATCTGCAGATCATCGGCGATGCCAGCTTTAAAAGAGAATTATGGAACTACAACGCACAATATTTACCCTATAACATCGGGTACGGGCCCAGCGATATACGCACCGAAGGCACGCCTAGTTCCGCGTCGGTGACAAACGCCACGCTCAAACAGTATGTATATGACCTCTATGCTAATTATAGCAAGCGCTTCGGCCAGCACGCCATTAAGGTCACCGCAGGCTACAACCAGGAAGAATATGAATGGAGCCCCGTTCAGGTCAGCAAAACCAATCTTATCTCATCCTCCGTTCCCTATATAGGCCTCGCCACCGGTAACACTACGGTAAACACAACTGCCGATTACGGCTATTATTCCTACGCCATCCAAAGCTTTTTTGGAAGGGTCAACTATATCTTTAACGACCGGTATATACTGGAAGGCAATGGCCGCGTAGACGGCTCTTCCCGCTTCCCCTCGAACAATCGATGGGGGTTCTTTCCCTCCATCTCCGGCGCCTGGATCGTGAGTAAAGAATCGTTCTGGGACGGCCTCGCCAGCCAGCTGTCTACTTTCAAGTTAAGGGCTTCTTATGGCTGGCTGGGCAATCAGTCGGTGGCCTATTATGGATATATCCCAAGCCTCAACGTGAGACAATCTTCTTACCTGATCAATGGAGGATTGCCTACCGTATTAGGGCAGGCGCCCGGTTTGTCCGTCGATCCTAATAACTATACCTGGGAAAAGGTCCAAACAAGCAATTTCGGTTTTGACCTGGGTATGTTGAAGGAAAAAATTACAGCCAGCTTCGATTACTATGTAAGAGCCACCAAGGGCATGCTGGCGCCAAGCCAGGAATTGCCTGCCGCCCTGGGCACCACCGCGCCTCAGCAAAATGCCGCAGACCTGTCCACAAAAGGCTGGGAAATGTCGCTGGCATACAGGGACAGAGTGATGGTAGCGTCCAAACCACTGGATTTTAGCGTAAAAGCCATCCTCTCGGATTCCAGGAGCCACATTACAAAATATAACAACGCTTCCAAATCCTTCTCCGCCGCTTACTATCCGGGCGAAACCATTGGCGAGATCTGGGGATTGACCAATGACGGGTTTTTCAAAAGCCAGGATGAGATCAGCAAGTTGAATGAGAGCGCGATCGTCCCCTGGGGAGCGCTTCAGATCGTACCCGGATGGCCAAAGTACAAAGACCTGGACAAGAACGGAGCGATAGAAGTGGGGACCTCCGCGCTCGATCCAAAGGACCTGCGCATCATCGGTAACAAGAGCCCAAGGTACCGGGTAGGCTTCACCCTGAATCTGGAATGGAATAACATCGACCTTTCCTTATTCCTCCAGGGTGTTCTGAAACAAGACTACTATCCCCATCATTATTTGTTCTGGGGCCCCTATCAGCAGCCTTACGCAAACATCTATCCATGGAATCTGGACTTTTACCGTGGCGCCGATGAATCCGCCGCCGACCAAGCCAAGGATAGCAAATCCTATCTCGCTGCCGGACTTGCCAAAGCCAATCCAAACGCCTCCTTCCCCGTATTGCAGGCATGGCTGGCCGATAATAATTACGGCTCCGGTCTCGATATCCCTCAAACCAAATACATGTTGAATGCCGCATACCTGCGGGTAAAGAACCTGACAGTCGGTTATACATTACCTGCCGCGTATACCAAAAAACTGAACATCGACAGGATAAGGATCTACTTCAGCGGGGAGAACATGTTCGAATTCTCCGGCATCAAGAAGTATCTCGATCCCGAGTCTATTTCAGACGGATATGGATGGGAATATCCTTACCAGCGTAAATATTCCCTTGGGCTCAATCTTGATTTTTAACATCCGACTGTATCCATCACGACAAACAAGAAATTATGCAAAAGAATATTCTCATAACGGCGACGATAGTGCTCATTTCATTGGCGTCATGTAAAAAAGGTTTTCTGGACAGATACCCCCAGACCACTATATCCCCGGCGCTCTTTTTTAAATCCGAAGACGACCTGACAGAGTACATCAACGGCTTGCTGAACCAACCCGGATCAGGACAGTACCTCGCCGATCAGAGCAGCGACAACCTGGCCACCACCGGGAATGTCGAAATAAAAAACATCATGACCGGCAGCCCCTCTTCCAAAACGATCACTTCCGGATGGAGCTTTTCCAGGCTGAGGAATATCAACTTCTTCCTGGAGAACTATAACAAAGCCGCCGTAAATCAGGACATAAAGGATCATTATGCCGGACTGGCAAGGTATTACCGGGCCGATTTTTATATGAGCATGGTCAAGCGCTACTCCGATGTACCCTGGTATTCCAAAACGATCAACCCCACCGACTCCGCCTTGTATATGGCCCGTACGCCAAGGGCGCAGGTCGTCGACAGCATTATGGCCGATATGCTGTTTGCAAGCAATCATGTAAGAGCCGGTGTCCCCGCCGGCACACCCGGGAAATGGGCCGTAATGACCATGTATGCCCGTATGGCCTTGTACGAAGGCGTCTACCGGAAATACCATCCCGAGCTGAACCTTCAAAATTCGGCGACCGCACTGCTCGACACAGCCCAGGCAGTCGCAAACAGGATCATCGCATCGGGGAGTTTCCACATCTATACCACGGGAAATCCAAACTCGGACTACGCTGTCCTGTTCAACAGCGCCGATCTGTCCTCCAATCCCGAGGTCATTTTAAACACCCCTTATGACCTCAACGTCAGCGGCAGCGGCAGTTTCAATGTCAACGGTACTGTTTTTGGAGATTATGAACAATCTCCCTCCAGGGATCTCGTACAAACCTATTTGATGAAGGATGGATCGAGGCTGGCAGATCAGGCCGGCTACCAGCAATTTACCTTCCCGCAGGAGTTTGTCAACCGGGACCCTCGTATGATGCAAACAATTGCATACCCCGGGTTCACCAGGTCCCAGGATGCATCCCCCTATATCCAGCGCCTCAATAAGAACTTCACCGGCTATCATCAGTTGAAAGGCTATATCAATTCAACAGACAATACCAAAATAGGCAGCACCGACTTTCCCGTCATCCGCTATGCGGAAGTATTGCTCACCTATGCGGAAGCCGCTGCCGAGCTGGGCGCTATCACACAAACGGACCTCGACAATACTGTTAACCTGCTGCGCGCCCGGGCAGGCATGCCGTCTTTATCTCTTGCCACAGCCAATACCTCACCCGACCCTATCCTGGCAACGAAATATCCCGATGTCTCAGGCGCCAACCAGGGGGTTGTTCTCGAGATCAGAAGGGAACGCAGGGTAGAACTGGCGCTGGAAGGATACAGGTACGACGATCTTATGCGCTGGCATGCAGGCAGCTTATTGACCGCTATCCCCGAAGGCATGTATTTCCCCGGTCTGGGGCAATACGATATGACTGGCGATGGCATCGCCGATATCATACTGGTGGATGCGAATACCACCATCCCCGATGATTCACATAAAATAACGAATTCACTGGGCAAACCCCTCGTATATTACACGGCTGGTAGCTTTGGAGATAACGTAACCGTATACCTGAAGAATGGCGCGCAGGGCGGCGGCACGCTGGTCACCGAGATCACCCCCCGCCAGTTCATCGATCCCAAATACTATTATCGCCCCGTGCCCTATTTGCAGACCCAGCTAAATTCGAAATTGACACAAATATTCGGCTGGTAATAACAAAGCATAGAACAAGTGAAAAGAAGAACACTCATCAAAACGCTGGGCCTGTCCTCGCTGGGTATTGTTTCGACAGTGTCGTCATTGGCCAACAAAAAGTCGTCATTCATTTCCGTTGCCCATATCACGGACGTCCATATAGACCAGGGCAACAACGCCCCCGAACGCTTTTCAAGATGTCTGAAAACCATCGTCGAAAAACATAAACCCGCCTTTTTTCTAAATGGCGGGGACTCTATCATGGACGCTTCCTATGCAGACGTCAAGAGAGAAAGAGTTACCAGTCAATGGCAGATATGGGATGAATGTATAAGATCCTCCATACCCGGACATGAGATCCACTCCTGCATCGGCAATCACGATACATGGTGGAGCGCCCCTTCACAAGAAGATGCCATGTATGGCAAGCCCTACGTGGTGCAGCGTTTGAATATCCCCGGAAGATATTATAGCTTCGATAAGGGCAACTGGCATTTTATCATTCTCGACGGTAATAACAAGAACATTTCCGTCGACGAAGAACAATTCCAATGGCTGGAGAAAGATCTCGCACAACTATCTCCGTCAACGCCCGTCCTGGTAATGTCTCACTATCCCATTTTAGGCACCACGCAGGTACTGGTGGGAGGTGGGCATTCCGACTCCAAACAGTTGAAAAGTCTCTTTTATAAATACAGACAGAACGTTAAAATATGCTTGTCCGGCCACAACCATCTGTCCGACAAATCATTTTATAATGATGTGCAATACTGCTGTAATGGGGCCATGTCCGGTTTTTGGTGGGGCAAGGGAGACGGGGATTCCGCAGGAGCAGGGTATTATATGGAAACACCTCCGGGCTATGCCATTCTAAAATTGTTCGGGGATGGAAGAGTTGAAAACCAATACTACCCTCATGGGCTCTAAAACCAGATCATAGACCATATATTTTCCAGGAGGCCAATGGTGTCAATTCTGTCGCTTCAGGATTAGCCAGATGGCCCCCACCGCGATAGCCGCCCAGGCAATATTTACGACGACATTGGGGAAGTCCTTGAGCGTAACGGCATTATAGGTCAATCCAATGGCGCCCAGGATATTCAGCAGGTGATATAGTTTTTTATCCGCCCGGAGCCTGCCCACGCTCAACAGCAGGTAGGCCACCAGGTAGGATACTGTTCCAATCCAGCCGAGGAGGGAGGGGAAAGAGATATTCATCCTGCAAAATAAAGAGATTGGATCAAACCTTGGTGATCCTTATGACGACCAGTTTCGACACGGGCGTATTGCTTCCCGCCGCCGTATTGTCGATGGGGACCAGCACATTCGTCTCCGGGTAGTAGGTTGCCGCACAGCCCTTAGGAATGGAGTAGGGCACGACCACAAATTTATGGGCCACTCTCTCCACACCATTGTAGTGACTGGACAGGTCGACGATATCTCCCTGCTGCAATCCCTGTGCGCGCACATCGTCTTCATGCATGAAAATCACCCTTCTCTCGTCGTAGATGCCCCTGTATCGATCATTCATCCCATAGATCGTTGTATTGAACTGGTCATGGCTCCTTATCGTCATCATCATAAGCTCACCGGCGGCCAGTGTGATCTTCTCGGGATATACCACGCTGAATAGCGCTTTTTGGGAAGGGGTAGTGAACTTCCCTTCGCGTGGAGCATTGGGGAGATAGAAACCACCCGGCTCCCACACCCGCTTATTATAGTCTTCGAATCCCGGTATCGTCCTTTCGATGTCGTCCCGGATGGCGTCGTAATGCTGTAGATATTTTTCCCAGTCGATGGTAGAGCGTCGCCCCAGCGTGGCCTTTGCAAGACGGCAGACGATGACGGGTTCGCTGAGCAGATGGGTGGATATGGGGTCGAGCATGCCTTTGGAGGACTGTACGACACCCATGGAATTCTCGCAGGAGACGAACTGGTCTTCGCCATTGACGATGTCCTTGTCGCTGCGGGCGAGACAGGGAAGGATGATAGCTTCTTCTCCATGTATCAGGTGACTGCGGTTGAGCTTGGTGCTTACATGTACAGTCAGAAGGCAACGGTGCAGGGCTTCCGCCGTATAGAGCGTATCAGGAGTGGCCGAAAGGAAATTGCCTCCCATGGCAAAAAACACCCTGGCCTTTCCCTCGTACATGGCTTTGATGGCGGCTACCACATCGTATCCGTGCGCCCTGGGTGGGGCAAAGCCAAAATTCTTTTGAATGGAATCCAGGAGCTTGGTTGTTGGGCGCTCCCAGATGCCTACCGTACGATCGCCCTGAACATTGCTATGTCCCCGGACAGGGCAGGTGCCCGCCCCGGGCTTGCCGATGCTGCCTTTCAATAGCAGGAGGTTGACGATCTCCTTTATCGAGTCCACCGCATTCCTGTGCTGCGTAAGCCCCATGGCCCAGCATATGATGATCTTCTTTTTGTCTTTTAAGAGATCGGCCGCCTGTCCTATCTGCTGGATGGAAATGCCGCAGGCTTCCGAGAGTTCGGGTAGGGATTGCTGTTGGATATGCCCGATAAAGGTCTCATAGCCCTCCGTATGTTGTTTTATAAAATCGAGGTCAAATATGGAGCCAGGCGCTTTTTCCTCCTCCAGCCAGAGCATGAGCTCGATGGCTTGCAGCAGGGCCATGTCCCCATTGAGCTTCACCTGGAGGAAGAGGTCGGTCAGCGGGGTGGCGCTGCCCAGGATACCCTTTACCTCCTGCGGATTGCGGAAGGCCATCAATCCCGTCTCGGGAAGGGGATTGATCGAAATGATCTGTGCGCCATTCTTTTTTGCCTTTTCCAGGGCCGTCAGCATACGGGGTGCGTTGGTGCCCGGATTTTGCCCCATGATGACGATGACCTCCGCATGATGAAGATCATCCAGCGTCACCGACCCTTTGCCAAGACCCAGTGTTTCCGTGAGGGCGACACCGCTGGATTCATGACACATGTTGGAGCAGTCGGGGAGATTGTTGGTGCCATATGCGCGGACAAAAAGCTGGTAGAGGAAGGCGGCTTCATTGCTCGTACGCCCGGAAGTATAAAATACGGCATGGTCAGGCGATGGAAGGGCATTGAGCGCGGCGGCTATTTTATCAAATGCCTCGTCCCATTCGATGGTCTGATAATGGGTAGCTCCCTTGGGCAGATACATGGGTTGGGCAATGCGTCCCTTTTTGCCCAGCTCGTAATCCGAGAGGGTGGAGAGGCCGGCCACGGAGTTTTTTGTAAAGAAGTCCGGGGTGAGCTTTTTGGTGGTGATCTCTTCGGCGATGGCCTTGGCGCCATTCTCACAATATTCGGCTATACCCGAGCGTTCGTCGTCGGGATCGGGCCAGGCGCAGCTGGGGCAGTCGAAGCCTCCCTTTTGATTCATCTTGCCGAGCGCCTTTAGTCCCCTGATCAGCCCCCCTTCACCAAGTGCATAGCGGAAGCTGGATATAATGGCGGGGATGCCTACCGCTGTGGTCTTGACGGGACCTGTGTGAAGATGGGAAAGCTGTTCGGGGCTCTCCGGCGAGATGGGCGTGCCATCCGATGGTTCGTGTTGTTGATCTGACATTTTGATAGATTTATTTACGTGGGCGGACCGTGGTCATCACACGCGTATCCGGGTGGTCCCGGCGTATATATTAAAACGTTGGTCCCTCAAAAAGCCGATAAGGGTCATATCGTATTCTTTGGCCAGCTCCACTGCCAGGCTGGAGGGAGCGCCTACTGCCGCCACTACCTTTATACCCGCCATCGCCGCTTTTTGTATCAGCTCGAAACAGGCCCGCCCGCTGAGTAGAAGGATATGATCCGTCAGGGGTAGCTGCCCTTCCTGCAGGGCCCAACCGATGAGCTTATCCAGGGCATTGTGCCTCCCTATATCTTCTTGTAACGCCAACAGATGACCTTGCCGGTGAAAGAGGGCGGAAGCATGGAGACCACCCGTGGACCCATATATATCCTGCTGCTGACGCAGCAGGCCCGGCAGGGGATGCAATAGCTCGGGAGTAAGCTGCCAATGCGTTACAACCGCCGGCGAAGGACAGACCGTCCGCAGGGAGTCCAGAGAGGATTTGCCACAGACACCACAGCTGGATGTCGTGTAGAAATGACGTTGGAGTTTGCCGAGGTCAAGGCTCACATCTTCACGGAGACTGATGAGAATAGAATTGGGGATTCCCGTATAGGTGCCTTTGACCGCACCCGCGTCGGGCAGGATACCTTCCGTGTATAGGAAACCCATCGCCAGCCGGACGTCATTGCCCGGCGTGCGCATGGTGATGGAGATGCTTTGTTCCTGTCGCCCGCCCGCAGGTCCGTATTGCAGGCGTATCTCCAATGGCTCCTCCACCGCCAGTTCGTCGCTGGCTTCCAGGACGTCGGTGTCCTGTATCTTTTGTATGGGCATGCGTGCGATGCCGGGGGATTGAATCATGAATTAAAGTTACGCAAAAAGCCTGCCTCCTGTATCGTAACCGTACACCCATTGTATCGAAAATGAACTTGTCTTCTGAGATCATAATTTTTAAATATCTGAATCTCAATTGTGTCGTTTTGGGAAGGATGTTTGATGTCATAAATGTTAATTAATTCCCCGCCATGCTAAAGAACTACTGGAAGATTGCTATTCGTAATATCATGCGAAGCAAAGGGTTCTCCTTTTTGAATATCACCGGTCTGACGCTTGGAATGGCCAGCGCCACCCTCATCCTGTTATGGATACAGCATGAGACCAGCTTCGACCGATGGCATGCAAAGGACGCCCGTCTGTATGAGCTGATGACCAATCATTTTGCAGATGGAAAATTGGGGACTGGCGTCAACACCCCCGAGATCATGCCGCCTGCTATAAAGAAGGACTGTCCCGAAGTGGAGGACGTGATGCGTGTATCATGGAATTCCTATTTGCTGTTCAACTACAAGGACAAGGCGCTCAAACTGGACGGAGTGGCAGCGGACACCGGCTTCCTGACAGCATTCAGCTTCCCGTTGCTGAAAGGAGACGCAAAGACTGCGTTACGGGACCCTTATTCTATTGTCATGACGGAGACCGGAGCGAAGAAGCTGTTCGGCAATGAAGACCCGATAGGCAAAGTGGTGAAGATGGATAATAAGGAAAATTATAAAGTGTCGGGTGTGTTGAAGGATTTGCCGGACAATACACAGTTCAGGTTCGAGTGGCTGATGTCCTATAATTTTTTAACGATGAATGGCTATATAGACAGCGACTGGACGGATGTCAACAACAGGGCCTTTGTGCTGCTGAAGCCCAATACCACCGCAACGTCTGTCAATGCAAGATTGAAGGGGATGATACACCGCTACTCGGGAGGGAAGACGACGACCGACGCATTTATTTATCCCCTGAACCAGGTGCGTCTGTATTCGGAATTCGAGGACGGCAAACCCACGGGCGGGCGTATCTCCACTGTACGGGTATTTGGACTGGTGGCCGTGTTGATCCTGCTGGTGGCCTGTATCAATTTTATGAACCTGTCTACCGCCAGGAGCGCGCGAAGAGGCAAGGAAGTGGGTATCCGGAAAGTAGTAGGCGCCCGCAGATCTTCACTGATCCTGCAATTCCTTTGTGAGACCCTGCTCATTGCCGCCATTGCCGGGGTATTGGCTCTTTTTGTCGTGCAATGGAGTCTGCCTGCCTTTGGCAGGCTGACGGATAAGCATCTTGTTTTGGGATATACCAACCCCTATTTCTGGGGAGCTGCGCTGATCTTTATCGTTATTACCGGGATCCTTGCCGGAAGCTATCCTGCATTTTTCCTTTCGTCTTTCCGGCCTGCCGCCGTGCTGAAAGGCAGCTTTGCCAAAATCCATGCGTTGTTGACGCCAAGAAAGGTGCTGGTGGTGGTGCAATTTACATTTGCCGTCGTGCTGATCGTCTCGTCCTTTATCATTGCCAGGCAGGTGCAATATGCCGAGAGCCGCAAGACAGGATATGATCAGAACAATCTGATCTATGTCAATATGGAGGGAGATATCAAGCCGCATTATTCCTCTATCGAGGCCGATCTCCTGGCTTCCGGTGCTGTAACGGCTGTGTCCAGGACCCAGGCGCCGCTGACGCAAACCTGGAGCTGGGGTTCGGGGTTTGATTGGGAAGGCAGGGATCCGAATACACATATTGGGTTTGCAAGATCCGCCACCAGTGGTGGTATCGTCAAGGCTGCAGGTCTGACGCTCGTCAAAGGCAGGGACATAGATATCGATACCTATCCCACCGACTCGACCGCCTGTCTGGTGAACGAGGCCGCGTTAAAAGTGATGAACCTCAAGGACCCCATCGGGCAATGGGTCTTCGACGACCCTACCAAATGGCATATCGTAGGTGTGTTCAAAGACTTTGTTCTTGGCAATCCTTATGAACCCATCAAGCCGTTTATCATCAAAGGGCCCAGGCAATATCTGGGGGTCATGCATATCAAGCTCAATGGCGAGCACTCTACCGCGCAGAACCTGGCTACGATGGAAAAGATCTTTAAGACCTACAACCCTTCTTACCCTTTCGAGTATCATTTTATCGATGCGGATTATGCGGAGAAGTTCAAAGGGGAGAAGCTGACCGGCACGCTGGCGGGACTTTTTGCGGGGCTGACCATTCTTATATCCTGTCTGGGGCTTCTTGGGCTGGCGGCATATATGGCGGAGAGCAGGACAAAAGAGATCGGGATACGCAAGGTACTCGGCGCTTCGGTGACAAGGATATCTTTACTGTTGTCTTCGGGCTTTATACGGCTGGTGGTGATCTCCATCGTGATAGCCGTGCCCATCTCCTGGTACGTGATGTATAAGTGGCTGCAGGGATACAGCTATCGGGTGAGCATCGAGTGGTGGTGGTTTGTGATGGCCGGACTCGGAGCTGTGGTGATCGCGCTGGTCGCAGTGAGCGCACAGAGCATAAGGGCCGCCGTGGCTAATCCTGTGAAGAGCCTCCGCTCGGAATAGCTATGGCTGGCGAAGATGCTAAGGAGCCGTCAGCATACCACTGGCGGTGGTTGTATACGGCGAGCCTCCCAGGCTGCCTGAAAAGGAGATATTGCAGAACGTGACGCTCACTTTTCCGCCGACATGGGATACATACACTTTCCCGGATCCGGCCTGGAAATAGATGCTTTGGTAGGTGGAGTTGATGAATACCGTATACAGGTCGTTCTGATCAAAAGCCATCGAAGAGCTGATATTATAGGCGCCATCCTCCGGCTCCCTGCTGTTCCAGTAAGGATTGAAGTAAATATTAAAATCCGGGTAGCCATAAGATGTGTTGGCGCTAAGGTCCTTTCGGTTCCAGCTTGGGTCCAGCCCCCAGTTGCAGGATCCAAAGCTAATGTTTGGTATCGCCGAAAAGGAGACTGTATTGTTGGATGGGGTGCAGGGCGCCGCGACGGCTTTGTTGGTTACGGAAATATAAACAGAATCGAAGTGACTGGCACAGTCCGGGTAGCTGACAGAAAGATAGTACCAGCCCTCATCATATTTGGTGCATGAGGGTATAAATACGCCGTCGGTATTGGATATATCATTCAGGGAATTGGTAGTATTCCAGCGATAAAGGGCCAGCGGAGTAATATTGGTGCCTAGCTGGATGGTATCGCCGACGACATAAGCTTTTTTGGCGCCGGTGATCTTCACCAGAGGTATCTGAGCACAGTTATCGGTAGATTGGGACTTCTTGCATCCCCCGGATAGGGTAATTATGAGCAAGGCCAGCGATAGGGATAAGTGTTGATTCATGGTCAGGGAGTATTGATGCAGCTTAAACGTAGAAAGATATACTTTATTGAATTGACGGTCGCTTTATTATTATGAACTATATTAGGGCATGAGAAAACCGCCCAGAACGGACCGGAGGTTCGTTGTCCTACGGACAGACATTAGATTGATCTGGACGTTATTGATGATATTGACTGCCTGGCCGGCTCATGCACAAAACTTTTCCGCCGGAGAGATTCGACACTATGAGTCCGAGGCCCGCGCGGTACAGATCATACGCGACAAATGGGGTATCCCGCATATTTATGGCAAGACCGACGCCGCCTGTGTATTTGGGCTGATGTACACCCAGTGCGAGGAGGACTTTAGCCGCGTGGAGAAAAACTTTTTGGAGATGCTGGGACGGCAGGCGGAGGCATATGGCGAGAGCTATTTATCCACCGACATTATGATGCGCCTGATCTATGACAGCGCGCAGGCCATCACAGACTATAAGAACTGTCCCGCCTGGATGCACAAATTGCTGGATGCTTTTGCGGATGGTATCAATTTTTATCTCTATAAACATCCTTCCGTCAAACCCCTCGTGCTGCAACATTGGGAACCCTGGTATGCATTGATGTTCACCGATGGCAGCGTGTCGGCGACCAGCACCGGCGGGGTACGCCCGGCGGCGATATGGGATTTTTATACAAAGAATAAAGAGCTGTCTGTATCGGAGCCCCGAAAGGTTACGCATGTGTCGGCCGTTGAAAGGATGATTTTGGAGGATAGGGGGATACCGGACCCAGACCATGGCTCCAATGGATTTGCCATCGCTCCATCCCGAAGCGCGTCGGGCAATGCGCTCCTGTATATCAACCCCCATGTGCCCTATTATTTCCGGATGGAAGTGCAGATGGTGAGCGGGGAAGGACTGAATGTATATGGCGCCGTCACCTGGGGGCAGTTCTTTGTGTACCAGGGTTTCAATGCACATTGTGGCTGGATGCATACTTCAAGCTACGCAGATGTAGCCGACCTCTATGCAGAGAAGGTCAGCAGGAAAGATGGAGGCTGGGTCTATGAATATGAAGGACAGGCACGCCCCGTTCATATCAAACCTTTTACGCTCTGGTATAAAAAAGATGATCAATGGCTGTCGCATACGATCAAAGGATTGTATACCCACCACGGCCCTGTCATAACCAGCGAGAAAGGATCATGGCTCAGCCTGAAGGAATACAATCGGAGCCTGGATGCCCTGCTGGAAGCCTGGCTGATCACCAAGGCCCGCAACTTTGGCGAATATCGTCAGGCGATGAAGCTGCGCGCCAACACTACCAACAACACCGTGTATGCAGATGACAAAGGGAATATCGCCTACTGGCATGGTAACTTTATGCCTCGGCGAGACAGCTCCTATGATTGGTCGCAGCCCGTGGATGGTAGCATTGCCGCTACGGAATGGAAGGGACTTCACGAGCCGGACGAGATCGTGCATGTCTACAATCCCGCTACCGGCTGGATACAAAATTGTAATTCCACACCTTACAGCCTGTCCGGCAGCAGCAGCCCCCGCCGCGAGGACTATCCTTACTATATGGCGCCCGATGGAGAGAATTTCCGGGCGCTGAATGCAGTGAGACTGCTGGAAAATACGAGGTCTGTGACGCTTGATAGCCTTATTACCAAAGGGTATGATACCTATCTGACAGCCTTTGACCGGCTGTTGCCTGCACTGTTCGAGGCGTACGGGGCCGCTGACCCGGCCGCCAGGGAGACTGCGGTTGACCCGAACGCTTTACAGGAAGCTATCGACACTTTAAGACGCTGGAACAGACGAAGCGCCGAACACTCCATCGCTACCACTCTTGCCATCGAATGGGGTACCCGAATGACCCAATATGCACCCAAGCCGGTGAGGCCGGAGGATGGCTCTTGCCAGGTGGATAATCTCATGGCGGAGATCAGGAATACCACGCCGGAACAGCGGCTACATGAGCTGACGAATGTCCTCACCGACCTGCAACGGCGGTTTGGCAGCTGGAAGGTGGAATGGGGGAATGTGTGCCGCTATCAACGTCTCACTGGCAAGATACAGGAGACCTATGATGACAGGCTTCCCAGCCTGCCCGTAGGGCTGGTCCCATCCGCCTTTGGCGCGTTGCCGTCGGTGGTGAGCCGCTATATGGAAAATACCAAAATGAGATACGCGTATTCCGGCAATAGCTTTATCGCCGCCGTGGAATTTGGTAAAAAGCTGCATGCCCGCAGCATCGTCACAGGGGGAGAAAGCAGCAATCCTGCGTCCCCGCATTTTTCCGACCAGATAGACGGCTATCTCCATGGACAGTTTAAGGAAGTCCTCTTCTATAAAGAGGATGTGATGAAAAATATGGAGAAAAGCTATCGGCCAGGCGAAGAATAATCTTGTATGATGGCCTGTTTTTTTGTAATTTAGAAGTCCTCCCCCTGACCTCCCCCAAGACCCTTCGCCCGGACATCCCATAACCATTAAAAATTATGTTATGAACAACAAGACCCTTGTGGTATTGAAAGGCAGCGCCCGTCAGGTCAGGCCGGGCGCAAAAGTGCTTGGAGCAGCCGGACCGGATGAATGGATCGAGGTCACGCTAAAGCTCAGGCGCAAGAAACCATTGCCGGATCTGTCGGGGCGACCGGGACAAAGGATCTCGCGGGCTGAGTTGGAAGCGAATTATGGGACTGCACCCGCCGATGTGGAAAAAGTACGCACCGTGCTCACCAGCCTGGGGATGACCATCATACAGGAAGATCCTGCCAGCGCCAGCATGAAGGCCGGCGGCCCTGCCAACATCGTGGAGAATACATTTGGTATAAAGCTGCTGCATTATTCGCATGACGGAGAGAGCTACCGGGGGCGCCGCGGCAACCTTCAAATTCCTGCGGAACTCGATGGCATCATCACCGGAGTATTTGGGTTGGATACACGCCGGATGGTAAAGAGAAGGCCACTGCGTAAAAGAAGTAAATCACTGGAACTTGCGAGGAGGAAAGCTGCTGCGCGCAGCTGGTTTTTTCCGGCAGAGCTTGCGACAATCTATAATTTTCCGGATGGGGATGGTAGCGGGCAGACGGTGGGGATACTGGAGTTTGGGGGTGGGTACTTCCAGGATGATCTGGCTACTTTCTCTCAGAATGCCAATATACAAATGCCAACTGTCAAGGCAGTCAGCGTCAACAATACTCCCACTGATCAACGGGACGGGGCGGAAGGAGAGGTCATGCTGGATGTGGAAGTGGTAGGCGGGGTATGCCCTAAGGCCACTATTGTCGTATATTTTTCCACTTTTGATGAGAATGGATGGGTCAGCGCGCTGGATACGGCCGTACATGATGCGGAAAACCCTTTGTCCGTCCTCTCCGTCAGCTGGGGTTATGCCGAGGATGCGCAAGGCGCCTGGTCGGATGGTGCAATCGATGCCATTAACGATACATTAAAAGCTGCAGCCCTGCTGGGTGTCACCGTATGCGTGGCCGCCGGTGACGACGGATCGGATGATCAGGTAGGGGACGGGCATGCACACGTGGATTTCCCTTCCTCCAGTCCTTATGTACTGGCTGTGGGTGGAACTACGCTTCAGAAAAGTAAGAGTGGCAAATTGACGGAAGTTGCCTGGAAGGATGGAGATGGTCTTCGTCAGGATAATGGGGGTAGCACAGGTGGCGGGGTAAGCGTTCATTTCTCCAGGCCCGACTGGCAGACGGTGTCCGTACAGTCCGTGAATCCCGGTGCTATCGATGGGCGAGTGATACCGGATGTAGCCGCGGATGCCAGCGCCAATACGGGTTATTGGACGGTGGTAGATGGGCAGGGCGGGGCCAGCGGTGGTACCAGCGCATCGGCTCCTTTGTGGGCGGCGCTGATCGCAAGGATCAACGCCAGCCTGGGCACTGGCAAGCAGGTGGGATATCTGACACCCCTGCTATACCAGGGGAATGATAACGGAGGCCTGGGTGCTTCGGGCTGTAAAGATATCACCAGCGGTGATAATGATACTGCCAGTGTTGGCGGATATTCCGCGGGGCCCGGCTATGATGCGGTGACGGGATGGGGATCGCCTGATGGGGCCAAACTGCTGGCGGGATTGAAGGGCGTGTTGTAACCCAGTTGAGGGACTGGTTTTATGGCAATGCATAAATGACCGCTTCATAAGGCCGTAAGACATTACCTCCCGGCCCTGTGCCGTAATTATCCAGCAGCATCGTCGCTTTCCCGAGCGCGATGTCCGTATGGACCGTAGACGCCTGGGCGGTAAAGTTCAGGAGTATAAGCATTTTTTTACCTTCCAGCGTCCGGGTATAGGCATAAACATACGGATTATCTTTATCCAGCAGTCGATAGCTGCCATATACCAGCACCGGGTTATTCTTTCTTAGCTGGACCAGCTGTCTGAAGAAATTCAGACAGCTGTTGGGCTCCTTTTCCTGGATGGCGGCATTGATCGTGGTATAATTGGGGTTGACTTTTACCCAGGGCGTTCCTGTTGTAAAGCCTGCCTGGCCACCGGCATCCCATTGGAAAGGCGTTCTTCCATTGTCACGGGCGCTGAACTGCGCGGTCTTTATGAATTGCTCCAGGCTGTCTCCCGAAGTTTTCTTATGCCTGTATTCATTCAAGGTCTGTACATCCCTATAATCTTCTATTTTACTGAAACCCGCATTGGTCATACCCAGTTCATCCCCATTGTAGTAATAGGGGGTGCCGCGCATGGTGAGGATGAATGTCGAAAGCATTTTTGAAGACAGCGCTCTATAAGGAGGCTTGTCATTGCCAAATCTGCTCACCATCCTGGCCTGGTCATGGTTGGCGAGGAAGATGGATAACCAGCCATCCTGAGCAAAAGCGCTGTCCCAGCGGCTGAACACTTCCTTTAGATGCAGAACGCTGTAGCCATTGGCTTTTGGAATATCCACCCCGTCAAAAGCATAGGCCATGTTCAGCTCTTTTCTACCCGCGTCTACCAGGTTATGGGCGTCCTCGAAATTATTGCCTGCCCCTTCCGCGACGCTCATGACATCATACCTGCTGAGGACTTCCTTATTCATCTCCTGGAGATAACCATGCAAGTTCCCCTGCATGGCATAATACCGGGTAAAATTCTTTTCAAAACCTGTTGGAAAGGCGGGGAAGGTGGTGTCCTTTGCGACGAATTGAAAGGCGTCCAGCCTGAACCCGTCGATGCCTTTGTCGGCCCAGAACCGCATGATGTCATATACTTCCCGGCGCACCTGCGGGTTCTCCCAGTTGAGGTCAGGCTGTTTCCGGGAAAAATAATGCAGGTAGTAGGCATCCGTCAACGAGTCATAGCACCAGGCATCGTGATTCACATCGAACAGGCTGTATCTGTACGGGGGCTTGCCATTCCCGGCATTCCACCAATGATAATAATTGCGATAGGGACTGCTCCTCGAACTGCGGCTTTGCCGGAACCATTCATGTTCGTCACTGCTGTGATTGACCACCAGGTCCATGATCAGCCGGATATCCCTGGCATGCAGACCTTTTAACAGTTGGTCAAAATCTTCCATTGTGCCAAAGTCCTTCATGATATTGCGATAATCGCTGACATCATAGCCATTATCATCATTGGGTGAGCTGTAGATGGGGTTGAGCCAGACGGCAGTGACCCCAAGACTTTTAATATAGTCGAGCTTCGAGATAATTCCTTTGAGATCACCGATGCCATCGCCGTCGCTGTCCTTAAAGCTGCGTGGGTAGATCTGGTAGACGATGGCTTCTTTCCACCATTTACGGTCAGCGTTTGCCGGCTGTGCATGCGTAAGCGAGCCCGGAAGAGACAGGAGAAGTAACATGGCAGCAATCCTCATACGTTTATGTTTTAAGAAATGAACCGTTTGATTGAAGCGCTCTGACCATAAATGGAGCTGTAGCGGATCTTGCCCAATCTCTTTGTAATTCACAGGCCAGTTGAGAGACGGAAGCAAGTTGTGCGCCTGCCTGTTCTACCCTGCGGAGCGCCACTTCATGCGCTGTCAATGAGGTGCCTCCTACAGCGTCTACGATCGGATAAACCTGGAACCCTTCTCTCAAGGCATCCAAAGTTGGAAAGGTCAAACAAGCTTCCGTCCAAAGGGCTGCCATTAAGAGCTTTTTTCTCCCTGTAGCCTTTACTGCCTCATTAAAATCTTTGTCTTCCCAGGCGTTGATCGATGTCCTGTCATAAGAAGGGATGCCCTTCAGCACTTCCAGGATAGGGGATATGGTTTCTGCATTTTTGCCGGTTTTTACGTTCACCGTGCTTAATACGATCGGCAGTTTGTAATCTACTGCCAATTGGCAGACGGTTACAATATTGGATATCAATTCGCTTCTGATCATGGAATTGATAGAATTAACCTGCACCGGCTGATAGTCGATTATAATGAATGCCGAATTCTCCGGTGAGATCAAAGCGTCCTGCTTTGCATCTCTGGCTGGTGAGTAGCTGCTCATTTTTTCAGAATTTAGTTTATAAATAATGCTCTATGGCTTGACCTTGTCCGGGTACAGTCGTATCCCCCTTTGAATGACGCTCTCCAATTTTTGCAGGGCCGCCAGATCGGCCACCGGGTCAGCATTCAATATCAGCATGTCCGCTGACAATCCGGGGCGTATACTGCCGAATACGGCCTCCTTGCCAAGCGCCTTTGCTCCACCCAGGGTGCTGGCCGTGATGATCTGCCAGTTGCTGAGACCCGACTGCTGCATGGCGCGTATCTCCTTAAAGAAAGAAGAGGCATGAAGCGTGCCGATATTGCCTGCATCCGTGCCTGTGGCGATAATGACGCCGGCGTCTGCCATTTTCTTTAAATTGACATTACGGATGGAATCCTGTTGAGCATTGCGTTTGGCCCTCAACTGGGCCAGGAGATGATAACGTTTTACAAGGGCCGTGTCAGGTAGATGGTTCAGGTCCTGCAGAGACCGGAGCTGTTCGGGGTCACCGAGCGAAATATCCTCGGGAGTAGGAACATAATGCCCCCCGAATGTGGTAAAATAGCCCGACACAACCACCAGGGTAGGGCATAAGACTGTACCATGATCTTTTAACAATTTGACAAAGGCATCGTCCACTACCTCGTCCTCCACATCATGCACCAGAAAGTCCGCGCCCGCCTCTACGGCCAGTTGTGCCGTGATCCTTTCTGTGGCGTGTACGGCAATCTTATATCCATGGGTATGCGCCTCCGCAATGGTGGCCCTTACCGAAGGAAGATTTTTTTCGGCGCCATTCTTCGCGTTGGGGTTAAGGACGATGTACCAGATCTTTATAAAGTCGGGGTGATAGGGATATTCTCTTTGGGTCCATTTCACAGCATCTTCCGGTGTGGCGACCGGATAGATAGGTGCATCCGGATCAGGCAACATATTGAAGGCCGAGGGAAGGTAGTCGGTGGAGATCAAGGGGCCGGCCATATATATACGCGGAGCGTAGTCCTTGTTGGTGAATGTATCCCTTTGTTGGAGAAGGGCCAGGGTAGTCCCATCGTCGATCACCGTCGTGATGCCGGCTGCCGTGTATCTGCGCAGCTGCTGCTCCATATGTAGTTTATACCAGGCAATTTCCTGTTCGTACGGCTTGTATTTGCGCAGGTCGATCCCATCCGGACGTGTATAGAGACCGCCTGTCTGAAAGAAATGAACGTGCGCGTCCACCATGCCCGGCATCACCCATTTGCCCGTGGCGTCGATAACAGCGGCGCTTTTGGGTAGCTTGATCCTGGTAGAGGAACCTACCTGCAGGATCTTGCCGTCTTTGTACACGATGGTCTGGTCCGGTAGTGTCTTTTGTGTGACAGGGTCCACCAGGTTGGCGTGAGTCAGATAGGTTTGGGCATGGGTGGTAAGAGAGATAAGGAAGGCGGGGAGGAGAAGGGTTTGCTTCATGCTGCATGAAATTTATATTGTAATTTACGATAAGTTGAATAATCGTTATTTTTAAGACAGACAATCACATTAAGTTTCAAACCATTTTGAGAAAACTAACGCGGAGAGAATTCCTGACCCGGACAGGAACGCTGGCTGGAGTTGCCTATCCTGCTATGTTATCGATGGGTTTTTTGCCGGCTGCCCCGGCTCACCCTTTCCGGCTGGAGGGGGATGGCGCAGGGCGACAGGTCCTGATCCTGGGCGCCGGTCTGGCAGGTATGTCGGCAGCATATGAGCTTGGCAAGCTGGGCTATCGCTGTACGATCCTGGAAGCCAGGGACAGGGCGGGCGGACGTTGCTTCAGCGTACGCAAAGGATCTATCAATATCGAGACAGGCCAACCCCTCCACACGGCCAATTTCGACGAAGGGCAGTATTTTAATGCCGGTCCGTCGCGAATTCCTCACCATCACGCCCTCACCCTCCATTATTGTAAAGAACTGAACGTCCCTATCCAGATATATAACAATGTCAATGAGGCGGCTTATTATTTCAGCGAAGGCAAAGGCCCGCTGTCCAACAAAAAGGTACGTATCCGCGAAGTGCGGCATGACGTCCGGGGATGGCTTTGCGAGCTGCTGGCCAAAGGGATGGACGGCGGCAGGGTAGACGCACAGATGAGCAGGGAGGACACGCAAAAGATCATCGAATATCTGCGCGCAGAGGGAGGGCTGGACATCGATAAATTATACAAGGCCTCCGCCCGTCGTGGCTATATTGAGCCGCCCGGCGCGGGGGAAAAGACAGGCAGGATCGCTGATCCGTATGCCCTGTCCGAATTGCTGGCATCCGGACTGATGGATCCCGACTTTTACAATGTCGCTGAATACACCTACGAGTTGCAAATGACACTGTTCCAGGCAGTAGGAGGTATGGACAGGATCGCTGCCGCCCTGGAAAAGAGACTCGACGGTCTCATCCGCTACCACTCCGAGGTGAGCTCCATCCACAATACCGAGCAGGGCGTCAGGGTCGTATACAAGGACAAGACAGGCGAGCACAGCATGGACAGCGACCTTTGCATCTGCACCATCCCCTTGCCCGTCCTTAGCAACATCGATCATAATTTCTCTTCCGACGCCAGCCGCGCCATCGATTCTATCACCTATATGCAGACAGGCAAGATAGGTCTGCAATTCCGGCGCAGGTTTTGGGAAGAGGACGAACATATCTATGGCGGCATTACCCACACCAATAACCAGCTGACCCAGATCTTTTACCCATCCTATGATTATTTGAGCGGTAAGGGGATCCTGATAGGATATTATAACTTTAATGAAAAGGCAAGAGTCACAGGAGAGCTGTCCTACCAACAAAGGGAAGCATTTGCATTGGAAAAGGGGGGGCTTATCCATCCACAGTACCCCCATGAATTCGAAACATCTTTTTCTGTCAGCTGGCACAAGACAAAATATACCTTAGGAGGGTGGGCGCTGTATTCGGCGGACGAAAGACAGTCGCTGTACAAGGCCTTATTACAACCCGACAAACAGGTGTATTTCGCGGGAGAGCATCTGACTTATCTGAATGCCTGGATGGCCGGTGCATTCGAGTCCGCCCGGAGTGTGGTAGCGTCGTTGCATGCGCGTGTCACCGGACAGACCCTAAGCTATCCGACAGGCCGGTAGGTCATTGGGTCCAGACAAAATATTTAACCACCAAAATATACACTTATGGGCCAGAATCCATCGAAGATCACGCGTCGTCAATTGTTGAGAACAGGCGCCCTCTTAGCAGGTGGCCTCCCTCTTGCCGGCAGCCTCCTGGGCAAGGCGCAAGCAAGCCCGATCTATCCGGGCTCAACGGGCACCCTCGAGCAGTACCGTCCCGGCTCCAAAGGCTGGGTCGAGCAGGAGATTGCCCTGAAGGCCCCCGCAGATCTCAAAGCCCGATTGTTTGCCAATGAAAATCCTTTCGGCCCTTCCGACAAGGCGAAGAGAGCCCTCACCGACGCCATGGCGAAGAGCTATCAATATCCTTTTATGTATTTTAAGGACTTGTACCAGATGATCGCCGACCGTGAAGGCATCAAGCCGGAGAACATCCTTTTTGGCGCTGGCAGCACCCCCCTGCTTATGGCCGCCGCCATGTATTTCAGCAAGCCCGGAGGCAACATCGTCTCCGGAGACCCCTCTTATGAAGACCTGCCGACAACGGCTACCCACTTCAATGCAAAATGGGTAAAAGTACCTGTGACGGCGGATTACAAACTGGACCTCGACGCCATGGAAAAAGCTGTAGATGGCAACACCGGGCTTGTATATATCTGCAATCCCAACAACCCCACCGCCACCGTGGTGGACACCGACAAACTCCGGGGCTTCTGCGAGCGTGTCTCTAAAAAGACCACCGTATTTGTAGACGAGGCTTATATCGATTACCTGCCCGATCCTGCGGGAACGACCCTCGTCAGCGGTATCAAGGCCGGACAGAACATCATCGTGGCCAGGACTTTTAGCAAGCTGCATGGCTTTGCCGGACTGCGGGTAGGATATATCATGGCGCAGCCGGATACGATAAAGAAGCTGGAAGACTATACCGAAGGCCCCATGTCCATCTCCGCCACCTCCCTGCAGGCTGCTCTCGCCAGCTACCAGGATAAGGAATATCTCCAGGGCGCGTTGAAAAAGACGCTGGCCTCCAAGGATTTTCTGTACGAAGTGTTGAAAAAGGAAGGATATACCTATATCCCGTCCAGCACCAATTTTGTCATGTTCCCCATAAAAATGGATGGCGAGCATTTTGCCTCCGAGATGATGAAGCGGGGGGTGGGAGTACGATCCTGGGTATTGGGCGGCAGCAATCAGTGGTGTCGCGTGAGTATCGGGCGTATGGATGAAATGGAAGCATTTGCAGCCGCATTTAAAGAACTGTCATAAACCATTATGAAGCATTTACTCATGGCCCTCTGCATGCTGGCAGGGCCTTTTTTTACCGTACAGGCCCAGGATACTACGTCGAAGGCCCTGACCATGGCCGAATATGAAAAAGCAAAAAGCTTTTCACCAGCCGACCTTGACAAGGACAGCTATGTAAAGTTCGAGAACGCTTATATACTCGACCGGAATGATTTCGGTAAGCCTTATTTTATCACCGGTGACGATGGATTAAAGAAGCGTATCGATCTGTATAAGCTCATACGTAAGGAGGGCAGGATGGAGATTGGCACCGTCATCTTCTATACTACAGAGACAGGGCGTCGCTATATGGCCTGCCTCCCCGGTTTCCGGGCGGACGGTAAGATATGGGAAAAATATTTCGAGGATATCCATGCCATCGACAAAGAGGAAAAGAATTTTGTCCTCAAGCTGTCTTATGTATTGTCGAGGGAGCTGGGTTTTCAACTGTATCGAGCGGGTGTCGCCGGTCAGAGTTCGGAACGTGAGCGACGGGAATCCGGTACCTATGGCAATGACATTTGCTTCCCCGGCAATACGCTTGTCACCATGGCGGGTGGAAAAAAGCGAGTACTCAGTGAGGTCAGGGCAGGTGACGCCATCGTCACCGTTGATCCAGCCACCAACAAGACAAGGACCGTGGAGATAAAAGAATTGACCGTGCATTCTGCAAGGAATTATGCTATTACCCGTCTGTTGCTGGTGAACGCTCAGGGGGAGGGTAGGGATATAAAGCTTTCATCCAGGCTGTTGCAGGCCACACCCAATCATCCTATTCTGACCGCGGAAGGAGAGAAGAAGATAGGGGAACTGAAAGTAGGGGATAAAATAACGTCACCTGATGGTGTGTTCGCCGTCTGGGACAAAGAGGAGTCCGCAGGGGGAGTCCAAAAAGTGTATAATATCGTAGCAGCCAGCGGAAGCATGTATATTATGGATGGGGTACCCGTTTTACAGAAGTCGTTGAAGAATTAGATAAAATTCAATGGGGGAGGTCGCTGAAACCGGTACATTTGCGGATGCAAAAGCCGGTGTTAGTCATTAAGTTGGGTACGGCGGTGATCACAGATGGGCATGGCGTCATCGTACAATCAATAATCAAAAAGGTGGCTGCGGAGGTGGCCGCCCTGTCCGACAGATATCGTATCGTGCTGGTATCCAGCGGCGCTGTCGGGAGCGGAAAGGGATTTTTCCACCAATATAAAGGAACCCTCACCGAACGCAAGGCGGCGGCAGCCGTAGGCAATCCTGTTCTCATCCAGAACTATCGGAAGTATTTTGCTGCCTATAATATTCCCGTGGCGCAGGCCCTTTGCGAGCGGCATCATTTCTCCAGCAGACCCCGCTTCCTGCAGTTGAAGGAGACGTTTACCGAATTCTGGAAGAATGGCATCCTGCCTATCATGAACGAGAATGATCTTGTGAGCAATGTCGAGCTCAAATTCTCCGACAACGATGAGCTGGCGACCCTGACCGCCATTGGTTTTGATGCCGAGACCCTGATCATCTGCACCTCCGTGGGAGGGTTCATGGACCCCGATAAGAAGATCATTCCAAAGGTCGACAAGGTGGATAGTAAGATATTGGGCTATGTCACCACCGATAAGAGCAGTCTGGGGCTGGGCGGGATGTTGTCCAAGCTCACGTTTACCAGGCTGGCTAATTCCCTGGGCATCAAAGTAGTGATCTGCGGGCTCGAAGGCAAGACCCCCTTTGCGGCGGCCCTGGACGGATCGGCCGGCACTTCATTCCGACCGCAATTGTCCAATTTAAAGGCCCGTCAGAAATGGCTGGCCAGCGGGTCCATCACCTTGGGTAGTATTTTTGTAGACAAAGGCGCAGCCAAGGCGCTGACCGCACGCAAGAGCCTGCTTAGTGTCGGTATAAAAAAGGTGCAGGGCAAATTCGCACCTGGGGAGGTTATACAGCTGGTGGACGAGGACGATACGATCGTCGGCGTGGCAAAGGCCCGGCTGAGTGCGGCAGAGCTTGTCGCCAAGCTCCGTAGTAAGAATATCGTGGCGGCGCATGCGGATGATATTGTAATATTTTAAGTCATGACTAAAGTTGAATCTCTTATAAAAAAGACATATACCGCCGCGGTATCCCTCCGCGGTGCTGAAGCGCGGCAGATCAAAGAAGTATTAAAAACACTGGCCGACAGCCTGGATGCGGAAATGAAGGCCCTGCTGAAAGCCAACGCGAAAGATCTTTCCCGGCAGGAGCCCGGGAATCCCCGTAACGACCGGCTCATGCTGAACGAGCAGCGTATCCGTGGCATCGCTGCCAGCATCCGGAAGGTGAGCCGTCTGCCCGACCCCACCGGTAAATTGCTGGACAAGCGCAAGCTCGTCAATGGACTTTTGGTAGAGAAGCGTTCCGTGCCCCTCGGCGTAGTAGGCGCCATCTATGAGTCCAGGCCCAATGTAACATTCGATATTGCCGCTCTTTGTATACGTAGCCGTAATGCCTGTGTGCTGAAAGGCAGCAAAGAGGCCGAAGAGACCAATAAAGTAGCCATCCGCCTGATCAAAAAAGCATTACAGGCAGGCGGTATCGATCCCGACTGTGCGACCTTGCTTCCCTCCGAAAGAGAGACGGTACAGGAACTCTTCACCGCCACCCGTTGGGTAGATGTACTGATCCCACGCGGGTCGGATTCATTGATACGTTATGTCCGGGAGAACAGTCGTGTACCCGTCATCGAGACAGGAGCAGGCGTCTGTCATGTCTATGTACAGGCTATGGCCGACCTGGACCAGGCCGTAGCCATCGCGGTGAATGCAAAGGTCTCTCGTCCTTCTGTCTGTAACTCAATGGATAGCCTGCTTGTCGACAGGAAGGTGGCTTCCGCCTTTTTACGAAAGCTGCAAGCTCCGATGAAAGGATATGGGGTGGAGCTGTATGCCGAGCCCGCCGCATACGGCTTACTGAAAGGATATCCCTATCTGAAAAAAGCCACCAATGAAGACTTTGGAAAAGAATGGCTCAGCCTGAAATGTGCCGTCAAAGTGGTGGATAATATCGACGAAGCCCTGGATCATATCCGCCAATATTCCACCCGTCATTCGGAGGCCATCGTGTCGAAGGACAAAAAGATGTGCGAAAGATTTCTGGCGGAAGTGGATGCGGCCGCTGTATATACCAATGCCTCCACGCGGTTTACGGACGGGGAAGAGCTGGGGCTTGGCGCCGAGATCGGCATCTCCACACAAAAATTACATGCCCGGGGTCCCTTTGCGCTGGAAAAGCTGGTGACCGAGAAGTGGCTGATAAGAGGGAACGGGCAGGTCCGCCCCTGACATGTCCTTCCCGGCAGGCCGGCCACACGGATCGGCCGGCTGGTTCTGAATATTTTTTTTAAATGTCAAAAAAACGTTTATTTTAGTATTCACAAAACGATGAATACATATGAAGTCATGTCTCCTTCTGACCGGCTTGCTCGCCGTCTGCACGATCCTGCAAGCTCAAAACAAGCTTTCCATATCGGACACATCGGGTCCGCAGATCAGCCGTAATATATATGGTCATTTCTCCGAGGACCTGGGACGTTGTATCTATGATGGTTTCTGGACAGGAGACAAGATCCGGATGGATGTAGTGGAGGCATTGAAGAAGATAAAAGTACCCGTACTGCGCTGGCCCGGCGGATGTTATGCCGACCAATACCACTGGCGCGATGCCATTGGGCCAAGGGATCAGCGCAAGCGCACCGTCAATACCACCTGGGGCATGGTGACGGAAGACAACAGCTTTGGTACGCATGAGTTCCTGGAACTGTGCAGTCTGTTGGGATGTGAGCCATATATCGCCGGCAATGTCGGCACCGGCACACCCGAAGAAATGTCGAATTGGCTGGAATACCTGAACTTCAATGGACATAGCACCCTGGCCGATCTCCGTCGGCAGAATGGACGCGAGCAGCCGTGGAATGTATCCTTCTGGGGGGTAGGTAATGAGAGCTGGGGTTGTGGCGGCAGCATGACGCCCGAATTTTATGCCGGGCAATACCGCAGGTATTCCGAGTTCTGTAAGAACTATCCCGGCGCGCATCTGAAGCTGATCGCCAGTGGCGCCAACAGCGACGATTATCACTGGACGGATGTAGTAATGAAAGATATCAGTCTGTGGAATACCTGGGGCATCTCCATGCATTATTACACCCTGGCAGGCCCATGGGAGAACAAGGGCTCCGCCACAAAGTTCGGCGAAGATCTTTATTTCAAGGCGATGAAATCCTGTTTGCGGATGGAAGAGATCGTTAGTAAGCACAGCGCCATCATGGACAAATATGATCCAAAGAAAAAAGTGGCGCTCGTGGTGGACGAATGGGGTATCTGGACGGATGCGGAACCCGGAACGAATCCTGCCTTCCTTTACCAGCAGAACAGTCTCCGGGATGCGTTGATCGCCGGGACCACGCTGAATATTTTCAACAATCACACCGACAGGGTCAAAATGGCTAATCTTGCACAAACGGTGAACGTCTTGCAAGCCCTCATCCTTACTGAGAAGGACAAGATGCTGCTGACGCCGACTTATTATGTGTTTGATATGTACAAGGTGCATCAGGATGCGCGCGCTCTTGTCGTGAAATTCGATGCTCCCAACTATACCTATGGTAGTGATGCGGTACCCGCCGTCAATGTTTCGGCCAGCCGCGACTCTGCCGGAGCCGTACATATTTCCCTTGTCAATATCGATCCTTCAAAGAAGAACACCGTGCGTGTGCCTTTGCAGGGATTGCCGTCAAAGAGCGTGCAGGGACAGATACTGACCTCTGCCAAATTCACGGACATCAATACCTTCGATCAGCCTGACAAGGTCCACTCTACTGCCTTTGCCGGCGCTAAGAAGTCGGGTAACGAGCTCGTGGTGGAAATGCCACCTGCCTCTATTGTTGTATTGGAATTGAAATAAGCTATTACTATGCGCAGCCTGATATGCTCAGCCGGGGCACTGTTCTCCAGCTTCCTGCTTGCCGGACTTCTTTTTGCCGGCGCCCTCCTGGGCCAGGAGCCTGTTGCCGTCAAGCCTCCCATGGGATGGAACAGCTATAATTGTTTTGGTTCGGCCGTACACGAGGACGAGGTAAAGGCCAATGCCGACTACATGGCCAAGAAACTTCGTTATGGCTGGCAATACATTGTGGTTGATTTTTTGTGGGCCTATGACAACCCTCCCGGCAGCCTGATCGGCAATCCTTTTCAACAAAGATTACAGGATGGTTCCTTTATTCCCTGGCTCGCTATGGATGAATGGGGCCGGCTGTTGCCCAACACCAATAAATTCCCGTCTGCATGGGGTGGGGTGGGATTCAAACCCCTGGCCGATTATGTACATGGTCTTGGACTGAAGTTCGGCATCCATGTGATGCGCGGCATTCCCCGGCAGGCCGTATGGGCGCATAGTCCTGTGAAGGGCGCCAATGGTATCACTGCGGACCAGGTGGCAGATACATCTTCTACCTGTCCCTGGATGAATCATATGTATGGGTTGGATATGCGCAAGCCCGGCGCACAGGAATATCTGAACTCATTGCTGGATCTGTATGCATTCTGGGGCGTGGACTTTATCAAGGTGGACGATATTGCCCGGCCATATAGTGCGGCGGAGATAGAGGGATATAAGAAGGCGATTGAACATTGCGGTAGACCCATAGTGTTAAGCCTTTCGCCTGGTGAAACACCACTCAAAGATTCTACCCATGTTGCACAACATGCGAATATGTGGAGGATGGCCGATGATTTCTGGGACAGCTGGAAGGAGATGGAAAAGATGTTTGACTATGCCAGGAGTTGGGAGGGTATTGGTGGCCCGGGCCATTGGCCCGACTGCGACATGATACAGATCGGGAAGGTCTCCAAGCGGGGACCCGTAGGACCCGAGCGATACAGCAAATTCACGAACGATGAGCTCGTCACCCATATGACCTTTTGGTGTATCTATCGCAGCCCGCTGATGCTGGGCGGCAATCTGCCCGAGAACAGGGAGATAGAGGAAAATCTTTTTTCCAATGAAGAAGTGCTGCGCGTGAACCAGGAAGGCGCCAACCCAAGACAATTGTACAAGCGGGATGGCAGTATGATCTGGGCATCGGATGCGCCCGGTGGAGACAGGTATGTGGCATTGTTCAATATCAGTGAGGGCGAAAAGATCGTGACACTGGATTTTGCGCTGGCCGGCGTAAAGAAGAAAGCGATCATACGTGATCTCTGGAAGAAGACAGACCTGGGGTCATTCACAAAAAAATATGCAGTAACAATTCCCGCACACGGATCGGTCCTGTTGAAATTAGCATCGTCGAAATAAATATTTGTTGTTGTCATAAGGTATTCCTTACCTTTACTCCGGACTTTAGGGGTGCTCGTTCACACGGGCTGAGATAATACCCTCAGAACCTGATTCGGTTAGTACCGGCGAAGGGAAAAGACGGACTCTCTCTTACTGCGCATGCAGCACCTCCATTTTTAATTACAGGAGCCGCCGAGGCGGCTCGTCCGAAGGACGGGCATTAATTACTTGATTGTATGGTACAAGTAACCATCAACCGGGAAAGCTTTATGCTGCCCGATACAGGAACACTGGCCGATGTCCTGCCGTTATTGGATATCAGCCGACCTGGTGGGATAGCCATTGCCGTTAATGAC
This sequence comes from Sphingobacteriales bacterium 50-39, assembly GCA_001898505.1. GTDB lineage: Bacteria > Bacteroidota > Bacteroidia > Chitinophagales > Chitinophagaceae > Puia. The sequence goes on from MKTZ01000009.1 coordinate 735,574, forward strand.
AACGTGATCCCCAAGGGCGAATGGCAGCAATACAAGCTACAGGCAAATGACAAGGTCTTTGTCATCCGGGCAACACAAGGAGGATAAACAAAAATTATATACATATGAACAAGGACATTATTCCGGGCGAACATGTCATCAGCCGGGAACCTTTCCCTGCCAGCCGTAAGGTATATGTGAAGGGCCAACTGCATGACATCAGCGTAGCCATGCGGGAGATCAGCGTGGGCAATACCGTGGACAGGTTCAGCGACACTGAGACGCCCAATGCGCCGGTCACGGCATATGATACCAGCGGTCCTTATACCGACCCCGTTGTCGACATCGACCTAGAGAAGGGGCTGCCGCGTATACGCGAGCAGTGGATACTAAACAGAGGCGATGTGCATGGAGCACCGTTGCGGGCCAGGTCCGGGAAGAATGTGACACAGCTGCATTATGCCAAAAGGGGGATCATTACACCCGAGATGGAATATATCGCTATCCGGGAGAATCAAGGCGGCGAGGGCCGGATCACACCCGCCTTTGTACGGGACGAAGTGGCTGCCGGAAGGGCCGTCATTCCCGCCAATATCAATCACCCCGAGACCGAGCCCATGATCATCGGTCGTAATTTCCTTGTAAAGATCAATGCCAATATCGGCAACTCAGCTATCCGGAGCTCCATCGAGGAAGAAGTGGAGAAAGCCGTATGGGCCTGCCGCTGGGGCGCCGACACCATCATGGACCTGTCCACCGGCAAGAATATTCATGAGACGAGAGAATGGATACTCCGCAACTCACCCGTTCCCGTAGGGACCGTTCCTATCTACCAGGCGCTGGAAAAAGTCGGCGGGCGGGCGGAAGAGCTTACCTGGGAGATATATCGCGATACGCTGATCGAGCAGGCCGAACAGGGAGTAGATTATTTTACCATCCATGCCGGTGTGCTGTTGCGTTATATCCCATTGACCGCAAAACGTGTCACGGGCATCGTATCCCGGGGCGGCTCCATCATGGCGAAGTGGTGCCTGGCGCATCATCGCGAGTCATTCCTCTATACTCATTTTGAAGAGATATGCGGGATCATGAAGGCGTATGATGTCTCTTTTTCGCTGGGAGATGGGCTGCGGCCAGGATCCATTGCGGATGCCAATGATGCTGCGCAATTCGCTGAGCTGGAAACATTGGGTGAATTGACGAAGATCGCCTGGAAGCATGATTGCCAGGTCATCATTGAGGGCCCCGGGCATATACCCATGCACCTGATAAAAGAGAATATGGACAAGCAGCTGAAGGAATGTCAGGAGGCGCCGTTCTATACGCTGGGCCCTTTGACTACGGATATAGCTCCGGGTTATGATCATATCACTTCCGCCATTGGCGCCGCTATGATCGGATGGTATGGTACTGCCATGTTGTGTTATGTGACACCCAAGGAGCATCTGGGACTCCCCAATAAGAAGGATGTAAAGGATGGGGTCATCGCGTATAAGATCGCGGCGCATGCGGCAGATCTGGCGAAAGGGCATCCCGGTGCACAACACAGGGACAATGCTCTTAGCAAGGCCCGGTTCGAGTTTCGCTGGCAGGACCAGTTCAACCTTTCGCTGGATCCCGATACCGCCAGGGCTTTCCATGACGAGACCCTGCCTGCGGAGGGGGCAAAGATCGCGCATTTCTGTTCCATGTGCGGTCCGCATTTCTGTTCGATGAAGATCACACAGGAGGTTAGACGGTTTGCCGAAGAGAATGGTATGGATGAGACGACAGCGTTGGAGGAAGGGATGAAGGAAAAGGCCGAAGCGTTCAAACAGGCGGGCGTGGAAATATATCTATGAGAAAAGATTTTTTGATAGTCGTCATCACCAGCCCGGGATTCTGGGATGGAGAGGCAGATTGCCTGGAGGAGCTGTTGTACGCCGGTGTGGAGAAACTGCATATTCGCAAGCAAGGAGATGCAAAGGAGACTCTGCTGAAGCGGCTGGCTCCGGACTGGAGCAGCAGGCTGGTGCTGCATGGGGGGAAGGAGGTGATGGAAATGGCGATGCGCTATGGTGTTCCGCAGGTGCATGGACATTGGCGTGCGCCCTGGGAGATGACGAACACCCTGACGGCCGGATCTGCCCAGCCGATTGGTTTATCGGCGTCTGTGCACTCCTGGGACGAAGTAGGTCAGATCACGCCTGGCAGACTCGAATATGTTTTTTTAAGCCCTTTGTTCGACAGCATTTCAAAACCGGGCTATATGGCGGGCGCCGGGCTACTAAAGCGCCCGAAGGGCGTGACCCCCTGCAAGCTTATTGGACTGGGCGGCATCGGTCAACATACCATCGGACAGGTGATAGATCACGGATGGGATGGGGCGGCCGTGCTGGGGTACATTTGGGAAAAGCCGGAGCTGGCTGTAGAAAGGTTTAAAACACTAAAAGCAATCGTAGAAGGCCATGGAGGATAATCGTCCACGGGTATTGGTAGTGGCCGGGTTTGACCAAAGCGGCGGGGCGGGTGTCCTGGCGGATATAAAGACGCTGGAGGCGCATGAAGTATATGGGTACGGAGTGCTCAGCGGACTGACCTTTCAAAATGAGCGGATCATCAGCCGGATACATTGGTTCACTGAGAAAGAGATCTTTGAACAGATAGACCATTGTTTTGCGGCAGGGAGCTTTGATTGGGTGAAGGTCGGTATTGGGCGGAACATTCGCATGCTGAATGCCATTGTCCGGCATTTGCGGCAGCTCAATCCTTCCGTACGAGTGGTCCTCGATCCTGTCATCCGGGCCAGCAGCGGTACGGATTTCTGGGACAATACCGACCCCGATGAATTCGATGCCCTCGCCCGACAGTGCTGGCTTGTCACACCCAACTGGGATGAACTTGGCTGGCTGTACCCCAACGAAGATATCCCTGATGTATGCCGCAGGCTGTCCGGCTATTGTCATCTGTACCTGAAGGGAGGTCATCATCCGCAACAGCCCGGCAGGGATTACCTGTGGAGTGAAGGCACACTGCATACGCTGGAGCCCGGCGTGGATGTGACTACCGTATATCCCAAACATGGATCGGGTTGCGTGCTCTCCTCTTCGTTGACGGCCAACCTTGCCAAAGGCCTGCCGTTGATGGAAGCCGCCGTGAGATCAAAGAGATACATCGAACAATTCTTAACCAGTAATAAAACTTTATTAGGATGGCATCACTAGAACGAACCGGAGGTTCATTGGCCGGGCCGATAAACAGCCTCTATTTTATTACTATGGATGAGGCGCCGTTGACACATCTGCAACAAGTGGAGGCTGCCTGCCGTGCGGGTATACAACTGATACAATTGAGGATGAAGCTGGCGGATGACGCCACTTTTCGAGAGACTGCCCGGGCCGCAAAGCAGGTATGTGACGACTGGGGTGTACGGCTGATCATCAATGACAGGGTAGAGGTTGCCCGTGAAGTGGGAGCTTATGGCGTGCACCTGGGTCAGCAGGATATGTCCGTTGCAGAGGCCCGTGTGATATTAGGGGACGACTTTGTCATTGGCGGCACCGCCAATACCATCGAGGATATACGCCTGCATTATGGCCAGGGTGCGGATTATATTGGGCTGGGGCCCTACCGGTGGACAAACACCAAGAAGAACCTAAGTCCCATATTGGGGCTGGAAGGCTATGAGCGGATCATGGAGCAAATGCGTGCGGAACGTATAGACATCCCTGTAACAGCCATTGGGGGAATTGGACAGGACGATATACGGGGGCTCCGTCAGGCGGGATTGCAGAGCATTGCCTTTTCAGGGGTGCTCGTACATTCAAAGGACTGGTCCGATGCGGTGTCGCGGTTGGAGGCGGAGGTACGCGAGGGACTCGTTATTGCCGGCAGACATTTTCATTCCAGGCTGTTCACAGGCACAGGCAAGTTTGGATCGTCGGCTATAATGGAACAGGCCTTGCTTGCCAGCGGTTCGGAGCTGGTGACGGTGGCCTTGAAGAGGGTGGATGTGCGGAAAAAAACCTCCCCGATTGGCTCTCTGTCGGACGGAGGCACAGATGATATCCTATCTCATTTGAACCATCCCCACATCCACCTCCTGCCCAATACTTCCGGCGTACGCACTGCAAAGGAGGCCGTATTTGCGGCTGAGCTGGCCCGTGAGGCATTGGAGACCAACTGGCTGAAGCTGGAGATACATCCCGATCCGCGCTGGCTGATGCCTGATCCTGTGGAGACCCTGCAGGCGGCGGAAGAGCTGGTGAAAAAAGGATTTGTCGTGCTGCCTTATATTCATGCCGACCCCGTATTGTGCCGCCGATTGGAAGATGTCGGTGTTGCCGCCGTGATGCCGCTGGGCTCGCCCATCGGAAGTAATAGGGGTTTGCGGACCAGCGATTTTCTGGAGATCATTATCGCACAGAGCAAAGTGCCCGTCGTGGTGGATGCAGGTATCGGGGCGCCTTCCGATGCGGCCAGGGCGCTGGAGATGGGCGCCGATGCTGTACTGGTGAATACCGCCATTGCCGCCAGCCCGCAACCGGTGCAGATGGCCAGGGCGTTCAGGCTGGCCGTGGAGAGTGGGAGGATGGCATATGAAGCCAGGCTGGCGCATACCTCTATGACCGCTGTGGCCAGCAGCCCGTTGACCGCATTTTTGGATCAGCTGTGAACCTGGCCGACTGGCCGACAAAAAACTTATTTATGTTTTTAAATATATTTCAACAGCATGAATGGGCCGCCGCCCGGCAGAGCATTTATGACAAGACTGCGGCGGATGTAGAAAGGGCGCTTGCCCGCAATCATCGTGACCTGGAAGATTTCAAGGCCCTGATCTCTCCTGCTGCGGCGCCTTACCTGGAGACCATGGCCCAGATCAGCCACCAATTGACTTTACGGCGATTTGGAAGGATCATACAGATGTATATACCGTTGTATCTGTCCAATGAGTGTCAGAATATCTGCACCTACTGTGGGTTTAGCTATGATAATAAGATACGCCGTAGGACACTGAATGCAGGCGAGCTGCTGAGAGAGGTGGCGGCCATACGAGACTTGGGATTCGAGCATGTGCTGCTGGTCAGTGGTGAAGCAAACCAAACAGTAGGAGTTGATTATTTTATAAAGGCATTACAGACAGTGCGTCCTCACTTCGCGAACATCTCCATGGAAGTTCAACCATTGGATCAGGACGACTACGAGCGTCTGATACAGGAAGGACTGTATAGCGTACTCGTATACCAGGAGACCTATCACCGGGAGGATTATAAGCTACATCATCCAAAAGGAAAGAAGTCGAATTTCAATTACAGACTCGATACACCCGACCGGCTGGGACGTGCAGGCATCCATAAGATGGGGCTGGGGGTATTGATCGGGCTGGAAGACTGGAGGACGGATAGTTTTTTCACGGCCCTTCATTTACAATACCTCGAGCGCACGTATTGGAAGACAAAATACTCAATTTCATTTCCGAGACTCCGCCCTCACGCGGGCGGCCTGGTTCCCAAAGTAACGATGAGCGACCGGGAATTGATCCAGCTCATCTGTGCCTACCGGCTGCTGGACGAGGAGGTGGAGCTGTCCTTGTCTACGCGGGAAAGCCCTGTATTCAGGGATCACGCCATCAAGCTGGGTATCACCTCCATCAGTGCGGGTTCCCGGACCAACCCCGGTGGATATGTTGTAGACCCCGGGAGCCTCGAGCAATTCGAGATACACGACGACCGGAGTCCCCGTGTCATTGCCGAGATGATAAGAAAGCAAGGGAATGATCCTGTGTGGAAAGACTGGGATCCGGTATTGCAATAAAAAAGCCGGCCAAAAGGCCGGCTTCATATTTAATGGAAGATCATTTTATTTCAACAGCACTTTCACCGTCAGCTCATTACCAGCATTGGTAACCACCTTCACGAAGTATATTCCGCTCGGCAGCTGCGAGATGGGTGCAACACCGGATGACAGTCGGCCCGTACGGAGCGTACTACCTGCCATATTTATGATGGTATACTGCTCATTACTACCGTTGTGCAGACGTACCTCTGCCGCATTGACGCCGGTGCTATACCAGATCAGATTGCCCGACATGGTAAAGTTCAGCATCCTTATAGGGCTATAGGTGAATTTTCCGTCCAGGTCGCTTTGCCTCAGACGGTAATAGTTATTCCCTTCATTGGGCGTATTGTCCGTAAAGTAGTAGTAGCGTTTGGTGTAGCTCGTACCTGCGGCTTCAACCGTACCGATGTCGGTGTAGGTCTTGCCATCACTGCTGCGTTCGATGATAAAGTTACGGGTGTTCTGTTCCTGACCAGTCTGCCACTGGAGTGCTGCTGTATTGCTTTGTTTAACAGCCGTGAACTGCAGGAGCGTCAGCGGCAGGGGTACCATTACGTGTGCCGTAAAGTTCGAAGCAGTACTGCCGGAGAGCGAAAAACTGCTCAGTGTAGCGTTATTGGTCAACGGGCTGTTGTCGATGGCCAGCGTCATACCTGCATTGGTTCCATCGGGAATGCCCTGGTCAAAACTATAGAGCGCTGCCAGGTTGGGTTCATTACCCGTAAGGGTGCTCAAGAGATTGGTTTGGATCTGTGATTGCGTCAAAGGAGCATTCCAGATACGTACTTCGTCAAGACTGCCGTCCCAGTTCTCCGTATTGTCGATGCCATTGGCGCCGATGGTAAGGGGAAGGGCGGAACCCGCGCTTACATCATAACCCGTGGAGATCTTGCCCACATAGTTACCATTGACAAATACGCCTGTGGAGTCGCCGGCGACATCGTGATTCGTGACGAATGCCAGCTGATACCATTGGCCTGCCGTGAAGCCTGCAGGATAGAAAATGGTTTGTATGGTATTGGGTGAAAGACTGTTGCGGATGCCGATGGTATTGAATGCAGGGACACCACCCGTATTATTAAGATGGACGCTAAATCGGGTATGGTTCAGATCACTGCCCAGGTTGAGGATGGTGCCATTCACCGTGGTAGGATTTACATAGGCCTCGATGGTGCCGACAGACAGATCCAGCGTGGAAGTTCCGGGTGCGGTGATCTTGGTATTATTGGTGGCGGCGAACCGAACCCCGTTGTTACCGGGCTGGACAGGGGAAGATACCGTTGTGGCGGAGTTGACCAATGCAAGATCTGCGTTGCCCGTATAGCCGCTGCTATGGGTAACACCGGGATTGGCGTCGAACAAATAGTCTGCTATCAGACCTGCACTACTGCTGTCTACTGCACCATACATACCTGCCTTGATCTCAGCGGGGGTGCGCAAATAATCCCATATACGTACCTGGTCGATGGCACCAGTAAAGAATGTGGTGCTATCTACATCCGTACCAAACTGAGTTTGGGTGCCGCCGGCAACAATGAAAAAAGAGCCATCCATCACAGAGTCTACCTGTACACCATTGAGATATAACCAGGTATTGAATGATGCATCCTGGGATAGCGCGATATGGTTCCACTGACCCATCGGCAGGTTGACATTGGCCTCACCCCCCGGCCACATATCACCCAGGTAAATATGGTTATTGCTGCCATTATACCCAATTGTGAATTCTTGACCCGAATAGCCCTCGGAGATGAAACGATGTATGCCCGGTTCTGAAGCCGGAACATAAACCCAGAGCTCAACAGACAATTGCTGACTGGCTGTACTGCTCGAAGTTGGAACGAGATAGGTGCCGGTGTTTGTCGTAGCGTGATCTTTGGTAGCGCTGTTAAAGCTGAGAGCAGTATTGGTCTGCGCATATAAGGAAGAAGCGATCAGCATTAAAAACACTACAAGCAGGTACGAAGTAAATTTCTTACTCATAGAAATATTGGGTTTTAGGATCAAAGTTTTTAAAGGGTCGGTATTGGTTTTTCAATATCTATAACGGGAAAACGGAGGTGCTGGTATGCAAAAATTGGAGTTGAAAGCCCCCTAAGACGCTAATTAGCTGAGACATAAGGGGTCTTCCCGAGGCGGCCACCCTACTTTGTCCTATAGCTGGTGATCCTTTAAATTTTCGGCATTCCGGTTTCGGGAAACACACACCCTGCAAACACGCAAAACCACGGACCCACGCGCGTAAAACCACTACGTATTAGCCACCTGTCTGAACTTCTTCCGGTAATGCAAAGGGCTAACGTGCATATGTGATCGAAATACTTTATAGAAGTGCGATATGTCCCCGAAGCCGCTGTCGAAGCAGATGGACGAAATGGGATCATTGGTCTGGATCAACTGCCGGGTGGCATAATGCAGCCGGTGCTGTATGACTATATCCATAAAAGTGAGGCGGGTTATCTTTTTGAAATACCTGCAAAAGGCGTTGGGGGACATGCCCGCGATGGAAGCCGCTTTTTCCAGCGTCACCGGACCCCGGAAGTTCTCCACGATCCACGCAAATATGGGATGTATCCTTTCCCTTTCGGAAGGTGTCAGGCCGGCCGTAATACCCCTGGTGTCCAGGGACACGAAGTCGTTCTCCATCGCCAGCTCGTAAAGTATCTCCAACAGACCAATTAGCCTCCGGAAGTCGGTCTTTTCCTCCGCGATGGATTCGATGCGGGAGATGACCGTAGGGCGGGGGAAGTGGATCCCGCAATGGCTCGATTCCAGCAGCCGCCGGATGGCGCTCAGCTCCCCCGATGAAAAGAAGTCCGCCCCCAGGGCGTCGCCAGCAAATTGTATGACGATAGAAGTTGCCTCCGAGCCTGGAGGCTCCAGCTTCCAGCAGTGGGGGAGATCAGGTCCCAGGAGCACCAGGTCGCCCGGCTGAAAACCTGCCATATGGCTACCGATATACCGCTTGCCCGAACCTGCCGCAATATAGGTCAGCTCGTATTCGGGGTGGAAATGGAAGGGAGCCTTAAAGCCCGACTCGTCGAACGTTTTGACCAGGAACGAGTGCCCTGCCGTGGGTTGCAGTACCTCTATGGAGGCTTTCAGCATTGCTTTTTTTAATGATAAATATAGGGAATTATGCCCTAAGGGTTAAAATCCCCCATTTTTTGATCAATTTGGCCGTTTATTATCTCCTGTCGAATGGCGTACTTCGTACATATCCAAACAGCTCGTCATGATCGCTCAAAAGAATTTACCTCTCCTCAGTGACCATCGTGAAATTACCCTCAGCCAGCGGGAAGAGTTCCGCGAGAATGGACATCTGCTCCTACGGGGCGTATTGAGCACCGAAGAGGTGGCCAGTTTCAGGCCTGTGATCACCGATGCCGTCCGGCGGTTCAATACCGAGAAGCGGAAGCTGGCCGACAGGGATACGTATGGAAAGGCATTCCTGCAGATAATGAACCTTTGGCAGGGGGACGAAGCGGTGCGTCAGCTGGTCCTCTCCAAAAGGCTGGGGCAGATTGCAGCCGACCTGCTTGGCGTCAGCAATGTGCGCATCTATCATGATCAGGCATTGTTCAAAGAGCCCGGCGGCGGTCCCACACCCTGGCACCAGGACCAGTATTACTGGCCGTTGGACACTCCCAATACCGTCACCATGTGGATGCCCCTGGTGGATATATCCGTAGAGATGGGTATGCTGACATTTGCCAGCGGCAGTCACCAGCATGGCACTGTGCTGGATCAAAAGATATCCGACGAATCTGACCTTAGTTATAAAAAATTTATCAAGGAAAACCAATACACAATCACCCGGCCTGCGGGTATGCGGGCAGGGGACGCAACCTGGCATTATGGTAATACTATCCACAGCGCACCCGGTAATGACTCCGACAAAATGCGCGAGATAATGACCATTATATATATGGCAGATGGCGCACGTGTCACAGAACCAAAGCACGCAGCACAGACCAATGACTGGAACACATGGCTGATGGGACTTCCGCCCGGAAGACTGGCCGCATCAGCCCTGAACCCGCTGGTTTTATAAGGAGAAGACGACTGCCCCTACAAGTTTTTTTATAACTGTCGAAAGGACTGTTATTAAATTATTATCGTATTGTTACCCGCAGCCGCCAGCGATCATGCTCCCGCGTGATTTTGTGAATTACCTGTTTATAATCTCCTGTTGCAATTTATCCCCATGCCAAGGGTTTGGCATGATTATGGAGTTTAAAAGGGACCTTACAAATTCGACCCTTTTCCTTTGAAAATTATATCTAATGGCGGTTGCCGGCTCGTATACCCCTAATCATTCATTACTGTAGGAGTTTTCCTTTGAAAAAAAGATGTGCCATATGACAGCGATCGTATGATCTGCTGCTGGAAACGTCTTGTGCCAAACCAATTCAATAGACCCTGTTAAGCAAGCTCATGAAACTATTTTTTACCCTTCTAGGCCTTCTTATGCTCATGAACGTAGGAAGAGCCCAACCTTCCGAAACACACAATTTCATTACTTACGACACGGCTATCAGTCTTACTCCTCTTGGGTGTCCTGCGTGTGCAAAGGA
>MKTZ01000010.1 GCA_001898505.1 Sphingobacteriales bacterium 50-39
GGAGCCGTGTGGATACCCGCATCACGGAGACCCTGATCCATGAGCTGAGCTCGGACAAGCAGGGTTTCAACTCCGTGTACATGATGCTGGATTCCGGCGCCCGTGGTAGCAAGCAGCAGATCAAGCAGCTGGCTGGTATCAGGGGTCTGATGGCCAAGCCCAGAAAGTCCGGCAGCACGGGTAGCGAGATCATCGAAAACCCCATTCTGTCCAACTTCAAGGGTGGTCTGAACGTATTGGATTACTTCATCTCTACACACGGCGCCCGTAAGGGTCTGGCGGATACGGCCTTGAAAACGGCCGATGCCGGCTACCTCACCCGTCGTCTGGTGGACGTTGCGCAGGATGTGGTCATTACGGAAGAGGATTGCGGCACCCTGCGTGGTATCGCCACTTCTGCCCTTAAGGACAATGAAGATATCGTAGAACCTTTATATGACAGGATACTTGGACGTACATCACTCCATGATGTATACGATCCTGCTTCCGACAAGCTGATCGTCAGTGCCGGTGAGCAAATTACGGAAGAGATCGGCAAGGCTATCGAAGATTCCGGTATCGAGACGGTGGAAATCCGTAGCGTGCTGACCTGTGAGAGCAAGCGTGGCGTGTGTGTGAAATGTTATGGTAAGAACCTGGCGACAGGGTATACGGCCCAGAAGGGTGATGCGGTGGGTATCATTGCAGCCCAGTCCATCGGCGAGCCTGGTACGCAGCTGACACTTCGTACCTTCCACGTGGGTGGTGTTGCCGGCTCCGCCTCGGTGGAATCCACCATGGCGGCCAAGTTCGAAGGAACCGTACAATTCGACGGTCTGAGAACGGTTGTGGCTGAAAACAACGAAGGCGCCAAGGTACAGGTTGTTATCGGGCGTACGGGTGAGGTTCGTATCATGGATGTGAAGAATGACCGTCTGCTGATCACCAACAACGTGCCTTATGGCGCAACGTTGAATGTGAAGGATGGCCAGAAGGTATCCAGGGGCGAGGTCATTTGCACATGGGACCCCTTCAACAACGTCGTGATCTCCGAGATAGCAGGTGCTGTAAAGTTCGATGCCGTCATCGAAGGTATCACCTATCGTGAAGAGGCTGACGAACAGACCGGACACCGTGAAAAGGTGGTTATCGAAACCAAGGACAAGACAAAGATCCCGACCATCAATATCGAAGGCGGTAAGGAGGTCAAGACATACAACCTGCCTGTAGGTTCGCATATCATTGTAGAAGGAGGAGATGATGTGAAGGCAGGCCAGGTAATCGTGAAGATACCCCGTGTACTGGGTAAGCTCCGGGACATCACCGGTGGTCTGCCCCGTGTAACGGAATTGTTCGAAGCGCGTAATCCGGGCAACCCGGCTATCGTGAGCGAGATCGACGGTGTAGTAGCTTTTGGTAATATCAAGCGTGGTAACCGTGAGATCATCGTTGAAGCCAGGGACGGTGTGGTGAAGAAGTACCTGGTACCGCTGACAAGGCAGATCCTGGCACAGGATGGCGACTTTATCAAGGCCGGCGCTCAGCTGTCCGATGGACAGGTAGCACCTGCGGATATCCTTTCTATCAAGGGCCCGTTTGCCGTACAGGAATATGTTGTGAATGAGATCCAGGAAGTATATCGTCTTCAGGGTGTGAAGATCAACGACAAGCACATCGAGGTCATCGTACGTCAGATGATGCGTAAGCTGACCATTGTAGACCCAGGCGATACGCGATTCCTGGAAGAAGATACGGTAGACAAGTTCGAGTTCTTAGAAGAAAATGACTGGATCTTCGATAAGAAGGTGATCAGTGACCCGGGCGAATCCGGCAAGCTGAAAGCCGGGCAGATCGTAAGTCTCCGGGAAGTAAGGGAAGAGAACTCCATCCTCCGCAGGAATGATAAGAAGCTGGCTGAGTTCCGTGACGCCAGGGCTGCGACTTCTGCACCGTTGCTGCTGGGTATCACCAAGGCATCATTGGGTACGCAAAGCTGGATCTCGGCTGCATCCTTCCAGGAAACCACGAAGGTATTGTCCTCTGCCGCCATCCAGGGCAAGAGCGATGATATGCTGGGTCTGAAGGAGAATGTTATTACCGGTCACCCGATACCGGCAGGTACGGGGCTGCGTGACTTCGAAAACATGATCGTGGGCAGCAAGGAGGAGTATGAGCTTCTGCAAACTACCCGTGAGGCCATGCAATTCGATGATGAGGAATAACCTCTAATAAGATATGTTAAAAAAAACCAAAGTAGGAGGCTTTAACCTCCTACTTTTTTTATATTCGCGTTTATGAAGCAATTAGCTACTATTTTAAGTGTTGTATCCCTGGTATTGTGTGGCGTATTGTTCTACCTGTTTGCGCATCATACGGAACAGTTAAAGACGATATCCAAGCAGGAGGAGCAGCGGAATACGCCTAATGCATTTCGGATAGCCTATTTCGATATGGATACGCTGGAGGCGCATTATGCGGAATTCAAGGATGCCCAGGCCCAGCTAAAGACCCAGGAGAATGCCATGAATATGGAATTGAGCAGCCTGGACAGGAGCAATCAAAAGAAGGTGGATGTATGGCGTCAGAAGGGTAATAACATTACCCAGGCGGAGGCGGAGCAGGCGCAGCAGGAGATTGCTATCATGCAGCAGAACTTCAAGGCCCGCAAGGATGCGCTGGAGCAGGCCTATTACAGGAGCACGGAGGACTTCAAGACCTCTATACGCAAGAAAGTGGAAGATTTTTTAAAAATCTATAATAAACAGCGGAACTACTCCTTCATTTTCGAGTACGATCCCGGGAGTTTCATATATTATAAAGATTCTGTTTATAACATCACGCCTGATCTGGTAGATGGGTTGAATGCGGGATATAAGAAAAAAAATTGATTATATTGAGGTCCTGACGGACTAAAGAGCCGTTGAAAACTTCTATAATCAAATTATGACAGAACCCACCAAAACTTTTAAACCGTCCCTGGGACTGCTGGACGGGACCATGATCGTAGCCGGCTCCATGATTGGGTCCGGTATTTTTATTGTCAGTGCGGATATTACCCGAAATGTAGGCAGTGCCGGTTGGCTGATCTTTGTATGGTTGATCACAGGGTTTATGACCTTGTCTGCGGCCATGAGCTATGGGGAGCTGAGCGCCATGTATCCCAAGGCTGGCGGCCAGTATGTCTATCTGCGGGAGGCTTATAATCCGCTGACGGGCTTTTTGTATGGCTGGAGTTTTTTTTCCGTCATTCAGACCGGGACGATAGCCGCTGTGGCGGTGGCCTTTTCCAAATTCTCCGGGTACTTTTTTCATCCATTGGAATGGACGGACGACAATATATTTTTTCAGGCGGGGAAATTTCAGGTACATTATGGCCAGCTCATATCTATTTTGCTGATTGTCCTGTTAACTTATATCAATACCCGGGGCATCGAATCCGGCAAGTGGATACAAACCATTTTTACCGTTACGAAATTACTGTCTCTTTTTGGGCTTATCGTGTTCGGTCTTTTTCTGGGAGCGCGGCATGATGTCTGGAAGATGAACTGGGCGGATGCATGGAATATGCATTCGCTGGCGGTTTCAAAAGCCGGGGACAGCGTGATAGGCAGCAATCCCGTGATCGGGTTGGCTGTGCTGGGAGCTGTTGCAGCGGCCATGACCGGCTCTATCTTTTCCAGCGATGCCTGGAACAATGTCACTTTTATTGCGGGTGAGATGAAGAATCCCAAGCGGAACATCGGGCTCAGTCTTTTTTTAGGTACGCTGATCATTACGATAATTTATGTATCGGCCAACCTGATGTATGTAAGCGTGCTGCCCTTGAACCAGATCGCAACGGCGCCCCAGGACAGGGTAGCGGTGGCTGCTGCCAATGTGATCTTCGGACATGCGGGGACGTTTGTCGTAGCCGCCATGATCATGGTATCGACCTTCGGGTGCAACAATGGATTGATATTAGCGGGAGCGCGCGTATATTATACGATGGCGCAAGACGGGCTGTTCTTCAAAGAGGCGGGCAAGCTGAATAAGAATGCCGTTCCCGGCTGGGCTTTGTGGGCGCAATGTCTTGTAGCCAGCCTGCTTTGTCTTAGCGGGAAGTATGGCGACCTGCTGGATATGATCTCTTTTGTGGCCGTGGCCTTTTACGCATTGACCGTAATCGGTATCTTTGTGCTTCGTAAAAGGGAGCCCGGGATGGAGAGGCCGTATAAGGCTTTTGGATATCCTGTGCTGCCGGCCATTTATATAGTATTAGCGCTGGTGTTCTGTGTGGCGCTGATCATTCAAAAACCGCTGTATGCAACATGGGGGTTGGGGATCGTGCTGGTGGGGATACCTATATATTATGTGGCGGTATCGAGAAAGAGAGAACCTTTAGTCAACTAATCATGGAATTTAATACACTATTCGAGGCGTTTGGAAAGATCAAGGCGGGTGTCATTGGGGATGTCATGCTGGATACCTATTGGTGGGGGCATGTAGAGCGTATCTCGCCCGAGGCGCCGGTGCCTGTGGTGAGCCTGGACAGAAAAGAATACCGAATTGGCGGAGCGGGGAATGTGGCGTTGAACCTGGTTTCGCTGGGTGCGAAAGTGGCTACTTTTTCCACTATCGGTACGGATGAGGAAGGCAAGATCCTGGAGGGGTTGCTGAGGGAAGAGGGGATCGATACGGGATATTTAGATAAAAGCAATACCAGGATCACCACCAATAAGGCGCGAATTATGGGCCGGAATCAGCAGATGCTGCGGCTGGATTCGGAGACGACGCAGGACCTATCCCCGGAGGATGAGGACAAGCTGCTGACACAGGTAGCAAAGTATATAGAGGAAGAGAAGCCACAGGTGATGGTATTCGAGGATTATAACAAGGGGGTGCTTACGGCGAGGGTGATCCGGGAAGCAATAGCTTTGTGCGCCAAGGCGGGTGTCGTGACGACTGTCGATCCAAAAAGGAAGAATTTCTTTTCTTATCAGGGGGTAACCATTTTCAAACCCAATCTCAAGGAAGTAAAGGAGGGGCTGAACCTTCTTTTGGAAGACGTGAAGCTGCCTACCCTGCAGGTGATACATGATCAGCTGGCTGAAAAACTTCAGCATGCCGTCTCTTTTATTACGTTATCGGAAAAGGGGGTCTTTTATCAGCATGAAAATCAGTCGGGCATCATTGCTTCTCATCTGCGCAATATAGCTGATGTCAGCGGGGCCGGGGATACGGTAATCGCCGTGGCGTCCCTTGTATACGCTGTGACAAAGGATATCCGGCTGATGGCTGAGATCGCCAATATCGCGGGAGGGCTGGTCTGTGAGGAAGTGGGAACGGCGGCCATCGATAAGGACAGGCTGCTGCATGAATGCAGACTGTTGCTGGGCGGAAAAAGCAAGGTGCAATGAAAAAATACGCAGTCATAGTGGCGGGTGGATCGGGACAGCGTATGGGTACACAGGTGCCCAAGCAATTTCTTCTCCTGCATGGCAAACCTGTTCTCTGGTATACATTAAAGATTTTTTTAGAGGCGTATGAGGATATGGATATTATTCTCGTAGCGCCTGAAGAGCATATGGAAACAGCCAGGACTATGGTCCATGCTACGGGGGCGGCTCATCGTATCCGGACGGTGGCCGGGGGCGCAACGCGTTTTCATTCCGTATACAACGGGCTGCAGATCATCCGCAGTTCGGCTGGTGGCCGGGATGATGGGGCCGAGCGGGAAGAAGCCGTTGTCTTTGTACATGACGGGGTCCGGTGCCTCCTGTCTGCGGAGTTGGTGCATAGTTGTTATGAGCAGGCTGTCCGTCTGGGTTCCGCTATACCTGTTGTCGACTCGAAGGACAGTATACGGGTGGTGACGGGAGAGGAAAGTGTTTCGGTGGATCGCAGCCGGGTCAAGCTGGTGCAGACGCCGCAGACCTTTTTGAGCAGTGTCCTGCTGCCGGCCTATTCACAGCCTTACCAGGAGTCTTTTACGGATGAGGCTTCGGTGGTGGAGGCGAATGGAGGGAAGGTGAGTTTGATAGAGGGGGAGGCTAATAATATCAAGATCACTACTCCTACGGATCTTATCGTTGCCGGAAGAATAATCGAAGGAGGCGTGGGCGGATGATCTGAATAAAGTGATAAGGCATTGCCTGTGGATTGAACTTGCGATAGAAAGCTGCAACAGAAGGGATATCCGAACCTTCGAAATCAAAGGTGATGCCAGTACCTGCATATTTCTTTATCAATTCGTCAATGAGGCTGTGGACGGCATGGAGACTTCTGCCTTCGGGGCTGGGGGCGCCCAGTATATAATAGATACGTTTTTCATCCATTCCGAAAAAAGCGGCTGCCAGCAATTGGCCTTCCGGATGGCAAATGCCCATCGTGAAACCGGACCCGTTGCGTATACATTCGTTACCCAGCCGGGCCATCTTATCATAGGCTGTGGCCGAGAGGTCCTTGTTCCTGGCCCCGTAAGCATCCCTGTATAGCTGTATGATCGTTGTCATGGCAATATCGAAACAAGGTAATAGCCCTTGTGCCTGTGTTTTTTTCAGATTCTTTTTAGCATCCCTGGAGTACTGACTGTAAATGGATGTATAATCTTCTTTCAGGGAGAGGGTAAAATTGATCCTTTGTATCGATTGGGCGACAGACAATGAGGGGGGAGGATCCCCTTCATTAAGCATGATGTCCGCCAGCAGGAAACGGCGGGGAATATGGCGGATGAACGTGTTTGTCAATGCCTGTGTCACCGGAGCTTGTCCAATGATCCCCAATTGGCCTGTAAAAGGCGGTATATAGATATAGGGCATGCCGTATTTTCTTTTTACCGGCAAGGGCATGATGTGTTCGTAGTCGCCGTCGATGAGCGCATCCCAGTGTCCAAGGCTGTCCAGGTAGAAAGAGCGTGCATAAATCCATCCATTGGGCGCCTGCGCTATGCATCGATCCCATTTAAGGGTGTCGATCTCTTTTCTTTTTAAATAGCGGATGGAATGCATGGTAAGATTAGAATGGGAGGTTGCCGAAAAATTTTCGGAGACGGACGTTTTGAATGTCGATGCTGAAAGATATTTTTTTCCAGAAGGTATTCTGATCGGAGAGGGTCTTTAGCTGGTCGCCGAAGTCGCTGCTATAAAATATGGGAGCGTAGAAATTAAGGATATCATGAAAGAGGGATAGCTGCAGGCCTCCCACATAAAGGAAGCGGCTGGTGAGGGCATTTGCCTTCCATGCATCGGCATAGGTGCCAACGCCGAAGAATACTTTGAGGGGCAGCCAGCGGGGAACGATGGAGGCTGGGAGCGTACTGGTAAGGTTAAGGGAGCTGACCCAGTTATCGGAGCGGCCTTCCAGCCAGGGGAAACTGGGAACGCGTATTTTGAGATCCCCATCCAGCTGCATGATCTGCTGGCTGGCAAAGCCCGTGTATTCGTTACGGCCTATAAAGTAATTGCTGTAAGTATAGTCTTCATTGCCGCCAACGCCCGTAAGTTTTGGCTGGTAGAAGGCAAGGCCGAGGCTTTCATCCTTACCACCCAGGTAGCCAAATTTGGCGGCGAAGAGGCGGAGGTTCATGCCTCCTCCTTCTGAATAATTGAAGAAGTAGTTCCCGGTGAAGTTGACACGGTAGAACCTATCGCCCTGCTGTATCTGCAGGAGCGTCTGCCAGGGATAAAGGACGCGGTTGTCCTCTGCGTGAAAGCTCAATTGGTTGAGATAGCGGAAATCGTATTTGCCCATGCCTTTGACATAGGAAGTAATCGTGTCGGTGCTTTTGGTCACATAGCCATCGGGGCCTTTTTCTCCAATGAGGAAGGTTTTCCATTCGACATATTGGCGGGTGGTGCTGCGGGGGGATGGATTGTTCAATGTAATGCGGATACCCGGTGTCAGCTTGTAATAACCGCCGAATAATTTATGTCCATTGGTGTCGACGCCAGAGAGCGAGGAAAATCTTTCTCCCCAGAGGAAAAGGGTGAGTTTTTTTATATGGGTGTCGGGATACCAATTATAGTTGATACCGCCGATGCCATTCAGCTGTTTGCTACCGGTGGCGTACAATGGCGCTACGAGGAACTGGAAGCGGTTGAAGGGAAGGTCATAATTGTGGACCACGATACCCGCCATCAACTGATCGTATTTATTGTAGGCGAATGCCGGCAGGAAATTGATATACTCGATGCTATCCGTATGGCGGAGGGAAAAGAGGAAGGCAGGCTGTATCTTTTTATGTGTTGGCAGCGGTGGAAGGGCGCCTTTTTCGTCCAATCGTGCGAAATGGGATGACAGGTCTCTATGGCTGGTACTTGTGATGACGGCCCGGAAGTCTTCGGGATAGGGATGTTTGAATTGCCATTGTTCATAATAGGTCCGCATACAGCTGTCGAAGAGGGGGCGGCCCAGGCTGTCTTCCAGGGCTTCGACCCAATTGGCGGCTTTGGCGTAGGTGATCAGTTCGTAATTCGTGGATGTAAAATCTTCGGAGGAGGTGGAGACGGGCTGATCCTTTTTTTCTGTTGCCAGTATATTGAGAAAAAGCTGGTCCTGGTCCTGGGGCATTTTTTTCAGCAGCCAGTCGTTATTGGCGTGTCCGGGTTTTTGAGGACGGGCGGGCGCCGATGCGGGCGCCGGGTATTTCATTTTTTCATAGCGGCGATCGTAGTAGGTATTGATGCCCTCGTCCATCCAGGGGTAGCGTCTTTCGTTGGTGGCCAGTGCGGCGTAGAACCAATTGTGGCCTACTTCGTGTTCGATGAGGAGGTCGAGCTCTTTTGCTGTAAGCTGGTCTGTGATGCCCGTGATAGTGGGGTATTCCATTCCTCCCGGCGAGCCCATTTTTATTTCGGCTGCACTGACTACGTTGTATGGATATTCTCCGATGAGGGCTGAGCGAAAGCGTACGGCCTCTTTTATATAGCGGGTCGCATACTGCCAGGTGGATCTGGCGGAGGGCCGGTAATAGGCGTAGATATCGATGGTCCTTCCGGAGGGGAGGTGGAGGGTGTCGTGGTCTACCAGGAATTTTTTATCGGCGAACCAGGCGAAGTCGTGGATGTTTTTTTGGGTATAACGGACCGTTTTGGTGGGCTGGGCGCCGGGAGAGGCCTGTTCCGGCGTGGCGCCGGGCTGCTGTTCGCCGGTGGCGGCTATGGTGTAGGCTTTTGGGACGGTGATGCGTACGTCGTAATCTCCGAACTCGCTGTAGAACTCACCCTGGTCGAGGTAGGGGATGGGGTGCCAGCCATCCTTGTCGTATACGGCGGGTTTGGGATACCATTGGGTGACCTGGTAGGCGCCGTCGGCGTGGCCTCCCCGGGAGAAGTTGAAGGGCAGCTGTTCGTGAAAGGGGGTGGTGAGGAGGACCTTTTTGCCGGGGGGAAGGGGGTGTGGCAAAATAATTTTTACGATATCAATATACTGTGGGTGATCTTCCATGCGGGCCCTGACACCGTCGGCGCTAAAGTCCAGCCGATTGATATAGCCTTTTCTGTCCTTGTTGGAAAAATAGAAATCTGTGCGACCGTTGGCGAGCAGTTGTTCGCTAAAAGCCGTTCTGTCATTCTTGTAGGCGTTGGGCCAGCAATGTATCCAGATATAGGACAGCGTGTCGGGAGAATGGTTGATGTATTCCATTTTGACGAAGCCGTCCAGCGTGTATTCGATGTTATTGAGGGAGACGTCGATGGTATAGTTGACCTGTTGTTGCCAGTATCGCTGAGCATTCAGTTGTAATGTACATGATAAGAATATGAATAAAAGCATTCTCTTCATAACTAGAATGATCCTGTATTATGCAGCATACTAAAAAACTGGTCGAGGCTATTCCCTGTGGATTGTTCGAGGCTTGCCTGCATATCCTCCGGGTAAGGGTGTTTAAATTTCCAGGCGGAGAAATAGGCGTGCATGCCTTTTGTCAGCTGATCTTTTCCGATGGCCTCTTCCATGACGTGCATCCATACGGCTGTCTTGGCGTATATGACCAGGCCGTAGTCCATTTCGGATGGGAAATCGGCCGCGGGGGTCGCGATGGGTTCGGTGGTCCTCAGCTGATTGATGACATTGTAGATGGAAGCGAGGAAATCGTCCGCGGACAGTTTTTTGAGCCTGTCGGGTATCATGTCGCCGAGGATGCCGTTGTACCTGTATTTTTCGGCTTCGTAGCGGAATTCATAGAAGGTATTGATGCCTTCGTCCATCCAGGGGTGCTCGCGTTCGTTGGAGCCGAGCATTCCATAGAACCAATTATGTCCCACTTCATGAGCGATGACGCCATCCAGCTCAGGACGGCTGGCTTTGGGGCTGGTGATCAGGGTGATCATGGGATATTCCATGCCGCCCGAGGAGATATTGCCGGGGCCTTCCACGGCGCTGACTACCGGATATGCATATTCGCCTATCCAATCCGAGTAATGGAGGACTGCATCCTTTATAAAGGAGATGCTATTGGCCCATTCCTTGTTGCCACCGGGGCGGTAATAGGAGAAGACGTCGATGGTTCTGCCGGAAGCAAACTGCAGGGTGTCGTATTGTATAATGAGGTCCTTATCGGCAAACCAGGCAAAATCATGTACGTTGTCGGCGTGGTAGTCGAGGGTCTTGGCGCCGGCGTCTTGTGTCGGGGGTTTATAGGAAGCGGGGGAGGAAGGTTTTATGTGATTGGCTGCTCCAATGCGTTTATAGGTGTCCAGCTCGGAGCTGGTGAGGAGCTGGCCGGTGGCGCCTACTACGTATCCGCTGGGGAGGGTAATATGGACGTCGAAGCTGCCGAATTCACTGTAAAACTCACCCTGATCGAGATAGGGCATGGGGTGCCAGCCTTTGTTGTCGTATACGGCGGGTTTGGGATACCATTGGGTGATCATATAGCTTTTCCCTTCGTGGCCCATGCGGGAGAAATAGGAGGGTATCTTGACGAGAAAAGGGGTTGCGATGGTGAGGCTTTTCCCGGGCGCCAGGGCTGCGGGCAGTCTCAATTTAAGTATATCGGTGTTTTGGCTGTCGGCTTCGGCGCTGGTTTTGACACCGTCGACGGTAAATGCGAGCTGGTCGATGTAGCCATTCTCTTTTATCTTTTTCAGCTTATTCCTGCGTTCTTCCAATTGGGATAATTGCCGATAGAGCGCGGTATTGTTATCCTTATAGGCATTGGGCCAGCAGTGGATATATATATAATGGAGCGTATCGGGGGAATTGTTGCTATAGACCATGGTCTCGAATCCTTTGAGGGTGTGGACGGCATCGTCCAGGGTGACCCGGATGTCATAGCGTACTTCCTGTTGCCAGTAGGTTGAAGTTGCGAGCTTTGGGCTGCGGGCCATGAGTGGCGAGCCGTGCAGGGCGAGGGAAAGTATAAGCAGGCGGAAGACGATTTTCATGCTATTCAATTTATTTCCCTTTTCCCATAAAGATGATGCGTAAGGTATGCAGCATGATCTTCAGATCGAGGGCCAGGGAGATGTTCTCAATATAGATCAGGTCGTATTTCATGCGGATGATCATTTCGTCGATGTTCTCCGCATAGCCGAATTGGACCATGCCCCAGGATGTCACTCCGGGCTTGACCTTTTCCAGATAACGAAAGTAGGGTGTACGCTGGTATATCTGATCGATATAATACTGTCTTTCGGGGCGGGGGCCTACGAGCGACATTTCGCCTTTCAGGACATTGAGCAGTTGGGGCAATTCGTCGATGCGCCATTTACGCATAGTCTTTCCCCAGCTGGTGATGCGAGGATCATTGTGTGAGGATAGGGCGGGGCCGTCCTTTTCCGCGTCCTGATACATGGAGCGGAATTTATAGATCATGAATTTTTTCCCTTTATAGCCTATCCTTTCCTGTAGATAAAAAATGGGGCCGGGGGACGAGAGCCGGACGCGAAGGATGGTATAAAGGATAAGGGGGGAAAAGAAGAGCAGGCCCAGGACGGATGTCAACACATCGATGGTCCGCTTGATATTC
This sequence comes from Sphingobacteriales bacterium 50-39, assembly GCA_001898505.1. GTDB lineage: Bacteria > Bacteroidota > Bacteroidia > Chitinophagales > Chitinophagaceae > Puia. The sequence goes on from MKTZ01000010.1 coordinate 11,927, forward strand.
TGCTGCCATTCCGGTATCAAGCTTGTATGTATGTCCGAGAGGATGGCGCCCATTACGTTGCTGGTACGGACCGAGCCGGAGAGGATATCCAGCGTATTGGGGATGATCTTTATGTCTACGTCCTTATTGCTGAGCCGTTCGAGTATTTTTTCCACCTGCTCCTTTTCCGACTTTTCAAGGGCAATGACGACCAGCTCGATATGATGGTTGTCGATGGCTGCTTCGATGTTTTCGGCGCTGCCCAGCTGGGGAAGATATCTGGCGATGCCGTTGTTGTGCTGGTCAGTGGTGACGTAGCCTGTGTAGAAGTAGCCGGAGGATCGCAGGGCTTTATTGGAGTCTTTATAGATCTTTGTCGCCACGCCGTTGCTGCCTACCAGCAAGGTATTGAATACGACGGATCCTTTTTTTATCTGTCTGCGCACCCTGTTGAGAATGGTGATCCTGCCAGCCAGCGTGAGCAGGAAGTGGGAGAGGAAAAAGATAAAATAGGTGTAGTAGAAGTAGTGATAATCTTTTTCGGGGTCATTGATAACGATGGCAAAGAAGACGATGGTACAGCCGATGATACTATAGGTAAAGGTATTGGTAAGCTCGTTGATCCTGGATTTTTTATACAGGGAGGTATATGATCCTACCAGGGTATAGAGGATAAGCCAGGCGATAGGGATTGTGATGGTACCCATCCAGAAGCGACTGTTCAAATAGAGTTTGCCATTGGCGAACAGGGGTTCGGACAGGAGTATTTTTCGGCTGAAGTGGAATATGATAGAGGACAGCAATGCGGCGACATAATCGCTGACGATGTACCAAAGGATAGGAATAGTATGTGGTTTTTTGTAGGCCGGCATGCCGGGGTCAGGTATTGATAGTATTGTGTTTTATTTTTCGGAGGATCTGATGGGCGATGTCCATGGCCCTGAATCCGTCTACTTCGGAGACCCTGGTGGGTTTGTTCTGCAGGATGGCCTCGCAGAACTTTTCCAGCTCCATTCGGATGGCGTTGACCTCGGGTACGGAGGGATTGGAGAGGGCGATGGTCTTTTTTCCGCCTGGGGTCTCGATGTCGAATGCAAATGCGTCCAGGTCCTGCGGGGTCTTGAGTCGGATGATCTCGGATTTTTTGTTGAGGAAGTCGATGCCGATGTAGGCGTCCTTTTGGAAGAGGCGCATTTTCCTCATTTTCTTCATGGATATGCGGCTGGAGGTAAGATTGGCCACGCAGCCGTTGTTGAATTCGATGCGTACGCTGGCGATGTCGGGGGTTTCGGTCATTACGGCTACGCCGCTGGCGGATATGGTCTTTACTTCACTTTTTACCAGGCTGAGGATGATATCTATGTCGTGGATCATGAGGTCGAGGATCACGCTAACCTCCGTTCCTCTCGGGTTGAACTGGGCCAGGCGATGGACTTCAATGAACATGGGGTTCAGTTGTTGGGAGTGCAGGGACAAAAAAGCGGGGTTGAAGCGTTCTACGTGTCCCACCTGGAGCTTGACATTGGATTCCTTTACTAATTTGACCAGCTCGCGGGCTTCGTCCATGGTGTTTGCGAGGGGTTTCTCCACAAAAACATGTCTACCTTTACGAATTGCTTTTTCGCATATGGAGAAATGGAAGGGGGTGGGCGCTACGATATCGACGACGTCACAGGCGTCTATCAGGTGTTCGGGGTCCTGGAATCGGGGTAGTTGATATTTTTCGGAGACCTCCTGTGCGATGGTGTCATCGGGATCATAAAATCCTACCAGTTCCGCTGCTTTTATCTCCTTCCAGTTGTTAAGATGAAATTTCCCCAGGTGGCCTACCCCAAAAACACCTACTTTAAGCATTTATTATTTTTTTCGTGCCAAAGATAGGGTATTTGCTTTCTACCGGGTGAATTCTGTGCTTTGCCGTGCCGCGATGGGGCGCATGTATTTGATGAGGTTACTGAAGGTTAAAGGAATGTCCGGATTAGGAAATACCTTGGTCCGTATAAGTCTTCTGATCGTGAAGAGAAAGACCGGGATATACAGGAAAAGGAAAATATAGAAATAGATGGAATATATCTGGAGGAACCATGTCCGCATAGAGATGGTGTCGGCCTTGTCCTTGCCAATGATAAAATTAAGGGCGCCTTTGAGAGCGGGCATGATGACGGGGACCTTGCCCCAATTCGAATATCGTACGTCGTCGAAACGGTATTGCGGATCGTAGGTGGCGGGCACCTGACGGGAATAATAATCCCAGTCCTTATGTACGTCGTCGAAGCTGGCGAGTTGACCATCGGGGCGAACCCAATGGGCGTTGAAAGTGGGATCAAGGACGACCCAACCATGGATGGGTCTTTACCTCTACAATATTATGGGCTGCCCAGGCGCCGCCTACCTTCATTTGGGCGATGCGGACGGGGTAGTCATATGTCTTAAGTATCATGGCCATGACCTGGGAATAGCTGCCACAGGCGCCCTGGGTAGTCATCAGATCGACGGATGTGCCATGAAAGAAATCGGATTGGGGACCGAGAGTACGGGTGCCTTCGAATACGGGGGCCCTGTTGCTCATCAGGTCATGGCAGGTGGTCATGGCCTTTACTAAAATAGAGTCCTGTGTGTCGTCGCTGTCCAGCCTGTTGTCGATGCTACCTTTTATAGAAGCGAAAAGTCCGTTCTCGTAGGTAGATTCCATTTTGAAGTAAAAGAGGGATGCCAGGAGAAAACCATTCAGAAACATGAGAAAATAGAGGTTTCTGACGAGATTTTTCATGAAATAGAGTGATTTTTTAGAGATCATATTGCCTTTTAAAATTATGAAAGATCTCCATGCAACTGTCTTGGCGGCATAAAAATACAATCAATTATTGAAAAAGTTATTCTAATGTTAAGGTATAACGGCTGTTAGAATGTGATTATTTTAATCGGTTTAATTTAAAATACAATTTTAATCCAATTTTTAATCCAAGTTTTAGACCGCCTAACTCCTTACTAATGAGGTTATTTTACAATGTATTCTTTCCGACCGGGCCCGACCCCCGTGACTCTTAAGGATTTCCACTTAGAAGGCAGTTTAGTCCTTAATTGCTGGATACCCGTAGGGGTTATTTCCAGACCTCCGAAGCCATTGAGAAGGGCCTGGAGCATGCCTCCGGCACCGGTGGCGAAATAAGGGTTATTTCCACTGGCTGTTTCGGCCATAACTCCGAATGGAGGTCGGAGATTGGGGGTATAACCTTCTTTGAGCGATAGGTAAGCCTTATCGGGTGAGCCGAGGCGGGCATAGAGGATGGCAAAAATAGCGTGGGTCATCGCGGGGCCTTCCCCTACACGGGGTTGGTAGTAGTCCAGGTCTTTCCGGATGGCGGCGGGGTCCGTTACTTCTTTCAGAGGGTAGGCGAGGAGGTTGACATCTGCCTGTTTGATCTTTTCCCCGTGATAGGCGGCATGTTCTTTTACAATGCCGTCCGCGAAGCGAAGGATGGGTATATTATTATGTACGACCATCCAATCGGGGTCGGGGGCGAGGCCCAGTAATTTAGCGGCGTCGGTGGCATATTGCAGATTGGCTTTGGCAGCGGCGTTGGTAAAGGCATTATTGTCTACATTCTCGGCCCATTCGTCGGCTGCGACGACGTTGAGGATATCATAATGTCCGGGGCCATTGCGTTCGACCCGGCTGGCCCAGAAATCTGCTGTCTCTTTCAGGATCGGGTATCCTTTTTCACGCAGCCAGGTCTTATCCTGTGTCACGGAATAATAATTCCATGCGGCGATGGCCACGTCGGCGGTGATATGATGCTCGAAGGGGCCGCTGAGGGCCCAGACGGGGGTCTCTTCGTTGCCGCTGGCGGCGCTTTCCCAGGGGAACATGGCTCCTTTGTAGCCATGCGAAGCGGCGTTGTGTTTGGCTGCTTCGAGTCGTTGAAAGCGGTATTCCATGAGGGATGCGGCGATACGGGGTTGAAGCAGCAGCAGGGCGGGGTACATCCAGAGTTCCGTATCCCAGAAGGTGTGGCCATTGTATCCAAGTCCGCTGAGGCCCATGGGGGACAGGCTGTAGGAGGTGCCTTCCCTGGCGAAGGAGTACAGGTGATAGAGCATGAGACGTATATCGCGCTGGGTCTGGTCGTCCCCTTCAATAATAATATCGCTCTTCCACAGATCTTCCCATGCCTTGTTATGAAATTCTATCAGGCGGCGGCTGCCCTGGAGGGCTGCAAAGATGGTGAGGCGTTCCGCCTCGTTGAGGGGATCGTCGCTGTGAGCGGAAGTTATGGCGGAACCGGTGACGGCAAAATGATAGGTAGATCCGGCTGTCAATGTCTTTTTGAATTTTTCCAGGTGCATGTTGTTGTCCCACATCTCATGGATGACGGAGGGTTCCTGTCCGTGCGGCTCGTCGAACAGGAAGCTGTTGGAGGCGGCCATCAGCAGCCGGCCTGTGGGGCTTTTGGCGGTGGAGGTGAGGAGCGAGATACGGACATGGGGTCTGTCAATCTCGTTGTAATAGTTCTCTACATCCTTTAGCATATCGGGGGCTTCCATGACGCTGGCGGGCGTGATCTCTATATCCTTTTTGGCGGTGATGGTGACGTCTACCAGGGCCGTATAGGGGAGATTACGGAGGCTGTACCAGGTGTAGGTGATGGACGCCTTGTCGTCATAATCAAAGCGAGTGGTCAGGCAGGCGTGCTTCATGTCCAGGCTCTGCTGCCAGTGGCTTACCTGACTGAGGTTGTCGATGCGGCGGCCATCGATGTCGAGGTACATGTTGACGAAGTTGAATGTCTTCAGGATATTGCTGACCCTGCCCCGGCCGTAGAGGTCGAAGGCGCCATTGAGCACTACGTCCTTTGCCGAAAAGGGCACGGCGGAGGATACGAGACCTATCATACCGTTGGCTACAGTGACCCCGAAATAATGTGTGGGATCGATGGTATCGGCCTTGATGGTCCAGGTATCGGACTGTGCTGTAGTGACGAGGGAAGTGAGGATCAGGAAAAGAGAGCAGAGTGAAATGGTTCGCATGAGTCTTGTATGATTTTACAATCGTTAGGGGCTAATTTACACATTATTGTTTATTTTCATCCCCTATATGAAGAAATGGATCATTGGTATTGTCACTGTCGCAATTTGTTCGCTGGCTGCTGTATATATTTTTATTCCGGGAAGGCTGGAAGTTTCCGTCCTGGGTATGATGAAATGTAATGCACAGGCTGTTTTCCGGCAGGTGGGGCAATCTGAGCGTTGGGAGAAATGGTGGCCGGGGGGGCTGTCGGAAGTAAATGGTCAAAAGGCTTTCCGGTATGGTAGTGCTATTTACAACCCGGATGCCAGCCATTATCCCCTGGCGGAAATATCGATCCTGCATGAGGGTAAGGAGATAAAGACGAAGATGAGCGTAGTATCCGTTGCCACGCAGGATTCGTCGGCCATATACTGGCAATGTTATCTGGATGCCGGGTCCAGTCCTTTCTCCCGGCTGCGTCAATATTTTTATGGCAGGGCGCTGAAGCATGACATGAATACCATTTTTTCGAAATTGCGTCCATTTGTGCAGAATGAAAAGAATATCTATGGTATGACGGTGGGTTGGGGTGGGACGCCGGACACTTTTCTGGTAGCCACCAAATCTTTTTACCGGGACTACCCCACTACACAGGATATTTACAGGCAATTGGACAAATTGAAGAAATATATTGCCCGTAAAGGAACGTCAATAAGTGGCTATCCCATGGATAATATCACGCCAGTGACGGACAGCGGGTATCAATTGATGACTGCCATTCCTACAAAGAGGCCTTTGGAGGGAGAGGGAGATATTTATTTCAGAAGACTGGTCCCTGCCAAGTTCCTAATCGCGGAAGTAAAGGGGGGAGATCATTCCGTGCGGGAGGGTTGGGTTCATTTTCGGGAATATGTAGCGGATCATGAGCGTACGGTGATGGCTATTCCCTGGGAGTATCTTGTTACGGACAGGCTTCAGCAGCCTGATACTGCCAAATGGTCTACCTGGTTGTATTACCCTGTATTTTAAGGTTTGTTATTGTCGCTGAAACGGATCACGGCGGCGCTGTCGTTGTTACGGACCAGAACATAGGACGGTGTACCTTTGATCCGTATAGGATGGATATGACGAACCTGTCCTTTGATGACCAATCCATTGATAGGTGTGACTGTCAATGAATCATGCCCCTGATTGAGCAAGATCGTGCCATAGTCGGCATCGTACCGCCCCATTTGGATGTTATTGTCATAGTAATTACCCACCAGTAAAATATCCGGGAGACTGTCATGATTTGCGTCGACCACGAGCGCGTCGCGGTAAGACGATAGCTGGGCTTCCCAGGGGAGCGCTTTTGCCTGGAAATGCATGTGGCCGTCGTTGATGAAGAGTGCGTTGGAAAAATAGTCGGCGGTGAGCGTGTCGGCCTTTTGCAATTTTTCAAGAGGGAAGATATCGGTGAGCGTGGCTTTTGCAAAGTTATCTGCGTACAGAAAGCTCTTTTTGAGGGAAGGCATTTGCTTTTCCAGCTCACTTTTATTGGCAAAAGGCAATTCGCGGCCATCGAGGTAATAAGTGACTACCTGTTCCTTTTTCCCATTGTTATCGAAGTCGTAATGATACATCCGCACGGGCTGTTCGGCGGAGGCGTGGAGGCGGCTGTTGAGGCCCAGATTGCCCGCTACAAGGTCTATGTCGCCATCGCCATCGATATCCACGGGCAGCAGGAAGTTCCACCATCCCTTCTTATCCGTCAGTATTTTTTTTACATAGTGGTTGTTCTCATCGAAGAAGGCTAGCAGTCCTCCCCATTCGGTGGAAAGCAGCAGGTCTTTATGGCCATCCTTGTCAAGGTCGAACCATTGCGCGGAGGTGACAAAGCCGACGGTGCCGAGACCGGGTGCATATTGCTCTGTTACGTCCGTAAACTTCCCGTTCCCGTCATTCAGCAGCAGGTAGGAGCGGGGTATCTGGCCATAATCGAATGGGACAGATCTGCCACCGATGAAAAGGTCGGGATAGCCATCTCCGTTGATATCACAGGCAGATACACAAGATGCGTTCAGGAAGATGCCGTTGAATGCGCCGGCGAGCGGGCTGAGATGGCCTTTCCCGTCACCCAGGTAGACTCTTGGGGTGAGCATCGGATCGGCGCCAAAGAATTCATTGCCACCTGAGGCTACTATGAGGTCCAGGTTACCGTCCTTATTGACGTCTGTCCAGCAGGCATCGACGTCTTCGTAGGTGCTGTCCATGTCGAGTGCCTGTTGGGTGGTGCGTATAAATTTCCCGGAAGGCGTTTGCAGGAAAACGGCGCTCTTTTTCCATTTGGAGGAACCAATGAAAACGTCTTCCAGACCGTCCTTGTTGATATCCGCTATGGCCAGCGCGGGTCCTTCGGTGGAAAGCATATGAGGAATGAGGGGTTCGCGGTCGAACTCATGGAAATCGTTCTCCTCGTGCCGCCATAAGAGGTCTGTGGAGCGTGTGATATCTTCCATGGGGCGGGTAGGGTTTTTCCAATGGTTTGTCAGGATCGTATAATCGAATAAGGGCAGGCCTTTTTTGTAGGTGCAGGTCATCTTTTTGGGGTGAGTGGAAAGATCGATGCGCTGGCAGGTGTTATCCGGCCAGATGAGCCAGGTGGAGTCTACCTTGATGCGATCCAGTCCAATGTGTATGGGGATCTCCATGCTGGAGAGAAAGCCTCTTACGGGGTATTTTTCACAGGTGATGATACGATCATCGGTGAAGAGTATGACCTTGGCCCCGAGGGCATTCCTGTTCTTCTCATCGCCATGCAGGGTAATGTCTACGGAAGCTTTGGCCACTTTGTCATTGGTGGTATTCTTATAAATGAGGGCTGGCTCGTCGATGTTGTTGACGACGATGTCCAGGTCGCCGTCGTTGTCCAGGTCGGCATAAACGGCGCCGTTGGAGAAGGTGGGGTGAGAGCCGTCGATGCTGTCGCGGAGATCCGCAAACTGCATGGAGCCCATGTTACGAAAGAATTTGCTGGGGAGCTTGATCTGCGGGAATTTATCGATCAGGCTAAGATCCTTGCTATCCAGGCTTTTGTTGCGCATTTTGTTCTGTAGTTCCTGGTCGGACACGAAGTTGATATAGTCGATGTCATTGAGTCTTTTGGGTATGCCATTGGAGATAAACAGGTCTTTGTTGCCATCGTTGTCAAAATCCATCCAGAGTGGGGACCATGACCAGTCGGTGGCGGCGACGCCCGCATAGAGGCCGATCTCGCTGAAGTGACCATTGCGCCTATTGAGCTGGAGGTTATTGCGAGTGTATTGATAGCCGTAGCCGAGGCTTATTTTCAGGAAGTAGGTATCCCATGAGTCTTCGCCTTCGGACCGTTTGAGAATATAAGGGTCGTAGGGCAGCATGTCCATGCTGATGATCTCGGGAAAGGCGTCGTTGTTGACGTCTGCCACGTCCACTCCCATGGAGTACATGCTGGTATGCATGAGGCGGCTGGTCGATTCATCGGAGAAGGTGCCGTTTTTCTGATTGATGTACAGGTAGTCATTCTCGTGGAAGTCGTTGCCTATATAAAGGTCTGGATAACCGTCGAGGTTGATATCGGACACGGCGATGCCGAGGCCGAAACCAATGACGGAGCTGTGGATGCCGGCCTGCCGGGTGACGTCGGTGAAATGGCCATTGCCGTCGTTGCGAAAGAGACGGTCACCAGAGTAGGGGCTGGTGGTAGACAGTTTTTGGGTACGTGGGCCGAAAGTCCCGTTCTGATGGATGGAGTGATTTAACAGATACATGTCGAGGTCGCCGTCCCCGTCGTAGTCGAAGAAGGCGGCCTGGGTGCTGAAGCCTGAAAAGTCGAGTCCGTATTGTGCGGCTTCGTCCTTATATACGGGTACGCCATCGGGGCCGATGCCCTGGCAGACCAGCAATTGGTTGTGTGCTGTGCGCAGGCCTGTCAGCTGGCCTACTTTACAAATATAGATATCGAGAAGGCCGTCGTTGTTGATATCCACGATGGAGACGCCTGTGGACCATCCGCTGGCCGCCGGGATATGCGCGGCTTCTGTCACGTCCTTAAAATGCATTTCGCCCATATTGAGATAGAGCCTGTCATTCTCCTGGTTGGCAGCGAAGAACAGATCGATGCGACCGTCGTTGTTGAAATCACCTGCGCCTACGCCTCCGCCGTTGTAATAGTACATATAGTCGAAAACATTGAATGTATTGTGGGGATGCAGGGTATTACTGAACCCGATGCCTGTTACCGACCGGTCGAGCGTTTCGAAGATGGGGGAGGCTACATGGTGCCGGCAGGCGGAAAAGCCCAGCAGGATAAGACAAAGCGGAAGAAATATGGAGCGTGGGAGTTGTTTCATAAAGGGCAGGGATCAATTCTTTATGGAGTTCTTAAAAAGGGAGGGGACATCGTCGTTGATAAGGAACAGAAGGAACTGGTCCTTATTATTTTTTCCGGGTATGGGTTGTATATCACGGACCTGGCCTTTGAGGCTAAGGCCGGAATGGTCTTCATCCAGGTATTGGAAGTTACGGTGGGCTTCGTTCAGCAATATCTGTCCGCGGCTGGCGTCCAGTCTGCCAAATTGAGGAAGCAGTCCATACTCGTTGCCTCCCAGGACCAGGTCGGGCATGCCATCTCCATCGATGTCTGTACAGCGGATAGCATTGACGGAGGAAAGCTGTACCATCACCGGCAACTTTTGTATAGTGAATTTGCCATTGCCTTCGTTCCAGGCTATGATGCTGCTGCAGTAGTTGAAAAGCCTGACTTGAGAAGAGTCCAATGTCCGTTGTGGCAAGAGGTCGCGGAGAGATTTTTTGGCATAATCCCCATGTTTGAGGTTTTGTTTTTTCAGGATAGGTAATTGTCGTTCCATTTCGTGTTTGAGGAATACAGGCATATCCTTATTGTCGATGGACCTGGTGAGGATCTTGTCTGTGATGCCATTCTGGTCAAAATCGTTGAGCCATAGTCTGACGGGATGTGCCGAGTCGGGGTGAAGGTAGAAATTCTCTCCTATATTGCCGAGTACAAGATCTGGCAGGCCGTCTCCGTCCAGGTCGGCTGCTGAGATGGCTTCCCACCAGCCATAGAGGGAGGAGAGGTTGGTAGACATTTCCGTAAAATGATCTTTTCCCACATGAAAGATGCGGGGTGTCATCCATTCCCCGGTGATGATCAATTCCATTTCGCCGTCCTTATCGATGTCGGCCCAGGTAGCGCCAGTGACCATGCCGATGTTAGCGATGTCGGGGGCGAGGGTAGGGGTCATATCCTTGAAATGGCCGTGGCCGTCGTTGACGTACAGGTAGCTGCGTGGTGAAGAACCGTAGTCCCTTGGGATACTGCGGCCTCCTACGAAGAGGTCGGCATAGCCGTCGTGGTTGAAGTCATAAGCGGCAGCTACGGCGATATTGGACCCTTGTGTAGTACCGGGGAGGGCGTTGGGGTCCAGGGTAAAATTGCCTTTGCCATCGTTGAGGAAGAGCCGGAGCTGCATCTGCCGACTGTCGGGTGGGTTATTATTACCACCGGGTCCGATGAACAGGTCGAGGTCCCCATCCTTGTCGGCATCGAAGAGGAGGATGGCTTCGTCCTCAAAATCGCTGAACTGGGCGAGGCCTGGTTCGGGTCTTTTTACAAATCGCCCTTCCGCGTCCTGAAAATAGACCTGTGCGGGATGATCGGCTGTGCCGCCGATGATCACATCTGCCGTTCCATTGCCGTCGAGGTCTCCAACGGCTGCCTTGGGTCCTTCGCGGGAAAGCATTTTGGGAAGGTTCAGCTCGTGGTTAAAATCTTCGTAGTTGTCCTCTATATGTTTGTCGAACGGGTGTCCGGCGGGGGTCAGGAGGGGTGTGATGGGTAATAAAGCATCCGGGGTCCGGGTGATGGTGTCATTGCCCTGACTTATGACCAGACGTTGATCGATGGCGGGGTGTATTTTTTTTGTCATGGACCTGTCGGGCCAGGTGATGATCAGGGAATCGATGTGGGATAAGGAACCGAGCCCAATGACCTGGGTGTAGTCCACGCAGGACTGGAAGCCTCTGCTGGGGACCAATTCGCGATAAAAGAGCTGGCCATTGCCGTATACGTGGATCTTGCTGCCGATGGCGAAATTGTTGTCCCCTTTGCCTTTGAGCTGGATACTGATGTAGTGGTTCTTATTGATCTCGCGGGCATTGTTCTTATAGATGAAGGCGGGGCCGTTCTCGTTATTGATCACGAGATCGAGGTCACCGTCATTGTCCAGGTCGGCATAAGCGGCTCCGTTGGCGAAGGAGGCCTGGTCGAAGCCCCAGGTCTTTCCCATATCCACGAACTGCAGGTTGCCTCCGTTGCGATAAGCTTTGTGCAGCATGGGGTTGACGGGTATTTTTTTGAGGATCTGGTCTATTTCTTCCTTTTTGCCTGTGAGCACCATTTTCTGGAGTATGTCGTTGGCAAAGAAGTCCATAAAATCAAGGTTGGTCACATCCTTGTTCACGCCGTTGCATACGAAGATATCGTTGTAGCCGTCGTTGTCCATGTCGAATATGAGGGCGCCCCAGCTCCAGTCGGTGGCGGATACGCCGCTGTAGTTGGCGATGTCGCAGAATCCGCCATGGCCGTTGTTGAGCTGGAGGCAGTTCTTCATGTATTGGTGATAGAACCCTGCTTTCAGCTTGGCGTTATAAAGATCGATGTTGTCGAAGGCGCCCAACGTTTTGAGCCGGTAGTCATCTTCGGGCAGCATGTCGGTGGTGAATATTTCGGGTGTGCCGTCGTTGTTGATATCGGCGATGTCGGCGCCCATGGAGGAAAAACTGGTGTGGTCGAAGCGATCTTCCAGCTCGTCCTTGAACGTTCCGTTCTTCTGATTGATGTACAGGTAGTCCCTTTCGTAGGAGTCGTTGGATACGAAGACGTCGGGCCAGCCGTCGTTGTTGACGTCGCCTATGGATACGCCGAGCCCGAAGCTGATGAGGGTGCCGTGGATACCGGCCTGCGAGGTGACTTCCGTAAAATGTCCGTTGTCATTTCTGTACAGGTGGTCGCCTCCTCCTTTCAGGAAGTCGGCTACCGGCCACTGGGCTTCGGGAAGGTCTCTTCGATTGGCGTTATTGAGGGTATTGACGGGTATGGGGCTATTGTTGATCATGAAGCAATCCAGGTCGCCGTCGTTGTCGTAGTCGAAGAAGGAGACTTGGGTGGTATAGGCGGATATATCCAGTCCGTATGCTGCGGCAGATTCGGTAAAGGTGAGGTTCTTGTTGTTGATGTAGAGCTTGTTCTTCCTGTGGCCGGTCTTCATATGGCCCGAGTTGCATACATAAATATCGAGCCAGCCATCATGGTTGATATCCACGAACACGACGCCGGTGCTCCACATGCTGTCCTGTTCAAGACCGGAATGGGGGGTGATGTCCTCGAAGTGGAAATTGCCTTTATTGAGATAGAGCTTGTTCTCGCCCATATTGGATGTAAAGAAGATGTCGGGGAGGCCATCGTTGTTGAGATCGCCAACGGCTACGCCGCCGCCGTTGTAGAAGTTCCGGAAGAGGAAGCTGTTGTCCAGTTTTTGATCCACCACTTTGTTGTTAAAGTCGATGCCGGTGTTATCCATGAGTTGAAAGAGGGTGGTGTCCTTTGGGTGATTGCAGCAGGTACAAAGGATGATGAAGAGAAGGAAAAGAAAGGACTGGACGATTTTCATGTTTTGAATGGCAAATTGTGCGTGCAGCAAAAAAAACAAAGGCCATTGTGAAATGGCCTTTGCAATTTATCGATTCTTATTTAAACGATAGTGTTAATATCCGGGATTTTGTTTCAGGTTGGGGTTAACAGCCAGTGCCTGATTGGGAACGGGATATATCAGGTATTTGGGGTCGTCGCTGGGTTTGTATTGCCAGAGTACGTTGAATACGCCAAAGCGGATGAGGTCTGTTCTTCTCAAAGACTCCCAGTAGAACTCACGACCTCTTTCAGCCAAAAGCGTATTGGGGTCGTCGACGTTGGCGGCGTTCACGAGGGGCAGGGAAGCGACGGGTGCTGCGCCCCGGGCGGTCCTCAGATCGTTGACGAGGGTGAGGGCTCCGGCGGCATCCGGGGCGGTCAGCCTGAGCTTGGCTTCTGCGACCATCAGGGGTGCTTCAGGGTAACGGATGAGCATTAGCCAGTTGCCGGCGTTGGAAGAATACCATTTACCGGAGGGGTCGGAGAAGTCAGGAACATATTTGGCGACGCGGATACCAGTGACCTCGAGGTTGGATCCCTGTTCGATCATGGTGGGGGCGATAGTAGGAACGAAGGCCAGCGGGTTCTTCTTTCTATCCTTCAGGGCAACGCCACTCTGATCATATTGTTGTCCTACCAGGAATCCGGGGCGGATGCCGGAATTAACGAAGCAAACGGAATCGGATGTTGTTCTGGCACCGAGACGGGTATCGAGGACGGTATCGGCTCTGCTGAAAGTAATAGCAGGCTGCCCTGTCGTGGAGAAGGTGCTATAGAAGTCTCCGATGGTGGAGAATCCATTCCAACCTGCGTTGGGCGCCTGACCGTCATATTCGTTGTAGTGGAAGGTCATCATCCAACGGGCCTGTACGCCGGGGTTGTTGGTGGCCACGCCAGAGGCGGAAGGATAGGCGAAGATACCTTCTGTGGACTGACCGTTGTTGAAATTGAAGTTCCCGAAGTAATTGGACATGTACTTGTATTTGCTATTGCCCATAACTGCGGCGCCGAGGGTGATTACCTGCTGCATATCAGCGTCGGCAAAGGTCGGTGCTGCGCGATGGAGCCATGCGCCCTTGTTGAGATAGCATCTCATGAGCATGATGCGGCAGGCATCGGGGTTGGCCTGGGTCATCGTATTTGTAGCGGACAGGTCCGGGAGAGCGGCGGTGAACTCACTGATGAGCCAGTTGACAGCACTGTCGGCGAAGTAAACTTTGGGGGCATTCAGCAGGTTGTCGCCGGGGTTGCGGACGGGGAACTGGTTGTATAGATCGAATATGTAGTAGCATGCAAAAGCCCGGAGAAACCTTGCTTCGGCGGTTTGTTCCTTGCTGGGATTGAAGCCGAGCACGTTAGTGGCATCGAAGTTCATTTTGTTCAGCAGGTTGTATACCTGGAGGATCTGGTCGTGGTCGGCGTTCCAGGTATGGTTATGAACTACGCGCCATACGCCGTTGTCATCCCAGTCACCACCGCGGGTGGGAACCAGCGATTCGTCGGTGCTGTTCTCTTCCAGGGAGAAGACCCGGTCCTGGTTGACGAAGGGAGTTGGGATATCGTTGTAAGCGGCGCTAAGCAAGAGGGCGGTACCGGATGCTCCGAGGGCCTGTGCGGCCTGGTCACCGGGTACGGTGGTTTTATAGGTTTCATTCAACTTGGTACACCCCACCGTTCCAACGAGCAGGATCACTGTAGCGAGTTTGAATTTATTAAAAGTTGTCATACAATTCTGTTTAAAAAAGTTTTTAGAGTGAGAAATTTAAGCCAACCACCAAGCTCCTTGGTGTGGGGTAAGGGATATATTCGATGGAACGGGAAGGATAGCCGCCCTGGCTCTTGTCGATGTTAACTTCCGGATCGAAGCCGGAGAATTTAGTGATGACGAAGAGATTGGAGCCAGCCACATAAACGGTTGCGTTCTTGACGAACTGACCGATGTTCCCGATGTTATAGGAGAGGTTGGCATTTCTCAGCTTAAAGAAGTTGCCACTTTCCAGGAAGCGGGAGTTAGCTGCCACGGGGCTGCTAAGCTTTTCCGCTGAGTTGTAGGCTTTCTTATCGATGTTCCTACCCTGGAGAAGACCTGCGATGTTGGAAACGGAGGTAGCCGTGTTATTGTAGATCAGGAACCCGCCGGAGCCGCCACCATTGATAGTAAGGGTCAGCTTTTTATAGCGGAGGGTTGTGGATCCACCGTACAGCCATTTGGGGTTGGGGTCGCCGGCGAAGCTGGGGTTAGCTTCGTAGGTCTGGTTGCCATTCTGATCGAAACCGGTGAATTTCTTGAGGAAGAACTCATCAACCGGCTGGTTGTTTGTGATGATCTGACCCAGCGTACCGGATACGCCCTGGCCGTTGATCTGGCCTGTGTTGATCTTGAGGGCCGTATGTCCGTCGCTGGTAACGAAATTCGTGATCTTGTTGCTGTTGCGCGCCAAATTAAATGTCAGGTCCCATGTAAAATCCTGCTGGTTGACGATATTGGCATTGACGGACACTTCAACTCCTTTATTGATCAGGTGACCGGGGAGGTTGATCCAGTAGGTGGCGGCTGGGCCGGGCTGAATGGTAATGTTCTGAAAGAGCAGGTCGGTAGTGTTCTTGTTGTAATAGTCGATGGTGAAATTGAGCCTGTTCTTCAGGATACCGAAGTCAAGACCGATGTCGTATTGTTTTGTCTGTTCCCATTTCAGGTTGGGGTTGGGGACGTTGGTTTGTGCTGCGCTGTTGAAGCTAAAGAAAGAGAACTGGGCGATGGAAGCACCTGCCGGGAAGTCCTGGCTACCGGTGATGCCCCACGTGCCGCGAAGGGCCATTGCGCTGAATGCGGTGCTGTTCTTAAGGAAGTCCTCGTTGATAAGGTTCCATTTTGCACCGAAGGAGGGGAAATAACCGTATTTGTTATTAGACCCGAACTTACTGGAGCCATCCGCGCGGAAGGTACCGGTGAAGTAATATTTATCCTTGTAGTTCAGAGCGGCGCGTACGAAGTAAGATTGTACTTCTGTCGTGATGTCCCTGAATATTACGGGATTGCTGACAGATTTCGCATCCTGCATGATATCGGTGTACTGGGCATTCAGAAGCTGTTTTTCGTTGAGATTGAAATTGAAGCCCTGGCCTACTTGCAGGGAGTTGCTGAAATTGGATTTCCAGTATTCAAAACCTGCCAGGGCGTCCAGGTTCAGGTCGGAGGAGATATCGGAGTTCCAGTGCAGCGTATGGGTGAGCACTTGAGACGTAAGGCCCGCTCCACCTATGATCCCGACACCTGCTCCATCGATAGGGCTGAAACCGCGGATGAAGCCGTCGACGTTGGTATTACGTGTACCATTGCTCTCGTTGACAGAGTAGAGGAATTTGTAATCCAGATGAGGTATTATCTTGTATGTCGCAGAGATATTGCCCAGGAACGAATTTACTAAAGCTACGTCGTTATAGGCTTTTATCAGGGAAAGGGGGTTACCGACGCCATTGCCCGATACGAAGAAACTACCGTCGGGGTTATAGTATCCCTGTGTGGGGTTCCACTGGAGGGCAGAGCTGATCAGGTTACCTGCGGAACCGGCGGTGTTGGACGCCAGCACGATATTTTCCTGGGTGTGGGCGGCAATAAGGCCGAAGTCAATGGTGAGCTTTTTATCTAAGAACTTATAGGACCCGGCGAAGTTGCCGATGTATTTATCGAGCTGGTTGGTCTTGATGAAACCGGGGGTTTTGGAAGCCAGCAGGGAGGCACGGAACTTGCCATTTTCGTTGCCGCCGCTGATAGCAACATTATAGTTCTGGATAGTGGAATGCTGGGTGATATCTTTCAACGGATCGACGCTGCCGCCGTGGTCCAGTGAGTTGGTCAGCGTATCCAGCTGATATTTTTTCAATGCGCCCCTGAATTCACCGGTGGTGAGGTTATCATATCTCTTCATATAGCCAACGTTCCAGCCTTCGGAGAGGCCTGCTTCGAGCTTGATCCCGGAGGAGCTGCCTTTTTTGGTGGTGATCACGATCACACCGTTGGCGCCTCGGGAACCGTAGATCGCGGTAGAAGAGGCATCTTTCAGGATGGTGATGTCGGCAATATCATACGGATTGATGTAGAGCAGCGGGTTTGCATCGGGAGTGGTACCGAAACCGCCGATGCCCAGGTTAAGTACCGGGCGGGCATTGCGACCATCCAGGATCACTCCGTCGATGACGTAAAGGGGGTTGCCAGTACCGCGGATGGTGCTGTTACCGCGGATCTTTATGGTTGTTGCCGTACCGGGCTGACCGCTGTTGTTGACGATCTCAAGGCCGGAAACCTTGTTTTGCAACAACTGGTCGGGGGAGGTGATGACGCCCGTGTTGAATTCCTTGGAAGTTACCGTAGTAACGGAACCTGTAAGGTCTTTTTTCTTTACTCCCTGGTAGCCAATAACGACTATTTCGTTAAGGTTGGACTGGGCAGTTGCCAGCGATACATCGATGGCAGTCTGCTCACCGATGGATACTTCCTGCTGGGTGAAGCCGACCGAGCTAATGACAAGTGTCTTTGCAGTAGTCGGGATCGTCAGCTTGTAAGTGCCGTCCGCAGCTGTGGAAGCTCCGCCTTTGGTGCCTCTAGCTGTTACTGTGGCGCCCTGAATGGGATTGCCTTTGTCGTCAGTAACCTTACCAGTAATTGTTTTTGTTTGGGAGAATGCAGTTAGTGTGAAAAATACACATAGTAGGAGAATACTTACCCTTTTGGCAAGCAAGCGTTGAATGGTCATAAAGCAAAAGTTTAGCTATATTAAGAACCTAAGTTAAAAAAATTAAATTTTACTTAACAAATTTTTTTTGAAATCTGTCAAAACCAGGTTACTAAGGATGGAGACAAGTGGGTATTGGTCAATGCTGCATAGGATAAATAAAAATATGTACGGCCCTTAGAATGCGTCGCTGAGAATCCTGGTTTTCAGCTGTAAAACAGAGTAGTAGGGGGCCGGGTCTTCGGCCAGGGTCCAGGTCATATCATCCTCCCCGAACTGATAATGCCGGCCTTTTAGGGGGGGGGAGTGGGCGGGTAGGGTGGTAGTGGCCCTTGCCATGGTAAAGATGTCGATGGGGGTAGTTGACGATGGATAGGCCTGGTGGAGGGCCTGAAGGATGGCGCGGAGGGTGGCGCCGGAGGTGAGGACATCGTCGATGATCAGCCAGTGGCCGGGGGGACTGGGAAGGGGGTAGGTGGTGTCGATGCGGTAGAGTCCCTGGAGGGCTTCTTCCCGCCGGGGTTTTGAAAATAGTTTTATGGGCTGATTGGGGTGGGTCTTTTGGAGGATTTGGGGATGATAATGGTGCCGGAGGTGGTGGGCGAACTGTTGTCCCAGGAGGTCGAGCGAGGAGGGGTTGGGTGAAACGGTGATCTCATGATGATGGAGGGCGCGTATGATGGTGGCGCCTGGCGGGATGGGGGCCTGGGCGAATAGCTCCAGGGAGCAGTCGAGCCATCCTTCGAGGTCAGGCTGTCTTCCTTTTTTAAATCTCAGCAGGCTATGGGAGAGGTTGTCGCGGCCGGCGGATGCGGGGAGGTAGTGGCACAGGTAATAATGCGAATAGAGATGCTGGTTATAGGATAGGTAGGTGTGGTGGAGAGGCATAGTATGTCCTTTGGACGAGCCGTCTTCGGCGGCTCCGGTAGTCTAAAGTACGATTATTTAGAAACTCCGTTTAAGTTATCCAATCGGGATATTATTATTTTTTTGCAGATATGTGATTTAAGCTATAATTTACCTGAACAACCATTAACCCGTAAACCTCTCCTATGACGATACAAAACGCTGCAGATGTTGTTTCCCGGCTGAAGAAGGGCGACACGAGGGCTCTCCATGAGCTTCATGATCTATATTATCCCGCACTTTGTCATTTTGCTATAAGTCTGTTGGGGGACATTCCGGCGGCAGAGGATGTCGTTACGGAGGTGTTTGTCACGTTGTGGAAGAAGAACCAGGATTTTGAGACGCTGCAGAACATCAAGGCATTTTTGTATATCAGTACGCGCAATGCCTGTCTCAATTATATAAAACGGCTGCAAAGGGATTCTGTCATGAAGTCGGGTCTTTCCAATTATCTTTCTACGGAACACGAAGAGTTTGTGTTGAATGAGATGATACGTGCGGAGGTATTGCAGCAGATATATGATGCGATAGAGGCATTACCTTCCCGATGTAAGAAGGTTTTTAAGCTATGCTATGTGGAGGGTTTGAGCAATTCGGAGGTAGCGGAGCGGTTTTCCATATCTGTCAACACGGTGAAAAATCATAAGGTAAAGGCATTGGGTCTGCTAAGGCTCAAATTTTTGAATACTCCTTCTATGATGTAGGCCCTGGCTTTTGTCCATACCTTCTCTCAATCTGGCTTCGACCTTTACCAGGCGGAAGAGGATAAGCAAAGGGATCAGGGTTGCGGTAACGCACCAGGGGGTAAAGAATACCACCAATGAGGCGAGGACGCCCAGCAGGAAGAAAAATAAGCATTTCAACATAGTTCTTTTTTTACCATAACTGGACGATGGTCGTATTGTTATGTACGAATGGCGGGGATTGGGATAAATACAAAGAATGGCGAAATGGGGGGTAAGGGAACTGCTTAAAAAAACATTTGGAGGTGGCCACAATTATTTCTTTTGTGCTACCGTTAATAATCTGGTTTTTCATAGGATATTGGATTTTAAACGGGGCTGAATTTCTATTCCGGCCCTTTTTTTTTGCCTGGCCCTTTGGGAAAAGTAGGTCCAGGCAAAAAAAATCTAATGATGGCGCTACGCGCGCGCCGGCCCGTGGCCGGCAAGTGCTATTACCAAGTATTGATACGGATCTCTCCGGTTCGTCGTATTTTCGGGCCATGCAAAATCAGGATACGGCAGTATGGGAAGCAAAATTTACCGATTATTTAAGGACCAATGCACATACAAAGGATGGCTCTCACGATCTGGGTCATTTTATCCGGGTATGGAAAGCGGCGCAGTATATCAACCGGGAGGAGGGAAATGTAGCCGACCCCTTGGTGCTGCTGGCATCTGCCTATTTTCATGACCTGGTGTCCCTACCAAAGAATTCCCCTGAAAGAAGCTCCTCTTCCCGCCTGAGTGCGGAGAGGACGGTGGTGCTGCTGACGGAAGTTTTTACCGGCTTCCCCCCCGAGAAGGTGGAGGGGGTTCGGCATGCTATTCATGCGCACAGTTTTTCTGCGCAGGTGGAGCCGTTGACCCCGGAAGCGAAGATCCTGCAGGATGCGGACAGGATGGAGGCGTTGGGCGCGATCGGACTGGCGCGGGTATTTTACACGGCCGGGGTGCTTCATCAGCGTCTTTTTGACGGGAATGACCCGTTGGCGCTACACCGGGAGCCGGATGACCAGCGATATTCCCTGGATCACTTTGCAGTGAAGCTGTTCAGGCTGCCTGCCCTTATGAATACGGCTACGGGCAGGAGACTGGCCGACGAGAAAGTCGAATATTTGCGACAATTCCTCCAGAAGATCGAGGGGGAAATTGCGGGAAGGTTCGACTAAACAGTTCGGGGCGTCAATACCTGCCGGGCGAATTCTTCCAGCTCCGGCGTAAGATTGTCCTTCTTTCCGGTATGAAGATTTATCTGGGTGAATTTTGAGAGCAGAACGGCCTTTAGGTTTTGCCCGTCCTTATCATACATCTGCATCTCGACTTCGAGATAATTGTCCCCATAGCCTACCAGGGCGGATTGGATGCAGACCGTGTCATTGTAGGAGACAGCCCGGATGTATTGTACCTCATGGCGGCTGACGACAAAGCCGATGCCTTTTGCCGCCCATTCCTTCAGATCGATGCTGTAATGTTCTTTCAAATGGTCTTCCCGGGCATTAAGAAAATAATCGATATATCTGCTGTTGTTGAGGTGTCCGAAAGGGTCGCAATCATTGAATCGTATGGTGTAAAATGTCCTGGGTTTTGTCTCCATAAAATCGTATTTTGAGCAAACATAACCCCTGGAGTATAGTCCATCCTATCCTTTCTTTCTAAAAAAAATTTTATGCTGATCGGCGAATTATCTAAAAAGTCGGGTTTTAGCAGGGACACTATCCGATTTTATGAAAAAATTGGTCTTATAAAGCTGGAGGACGACCTGCGGGACAGGTATCAATTTAAGGATTATCCGGAGGGTGTGCTCAAGCGGCTGCTGGCTGTCCGGAGGATGAAGGAGTATGGCTTTACGCTACAGGAGACGAGGGGGCTGTTCCTCCTGTTCGAAGAGGGGGTACTGGACCCCGAGAGAGGGGTACGGTATGTGGAGCGAAAGATAAGGCATATAGAACAACAGATCAATGAGTTGACGGTGGTCAAGGCAAAGCTGCAGGAAATAGTGGACCGGCCTTCCGACGAGCTCTGTCCCATCGATAAAGTTTTGCATGCAATGAATTGTTAGTCAATTTGTTGGAATTTGTTGGCGTATCCCGGATGCCCGTTTGAAAATTTAATAGAATGGCCAGTCAACTTTACCTTAAATTCTCTCGTATTCGTTAAGGATAAACATACCTGATGAAATTCTTGTTACCCATTGTATTTTTTTTAAGTGGTTATGATTTGTTGGCGCAGACGCAATCCTGTCCGATAAACAGTAACTTCTCCATCGGGGACCTGACGCACTGGTCGGCTTTCATCGGGATTTTGCCCAATCAGAATTTTCCCAAGGGGGACACTGTATTTTATGATACTACCTCAGGGCCGCCGAATGGAACCATCGGGGTGAGCAGCTTCACCGAATACAATCTGCCCAGTGTGATCGGCATCCAGGTCATTAACAACAGCAGTACGGATTATTGGGGTGGTTTTGCGACCATCCCTACCATCAACGGATATAGATACCAGCGGTCCGTCAAACTTGGTTCTACGGCTATCAGCCGGAGCGGCGGAAATGGTCAGGGCGGATATGTACGCGCCATCAGCTATCGGATATCGGTGCCGACCAGCCCGGTCAGCCAGCCTTATACCATGACCTATGCCTATGCGATGGTATTGGAGAATGGGACGCATAATTCCAACCAGCAGCCTTTGTTCAAGGCTACCCTGAAGGTGCGTGACAGCATTGTCAGCTGTGCTTCGCCGAAATATTATCTTCCCACCAGGGACAATGCCGACTCCCGGGGCAGCGGCGCCACACTGGATACAGCAGCTGCGGAGAAGCAGGGTATTTTTCTCAGCAAATACGCTTCTCCCAACGCCAATCCCAACTCTCAAAATCCCAATGCAGAGCATTTGTATGATGTATGGGCAAAGGGCTGGGCGGAAGTGACCTTTGATCTTTCACCATACAGGGGGCAGACAGTGACCCTTACTTTCGAGGCGGACAATTGTGAGCCGGGCGGGCATTTCGCCTATGCCTATGTAGCATTACGGAGCGATTGTGATGGATTGATCATCAGCGGTCCTATCGAGGCATGCAGGAACAGCACGCTTACTTATTCCATACCGGCCCTGACCGGCGCTGCTTATCAATGGACCATTCCATCGGATTGGAGCATCGTCTCGGGAGCGGACAGTAATATCCTGAAGGTAAAGGTTGGCGTCAATAATGGCGAGATTACGGCCATGGAATCAAACAGCTGCGCGATACTGAAAGATACCATCAAGGTAGTCACCACTCTTCCTACCATCGCGGGTGAGATGACGGGGAACAATGAGGTATGTACGGGAACCAACAACAGTCCATTGCTATTAGGGGACTATCGGGGTAATGTCCTTGGCTGGCAGACCTCTACGGATGGGATCAATTGGAGTAGTTTGTCGATAACGACGCCTGCCTATACGGCACAAAACCTGACAGCGACAACTGATTTCCGGGCACTGGTGCAGAATGGAGAGAGCTGTGATATCGACACCAGTACCGCGGCTACGGTAAGGGTAGACCCGCAAAGCGTGGGTGGAACGTTGAACCCTTCCGATATGGTATTTTGTACGGGACAGTTTAAGGATGCTATATTGACCCTGCAAGGACATGTGGGCAATGTATCGAACTGGCAATCATCACCGGACGGCGTCAACTGGACTGATTTTGCTCCCGTGCTCACAGATACCAGCTACAATGTGGTCGGGATCACTTCCTCGAGACGATATCGTACGATAGTAAAGAGCGGGGTATGTCCGTCGGATATAAGCGCCGCAGCTGCCGTGAACCTGTTGACGGCAAAATTCCCACAGGCGGTGGCGGCGCCTGCGGATACACCTATCTGTTATGGGGCCACGGCTCCATTGAATGCCTATATCACTTTGGGAACGAGCTATAGCTGGAGCAATACGGAGCCGCTGACGAACCAGGGGGATGGAATAGTCAACGGTACGGCGGCTATTCATGCGCTGGCCACTCCTTTACAATCCACTATTTATGTGCTGAGCGTTATGAATTCGGGCTGTCCAAATCCTCTGCGGGACACCTTTATGATCCATGTGCATCAGAAGATCGTGGTCGACGCGGGGCATGATACGGCTGTGGTGTTCAATCAGCCATTGCAACTGAATGCCAGCTCCAACGATACTACTGCAAATTTTTGGTCATGGGCGCCGACGACGGGACTCGACGATCCTTATATACATAATCCCGTGGCTATTTTAGGACCCAGCATCGACTCGATCAGGTATGTCGTGACGGCCAGCACGGAGGTAAACTGTTATGGATCGGCTACCATTTTAGTCAAGGTGTTCAAGACGCTGCCGGATATCTTTGTGCCCAGCGCCTTTACGCCGGGAGGGACTGCCAATAACGTTTTCCGGCCTGTGCCGGTGGGTATTGCGACCTTCGACTATTTCCGGGTATACAACCGATATGGCCAGCTGGTGTTCAGCACTTCGCAGGCTGGCAGGGGCTGGGATGGCCGTGTAAATGGCCGGTTGCAGGATCCGGGGACCTTTGTCTGGATGGTATCGGGGATCTCTTATCAAGGCAAGACAATCTTCCACAAAGGGACCGTGATACTTGTGCGTTAGGATGGGCCGGCTGTCTGGATATATTTTTTCAGGTGTGCGGGATCATCGATGCGTATATTCTTCCCGGATATAGATATGATCTTTCCATTGGTGAGCTCGGTGAGGAATTTAAAGACTGTCTCGTAAGTAGTGCCGGCGTACGAAGCTATGTCCTGCCGGGTGGTAGTGAATGGCAAGGTGGCTATTTCCAATAGGGCGCCTGCGATCCTTCCTTTGACCTCCATATGGACCATATCCCTCATTCTCTGTTCCGTCCTCTGGAGCTCCGCTGCGTAGAAATGCATAAGCCTGTAGGTGAGCTGGGGGTTGGCTTTCAGGGAGCTCTCCAAAAAATCATTGGTGATATAGCAAAGCTGGCTATCCTCCAGTGCGGTGGCTGTGACGGGATAATGGTCGATGCCGCCCAGGCCGCGATGTCCCAGGATATCTCCAGGGGCGGCAAAGCGGAGGATGAGGTCTTTCTGCTCCTTCCATTGCATATGGACCTTGACATGACCTTTATAGAGGAAAAAGATGCCTTTTACTTTCTCGCCTTCCCTGAATATGGCTTTACCTTTTTTTATGGACAAGGTGGTCTTTTTTAGTGCGATGACCTCTTTCCATTCGGGAATGCAGTGCTGACATAAGAAGCAATCGTTCAGATTGCAGGGTAATGCTGTCATGATGTCACAATGATAATCAATCTGTATGGCAAATATATACATTGTTTAGCCAATACTTTTCTTTGTTAAATATGAAAATTATAGTAAAAAATATTGCCTGTGCAATATCTTTGCAGCATGAGAGAAAGGATCGTAAGAAAGGCTCCGGTAAATAAGCGAGTATTTTATCTATGTATACAAGTGGCAATCAATGGAATAATCATTGGTGTATTGGCGAAGGGACTTGTATATCTCATCGAATTTATCACAAACCTCTCTTTTTATGGGCGTGTGTCCCTCGAGCCCGCCTCGCCGGCGGGCAATCAGCTGGGACTGCTGGTAATAGTGGTGCCTATTATCGGCGCCATCCTGGTGGGATTCATGGCGCGTTATGGTTCGAGGGCTATAGGCGGACATGGTATACCGGAGGCGATGGAAAAGATCATTCTGGAGGACAGCCGTATCCCTCCTGCCATGACCTTTTTGAAACCGCTGTCGGCGGCTATTTCCATCGGTACGGGCGGTCCTTTTGGGGCGGAGGGGCCGATCATTGCTACGGGTGGCGCTTTTGGGTCGCTGACGGGGCAGTGGATGCATATATCCTCCGGCGAGCGTAAGATCGTTCTGGCGGCAGGGGCCTGTGCGGGTATGTCTGCCATCTTCGGGAGCCCGTTGGCGGCGGTACTGCTGGCCGTCGAGCTTCTGCTGTTCGAATTTTCACCAAGAAGCATCATACCTGTAGCGATAGGCTGTATCACGGGCGCGGGCATGCATATCTTATTATTTGGCACGGCGCCTGTGTTTGCCATGCCGGACATACCGGTGCCGTCCGACAGCGCACTGGTGGCCTATGTAGGGCTTGGATTGATCGTCGGAGTAGTGGCTGCGGGCGTATCGCGGTCCATTTATGTTATCGAAGACCTGTTTGAAAAATTGCCTATCCACTGGATGTGGTGGCCTGCCATTGGGGCGATAGCTATCGGCGTAGTGGGGTATTTCGCGCCGCATACGATGGGGGTGGGGTATGACAATATTCAATATTTATTGACGGGGTCCTGGTCTATGCGAATATTGTTCTCGCTGTGTGTGCTGAAATATATCTCGTGGGCCATTTCCCTTGGCAGTGGCACTTCTGGCGGTACACTCGCCCCGTTATTTACCATCGGAGGAGGGCTTGGAGCCTTGTTAGGTATGGGGGCTCAGCATTTTTTTCCTTCATTGGGGATCGATCCGGCCACGGCAGCTCTGGCGGGTATGGCGGCGATGTTTGCGGGAGCTTCCAGGGCCGTGCTGACCTCGGTGGTCTTTGCGCTGGAGACGACGGGACAGTCGCACGGTCTGCTGCCTGTGCTGGGCGCTTCTGTAGCCGCATACTTCCTCTCCTTCTTCCTCATGAATGGAAGCATCATGACGGAGAAGATCAAACGCAGGGGAGTGAACGCGCCGGATGCTTATGAGCCGGATGTACTGCAGGGTGGTGCGGTGGCGCGATTGATGAAGCCAGTGATCCCTTCGGGGGCTGTCGGATTGCCGTATGTGTACCTGTCCGATGATGTGGGGCTTGCAGCTGAAATGATGGGGCGATACAATACGGACACGTTATTAGTACGGGACAGCAAGGATTCGGGCAAGACGGTTGGTATCGTCACTTCGGCGGCCGTGCTGAGCTATTATAGTCAGCAGAAACAGAAGGAGCATGTCTATCACTCGCCGGGAAGGACGAGACGTATGCTGGTCCAGGGCAGGAAGCTACTCCAGGAACCGTTGAAGGCGGTTAAAGACAGATATAATCTATAACAAATAAATTCTCTTTATTATGGCACAACATGAACCAATGGGCGGATTGGATTTTCACACGCCTTCGGCCGACGGACATGGTCCATCTTTTAGCGGTACTTTACTAACCGGCGTTTTTGCCGGCTTTGCCGGTACGATACTTTGTCTTGCCTATAATATTATCTACCGGGATGATACCGGATTCTTACCTTCCGCGATCATCAATGTCTCTTCGTTGATATTTGCGGTAAATCTTCTTTTTGTCTTTATCGGGCTGCTATATTTTGTCTGTCTCCGATGGCTACCGAAAGGGGATATTGTGTTCGAGGCGCTGTTTGTGCTGGTGACCATTGCGCTCCTTATGGCTACATCGGGTGTGCACAGATCGGACGATGCGGTCGTGAATCATGAATTCAAGGGACTGTTGTCGGGCATTATTGTTATCCTTGGGCTCTGTAGTGTGGCGATGCCTGTGCTCTTTCATAACAAGGGTTTCCGGGAGCATGTGATATGATTTTCTACCGGACCAGCAGCGTTGTCCCTTTCAATACCTGTCTTTTGCCGCCGGCATCGGTATATTCCAGGAACCATACGTATACATCGGCGGGCTGTGGGCGCCCATGCAGGGCGCCATCCCATTTTTTTGTCCAGTCGTTGGTCTCGAAGACCATTTGGCCCATGCGATTGAACACCTTAAAGGTTAGATGTGTGGCTTTATAGGCATTCAGCGGGTACAGGTAGTCGTTACTCCCATCTCCATTGGGGCTAAAGGATGAGGGCACGTCGATGAAGCAGTTGGGAGCCGAGAGGAACCGATGGGTGGCCGTATCGGTGCAGCCGGCGGTATCTATTATGATAAGGCTGGCCTGATAGTACTGCGGGCTGAAGCTTTGGGGATAGGCCTGTGTGGGCGGATCTTTTTCCGTGCTGGTCTGACCGTTGCCGAAATCCCAACTCCAACTGGTAATAGCGCCTTGGCTAGTGTCCCTATACCCGACGATGTCCCTTGGACATACTACGTCCGGCGCCATGAAGTTAGCCTTTAATATCTTATTTCGCAGGGTGATCCTGACGGCGGCGGTGTCGCTGCATCCGAAGTTGTCCGTCACTTTTACTATATAGTTCGTTGTGATCACGGGTGATGCCGTTGGGTTGGAGATGGAGGGATTGGATAGTCCGGTGGCCGGTGTCCATGAATAGGTGTTACCACCTTGCGAATGGAGCTGAACGTTCTGTCCATAGCAGATGGATTGATCGACACCGGCCTGTACGCTAGGACCAATGACGCGGACCTTCGTGCTGTCAGTAACCTTGCAGCCACCCAGCGTGAAGATCGTTGCATAATACCAGCCGCTGTCTGCCGGCGCGGGGTGGAATATGTGCGGATGCGGGGAATTGTCGAAATAGCCATTGGGTCCTGTCAGGGTATAGGTAGCGCCCCCCTCCAGATCGAAGCCCAGGTCTCCGTCTGTGCAGACGGGAGAATTGCTGGTAAGGTTATAGTTTTTAGGCAAACCATCCACTTCCACCTTAATGATATTGGAGACGTTGTTACAGGCAAGGTCATCGATCTCTCCGGCCTCTGCGCCTCTCAATCTTACCAAAAAGGTGTCTGGTATAGAAAAGATATGGTTGAGGTTGGGGCTGGTCTCCCCGGGGATATCTGTCCAGGTATAACCATCGTCCAGGCTCTGCTGCCATTGTACGGCCAGGTTGGTATAACTATCGCCGACCCGTGCCGGGGCCAACGAATAATAGTGGTCGTCGGCATAGCCGTTCAGTACGACCGGAATGTCACCTATGTAGCAGGAGAAGGTCTTGGTGGCATTGGGGTTGTTGACATTGACGATATCGAGGTCCGGGCTCAACCTGCTGACAAGAATATTGTCCAGAAGAAGGGTTGCGCTGCAGTCTGTATAGGTTGAGACCGGATCGACGATGATCTTTACGACTACGTCGGTGATGCCTGCGGGCAGGCTGAAATTAACGCCATAAAAAGGTGGAGGAGGTGGCGGGAGGGAAGGGTCATACCAGCCGGGGAAAAATGTGCCTTTATCGCCAGGCCCTCCGATATTGCCTGTATGACCTGCTTTGATGACTGTGCCGGTGGTGGTCTCTATGCTAAAAGTAAGACTAGGATAGAAGCAGGATGAAGGCCTGGGGTTGATAATGGCTGCCCAGAACATATAGGCATGACTGCTGCAAAGGCCTTTTAGTGTATCGTAAAAAAGGAGTGTGGGAGTTACGCTGGCATGAAAATCGGTCGCCATCATATACCCGGAGTCGATGGGCTGGCGAACGCCATGGAAATAGTAATGACCGGCATCAAAATCAACGTTGAAGAAATTGGGGCAGTTGAATTTGGATTCGACTGTATAGTAACCAGGATCCGGGCATGGGGAGGTGGTGTAGGTGAGGCTGGTGTAACCTGTGGATAAAGGTGGTCCGGGGTCGGTGGTTCCCCTGCCGAATGTTAGGTTCAATGCATAGCCCCAGGGTATGATCATTTGGGCTGTGCAGCACGTGCTAAACAATATAAGCAGGTGTAGTAAACAATATCTAACGGATCCCCCCAACATTCATATGACAGTTGCCTATCAAGTTACACTTTATTTTTGAAGTGACGGACTGGCGGTGGCAATAGCCGGACGGGTGAGGGAAAATGGGGACAGGTCGAAGCCCGTGTCATTCCCCATGGCCATATCGCTGAGTATCCTGCCTGTGAGGCTGCTGAATTTGAATCCGTGACCCGAGCAGGGGCTTGCTATGATGATGTTCTTATATTCCGGATGAAAGTCGATGATAAAATTCTCGTCGGGGGTATTGGTATACATGCAGACGGCGGACTTTTGGAAGACGGGGCTCATACCCAGGTATTCGCGGGCGATGTCCTTCATTTCTTCGATCTCTTTCTGGCTGACATCCTGTGACAGGTGATCGGGGTCGATGCTATGGCCTCTATGATGGGGAGCGATCTTGATGCCTGCACCCAGATCGGGGAACCCATAGAACATTTTGCCTTCCGTGTATTCCCAGATATAGATGGGCATATTGGCGGGCAGGAAGCGGTCGTGGTCTTGCGCGTTATCGTTCGCAAACCAAAAAAGGACCTGTCTTTTTACGGTGAGCGGGAGCGAGGCGAGCGGGTGCATGGCGTCCGAAGAATGTAGTCCGGACAGCAGCTGGTTGGTCCATGCCCCGGCGGAGAGGATCAGGCTGCCTACGCTATATTTTTCCTTTGTGGTGGTTATCTCTATGCTGTTCTTGTCGTGTACGATATTGAGGACGAGCTCATCGTAATGGATGGCGGCGCCCTGTGTGATGGCCTGATCGAGGAAGGTGCGGATACATTCTTCGGGGAAGAGGATGCCTGCTTCTTTCTCAAGGAGGCCTACTGTGTCATCGGCTGGGCGAAAGGCGGGGAAACGTTGCCGGAGACTGGTCGAGTCAAGGTATTCGTAGGGTATGCCGTGTGTGTCTGCGCTGAGTTTTGAGCCCCGGACCACGGCGGTGTCCTTATCACCCAGCATGATGCCGCCTGTTTTTAGAAAAAGCTTTTTACCGGAGGCCTTTTCCAGCCTTTCCCACTCCTCATAGGCAGCCTGTAACAGCGGAACATATACAGGATCTTCGTAATAAGCCTGACGGATGATGCGGCTTTCGCCATGGGACGAGCCGTGTGTGTGCGGCGGGGTAAACCTGTCGATGCCAATGACCTTTCTACCTGTCCGGGACAAGTGATACAGCGTTGAGCTGCCATTAGCTCCCAGCCCTACTACCATACAATCAAAAACCTTTGGCATGTCCTGATAAATATAGCATGAATGATCTATTTTTCCATAAAAAAAGATGGGAAGAAGAATAGGATTGCTGCTATTATCCTGGGGGCTGAGCTGCCACATGGGTTTTTCTCAGACACCAGTGATCTTCGATACGGATATGGGGCCTGACTACGATGATGTAGGCGCGATCACGCTGCTGCATGCCTTTGCGGACAGCGGTAAGATAAAGATACTGGCCACGATGGCGAGTGACAAATACGAGGGAGTTGCGGCCGTTCTCAATCTCTTTAATACTTATTTTCATCGTCCGGAGATACCTGTCGGCGTTCCAAAAGGCGAGGCTGTGGATCAGCGTGACTGGCAGCATTGGACGGATAGTATATTACATAAATATCCGCATGCAATTGGTCGGAACAGTGAGGCGCTGGATGCTGTTGCACTTTACCGGAAACTATTAGCCGGACAGAAGGATCATAGTGTTGTCGTCATCACGGTGGGCTTTTTGACCAATCTTTCCGGGCTCCTTCGCAGCGGTCCGGATGTATATTCTTCCTTGAGCGGTGAAGAGCTGGTGCGTAAGAAGGTAAAGGAACTGGTGTCCATGGCGGGAAGCTTTCCTGCCGGAAAAGAGTTCAATGTCCATCGGGATAGCGAGGCCAGCCGGTATGTATCCATCCACTGGCCGGGAACTATTATATTCAGCGGTTTTGAGATAGGGAAGAAAATAAAATGCGGATTGCCGTTGGTTCACAATGAACAAATATGGAACAGTCCCGTCAAGGATGTATTTCGTATCAGCATTCCCCAGGCTGCGGAAGACAGTGCAGGGAGGATGAGCTGGGATGAGACGGCGGTGCTGGTAGGTGTGGGTGGGTATAAACCTTACTATACGCTTCGGCCGGGGCGGATACGAGTGGCGGAAGATGGCAGCAATACATGGGATAGTAGTGGTCGCGGGCAATTTTATTTGGTGGAAGCTGTTCCACCGACGGTGGTGCGGGATGTCATCGATGGATTGATGATGCATCAGCCGGAACCCTTTCCAAAACAGGTGCACCGGATATTGTTCTTAGGCAACAGCATCACGTATGACGGTAAATATATCGTAGACCTGGAGACATATTTTACACTTCACTATCCAGGGAGACATTTTGAATTTATCAATGAGGGCCTTCCCAGCGAGACTGTGTCGGGGTTGTCCGAGCCGGGGCATGCGGATGGAAAATTTCCCCGGCCTGATCTGCATGAACGGCTGTCGAGGGTGCTGGCTCTGACAAAGCCCGACCTGGTATTTGCGTGCTATGGGATGAATGACGGTATCTATATGCCTTTTGACGATAGGCGGTTCGCGAAATTCAGGGAGGGTATGTTATGGCTGCATAAGGAGCTGGCTGCAACGGGCGTCCGGATCATACATCTGACGCCGGCTGTATTTGACGAGCAGCATGGAGGGCATGCGGGGTACGCGGAAGTGATGGACAGGTATTCCGGCTGGCTGCTGCAGCAGAGAGATCCCCTGGGATGGAGTGTAGGTGATATTTATTTCCCCATGAAAAAATATCTGTTGGATCGCAGGGCGGCCGATCCATCTTTTGCTTATGCAAAAGATGGGGTACATCCAGACAGCCTGGGACATTGGATCATGGCAAAAGCTGTGCTGAGCTACCTGGGAGAGAGGGAGGATGCGGAGAGCGCCGGGGCTGCTTTTGAAAAATATCCGCGTGGACTTTCTGTCTTCCGCTTGGTAGGAGAGAAGCAGCAGATCATGAAGGATGCCTGGCTTACGACGGCGGGTCATAAGCGGCCGGGTATGAATGTGGGGCTGCCGCTGGAGGAGGCCAGGAAAAAAGAAGCCGGGATAGATATGGAGATCAGGCGAGAACTGCACTGACTATTCGACTGTCATGGCTGTGACGGCCTGGAGGAACCAGCCGCTGTGTGGTATCCATTGTTCGCTCCATCGCCATTCGTTGCCATTGTCTTCCATTTTGAAATCGATGCCTGAGCCGTCTGCGTTCCTGCCGGATATGCCGTTTGAAATACCGCCTCTTCCGGAGCCGTGTCCATACATCGATGCCATATAAGGCACATTGTTCTTGCCATAGTCATACATCATGCAGATGTTGTAGGGGTTGCTGCCCAGCACCCAGGAAACGAGGTTGGATGCATATTCGGCGATGTCCTGTCTTACGCCCAGGGGGCTTTCAGCCGGATAGACGAGACGTCCGCCCACCAGCATGGCTGCTGCGAGGGAGCCGAGGCGAGCGTCCTCACCCTGCCACCACCAGCCGCTCTCGTTCTCATGCGGTATAAAGAAACCGCTCGTTACTTTTCCTTTGTAAAGAAAGCTCTGTCGCGGGTAGCCGAAGGGGTTTTTTACTTCGTGTGTTATGGTGAGATTATAGTCGATGGCTTTTTTTATAGTGGTGAGCGCCTGGCGACGATGGGCAGTGTCCGTCTCGATGTTAAGATAACGGGCCAGGGCCATGATGGGGAGGCCTGCGTCGGCGGCATGCCAGAAGGGGCGGTCAGCATCGTTGGCTATAAAATAACCGGTGGGAGAGAGTCGATGAGAGAGGTTATCGTTGCGTTTGCGGGCTTCTGCCTTATATATATCCTTTCCGGTGGCTATCCAGAGTTCGGTGGCTGCCATGAGGGCACAGTAGTCGTCGATGACGTTGTCCTTGCCGTCGTCTGCATATTTTGTCGAGAACTGTTGGACGTGTGTAAAGGCGCGTTCGGCTGCTTTGAGATAGTCTTCCGAAGTGAAGGCTCCGTCCCTTCTCCATCCTGCAATGCGGGCGAGTGATGCGATGGCCATGCCTGCACCCTCACGCCAGGCGCATTGGTAGTCGGAGGTGGTTTTGCTGTTGGCCAGCAATCCTACTACTCTGCGGGCGTTGGCGTCTTTATTAAAATAGGAGAAGACTGTCATGTAAAAATAGCCTTCGGGGGAGAGGGAACGCATGATATAGTCGGCTCCGTAGAGCGCTTCGTCTGTCAGCGCCTGTTTGCAGCCCGTCTGTTCGAGGAGGGCCGGTATTTTTTCCACCGTATGGATCATTGACCAGTCTACCATGGGTATCTGCTGGGGGGACATGAAATTGGTATAGGCCAGGTGGGAGAAGTATTTGCTGACGTCGCCGGATGCGTCGCACCATCCTCCGGTGAGGTCGACCGTTTTGTCGCTGCCGAAGAGTTTTATATGCCTGTCCGCTTCCTGTTCTTCCGGGGAACTGGCTCTTTGGTGATAGAAGAAATGGGTGATGGCGGGGACGGCGATCCTGGTGAGGGCGTTGTCGTCGAGCTGGAAGGCGGGGGATTCGGCGTCTTTTACTTTCAGCTTGTAATAGCCGGGGGTATGGAAGTTTGAGAAATCGATGCGGCTGTACCAAACCTGGGCCCAGTCCGTGACTTGTTCGGACTTTTGCACGACGTCCGTAT
This sequence comes from Sphingobacteriales bacterium 50-39, assembly GCA_001898505.1. Classification (GTDB taxonomy): domain Bacteria; phylum Bacteroidota; class Bacteroidia; order Chitinophagales; family Chitinophagaceae; genus Puia. Next base: position 45,267 of record MKTZ01000010.1, read on the forward strand.
AGACCGTCTGAAGGGTCCTGGCGTCCACGAGGGTAAATGTCGTATGATCCGGGAGGGGGTCTTTGCTTCTGACGATGGCGCTTTTAGGCGCCTCCATATTATACGCAACCTGGTTGGCCAGGATGGTGATAGGCTGGGCCAGGGATTGGTCGATGTCATGCTGTTCTTTATCCGGGGCTTTTGACGCGGCCCAGAGCAATGCATCCTTCATAAGGGTGGTGAAGTTGGTGTCTGTGCAGATGCTGGTATCGTGTCCAATGCCGATGTACAGGACGCGGTCGTATTGCGGGTTGGTCCAGATGATGGGATGGTCTCCCATCGGATGGGCGGGTTTATAGGTGGTCTCATCCGCTGTGGCGAGGACGTGTATATATTTTCTGGGGCTCTTTTCGAACTCATACCATTCGTCGCGGATGGAAAATGATCCCGGCAGATGGCGTGTCACGGGATGATCGTGATCTTCTACCAGGACCGTGCCTTGTTGAAGAGGCGGGTGAGGGGAATAGACCGCATGGCCCATCAACTGTTCATACCATTGCCAGTAGGTGTGTCCGGGCCTGGTAAATTGGGCGCCTGTGAGTCCGGCTGCGTGGAGGCCTATGAAACCTTTGCCTTTGGAGATGAATTGCTGGATCGCGTATTGTTGTTGTGTGGTGAGCTCAAAAGGGGCCTGGTGCAATTGGATAAGTACCTGGTATTTTGCGAGGTTATCCTCCGTCAGCGCGGAGAGATCGCAGGTAAGGTCGATGTCGAGGTTGTTTTCGGCGGCGAGCTTTTGGAAGAGCGGCCTGGAGGCTTTTACCATGGGGTAGTGGTAGCGGTCGATGGAACCTACGACGAGGACCTTTTTTGGGTTGAGGCCGGAGGAGGAGAAATGGGCCTGGATCAGGGGACTTGAGGAGGGCTGACCGGATGCGGTCCGAGACTGTGAGCCGGATGGAGCCCATTGGCCGGTCTGAGACCATTGCCCGCCCGAGAGTCGGTAAAGTGCTGTGCGACCGGTGAAGTAAAGTGTGTCATTGTGGATGGTCAGGGTGGAGGGGCGCTCAGGTGTGTGGATGAGCTGCTGTTGTACGCCGTTGGGGTTGAATTTATAAATATCTCCGTCGGCGATCCAGACGTTGCCTTGCTCGTCGGGGATGGCACTGAATTCGCCCCGTTCGGCAAAATATTTCAGGTCGGAAAGATAACCTTTTGGGTCAACCTGGAATCTAACCGTGCGTTTGTCGTATTCGTCTACGGCGTAAAGCGGTTGACCAGGGAATGCTTCTACCAGTGCGCAGGATCTGGCCAGGTCGTAGCAAATGGGTATGATCGTCCGTCCGTCCGGGGCCAGCCAGCAGGAGTCATTTCTGCGGATGGAGACCTGATTGAAATCATGAAAATCCCGCCATCTGTTGGATGGGTAGAGGGCCTTATAAACATTGCCGACAGCGCTCATGGGGACTATGTCCAACTTTTTTATCGACTCGTCTGGATGGTTGGGATCAATGGAATAGACGAAGGTGGCAAAGCCCGAGTTGCCCCAGCCGCTAAAGGAGGTGCCGCCGGCATCGGGCGGGTTTTGGAAGCCGTCCTGGCGACCGTTGACCATGAAGCCTGGTTGTGGATTGTATCTGAAAACTACGAGCAAATTGTCTTTGGAGTCACATGCCAGGGAAAGGGGCTCCCAGGGGAAGTCGGCCAGCAGTTGAAGAGACTGGGTTGTTGCGGACCATTTGTAGACTCTTTTCATGCGTTGTTCGGCGAAGTATACATTTCCTTTGGAGTCGTGGCAGCTACCGAGGGCGAATTCAAAACCTTTTCCAAACATTTGTATTGGGCCTGTGGATGGGGATTCGGCCAGCTTGCGGGTGGTACCGGTGATGAGCAACCGGGAAAATTCTGTGGGCCGGACTTCTATATTCGTATTGATATCATACAGCGGATTGTCCGTCGTGTATTTGATCTGGCTGTAATTGTGGACATTCAGCAGTTCGACGTTCCTGCAATCCCAGGTGCGGATGGAGTAGGGGTAAGGCACTTTGACACGGATGACCCGGAACATGTAGAGGTTGGCGAAGCTCATATCATGACAGTCCTGCATCTCCATGGGCTGGCATTGGGAGCTCTCCCGGCTCTCTTCTTCCAGCTGGAGCGCATAAATGTTCCAGTTGGCAACGTTGTTGAACCGGACTTCGTTGCGGACATGATGCTCCACGGAGAGAGCGTAGATCCTGCCGCGGGTAGAGGTATTGCTGGCATAGAACCCGGAGGTTGCGGAAGTGCTGGCGGACCATATGTTCTTGAAGATGCCGCCACCGTTATTGGTCACCCAGCAGCTCCAGTACTGGGTGTCCCAGGTCTGTCCTCCATTGCCGTCATAGGGGCGTACTGCTTGTGCGTTCTCCCATTGCCAGGGAACTTTTGGACCGGGACGCATCGTGCCATGGCCGCCGATGAACTTTACGTCATCGATCATGGAATTCTCGCCGCCAGCCCATTTACAGGCTACTGCGCGGAAGTTGTTTTCTGCTGTATACAGGCCAATTCCTGTGAGGATATTGGCGCCGCCCTGAGGGGCTTCGATCATTGGCTGAGGCGGCCCGAACCCTCCGAAGGCGGGGGCGTCTTCCTTTAGGGCGAAATGGGTGGCCATGGGGTGAAGACCTATGAGGATGGTATTGGGTTTCAGATGGATGGTCCCGGTGATCCTGTAAGCGCCTTGTGGTACATAGATGACCGGGTGTTCATCGATGGCTTTCTGGATGGCCTTTGTGTCGTCGGTGATGCCATCGCCTGCGGCTCCCAATGTTTTCAGGTTGACCCAATCCTTTACCGCGGGGAGGGCTGGAATGTCGCGGGGGGTGGGTGCGGGCATGGTCTTCAGGGGTGTGATGTCCATCTCTGCGTGATATTTTGCATCCTTGTCAAGATCGTCCATCTGGAGGCCGTAGACGAGACGCTGGACCTGGTAGATGGGGGCCGGGGCTTTTGTGGTAGTATCGGCTTTGGGATAATGGATAAGGACCGGGGTATTGCGGCAGACGAGGTTGCGGATATTGAGCTGCATGTTGGCATTGTCTTCGTCGCTCAATGTCAGTGCGGGGCCGGAGATATTCTCAAACTTGCAATCGCCGAGAAACAGTTTCTCCCAATAATTGGGTGTCACCTGTATAACGGAGGGGGTATTCTTTACCTGCATGCGGATGATAGTGAAGCCTGCCTCCTGTGTTTTTATAACTGTCTGCCGCTGGCCCTCGAAATAAGTGTCGAGCATCATGAACTGCCATCCGGGGGAGGCTTTTGTCGTATAGATGCCATACTCGCCGCCAAAGAATTTTACATCTTCTATCATATTGCCCACATCGAAAAGACCTGCCCGCCCTTTGCCAATATCAATATTACAGTGAGCCACGAAGCTGTGCTGGGCAAAGTGGGTCCTGAGCGCAACGGCGGCGGGGTTGCCGTCCTCTATTTTCAGATCAATATTGGAAAGGGCGCTATAGAAGGTGCCGGCGCCGGCGTCATGGACGGCGCCTGTGGAATCGAGGGGGCCGCTGGTGAACCAGAACATGTAGCTGGCCTTGCCCTTATCTTTTGGGTTTTCTTCCTGGAACCCCGGGGCGTTCTTTTTTAATAGGATAAGAGGTCGGTGGCTGCCATAACCTATCAGGCGGATGGCTGCGGGGATATAGATGGTCTTTGTGATGGTGTAGGTGCCTTCCGGGATAAAGAGGATGCCGAAGTTCCTGTCCTTTTTTAGCTGGTCGATAGCTGTCTGCAGCTGGGCGGAGACGTCGGTCCGACTGTCGGGCATGAAATAGACTGCGGCGGGGTCATCGATCTTTTGGGTGTAAATGGAGATGCCGGGGGTGAATTGGGCATGGGAATACAGGGTGACTGTGAGCAGGGCAATCGACAGGAAAAACTTTACCATGAGATTTGATATGTTAATGTGCAGGGGGGGACGGACCGGAGATCCGCCGGTGAACCAAGTTAGGTAAAATCGTCATGAAAAACAGCGATATGGGAAGGGGAGAGTGCTTTTGACGTGGTCTGTAGGGGAGAAATAGGGGCTATCGATCGTCTTCTATGGAAAAAATATAAACTGTACCGGAGTCCTGCTGTACTTCCTTGTACCCGATGCTGATGAGCCCCTTTTTATAAGACGTGGTTTGGAAGCTGCTGCCATCGATATTGGGCGTTGAACTTACTGATCTTTTATAGCCGGCCTGGGTGAGCTGTTTGCTAAAGCTGGCGGCTTCTGATTTTAGCCACAGGCCATATTCCAATGTAAGTACTTTTATTTTTGGTACCCAGCCGACATGGAGGGATCGTTGGGCGGCGCCGGAATCGGTGCGGGTTATGACGGTATAATTTGTGATACTGAAGTCTTTTTCATCACTGAATACCTGCTTTTTAAATCCTTTGGCTGTCATGAAGGAGTCTATCTTTTCCAATTTGTATTTTTTTAGGACAGCGAGCTCGTCGGCCTTTAGCGTCTGGGCGTGGAGGGAGGTGCCGTATATTGTTAGCAGGAGGAAGGTCAGGCGTATGGGGAGGGGCATGTGGGGTATTTTGGTGCTGAAGATAGTTTTTATTTCCCTAATTTGTACGACATGAAGGACACGATAGAGCAACAGCTCGGAGATATTGAAAAAGAGCATCATGTGAAGATATTGTATGCCTGTGAATCGGGTAGCAGAGCCTGGGGGTTTGCTTCTCCGGACAGTGACTATGACGTACGATTCATTTATGTACAGCCTACCCATCGTTATCTCAGCATCCGGGAACGGAAGGATGTCATCGAGCTGCCGGTGAATCATCTATTGGATATAAATGGCTGGGATATCAGGAAGGCGTTGCAGCTATTCCTTAAGTCGAACGGCCCTTTGTATGAATGGTTGCAATCGCCCATCGTATACAAGGAAGAAGGTGGGCTTGCACACGAAATGCGCAATCTGATGCCGATATATTTTTCCCATAGAGCGGGATGTCATCATTATTTCTCCATGGCCCGGAATGCTTTTGAAAATGAATTGCAGGGAGGACGGGTAAAACTCAAAAAGTATTTTTATGCTCTTCGGCCTGCCCTGGCTTGCCGGTGGATCATAGAGAGGCAGGCTGTTCCTCCAATGGAGTTTGCTATCCTCAGGTCCCTGGTGGACGATGAGGGGTGGCAATCGGCCGTGGATGATCTACTAACCCGGAAGCAGGGGGCTGATGAGAAAGCGCTGACCGATGCGGTGCCCATTCTGCATGACTGGCTGGAGCAAAACCTGGATCACTGTAAAAGGCAGGGGGATGAGATCCCTGCACTGAAGAACGACACAGAGGAAATGGACGGACTTTTCCGTAAATATATTGGATCATGACCTTTGAACAACTAATGCGGGAGCCACAGCATCTACTGCTGAAATGTGTCAGCGGCAGCAGGGCTTATAACCTGGCGCTGCCCGGTTCCGACACAGATATAAAGGGTATATTCGCGCTGCCTCAAAAAGAGCTGTACGGACTGACCCATACCGAGCAGGTGGCCAATGCGAGCCATGATGAAGTGTTTTTTGAAGTGGGACGTTTTATCGACTTGTTGTGCAAGAACAATCCCAATATACTGGAACTGCTCAGCACACCGGAAAATTGCGTGCTATTCCGTCATCCGCTGATGCAGCTTATAAGACCAGAGAATTTCCTTTCGAGGCTCTGTTTTGAAACCTTTGCCGGCTATGCAAAAACCCAGATAAAAAAAGCCCGGGGACTAAATAAAAAGATACTCCAGACATTTGAAAAAGAGCGCAGATCGGTATTGGATTTTTGTCATGTGGTCAGGGACAACGGAACAAAGCCGTTAAAGGAATGGCTGCAGGAAAATGGGTTTGATCAAAAAGATTGTGGCCTGGTCAATCTGGATCATTTCCGGGACGCCTACCTGCTCTTTCATGAGGAGAGGGGAAAAGAGGTGGGAGGGCAATTGAAGGGGATCGTTTCGTCCGATGCAGCCAACGATGTATGGCTCAGCAGTGTCGCAAAAGGAGTGAAGCCGTTGGCTGTAATGCATTTTAACAAGGATGCCTATTCTATTTATTGCCGGGAATTTGCCGAATACTGGCGATGGGTAGAAGGACGCAATGAAGAGCGGTATCTGAATACTATGTCACATGGGAAGAATTATGATGCCAAGCATATGATGCATACATTCCGGCTATTGAACATGGCTGAGGAAATCGCGGTGCATCATAAAGTAATGGTGTATCGTGAAGACAGAGAATTCCTACTGCGTATCCGTTCAGGGGAATTCGAATACGAGGATTTGTTAAGGGAAGCGGAGGAGAAAATGGGCCGGATCGAAGAGTTATATGCTGTGGCCGATCTGCCGGAAGCGCCGGATGAGCGGGCGGCCGAGCGGTTGCTGGTCAGGATCAGGGAAGAATTTTATAAATAGATCATATGTCGAACTTTTTATTAGAGCCGGTAGGGGTTATTCCGTCGGAAATTAAAGATAGGGGTATGGCACCGAAGCAGGGATATGAGGGGGCGCCGGATGTATGGCTGCATGTGCATGAAAAGTTTGCGGCGGCGATGGAGGGGATGGCGCAGGGGGACGAGGTGATTTTGATCACCTGGTTCCATCAATCGCATCGGGATGTGCTGGCTGTGCACCCACGGGGTGACAAGCGGAATCCGCTGACCGGCGTCTTTGCTACCCGGAGTCCGGACAGGCCTAACCCATTGGGGTTGCACCGCGTCAAGGTGGTGGATATCAAGCCTGTGCTCGAAGGGTCGGAGGACGCGTGAGTCGCCGCCCCGCTGATTATATATGCTGAACCTTATTGCCTATGTCTATAACCCGGGATCATTATACGAATGTGCTGAAGTTCTGGAGAGCCATCGAGACCTTCAATTTACCGGACCTGCCTCCACCATTCGAAGGTCATCGTTCCAAAGAATATAGTGTCCTCGAGCCAGAGGACACTCTGCCCTGGCAGTCGGATAAATTTCCCTCTTTGGAAGGGGATAAGCAATGGCGGCACACGTTATACTTTTATGCGGTGGAAAAGGAGTCGGTGATCGAGACACTGGCGAAGTTGAGCCAGTCAAAAGAATTTCGGGAGCCAGCGAGCGGTCAAACTTTCTTTTCGGCCTTGATCCTCAATCAGCGTGGGCAGCTGATAGAGCGAAGCTATATGCCTGCCGCCTGGATCTATGGAATAAAGATATTGCAGGAGCGGCTCGACCCGGAGGAACTACCGGAACTGTTAAGAAAGGCGCATGAGGAATTTCTCGTCCGTTGTCAACCTGATAGAGAGGAGGGTGATCAAGGGGGGCAGCCTGATAGGGAGGAAAGGAGTAATCCAGATAAAGAACGAAAAGATGAAGAGACGTCTATTCCGCTGGATTGGACGGTCTTAAAAAAGGAACTGGACGTTGTGAATGGGATTACACGTCATCGCCTGAAGGTAAAACGTGCTATCATATGCCTGTCGGAGCTCGTGACTATGACCGTTGCCGTGGATGTCCCTTTTATGAACAGCTATTATGTACAGGATCTGAATACGTTGATCGCGTACATCGATGATATTGGCAAACCTATGGAAGTCTACCTGTCCAGGGAGCTGCCTGTCCGGGAGGATCTGCTTAGCCCCGGGGCTTTACTGAAAAATTTACATCCCAAATATCAGCGTCCCGGCAGATGGCCTGCCCGTCCTGAGCTCGGACTGTACAGCGCCCAGCAGGCTGCACTCCATCTCACTATGCGAGATCCGACACTGGTGGGTATAAACGGTCCGCCCGGAACGGGGAAGACGACCCTGCTGAGAGAGATCATTGCCGATGTGGTTGTAACGAGGGCCAGACGGCTTTTGAAATATGGCGTATGGGGGATGTTTGCCGGCCGGCGTACTGTCATCGTCGACATGATGGGATACTATGGGATCAATGAAGCGATTTTTGGTAATGACGGGATTGTCGTATCGAGCAATAACAACGCGGCTATAGAAAATATTTCACGGGAGCTGCCTGTCTTCGACAGCATCGATCGAGAGACCTTTGGGGATGCTTCCTATTTTCCAGAGATGGCAAGCCATATTCATGACGCGCCTTGTTGGGGCCTTTTGAGCGCCGTCCTGGGAAGGGCGAACAATCGGAGCTCATTCGTTACAAAATTCTGGTTCAGCAGGGAGCTTGGGTTTGGAAGATTTTTAAAAAGCCAGTATGAAGATACCGTGCTTGTTGAGGAAAATATGGCCCATTATAAGGAAACAGCTGCGAAGCTGGAGAAGCTGTTGGAGAAGTATGAAAGGTTCAGCGCGTTGGCGGGAGAATATCATGATCTGCTGTTAGAGGTGGCAGGCGACGAGAGGGCAGATACGGGGAGGCTATCAGTGCTGGCTGTGCGGCTACGTGATGAATGGGATATCCCTTCTGCCAATCTGCCCGGCGCCGACTTTTTAGGTATGTCCCTGGGGAAGATCCATGCAATGACACCTTATTCATCCGGGAAAATAAATATACTCCGCAGCAGGATATTCTTGTTGAGTCTCGAGCTGCATCATTGGGCCATTCGCGTCAATGCCCGGCAGTTCAACAGCAATCTGAACGCCTTTGTCAATATGGTGTCGAACAAACAGGTTGGTGTCATCGACGAAAAAATAGCGGCTGTCTTGTGGAATACTTTTTTCTTTTGCATACCGGTGGTATCGGTGACGCTGGCATCCTTTCAGCGTCAATTTCCGAAAATTAAAAGAGGCGGGATCGGCTGGCTGCTGCTGGATGAAGCCGGACAGGCAACCCCGGGATCTACCTGCGGCGCCATCTGGCGGAGTGAGCGATGTATCATTATCGGCGACACGCTGCAGATACCTCCCATAGTAACCATTCCTGCCGAATTGGGGAGGCTGTTACAAGCGAGCTATGGCATTACCGACGGCAATTGGAACCCTGTGTATCATTCGGCACAGTCCCTGGCTGACAGGGTCACCTCAGTAGGTACGTATATCGATGTGAATGGTGACCAGCCTATCTGGACGGGCATACCGTTACGGGCGCACAGGCGGTGCGGGGAGCCCATGTTCTCGCTGTCCAATGCCATTGCCTATAATAAGCAGATGGTCAAGGTGACGCCCGACCTTGTTTCTAATATTCCCACCGGCGGCAGCGGCTGGATCGATGTCGTCGGGTATACCGTGCTGGACAGGCATGCTATTGCAGAAGAAATAGGGGTATTACGTCTGTATCTGCAACAGCTGCGTTACTATACGGGAAAGATCTATGTTATTTCCCCTTTTGTAAGTGTGGCGGCTATTTGCCGGGAGGAATTCCAGGGGAAGGGGCGGGTCTCTTGCGGCACCATTCATACCTTCCAGGGGAAGGAGGCAGAGGTGGTATTCCTCGTATTGGGGACGATGCCTGCGGGAGCGCATGCGCGGAACTGGGTGGCGCAAAGTCCGAACATGCTGAATGTGGCTATCACAAGGGCGAAGGAGAGGCTGTATGTCATTGGGAACAGGGGGGCATGGTCGAAGCATCGGTATTTTGATCATCTGGCGGAGAGGTTACCCGTAAAGGGAAGCGGATTGTTGTTTTAGCCGACGGCTCATTGCAATTGGACAATTTCAGCGGATTTTCTGCCAACTGCTCAATCGGGCTATAATGGGTAAGGGTTTCCTTTTAATTTGCCGTCGTGGCTTGCTCCGGCCGGGATGTCCTGGTCGGCGGGCTCAAGTTTTGAATGCATAAAGCAATTCGGAGTTCCTTTCAAGGAGCTCCTTTTGTTTTGGGATAATATGTAACTTACTCTTTTGGTAGTAACGGAGAAGAATGGGATTTCCTTATCTTAGGGGCAAACCCTTCTATACTTGAAACAACGTTTTTATTCGCTGGATGTTTTTCGTGGGGCCACGGTGGCATTCATGATATTGGTAAACAACCCTGGTAGTTGGAGCTACATCTATCCTCCCCTGGAACATGCGTCCTGGCATGGATGTACGCCAACGGATCTTGTATTTCCTTTTTTTCTTTTTGCCGTAGGTAATGCCCTGGCTTTTGTGATGCCGCGGCTGCGGGAGGCGGGTGATGGCATCTTTTTAAAGAAGGTATTTATAAGGACACTGCTGATATTCGGCATTGGATTGTTCCTGAACTGGTTCCCTTTTGTGAAATGGTCTGGTGACCACCTGGTGTTCAAATCCTGGGCAGAGGCTGCACTTCCGGGTAAGGATCCCGTTGGTATCCGTATTCTGGGTGTGCTGCAGCGTATCGCTCTTGCTTATTGTTTTGCATCGCTGATCATCTACTATGGGAAACCACGGGTGGCGCTGGTGACAGGGGTGATAATACTACTAGGATATTGGGCGTTGTGCCTGGTTGCAGGGACTCCTGGTGATCCTTATAGTCTTCAAGGGTATTTTGGTACCGCCATCGACAAGGCGGTGCTGGGAACGGCGCATATGTATAAAGGAGAGGGAGTTCCATTCGATCCGGAAGGTATTGCCAGTACATTGCCGGCCACCGTACAGGTGATCTTTGGATACTTGGCAGGCAATTATATAGTACAGAAAGGCAAGACATATGAGATGATAACGGGACTGTTCGTGGTGGGCTGTGTGCTCATCTTTACCGGGTTCTGCTGGGACATGGTATTTCCTATCAATAAAAAGACCTGGAGCAGCTCGTTTGTAGTTTATACGACGGGACTAGCTATCCTGGTATTGTGTGTGCTGATGTATGTGATCGAGATGAAGGGGATAAAGGGCTGGTGGAGCAAATTTTTCGATGTGTTTGGGAAGAACGCATTGTTCATCTTTATGATCAGCGGGATACTGCCGAGGCTATATGGACTTTTACGGGTGAGCGGATGGATGTATACCCATATTTTTTCACCTGTATTTGGTCCTATGAATGGGAGCCTGCTGGATGCCATAAGCACCGTCCTGACTTTTTGGGTGCTGGCTTATCTGTTGGATAGGAACAAGGTATATATAAAAGTTTAAATATATTATCATGCTGACAAGCCGGAGACAATTTATCAAGATGGCAGGCGGAGGTGTCCTGGGATGGAGTATCATGCCGGCCTTGCCCGGATCATATGAGCCGGGTGACCTGGCTGGCGTCTATGACTTTCCACGATCGAGTCCGGAGCTGCAAGGTGTCAGTTCACGGGCGATCAGCCAATTCCTGGCGGCGGCCAACGCCTCGGGTATCAGCTGGCATTCCTTTATGCTGCTGCGTCATGGGCATGTGGTGGCCGAGGGCTGGTGGAAACCTTATGAGCCGCAGTTTGTTCATTCCTTATATTCTTTATCGAAAAGCTTTACCAGCACTGCCATCGGACTATTAGTAAAGGAGGGAAAGCTGGATATTCATTCAAAGGTGGTCTCTTTTTTTCCGCATGATCTGCCGGCGGCGCCGGGCGAGCATTTGCAGCAGATGACGGTGCGCAGTCTGCTGACTATGAATACAGGGCATGCGAAGGATACGATGCCAGCTATGAGGGCCTCGAAGGACGGTTGGGTGCGGACCTATCTGGCGCAGCCTGTAGAGTTCGAGCCGGGCAGTCATTTTCTTTACAATACGGGAAATACTTATATGCTTGGAGCCATCGTATATCAAATAACGGGGCAGACGCTGGAGCAATATCTTACGCCGAGGCTTTTTCAGCCATTGGGTATTGTAGGGTATGACTGGGAGGTTTCACCGCAGGGATTGAACACGGCGGGGTATGGGTTGCGGATAAGAACCGAAGATATTGCGAGGCTGGGGCAGCTGTATTTGCAAAAGGGGCGTTGGAATGGGGAATCATTGTTGACCGAAAGCTGGGTGAATGAGGCTACCAGCTATCAGACTGCATCGCAGGTAAACAATGGTGACTGGTCGCAGGGTTATGGTTACCAGTTCTGGCGGTGTACGCATGGATTTTACAGGGGGGATGGTGCGTTTGGACAGTTTTGTATCGTCATGCCGGAGCTGGATGCGGTGGTAGCGGTGACCGGACAGAGTCCGGACATGCAGCAGTCGATGAATATCATTTGGGATCATTTGCCGGGAGGGATGCAGGGGAATGCCTTGCCGGAGGATGCTGCCGGGTGGGCGGAGCTGAAAAAAGAGTTGGCAGGGTTGGGGTTACCGGTGGCGAAGGGTTCTGTAAAGAGTGGGATTGCGGCGAAGTTGAATGGTATGAATTTCATTATGAAGGAAAATGAGCTGGGGGTGCGTGAGATACGATTTGGCCTTACGGATAAGGGGGGAGAAGTGGGGGTAAGGGCTGTCAGCGGGGCGACGAGCTTGAAGTTCGGATGGGAGAGCTGGATGTTGAATGATGTGCGGGGGATATATGTATTGGGGATGAATGATATGTTCCCCATGCCTTCACGGATCGCGGGTACGGCTACCTGGGTAGGGGAGCATGAGTTGCAGGTGAATGTGCGGATGGTGGAGGGGATATTTGGGGACAGGATCACCTGTGTGTTTGACGGTGATACTGTGAAGATCGGGTTTTTGAACAGCGTAGCCGAGACGGCGAAGAACAAGACGGAAGATATGAGGAAGGGATTGGAGGGGAAAGCCGCCCGCTGATAGAAGCGAACGGCTTTGGTTTGGGGTGGAGGGTCAGTTTGCTTTCAGGTCGGCCTCGGCTCCAAAGGCCTGATCGATGATGATCTTCCAGGCGCCATTGGGCTGCTGTTTCATTACTTCGATGCCTTTGGCGCTGATCTTTACTTCATTGCCGTCGACAATACTCCATTCCGAACGGCCAAGGGCGATATCGCCTGTCCTCAGGCAATACACGGTTTTAATCTGCATTTTTCCCTTGATGGATAGGATCGCCTTTATCGACTCTTCGAATTTCTCTTTGCCGGAGACAGAAGTGCCGGGTTCGGGAACGAAGATGCCGGTGGTGTCGTACATGCTCATGACGGTGTCGACATCGCCTGTGTTGAAGGCGGCTGCCAGTGTTGTGTGTGCGTCTTCAGGTCTTGTTGGTAGGTTCATGTTGTAATATTTAAATTGGTTATGAAAATAGAGGTGAGAGGCTTTTTTCCTGCCAGACAGATCCCGCCACGGCGGCGCCCCGTTCATAGGCTTTTGTGAACAGGAAGGGACCCATGCTGATGCGGCGTACGCCGAGCAACTGAAGCGAGTCCCAATCCGGCAGGTCCGGCATAGCCATGACGTTGATGGGGAGGGCGGTGGCGTTCACTACCTGCTCAATATCGTATCTGCGGGTGATGCAGGGTACGAAGATGCCGTCGGCTCCGGCCTTCTCATAGATCTTTATCCGGGAAAGCGTTTCGGAAAGCGCGTCAGGCATGTTCAACAGGAACCCATCTGTGCGGATATTGAGAAATAGTTTCCTGTTAATCCTCCCGAGATGATCGACAACAGCCGTGATGATCTTCCCAAAATCCGTTGCCGGCTGGAGTTCCCGGGTGGCGCCGACAATGGTATCTTCCAGGTTGATGCCCGCAGCTCCTGCATCGACGAGCTGGTGGATATTGGCCAGGATATGGTCGATGTTCCGGCTGAAACCGCCTTCCATATCGACAGTGAATGGGATGTTGATCGTTGAAACGACTCTTTTTGTCATGCGAACCAGCAGGTCGAATGGCAGTCGTTCACCATCCTCATAGCCGAGGGCGGTGGAAAGGGCGTGGCTTGAGAAACCGACAGCGGGGTAGCCGGCTGTTTCCAGCATTTTTGCGCTATGAACATCCCAGCAGTTGGCCAGCAGAAGGGGGACTGCGGCCCGGTGCAGGTTTGAAAATCGTTGATAAAGGTCCATTGTTTTTTCTACAAAGCTACCGGTGTCGAACAGTCGAAAATTGTAAAAAAGGGAACTGCTTATTGCAGGATGAGCTGGTTGACGGGGGAGATGTTCTTCAGGTAAGCCGAAGGAGTGAGGCCGGTGAAGGATTTAAAATCCTTTATAAAATGGGCCTGGTCGAAATAGCCGCAGTCATAAGCAATAGCCGTGAGCGGCTGGTTTTTTCTCCCGATAAGCTTAAGGCTGAACTGGAAGCGCCGGATCTTATGGAAAGAGATGGGGGTAAGGCCGGTGTGTTGTTGGATCAGCTTGTTGAGATAGCGGGAGGTGATGCCATGCCGGGCGGCAATGGCATTTATTTTGAGCTCTGATGGATCTTGCATCATAGTTTTCAGGATATGCCCCGCTTTGTCGATGCCAACGGATCTTTTTTCTGCTTTTGTCAATGTGTGTATCAGGAAAGATTCCAGCAGCGCGATCTTTTTGGATATGTCGGACGTCATCAGTAGCCGGGTATGCAATTGTTTGACGGGATGGCCGAGCATGTCGCCAAGATCGCGAACCTGGTCGTTGAGTCCGCTGATATCCTCCTTGAGAAAATAGGCAGCGGAATGAGGGAAGAACCGGATGCCGAGCATGGTATGGCGGCCAGTGGAGCGGATGGTCAGGGGGCTTGTGATCTGTCCCCAAAGCTCGATCGGGGGATTCAATTTGTTATTAGCCCACCAGGCGCCTTCGCCAAGATTGAAGATCATTTCCATATCCCCGCTGGGGAAAACGGTGTCCACAAAGGGGGAATCCGATGTGGAATGAAAGAGATAATAATGCCGGATGTAGGGCTTTAAAATCTCGGAAGGAGGGAACCAGGTGAACTCCATGGATTGAAGGTACAGCTTTTGCTGCTGTGTTGCAAGGTAGGCCGGCGGGGTGGGGTGGAATTGTAAAAAAGGGAACTGGGTTCCAGGGATATTGAAAATCAGTATATTGAGTGATGTGTTTGTTTGAATTTGAGAATTGGAAAAAAGAATTACTTCAGAGGCAGGCTGCATAGGTACGTCAATCCATAAAGGATTCTATACTCTTGGAGAGCATTAATTCGCTTAGTGTAGATTCTGTTCTTGCCATCTCATCCGCCCAAGTTTGGACCAATGGAAAAATCCATGCTTCGAACAGCCTCATACTGGTCGGTATAAATTTTTACTGTGAAAGCAGAGGCGTAGGTGGCATGGATGTGGACATTGATATTTGTAATATAGGGAGAGGGAATTCCTCCACAGAGATTAAGCAGATCAATTCTTGCAGCAGGTATTCGGGGGGCGACCCCCGAATTGCAAATATTTGATAATCATTGATTGGGTTGGGCTTGGCGCATACTTTAAAAAAAGTGAATACAACTTTGTCCCCCTTTTGGGATGGTAGTCGTCATTAAGATGAACATAAAATCTTAAAAAAATGAGACGATTAAAAGACAAAGTTGCCGTGGTATATGGTAACGGCGCCATCGGCGGAGCGATCGCGAGGGCCTTTGCCATGGAAGGGGCGAGGATCTTTCTGGCAGGGCTGACGCCTGTAAAGCTCAAGGCCATTGCCGACGATGTCCTGATCGAGGGCGGGTCGATCGAGACGGCTGAGGTTGATGCTCTCGATGAACAGGCTGTAGAGAAGCACATGAATGAAGTAATTAAGAAGGCCGGGAAGGTCGATATTTCATTCAATGCCATCGGTGTTTCTTCGAAGGATGTCCAGCACACGCTGCTTGTAGATCTCCCGGTGGCGAATTTCATTTACCCGATAGTGACTTATACGGAATCCCACTTCATAACCGCCAAGGCTGCGGCAAGGCGGATGATAAAGCAGGGGCACGGGGTAATTATCATGCATACGGCCAATTTGAGCCAGCTAAATGCACCTATGGGTGGTGGCAGAGGACCGGCCTGGGCGGCGCTGGAGGCGCTTTGCCGGGGGCTGTCAGTGGAATGCGGGGAGTACGGGGTGCGGGCAGTATGTTTGTTCTCGACCGCTGTACCGGAAACGCCTATCATAAGGAATGCTTTTACGGAGCTTTATGAGGCTACGGCGAAAGGCAGTGGCATGAGCCGGGCGCAATTCGATGCTGTTGTTGCAAGCAATACGCACCGGAAGAAATTAACTACGCTGAAGGAGCTGACAGATGCGGCTGTTTTTGTCGCCAGCGATGAGGGCAGCGCTATCACCGGAACAGTTCTTAACCTGACGGCGGGAATGGTCGTCTAAAAAAATACTAAAATGAAAAAAATACTTATTATCCTTTGTGTGACGGCCGGACTGTCTTTGGGGCATGCAACGGCTCAGTCTGACACCAAGACAAACCTTGAAGATGTCCGAAAAGCCATTGCAGAGAGTAACGAATTGTACTTTCAGGCTTTTGCGAAGAACGATACTGATCTGTTCATCAGCCGATATGCCGAAGATTGCTGGATAATGCTGCCGAATGCGCCGGCCTTGTGTGGCCCGAATGCAGCGAAGGATTTTTTCCAAGGCGGGTATAATAAATTTGGGGTAAGAAATGGGAAGCTTATTACCGTCGATGTCTATGGAGTAAGCGAGGATGTGGTGGCGGAGGTCGGTTTCTGGAAGTTATATAATATTAGTAACATCGAGATAGACGACGGTAAATTTATTGTACTTTGGAAAAAAACATCCCAGGGCTGGAAAATGTGGCGCGAGTCATTTAACAGCAGTCGCGGTAAAAAATAAAGTGTAAAATCATAAAACTTAAAAAAATGAAAGATTTCTTATTGATCTATAGAGCAGACTACTCCACTTATCCCGCCTCCAAGCCCGAAAGGTCGCCGGAAGAAATGCAGGCGTTGACCCAAAAATGGATGAACTGGGTAGCGGGCATTGCAGCGCAGGAAAAGCTGGTTGACAGGGGGAACAGATTGGTGCCTTCGGGCAAGGTGTTAAAAAGCAATGGCTCCGTATCGGATGGGCCTTATACCGAGATCAAGGAGTCGATCATGGGTTATTCCCTTATAAAGGCCGCATCTCTCGAAGAAGCTTCAAAACTGGCGGGTGGGTGTCCCATTCTGTCATACGATGGGAGCGTAGAGGTAAGGGAGATCAATGCCATCTGACCCGCGTATGCAGGAGAGTGAGCTGATACCGCATTTGTTCAGAACAGAGTACAGTAAGATAATTGCTGTGCTCTGTAATTCTTTTGATCTGAGGCATCTGGAGGTTGCCGAAGATATTGCGAGCGAAACCTTTTTAAAGGCCACCGAGATCTGGGGAATTAGGGGAGTGCCGGAAAATCCTACTGCCTGGCTTTATACCGTGGCAAAAAACAAGGTCAAGGATTATTTTAAGCACAATGCTGTTATTGAAAGACAGGTCAAAGAGACAATGAAGCTGAATGATATCGAGACGGCGCTGGACTTTGAGTTTAGCCATCAAAATATAGCGGACAGCCAATTGGCTATGATCTTTTCCGTGTGCAATCCGGAGAATTCCACAGACGCTCAAATATGTTTGGCTCTTCAAATCCTATGCGGGTTCAGCGTGGAGGAGATCGCTAGTGCGTTCCTGACCAATCCGGAAACCATTAAGAAGCGTCTGCACAGGGCCAGGGTTAATCTTCGTAACGGAAATTTTCAGATCAAGGCGTTAAGCGACCCGGAAGTTAGGGCCAGGTCGGAAAGTGTTTTGAAAACTTTATACCTGTTGTTCAACGAAGGCTATTTTTCCAAGACGAATGATCAGTCCATTCGGAAGGATCTTTGTTTCGAAGCTATTCGATTGGGTTTGATCCTTGTAGGGAATGCATTGACGGATACTCCTCAGGCCAATGCTTTGCTTGCATTAATGTATTTTCAAAGCTCACGTTTTGATGCCAGGACCAACGACAGGGGAGAAATGATCCTTCTGGAGGATCAGGACAAGAGCTTATGGGATCGGGGGTTGATAGAAAGGGGGAATCATTACCTCGTAAATGCCTATGAGGGGAAGGAAGTTTCGAGATATCATTTGGAGGCGGCTATTGCGTACTGGCATACTACGCCAACGGGGGGGGGAAAATGGCAGCATATCTTACAATTATACAATCAGCTGCTCCTTATAGAATATTCACCTGTCACGGCATTGAACCGGGCGTTTGCGTTTGGGAAAGTCTATGGATGGGAGAAGGGGATAGAAGAAGCGGAGAAATTGAGCTTGAATGACAACAGTCATTATTATTCCTTATTGGGCTATCTGTATACGCGGGTAGATATTGACAGAGCTGTCGGCTATTATGAACAGGCTATTGCATTGACCCGATCGAGGGTGGAGGCGGAGACGTTGAGAAAGGAGGTTAGGCGATTGATGGGCGATATTTGATTTTCAAGCCATTATTTTTTCAGGTCGACCTGGCCCCCATTGGGGGCTTTTTCTTTTTTTATTTGCAGGTACGGCGTGACTAAAGCGTCGTTGTCAGCGTTATGGGTAAGATCACGGGAAGGCCGAAGAAGGCGGTGACGAGGGATAAGAATATAGGGTTCTTTGTCACCCAGGCGCAATACTTCATTATCCAGCAGAAGGCTGCTCGGGCGGGAGTTAATATTTCCGACTATATGCGTCAGGCGAGTGTATTTGGAGAAATACGCTCCCGGTGGAGTTTTGAAGAGAGGGACATCTTCAAAAAGATGGTAGGTATGTCCAATGACATACATGAACTGGTGACGATGGCCCGGCAGGAGGGGGTGGTGCAGTGTGCATTGTATTTCGGGCAATACGGGAAGCAGATCGATGAGGCGCTAAAACGGCTGGGTGATGCTAAGTAAGGTGTTTATAACGGGTAAGACCTTCAAGCAGACCTGCCAGTATGTGTGCCAGGACCTGGTAAGGGCGGAGGTGCTGGCTGTGGAGGGGGTACGTGGTCATGATCACCGGCTGATGGCGGAGGATTTCGAGCTACAGCATCAATTCTGGGCGGAGAAGGAAAAGCCGGTGTTCCATGCATCGTTGAGCTTTCCCCGAGGGGAGGTATTGGGCAATGACCGCATGGTGCTGATCGCCCGGCAGTATCTGGATGAGATCGGGATGCGGAATACGCAGTATGCTATCGTCAAGCATGTGGACAAGCAGCATTTGCACATGCATATTATAGCCAACAGGATCGACAATGACGGTCAGATCATCGGTAAGGGGCTAATAGTCGAGCGGGGGATCAAGGCTGCTCAGAAGCTGACTAGAGAGCATCATCTACAACAGGAGAACCGCAAAAATCTTCATCTTACCAATATGGAAGCTTTGCACGAGCCGGATGCGAAGCGATACAGGCTTTACCAGGCGATTAAACGGAACCTACCGCAGTGTTACCGGTTGGAAGACCTGGAGAAGCGGCTTTTGCAGGAGGGGATCACTATGCGGGTCCGTCACGACCCTGTGAGCGGGCAGCGGCAGGGCATCAGCTTCCGGATAGAGAATTGCAGTTTTGGGGGCTACCAGGTGGACCCTTCTTGTACGCTGAGGAAGCTGGAGGAGGCGTTGTCGTTGCGGCAGGAGCAGGTGTTGAAACAGTACCTGGGTGCTGAGTCTCCGTTGCCCGGTGAACTGCAGCCTAAGCAGGTGGAGCGGTTGGAGGAGGAGCATGTGCACCGGCATGTACATCGGCTACGATTGAGCTTGTAACTTTTAAATTTAAATAAATTATGAATGAGTTGTTTGAGCAGACAAATGAAACCCGATCGATGGAGGGAGAAATATTAAAGGCGCTCGTGGGTAAGGTGGTGGACCTGGGGGCGTCCGTAAAGGAAAATTTGGATCAGACAAAGAGGCTGGTGGAGCATGTAGAAGAGATAGGAGAAGTAAAAGAGCGGATGGTCAGCCAGGAAAAGCGGGTGGAGGAACTGGTCCAGAAGAATGCCGAGGTGGTGGAGGCTATACAGCAAGTGGCTGCGAAGATCGACATTCCGGTGGAAAAGATCGAGCTATTGCAAGGATCTCTGCAGCAACATAGCCAGCTTTTTGAGAAGCCGCTGGACAAGACGGTGTATTATCATCACTTTGTCGGGAAGGCGGTATGGGTTTTGTCCGGGATGGTGATAATTACGGTGTGTGCGTTGACGATGATGGCATGGCAATGGCAGCGTGCAGGCAGGTATGCCCAGGACGAGATGAAATGGAGGTTTGTGAAGTTGAGTACCGATTCAGTTGTTTCTATAATGGTGAACCGGGCGGAATCGAGGGGGCGAAGCGATCCGGATGGGTTGGCTCGGGACGTTCAGTATGAGGAAGCCCGGAGGGAAAGTCTGATGAGGAATCTTTTGAGGGAGCAGGAGGCGCGGCGGCAGATATATGAGTTGGAGAAAAAGAAGTTGATGGAGGAATGAAGCTATTCTTCACTCCGTCTATGCTGTTCGAGCTCGCGTATCTTTTTATCGACCAGGGCTGCGATGGTGCGGTAGCCTGCTTTCCGGCAGTGTTCGGCCAGGTTGGTGAGGGTGGCGATGAGCTGTTTGCGTTCACCTTCTGTGTGGAATTCATAGAGGTCTTTGAGTTTGTAGTTCCTCAGCTCCTCTATCCAGGATGAGTGGCTTTTGCCGGTGATGGCGTGGAAGAGATCTGCCATTGCCTCGTATTTATTGGGTTTGCTGAGATCGAGCTTATCCTGGTGGGCGGTCTGGGAGAGGAGATCGAAGAGGATGAGGACCTGTTTTTTGGAGAAGACACCTTTTGCTTTACCTGAGGGAGGTGTTGAGGTGGAAGAGGGGATGGACGGGGCAGATTGGTGGGGATCAGCGGTGTGGTGATGGTGATACTCCTGTTGGAACCGGATGAATATGTGGTTGTTGGGTAGGGTGTCGAAGATGTGGTCCTTGAGCTGGGCCATTGCTGTGTGAAAGGCTTGGGTAAAGTCGTTTTCAGCGTCTTCCAGAAATTTTGCCAGGATCTTCGCATGATCTTTTATAAGTGAGCGGTTGAATGTTTCGATCTCTACGGCCAAGTAATGACGTCCCAATGTGCCGATACTATAAAGAAAGGACATTACCCTGGAAAGGGCATATTTGACGTTGTGGCTGGACTGATAGTGAAGGATATAGGCTTGTGAGAGGGGCATTGTGCGGAAGACGCGATCCGGGTCTTTTTTGTACAGTTGGTATAGACGGTAGTGACCTAATAAGCGGTGCGCCACGTCAAAGTTATACCAGCCTAACCATTCCAGGAGGTAGCAAGCGAGACGGCTTGTGCGGCGGTTGAGGCTGTCCAGTGTAGGGTATTTTTTGCCGGGGTGCAGGTGGAAGAGCGTTAGGTCGACCATAAGGAATAGGTTTTAATGTTTGGTGAGCGCAGTTTAAGGAAATTTTGGCGGTGAGGGAATTGATAAATGTCAACTCTTACAACGGGTTTGGGTTCGTAGATTGGGAGTGATTTTTTATTTAAACTATTGTGATATGCCAATCAAGATAGATGTTGAAGCCAGGGAGGAGGCAAAGGCCCGGAAACTGGGAGCTTGTTTGCTGGAAGATGGGAAGACCTGGGTCATTCCGGATGAACTGGATCATATCAATAAGTTCAAGCCGTGGTTGCCATGCGAGGAAGGTTTTCTTGTTAAACGTCCATATTTTGTCGTACGGGCAAGGATGCCTTGTTATAAATGCAAAAAGGAGACAACCGTAGTCGCTTTGGGAGCGAAGGTCGCGCAGGAGGCTGCATTTCGGAGGGGAGATACTTTGACCTGGAAAAAATGGGATGTGCCTATATTATTTGACGATGTAGAGTATGTGGATGATGAAGTGGTCGAATCCCTACAGGATTACTATCCTTTTTTTAAGTACAAACGTGTACGAGCACTGGGGCAAAAGATTTGGGGCAATGCCTGTATGCATTGTGGGGCTATGCAGGAGGAGGATGATGAGTTTAGGTACGAGGCTAATGCGCTGCGACCTGGCACCATCAAGGCGGCCAGGGAGGTAAGGCTGATCTATTTTAAGCTGAATTTTGATTACTATATTCAAGCGTGTTGGAGTTATGATCCTTTTTTTAATGAATTCGTATTGGGAGAGTCGATGGATAAGTGACGGGGACGTTCCCTACTCAAATTTTACTTTTGATTCTGCTCAAGGTTTCCTTTTTTATGCCCAGGTAAGAGGCGAGGAGGTTGTCGGGAACTCTTTCCACAATGCGGGGTTGTGTTTCTTTGGTATAAAGGTAGCGTTCGCGGGCGCGTAGGCGTTGGAGAGCTGATATGCGGCGTTCGTTGATGACATGGTAATTCTGGGTGAGCTCCCGGCCGTGGTAGTTGAATTCGGGAAAATGTTCATAGGCATGATATAATTGCTGATATGTGATACCGAAGAGCAGGCTGGGCTCCAGGGCCTGGATTGGCTCGAGGGTTGGGGTGCGGGAGAAGAAGCTGTCCACGGAGGTGATGACGTTGCCTTCGTCCATGAACCATTTGGTCGTTTGTTTTTTGTCCTCGTCCTCATAGTAACCCCGGAGGATGCCTTCGCTGACGTAGTAAATGTGGTCACTGACCCTTCCTTTTTTTAGGAGGAACTGATTTTTGCGGAGCTCGAATGCAACGATGACGAGTTGGAGGTAATTGATGAGGGGTTGGCTCATGGGTCTGATAGCGTTGAGCATTGAGAGGAGTTCTTTCATTGGTAGAATAAGGTTTTATAGGTATAAATATAAGGAAAGTGAGGGGGAGAGCTTGTGCGGGTAACCGAAAAAAAATCATCATGAATTTCTCAGAGTTGATATCGAAGCTTTCCAAAGTGAATGCAGGGCTCCGGGGAACAAAGTATTCGCGCTGTCAATCTTTTATTGACGACGCGGAACTGGTTATTTGGCTTTTATATTGTGGAATTTGAACAGAATGGTAGTGACAGGGCTGGGTATGGGAAGGTCTTATTAGCGACTATTTCCGGTGAAATGGGACGAAGGGCGATCTTATAAAATGATAAAACTTGCAATATTGATTATTTTGTTATTTATGTCTAATGAAAATGTAAATTTTCGTAATTTCATTAGTTATAACTGATAAATATCTTGCAATGTAAAAGGAGATTATCCAGAGACCTCACTACACGGAGAAAATGCATTTGCGAGACTTCTTGTTAAGAGAATTGTAAAGCGGCCGATGGGAATGATCTTTTAGCTTGTTTTCCGCGATGTCTTGTTCTGGTAATTTTGGTCTTTTTTGGTTATTGCATGAAGGCTCAGTTGAGGATTGGTGGGTGTGGCTTGTTTTTGTCTTGGCACGAGCAGGTTTGCGAAGGGCATTGATCTATTTTCCAAAGCTCGTGGAGTATTTATGCTCATTCTGTTCAATCTCCAGCTCAACTTTTCCTCTGGTATATAGTTTTATGGTTTGGTCGCCACATTTTATTTCAAAAAGAAGGCTTACGCTCCTAAAGCCGTTTGATCCGATACATAATTTCGGTCTAATTTGGCAAGAGTCTGTATGATCAGCCGATTGTTGAGTGCTGTAAAGGTAGGCCAGTTCCCGTGGAGATAAATAGAATTGATGTTCGAGATTTGTTGCGGAGTCGGGGTGCTGCAGGATCATTATAGCACGGGTTAGCGCCTGCGATGGTTGATCGGGAGGGGATACTGGATTCTCGGAAGGGCGAAATAAGGGCATCCAAACCTCTCCGTCACCAACCGAAAGGCCCATATCGACCTTCGCTCCCTTCTTATAGTTATACGTGAGCTCCAGTTGGAATCCTTCGCAGTCAATAGTGGTTACAACTTCTTCCGTATCGACGCATACTTGCTTTTCGCAGTCGATATGTTCGATGAGGTCAAAATAATCGCGTGGCTCCTGGAAATGAACAGGTATGATCGGCGGTGTTCTGCTTCCCCGGTCCCCCTGCAAGGCTACCAGTAGAGCTGTCGCAGTTGTCGTACCCAACGGGGGACTAAATTTTGTCAACAACCAGCCGGTGCAGGGAAGTAGCTTTTTTTGCAGGCTGTCCGGGAAGATAAATCGACCCTCATATTGATTGAGACGGTCGATGATGCCAGGGATGAATGTAGCATAGGAAAAGGGTTCCTTGATCTTATAGCGGAAGCTCCAGCAGAATGCCCCTGCCATGCGATCATAGAGGAGCGTTCCCGTTTCACAGCTCTTTCCGATTGCCTGGTGGAATTGTGCAAACTGGATTAGTCTGCCTTCGATGGCTTGTGCCCGGTTCGCAACTTCAACGGGCGTCAATTTTTTGGCCAATACTGGCCAGATGAAACTATCGTTGATTGGTTCTTGGATTCCACCCAGATATTTTTCTTCCACGCCTGCCATGCGTAAGTTTTGTATTTGTTGCAATACCCTTTGGATGTTGGAATTCATGGCCTTCAGTGTAGCCAAACCGCTATCTATACCTGTTCTTCCCTGGCCGGTGACAGCCGGGAAGCCATTGATCCTTAGGACATATATTGCTGTGTCATTCGCATTTAGTTTAGATAGTAGCAGATGCGTGTAACTTGATGTGTCACCAGTAATGCGAATCCAGGATGCGAGCGCGCCTGTAAGTGTGAGGGTATCGGTTGGCTTCGATGGACGCCGTCGTTCCACAATAATATTTTTGGTGCCTTTCAAGTATCTATTTTTTAGTCCGGGTGCTTTTTTATGCTCATCGAGACAGAAGGAGGGTAGATTGATCGTTTCCCCATCGATTAGGGTGTATTCACCAGGTATTAACAGCATCCGTTGAAAGGCGTCGGTTGCAGGTCTTAGCTCTGCGGTTCGCTGTGCCGGAACACTAAGGGACCAAGACAAGAAAATTCCAGCCAACATGCTATAAAATAGCGGTCTGCACATATTGGGTATTTTGGGGTAATTTTTTGAATGTTTTCTTTGATGCACAGAAGCAGCAAAGTGGGTGACGATCGGAAGGTATGGGAAGGCCTTATCACGGATGCTCGGGCAGATGCAGCATCAGCCGGTGGATATCGGCCGGCTGCAGCGCCTTGTCGAAGATCATCACATCATCGATATATCCCTTGAAAACCCTCGTCGGATCTGCATCATTTCGCCCGATGTTCCAGGGGTGATTCGAATAATCCGTCAACCCCGTCTCCCCATCAGGATCACGCGGCTCCATCCGCCGGACCGCCGACAGACGCCCGTCGATATATAGCTCTTCGATATCGCCACGCGTTACACCGGCAATATGATGCCAATGCCGGTTCCAGTTCGCCGGCACCGGTGCAAAGACTTCGTGTCCTTCCCAGCCCGCCGAGTAAAAATTCACGACCGTATTGCTGGCCTTTAATTGCAGCGTATGCCAGTCGCCCCTGCAAAGAATATCTGCAAAATTTTCTTCCTCCATCGGATAGACCCAGACCATCATCGTCATTCCCTCGTTCCGGACCAGTGTGTCGAGCGACTGTCCTGGCTTCAGCTCAATATAACTGCCATGTGGCGCATCCAACTGTACTGCCCGCCCAAACAGACCATTCACCCATCGTGGTGTTCCATGTATCAGACCGTCATTATGGTGTCCGGACCGGTCGCTCGCCAGATCCTCAAAATCAAGCATCGCTAATGCGCCCAGCCTTTTCAGCATCGCAGTATCAAAAGGGGGCAATGGAAGGTCATCAATCAGCCTAACGGTCACCGGCGGCAAATCATTCACGCCAATAGTCGACAGTGGCCGCAAAGTGTAACCCGACACCATAAACATGGCCTTCTTTTCCTGCCCCGACGGAACAAACACCCTCCGGCTTTCTATTGTTCGACCATCCACCATCAGCCGCACGGGCGCAGACCCGCCGCTGCTCCCGCTATTCCGGATCATTACGCCGACCGGCACACTATCCTGCGGCCGTGCAATATGTGGCAGCGGAATGGATAGATCGGAGTATGAAAAGCTCGGCGCCTTCGGTGCAATGGTAAGCAGTAGCGGAAGGCCAGCCCGACCCAGCGTAATTCGATGCGCCCCCGCCTGATAGAGGACAACGGGAATAGACATCTGCTGAGTCCGACCCGGCCCGACAAGTACCGAACGACTGGCGTATGGCCGGCCATCCATATAAATATCCAATCGAACGCTGCCCGCCGCAAAGCCTCCATTGCTGACCAGACAGGACCATTCGACTGAATCGCCTGCCGACGCATTTGTCCGGGAAAGCGACGATCCCGCAACTTTAAACTTCGGTCTCCCCATCGTCAGCGACTGCGGCGCATCTTTTTCGGCAACACCCCATTGTTTATTCGGCTCTGCCCCCATCTCCAATGTCAGCGTCCCGCCTGCAAGTATAACATCATGTCCGATCCAGGGCCGTTCATAAACCCGTCCATTCAGTCTCGCCGAACGTATATACCGGCGTTTCGCCGAGCTCCCCGGGGCATGTATCGTAAAGGTTTTTCCATTTGGCAAATGCAGGATACAACTTTCGAAAACCGGGCTGCCAAGTTCATAGAATGGCTCCCCCGGTGTAACAGGATAAAATCCCATCGCGCTAAATACATACCAGCTCGACAAAGCGCCCAGATCGTCATTCCCCGGAAGCCCTCCGGGCACTGCGCTATAGGCGGTTTCAGTAAGCATTCTTGCATACTCCTGCGTCTTCCACGGCCTCCCCACAAAATCGAAGAGATAGGCATAATGCAGCGGCGGTTCATTGTCATGAACATAATGTCCCTTGTCAAAGCATTCCGCCAATTTTTGGGAAAAGCGTTCCGGTCCTCCCATCAGATTCACCAAACCCCGCACATCATGTGGAACATACCAGCTATAAGTCCACGCCGTCCCCTCGCAATAGCCTCCATCGGTGAAATCACCGCCTTCAGTTTTCGCCCTCATAAACCCTGTCCCGGGGTCATAAAGGCGCTGGTACGATAGAGCCCGTCGAAATAATGTATCGATGTCGCCGTCCACTTCTGCTGCTGCGGTTTTTAGAAATTTCGCCCCTGCCCAACAGTTGTAAGCAAACTCCAGCGTTTGCGAAACACTATTCGCATGTTCAGCAGGCACATAACCCAACCGATGGAAAAGCCCCATATCCCGCCGCGCATACGGCTCCGCCAGCAGACTCTTCCGGATGGCCCGGGCAGCCTTGCCGACATCGAAATTTCGAACTCCCTTCCTATAGCCGTCGAGAATAAGTTCCACATTGTGATTCCCCAGCATATTGCCGGTGGGCAGCCACCCGGTGTTATCATAAACAGAAAGCATCGAAGCGATCATTTCCCCTTCCGCATCCGGGTCCAGCAAAGCATTCAGCGGATGCTCGCTGCGATACGTATCCCAGGGGTAGGTCGGTGTATAGCGGCGCGGCGAGACATCCGCATCGGATACAATCGATGGCATAAAACAACTATGATAAAGCGCCGTGTAAAAGATCTTCCGATGCGTCGCATCGCCTCCCTGTATTTCGATGCGTGACAAGACGGTATTCCAGTTCTCCCGGCCCCCCCGGCTGTATCGATCGAAATTCCCATCAGGCATTTCCGCCAGCAGATTATTCGTCGCGGCAGTCACAGACCCGGTAGAAAATCCCGTTCTTATATCAACAACCTCCCCCGAATCGGTGCGGTAGTCCAGCCGGACGCCGCCACCTTCGATCAAAACAGCATGAAAAACTTTGTTGGATAACAGGAAAAACCAACTCCCATTACAATACCCCATCAAAGAAGTGTCCGATAGAATGGTGACCCGACCAATATCACTCAACAGTATATGCGCATCATCGGAGCGGGGGAATGTCATTCGTGCAAATCCCGCATGGATAGTGGCTACGAAGGCGGCATGGATCCTGTAATCAGTGAGATCAACCTCATATCGCCATGGATGACTCTCCTCATGATCATGAGAAAAAGCGGAGGGAGAAGCCTCCAATCCCACATAGGGAAAAACCAGGAAGCGCCCGTTAGAACTCCACCCGCTGCCATGATCCAGATAACTGAACCCGCGTATATGCGTGTCCGTATAATGGTAGCCGTCAGGCGTTATCTGAACCATCCCATGCGGCGCCAGCACACCGGGGAAACAAGCCCCATTCGACTCCCAGACCGTCGGTCTTACCGATTTGGCCGTGCCGATCAACGGATCGACTTCATCAGCCGGCCCGCACCATCCTATAGATCTCCAAAGAAATAAGATCAGTAAAATCAGCAGACGGCAGGTGTAATACTTCATATGGCTTATTGTCGCCGCCAAGGTAAGGTTTATTAAATTCCACCATAAAATTGCAAACGGTTGCACAAAAAATCGTCGTCAAAAAGCCTGATTTCAGTCAAACGTTTGCGTAATTCCCTGCCCATTCATAAAAAACTGTTTTTCATTTTTTTAAACATTTAAAATTAGGATTATTCAGGCGGTGAAATATTAACTTAACATACCTGACCTGACAAGAAGCTATAATTTTAAAGCATCCAAAAATGCTTGCTTATGGTCAATCTTGATATGAATGCGAAAGTCCTGCTTAGCTTCTTTTTTCTATTTCTTTTCCATCAAAGTTTCGCGCAGGTAAAGACCATTACAGGGATGGTCAACGATGACAAGGGCAATCCGGTCGTCGGCGCGTCCGTGATCGTCAAAGGCCTGGCTTCCAATGGTACCTCCACGGATGCTACGGGTCATTTCTCATTTCAAGCCCCTGTCGGAGCAAAACAGCTCCAGATCTCCAGCGTCGGTTTTGCAACCCTGACCGTCTCAATAGGCAGTGGCAGAGACCTGTCTGTCATCTTGACGGCTGAAGGCACGGCCCTCAATGATGTGGTAGTGGTTGGTTACGGCACCGCTCGCAGAAAAGACGTAACTGGTTCGGTCGCCAGCATTTCGGCCAAGGATTTCAACCAGGGCAATATCACGACGCCGATGGACCAGGTTCAGGGCAAGGTACCCGGTCTCGTTGTAACCACGCCCGATGGCGACCCCAATAGCAACCCTCTTATCCGGCTGAGAGGCCAGACTTCTTTGTTAGGAACGCAAACGCCTCTCCTCGTTGTGGACGGCGTCATCCTCGATAATTACGAGCTGCTGAGCTCCATTCCTCCGGCGGATATCGTCACCTTCGACTTCCTGAAAGACGCTTCTGCTGCCGCCATCTATGGCTCCCGCGGCGCCAACGGCGTCGTCCTGATCACCACCAGACAGGGACGCAACGGCAATTTCCAGGTCGATTATTCAGGATCGGCATCCATCTCCAAAGACGCCAAGTATTACGATTTATACCGTGATGCACGCAGTTTCCTCAAAGCGGCCGCTACCATTCCCGGCACCGATACCGCCGCACTCGACCAGGGTGGTAACACCGACTGGCAAAAAGCCATCACCCAGACCGGTTACAGCCAGACGCATAACATCGGCGTCTCGGGAGGCGGCAATAATTTTACCTACCGAGGTTCGCTCTACTACCAGAATCAGCAAGGTATTGTCATCAATACCGGCAGACAGCAATTGGGGCTAAGGCTCAGTGCGAATCAGAAAGCATTCAAGGGTAAGCTCGAAATACAATACAATACCGTCAACACGGAGACCGAGCACCAGCATATCAATGCCAACATCTTTTATTGGGCCTACAATATTCTGCCGACGGTGCCGCTATACACCAACGGACAATTGACGCCTCTGAACAATTACAACTATCTCAATCCCGTCTGGCTGCAAAAAAATGAATTGTGGAAATCCACCGACTACCTGAAACAAAATTCGGCTACGGCGAACTATGAGATCATCAAAGGCCTCAAAGCCGGTGTCACGGGCGCTATCAGCAGATTGAACAGCCAGTACGACTATTACCAACCGGTGATTCCCGGTCTGGGCGGGCTTAACCAGGCTGTCAAGTACAGTTCGAATTACAACTCGGATAGGGGGGACTTTCACCTGAATTATCTGGGCAGCTTCGGCAAACACAATATTTCGGCCACCGGCGTTTATGAATACAATTATTATGAAGATGATCGTTATTCCGCATCGGGTGAAGGCTTCCAGGTAGACGTGTTGCAAAATAATTCGCTTCAGGCGGGTAACAGCGCCCTGAATATCATCCAGTCCTATAAGGAGGAATACAAACTGATCTCTTTTTTGGCCCGAGCCGCCTACAATTATGACAACCGCTATTACCTGACGGCCAGTCTCCGCCGTGACGGCTCCTCCAAATTCGGCGCCGATCATGCCTGGGGTCAATTCCCTTCCTTCTCCGCAGCATGGCGCATCAGCCAGGAGAAATGGATGAAAGATATTTATTGGGTCGATGAACTGAAACTCCAGGTCGGCTACGGGGTCACGGGGAACTCTGATCCCATCGGCGCCTATAATACCCAAACCCTGCTGACGAATTCAAATCCCAACGGCTACAGCAATGGCTATAACCCTGTCACAGGCCAGTACCCTGCGGGCGTTTTCCCCTATCAGAACCCCAATGCCGATCTGCGCTGGGAAGAAAAGATCGGCCGTAATATCGGCCTCGAATTCAGCTTTCTCAAAAGCCGCGTGACAGGTACGCTCTCCTATTTCAACGATAAGACAAAAAACCTGCTCTACACCTACAACGTACAGCCCATTCCTCCCATCGTCTATGGAAGTATCCTCGCAAATGTCGGGGATATGACCAACAAAGGCGCCGAGCTCGGTCTGAATGTCGCGATCGTCAGAAGCAAGGATCTGGAATGGAACTTTGGCGGACAGATCAGCATTGTTCGTACAAGAGTCACCAGTCTCAGCGGCTCGTTCCAGGGCATCCCCGTTGCCACCGATCATATCCAGCTCACGGCTGCCGGTGGTCAGGGCCTCAGCTTCAACCCGCTGACCTTCCTCCAGGTAGGCTATTATCCCGGAGTCTTCTACCTGCCGCATTTCGTAGGTATCGATCAGAATGGCAATCAGCTCCTGGATTCGGCAGGGGCTAAAGTAGGCATCGGTGGCAATCCGACCTACTACTATACTGATCCTTCTCCCAAATTCACCTATGGTTTCAATACTTCTGTGAGATATCAGAATTTCTCTTTCAATGTCTCCTTCACCGGCAACTATGGACAGAAAGTGTACGACAATGCCCGTCTGAACATGGCGAATTATGGCCGCTTCCCCGGCCTCAACAGCCTGAAAGAGCTCTTCACCAATGGACTCAAGGATGCCCCGACTACCAGCGATTACTGGCTGGAAAAAGCTTCCTATCTCCGCTGTCAGAACGCAACGATCAGCTATACATTCCCGCAACTTACGGAAGCGATCTCCGGATTCAGGGTATTCGTGACAGGCAGCAATCTCTTCGTCATCACACCCTACAAAGGACTTGATCCAGAGATCTCACCCTATGGCTCCGCCAATGGAAGCAAGGCCAATGTCGCAAACCTCGCTACCAATCTGGCAAGTAATTATGGAGGTCTCGGCGGCGCCGGTTCCGGCCAGGGCTACCTGGATAATAATTATGCCGGGAATGGTTTCTATCCCCGCGCACGTACTTTTACGATTGGCGTATCCATCACTGTTAAATAAGATCAGGCAATCAAAAAATGAAAAACATGAAGAATTCGATATACAACGTTAAGCGCTGGGCTCCCGCCATCATCCTCCTTTGGATCTCCGGTGCGGCCTGTACCAAACTCAATGTAAAAACCTATAGCGTATTGCCTGCCGCGGAATTCTGGAGCAATCCTGACAATATCGCCGCCGGAAAGATCGGGCCCTATACCGCCCTGGGTAATGTTGTGGGGCATAGCGGCGTCGGCAATATGATGGAGATCACCTCCGATGAAATGGTCTATCCGACCCGCGGCACCGACTGGTACGACGGGGGGCAGTGGGCCAGGATGTATTACCACCAGAACCTCCCCAGCGATGTTGACGGAAATGTGGATGGATGCTGGCAAGGCTGTCTCGGCGGTGTCTCCAAATGTAATTATGTTATTTTGACGCTCCAGAGTCTGCCTGCGGGCACTGACCCCAATCTCGATGCCGACATCGCCGAGATGACCGCACTCCGCAGTATTTTCTATTATAAGGCAATGGTCCTCTTCGGCAATTTCCCTTACGTCAATTACGCCGTTGATCCGACCAAGGTGACTCAAACCCCGATGGCCGCTATCTTCGACAGCCTCGAGACTTCGCTCAAAGCGTCCATTCCCCACCTCAGCACCACTGTCGACAATTCTACCTACGGCCAGGTCACCAGATACACAGCCTTCGCCCTTTTGGCAAGAATGTACCTCAATGCCAAATATTATACGGGCAAGGACCGCTTCGCCGATTGTGTCACGATGTGCGATTCCATCATCAACAGCGGCAAGTTTGCACTCGAACAGGATTATTTCGATTGCTTCTCAGGTATCAACAACCAAAGCAAAGAAAATATCCTTGTGGTCCCTGGCAGCCAAAGCGGACTGACTTTTACCAACGGCCTTGTACAAGCCTCGATCGAGTTCAACTCCTCGCTGACCTTCGGCATCCCCTGCTGCAATTACGGGAATAATGGGGCCTCCAGCACCAAGGATTTCTACCAATATTTCGATACGGCTTCAACTTATTCCTCCAATACACAGCAGATCAACGGCAGGACGGTACACAATGTCCTGCGCACCTTCAACGACCAGCGCACAGGGCAATACCTCGTGGGCCAGCAGTTCCAGGGGGACGGCGTCAGCAATTATCCCCCGTACAAGAACTGGATCGTAGCTAATGACGACGTTTGCTGTACGTATGACGGCGATGCTTCCACGGCCGCCACGACCAAGATCGGTGACAATTACAACAGCCTGAAATCTCCCGTCATCTACTATGATACCATGGCCGAATTCACTTTCGGCACCTCGCCGGCCTATTTCCGTCACGCAGGCGTCCGCAATATCAAGTACTGGCCGCAGCCGGGCCTTCCTCCCAACGGCAATATGGGCAATGCCTGGTCCGTATTTCGCCTCGGCGATGTCTATCTCATGCGCGGCGAAGCCAATTACTGGCTTGGGAACCTGCCTGACGCGCTGGGCGATTTCAATACCGTCCGCCAACGCGCTTACAGCGGCAGCCTGGCCCATAATTGGGCCCTCTCAGATCTGACCCCGGATAATATCCTCCAGGAACGCGGCCGCGAACTTGCCTGGGAAGACGTCCGCAGGATCGACCAGATCAGGATGCAGGTATATACCGGCACACCCTATTTCACCAGGGCAAGATCCTATCCGCCAAAATCGGCCGACAACACGGACAATCATACTTTCTGGCTGCCTGTGCCCACAGTCGAGATCAATACGAATCCTAACCTGAAACAAAATCCGGGGTACTAGGCGGCACGAACAAATGAAGAGTTCTTTGAATTTGGAATTTGATGCTTTGTAAATGATGGGAGTCGGCCTCCCGGTATCGATGTGCAGGCGTTGATATCAAACTACTTCTATGCTGCTGCAGTTAAGTAGCCGTGGTGGGGAGCGATAGGAGAAAAGGCATCATTAAAGATGTCAGGTGAGTTGTAAGAAGACGAACGCAAGTAAACCTCCGATGAGGTGTCGAAAGGGTCAGACGATGTCGTAACCGGGTGCAGTATCAACCTGGGATAAGC
Organism: Sphingobacteriales bacterium 50-39; assembly: GCA_001898505.1. GTDB lineage: Bacteria > Bacteroidota > Bacteroidia > Chitinophagales > Chitinophagaceae > Puia. Next base: position 78,469 of record MKTZ01000010.1, read on the forward strand.
AAGAGAATTACCTGTTTATGCTCTTGCGGCATCCGGCGCACAGGAGGCGTGATCTTACAGCAGGCTTTTACAAGGAACGTGCGAAGCTGTCGTCACGATGTTAACGGAAAATCTACAAGCCGGTGAACCGGCAAGAGAGAAAGTACGGAAGCGTGGCACGGTGGCAGAACAACCCGCAGTAGTGAAGAAGCCCTTGTAATGAGGGTGGAGTGAAGGGGTTGTATTATCCAGTTTTTAGTCCTCTAAGAAAACTGAGGGCAACCTCAGGAGGTACAAGGATGAGCGAAACAAAACCATTTAGGATTGAAAGACGATCAGTAATGACGGCCTATGACCGGGTGTACTCGAACCGGGGAGTAGGAGGCGTGGACGGGGTGAGCTTGGCCGAGTTCGAAAAGGACTGGCAAAATCATCTTTATAGGCTGTGGAACCGGATGAGTTCCGGAAGCTACATGCCGCCGCCTGTGAAACTGGTGGAGATACCCAAGAAGGGAGGAGGCATGAGGCCGTTGGGTATACCGACAGTTGCTGATCGTGTTGCCCAGACCGTAGTAGCAGGACTATTAGAAAGGGAAGTAGATCCGATCTTCCATGAAGACTCCTACGGGTATCGACCGGGAAAATCGGCCATCCAGGCTTTGGGGAAAGCGAGAGAGCGGTGCTGGAAATACGACTGGGTGATCGACCTGGATATCCGGAGTTTCTTTGACAACCTGCCGCACGATCAGCTGATGAAGGCGGTGAGAAAGCATCTGGACTGCAAATGGGCCCTGCTATACATAGAAAGGTGGCTGGTAGCGCCGGTGCAACGGGAAGATGGAACGATAGAGGCCAGAACGAAAGGCGTTCCGCAAGGATCGGTGATCGGACCGGTACTGTCCAACCTCTACCTGCATTACTCGATGGACGAGTGGCTACGGAGAAAACATCCGCACTGTCCGTTCGAGCGTTTTGCCGATGATGCGATTGTGCACTGTGCCAGCGAGGAACAGGCGAAGCTGGTGAAGAAGCAACTGGAAGAGAGGCTAAATGAATGCGGGCTGGAAATGCACGGGGAGAAGACAAAGATCGTGTACTGCCAAGATAGCAATCGCAGAGGGAACTATCCCAACGTACAGTTCGACTTCCTCGGGTATACCTTTAAGCCGAGGATGGCTCAGAATAGTATCCGGAAGGTATGGTTTACCAACTGGTTGCCGGCAGTAAGCGACAAATCGATGCGATCAATGCGGGAAAAGATGAAGAAATGGGAGACACTTAGAACGGCCGGGTGCCAGATCGAGGACATAGCGAAAGAGATCAACCCGGTTGTGAGAGGATGGATTAACTATTACGGCAAATTTTACATCTCAAAACTGAGAAACTTTATGCAAGCGATCAATTACAGAATTGTAAAATGGGTACGAAGTAAATACCTAAAGGTCCGGGCGAGCGAGCTCAAAGGCCTAAAATGGCTTAAACGGGTCAGCCTGAAGAACCCGGAATTATTTGCTCACTGGACCATCGGCGCAGTGCCGTCGGTTGGATAATAGGAGCTGGATGAGGCGAGAGCCTCACGTCCGGTTCTCCGAGAACTTAAGGTTGAAACACTTTAATTTACTCATTGATCCTTTGCCAGGGCGCAATTATATAGTCCTTTTGCTCGGGTACATGCTATTGCTGGCCGGTTGTTCCCATCACCGCTCTGTGCTTTTCACTAAAATGAATGCTGCGGAGACCGGCATCGGGTTTGTCAACGCCAATACTGACCGTGATACCCTCAGCATCCTGGATTATCTCTATTATTATAATGGCGCAGGCGTTGCCATCGGGGATATCAACAACGACGGTCTGCCGGATATCTATCTGGCGGCGAATCAGGGGGGCAACAAGCTTTATCTTAACAAAGGAAATTTCCAATTCGAAGACATCACCGCCAAAGCCCATGTCGGCGGTCAGGCGGATTGGACCACGGGCGTGACCATGGCCGACGTCAACGGGGACGGCCTTCTCGACATTTATGTCAGCGCTGTCGGGGATTTCGATCCAAGAGACCATAACGGCGCCACGCACCTGTATTTCCGGAATTCACGCAATCAGCTCTTTCTGAATAATGGCGATAATACTTTTACGGAATGCGCCGAAAAATACGGTATAGCGGTAAAAGGATATAACACCCAGGCCGTCTTCTTCGACTACGACAAAGACGGAGACCTCGATCTCTTTGTGCTACAGCATTCCACCCACCAGACGGATGCATATGGCCCCGTCTCGCTCAGGGAAAAGTACAGTCCCGAAAGCGGCGGCAAGCTCTTCCGAAACGACGGTGGACATTTCACCGATGTTACCAAATCTTCCGGCATCTATAGCAGCGCCCTGGGATACGGTCTCGGGGTCGCCGTGGCCGATCTCGATAACGACGGATACGACGATATCTATGTAAGCAACGATTTCCACGAGAACGATTATTATTATCTCAACCAACGAGACGGCACTTTCAAAGAAATAAACAGTCTCGCCTTCGGTCACGAATCAAAGTTTTCCATGGGCAACGACATTGCCGATATCAACCACGACGGCTGGCTCGATATCATGACGGTGGATATGCTGCCCTCCGATGAGAAGGTCCTGAAGTCGTCTCTAGGCGATGACCCTCTGACCCTCTATCTCTACCAGCGTGGATTCGGATACAATTACCAGTATTCCCGGAATTGTCTGCAATTGAATACCGGCAGAGGCAAAAAGTTTTCCGATATCGCACTATATAGTGGTGTCGCCGCCACCGACTGGAGCTGGGGACCCCTGATCGCGGATTATAACCTGGATGGCAGCGACGATATCTATATCTCGAATGGTATCAAGAACCGCCCTAACGACCTCGACTATGTCAAGTTCATTTCCGGCCTCCCGCAAAACCATTCAGACACCGGTAAAAGGACCCATGATAAAGAGATCCTTCAACACCTTCCTTCCGGGGCCTGGCACAATTATATTTTTGAGGGCGGCGCCGAATGCAAATTCATCGATCGCAGCATCGACTGGGGCTTCGACAAACCGACCCTCGCTCAGGGCGCAGCGTATGCTGATCTCGATGGCGATGGCTCCATCGACCTGGTGACCAATAATATGAACGAAGAGGCCGGCATCTATAAGAACAACACAAGGACCCAAATCCCGGACAACCATTTCCTGACCGTTGGTTTAAAAGGTAAAGCTCCCAATACCTTCGGCATCGGCGCCAAGCTTTTCGTATTCGCCGGCGGCCGTCTGCAGTTCCAGGAGTTACAACCCGTACGCGGATTCATGAGCTGTTCCGAACCGGTGTTGCATTACGGACTTGGAAGCCTGACCAGCGTGGACAGCCTGATCCTCATCTGGCCAGATAATACCTACGCCCGGATGGGCCGCACAAAAGCGGATCAGACACTCAAGATATCGTACGACCGCAGTAAACAGGATAGCATCCAAAATTATCAATCCTTTATCGATCTGCTGCTACACACCGGCCATGACTCTATTCTCACGGACATCACGGCGGCCTCCCACATCGATTATCGTCACGAGGAAGATATTTCCTTCATCGACTTCACCCAACAATGGTTCATTCCCCATGAGATCTCTACCCTGGGACCAAAGATTGCCGTGGCCGATGTCGATGGCGATGGCCTGGAGGATTTTTTCGTTTGCGGCGGCAAAGGACAGGGAGGGACGCTTTTTATACAACGACCCGATGCGACCTTTTCAAGATCCCCCGACTCCGCCGTTTTTCTAAAGGACCGCGCCGCCGAAGGTGTCGATGCCATTTTCGTCGATGTCAACGGCGATCATCATCCAGATCTTTATGTCGCCAGTGGCGGCAATGAATATGCCGGGCGTGCCGAGGAGCTCAAAGACTGTCTGTATCTCAACGATGGCAAAGGCCATTTTACAAAAAGCACAGGTCTCCCCGACCTGTTCGAAAACAAATCGGTCGTACGTGTCGCCGATTTCGACAAAGACGGCGACCTGGATATCTTCGTCGGCGGCAGAGCCAATTCCCTGATCTATGGCAAGCCCCCGGCCAGCTATCTGTTGGAAAATGATGGCAGGGGCCATTTCACGATCGTCACAGCAACAGCAGCTCCTGGTCTTGCTCAGATCGGCATGGTAACCGATGCTGCCTGGGTCGATGTCGATAAGGATGGCTGGCCCGATCTTGTCCTCACCGGCGAATGGATGCCGCCCGTGCTCTTTAAAAATCACCAGGGACACCTGGTACGCGAAGAGCTGACGAACGACGACGTCGATCTCTCGGGCTGGTGGTGCGGCATGCTGGCTACAGATTGCAACGGCGACGGATACCCTGACCTCCTATTGGGCAATTATGGTCTCAACAGCAAGCTCACTGCAAGCGCATCGGCGCCCCTCAAGATGTATATAGGAGATATGATGGACAATCAGCGGATGTCACAAATCGTGGCCCTGCAAAAAAATGGTAGTTATTATACTTTTCTGGATAAGGAAAACCTGGAAAAGCAGTTACCTTTTTTGAAAAAGAAATACCTTACCTATGGAGAAATGGCAGGCCTCACTGTAGAACAGATCTTTGGAAAAAAGCTGGATAGCTGCGCGCTCTTCGAGGCCTATTCACTGGCTTCGACGGTGTTGATCAATGACGGACACGGGCATTTCAGATCACAGGTTTTGCCGTACCAGATGCAATGGTCGCCTATTTTTGCATTTGCACAGGCGGATCTGAATGGGGATGGCCACCCGGATATCATGACCGGCGGCGATTTCGATGGGACCGAACCCTATGAAGGGCGTTACGACGCAATGCCCCTGGGGCTATACTGGGGAGACGGGAAAGGTTCATTCAACAGCGTCCTACCCCTACCTTCGCCGCTGGACACGCTTTCGGGGGAAGTACGCAGCATTCAACCCATCCGGCTCGCGGGCGGCGGAAGAGCCATGCTTATCGGATTCAACAACGGACCGCTGCGATTGTTGTCCTACCGGTAGCTCACCGGATAGATCAGATCGATCCGGATCATCGAGCTGTCGGAACCCGGTAGAGGAGACTGATACCGTTCATAAGGAAGACCTCGTTTGGCCAGTTCGTGATCGGAAATAAATTTTTCCATCGCCGCGTACAGACGGTTGCGCTCGCTAAACCGGCCTTCGAACCGGCCGACGACCAGACCCAGTGTTGAGGGCAACTGCCGGAAATTGAAGACCTCATCGCCGTAGATCGATTTATCGATATTGAGACCGGCCATTAGGGTAATGGAATCATGATCCAGCGGGGTAATGGCGATATTGCGGGCGATGATCTTGCCGGATTCCCTGGAAGCATAGGTCTCCAGCGTCTGGAATATACCTGGCAGGGCTTTGAAAAGGTCGCCCGAACGAAGATTCGCCTGTCTTGTCAGGAAAAAAGAATCGACCAGCTTTTGCGTCCTTATCGGATAGCCGTAAAAACGGAGATTGTCCTGCAGGTAGGAGCGAAGCTCGTCGACAGTGCGCACATCGATACCGGGTTTTTCCAGAGAGGGAAAAAGGGCATAAAACAGGGATGTCATGTGGACGTAGGAAATGGTGGAGTGCTGCGGATCTTGTTTAGGAGACAGATCGGGGGCTAATGAGATCGCAAATTCGGTGCTGTCTTTGTCGTTGACGGGTTCACTAATTGTCCAACGCATGAATCCAAGCTCATTGATATGGGTATTTCTGCCCGAGTCCAAAGTCCGCCAACTGCGGGGCCTGTGCAAGGCTGCGACACTGTTAGACAGGGTGTTGGCGACGGTGACCGACCGGATCTGTTTGGCGGGAATAACAAGGCTGATCAACATTAAGACGATGACGAGAGAAAGGAAAATAACGATCAGTTTGTTCATATATGCGTTATTGTTTTTAAAAGTAAATAAATTTTAAGTTGAAAAAGGTTTGCTTGCTATTGTTTTTTTGCCTGCCGGCATTGGCGCCGGAGGCGCAGGTCTATGCTCCGAATTGGGAGTCCCTGGATAAGCGGCCCGTCCCGCAATGGTACCAGGATGCGAAGTTTGGGATCTTTATCCATTGGGGGGTGTATTCGGTGCCAGCATTCCGCACAAAAGGAGAATATGCGGAATGGTATCAGAACGGACTGAATAGCGGCGATACCGCTGCCATCGCCTTTCACAAGCGGCAATATGGAGACCTTACCTACTATCAGCTGGCAGATAGATTCAGGGCGGCCCTCTTCAATCCCGACGATTGGGCCCACCTGATCGAAAAATCCGGCGCGCGCTATGTCGTGCTTACCTCTAAACACCACGACGGATTCGCGCTCTGGCCCAGCAAAGAAGCCACCCGCGACTGGGGCTTCCCGTGGAATGCCGTCGAGGCCGGACCGCATCGCGACCTGCTCGGCGATCTCTTTACCGCATTGCGCAAGACCAGTGTTCATCCGGGACTCTATTATTCTCTCTATGAATGGTACAATCCCATTTGGCTGAAAGACCATAAGCAATATGTGGCGCAACACGAATGGCCTCAGATGAAAGACCTCGTCAACAACTACAAGCCCGAGGTCTTCTGGACCGATGGCGAATGGGACGAAACCGCCGAAACCTGGAAATCGCAGGAATTCCTCGCCTGGCTATACAACGAAAGCCCGATCAAAGACAAAGTCGTTACCTATGATCGTTGGGGAAAAGGCGTTCGCTTCAAACACGGGGGCGTGTTCACGCCGGAATACCAGCCGGATGTCAGCTTCGCAGATCACTACTATGAAGAAAGCCGCGGTATGGGATATTCTTATGGTTACAACCGCAATGAAGACGCCTGGGATTATAATTCCGCCGAGACCATGATCGGACAATTGGTCGATAAGACCAGCGGAGGCGGCAATTTTCTCCTCGACATAGGTCCCGACGCCGACGGCAAGATCCCGCCCATCATGCAGGAACGGCTCCTGCAGATTGGGGAATGGATGGAGACCAACCACGAGGCGATATACAATACCTCCCGCTGGAGAACCCCGCGCCAGACCGACGCCTCCGGAAAGCCCGAATGTTTCTTTACCTATAATAAAAACACCAAAGACCTCTTTGTCATCCTCCCTCATTGGCCGGGCAGCTCCTTTACTATAAAGGACCTCGCCATCGCACCCGGCACGAGGATCGAGCTTCTGGAGTCCCGTCAAATCCTCAACGCGCACCAAAACGGGAAGGACCTGGAGATCGAATTCCCTGTCTACGACCCCGCAACCATCAAAAGCAAATATTATTATACGATGAGACTGGCGGGAGCAGGTGATTTCGCCGACAATCCGAGACTCGATCTCCAATATCCTGGTAATTTGCTCAAACCCATCGTCAATATTTCGGTCAGGGATGGCAGTCAGATAAGGTATACGCTGGATGGCTCCATTCCAGATGAGAACGCCACTTTGTTCACAAAACCTTTTACGGCTCAGCAATCGGCCGTCCTGACGACACGTTCCTTCAGGCCCGGAGCCCTGCCCGGCAACATCCTCGTCGCGCCTCTGACCGTCTATCCGCTCCTGCCGGCCGCCCATCCCGCTGCCAAAAAGCAAGGTCTCCAGCTCACCCGGTATGAGCTCATTCCAGAGACCGTAAAAGACCTGGATAAAACAACGCCCATTGGAGACACCGTTTCTTCACGGCCTTCCATCAACGATCTTTCGCGTGCGGATAACGCCGGATTGCTTTATACGGGCTATGTTCAGGCGCCTCGCGATGCACTCTATACCTGGTATCTCTCCGTCGATGACGGCGCCGTGCTCTGGATCGACGGCCAATTGGTGATCGATCACGACGGCAAACATGCCAACACCGAAAAATCTGGAAAGATCGCATTGAAAAAAGGGCCGCATGTTTTCAAGCTGGCCTATATCCAGGCGGGCAGCGACAAAGCCCTTAAACTGGAATACAGCGCCAACGGCATCGAAAGACAGGAATTACCGGCTACGGCCTGGGTTCATGAATAACTCAACCATACATATGAAGCGCATCTATTGTACACTATTAATGACGGCCGCTCTTCTGACTGCAACGGCTCAGCACAAGTACCAGGCCACCTGGGAATCATTGGGACAGTATACCACCCCCGATTGGTTCAGGGACGCCAAATTCGGCATCTTTATTCATTGGGGCGTCTATTCCGTACCCGCCTTTGGCAGTGAATGGTATCCCCGCAACATGTACGACTCGACGACACCCGAGTTCAAGCACCATGTCGCCACCTATGGCGCGCAAAAGAATTTCGGGTACAAAGATTTCGTGCCCCTGTTCAAAGCGGAGAAATGGGATCCCATACAATGGGTGGCTTTATTCAAGAAAGCAGGCGCTAAATACATCGTGCCTGTCGCCGAACACCACGACGGGTTTGCGATGTACAAGACCAGCCTCAGCAGATGGAACGCCTATGAGATGGGACCGAAACGCGATGTGCTTGGCGAACTGTCCGCCGAGATCCGCAAACAGGGCCTGATCTTCGGGCTCTCCTCCCACCGCATCGAGCACTGGTTCTTCTTCAACGGCGGCAGACAATTCCTCTCCGATGTCCTCGACCCGAAGAACGGAGACCTCTATGGCCCTGCCCGCGAAGAAAGCGACGATCCCTCTCCCGAATTCATGGCCGACTGGCTTCTGCGCTGCACCGAGCTGGTGGACCGTTACCAACCCCAGCTCTTCTGGTTCGACTGGTGGATCGAACAACCGGCGCTCGATCCTTACCGCAAGACCTTTGCTTCCTATTATTATAACAAAGGATTGCAATGGGACAAAGGCGTCGTCATCAACTACAAATACGATAAATCCTTTCCCAACGGTGTTGCGGTGCTCGATCTGGAACGCGGGAAACTCGACTCCGTCCGCCGCCTGCCCTGGCAGACCGACGACGCTATAGGCAACGAGTCCTGGGGCTATGCTGCGGGCAATACATTTAAATCCGCACAGTATGTCGTCACCAATCTCATCGACATCGTGAGCAAGAATGGGAATCTCTTATTGAATATCGGGCCCCGCAGTGACGGCACCATCACCGAGGAAGAGACCGCTACATTGCTCGGCACCGGCAAATGGCTCGATGTAAACGGCGAGGCAATCTATGGCACAAGACCCTGGCGCGTATATGGGGAAGGACCGACAAAATCCGCGAGCGGAGCCTTTGCCGATCAAAAGGAGCCTTTTACCGCCCGGGACATACGCTTCACGACCAAAGGTCCGACGCTCTATGCCATCACGCTGGGGACGCCGAAAGAAAGAACGGTCATCAAAAACCTGGGCCTGAACGCCCATCCCGGCGCCATCGCCTCTGTCGAGATACTGGGCAGCATGCAAAAACCGAAATGGGTGCAAAAGGCGGACGCATTGGTCATCGAACCCTCTGCTAATTATCCCGCTGAATTAGCGGTGGTATATAAGGTCAATTTTAAGAACTAAGGTGTACTGAACAGGGCGGCTGGTATGATTTGTTTTTCCATATGCGGTCCCTTTATGTAGACCTGCAGGGTTTGACCCGACCCGTTTTGGAAATAGTCGAGCCGGAATACATGCTTACCCGTCGCCAGCGCCCGGTCGCCCGATCTTTCCAGATCCCCATGACAGCCATCATTGTCCACGGTGATCCTATCATCTATATATAACAGTGAGCCATCATCCGACACCGTATAAAAACTATAAACGCCCGTCTCGGGAATGTCGATCCAACCCTCGAAACGCAATCCGTATTCATTGGGGCGCGCCGGCAAACTATCCAGCGCAACCGCGCCGGCCAGCCCTTGCTTTACGGGAGTGAGCGTATTGAACCGCGGCATAGAGTCCCATTTGCCTTCGTAATAGGTATATGTCAGTCCCGGTCGGCCTATGGTATTTGCGGTCTGTGCAGTATCCGGTGCCACTTGTTGGAAATCCTGCGTGGCGATCTCGCTGACACCGCCCGCGGTGAAAAACACCCGGCTTTTCAGTCGTGTAGACCGGTGCAGAACGATTGGGGATGCATACAACGGAGAAGAGCTTACGGGATCGGAGCCATCGGTGGTATAGCGTATGGATCCTGCCAACCTTGTCAGCAGTCGAATCGTATCCTGGCCGACGAAGATCCCGCCCGATGGAGACGTCACTGGTGCAGGGGCTGTGAGAAATTGCGCTACTACGTCCGCCCCTTTGGTTCGTGCTCTCAGCAACACCGGTGAACTGACCACCAGCGGAGCTTTATAGGATGGCGACTGCGGACCCGGCTCACTTCCGTCGGTGGTATAGCGGATCTCAGCCCCCGGTTTCGACACGATGCGCACTTTTTGGGGTCCCTGCAGATAGCTCCCAGCCGGCACGATCGCAAGAGGAACAGCCTCGCTCTCCGTACTCGTAAACCTGGCCGCCAATCCGCCCTTGTTCAGTAAGGTTATGTGCAGAGAGTCCCCGGTAGAAAAGCTGCTGACCGAATGAAGCAGACTGTCGCTGCTTCGCAGATCGTCCGCAATGATCTCGCCCCGGAAATTTCCGGCGCCTAAAAAGTTCAGCGGCAACACCAGGCGGCGTTCATCGCCGGCATTGATGATCCCGAGATACCAATCCTTACCCTTTCGGCGGGCAAAGATCACCAGTTCCCCTATCTTGCTGGGAGCCAGTACCCGGGTCTCGTCCCAAATAACGGGAATAGCCCGGATGAGACCGGCGGCGGGACTGGATAGATAACGGGCAGGATCGTCCGCCCAGCAAAGCAGGGGAGAGCTATAGATGATGGGAAGGGCCAACTGTTGCGCCCGCGACGTGCCATAGGCGAGACTGCTGGTAAAAACCCCCGGTGTATAATCGGCCGGGCCCGCCAGAAAACGGGTGAAGGGAATAATGGCATTGTTGATCGCGCCCTGCGGCGTATAGGTCCGCCACTCCTGACCATAGATGCCTTCCCTGGTGATCTCATTGGGCCAGCGTCTGTTATAACCTGTAGGCTTATTCGCCCCATGAAAATCGATCAGCAGATGAAAGGCCAGCGCGTCCTGTAATGCTTTTTCATAAAACCGTACCTGTTCGATGCCCTCTTTATCGATGTAATCGATCTTAAGGCCCGCCACGCCCGCCTCGTGCATCGTGCGGAAAAAAGCCTTTCGGACCGAAGAGTCCTGTAAAGAGGCATAAGACTTCCAGACAAAAATGCCGATATGGTGACGCCCGGCATAACGGACGAGGGAGCGCAGCGAGTCCAGCGTATTCGGCCAGCTGCTGTCCCAACCCGCGTCGACTATGCTGTATTCAAAGCCAAGTTCGGCGGCCTTGTCGACATAGGTCTTTTCAAGATCGAGCGTAGTGACATTGTCATGGACAAAATAGGACCATACTGCACGACCGGGCCGTATCCAGGAGAGATCCCCTGCAGGGGGAGCAGGATTCAGATCGGCAACGATATCCGAATTTACCAGCCCGTCCAGGTTTTCGGATACCAGCACTACACGCCAGGGCGTAGTAATGGCGCCGTTGATCTGCCATCCCTGAGGGTCGTTGATAAAACCGGCATGGAGGGTACCGGCGGAATCCGAATGCAGGGACATCCCGCTGTAATTGTACAGTGCAGCCTCCGTGATACAGGCATAATCACCGGCGGCCGTCTGGTATGTCACCGGCGGTCCAAGCTGCCGGCTGCCCATGTCCGCGATGGGACGCGTATAATGCAGGCCCTCGTAGTAATAGACATTTTCCTGGTACCATACCCTGCTGCCATCGGGAACATGCCAGGAACTGGATTCACCGGTGACAAGGCCGCCGGACGGAACGACATAACGAAAGGCGAAGCCTCCATCGAAGATCCGGCATTCAAGACTATAACGCAATCCGTTCCCTTTATGTCTGACGGCAATAACCGCCTGCCGGTAATGATCGGTAGCTACCGCATGGACGCCCTTCCAGGGATAGGAACTATGATGCGTGGATAGGACAGGGGCGTCCAGCCCGACATGGCCTTGTGGGTCTTTACCCGCTATGTCGATCCCCATGGCCGAGGCTCCCACAACGGGCCTGCCTTTCAAGGTCAGCGACCAGCCGAGACGATGAGATGTATCTACAAAGATCGACGCGCGTAGCTGCCCCGAAGGACTGCTGAGCAGGATAGGCCCCGGGGATTGAGCTATGGCTGAAGAGATCGAAAACAAATAAAGCAGAATGGCCGAGGCCGTTAGAGATCCGGAAAACTGTCGTTGCATGCGGGCGCTTATTTTTGCTGTGGGTGGATCGCAAGCCGCGATTCCAGGTTGATCTTTTTGAAGGAGTTTGTTTGGGCCAGTTCCCTTTTGTCGAGCAGATCCAGCAGAAGTTCCGTCGCTTGCTGCGCTTGTTCATGCGGATATTGTTCGATGGTGGCGATCGGAGGGAACGCGGCGTACTTTATCAATGTCTGATTGGAAAAACTGATGAAGCTGATATCCTTATTGATCTTCAGCTTCATTTTTCGGGAATACTCTATCGCGTCCAGCGTTACATTATCGTTGAAACAAAGCACTGCGGTTGGCTTTCTCTTCAGCGATAGAAGCTGCGCCATCGCCTGCTCGGTGCCTTCCCGGCTGAGATCGGTGGCGGTAACAAGTCCCGGTTCATATTTCAACCGCTGCGAACGGATGCCCTTTAGATAGCCTTCCTTCCGCTGCCGGCAGGAATAAAGCGACTCGGGGCCATTGATCATAGCGATGCTTCGATGTCCCTGGGCAATCAGAAAGTTCACTGCCTGGACCGTACCCGTTTCAACATTGCAGGCCACATAATGGATATCCGGTATCGCGGGCACACGATCGAAAAATACGATGGGAATACCATGGCGCTTCAGCTGGATCAGGTGATCGTAATTCCGGGTGTCTTTGGCGATGGAGATGATCAGACCGTCGATACGTTGATGCATGATCGACTCCACAAGATGCTTTTCTCTTTCCTCGCTGTCATGGGACTGGCCCAGCAGGACCGAGTACTTGTGCTGTGTGGAGATATCTTCGATGGCGCTGATGGCGGTGGAAAAATAATATTCAGAAAGATCGGGGAGAATGACGCCGATGGTAAAGGTCCGCTTCTTTTGAAAGAAAATGGCCTTTTGGTTGGGTTCGTAATCCATTTCGCGGGCGAGCTTCTGAACCCGGATTCGGGTCAGGATATTGATACGTTCATGGTCGTGCAGGGCACGGGAAACGGTAGAGATGGAAATATTGAGCTTTTTGGCTATTTCCTTTATGGTTGGTGGCGGGTTGAACATCGTTAAGGGTTAAAAGGGATAATTCATATAACATCATACAACTCCTGACGAATATAAGGATTTTTACTTAGTTCCTATATTAAAAAATTGCGATTTGTCATACAACATTACCTTTGTGTCATGGATACACCATTTAGAAAGATCGGCTCGGACAAGTTGTTGAGTGGAAAGATCGAAGAGTCCATTGAACTGGCCATTCGGAGAAGGGACTACAAGGCGGGCGAAAAACTGCCTACGGAGGGACAGCTTTGTGACCTCTTCGGCGTCAGCCGGACTGTGGTGAGAGAGGCTTTGCGCAAGCTCAGCGCCCGCGGGCTGGTGGTCATCAAGCAGGGGAGCGGCGCTTATGTCAACGAGCTGAGCTCCGAATCCGCGATAGATTCGATCAATCTTTTCCTCGAGCTGACCGATGATGGATCCCTCATTTTCGACATTATCCGGGCCAGACAGCTATTCGAACCCGAGATTGCCGGCCTGGCAGCTTTGAATCGCACTGTCGCCGAGTTGGAAGAGCTGGCGGAAAACCTCGAAGCATTGAAAGCCAGTCCCCCGGAGGACATCGATGGTCAAACCATCATCGACATCCGCTTTCACAGTCTTATCGCCAGCGCCACCCACAACAATGTCGTTGCCCTGCTGATGCGGCCCATTTTCGACAACATGCCCAAGGTCAAAAGATCGATCTACGCCAAAAACAATCTCGGGTATTTGACACACGACATAAGCAAAGTGCTGAAATTCCACGAGGAGATCTTCGAAGCCATCAAAAAAGCCGACCCGCGCGAAGCCTCCCACGCCATGTTGGCGCATCTCAAGGCCACGGAGAAAAATTTTAAGGATTCTCTGGAGTAAGTGCGCAATGGGATAAAGCGGATCAAGCGAGCACGCACCTGGTTTTGAACCTACATGCGAAAACCCGCTCTGGTGAGCGGGCTTTATGTGTTTTTTCAGCGGGCTGGAGGGGACAACTTTCGAACATTTTCATTTAAAACTTATTGAAAATCAATTAGTTTACTAAATAACAACTTCTTTAATTAGTTGGAGGTTGGTATTGCCAATAACTAAATAATACGTATCTTTATAAAAATAATTACACGTGTCATGACCACAAAATTAACCCTCACTCTGGATGATAAAGTAATCCGGGAGGCTAAACGCTACGCAAGGGCAAAAGGCCGGAGTGTATCCGAATTGGTAGAAAGCTATTTCAAATCGATCACAGAGCTCAATAGCCATCAATCTGAGGAACTGACATCTTCCGTGAAATCGCTGATGGGTTCCTTTAAAGCTCCGAAGAATTTTGATTATAAGAAGATATTACGGGAGGAAAAGCAGCGGAAATATGAGTAAAGCATTTATCGACACTGACGTTATCCTGGATTTTATGATTGCAAGGGGGCCTTTCGCGATGGACGCCGCCCGAATATTTACCTTATCTGAGAAAAAGCAGATCTCGATATGTACGACGGGACTGGTATTCTCCAATGCCTATTATGTTCTTCGCAAATTGGGGACTCATCAAAAAGTAATGGAAAAACTTTCCCAACTAGCTAGATTAATCGACATAATTGCACTATCCAAAGCGTCTGTTCTGCAAGCATTGGACTCCAAATTTGGCGATTTCGAGGATGCATTACAGCATTATGCTGCATTATCGGAAAATGTAAAGACAATCGTTACCCGGAATGTCAAAGATTTCAGGAATAGTGAATTGGCAGTGCTGACGCCGGATCAGTACTTAAGTAGCCTAAAGTAATTCTTATGGTTCTATAAAACATGACTTTAAATACCCTCGAGGAGGAAATACAAGAAGCGATACCGAAATTGTTCTCCATGGCAAAAGAACTGACGTGGGACAAAATTAAGTCTTCTCTTGACAATGATTATAGGAAAAAAGTATTTAACGATCCGCCAATGCTTCACCTTAAAGTGGCAATACCGCCTTGGGCGACTGACAAAAAAGAAAAGTTCAATATTAATTGGGAACACAATGAATGGTTGACAAAATGTGACACGACAAACATTAGCTAGTTTTGAAACATTTTCATATCAATGGGTCGGGCATTTGGATAAAAAAGGTTGTTTGGTAAGGTGTAATAGCCAACACTTAAAACGACAAATAATAAATTCTAATCATGATTTAATCCTACAGTCATGCAATAATTTCATTCAGTTCTCAAATTTTTGATTGGATTGGCTCTTGCCGCCCGGATTGCGTTGAAGCTCACCGTTACGAGCGCGATCACGATCGCCGACAATCCAGCAAACAGGAATATCCACCCACTAATCGAAATGCGGTAAGGATACCCCTCCAGCCATTTGTGCATAAAATACCAGGCGACCGGCGACGCTACCAGGATGGAAATGCCCACTAGGCCGACAAAATCCTTGCACAACATAACCGTGATATTGGGCACGGATGCTCCCAATACTTTCCGGATGCCGATCTCCCTGACGCGCTGTTCGGTGGTGAAAGTGACCAGTCCAAACAAGCCCATACAGGAAATAAATATAGCAATGGCCATGGCCGCATTTATGATTTGAGCCATTTTCTGATCCTTCTCGTAAAATTCCGCGATGATTTCATCGAAGAAACGATACCCAAATATGGCATGAGGATATACGTCTTTCCAGGCTTTTTCAATGCCAGCGAGGGTGATTTTGAAATCATCTCCCCCCTTTCCGGTTGTCAACAGTTTAATATTCAGGGTCCTGGAAAAGTCAGCACTGGAAAATATAAAGGTAGGCTGGATTGTATCGTGCAGCGATTGTGAGTGGAAGTCCGCAACGACCCCGCAAATGGGTATGATTTGTCCGCCAAATCCATTGACAATGAGTTTCCCGAGGGCCTCTTCCGGTTTGCGGAAACCCAGGGCCCTGGAAGCCGTCTCATTGATCAGGAATTCCCGCGCCGTATCGCTATGGCCTAAATTCCTTCCGGCTAAGATCTTTATCCCATACAGGGGTAAAAACTTTTCGTCGGCTGTCAGCACCTGTGACAATACGTTCGTACTGGTCCCGTAATTTTTCATACCCGAGCCGTTTTGCCTGCTTGCAGAAGGAGTATTTCCACTGATGCTTACCATGGAGACGCCTGGCAATTTCCGGAGCTTTTCTGCCAGGACATTGATTTTACCGAAAGAATCGGCATAAGCGGTTTGAATATTAATAATAGCATCCTTTTTAAAGCCCATATCCGCATTCAGTAGGAAATGCACCTGCTTTCCAATGATCATTGTCCCGATGATAAACAGAACCGATACGGTAAATTGGAATACGATCAGCGATTTTCGGAGGAGGCTTTTCTGGTTGAGTTGTACGGCCCCCTGTCCTTTCAGGCTCAATACCGGCAGAAGGGAGGACAGCAGTTTTGCCGGGTAAAAACCCGCGAGCAGGGAAGTGACTAGCGTGATGATCCCTAAAAATAACAAGACATCCGTGTGAAGCAGATGGAAGCCAAGGCCAGGAGGTATGAACGAATGAAACAGTCGCAGTAGGGGATTTACAACGATAACCGCTACGATGACGGCAAAAAAGGTGAGCAGGAGCGATTCACATAATAACTGGGCAACAAGTTTTGCCTCGGTGCTGCCCAACACTTTGCGGATTCCAATCTCTTTTACCCGTTGAACGGATTGTGCAGTCGATAAATTGATGAAATTAATTACCGCCAGGATCAAAATGAATGCCGCGATTCCCATCAGGCCATACAAAGTGGGCAAACTGACCTTTCGGGAAAACTGGTCATCGTAAATGCCATTGAAGTGGATATCGGACAAAGGCTGAATCCCTATCTCAGGTTTACGGAATTCATTTTGGACATGTGCTGCCGCAAATCCGGGCAACTGCGCCTGCAGCCGCGCCGGGGTAACGCCGGGGGCTAATTTCACAAAGACCTGGCTGATACCCCAATTACCCCAGTTATTAAGGCTGTAGCCTTCTTTCAAGAAACTATGCTGAGCGGTGCTCACGGAGATAAAATCCCTGAACCCGAAATCGGTGTTGCTTGGCAGGTCCTTCACGATACCGGAAACCGTCAGCTTCAGGGAATCGTTAAATATGACTATTTTACCCGGTATATCTTCCGGAGCCACCCCGCCAAAATAACGGCGAGCCTCCGTTTCGGTCAGGACCACCTTAAAGGGTTCGTTAAGGGCGGTAGCCGCGTTACCTGCCAGCCACTGATGCTTAAAAATATCGAAATAGGAGGGGTCTGCGATAATTGTGCGGTAAGCCTCCATACCGGTTCGGGGTCGTTCAAACTCCATCGCCGGTTTGCCGCCATTGGGAATGGTCACCTTTGCGTAGTAAAAAATGGAAAATCCGGTAACCGTTTCCAACCCGGACAATTCCTTGCGGATGGCCATGGAAGCAGGAAAAGGTAACGCACCGGTATACAATTTTTTGCCTTCGGGAATTGGCAGTGTTCCCGTCAAGCGGTAGATGCGTTCTTTGCCGGGCACAAAATTTTCATAGCTCAGCTCAAAGCGGGTGATCAGGTAGATGACAAGGCAGGCGCAGATCCCGAGCGTAAGTCCCAGGACATTGATCAGGCTGGTTACTTTATGACGGCGGATATTGCGCCAGGCAATCTTAAAATAGCTTTTGACCATTTTCGGGGGATTTTCACCTTTTTGTACATAAGAGATGCCATTTATACAATTTGTTGCAAATGAAGCATTTAATTTCCGCGATATTTGATTGGCTGTTTGATTCTGATACAAAAGATGTCCGCATTGCCTGATTTTTGCTGAACACAAAATGTAAGGACCAATTGTGATTCAGCTATCATTCACGTACGGTGAAATGGTAACTAATATAGGTAAGGCGATTGTCGTAGTCTGACTTCCTAAAAAATAGCCAATAATCGAAATCGCCTGTTTCTTTGAATGCTTCGTAGGCTATCAATTGTGCCTTTCTTTCTTTTCGGAAATTTTGTCCCAGGGTCAAAAGGCACACCAGAAAGTCCACAAGCGAAAATGAGAAGATGGGGCTCTCTGTGTCAAACGCCGGCCATTCATATTCGAGTTCCGTGTGAAGAAATAGTATGCAGCGCGCGATGACTTTTAAACTTTCAGCGGAAAGCTGATCGGGCCCCTTCAATTTATGATTTCTGGTATCGTCATATAAACCCCAGCATACTTCCAAAATGGGTACAATAACCGGGTCGTCGGTCTTTGCATAGGTGGATCTGTAATAGTGTTCCGGCAACCAACCGTGGCTTACATCGTCAAGAATATCACTTTCAAAGCCATCATTAGAGATTGTTCCTACTGATAGCTGACGCATGTGATATGCTAGTCTTTTTCTTCGTTCTTTGTCGACCATGATTATCCCAAGATTGGCATTTTCTGCACTACCTGAAGCAATTTATTCATTTTATCGTTATGTGCCTTGACCTGATCCGGCAGGCCGAATTGTCTGGTGATGATGGGCAGCATTTCTCTCTGGATGGTCTTAGCGACGTAGTTTTCTAAAGCCCGATCGACCTTTCCTTCAATCACGAACTGGGCAAAGGCCGTTCCAATAATCGCTTCGTCTATATCATTTAAATAGGATGCTCCCATGTTCTTTTGCGAGTTCAGGGCTATCTGGCGGATTTGTTCATCAGTTAATTTCTTACCTACGCCGGGCATTGAGGAGTACCGTTCATTTTCTTTCTTCAGCATTTCGATCTCCTGGGTTATGAACGATTCGTCCAGATGAGCTGGAGTAGATATGTAAAGTTTTATCCTTACAGTATCCAGCTCGTCCCAGGCGAAAGGCGGAAAATTCCAGGAGTCAATCAGTTGTTTTAAGTAAAGGATGGGGGAGGTTGTTGGATGGCTTTTCCGCCATTTTTGAAATCCGTATGCGGCGTCAGATCCGGCGTCACTGCCAAAAGGGCCGGATTCTTCGATGGGGCTCCAATAGAAATCCTCCTTCATCAATTTTTTCGCATTGGGATGAGCTGTTGTTGGAGAAAACTCAAATCTTTCACTGTTCGTCTGGCCTTTGGCGGTAAGGCCTAGAAGAAAGAGCGAAAACGGCAAGAGAAGTATAGTTCGTTTCATCACTAATTTAGTTTTTGGATTGGTTTTCCTGTTTCATATCTGGTAAGAGATAGGCTTTCAATGTGGGGCAAATTCAGCTTTTTGCACGGAATCCTAGTAACAACCCGCACGGAAACCTAATAACGGTACAGACTCGACATTGGCAAAATGCGCTCTATATTTCTGTAAATAAGCATTATACATATGCATGTAGGAATATTTTAATGCATCAGATTAGTATAATCGCACAACATCATCCTTGTATTTTTGCCCGCCCGGCTCATTGCCGACGCTAGAGCTTAAAATGCCTTTTTGATTCCCGAAACACGTCCGCAAATTTTGGAAGGTCATAGACCTGATCTTGCAGTTTCCTTTGCCAAGCCTGACTGAGATTTTTTTCCTTTTCCAGTACCTTTTGCTCGAATAGTCGAAAGTCATGCCCCTTGTTCTTGGCCTTGCGTTCAAATTCCGGTTTAAGATGCCCGGTATCCAGGCGTTCGCTTTCTGTCAAGTGCCAGAAATCATATAGGTCTCTTGGTTCGGTCCTTCCCATTAGCGCCGCCATTTTTTCGATTAGGATCTCTTCCAAAGGATAGCATTTCAATGAAAACGACTCTTCCGGCAAATCGCTATAAAGGATAAATACTTTTTTCACTACAACCGGAAATTCAAGGACTTCTTTTCTGGTGATATCTATCTTTATATCCCGGCTGGTCAGGTTTCCTTGCAATGGACCAACGTAATTTACGTAAAAGGCAAGACTACCGCTTTCATGCGTCATGCTTTCCTTTAGTTGCACAGTAATATTGGCTTCTTCCTTTAAAAAGGCATAGACTTTTTCGAACTCTGCCAATAGATCCTCGTTCATGATACCATTATCGAGCAGAGTGAAATCCAGATCTTCAGAAAATCGATAATCCGGAAAGTAGACCTTCTTGAGAACTGTACCTCCTTTGAACACCAGGTTATCGGAAAGGAAGGCATTCTTGGAAATGCCCAGCAACAGCCAGCTCAGCACATAATCCTTTTCTATTTGGGTGTCCTTGAGCTTGTATTTTTTAGCGACGGCATTAATTTCTTTCGGGTGGATCATATCATGTGAATATGGGTGAAGTAATGTCTGTTGTTTCCATATTCTGCAAAACATTCCACTTGTGTATCCATTTTCCTTTCTTTTCGTAGGAGGGTTCTAGCAGAATAAAGGAGTTGGATCTTATTCGCTGAAGATCGTCGGAAATAGGGTTACTTATATCCAGCAAATCCAATAGGAATCCTAACCGCTTAATGACTGATTGGGCTTTAAACCGTTCGCAATAATGATATAGTTTTTGATAATCTATTTTGTCTTTCGATTTGTATAATGCTTTCGCTATTTCGACGATACCGCCGGAGTAATCTGGCTTATAGAGACTGTCGACAAACGTTTTCTCCAGGTCGGAACAACTTACCTTGTTAAAGGCCTCTAGCCATATTTTCTTGCTGCCGAAGAAATGGTGAGCATTGTGATATATGAATTGAAATTTGATGCCTTGGATTTCTAATATTGATGGTTTGACCTGTTGATTCACGACAATGCGTTCAACAAGAGAAGGCTGTGTTGTCAGGCTATGGATCTCCATTGCGCTGTAGTAGCCTATATAGTGTTCAGCATCTCCAACTAGGTATTGTGCGATCAGATGCCAATTGGGAAAATATGTTTTGGAGTCTTGCTCGTAGGGAATAATCCAATAAACTCCTTCTTTCAGACGTAAGAGTAACCCTCGTTTAATCATGTCACGCATCAGCTTCTTGACTGCGTCTTTGGTAGAAGTCTTTAGTAATGAGTATGCTTCGTCTATTGTAAAGGCTGACCTATTCAAGTCGTTGAAGTGTTTTACGACTTGAGCAGATTTGTTTGATAATGTTTTGTATGTTACATCCATTTAGAGACTTGGAAAGTCTCTATAAAGATAGGGAATATCTTATAATTTATTATAAAGCTTCTTGGAGACTTGGTGGGTCTCTAAATGTATATAAAATAAATTACAATGGATAATTAGCAATTAACCAGATTGTTATGCCCTAAAATCGCTCTTCAGCTTTAATGACAGGGACTCAGTCTACCATTGGAGAGATATTTGACCTCCGAGCCACGCTCTATACGGACTGCTTCATAGCCTCTGCCACGTCGATTACCGGATATTTCTTGGCCAGAGACCTTAACATGGCCTCCATTTCCCGTATACTGCGGGCCGATATGGAAATATGCTTCTTCGTGCCCTCATCCGTTTGTGTAAATACAGGTTTGGAAGGCACGATCTTTTCGCCGTGAAAGTCGTACTCTTTACCGTCTTCCGATTTACCGCCTTTGAGAACGGGGATATCACCCCTCTCGCGTTCTATACCAAGCAATGCCATGAGTGCTTCAAGCTGCTTGGCAAGCGCTGCATCTGCCCTATGACCCGCCGTACTGTTGCACGATCTGCAAAGTAAATAGCCCGCCTTCAGCCGGCCGCCGATGGCGTTCAGTATAATATGCTCCGTCGTTTTATTCTCTGCCGTGATGAGTGTATCACATAGATAGCATGTATGTAATTTCATTTGAAAACAATGAATTCTAGTGTTTAAGTGCTGAAAGAATGACCGTCCATGCTCTACATGCCTAGCAACCCCTTTACAAACGCATACTTACTTGCAATATAAACAAGAAATAGCAGGATCATCGCTACTCCCAACACCCATTCCACCATCACCGTGACTAGGAAACATAGTGGATCCGGCTTTTTTTTCGACTCGAACTGCAACTGTTGAAAGGTCAGATATGTAGTCTCTCTGGCAACCTTTTTACCATCCCATGCATGCCATTGCCCCATGACCCTCCACCGGTCTTGTTTGATAATTAATCCGGATCGACTGGGGCTGGCAGCCATGTTACGACATGGTTAGCTCGGTGCGGCATCTGTTGAGAACTACTTAAGCTTCCTAGTTTGCAAGAAGTTGAAGACAGGCCAATAATAAGTAACAGAAAATAAATGACTTGCACAATTAGAACGACTATGCGATACCATAGGGGTTCATTCGTGAAAGTTGATTTACCACGAATCAAATCGATAACGGAATGCTTGCTTTTTGCCATAGCGTATGTATTGTTGGACAAAAATCTGGCAAGCAGACGGAAGGGGTAGGCACTGTAGTGACTACAAATTTTCTAAACTACATTCCCGGAGAAGGTCCTCGACAGGTCGGACCGACTGGCGATTTTCAAGGCGATACTTCACATCAACGTTCTTCCCCTTCCGGTATCGAATGTAATTCTCGGTGTTGTCGATGTTGCGGTTTAGCAGACGGCCAAAAAGCTTGCCCCGTTGAACATCCGTCAGGTTTTTAAAGATTTCCAGGTCAAAAATGCCTAATCTGTGTAGAAGCAAGATCTGTGATCGATGGCTAAATTCCGATTTAACCGAACCTGTTTGTTCTTCTTTTACCTCCTTTTCCTCTTTTTCAAGCGGTGGTAGGCCTTGCCCTGGTATGGAAAGTATGCCTTTTTCAGCAATCTCTACTAAACACCCCTTCAGGAAGCCGAGGTAATGCGCGTATGCGAAGCCTAGATTCGTGAAATAAAGTTCGTATAATAGACGGCCCTCTAGTGGAACGTTAAGGTTGCCTTCTTTTCTTGCCGAGCCATAGGCGGCAGTGAATAGGGTATACCAGCTGTTCAGATGGGGGCGAAAATCGGGGTCTTGCTGAAAAATTTGGTAGTATTCTATATGAAAGGGAATTGTGGCTCCCCGCTTTTCGTTGTCAAACAAGGTAAATTTCTTGATTTGTGCCTGGATGAAGTACTCCTGTTCCGGCACAATCGCTAATCGCAACCAGAACGCTTTTTTTAAGGAATCAAGGGTGACAAACTTGCGGCCCATGAGGTAACGATTGAAATAAAACCAGTCATCCGGACTGGTTGGGTGAATCGAAAACGGAATTTTAAACAAGGTCTTTTCTAACAAATGGTCAACGGTCGAATTTGAAAGGATCATCTCCAGGCGTTCGACCTCTATTTTCGAGTGCCTACCCTGCGATGGAAATGGAAATTCAAAGCGCTCAACTTGTTCTAGAAAACCAGAGATATCTATCTTGAAATATTGGTCAAAAAAGCGCACTTTATCTCTATAGGTTGTGAGCATATCAAAAGCCATTTTGAGCTCCTTGGTCTCCTCCTCAGTATATTGCTCAACAAAGCCATCTTTGGGTGAAATCATACTCATAAGTTTGTTACGGTAGGGATAAATATACCTTATTTAACGCTGATCGAGAAGCGGCAATCGACTTTTCAGTCAACTAATTAGCTTTTAGTTCTGGAGTTTTCCGCAAACAGGACAGGCGAGAAAGCTGCGTAACGGGAAGCTATCAGCCGGTTTCCGCGTCTGATTGATCCGTCGCCGACCGTCTAGCTCTACTTGTACTGCACAAACAACGCGAGCGAGATAATACCTTGGTGTTACCTCTCGACACACCTGGGGGCTTCTTCGCGATACTTCGGCACAAAACTCCCGCGTACACAGGATTGCGCAGCAGGGATCCAAAAATGATTCTGACCCACCGTGCATCCCCGCTGCTGGGGCCGTGACCCATGTGCTGTTCACTGCCCGTCTTTGCATTCCCTCCCACGGTATTTTTCAAAAACCTCTTTCATATCCTGAACAATTCTCTGATTGCTGACCTTTGCATAGACCTGGGTGGTTTTAATAAATTTATGCCCCATCATCTGGCTGACGGACTCAATGGGTACACCATTGTCAAGGGTAACCGTGGTAGCGAAGGTGTGACGTGCCACGTGAAAAGTAAGTCGTTGTTTGATCTCACATAAGTCAGCTATTTCTTTTAAATAGGCGTTTAATTTTTGATTACTGGGAACAGGCAGCAACTTTCCCGATCGTATTGCCACCGGATTATTCTTATATTTTTCAATGATCTTAATGGCTGGAGCTAACAACGGTACCCGTTCTACGATGTCTGTTTTTTGGCGGGCCTTTATTAGCCAGGGCTTTCCATCAGGGCCAATCTTTAGGTGTTCCAACTTCAAATTGGCAACATCGACATAGGCAAAGCCCGTATAGCAACTAAAAAGGAAGACATTCCTGACCGTAGCGAGCCGCTCCAGCGCAATATTTTTCTCTTCGATGCTGAGCAATTCATCTGCTGAAAGGTGAGGGACATTGGCATCTACATGTTTTACATGAAATCGGGAAAAGGGGTCTCGGATCAACCATCCTTTATCAGTGCATTCGCCAATGATTTTCTTTAGATTCGAGATCACTTTGCCGCGTGAGTTGATACTTAACCTTTTCACAAACTGAAGATAGTCTTCCAGATTTTTCATGAATTCTATCTGCAGGTCTTTTAAAAGAACGTCCATGCAGTCATATTTCCAATGAATAAAATCCTGGATATGTCTTTCCGTTGTTTTGTATTTAGTCAACGTCGATTTCTTAAAACCCTTACCAATTAAGCTTTCCATTTCAGCATTGTGTATTCCGATAACTTCCATTAAGGTATATTTGCTTTCACCCAGCCCAAACCATTTTTCTCGTATGGTTTGGATGGTAACCTCTTTATGATCCAGAAGAATCTCCTGTTGGTATTCATAGATCTGTTGTCGGAGATAGTCCAAATGGGAATTGATCCCCTCCGCTTCTTGGGATTTCCCTTTGACTTTACCTGCCTGGGGTGACCATTGTTTTGGCAATACAAAACGATTCGTTGTGACCTCCATTCGCTTGCCTTGAACCGTCACTCTCAGGTAAATGGGGATGGTGTGACGAACGGTAGCGCGGGACTTCTTCGGAAAGAAGAAAATGTGTAGATGTGGTGACATGGCTGTAAGAATTTAAAGTGTGAGAAATCTAAAAATCCCTGGACATGCGAAAAGCAAAGCTACGAAACCCATTACGGGTAAGGGTTTCATAGAAAATTGGATACCAAAATGAAGACGGAAATCCTGGTATCCGGGTGGGTATCCTGGAATGTAGGAGCTTGTCTACCTAAGAAAAGAAGAAAATAAAACGGAAAGGATTGAATATAAGAGCCTTTGAAAAAAGGACCGGCTTAAGACCAAGCGAGCACACGGACCTGGTTTTTGAACCTAAATGCGAAAACCCACGCGGGGCGTGGGTTTGGTGCGATGGATCCGCGGACCGGACGGGACTCGAACCCGCGACCTCCGCCGTGACAGGGCGGCATTCTAACCAACTGAACTACCGATCCAACCTTCCGTATCCGGGAAACCGCGCTGTGAGGCATGGTACCCTTCGTTTTCGGGATGGCAAAGATAGGAGAATTTTGATTTTCTCCAACAAAATGTTCATAGAAAATTGTGTTTGCTTAATTTTACATTTACAGACCATTGATAAAACTATGCCCCAAGCAAAAAATCGACAGTTCCTGGATTTTGAAAAACCGATCAAAGAGCTATTTGACGAGATTGAAAAACTCAGGCAGACTGCCGAAAAGACCAAGGTAGACCTCAGCGACTCCATTAAGAAACTGGAAGACCAGGTCATTGAACGGCGCCGGGAAATTACCCAGCACCTTACGCCCTGGCAGAAAGTGCAGCTCAGCCGTCATCCGGACCGGCCCTATACCATGAAGTATATCGAGAAGATGTGCACCAACTTTGTAGAGCTGTTTGGCGACCGGAATGTCCGGGACGACAAGGCCATGGTAGGCGGATTTGCCCAACTGGACGGACAGACGGTGATGATGATCGGACAACAAAAAGGCACCAATACCAAAATGCGCCAGATGCGCAACTTCGGGATGGCCAATCCTGAAGGATACCGTAAAGCCCTCCGCCTGATGAAGATGGCGGAGAAATTCGATAAACCCATCATCACTCTTATCGACACGCCAGGCGCATATCCTGGCATGGAGGCGGAGGAAAGAGGACAGGGTGAAGCCATTGCCCGGAACATATACGAAATGATGCGCCTGCAGGTGCCTGTCATCTGCGTGGTCATCGGAGAAGGTGCATCGGGCGGGGCCCTGGGGATCGGAGTAGGAGACAAAGTATTTATGCTGGAAAACTCCTGGTATACGGTGATATCCCCCGAGAACTGCAGCTCTATCCTTTGGCGGAGCTGGGATCAAAAGGAAAAGGCGGCAGAAGAGCTCCGTCTGACGCCGGACAACATGTATAATTTCGGCCTTATCGACACCATCGTGCAGGAACCTCTTGGAGGCGCCCACTGGGATTATAATGAGGCAGCCGCCCTGCTGAAGCCCAGGCTTATTGAAACCTTGCATGAACTCCGCCAATACTCTCCTCAGCAGCGGGTGGAGAACAGAATAAAGAAGTTTGGTAAGATGGGCTTCTGGGACGAAGTGCCGGCCTGACCAGAAGCACCCATGCATAAGCCAGCCGGCGGAGCCCGGGTAAAAGCCCAACAAGGCTCCGGGAAAACAGGTGTCGGGGACCCCGACCGAGGATCATATAATAACTTTACAACTACTTAAATACGATATTGAAATGTCCCTTCGTCAAACACTCCGCGGTACCGGAGTAGCTTTAGTTACACCCTTCCGTTCTGATTATTCCATTGATTATGAATCACTTAGAAAAGTGATCGACCATGTCATCACGGGCGGCGTAGAATACGTTGTTTCCCTGGGAACCACGGGCGAAACCCCTACGCTCTCCAAGGAGGAAAAAATAGCCATCGCCAACTTCACCTACGAAAAAGTAGCCGGCCGGGTGCCGGTAGTCGTAGGCATCGGCGGTAATAATACGGCCGAACTGATCGAAGAACTGAAATCCTTCCCCCTGGATAAGGCGGTTGGCGTGCTCAGCGCCAGCCCTTATTATAGCAAACCTTCACAAGAAGGCCTTTTCCAACATTACAAGGCCCTGGCTGCTGTGTCTCCCAAGCCGTTGTTGCTATATAATGTACCGGGTCGCACGGGCCGGAATCTCAACGCCTCGACTACGGTGAAACTGGCCAAAGAAGTAAAGAATATCGCCGGCATCAAAGAAGCCAGCGGCGATATGGCCCAATGTATGGAGATCCTTCGTGACAAACCCGAGGATTTCCTGGTCGTCAGCGGGGACGACGCCCTGACCCTCCCCCAGATAGCCTGCGGTATGGAAGGTGTCATCAGCGTAGCAGCCAATAGCTTCCCCCGTATGTTCACGGACATGGTGAGATCGTGCCTGAAAGGGGATTTCAAAGGGGCAAAGGCTGCGAATGACAAGCTGATACGAGGATACGAGCTCCTTTTTTCCGAAAATAACCCAGCGGGAGTAAAGGCTGCCATGAGCGAAATGAAGCTCATAGGTAACTACCTCCGTCTGCCGGTGGTACCTGTCAGCGAGGGGCTGCAGGAGAAAATCAAAAAATACGTGGCGGGTCTCTAAATCCGGTAGGTTACGCCTTCCAGGGCGAGATCGGTGTGCGGGAATATCTCTCTGGCCTCCTGTTCGAAGGCCTGGAGCTTTTCGTATTTGGAACTGAAATGACCGATGATGAGCCGATGCACACCTGCCTGCTGGGCGACGGTGGCTGCCTGGGCCGTAGTGCTATGAAACCGCTTGTTGGCCTGTTCGGAAAGGTCCTTTAAATAGGTAGTCTCGTGATAGAGCAAATCCACCCCCCTGACGCTGTCGACGATGCGGGTATCGAAAAGGGTATCCGCAGCATAAGCATAAGACTTGGCGCGGGTAGCGGGCTCGGTGACCCAACTGTTCTCAATCAGCTGCCCATCCTTGGTGAGATAGCTTTCGCCCCATTTTAGCCTATCAAAAAAAGAAGAGGGCACCCCATGTTGTCTGGCTTTCTCGGGATTCACGCGCCGGGATGGGCGTATCTCGCGGAACCTGAACCCCCAACACTCGATGCGATGATAGACAGGAAAACAGCTGACCTCGAACTTGGGTTCACGGACAAGAACGCCTTCTTTCTCCAGCGGATGAAAATGCAGGGGATAAGGAAGATGAATATCGGCAACCTTTAATTGGAGCCCGATGATGTCCTTCAAAACGGGTGGAGCATAGATGTGCATGTCCTGAGACCTGCCCAGCAGTCCCATGCTGGTCAATACGCCGATGAGCCCGAAATAATGATCGCCATGAAGATGGGAGATAAAAATATGATTGATCTTGCTGCGCCGGATCTTGTACTTGGCCATCTGCATCTGGGTGCCTTCGCCACAATCCACGAGGAAAATCTGATCTTCCATCGTCACGACCTGGGCTGTAGGGTGACGATCAAATGCGGGTAGAGCAGAGTTGTTGCCTAAAATAGTGACGGCCAGCATTACGCGATTTTAAGGTTACGATCAGTCTATAGACGGACACCATGGCTAATCTGCTGCATGGGCTTCCACCACTAACGTACATTAAAAGCGTTGAATTGTGTGCAAAATATTTCCCAAATGGGATTTGCCGAAAAGGTTGAGATGAATCAATAAAGGGTACAGGTTACAAATATCCCACTGCTGCTGATAGTTCGGGGGAAATGGATGATGCTGTTCGTCGCTGAGGAAGTTGCCGCTCCACAGATCGACTGTATGACCGAGCGAGGGTCCAACAGTGTTGGAACCGAACAAAGGTCACGGGCGTAGCCCTGGCTGGGGCTCTTTTTCGAAGATGGAATCCAGGACCTTGTACAATCCCTGGAACTGCTGTATCTCCCTGGCGCCCATAAGACCCTTGTCCACGGCCAGCTTTAGCTGGGGCTGTAGTCTTTGGTCCCGGAAGAATTCTACCCAGTCAGGTGAGGGAGTGTTGGACTGGGGGAGGGCGCCCATGTAATTGGGAGTATCGAGGCCAAAAGCGCGGCCTGTGACCTGATGCAGGAGCGCCAATATGAGCACCTGTTTGCCTGCAATCACTTCGCAGGCAATGACTTGAGGGACCCGGATCGTGGCTGTAGCCTCCAATAGGGCCAATCCTTGACTTTCCAGGACAAATAAATCCGGAAACCGGCCGGCATCGTTTATTTTACAGTGATTTTGATGCTCTTCTGACTTTCTGTCCTACAGAAAGAGGGAAAAGGGATAAGTCTGGCTGTAATCAACACATAAACAAAGACTTACAGGTCTGACCCGTTTAAAAGCTCCCTCTCCATCTCTTCCATTTGAACAATATCCCATGCCTCACTTTCAGTGGGGGTTACGTTCATCAGCTCGAGCCGTCCACTGGTCTCCAGGCTCTTTTCCACGTTTGGGGTCAATTCGCAGATAACGAAGGAGGAGCCTGCATCGTAGAAGGATTGCTGGATCTGTACGAGACATTCGGCCGCAGCACCGTCTATGTTTTGAGTGTCTTTAAGGATGAGCACTATGTTTTTAACGTCCCTTTCAAGGATCGGGAGTAAACATTGCTCAAGATCCGCTGTCATATTAGCAGCAAGATTGGATTCATTGATCGTAATGGCATGAAATTTTTCCTTGGTATCAATTTTGACTTGCATAATACTTAAATATTATTAACGGCCGTTAATAAAACAGCGGAAACAGAAGTCAAAAATATTTGTTATTATTGTATAAAGCTCAATAACTTAAAAATGGATAACAATTTTTCAGCCCAGGTAAAGGAGATTATATCTTTCAGTAGGGAGGAAGCGTTGCGTCTGGGGAACGATTTTATCGGTACGGAGCACTTATTGCTGGGGTTGATCCGTGAGGGTGACAATACAGCTGTCCGCATATTGAAAAGCTTCAATGTGGATCTGTATGAGCTGCGGAAGGAGGTGGAAATGGCAGTAAAAGACAAGACCGGTAAGAACATCGCCAATATCAATAGTCTTCCCCTGACCAAACAGGCGGAGAAAGTAATACGCGTGACGGTTTTAGAAGCGAAAGCCCTGAAGAGCCCCACAGTAGAAACTGAACACCTGATGCTCTCTATCCTGAAGAACAAAGAAAACATAGCTACTCAAATCTTAAATCAATTTGACGTGGATTACGACCTGTTCAGAAACGAATTAGGCGTTGTGAAAAGCAACGACATCCGGAGCGAATACGCCGAAGAAAACGACGACGATTTCGACGAAGAAAAGAAATATTCTCAGCAAAAAGCAAGGTCCGCCGGCAATGCCAAGAGCAAGACCCCTGTCCTGGACAACTTCGGCAGGGATATCACCCGGCTGGCTGAGATGGGGGCCCTTGATCCCATCGTCGGCAGGGAAGAAGAGATCGAAAGAGTATCGCAGATACTTTCCCGCCGCAAGAAGAACAACCCCATCCTTATCGGAGAGCCCGGCGTAGGTAAGACGGCCATCGTGGAAGGTCTTGCCCTCCGCATCGTACAGCGCAAAGTTTCCCGCGTGCTGTTCGACAAGCGTGTCATCTCCCTCGACCTGGCGGCCCTGGTGGCAGGCACGAAATACCGTGGCCAGTTCGAAGAAAGGATGAAGGCTATCATGAATGAACTGGAAAAGAATCGCGATGTGATCCTTTTCATCGATGAGATACATACTATCGTAGGCGCCGGCGGGGCCAGCGGGTCGCTGGATGCCAGCAATATCTTCAAACCTGCCCTGGCAAGAGGCGAACTCCAGTGCATTGGCGCTTCGACCCTGGACGAGTACCGTATGTATATCGAGAAGGACGGCGCTCTTGACCGCAGATTCCAGAAAGTGATGGTCGATCCCCCCAGCGTGGAAGAGACCATCCAGATACTCAATAATATTAAATCGAAGTACGAGGATTACCATAATGTCACCTACTCCGATGACGCTATCGATGCATGTGTGAAGCTGAGCGACCGTTATATGACGGACCGGCTGCTCCCCGACAAGGCTATCGACGTATTGGATGAGGTAGGTGCGCGGGTACACCTCAAGAACATCAATGTTCCCCAGAATATCGTCGACCTGGAAAAGAAGATCGAAGATGTGAAGAATGAAAAGAACAAGGTGGTAAAAAGCCAGAAGTTCGAAGAAGCTGCTTCTCTCCGCGACACGGAAAAACGTCTGCAAGAGGACCTGGAGAAAGCCAAGTCCGAATGGGAGGAAGAAAGCAAGCACAAGCGTTATCCCATCGACGAAGAAAATATCGCCGAAGTGGTGAGCATGATGACGGGCATACCGGTGAAGAGAATGGTACAGGCCGAAAGCGAGAAGCTGCGGAACATGTCTATAGATATGCGTGGCATGGTAGTAGGCCAGGATGAAGCCATTCAGAAGGTGGTGAAGGCCATCCAGCGTAATCGCGTAGGTCTGAAAGATCCCAAGAAGCCCATCGGAACCTTTATATTCCTTGGCCCCACCGGTGTCGGTAAGACCGAGCTGGCAAGAGCCCTGGCACGTTATATGTTCGACTCGGAAGATTCTCTCATCCGAATAGACATGAGCGAATACATGGAGAAATTCACGGTGAGCCGTCTGATCGGCGCGCCTCCGGGATATGTTGGATATGAAGAAGGCGGTCAACTGACGGAAAGAGTACGTCGCAAGCCCTACTCTGTGATCCTGCTGGATGAGATCGAAAAGGCCCACCCGGACATCTATAATATCCTGCTGCAAGTGCTTGATGACGGTCAGCTGACAGATGGATTGGGCCGCAAGGTAGATTTCAAGAACACGACGATCATCATGACTTCCAATATCGGTGTTCGTCAGTTGAAGGACTTTGGTGACGGAGTCGGTTTTGCAACGGCTGCCCGGACACAAAATGCCGACGAGAATAACAAGGCTGTCATCGAGAAGGCGTTGAAACGCACATTCAGCCCTGAGTTCCTGAACAGGATCGACGACGTGGTCATATTCAATGCTCTCAACAAGGAGCATATCTTCCAGATCATCGACATCCTCATGAAGGGAGTGCTCAAGAGACTCACGACGCTGGGCTTTACGCTCGAACTGACAGAAGAAGCCAAGAACTTCATCGCGGACAAGGGTTATGACCAGCAGTTTGGCGCTCGTCCGCTGCACAGGGCCATTCAGAAATACCTGGAAGATCCCCTGGCAGAAGAGATCCTGAGCATGAGCATCAAGAACGGCGATATACTGGTTGCTGATCTCGATAAGGAAAATGCCAAGATCAGGTTCACACTGAAAGAAAAAACAAAAGAAAAATCCGAAGCATAACCAAGCGGAAAATAAACGGAGGCTGTCTCGAAGGCTAAAAACCGGAGGCAGCCTCTTTTTTTGTATTTTGGCGCTCAATATTATGGAAGGAAAGAAAATGATCATCGTCACCATCGATGGGTGGAGCTCCACGGGGAAGAGCACACTGGCAAAACAGCTGGCGCGTGACCTGAAATACAAGTATATCGACAGTGGCGCCATGTATCGTGCCATTACGCTGTATTTCCTCCGTAATCACGTGGACTGGACCCATCCCGAGGCGGTGCAGGACGCACTTCATCATATCGTTCTCGAGTTCGTATCCAACCATAAATCGGGGCAGACGGAGATGTGGCTCAATGGGGAGAACGTGGAATATGTCATCCGGGACCTGGTGATCGCGGAAAAGGTGAGCGAGGTGGCGGCTATCAAGGCTGTACGGGAGTTTGCCGTGGCTCAGCAGCAGGAGATGGGAAAAAATAAAGGCATTGTCATGGACGGCCGGGACATCGGTACGACCGTCTTCCCGCACGCGGAGCTAAAGATATTTATGACGGCGGATGAGAAGGTGAGGGTGCAGCGGCGATTTAAGGAATTGTTCGAGAAGAACCCCAATATCACGCTGGAGGAGGTGAAACATAATCTGGAGATGCGGGATTATATCGACAGTCACCGGGAAGTAAGCCCTCTCAGGAAGGCCGAAGATGCGGTGGTGCTGGATAATTCTCATCTGACGATGAAACAGCAGCTGGAGACGGCGTTGAAGTGGACGCACGAAAAATTATAAAGTAAAAGCCCCGCTGATTTTGCGGGGCTTTTTTCTTATTAGCGCAAGAATAGCATTTCGCGGTATTTCGAGAGAACCCACACGTTGTCGTCTATGAGGAGCTCCAGCTTATCCACATGATAGCGGATCTCGTCGAAGAAAGGCTCTTTCACCTGGCTATTGTAGGCGATGGCCTTGGTGCGGGTGTCGCTGATGGCGTTAGCCACCTTGCGGGCTTCGATCATTTTTTCCACCAGGGCGCTGACCTTGCCGATGTGCTCGGAGATCTTTTCCAGGATAGCTCTCTGGTTGGAATAAGCGCTGTCCTTCAAACCCAGCTCCTTCAGACCCTTGATATTTTCGATGAGTGTATTCTGATACTTGATAGCGGGGGGCAGGACGTGGCTGGTGGCCAGCTCGCCCATGATGCGGGCTTCGATCTGCACGCGCTTGATGTATTTTTCCAGCTCGATCTCATGACGGGCTTCCAGCTCGATGTGGCTGTATACGCCATTGGATTCGTACAGATGCTTGGCCTTGTCGGTGACCATGGCATCCAGCGCCAGTGGCGTAGTGCGTACATTGGGCAGACCGCGGCGTTCGGCTTCGTGGTGCCATTCGTCGCTGTAGCCGTCGCCTTCGAACAATACTTTTTCGCTGCTGACGACATACTCACGGATGACGTGCATGATAGCGATCTCTTTTTTATCGCCTTTTTCGATGAGGGCATCCACATCCTTCTTGAACTTCTTCAGGGTTTCAGCCATGATAGTGTTTACGGCGATCATCGCGTTGGCGCAGTTGGCGCTGCTGCCTACGGCGCGGAACTCGAACTTGTTACCCGTGAAGGCGAAGGGAGATGTACGATTGCGATCGGTGTTATCCAGCAGGAGCTCAGGAATGCTGCGGTGCAGGTCCAGTTTCAGGATAGCTTCGTCCTGTTCGTCGAACTTATCACCTACTCTTTCCTTGACATCTGCAAGCACCTTGCTCAGGTACTCGCCAATGAAGACGGAGATGATAGCGGGAGGAGCTTCGTTGGCGCCCAGGCGGAAGTCGTTGCCGGCGCTGGCGATAGAGGCCCTCATCACATCGGAATAGTCAAATACCGCCTTGATCGTATTGACAAAGAAAGTAAGGAACATGAGATTGGTCTTCGGCGTCTTGCCGGGAGCCAGCAAATTGACGCCAGTGTCCGTGGCCATGCTCCAGTTGTTATGCTTACCGCTACCGTTGATACCGGCAAAAGGCTTCTCATGCAACAGCACGCGAAGATGATGACGGCGGGCTACACGGTCCATGATGTCCATCAGCAAGATATTATGATCTACGGCAACGCTGACCTCTTCGAAGATGGGAGCACACTCGAACTGAGCGGGAGCCACTTCATTGTGACGGGTGCGGAGAGGAATACCTAATTTATATGCTTCTTGTTCGTAGTCGCGCATGAAGGCATATACTCTTTCGGGGATGCTGCCGAAATAGTGGTCTTCCAACTGCTGGCCTTTGGCAGGAGCATGACCGAAAACCGTGCGACCGCTCATTACCAGGTCGGGGCGGGCATTGAACAGACCTTCGTCGATGATAAAATATTCCTGTTCCCATCCCAGGGTTGCAGTTACTTTGGTTACGTTCTTATCGAAGTAATGACATACGTCTACAGCAGCCTTGTCCAGTGCGGCCAGCGCCTTCAGCAAAGGAGCTTTATAGTCCAGGGACTCGCCGGTATACGACACAAAGATGGTGGGGATACAAAGGGTCTTGCCTGCACCTATCTCCATGACAAAAGCAGGAGAAGAGGGGTCCCATGCGGTGTAGCCGCGGGCTTCGAAAGTGGCGCGTAATCCGCCGCTGGGGAAGGAGGATGCATCGGGCTCCTGTTGGATCAGGGCTGCACCGTCAAACTCTTCAATGGCTGTGCCGTCGCTCTTTATGGTAAAGAAAGAATCGTGTTTTTCAGCAGTGGTACCGGTAAGAGGCTGGAACCAGTGTGTAAAGTGAGTAACTCCTTTCGCTTCTGCCCATTGCCGCATGCCGGAGGCAATCTGGTTGGCAACGGCTCGATCAATCTTCTTACCACCCTTGATAGATGCGAGTAAACTCTTATAAGCTTCGTCGCTGAGGAATTCCCGGGCTGTTTTCAAAATGAAAACATTTTCGCCGAATATGGCGGTGATCTTGGTGGAACCAGGAAGCTGGGTTTCGTGCGCGGTAGTCAAATTGTCGATGGCTTTAAATCTTAATGATGACATGCTGTAAAGTTTTAGCGAAACTAAATGTTTGCAGCATATTAAACAATTTTTTAGAATAACGGGCCTAAAAATGAATAGGTATCAACAAAAAAACTCAAAAAAAATATGTTTTGGATATTTTGGGGCGGATTTTTATGTTTTTTTTATCTATGTCAAATAATCATAATTCAAGGAGAAAAAGGCCGCTTATTTGAAAATATGACGGATCAGCCTATTATTCAATCTCTTGTAGACCGGATAATCGTGAAGGGTTCCCAGGTAGGGTGGCAGCAGGAGGGGCAAAAATATGCTGCGATAGCGTACGATGGCTCCTACGAAAGGGATAATACAGCCTATGAGGAGTATTCCTAAAAAAGCCAGGACGAGGCAGGCAGCGGCGAAAAAGCGGGGATAATGAAAGCTGTGGTAGGGTTGGTGTCCCCGGATGCCATTGACGACGAAGATGACGAAGGAAAACCCGATGATGAGCCCTATGACCATGAGCTCCAGAGAAAATGCCCGATATATCTTTTGCCCGCCTGTGCCCGGGAGGGGCTGAAAGAAGCCATTGAACAGGGCATCGGGGAGGATGTTGCGCAAGCTGTTCCAACTGGGTTCCAGTACAGGCAGGGGGATTCGGGAATTACCTTCGAGATGCTGGTATTCCTGCTGCCGGACGCTCAATGTCCTGGGGATGCTGTTCAGGACATCCGGCCTATACCTATTCAAGCCAACGATGAGCAATATAAATGCCCCCAGACCTACGAAGAAGGTAATGCGACGCATATGCATTTCCCCTCCCAGCCATATCAACAGGGCGGGCAGGAGCCCGATGGCAAAAGCCGGTCTTAGGACTATGATCAGGCCTGTCAGCAGGAGGGGTTGTATGATGAGGCGGGCGGTCCATCCTTTTGAGAGCGCCCGGTGCAGTCCATAGAAAAGCCATCCCAGCATGGCATAGATGATCCCTTCCGTGTGGATGCAGGAAGTCCAGAACAGTACAGAAGGCAGGAGCAGGACGCAAAGACCACAGAGCGCATCCCGGCCAAACTTCTCATAAAATACCCGGAACAAGGCGACGTTCCCCCCGATGGTGAGAAAGGAAAAGAAGAGGGTATTGATATAAAGGTTGTCAAAGGAAAGGAAGTTGAACAGGATATGCATCCACTCGATGATATTGTGCGGCCAATATACCGGGTGGATCAGGTAGGAGTTGCGGGCCCAGAACCAGGAGAGGCCCATCGACAGGCCGTGGCGGGTGGTAAAACTGTCCTGGAAGAAACGCCAGATATCTCCATGCTGCGGATAGTATTTATAGGCTAGCAGGTTATGCAGACATCCCACGCCCACTTTTAATAAAAAGAAGGCTATCAGCAGGCCCGGACGCAGGTCCTTGAAGAAAGGGCGTCTGAGCAGTATCCAACCGAGAAGGAAGGCATAAAGGATGAATAAGAGGAGATGCATTCTATCGATGTTCCTGCTGGGTGGCCAGCAGCGCCTTTATTTTATCCAGGTAGATATTGGTGACAATGTCCCGGGTAAAGTTCTCCAGGACCTGTTCTCTGCCGGCCAGCCCCATTTTCCTTTTTTCATCCGGTGGGAGGTGATAATATTTTTCCATCGCGGCGGCCAGGTCTGCACCATCTTTGATCTTACAAAGAAAGCCATTGACCCCGTCCCTGACGATGGCGCGACATCCGGGTGTATCGGTGGCGATCAGTCCCTTGCACATGCTGGCCCCTTCCAGCAGGCTCAGTGGCATGCCCTCGCGATAGGAGGGCAGCACGATGCAATCCGACAGTTGGATAAAGGGGGCTACGTCATCCGTGTCGCCCAGATAATGTACCAGGCCCTTTTGCTGCCATTCCTCTACTTCCCGGCGGGAGATAGCTATCCGGCTGCCTTCGTCGAAAAAGCCCAGGAGCTGGCATTTGACCGGCAGGCCTTTGCGTTGTAATATTTCTGCCGCCTGGACGTATTCATAAATGCCTTTGTGCTTTATGATCCTGGCAATGAGCAGGAAGGTGACATCGGGGGAGCCGTTATACGGCGCCGGATAAAATGTCTCAGTGTCCACGCCTTCGCCAGGGAGGAGGAAGGTCTTTTCTTTTTTTACCAGTTTTTTCTCTATAAAGAGCTGCTGGTCATCGCTGTTAAGGAACCAGTTGCTTATATTTTTCTTAAGCGCCGGCCGGAGCCCTGTCTGGACAAAAGATTGAAGGAGGCTATTGGAAAAGGCGTAACCAAGTCCTGTAAAGACGCTGATGGAGGGACAATGGGTCTTTGCGGCTGCCTTGGATCCATAAAGATTGGCTTTGACCGTGTAATGAAATATCAGTCCGGGCCGGATCTGGCTATAATGCCGGGCGAGCTCTTTTTTCAGCTGGAGGTTATGGAAAAGGGAAATGCTTTTTGCCCGGAATTTTGTCAGCTGGATAAAGGTGAGCCCTTTTATATCCTCGAACTTTTCTGTATACCTGTCCCGGGGGGCCAGCACGAATACGGAAAAACCGTTTTGTATGAGTTTTTCCAGGAGATATATTCGGAATTTGTAGATACTCCAACTGGTGTTGGCTACAAAGGCAATTCTTTTATTCGGGGGCATACGGGGCAAACCTACTGATTCGTATCGATTTATTCAATTTTTACCTTGGAGGGGGAGAATTGCGCCGGTCTTCGTACCTTTGCGGCTTCTAAAGCCCGGGGTCGCCGGCGCATAATATACACCATGGAAATAAGCGCAAAAACAGCCGCACAGCTTAGACTCACTCCAGAAGAATTTGAATTGATCAAACAGAAACTTGGCCGCACTCCCAACTTTACGGAGTTATGTGCTTTTAGCGCCATGTGGAGCGAGCACTGCAGTTATAAGAACTCCATCAAGTGGTTGAAGACCCTGCCGCGTGAGGGGAAGAAGATGCTGGTCAAGGCCGGTGAGGAGAATGCGGGATTGATGGACATAGGGGATGGATTTGGCGTTGTATTCAAGATAGAGTCACACAATCACCCTTCCGCCATCGAGCCTTTCCAGGGCGCCGCGACGGGGGTAGGGGGTATCCACCGGGATATTTTCACCATGGGGGCCAGGCCGATCGCCTCGCTCAACTCTCTTCGATTTGGCAATCTCAAGGAAGGGAAGACGCAGCATCTGCTGTCGGGGGTGGTTCATGGTATCGGGCATTATGGGAACTGTTTTGGCGTGCCTACGGTGGGTGGTGAAATTTATTTCGAGGATTGTTATCATACCAATCCGCTGGTGAATGCGATGAGTGTCGGGATCCTGCGGAATGGAGAAACCATTTCGGCTACCGCGAAGGGAACGGGTAACCCGGTGATCTTTGTGGGCAGCGCTACCGGTAAGGATGGTATTGGAGGAGCTTCTTTTGCCAGCGCGGATATCACGGGTGAGAGCACCAAGGAGCTGCCTGCCGTGCAGGTAGGTGATCCTTTCCAGGAGAAAAAGCTGCTGGAAGCCTGTTTGGAAGTCATCAAGACGGGAGCGATAGTAGGCATGCAGGATATGGGCGCTGCGGGCATTATCTGCAGCACTTCGGAAATGAGCGCCAAAGGAGAGGTAGGGATGCATATCGACCTCGACAAGGTGCCGGCCCGCCAACAGAATATGAAGGCATGGGAGCTCCTGCTGAGCGAGAGCCAGGAGCGTATGTTGATGGTGGTTGAAAAAGGAAGGGAAGCGGAAGTGGTGCGCATTTTTGAAAAATGGGATTTACCCGCCGCTGAGATAGGACATGTGACGGACGACGGTATACTGAGATTCTATATGAACGGAGAGCTGGAAGCCGAGATACCCGCCTATGAACTGGTGCTGGGTGGTGGTGCGCCTCAATATGATCGTCCTTATAAGGAGCCTGCGTACCTGGCCAAGATAAAAAGTTTTGATCCTTCTGCCATTCCGGAGCCGGGTGATCTGCGGGCTGTTGCCGAGCAATTGGTAGCGCTGCCGAACATTGCGTCCAAGAGGTGGGTGGCCGTGCAGTATGACAGCACGGTGGGCGCAGCCAATTCTTCCACCAATCAACCAAGCGATGCGGCGGTGGTACTGGCAAAGGTAAGCGAGCGAAGCGAAGGTTACGAACGAGGTCCTGCCAGTGGCCAGGACCGAAGTTCTGTCAAGGCCCTGGCTGTAACAACGGATTGCAATAGCCGCTATGTATTTGCGGACCCATATAAAGGAGCGATGATCGCCGTGGCGGAGGCAGCCCGGAACATCGTGTGCAGCGGGGGGCAACCGCTGGGAGTGACCAACTGTCTGAACTTTGGGAACCCCTATGAGCCTGAAGTATATTACCAGTTCGTGAACGCCATAAAGGGAATGGGGGATGCCTGCCGGAAATTCGATACGCCAGTGACCGGCGGCAATGTGAGCTTCTACAATCAACATCCGGGCGGTGCAGTATATCCTACTCCTACCATCGGCATGGTAGGGCTGCTGGAATCCGTGAAGGATAAAATGACGCTGAACTTCAAAGAAGAGGGCGATGTTATCTTTTTGTTGGGTAAAAGCAATGACGACATCAATTCCTCTGAATATCTGCATAAGATAAAAGGCGTGGAATACAGCCCCGCTCCTCATTTTGAGGTGGAGGAAGAGGTCCTGCTGCAGGAGACGGTGGCAAAGCTGATCAGAGAAAAGCTGATCGACAGCGCCCATGATGTCAGCGAGGGGGGATTGTTCATTACCCTGGCTGAATCTGCCTTTCCGGGTGGGCTGGGTTTCGATGTGAAGGCCGGGAAAGCGGGTGTCCGGAAGGATGCTTACTGGTTTGGGGAATCCCAAAGCCGTGTGGTGGTGAGTGTGAGTCCGGATAAGGCGGCTGCCTTTAAGAAGGCGCTGGGCAGTCTGCCGTATGAAGAGCTGGGAGTTGTCACCGAAGGCTCATTTAAAGTGGATGGAGCAAAATGGGGTAATGTGTCGGACTGGAAAGAGAAATACGATCATGCGATAGAAAATTATATGAACCAGCTGGTGGAGATGGAGTAATCCTGCCGGTGGAAACGGAACGATATGGAAGGAACTATCGAAAAGAGAAAGGAATATATCGTTGTAACGGGCGCCGCCGGATTTATCGGCAGCTGTCTTGTCGGGTACCTGAATGAAAAGGGGCTGACGGGCCTCATACTGGTGGATGAGTTCGGTCGCAGCGATAAGAGCCATAATTTGGAGGGAAAGCAATATACGTGTAAGGTCGAACGGGAAGGATTCTTTGACTGGCTCGTGGAGCATCAGCCTACGATCAAGTTCATCTTCCATATCGGCGCCCGCACGGATACCACTGAGTTCAACTATTCCATCCATGAGCATCTGAATGTCGAATATTCCCAAAAAATATGGAAATACTGTACGGAGAAAAAGATACCGCTGGCGTATGCTTCTTCGGCGGCAACCTATGGGGCCGGGGAGCTTGGGTATGAGGACAGCCATGCCATCATCCCCCGTCTGAAGCCATTGAATGCATATGGCATCTCCAAGAACGAATTCGATAAATGGGCGCTTTTACAGAAGGAGCAGCCTCCTTTTTGGGCGGGACTGAAGTTCTTCAATGTATATGGTCCCAATGAATATCATAAGGCGCGTATGGCGAGCGTGATCTTCCATTCCTTTAACCAGATCAAAAAGGATGGAGAGGTGAAGCTGTTCAGGAGTCACCGGCCGGACTATAAGGATGGCTGGCAGCTGCGTGACTTTGTGTATGTGAAGGACCTGCTGAAAATTTGCTACTGGCTGATGGAGCATCAGCCTGCTTCTGCCATTTACAATCTTGGGACCGGCAAGGCCAGGAGTTTCGAAGACCTGGTAAAAGCAACATTTGCCGGGTTAGATATGTCTCCCCATATAACTTTTATTGATATGCCTGAGGACATCCGGGATAAATACCAATATTTTACGGAAGCCAATATGAATAAGCTGCGGGCTGCCGGGTACAAGGACGCCTTCTATTCTTTGGAGGAAGGGGTAGGGGATTATGTGCGGAACTACCTTGCAAAGAAGGCCTATTACTAATTAATGCTATTATGAATAAGAAAATTGCCATTATTGGCGGTGGAAATCTCGGGACTGCGATTGCAGAGGGGTTGATCCAGAGTGGTTTTGTTCAGGCCAAGCATATACTGGTGACCAAACGGAATATCCAGACCCTGCATGGGTTGGAGCAGAAGGGGGTATTGGTGAGCGATAAGAATGAGGAGGCGTTGCGTTATGCCGATCTGGTGATCCTGGCGGTGAAGCCGTTTCAGGTGAACGATATCCTGGGGAGTCTCCGGGACGAGTTCAAGGAGGCCAAGCATGTGCTGGTGTCGGTGGTAACGGGGATCAGCATCGGGAGCATTGCTTCCATTATCGGAAAGAAGGTGCCTATTGTCCGGGCCATGCCGAATACGGCTATTGCCATCCAGGAAAGCATGACCTGTCTGGCGGCGCATAATGCCAATGATGACCAGCTGCAGTATGTGCAGGATATCTTCGACCAGCTGGGCAAAGCGGTGAAGATCGATGAAAAGCTGATGGATGCTGCTACGGTATTGGGGGCCTGCGGGACTGCCTTTGCCATGCGGTATATCCGGGCCAATATCCAGGGGGGGATCGAGATCGGGTTTGATGCGGCTACGGCTACGCTTATTGCTGCCCAGACGGTCAAGGGGGCTGCCGAGCTGCTGTTGAAGAAGGGGTCTCATCCGGAACAGGAGATCGATAAGGTGACTACTCCCAAAGGGTGTACTATTGCCGGACTGAACGAGATGGAGCATCAGGGTTTTAGCTCTTCCCTTATCAAGGGGCTGGTGGCGAGTTACGACAAAATTGCCAAGGATTAAGCCGGACGTGTTGATATATTTAAATAATCGTAAGCCATCCTATTAAATAAGACAAAACATGTTAAATTCGTTGTGGTTTACCTGGATTTTTACGATTGTGGAGGAAATAAAATAAGGATATCTTGCGTTTAGATAATTGCTGAATGAAACATAAAGCACAGTTAATCAATCCTAAAGAAACAACTTGTAAATCCAATCGCACCATGAAAAAAGGTAAGAAGACATCGACCCTTATCGTGTTAGCTGTAGAGATCCTCACCATTGTAGTTTTACATGCCGTAAAGATCAGCCAGTCCGAGAAAATGACTTCTACGAGGGAATCTTCCAAGAATGCCTCTGCGGCGTCAGAAAATCAGCCGGATTCCAAGTCAGGATCTTCTTTCTCGTTTGCAGCGTACAGATGGTAAATTATCGTAATGTAATAGAAGTGATGGCCGTCCATTGGGCGGCTTTTTTTGTTTGATGCCCCTTCGGGGTCAGGGATTGGCCTCCGGCGGACCTAATGTGGAAAATTTGGGGATTGGGCAAGACGGAGCCAGACTAATTTTTGATGGGATAGGAAATAGCAGTACCTTTACACGACCTCTAGGAATTTCTTTTCTGTTGGTTCTCAGCAGGTCAATTTCAGACAGGTTTACAGAAAAAAGAATCAAAATTACAATTGTCGCTATTTGCTTCCTGTATGTGCTTATATAAGGAAGTGAGACCCCAGATCATTAAGCCATGTGCGTTACGAGATCGGAGATGTAAGTTATTGTTTTTTACCTGTCGCCTAATAATAAAACAATGCATTTAATAATAAATTAATTGACCATTTTATGGCTAAGTACATCTTTGTTACAGGTGGAGTAACTTCTTCGTTAGGAAAAGGAATTATAGCAGCCTCGCTGGCAAAATTGTTGCAGGCGAGAGGGCTAAGGGTAACCATTCAGAAATTTGATCCATATATTAATGTAGACCCTGGTACGCTGAATCCTTATGAACATGGGGAGTGCTATGTAACGGAAGATGGCGCCGAGACGGACCTGGACCTGGGGCATTACGAGCGATTCCTCAACCTTTATACCTCCCAGGCCAATAACGTGACGACGGGTCGGATATATCAAACGGTGATCAACAAGGAGCGGGAAGGAGCTTATCTGGGCAAGACGGTACAGGTGATCCCTCATATCACCGACGAGATCAAGCGAAGGATGCTGCTGCTGGGACAGGGTAATAAATATGATATCATCATCACCGAGCTGGGGGGTACTGTAGGCGATATCGAATCGCTGCCCTTTATCGAAGCCGTTCGTCAGCTGCAATGGGAGATGCCAGAAGAGGATTGTGTGGTGGTCCATCTTACGTTGATACCTTACTTAAAAGCTGCGAAAGAACTAAAAACGAAACCCACGCAACATAG
Organism: Sphingobacteriales bacterium 50-39; assembly: GCA_001898505.1. GTDB lineage: Bacteria > Bacteroidota > Bacteroidia > Chitinophagales > Chitinophagaceae > Puia. The sequence continues at coordinate 121,968 of MKTZ01000010.1, forward strand.
TGTAAAGCTGTTGAGCCAGGAAGGGGTACATCCGGATATTATCGTTTGCCGTACGGAAGAGCCGCTGTCGCCGGATATCAAGAAGAAGGTGGCCCTCTTCTGTAATGTAAAGCCGGAAGCTGTCATCGAGGCGGCTGATGCACCTACCATCTATGAGGTCCCGCTGACGATGATGCGGGAGAAGCTGGATCTTATCTGTCTCAAAAAACTCAATATCACTCATTATCATGAGCCGGAGCTGGGACGCTGGAAGGAGTTCCTGGACAAGCTGAAATATCCCAAGAGCAAGGTGACCATCGGACTGATCGGGAAGTACATCGAGCTGCAGGATGCCTATAAGTCTATTTTGGAATCCTTTGTACATGCGGGTGCGGTCAATGAATGCAAGGTCCAGGTGGTGAATGTACACAGCGAATTCATAACGGAGGAGAATGTGGCTGAAAAGCTGGGCAGTCTGGATGGATTGCTGGTTGCTCCTGGTTTTGGGCATCGCGGTGTGGAGGGGAAGATCATTGCCGTACGGTATGCCCGTGAGAACCGATTGCCCTTCTTTGGTATCTGCCTGGGGATGCAGATGGCTGTCATAGAATATGCCCGTAATGTGCTGGGGCTTAAGAACGCTCATTCCACTGAAATGGACCTTCATACTCCTGACCCTGTCATCGACCTGATGGAAGAGCAGAAGAAGGTGACGGCCAAGGGTGGGACCATGCGGCTGGGGGCTTATCCCTGTGTCATCAGGGAGGGTTCGCTGGCCCATCAGATCTATGGCAAGACCGAGATCAGCGAAAGACATCGTCACCGCTGGGAATTTAACAATGCCTATCTGGGCAGATTCGAGCAGGCCGGGATGGTGCCCAGCGGCTCCAATCCGGAAAGCGGGCTGGTGGAAATAGTAGAATTGCCACATCATCCTTTCTTTATAGGGGTACAATACCATCCGGAGCTGAAAAGCACGGTAGAAAGCCCCCAGCCTATCTTCGTTCATTTCATCAAGGCTGCCAAGGAGTTCGCCGAAACGAAGAATGCGGTACGTAATCCGCTGCTGCAGAGCGAAATGATATAGGCCGGCTCCCGACGGGGTGAGTCATTGGCGGTGGGGATTCCGTGTCCTGCCGCCCGCAGGGGTCATTTGGCCGAGAAAGTGCTGCTTCCCGCTGCAAAACCCCCTATATTTGCACTTCTTAAAAAAGCTATCATAATGGGAACGGATCGTAATACCGTGATTGGATTTGTGCTACTTGGGGTCTTATTAATTGCCTATATATTTATTTCCACCAAGAACAGCCACGAGCTGCAAGCGCAGCGCATGCATTATGACGATTCCGTCGCCGGGGTGAGAGCCCGCCAGGCTGCAGAAGCCAGGCAGAAGGATTCGGTAGCGCAAGCGCAAAACCCGACTGTTGCCAAGCCGGTGGATACGGTTGGATTCAATGCAGCCATCAATGGGGTCGAGAAAAAGCTGACGGTGGAGAACGACCTGTTAAAGATCGTTTTCAACAATAAGGGTGGTCAGCCGGTGCTGGTCGAGCTGAAAAATTTCAAGTCTTATGACAGCACACCTGTGAAGCTGCTGGATGCGGCTACGGGGAATGGCTTTTCCTATACCATCAATACGGGCAGCAACCAGTCGGCTCATATCAACGATCTTTATTTCAGGGATGGCCAGGTGGTAAAAAATGCCGATGGCAGTCAGACGGTGAGCTATAGCCTGCCTGCTCCCAACGGGGAATCGCTCACGCATCAATACACCATTCGCCCCAATGACTACCGCATCGACTGGAATGTGATCGCAGGGGGCGCCGACAAGCTGTTCAGTCAGGGCAATTTCAACCTCGACTGGCATGCTTATCTGGGGCGTACACAGTTATATTCGGCCATCGACAGGAGGCTGGTAAGCACCTGCTGGTCCGAGGATGGAGAGTTCGACTATATGTCGAGGGGCACCGAAAAGTCCTTTACAAAGCCGGTGCAATGGCTGGCTTTTACGCAGCAGTTCTTCAATACCACGCTGATAGCGGGGCAGGGCACCAGCATTTCATCCGGTACGGTACGTGTGACAAAGGATAATGTCGACAGCAGCAATACACTGGCCCGGGCTGAGATCGCTCTTCAGGCGAAGTTCCCCGTGGCTGCATCGGTCACGCTGCCTTTCCAGATCTATTATGGTCCCAATGACTTCCATATCCTTGACCAGCAGGCCAAGGGAATGACCAAGATCATCGACCTGGGACGGGGCATGTACTCATTCGTGCGCCCCATCAATGTGTATGTCATCATGCCCATCTTTAACTTTTTCAAATCCAATATTGCCAGCTTTGGCATATGCATTCTTTTGCTGACCTTGTTCATCCGTCTGGTGACTTCTCCGCTTGTTTACACCAGCTACCTCAGCAGCGCCAAGATGAAGGCGCTCCGTCCGGAGATAGACGCTATGAAGAAGCGGGTAGGGGATGACCAGCAGGCGCAGGGGATGGAGCAGATCAAACTTTTTCGTGAGGCGGGGGTCAACCCGGCAGCAGGCTGTATACCGGCGCTGTTGCAGATACCTATCTTCTTTGCCCTTTACAGCTTTTTCAACTCCAATATCGGTCTGAGAGGGGAAAGCTTTCTTTGGAGCCATGATCTGTCGGCCTATGACAGCGTCCTGCACTTCGGGTTCTCCATTCCGGGATATGGCGATCATGTCAGCCTGTTTGCCCTGCTGGCGGTGGTTACCAGCTTCCTGATCTCCCTGTATGGTATGAGCATGACACCCGATCAAAGCAATCCGGCCATGAAATATATGCCATATATCATGCCTGTGATGCTGCTGCTGTTCTTCAACGGCCTGGCATCCGCGCTGACCTGGTATTATACGGTGTCCAACGTCGTCACGCTGATACTTCAATTTGTGATCCAACACTATATCATCGACCACGATAAGATCCTGGCCAAGATCCAGGAGAACAGGAACAAGCCCAAAACAAAATCCAAGTGGGCGGAGCGCCTCGAGCAGATGCAGGAGCAGCAGAAGCAGGCCCAGAAGGCGCGGAAATAGTCATTCGGTTTGCAGGTGTCAACTGTCTTTCCTATTTTTAATGAATAGTTAAGGCTAACATGAAACCACTAACCATCATCGTCTTTTTCGGGATACTCTTTCAACTAAGTGTTTTTCCCGTATCAGCGCAGCGGAAAATATCCGAGATGACCCTCGTATATGACTACACTGCCGGCACGGATAAACCCTCTTCCGGTGGGGAGAACGCCACACACACCATCTATATCAAGGGAAGCAAGAGCCGGAGCGAGATCGTCGCCTCGAATTTCTCTTCTACGGTGATCTTCGATGCCAACACCAGCTTTGGAGTGATCTTAAAGGAGGTGAGCGGGCAGAAACTGCTGATCAGGATGAATCCGGACAATTGGAAGGAGCGTAACAGCCGATATGACGGGGTGGTCTATAAGCCCACAGGAGAGACCCGGGAGATCGCAGGATATAAATGCGCGAAAGCTGTGGGCCAGACCAAATGGGGCGCTACGATCACCGTATTTTATACAAAGGATATCATTCCCGAGAATAAGGAATATGACCCTCCGTTCCGCAACCTGGATGGTCTGCCCCTGGAATATGAGCTTACCAACGGGGATTTTAAGATAAAGTACCGGGTTTCCAGGATCAGCCTGAATCCTGTTCCAGCCTCAAAATTCGATATACCCAAGTCGGGCTACCGGGAAATGAACTACGAAGAAAGTAAGAAATTGAAAGGGGATGCCGCAGGTTAGCGGTGCATCCTGATCCTCAGATCCAGTAACTGAAGATTGGTCTTGTTGGTACCATCGGAAAGTCCGGGTATGTTAACTTTATACTTATAGGGCATGATAAAGATGCTGTTGCCCCTCTCGTAGGTAACCAGTGTATTGAAGGAAATGGTAGTCTTTGTCCTTTCCTGACCCAGGAAGTAGCTGCCGCTGTAATTGGGCGAGGATTTAAGGGTGAAATTACCCGTCGTGCGAATGGGGGTGAACTCAGTCTTTAGGGGTACTGTCTTGTTCTTTTTATCTCCACCACCGCCTTTGCTGGCAAAAGTCAAACCGACAACGGCAAGTAAAAGGCCGCTGATGACCGCGTGGCGCATCAATCTCCTCATCCGTATCGTGCTTGGTTTTTGCATTCTAATTACAAATATAGTAAAAAAAATTGGGTATTTTTTAACCGCTCGTCACAAATTTTAATAAACCTTTAACGCTGTGGGATCGAAAAGGTTACATTTTAATTCGTTTTTAATGCCTTTTTGATCCCAGGTTCTTTTCCACAATTGCCAAATCTCTGTTAATAAGATACGTCCCGGAGCGCGTTTGGGTTGCCCCTGCCGGGTAAAAAGTTTGTCGATAGGGGGGAATGCCGTAAATTACAATAACCTAAAACACATGCAAGAAAATCCATACCATCAGGACCGGGAAGAAATGAAGGAGTTGCTGAAGCAGTATCAGGATCTGAAGAATGGGCGACAGCATTCGTTCCTTGAAGAGGAGGCATTCGAAAAGATCATAGACTATTTTGATGATACGGAAGATCTGACCCAGGCGATAGAGGCGGTGGAGATCGGCATCGGGCAATATCCTTACTCTTCTGCCCTTCTTATCAAGAAAGCCGATCTTATGATAGCCACCCGCCGTTATTTTGAGGCCCTCACTATTTTGGAACAGGCGGAATTGCTGGACGGTGCAGATATCAACCTTTACATACTCAAAACAGATGCTTACCTGGCCCTTGACCAGCAGGAAAAAGCAGTAGCCCTGTTGGAGAATGCCCTGCTGCATTTCGAGGGTGACGAACGGATAGAGCTTCTTTTCGAGCTGGCGGATGTGTATGATGACTATGAGGAGTTCGACAAGATCTTCGATTGTCTCAGGCTCATCCTGGAACAGGACCCGGGCAACGAGGAAGCGTTGTATAAGATCTGTTTCTGGACGGACTTTACGGGAAGGAATGAAGAAAGCATACGCCTACACCAGAATATCATCGACGACAATCCTTATAGCGAGCTGGCATGGTTCAATCTGGCGGCTGCCTTCCAGGGTTTGAAATTATATGAAAAGGCGGTGGATGCCTATAAGTATGCCCTTGTGATAGACGAGAAGTTCGACTACGCCTATCGAAATATGGGGGATGCGTATATCCGTCTGCGCAAATACAAGGATGCTATCGAGAGTCTCGAGAAGGTGCTGGAACTATCGCGACCGGAGGATGTGATCTATGAGGCCATCGGACATTGCTACGATAAGCTGGATAATTATGCGCAGGCGAGATTCTATTACCGAAAAGCTTCCCACCTGAATCCAGATGACAGCAAACTCTATTACAAGCTGGCCTGTACCTATATCAATGAGGAGCAATGGGGACAGGCTGTCAAGCAGCTGGAAGCTGCGATGCGTATCCATACCATGCAGCCGGAATATAACCTGGCGATGGGGGAATGCAAGATGCAGCTGGGTGAATTCAAAGAAGCCATTCAATTCTTTTCGAACGTGGTGCGTATGCGCCCCCGGAATATCTCCAGCTGGGAAGCGCTGATCCGTTGTCTTTATAATGCCGAATTTTTTGAAGAAGCGTTGGAGCAGGTGGAGGCCGCCATTCGCATCACGGGTGGAAAACCTTTATTTATCTTCTATCTCAGCGCCATCTACTTTGCCCTGGGGAGATCCAAGGAAGGGCTGCTGCAATTGGAGAAGGCCATGACAAAGGCTCCGAAGCTGCTCAAGAAGCTGCTCGAGCTGAACCCGGTGATCCTGCAATACCAGCCCGTGGTGGATATCATCGCCCGTTACAAGAAGAATAAATCCATCTGAGGTCTAACCAGGAACCGCCTGCGGCGGTTCGTCCGGGACCATAGGTCCCGACCGAGGTATTCGAGGAAGGGTCTGGGCTATTTTCGAGTGAAGACCAATTCGCGCATTTCCTTACATTATAATTTAATGGGATGTCTAAGGTCAGCCTTTGATTTGATTTAGTTTCCTACATTTGCACGGCCAAACGGACCGGAGGGCGCTGTCTATAACCGAGCATAGCGAAGGTTACGACCGAGGAGGAGCGAGTGCGCGGAGCTCCGACGAAGGCCTCAGGCATCAAGCCGCGATTAATAACCAATGACTCAATAAAAACAGGATGAATTTCAAACTTACTCAGATCCCGGAAAGAATGTCAAAGCCGCGTCAGCATGGTATTACGATGGTCATGGATAAAGGGTTAAGCATAGAAGAAGCGAAGAGTTTTCTCAGCGTGGCCCATCCGCACGTGGATATTGTAAAACTGGGATTTGGGACCTCCTTCGTCACGCCCAATCTCAGAGAGAAGATCGAAGTTTACCAGTCATATGATCTGCCCGTCTATTTTGGGGGCACTCTTTTCGAAGCGTTCCTGATCCGCAATCAATTCGACGACTATATCTCTGTCTGCAAGGACTATGATATTACGCATATGGAAGTCAGCGACGGATCGATCACGATCCCGCATGCTGAAAAGTGCGGCTATATCGAGAAGCTGACGAAGTATGGAACAGTGTTGAGCGAGGTCGGTAGCAAGGATGCCGAGCATATCATCCCTCCTTATAAATGGATCGAGCTCATGCGGGCCGAGCTGAGCGCGGGAGCCTCTTATGTGATCGCCGAAGCCCGCGAGGCAGGTAATGTGGGGATCTATCGCGGCAGTGGCGAGGTACGAGAAGGGCTGGTGCAGGAAATACTTACACAAATACCTGCGGAGAAGATCCTTTGGGAGGCGCCGCAAAAAGCGCAGCAGCTTTATTTTATCGAGCTCATCGGCTGTAATGTGAACCTGGGGAATATCGCTCCCACGGAAGTCATTGCCATGGAGGCCATGCGTGTAGGACTGAGGGGAGATACCTTCCACCTCTTCCTGGATAAAGAAGGGGCCCGATGAGGAAGTTCGGATTGATAGGATACCCTTTATCCCACTCCTTTTCGCAAAAGTATTTTACGGAAAAATTCCAACGGCTGGGTATTACGGACTGCCGGTATGAGCTATATCCCATCGAAGATATTGCCGGGGTGAAAGCCCTGTTGCAGGACCCGGAACTGTGCGGGTTGAATGTAACCATTCCTTATAAGCAATTAGTGATCCCTTATCTGGGGGGAATGAATGACGTTGTGCGGGAGATAAAGGCGTGCAACTGCATCAAGATCGCGAATGGTATTGCCATGGGCTATAACACAGATGTCGCGGGTTTTAGGGAGTCGCTGGTCCGGAAGCTGCAGCCTTTTCATAACCGGGCCCTGATCCTCGGTACGGGTGGCGCCTCGAAGGCTGTGGAGTATGTGTTGAGAAAACTGCATATTGAATACAAGTATGTATCGAGAAAAGGCGGAGAGGGGGTGTTAAGCTATGCGGAGGTGGATGAGGAAGTGATCTACAGTCATACGCTGATCATCAATACCACGCCTCTTGGCATGTATCCCAAGGTAGATGAATGCCCGCCCCTGCCATATGAGGCTATCGACGCCCGGCATTATCTGTTCGACCTGGTATACAATCCTGCCCGCACGTTATTTCTGCGTAGCGGGGAACAGCGGGGTGCTGCCGTGGAGAATGGATATGACATGCTGATCGGCCAGGCCGAAGAAAGCTGGCGTATATGGAACAGGGCGGACTGATGGGCTAGGACAACAGGCGGGTGCAGACCTCTTTTGGCACCGACGCTATCTTCTTTTGTGAATAGTTGTAACACACCATGCCTGTGCGGGCGACAGCTACTGTCACCCACCTCTGCCCGGAGATCTTTTCCAGCTTGTAATAAATATCGAAGCCTACTCTCGAGAATTCCGCTGCGGCAACGGAGGCGCGGATCGTTTCACCATAAAAGACCTCGAGCTTGAATTCGATGGCTACGTCCGCCATGATGATACCTGTGCCGGCAAGGTCCAGTTCGGTGTATTCATGGTGTCGCAGGAATTGCACTCTAATCTCATGGAGGATTGACAGCACCGAATCGTTCCCTACATGTCCTCCGTAATTCAGATCGGTGATACGAATGGGGATCTCTGTGGTGAAGGTAAAGCGTTCCGGTAATGTGATCTTTGTCTTTGGCATAAGCAATGGTTTAGTGGGTGGATCGTGTTTTCAGGAATGCGACCAGCTTATCGGCTGCCCGGCGTCGATGACTATAGTGATTTTTTTCTTCCATGTTCATTTCGGCAAAGCTGCGGGTATCTCCTTCGGGGGCGAATACGGGATCATAGCCGAAGCCTTGCCCTCCTGTCGGGCTGGTTAAGATATGTCCTTCGCATATGCCTTCGAAGAGATGCTCCTGTCCATCGATGATCAGGGAGATGACGGTGCGGAAGCGGGCCTTTCGATTGGTCTGTCCCTGCAGCTTGTATAATAGCTTGTCGATATTACTGAACGAGCGGTCTTCGCCCGCGTAGCGGGCGCTCTTGACGCCGGGCTCTCCATTCAGGACCTCAACCTCCAGTCCTGTGTCCTCGCTGAAGCAGTCGCTGCCTGTAAGGTGGTGGATGGTGGTTGACTTCTCCGTTGCGTTGGCCTCGAGGGTGGGATGAGGTTCGGGGATATCGATATCTATACCTGCCTGTTTGAGGCTGATCACTTCCAGCTGGTGGCCGATGGCTGCCTGTATCTCCTCCACTTTATGGGCGTTATTGGTAGCGAAGATGAGTTGTGGCTTATGTTGTGTCGTGCTCATATTTCGAACAAGGTCTTCAGGCATACCCATAATTTGCTCTTTAATAATTTGCTCTCATCGCCGGGGCGTACCATATCTTCCAGGGAAGGTGCGGTGAGATAGGTGCACTGGTCGTATGGCTGGATCTTGAAGACCGGAAAGTCCATGGGGAGACCGATGTCCCGTGGGGTGGGGCCGAACAGGAGAACAAAGCCGGGCTGCAACTGATGTTTCAACGTGTTGATGGCTACCGGTGCGGCCGCGTGATTGACGATGGCTACATCGCCTATATTCATCCGGCATGCTTCCAGCATACGGGTGAGCACGCTGAGCTGATCGTCCGGGAGGAAGGGGGTATCTGGAGCGTTTACGATGATGGATATTTTGCGTCGATTGTTACCAAGGAATTTATAGCCTGTCGGGGACGGGGCCGCGGGGGCTGTTACGGGTGCCGATGCTGCTACGGGCGTGGATACAGTCACCAGGGTGGAGGCGGGTGGCGGAGTGTCCGACGCCAGGAGATTATCCCGGTAGAGTTCGGAGACGACAAGGTCCTTCAACTGAATATCATTGAGACTCATAAAATTATTCCTGGTTTTTATCCGTAGCAGATAGCCGCTGGTGTAGTAAATACTAACAATTGTTTGCGAGCACAAAGATTGTTCGTTTCTTTGTCCTTACAAAATTTTGACAATGATAGCTGCTATGGATATACAAGTTACGAAAACGGCGAAGAGTAAAATAGGCGAGATCGACTTTAATAATCTTCCGTTTGGTAAATATTTTACGGATCACATGCTGGAGGTGGACTATGCGAATGGGGAATGGGGCAAGGTATCGATCCGGCCTTACGGGAATCTTTCTCTTTCCCCTGCGCTGGCTGCGTTGCATTATGGCCAGTCCATCTTTGAAGGCATAAAAGCATATAAGGACAGGGAAGGCAATCCTTTTATCTTCCGTCCTTATGACAATTTTTCACGCTTCAATGTAAGTGCCGCGCGGATGTGCATGCCGACCGTACCGGAAGATATCTTTATCGAAGGGATGCGTCAGCTGGTGGCCCTGGATAAGGACTGGATCCCCATGAAGAACGATTATTCCCTTTATATCCGTCCTTTCATGTTTGCCACGGATGATGTCATCGGGGTCAAGCCCGCTGAGACCTATAAGTTCATGATCCTGCTGAGCCCTACGGGTCCTTACTATTCTGCCCCCATGCGGATCTATGTGGAGGAGAAGTATACCCGGGCTGTCCGCGGGGGCATCGGGTTTGCCAAAGCGGCGGGGAATTATGCCAGCAGCATGCTGGCTACGCAGATAGCCAAGCAGAAGGGATTTGACCAGGTGTTATGGACGGATGCATTCGAGCACAAATATGTGCAGGAAATAGGGACGATGAACTTTTTTGTCGTCATCGGCAATAAGGCCATCACGCCTGATCTGGAAGCCGGTACGATCCTGGAGGGGGTTACCCGGGACAGCGTTATCGAGGCGTTGAAAGAGCTTGGATATGAGGTTGAGGAGAGACCTATCAGCATCGACGATATCATCCACGCTCATAAAGCGGGGGAACTCAAGGAGTTATTTGGTACAGGCACCGCTGCAACCGTGAGCATGATCCAGGAATTGTGCTATGAGGATTACAGCATGAAGTTCGATACGAGCACCTGGAAGGCGACGCCCGCTGTCAAGAAGCTGTTGACGGACATACGGGAAGGCAGGGTTGAGGACACCCGGGGCTGGATGTTCAAGGTTTAATAAATATTTTGTTTTTTACCTGGGAGGAGTTACCTTTGCCGTCCCAAATAAAATTAGGTTCAGAAATGCCTACTATACAACAATTAGTAAGAAAAGGAAGAGAGATTATCCGCGCTAAGAGCAAATCCAGGGCTTTGGATGCATGTCCTCAGCGTCGTGGCGTTTGCACCCGCGTGTACACCACCACCCCCAAGAAGCCTAACTCCGCACTGCGTAAGGTTGCCAAGGTTCGTCTTACGAACAAGGTGGAAGTTATCGCCTATATCCCGGGTGAGGGGCACAATCTCCAGGAGCACTCCATCGTACTGATCCGCGGGGGTCGTGTGAAGGATCTGCCCGGTGTACGTTACCATATTGTTCGTGGCAGCCTGGACACAGCCGGTGTGAAGGATCGTAAGAAGAGCCGTAGCAAGTATGGTACGAAGAAGGAAAAGGCCGGTGCTAAACCCGCAGCTAAAAAATAAATTGATCAAACAGCAATAATTCCAACGAACAATGAGGAAAACGCAAGCCAAAAAATTACCGCTGGCGCCTGATGCAAAATACAATGACACGCTGGTTACACGTTTTGTGAACAACCTGATGTGGCAGGGTAAGAAAAATACGGCTTATAACATCTTTTACGATGCGCTGGACAGAGTGGCCAAGCAGACGAATGAAGAGGGTTATGATATCTGGAAGAGGGCTCTCTCCAATATCACTCCGGCCGTAGAAGTACGCAGCCGTCGTATCGGTGGTGCTACGTTCCAGATACCTTCAGAGGTTCGTCCGGACAGAAAGATCTCCCTCAGCATGAAATGGCTGATCCGCTACAGCCGGGAAAGAAACGGTCGTAGCATGGCTGAAAAGCTGGCTAATGAGATCGTAGCTGCCAGCAAGGGTGAAGGTGGTGCTTTCAAGAAGAAGGAAGATACCCATCGTATGGCTGAAGCCAACAAGGCTTTTGCTCACTTCAAGGTTTAATGTATATATCTTTTTTAGTATATATGAGGAGCCCCGCCTAACCGGCGGGGCTTGTTTTTTCACCCCTCGTTGATTGAAAAGTACTTCGGGATGAAAAAAAATCTAATGATGGTCCTTCGGACAGCGGACCCGTGGTCCGCTCTGTTTTTGTAGAAGGCGGCGGAGGAAATATGGGAAAAAGTAAGTACCTTTGCGGCCTCATTTATTGCGCGTCCGGTCTTGATAAAGAAGATAAGCCTGTCCGCGCAATAGCGCTAATGATGGGCCTTCGGCCATGTGGCCTGTGGCCACATTAAATCTCATTAGAAATCAACTTTTTAATATAGTAAAATGGCAGATTTAAAATTTCAAAGAAACTTTGGTATCGCGGCTCATATCGACGCCGGCAAGACTACCACCACTGAACGTATCCTGCGTTACACCGGTATGATCCATAAAATTGGAGAAGTACACGATGGCGCGGCTACCACCGACTGGATGGAGCAGGAAAAGGAGAGAGGTATTACGATCACCTCGGCTGCCGTGAGCTGCCAATGGAACTTCCCTACTGTAAAAGGTAAGGCAGATGCCAACACTAAGAAATACTATTTCAACATTATCGATACTCCGGGACACGTGGACTTCACTGTAGAGGTGGAGCGTAGTATGCGTGTACTGGACGGGCTGATCGCCCTGTTCTCTGCCGTGGACGGCGTAGAGCCCCAATCCGAGACGGTATGGCGTCAGGCCAACCGTTACAGGGTTCCCCGTATTGGCTTTGTCAACAAGATGGATCGCAGCGGCGCTGACTTCCTGATGGTGGTCAACCAGGTGCGTGAGATGCTGGGAGCCAAGGCTGTTCCCCTGCAGCTGCCCATCGGCGCTGAAGATAACTTCAAAGGCGTGGTGGACTTGATCAAGATGAAAGGTATTATCTGGCATATGGAGACGGAAGGCATGACCTTCGATGAGATCCCTGTGCCTGAAGATATGCAGGATGAGGCTATGGAATGGAGAGGCAAGCTGGTAGAAGCCGTTGCTGAATATGACGAGAAGCTGCTGGAGAAATTCTTCGAGGACCCCAACAGCATTACAGAGGAAGAAATGCACGAAGCGATCCGTAAGGCTACGATCGATCTGAGCATCGTCCCGATGATGTGCGGTTCTTCTTTCAAGAACAAAGGTGTACAGACTGCCCTGGATGCCGTTTGCCGTTACCTGCCTTCTCCGGTGGACATCGAAGACACGGTTGGTACGGACCCCAACACGGGCGAGACCATCACACGTAAGGCAAATGCAAAGGAGCCTTTCGCTGCGCTGGCCTTTAAGATCATGACCGACCCCTTTGTAGGTCGTCTGGCCTTCTTCAGGTGTTATAGCGGTCACCTCGATGCAGGTTCCTATGTATTGAACGTCCGCAGCGGCAGAAAAGAGCGTATCAGCCGTATCATGAAGATGTTTGCCAACAAGCAGAACCCTATCGACTTCATCGAAGCCGGTGATATCGGAGCTGCTGTAGGTTTCAAGGAAATCAAGACGGGTGATACTCTTTGCGACGAAGATCATCCTATCACCCTGGAGAATATGTTCATTCCCGAGCCCGTGATCGCCATCGCTGTGGAGCCTAAGACACAGGTAGACGTGGACAAGATGGGCATGGCCATTGCCAAGCTGGTGGAGGAAGATCCCACCCTGCGTGTAAACACGGATGAAGACACCGGTCAGACCATCCTTCGCGGTATGGGTGAGCTGCACCTGGAGATCATCATCGACCGTATGCGTCGTGAGTTCAAAGTGGAAGTAAACCAGGGCGCGCCCCAGGTGGCTTATAAAGAGGCTTTCAATACAACCATCGAGCACCGTGAGGTGCTGAAGAAGCAGACGGGTGGTCGTGGTAAATTCGCCGACATCCAGTTTGCTATAGGACCTGCCGATGAAGAGTGGCTGAAGGAGAACGAAGGAAAGAGCTTCCAGTTCGTGAACGATATCTTTGGTGGTTCTATCCCCAAGGAATTCATTCCCGCTATCCAGAAGGGTTTTGAAACTTCCATGACGGCTGGTGTACTGGCCGGATATCCGCTGCAGAATATGAAGATCCGTGTATTCGACGGAAGCTACCACGATGTGGATTCCGATGCTATGAGCTTTGAATTGTGCGCGAAAGGCGGCTTCCGTGAAGCAGGCCGTAAAGCGAAGCCTATTTTGCTGGAACCTATCATGAAAGTGGAAGTGCTGACACCTGACCAATACATGGGTGATGTGACAGGTGACCTTAACCGTCGCCGCGGTATGCTGGAAGGTATGGACAGTCGTGCCAACCTGCAGGTGATCAAGGCCAAGGTTCCCCTGAGCGAAATGTTCGGGTATGTGACGCAGCTGCGTTCCATGAGCTCCGGCCGTGCAACCTCTACCATGGAATTCTCTCACTATGCTCCGGCTCCGAACAACGTGGCCGAGGAAGTGATAGCCAAGGTGAAGGGTAGAAAAGTGAATGCGTAAGGTTTAAAAAATCGCATTAGCGATTTTATTCATAAGATAGCGCCGTCCTATGTTGGACGGCGCTTTTTTTGTAAAAGATTTCGATTTAAAAAGTAGTTTTATGGCATAATTGCCTCTTATGTTAAAAGGATGCCTTGTTCCTGTATTCCTGGTATCGCTGTTCTTTTCCTATTCAGCCACTGCACAGCAACAGCCGCCTGCTATTATATGGCAGAAATGTTTGGGGGGATCGAAAGACGATAAAGCCTATTCCATTGCCCGGGCGCATGATGGAGGATTTATAATTGCGGGGTCCTCCAAATCCAATGATGGAGATGTTACGGGGCATCACGGCAGTACGGATTCTACGGACGGCTGGGTGGTCAAACTGGATACAGCCGGCAATATTCAATGGCAGAAGAGTCTGGGAGGACGCCTGAACGACGAGATCGACAGGATCATTCCTACCAGCGATGGGGGGTATATTGGGCTGGGCATTACAGAGTCGAATGACGGTGATGTCAGCGGGAATCATGGGGCCACTGATATTTGGGTAGTCAAGCTGGACGGCAGCGGTACGATACAATGGCAGCGATGTCTTGGGGGTACTAATGATGATGGTCTCAGCTTCAGTCCCCAGTCGAGGGGCAATATCCGGCAGACAATGGATAATGGATATGTTATTATCGGGAGCACGCGATCTTATGATGGAGATGTGACGGGCAATACCAGTAATGCTTTTGGCGCTGCATGGATAGTGAAGCTGGATCAAAGCGGCGCCAAGCAATGGACGCGTTGTTATAACAGCTCATATACATCCCAAGGCTACGATATCCTGCCTCTTTCTTCAGGCAATTACCTGATTGCTGCCGAAGCAATGGATGCCAGTGGAGATTTTGCCCTCGCAGGCGCAACAGCCAATCCTCCTAACGCATATTTGCTAAAAGTAGATAGCAACAGAAATCCTACAAGTGCGCAATGGATGGGTCAAAGAAACAACTGTTACGCCTTGAAAAAGATCAATGAGGCAGAATTCATGCTGGTCAATGTTCTGCAGAATTGTTACCCTATGAATCCGAATGAAGGATTTAATGTGTCAAAATATGATACGGCTATTAAGCCCTTTAACGTTGGTGGAGGAAGTTACAGCTTTTGTGCTCCAAACAATCCAACATATGGTTCACAGGGAGTTCATCTGAAAGGGGAAAATGGGTTGTCCTTGTTAAGCGATGGAACAGGTGTGCTGTGTGCGGCCTCCTACATTTTTCCGAATACAACCGGCTACCATGGCGGCGACAATGATGGATTGGCAGGTACATTTTCTCCGCAGACATGGTTTAAATATTTTGGCGGCGCCGGCGATGATGGGTTCAATGAAATGGTGGCGCAAAATGATTATACCTATTATATGATAGGCTATACTAATTCCAATGACGGGGATGTTTCGGGCAATTACGGAGGATATGACTGCTGGATCGTCAAGATGGGCAATACGAATATCATCAAAGGGAGTGTCTTTTTAGATTATAATCTGAATGGCGTGCGTGACGCCAATGAGCCGCTGGTGAACAGTATCCTCGTCCAAAGCAGCCAGGGCGGCACTACTTTTAGCAGCTCGACTTACAATGGGGTGTATCGCAATGCCGTGGATACGGGTGTTTATACGACTACCGTGTTGTCGGCGGTGCCCTATTATACGGCAGTGCCCATTTCAGCGACGTCCACATTCCATTCTTACAATAATACAGACAGTATATCTTTCGCCTTGCAGCCTGTTCCCGGGAAAAGAGATTACCAGGTGAATCTTTTTTCGATGTCGGCCTTTCCCAGACCCGGACAGAGCGTTGCTTACAAGCTCATATATGCGAATGTGGGCACCGACACTCTCGTCAATAAGCAGGTGCGGGTGATAAAAGATCCGCGGGCGGCCTTTGTCTCCGCCAGTGTAGCTCCGTTGTTGATATCAGGCGATACACTGATCTGGAATATCAGTAGCATGGCTCCCCGAGACACTTCGTCCATCATTCTGAATATGCAGCTTGCCGCTCCGCCTTTGCTAAAAATAGGTGATACCCTTCTGTTCACAGCATACATAGACTCTACGGGCGACCTGCATACCATAGATAATACCAGTGTATTGCGTCAGATCGGGATAGGCAGTTTTGACCCGAATGACAAGGAGGAAGTGAATGGCGGGGTGGTTAGGGCAGATGATCTGGGTAAGGGCAAGGCTCTTTTATATACAATAAGGTTCCAGAATACGGGTACAGATACAGCGTTCAGGGTCATCGTCCGGGACACGCTGGGCAGCAAAGTAGACCCGGCCACACTGGAAATGGTCGGCGCCAGCCATCCCTATCAGCTCAATATCCGGCAGGGCAATATCCTGGAATGGAGATTTGAGAACATACTTCTGCCTGACAGCACGCAGGATCAGACTGCCAGCCATGGTTATGTGACATATAGGATCAAGGCAGCGGCAGGTGTAGCTGTAGGGGATACTATACGGAATGGAGCGTCCATTTACTTCGACCTGAATGAACCGGTGGCTACCAATACTCAATTAACCGTAGTCACGAAGTCGGTGCTTTTACCTCCTCCTGTTCCAGCTATCAGCGGTCTGAAGACAGACTACTGTCCTATGGAGGGTGCGCAAAAGGTCCGGATCACAAATATTCCTGCGCCTTCCTACCAGGCAACGGTGACGGTGAAGATAGACGGCAGTGTTACAGCGGTGGCAAGCGACAGCAGTTTCTCCCTGCGGCCCGATACCCTGGCGGCGGGGCAGCATACGATCGTGGTTGTTTTCAGCAATGCCGCTGAATCGGACACCAGTTCATGGATTTTCCGGGTCGATGCGGAAGTGACGCCTGTAGTCAGTCTCGGGAGTAATATCACCACTGTGACCAGCCTCTCGCAGTCCGTGGTGCTCACAGCTGTGAATACGGCCGGAGGCGGCACTCAGCCGAAGTATACGTTTGCGAAGGACCGGGGATTTACCAGTCTGCTTCAGGCGGAGAGTTCCCTGGCTTCTGTCTCCGTGGATCCTTCCACCCTGCAGGTGGGAAACAATAGCTGTTATGTTCGGATGAAGACGAGTGATAGTTGTTATACCATGCAGATGGCAGTGGACAGTATCGTCATCGTACGGAGCCCTGTCACCGGGATCGTGGATGTCGACTATCCGGACCAGGTGATCAATATTTATTCAAACCCATTCGTGGATCATCTGCATATCACCGGTCTGCAGTCGTTCAAAAATTATACTTTCACCCTTGTGCGCAGTAATGGACAGGTAGTCTTACGACAGAAGGTGTCGGGTCAGCAGGAGGTCAATATCGAGACGGGCGTGCTGGCGTCGGGTGTCTATTTGTTGAATATCTATGACAGTAAGAAAGGGCGTTTGATCGGTGCGGCCAAATTGCTGTCGCTGGGGAAATAAGGGTTACCATGAAAAGCTAACGGATAGCTTTAAAACCAACATATGAAATACAGATCTAATTTCTTTGGACTGGTAGTCATCGTGCTGATGGCGGTCGGTGTATCGTTTATTACCTCTTCCGCATCGGCGCAGGTATACGTTACTGTCCGTCCTACCTGGGCTCCCGCAGCGCGACCTGCTGCTCCCGGCCCTGGTTACGTATGGATCGGGGAAGACTGGCAATACAGAGGTGGTCGATATGTGCCCGTAGGCGGGCATTGGGCAGCACCTCCCCGTCGTGGGTGGATCTGGATACCCGGCCGCTGGGTGCATACCCGCAGGGGCTGGCAGTGGTTGCCTGGTCATTGGAGAAGGCGCTGAGTAAAGCATAAATATTAATAATAAAGAGTCCCTCGTGGGACTCTTTTTCGTAATTTCCGACCCTAAAAATTTAGCGTATGTGTTTTTCGGTCAGGGTATTTTTAGCCCTCACGATATGGTTGGTTTGTGTGCGGGTCGAGGCGCAGCCTGGTTCTTCGCAATTGAAATGGACAAAAGAGGGGAATGCTTTTTATATGGAAAAAAATGGCGGCATTGTCCGTATCGAGCTGCCGGGCAATGTGGAAACCACCATTGTGAGCAGAATGCAATTGGTCCCCTCCGGTGAAGGGCGGCCCCTCCAGGTGAGGAGCTTCAGCTTTTCTGAAGATGGGAATAAGCTACTTATCTATACAAATACGAAGAGGGTCTGGCGCTACAACACGAGAGGAGATTATTGGGTATACGATCTTAGTACAAAGACATTGAAGCAGTTGGGAAAGGGCCGGCCGGCCTCGTCCCTTATGTTCGCGAAGTTATGTCCCGATGGCAGCAAGGCGGCGTATACGAGCGAGCACAATGTATATGTGGAGGACCTTTCTTCCGGCGTGTCAAAATGCCTCACCTCCACCAACGGCACTCCTAAATTGATCAATGGGACCTTCGACTGGGTATACGAGGAAGAATTGGATTGCAGGGATGGCTTCCGCTGGAGCCCGGACGGAGCACATATCGCATACTGGCAGATCGATGCCAATAAGATCAGGGACTATCTCATGCTGAACACTACGGATTCCATCTATCCTTTTGTCATACCTGTGGAATACCCCAAGGTGGGAGAGCCGCCATCTCCTTATAAGATCGGCGTAGTGGACATAGCCACCGGCCAGACGCAGTGGATGAATATCCCTGGTGATCCGCAGCAGACCTATCTTCCCAGGATGGAATGGGCTGCCAATTCTTCCGAGCTGATCATGCAACAATTGAATCGCAAGCAAAATGATAGTAAGATATTCGTCGGAAAGATATCCGATGGCTCGGCCACGCAGGTGTCTGAAGAGCATGACAGCGCCTGGATAGATTGCAAGGGCGCCTGGCAGGATGGGGTAGTAGCCGGATGGGACTGGCTCGATGGGGGAAAGGAGTTTATCTGGGTCTCTGAAAAGGACGGCTGGCGTCATATCTACCGACAGACCCGGGATGGGAAAAAGGAAACGCTGGTGACCAGGGGTAATTATGATATTATCTCTATCAGCCGCATCGATGAGAAGAACAATTATATCTATTTCATGGCTTCTCCGGATAACGCCACGCAACAATATCTCTATCGCACCAGGCTGGACGGGAAGGGCAAACCCGAGAGGATTTCGCCCATGGACGAACCCGGAACGCATGAGTATGATATTTCTCCCGGAGCGCGGTATGCATTGCACAATTTCAGCAATGCCAATTCAGCGGAGGCGCAGGAGTGGGTAAGTCTGCCGGGGCATCAATCTCTTTCCAAGGATGTGAATATCCCGGAAATGGTAAAGCAGGGGGCAAGCAATAAGAAAATAGAATTCTTCCATGTGAAGACCGTGGATGGCGTGGATATGGATGGGTGGATGGTAAAACCGGAGCATTTCGACAGCACAAAGAAATATCCTGTATTGTTCTATGTATATGGGGAACCTGCTTCGCAGACCGTGAAAGATGAGAGCGGCGCGGGGAGGAATTTCCTTTATGGTGGCAATATTGACAATCCTGACGACGGGTATATTTACATCAGCCTGGACAACCGCGGGTCACCAAGTCCTAAGGGACGCGCCTGGAGGAAGGCTATTTACCGGAACATCGGCAGACTGAATATCCGGGATCAGGCAATGGCTGCCAAAGAGATCCTGAAATGGTCTTTTGTGGACAGCAGCCGGGTCGCTGTATGGGGTTGGAGCGGTGGTGGCTCCAGCACCTTGAATCTCCTGTTCCAGTACCCCGATATTTATAAGACCGGGATTGCCATTGCAGCGGTGGACAATCAGCTGTGCTATGACAATATCTACCAGGAGCGGTATATGGGCCTTCCCCAGGAAAATCGGGAAGACTTTGTGAACGGGTCGCCTATAACTTATGCGAAGAATTTGAAAGGCAATCTTTTATATATACATGGCACTGGGGATGACAATGTTCATTACCAGAATGCGGAGATGTTGCTGAATGCCCTGATCAAATACAACAAGGTGTTCCAGTTCATGCCTTATCCCAACAGGAGCCATGGTATTTTTGAGGGGGATGGGACCAGGAAGCATCTTTCGACCCTGTATACCAGCTACTTAAGGGAGCATTGTCCGGGAGGGCCGAGGTAGCTTGTTCCCCGATGGGTCATTGGTTATAGGGGAGAGTGTCCCGGAGTGTCAGGTGGGAGGAGTAGATCTTTTGGCTGTCCTTCAACAGGGCATAATAAGCAGAATCCCGGGAAGGGGATTGAGCGTTGCCGAGCAAGGCGAGCAGCAGACAGGCGAGGAATAGGGCAGAGCGCATAATTTTTTATTTAAAGTGTTGATAATCAGTAAATATTTGGGGTGATTTATCCGGTACTAAAATTACATGGAGTTAAATTAAGGATAGATTAAGCGGGGAGTGACGGTAAATGGAGCGGACGACAGGGAATACCGGATGGGAAACTCGTAGAAAGTTTGCTATTTTTTTGGAGCGAGATAAACTAATACATACCTTTGCATCCCATTCGAAAAAATGGGATTTGGCTTATGTCTCAACGAATCAGAATCAAATTACAGTCCTACGATCACAATCTGGTAGATAAATCTGCTGAAAAGATCGTTAAAACCGTTCGTAGTACGGGTGCTGTGGTAACGGGACCAATTCCCCTGCCAACCCGCAAAAAGATCTTTACTGTACTGCGTTCGCCGCACGTA
This sequence comes from Sphingobacteriales bacterium 50-39, assembly GCA_001898505.1. Taxonomy (GTDB): domain Bacteria; phylum Bacteroidota; class Bacteroidia; order Chitinophagales; family Chitinophagaceae; genus Puia. The sequence continues at coordinate 142,478 of MKTZ01000010.1, forward strand.
AACAAGAAGGCTCGTGAGCAGTTCCAACTGCATACGCACAAGCGCCTGTTGGACATTTATACTTCCTCTTCGAGGACGGTAGATGCGTTGTCCAAGCTGGATCTGCCTTCCGGTGTGGATGTTGAGATCAAGGCCTGACGAGAATTTTAAGCTCTTTATATATCCATCTGCAAACTTCCGCGAGATGCGGAATAAAGCAGCGCTGGATCGGTGATCACTCTGGTGGCTTCGGCCGGGGACCTTTGGTCCGATCAGAGGTAGATCATACAACTTAGTAAACACTTTAACAGTTGCGAGACTGTTAGGGTACATATGAACAAGCCGTTCAGGGTTTGTTTACTGCCGGTACTTCTGTCGCTCCGGACCCGTACAAGACGGGCGAAGGGCAACACAAAGAAAAGGTCGGCTGCAAACGAGGGGATTGAAGTTATTAGACCGATGCTGTATGTCCGGGATATCCGATGAGATCGGAAGATACGGGCAAAAGCCAAACAGTATGTCTATAGCTGTCCTCATACCCGATGGCATAAATTTTAAAAGAAATGAAAGGCATTATTGGCAAAAAAATCGGGATGACCAGCATCTTCAGTCCTGACGGCAAGCAGACAGCTTGTACGATCATTGAAGCGGGTCCCTGTGTGGTGACGCAGGTGAAGACCCAGGACACGGATGGTTATACTTCCCTTCAATTAGCATTTGGCGACAAGAAAGAAAAGCACACCAACGCTGCAGAAAAAAATCACTTCGCCAAGTCCAACACTTCTCCGAAACAGTTTGTAAAAGAATTCCGCAATTTTTCCATAGAAAAGAATCTCGGTGAATCCATTACCGTAGACATCTTTGCCGAAGGCGATAAAGTCGAAGTAGTAGGTACTTCCAAAGGCAAGGGTTTCCAGGGTGTGGTTAAGCGTCATGGATTCCATGGTGTAGGCGAGCAGTCACACGGTCAGCATGACCGTCAGCGTGCTCCGGGTTCGCTGGGTAACTCTTCCGATGCCAGCCGCGTTATGAAGGGTGTGCGTATGGCCGGCCGTATGGGCGGTGATCGCGTAAAGGTAAAGAGCCTGAAGGTTGTGAAGATATTCCCTGAGAAGAACTATATTTTGGTCAGCGGTTCTGTTCCCGGCCACATTGGTTCTATCGTATACATTCAGAAGTAAAATCGTTTAATCGAACTACCATGCAAGCAGACGTTTTAAATATACAAGGAAAGAAGACCGGCAGAACGGTGGAGTTACCGGAAGATATCTTCGGGATCGAGCCGAATGACCATGTGATCTACCTGGCCGTGAAGCAATACCTGGCTGCGCAGCGTCAGGGTACTCATAAAGTGAAGACCCGTCTCGAGGTGCAGGGTTCCAGCAAGAAGCTGCATCGTCAGAAGGGTACTGGTGGCAGCCGTAAGGGTAATCTCCGTAACCCTTTGTACAAGGGTGGTGGTACTATCTTCGGACCCAAGCCCCGGGATTATGATTTCAAGCTGAACCGTAAGGTGAAGGACCTGGCGAAGATGTCGGCTCTGGCCCACAAGGCAAAGGGTAATGCCATCGTAGTCGTGGAAGATATCAAGCTGGATGCGCCCAAGACCAAGCAGTTCACGGATGCGCTGAAGAGCTTGAATATAGCTGGCAAGAAGGTATTGTTCGTGCTGCCTGAAGAGAGCGACAATCTGTTTCTGAGCCTGCGCAATGTACCGACTGTTGAAGGTGTATTGCTGGCTGATGTGAACACTTACGATATCGTGAATGCAGAGGTGCTGGTGCTGTCCGAAACGGTTGCCAACGTATTTGCGGACGATACAGCTGTTGAAGTAAAATAATTGATCATTCGAAAAATTGAGATATGAAACTCTCTGAAGTTTTAGTAAAACCGATACTGACAGAAAAGGCAAATGCTCAGCAGGATAAGCTGAGAAGGTATGCTTTCCGTGTCAATCGCAAGGCCAACAAGCTGGAGATCAAGAAGGCCGTGGAAGATTTTTACGGGGTGACTGTTGTCGACGTAAATACTTCTGTAGTGCCTGGAAAGAACAAGACCCGCTTCACGAAGGCTGGTTATGTTCAAGGCCGCAAGCCTGCTTATAAGAAGGCGCTGATAACTGTAGCGGAAGGGGAGACTATCGATCTGTACGCTAGCATTTAAACTATTAATTAATTAAAGCAAGCGAAGCTGATAAGTTCGCAATAAAAGATAAGACATGGCACTGAAAAAATACAAACCGATGACCGCCGGCACCCGCTGGAGAATCGGGAATGCTTATGCCGAGATCACTACCGACACGCCTGAAAAGACGTTGCTGGAGAAGGTAAAGAGCACGGGTGGTCGTAATGTACAAGGTCGTAGAGCGATGCGCTATATAGGCGGCGGGCACAAAAAAATGTACCGTATCATCGACTTCAGAAGGAACAAGAAGAATATCAACGCTACTGTTGCGTCCATCGAATATGATCCGAACCGTACTGCGTTCATCGCGCTGTTGAACTATGTAGATGGCGAAAAGAGGTATATCCTCGCTCCGCAGGGTCTGCAGGTAGGCGCCACGGTACAGTCCGGTGATGATATAGCTCCCGAAGTTGGAAATGCTCTTCAGCTGAAGAACATGCCTCTTGGTACGAACGTACACAACATCGAGATGCAGCCTGGTCAGGGTGGCAAGCTGGTGCGCAGCGCCGGAACCTCTGCTCAACTGACGAACAAGGAAGAGAGATATGCTGTGTTGAAGATGCCCAGCGGCGAATTGAGGAAGGTATTGATCAACTGCTATGCGACGGTAGGTGTTGTATCCAACAGCGATCACTCACTGCAGAGCATGGGTAAGGCAGGTCGTAACAGGTGGAGAGGTATTCGTCCAAGAAACCGTGGCGTAGCGATGAACCCTGTAGATCACCCGATGGGTGGTGGTGAAGGTAAAGCATCCGGTGGCCAACCTCGCAGCAGGAACGCTCAGTACAGCCGTGGTCTGAAGACCAGGCAGAAGGGCAAGGGCAGCGACAAGCTGATCATCCAGCGGAAAAACGGTAAAAAATTAGCGAAATAATTTAAATACTAATTATGGGTCGTTCAATTAAAAAAGGTCCTTACGTAGACGCGAATCTGGAAGACAAGATCCTGGCGATAAATGAGGGTACGGCAAAGAAGGGTGTTATCAAGACCTGGAGCCGCAGATCTACTATCACTCCGGACTTCGTAGGCCACACGCTGGCTGTGCACAACGGTAATAAATTCATTCCCGTGTACGTAACGGAGTTCATGGTAGGTCACAAGCTGGGTGAATTTGCACCTACCCGTAACTTCAAAGGACATTCATCTAAAAAGATAGCATAATTAGTCTGCGGTCGTTGACCGCAGGCCATAAATAGAAAATAATGGAAGCAGTAGCTAAATTGAGAAATTACCCGACATCGCCCCGTAAAATGCGTTTGCTGGCCGATGAGATCCGCGGTCTGAATGTTGAGAAGGCGCTGGCTTTACTGGAGCATCATCCTCAGCATTCTTCCACTCCGCTGCACAAGCTGTTGTGGTCAGCCGTAAAGAACTGGGAGCAGAAGAATGAAGGAACGAGCGCAGCTGACGCCGGCCTGGTAGTGAAGACGATATTTGTGGATGGCGGCAGGATATTGAAGCGTATGCGTCCGGCTCCTCAGGGTCGGGGTTATCGTGTGCGCAAGCGCAGCAATCACGTTACTATCATCGTGGATTCAAAAACAAATTGATAAAACTTATTAATCGATAATATGGGTCAGAAAACAAATCCTATCGGGGCCAGGTTAGGGATCATTCGTGGTTGGGAATCCAACTGGTATGGCAGCAAGAAAGATTATGCTACCAAGCTGATCGAAGACAATAAGATCAGGACCTACCTGAACGCCCGTATCAACAAGGGTGGGATTGCCAAGATCGTCATCGAGCGTACGCTGAACAAGCTGATCGTGACGATACATACTTCCAAGCCTGGTATCATCATCGGAAAGGGTGGTGGAGAGGTAGACCGTATCAAGGAAGAGCTGAAGAAGCTGACAGGCAAGGATGATGTCCAGATCAATATCCTGGAGATCCGTCGTCCGGAGCTGGATGCCAATATCGTGGGTGACACTATTGCCCGTCAGATCGAGAACCGTATCAATTACAAGCGTGCCATCAAGATGGCTATTGCTTCTGCGCTGCGCATGGGCGCCGAGGGTATCAAGATAAAGGTGAGTGGTCGTCTGGGTGGTGCTGAAATTGCGCGTACGGAAGAGATCAAGCAGGGCAGGACCCCGCTGCATACGCTGCGTATGGATATCGACTATGCGAACGTGTTTGCGCTGACTGTATATGGTAAGATCGGTATCAAGGTATGGATATGTAAGGGTGAAGTACTCGCGAAGAGAGACCTGAACCCCAATTTCGTAGGTGGAAAGGAAGGCGGGCTTAGCGACCGCAGGGACAGAAGGGATGGAGAAGGTCATGGTCATCATGGCCGTGACGATCGCAGAGGCGGCGGAGATCGCGACCGCAGAGGTGGTGGAGACCGTGATCGCAGAGGCGGTGGCGGTGGTGAAAGAAGGGATCGCAGGCATTGATCGCCGAGGCTATAACAGTAAAAAGAATTAGAAAAAATCTCGAAAATAGTTCAAGATGTTACAACCCAAAAGAACAAAGCATAGGAAAGCACAGAAAGGTCGCATTCGTGAGACTGCTAAAAGAGGTGATACGATTGCCTTTGGTTCATATGCTTTGAAATCGCTGGAAGCGATCTGGCTGACCAATCGCCAACTGGAAGCTGCCCGTCAGGCTCTGACCCGTGCGATGAAGCGTGAAGGGAATGTATGGATACGTGTATTCCCCGACAAGCCCATCACGAAGAAGCCTTTGGAAGTGCGTATGGGTAAAGGTAAAGGTAACCCTGAGTACTGGGCTGCTGTAGTGGAGCCGGGTCGTATCCTTTTCGAAGCCGATGGTGTTCCTCTGGCTGTAGCGAAGGAAGCGTTGGAACTGGCTGCTCAGAAGCTGCCGATCAAGACGAAGTTTATTATCCGTCGCGACGTAGTAGCCTAACCGACCGGAGGGAGGTTGGCCGAAGGCCCGACATTCGATCAGGAGGACCGAAGGTCCCGCGGGCGGGGGCCTCGCTAGCGAGGCAAGATCAAAGTAAGAACAGTAAAAAGTTTATAAAATGTCAAAGAGAATCGATTTTGTAAATAGCCTGAAGGACCTGAATGAAGGTGATCTGAAAGCCCGTATCCAGGAAGATGAGCTGCGCCTTAAGAAACTGGAGTTCGCGCATGCCATTTCACCGCTGGAAAACCCGATGAGCATCCGCTCTTTGAGAAAGGACATTGCCCGGCTGAAGACTGCTCTGGCCCAGAAAACTGCGAAAGCATAAAAACAAAAGATCCCGTTCCTTTGGGCTGCGGGAAGACAATAAAAGATAAAAGCAAAAACAATGGTTGAAAGAAATTTGCGCAAAACGAGGATCGGGGTGGTGAAGAGCAACAAGATGGATAAGACCATCACGGTAGCTGTTGAAAGGAAAGTGAAGCACCCTATCTACGGTAAGTTCGTAAAAAAGACTACGAGCTTTCACGCTCATGATGAAAAGAATGAGTGCACCATCGGGGACATCGTAAAGATCATGGAGTCTCGTCCGCTGAGCAAGACCAAGCGCTGGCGTCTGGTGGAAGTCGTCGAGAAGGCGAAATAACGATACACAGTATTCTATTATAATTTCTATACGTCCTTTGGGACGAGTAGATGTAAAAGTTAATAAAATGATCCAGCAAGAAAGCAGATTAAATGTAGCTGATAACAGTGGTGCCAAGGAAGTATTGTGCATCCGGGTACTGGGCAATAGCGGACAGGACTATGCCGGCATCGGCGACAAGATCGTTGTCACTGTAAAGGATGCATTGCCTTCCGGCGGAATTAAGAAGGGCACTGTCGCCAAAGCGGTGATCGTCCGTACCAAAAAGAAATTGCGCCGTAAGGATGGCAGCTATATCAGCTTTGACGATAATGCGGTGGTATTGTTGAACCAGTCCGACGAGCCTCGCGGTACGCGTATCTTCGGACCTGTAGCGAGGGAGCTGCGTGACAAGGGGTATATGAAGATCATCTCCCTGGCGCCTGAAGTACTGTAGTACGGAACCAGAAACAATAGCTAAATTCTTCGCCCTGGCGGGGAAAAAATAAAATAAAATGAGCAACAGATTCAAACCCAAGTTTAATATCAAGAAAGGTGACAGCGTAGTCGTTATCACCGGAGACGATAAGGATCCCAAGAAGGCACGTAAGGTCCTGGAAGTATTCCCGGATGAAGCCAAGGTCCTGGTCGAAGGGGTTAACATCGTTACCAAGCATACCAAGCCTTCTGCGCAGAACACCAAGGGTGGTATTGTGAAGAAGGAAGCTCCGATCCACATCTCCAATGTACTGTTGTGGGATGCCAAGACCGGAGGTGCAACCAAGATAAAACGTTCCAGGGAGAACGGGAAATTAGTTCGTGTTTCTAAAAAATCAGGGGAGGTAATCAAATAATGAGCACTGCAAAATATACTCCGCGTCTGGCAGACAAGTACAAGAAAGAAGTTGTACCTGCCCTCATGAAGAAGTTCGGCTACTCCAGTATCATGCAGACGCCGAAACTTGAAAAGATATGTCTGAACCGTGGCGTCAACGGCGCTGTAACGGATAAGAAGCTGGTGGAAGTAGCTGTGGATGAGCTGACCCTTATCACTGGTCAGAAAGCCGTCACTACCCAATCCAAGAAGGACATCTCCAACTTCAAGCTGCGTAAGAACATGCCCATCGGTGCGCGTGTGACCCTCCGTGGCGAGAAGATGTATGAGTTCCTGGACCGCCTGGTGTCTACTGCCCTCCCTCGTGTAAGGGATTTCAAGGGTGTAAATGATAAATCTTTCGATGGCCGTGGCAATTATACGCTGGGTGTCACCGAGCAGATCATTTTCCCTGAGATAGACATCGACAAAGTGAACAAGATCACTGGTATGGACATCACGTTTGTGACTACTGCCAGCACCAACGAAGAAGCATACGAGCTGTTGAAAGAGCTGGGCATGCCTTTCCGTAACATCAGGCCCGGGGGCAATCAATAATCAACTTATTCAAACAAAAAAAGAATAAAACATGGCTAAAGAGTCAGTAAAGGCCAGACAAAGAAAAAGAGAGGCGCTGTCGGCAAAATATGCTGAAAAGCGTGCCGCTTTAAAAGCTGCCGGCGATTATAAGGCGCTGGATCTTCTTCCCAGGAATGCATCTCCTGTGCGATTGAAGAATCGTTGCCAGTTGACGGGCCGCCCCAGGGGATATATCCGTTACTTCGGGATTTCCAGGGTGATCTTCCGTGACATGGCGCTCCAGGGTAAGATCCCGGGTGTGAAGAAAGCAAGCTGGTAATTTTTCCCCTCCGGGGTGAGGATATCGCATTGTAAATAATTTTTGATAACACGTATAACTATAAATAAACAATGGTTACTGATCCAATAGCAGATTTTCTGACGAGAATCCGTAATGCGCAGATGGCGAATCACCGTATCGTTGAGATACCTGCTTCCAACCTGAAGAAGCGTATGACCGAGATACTGTATGACAAGGGATATATCCTGAAATACAAATTCGAGGATGACAGCAAGCAAGGCGTCATCAAAATAGCTTTGAAGTATGACCCTGCTACCAAGGAGCCGGCTATCAAATCCCTCGAAAGGATCAGCCGTCCTGGTTTGCGTCAATATGCAAGCCCTGCTGAGTTCAACCGTGTGAAGAACGGTCTGGGTGTGGCGATCATCTCCACTTCCAAGGGTGTGATGACGGATAAGGAGGCTAAAGTGCAGAATGTAGGCGGCGAAGTTCTTTGCTACGTATATTAATTGTGGGCCCTTCCGACACATTAAGCCGTTCTATACAGGCTGACCGGTCGGCCGGGTAATTAAAAGATAACAATAAACTGAATTATTATGTCTCGTATAGGTAAGAAACCAGTGACACTTCCCAAGGGAGTAACTGTAACGGTAGGATCCGATAATATATTGGTTGTAAAAGGTCCCAAAGGTGAGCTGAAGCAAGCCATCGACCGCGATATCAAGGTAGACGTAAAGGAAGGTGAGCTGGAATTTACCCGTCCCACCGACCAGATCCGTCACCGTGCATTGCATGGTCTTTATCGTGCCCTGGTCGCCAATATGGTAAAGGGTGTTACGGATGGATATAAAAGGCAGCTGGAGCTGATAGGTGTAGGTTTCAAGGCTTCCAACCAGGGTAATATCCTGGACCTGGCCCTTGGTTACTCTCACAATATCATTTTCGAGATCCCCAAGGAGCTGAAGCTGGCTACTTCCCAGGAAAAGGGTGAAAACCCCAAGATCACGCTGGAAGGTACCGACAAGCAGTTGTTGGGACAGGTAGCTGCCAAGATCCGCAGTCTGCGTAAGCCTGAGCCTTACAAAGGGAAAGGTGTTCGTTATGTGGGTGAAGTGGTTCGTAAGAAGGCTGGTAAAGCTGCTGGTAAATAATTCGATTCATAAGGCTCTGGCTGGAATCAGAGCTGCTAAATAAACAACAATGGCTACGAAATCAGAAAGAAGACAGAAGATCAGGTTCGGCATCCGCAAGAAGATCAGCGGGACCAGTCAGAAGCCGAGGCTATCGGTGTTCAGGAGCAACAGCGATATTTATGTGCAACTGATCGACGACAACGACGGCAAGACTTTGGCTGCTGCCAGCTCAAAGGACAAGGATATCGCCGCCCAAAAAACTACCAAGGTAGAAAAAAGCAAGCTGGTAGGCCAGGCAATCGCGCGGAAGGCCAGCGAGCTGGGTCTGAAAGATGTTGTTTTCGACCGGGGGGGCAACCTGTATCACGGTCGCGTGAAGGCGGTAGCCGACGGCGCTCGCGAGGGTGGTCTGAACTTTTAATTAATTAAGTATAATACAGCATTCGTAAATAACTACAATGGCAAAAGTAATCTTAAACAGAGTTAAAGCCGGCGATCTGGAGCTGAAGGAAAAAGTGGTTGCGATCAATCGCGTGGTAAAGACAACCAAGGGTGGCCGTGCATTCAGCTTCTCTGCATTGGTGGTAGTTGGCAATGAAAATGGCGTAGTAGGTCATGGTCTGGGTAAGGCCAAGGAAGTACAGGAAGCCATCACAAAAGGTATTGAAGATGCCAAGAAGAACCTGATCAAGGTTCCGGTGATGCATGGTACTATTCCTCATGACCAGCTGGCCAAGGAAGGCGCCGCCAAGGTGTTGATCAAACCGGCTGCTCATGGTACTGGTGTGATTGCCGGAGGCAGCATGCGCGCCGTATTGGAAAGCGCCGGTGTAACGGACGTATTGGCCAAGTCGCTGGGCAGCGCCAATCCCCACAACGTGGTAAAGGCTACTTTCAGGGCGCTGGCTCTTCTGAGGGAACCTATCCATGTGAGCAGGACCCGTCACGTATCATTAAAGAAAGTTTTCAACGGATAAGTAAACATCTATGGCAAAGATCAAGATAACACAAGTCAAGAGCGGCATCGACCGGCCCGAGCGTCAGAAACAGACCTTGAAGGCGCTGGGTCTCAACAAGCTTCACGCTACCAAGGAAGTGGAAGCTACTCCGCAGATACTGGGTATGGTCCGTAAGGTGGATCACCTGGTAAAGGTTGAGGAAGTCAAATAACTGAGCCTGTCGGCGAAGGTTACGGCCTGAGGGCCTTTAAAATTTAAAAAAGCGAGGGGAGATTCCCCGTTAAGTAAAAATCAAAAAGTCATGAACTTACACACTATCAGGCCTGCCAAAGGCGCAACTCATAAGGAAAAACGTTTAGGCCGCGGTGAAGCTTCCGGTAAAGGTGGAACTTCCACAAAGGGTAACAAAGGTGGACAGAGCCGTGCTGGTTATCAACGCAAAATGGCGCACGAAGGTGGCCAGATGCCTATCCAGAGAAGGCTTCCCAAGCGCGGGTTCAACAATATTCACCGGGTAGAATACAAAGTATTCAACCTGGGCCAGGTCGAACAGCTGGCAGACAAGTACGGGATTACCGAATTCACTCCTGAAAATCTGTATATCAACGGATTAGTTAACCAAACCGACCGTATCAAGATCCTTGGCAATGGCGAACTGAAGACCAAACTGACCTTTAAGGTCAACGCGGTCAGCGAAAAGGCCAAAGCCGCCATCGAAGGAGTCGGCGGGACGATAGAAATTCTGAAGTAACAGAAGCCGCCAAGGCGGCGCGTCCGCAGGACAGACATAAGCTCTTTGCAGGAAATGCCTAGATTTTTGCCGACGGGCATTTCCTGCACAATTTTATGTAACTTGCATAGACGCATGAATAATGCGTCTTTTTTGCATTGCTCAGAAAACCCAAAAATTAGATTGTTCCGTGAAGAAACTTATTCAAACTCTTAAAAATATCTGGAGTATCGAGGATCTGAAGAGTAAGATCATTGTTACTGTATCCCTGATATTCGTGTATCGCTTTGGGACCTATATCACGCTGCCTGGTATCGATCCTAAGAGTCTCAGTGCGCTGAGCGGTGCAAAGACCGGAGCCCTGGGGCTTATCGACGCCTTCTCAGGGGGCGCTTTTTCTCAGGCTTCTATCCTCGCGCTGGGTATCATGCCTTATATCTCCGCCAGTATCTTTATGCAGCTGATGACCATTCTTATTCCGCAGATGCAGAAAGTGCAGAAGGAAGGCGCCAGCGGCCAGAAGAAGATCAACCAATGGACACGCTATCTTACGGTGATCGTCACTTTTGTGCAGGCTTACGCGTATGTCACTTACCTGAAGAGCCTGGCAAAGGATGCCATCTTCGATAGTTTCAGCGCTTATTTCTGGCTGACGACGCCCGTGGTGCTTACGGCTGGTACGCTGTTCGTCATGTGGCTGGGTGAGAAGATCACGGATAAGGGTCTGGGTAATGGTACTTCCCTTATCATCATGGTAGGTATCCTCGCACGTCTGCCTCACAGTTTCCGCGACGAATGGCGTGCAAAGGCGACTATCGGCGCAGGTGGTATCCTGATCTTTGTTATCGAGATCGCTATACTGGTAGCTATCATCATGGGATTGATCGTCCTTATCCAGGGCGTTCGGAAGGTGCCTGTGAACTATGCCAAACAGATAGTAGGCAACCGCCAGTTCGGCGGCGCCCGTCAGTTCCTTCCCCTGAAGGTGAACAGCGCCGGTGTTATGCCTATCATCTTCGCGCAGGCCATCATGTTCCTCCCTACCATATTCGCGAATTTTGCACCTACCCAGGGGATTGCCAAGACCTTCTCCGACCCCAAGGATGCCATTCATATGATCGTCTATGGTGTGATCGTGATCGGTTTCACCTTCCTGTATACGGCGCTTATTTTTAACCCCAAGCAGATAGCGGACGACCTGAAACGCAACAATGGCTTTATCCCGGGTGTTAAACCCGGACAGCCTACGGCGGACTATATCGGAGCTGTCATGGACAAGATCACTCTCCCCGGAGCATTCCTCCTGGCGGTAGTGGGTATCCTGCCCGGATTTGCACAGCGTCTGAATGTTACACAGGGCTTTGCCTCCTTCTTTGGCGGTACTTCCCTGCTGATCATGGTCGGTGTAATCCTCGACTCTCTGCAGCAGATAGAAACGCAGCTGCTCATGCGTCAGTACGATGGTCTGATGAAGAGTGGAAGGATACAGGGACGTCAGTCGTCTGTATCGAACGCAGTTATATAGACTGGAATAAACTTTATAGTTAGACCTGTCCTGGAGGATCCGGGACAGGTTCAATTTTTTAGGATGATTCATTATAAGACATCTTCGGAAGTAGCATTGATGCGGGAAAGCGCCCTGCTTGTCAGCAGGACGCTGACAGAAGTGGCCAAGGTATTGAAGCCTGGTATTACGAGTCTGCAGCTGGACAAGCTGATAGCGGAATATATCCGGGACAATGGGGGCATCCCTTCCTTCCTCAATTACAGGGGCTATCCTTATAATTCCTGTATCTCCGTCAACGATGTGGTGGTACATGGGTTCCCCAACGAAAAGCCATTGCAGGAGGGCGATATCATTTCCGTGGACATCGGGGTGATCAAGAGCGGGTGGCATGGGGATCATGCGTATACTTTCGCCATAGGCGATCCCGGCGCCGAGGTCATGCAGTTGATCCGGGTGACAAAGGAGTCTCTTTATAAAGGCATAGAGAAGGCTATAGCGGGTGGCCGGGTAGGGGATATCTCCTATGCTATCCAGGAGCACACCGAAAGGAAATATGGCTATGGGGTTGTACGGGAGCTGGTGGGGCATGGTCTGGGCAAGCATCTGCATGAGGAGCCACAGGTACCCAACTATGGCAGACGAGGTTCGGGGGGCAAACTAAAAGAAGGGTTGGTGCTGGCTATCGAGCCCATGATCAATCTTGGAAAGAAAGAGGTCTATACCGAACGGGATGGCTGGACCGTACGTACGGCGGATCATAAACCTTCCGTGCATTTTGAGCATGATGTAGCGATACAGAAGGGCAAGCCGGATATTCTTTCTGATTATAGTATCATCGAGGCGGCGGAGAAGGCCAATCCTCATCTTTTTACTACGGAGAAATCCGCTGTGCTGGTGCAGCCACAATAAAGCGGCTGACCGCCGAGGTTAATATTAACAAAGCTTATTGGATGAAGGGGTAGAAAATTTTCTACTTTTATAGCAGTGAGAGTATGAAAAAGGTTTTTGCTTTCATAGTAGCTGTTATGCTGTTGTAAGGATGAGCTTCGGCATGCGAATGTATATGGGGAGGATAATTACCATACATATAATTCTTCAGATCACGTAACCTCTCTTAAGCGTGTAGTTCCTCTATTTATCCGGAACTGCAACTTCCGCATTTGATATTTTGTTCATCGACGGCGTATTTTCATTTTTAATTCACTTCACAGCAAAAACGTTTATATGAACAAGATATTTATTGTCCTTATTTCCCTATTTGTATTTGCTTCTATTGCCCGGGCGCAGAACTCCAAGCTGGATGGGCCTTTTATCACAAAGAGGGTCATTAAGGTGTATGGAGATTGCGAGCAGTGCAAGTCTTCGATCGAAAAGACTGCCAAAAGGACGCCGGGAGTGACCTTTGCCCATTGGGATGCGGACTCTCAACAGTTATTGGTGGAATACAACAGGGCCAGGACCAATCCGGAAAAGATACAGCAGACGGTGGCTGCCGGCGGGTATGATACGGATGGGTTCAAGGCAACCAGGTCGCATGATACGTGCCGGCGCTGTTGCCACGGGGGAGGAGGCAAATGATTATCTTTACCGCATGCAAAACAAGGACAAACGACTGGTCGTCATCGGAGGCGGTGCTGCCGGGTTTTTTTGCGCGGTGAATGCGGCCAGACTGGGGGTTCGTGTCATATTGCTGGAGAAGGCGGGCAAGCTGCTGAGCAAGGTAAAGGTGAGTGGCGGCGGTCGTTGTAATGTCACGCATGCCTGTTATGACATTGGAGAGATGATAAAGCGGTATCCCCGGGGAGGGCATTTTGTTCGGAAGGCCTTTCATCAATTCTTTACTACAGATACGATACAGTGGTTCGGGGACAGGGGTGTCGAGCTGAAGACCGAGGAGGATGGGCGGATGTTCCCTGCGACCAATTCTTCACAGACAATTATCGACTGTCTCATGAAGGAGGCGTCGGCTTATGGGGTAGATATACGGATGCATGCGGAGGTGGTGAAGGTTGAGGCTGCCGGCGGGGTGGACGGGCCTGCGTTCCAGGTGCATCTTGCCAGCGGACAGATGTTCGAGGCCGATGCTGTTTGTATAGCCTGTGGCGGATATCCCAAGTCACCTATGTTTGGATGGATACGTGATCTCGGGCATACCATCGAGGAGCCCGTGCCTTCTCTTTTTACTTTTAACATGCCGGATAATGCTATCACGAAACTGATGGGGGTGTCGGTGCCTGAGGCCCGGGTGCGGGTTGTGGGATCGAAGCTACAGGAAAAGGGGCCTTTGCTGATCACGCATTGGGGGATGAGCGGGCCGGCTGTGTTACGACTGTCGGCTTGGGGTGCACGGGAACTGGCTGCAGCCGCATACCGATTTACCACCATGGTGAACTGGACGGGCGAGCTGACGGAGGATGCGGTGCGGGAAAGATTGCAGCAGGTGCGTTATGAGTGGGGCGGCGGGAAAGTGGGGGGCAGGAATCCTTTCGCCCTGCCGGCGAGACTTTGGGAGTATGCGTTGAGCGTTTGTGGCATACACGATGACCTGAGATGGGCTGATCTGCCCGCGAAGGAGACAAATAAGCTGGTGAGATTCCTTGCTGCGGGAGAGTTTACTGTAGCGGGAAAGACTACCTTTAAAGAGGAGTTTGTGACGGCTGGGGGGGTGAAGCTGACAGAGGTAGATCCGGCCACGATGCAAAGCAAAAAGATCCCGGGGATATATTTTGCGGGAGAGATACTGGATGTGGATGGAGTGACGGGCGGGTTTAACTTTCAGCATGCGTGGACGAGCGCGTGGATCGCAGCGAATGCGGTGGTGGAGAAGCTTTTTTAAACCTTGTATATATGGAGACAAAATTTGCACCGGAGCTGAAAGTAGGGGTGGTGGCGCCAGCGCTGGATTTTTATAAGAAAGCCTTTGGAGTGGTGGAGCTGAACAGGTACTCCAATGATGACGGCAGCATCCATATCGTGGAACTTATGTTGGAAGGAGCTGAGTTCTATGTACATGAACAGATGCCGGGTTCTTCGTGTGTGAGTCCGGAGCAGGTACATGGGACGACGGTGGAGCTGGTGGTGTATACTGCCGATCCGGATGCGCTGGTGGACAGGGCGGTGGAGGCAGGGGCCAAGTTGATGAATCCCATGCAGGATCATTTTTATGGATTGCGGCAGGGGACGGTGCAGGACCCGTTCGGGCATTCATGGACGTTCCAAAGGCGGATAGAGCCGACCTGGTCGGAGATACGGGGCGTGAAGTGAGATTCAGCCGGAAACACTTTCCAGCAGCACATTGGCGTCGATGCCGAACTTTTTATGAAGGTTGACGACGATGCTTAAGTTAGGCTGTTTTTTCCCATTCAGGATCTCGGACAATAAAGACTTCGAGATAGCGAGATCTTCTGATAACTCCGACTGGGTATAGCGTTTGAATTGCATGACGTAAATAAGTATATCGGGGAATGAGGGCTGCATGGGCATGGGATACTCCTTGAGCTCCCATGCTTCAACGGCCTTTGACAATTCTTCCAGGTGATCTTCTTCTGTTGAAGTCAGATTGGAAAAACCTTTCTGCAAATAGCCTTCGATCTCGGCCATAGCGGAATGGTACTGTTGCTTGTTGGTGATCTTTTTTATCATGTTGGATTTTACCATGTTATAGCCCTCCTATAATGTGTTTAGTTCTCCACGTTTGTTGAACGTATCGTATTCTTTGTGTGTCAGCACCCGGCGGATGTACAATGTCCTTTTTTTAAAATGGATCATTGCAATGAGCCTGTAGTTATTCCCGGCAATGTCAAAAACATATCTGTCATTGCCGATGGCGTCGCAGCTGTTCCAGGTCTGTTTCACATCGGCGAAGTGCCCCCAGTCGCCCTTGGTCGTCTTGTTGTACCATTCATTCAAGGCATTTGCACTTAACGGATACCGGGCTATGAAATCGCGAAGGACAGGTCTCGAGATAATAACCATTTTTAATAGTTTAAGGATCAATGATGGTTTCATGCCCTCGCAATTTGGTGGGTTAAAGTTAATAATTTTTTTCTTGTTTGAGAAAAATGTTCTGTGATGAGAATTTTGTTCTAAATGAGCGGAAGTGAAAAACGGATGCTGTAAGTTGCTGATTTACAGAGGGCTCTTAGGGGTTTTTTTTGATCTTTTTTTCGTATCTTTGCAGGCCCGAACAAAATAATCGGGATTTTATATTATGTCTGAAAACAATATTGTTAACCCAAACGCTGAAGGACAGGAGTCGGAGGTAGCAACCGCTGCGACCGAAGCTACAGCGACAACAAAAGCGCCTGCTTTCGTGCAAACTGCGCACGATGATTTCGATTGGAGCATCGACAAGAGGAATGTAGCTGCGTACACCAAGGAGGAAAAAGAGAAGTACGACAAAGTGTATGACAACACATTCGTAGCTATCACGGATGGTGAGCTGGTAAAAGGCCTTGTAGTGGGCATGACCAAGACCGACGTGGTGGTGAACATCGGATTCAAGAGCGACGGTCTCGTCTCTCTGAACGAATTTAGAGATACCCCCAATTTAAGGACTGGTGACGAGGTCGAGGTAATGGTTGTAGAAAAGGAAGACCGGGAAGGTCACCTGCACCTGAGCCGTAAACAAGCTCGTATCACACGTGCATGGGAAAGGATCGTGGAAGTACACAAGACTGGCGAAGTCGTTACCGGTACTGTGACCAGCAAGACAAAGGGTGGTTTGATCGTGGATGTATTCGGCATGGAGACGTTCCTGCCCGGAAGCCAGATCGACGTCAAGCCTGTTACCGACTACGATCAGTTTGTCGGAAAGACTATGGAGTTCAAGGTTGTAAAGATCAACGAAGCGATCAAGAATGCCGTAGTTTCTCACAAGGCCCTTATCGAAAGCGATATCGAAGCACAACGTGCAGAGATCATCAGCAAGCTCGAGAAAGGACAGGTGCTGGAAGGTACGATCAAGAATATCACCGACTTTGGCGCGTTCATGGATCTCGGTGGTCTGGATGGTCTGCTGTATATCACGGATATCAGCTGGGGCCGTATCAGCCATCCGAGCGAAGTGCTGAAGCTGGACCAGAAGCTGCAGGTAGTAGTTCTGGATTTCGACGATGGCAAGAAGCGTATCAGCCTGGGTCTGAAACAGCTGACCCCGCATCCTTGGGATGTGCTGCCTGAGACCATCAAGGAAGGTGAGATCGTAAAGGGTAAGGTTGTAAATATCGAAGATTACGGCGCATTCCTGGAGATCATGCCTGGCGTAGAAGGTCTTGTTCACGTGAGCGAGATCACCTGGGCCAATACCCCGATCAACGCCAAGGAATTCTTCAAACTGGGTGACGAACACCAGGCTAAAGTTGTTACCCTGGATAAGGAGGCACGTAAGATGAGCCTTTCCATCAAGCAACTGAGCGAAGATCCCTGGAATACTATCGAGCAGAAATTCCCGCAAGGCAGCCGTCATACGGGTCTGGTGAAGAATATCACTCCTTACGGCGTATTCGTGGAACTGGCTCCCGGCATCGGCGGTATGATCCATATCAGCGACCTGAGCTGGCTGAAGCGCTTTAACCATCCTTCCGAGTATACCAAGGTAGGTCAGCACATCGACGTGATGATCCTGGGTATCGACAAGGACAACCGCAAATTGCAGTTAGGACACAAACAACTGGAAGAAGATCCCTGGAATGCCCTGGAAGAAACCTTCTCAGTAGGTTCTGTCCATGAGGGTACTGTTATCCGCAAGGATGACAAGGGTGCTATCGTACAGCTGCCTTACGGTCTGGAAGGTTTTGCTCCCAACCGTCACCTGAACAAGGAAGATGGCAAGCAGATCGTTGCTGATGAAACGGCACAGTTCATGGTGATCGAATTCGATCGCAATGAAAAACGTATCGTATTGTCGCATACTCGTCTGTGGGAACAAGGCAAGATGGAAGAGAAGGAAGCCCTGAAGAAGGAAGCTCGTGCCGAGGCTGACAAGACGCGTAAAGCTGTCAAGAACCTCCAGCAGAAGGTTGAAAAGCCGACATTGGGAGACCTGGGCGCTTTAGCATCTATCAAGGAAAAGCTGAAGCAGGAAGAGAAAGGACAAGGCGGTGGCGATCAAGCTGCACACTAAGCTTTTAAGGTATATTTTTAAAAACCCCGGCATCAGCCGGGGTTTTTGTATTCTTTGAGAGAATGCAATTTCAGGTCGGCAGCGCCCCATTTGGGGAGATCATACTGATCCGCAACGGGTATGACGACACAGCGCATACGGGCGGCCTTGGCGGCGATCAATCCATTAAATGAATCCTCGAAGCACAGGCACTGCAAGGGCGACACACCCAGGGCTGCGGCGCAATCCATATAGACCTGTGGATGGGGTTTGCCGAAGGGAAGATGTTCGGCAGAAGCGGTAGCATCCAGGTAGTGGCCGATCTTTAACTTGTCCACCACTATGTCTACAAGGGAGAGGGGAGAAGATGTTGCCAGCCCGATGCGGAACCCTTTTTCCTTAAAATAGGGGAAGATATAGTCAATGCCGGGCAGAGGTTCCGCTTCTTCCCTGATCTTTTCGAAGACATTGGTGTGGAGGGCATCCACGGCTTCCTGCATATTGTTCTTTGGGATATTGTAGTAACCAAACCAATAATCCAGCCATTCGGGAGTACGAAGACCCGTGGTGTGGTGATACTGGGCGGGGGCCAGGGTGATGTTAAATTGTTTGAGTGTTTCCATACCCGCCTGCTGCCAATAGGGTTCGGAATCAATCAGTAGCCCATCCATGTCGAAAATAACGGTATTCAATTCCATATCCGGCAAAGTTAACGGGATACAGGCATTTGTATGGTAACAATTACGTACATTGGGTAAGATTCCGTTTCCTCTCATCTACACATGGTATGAGTACTTTAAGTGACCGATTAAAGAAAATTCGTTTGGTCCGTAAGCTGGTCTATGCTGTCGTAGGCCTTGTATCTTACCCGGGTCTGACGATCGTGAATCGCCTTAAAATAAGCGGTACGGAGCATCTACGTCGTCTGCCGAAAAGCAATGTCCTTTTTGTAAGCAATCACCAGACCTATTTTGCGGATGTCATCACGTTCCTTCACATCTTCTGTGCGGTGAAATGGAGAAAGAAGGATAAGCTGGGCATACCCTATTATCTATTGAACCCTTTTACCAATGTGTACTATGTTGCCGCAGAAGAAACCATGCGGGGCAGCTGGGTAAGCCGCCTGTTCACGCTGGCGGGAGCGCTCACGGTGAAAAGGACATGGACCAATAAGGGCACGGAAGTAAGGAGAGGACTCGATCCGTCCGATACCCGAAAGATCACCCGCGCATTGGAGGATAGCTGGGTGATCACCTTCCCTCAGGGTACGACCAAGGCCTTTGCACCTGGCAGAAAAGGGACGGCCCTTATCATCAAACAAAACAAACCTGTTGTCGTGCCGGTGGTGATCAGCGGCTTTTGGAGGGCTTTCAACAAGACCGGTCTGAAATTCAAAAAGAAGGGGGTGCTGTTGTCCGTTACATTCAAGCCGCCTATGGACATCAATTATGACGCCCCTGCGGAAGAGATACTCGCCTCTGTCATGGATGCTATCGAGCAAAGCAAGGATTTTATGCTGAAAGGAGCTCACCACTGGAAGAATGAACCGGCGGCTTAGGGCCTGCGCTGCGCCCCGCCCTGGGGAATAATCTTTGTATTTTTAAAAGCTAGCTTATGAGAAAACTCCTTCCCATCACACTACTTTCTCTGTCCGTGCTGATACTGCTCGCCTTGCGTAGAGGCAGTCAACCTATCTATATTGCGGGACGCCCGGGTGTGTCTGCTGTTGGTTCGGACCTGGCGGCCGTTGGATGCGCTCCGGCGCCTGATCTTTCTGCCATGCGGGTGGACGGGCAGGGCAAATTTGCGCCCTTCTTCATCGGCTGGGGGCATTACAGCTATAAGGTGCATACCAATATCGACAGCGCGCAGCTCTATTTCGATCAGGGATTGAACCTTTATTACAGCTATCATCTTACAGAGGCGCTGGCTTCCTTTAAGGAAGCGGCACGGTTTGACCCGGAATGTACGATGGCTTACTGGGGACAGGCATTGTCCATGGGGCCCTACTACAATAGCTATACCTATAAGATGCCGGCGGCTGTGCTGTCTGTGCTGGAACAAATGAACCGTACCGCTGCGAACGCACCGGAAAAAGAAAAGGCCCTGGTGAATGTGATGGGAAGACGGTATTCCGCCGACACGTCGGACAGCCAACGCAAACAATTAAACAGGGATTATGCGGAGGGGTTGCTCCAGCTAATGGGAAGATATCCAGATGACATAGATCTTAAAGCCTTGTATGTAGATGCGGTCATGCTGGAGCATAGCTGGGATTTTTGGACGGGCGATGGCCAGCCGAAGTCCTGGACGACGGAGCTGGTGGATGACTGTAATGCCATACTGAAAGCCCACCCTTCTCATCCTGCGGCCCTTCATTACAAGATACACCTGGTAGAGGCGTCGCGGCATCCGGAACAGGCCCTGGCTGCGGCGGATTCCTTACAGGTAGTGATGCCAGGGGTCCCGCATATGGTGCACATGTCAAGCCATATGTACCAGCGGAACGGGCTGTATGCAAAAGGGATCGACGTAAATGACAAGGCCTCTCAACTGGCGGTGCAATATGATACGACGGCCCTGAACCTGAAGCTGGGGCTTTTTGCCCAGACCCATTTCGATGGGGTGGAGACATACTGTGCTCTCAATGCGAATATGTATGTCAAGGCCATACAGACCTCCTATCATCTTCGGAAGATAATTCTCAGGTCCTATAAATCGCGTCTGGCCAATCCTTTTTTTCAATACTTGTATATGATGCCTATGATGGCCTATGTGCGAAGCGGCAAGTGGAAGGTGGCCATGGATGAACCGGCGCCGGACAGCAGCCTGCACTATGCATCGCTGCTGTATGAATTTGGAAAGGGAATGGCCTGTCTGCGCCTGCATCATATGGATTCGGCCGAGCGTCATCTTGCGCGGCTTCGGCTATGGTTAAAGGACAGCAGCCTTACGGTAAGGATCATGCCTTTCAATGCGCCAATAGAAGGGGCGAAGATCGCGGAGGCGATACTGGCGGGGGAGATATGCTTTTCCAAAAAGGATTATAAGGGAGCCATCCGATGGCTGGAAAAAGGGGTGACGGTGGAAGACGGGATGATCTATCGGGAGCCCAAGGACTGGCCTATTCCTGTGCGGCATTATCTGGGGGATTGTTTGTTGAAGCTGCATCGGCCGGCCGACGCGGAGAAGGTTTATCGAGAAGATCTCGTGCATAACCCGGGGAACGGGTGGGCGTTGGTAGGGCTGGGTCGAAGGGCGGAGTATAAAAAAGCCTTCGCCAAGGCGGAGGAAGTGCCGACTGCGTCGGTGTACTGAGGGACCACCCCGGGAGAGACTAGTTCTTCAGGAAGAAGGCTTTTAGCTCACCGGCATCTTCGGGTTTCAGCTTACCGCCCAGTATCAGGCGTAACTGCCGTCTGCGGAGCGCACCGTCATATAATTTCTTTTCTTCTTCCGTCTCGGCAATGAGCTCGGGGACGGGGC
This sequence comes from Sphingobacteriales bacterium 50-39, assembly GCA_001898505.1. Lineage (GTDB taxonomy): Bacteria > Bacteroidota > Bacteroidia > Chitinophagales > Chitinophagaceae > Puia. Next base: position 163,752 of record MKTZ01000010.1, read on the forward strand.
GTGGGCGCCTGTTGGGATCGAGGGCGACAAACGTATAGTAAGCTTCGTTGCTCTTGTATTTATACTGCTGCAGATGATCTTCTCCCCATACTTTCATATGCACTTCCATGGAGCTATTGAAGGCTCTTGTGACCTTGGCTTCGATATGCACCACATTGCCCAGCTTGATAGGATTTTCGAAGGAGATGTTGTCTACGGAGGCGGTGACTACGGGGGCATTGCAATGTTTGCCTGCCGACAGTGCGGCGGCGATGTCCATCCAGTACATAAGACGGCCTCCCATCAGGTTGCCATACACATTGGTATCGTTGGGCAGGACGAGCTCAGTCATAACGATGAGCGATTCGCGGGAGGTCTTCGCTTTCATTTGCATAGGGCAAAGATAAGCCTAATTAGCATACCCTTATAACTTCCATACCCAGCAGGGACCCCAGCTTTTCTATTTTGGAGCTGATATGCCCCATGCCTATAGCGCAATGGTGGGCGGGGCCATGGCTGTTCCAGTCGTTGACGAAACGTCGTGCGCCGATGGAGAATTTATAACGGCTATTGGTATTACCGATCTCGAGGATAGGGCCCGGAACGGACTCACCTTCTGCCACCTGGAGTATCATCCCTTTCCCTTTATTCTCTGCAACGCTCAGCAGCGTGACGGGACCATTCTTTACCATCATCTCTATCGACACGCCTTTGCCTACTTTGCCGTGATATACTTTTAACGGTCGCACTTTTATTTTTCCCTCTGCTATTGCAATATGACCGGGGCCGTCGTGTCCCATCAGCACCACATCGTCTTTGTAATCGATGGCATAGTATTCCGTAAAAGAGCCGCCGGCGCCGAATGTATCCATGATCTTCATGGCTATGGCATTCTTGATCTCATACTCGCCCGCCACGGGAACGCCGCCTGCGGTCAGCAGCGAGTTGCCCAGGATAATAGAACTGATGGCATCTTCATTGTCTTTATTGCCCGTGCCTTTGTAATAATATGCCATGGCGCCCAGCTTGTGCATCTGCACGAGACGATCCAGCGCCTGTGAAGTGATGGCGGCCTGTTCCAGATCTTCTGCGGGACAATCGGACTGAATGTCGAAGACCTGATGGAAAAGCTGCAGCTTCTGTTTTATTTCATCCGGGGTCACCTGCCGGCGTAAGGCGGCCAGTTCTTCCACTTCCAGCAGTTCGATATGTCCGCCAAAATGTGCATAGATCTGTGTGAGGTCGGTGTAGATATCGAGCATGCCGCTGTAGTAATGACCCATACATCCCAGGCGATTGTAGAACATCGTATTGGCGACCCTGGCGGCATGTACCCATTCCTCTATCTCCTTCCAGCACACCGGATCGTCATGAAGCATGCCTGTCACCTGGTTGAACCGTATGCCTGTGCGGCTGAAAACATTCGCCATCTCGGGAACGGGGCAGGCGGAGCAGTAGGCCAGCCATTCGCCCGTCATCTTTGTTCTATCTTTCAGGCTGTTGAATGAAGCATAGTCGATGGCGGGCTCGGGAGAGAGGTTGAGAATGATCACGGGGACCCTGGCCCTTTGCACCACGGGCAGCACGGTGGAGGAGAGCGCGTAGGTTGACACGTACAAAAAAATAATATCCACGTCCTCTGTGCTGAACAGCCTGCCTGCTTCGAATGCTTTGTCTACGTTGTCTACAAGCCCTGCGTTTATAATATCAGGATGCAGAGACCTCAACTTTGTAACTGCTACTTCCAGGTAGCCTTCCAATCTTTCTTTCAATCCTTCAAACTGTGGCCAGTAGGTATCCAGGCCGATGGCGAATATCCCAATCTTGAATTTTCCTTCTCTCATGGTTTTAGTTTAGGGCCGCTACTGCGACCGCGAAGGGGCGGAGTGTAATGCTGGTGGTCACGGTGGACTGCGCCGGCGGGTCGTCCATTGTTGAAACATCGGTGACGAACAGCGTTATTTTATTTGTTTCCGAAGGTAAGAAAAATGTTACTTCTCTATTCCTGGTATTGATGAAGAGCAGTTTTTTCCCTGTCCTGGTGATAAAAGCCTGGGCAATTACGTCCTGCGGCTGGCCGGTAGTCTCTACCAGCTTGTCGCCGGGCGCAAAGTTCTCATGGAGTAGACGAAGCACCCAATATCTTGCATTGGGTTTTCCGGTGGCCCAATTCATCATGCTGACATCGGGGAACTGGGTCGGATAGCCTACTAATTGTGATTCACCTGCCACGTCGATACCCATCTTCATCAGCTGCAGCAATATGTATGCATAGGTGGCGCCGGACAGGCTCCAGTATTCGGGATCGATGGGTTTTATCACGGAGGGCGAGCGGAGAATGCTGCCTATCTCATTGATGGTTGTAAAGGTATTTGGCGCCAGCCTTTTCCGGATGGCTTCTATGAATCTCACCCTGTCCAGGAAAGCATCTGCCTTTTCGAAGAAAGTATACTGGTAGTCGGCGGGTGGCTGATCCTCCCGGGAGGGCGTGGCATAGAAATGATAGGAGATGCCTTCGGGGACGATGCCGGCAGCGTGATTTCTCCCATTCAGAAAAAACTCGAAATAAGCAGGGTCGGCAGCGAATGCAAGGGACATGCCGATGAATTTCGTCTGCGGGGAGACCTTCTTCATCTCTCTTACTATAACGTCATAGAGCCTGGTATATAGTTGCGGTGAGATATTGTGTTCGAGGTCGGGCTCGTTCAAAACTTCCCAGTAGGGGATCTTATAGAAATGCCCTGACCGGTGGTATTTGCCGAGCTCGTCCGTAAAACCTCCTTTTGTGTACCAGCTTATGAGCCGGGCATAATATGCTGCCAGCTCTTTGCCTGTCGTGTCCCGCAGCTGCCGGCCCTGGTTGTAGTCCCAGCATGTCTGATAGGGATCGTCCGGATAGGCTACCGGCGCGTCTGTCTTCCACATCCATGCGGGGGTGGTGCTGAAATTGATGACTACGGAGTGACCTTTTGTAGCTGTCATGAGTGCCTCCATCGTACTATCCAGGTATGTGAAATCCCAATACGTGGCATCTTTTGCCGGAGGCTTCAATTCTGCCACGGCCATTTTAGGATAAGGGAACCATGGAACATAACGAACGTAGTCGGCGCCCAGCTCTTTCAATGCGGCAAAAGTCTGGCGATGGATGGGTGATGAAGGCCGCACCATAGGGTTTTCGACCAGCTGCAGGGTGGATGTTGTTTTGGAGACATGCGTCACCTTGTTCCAGTCGATGTGCAGCGTCGGCTGTGCTGTTTGGGTAAATCCTTTTGCGGAAATTAGCAGGAAAGGTACAATATGCAGTAGCTTCATAATCGATCTATTTAATATCCATTGTTCTGTGTAAGCTTCGGATTAACTATGAGTTCATTGGCGGGTATCGGGAAAAGTGCTTCATATTCCGAGAAGACATAGTCCGTATTGGAGTAAGGGACGCCTTGTCTCGTCACGGTCGGATTTGCTTTTTCCTTTGCTGCGTAATTATTAAGAAAGGTGGTCAGTTGGGCGGTCGTCATAGTCCTTTTGAGGTCGAACCAGCGCCAGTTCTCGAAAGCCAGCTCCACTCTTCTTTCGTGCGCGAGCGTGTCCCTGAATACTGTCTGGCTCATTCCTGACAGATCGGAGAGACCGGCTCTGTGGCGCACCTTGTTCAGGTAGGTATAGGCATCTGTCGTAGGAGCGCCCTGCTCATTGATGGCTTCGGCCAGCATCAGCAGTACATCGGAGTAGCGCAATACGGGCCAGTTGTCATCCGTCCTGCCATAGATGGCATGGACGTGATCATACTTTTTAATGTAGGGTACGGTCTGGTTGGTCACAGGGCTTTTGAAATCCAGGCCTACGGAAGCGTCCTTTCTTGTGTCGCCGGGCTCATAGGCATCGATGATGTCATTGGTCGGGATATTCCATCCACCCGGATTACTTTGCGGCCAGCCGGTGACGGCCCCTGCCGACAGCCTTGGCGCAAAGGTATAAATAAAGCTGCTCCATTCACCCAGGTCGTTGCCTCCCTGATACTGGATCTCGAATATGGATTCAATACCATTCTTTTTTTGTGGATTGAAAGCGTCTGCATAGTCGACGTTCAGATCGTATCCCAGCGGCAGCACCTGGCTCAAGGTCGTGGCGGCATCCGCGTATTTCTTTTCGGTGAGATACACTTTACCCAACAGGGAGAGCGCTGCGCCCTTTGTGGCCCTGCCGACATGTCCTGCCTGGTATTTGACGGGCAGATCGCCCACGGCATCTTTCAGATCGGCTTCTATCTGTGCATAGACCTTATCGGATGATTCTCTCTGGTATGTCCAGGCATCGGAAGGCTGGTCCAGCGGTTTGGTGATAAGGATAACGGCGCCGTAATACTGTGTCAGTTCAAAGTACAGATAGGCCCGGATGAACTTCAGCTGTCCTTCGTTGACTGCTTTGACGGAATCCGTCAGGCCGGTGGCGCCCTGCATTTTTGCCAGGGTATTATTGACGTTGTAGATGGAGTTGTAATAGTTGATATAGGACGAGTTCAGGTTAACACTATTGGCGTTGACCGTGTAAAACTCGAACGCTTCGATCCTGTCCGATTGCCCTCTGTCCCCCGGATTGAAATCAATAGTGGTATTATCGGAGGGCAGCTCGTTGGTGATCCATTGATCATTGGCAATTGCATGCAGGGTGCCATACACCCCATTGACGGCCTGTTCCACCTGCTTTGCGTCTTTATAGAAAAGGTCGGTATTTACTTTGGTAGGGTCGGTCTTATTAAGAAAATCCTTTTTGCAGGACAACTGGACGAGGATGATCGTGACGGCCAGCAGACGTATGATAATAATTCTCATTGGTAAAAATTTAAAATGTGAAGTTGACGCCGAGGGTGAATGTTCTTGCCAATGGATAGGCTTCGTCGTCCAATCCGGGGTTGATACCGCCTCTGTTGTTGACATCGGGATTGGAACCGGGATATTTGGTAAAGAGGAACATATTGTCACCGCTGGCGTACAAACGGAGAGATTTGAACATCAGCTTGGGGGTAGGGGGTTGGTAGGTGTATCCTATGCTGATATTCTTGATCCACATATGGCTGCCGCTGTAGACATAGCGTGAGTTGCTTTCTCTTTCCCATTTCCAGGTGTTGGTGGTTGCCAATCTGCCATTGCCGGGGTTCTGCGGATTACGGTAGCGCAGCTTGCTTTCTTCCAGCACATTGAATACGCCATCCATGTTCATGGTAGAGGCTTCGATGACCCTGTATATGTCATAGCCCTGTGCGCCGTTGATGAGGATGCTCCAGTCGAAGTGCCTGAAGTCCCCGCCTATGGAGAGGCCGTAGGTGAACTTGGGCCAGGGGTTGCCGATCTGGACCATGTCCTTTGTGTCATAGGATATAGTATCGTTGTGATTGGCGTCGAAGTATTTGTATACGCCGGGGATGGCTCCATCCTGGAAGGGGGATTTGTCGATGTCGGCCTGGTCCTTAAAGATGCCGATCATTTTGAAACCGAAAATCGCGCCGATGGGCGAACCGGGTCGGGAAATATTGTATCCGCCGTAGAAGTCGCCGGCGAGGAGCTGGTCGTTGGGACCGTTGATCGCAAGTACCTTGTTCCTGTTGATGGACAGGTTGCCGCTGACCCATAAGCCAACGGTTCGAACCCTGGTCTTGTACCTTGCCGCAAATTCGAAACCCTTGTTCTGCACCTTCCCTATATTGGCCAGGTAATCAGTAAAGCCGGATATGGCAGGTAAGGGTATGGACAATAGCATATCGCTGGTGATCTTGTCGTAATATTCTGCGGTGAAGGTGAGCTTGTCCTGAAAGGCGGAAAGATCGATGCCCAGGTCGAGCTGTTTGGACCTTTCCCATTTCAGTGTGGGATTTGGTATGCCGTTCACCACCTGACCCCGTACCAGATTGTTGTCTAAGATGTAGTTATTGTCCGTCATGAAAGACAGTGCACCGTAATTCGGAATACCGTTATTGCCGGTGATCCCCCAGCTGGCTCTCAGTTTCAGGTCGGACAGCCAGGATATATCAGACATGAATTTCTCGCTGCTGATACGCCAACCGGCAGAGACGGCGGGGAAATTACCATACTTTACATTCTCGCCGAACCTGGAGCTGCCTTCTCTGCGGAAGCTGCCGGAGAACAGGTATTTCTCGGCAAATACGTAGTTGACCCTGCCGAAGAAGGCGTCAAGGCTCCAACCATATTCACCGGAACCTGCCGTCTTCAACGCTGCCGAATTGAGGAAGGGAGTAAGGTCGTTGGGGAACTGGGCGCCACTGGCATTCAGGGTGGTCGTTTTTTCATCCTGGGCCGTATAACCTACCAGTACATTGATGCGATGGCTGCCAAAAGTATTGTTGTAGGTCAAAAGCTGATCAGCGGAATAGTTACGGGTATTTACCTGCTGATCCGTCTCCCTGGCATCTCTGGGGGGCGGTGCATTTTCACCGGGGATGGTGGAGGGAACGAATTGTTTGTAGCTGTTGTAATTCAACAGTCCGTTGAGAGAGCTTTTGAACTTAAAGTTCTTTAAGAAGGAGATCTCTATGAAGGCATTGGTCAGCAGCTGGCCAATGTTGGACCGGCTCTGGATATCTGTCAGGGACATGACGGGATTGGCAAATCCAAATACGCCGTCGTGACCACCAACGTATGCATGGTAGCTACCGTCCGGGTTATAAATGGGATCGCGGGGGTCGGCGATGAGCGAGGCGCCTACTATCTGGTCCCGGCCTTCCGTGGCCTGCGCCAGGTTGTTGGTGGCAAAGGAACCATTTACTTTCAGGCCCATGCTGATATTGTCATTCACTTTGCCGTCGATGTTACCCCGTACGGAGAAATTATCGAATTTGGTATTGAGCAGTATCCCTTCCTGTCTTGTAAAGCCGGCGGACAAAAAGGAGTGGAGGTTATTATTGCCCTGTGAAAGAGAAACATAATAGTTTTGGAAAGGAGCATTGTCATGCAGGGTGGCATCAAACCAGTTGGTCGATGTTTTTGTTTGCTCAGGATAGCGGTAGTCCAGCGGTACTTCGCTGATGTCGGGCTCCCTGTTCTGGAAGTACCGGATCTTGTCCATAAAGATATCCTTTTTGAACTGTGCAAACTCTTGTCCATTGAGCATCTTTACTTTCCTGCCGGAGGGGATGTTCTGTATACCATAGCTGCTGCTGACGTTGAGGACCGGCGCTCCGGGTTTACCATTTTTGGTGGTGATCAGCACAACGCCGTTGGAGCCTCTTGCACCATAGATTGCAGTGGAGACTGCGTCTTTCAGGATACTGATGTTCTCGATGTCGTTGCCATTGAAATTCTGCCCCAGGCTGGTGCCAAGAGGAAATCCGTCTACGACATACAGAGGGGCGCTACCAGCGCCCAGCGAACCCAGGCCCCGCACATTGATCTCAAACTCGCCTCCGGGTACGCCCGTGGACTGTCTGGCGGTGACACCTGGCGCCTGCCCCACCAGCAGGCGGGTAGGGTTGGCTGCAGGGATATCCTTTGTCGCTGCCAGGTCGATGCTGGCGACAGACCCTGTCACCTCTCGTCTGCGCTGTGAGCCATAACCGATGACAACGACATCGTTGAGGGCATTGATATTTCGTTTAAGGATCACTTCGGCGATATTGCCGGTGGTGACGGGGAATTCCTGTGTGACAAAGCCTACGTGGCTGATCAGGAGGACAGAGGGATTCGAGGGGATGGTGATGGTAAATCTTCCATCGTGTGAGGACCGCACACCTTTGGTCGAACCTTTTATCAGGATATCGGCTCCTTCAACTGCGGCGCCCGATTCATCTTTGATGACGCCGCTGATCTGATTGGACTGGGCCATAGCCACTGAGCAGATCATGAAAAATAAGGAGACACAAAGGGTGGGAAGAAGTAATTGGTATTTCTTCATATGCAGGCAATTTTGATATTTTTTCCCGACAAATTTATTTTGCATACGTTTGATAGGAAATACACAAACTGCTCTTTCAATAATACTTTTTGACACCATCAACAGTGTGCCATGAACAACTTCTACAAATACCTGCCGACAAGCGAGGCCGATGAAAGGTGGGGGATCTTTGTGCTGAATGCGGGTTGCAACCGTATCAGCAAGCATGCTGCCTATCCGGCTCCGGACCATCCGACGCATCATTATTTTAATTGGAACAACGGCCGTGTACTCGATGAATACCAACTGATCTATATTGCAAGGGGCGCCGGCAAGTTCGAGTCGTCCAGCTGCGCGCAGATAGATGTAGAGGAAGGGAGTGTGTTCATCCTATTCCCCAATGAGTGGCATCGATTCAAACCGGACGAGCAGATGGGCTGGGATGAGTTTTGGGTAGGATTCAAGGGGTCAGTTATCGAGAATCTTGTAAGACAGGAATTCTTATCACGGACGAACCCGGTGCTGCATGTCGGTGTCAGCGACCCTGTCATCCAGCTGCTCAGCGAGATCATCGAAAGAACAAAAGAGGAGAAGACGGGCTATCAGCAATTAGTATCGGGCATCGTATATCATCTGCTGGGGAAGGTCTATTCATTGGTGAAGGAGCGGAGCTTCGAGCCGGAGGACCCTACGGAATCCATCATCAACAAGGCCAGGGTGATCTTCCGAACGAATATCGATAAGGACATCGATGTAAAAAAGGTGGCAGAGGAGCTGAATATAAGCTATGCCTGGTTCAGAAGGTCCTTTTCACGATATACGGGGATCGCACCCAATCAATATATCATTCAATTGAAAATAGAGAGGGCTAAAACGCTGCTGGCCGATCATACAAAGAGTATCAAGTCGATAGCTTTCAGCATGAATTTCGAGTCGGCTTTTTATTTTAGTAAACTTTTCAAGGAGAAGACGGGGTACTCGCCGGAGGAGTACCGGAAGAACCTGCGGGATATGCGGCCGTCCAGGAATTCAGCGCAAGATTAATATATTTGGATCATGAACTATCGTATACTTTCTTTTCTGCTGACGGGCATCCTTTTTGCCGGGGCTGTCGGAGCACAATCGCGCCGCCCCAATATTATTTTTATCATTTCGGATGACCATGCCTACCAGGCTATCAGCGCCTATGGAAGCAGGCTGGCGCAAACGCCCAATATAGACCGGATCGGACGGGAGGGTGCGATCTTTACCAGGGCTATGGTCACGAATTCCATCTGCGGGCCCAGCAGAGCGACACTCCTAACGGGGAAGTACAGCCATATGAATGGGTATACCCTGAATGAGAAGAGATTCAATACGGATCAGTTCCTGTTTCCGGCGTTATTGCAGGAGAACGGTTACCAGACGGCCTGGGTAGGTAAATGGCATCTGGGCAGTCTGCCACGGGGGCTTGATTATTGGCGTATTTTACGCGGGCAGGGGGAATATTATAATCCGGATATTATCGGGCCGGGTGATACGACGCGGATGGAAGGATATGTCACGGACCTGATCACGAGGCTTTCTACTTCATGGCTGGATGTCAGGGATACATCGAAACCTTTTTGTCTTATCATAGGAGAAAAGGCAACGCATAGAGAATGGCTGCCGGATATACAGGACCTGGGCGCCTATGATAGCAAGGATTTCCCGCTGCCTTCGACGTTCTTTGACAACTATGCGGGCCGGGTGGCGGCTGCGGATCAGGACATGACCATCGACAAGACCATGCGACTGAAAGAAGACCTTAAGGTGCACGCGGATTATGTGCACAGCGGTATCTACAATAGATTTACCCCTGCTCAAAAGAAGGCTTTTTACGACTATTACGAAAATAAGATCAGCAAGGAATTCGATACGCGACACGATACGGGCAGGGCGTTGGTGCGATGGAAATACGAACGGTATCTGAAGGATTATCTGGCGGTGGCCCGCTCGATGGACCGGAATATCGGCCAGCTGCTGGAGTATTTGGACAGGACGGGGCTGGCCCGGAATACGGTGGTAGTCTATTGTTCGGACCAGGGATTTTATATGGGAGAACATGGCTGGTTCGATAAAAGATGGATGTATGAGCCATCTTTGCGGACACCTTTCCTGATACGCTGGCCGGGAGTGATAAAGCCGGGAAGTTCGGTGAGCCGGCTGATGTTGAATATCGATTGGGCGCCTACGTTACTGGATATAGCGGGGGTGAGGTCTCCGGAGGGGGTACAGGGTGTTTCGTTCCTGCCTTTGCTGAAGGGTGATGTGACGAGGTGGCGGAAGGCGATGTACTATCATTACTATGAGTACCCGCAGCCGCATCATGTGTACCCGCATTTTGGGGTGCGGACGGAGCGATATAAGCTGGTACGTTTCTATGGCCCATCGGATAGCTGGGAACTGTACGATCTTGTGAAAGATCCTGATGAGGTGCATAACCTGTATGGACATGCGGGATATGAGAAGGAGACGGCGGAGTTGAAATCCACGCTGAAGGGGCTGATACGGGAATATAAGGACCGCGAGGCGGAGAAGATACTGGAGGAGAAGCCCTAGACATGGTACTATACCGTCAATATCAGCCAGGGACCCATCTATCGGCTTTTATCGAGTGCTATTGGGTATACTATTCACCCGTCCCGCGTTTTGAAGAGGAGAAGCTGATCCCGGGAGGAAGGGTGGAAATGATCTTTCATTTCGACAGCCCGGTTCACTGGCTGATCAGTCCGGGGGCTGTCCGGGGCGAACTGTTATCCAGCGTTCATTTTATGGGTCAAAGAGACCGGTTGTTCCTGTCCCGGCCCACAGGATGTGTGCATTTGCTTGGAGTTCGCTTTAAACCTGGCGGTCTCACTGCTTTCACTTCCATGCCTGTATCCAGCATCCTCAACCGGATGGTGACAGCGGCAGATATCCTTGGTCCTTCGATACATGAATGGGAGGATCGGTTGTATGCTCAAAACTGTGACATGGATAAGGTCCGGCTGCTGGATCAACTGTTTTCCGGGCTGCTCCGGGGCTCGTTTGGCATGCAACCCGCGTTGGGCTTAGCGCTGAGTATTATCCGAAGACATCCGGGGGAAGCTTCCATCCTGGATATTTGCGCTCAAACGGGCTGGTATTATAAGAAGCTGGAGCGGGCCTTTAAGGCTTCGGTGGGCTATACTCCAAGGCAATATTGCAAGATCCTCCGCTTCAACCAGGCCTTCCGGAAAATGAATATGCGCCTGTCATACACGGAGATTAGCCACTCCAGCGGATATTATGATCAATCTCATTTTATCAAGGATTTTTACCGATATGCAGGGATCGCTCCGGGCGATTTTCGGCTGGTAGGCGAATCTATGACTGAATTCCTGGTCCGGTATCAGGCTGTCTAAAATTTACAATTTCAGGCCAGGGATGTGCATTAGCTTTGAATGCATGAAAGCATCTAAAAGATCGACAGCCCTGCTGGCAATATTCATATCGGGGATATTTTGGTATCTGTCCTTCGACCTGGCGCTGCATGCATGGTGGGCAACATGGATAGCGCCTATGCCCGTGCTGTATCTATCTCTGCGGGTCTCGGGATGGCAGGCATTCGGCGCGGCCTTTGTCAGTTGCCTGGCCGGCTGGTGCAGCTGGATACCTTATCTTCTTACCATCCTTCCTTTACCGGTGATCCTGCTTGTAGTCATTCTCTTCTCTTTGCCGATGGCCCTGGTCGTTGCACTGAGCCGGAGAATAATACTCAAACATGTTTTTCCGCCCCTGGCTGCCCTTTTCGTCTATCCCGTACTGTTGACAACTGCTGAATTTCTACAATTCCTGTTGTCCCGCGACGGGACTTTCGGAAGTATTGCTTATACGCAATGTAATTTTCTACCTATCATACAGATTGCTTCGATAACGGGCATCCTGGGTATTACTTTCATGGTCAGCTTTGTTCCATCAGCGATTGTCCTGGTAGTCCATTATCATCGTCAGGGCAGGGTGGTAAGGAACCTGGTGTTGATGGGTATATTTCCGACTGCTGCTGTATTGACTTATGGTCTGCTGCGTTTGCGAGAGAGCAGACCTTCGGAATGTACAAAGGTCGGACTGGCAGCTATATCCATGAGTACGTATAAAAATGTATACGATACCAGCAGAGAGGAACAACTACACCTGACGCGGCTTTATCTAAGCGAAGTGGATTCTCTGGCAGGGAAGGGCGCTCGGGTAATATTATTACCGGAGAAATGTATTCCCGTGTCCGACGCAACGGAGGCTTCCATCCAGGAACTTTTCAGCGATCGCTCACGGCATTTGGGTATAACGATCATAGTGGGATTTACACGAATATATAAAGGCCATATGGAATGCCAGGCCAGGGTATTTTCCTCCAATGGCGACCAGGTCCTGAATTACCGGAAGGTTAACCTGTTCGAGGGCGAGGTCCTGGACGGGTTCAAGGCAGGTAAAGAGCCGGGCTTCTACGATCGGCAGGGCGTTCGGACCGGGGTTGCCATTTGCAAGGATATGGATTACCAGCGTTACATGATCCTTTACGGAAAGATGGGTGCATCTGTACTTTATGTGCCTGCCTGGGATTTTGACAGGGATGGATGGCTTCATGCGCGTATGGCTATGATGCGGGCTGTTGAAAACGGGTTCGTCCTGGTCAGGAATGCACAGCAGGGAAGACTGATCATCAGCGACGACAGGGGCAGCGTGCTGGCTGAAGCCAGCTCTGAAAAGAGCAAGCATGCTTCGGTGACCGGTGAGGTATGTACAAAGGCCGGCGGCTTGACCTTATATAGTCGTTGGGGCGATTGGTTCGGCTGGTTGAACCTGTTCTTAGCCGTGGCTCAGATCGTGATGCTCTCGCACTGGCTTAGGAAGGCCTCGTCCACGTCGGCGCCCAGGCCGGGGGTGTCGGGTATCTCCAGGAAATAGCCTTTGTATTGTACGCCGCCTGTAACGGGATCGGTCTTATGGCCCAGGAGACAGGTATCCATATCATAAAAGAGGATATTGTCGTGCGCCATCGCAAAATGCGCAAAGGCGGTGAGTGCAACCCGGCTTTCCAACATACCGCCCATCATACAGGGAATTCTATGCTGCGCGGCGCAGTCATTGATCTGGATGGCCTCGAGGATGCCGCCTGATTTGGCAAATTTTATATTGATATAATCACAAGCGTGCTCATTTATGAGCCGGCGGGCGTCGTGGTGATCAAAGACGCTCTCGTCGGCCATGATCCTTATGGGTGATTTTTTGCGCAGCAGCGGCAGCTTATCATCGTCCCAATGCCGCATGGGCTGCTCACAGAACTGAACATTATAAGGTCCCATACCGGAGAGCGCATTCAATGCCGTATCGAAGTCCCAGCCCTGGTTGGCGTCAATCCGTAAGATGATATCTTCTCCCACGGCGGCCCTGATCTGCCTGACCCTTTCCACGTCCTCATTACCATTCTTGCCCAGCTTGATCTTTATCATCCTTACGCCATTTTCCCGGAACTGGATAGCCGTGGCGGCCATATTGCCGGGAGTGTCGATGCCGATGGTAAGGTCTGTCTCGATGTCTTTTTTCTCCCCACCCAGGAATTGATAGAGCGGCTGTCCTGCCTTGCGGGCGGCCAGATCATAAAGGGCCATATCAAAAGCGCTCTTGATGGTGGAATTAAAGGCCGTGAACATATGCAGCTCGCCCATTCGGGCGGAGATGTCTTCCGCGTCCCGGCCTCTCCAAAGTGCGGCGAAGTCCTTTGCCATCTCAAAGCAGGTGGCCTGGGTCTCGCCTACGATCATCGGGAAAGCGGAGCATTCGCCTACACCGTAATAGCCGGCATCGGTGTGGATACGGATAAAGATGTTCTGTGCATAATGCATGGTCCCTGTGGCGATCGTAAAGGGATGCATAGGGATACTGAGCTTATAGATATCGGTCTTGAGGATCTTCATATTATTGTTTAGTGTGCGACGAACCGTCCAGTTGGGGGCTTCTATAGCCTGGTCCAAAAACGGCTTTTCCGGGTTTGGCGCCTGTGTGCTGACCGTCCTTTAGCACCTCTACTCCATTGACGAACACACCCGATACGCCTGTAGCCAGTTGGTGAGGCTGCTCATAGGTCGAGTTGGCCCGAACGGTGGCGGGATCGAATATCACCACATCGGCATAATAGCCGGCGCGAAGTTCGCCTCTTTTTTTCAATTTCAATCGTGCTGCCGCCAGTCCGCTGAGCTTATGAATGGCTTCTTCCAGCGGGATGACCTTTTCTTCCCGTACGTATGTGCCCAGGAGATGGGCTGAGTTGCCATAGGCACGGGGATGGGTACTGCTCTTTAGAAACACTCCTTCGGGCGCCATACTGGCTGCATCGGAACCAAAGGTCATATAGGGCAAGCGTATCTCTTTTTTTATGTTGTCCTCACTCATCAGAAAGTAGATGACCTCTACCCTGGAATGATCCTGTATCACGAGGTCGATGATGGTCTCTTCGGGGCTGGTATGCCTCATCCTGGCGATCTCGCTCAGTCTTTTGCCGGTGAGGTATTTCAGGGAGTCTTGTTTAAAACCCACACAAATGATGTTATCGGCGCCCGAGCCCAGGTACAGATTCTCCCAGGCATCGGTAGGAGTAGTCATGTCCCTGATGGTCTTTTTGCGTATAATGGGGTCCTTGAGCCTTTCGATCCATTTGTCGAGTCCGCCTTCCTGTACGGCGGGGGGCATGGAGGCGTCGAATCCCGTGGCGCCGGCGGTATAGGTATACATACAGGCGGAGATGTCGAGCCCGGCGGCACGGGCGCTGTCAATCTTGACGATAAGGGTATCCATTTTGCCCCAGTTGTTCTTTCCCGCCGCCTTGAGGTGATAGAATACGGCGGGAATGCGGGCGTCTTTTGCGATGTGGATGAGCTCATCGGAGGCCTGCAGGAGCCTGTTGCCTTCGCTCCGTATATGGGAGATGTATATTCCGCCATAAGGGGCGGCGACCTTGCATAGCTCTACGAGCTCGCCGGTACTGGCATAGAACCCCGGGGCATAGATGAGGGCCGACCCGATGCCCATGGCGCCTTCTTCCATAGCCTGTTTGACCAGGAGTCGCATTTTATCCAGTTCGGCCGGTGTGGGGGCCCTATTGGCGTCTCCGAGCACGTTCTCCCGGATGGTGCTGGCGCCTACGAAGGAGGCCACATTGGTGGATACGCCTTTCCTCTCGAGGTAGGTGAGATAGTCTTTCAGGGAGGTCCATTCGATCCTGTATTTGATATCGCCCTCTTGTTGCTCTTCTATCTTTTTCATAGTGTCGGTGAGGGGGCCTTCTGAAGAGCCTTCCCCAAAGACTTCCAGGGTCACCCCCTGCCGGATGGCGCTCATGGACCGGCCGTCCTGTAAGAGGGAGGTTACGGACCAGCTTTGCATGTCGATGAATCCCGGGGATATGGCTTTGCCGGTGGCGTCGATATCGCGCAGGCGGGCGGTGGCGTTGGCGCAATCGCCGATAAAGGCTATGGTATCGGCGTTGAGGGCTATATCTCCCTTTATGGGGACTTGACCTGTGCCGTCGTAAATAGAGCCATGGCGGATGATGGTGTCGTAGGAAGGGCTGGTATGGCAGGCGGCAAGGAGGATTGCGGCGGTCAGGGATATACCTGTCTGTATCCAGCTGTATTTTCTCATGCAGGGGATTTATACCGAATATAGAAAAAAACCGAATTCCTTCTTACTTTTGCCGGCAAATCAGGTTTTGTACATTATGATTACAGACCCCGGAACTGTTTCTTTCGACAACACTGAGAATGCATTTGAATACAAGTCGGATAAGGAGCTAAAAAAAGCGGCTTTTTTATTTTCCAGCATGGGCAATGCCGCCCTGGTAAAGCTTGGAACAAGGCTCACACCCTGGATGATCCGGTCGGGCCTGCCGGTAAAGGGGCTGATACGCAATACGATATTTTCACAATTTGTAGGGGGCGAGACCCTGGAGGAGACGGCGGCTGTGGCCCGCAAACTGGGCGAATACCATGTTCAGGTGATCCTGGATTATGGGGTAGAGGGAGGGGACGAGGGAGAAGAGGGTTTTGACCATGCCTGTGACGAGTTTATCCGGGTGATCGACTATGCGGCTACGCAACCCAATATACCTTTTATGAGCGTCAAGGTGACGGGGGTCGCCCGCTTTGGTCTCCTGGAAAAGCTGGATCGTGGGGTGGGGAGCCCTGAGGAAGGGGGTAGCCTGATGAAACGGTATGCCCGGGCTGTCGAGGCGCTGACGAACCAGGAACGGGAAGAGTGGGAGCGGGTACAGCAACGGATGGAGCGTATCTGCCGGGAAGCGTCCGCCAAGAAGGTAGGGGTGCTTATCGATGCTGAAGAGACCTGGATACAGGACCCGGTGGATGTGCTGAGCATCCTGATGATGGATAAACTGAACAGGGACGGCCAGGTGGCGGTGTATAATACTATCCAGCTGTACAGGCATGACCGATTGAGTTTTTTGAAGGATTGTTATGAGGCTGCCGAGCAGCGCAATTTTATACTTGGCGCCAAATTGGTGCGTGGAGCGTATATGGAAAAAGAGCGGAAGCGGGCAGAGGAAGTGGGGTATGCTTCACCGATACAGCCGGACAAGGAGTCTTCGGACAGGGACTATAATCTGGCCCTGGAATTTTGTATCGAGCATCTGGATCGGGTTGCGCTTATCGTAGCGTCTCACAATGAATACAGTAATCTCTACGCTGTAAAGCTGCTGCAGGAGCGTGGCCTGCCGCTGGAACATCCGCATATCCATTTTTCGCAGCTGTACGGGATGAGCGATAATATCACGTTCAATCTTGCCAAGGCAGGCTGTGCGGTGAGTAAATATCTTCCATTCGGTCCTATTCGGGATGTCGTCCCTTACCTGATGCGCCGGGCCCAGGAGAACAGCTCTGTATCGGGACAAACCGGGCGTGAACTGGGGCTGATCAGGAAGGAATTGAAGAGGCGGGGGGTATAAAAGCGAAGGCTGTCGCCTTTTTCGTAATATTTTGCCCGGGAAATTTCAAGGACATAGTACCGATATATGCTATCATACCTGAAATATTAATGCTGGCGCCATCTTTGAAGATTATTTCCGTCCTTTTCAAGCCTTCCAATCCTCTACTATTACCATATTGAATTATTTCGCTGATATCTTTTTTATCGTATGTGACTGGGGCGCCTATTGGACCAAATTGGAACAAGGGATGCCCTCTGCTGATGGATAGTATCATGCCTTTGGATGCGCGGTAGTGACTGATGCAGGAAGCGATCAAGAGTACGGCAATAGTGGCGGAAAATATACCTAAGGCGCCGAAGATCAGTAGACCAACTATCTGAGCGGAGGGTGCACTCATTATAAGTCCAAAGATGCCTATGATGGGAAATGCCAGCAAGATCAATGAAAAGAAGCAGACTGACAGGAGTGTAGATGTCGGGGCCATGGTGTAAGCGAAATTGATCGTTGCAAAGTGATGTCTGTTGTTGGTGAAGGGAGTTGATTGGTGCTTGAAGCCGGCAATATCGAGCTTGTTGTCGAAATAGGACGCTATGATGGGGTAGGCTTCCTGGAGGGTGGGCATGGAATGTGTAGAGAGATGATCCTTCCCGTCCAGGTAATAAAGAACGAATTTTCCGTTGTAATAGAGAGCCAGTTTCAGGTAGTCGCCTGCGATCCCTTCGATAGTAATAGAAGGGTTGGTTAGACTGACGGCTAGATGGTCCCGCTGCTGGGTCCAGGGGAATTGTTCAATGAGGTCCCGGGTCTCGGGCCAGGAGCGTTGTTTGAGGTCGGAGAATTCACCGGGCTCGTAGTCTTTTAGCTGGGTTTTGGTAAGGCGGGGCAAGGGGTAATTTTTATAGGATAAATTTATAAAAAATCTTTACCTTCGTGCCCTGTTATTTTTTCTAAGGATCGTTAGCTCAGTTGGTTAGAGTACTTCCTTGACATGGAAGGGGTCACCGGTTCGAATCCTGTACGATCCACAAGGCCCTTCGGCATTCGCCGGGGCCTTTTTTTGTGGTAGCGGGCGGGCCTTCGTCGGGCGTATCTTTCGTTCGTCGGGCAGAATGGCATTTTGGTCGAAAAAACTCTTTGCGGGTGTGGGAATTTTACATCTTTGTATCAGCAAACGAAACAAATCCGACCCTGAAAAACCAAAGAAACCAAGCAAAGATCCAGACCGAGAAAAACCCCTAAATCCTGATCCAAAAGAAAAACGGAAAGGAATCCAAAGCCCGAAAAACCACAAGATCCTATCCAATTATTTGAAAAACCGGGAATCTCTTTACCCGACAACCGAAAAAAAGAGTAGTGCAAAAATCCAATCGTCCGAAGAAAATCCTGTCTGGTGCAAAACCTAGATATATGAATCCGTCCGAATGATGACTAAATTAGATCGATTAAATTAACCTGAAGATCGTTGCCCCTGACAAAAAATTGATGCCGCGGATAGCTCCGCGGCATTTTAATTTGTAACACCTCTACCTGACACCCGGAAACAGAAGATTGTATCGCAATCGAACTTATGTAAGATTTGAAGTAAATTCCGGAAAAAATCAAATGGACCGGATTACGATCAGACCTGCGGTCATGGGCGACCTGCCAACATTGAGAAAGTTTGAACAGGCGCTCATTGCTGCCGAGCGTCCATTTGATCCTACGCTGGCGGATGATCCTATACATTATTATGAGCTGGAGGAAATGATCCACGCGTCTGAAGTCAGGCTGGCCGTAGCGGCGTATGATGGTGAGATCATCGGCTCCGGCTATGCGCGTATCGATGCTTCCAAGTCTTATCTGCGACATAAACGACATGCTTATTTCGGGTTTATGTATGTGTTGCCGGAACACCGGGGAAAAGGGGTGAACGGCCGAATTATGGAGCATTTAAAAGAATGGTCCCTGCTTCAACACATCGAAGAGATCCGGCTGGACGTATATACGGACAATGTGCCGGCGATAAAAGCGTATGAGAAGGCGGGGTTTAGGCTGTTGATGACTGAAATGCGGTTGTTGCGGTAATTTATTTATTGGAATGTTTGAACATATTTGATATCTTTGATTTACAGGATATTTTATGGTACTAACTATCGACTTTGGGGGGACCAGGGTAAAATTTGGGATCATTGAGAAGGGAGGAAAGGTCATTGCTGTCGACCAGGTCAGGGCCTTACCGGAAAGCAGCATCGAGGACAACCTGAAGATGATCAGCCAGCAAGCTTTGTCGTCCTTTAAGGGGCAGTTTTCCGCTCATAGCCTGTCGGGTATTGGCATTGCTCTTCCCAGCATCGTGGATACGGAGGCCGGCCGGGTTGTTTCCCGGTATGTCAAATATACCAGCGCGTTGGAGTTCGATTTTGCCGATTGGGCGGGGCGGGAGTGGGGTGTGCCTTTGGCGATGGAAAATGACGCAAGGGCAGCTTTGGTGGGGGAGTGGCAGTATGGCGCGGGTAAGGGGTGTAACGATATTGTTCTGCTGACCATTGGTACGGGTGTCGGCAGTGCGGTGCTGGTGGATGGGAAGTTATTCAAAGGCAGGCATCTGCTGGCCGGGAACCTGGCGGGTCATATGTCCATCAACGTCAATGGCGGTCCGTGTAATTGTGGGTTCTTTGGCTGCCTGGAGAGCGAAGCATCGACCTGGGCGCTGCCATCTATTATATCAAAACAGCCGCGTCTGGCGGAGAGCAGCTTATCAAAAATAACATCGCCGCAGTATAGTCATTTGTTCGAGGAGGCTCATAAAGGGGATGCCCTGGCTGGTTCGCTGGTGGAGCAATCCATGAGAGCATGGGGTACGGCTGTGGTCAACCTGATACATGCTTATGATCCGGAGATGATCATCATCGGCGGGGGCGTCATGCGGCAGGAACAAAAGATCTTACCTTATATACAACGAATGGTGGACCAATATGCCTGGCTACCTCCGGGGACAACCCGACTGGCTGCGGCCATGCAGGTGGATTATGCCGGATTGCTGGGAATGGAATACCTCACCCACAATTTAAATAAACCAACAAATTGAGAACTTCGAATTATGACAAATTCCCTTTTGTCGAAGTTGATGGATCCTGTATCAGCGGATGGGAAGAAATTGTCGCCGTATTAAAGGAGCGGGTTGCAGGAGAAAAGAAGAGCGTTATCGTTATTGAATGCTATCCAGGTGTGCATGAGGCTGAGATGCTGCTGTCCCTGGAGGGATTGTCGCCTGCGGTGACCATACAGGCGCATTCGGCATACAAGGAGGAGGATTGCATCCGTGCAATGGTGGCGCCTGATGTGACGGATGACAGGGTGTTTGGATATCTTACCCACCTGAACGTGGTGGATTACCTGGATCAGGAGAAACTTCTGGGTTTGCAGGAACAGGTGGCGAGGGTAAGAGACGGAGTTGTGCTGGTGGTTGGTACGGGGGCGAGTTATGTCGCCGGCATGTCAAGCGACGGAGCCTTACCGGGCGATGCGTTATTGGTCTATGCGGACCTGGCCCGTTGGGAGATACAGCTGCGGATGCGAAGGAATGAGATCAACAATCTGGGGGTAAACAATAAAGAAGTGTCTTTTTCGGAACAATACAAGCATGCCTTCTTTGTGGACTGGCGGGTAGCGGACAGGTTGAAAAAGCAACTGATGCATCGGTGGGATTATGTACTGGACACGCATATACCTTCCCAGCCCAAGCTGGTGGAAGGCGGGGTGGTCCTGCGGGCGCTGGAGAGATGTGTCAACCGGCCTTTCCGGGTGGCGCCTTTTTTTGATCCGGGGCCCTGGGGGGGGCAATGGCTGAAGAAAGTGATCGATCTTGACGACAGGGAGATCAACTATGCCTGGGGTTTTGATTGTGTACCGGAGGAGAACAGTCTGCTGCTCAAGTTCGGAGATACAACCATAGAGATACCTTCTATCAACCTGGTGTTTTATCAGCCGGCCGCCTTGTTGGGTGACAGGGTATATGCGAGGTTTGGGGCAGAGTTTCCCATAAGATTTGATTTTTTAGATACGATAGAAGGCGGCAATCTCAGTTTACAGGTACATCCATTGACGGACTATATTCACGAGCAATTCGGGATGCATTATACGCAGGATGAAAGCTATTATATCCTGGATGCGGAGCCTGGATCCTTTGTCTATTTAGGTTTGAAGGACGGTGTCGATCCCGCGGCCATGATCGGCGAATTGAAGCGGGCGCAGCAGACCGGGTGTGAATTCGATGCGGAGAAACATGTTGCCAGGTGGCCGGTAAAGAAGCACGATCATTTTTCCATTCCGGCAGGCACGGTGCATTGCAGCGGTGCGGGTAGCCTGGTGCTGGAGATCAGCGCCACCCCTTATATATTCACCTTCAAGCTATGGGACTGGAACAGGCTGGGGCTGGATGGGAAGCCACGTCCCATCAATATCGAGCATGGCGAGAAGAATATACAATGGGAGAGGACGGAGTCCTGGGTCCGTGAGCATGTTCTTGATCTGACCGAGACCCTGGAGCAGGGGCAGGGTGTTATTGAAGAGAGGACAGGTCTGAACGAGATGGAGTTTATCGAGACTCGCCGGCATTGGTTCACCGGGAAAGTGCATCACCATACAGGCGGCGGGGTCAATGTGCTGAACCTGGTGGAAGGCAGGGAGGCGATCGTCGAAAGCCCGACTGGAGCCTTTTCCCCTTTTGTCGTGCATTATGCGGAGACCTTTATAATACCTGCTGCTGTGGGAGAGTATACCATTACGCCTTATGGCGAGTCAGCCGGTGCGCAGTGCGCTACGATCAAGGCGTATGTGAGGTAAATACCCCGATATATTGTTTGCCATGAATAAATCCTTCGTTTTACGAGTATCCACTGTCGCGGCCATCGGTGGATTGCTTTTTGGGTATGATACGGCCGTCATCGCCGGCGTTGTAGGTTATTTGCAAGCCCGATTTCATTTGTCTTCCGTCATGGTAGGATGGGCAGCCAGCAGCGCGATCTGGGGTTGTGTCATAGGCGCCATGTTAGCGGGGTATCTTAGCGACCGGATGGGGCGTAAGAAGGTGTTGGTCATTACGGCTATTCTTTTCTTTATTTCTTCTATTGCAGCGGCTTTGGCTGGGGACCTGACCCAATTCATCCTGGCGAGGTTGATCGGTGGTCTTGGTATTGGGGCTGCGTCCATGCTTTCACCCTTGTATATTTCGGAGATCGCCCCTGCCAGGAACAGGGGACGGCTCGTCAGCCTGTATCAACTGGCTATTGTTCTTGGCATCAACCTGATCTATTTCGTCAATCTGAGGATCGCGGCATTGGGTGATGAGGCCTGGAATGTCGAGTGGGGGTGGCGATATATGCTGGCGTCCGGAATGCTGCCTGCCGTGCTTTTTCTGGTGCTGCTTTTTTTCGTGCCCGAGAGTCCCAGGTGGTTGATCGCAAGGGGCAGGAAGGAAGAAGCGTTGGATATATTGAAAAAGGTCAACGGCGAGGAGGTGGCGCCTGTTGTCTATAATGAGATCGTCGATGCGCTGCGTCATGAAACGGGCACGCTGAAAGAGCTGTTCAAGCCGGGGCTGCGAATGGCTATGCTGGTGGGGGCGTTCCTTGCCCTTTTCAGTCAGATCACGGGGATCAATGCCATCATCTATTATGCTCCGGAGATATTTAAAAGCGCTGGCTTTGGGGCTGAGTCGGCCTTTATGCAAACGGTGATCATCGGGGTGGTCAATACATTATTTACTTTTCTCGCCATCTGGCTGATCGATAAGGCAGGACGGAGGGCATTGCTGCTTTGGGGTGTGACAGGGATGATCGTCTGTCTGCTGGCTGTGGGGCTTTGTTATCATTATCATTTTGGCGGCGCCTGGCTATTGATCTGCATCCTTGGCTATATTGCTTCTTTTGCCTGTTCACTCGGGCCTGTGCCCTGGGTGATCATTTCGGAGATATTCCCTACCAAGAACAGGGGTGTCGCCATGTCCTTTGCAACGGTGGTATTATGGGTTGGGGTACTGCTTATTACCCAACTGACGCCCGTGATGCTGGAAAAGCTTGGGGGTGCAAAGACCTTCTTATTATTTATGGTCAATGCTATTGTCCTGCTTGTCTTCACCTGGAAGAGGATACCAGAGACCCGGCAGCGTACGCTGGAAGATATCGAGAAGAGCTGGACCCGTCATTGAGACGCGGGTTATGAGGCAAGAATAGTATACAGGGCGGTCCATGGACCGCCCAATTTTTTTTTGGCGAATCGAAAAAGAGTTTTACTTTTATTAAAAATCAGACTAGACCAGACTAGTAAACCAAACGGTGAAAAAATCTGAGACGGTTAAGGTTGACTAAAAACTAAAAGCCAAAAACTAACGATCATGCTTAAAAGAATGCTCTTAAAGATGTGCCTCCTAGCCATTGTTGCAGGAGGTTTTGTCATTGTACCCGGAGCTGTTTCGGCCCAGGACCTAAAGCAGGTGACGGGCCGGGTAACGGATTCGGCGGGTACTGCCCTGAGCGGGGTAAGCGTAGGAGTTCGCGGGTCGAAGCGTGGAGCGACTTCGGACTCCACGGGTTATTTTACGTTGAGCGTTCCATCTGCCGGGAACGCGATGCTTACTTTTTCCATGATAGGCTTTGAGGACAGGCAGGTTTCGTTGAATGGCAGGTCTTCGGTGACTGTGTCGTTGATGAGCAGCCGCAAGGACCTGGGGGAGGTCGTTGTCATCGGGTATGGTGTCCGGAAGAAGGTCAATCTTACCGGTGCGGTGAGCGACATTACCGGGAGTGAGATTGCCAAGTCGCCCGTGGCGAATATCTCCAATGCTCTCGGCGGGTCCATGCCGGGCCTTATCGTGAATACGCGCAGCGGTGAGCCGGGCGCCGATGATGCGGCGTTCTTTATCCGTGGTATGGGGACCCTGGGCAATACGGCGCCGCTGATCGTCATCGACGGTATCCCTGACCGGCAGGGCGGTTTCAACCGTATAGATCCCAATGACATCGAGACCTTTACGGTCCTGAAGGATGCTACCGGCGCTATTTACGGTGCGCGGGCCGCCAATGGGGTGGTGCTCATCACCACGAAACGGGGTATCAGCGGCAAATCACAGCTTTCGTTCAATGCGAATGCATCGATGACGCAGCCTACCCGTGTACCCAAGATGCTGAACTCGCATGACTATGCACAATCGGTGAATGAATATGATGCGCTGACAGGCCAGCAGCCGACCTATACAGCGGAGCAATTGCAGAAGTACCAGGATGGCTCCGATCCGCTGGGTTATCCAAATACGAACTGGTGGAAGACCGTCATGCGGCCCTGGGCATTTCAGACGAATGATGTCATGTCCCTCCGTGGCGGCAGCGATAAGGTGAAATATTATCTATCGGGGCAGTATCTCCGGCAGAACAGCATGTACAGGGGAGGTTCTGATTATTATACCAACAAGAATGCCCGCGCCAATGTGGATATCCAGGCTACGCCCAGTCTCCGGATCGGGCTCGATGCCTTGTACCGGAACGAGTTCCGTCTGACCGAGGGTCCGCAATACGGCAATGCGGGAGATATCTTTAGCGAGCTGTGGAGCGCTTATCCATATATCGTGTCGAAGTATCCCAATGGACTGGTGGGAGTGGGTATTGGCGGCGGGCCGCAGAACAGCATGGTCTATGTGCTGAGCGGGCAGCTGGGTAATTCGACCTACAATTACGATTTCCTGCAGACCAAGACCTCTTTGAACTGGAATCTGGATCGTATCACGCCGGGCCTGCATCTGGACGCCTATTATGCGTATGACCTGTTCTTCTATGGCTATAAAGGTTTTAACGCCCAGCCACCACCGGCATACAGCTACAGCGCAACAACGAATTCCTATACGGAAGTGCAGTCTTCCATTCCACCGAACCTCAATGATTCCACGGCGCGCACGGAGGATCAGCTTTTCAACGTAAAGCTCGGGTGGCAGCGTAAATTCGGCCGCAGCTCGCTGGAGGCGTTCGTAGCCTATGAGATGTCGCGTGAGACATATACCGGATTGGATGCTTTCAAGACGGGATACCTCAGCAACAATGTACAGGAGCTCTTTGCGGGCAGCACGATCGGAGCTACCAATAATTCCGGCACCATAAGGACTGCCAGACAGAATTATATCGGCAGGTTGTCCTACAATTTTGACGACAGGTATTTGGTGGATGTGAACATGCGTGAGGATGGATCGCCCAATTTCCCCAAAGGAAAGCAATATGGATTCTTCCCGTCGCTGTCCGGCGCCTGGCGTATATCCAACGAGTCGTTCTTTCATTCGAGGGTGATCGACGAGCTCAAGGTGCGCGGCAGCTGGGGTCAGACAGGTAACGATGCCGTCAGTCCCTACCAATATATCCAGACGTACCAACTGCAGGCGGGTCAGATATCCCAATATCTGGCTGCGGGCTATTTCTATGGTGCAAACCCGGGGCAGGTGCCCGGCTTTGTGCTTGGACCTACGCCCAATGTGAACATTACCTGGGAGACTGCCACGACGACCGACCTCGGAGTGGATATGCGGCTGTTCAAGAACCTGACCTTTGATGTGGATGTGTTCCGGAGCATGCGGACGCATATACTGGTACCGCCGAATGAGATAATACCAATGTACACGGGTCTCAGCCTGCCGGATGAGAACCTGGGTAAAGTGCTGAACCGTGGCGTGGAGCTCCAGGTAGGATGGCGTAAGAGCGTCAATAGAGATTTCTCCTATCTCATCAATGGCAATTTTACCTATGCAGCCAACAAGGTGATCTATGAAGCGGAGCCTTCTTCCGTACCGGATTATCAGCGTGCGACCGGGCATCCAATCGGAAGTTTCCTGGTGTACCAGGCAGAAGGTCTTTACCAGGATGCGGCGACGGTGAGCAAGACCCCGCATCCGCTGGGTTCGGGTCCCGGCGACATTCAGTATAAGGATATTAACGGGGACGGTGTCATCAATGGATTGGACAAAGTGCGCACCAATCAATCGTCCACTCCGAAGGTCATGTATGGCTTCACGTTCGGCGGACGTTACAAGGGATTCGACGCCACTATCTTCTTTCAGGGGCAGGCGGGTGCGCAAGCCTTGTTGCAACCCGGGGGACTCAATATGGCGCAGCAGTTCTATGACGGCAGGTGGCAAAAGGCCGGGGATAACAAATACCCCAGGACCTTCAACGGGCCTACCAATGCAACATACGGTTCCAATACCTATCAGTCTACGTTCTGGCTGTTGAATGACGGTTTCCTTCGTCTGAAGAACGTGGAGGTTGGCTATAATATCGGTGCGAGCAGGTTGATGCAGCGGGCCAGGATATCTTCCGCCAGGATCTATATCAGCGGCAATAATCTCTTTTCCATCGACAAATGGGGACCGTCATTCGATCCCGAAGCGCCGGGCACTACCTCACCCAATAGCGCGTCGGCTACCAGCGGCAGATATTATCCGCAGCAAAGAGTGCTGAACCTGGGTGTGAACGTCAATTTTTAGCATAATCAAAAGAAGATCATCATGAAAAAGATATATGTCATTCTGGGGCTGGCGGTGCTGATGAGCGGAGTATCGTGTAATAAGGTGCTGGATCTGCAGCCTACCAATTCCTTTTCCACCAATGCCGTGTGGACAAGCTCTGCGCTGGTGCAGGTATTCGTCAACGAGATCTATGCCGAGTCCGTATTTGCCTTCAAGGATGGAGGTTTTGGGTGGGGCTCGCAAACCGACGAGCTGTTCAGCAATTTCAACTGGTGCAACGAGAATCAATATGTGCAGGGACAGGCTACGCCCGACAATCAGAAAAGCTCTTTCCCGTTGAACTACAGTTCGACGCTCAATTTCTGGTCGACCCTGTACAGCACCATTCAAAAGACCAATATGTTCTTTGCGAATATAGGGCAGCTGGATACGGTGGGCAATCAGGCGGCGATCAAGTCGATGACCGCACAGGTATATTTTCTGCGGGCTCTTTGTTATTTCGAGCTTGAAAAACGTTTTGGCGGAGTGCCTTTGATCACGAAGGTCTATACCGCGAGCGATACTAAATTTACCGAGACGAGGGCTTCCAGGGATGCTACGACTGCCTTTATCCTGTCGGATATTGCGGCTGCTCTTCCGGGCCTTCAGTCAGCGGCTCCTTCGGGACAGGAGGGCGTAGCAACTACCGGCGCGGCTCTGGCCCTGAAATCACGTCTTCTGCTGTATGCCGCCAGTCCCTATTTCAATACCACGAACGATATGTCCAAGTGGCAGGCGGCTGCCGATGCGGCGCGGGCGGTGATCGACCTGAATCAATATTCGCTGTATGGAACATCCACTACGTACGGGAAGATCTTTGCCGACTTCTTCAATTCGGAGGTGATCTTTGGGAGAGTCTATGGTAATGTTTTCCAGGACAGGATGAATACCGTCTACCGTGACCTTAGTCCTAACGGCTATAATGGGTATAGTGCGTACAATGTGCTTCAGCAAATGGTGGATGCGTTCCAAATGAGCGATGGCACGGCTTTCGACTGGAGCAACCCCACCGAGGCGGCCAATCCATATCAGAATCGTGATCCCAGGCTGTATGCCGACATCTTAACCAATGGAGCTTCTTTCCAGGGGAGGCCGGCACAGTTCTGGCTGGGCGGGCTGGATTCCAAGCTGAGCGCTCTTTCGCCCTGGAATGCGTCGAAGACCGGCTATACCATTTTAAAGATGGTGGATTCGAACTATAACTTCAATGTACAGCCTTATAGCGCTGCTCAATGGATCGTCTTCCGGCTGTCGGAGATCTATCTGAACTATGCGGAGGCGGAGGCTGAGTTGGGAAAGACCGACACGGCGCTGGCCTATCTGAATAAGATCAGGCAACGGGCTGGTATGCCAGACGTGGTCTCGGCGGGGGGCAGCGATCTGATCGACAAGATCCGCCAGGAGCGCAGGGTAGAGCTTTGTTTTGAGGGACACCGGTTCTTCGACCTTCGTCGCTGGGGCATTGCCGACCAGGGCGCCGGCAGCGCGCTGGGTATCATTATTACGCCGACCAATGCGCAAAATACAACTTTCAGCTACCAGGTCGATACGGTACAAAAGAGGGTATGGCAGTCGAGTTTTTATTATTATCCGATACCGAGATCGGAGATACAAGCGAATCCGAATCTTACACAAAACCCGGGATACAATTGATAGCGTCCAAACTTGACGTATCTTAGGCAAAAGCTCTACGAAGTATGAAGACAGTGTTTGGCGAGATAAAGAAACTGGAGTCGGTGCCCTCTTTTTCCAAGCATGACCGGCTGGTACAGGGTATCATCAACGCGATAGAGGAGAAAGTGCTGGTAAGGGATGAGATGTTGCCTTCCCTCAACGAGATGATACGGGAGCTGCGGTTTTCGAGAGATACTGTAGTGAAGGGGTACCAGGAGCTCATCAACCGGGGGCTTGTGGGATCGACGCGCGGGCGAGGTTATTATGTGACGAACGGAAATACCGGGCAGACGCTGCAGGTGGCTTTGCTGATGTACAATATGGATACGTTCGAGGAGCAGTTCTATCGCAGCTTCAGGGCTGAGCTTGGTCCGAATGTACATCTGAATGTCTTTTTTCATCACGGCAATATCGATGTATTCGACACTATCCTGACCCAGGTAAAAGGGAAGTATGGTATGTATGTAGTGGCGCCCATCCCACATCCCCGGACAAAGGCGTTGCTGGAAGCCATTCCCCGGAACAGGTTCCTGATGGTAGACCGGTATGAGCCGATAGAAGGCGAGTTCAATCATATCACACAGGAGTTCGCCAAATCGTCCTACAGCATATTCATGGAACTGGCGCCCGTGATCCGGGAATTCGACGAGATGATCTTTTATCACTCCACGGACTCGCTCGACCCGAAAGAGATCGTGGGCGCATTTAGAAAATTTCTGAAGGACAGCAAGATAAAGGGGAGGATTGTTCCCGAATTCAAGCCGGGGACCATCGAAAAGGGAAAGGTCTATTTTACCCTGGACAACTTTGCCGTATTTGCCATGCTGAAGGAATGCAAGGCAAAGAAGCTGAAGCCGGGGAAGGACCTGGGAATACTGTCGCACAACGATGAGCCGGCCAAGGAGCTGATCGGCATTACTACTTATTCGGCCGATTTTTCCCTGATGGGGAAGAAGGCGGGAGAGTTCGTGATGCGGCGAGACGCGGTGAGCGAGACGATGCCGATGGTGTTGTGGAGAAGGAATACATTATAGGTGGGAAATATCGTCACGATAGCCAGTTTTCTCCTCTTCACCGGGATCATTGCCTTCGTAGCGTGGAGGCAATCCCGAAAGACGAGGATCGACACGTTGAGCGGATTGTTCCTGGCCGGCAGAAGCCTTGGTTTCCTGGTCGTGGGAGGAGGGCTTCTCTTCGCCAATATCAATACGGCGACCATCGTCGGGGAGAATGAGCTGGTCTACACCAACAATATGACTGTGATGGCCTGGGGCATGACCTCGGTGCTGGCGATGCTGGTGGTCTCTGAGTTTATTATGCCCATCTATTTGCGGACCGGTATCGCGACCACACCTGAGTACCTGGCAAAGCGATACGACAAGGCCACGGGGAAGATGGTCTCGATCATTTTTCTTGTAAGCTATGTTGTGAACCTGCTACCCACCGTGCTGTACAGTGGCGCGGTGGCTTTTAACGGACTATTCCATTTATCGGACCGGCTGCATATCGGCTACTGGCCGGCCATCTGGATCCTGGTCTGGATCATGGGCGCCACCGGCTGTCTGTACAGCGTGCTTGGAGGTCTGCGGGCGATAGCTGTTTCGGACACGCTGCTGGGAATGGGCATTTTTGCGGGCGGGGTGCTGTTGCCATTTTTTGCACTGAAATATGTAGGGCATGGCGATGCTGTGGAGGGGCTTCGCAGCGTGCTGGAGACGCATAAGGATCATTTGAACAGCATTGGCGGGTCTTCGGACCCGATCCCATTTTCGACCCTTTTCACGGGGATGATACTGGTCAACCTGTATTATTGGGGGACTGAACAGTATATCGTACAGCAGGTGCTGGCTTCGCGTGATCTGAAGACCTGTCAGCAGGGTATCGCTGTGGCCTGTCTTGGCAAGCTGGTGTCGCCTCTGTTGCTGAATATACCCGGGCTGATAGCCGTGCATGTCTTTTCGCATATGCACAATACTGCCGAGGTGTTCCCCGCGTTGTCGGCGCTGGTATCGCCGCCCTTTATCTCCGGGTATTTTGCGGCCATCATTTTTGGAGCGGGGTTGAGCACCTTTAATGCGGGGCTCAACAGCAGCAGCACACTTTTTGTGCTGAACATCTATCGTCCCTGGCGGATGACGCGAGGACTTGGGGTAGAAGAAAAGGCCATGGTGCGGGTGGCGAAGCGGTTCGAACTGGGCATTTGTTTCCTTGCGATGTCAGTAGCTCCTGCCCTGGTGCTGGCCCAGAAAGGATTCTATACCTATATACAGACTGTCAACGGGTTTTTCAACGTTCCCATCTTCACGGTGATATTCGTGGGGATGGTGACGAAGCGGGTGCCGCCCCTGGCGGCGAAGCTGGGGCTGGTCTTTTTTATCGTCTGTTATGGGCTTACGCAGACCGTCCTGCCTGTGCGGCTGCATTTTCTGCATGTGCTGGCCATTCTTTTTGTCGTAACGGCGACGCTTATGCTTTTGATCGGGCGGCTGTGGCCTATGGCCGAGCCATACCGGACGCCGTTGAATAATAAGGTTGAGGTGATACCCTGGCGGGACCGTTATTGGTATGCAGTGCTTTTATTAGCTATGATGACGGGGTTGTTCATACTTTTTTCACCAGCGGGTCTTGCGAAATAATATGCTATATTTACAGACTGGATCAGACTAGTATACTTATGATACGATTATTACTTAGTGCATTCCTTTTATGGGGGGTGACCGCATCTGCGCAACAGGTGAGATGGAGCATGTCAGGAGATGGGGGGATATGTTGGAAGACAGGTGCGGGGGGCGCCGCAGCGGTTCATAAAGATCATCTCGAAATGGCGGGAAAAGGGATTGCCGTCATCGTGACTTATGGCGTCGATGGAAATAGAAGGCTGGTATTGCAGCAGCATCTCGTCTTTCCGGGGTTGCGCAAGCTGCCGAATGATACGAGGGGCAGCTATACGCTGAAGCTGGCTGAGCGGATGGCGGATTCTATCCGGGTGGATGGCGAGCCGATCATAGAGCGGCCCGATGTCTTTTATATCCGGGGGCTGCTTCGTATCGTCAGTGGGACGCAAACACCGCTGGTCGTGGAAAGGACCATTTTTCCTTCTGTAGACAAACGGGCTTATGTGGAGGATTATGTGCTGACCAACCGGGGTTTGAGACCTTTACATCTGCGTCTACCGGTGGTGAGTAAGGATAGTGTCACCGATGGGGCAAAGGAGGTGCAGGGGCCTTTTATCGTGACTCGCCGAACTTATGACGGAGGGGACTTTGTTCTGCAGCCTGGTAATAGCATCTCATTTTCTTATGTTCTCTCTGTCAGGAGGGCGTCGGAAGATGCTTATGCTTTTTCTGCGGGGTATGAGTTAAAGAGAAGAGAGCGCATGGTGAACAATATATTCGGAGCGCTGGTGCTGAAGACGCCGAACGATACCATCGACCGTCTTTTCAACTTTGCCAAGCTGCGGGCTGCGGAAAGTATTTATGATACCAAGGCGGGGCTGATGCATGGGCCTGGCGGCGGGCAGTATTATGCGGCTATCTGGGCCAATGACCAGGCGGAATATGCCAGTCCTTTTTTCCCGTTCTTAGGCAATGATGCCGGTAATGAGGCGGCGGAAAATACTTTCCGGCTTTTTGCCTCCTATATGAATGATGCGTATCGTCCCATTCCGAGCTCTATTGTCGCCGAGGGGGATTCCGTCTGGGATGGGGCGGGGGATCGGGGGGATCAGGCCATGATCGCTTATGGAGCTGCACGATTTGGGCTGGCATATGGAGATACCATCGAGGCGAGAAAGTTATGGCCGCTGATCGACTGGTGCCTGGAATATCTGCGGAGAAAGCAGAATAGCGAGGGTGTCATTGCAAGCGATGCGGATGAGCTGGAAGGGAGGTTCCCTGCGGGAAAGATCAATTTATCTACGAATGTGCTGGCTTATGGCGGATGGTTGTATGCTTCCCGTCTGGCGGCTTCGCTGGGGGATGGCGTCACTTCTTCCAGGTTGGCGGAGGAGGCGAAAAGGTTAAGGGGAAATATCGGCAGGTATTTTGGCGTCAGGGTCAGCGGGTTCGATACGTATCGTTATTACGACGGTAATTGGGTGCTGCGTTCATGGATATGTCTGCCGCTGGTGATGGGCATTTTTGACCGGGCCCCGCAAACGATAAAGGCCCTGCTTTCCCCTTTTTTATGGACAAAGAATGGTATTCTGACGCAGGCAGGCGATACGACCTTTTGGGACCGGGCCACGTTGTATGCGTTCAGGGGGCTGTTCTATGCGGGTGCAACGGATACCTGTAACCGGTATTTCTCCTATTATTCGCGCACCCGTCTGCTGGGTGAGCACGTGCCCTACCCGGTGGAAGCGTGGCCGGAAGGAGATCAACGTCATCTGTCGGCGGAGAGCGCGTTGTATTGCCGGGTGGTGACGGAAGGACTTTTTGGTATCGACCCTATGGGGCTGGGAAAGTTCTCGCTTATACCGCGGCTGCCGTCCGGATGGAAGTCGATGTCGTTGGAGCATATGGCGGCATTTGGAGGGGACTGGAGCATTGCCGTAAAGGAAAGACATGTCAGGGTGTGGAAGAACGGGAGGCTGGTGAAGGATGTGCAATGGGATGGGGACCGGCCCATAATAATAGGCGCCGATGCGGAGGACGAGGGAGTGCAGTTCGGGTCTTCGGATACTGCCCTAACGAAGGCATTTGAATGGGCGAAGGCGCAGGCCCTGCGTTACAAGGGAAGGCCGGGTGACCCTGCAGGGCCCTGGTATGAATCCGCCCTTCCTCCGAGGGATGCGTTTTGTATGCGCGACGTATCGCATCAGGCAGTTGGCGGCGCCATCCTGGGTCTCGATGCAGAGAACAGGAATATGCTCAGGCTGTTTGCGAAGAATATTTCCGCCTCGAAGGACTGGTGTTCTTATTGGGAGATGAACAAGCATGGTGTTCCGGCGCCGGAGGACTATCGCAGCGACAAGGAGTTCTGGTATAATCTGGACGCCAATTTCGATGTGTTGTCGGCGATGTGGCGGTTGGGTGTATGGACTGGCGACAGCAGCTATTATGATGACCCTGTCTCGCGGAATTTCCTGGAAAAGAGTGTCGGTCCATATATCGGGAGATGGGTGTTGCAGCCGGACTCGCTGTTGACGCGTCCTGCCCATCCCAATGCACCTGTCCCTTTCAATGAACAGGATGCGTTTGACCGGTGCCGTGGTCTGCCGTCGTACTCGGAAGGCATACCGAACATCAAAGTAGGAGTGGATCTTGTGGCGGCGTTGTATCGGGGATTGATGACCTATTCCGATGTGCTGCGTCACCGGGGGCGTAAAGGGGAGGCCGATGTCTATGCACGACGGGCCGGGCAATATCGTGTGCATCTCGAGAAAGACTGGTGGAGCGACAGTGCAGACAGGTACTGGACATGGTATAGCAATGAGGGTCATTTCGGGATGGGGGAGGGGGAGACCTTTTTGTTGTGGTTCGATGTGCTGCATGATACGGCGCGCGCGCGGCGGACTATCGACCATCTGGCATCTGTAAAATGGAATATGGAGAATACTTCCTACCTGCCGTATTTGTTCTACCGTGAGGGGTATTGGGATACGGCAAGACATACGATCCTATACCTGGCTGATCCGGCTACCGATCGCCGCGAATATCCTGAAGTTTCGTTTGGTGTGGTACAGGGTGTGGTCATGGGATTGATGGGGGTCGAGGTGATACCGGGGACGCGGATCGTGTCAACGCTGCATCGTCAGCGTGGTGCAGGCGAATCCTGGTTGAAGGACCTCCCTGTTCTGGGGACCATCTTGACGGTGCGACATACGGGCGGGATGCGGAGCATGGCGGCCAATACGGGCAAGCGTAAGATCGTCTGGCGGGCGGAATTTGCCGGAGCCTTTGCCAAGGCCAGCGTCGGCGGGAAGACGGTGGCGCTACAGCAAAAGAAAGATAAATGGGGGCATGTTATCTCTTATGTGGATGTCCCGCTGGGGCCAGGCGAGAAAGTGGAGGCGTCTACCACCCAGGCCTGGGTGGGGCTTGTCAGCGGCGCTTCGCCAAATTCCTCTGCCAACGCATTTGTCAGGTCCTCCTTTATAACGGGTAACTGACCGGGGGCCAGCTCGTTGAGCGTGGCATACATGGGCGAACCTTCCAGCATGCCGGCAGCGGTGTCGGCGGCGGATGGACTATAGCCTGTGAACTTCACCAGGCTGGCACGAACATCTGTAAAGCCGGCTGCCTTTGTCCACGCTGTCAACTGGTCGTCGTCATATAAGGAGAATGGAAGATGAAAGAACCGGGGAGGGTCGATGGGAAAATATTTTTTTACCACCCTATCGGCGGTATTGAAAGCAGGATTGTTCTCCAGTCTGTCCCAGGTGCTGAACAACAGCCGTCCGCCCGGCTTCAATACACGGCGGGCCTCTGCCAGGGCTTTTTGCTTATCGGACACGAACATGAGCCCGAACTGGAAGACCACGAGGTCGAATGAGCGGTCCTCGAAGGGGAGCTCCTGGGCATCGGCTGTTTGCCATTCGATGTTTGTGCCCGGTGTCAGCTGACGGGCGATGTTGATCATATCGTTGTTGAAATCGGTGGCGATGAGGCGGGCGCCGGGAAAGGTCTTTTGCAAATGACGTGTAACGCGGCCCGTGCCACAAGCTATTTCCAGGATGTTCCCGGGAGTGCCGGAAGCCGCGCATTCTACGACATGCCGGGCATACGGCTCGAAGATATAGGGACCCAGGTAGCGGTCATAATTTTCGGGGATGGTGCCTGAAAAGGTAGGGGGTGTATTTGGCATACGTAAAGATATGTTGTAAATTGATGTATGCTAAAGAACTTCTTTCTTGTCACGGTCCGCAATCTGTGGCGTAACAAATCTTTTACTTCCATCAATATTATCGGTTTGGCTATCGGCATGGCATCCGCGTTGCTGATCGGTCTGTGGGTGCAGCATGAGATAAGCTATGACAGATGGTTCGCGAAGTCGGACCGTATCTACCAGCTGTACACCCGGGGGGAATACAATGGGAAGCCTGATGCATGGCCGCACGTGTCGTCATTGATGGCGGGGGAATTGAAAAAGGATCTTGGCGAAGTTGAGGAGGCGGCGCGCGTAAGGACGGTGTATTTTCTTGTAAGCAATACGGGGGAAAAGCATTTCAACCTACAGGGCGCCTTTGCGGACTCGTCCTTTCTTCGTGTGTTCGACTTTCCTGTTTTGAAAGGGGACGTGCAGACGGCCCTGAGTAGGGACGAGGGTATCGTGCTTACGGAGCATGTAGCCAGAAATTTGTTTGGTGACGCAGATCCTATCGGGCAGACGGTCCGTATCGACAGCACGGATAATTTTAAAGTGACGGCGGTGTTAAAGGACCTGCCGGGCAATACGGAATTCACCTTTCAATATCTTTTGCCCTGGAGCTATCTTCACCGCATAGGGTGGGATAATAACGGCGGGTCCTGGAAGTTCACGGACGCGGTGACCTATGTCGCATTGAAACCGGGTGCGTCGGAGGCTGTGTTCGACTCGAAGATCAGCCATTTTGTTCAGCAGCAAACGAAGGATAAGGATCTGCGTGAGGAGACATTTACACAACCGCTGGTCCGGGCGCATCTTTATTCCAGGGTGGAGAATGGCCGTCTGACGGGCGGGCTGATATCCATGGTGAGAATGTTCTCGGTGATCGCGGTATTTATCCTGCTGATAGCCTGCATCAATTTTATGAACCTCAGCACGGCCCGTAGCGAAAGGCGCGCGAGGGAGGTTGGTATACGCAAGGTGGTAGGCGCCGCCAGGGGTTCGCTGATAGCCCAGTTCATTGGAGAGAGCATTGTGCTGGCTGCGTTGTCATTCGTGCTGTCCCTTTTTATGGTGGAACTGTCCCTGAAAAGTTTTAACCAGCTGATTGGCGCCGACCTGCATACGAACTATGCGGATAGCAGCTTCTGGTATTTTGCAGCGGGCTTTATCCTATTCACGGGTATCGTTTCGGGCAGCTATCCGGCATTTTATCTTTCTTCTTTCCGGCCTGCGTCGGTGTTGAAAGGCAGCTTCCAAAAGATGAATGCGCTATTGACGCCCCGCAAGGTGCTGGTCGTGCTACAGTTTACTTTCTCCATTGTCCTTATTATCTGCACCATTGTTGTCCACCGGCAGGTACAATATGCGCGGAACCGGGACACAGGCTATAACAGGGACAAATTGGTCTTTACTTTTGCGCAGGGGGATGTGTTGGTTCATTACGATCAGATCAGGCAGGAACTGATCGGCAGCGGGGCTGCCATTTCGGTGACCAAGCTATTCTCTCCCATCACCCGTATATGGGGCTCGGTGGGTGGGTTTTCCTGGCCCGGGAGCACAGAGACCGACAAAAAGATAAATTTTGCTCAATTCGAGAGCGACGTTGATTTTGTACGCACCACGGGTACTCAACTGGTACAGGGGAGGGACATCGATCTGAAGACCTATCCTACGGATAGTACGGCGGTGCTGCTGAACGAGACGGCGGTGAAGACCATGCGTCTGCAAGATCCCGTGGGCAAGATGATCAGGAATGGTCAGGGTGTCAACTGTCATGTAGTAGGGGTATTGAAGGATTTTATCATAGAGTCCCCCTATGACCCCGTGGAGCCAATGATCATCCAGGGACTTTCTACGACCTATCCTGTAGTGCATTTCCGGCTGAATCCTGCTGGTACTGTGTCGGCCAATCTGAAAAAAGCCGGGGAGATCTTTTCACGCTGGAATCCCCGATATCCCTTTGAATATTATTTTACGGATGAGTACTATAACAGCAAGTTCAAGTCGGAGCAGCAGCAGGGTATACTTGGGTTGCTTTTCAGCGGACTGACGATATTTATTTCCTGTCTGGGGCTGTTTGGTCTGGCGTCTTACATGGCGGAGTCGAGGACGAGGGAGATCGGCATTCGGAAGGTATTGGGCGCCTCTGTAGCCAGTGTCACTTTATTGATGGCAAAGGATTTTATCGGGCTGGTCCTGATCGCAGTGATCATAGCTACGCCTATCGCGTGGTATGCGATGCATTCGTGGCTGGGAGGGTTCAAATACCGTATACAGATCGGGGTTTGGGTCTTTCTGATGGCTGCGGCGCTGTCCATCCTGATCGCTGTGGTGAGCGTTGCTTATCAATCAATTATGGCAGCTTTGGTCAATCCGGTAAGAAGTCTCAGGAGGGAATGATCATATACTAAGCCTTCTGATTTTTCGTTCTAAGACATTATGAAAAACCTCTGTATAGCCCTAAGCGCAGGTCTGCTATTCGCATCTTGCAGCTCCACGAATCTAATGTCGCTCAGCGTCGTGCAACCAGCGCCCGTAACATTGCCAAACTACGCCAAGACGGTGGCTGTCGTCAACAGGACGAGAGCTACGAACGAGACCAGGACCGTCGACGCCCTTCACAAGGCAATGTCACTTGAATCGAGCAATTTACAGAAAGAAGGCGCCAGGGCCAGTATGACCGGACTGGCGGATGAGCTGATGAAGAACAATCGTTTCTCCATGGTCAAGCCATTGACCAATCTCGACCTCCGGAGTTTTGGCGCGGGTGTATTCCCGTCCGCCATGTCGTGGGACACGGTGGAAAAGATATGCAGGGATAACAATACCGACCTGCTGTTCTCGCTGGAGCTGTTCGATGCGGAGACCAAGGCCGCCGTGGGACAGACTGCGCTTGGTACAATGGTGGGAGGTGTGCCCGCGCTGGCGCAGCAGGTGAATATGACGACACTGGTAAAGACGGGCTGGCGTATATATGATCCTTCTTCCCGGAATATACTCGATGAATATGTTCTTTCCAGGGACCTTGCTTTTAGGGGAAGCCCCATGGCAGCTGCGTCGGCTATTATCGGACATAAAGAGGAAGTGGTCAAGGTGGGTAACCAGGCAGGGCAGGCGTATGCGTATCGCATCATGCCTTATTCTGTCCGTGTGTCCAGGTTTTATTATGTCAGAGGGAGCTCTAATTTCACCGTTGCAACCCGCATGGCGCGAACGGGTAACTGGGATGGAGCTGCGAAGCTCTGGCAACAGGAGACTACCAATGCCAGCCGGAAAGTTGCCGGTAGGGCCTGCTATAATATGGCAATCATAAGTGAAATTAACGGTGATCTCAATGGTGCTATGGCCTGGGCGCAGAAGGCGTATGAAAA
Source organism: Sphingobacteriales bacterium 50-39 (assembly GCA_001898505.1). GTDB lineage: Bacteria > Bacteroidota > Bacteroidia > Chitinophagales > Chitinophagaceae > Puia. Next base: position 201,964 of record MKTZ01000010.1, read on the forward strand.
TTATAACAATCGCCTGGCGCTGAGCTATGTCAATGTTCTGAGGAACAGGCAGTCGAATGATGCCGTTCTTAAGGAGCAAACCGAGGTTTCCTCTAACCCATAGCAGCGTCCTGCTGTGACGAGTGCCGGCGAAAGAGTTTGCGCTGAAAGACTATGATATAGATCACGCCTACACAGATGGCTGCATCTGCAATGTTGAAGATGTCGTCGAAGAAGGTGAATTCCTTACCGCCTATAAAGGGCAGCCAACCGGGGAAATGGGTATGTATCAATGGGAAATAGAACATGTCGACCACTCTGCCATGTAGAAAAGTGGTGTAGCCATGTGCCGGGAAGATATGCGCCACATGGTTATATGTGCTCTCTTCGAATATCAATCCATAGAAAAGACTGTCGATAAGATTGCCCAGCGCGCCGGCGAAGATCAGGGCTGCGCAGACGATGAAGTGTGGGTGATAGTTCTTTTTTATGATCCGTTGTATATAGAAGCCGCCGAACAGCACGGCTATCAGGCGGAAGAGGGTGAGAAAAAGCTTGCCCCAGCTGCCTCCGAACTGCAGGCCCGTTGCCATCCCTTCATTTTCCACGAAGTAGAGCTGTGAATAGCGGCCCATCAGGTGAATGCTATGGTCAAGGGCCATATGCGTTTTGACCCATATTTTGAGTGTCTGATCTGCTATGATAACGACCAGTACGAGCAGGAATATTTGCCGGGATCGCATACGGGACAAAGATAACAATTAATTGTTGCGGGTGTGTGCGTATACCTTGCGTGCCTTGGCCATCAGGGCGATATAGTCTCTATCGATGGCATTATTGCCTGCAAAGACCTTTTTGGTCATTTTTTCAATGTCCAGCCAGCTGAATTGGGCGGTGCAGGCGGAGCCTTTTAGTTTCATACCGAACAAGGCAATGCAGACCGCCTTTCTAAGGGAGGCCGAGGCTCTTTCGAAACGGGCTGATTTATTAGGACAGAAATACTTCATCTTCTTCATCTGGCCCTGTCCGGGAAGGCAGTAGTCGATCTGGATGCCGGCTATGTTCTCAATGCCAGCGGAGTCTTTTTTGGGGATGATCTCAAACAGCGCCAGCTGAGCATTGCCTGAGCCTATGCTGCTGCCTTCCAGCCGCAGCGCGGTATCGTCCAGGGCGCTGCGTTTATTCTCAAAGCCCAGGAGACGATATTCCTGTACCAGGGTCGTATCGAATTGAGCGGTGATACAGACCTTATCGGCGACGCCGGGCAGGTGATTTGCGAGAAGGTTCAGCATCGCCCCTTCGCCTTCCTGCATGTCATCTATAATGGTGAAGTTACCATGTCCTGCCTCGGCCAGTGCCGGCAGCTCCGACTCTTCGTCCTTATTCATGCCTACCCCCAGGCAAGAGAGATGTATACTATCATCATACTGGCTGCGGGCAAGTTCTGCCAGGCCGCGGCTTTTAGCCGACGAAGAGGAGATATCGCCGTCCGTGATCAGGATGACCTTGTTGTTACCGCCCGGCAAATAGTGAGCAACGGCCACTTTATACGCCATACCGAGACCCGTCTCGCCAGGAGAGGGGCCATCGGCGTACAACTGTTCGATGACTTTTAACAATTGTTCTTTATTGGAGCCCGGAACGCCTGTCAGCATGCGCTGTCTTCCTCCATATTCGATGATAGAAACGGTGTCGATGCTCCGCAGGTTCTTTACCAGGGTGTGAAGGCAGGCCTTGACGAGTGGGAGCTTGTTCGGCATGTCCATGGAGCCGGTGACGTCGATGAGAAAGACGAGGTTAGCCGGGGGCGTGTTGGGGAGAATGGCCTTCTTTGCACAAATATTCAGGCATAATAGCCGGTGTGCTTCGTTCCAGGGACAGGACAATAATGCAGATGAACAATGGAACGGATATTTTTCTTCAGGATCTTCATAGTAGAAGTTATGATAGTTCAACATCTCCTCCAGCTTAATGGCTTCGGCCGGCACGGGCAGTCCCATGTCAAGGAAGCGTTTGATGTTGCTATAGGAGACGCTGTTGCTATTACAGGCAAACGATACGGTGGCGTACTGGCTGACAAATGGATTTTCAACCAGGGATGTCTGTAAGGTATTGCCGTCAGAGGGTTGTTCCGTACCGGCGCCTCTGATGACGGAGATGAGGTTGTTCTTTTTGGAGGTCTGTGGAAAAGGCAGTTCTTTTAGAATGACGCGAAGAAACCCTGAGGAGCTGACGGGAGAGGAATATTTCTCATATCCGTCGATGGAAAATGTCAGTGAATCGTCTGCTGTCCGGGATACGATCTCGAAGTTCCCATAGGGGCCTGTCCTAAATATCATTCCTGTAGACCGTACGAGGATCGAGACATGTTGAAGATTGTCGCCGTGTGGGCCTTTTACCTCCCCGGTAAAATAGTATTGGGCAGATAATGGCATATTTAGGATGCTAAGCAGTATTATGACGCCTGACGTTCTCAATCATCCCAATTTACGAAGAAATGACTGAAAAAATCGTGCCCGGGTCAGGACTTTGGCTCGAATTTATAACCCATGCCGTACATGGATTTAATATAATCCGAACAACCGGCCATGCTCAGCTTACGTTTGAGATTCTTTATGTGCGAGTATATAAAGTCCAGGTTGTCGTAGCTCATGATCTCGTCGCCGGACAGGTGCTCGGCAATAGCGTTCTTGGATATGATGCGATTTTTATTGGAGGCAAGGTATAGCAGCAGATCGTATTCTTTTCGGGTAAGGTCTACCGGTTTGTCGTCGATGAAGACGCTTTTGCCCTCTATGTCGATGACCAGCTCGTTGAAGACGAGAACACTGGTGCCTTCAAACCTTCGTCTACGGATAACGGCTTTTATACGTGCGCTGAGCTCGGATAGATGAAAGGGTTTGCTGATATAATCGTCTGCGCCGAGATTGAGGCCTTCTATCTTGTCGTCGATGGAGTTCCTGGCAGAAATGATGATGACGCCGTCTGTCTTGTTATTCGCCTTTAGCTGGCGAAGGAGATTAAGGCCATTGCCGTCAGGAAGGGAAATATCCAATAATATGCAGTCGTAATCGAATACTTCAATTTTGTCAAGGGCCGTCCGGTGGTCATGTGCAATTTCACATAGATAGCTCTCACCTCTTAAATATGTCGCCATGCTATTGGAGAGCTCTATTTCATCTTCTACAATAAGGATCTTCATAGAAATTAAAATAAGCAAAACATTCTGGGGAAATTCTGTATTCGAATCCTCAATATTAAGGGAATGCTAAGTCATTCTGGAGAGAACCTGGATATATCCTGTAGGTTTCCTGAATTTATAATGTTATTATTATCAAATAGTTATACAATGATTATCCCTTCATTAAATAACAATCGGATTGCAGAGGGCCTGATGGAATACCGGCACTTTTGCCTTACCAAAAAATGCCAGCATGAAGGTTTTTCGTTTTTTACTAACTGCTTTATTAGCCGGGGTTGCCGTATCTGGCTATGCACAGGTTACATTTAAAGGGAAGGTAATCGGCCGGACCAAGCAGGAAAAATTATATGGAGCTGTTGTCACTGTTACGGATGCCAGGGGGAAAGCTTTCAACGTCCTAACTGATGATGATGGTGAGTTCAAGTTTAAACGCCTGGCTGCAGGTGAGTATGATATAAAGGTGGAGTTTGTAGGTTTTGACACATATCGTTCGCATGTCACCGTAGGCGCCAACAAGGAGACTGAAGTGAGGGTCGAGTTGGAAGAGAGGGTCAAGGAACTGGTCGATGTCCAGGTGTTCGGTAAGCTCAATTCGGAAGAGGAAGCCGGCGCCAGGGACAAGGAGCAAAGGAGTCATAACATCGTCAATATCATATCGGCCAAGGCGATGGAGCGGTCGCCGGATATCAATGCGGCCAATGTACTGCAACGTATGAGTGGATTGACCATTCAGCGTAACGGAGGTGGGGATGAAGCCTACCCGATCATCCGGGGTCTGGATCCGCGGTATAACAATACATTGATCAATGGCGTCAAGATCGCGAGTCCTGATGACAAGTCGCGTTTTGTTCCTTTAAATATAGTCCCGTCCGACCTGCTGGGCAGTATCGAAGTGCATAAATCGCTGACACCGGAAATGGAAGGCGATGCCATTGGCGGCACTGTAAACATGGTGATGAAGGATGCCCCGGAGAAGGAAACATGGAAGGTGTTGGGCTCGGTGGGGTATAGCGCGATATTCTTCGACAGGAAATACCTCAGTTTTGCCCACAAGGACATCCAGCAAAAAAGTCTCATTGAAAAGAACGGGCTGGGCTATACAGCGCAGCCGGGTGATTTCAGCAGGAGCAACCTGGATTTCAAGCAGGTGACCTCTCCGCCGAATACGGTCGGCTCTCTGGTGTATGGCAGGAGATTTTTAAAGAGCAAACTGGGATTGATGACGGCGGTAAGCTTTCAGGACCAGTATTATGGCAGCAATTCCACCTTCAACCAGGCTGCGCCGGATGTCCATGCAAAAGGGGCGCCCACTTATTCCGACTATGCGACCCGGGCATTTTCCACCAACCAGTTGAACAGCGGCCTGACTATCCACCTGGATTATGCGTTGAACGACCGCAATAAGTTCACTCTTACTTCCATGAGCTTGTATAGTTTTTTAGCCCAGGCACGTGAGGTCATAGATACGTCCCTGTTAGGGGGAAATGGTGGCAGAACCGTGCCGGGTACGGGGCCCGTAGGCAAGGATTATACTTCCGTCACCAGCCGGCAATTCCTGGAGGATATCAAACTGGAAGGCAAGCATGTCCTATCGAACCACTTCTTTTTTGATTGGACGGGGGTCTACTCTTATGCTACGAAACGGACGCCTGACTTTGCGGACCTGACTATCAACAACAAGATCGATACGGTACATACGACCCATGACCCCAATGGACCCTACGCCTTTGTCGTCACACCTGACTATTTCGATGACATCTATCGTATCTGGCAGCACAATGTGGATAAGGATTACGATGTACTGGGCAGCCTGGCTTACCGGAATGGACTGCCCGGAAATGGCTCCCTGGAGTTGAAGGCGGGCGGGCTCTACCGGCACAAAACAAGATATAATATAGAGGATCAATATACCCTGAAACCTACCACGAGCAGCAGCGGTATCAAACAGGAATTCACCGATATCAATTCGGCGCAATGGACAGTGTATAACAGTGCCGGCACCTATGAGTATGATCTGAACAATTACCGTCTGTATGAGGATGTCACGGCAGGATATGGACAATTCAGGTTGTCTTTTCCCATCGTGGATATCACGGGCGGGGCGCGAGTTGAAAAGACGAAGCAAGGTTATTCCCTAAACAATTTCCATCCCACGGGTATCAATGGGATCGACAAGGATTATACGGACCTTTTGCCCAGTATCGATGTAAAATACAAGCCGAGCGTTCGTACCAATATACGATTGTCCTATTACAAGGCTATTGCCCGACCTAACTATTATGACCTGGTACCTGCAGTTCGCTATAGCACCAGCGACGCTACTTCCACTCAGGGTAACCCAGACCTACGGCATTCCATAGCCGACAATTATGACATCCGCTATGAATGGTATCCGGGAGCGGACGAGCAAATATTTGGGGGTCTATTTTATAAAAAGATAAAAGACCCGATCGAATATGAGTTGGTCGGCGGCACTCAGTATGAACCTGTAAATGTTTCCGATGCCACCGATTATGGGGCAGAGCTGGCCTTCACGAAGTTTTTCGGGGCCATCGGATTTACGGGAAATTACACCTATCTGTATTCGAAGGTATATTCCACCAAATCCTATTATGATCTGTCCTCCGGCATCAGTAACAAAGATACGCTGGAAAAAAGGTCGCTGCAGGGGCAGACGGACCATACGCTGAATGTGTCACTGTTGTACCGGAGCAAAAAACATAAATTATTCGCTGAAGTAGCTTTTCAATACAGCGGAAATTCGCTGGCGGTGGTATATCCTATCTACGGGTACAATTATATGCAGCGACCTCAGTCCAACCTGGCATTTTCGGCTGAAAAGGAGTTGAAGGCACACTTTACCCTTTTCACCAAATTCAATAACCTGTTGAATACGCATGTAAAACAGGAGATCGGCAGCCTACGGGTCGTCGATGAACAAACAAAATTAAATTTCAGTCTTGGTATACGCTATACTCATTAAATCTCACAAAATAAAATGAAGAATATGAAACGAGTAACATCCTATCTTATGGCCGCCGCAGTACTCGCGGGGCTTGCTTCCTGCTCGAAATCGGATACCACGAAAGTGATCACGCCGACCGTGCCTCCTTCCAACCCCATAGCCCCGGGTAATATATCGGGTTTTGTGAAAGGGACTTTCACTACGGGGAATACCTACACTATTACAGGGGACCTTTCTGTCAAGCCCGGCGATACGCTGGCTTCCCAGCAGGGGGTGACAGTAATAGTAAAGGGCGATGCCCAGATCAATGTTGCAGGGACCTTGTTGCTGGTAGGTACTCAGGATCAGCCCATCTCTTTCAACTCGGACAGCCAGCTACCGGGTAGCTGGGGTGGATTCCAGTGCGACAGTGCAAGTTCGGTGACCATCAAGTGGGCGCATATCGATAATACGGGTGGCCCTGATCCCACCGGCAGCGCCCGCAAAACGGTGTTTGTAAATAAGGCTATCCCCGTAGACATCGAAGACAGCTGGTTTACGAATGGCCAGGACGATCTTCTACGTTTGCAGAATGGCGCCACCATAACCATCCTTAGGAATACCATCCTATGTTCCGGAAGCACCGATGGCGAGGCGATCAACCTGAAATCAGGCGTTACAGGGACCGTGGCGTACAATGTGGTCTATAGCCAGGCCGGTACGGGTGTCAAGCTGGAGACGAGCTCTACAGCGCCTCTTCCCCAGACCATTGTGGATGTTTACAATAATACGCTGGTATGTAACGGGTGGCGCAGAGGACAGGCAGAGCCCGGAAGAGGCGTCTCCGTAGGATTGAACGCCAAGGGGAATATCTACAACAATATCATGATGAACAATTACCAGGGGCTGGAGATCTTCAAGGACGCGGATACAAATGCAGCAGACCTCCATTACGGTTATAATTTGTTCTATGCGTCCCAGGATACTTACCTGGACACTACCCAGGGAGGCAATCTCCAGATCAACATCCGTGGCAATTTCTATCCAAGTGATGGTGTTGGCAAACCTCAATCCACAGACCTGATCTCTACCAAGGTGGGTGACAAGGACCCTATGTTCAAGAGCTTTGACGGAAAGGTGGCTACGAAAAACGGCGCCTCTACCAGCAACGACTATCACCTGCAGACCGGCTCAGCCGCTCTTGGCAAGGGTAATCCCACGTATAACAATGACATCGGGGCCTATACTTCGGATGGAAAGGGAAATAAACACTAAACACAAATTCTCTACAGGATTGGCCTATAGATTTGTGCGGGAATTGGTCTCCCCTTGAAAAATAGCCCAATTCCCGCAAACCGCTAATGTCTGTCCTTCGGACGAGCCGCTGGTAGCGGCTCCTAAATTTGAAAATAAAAAAATGAAAATGAGCTTTCGACCTATTGGTATGGCGCTGCTTGTATCGGCAATTTGCTATACGGGGCATGCCCAGGAATATACATTCGAGAAGAAGATACCTGTGCCTGGAGATGGCGGGTATGATTATATGGCTATCGACGAGGTCAATAATCATTTGTTTGTGTCGCATGGTACCGCCTTCAATGTGATAGATCTGGCTACGGAGCAGCCTGTTGGGGTTGTCGATGGGATGAAAGGAGTACATGGGGTGGCGATCGTAAATGAGGTGAATAAGGGATTTATCAGCGACGGCAAGGCCGATGCGGTAGTCGTTTTCGATCTTACCAGCTTCAAGACGATAAAGACGATACCGTTGAGCAGCAAGGACCCTGATGGTATTATTTATGATCCTTTTTCCAAAAAGGTGTTTGTATTCAATGGGGATGGCAAGAGCACCATTGCCATCAATACGCAAACGCTGGAAGAGGAGAAAAAGATCGATCTCGGAGGCGGGCCTGAGTTCGCCGTGTCCAATGGCAAGGGTTTGATCTATAATAATATCGAGGATCTGAATGTCATAAAGGTCATCGATACCAAGACCTTTACCGTAAAGGCAAGCTACCCCCTGGCGCCTTGCGGCCAGCCTACGGGGCTGGCCTTCGATGCGGGGAATCAGCGTCTTTTTACGGGATGTCGTGCGAATAAGGGACTTAGTGTACTGAATGCCGGTACCGGGAAGGTAATAACGACCCTGCCGATAGGTGCGGGTGTAGATGCGGTCATTTATGATGCAGCACATAAGCTCGTATTTGTGTCCAATGGAGATGGGACGGCTACTATCATCCAGCAGCAGTCCGCCGATGAATATAAGGTCATTCAAACCCTTACCACGACACAACGTGCCAAGACAATGGCGTTCGATAAGAAGACCCGGAAGATCTATTTCAGCGCTCCGCAGTTCGAGGCAGGAACGCGCAAGGTCATTCCCGGCACATTTGCCGTATGGGTATATAAGCCTGCATAATAGAGTTGCATGAGAACTTACGAAAAGCCAGCCCTTGGGCCGGCTTTTTTGTTACCTTTAAGGAAGATGAATGATTACTCCTTCATAGATGCGGATATTCATACGTTGTACAGCTCCGACTTTTACCGGGTGGTGGATTTTCGCTGCCGGTGTACGAGCTGCAGGGAATCCAAGCCGGAGTATGGGGACAGCTTTTGTATCAGCTTTGTAAGGAAGGGTAATTTTATCTTTAATGTTTTCCGCCGTCACCTGGATTCCTATACCGGTGCGGTGCTGGTGAGCAAGCCGGAGTATGAGCGGACTATCACCCATACGCATGCTGTGCCGGACGAGTGTACGATCTTCGAGTTCAACAAGGATTTTTATGGGCGACTGAAGGAACGGTACCGGGGGATCGGATTTTTATGGGATAATGACTGGCATTCTGCATTGGTGCGCACGGATGCGGGGATGGAGTACCTGCACTATGCCGTGGCACAGCTGCTGTTGAGCCGGGAGAGGAGCAAGCTGCAGATAGACCAGCTAGTGATGCAGATCATTGAAGCCGTTCTGGGCGCTATTACGGAATACAAGCCGGATACCCGGATCAATGGAAGGCTCAAGCAGCAGCATCTTACAACGATGGAAAGTGCTAAGGAATATATTACTGCCAATTTTACGCGGGACCTGTCGCTGATGGAAATTGCGAACCATTGTTGTGTAAGCCCTTTTCATTTCAGCAGGTTGTTCAAGATCTTTACGAATAGCACGCCACATCAATACCTGCTGACCATACGTCTGCATCATGCGGCCACGCTGTTGCGCAGCACCGCGAGTCCTATAGCGGATATAGCTTATCAGTCCGGCTTCAATGGAGTGGAGCATTTTACGGCCGCATTTGGTCAGAAATACAAATGTTCTCCTGCCCGCTGGCGTTTGGAAATTGCAAGGCCGGCTGAAAATAGCAAGATTTCGTAACTCTTCGTCCTGACTGGCGGATAGATTTGCTCTATAAAAATATGAATATGAAAGAGCAATTATCAGCAACATTAGAAAGATCAAAAGATTACACAATGCAAGTGGCTGCCGTGATGCCGGAAGCGGGTTATACTTTCCGGCCAGCGGGGGCGGGCTGGAATTTTGGCGAGCTATTACAGCATATCGCATATGGTATTGAGTGGTGGAAGGACAATTACGTAAAGGGGAAAAAGACCGATTGGGCGCCTCCGGTGGTGAAGAGCGACAAACAGGCAGTACAAAAGGCGCTGTTACAGGCGTACGGGGTTTTGGCCGAAACCCTGGGCCGGATCTCGTTGACGGATGAGGTTGTGGCCGGGCTGCATGCTACGCTGGACCATATTACACACCATAGGGGGCAGGCCGTACTTTATCTGCGGTGTAACGGTGTCGAGCCTCCCGAGTATAGCTATTAGGAGATACGGGGGATAAACGCTATATTTAGACGTAAATCCTAAAACTCCTATTTATGCGTATGAAATTTTTACTGCCAACAGCAAGCCTTCTCCTGTTATTTGCAAGCGCCTGTAAAAAGGATTCGGGCCAGAAAAGTGCATTGGACGGGAACTGGAATTTTACTTCCATGAGTGCGAATACAAGCAGTACCGCGGTAGTTAATTATAGTGTAAGCGATATTGAAAAGACTGTGACGACCTCCAGCTTTACCTCGACAGACAATAAGGGTACAGTATCTATCGGCGGTGGAGTAATGACAACTAAGGGGCTGGCTTACACTATATCAGCCGATGCAAGCTATGCGTATTATATAAATGATGTCGTGCAGCAGTCGGGAACTCAACCTGTATCCTATACATTGCCTCCCACTAATTCCGTCTCCAGTTTCAAGCTGGTAGGCGCGGACAGTATCTATTTCCCTGCCGGAGGTTTTTCTTCGATGGGGGGTGGAACGACGGGCGGCGCTTCCGGGGGTAAATATACGCTCAGCGGCAACACGCTGACCATGATCATGAAGCTCGATACCAGCTTTGTAGACAACAGTCTCGGTGTTCCTGCGCAGAAGCATGATGTGGCGACACAGACCGTTGTCCTTACCAGGCAGTAAACTTATTTGCAACCGATTGTAATTTTTCCTTAAATTGGCATCGTAATCAACTTACGAACGCTATGCCAACCCGTCGACAATTTCTTCAGCAGGGCTCCCTCGCAGCGGGCGGAGCTCTTTTGCTTTCCTCCTTTGACAGCAAGACGTTTTCATCCTTAGGGCGTATGTCAGCCGCCGACCATATCAATATAGGGGCTATCGGCATCAATGGGATGGGGTGGGCCGATCTTTCGGCTGCCCTGAAGCTGCCCGGCGTCAATGTGGTAGCTCTTTGCGATGTAGACAGGAATGTCCTTGACAGAAGGATGAAAGATCTTTCCAAGATAAATGTGGATACCAGCAAGGTAAAGACCTATTCCGACTACCGGAAGCTGCTGGAGCAGAAGGATATCGATGCGGTGATTATCGGCACTCCCGATCATTGGCATGCGTTGATCATGATCGAGGCATGTCAGGCCGGGAAGGATGTCTATGTAGAAAAGCCGGTGGGTAATTCCATTGGTGAATGCAGGGCCATGATGGCTGCCCAGCAGCGATACAACCGTGTGGTCCAGGCAGGGCAGTGGCAGCGCAGCCAGCAGCATTTCAAGGATGCGGTGGATTATGTGCAGTCGGGTGTGCTTGGTAATATACGTACGGTGAAGGTCTGGTGCTACCAGGGCTGGATGAAGCCCGGGCCGGTGGTGCCGGATTCCAATCCGCCGGAAGGGGTGGATTTTAAGAGGTGGCTGGGGCCTGCGCCTACCCGCAGCTTCAATGCCAGCAGGTTCCATTTCAACTTCCGCTGGTTCTGGGATTATGCCGGTGGGCTTATGACCGACTGGGGTGTGCATTTGCTGGACTATGGGCTATTGGGCATGAAGGCCGGGGTACCCAAGACTATTGCCGCCCTGGGTGGAAATTTTGCTTACCCTGATCTTTATGAGGAGACGCCTGATACCTTGACAACACTGTACCAATTTGATGGTTTCAACCTTGTCTGGGATCATGCGATGGGTATCGACAATGGCTCTTATGGCCGCGACCATGGCATTGCCTATATCGGCAATAACGGCACGCTGGTGCTTAGCAGGGGGGGATGGGAGGTCATCGAGGAAAAACAGTCAAAGAATAAGGTAAGCAAGCCTTTTGAAAAGCCGTCGGACAATGGGCTGGACAAGCATATGGCCAACTTCATCGACGTGGTCCGCAGCCGGAAAATGGAGGATTTGCGCTGCAGCATACAAGCTGGCTCTCACGTTGCAATCGTGGCTCAGATGGGTAATATCAGCTTCCGCAGCGGGCAGCGGCTGGTATGGGATGAAAAGGCGGGCAAATTCGACGCGGATAAGATCAACCAGCAATATCTGGTGAAAGAATATCATAATGGGTACAAGCTGCCCATGGTGTGATCTTGTGGAGCCGGGGCCAGGCTATCGTAGGGGGAAGTCCTTAATTTCGTGTTAAAACACGGCTTTAAGGGGCATTTGCGACATAAAATCAAGATCTCAACAGAACTTTTCCTGATTTTTGCCGTTGTAATCATTCAACGACTAAAACAAGCCCCACATGATGAAAATGGCAACTGTGTTGACGCTGTCCATAAGCGTCTGCCTCTCAGCCAGGTCTCAGGATTCCCTCGTCCTAAACAAGGAGGGGAGCAGCAATTTTATAAAAGAGGTAAGCGCCACCCCGGCATCCGCGGGAATACATGATACGCTTCCTTTTCGTCATCACCTGGACTGGAGCATTCCAGCCTATCAGAAGCCTTTCCCGGTGAAATCGTTCATCCTGCCTGCCGCCATGATAGCCTATGGATATACTGCCATTCATGTCAGCGGATTGCAACATGTCAATTCCACGATAAAGGATGAAATATGGACGGATGGTCCGCATCGTCCCATGCATGCGGATAATTACCTTATGTTCGTGCCTGCCCTGGCCGTATATGGACTGAATGCCGCCGGCGTTCATGGGGCGCATAATTTCAAGGATAGAACCATCATTTTTTTGATGTCCCAGTTATTTACCAATGCGGCGGTCTTTTCTTTGAAGAACAGCACACATGTATTGCGGCCTGACGGTTCGGATCATACTTCATTCCCGTCGGGGCATACGGCCGAGGCATTCGCCAATGCGGAGTTCCTGCGTATGGAGTATAAGGACGTCAGTCCCTGGTATGGGATAGCCGGCTATGCTGTGGCTACTACTACCGGAATCCTTCGTATGTATAACAACAAGCATTGGTTCAATGATGTCGTGGCCGGCGCCGGATTTGGCATTGCGGGCACGCGCCTGGCTTACTGGCTATATCCGAAAATACAGCATGCATTTGGCAGTAAATCCACGGGAACAGTGCTGATGCCTTCTTATCAGAATGGGTCCTTTGGACTGTCTTTTGCCAAAGTGTTTTAGCGGGCGCCTGATCACCGGCGACCAGGGTTATTTCCTGCCCATGGCGTATTGAATGCCGCCAAGGAGAAGTCCCAGGTAGGCGGGATCCGAATAGGATTCGTCCGTATGTCCCAACTCTATATAGAAGGACCTGCCACCTTCGTATTCGTGGTACCAGGCCATGGGATGATTGTCGCCATTCTCTCCACCAGTATATGATTTTTCGTCAATCTTCAACAGCACATGGATATTGGGGTTGAGGTATTTGAAATTATACCATTCATCCCAGCGTGACCATGTTTCGGGCAGGCCTTTTGTGGCGGGGTTATCCTTGTCCACGACGATGATATTGGCCTGTTGCTGTTTGGGGTGGGACTTGAAATATCCTCCTACCAGATCGCCATACCATTGCCAATTGTATTCGCAGTCGGTGGCGGCGTGTATTCCCAGGAACCCTCCGCCGTGGTGGATATATTTCTGCAAGGCTTTCTCCTCCTCGGGACCAAATACCTTACCTGTGGGGCTGAGGAAAATGAGCGCGGAGTATTTCTTCAGGTTCTTGTAACGGAACTGTGTGGAATCTTCTGTGACGTCCACGTCGAAGCCATTCTCTTCTCCCAGCTTTTTTATCGCGACTGTACCGGCTGCTATGCTGGCGTGGTGGTAGCCATTGGTCTTGCAGAAAATAAGCACTTTGGGCCGGGTAAATATCTCTGGCCAGGAACGGGTTGTCGCACTGGTCAGGAGCAGGCTGGCCATTACAAAAGCCAGGACAGCCATAAAGCGGAGAAAGGAAGGTCTTCTCATGTGGAGGTTACTTATTAAAGTTGTTTTATTTTGATATTGCGATACCATACTTCGTTGCCGTGATCCTGCAGACAGATCCTGCCTTTCCAGAATGTGCCAAAAGCGGGCCATTGTTTGAACTTGCTGTCTGCTACCATTTTTTTCCATTCCTCATTCCACCGGGTGGTGGATACCACATTGACCCCGTTGAGGAATAATTTCAACGTGCCGTCCTTGCTGTATATCTCTACCTGGTTCCATTCTCCTACGGGCTTGACCGACTCTTTACTACAGGCGATGAGATCATACAGATCGCCCGCGCGGTGTTTGTGTATCTTACCGTCGGGGTGTCCGTCGTTGTCGAGCACCTGCATTTCGGGGCCTGTGTAATAGGACTCTTTGTATTTGGCAGTATCTTCTTGTACGTAAAAGAGGATGCCGCTGTTGCCTTTTGGCGATATTTTCCATTCCAGCCGGAGGTCGAAGTTGCCGTAGACGCCGTCTGTGGCGAGATCACCTTGCCCTTTTTTCGACTTGTCCAGGTGGAGGGCGCCATCCTTTACTTCCCATTGAGGGTCGGTCTGGGACTTACCGAATGTGTGCCATCCTTTTGTAGTCTTTCCGTCGAAAAGCGTTTTCCATCCGCCGTCGGCGTTTTTATTGTGTTTGGCCCTGGAAACAGGTAGGGCTGCCATCAATAGGAGGGCAGGCAGGGCAGCAATCGTATATTTCATGTTGTTTATTTCTTCAATGTCATGATGTATTTCACGATCGTCGTCGCATCATCCTTGGTGAGAGCTGCGTGAGGGGTCATGGGAACTGTGCCCCATACGCCGCTGCCGCCGGATATGATCTTACCGGCCAGCCTGTCGATGGTGGTGTCGGCTGCGGGGGCATATTTAGCCGCCACTTCGTCGTAAGCGGGTCCGATGGAGGCGCCGCTGCTGGCCTTGTTCAGACGATGACAGGTGGTACAGTCGCTGCTGCCGATGAGCTCCAGGCCTTTGGTGTCGCCTGTGGCGGCGGCAGCCGGAGCCGTAGTGCCGGATGTGCTACCGGAATCTTTTTTTTCTGCAGGTTTGGAGCTGTCAGAGCCGCCGCATGCTGCTGCGAGCAGGCTGCAAGATAAAATAAAGACTAGTCCTTTCTTCATAAACACAATTTTTAGATGAGGGTCAATGTCCGGAATGGATTTGCCGCCCCAAGTTCCGAAATAATTTATTGCAACCCTAGAACGGAGCGATTAAATTTTTCATCGCTGCCGGTGCCGGCGAAGTCGTCGAACGCTCTTTCCGTGACACGTATGATATGATCCTTGATAAAGGGAGCTCCTTCCTTAGCCCCATCTTCCGGATGTTTGAGCGCACATTCCCATTCCAGCACTGCCCAGCCTTTGTAATCATAGGCCGTGAGCTTGCTGAAAATGGATTTGAAGTTGACCTGGCCGTCGCCGAGCGAGCGGAAGCGGCCGGCGCGATCCACCCATCCCTGGTAGCCCCCGTAGACGCCTTGTTTACCGGTGGGATTGAATTCGGCGTCCTTGACGTGGAACATACGGATACGTTCGTGGTAATTGTCGATGTATTCCAGGTAATTCAGACATTGCAGGACGAAGTGGGAGGGATCGTACAGCAGACAGGCCCTGGGGTGGTTGTTGGTGTGCTCGAGGAACATTTCATAGGTGATGCCGTCGTGCAGGTCTTCTCCCGGGTGGATCTCGTAGCAGAGGTCCACGCCGTACTTGTCGAATTCATCGAGGATGGGCATCCAGCGGGCGGCCAACTCTTTAAAACCTGTCTCGACCAACCCGGCGGGGCGCTGGGGCCAGGGATAGACCGTAGGCCAGAGCAGGGCTCCGCTGAAAGTGGCGTGAGCATTCAATCCCAGGTTTTGGGATGCCCTGGCTGCATACTTCAGCTGCTGGACCGCCCATTGCTGGCGGGCTTTGGGATTGTTGCGCACGCTGTCCGGGGCAAAGCCGTCGAAAAGTGCGTCATAGGCCGGGTGTACCGCTACCAATTGCCCCTGTAAGTGGGAGGAGAGTTCGGTGATCTGAAGGCCTGCCTCCTGTACGATGCCTTTTATCTCATCGGCATAGGTCTTACTTTCCGCCGCTTTTTGGAGGTCGATGCAGCGGCTGTCCCAGCTGGGTATCTGCACTCCGATGTATCCGAGGCCGGCGGCCCATTTACAGATGGAGGCGAGTGAATTGAAAGGGGGCTTGTCTCCCATGAATTGAGCGAGGAAGATGCCGGGTCCTTTGATAGTTTGCATATGACAATACTTTTTTGGTTAGTCGATTGTGAAGAAGGTCCATTTTTCCAGGCTTTCGTTGCTTTTGACGACATTGTCGATGAAGGCCATGCCACGGACGCCATCTGCAGCTGTGGGGAAGTCCAGCTCTTCGGGAGTGGGTGTTCTTCCTTCCAGGCGGGCGGACAGGGTCAGCGCAAAGTTGCGGTAGAGGTTGGCGAATGCCTCCAGGTAGCCTTCTGGATGGCCGGGAGGGGTTCGGGTGTTGTGTTTGGCATATGAAGAAAGATAGCCCATGCCGGCGCGATAGACCTGTGTGGGTTGATCCAGCCATTTTACCAGCAGTGTATTGGGTTCCTGCTGTGCCCATTCCAGACCGCCATTTTCTCCATATACGCGTATCTTGACGGCATTCTCTTCTCCTGCAGCAACCTGGGAGGCGAACAATACGCCGGTGGCGCCGTTGTCGAATCGTAAGAGGACATTTCCGTCGTCGTCCAGGGCTCTTCCTTTTACAAAAATGCTCAGGTCGGCGCAGAGCTGTTTGATCTGGAGACCGCTGATATATTCTGCCAGGTGGGCTGCGTGTGTACCGATATCCCCCATACAGCCGGCCTTGCCTGAGCGGGAGGGATCTGTTCGCCATTCCGCCTGTTTGCTGCCATCTTTCTCCGAGAGGCGGCTGAGCCAGCCCTGGGGATATTCGACATATATCTTTCTTATCTTACCGAAGACACCTTCTTTTACCATCTGCCGGGCCTGTTTGACCATTGGGTAGCCCGAATAGGTATGTGTCAGACAAAGCAGGAGACCTGTGTCGTTGACCTTTTTTTCCAATTTCTTAGCCTCATCCTGCGAAAAAGTCATAGGCTTGTCGATGACGACATGGAATCCTTTTTCCAGGGCCAGCATGGCGGGTTCGAAATGCAGGTGATTGGGGGTAACGATGGCGACGAAGTCCATGCGTTTGCCGGCGGGCAACTGACTTTCCTTTTCTATCATTTCTTTATAGCTGCCGTAGATGCGATCTTCCGGCAGGAATAAGGCGAGACCGGACTCTTTTGCTGTAGCGGGATTGCTGCTGAGGGCTCCGCATACGAGTTCGATGAGTCCGTCCATATTGGCTGCGATGCGGTGCACGGCGCCGATGAAGGCGTTCTTGCCTCCACCGATCATTCCCATTTTTAATTTGCGTTTCATCCTATATTTTATTAAACCATTTAATTTGACCCGCCTGATCGGCGGGAGGGAGCACAATTTTAATGCATCTTAGTGGAAATTCATCTTATTTGTAAGCTTTTGGTACATTTTCTAAGTAATTGGTGTCTATTTTAAGGAATTATTGATATAGCACCGCTTTAGCAGTGTAGTTTTTTAAAATAAAAAAGTACATTTACCACTCTTACGAAACCTAACAAGCACATTTAAAAACTACACTTGCCATGTCTGCAAACATTCACGCTAACAAGCTTTTTCTCGCCAGCCGGATAGCTCTTATTTTCACGGCTATGACCTTTGCCTTCCGGGCTTCGCTGGAGGGGGTATGGGGAACTGAATTTCATTTAGACAAGGAACAAATAGGATGGATATTCAGTCCTGCGTTCTATGGCTTTACGCTGGCGATGATCTTTGGGGGGCCGTTGTGTGATGTGCTGGGTATGAAGAAATTGTTAGGATTGGCTTTTATCGGTCATATAGCCGGAGCGATCGTCTATCTGCTGGCCAAAGATGCGACCATGCTGTTCATCGGGACGTTGTGTATGGGTATCGGCAACGGGATGGTGGAAGCTGCCTGTAATCCGCTGACGGTGACGCTTTATCCCAATAACAAGACGATGATGTTGAACAGGTTCCATGTCTGGTTTCCCGGTGGTCTGGCGTTGGGTGGCGTCATAGCATATTTATTGATGGACCAGCTGCATCTGAACTGGCATGTGCTGATCGGCGTATTGTTTATTCCTGCCATTATATATGGATGGATGTTTTGGAGCCTGGAATTTCCCAAGACGGAAAGAGTTACCAGCGGTGTTAGCACGAAAGATATGTTCCTTTCCTGTCTGAACCCTCTTTTCCTGGTAATGCTGGCCTGTATGTTCCTGACTGCGGCGACGGAGCTGGGGACGAACCAATGGATCGTTGCTTTATTGCAGGGGGCGAATGTTTCGGGCATCCTTGTACTGGTGTTCATCAATGGTCTTATGGCATTGGGCAGAAGCTTTGCGGGACCGGTGGTACACCGTCTGAACCCGAACGGGATGCTGATCCTCTCCGCGATATTATCCGCCATCGGATTGATCCTGATGAGCAAGGCCAGCGGTTATGCAGCTTTTGGGGCAGCCTTTGTATTTGCCGCGGGTATCTGTTTCTTCTGGCCGACCATGCTGGGTTTTGTAGCTGAGTATGTACCCAAATCCGGGGCGCTGGGGCTTTCGATCATGGGGGGCGCGGGCATGTTCTCCGTATCGCTGATATTGCCCCTGATGGGAAAATGGTATCAGAATTTCAAGGATGCCGCTATTGCCGGAGGGACTGACGCCGCGCACGCCGATGCTATTGCGGGCTCCAATACTTTTATGAAAGTGGCTATTATGCCGGCGATACTGATCGTGGTATTTACGCTCATATATATAGTCCGTCGCAAAACATATGCTGCTCATAAACAGCAAATGCAGCCCGGATCGGCCAATTAATGTTTTTTTAATGCCATGCGTCCTTTTTGTGGCTGGATGCATGCGAACATTTTGTAAATTACTTTTTTTAACGACCGGAACCATTTATGTCTAATCCATCCTCCCGACGTCTTGCTATCAAGAACATTGTAGCGGGGACAGCAGTATTGGGAACAGCGGGTATGCTGTCGTCCTTTGACAGCCCTGAAGAAGCAAATCAAAAGAACATGGCCTTTAAGGGTAATATCAATCACTCCGTATGCCGGTGGTGCTATGGGGACATTCCATTGGATCAATTATGTAAAGCGGTAAAGAAGATAGGTTTTAGCGCCATCGATCTGGTAGGTCCTAAAGACTGGCCTGTGTTGAAGGAGAACGGCATCTGGTCGTCCATGTGCAATGGGGCGGAGATAAGTCTGACCAAGGGCTGGAATCATACGGAATATCATGAGACGCTGATAAAGAACTATACCGAGCACATCGATCTTGTCGCCACCGCGGGTTATAAGAACCTCATTTGTTTCAGCGGTAATTGCGAAGGGATGGATAGGGAAACGGGTCTAAAGAATTGTGTGGATGGATTGAAAAAGATCATCGGGCAGGCGGAGAAAAGCGGGGTCATTATCCATATGGAGCTGCTGAACAGCAAGGTGAATCATCCCGACCAGATGTGCGACAATTCAAAATGGGGTGTCGAACTGGTGAAGCGGGTGGGTTCCGAAAATTTCAAGCTGTTGTATGATATCTATCATATGCAGATAGATGAGGGAGATGTTATCCGGACCATCAACGACAATCATCAATATTTTGGTCATTATCATACGGGTGGGGTACCTGGTCGTCATGAGATCGACGATTCGCAGGAGCTTTATTATCCTGCCATCATGAAGGCGATAGTGGCTACAGGATACAAGGGCTATGTGGCGCAGGAGTTCATACCTGCCAGACCGGACAAGCTGAGGAGCCTGAAGCAGGGCGTACGCATCTGTGATGTGTAATGATGGGCCGTCCATGAAAATGATCTTTTCAATTTTTAAATACTAACGTGTATGGCTGACAATACGTATGATGCAATTGTGATCGGGTCGGGTATTAGTGGAGGCTGGGCCGCCAAGGAGCTTACCGAAAAAGGATTAAGTACTATAATGCTGGAGCGGGGCCGCAACATCGAGCATATAAAAGATTATCCGAGCGCCAACAAAGAGGCCTGGGATTTTCCTCATCGCGGAAAGGCTACTGAGCAGATGAAGCATGATTATCCCGTGCTGAAAAGGGATTATCCACTGAGCGAATGGAACCTGGACTTTTGGGTAAAGGACAGTGAATGTCCTTATACGGAGACAAAGCGATTTGACTGGTTCAGGGGTTATCATGTTGGCGGAAGATCGTTGATGTGGGGACGTCAGAGCTACCGTTTTAGCGACTTCGACTTTGAAGCGAATGCGAAAGAAGGAATTGGCGTGGATTGGCCCATCCGTTATAAAGAGATCGCGCCCTGGTATGACTATGTCGAAAGATTTGCGGGGATCAGTGGAAGTAAGGAGGGGTTGCCTCAATTACCGGATGGTCAGTACCTGCCTCCTTATGATATGACGTGCGTGGAGAAGGATGTTTCGGCCCGGATAAAGGAGCATTACAAGGGCATGCGACATATGATCATCGGCAGGACGGCCAATATCACCGTACCGCATGGCGGAAGGCCCGGCTGCCAGTTCCGGAACAAATGCGCGCTGGGCTGTCCATTTGGGGGATATTTCAGCACACAATCGTCTACGCTGCCTGCTGCGATGAAGACAGGCAAGCTTACATTGCGTCCCTGGTCCATTGTCACCAAGATCCTGTATGATAAAGATAAAAAGAAGGCAACGGGCGTAGAGGTATTGGATGCGGAAACGAACAAGACCTACCAGTATTTTGCAAAGATCATTTTCCTGAATGCGTCTACGCTGAACAGCGCCTGGATACTGATGAATTCCGCTACGGATATATGGCCCGACGGATTGGGCAGCAGCAGCGGCGAACTGGGGCATAACCTGATGGACCATCATCTGGGTGTGGGCGCCGGCGGACATGTAGAGGGTTATGAGGACAAGTATTATTTCGGCAGACGCGCCAATGGTATCTATATTCCCCGGTATCGCAATCTTTTTGGCGACAAACGGGATTATCTGCGTGGCTTTGGCTATCAGGGTGGAGGAGGCCGTGAAGGGTATAATCATGAGATAGCGGAATACGCCATTGGAAAGGAATACAAGGAGGCGTTGACAGAGCCAGGTCCGTGGAGAATGAATATCGGGGGATTTGGCGAGATACTTCCTTATCATGAAAATAAGGTGACGCTGGACAAGACAAAGAAGGACAAATGGGGGTTGAATATATTGAACATCGATGCCGAATGGAAGGAGAATGAGCGTAAGATGAGGATTGACATGATGAATGATGCTATTGAAATGCTGGAGGCGGCGGGAGTGAAGAATGTCAAAGGCCATGATGGCGATGGGACTATCGGGCGCGGTATCCATGAGATGGGTACGGCGCGGATGGGGAAGGATCCCAAGACCTCTGTGCTGAATTCATTCAACCAGGTATGGGATGCGAAGAACGTGTTTGTCACTGACGGATCGTTTATGACCTCTGCGGCCTGTGTAAATCCTTCCCTCACGTATATGGCGATGACGGCAAGGGCGGCGGACCATGCGGTAAACGAGCTTAAAAAAGGTAATATATGAACACCTATGACGCCATCGTTATTGGATCGGGTATCAGCGGCGGGTGGGCGGCGAAGGAGCTCACTGAAAAAGGGCTGCGTACCCTGATGCTGGAGCGGGGGCGGAACTTCGAGCATATAAAAGATTACACGGACACCAATAAGGATCCCTGGGAATTCCCTCATAGGGGAAAGGTGACGCAGCAGGAATTAAAGGACCATCCTTATATCGGAAGGACATGGGGCGCCACGGAGGCTGTAATAAAGTACTGGGCTAAGGATGTGGACTGTCCTTATACGGAGACAAAGCCTTTCAACTGGTGGAGGTCCTACCAACTGGGAGGGCGAAGCATTCTCTGGGGCAGGCAAAGCTATCGTTGGAGCGACCTTGATTTTGAGGCCAATGCCAGGGACGGTTGGGCCATCGACTGGCCAATTCGCTATAAGGATATTGCGCCCTGGTATGATCATGTCGAGCGTTTTGCCGGTGTCAGCGGTTCGGTGGAAGGGTTAGCGCAATTGCCGGATGGTCATTTCCTGCCGCCGATGGAAATGAATTGTGTGGAGAAGGATGTGGCGGCGCGTATAAAAGAGCGTTGGAAGGGCCAGCGGCATATGATCATTGGCAGGGTGGCTAATCTGACGGCGCCTATACCGGGACGCACGCAATGTCAGTTCAGGAACCGTTGCTGGGAGGGCTGTCCTTTTGGGGGCTATTTTAGTACACAGTCTTCCACATTGCCGGCGGCTGTAGCTACCGGTAACCTGACCGTAAGGCCTTATTCTATTGTCACCAGGATATTGTATGACAAGGACAGCCGGAAGGCAAAGGGGGTGGAAGTATTGGATGCGGAAACGAACAACACCTATGAGTTCTATGCCAAGATCATCTTTGTCAATGCCAGCGCCCTGAACAGCGCCTGGGTATTGATGAATTCGGCAACGGATATTTGGCCCGAAGGATTGGGGAGCAGCAGCGGGGAACTGGGGCATAATATCATGGACCACCACTATAATGTGGGGGCGGCAGGAGTTTTTGAAGGCTATGAAGACAAATATGTCTATGGCCGCCGGGCGAACGGCATTTATATAACGCGGTTTGCCAATTTTTTTGGGGACAAACGGGATTATCTGCGCGGCTTTGGCTACCAGGGCGGCGCCAGCCGGGAAGACTGGAGGAGAAGCGTAGCGGAGCTGAGCATTGGGGCCCAATTAAAAGAAACGCTGACAGAACCCGGGGCATGGACCATGGGATTGACGGGTTTTGGAGAGCTGCTGCCTTATCATGATAATAAGATATCGCTGGATAAAAATAAGAAGGATAAGTGGGGGCTGCCTGTGCTGAACATGGATGCCGAGCTAAAGGATAATGAGAAGAGGATGCGGAAGGACATGGCGGCGGAGGGAGTAGCGATGCTGGAGGCTGCGGGCGCGAAGAAAGTGCATTCGTGGGATAATGGGCATCATGTAGGGGATGGTATTCATGAGATGGGGTCGGCGCGTATGGGGAAGGACCCCAAGACATCGGTGTTGAATGAGCATAACCAGGTGTGGGATGCTAAAAATGTTTTTGTAACGGACGGCGCCTGTATGACTTCGGCCGCCTGTCAGAACCCTTCGCTGACCTATATGGCATTGACCGCCAGGGCAGCGGATTTTGCAGTGAAGGAACTAAAAAAAGGTAATATTTAAAAATTTGCACTATGAATAGAAGAGAAGCAATATCGAGAGTAAGCCTGCTGCTGGGTGGTACGATCCTGGGGGCGGAAGCTTTTCTGGCCGGGTGTCGCCAGCCTGATAAGAATATCGGCGGCGCCGGTATCAATTTCTCGAATGACGACGTCGCCTTTTTGGACGAGGTAGCGGAGACTATCCTGCCTGCGACGGATACGCCGGGCGCCAAGGAGGCGAAGGTGGGGGATTTTATGACCCGCATAGTCCGTGATTGTTACACCGAGAAGGATCAGAAGGTATTTGTCGATGGCATGCAAAAGCTGAATGAAGCCAGCAAGAAAAAGAATGGCCATTCTTTCCTCGATGCGAGCGCGCAGGAAAGACATGACCTGCTGGTGGATCTGGACAAGGAGCAAAAGCAGTATACCGATAAGAAAAAAGAAGGCGACCCTCCGCATTATTTCAGGTTGATGAAGGAGCTGACTCTCTGGGGGTATTTCACATCAGAGCCGGGAGCTACCAAGGCATTGCGTTATGTAGCCGTACCGGGGAAATACCAGGGATGTATCGACTATAAGAAGGGAGAGAAGGCCTGGGCGACTACATAATAACTTTCAGGGAAACTTTTCCACTATCTTTGGGGCATATGCTGAATATTCCATCCTGGTTGGCATATGCATTATTATCTGCAGTTTTTGCTGCCCTGACGGCTATATTCGCCAAGGCCGGACTAAAGGATGTCAATTCCGATCTGGCGACGGCCGTGCGCACTGCGGTGGTATTACTTATCACCTGGGGTATCGTGTTCTATAGGGGACATGGCAGGGAGGTGACCGGCTTGTCCCGCAACAATTGGATCTTTCTTATTCTATCTGCCATTGCCACAGGCTTGTCGTGGGTGTTTTATTACCGGGCTTTACAATTAGGGAAGGTGTCTGAAGTGAGTGTCATCGACAAGGGCAGTATTGTCTTTACCATTTTATTGTCCTTTTTCTTTCTTCGGGAGCCATTGACGCCGCGGATAATACTCGCGGCGCTGCTAATTTTTGCGGGCATGTTGGTACTGGTTTGGAAATAATTCGATAAAAATCATGATAGATTCTGTCTGGCTGTTGTTTGCAATTGGATTATTGGTAGGAGGGCTCGGAACGTTGATAGGAGCTGGGGGAGGTTTTATTTTAGTTCCTGTCCTGCTTTTTTTATATCCTTCTTTGCAACCGGACGCTATCACGGCCATTTCGATGGCTATTGTCGCGTGTAATGCTGTCTCAGGGACTGTGGCATATGCGAGGGCGCATCGGATCGATTATCGGGCGGGTGTACAATTTGCGGCCTTTACCATACCGGGGAGCGTTATAGGGGTAATGGTCACGCGATATATTTCGAGATCGTTCTTTGCTATTGTATTTGGGTCGTTGCTGGTGTTGCTGGCTTTATATCTGTTGTTGAAGAAGGATGGGCGTCAGAAGATACCTGTGAACAAGGGATATGGAAGATCGACACAGGTGAGTATCCTGACGGACAGGAATGGAGAGACCTATCGTTATTCCTTTAACAAATATATCGGATGGGGCATTAGTCTGATCGTGGGGTTTATTTCACCCATACTGGGCATTGGAGGCGGCATTATACATGTGCCGGCCCTGATCAACTGGCTGCAATTTCCCGTGCATGTCGCCACTGCTACTTCTCATTTTATCCTGGCTGTCATGTCGGTGGTCAGCGTGGTGGTGCATATCGTACAGGGCAGCTATCAGGATGCTGCTATACAAAGAATGGTACTCTGTCTGGGTGTTGGGGCCATCATCGGGGCGCAGGTAGGGGCTTATTTTTCTCATCGTGTAAAGGGCCGTGCTATCGAGAGGGCGCTGGCCGTCAGCCTGGGGTTAGTGGGTATTCGGATTCTGCTGGGGCATCATTAATCTGGTTTTAATTTTAAACTTTTTTCTTTTCTGCAAGTCTGTAGACAATAACCGGTAGGTTATTTGCATTTGAATGAATGTGCTCTTTTGAGGAAAGACTAAAACACAACGTAAAACCGCTAGTATGACAAAACACGCTGTATTGACCCGAACGACCATGATTGTTGCTCTTTTTGTATCCTTATTTGCATTGGGTTCCTGTACGAAACATGTAACCCAGGTGGTGGACCAGGGTTTTTCTGCTATTTACACTATTAAAAGCACGGATTGGACTGCCGATACTTATACGGGAACTGGTGCTTATACGGGACTTCCTCCTGGTCCGATCAACCAGTATGCTGTCGTTCTGAATGTCCCGGAGGTGGATGATAAGATCGTGGCCAATGGGGCTGTAATGGTTTATCTTTCTTTCGATGGAGGGAATACCTATGATGCGCTGCCGGCCGAGGAGGGTGGGGTATCGTATAATACCCTGCATTGGAAGAACTCGGTGTATATAGGGTTCCACACGTTGAACGGTTCAACTCCGTCGCTGCCTAGCGCGGATGTTATTGCCAAGGTGGTGATCCTGGATGCGACCCCGTTGAATTAAGTTTATTTCTATTAAAGAATAGGGCTCCCTCACCCGCCGGATGGTGGATGAGGGGGCTTTTTTGTCCCTTGTCTGGTCCCGGATATTCCCTTGCCTGGTCCCGCATTTACATTTTTTGAAAACTGCGACACCTTTTTTTGACCGCAGTTAGGGTTACACCGGAATATCTCATTATTTTTAACAACAATAACCTCATAAACCTCGCATGCTATACCTCGAAATCCCGTTCATCCTCCTGGCGATGAGCCGTATATGGCCTAATAGTTGCCCTAACAATACATTCTTTCCTTTTTGGAGGGCCACTCTACGCTAAGATCCTGTGTCATTAGAGATTATATATAATGAAAAAGATGCTTTAGAGCGTATAGCCCAAGGGGACAGAACGGCCTTTAAGGTATTGTACGGGCATTATTACAAGGTGATCCAGAAGTACATAAGTCTTTTTGAACCCTCCAAGGACAATTTAGATGAGCTGACACAGGATGTATTTGTGCGTATCTGGGAGAAAAGGGAGCGTTTAGTGGGAGTGGAGTCTTTATCGGGATATCTTTTTATGCTGACGCGTAATGTGGTCTTTAACTACATGCGGTCAGTGAGGGTGCAGCAACGGACCAGCGAGCTGAACGAAACAATGGATCCCGCGGGGGTGCATCATGTGGAGCATGCTTTGTTATACAAGCAGTATTATTCCATAGCTGTGGAGGGAATGGAAAAACTGCCTCCCGGCAGAAGGAGGATCCTGAAGATGAGTGTCGAGGAGGGGTTGACCCTGGATGAGATTGCGGAGAAGTTAAAAATTACCCGGGCTGGGGTAAAGAAACAGCTGTATGCTGCTACTGCATTTGTCAGGCAATATTTGCTGGAGCACGCCGAAATGACCCTTCTTTTGCTGGCCTTTCTTTCTCTTTTTGATAGATGAAGAAAGATTTTAACCAATTGATCCTTAACTGTTTGCAATTCTTTCTAAAAATTTATTAAAAAACCTGGCTTTCGAGGTATCCCCTGGTGATCGGGATGTGTCTTTATCATATCACCTTATTTTTATGATTCTTAAGGACGCCAGGTTATTTGTAGCAAATTTCGTTAAAGGGAAATATACCCCGGAGGAATATGCGTCATTTTTAGCCTGGCTCCAGGATGCCTCGATAGAAGAGCTGGGAGTTGTTGCGGAAGAGCATGAGGCATTATTCGAACAATGGTCATTGCCAGATGTGGCTCCTTCTCCGGAGTGGGCTCTTCAACTGGAACAAAGACTTGATCAGGCAGATGAGCGGGTGAAGGGGAAGTCCGTGAGGAAAATGAGTCCTGCCAGGTTTATGAAGAATCCATGGATAGCAGCAGCGTCGGTTGTATTGCTTTTGTCTGGCGGATATTTCCTGATCAATGATCATTCGGCTGGCAAAAAAGCGGCTACTGCAGATGGTCATGCTGAAGCTCTTTATAATATGTTTGCAGTGCCTCGTGGTGGGGCGCAGCAGGAATTTACACTGGCAGATGGCAGTAAGATATGGCTGAATGCCGCCAGTACGTTAAAGTATCCTGTTTCTTTCAACAGTGCCGAGCGTACGGTTGAATTGTCGGGAGAAGGCTATTTTGAAGTAACGGGCAACGCTACGAAACCTTTTCACGTTAAGATCAAGGGCGCTGAGATAGAAGTGTTGGGAACGCATTTCAATGTGAAGGCTTACGACGAGGAATCTACCAGCAAGACGACGTTGGTGGATGGAGCTGTAAAAGTGATCAGAGGCTTGGAAACCTTGCAACTCAAGCCAGGAGATCAAGCTGAAATTAATTATCCTCCATCTGGAAGTGATCCTTCGATGAGGCTTATACGAGGAATAGATATCGATGCAGCCTTGTCGTGGAAGAATGGAGGTCTGGATTTTAAAGATGACAAACTCTATACCGTTATGCAGGCAATTGCGCGCTGTTATGACCTGGATATACGTTACGAGTCAGGAGTGCCGAACATTAGTTTCACAGGTAACTTCTCACGAAAATCCAATATCTCCCAAATCTTGAATCAGTTAGAGAGTCAAGGCATACACTGTAAACGGGATGGCAAAATTATTACGGTGATGCACTAAGCACCATATTGTCCATAACCATTGAACCGAGTCCACCAGTTACAGCCCGCCGTCATGGGTAGGTAATTAAAATAAGTATGATAAGTATTTATTTTATATTTACTCATGGCTTGTGAGCTGTAACTTTATTTATTAAACCTGCCTCATGGGTTCAACGAGAAGGATTGTTTGTTTACTGCTTATAGCTTGCTTGCAACGAAGCATTTCTGTTTATTGTCAATCTTCACAGCCCAATGTCACGCTTTCAGAGAAGAATGCATCTCTTGAAAAAGTCCTCAATGCCATCAGACGGCAGACCGGTATTACTTTTATTGGAGAATCGTCATGGGCGCAGGTGGCTCATAAGGTGACGATATCGGTAAAGGACATGCCTTATACGGAAGCACTTGCGATCTGTTTTAAGGATCAGCCTTTGCGTTATGAGATGGTGGAAGGGGGCATATCCATTCACGTGATCAAGACAAAGGAATTTATATTGAAAGGGTATGTCCTTAATGAGAAGCAGGAGCCTGTGCCGGGAGCAGCTGTTATATCAAGGGGAATGGGTAAGGCTTCGACTGCTTTCACCGATGAGCTGGGTGGGTTTAGTATTTTTCTGAGCAAGCAGGATACGAGTATTGTAATCTCCAGTGTCAGCTATGATACGAAGGAGGTATCGTACAGCGGACAGACGGAAGTAAAGGTGGAGGTAAAGGCAAAGATCGTCGAACTGGCGGAAGCCTCTGTGGTGGGGACGGCGCATACGGGTTACCAGGATGTGCCTAAGGAAAGGGCGACGGGCAGCTATAGCCAGGTGCCCAATGCGGTGATTGAAAGGAGGGTGTCGACGAGTGTCATGGATAGACTGGATGGGGTGACGAGCAGTTTGATATTTAATAAGAATATCGTGCCTGGTGTCAACCAGTCGACTATTACAATCCGGGGAAGGAGCACCATTTTTGGTAATCCTGATCCGCTGATCGTCGTGGATAATTTCCCCTATAGCGGAGACCTTAATAATATCAACCCGGAGGATATCGAGTCTATCACGGTGCTGAAGGATGCGGCGGCTGCGAGCATCTGGGGAGCTTTTTCGGGCAATGGGGTCATTGTGCTGACCACCAAAAAGGGTAAGTATAATCAGAAAACGAAATGGGGCTTTACTACCAGCCTGACGGTGGGTGAAAAGCCGGACCAGTACTATCAGCCTATACTTTCTTCGAGGGATTATATCCAGGTGGAAAAATTCCTGTATGATTCGGGGTTCTATAATGCGAGGATCAATGATCCAACCTATCCTGCGCTGTCGCCGGCAGTGGAGATAATGCTGAGTGGTAACAATGTGCAGTATAAACTGGATTCCCTTGGGAATATCGATACCCGGCGTGACTTTAAGAAATATTATTATCAGCCCAGCGTGAACCAACTGTATGCGCTGAACTATAGCGGGGGTGGGAAAAGGGATCACTATTTTATATCAGTGGGGTATAATAAGGATGTGTCAAACCTGGTGGCGAATCAGTATGATCGCATAACCTTTGATGCGAGCAATACCTGGAATATTATTCCGAAGAAGCTGGAATGGAATACGGATGTCACGTGGACGGGGAGTAAGCAGTGGAACAATAATATTGGCGGGATCAATGTGAGCTATCCTTATTTGACACTGACTGACGCAAGTGGTAAGGCTTTGGCAATGGCTTTGGATTTTCGACTGGGCTTTGTAGATACGGTGGGTGATGGAAAACTGCTGGACTGGCATTACCGGCCCCTGGACGAGCTGCGCAATGCAGATGACAAGACGAGTCTTAGGGATATCCGGTTTAATACCAGCGTACGTTATAATATTTGGGATGGGCTCAATGCCAATATCTACTACCAATACCAACATGGAAAGAAAGATGAGCGAAATTTACAAAGCCTGCAAACCTATTTCACCCGCAATCTTATCAATTCTTATGCGCAGCCAAATGCAAACGGTGGGTATGACTGGCCTATCCCGCAGGGTGGGATATTGGATGAAATGATCAACCAGTATGACGCCAATAACCTCCGGCTGCAATTAAACTATGATCATATATTCTCCCTGGATCACAGGCTGAATGCCCTGGCGGGCTGGGAATTAAGGGATGTGGAAGGACATGCGAATTATACCCAGCAATATGGAATTACTGATGAACAGCCTGCCGGTGTGCCAGTAGATTACAATACACTTTATTATTTATATTATTCCGGAAATGTCGCCAAGATCCCCAATCCGGATCTGCATTTCGGCACCTCCGACCGGTTTCTCTCCTATTATGCCAATGCAGCATATACATACAAGCAGCGTTATATATTATCCGCCAGCGCTCGCAGGGACGAGTCAAACTTGTTTGGCGTGAAGACCAATCAGAAAGGCGTACCCCTCTGGTCTGCGGGAGTTGCCTGGGAGCTATCCAGGGAAGGTTTTTATACGGCGGGCTGGCTGCCTTTTTTGAAATTAAGAGCCACTTATGGATACAATGGTAATGTAGATAGATCCGTGTCATCCTATACCACGGCCCAGCTGAGTGACGCTCCGAACGGCTATAATGAGCTTTTTGCTCAAATCACCAACCCACCCAATCCTTCCCTGCGATGGGAAAAGATCGGCATTTTTAACGTAGGACTGGATTTTGCCGGCAAGAGTAACCGGATAGCGGGCACAGTGGAGTATTATTCCAAGAATGGCAAAGACCTGATCGGGCAGACGGTAATGGATCCTACTTCAGGGGTCCTTACTTTTACGGGCAATACGGCCAACACGATGGCGCATGGGTTTGATCTAACCCTGCATACCCGGAATTTGGCGGGCCGGCTCAAATGGAGCAACGACTGGTTGATGAGTTTTGTACAGGACAAGGTGACCCATTACGATGTGACGATACCTTCCGTAGATGACTATTTTCGGACCACTTCCTTCAATCCGCTGGCGGGTCATCCCTTGTACTCGATCTATGCTTTGAAGTGGAAGGGGCTTGATCCTCATTCGGGTGATCCCCTGGGTGAGGCGAATGGACATATAGACACCACGTATAGCCAAATTTTTAATGCACCGGTTTCCAGCCTGCTATATGAGGGACCAGCCAGCCCAACTTTTTTTGGGAGCTGGCGCAATACTTTCTCCTGGAAACAGTTCGAGCTTTCCTTCAATATCGTTTTCAAGTTTGGTTATTATTTTAGAAGAAATTCTATTCATTATTATAACCTGTACAACGGAGTTTCGAAGGGAAGCCCGGACTATGACTTACGCTGGCAGAGGCCAGGTGATGAAATGATCACCAATGTGCCATCGCGGCCTTCCAAGGCCAATATAAACCGGGATAACTTTTATCAGGATTCGGAAGTGTTGATTGAAAAAGGGGACCATGTGCGTTGGCAGGATATCCGGCTTAGCTATGACCTTCCAAAGAGATCCTATCCAGGGCTACCGGTACAGGCCATTTGCTTTTATCTTTATGCGAATAATATCGGTGTCCTTTGGAGGGCCAACCACAGGGGTATCGACCCTGATTATATCAACAGCCTGCCCAACCCCCGGACCCTGGCCCTGGGATGCAAGCTGGAATTTTAAAATCGAGGTGTATGAAACGTCATGGGCGAATAACCTTTTACCTTTTGCTGATGGCTGCAGTGATCCTGCCGGCCTGCAATAAATCCTCCTTCCTGGATAAGAAGCCGGATACAAGGCTGGTGGTACCCACCACCCTGGCCGATTTCCAACACTTGCTGGATAACCAGTATGTCATGCAGGAGACGCCGGAGCTGGGTGAGCTATCCTCCGACGATTTTTATATGACCTATAGTGTCTGGCAGAACGTGTTCCTGAAAGAACAGAATGCTTATCTATGGGCCAGGGATATCTATGCGAGCCAGGGACAGGTACCGGACTGGGATATTCCTTATCAGCAGGTGTTTTATGCGAATGTCGTATTGGATGGATTGAATGGGTTAAAGCCGGATGGATCGAACCAGGTACAATGGAATACGATCAAAGGAACGGCTCTATTCCTCCGGGCTTATGCGTTCTACAATCTTTCCCAGGTATTTGCCTCCATATATGATTCCACCACTGCTGCGAATGATATGGGTATACCACTGCGGTTAAGTTCGGATGTCAACCAGAAATCTGTACGGGCTAGTGTGAAGGATACTTATAATCAAATATTGTCGGATCTGCAAGAGGCTGTCAGCCTGTTGCCAGCTGCGGTGCTTACTAATAGCCTTAATCGCCCTTCTCAACCGGCCGCGCTGGCCTTGCTGGGGAGGGTATGTCTGAGCGCGCGAGCTTATGACCAGGCATGGACCTATGCGAATAGCTGTCTGCAATTGTATGACTCGTTGATCATGTATAAGACACATGGTACCATTGGCAGCAATTTACCTTTTCAGCAAAACAACCCCGAAACCTTGTACCAAAGTGTGCTGCTCAGCACCTCGGGGGTGTTGGGAGGGATATTGAAAACTACCGATATCGTGGATTCCAACCTATATGCTTCCTATGCCCCGGGAGACTTGCGTAGAATCGCTTTTTATAAAACACCGAATGGGAATATAGTAAACCTGAAAGGGAGCTATAACGGTCGCTCGTACTGTTTTAGCGGACTAGCCATTGACGAGGTATTCCTCATACGTGCGGAATGCGCCGCCCGGGCGGGGAACAAGGATGCCGCGCTGGCCGACCTCAATCACTTATTGCAATATAGATGGGATAGTACTTTTGTTCCTGTTACTGCTGCCACAGCGGAGGATGCCAGGGACAGTATTCTTGTGGAAAGGAGAAAGGAGCTGGCATTCCGCGGTCTGCGATGGAGCGACCTGCGCAGACTAAACAAGGAAGGTGCAAATATTACGATCTATCATGGATTGAACGGCCAGGTAAAGCGTCTGTCAGCCGGCTCCCCCAACTATGTCTTACCCATTCCCCCGGATGTGCTTAATATTAGCGGTATGCAGGATAATCCAAGAGTCGATCCTAATTAGGGGGCAAATAAAAAGGCGTCAACGATATATATCTGTTGACGCCCTCCAGTCCAAATCTTTTTTGCCCTTTCTTTAAACAGAAAGGTTCAGCGCATTAATTTTTGGTCTTTGGGGTTGGGGCGGTCCTGCAATTGGATGTGCAATAAGCGCCAGGCATACAGGGAACATAAGTACTTCCTACTTTGTAATAGGTGCATGTGCCCTGGACGCCAACGCAGATGTAATTAACGCCGGCGGTGCCTGCAAGTACATAGGTGCTTCCATTGTAATAATACTGTGTGGAGCTTTGACAGGTCTGTGTAACATGGGGTGATGTTGCAAATGCGCCACCGATGCTTAATGCGATAGCCAGGGTCATGACAGTCAACTTGATCTTTTTCATACGAAACTGTTTTTTGTGATTGATATTGATTTAAATGAACGCCGACGTTGGAGGATAATGCCTATGACCGATAAGCCAACAAAGAACAGATTGAACACAAGATGCTGCGGCCAGGTCAGTTTCCGGATCACGCCCCCGCAGGAGCATGGCACATACTCAAAAAAATGAAGTAGAATGGCAGCAGCGTAGATCGTGAACAAGGTCATCAAGGCAAGGGATGCAATAAAACCCACCATACGTGTACGCTCAAAGATCAATGCGACAGAGATGGCTATTTCGAGAGAGGGCACCGTCCAAACAAGAAAGGGGGTCCAGGAATTGGGCAGCGGCTGGTTATTTACCTCTCCGATGAACCGTTGGAAATCCAGGAATTTACTTACGCTTGCGTACAGGAAAAGCATTATCAATAGGGCGGAGATGCACTCTAATACTACCTGTCGTTTATTCATAACAGTTCAAGGTTTACCGAGGGGTTAGTCCCTGGTTTAATTCAGTTTTGAAAAAATTCTAAAGTAAAATTTAGATAGGCAAGGCGGTATTCAGAAATGGAACGGAGAGTAGGTAGGAAAGGTTGTCTTTTAGTAAGACAAGGTTTTGATTCTTAAATATCGGCAAAAAACAAACATCAACAAAAACAACAATCGAAAAATAACCAGCCTACATGGTTTCATCTAAGCAAAAAGTCTGCCATCGCAGGTTTACCCTTGTTTTTTTCTAATGCGAAATGTACTATCATATCCATGAATACGTTTAGTGTATCATGCGCTATTTATCTTTCCTGATCTCCACCCTTATGACTTTGGGACTTCGCGCTCAATCCGGGCAACCGACATACAAGGATTCGGCTTTTGTTAACGCCCTATTGCTGCAACATAACACCTATCGGGCCGCGCAGCAATTACCACAACTTACCTGGTCGAATGATCTGGCGGCTGATGCCAAGGCCTGGGCGGTCCACCTGGCTGCTATCGATAAAGGGGACCATGACCAGCGTATCCGGGGACGGGAGGGAGAAAACATCTGGTGGGGGACTGCCGGGGCTTTTTCCTACACCGATATGGTCAGCTTCTGGGGATCCGAGAAGAAGGACTTTGTTTATGATGTATTTCCCAATTGCAGGAAGGGGAAGAGTGTTGTAGGCCATTATACGCAGGTGATTTGGAAGAACACTACCTCCGTGGGTTGTGCCCTCGCCTCCAACGGGCAGACGGACTATCTTGTGTGCAGGTATTCCCCCGCGGGCAATATCATAGGTCAGAAGCCCTATTAGGCGGCCTCCCGGGGCAGGGCCTAAGCTGCCCGGTCAGCGATCTCATCCATGGAGATACCCAGATGGCTTTCATCGTAGATACATTTCCCATTGCGGATGATCAGTACCTGGGGAGATTCGTGATGTACACGGAAGGTTTCGGCTATTTTATTGGAAATGGGGCGATGGCTTAACAGATCCAGATAATAGAATTCAATTTCCTTATCCTGTGGCTGGGGCGCCCTTTCGAGACGGTTTTTCACCAGGGCGCTGGTAGAACAGCGGGTGCTGTGCTTAAATATTACCTGGGGACGGTGGGAGGAATTTTTGAGAATG
The DNA here is from genome assembly GCA_001898505.1 of Sphingobacteriales bacterium 50-39. Taxonomy (GTDB): domain Bacteria; phylum Bacteroidota; class Bacteroidia; order Chitinophagales; family Chitinophagaceae; genus Puia. The sequence continues at coordinate 236,580 of MKTZ01000010.1, forward strand.
TCTTCTAATTGTGACTCAGACTGCAAGGGTATCCAATTCATGTATATATCTGTAATTTGATGTTATAACACCAAAAGAGTAAGAATGTTGTGTGTATAAAAAAAGGTTACCCTTTGAGGATAACCTTTCCATATCAATATCATTTATAGGAGTTATGCTTGGATTAGCGGCTTGCACCATAGCCACTGAAGCCTCTGCTCATATTACAGCCACCCCTGGATGATGCGCAAGAGGTGAATACGGTTGCAACGGCGAGGGCAAGGGCGAGGATCATGATAATCTTTCTCATTGTAAGAGGTATTTAAAAGTTAAAACTAGATTGCCTGGTTTGAGGAAATGGGACCAGGTAATTCAGAGGAAGGGATCCGGATGATTGTTGGGAAGTCGTTTCGAAGGATAGAGAAAGAAAAGTTGTGAATCGATATACAAAGTAAATACAAAAAATCCGTTCTTGCAAGCGTTGGAATGCCGGACGGGGATTTTTTTTGCTAATAAATTGGGGTTGAATACATTTATCTTTTAATAAGAAAATACGTGAAGGTACATTTTATCGCCATTGGGGGCAGCGTTATGCACCAACTGGCCATTGCACTCAAGAGAAAGGGCTATATCGTGACAGGCAGCGACGATGAGATATTTGAACCGGCCCGGTCGAATCTTGCTGCGGAGGGGTTACTGCCGGTAGCGGATGGCTGGTTTCCAGAAAAGATTCATAAAGAATTGAATTCCATTATATTAGGGATGCACGCCAAGGCGGATAACCCGGAATTGCTCAAGGCAAAGGAGCTGGGGCTGCCTATTTATTCATTCCCGGAGTATATCTACCAGGAAAGCAAGGACAAGACCCGGGTGGTCGTAGGGGGGAGCCATGGTAAGACGACGACGACCTCCATGATCATGAACGTCCTTAAAAGCGCTGGAAAAGACTTCGATTACCTGGTAGGGGCGCGGCTGGAAGGCTTTCCCCAATCGGTGAATATCACCTCGGCGCCCCTGATCGTCTGCGAAGGGGATGAATACCCTGCCAGCACGCTGGAAAAACGACCCAAATTTCACTTTCTCTTCCCCCATATTGCCATTATCACGGGGATTGCCTGGGATCATATCAATGTTTTTCCCACTTTCGATATATACCTGGAGCAGTTCAGGATCTTTATCGATAAGATCGAGCCAGGGGGCGTCCTTATATATAACCATACAGACCTAGTGCTTAAACAGCTGGTAGAACAGCATCCTTCATCCGTGCGAAAAATCCCATACGGCATTCCTCAGCACCGGATAGAAAACGGCATAACAGTTGTTACGCTGGAAGGACATTCCGGGGCCCTCAAGGTCTTTGGTGAGCATAATCTGCTGAACCTGCAGGCGGCGTGGCTGGCCTGTAAGGAGCTGGGGGTTGGACCTGCCGCCTTTTTAAAGGGAATCATGGCCTTTGGAGGCGCGGCCAAACGTCTGGAGCTGTTGGCCCGGAATGAGCGTCTTAATATATACAGGGACTTTGCCCATGCTCCCTCCAAGGTAAAGGCCACCATGGAGGCGGTGAGAAGGCAATTCCCGGACAGAAAGCTGATCGCCGTGCTTGAACTGCATACTTACAGCAGTCTGAATGAACAGTTTCTGTCAGAATATCATGGCGCTATGGACCTGGCTGACAAGGCAGTAGTGTTCTATTCCCGGCATGCCCTGGAACTGAAGCGTCTGCCTCCTCTGTCCCCGGAAAAAGTGGCGGCTGGCTTTGGCAAAAAAGATCTTTTGGTCCTGAATGAGAAAGAAGATTTACTAAAGTGGTTGATGGAACAATCTTATGAAAATGTTAACTTGCTACTGATGAGTTCGGGAAATTACGACGGTTTAGATGTCGCTGGATTTGCCAACAAAGTGTCATAGCAGGGTTTTTAAATACTATAACGAAGGAATGCTACAACTTAAACGCCCCTTAGCAATAATTGATCTGGAAACGACCGGGATCAATTTCGGGACTGACCGTATTGTTGAAATTGCCATTGTAAAGATCATGCCGGACGGCAAAAAGCTTGTAAAGCGCAAGCTTCTTAATCCGGAAATGCCCATATCAGTAAGTTCTACCGATATTCATGGTATTACCAATGAAATGGTTAAAGATGCTCCTACCTTCCGGCAGGTAGCCAACGAACTTAAACAATTCCTGGACAATTGTGACCTCGCGGGGTATAATTCCAACAGATTTGACATACCCATGTTGGCGGAAGAATTTCTTCGCATAGGCATGGAATTCGAGGGCAAGGGCCGCAAGCTGCTGGATGTGCAGAAAATATTTCATATGATGGAGCAGCGGACTCTCGGCGCCGCCTATCGTTTCTACTGCAATAAGGAGCTGGAAGGTGCACATGGCGCCGAAGCAGACGCCACGGCTACATGGGAGGTGCTGGTGGCTCAAGTCGTAAAATATCCCCAATTGGGCACGGATGTGGATTCTATTTTAAAATGTATAGGTGAGGAGGCTGTGGTGGATTTTGCCCGCAGGATGGTGCTGGAAAATGGGGTAGAAGTGTTTAATTTCGGTAAACACAAGGGTAGGAGCGTTGCAGAAATCCTCAAGGCGGAACCGCAATATTACGACTGGATGATGAAGGGGGATTTTCCTTTGCATACCAAACAGAAACTGACAGAGATATTTAACAGGACGATGTTAAAAAAGGGCTAAGGAACCAGGGGGTAGGGGGTGAGTTTCGGCCTGAAATCGTATCTTTATGGTTAAATTACCATTGACCTAATACTTGAATCATCACTGAACTATACGCCATTTGGAAAAGATCGTTATCATACCTACGTACAACGAAAAGGAGAACATCGCCGATATCGTGGAAACAATTTTTCTGCTGAATCAGGGTTTTCACGTATTGGTGATCGACGATAGCTCCCCAGATGGTACCGCTGGCATTGTCCGGCAATTGCAACAGAAATACCCCAATAAGCTGTTTTTGGAAGAACGTCAGGGTAAGCAGGGATTAGGTACGGCCTATATCCATGGATTCAAATGGGCCGTTCGCAATAACTATCAGTTCATCTTTGAAATGGATGCGGATTTCTCCCATAATCCCAAGGACCTGGAACGCCTCTATGAGGCCTGCAAGTTCCAGGGGGCGGATGTGGCGGTGGGATCCCGCTATGTAAAAGGCGGGGGTAATGTCAACTGGCCCAGGGACAGGATATTACTCTCCAGAGGTGGCTCCATCTATACCCGCCTGATCACCTGGATGCCGGTGCAGGACCCGACAGCAGGTTTCGTTTGCTATCGCAAAAAAGTGTTGGAAACGATCAACCTCGACCAGATACGTTTTGTTGGCTATGCCTTCCAGATCGAAATGAAGTTTGCCGCCTGGAAGCTGGGTTTTACCATCAAAGAAGTTCCCATCATCTTTGAGGACCGTAAATACGGTGTCTCTAAAATGAATAAGGGTATTGTCAAGGAGGGTATCCTTGGAGTATTGAACCTGCGCTGGCAATCTCTTTTCAAGAACTACCGCAATCGTGTGAAGAACGAAGAATCTCCAGTACGTTCTTTTTCCCAGGAAGCCATGGCTGAAAGCAAATAATTTGAAGAAAGCATTTATCCAGCTGCATATCGCCGTCCTTCTTGCAGGACTTACGGGCGTCCTGGGTAAGATCATCACCCTTAATGAGGGGTTACTGGTGTGGTACCGTCTGCTGCTGACGTCGCTGGCACTATGGGTGATCTATCTTTTCCGCCGCCCTTCCTCATCTATTGCCGGCAAAGATATTTTCCACATATTTGGCATTGGCGCCATTGCCGCCCTGCACTGGGTGGCTTTTTACGGGAGCATAAAATACTCGAATGTATCGGTCGGGCTATTGTGTTTTTCTGCGGTGGGCTTCTTCACGGCGCTGATCGAGCCATTGGTGCTCAGGCATCGCGTGGATTTTGTGGAATTATTATTAGGGCTGATGGTCATCGCAGGGATCTTTCTCATTTTCCAGGTAGATCCATCTTACAAAACGGGCATTATCATCGGCCTTGTATCTTCCTTGCTGGGCAGTCTTTTCCCGGTGTTGAACAAACGCATTTTGCAACGAGTGCCTACGGGTACAGTGACCCTTTATGAATTGACAGGTGGCTTCCTTTTTCTCAGTATCCTGCTACCTTTTTATCTTATGCTGGCGCCTGCCTCCAAGCTGTTGCCGGATTGGAAGGATTGGATCGGGTTGCTGGTCCTTAGCCTGGCTTGTACGGTCCTGGCCTTTTCTCTTTCCATGAATGCGTTGAAAAGACTTTCCGCCTTTACGGTGAATCTGAGCTATAACCTGGAGCCGGTGTATGGAATTTTACTGGCGTTCGTCCTTTTCAGAGAAGACAGGTATATGCACGGCGGGTTTTATACGGGGTTTGCCCTTATCATTCTTTCTATCGGATTGCAGATGCTGAGGATGTGGAGGAGGAAACAAAAACAAGGGGCCGTAAGGCCCCTTGCGAAATCAGGGTAGGATTGTCAAACTTACTGCACACTATTTGTAATACCTGTCGATGAGGTATCTGTAGGCTGAACCGTTGAACACCGAATAATGGAATTTATATTCCCCGGCGACGGGGTCCGCCTTGAGGATGGCAGGACCTTCCGTCACTGTAATGCCGTTGGCTGTCAGCTGACTGGTGACGTCATTGGGGTTAAGGATGATCTGGAAATTGCTCAGCACGCCATTGGTGTTCGTAAAGCTCAGGACATACCGGGCGCCCAGATAATAGCCGCTGGGCACTTCGATCTGTGTTGGATTGTCGGGAGAAAAAACGGCGGAATGTCCTGTAAAGGAGGAGCTCGTCGGGGACCCGGAGCCATCGTTGTTGTTCCACCGGCTCCAGTCCCAATTATAGTTGCCGGCGATGGGATTTCCGATGACATGATAATAGATAGTGCCAAAATCAGCGCTGATGGTATTCCCCGATGCATCGAGAATGGATATGGGGAACATATAGCTTTTGGTGGGATCTATCTTAGATGGATATACGATAAAGGGGATCAGGCCCGAATAGCTCTGGCCTGCCCGTACGGTGACTTTGGAGGCAATGAACAAGAAGGTGCTGTCCGGAAATTTGGTGTATCGACTGGTAGAATCCAGGCCTGCATTGATGGTTGTCAGGGCATTGGCATCGTAACCCACGGTAACGACCACGTCCCTGGCGGCAACATGGGTGGCTGCGAAATTAATCCGGAAGCTGGCGGTGTCCACCGAGTCGGTGCCGGGAAAGGTGAGGGCGGTGTTCGTAAAATTCGCCATTCCTCCTTCCGGTATCTCGACAATGGGTTTCAGTCCGCTAAAGACGGTTTCATCACCCCTGCTCTTTACGCAAGAGTTCAGGAGCGCCATGCCCGCCAGGGCGGCGAACAGGGCAATATAATATCGTGTTGTCATAATCTTTTTTTTAATTGTTAGCGCGTGCCGCTGCCGGGGACTACGGCATCCAGAAAACTTTTGACGTATGTCCGTCAATGACCCCTTCTGCTTTTACATTTGCCGCGTTAGTGGTGTATTCACTGGTGGGATACAACACCCTGACGGGTATGTTGGGACCGTCCTTGTAGGGCGAAACAGAGATGGGGATGTCAGCGGGCAATGCCAATCGCCTGTAATCGGACCATGCTTCGAACGGAGTGATCGTATTCATGGCCACCCATTTTTGCCGGATGATGCATGCCAGCTTCTCATTGAAATTGGTGCATGCCAGATAATTGGTATTCTTATTGGCGCTTTGTGCTACCAGGTCAGCGGCACTTTGGTCGGGTGTCGAGCCGGGATTGGAGGCATTCAGATATTCAAACGAAGCCCGTACGCCATTTACGAAGTTGGTATCGTCATCACCGGCATTGCCCAGCCAACCTCTTAAATTTGCTTCGGCCTGGAGAAAATAACTTTCTGCCAGGCTGACCAGGACTGCCGGCTGGCTTACTGATTTAAGTATCCCGGGACCTATGGAGGAGGAGCCTGTCCCTGGTATATTTGTCAGGGAGCCGAGTACATCGCCAATGTAAGGGTGGTTGGCGTCCGATGAGGCGGAATAGATAAACTGATACCGGATGTCATTATTATTCACCAGAAAAGAAATGGAGTACTGGGCGGCTCGCCAGTAATCGGCTTGTCCGCCGCTGGTGGGATTGCCTGTGAGGGTTACGAAATATCCCCATACCGGGCTCTGCTGTCCGGTGGAGCCGGCATAGCCGGGGTTCACTGTGGCATCGGCAGTGAGGAATCCACCGCCATTGGCTATTGTTATGGCTATCTGGTCTTTTATATAAGCGTCTCTTCCATTCATTGCCGTCTGACGCATGGCTATCCGGAGCTTGAGCGTATTGGCCAGCGCGATCCAGCTGGCCGTATTGCCTCCGAAGAGTATATCGCTGTTGGCTGTTGATGTGGCGCTGGGGTTCTGCATATTCAACACACCGGAATCCAATTGGAGGGCGATGGCTTCGTATACTGCCTGTCCTTTATCGTATTTGGGCGTGATGGAGGTGGTGCCTTTCAGGGCATCGGAGTAGGGTACGTCGTTGTAGAGATCGACCAGCTGCTGGAAAACGAAGGCTTTCATGATCTTTGCCGCACCGATATAGAATGGCTTGTTTTGTGACCTGGCGGATCTTTCTATATAATCATAATCTTCCAGGTTGCGGTAGAAAGTAGTCCAGCTGCCGGAGTAAGTGTCATTGGTCTGCTTATAAGAAGCTACATCGCTGGCGCTGATGGCATAGCTGCCGCTGGGCGCCCAGTAGCCCATCCAACCGCATAAATAGGTATAGCCAGTGAGCTGTGTGACCACGGTAACCTTCAGCGCATTCGGTAATACCAGCTCGGGTGTGGTATTTGTAGCCGCATTGGGATTGTCATTGATATTGAAATAATTCTTGGAGCAGCTGGCGCCAAGGATCATCAATGCGACTGGAATATATATTTTGATACTTTTTTTCATTGTCGAAAAATTTGAGTTCACTAAATGCGCTCTCAGAATACAATTCCCAGGTTGAACCCGATGAATTTAGTAGGCGGCAACTGGTTGATATCGGTGGTCCCTATGCCATTTCCGATGGTATTGCTGAATTCGGGATCGGACCAGACGTTGTCCTTTGCCTTCCAGGTCAGGAGGTTCCTGCCGATGATGGAAAAGTTCAGGCCATTGATGATCTTCAAATGGCTGAGGATCGACCTGGGGACATTATAGGTGAGGGATACTTCCCTCAGCTTCCAGAAGTCCGCGCTATTTACATAACTGCTGCCGGCGGTGTTCCAGACATTGGCCCAGAAATAGAGATTCCCATCCTGTACGTTCACATTGGTATTGGGTGTGTATTTACCCGGGGATACCTGTATGACGGAGTTTGGAATGACAAATGCCTGTCTGCCGGAGGATGCTGAATAGGCTGATACGCCGGTGAAATCGAGACTGCTGCCCAGCGAATTGAAGATGACTGCCCCAAACCGTCCGTCAGCTACAGCGGCCAGTCTGAGATCTTTATATTGTATAGAAAAGGTAAGCCCTATCCGGGTCGGCGGGTTGGTCGTTCCAAACTTCTTCTGATTGGGATCCAGGGTGGGATAACCCGTGGTAGCACTGACTACGATGTGTCCTTGTGGATCGCGGACCCAGTCATTTGTTTTGATGATCGGGTAGGGGTCGCCCACGGATGCAAAGGAGTTGGAGCCGACATTGACGTCGGTGAGACCATAGCCCAGGGACCGAACAGTGTTTTTGTTATAAGAATAATTGGCGCCGACCTCGATGGTCCATCCGGACATATTGTCCAGCACCCTGCCTTTCAGGTCCAGCTCAATTCCCTTGTTCAGCATTTCTCCCGAATTCACATAAGCGGAGGTGAAACCTGTTGCGGAAGAGATCGTGATCGGGATGGTCTGGTTATTGGTCGTTGTGTGATAAGCTGCAGCGGAGAAATTTATCCTGTTGCGGATAAAGCTCAATTCCATTCCCACTTCTGCATCCGTGCTGAATTCAGGTTTGATATTGGGGTTGGCGAATGCGCCGTTGACCGTATAGCCTGCTACATTCCCGAAGGGAAAGCCCGCGCCGGCATTGAATGTATTTTGCAGCGCATAGGCGCCGATGCTGACCTGGGCGGTCCGGCTATAGGCGGCCCGGATCTTACCAAAGCTCAGGGTGCGTTTGTTCCTAAGCCCCGGTATGGCTTCCGTAAATACAAAGGAAGCATCTACGGCCGGATACAGGTAAGAGCGGTTGGATTTGGCGAGGAGAGAGGTCCAGTCATTTCTCAACGATCCATGCAAAAACATGTAGTTGTTATACCCGACGGTGAGATCGCCGAAAACGCCCAACAGTCTTGTCTCTTCCTTGTATTCTCCCACAATGGGGATACCTAGCCGATTGCTGATATTGTAGAAATCAGGTATCACCAGGGTTCCTGCATTGACACCCGCGATCCGGAGCGTATTGACGACGAGGGAGGTACCCGTGATGAGCCGAAAGTCGAATTTATCGACTGACTGATGTATAAATACCAGGAAATCGCTGGTCAGCCGTTGATTGTAGCTCAGCGCATCGCCTTCCGAAGGCGAGTACACTTTCACGGAGCTTGGGATATTACCGGATTGCAATGTATCGGCAATGGCCCATGGCGCGAATGTATAACCGGCTTGTGTGTATTTATTGTTATAGTCATTTCGCGCGATCCCGGCCCTGTATTGTAATTCGAGCCATTTAAGGGGTTTCAGATCGAGAGAGAGGTTGCCAAGGATGTCATTACTTTTTTCATCCAGCCTGGTCTGGTCGATCTGCCACCAGGGATTCCCGTAATAAGCGTTGAAGTACCCATCGGGGCTGGAGAACGGATCGGTCTGCCAGTTCTTATATCTTCTCAGGTTTACGTCTGCCGGGGAGTTGATGATCGTCCAGTACAGGGGCCTGTTCTGGAAATAGGAGCCGCCGCCGGCATAACCTGCTGTCAATGCTGTTGTTCCCCAGGTGAACGGCACGCCCGAACCCGGGGTGGTGCTGGTATGCCGGAGGGTATAGCCCAATGTATAGTCCACCCGGAATATGCCAGTGGTCCTGGAACCATTGAGGCGGATCGTATTGCGGCGGTCGTGATCTTTAGGTATGACGCCACTTTTGTCTACGTCTTCAAAAGACATATAGAACCTGCTCTTTTCGTCTCCTGTAGAATACGAGATACCGTTGATCCAGGTGATCCCGTTGTTGAAAAAGCCTTTTTTTGCATTGGGGACGGCGGCATAACGAATGGAATCCTGTTTGATATAGAAGGAGCCATCGGGTCTGTAAATGCGGATGGGAGCGCCGATAGGGACCATCTGGCCATTGAAGCGCGGGCCATAGTTCTGGTTCTCATATGGTACATACGGCACATAAGGGCTGCCGGGTATCATTACCAGACCAGGAGATCCGATGGCCTCACCTCCGTATTGCCCGAATTCGTTCTGGAAATCGGCTGTATAGGCGATAGACTCTATTTGCATGGAGCTGCTCAGTCTTACCTCCGGCCTGCCGGACCTCCCTTTTTTGGTGGTAACGATCAGAACGCCATTGGATGCTGCGGAGCCGTATAATGCGGAGGCGGAGGCTCCTTTAAGGATAGTGGAACTTTCCACATCATCCGGGTTGATGGAGTTGAGGTAGCTGATCGGCAGCGGGATATCATCCACTACCAGCAATGCCTGATTGTTACCGAGGATGGAGCGGTTGCCCCTCAGCGTGATACGAACATCCGGCTTTACTCCGTTGTTCACCAGGTTGATCTGCAGACCGGAGACTTTTGCTGCCAGGCCATTGGCCAGGTTGGTAACTTTTGCCTGGGTCAATTCTTCGTTGGACAGTCTGGTCGTCGAATAGCCAAGTTCTTTTGGCTGCCGTTTTATACCCAGGGCAGTGGTCACGATGACTTCGGCCAGGTTGGCAACCTGCTTGTCGATGACAAATTGGATTGTCCCGGTGGATTCGGTAATGGTAATTGTTTGGGGGGCAAAGTCAACGCCTGTAGCAGTTATCTTGTCTCCCACTTTGGCTTTAATGTCGAAGTACCCGTTCTCGTCGGCGCTGATGCCGTACTTACCATTTTCAGATTTGATGGACGCATACGGGACTGGCATCCCGTTCTTATCAACTACACGTCCTTTGAAAGATCTCAGTTGGGCCAATGCTGCAATAGAAATGAGCAAGAAGGCCACAAGGGCTGCTATTTTTCTCATGTGCATTGTAGTTTGTTGGTTAATAAATAATATCGATCCGCCTCTTTTCTCAAATTCAATTCCCCGGCATTCAATAAAATCCGCTAACCATAAGGCTAAGCACTAAGAGTAATACTATAGATGTTTTAATAGTAGGATGGGTTCTTTCCAGGCGTTGTGTAGTAAGTTGAGGAAGTAATTAGATAGCCTGGGGTGTGATTGTTGGTGTAAAGATAGCTATATTTTTTTTTATATAAAAAAATAATTATTTACGATAGCGCTATAAATGATTGACTTTTAAATAATTATCTTATATCTCCTCCATCACCTGTTTCAAAAGACTAATCGCCTTTTCCTGCTCTTTAAAATTCAGGGAGGCAAAACCCAATCCCGTGGAGTTGTATTTGATCCTGCCTGTATCGTAATCGGTGCCGTCAGGAAAGATCAGTCCACGCTGCTGGGCCTTCTCAACCACGACAGGTAATGGATGGTGCAGGAACTGTGTCCATACTGCCATCCCTCCTTCGGGGATCTTAAAAGAAATATGTTGTCCCAGCTCACGTTGAAGGATAGGGCAGAAATGGTCCCGGCGCTGATTATAAAGCTTTACTGACTTCTTGATATGCCGGACAATGGTGCCATCCCTGTATAGTTCGGCGATCGCATTTTCAATCAGGCTGTCTCCCATCGTGTCGATGGCCTTGCGCAGGGCTGTGGCGCTGCGGATAAACTTCTCCGGCGCCACCATGAAACCGACCCTTATCGCCGGCGCCAACGACTTGCTCAGGGTCCCGATGTAGATAACATTTCCATTCCTGTCGAGACTGGCCATGGGCATCATGGGACTGCCTGAGTAATGAAAGTCATAGTCGTAATCATCTTCGATGATGGCGAATTTATATCTGGCCGCCAACTCCAGGAGGTGGACGCGTCTTTTAGGGGCAAGGGTCATGCTGGTAGGATGATGGTGATGCGGGATCACATACACCATTCTTACGTTCCGGGTACTGCATATCTTTTCCACTCGCGCGGTATCTATGCCTTCTTCATCCATGGCCACATAATTGATCCTTGCACCGGACAATTCAAACGTGCGATTGGCTCTTGCATAGCCGGGCGTCCCGACAATGACCTCCTGTTTGGGCTTTAACAAGAGGGAAGCAATAATGTAAAGCCCCATCTGGGCCCCTTTTGTTATCAGGATATTTTCCGGCGTTATCGAGAGTCCCCTGGTGTCATTGAGAAAACCGGCCAGCGTCTCCCGCAGGAATGAAGTTCCCTGTCCTCCGCCATAGGTCAGGTATTTTTTATGGAAAGACAATCTGGACAGGCGTCTGATACTGCCGACGAGGCTTTCCATCGGCGCCAGGCGGGGATCGGGGAAGCCTGAATCTATTACCAGCTTGCCGGCTGGGGGGTGTTCCGGAGAATGGTAAGGCAATATCCTCTTCTCTTCATAGGCAAAGCCGGGAGTCGCCGGCACGTGAAACACCGCCATCTCGATGGTCAATTTTCGCGGAGAAAGAACGGGCGGGTCCACTTTCACAAATGCTCCCTTCTGCGGCACTATTTCTATCCACCCTTGCGATTCCAGTTCCCCAAAGGCGGCAGCCACTGTCAGTCTATTGATCTTCAAGATATCTGCTATTCGTCTGGCGCCGGGCAGCCGAAGGCCTTTCCTCAGCTGTCCCTGATGAATACCCTGGATAATCGCGTGCGTAATCTGCAGGTACATCGGCGACCTGGACGATTTGTCAATGACTATCAATTCTTTTATCAGGTTCATGGCATGCGAGCTAACTGGCCTAGTTGATATCTCTGAACTGGTATAGTTGTATACTCCAGTAAAGATATAGCTTTGAATTAAATGAACATCCGAAAAATAGAGCGTCATGACATCGACCTGGTAGCGGGTCTTTTCGACCGGTATCGAGTCTTTTATCAGCAGCCCTCCGACCTCGATCTGGCCCGCAAATACCTGGGCCTCCGGCTGGAGAACGATGAATCAGTCGTGTTTGTGGCGCTGGCAAAAAAGGGGGATATGTCGATCCCTGTAGGGTTCACGCAATTATATCCCCATTATTCTTCCATACGCGCTGCCAAGAACTGGATCCTTAATGATCTGTATGTGGAGACTCCCTACAGGGGCATGGGTATCGGGGCGGCGCTGATCAGGAAGGTGATGGATTTTGCAAAGGGGGAAGGCGCTGTGTTTGTGGAGCTGGCAACCGCGACGGACAATTACGCAGGCCAGCACCTCTATGAAAAAATGGGGTTTATAAAACGGCCACCCGACCATGAGTTCTTCACCTACCGTCTGACATTAAAAACCTGATAATATGAGATACGTAATCACTTTTTTGCTATTAACTGCCTGCTATTTCGGGAAGGCTCAGATCATCGACAGCTTCCCCATGCCTGCCTTGAAGTTCGATCCCAAAGGGGAATTGATCATTACGGCCTCTGCCACCTCTTCGAAGAATGACTTCGACTTCCTGGTAGGTAAATGGAAAATGAAAAATAAACACCTGAACAAACGGCTCGAGGGTTGCAGGGAATACACAGAGTTCGACAGCGAGGTGGAGGATCTCGGCGTGCTGGACGGCATGGGAAATTTCGATGTTGTCCGCCGGCGTCTGGATGATGGGAAGGTTTACGAGGGAAGAACGATACGTACATTCGACCCCGGAACGCGCCTGTGGCGATTGTACTGGATAGATGTCAACGGCGGTGCGCTGGAGCCTCCTGTCATCGGCTCGTTCCATGATGGCATCGGATTGTTCTTTGGAAAGGATTTTCAGGTGGGCCGGCCTGTGATCGTGGTGTATAAATGGGACAAGACCAATCCTGAGCGGCCGAAGTGGAGCCAGGCCTTCTCCGACGACAATGGGAAGACATGGGAATGGAATTATGCCAATACGTCGTATAGAGTGAAGTGAGGGGGTGCTCAATAATATTTCAACGTAAGCTCTACCCGCCTGTTAAGAGCACGCCCTTCCTGCGTACCATTATCTGCAACAGGTTTTGTGCTGCCATAGCCTGCAGAAGACAATCTTTCTTTCGAGATGCCTTTTTCTGTATGAAGATGCTCCAATACGGCGTTGGCGCGTTGTTCGCTGAGCCTCTGATTTTTTTCGGGGGTACCGGAATTATCTGTGTGCCCAGCAATAATCAACTTCAGATAAGGATCCTGTTGAAGAACAGCGGCTACTTCATCCAGCGCCTGGTAGGAGGCGGGTAGCAATATATATTTGTCTGTCTCGAAGAATATATTCTTTGCGGCCCGCGATATTTTCCTTTGGATGCTTCTTTCAATGGGCGGGCAACCTGCTGTTTCGCGAAAACCCGGCAGGTCGGGACATTTATCCTCTGCATCGATAACACCATCTTTATCGCTATCTGGTTCGGGGCATCCTTGTAATGACCGGGGCCCGCGAACAAGAGGACATTTATCGTCCTTGTCAGGAATGCTGTCCCCATCCGTGTCGGGGCATCCGTTAAAGGCTTGTAACCCCGGAGCCAACGGACAGGCATCCAAACTGTCGGGTATTCCATCTCCGTCGGTATCTTTCGATGAAGAAGGCGCGGAGCGTTGTGGTAATGCCATGGTGGCCACTGTATGCCTTTTCTTTTTCCCTATGATACCTGCGATGCCGAGGCTGCCAAAAAAATGACCGGATTGCGTGCTGGTCAGCGGGACGCGGTATTGCGCGTGGAGCAGCAAAAGGACCTCTCCGGGAAGACTCACTTGCAAGCCCGCGCCGGCAGGTAGGAAGAGGCCATAGTATATATCGTACTGCGACACTCCCAAGCCAGCCTGAAAAAAAGGACTAAAGCGGTGTTGACCCGGAAGGATCTTTTCCCTGATCGAAGCATCCAACTCCAACAGCAGGTGTTTGCCGGCATCCATGTTCTTTTGAAAAGGGTAGGAAAGGAATGTGCCCGCCAGTGTTATGTTCAGATCCGAACGAGGAGTAAAACCTTTGAGGTAGTTTAGTGCTATACCTGCCCTGGCAGGGTAGTTTTCGAAAGAAGTAAACTTTTCGGTAAAGATATGCAGGCCTAAAATGGGCTGCTGCACATAGGTCTTGTCCTGGCTTTGGAGATGGGTGGAAGACAATAAACAATATAAGATTAGAAGAAGAGTGTATTTCATGTAAGAATTAAAAGTAGTCGATTTTAAAAATTATTTACAATAAAAAATTAATTTGGAGTATGAACTTCAGAAAAAAATCACTTATTTCGTGATAGCAATTATTCTTACCTGGTTTTCTTTCACACTCTGATTAGCAGCTGCTGGACAATCACAACTTGTCATTGTCTACATTTTTCCGGTCATTTATTTCAGATGATACAACACGTCTATTGGCCGAATCGACACATCTGTTGGAGATTCCGACACGTCTGTAAAGTGTTGCTATGTCAAATTGGATTTTTCATTTCCCTTTGAAAACACGATCCTTTAATCTGACCCCGGCCACATTTCCTATGTGCGGAACTGTTAACTCTTAAACCGGCTTACTATGATAAGATCACGGGCATGCAAGCTATTGCCGCCGACTGACCTCATGTTTTCTTGCTATATGCAGGACATTCCTAAAAAGGGTTACACTACCCTTGATCATCGATCCCGGGTTTTTATATTCTCTCGAAGTCATTGGGTGATCCGATGGCCAGCATTCGCATAATTCTCATCTACCTACATCAATTTAAATTGTAACATATGACCTTTTTAAAAAGGACAGTATTCCTTGTATGTCTTGTGAGCTTATGTGACATCACCTATCTGCAGGCTCAAATTGCCAGCTTTAATTTCTCTGCGCAGGCGCAGGTCGTTGCGGGCTGGACCAATGTCGCCGGTGATCCTTCTCTCGCTGTCCGGACGGCTACGGACCCGTCGGGCATTGCCATTTCATCGGTGAGCACCGCGAACTGGTCGCCCACCCCATCAGGAGTCTGTGCGTACAACGGGAATGGCGGCTACCCGGGAGTTTATTTCCCCGTCGGCGTGATGATCGCCAACTGGATGCAATACAATGGGTCAGGCTATAACCTGGCGCTGTACAACGCCCTGCTGCCCCAGCTGGAGCTGAGCGGACTCAATAAAGACAGCAATTATATTCTACGAATGAGCGGAACGGATATTTTTAATGGCGGCCCCACGCAGTATACGGTGGCAGGCGCCAGTGTATCGGGCAGTCAATCCTTAAATAATTACCAGAACAAGACCCAAGGCGTGACCTTTCTGCACGTGTATCCCGATAGCAATGGTCATATAAAAGTATACGTTAACGCCACGAGCAGCGCGTCCTTCGTCTTTATCTGCGGCTTGCAGGTTTTTTCGGGCAGAGACACCACTGTGGGTGTCCCGGTAGTAACGCTGACGGCGCCTGCGAATGGGAGCCGGTTGGCCGAGGGGGGTAGTTTTACTATTTCGGCGACGGCGTCGGAGACGGGCGGCACCATCGCGAAAGTGGAGTTCTATGCGGATACCGTCAAGATCGGAGAAGCGGACGCTGCGCCATACACGATGACTTGGGTGGACCCGGACCCTGGAAAGTATCAATTGACGGCAAAGGCGACGGACAATGTGGGAACGATCAGCATGTCTTCCGTGAATGTTTCCATAGAATCGTTGAACTATTTCTGGTCCACGACGGGTAATATCGCTACGAATGCGGATACCTTCTTCCTGGGCACGGTGGATACCAACCGCGTTGCCATCCGGACCAACAATGTCGAGCGGATGAGCGTGCTCGGTGATGGATCGGTGGGCATCGGCACAAAAAGCACGCACGGCTACAAGCTGGCAGTAAATGGCAGCGCCATCTTTACGAAAGTGAGTATCCGGAACTATGCCAGCTGGCCGGACTATGTATTCAAGGATGATTATAAGCTGCCCGGCCTGGACTCCCTGGAGCGGTACATCCGGGTGAACCAGCATCTGCCGGGGATCATTTCTGCGGACCAGGCCAAAGAACAGCCCATCGACCTGGTGGAGAACCAGGCCCTGCTGCTGCAAAAAGTAGAAGAGCTGACGCTGTACCTGATCCAGGAGCATAAGAAGGTGGAAGAGCAGACGCTGTACCTGATCCGGGAGCATAAGCAGGTAGAAAAATTGACAAAGGAAGTAAAGCGGCTGAAAGTTCAACTTAACAATAGGCAAAGTAAAGCCAGTCATTGATGCCTATCCGGATCATCATATGTATCGTTTTCTTGTTATCGATGAGGATGTATGCATCGGGCCAGATCGTTATCCCCCGAAAGGATACGACCCTGTTGAGCATTCCCGTACCCCTGCTTTTACTGCGTGACAGTACAGCGCATTCCAAAGATACCTTGTCTATCCGGAGACTATTGTCGAAGAGCCGCAGAAAGGACTCGGTGAAGACACAGCTGTTCAATATTCCGAACCGACCGGCCTTTCTGCAATTCAGGGGTGGATATGCAGGATATATATTCAACTATCGGAGCGTCCTGGATACTCCTTATGCGGAAAAGAATATTGCGCAGCACCAGGTAGTGTCCACCTTGAATTTTACTATTAAAGGGATGATACCTATACGGGTAAACAGCTTTATCCGGCGGAGCAACTCAGCTATTTTCAGGGATATTACGGATATACAGGTAGCATTTGACGCGGCAGCCTACCGTAATCAACTGGCAGCAAGGGTCAGAGATAGAATGCTGCAGCAGGCTCCGGCACCCGACAGCCTTGCGAAAAGGCTATATGGTCTCCGGCAGTCGCAGCTCAAGAGCCTGGGCAACTGGCTACAGGATCCTCTGACAAAACAAAAGCTCATAGAAGCAAATGAGATCGTGCGTGTTCCGAAGGTGACTTACAATATGCAACTGAGCGATAGTGTCAACCAGCGAAGATCGGATTCATTACGAAAAGAAGCTGCCCTGCTATTGGAGCTTTATACAAAAAACCAGGAACGATATGAACAGCTGACACATGAAAAGGATTCATTGAAAGGCATATACGATTCGTCCATAGGGAAGATACATAAATACCGGCAGCTTGTATCGGGCTCTTTTACCAATCCGGGAGGGTATGATCAATGGAAACAGCCATTACAGGAGTATGCTCCCGGCGCGGGGCAACTGCCGGCAGGGGAGCGTTGGTTGTTGGGTGTGCGGAACTTCGGGATTGGCAGGAATACTATCAATACCTCGGAGCTGACGGCAAAAAACCTTAGTATCAATGGGGTGCATTTTGAATATAATTCATGGTATTATTTGGGGCTGACGGCGGGGTTGGTCGATTATCGTTTTCTTGATCTTACCGTACATCGTATCCGGCAGCCAAAACAATATATGTATATGGTTAGGGCGGGGCTGGGGCGTCTGGAAAAAAATTATTTTATCGTGACCCTGTTCGGCGGGCAGAAGCAATTGCTGACCAGTGTCAACAGCGCGGGTATATCTCCCGTCGTCAGGATGACAGGATTGAGCACGGAGGCGAAATGGCAATTGGAGCGGAACACCTTTTTTGTAGCGGAAGCTGCTCAGTCCTTTTCTCCTGCTTTGCCGGGGAGCGATTCCAAACCCGGGTGGGATCTTTCGGACAAGTCGAACAAGGCTTTGTCACTAAAGTTCTCCTCCTGGATACCCGCTTCCTCCTCCCGGATAGAGGCCCAGTATAAATTTACCGGCGCCAACTTTCAGTCCTTCAATAGTTTTCAAACCCTGTCTCAGCTGAAGTCATGGTATGTCAAGGCGGAGCAGCATTTTTTCCACCGACAGCTGAAACTTACCGCATCCTTGCGCACCAATGATTTCTCCAATCCATATATCGTACAAAATTATAAGTCGAATACGGTGTTCAAAAGCCTGGGACTCGCTTTTCATAAAAGGGGGTTGCCTATCATCACGGCCGGCTATATGCCCATGTCCCAGCTGACGATGGTTGGTACACAGCTGGCAGAAAGCAGGTTCCAGACCTTCAATGCAGGTGTCAGCCATTTTTATCGCCTGGGGCAGCGGCAGGCTGCAACGAATATAGTGTATACGAAATTCTTTAACAGCAGCGCGGACAGCGGGTTTATCTACTACAATTCCGCCAACCTGTACCTGGGACAAAGCATTTTTTTCAGGGATTTTACGGCTACCGTGGCGCTTTCGCATAGCAAGAGCACGGGCTATCAGTACGATGTGCTGGATGGAAATGTGGAGGTGCCGCTGGCAAAGTTCGCCAGCATAGGATTGGGCGCCAAGCTGCATCGACTGAACCAGTCGATGGCGGGAGTCGGTGGATTTGTGCGCGGCAATTTCGCGCTCGGCCCCCGTGATAAATTGTATTTCCAGGTGGAGAAAGGGTATTTGCCAGGCAGCGGCACGGCAGCCAGGCTGGCGCCCAATGTAATTGGTACGGTGCAATATATGAAGACATTCAGATAGCGGGTAAAAACAAGCATTTATGCGTATGAAAAAAAATATACTGCTCTTTTGCTCCATGCTGATAGTACGGGGGCTGTGCGCGCAGGTGGTGATCAATCCGCAGCTGCCACCGGGCGGGCTTACCATGAAGAGCCAGCTATGGAACCTTTCGGTGGTGAATACGGGTAGCCAAACCATCCAGGTGCAAATAGAGCTGTCGATGGTCAATGCGTCCAATAGCCAGCCGGTCATGACGGCTACGACCCGGGTACTGGATATTCCGAAGGGGTTAAAACAGTTGCGTGCAGCGGAGGCAGCGCCGGTGACCTATAATATTCTCAGCGGCGACTTCCACCTGGATGGCAGCGCAGAAGGTTTTTTACCGGTGGGTACTTTTCAGCTGTGCTATTCCGTGGTCAGGATCGACCTGGAGACGTCGGAAAGAGTGGCAGAGGATTGCGAGACGGTGGTCATCGAGCCGGTGAGCCCGCCGCAACTGGTAAATCCGCCGGACAGCGGGGAGACAGAACTTGTCCGTCCCTTGTTCAACTGGCTGCCTCCTTCTCCCTACCAGCTATTTACTAACCTGGTCTATGACTTCAAGCTCGTAGAAGTGCAGGACCTGCAAACAGGCGCTGAGGCCGTGCAGCAAAATATGCCGTTGCATGGACAGGGTAATCTGAATACGACCAGTCTGCCCTATCCGCCTTCGTTGCCCGCTTTGGATACTGCCAAGCTGTATGCCTGGCAGGTAACGGCCAGGAGCGGAGGGGCTGAGGTTGCGCGGAGCGAGGTATGGACCTTTCGTGTGAAACCCATGAAACCAGATGCCACAAAACCCTCATTGGGATACTATGTTCGTCTAAAGCACGAGAATGAAGCGGGATTTACGCTTTGTTATGGCATACTTCGGTATGAATACCTCAACGAAGTAAATGACAAGCGGGTGTCCTTTAAGATATATGATATCAGTCAGGCAGGACGTAAGGAGGTGTCACTGGATTCCGCCTTTATAGACCTCCATTATGGAGACAACCTGGGGCAGTTGGACCTTACTCATACGAATGCATTAAAAGACAATCATGTTTACCTGTTGGAATTTATTAATAGCAGACAGGAACACTGGTGTGTCAAATTTCAATACCGAAACGGGCCGGAGGCCCGTTGACCGAAGGTCAGACATTAACCCATTCAACATTGATAGCCGTATAAAGCAACAGCGCATGATCATTCAATACCTTGGCCGGCGTAGCAAAACAATAGCCTGGTCCTTTTATTTTCTTTTTTGCAGCGAATGTCTATCGGCTGCTCGTGTCCACGAGGGAACCCGTGGCGCAAGCTATACACATGCCGTGTACCCGATCCCGGATCTTTTGAGAACGAAAGGACAGTCTATATCCATTCTGCCAGGGACGGCAAGCGTGACAAAAACCCCGACACCCAGGAGAACGTATGGGGGAGGGCCTACCCAGCCGGAGATGCAGGCTTTTCAGTCTGTCAATTCCAACAATATGGTGGACCTTTTTTCGGGAGATTTCTCCTATAACATACCGTTGATGGATGTGGGCGGGTATCCGTTGAGCTTATCTTATCGCAGCGGTATTTCCATGGACCAGGAAGCGAGCTGGGTGGGTCTGGGCTGGAATATTAACCCGGGCACCATCACCCGAAACTTGCGCGGACTGCCGGATGATTTTTCAGACAAGGATTCGATAAAGAAAGTTACCAGCATTAAGGAGGACAAAACGATCGGTCTTACGGCCGGGGCTTCGGGGGATGTGGAAGTAGCGGGATTTCCCATCAACGTAGGTTTTGGTGCTAAGCTGGGCGTATTTCACAATAATTACAAGGGATGGGGATTGGAGAATGGCATCAATGCAAGCATCAACTCGGGGCAGGGAGGGAAAGGCAACCTAACAGGAGGTTTGGGGCTTTCTGTGGATAACAATTCCCAGGACGGGCTTACGCTGACGCCTTCTCTTTCGCTGGAAATGACACAACACAATGAAGAGGAAAATTCCAGTATTTCAGGGGGATTGACCATTTCAGCCCCGTATAATTCCCGCAGCGGTCTTAAAGGCCTGGAGCTGACCATCGGCGATCGTCAAAGTAAAATAGACAACGACAACCAGAAAGCAGCACATAGTGTCAGCAGCTCCTTTTCGAGCGAAATATCTTTCGCGCACATGGCCTATACGCCAACGATCACGATGCCGATGACCAACCGTAATTATTCCTTTACGGCAAAGCTGGGACTGGCCGAATATGTTTTTCATCCCAGTTTTTATCTCAGCGGCTATGTTTCCAAGCATAGCATCGATCCGTCCGATACGTTGCTGGCTTTACCTGCCTATGGGTATCTGCATTACCAGGATGGAGCGAACAATAAAAGTGCCCTCCTGGACATGAACCGGGAAAAGGAATTGACCTACCGGGAGAGTCCCGTTATGCCCCATATTGCCGTTCCTTTTTATACCTACGATGCTTTTTCCATCACGGGAGAAGGGACGGGCGGCATGTTCCGGGCCTACCGGGGGGATATCGGATATATCAATGATCATTTTATCCGTACAAAGGATATGTCGGACAAGGCAAGTGTGGACCTGGGCTTTTCAGACCTGGTGCATGGCGGGATCGACCTGAATGTGACCCGGGCCTTCACACAGAATGGACCCTGGACGGGTGAGAATACGATGGCGAGTGTGGTCCGTTTCAAACAGGATTCCGGTCTGTTCGAGGCAGCCTATTTCCGGAACCCGGGAGAGAAGTCCATCAACTCGAAAAAGTTCTATGACAATCTCGGAGGGGATGATGTGGTGACGACCAAGCTGTTCCAGCCTGGGGTCAACAGCTCGGTGATCCAGGGCACCAATTATCTTACGCTGTACCGCAACAAACGGCCCGTAGCCGACAGTCTGCTAACTCCGCAGAAAGCTTTTAAGCCGGAAAGGGACAAGCGGACCCAAGTGATCTCCTATTTGAATGCAACGGAGACGGATGCGGCGGGCTTGAACAAATACATCGAGAACTATACGCCCAATGTCTTTACCTTGAACGGATGTAATCCAGTGAAGCAAAACGATGGCGGATTCAATACGGGGCTGGTGGGGGAGTATTACCCTAAAGAAAATTTTACTGGAACGCCTGTTATTATACCCAACGACAGTATTAATTACAACTGGTTTGGCGGACGGCCACCGAGAATGCCTGCTACCTTCCCAGGAAACTTTTTTTCTGTTCGTTGGACAGGGCGGTTCAAAGCGCCGGTGACCGGGCCCGTTAAGTTTATTTTAGAGCATGACGATGGTGTCCGATTTTGGATGAACGATAGCCTGTTGCTGGGTAATTATAAGGCCAATACGGAGCAATCCGTTACGGTGAACCTCGTGGCCGGCGAGTTCTATCCCATCAAGATCGAGTATTACCAAATCGTAAGAGCCGACTTCGCCATTCTGCGCTGTGAATATGCAGGCAATATCGGGCAACGCCGGGTGCTGTCAAGAGAATTCTTGTACCCGCCGGCCATCGATACCTTCCCTGTCGGCAATTATATGGTGCAGGAGAAACGGGTCAATAGCTTCCGCAAATCCAATCATATTTCGGAGATCGATGTATTGAACAATGACGGCAGAAGATATGTATATGGCATCCCGGTGTATAATCTCCGTCAGAAAGAAACGACCTTTTCCGTGGATAAGAACAATGGCAATACCACGACGGGATTGGTAGGCTATTCACATGATGTGCCGAATGCGGATAATACAGCCATCGGCAATCACCAGGGAAAGGACTGGTATTATAACAGCGAAGAGATCCCGGCCTATGCGCACTCCTTCCTGCTGACGGGCATTCTTTCACCGGATTATGTAGACCTGACGGGTAACGGTATTTCAGATGACGATAAGGGGGATGCGGTGAAATTCAATTATTCCAAGGTTTGCGGCATCGGTCACCCTTACAAATGGCGTGCACCCTATACCATGGACAGCGCCACCTATAATGATGGATTGAAGACGGATAGGCGGGATGATAAGGGTAATTACGTCTATGGAGAGAAAGAGCTGTGGTATTTGCACACGATCGAGTCCAAGACCATGATCGCCACTTTTGTCACGGAGAACAGGGCAGACCTCTTCCCAATCGACGAGAACGGGCGTCTGATACCCGACAGCCTGGGAAAAAGGCTGAAGGCGATCAACCTGTACAGCAAGGCCGACTTTATCAAGAACGGAACCTCGGCTATACCGGTGAAAACGGTGCATTTCGAGTACAGCTATGAACTTTGCCCCGGCATCAACAAGGGGGCAGGCCTGTCTAACAACAACGGGAAGCTCACGTTAAAAAAGGTGTGGTTCACCTATAATGGGAATGATAAGGGAAAGCAGAACCCCTATGTGTTCAACTATAATGCGCTGAACCCGGCGTATAACATTCGGAGCTATGACCGGTGGGGTAATTACAAGGACCCTTCACAGAACCCGACATCCGGCAGCACGCTCACCAATGCGGAATATCCCTATGCACTGCAGGATAGTACACTGGCGGCGAAGAATGCTGCCGCCTGGGCATTGGATTCCATATACCTTCCTTCCGGCGGCGCCATCAAGGTGAACTATGAGAGTGACGACTATGCGTATGTGCAGCACAAACGGGCCATGAACCTGTTCAAACTGGCGGGACTGGGACCGGATACCCTGATCGCCCACAGCAGCAACAAATTGTACGACCCTAGTTCCCTCCTGGGAGATAACTTGTATGTATTTATCAATATTCCGCGCGCGGTGACCTCGAAGGCCGATCTATTAGAAAAATATTTATCAGGCGTAAGCAAGCTTTATTTTAAGCTATTTGTCCGGATGCCGGACGATATGTATGGCAGCGGTTCGGAGTATATCCCTTGCTACGCAGATCTTGGTGAGGGCAACAGCTACGGGATCGTCAATGGTGGTATCATCTGGGTAAGGATCAGCGGCATCTCCCTGGCGGGAGATGGGGCCGGGTCTAATAGTCCGCTGGCCAAGGCCGCGATCCAGTTCCTCCGGTTGAATCTGCCTTCCAAAGCCTATCCCGGCTCCGAGATCGGGGATAACCTGGATCTTTCCGGCGCCGTCAAAATGGTATTTTCCCTGGCGAATAATATTCGAACCGCTTTTGAATCCTTTGATAGGACGGCCAGGGGTAAGTCCTGGTGTACGGATGTGGACCTCAACCGGACCTTTATCCGGCTGGACAATCCCTATTACAAGAAATATGGGGGCGGGCACCGGGTAAAAAGGGTCACGATCTATGATAATTGGGATAAAATGACGGGGCAGCGGGCAGCCCTATATGGGCAGGATTATACCTATACCACGCAGCAGGAGATCAATGGGGTGACGACGACGATCAGTAGCGGTGTTGCCAGTTATGAGCCTGGTATCGGAGGAGAGGAGAACCCCTTCCGCCAGCCGATTGAATACGTGGAAAAGATTGCGCCATTGGGACCTGTGACGCTGGGATATTCCGAAGAGCCTCTGGGAGAATCGATATTTCCCGGGGCCAGTATTGGCTATAGTAAAGTAAGGGTACGGACCATCAACTACAAGAACCGCAAATCTGCCAATGGGTATGAGGAGACTACTTTTTATACGGCCTACGATTTTCCCACGTTTACAGACAGGACTATCCTGGATAACGATACGAAGAAAAGATACAAACCGGGGTTGGCGAATTTTTTACGGATCAATGCGTATCACTTTCTGACCTTTTCACAGGGTTTTAAGGTGGAACTGAATGATATGCATGGTAAAATGCGATCGCAGGCATTTTACCCGGAGACCGACCCTTTGCATTATACTTCCTACACGGAAAATATGTATAAAGTAGAAGATCCCACCGCCGACGAGAAAAAACTATCGAACGTTGTCAGCGTGATGCATCCGGATGGTACGATCGATACGGCGGCCTATATCGGCAAGGATGTGGAGCTGATGATGGACATGCGGGAGCAGTTGTCCATCACCAATGGGTTCAATATCAGCCCGAATACCGATATGTTCAGCATGCCTTTCCCCCCTATATGGGTATTGCCTTCGTTGATCAATCTCAGCCAGCGGGAAGAGAACCGGTTTCGATCGACGGCTACGTTGAAGGTGATACAGCGCTACGGTATACTGGACAGTGTGATCCATGTCGATAAGGGAAGTAAGGTGTCGACCAAGGATATGTTGTATGACAGCGAGACGGGGGATGTATTGCTGACTCGGACACAAAATGAATTCAACGACCCTGTGTATAGCTTCAGCTATCCGTCCCACTGGGCGTATGATGGGATGGGGCTGGCTTATAAAAATATCGATCTCCTGCTAAAGCACGTCTTTATCAAGCGTGGTAAGATCATCAGCGGTGCGCCCGTGCCCGACAGCGCTTTGTATACCTTGTTTGCCAGTGGTGATGAGGTACTGGTGGCCGGCAAGCTACAGACGGGCTCGTCGGATTGTGCGCCTATACCTGCAACTTTTGCAGACTACATGAAGATATGGGCTATAGATAGCAGTGTGTTGAGCGGCGGCCCGCATCGTATCTATTTTATCGATGCGAATGGGCAGCCTTTTACCGGCAACGATGCTACCTTGAAGGTCATCCGCAGCGGCAGGCGAAATATGAATACCATGGTAGGGGCGGTGACCTGTTTGCAGAACCCGCTGGTATGGGACAATGTGGCGGGAGGTTATAAATTAAATCTGACAACTGCCAGCCAGGTGGTGAATGCCAGTGCGGGAGAATTCCAGCAACTATGGAAGGTAGAGGACCGGAAGGTGCACAAGACCTCGGTGAATTGTGTCGACAGCATTCCCTATGACTGTTCGGGTAGCGGGACCTCCTGTACCTGCCAGTGTTTGAGGAGCCTGTTTAGATATCTGATCGCCAGCAGGAGGCTGTTTATTCAGCCGTCGGATGGGGTGACCGTGGCGTCGCTGGTGAGCAGCGCCAACAGTGCGGGGTATGCTTTGACCGTGAATGATTGTCCTGTGCTGCAGGTGAACCAGAATAAGCTGTTCTATGCGTTGACAAAAGACAGCATCAGCAGTGCGTATACGGCGAAGATCGGTGACTTTGAGGTGAGCTGGAATAATACCAGGGCGGAGAACCTGTATCATTTTTACCCGGATACGTGTGGAGGTGGGAGAGTGCTGCCTTTTAGGGATACGGTGGATGCGGCAAGGCCTGATACGATGCGGAAGACGATGCTTGTGACACAGTCTATGACGGTCTATGATCTGGCTAATGATCCTGATAACTATCCATTCGGGCTTACATTACCTTATCAAGCGGTGGACAGTCCAGCTCAGAGGCTCATGTCAGCCTCAAAGGCTGGCAATGTAAAACTGGGCATTCCTGGTACCGTTGTTTATACAAATATAAAATTCGATAGTGTAAACAATATTCCTGCAAACGCCATCATAAACAGTGCAAGTCTCTTCTTAGTTGCAGCTCCGTTTGGATTTTATCCGCCCGGTTTCCCCCATGCTCATACCATAGCAGACTCGGTTTTTTTAATCGACGTGCCTGTAGCTAACTGGAATACCACCAATACATGGTCGGGAGCGTATCAATACTATAGATACGGAATTACGTCCATTTCACAGAGTCTGACAATGAACGTAACCTCAGCTGTACAAGCGTGGGTGAATTCAGGGAATTACGGTTTCATGTTTACCGCAAACTCCCATGACACATTGAAGTATTCCTCTTTTGTACTCCCTTATCTGAATGTGACGTACACAGTGCCAACCAATGTCGATACTATATCCGGTTACATGCTGATCCACTACAACCCCACCTGTGACACCCTGATCGACTATTCGTGTAACAGCGTGGTCACCGACACCAGCCTGAACCCTTATACGACCGGAGTACTGGGTAACTGGCGAGGCAATCGCAGCTATACCTATTATGGCACGCGTGCGGAAATAGATCCTACCTCCGGGACCACTATCCGGCACAATGGGACATTCCATGATTTTGCTCCGTACTGGGCCTTTCAAAATCAATCGTTGCAGCCGCAGCCCGATACTACCCGATGGGTCTGGAACAGCGAGCTGACCCTTTTCAACCCCAAGGGCATGGAGATCGAGAACAAGGACCCGCTGGGCAGGTACAATTCCATCCTGTATGGCTATTATAACACGTTGCCTACCGCCGTGATACAAAATGGACATTACCGGGAATCGGCTTTCGAGGGATTCGAGGACTATGGTTTTGTTACTCAGACTTGTGATACTGCCTGCCCATCGGCCCGGCATGTAGACTTTGGGCCCTATCTCAGCAAGTTGAGTACGGCGCAGAAGCACAGCGGGAAGAGCAGCTTGTTGTTAAACGGGCATGACCAGGTAGGATTGGCTTTCCCCCTTATCAGCCAGGATACGACGCAGCCTACACTGAATTTTATCACGGCGACGGATGCCTGCCCGGGGGTGGGTGCTGTATTGAGCGCCGTCAAGACGCCCAATACCATATTGCTACCTACCTTCTCGCCTTTTAAAGGTCGAAAGATGGTCGTCAGCGTTTGGGTAAAGGAGGAGAATGCGTGTAATTGTACTTCCTATGTCAACAGCGATGTGAAGATCGTATGTTCGGGGAGTACCGCGTTGAGCTCCACTTTCATGCCGGCAGGACCTATCATCGAGGGTTGGCAACGGTGTGAGGGAGTCTTTATGATGCCGGAAGGAGACACTACGATGAGTGTCAATTTAGAATCGTCCGGCTCGACTCGGGTGTACTTCGACGATCTGCGGGTACATCCTTTTAACGCGAACATGAAATCCTTTGTATACAATCCTGTCAACCTGCGGCTGATGGCGGAACAGGACGAGAACAACTATTCCACTTTTTACGAATACGACGATGACGGAACGCTGATCCGGGTGAAGAAGGAAACGGAAAGAGGCATTCAAACCATCAAGGAGACGAGGAGCGCCTTGTTAAAACAGTAACCATGAGACCATTGAGATTATTGTTATGCGTGATCGGCTGTTGCGCGGGGATAACCGCAACGGCACAGGATCAGGGAGCTAAACAGCGTGCTATGACCATCTTCCGGAATGTAGCGGAACGGTATAAAAGCAACAAGGAGCTGCATTTTAACATGCATTACCGGTATGCCGCCGAAGATAAACCCACCGTATGGCTGGATTCTTTGAAGGGAGATTTTACCTTTTACGGCGACCGCTATCGCTATCGCCTGGATAGTACAGAATTTGTGGGAGGCAAGGACCTGTCAGTGATCCTTTTCAAACAGGACCAGGTCATGTACCTGGCGAGACCGGGCGCGGACATGCGCAGTGTCAATCCCATGGCCTTGCTGGATAGCCTGTTGTTGAAGAACGACAGTGTGGATTGCAACATACAGGAAACGAAGGATTGGCAGACCATTGTTCTTTCCTTTCATCCTGTGCGGACAACCAAGCGTGTCGAATATGTCGTTGACAGGCATTCGGGGTTTATAATAAGGATGATCAATGTGGTGGCTGCCAGGGAACTGTACGATGCTTCCGTTCGACAAAAGGTGACAAATGAGGCTACCTATGCCATCGTGGAGACAGATCTTTCGGACTATCGTGAGACGGATGTGGCGAAAGACGAATGGGATCTTGGGCGGCTTTTTAAAAAGGATGGCAAAGAGTATATTCCTCAGCCCCCCTATCAATCGTATAAAATATTTCTGGGTTCTCCTGACCTATAATCGTATAGTGTATGAAGAAGCTATTTGTATGCATCGTTGTTCCCGTAGTATTGTTGTTACTTGACAGTATTGGTCATACTGCCCGGGCCGGGGGCGGGCAACCGCCCGTATTACAGGTGCTGGACGGCAGCCTGGGGCAGCTGAGCAAAGACTCGTTCAATATCGTATCGGATACGTTCTTCTTTTCCACTTCCTACAATTCCTTGCTAACCAAACCATACCTGGTAAGGAATACCGTGAGGCTGCGGATCAATCCTTATTCTCCTTATTATCTCAAGCGGAGCTTTTCGGCAACCCTTCGTTTGGAGCTGGCGGTGACGGGGGCAGATGGGAGTGTGACGACGCTTGACACTTCCCTGACCGTCCGGTATAACAAGGACAGCCTTATCCGGGATGGAGACAGCTATCTTTTCAGCAGTGGCTACAGGGTAAAGGTCACGGTCATCGACCGCCAGACGGATGCAGACTGGGATGTATGGAAGTCGCTGACATTGGAAAATGAGCTGGTCAGCTTTCCGGCTTTTATCTTTACCCCGCCCACCGACACGATCCAATCGGTGGGGCATGCTGTATTGGATTCCGCCACTACCTCGGACGAGCTGACGGTGAACTGGACTCAGGTGATAAGCGCGGATCAATATGATCTGGAATGGACCTATGTCGACTCCAGTGCGTTGCAGAACCCCCGGCAGCCTTATGGCAATCCTGCCAGCCCCAATGCGTCTCTTATATTCGAGAATGGCGCCAGCCGTGTGACCATCGCCGGCACTACGTATAATATTCCCATTTTCTATGATGGCGCCGGTACCTTGTTCTTTCGCGTGCGACCTGTGCAAGTGCGGACGGATGGGAGCCGTATCGAGGGACAGTGGAGCAGTGAGCGTCAGGCGCCGGGAAACTTCTACTTTAAAGGACATCAACGGAACCTGAATTGGCAGTCTACGGCGAGCTATGCGGAAGAAGGCAAGCGGAAGGTGGTCGTACAATATTACGACGGGAGTCTCCGGGGAAGGCAGACAGTGACAAAGGACAATACCACCAATACGACGGTGGTGGCCGAGAGCTTCTATGATTACCAGGGTCGTCCGGTGATACAGGTATTGCCGGCGCCTACTTTCAGCAATGTCATACAATACTCGCAGAATTTTAACCTGGGGTTGAACGGGGTGGCATATGACAAAAATAATTTCGACAGCCTGGGCGATCCCTCTCAGTATTGCGGCAGCAGCGCTGCAGCTATGAAGACAAGTGGGGGAGCTGCGCAGTATTATTCTACCGCCAATCCGGATAAGGATACCGGAATTAACAAATATATCCCGGATGCAGGCGGCTATCCTTTCACGGAGGTCGAGTATGTACAGGATAACACCGGCAGGATCAGCCGGCAGAGCGGCGTAGGTCCCCGGCACCGGTTGGGCAGCGGCCATGAGACAAGGTATTTCTATGGGACCCCCGATCAGCATGAGCTGGATGCTCTTTTTGGGACGGAAGTGGGAGATAATGCGCATTATTTCAAGACCATGGTCCAGGATGCCAATGGTCAGTTCAGTGTCAGCTATACGGATATGCATGGGCGTACTATTGCCACGGCGCTGGCGGGTGTGCCGGACAGTACCAAGCTGGATACCCTCTCCTCCTACCGGAGCGCCCTGATCACGGAATCGTTGACAAACCCTGCCGCCAACGTCGTGCATGACCTGGTCATGGAAAGCAAGAAGGGGCTTGTGGTGGCGGTGGCCGGAACGCATATCTTCCATTATAAGCTCAACCCGGCCAGCCTGCAAATGCCGGATTGCCGTGACAGCGCTGTCTGTTATGACTGTTTGTATGACCTGGAGATCTCTATGACGGATGATTGTAACAATCAAAAACTGGGCGGGCAATCTTTCGATACGGTGTTCCATAATTTCTCGTTGGGCGGGCGCCCGGATACGACCTGTCGGGCAGCGGATAGTTTTGTCGTCAGCTTTTCAAAATGGCTGCCGGCGGGAAGCTATGAGATCACCAAACGGCTGTCCGTGAGCCGGTGGGGCGAAAACTATTACCGGGACAGCGTGTTCATGCGAAGAAATTCCTGTAAGAATGTCAACACATTTTTACAGGAGCAAAAGGCTATCCAGGCCAGCATGACGCAGTGCGCGCCGTCCTGTGACAGCTGCAAGGCCCAATTGGGGGATTGGCCGACGTATTACCAGCGATTCATCACCAAGGCAGGTATTGCGTCCAGCGACTCTTCCTATAAGGATATGATCTTTACGGCGTATCAGCAGGCGCAGGCTGACTGCCGCCTGTTGTGTGATAGTATTGGCGACCTGGACAATATACGGCAGGCCATGTTGCTGGATATGACCCCTCCTTCGGGGCAATACGCTACGGTAGACAGCACCTCGGATCCCTATTCCATTTTCTTCGTACGGACCAATTCGAATGGGGATGTTGTAGACAGCGCCCTATACACGCGGTATAATAATAACTACGTAAATGAGAATGGCCGGCCGGATTCGGTATATGACGAGAGCGCGGGCGAAATGGTGGCGCCGCAGGACTTGTCGCAGGAAGCGTTTGCGCAGAAATTCAAGCTTTCATGGGCGCAAAGCTTATTGCCCTATCACCCGGAGTATTGCAAGCTGCACCAGTATGAATTGCTGCAATCCAGCGTCGATTGGGACAAACGATTCGAGTCGACGGACACCTATGGTGAAGCGCTAAGTAAGGGGTATTTGAATCCCACTCAAGGCACTACATCGTTGTTCACACGATTTAATGCAACGGGGACGGCGGATTATGATCCATTGGCGATCACCTACAGTAATGGCACGAACAATTATAAGAATAATCTGGAGAGTAGTCTACAATCTTATATTAATGCGACCGGGTCGAGTTCACTTTTGATGACCATGTGGGGGTTTGCAACCGCTACCATCCGGTGTGCCGGCAGGGATACAGCCTGTATCAGGATGTACCAGCGTGGGACCAATGACGACAGCGCTTTCAATACTAATATGTGCTCCGGCGATCAGGATATGGCCTGGAGAACGTTCCGGCAGATGTACCTGGATGTGAAGCACCAACTGATAAATGCCCAGATCAAGAGCGCCTGCAGCGCTTCCAAAACAGCCGGTGATTTGTTAGCTTCAGGTCATCAACCTCATTTTACCGATGCGGGCGAAATGATGCAGGCGGCGGGTTTGACACCACCTTCAGACCCCAATGCTGCCATAGCGCAGAACCAGGCAACCATTAATAATTACTATGATTCTACCTGCCTGTCCTATGTGGCATTGTGGTGGCAGTCGTTGCAATCGTGCTACAACAGCACGGATTCGGCGATCATTATTCCCCGGCTGTTACAGGTATGCAAAGAGGGATCAGACGGCAGCCATCCGTATGGGGCCAGCTCGGTGAAGCCTTCCAGCTCTTATCAATATACGAGCTTCGAGGATGTGCTGGAACAATACAATGCCACCAAGGGCTATTCGGCGACGATCTGTAATGCTTATGGTATCAAGGCTCCCAAACCCTATGACCAGCAGGTAGCGTACAGCAGCAAGCCGTTGTGGACGAGACCTGACAGCTGCGAGTGCGATCATATCCGGACGGTGTATCAGAGCTACCTGTCGGTGGCAGGGCATTATCTGTCCTTTTCCGATTATATGTACAAGGCCTACCAGACCTCCATTGCCGACTCCACACTGACACAGCTGCGGAACCTGTGTTCGGTGAATCCGGCGGGCGGGGGCTGTGTATATGTGTCTACGCCTATCCAACTGCCGCCTGCCCTGCAGTGCAGTACGGGGGATATTTGTGTGGGCTGTACCCAGTTCAAGTCGTTGGATGCGGAGTTCCGGGGAAGATATCCCGGGTTAATGCCGGTGACGACGCCTTCGCCCACGGACTCGGCACAGTTAGGGATCAACCAGCTGTATGAGCAATTTATGAACTACCGGCTGGGATTTACGAAGACGGCGGCGGAGTATCTAACATTTTTGAACGGCTGTAATGGAGTGGCGAGCTCCTATCTCGACTCGTTGCAGAAGATAGTGAATGATTATAATAAGGGGTATTATCCGGATACTACTTCTATAGATACTACACATTTCTTTTCGAGTGATTTGATCCATACTGTGACCCCTTACTATTATCCCCTGATCTTTAGGAACGGGGTGGCGCATATTCCGGACGATATATTTCAGTTGAATCCTCCGGATCGCACGGGGTATAACGACTATTTCAAGCGGGACACGCTTTGTGTCGATAACGAATTTTCCTTCGAGGCAAGAATAAAAGTCGGGAACAGTGATATACGTCTTGGGGCTACCACCCAGGTCCAGCTCGAATTCAACCAGGGTGGGGCGTATGGGCTATTTGGAGCTATATTTCCACTGTTGCCAATCAACCCTACGGCTGCGGATACGGCGGCCATTGTAGCCCCCGGCGCCCCCCAATTGATGGGCCTTGCGCACTATGGAAGCGGCGCCTTTTATCCGCTTACATCACGACTTGTAGTCGATATGAAGGATTGGGCGGTAGTTCGGTTAACGCACTTGAAGGATAGGTGGCAGGCCTATTATAATGGGGCATTGATAGGGGAGGTTTTATCTAACGATAGTGTTTACCGGCTCGTTGCCCTGGAAACGCTGTTCGGGACATTTTCAGATCATGGATATGTGGATTACCTCCGGGTATATGACAAGAATGGAGTCTTGCAATACAGTGAGGAGTTCGAAGACTGCCGGCAATCCATGTCGAACTATCCCCTTGCTTTTTCCTGCAAAGGACCCTGGCAGGATGGGTTTACCACCTACTTCAATTCAAAGACAGGATCAAGCTATAGTTTTAGCCAGATCGATTCTTTGTATCATTTGCACGGCATAAACATTGACGGTTACAAGACGTACGATAGCGCGACATTGGCCTGCAAAGACCTGGATTCGCTGGTAAAAGAATACAAGAGCAAGTACCTGTCGCCGACGGGAGGATATGCAGACCTGGATATGCGCACCTTTGCGGGGAATAGTACACCGGCGGAGGGCCCCAAAGGGGTATTCAATGTGAATGGGATCTTGGTTGGCAATACGGTGGATGGTACGGTCAGCCAGGTGAATAACTCTTTTGCGCAGTTGTGGAACAGCGATACGGCTAACCAAAAGGTTGGTACATTGAGTGCCCTGGACAATGGGAAGTTCCATTTGCTGCTAAAACAGGGGCAACTGGTTCCGTCGAATGGGATCATTGGGATGCGCTATTACCAGTTCGACATCCCGTATGATACGTTGGATGCAGTACTAACCAACCTTGGGTCCTACATCGATTTTGGCGACGGACAGCATATCAAGGTAGATTCCAATTACACTTCGACGGCTACGCGAATAGGAGAAATTTATGAGACCACTAATTTCCACTACCAATCTTATTTTTATGTGTCTCACACATATGGCAACGCGTTGAACCGGACCGTGACAGTGTACCATACAGATATACACGGCATGGTTGGGTTCGATAATTATCTCGACGGTCATGCGGTGAGGCTACCCGGTTTAAAGAACCTTAGAGGGTACGCTCCGGAGAATCTTAGCAGCCTGCTCTTCCATAGTACACAGGACAGTAGCTTAAATACGTTGGATGGTTTTGTCAACAAATCCAAGCTTCAAGGATTATGGACGGTGAATATGCATTCGGGAGACGGGGGGACAACACCCTTCAAAAACTACAATTTTGGAAGTCTTGCCCAGTTTCATACGCTTCAGGATGTCAGGCTAGGGGAAAGTGATCTTACTCATCCGGGTATCGATACCATTTTGCCTAATATACCGCTAAACTTTCCATTGCTGCGGCTATTGGTTATTCCCGGGTCAATGTATTCGAATGCGGTCAATCTTACCCTGAGCTATTTTGGAGGTGGATATATCCCAGGCCTGACCACTGATCAGGTAGACAAGCTCCTGAATCAGGTGGCATTTTCGACAAAAAAGGATACTGGCGGTATTAATTTGCTAGGGCAGCCCAGAAGTTCCGCCAGCGATGCAGCAGTGGCCAATCTGGCAGCCAGGCATTGGACTGTCATAACGGCGACGGATAACATCAATCCGGATGCGTGGACAACCGTGGCCAAGGATACGGTGGAATTGAAGAATTTTTATCCGGCCACTTCCAACTTCGATGACTTTATCAATAGTAAGCTCGGTACTTCGATGAGCTGGTCCCAGGTCAATGACTTTTTCAAACGAAAATGCGGGGCCTTGCCGGATCTGACGACGCCGGATTCAACGGGGACGGCGGTGATACCCCCAAAGGATTCATGCAGGAATTATCAGTTTATTAACGGATATCATTTCACAGCAGCAAAAGACCTGGTACAAACAAGCGATGGCGGGTATTTAGTATTACATAGTGGTAGCATTTTTAAAACAGATGGAACAGGTGTCTACAAATCGGCGACAGGCTATACCGCCTCGAATTCGACGCAAATGGCACGCCTAAAGAATACCCGAGACGGTGGTTTTATCGCGGTGGGATCGACTACCGCTTTTTCGCAGACGCAGGGCGAGCCGATCATCATCAAGGGTAATTCGGACGGTACTACCCAGTGGGTACGCACCCTGGGAGCCAACTCTACCAATGGAGAAGCCGGGGTGGATGTAATCCAGACATCCGATGGAGGATATGCGGTGGCCGCCAATTACAACAATGCCCCGGGAACAGCCGATTGGGAAGTGCTACGCCTGGATAGCAGCGGGAATACGATTTGGGCAAAAACCATCGGAACAACAAGTTCGGATAACGTAGGGGGATTGGTAGAGGACCAGGATACACTGGTATTATCCGGGCTGTTCATTTCTACGACATTAGGGAATCCGGATACAAAATATGATGGCATCTTGATGAAGATAAACCAGAGCAACGGGCAGGTGATATGGGCCAAATCCTATGATTTCGACGCGCGTTGCAACTGGTTTTTCAACATTTACAATACATCAAATGGCTATATCATCAACAGTGTAATGACAGATAATTATGGCCCCAGTTTTGGCAACGTACAACCGGTGGTCGTAGAACTGACTAAAAATGGAGACACGGCACGGGTCAGGAAAATACCTTCGCCTCCCGGGGCTCAGACAGGCGCCGCAACGGTCTACCCCACGCCTGATGGAGGATATATATCCTCTCAATCGGAAGATGGGACGAACCGTAGTATCCATATTTATAAGACCGGCGCCGATGGGAATATTACATGGACCAATCGTATAAGATATACGGCCGATCAATATTTATCCAGCCTTATTGTCAATAGCAACGGGACCTACACGGGGGCTGGCTATAAGAGTTCAGGATTAGGAGCTGATTTAATTCATTTGAGCATAGACGGACTTGGTAGAACAGGTTGTTATGATTCAACGGAGAGTTTTACTAATAGCAAACCAGCTATTCATCAATATTTGGATACGCTGACATCCAATAGTCTTACGATCACCAATACGGCAAGGACGTTGTCGGCTACTTTCCGGCCAAGCCCGATTGAAACAATCTGTTCACATAATGCATGTCCTCATATTGTTACGGACACCCTATTCCTGTGTGGTCGATCCGAGCCGGTGCTGCCGCCGGTGTCGCTGAATACTGTGACGAATTGTAGCGATTCTACTTTCTTTGCCGTGAGCAAGAGCACCGAGCTGTACAATGTATATACGGATTCTGTGCGGGGGAAGTTCGACAGCAGCTACCATGCACAATGTATGCAGGCTTATAAGTATGAGCAGTTCACCGTAACGCATACCGTGAGCGAGTATCATCATACTTTATATTATTACGATCAGGCCGGGAACCTGCTCAAGACGGTGCCACCGGCTGGAGTACATGAGAACTATGATTCTACCTGGTTAGAGAGTGTCAAGGCCGCCAGGGCGCTGGATCAATCGCTGGTGCCGGCGCATGGGCTGAACACCCAGTACCGGTATAATACGTTGAACCAGGTAGTGAGCCAGCAGACGCCGGATGGGGGGCAGAGCAAGTTCTGGTACGACCGGTTAGGCAGGCTGTCGATCTCGCAGAATGCGCGACAGAAGGCAGCGAGTGGAACGGAAGCGGGAAGACAGTACAGCTACACGCTGTATGACGCTATCGGTCGGATCACGGAGGTAGGGCAGCTCAGCAATACGGGCAGCTCGCCTATGACCGACTCGATCAGCCGGGTGGAGGGGAATTTGGTGAGCTGGATAACCGCATCGCAATCTAATAGAGAGCAGATCACGCAGACGGTATATGATACGGCGTATGGCGGCTTTACCGGGATATCCTTCGCACCGGTGGTACAAAGGAACCTGCGGAACCGGGTGGCGTATACGACGTTCACGCTGGGCAACAATCCCGCCCAGTACAACCAGGGGACGTTCTACACCTACGACATAGAAGGGAACGTGGACACGCTGCTACAGGATTATGGGAGCAGCACCATAGGAACAGCGCAGAACGTGATGAACCTGAATGGCAACCGGTTCAAGCGGATGGTGTACCAGTATGACCTGGTGAGCGGGAAGGTGAACAGTGTGGCGTATCAGCCGCACCAGGTGGATGCGTTCTATCACCGGTACATGTATGATGCGGAGAACAGATTGACCCTGGCCGAGACCAGTACGGACAGCGTGTATTGGGACAGGGAGGCGCGGTATGAATATTACAAGCATGGGCCGCTGGCCCGGGTGGTGCTGGGCGATAAGATGATACAGGGGCTGGATTATGCCTATACCCTGCAAGGATGGCTGAAGGGCGTGAACAGCACGAGCCTGCTGCCGGTGTATGATATGGGCCGGGATGGGGATACGACATACCAGAACCGGTATATCGCTAAAGATATATATGGGTTCGGACTGAACTACTTTAGTGGAGACTACAGCGCCATTGGGACGGGGATCAATGCCTTCCCCGGGGTGAGCGCCTACCTGAATACCAATGACCGACCCTTGTTCAATGGAAACATCAGCAGCATGGCGGTGAACCTGGGACCGCTGTACAGAAACCCTGGTGGAACAACCGACACCAGCCATTGGCGCGGTCCCTTATTATACAACTACCGTTATGACCAGCTGAACCGGATCACGGGGATGGATGCCTATTACGGGCTGAACCAGCAGGCGAACAGCTGGGCGGGACTGATGCCGACGGTGGACTTCCGGGAGAGGGTGTCCTATGATGGGAATGGGAATATCCAAGGGTACAAGCGGAACAATTTTGGTGAGACGGGCCTGCCGATGGACAGCCTGCATTACAACTATTTTGCTAATAGCAACAAATTACAATTCATCCGGGATAGTGCATCAGATGCCGTCGGCGGGGGGTATGACCTGCACACGCAGCCAGGGAACAACTATGGGTATGACTCGATCGGCAACCTGATCAGGGACAGCAGTGAAAAGATCAGTGCGATCAAGTGGAATGTGTATGGGAAGATCACGGAGATTGACCGGAGTGTGACCACGGCAGCCCGACCGACGAAGAATATATTCTATTATTACGATGCAGCCGGTCACCGGATCGGGAAGAAGGTGGTGCGGGGTGATACGAGTGCTGTGAACTATACGTGGTATGTGCGGGATGCGAGCGGCAATGTGATGGCGACCTATACGGCGAGCATCGACAGTACAAAGATATTGGACAGTGCAGACCTGCACCTGAATGAGCAGCATATATATGGGAGCAGCCGGTTGGGGATATTGACGGCCAATCGGTCGGTGGATGCGAATACGACGGGCGTGAATAACTATGTGTCACCCTGGACGGGTCAACACCTGCCATACTACACTGGCCGAAAACAATACGAACTGTCGAACCATTTAGGGAATGTGCTGGCGACGATTACAGATAAGAAAATCGGCGTATCTTTAACGACAGACAGTTCTTTGATAGACCATTATGAAGCGGATGTAAAGACGGCGCAGGACTACTATCCTTTTGGGATGATCATGCCGGGGAGGATGTTTACGGCTATCTCTATACCGGGGGGGACCTATTCAGGGACCACTACTGTAAACGGATATACGCTACCGGTGGACCTGACGGTGAACAGCCGGACGGGTACTACACCTTCTACGTATACGGCTACACATGGCATTGATTTGACAGAAGGATTTGAAAGTGGTGTGAACGACGATTTGACGGCCTATATTGCGGATACTTCTTATGCGGGAGGCGGCAATGGGGATGATGATGGCAGTGCTATAGCGGGGACAGGTAAGTATCGGTATGGGTTTAACGGGAAGGAGAAGGATGATGAGGTGAAGGGCGTAGGAAATAGTATCAGCTTTGAGAATAGAATGGATGATACGCGGGCAGGAAGATGGTATTCCACGGACAGGATTACTAAGCCTTGGTTGAGCCCGTATGCTTATGCGGCTAATAATCCCATTAACAACATTGACCCGGATGGTAAAGATGAAATACACTTCCATTTTTATACACAGGCCATTATTGGACCCGATGGAAAAGCATATGGAAGACCTACGACTGCCCGGATTGAGATAATCAAGGCTAATGGGCCGGATAAGTTCTTCCAGCATAATCATACTACTGAGATACGACTTCCCACCAATTATTCACGGGGCGGAGAATCCACATCAGAAAGAACAATAGAGTTTTTCCCTTGGAATCCAGACTCAAGATCAGGCTTGACTAAGACGGATATACTTGGTACTATCCCTCATAATGACCGGGATTATGCTACCTTAATGAAGTATACTTCTGCGAGTCCTGCGTTAAAAAAATATATTACGCAAAGAAGCCAATCATTCAGAACATCTGCCGAAGATAGGGAAAACTATAAAGGGCTGCTGGAGGATATTCCCATTTACAATACTATCGGAAAAATAAAACAAGGGGCTGAGGTGGCACTTACCATAGCTAGCCTTGTTGAAGCGGGACTGGCCGGTAGTATTAAAGCAACGACTGCTTCGGAAACCTTCTATAGAACTATGTCTGCCAAGGATTTTTCCATATTTCAAAAGACTGGAGAATTGCCTGCAACCGGTGAAACATTTATTTCTCCAACAAAAGCATTCTCTGCTAACTATGAAGGGGTTCTTGTGGAAATTAATGTGAAACCAGGTACTGCTAAACAGTTGGAAGGTATTGGAGTAAGAAATGCAGCAAGCGGCCATCCATACGGTGAACTGCCATTAGTTGAAAAGGGATGGGGCCAGAGTAAGGCGTTTTTTAAGCTAGAGACGAACGTAGAAGGTCTGAAGCAGGTAAATATTGGTCTTGGTAAGGGGAAGGCCCTAGAATTATTTAATAAAAACATTCAGAGTTTTAAAGTTGTAAACTAATGACAGTAAATGAAAAACAATTGATAACGGATTTTGTATCTGGTAAGATTACTTCAGATGTTTTTTTAAGTCGATATCCAATTGACTTTGATAATAATCATAGTTATATACTTTTGACTTTACAAAATGCTTATGAGTTAAGAAATGCAGAAGAAGTAGATTTGGGATTATCACTGCTTTTTTTTGATAAGGAGTTCAGAAACTCAAAGAAATATGTGGAGATATTATGTGAGTTATTAAGCGCATCTTGGCATTATAGGCACGAAGATATTGTTACTTTACTGCAGGGTTTAAAAGCTCCTGAGAGTGTCGATGCGTTGTATGAAGCCGCTTTATCCAGGTTTGACTACTTGGATTATGACGACACTTATGCTTTGGCTAGAAAATGTATACATGCATTGGGGGATATCAAAACTGAATATTCAAAAGAGAAACTGAGATTATTGGCTACATCTGATGTTCCAATCATAAAAGAAAAGGCCGAGAAGCAATTGTATGGAAAATAGGGTGTTATTTTATTCCCAACTTTTCGATGATGCCTTCTGGTAGTGGGTACTTTCTTTCTTCAGGCAAAAGAGTAATACCTTGTGTTATATCTTTCTTATCGAGGAACGACTTTATTGTTTGGGCTAATTCGGTTATATCAGAGATTCCAATGATCCAGTCATTAATATATTTTTTTGCTGCTTCTGGCGTCAGCCCCACCTGGATAGCTCTATGAGGTAGCTTGTTTAGATAGATATCTCTTTCTGGATCCCATTGAATGACTACAGGGGAGTTAGCTTTTACTCTTTGCCATTCTTCACGGGATGAATAGACCGTTGAGATAAAGTGAGAAAGACAAGAGTGTTCCAAAGCCCATGAAAATCCTTGATGAGTAATATCAATAGCCAAAATTCTTTGTTGGTTCTCTTTTGTCGCCCATCCAGAACGATACATC
This sequence comes from Sphingobacteriales bacterium 50-39, assembly GCA_001898505.1. Taxonomy (GTDB): domain Bacteria; phylum Bacteroidota; class Bacteroidia; order Chitinophagales; family Chitinophagaceae; genus Puia. The sequence goes on from MKTZ01000010.1 coordinate 277,141, forward strand.
ATCCATAAAAAGGATGGTTTGATCCAAGTAGTACGTTCTATCTTAAAAGGTGGAGAAACGAACCTTTTATTCATTAAAGCGCTGTCAGCTATAGCATCATTATAAGCCTGATAGACGCGTATATATCGATCCGTATAAAAAGCTCTGATTTCTTTTTCTTTGTGTTCTGTGCTCAGATACCAGGTTTTTCATAAAGATAATAAGAACTTGGTAGGATAGCACTTCAAGGTAGTTGTTAAATAGAAAAATGACCAGGAGTAACATCCTGGCTTTATTATACCCTTAATGTGGTCTAGTTGGGCTGCATTTGTTATCTTCGGATTTTTATAACCCTAAACTTATTATTATGAAAGGCTTGATGCTTTTACTGTTCATTATGGCTTTTGCCACCTCTGCAATAGGGCGGTACTCCGTTACCAAAGAGGTCGGGCAGCATTCGACCACTTACATTGCTGCATTGGAAACGGTGTATCTTAATCCCAACCTTGAAGATGGCAAAAACAAATACGAGTTGAGTATAGTCCTGAATAAGGACACGGATGTTGTCAAAGGATGCTACTACATGCTGCAATGCAGGTATACTACAAGCGGTGCCTATCTGATCCAAGAATGCGCTCCTAGTGCTATCTCCTTTCTGGGTCCTGATGAATCTGATAAAGGTATTATATATGCTTTGACGGAAAAGGATGCTGGTATTAATAGACCAGGACTACGGTCCAGGGTATTCACCTACGAGCTAACTGCTGAATTAGTTAATCATCTGAGAACAAATAGCCTTGGATACATCATTTTCTGGGACAAGCGGACACATCATAGTAAAGAGTGTACTCCTATAAGGACTTATTGAAAGAACAGCTTGAATGCCTCGTGACTTTAGCCAGTGTTAATAATGTTGCCTGAGATGATCGGGCAGGTTGTTATATCAGAAAGCCATTAAGGGCGCGGCTGTCTCCGGTACTTCCATTCGAGAAACAGCGCGGTTTATGGCCTAAAGTGAAGCAAGATACTTCGAGGGATATTAGCTAATAAATCCATTTGAATTGTCAAGTTTTGACTGATCATAAAAGCGATGAAACCTTTTGCCATAGGTGATTTCATTGATAGTGTTAAGAAAAAAGACGCCGATATATATTCTTATATATAACGGTATGCAATAGTTGTATAATGTCATACAAACTAATGTATTGCCTTTATTTATAACAGTCAAAATTTGACAACATGAAAGATGTAGTATCTAAAGATTTATCTCATCTGTCAGAGGTTAAATTCAATCCTTTGGCAAACTATTCTTTTCAAGTAAAGCCGAACTGGAAAACCAATTTTAAGCAGGTTTCTGAAACATCGTTGAAGGAAAATATTGGATTGCCGCTCGTCGGTGTCAACGACGATGATCCTATTTATTATTCTGATGATATGGGAGCGTTTGAGTATAGTAAAATTATCTCCAGCGCGGAAAACAGGCCTTGGCGCGTACAATCGAGCGGAACGGATATTTTCGCCATATAAAGGAACGGATACTGCGACAGTCGGTGTCTAGCAACAGGAATCGCTACCGACGTGACTACAAGTTTGAAACAGCTGTAAAATTCCAATTTGAGGGCTGCAAACAAGCGGCGATGGTCCGGCGGCTGGTCTATGCGGCATTCGTGGCGCCCCTGAGCGGAAAAAAATGGAAGGTATGCGGGTCTATCCCCTGGATGGGGATGGGCTCAACAACCATGTGTCTAATTTGGCCATTGCCACACGTTCTGACCTTCGCAAGCTGGATTTGGACAAGGACAGGTTCGTTCCTCCGGCTTACCTGCAGGATCAGGAAAAGAACCGTAAACATCTACTGAAACTCAATCGCAAAAAGAGGATCCGGGTCAAACAATATAGCCTGGACGGCGCGCTGTTGAGGGAATATGCGAGCATTACAGTAGCCAGCCGAAAGACGGGAGTGAGTATTTCTGCCATCTGGTCCAGCGCCCAGGATAAAACACGCCACCCGGGGCGATTTGTTTGGCGTTATGTCGGGGAGGATTATGACGGCAAACTCCCGCACATCAAGACCGCGAAAAGACCGGTGATCCAGTATAGTCTGGCTGGTAAAAAGATTGCCACCTACCCTTCGATCAATGAAGCTGTGAGAAGGACCCAGATATTCAGCTCAAGCATCTGCAGATGTCTCAAAAAAGGAAGCCGCCATGCGGGAGGGTATCTTTGGCGCTACCTGGAAAGAGCATAGTGCGTCATCTCAGGGCGTGAATATTATGCCGCCTGATTGCTGATATACCTCACCAGGCTCCTTTTGGCAATGGGTAACAACGTCTCATCCACGGGAAATTTCAGTTCCGTCTCGATGGAATAAACGGCGGGATTGGGCATCTCAGATTTTAACCTTATAAGTTCGGCCTTTATATTCTCGTAAGTATTGACCATATTGCGGGTCCAGGTATCGATGTATTCGGTGCGGATACTGCGATAGCGCTCGTCGTGTTTTTCAAAAAAGCTCAGTCTGTATTGATAGACGCGGGTATTGGAGTAACTGCCTTCGCTGAGGAAGAAGTATCCTTCGTGATTGTCCAGCGGGATCAGCCCAACGGGGAAGATAACCAGTTTCTCTTCCACGAATTCGTATATCTCGGTGCCATTGCTGATAGCGCCTTTCATCTCCTGGGTTGCATAATTGATGATATCCTCCAGCTCCTGCATCAACTCGTCGTCCTCGATGAGCAGTTCGTAGAGCACCTGTAATTTTTCTATCTGGACGCCTGTGAGTTTTTTGGGGAACTGCTCTTGCAGGTATTTTTTATTCTCCCGGAAAGCTACGAGATTGTTGTAATGGAAGATGATATCGGACAGCTGCGGATAGAGCTTGTTCTCTGAGAAATGCTGATGTATCTCCTGGAGATAGGCCAGCAATGTGTATTTCTTTAATTCGAAGTCAATATACCCATCGGCAAACCAGGTGTCGGATAATGTCTTCATTGGATGATCTCGTTTTAATGAATATACGAAAAAGACGGTACAGATAAAAGAGCTGATTCGTTAATATTTTAACGTTAAAAATCTCTTTTAAGTATATAACGAGACCCGGTGCGGCTATGCTAGAAATCCCTGTCGGCGGGGAAGTTCTCCAGCTCTTTGGCAACGGCGGTGAGGAAGGAAGCTCCCAGGCTGCCATCCACGATGCGGTGGTCATAAGAGAGAGACAGGTACATCATATGGCGGATAGCAATCACATCGCCCTCCGGCGTTTCCAGCACCACTGGCCTTTTCTTAATGGCGCCGACGGCGAGTATGGCTACCTGAGGTTGGTTGATGATGGGCGTACCCATCAAGCTTCCAAAAGTGCCTACATTGGTCAACGTGAAAGTTCCTCCCTGGGTGTCTTCGGGACGCAGCTTATTTTGACGGGCGTTGTCGGCCAGGGTATTTACCTGCCGGGTGAGCCCTACCAGGTTGAGCTGGTCTGCCTGCCGGATGACAGGTACGATGAGGTTGCCGCTGGGCAGGGCAGTGGCCATGCCGATATTGATATCCCTTTTGATAATTATCTTATCTCCTTCGACGGAGCTGTTGATGATCGGGTATTTCTTGATACAATGGATGACGGCTTCGATAAAGAGAGGGGTGAAGGTGATCTTTGTTCCTTCTCTTTTTTCGAACTCCTTTTTCACCCTATCTCTCCAATGCACCATATTGGTGACATCGGCTTCTGCAAAACTTGTGACATGTGCACTGGTCTGTTTGCTGCGGATCATATGATCGGCGATCAGCCGGCGCATCCTGTCCATTTCGATGATCTCTACATTGCCTGACGGCACCGTAAAAGGAGAGGAGGCCTCCCGGACGGTGGCAGCAGGAGCGGTAGCAGGACGGATATCTTGTTCAGTACGGCGAAGTGACGTTACGGGGATCGTCGGGGCTCCCTGTCCAATGATACCACCGCTGCTCCTGCCGGCTACATATTGAAGGATGTCTTTTTTTGTGACACGGCCTTCGTTGCCGCTGCCTGGTATATTCTCCAACTCGTGGAGGGGTACTCCTTCGCTGGCTGCGATATTCAATACCAGAGGAGAGTAAAAACGATTGGCTGGAATGGCGCTGGCCGAATTATGGCCATTGGTCATGGGCACTGTGTGGGCCACTGGAGCAGGGCTGGGCCGGGCGGCGGGTTCCTGCCAGGTGTCTGGTCTTGTGTCGTGCCTTGCTACAGGGGGCTCTTTTACCGGGGCGGCAGCGCTGCCGGCCATGGCGCCTGTGCGGACACGGGCGATGACGGCGCCTACGGGAACTACATCGTTGACCTTGAACAAGATCTCTTCCAGGACCCCTTCCACGGAGGAGGGAACCTCGGAGTCTACCTTGTCGGTGGCAATTTCCAATACGCTTTCATCCTGTTTTACGGCATCACCGGGTTGCTTAAGCCATTTCAGGATCGTGGCTTCCACAATACTTTCACCCATTTTTGGCATCACCAGGTCAACAAGAGACATAATGGTATATCGGTTTTTAAGATGTAGATTGATTTTTCGGGGTACGGGGCCTTCAGCCAGCGGACCAAAGGTATGCAAAATTTGTGCACCTGTATGGTTCTCAATGAAAATTACACCATCCGGATGGGGAGGTTGACGAACGCCTACCCCTCGTCGGACAAGATAAATTTTCTCAACAGATTCAAGGCATTTGTTGCAGTTAATTCAATGTTCCGCTGTCTATCAAACCTGAACCAGAACTTTTGGGCGGATATTCTTTGACGATTTGCAACGGCCACCCAGGCGGTGCCTACAGGTTTTTCGGGGCTGCCCCCATCGGGGCCCATGATCCCGGACGTCACCACGGCATAGTCCGTGTCCAGCACTTTCAGGGCTCCGGCAGCCATCTGGCGGACCGTCTCTTCGCTGACGGCTCCTGCGGTGGCCAGGGTATCGGGGCTCACGCCCAGGACATTTTCCTTGATCTCGTTAGCATAGCTAACGACGCTGCCTTTAAAATATTGGCTGGAGCCCGGAATTGAGGTGATCAAATGGGCAATATAGCCTCCTGTACAGCTTTCGGCTGTCCCTACTGTCTGTCCGCGGCTCTTCAGGAGCTTGCCCAGTACTTCCTGCAGGGTAAGGTCCTCATCGATGACCATCCAATCCCTGGTAAGCTGCTTCATGGTAGCAAACTGGGCATCCAGCTCGTTTGTCATAGCCTCCGGGTTGTCCCCCTGTATGGTCAACCGCAGACGTACCATGCCATAGTTGGGCAGGTAGGCCAGCTTTAGATAAGGCGGAAGGGCCGTCTCGAAGGCGCTGATATGATCTGCCAGAAAGGATTCGCCGACGCCGGCTGTCAGCAAGGTACGATGAGCTATAATCGGAAGGCCAAAACGTTGTTGCAGGGCAGGCAGGATATTGTCTGTCATCATGCCTTTCATTTCGTTGGGAACACCGGGCATGGATACGAATATCTTGCCGTCCTTTTCGAACCACATACCGGGGGCTGTCCCTCTTTTGTTGGGGATCACGGTACAGACATCGGGGACCTCAGCTTGTTTGAGATTGCGCTCGATCATGGGTCGCTGCAGCCTTTCAAATATCTGCTTTACATTGGCGAGGGCGCCTTCATCCACCACCATCCTGCCTTGGAAGTACTCATTTAGAAGGGGCTTGGTGATATCATCTGCCGTAGGACCCAGACCGCCGGTGATGAGGATGATCCGGGAATGCTTCGACTCTTCGTCCAGGGCTTTCCAGATATCGTCCCATACGTCGCCTACTGCCAGCCGGTGGCATACCCAAACACCGATCTTATTCAATTCCTGCGCCATCCAGGCGCTGTTGGTGTCTATTACCTGTCCGATCAATAGTTCATCTCCGATGGTGATTATACTGGCTACTATCTTTTCCATGCAATAAAGTTGGTCAATTGAAAAAAAAACCTAAATTTAAAAAACTTTATGGGTTTATCGGCCCTGGCCGCCTCTCATTAAGTTATTGTTATCCTGTTTTTCAGATCAGTCATAAGATCTTATCTATTAGTACATTTGATATGTCAGCCGGGAGTGGTGTCCCGGTGTAGTAAGTCCAGTATTATGAAATGACCGCCAGGTCCCGCGTTATTATTTGTTTAACCCTCTCTCCAAATCAACGCGTCATGAAAAGATCCCTATTCAATGTGCCATCAATGGCCGCCCTGGTATTGTTTGTCCTTGCATTTATCTCCTGTAAAAAAAACGATCTCCCGGCGAAGTCGGAAAAATATAAGATGGTCACCGGCACCTGGAAGCAATCCGATATAGTTTTGGGCGTTCCTGTTTCCGTAAAAGTCGGCGGTACAAAGTATTCATTTCCATCGGGGACCAGCGTGATCACCGATCCGTATTTGAAAGCATTCGGCGTCGCGGCGTTATTTGCCCCTACAAAGGGAAATATCTATAATTTTACGGACAGTGGGTCCTACCGGATCGATGGGGTTACGAACCTTATCTTACCCGTAGCGGGTAGCAATGGCAGCTGGACGCTGGATGTATACGATGCAGTGCTGAAGCTGACTTCTCCTGCCAAAGTGGACGATCCTCACTGGATTGCCGGTATCGCCAGCGACTCGCTGGCGCTTTCGATGATAGTGAATATACCCGGTCTCGGTACGGCTCCTCTAACATTAATACTCAAACGATCATAGCTTTGCCCGCGAACCGACTATACTGCGATAATGAGTTGCTGCCGTTGATTGCTGCGGGTGATGAGCAGGCATTTTGCCGGCTGTATCAGCAGACGAATGCGGGTCTGTACAATGCGGTAATGACCTATGTCAGGGACACGGAGGTGGCCCGGGAGATCGTGCAGCAGGTGTATATCAGGATCTGGGACAGCCGCGCGCTCCTGCGCAATGTGCGCAGCTTTTCGGATTACCTGTTTATCCTCACCCGTAATCTTGTATTCGACCATATCAAAAAGCATACTGTTGAAATAAGACACATGGCGGAGTTTCACGCCCGGGCGCCTGTATCGGATGACGATGTCCTAACCAATATACAGGAGCGTGAGTGCGGGCGGATGCTCCGTCAGGTCGTCGCCAGGCTGCCTGAGCGGCAGCGCCAGGTGTATCTGCTGGCCTCCGAAGAGGAGATGAGCTATGATAAGATAGCGGCTCGTATGCAGCTGTCCCGGCTGACTGTCAAAAGGCACCTGGAGCTTGCCCGGCGTTTTGTCCGGAAGAATATTCATCACTACCTGCATCATGAGGCATTGCTGCCCCTACTGGTCTTTTTTTCCACTTTATTGGGATCGTGACAGTATGAAATAAAAAAAAATATCTCTTTCGTTGGGCCATTTATAGCGGGGCTCCGTCTTTATATTTAAACGGACCGAAGGCCTACAGACATTATTATGACCCGACAACGATTCGAGTATTTATGGGAGCTATACAAGTCCGGCAGCCTGGAACAGGAGGACTGGGAAGAATTGCGGGAAGCGCTCCGGCAGGGTATCCACGATGCCTGGCTGGAAGGGGATCTCCGTCGACACCTGGAAGAGGGCGGACAGCATGCTACCTGGTCGCCCGCGCTGGAAGACAATGTATGGCAGAAGATACAACAGGGACGAGGGCAGCATAAGGAGCGTTCCGGCTGGTTGCATCGGCCATTGGTCCGGGTGGCCGCCCTGGCTGCCAGTCTGCTGGTCTGTGTCTGCATGATATGGTTGTTCCGGTCTCATCCTGCCGGTAAAAAGACGGGCGAGATGGTGGCTGTCAATGATATCAAACCCGGCGCCGATAAGGCGATCCTCACGCTGGCCAACGGCGAACAGATCATACTGGACAGCTCGCAGGATGGGAGCATTGCCCGGCAGGGGGCTACAACGGTGCTGAAATTCAATGGGGTTATCTCTTACTCCCAACATGCAGGTCCTGACAAAGGAGGTCAGGGGCCTGTGCTATACAATACCATCACTACACCCCGGGGCGGGCAATATGAGCTTGTGCTTCCCGATGGCAGCCGGGTCTGGCTGAATTCTGCGTCCTCACTTCGTTTTCCCACGGCCTTCACGGGGACAAAGCGTGAGGTGGAGCTGAAAGGGGAGGGGTATTTTGAGATAGAAAAGGACCGGGACAGGCCGTTTGCGGTGGCTGTCAACGACATGAAGGTTCAGGTGCTGGGCACTCGGTTCAATACCATGGCCTATCCTGATGAAAAGACGATCAATACCACGCTGCTGGATGGTTCCGTCGTTGTTACGGAGGGCAAACTGGAAAAGAAACTGGAGCCCGGACAGCAGGCCGCCTTCGACAGTGCGGGAGGCCGCCTATCCGTTAGCAAGGCTGATGTACAGCAGGTCATTGCATGGAAGACAGGGCTTTTTGAGTTTTCCAATACCGATCTGGCGGCTATCATGCGGCAACTGGCCCGGTGGTATGACATAGAGGTTGTCTATAAGGTGGCGCCGAACAAGATACCGCTGGGCGGAAGCATCAGCAGGAAGCTAAACCTGAAAGAAGTGCTTGACCTCCTGGAAGCCAATGGAATAAACCATTTTAAGATAGAAGGAAGAAAAGTATTTGTGCTGTCGTAAGTACCTGATAAAAGCCGGGAATGCTACCAACACTCCCGGCAGCAGCTGTAGTGGGACCGCAACTGCGATCGGGGACTTACGTAACACATTTGATCGGACGGATCATATTATTACATCACCCAACAATGCAAATTTATGCAATTAAGGGCTTTTTGCAACCTCCAACCTGCAAAGCGGGGGTTGTTACCCAAAACTTTTTTGTTTATGAGGCCGGGACCGGCATGGTCCAGTGGCCAGTGTCAACAAAACATTGTCCGTGTAATGAAACTAATCGCATTCTGTTTGCTTGCTTTTTGCCTGCATGTCAGCGCCCGCGGTTTCTCTCAAAAGGTCACGCTTTCTGTCAGGAATGTTCCTATACAGCAGGTGTTCAGGGAGATCACCCGGCAGACGGGCGTATCTTTCGTATATAAGGAGACGCTGCTGGAGGGAGCGGGTCCGGTGAGCATTCATATTAAAGATGCTACGATCGAAGAGGTGCTGGACCTCTGCCTGCAAAGCCGGCAGATAGGCTACAAGCTGGTAGGGAAGAGCATCGTCATCCGCAAGGAGGCCCTTCCTCCCATCACAGCACAACAGTTGCCCGATACGACTCAATTCGCGGAGCCTCCTCCCCGTGAGATACGGGGGGTAGTCCGCAATGTGAACAATGCAGGGCTGGAAGGCATCACTATTACGGAGAAGGGTACGACCAATGCCACCACTACCCGGGTCGACGGCAGTTTCCATCTGAAGGTGGCCGACCCGAATGCCGTGCTGGTATTCAGCTCTATAGGTTTCAAGACGGTGGATGTTGCTCTCAACGGACGCACCCAGTTGGAAGTGATCCTGGAGACCGCTTCGCAGGAACTGTCCGGGGTGGTAGTGACGGCCCTTGGTATTACACGGGCCAAAAAATCGCTGGGCTATTCGGTGGAGGAAGTGGGTGGCGAGGAGTTTACCCGTGTGTCCCAGGAAAATATTCTCAATGGCATGTCCGGAAAGATCCCCGGTGTAACGATCAATTCTACGGGAGGCACCGGTTCCTCAGTGAGCATGATCATACGGGGGGCCACTTCGCTGTCCAGCGACAATCAACCGCTGTTCGTGGTGGACGGCGTACCGATTGCCAATACGTTGAATAATATCGGCCAGGTGGGCGTAGACAACCGTGTGGACTATGGCAATGCTCTTTCCAGCATCAATCCGGAAGATATAGAAAGCGTTACGGTACTTAAAGGCCCCAGTGCAGCCGCACTTTATGGCTCCAGGGCCGGCAACGGGGTCGTTCTCATCACAACCAAATCAGGCCGGGGCGCCCGGAAACTAACGGTCACCGCCACCACCAATACCGTCTTCGATGTACCTTACAAATACCTGAAGTTCCAGCATAAGTATGGGTCGGGCCAATTCTCCGCGATCCCTGTGTCTGCCAGCGGCAACCTGCTGAGCAATCCATTCGGCAGCCTGATCCAGGAAAACATTTTGGGTACGTATGGCGCGGAACTTGACAGGGGATATAAGGAAGTACAATGGAACAGTCCCCTGGATTCCAGCGGGAGTGCCATCGCCGAGCCGTTGGTGTCCCATCCGAACAATGTGAAGAATTTTGTGCAGACAGGCATTACGACGACGAATGGGGTCTCTGTTGCGAACAATAATGAACAGGTGTCCTATCGCCTGTCCTATTCCAACATGTCCAACCGGGGTATTATCCCGCATTCGGACCTGTACCGCAACAGCCTGAGCCTGAACACGGGCTTGCGGATCAATAAATCCCTTCGTCTCAGCACCAATATCGACCTCAGCAGGAATAATTCTAACAATCGCCCTGCCGGTGAAAGGGGGACCAATCCCCTGCAATGGGCCTATAATGTCAGCCCGCATACGGATATACGTGATCTAAAGGAGTATTGGCTGCCCGGGCAGGAAGGGATACAGCAGCGTACGCAATACAAGGGTGTCTTCAATAATCCATATTTTCTCGCCAATGAGGTAAAGAACAGCTTTGTCCGGGACCGCCTGTTCGGGAATGTCCGGCTGGACTGGCAACTGTCGCATGCATTCAGCTTTATGGCAAGATATGCCCTGGATACCTATGATGAAAAAAGGGAGACAAAGATCTCGGAAAGCTATATCAACGATCCGGGAGGCTCTTACGGGATCGTCGATCTGAAGACCTTCGAAAGCAATGCGGACATGCTCCTGACCTATAAGACAGAGTGGAAGGATTTCAGTCTTGCGGCGTCTGCCGGCGGTAATATCCGCTACCAGAAGGGGTCCAGTGTTACTACGGCTACCAAGGATGGAACGGGGTTGATCGTGCCGGGCGTATTCACGATCCAGAATATACTGCCTGACAACCTCAATTTTTTCAGCAATACTTATCAGAAAGGAGTGAACAGTGTTTACGGCCTGCTTAATTTGGGATACAAGGAGATGGTGTTTTTGGATGTCACGGCCCGTAATGACTGGTCCAGCACGCTGCCACACGCGCAGCCCTATTTTTATCCATCTGCGTCCCTCAGTCTGCTTGTAAGCGATATCGCGGGTATAAAATCCCCCACGATCAGCCTGATCAAGCTGAGAGGAGGTGTTGCGCAAGTGGGTAATGATGCGAATCCCTATTCGTACCAGTCTGTGCTCACCAATGCCGGGGCATGGGGCAGCATTCCCCGTCTGACTACTTCTTCGACCCTGCTGAATCCCGACCTCAAGCCGGAGATCGCCACTTCCTATGAAGGAGGCATCGATATCAATCTATTCCGTAACCGGCTGCGTTTTGCCGCCACCTATTATATGGTGGAGAACAAGAACCAGATCTTCAGCACGAAAACTCCTCCTTCTTCCGGCTATTCTTCGAAGAACATCAATGCCGGGCTGCTGCGCAGCAAGGGGATCGAGCTTTCCCTTGGCGGCACGCCAGTGCAGAGCAGGAACTGGAAGGTGGATGTAAATGCCAATCTGACCCGCAGCCGTACAAGGATCATCCAGTTGTCGGATGACCTGCCCTACTTCACGTTGTGGGAGGATGCGAAGGGCGGAGCCTGGACCTATGTCGGGGACCAGATCGGGGACATCTACGATGCGAAACTGGTTACGGTGACAGACAAGGCTTCTCCCTATTATGGCTATCCGCTACTGGACAATACCGGCAAATGGCAGTCTATAGACGCCATCAATACCCGGAACAAGATCGGCAATTTCAACCCGGACTTCATTCTGGGATTCCAGTCCTCCATTTCGTACAAACATTTTACCCTGAGCTTTACGCTGGACTGGAGGAGCGGGGGTGATTTCGTATCGCAGACATACCGCTATGGTGAAGAATACGGTCAGTCGTCGCTGTTCTATGACCACCTGATCGATCCCGGTGTGCGTACGGGACAGCAGCTGCATGACTACCTGGTGGCCAACCAGGATAAGATGATCCGCAGCACGGGAAATAATTTCCCCCTGGTAGGAGGTCCTACTCCCCAGTACAATGGGTTCCCTTTCACCTATGGTCCGTATACACTGCCATACGGGGGTGTATTCGTGCCCGGCGTGAGGGCTTCCGGCTTCGATGCCAACGGCAATCCCACCGGCTATTACGAGAACCTGGGTCAGAATATCAACAGCGCCAATGGGACGGCAGTCCTGCCCTTTGCCGGAGCCACTGCCTGGAGCTTTACGAGGGCCTTTACATTCCCCGCATCGTATCTGAAGCTACGGGAGATATCGTTCGCCTATGATCTGCCGTCCAGATGGGTGAGGGGTGCGAAGGCGCAGGGCGCGAGTATTTCCGTGTACAGCAGGAATATCATATTGTGGACGGCGGCGAAGATCAATATCGATCCGGAAAATGCCTTTCAGCCTTCGACGAGCGTACAAGGATCAGGGACACAATTCAAGCAGGGCATCGAACGGTATAACGTTAATCCCTGGGTGATCCCAGTGGGTGTCAAATTGAACGTAGTATTTTAAGACAACTAATTCGCATAAAGATGAAATCAATCTATAAATTAATAGCGCTAGTCTGTCTCTTTTCCTCCTGCCAGAAACACCTGGAGGACCTGAACAAGAACCCCAATGGGGCGGACCCTTCGAGCACCAATCCCAACCTGGTGCTGTCCACTGTGCTTACGACCACGGGGCAGCAGTTTGTGTCGCTGGGGTTTGGCGATGCCGCCGGCATCATGCAGCATACGCAGGCAGATGGCTGGACGGGCAACCATAATGAATATGACTGGAGCGGTTCCAACGACTGGACTCCTTATTATGATATCCTCCGGAACAACAAGTATGTATATGACAGGAGCGTTGCGCTTGGCTGGGAGCTGCAGCAGGGTGTATCGCTGGTGATGAAGTCCATGGTCTTTGGACTGATTACCGACCTATATGGAGATATTCCGTACAGCCAGGCATTGAAAGGGGATCAGAGCGGCAGCGCCAATCTTTTCCCTGCCTATGATAAACAGCAGGATGTCTATACGGGCATACTGGCGGACCTGGGGACAGCGAATACCCTGTTATCAAAGGCCAAAACAGCCTATAACAGCACCATCGACGGGGTAGACGTCTATTACGGAGGCAATCCGGCGAAATGGCGGAAATTGGCCAATTCCCTCGCCCTCCGCTACTACATGCGGCTTTCGGACAAACTGCCGGATATCGCCAAGGCGGGTATCGAGAAAATAGTGGCCGATCCTGCGACATACCCCATCATCACTTCTGCGGCGGACGATGCCCTGATGGGTTTTGCGGGGGCAAGCAATGCCGACTCCTGGCCTTCGAATGTCAACTATCATGCCGACAGCGTCAACTACCGTGTGCTCAAGATGTGTTCTTCGTTCGTGAAGACCCTCGTATCGCTGAACGATCCCAGGATCGGAGTGTGGGCCAACAAGGTGCAGATCTTTTTGCACGTGGTCGATACACTACCCCCCGGCACCGACCGTATAGCGGATACTACCGTCAATGGAGAGCCGCGCAAGGTGCGCTATCTTTCGCCCGACGTGCTGGCCGCCAAGGGGCTGACCGAGGCTGACATCGACCAGGACCCCAACTATGTGGGGATCCCGCCGGCCATCGTCGGAGGCCCGGTATACAATATCGGTCCTGATGCCAGCCAGGCCGCGCATAACCCTCATGTGTCATGGTTGAACAGCATTTATATGAATGCCAGCGGGCCATTGCTCAAAGCAAGGCTGATGACTGCCACAGAGGTCCATTTCATCCTGGCGGAAGCGGCCCTGAAGGGGTGGGCAGCCGGGGATGCTGCCACGCATTATAATGCCGCCATACAGGCGTCCTTCGTCGCCTGGGGGATTTCGGGTCAGTATGCTGCGTATATCGCCCAGCCGGCAGTAGCGTATGCCGGAACCGTAGAGCAGCTCATCACACAAAAATGGATTGCGTCCTGGACGGCGGCTACAGAGTCCTGGTTCGACTTCCGCCGCACGGGCTATCCTGCGCTGGTATCCGGGCCCAATGCCAAAGCGCCGGTGCTTCCCATCCGGCTGTACTATATGCTGGACGAGCGTAACCTGAACCCTGCCAATATCAAGATCGCGGAGGCTAACCTGCAGACCACGACCTATTCGGGTTATGGCGCCGATGCCACCAACGGCTTTTCGAACAGCGCCTGGTCGAGGCCCTGGATCAGCCAGGGAACGGGTAAGCCATGGTAATACATAAAAGTCAATGTCTATGAACAGGATGATATCGGTGTTGTTTTGTGTGCCGTTGCTGGCTGTATCGTTATTCCATGGTGATGCAGCAAGGGCCCAGGCATTAAGGGCGGGGGCGGCTGTCCGCGTCATCACACCTGACCCGCTGCTGCCTGTGTCAGGGGGTATCGGCACTCCCAACCCGACCCATGAGAAAAAAGGGGAACTGACCGTGCGGGCGCTTGTATTGGAGAAAGGGAGCACGCGCATCGCCATAGTGGGCGTGGATAACCTGGGCTGGACGGCAGTATTGGGCGACAGGTCTCGGGCCCTGATCAAGGGTATACCACCTGAGAATGTACTTATCGGCGCCACGCATACGCACAGCGCGCCGGATGCTTATGCATTCCCCGATGAATCGGGGCGGACGGGAGCCGACCTACAGTATCTCGATTGGTGTACTCACCAGATAGCCGACGCGGTGAACGAAGCAGTGCGGAATCTCATGCCTGCCGTGCTGAAGACAGCGGTGGGCGAGGCCAGGGGCAAGATCGCCTACAACTATTATGCGGACCAGCTGTACGATCCTCGTTGCGGGGTGATCCAGGCGCTGGCTGCAACAGGGGAGGGGAAGGGCCGTCCTATCGCCACATTGGTAAACTATGCCATCCATCCGGAGGTCATCGGTAGTCACCGCGGCATTTTGAGCCCTGATCTTTGTGGTCCGTTGTACGACCGGATAGTATCAAAAGGGGGCGGTGTCGCCCTGTTCATGAACAGCGCACAGGGAGGGATGGTGACCGCGGACAACCGGCTGGGTAATGGAAAAGAGGCCAACGACTATGAAGAGTGTACGAGGATCGGCCAGCTGCTGGCCGATGAAGCCCTGCGTATCGTTGGGGATGCGCCCATCCAGAAGGATCCTTCTCTCATCTGCGCCAGCCGTGTCATCAAGTTACCGGTGGAAAATCCTGTGATGAAATACATCCTCAACAAAACGCCTCTGAGAAGCCCTTCAGCCGGTGAGGACTCGGTGTCTACCCGGATCAACCTGCTGAATATCGGCAGCGCCCAGGTGCTGACCATTCCCGGAGAAGCCTTACCCAATATCGGATATTATGTAAAAAGACATATGCATACCACTCAGCCTTTTCTTTTTGGCCTCACCAATGATGCGTTTGGGTATATGCTGACCAAGGTGGATTTCAGGAGCTTTAAAAGATACGAGTATGTCAGCAATACTTCCCTGGGCGAGATGACGGGGGAGATATATATGGAGCAAGCCCTCCGGCTTATCGATGACAGCCCGCCTGCATCGCAGGGGAAATAATGTCCGAACAATACCATCAATTTATAAACGTGTAAAATACTCATGAACAAGACCTTTTTTCAATTCAAGACTTTTTTGATCTGCCAGCTCAGCTGCCTGTTGTTGATCCAGGGGGCTTTTGCTCAATCTTCGAACCCTGCCGGAGAGCCGACCGTACCATCCAATGCTCTCCGGCATTATCTTGACAACGGCGATACGACTTTCCGTTGGGAGGTCAGGGAAAGCTATGCCGTGGGCGAAGTCACTGCCTACAATGTGAAGCTGACCTCTCAGACATGGCGCGGCATTCCCTGGGTTCATCAGCTGGTTATCTTTGTTCCCAAGGAGACCGTTTATGACGGGGCCCTGTTGTTTGTCACGGGCGGGGCGGTCAAGGACGGTGAGCCCAAATGGGCAGGGAAGGATGACAAGCTGTTGAACTCCATTCATACACTGGCATCGAAGAACAAAGCCATTGTCGCCGTATTGAAACAAACACCCAACCAGCCTTTGTATGGCGATCTGACGGAAGATGCGCTGATCTCCTATACGCTGCACCAGTTCAAGAAGGACGGAGATTATACGTGGCCGCTCCTGTTCCCCATGGTGAAGTCGGCCAGACGGGCTATGGATGCCATACAGCAATTTGCCGGCACGCGGCTGCATCATCCTGTGAGCCGCTTTGTGGTATCGGGAGCTTCGAAACGCGGGTGGACCACCTGGCTCACCGGCGCTAATGACCAGCGGGTGGAGGCCATCGGCCCCATGGTCATCGACATCCTCAATATGCCGGTGAACCTGGACTACCAGATCAAGGCCTGGCATGAATACAGTATCCAGATCGAAGATTATGTGAAATTGGGTATTCCCCAGGAGGCGCATACGGAGAGCGGTGGCGCCATCAACGCGATGGTCGATCCTTATTCCTATCGCAGGAGTCTCACTATGCCCAAGATGATCTTTATGGGCACCAATGACGAGTATTGGGTCGTCGATGCGATCAAGAACTATTATGACAGCATCCCCGGCCGTAACATGATACATTATGTACCCAATGCCGGTCATGACCTGGGGGATGGCAAACAGGCTTTTGCGGCGCTGAGCGCTTTTTTCGGACAGACCCTGAAGCATAGCGCCTATCCTGTCTGCAGCTGGAGCACGAAGGTAAAAAAGGGCGAGGTGACCGTGACAGTCGGCGCCACATCCGGCGTCCTTACCGATGCCATCCTCTGGTCGGCCGATTCGGAGAACATGATCTTCCGTAAATCTGTCTGGACGGGCAAGAGCCTGGGAGGAGCGGGGAGATCGAAGATCGTGTTCACGGAGAAGTTCCCCGGATCGGGCTTCCGGGCCTTTTATCTCGACCTCAAATACAAGGATGCCAACGGGGGAGAATATACGGAAAGCACGCGGATGTTTGTGGCGGACAAGGATGAATTGAAATTGCATTAATAACAGGCAGAATGATAGGGAAAAGTTTTTGGATGGCGCTTGGCTTTCTTTTAGCGGAGTTGCATGCCGGCCGTGCGCAGCAGAAGGTAGAGAACCTGATCATCGTCACCACCGACGGGTTGCGCTGGCAGGAGGTGTTCAATGGGATGGACAGCGCTATAGCCCATAAGGCGCAATTCAACCAGGGTGACAGCGCGTATATTTTCGGCCGCTATTGGAGCGATGACGTTGCCGCACGTAGAAAGAAGCTATTCCCTTTTCTCTGGTCTGTATTTGCCGCCAATGGCCAGCTCTTCGGCAACGTGGCGCTGGGCAGTGAGGTCAGTGTGGCCAACGGGTACCACTTCTCCTACCCCGGCTACAATGAGATATTTACCGGATACCCTGATACGGCGATCAACACCAATGCCTTCAGGGATAACCCGAATGTGAATGTGCTGGAATATATTCAACGGGCGCCCGGTTTTAAGGATAAGGTGGCTGCCTTCGGGTCCTGGGAAGCGTACCACCGGATATTGAATAGCCGGAGATGCGGATTTCCCGTCGTGGCGGCATTCGATACCATACCCTGGAAGAACCCTACATCCAGGGAGCGACTCATCGATGCGATGAAGCAGGCTTCTTATAAGCCCGAAGGCGAGGAAGGGTGCATGGATGTATTTACCCATTTTTCCGCCATGGAGTATCTGAGGACGAGGCGACCGAGAGTACTGTATGTGGCGTATCTCGAGACGGACGAGTGGGCCCATCAGAAGATGTACAGGAATTACCTGGACGCGGCGCATCATGTGGATGAATGGTTGCGGCAGTTCTGGGAGTTCCTGCGGGCTGATCCGCAATACAGGAACAATACTGTACTATGGGTCACTACCGATCATGGCCGGGGCGACAGGAACAAGGAGAAATGGACCAGCCATGGCGGTATCACCGAGGCGTCCCAGATATGGTTTGGCGTTATGGGGCCGGGGTTGCCAGCGAGGGGGGAAGTGAGATCATCCGCGCTGATATGGCAAAAACAGTTTGCACAGACATTCGCGGGTCTGCTCGGACTGGTATTTACGGCTGACCATCCCGTAGCAGAGGCCATCCGGCAGATATGGTAGATATAAGCTGATAATTAAAATAAATATCTTTTTCATTTATTAGATCATGAAAACACTGAATGCATTTTATCGTGGGTTTTTACTTTTCTTTCTGGTTGCAGGCCTGGTTATGAGTGCGCGGGCACAGGGGGCGCTGTCCACACTGCCCGCCGTCAGACATGGATTTGTCGTCATTGCACACCGGGGCGACCATGTCAAAATGCCCGAGAATACAGTAGCTGCCGTAGAGGCAGCCATTCGCAGCGGTGTCGACTATGTGGAGCTCGATCTGCGGACGACGAAGGATGGTCAGCTGGTGTTAAGCCATGACGGCACCGTGGATCGTATGACGAATGGGAAGGGTAAGGTCAGGGACTTTACGTTTGAGGAGATCAGAAAGCTGAAGGTCGGTAAGGAGGGAAACTATCGTATCCCCACGTTCAGGGAAATATTGAAAGCGTGTAAAGGGCGAATGAACATATACCTGGATTTTAAAGATGCCGATCCGGGGGAGACCTACCGTCAAATAAAGGAGGCTGGGATGGAGAAGCAGGTGGTGGTCTATCTGAACAGGGAGGAGCAGTATGGTCAATGGAAGAAGGTGGCGCCTGCCATGCCGCTGATGAGCAGTATACCTGATCAGATAAAGACGCCTCAGCAGCTCCGGGCATTCCTGGACATGGCGAAACTGGAGGTGCTGGATAATGTGTATGACACTGCCCTGCAAGCCGTCGTCCGGGAGAAGGGGATAGCTCTTTGGCTGGATGTGGAGAGCGAGGATGAGGGGCCCAAAACCTGGGACCAGGCTCTTTCCCAGCCGATACAGGGAGTACAGACGGACCATCCCGAGGCGCTTGTGCAATACCTGCAACAGACCCACCGCCGGGATGGGGGTGACAGGACAGCGAGCCTGCCGGCCGCGGGAGCTTCAACGGGAGGATATGCGTTGCCGGCATATCGGAAGATGTCGGACATTTCTTATGGGCCTGACAAGGAAAATATAATGGACGCCTATATACCCCGTGAATATGATGATGCAAAGGTCATCCTATACCTGCATGGAGGTGGATGGACGGGAGGGGATAAGGGCGAACTGCCGGCGTCCCTGATCGAGGAGCTGGCGAGGAGGAAGTATATAGTCGTCTCCATGAACTACCGGCTGGTGAGGGATGGGAAGAACAGGTTCCCTGCGCAGATGGAAGATATTACACAGGCGATGGCGTTCATTTCACGCAATGCGGGCAAATACCACTATGATGGAAATTCGTTTGCCCTGATGGGCGGCAGTGCAGGCGGTCATCTTGCCATGTTATATGCTTATGGGTATGACACGGCCAGGCGGGTGAAGACGGTGATAGACCTCTGGGGTCCTACGGACCTATCGGATAAGGCTGTACGTGCAGGCAACAAGGATGCGGATGCCAAGGTGGTCAATTTGTTGGGAGTGGCCGATCCGCAGGCGCAGCTGTGCCTGGATGCCAGCCCTTATGTGCGGATTAACAGGGAGTCCGGCGTGCCCACTATCCTATTCCATGGAGAGGAGGATCCCCTGGTGGATGTCAGCCAGGCTAAGAAAATGTATCAAAAGCTGTCTTCTTTGGGAATTCCTGCGCAACTGGAGCTGTATCCTCATGAAAAGCATGGTGTAGGCGCCGCTGCGGCTGCGGATGTGTTCGTAAAGACCCTGACCTGGCTGGGGAAGTATTACCCTGCTGCGGGGCTTGTAAAAGCCGATGCACTACCTGTCCAGGCCAATACCGCGCCTGTGCAGGTGGATACCCGGCCTTATGCCGAGCGACTGGGCTGGCCGAAGGGCGCGAAGGTCATTATCTTCCATGTCGATGACGCGGGCATGTCGGTGAACTCGAATGAAGGCGCCATCAATTCCATCGAGAAGGGTGTAGCGACATCCACCAGCATCATGATGCCTTGCGGCTGGGCGGCGAGCTTTGCCAAATATGCCGTCGAGAAGGGGTATGATGCCGGATTGCATTTAACATTGACCTCCGAATGGCACCATTACAGATGGGGGCCGCTGGCCGGCGTGAAGCAGGTTCCCGGTCTCACCGATAAAGAATGGTGCCTCTGGCCGGAGCCGGAGGATGTCATACAGCATGCCAGCGCCGATGAGGTGGAGGCGGAGATACGTGCACAGCTGGCAAGGGCTTTGTCGGTGGGGTTGCATCCTACGCACCTGGATTCGCATATGGGTACTTTATTTGCCAGCCGTGCCTACCTGGAAAGATATATCAAAGTGGGTATTGAAAGTAAGATCCCTGTCATGTTCCCGGGCGGGAACAATAAATTGCTTATTGCGAATTTGAAGCAGGCCGCTCCGGACATGCTAAAGGATGCGCATGCCGTGGGCGAGATGATCTGGAAAGCGGGCTTGCCGGTGCTGGATGATCTGGTGACCTATAGTGGGGAGTGGAAGCCGCAGCCGGTGAATGGGAAGGTCAGTCCAGAGGCGTATGCGAAGTTCAAGGTGAAGAAGTTCGAAGAGGCCATCGACAGCATGGAGCCAGGGGTGGCTATGTTCATCGTGCACAGCTCGGTGGTGACCGATGATTTCAGGCGGATCAGCGGCTCGGGTGATTCCCGCAATGCGGATATGCTGTCCATGATGGACCCTGAGCTGAAAGATTATATCCGGCGGAAAGGAATTATCCTGACCACCTGGAGGGAAATGATGGAAAGGCGTCAAAAATATGGCGCCAGCTTCTCTGCCAGGTAATCCGGAATACCCGTTCTTGCCATCGTATCTTTTTTAAGGAAATACAGCGATACCTTTCCCGTGGTGAGCAGCTTGCCTTCCTGGTTGTAGACTTCCTGGTGGAATGTTATACGATGGTCCACCGGGCAGTCTTTCAGCGTCGTCCTGACTGTCAGCAGGTCGTCATAACGGGCAGGGCGGAGGTATTTTGCCGTAAACTCCACTACAGGCATGATGACGCCGCTGGCCTCCATGTCCTTATAGCTTAGTCCCAGCTGGCGGATGGCTTCCACCCGTCCCACTTCAAAATATTGCGCATAGTTGCCGTAATAAACGACATTCATCTGGTCTGTCTCTGCATAGCGGACGCGGATCTGTGTATCGCTGGTGTACATTATTCTTCTTGTTTGTTCTCTTTGATGTCCAGGCGGACAGCAATCGTTGTTTCTATAAAATTGGTAAGGGTAGGGGATGCATATACCAGGAAAGCTCCGATGGTGGCGCGCAGTAGCTCTATGGCCAGACTGCTTTTGTTTAGATCCGGGGATCTGAGCAGTGACGGAGTGACCTTCTCGCTGAAAAGCTGGTACAGGTAGACCAGCAAATTAGGTATGGCCTGGACCAGGAAGTACAATCCTATCCCGATAAAGAGCACGAATAGGATGTTGCGACGATCAAGGTCCCAGTAAGAGGCTTGTTCCCAGGAGCCTTCCGGCTCATCTTTCAGGATCAGCTCTGCAAACCTGCGTCCATTTCTTATGAGTATGATGCAGGCAAGAGCAGAACAAAGGAGCATGATAAAAACATATGTTAGTTGTTCCAATCCCCTATATCCATAGTAAGAGAGCGCGGACAGCATTGAAATGAGACTCTTAATAGCCTCGTAGCCGGCCAGGATACCTATAATGAGGATGGTCGTGTGGACAAGATCGATCTTTTTCATGAAAGGGGTTTAAGGGTTATTTAATTAAACTATTTGCCCATCATTCCGTCTACGCTGATACGGCCGGGGCCTACGAGCAGGATGGAAAAGAAGGCGGCGAGATAAAGCAAAGCGGCTTCATGGACGGTAAGGGGTTGACCTTTATGAATTAAAAAGGCGGCTACTGCCATTTCGATGGCCAATACCAGGGCAACTACCCGTGTGAAGAGACCCAGGACCAGGAGCAGGGAGCATAAGACTTCCGAAAAGAGCACCAGGATAAGAGACCAGCGATGTCCAATGTGAAAAGGGTCGGAGAAAGCGCCTACCTCTTTGCTAAAATTCATGAGTTTAGGGAATCCATGGTTGATGCACATGATGAGGCCAAAAGTCAGGCGCAGCAGGAAAGCAGCCAGGTTGAAAGCGTTGTCGGAATAGGCGGTCGAGAGAAATTTTTTCATGGTGAATTTTTTGGGTGGGTCGAAGATAGAGTAATTTTAACATTAGACCATCTGCGGGTGGGTGGACCTTACGGTCCAGGGCCATTACACGGACGCTAAAGAATTGTCCTTCGGACGATCGGGCTGTGCCCGATCAGCCAAGGTTTTGTTAAAGGTCCGGTTATCCACAGGGTGTTTGGAACGATAATTGGTGAAAGGTAAAATAATTAGAAACTTTATCGCGTTAAGCCGCCAATGTCCCCCGCCGGTCGGCGGGCAAGGCCGGCTCTTTCTGTAATTGATAGGAAGGATATTTGAAAAAATATAGAACATAAATTGTCTTTTTCGTGAAAAAACCTGTATTGTTTTTTTCCATCATTCTTCTAAGCTCTTCGTCATTTGCCCAGCAGACAAAATACCTTGACGATCCGCAAGCCAGTTTCAAACAGGCCAAGGATTTCTTTCAAAATGAATACTATAGTCTGGCATATCCTATTTTCAGAGAGCTGAAATACTCCCTTCGGGAGACAGATCGCAGTAACAATTCGGTAGAATATCAGGATGTAAAATACTATTATCTCGTATGCGCCCTGGAGCAGAACGACAAGACGGCTGTGGGCCCTGCCCGCGACTTCATCGATCTGGAAAACAATGCCCCCCGGGTGGGCATGATGAGTTTCCACCTGGCGGAATATTATTTCCGGCAGAAGGATTATACAGCTGCGGTACGTTTGTATGAACAGGCGGATATCGAGAATCTCAGCAACAGGGAGATAGCCGACCTGAAATTCCACCAGGGATATTGTTATTTCACGCAACAGCGATTTGATCAGGCCCTGCCTTTGTTCGATGCCATCCGGCAGATGCCCACCGACCCAAATTATCTCGACGCCAATTATTACTACGGCTTTATCTGTTTCTACCAGAAAAAATATCCGGAGGCATTGACGGCTTTCAAGGTTGTGGAAGATAATCCCCGATATGAAAAGGTTGTGCCCTATTATGTCGCCAATATTTACCTGGTGCAGGGGCAAAAAGATAAGGCCATCGAATATGCGGAAGCTCGTCTGAAGAAGGGCAACCAATATTATGACGTGGAGATGAGACAGCTGGTGGGACATGGTTATTATGAAAAACAAGACTTTGCCAAGGCTCTCCCATACCTGGAACAGTATGTCAATCAGTCCAGGAAGGTATCGAGGACGGACCTTTATGAGCTGTCCTACTGTTACTACCAGACGAAGAATTGGGATAAGGCCATTGCAGGGTTCAGGCAACTGGGTGGAAAAGAGGATTCCCTGGCTCAGAACTCCATGTATATGCTGGGGGATGCCTACCTAAAAACAGGACAGAAGGCCAATGCCCGTAATGCCTTCCTCTTCTGCTCCTCCAACAGCAGCAATCCGCAACAAAAGGAGATATCCAAATACAACTACGCCAAGCTATCCTACGAGCTGGGATACCAGGATGTCGCGCTGACGGAACTACAGTCATTCTTACAACAATATCCCAACTCGACCTATAACCAGGAGGCAAAGGAGCTATTGGTCAGCGTGCTGGCCAATACCAATAACTACAGGGACGCAATGACGCTGCTGGATAGTCTGGATCACCCATCCCAGAATGCCCGCCGTCTGTATCCAAGGATATTATATGGCCGTGCGACGGAACTGGTCAATGACGGCATGCTGCTTAATGCCAATGAGCTGCTGGACAAGGCCTTAAAAGATCCCAACAATACCAGCGTCCTGCCTTATATTAATTTTTGGAAGGGGGAGATATCCTACAGACTGGCCAGGATAGACGATGCCATCCGCTATTACCTGGAATATCTCAAGAGCAGTGTTGTGAGTGGGGAGGTGAGCCCGGCCAATGCCCGTTATAATTTGGGATATTGTTTCCTGAAAAAAGAAAATTACCGGCAGGCCCAGGGATTTTTTGAACAGGTGGTCCGCACTCCGACCCTGAACTCTTCTCCCATGGAGCAGGATGCTTATATCAGGGATGCGGACTGTTACTATATGAACCGGGATTTCAAGACGGCCCTGAACATGTATAATAAGGTACTGGACCTTTCCTGGCCGGCCAGCGACTATGCTACCTTTCAGAAGGCTATGGTTTCGGGGGTAAGCAATGGGAAGGAGAAGATCAATCTGCTGAACTCCATCAACCGAAAATTTCCTGCTTCCAACCTGGCTGCGGATGCCAATATGGAAATTGCGGGGACCTATCTGGCAGGGGAGCAGTTCAGGGAGGCCCTTCCTTATCTGAAGAATGTGCTGCGGAGCCCGGGAGCGGATGCGCTAAAGCCCAAGGCTTATCTTCAATCGGGGATAGCCTGGTACAATCTGAATAATAATAAGGAGGCTCTTGCCCAATACGACAGCTTATTACATCAGTTCCCTAATTCTCCGGAAGCACAGGATGCGCTGGACAATGCCAAGACGATCTATGTGGAAGAGGGCAGGAGTGGAGAGTATGTGAACTTCGCCAAATCGATGGGGGTGGAGGTGAGCGCCAGCCAAGAGGATCAGCTGGCTTATGAAGAGGCGGAGGTGCAGTTTAATAACGGTAACTTCCCGGGCGCTGTCCAGCGATTTGAGGCCTATCTGGCCAAATTCCCTGACGGCAAATATTCGTTGGAAGCCAATTACTATAAGAGCGAGATCTATTTCTCGCAGAAGGACTGGGCCAAGGCTGTCACGGGATACCAGGCTGTGGCGGACCGGGCTCCGAACAAATTTGCAGAAAAATCCCTGTTGCAGGCGGCTCGTCTGAACTTCTTCGAATTGAAGAACTATCAGCAAGCAGAGAAATACTTTATCAGGCTGAAAGACTTTTCTTCCTCGCAGGAGAACAAAATGGAAGCTATGCGTGGATTGCTGCGCAGCCAGTACCAATTGGAGAAATGGCCGGATGCTGTTGAGAATGCCAAGGATCTGCTTACTCAAAAAGGGGTGAGCACGGATGACAAGGTACTGGCTAATATGGCCATCGCCAAATCCTACCAGGCGAACAATCAGTGCGAGACGGCATTGCAATATTTCAGAACGGCGGCCTCGCTCAGCAAGTCGGCCTATGCAGCGGAAGCCAGGTATCAGATAGCCGCCTGTCTTTTCCGTCAGAACCAGCTGAAAGATGCGGAAAAGGCGGCTTTTGAAGTGGTCAATAAATCCGGAAGCTACGAGATATGGGTTACCAAGGCTTATCTGTTACTGGGGGACGTTTATTTCTCGGAAAAGGATTATTTCAATGCCAAGGCGACGTTCCAAAGCATCGTGGATAATGCGAAGATCGAGGATCTGCGTCAGCAGGCACAACAAAAACTGGCCCAGGTAATCGATGAGGAAAAGAAGAACAGCAAGGTCGGGGATCAATAAATAACTTTAATCTACTAGTTGACAAGATGTATAAAAAGTCATTTTTTCTTTTAGTTGTTCTGTCGGGACTGGCGGTCTCTCTTTATGCACAGGATACGACGAAGCGCAGGACGATCGAGATCACCTCCTCCTTTAAACCTGTGCTGCGCGAGGCGGTAAAGATCAATTTCAATGCGGCTCCTCCACAGGCGGATACCAGCAAGCCCCGTCTGAACTACAATATCCCCGCTCAATTCCTTTTTCTTACTTATCAGCCGGGTGAGATGAGGCCGGTGGCTTTTCAGGGAGATACCATGAAGCCTTGGGAGAACTACCAGTATATCAAGATCGGGGTGGGCAATGTTCATTTTCCCTTTGTCCAGACGGGCTTTACGTTCGGGGATGAAAAGACGGGCCAGTTCAATATTTTCGCCAATCACCTTAGCTCAAAAGGCGATCTGCCATCCCAGAAAAGCAGTCTTACGGATGTAAAGATCATGGGAACGGTGAAGACGGCGGGCAAGCTGGAGTGGACCGGCAGCCTTGGATTCAAGAGCGACAACTATCACCTGTATGGGTACAGGCCGGATACGCTGAAGTTCAATGAAGACGATCTCAAACAGTTCTTCCAGACATATGAGGGCAGGCTTTCTTTGCGCAATATGGAGCCTACGGAATATGGACTGACGTATCATCCCAATATTAAAGTGTCTGTTTTTACGGATAACCACAGCTCCAAGGCTTCGGAGGCCAATTCGGTGCTGAATCTTCCTTTGGAAATAAGCCTCGGGAAGCAGTATGCATTTAACCTGGGCTTTACGGCGGATCTTACCAACTACAGGGCGGTGGCTCCTTTTCCCAATCAGAACAACAATGTCTTTTTTGTAACGCCGGCGTTTATGGTCAAGACATCCAATATCAACTTGCAGGCGTCGGTGATGCCGTCCTGGGACAATTCACAATTTCACCTGCTGCCCAATTTTACGGCTGACATCTCAACATCGGATCAGCGTTTTGGTCTTCAGTTAGGCTTTATAGGTTATTATGACAAGGGGTCCTATCAGCGGTATGAATCCATCAATCCCTGGCTGGCGCAACCTGGCTTCCTGCTGAACACAAGGGTGCAAGAGGTTTACGGAGGATTTAAAGGTTCTCTGGACAAGCATTTCAGCTATTCGACCAAAATCGGCTTTAACACGTACAAGAATATGCCTTTGTTCGTCAATGACACGATGACGGCATCGGGCAGCGGCGGCAAGCAATTCGATGTCCTGTACGAATCCTCCCTGGAGACCCTGCAGGTGCATGGGGAGCTGAGTTATATACAAGGAGAAGATTTCACTGCCACAGCCAGCCTGAACTATACGAATTTCCATAAACTGCATACGGAACCGAAGGCCTGGGGTCTTCTGCCGCTGGAGTTCAATACTAACATAAAGTGGCGGCCCATTCCCGCGAAGGAATTTTGGGTAAAGGCTGATCTGTTTGCCTTTGATGGTGCGCAATACCGCGCTTCGGATGGGACTGCCTTCAAAGGAGATGGAGCTTTTGACCTGAATGCGGGTGTCGAGTTCCGCGTGTACCGCTGGATAAAGGGCTGGGTACAGATGAACGACCTTTTCAATAAAAAGTACGAAAGATGGCACCAATACCCGGTATATGGGTTTAATTTCCTGGGTGGCATCATAATTTCGTTCAGTGGTAAATAGACGCCCATTTTTCATTAGATTCGCAGCCTCAAAAGGAGATGATGTCAAATTTCCAGGTCTTGAACGCCTATCTTTTCCAGCACAGAAGTATCAGCATTCCCGGGCTGGGTACTATCTATCTGGAGACCTTCCCCGCCAATGTGGATGTGGCTGACCGTACTATTTTACCTCCTTTGTACAAGTTCCGGTTTGACAAATATTTCGATAGTCCCGACAGGGAGTTTTTCGCCTATATTGCCAGTCAACGTAATGTCCTTGATTATGAGGCTATTAAATGGTACAATGAGTTCTCTACGGATCTTCGCAACCGGATACGTACAGAAGAAAAGGTGGACTGGGAAGGGGTAGGGACATTGAGCAAGGATGAGGGAGGAAACGTCCTGTTTGAGCCGGCATCCATGAGCGGGCTGTACATGGCGCCGACCCCGGCGATCCGTATCAATCGTCAAAATGCGCAGCATACATTATTGGTAGGCGACCAGGAGCGAACCAATGTAGAAATGAATGAATGGCTGCATGACGAAGAAGCAGCCAGCAAGCGGAAATGGGCATGGTGGGTCGTTGCGTTGGTGCTGGCGATACTTGCTCTGGCGGCTCTTGGATGGCATTTTTACGTCAATGGTTGGTCTATTGGAAATCAACGTACGCTGTGAAATGCAACAAGAAAAATTGATACATTACCGAGTTTGTCCCTTATGTAATTCCAGTGAAATAGCCGAGGCGTTGACTGCCCGTGATCATACGGTGTCGCAAAAGACCTTTTCCATCTGGGAATGCAGCGACTGTACCTTGCGATTTACGCAGGATGTGCCGGATGCCGCCTCTATCGGGGTGTATTATCAAAGTGAAAATTATATTTCCCATACGAATACCCGTAAAGGGCTGGTGAATTCACTGTACCATACGGTACGAAAACAGACCTTATCGGACAAGCGCCGTCTTATTTCTTCCGCCACAGGGATGAAAGAAGGGAATCTATTGGATATCGGGGCGGGCACGGGTGCTTTTGTCGCTCATATGAAGCAGTATGGTTGGGATGTTGCGGGACTGGAGCCCGATGAAAAAGCCAGGGAGGTAGCGCTGACCCAAAA
This sequence comes from Sphingobacteriales bacterium 50-39, assembly GCA_001898505.1. GTDB lineage: Bacteria > Bacteroidota > Bacteroidia > Chitinophagales > Chitinophagaceae > Puia. The sequence goes on from MKTZ01000010.1 coordinate 305,391, forward strand.
TGAGGTGCAGTTGTCGCCTGTGTCCGATTTTTATTCCCTGCCCCCTGACAGCTATGATGCTGTTACACTATGGCATGTGTTAGAGCATGTACATGACTTGCACATTTATATCGAACAATTGGCAAGATTATTAAAAAAAGAAGGACGGATCTTTATCGCGGTGCCTAATTACACCTCCCATGATGCGACTGTCTATCATGGCGCCTGGGCTGCTTATGACGTACCACGGCATCTCTATCATTTTTCTCCCGATGCTATGGAGAACCTTCTCACCCGGCATGGTCTGCAGTTGCAGGTGACCCGCCCGATGTGGTACGACAGCTTTTATATCAGCATGCTGAGCGAAAAATACCGGAACGGCAAGGGAAATATTGTCAGGGCCGTCTTTAACGGATTTATTTCCGATGTAAAGGCCTTTGTCGACAAATCCAGGTGCAGCAGCCTCATCTATGTGATAGGCAAATAACGTTAGAAATTAAATTTTATCTCATAGATGTCCGGCCACAGCTTGCCGGTGATGTATACCTTGCCGGTAGTGGAATCATAAGCTATTCCATTCATCGTATCGGCATGGGCATATTTGTTCAGTTCGGTGTTGAACAGTGTTTCCAGGTCCAGTTTGCCGACCACCTTCCCGCTGGAGGGATCGATCTTCAGGATATAATTGGTCTGCCATTGATTGGCATAGATAAAGCCATGGATCAGCTCCAGCTCGTTGATATTACTTACGGGGCCGTTATTGTCTGTCACACCTACTACCTTTACAAGCCGGAAGGTAGCGGGGTCTACATAGCTGATGTTGCTGGTGCCGTCGCTCATGATAAGATTGGCGCCGTCCGTAGTCATTCCCCATCCTTCCTTGACAGGCATAGTGAACTCTCCCAGCTTTTTAAAGGTTTTGGCATCGTAGATAAAGCCTATTTTGGTCTGCCAGGTGAGCTGGTATACTTTATCATTCAGAAAGGTAATACCTTCTCCGAAATATTTATTCCTGTCCAACTCCACCTTGATAGTGACCCGCCCTGTTTTAGGATCTACCACTCCGAACATGGACTTCCTGCTCTCGGGCATGGAGGGTTCCGTTCCTGTGCTTTCGTAGAGCTCTCCGTTATGAAAAAGGAATCCTTCCGTGAAGGAGGTCGTATCATGGGGTAGGGTCCTTACCACGCTGTAATTGATCAGGGGAGTGGAGTTATCTTCCGTCCGCCCGGTGTTGACGTCGGGATTGGAGTTATTACAGGAGGCTAAAAGGCTTAGGGCAATGATGAGAAAAGGGATGGACTTCTTCATAATGAGACTGGTAAGGGGCAAATTTAAGGTTCTCCCTGTCTTTAGCCAACGTTCTTAGGGCTGTTTGGGACTAATTGTAAAAATTTTAGCATAAAAGCTTGCATTTGTGCCGAAAAATGTATTGTTTTACAGTAGCTTATCATCTGTTTATCACCCATTTAGCTCCTGCTAATTTCTCTTTTCTCACCGGATGATATCTGACAGATCCCCCAATATCCATTTCGACATTTTCTTAAAATCCAACACTTATGGAAGCCTTTGAAAAGAAGGTACCATGAGACATTTTTTACGGTTGTCCGTATTCTTATTGTTATTGTTCAGATACCCCGCAATAGCTCAACAGGGTTGCCGTGCTGTCGACTATAAACAGGACCTGTTACGTAAGGATCCGGAACTGGCCGCGCGAATTATGGATATCGAACGGTTTACGCGTCAGCAGGTGCAACATTCTTCCCCCATCGCTACGGGCACCGAGAATGCCAGCCACAATGATAAAAGTTTCACCACCATCACCATCCCGGTGGTAGTCCATATCGTCTACAACAACGCTGCCCAGAATATCAGTGATGCCCAGGTGCAATCCCAGATCGCCGTATTGAACAGAGATTACGGCAAGCAAAACCCCGATACGTCCAGGATACCTTCTTATTACAAGGGGCTGGCGGCCGACTGCGGTATACGGTTCGCGCTTGCCAATGTAGACACCAATGGCGGCACAACCTCAGGTATTGTTCGCCGGCGGACCATACAGCAGCAGTTCACGTATGACGACGCGGTCAAGTTCACGGCGAGAGGAGGAGATGATGGATGGGACAGGGATCGTTATTTAAATATCTGGGTAACTAATTTGTCGAATGGAGTTCTTGGTTATTCCAGCGTACCGGGCTGTGCGAAACCCAATGACGGGGTCGTGATCAGCTACACTGCTTTTGGTACGATGGGGACGGCCACGGCGCCCTTCAATCTTGGCAGGACTGCCACGCATGAGATCGGTCACTGGCTGAACCTGATCCATGTTTGGGGCGATGCGGACTGTGGCGATGACTATGTGGCTGATACTCCCCCGCAGAGCGCTGCTACGCATGGCAACCCCAGCGGCATCATCATCTCCTGTGGCAATACTCCTTACGGCAATCTGTATATGGATTACATGGATTTTACGGATGACGTCGGGATGCATCTCTTCACCTATGGCCAACGGGACAGGATGAGGGCTTTATTTGCTCCGGGTGGGTTCAGGCATGCGTTGCTGTCCTCTACCGGCCTGGCGCCAGGGACCGTTATCGGGCCATTACCCAGCGGGCCTTCCAGCGGCAGTGCGTCTATCCGGCTGCAACCCAATCCTGTCACAGGACCTGTATGGATCATTTCGTCAGATGCGTCGAATACCGGCGCTGTGCTGGATATCTTTAACCTGGTGGGGCAAAAAGTAATGACCACCCGCATCGCGGGGGGCTCTTTCCAACTGGATCTTTCATCCCTTCCCAAAGGACTTTATTTTATTCACGTAAACGGGGACGGCGGGAACAGCCTGAAGCTGGTGAAGCTGTAGGACTGCGGGGCCTATTTTCTCAGCACCTGTACCTTACGTCCATAGGAAGCTGCTACGAGGAATCTGTATTTCTTCCCCCGGACGTCTATAAGGCTACGCGTATCGCCCGGGATACACAGCCCTGTTTCGGTGTATGGTCGCGGCGTGAAATTCCCTTTACCATCTCCCTCCAGAACGAGGCCGATACCGGCATCCAATGGTCCCAATTGTGCGCGGAACGGGTATAGATTACCTGCGAGGATCAGACTGGAACTGTCTTCCATGACCATGCCATTGATCACGCTGATCTGCGCCCTGGTGGGCAAGGGGCTTATTGTCCAATGATGGCTGCCGTCGTTGCGGAAGAAGCTGCTGGACAGCATGCGGATGCTGCTGATATGCGCGGCCGCCAATTGCTCCGGTGTAAAGATGTCCTGCATCTGAGCATCTGCGTAGGCGGCATAGCGGGCAAATTTTTTCTGTTGCGCGGGGATCTCCCGGAGCAGCTCGTCCCTGGATGCATAGGGATAGCTTTTGCCTTGAATATAATAAGTAAGGAAGGGATCGAAAGTACCGTTGCCGCTGAAGTCGCCGTAATAGATTTCCAGCGGTTGCCCATCGGAGGCTTTGAACTGCGTGTTGGTCCCCAGATTGCCTACGATGAGGTCGGTGTCGCCGTCGTGGTCAAAATCAGCGGCCAATATCGAGGTCCACCAGCCCTGGCTGCGTTCGAGTCCATAGGCAGCAGTCTTGTCAATCAATTGTCCGTGCTCGTTCTCGAATATCGAAAGGGGCATGAACAGTCCGGCAAGGACCAGGTCCGGCCAGCCGTCTTTATTAAGATCAATCCAGCAGGCGTCCGAGACCATACCGGGACGTTGTAGCGTGCTGTCGCGCTGGGAAGCATCTTTTTCAAAGCGGATATGACCCTGTGTGCTTTTATTTTTTAACAGCAGGCTTTCCGGGGGAGTGGGAAAGAGGTTGGGCATCAGCTTGCCGCCTACAAAAAGGTCCGGCAGGCCGTCCTTGTCATAATCGGCTGCTTTTACACAGCCACCACTGAGGGTTTCAGCGGGGAGGGCGTCGGGGAGATATCGGAAATTGCCTTTTCCGTCATTTTCAAAAAATCTGTCCTGGTAGTTGTGACTCCCCGGGGTGTAATCGGCTCCACCGCTGACGAGGTACAGGTCCAGATCGCCATCACCGTCGGCATCGAAGAACAGGGCGGCTGTATTGGTATGGTCCAGATCGAGGTTCCAGGGTTGTGATGGGGCAGGTTTAAAATGGCCATCGGGTGTCTGTAAGTAGAGCGTGCTGGCCTGCCCGGCGCTGCCACCGATGAAGAGGTCTTCCAGTCCATCCCCATCGATATCGCCTTTGGCGAGGCAGGGGCCTATGTGAGAGACCTGGTAGGGTAGAAGGGGCGATACCTTGAAGTCTACGAAATTGGAGCCTTTATGAATATAGTTGATGCCGGAGGTGGAGGTGATGTCGGTGTATAGTAGGGAAGACGGAGGATGGAGGGATATGTCGATGTCTTCAGAATTGGCTTGGTGCAAGGTAAGCAAGGTATCAGCAATGACGCGCTGTAGCCGGGTGACCCTGCCTGTGGGCCAGGTAACTGTGACATCGGCGATGGAGTCCTTACCAAGCCCAAAGTGCATGATGGGGTCGATGGAAGACTGGAACCCGCGGGTAAGGTATTGTTCCTGGTATTGTGAGCCGTTGTTGGTGGAGACCTGTACTTTAGCGCCGATGCCATCCGTGTTGAGACCCTCGCCTTTCAGTTTGATGCGCAGGTAATGTCCCTGGTGAGTATTGTTCCGATAGATGATGGGGGCGTCATTCAGGGTATTGATGACCAGGTCGAGATCGCCATCGTTGTCGAGGTCCACATAAGCAGCGCCGTTGCTGACTGTATGCCGTGTCAGTCCCCAGTCTTCACTGACATTGGTGAAGGTGAGGTCATGGTTGTTGTGAAAAAGATAATTTGTTTTCTTTGTAGAGGGCATGTCCTGCACGAGCTTCCACATCTCCACCTTATTACCCATTTTCTCGGCTTGCCCTGTGGTATAGCCCGATGTATATTTTACAAAATCCAGGTTGGTCATGTCCCGCAGGATGCCGTTGGAGATAAAGAGGTCTTTCCAGCCGTCGTTGTCAAAGTCGGCGAAGAGAGGGGCCCAGCTCCAGTCTGTATTGGATATGCCGGCCATTTGGCCTACTTCGCTGAACATGGGAATGCCGGCGGTGTCGAGGCCGTTGTTCAGCTGGAGGGTATTGCGCATCTGCTGGTAATGGAAGCCATGTTCGGCCCGCATAGTGTATTTATCGTAGGTGTCGGGACCGCGCAGGAGCTTTTGCCGGTGATTGTCTTCCGGCAGCATGTCCATAACAGCGATATCGGGCAGTCCGTCATTGTTGTAGTCCGCGATGTCCGAACCCATCGCGAATTCGGAAATATGGCGCGTAGCTTTGGTGAGGACCTCTTTAAATGTGCCGTCGTGGTTGTTGAGATACATGAAGTCCCGCTCGTCGTAATCGTTGGTAACGTATATATCGGGCCAGCCATCGTTATTTATATCGCTGATGGAGACGCTGAGCCCGAAGTTGAGACCGCTGCCATCGATGTGGGCTTGTTCGCTGATGTCGGTGAAATGCCCGTTGTCGTTGCGATAGAGCCGATTGCCGAATTTGGGATGTCTTTTGGCCCGCAGCTTTTCCGTATTGAAGAACGGGTTGAAGAACATGTCGGCATGATCCACCATGAACATGTCCAGGTCACCATCATGGTCCATATCGAAAAAGGCTACGGTCGTGGTGTAGGTGCCAGGGGCGTCCAGTCCGAATGCTTTGGCTTCTTCCTTGAAGGTGGGAATGCCGTCCTTTACACCCTGGTTGATATATAGTTCCTTCCGCCTGTCTTCGTCCGTGCCCGGACCCGAATAGCATACGTAGATGTCGGGAAGCCCGTCCCCATTGACGTCTGCGATGACGGCGCCAGTCTTCCATTTAGGCCTGCCCTGCACTCCCGCCCGCGCCGCCACCTCCTCAAATTGAAATCCGCCCCGGTTGAGATACAGTTTATCGGGGCCCATATTGCATGTGAAATAAAGATCGGGAAGACCATCTCCGTTGAGGTCTCCGACGGCAACACCGGCTCCGTTGTAAAGGTATTCGTAGGTGAGTATGTTATAGTCTACATCTTCTTTTATTTCATTACGGAAATCAATATGCGTAATAGAGGAGGGCATTTCCGTAAAAAGGGTATTCTTCTTTTCTAATTGATGGCAGGAAGTGAAAAATATTAGTAAAAAAGAACAGCGCCTTAATATCTTCATAAAATGAAATTATAATATTATTTAGAAAATTCTCCTAACTTTATTTTGTAATGTAAGGCTATGGGCTCCGATTGTAAACTGCTATTCGAGAAAATTGGAAGAGGCGATGAAGCCGCCTTCAGGGAATTCTTTGAGCAGTACAGGTCCAGGGTTTATAATACCGCCTTTAAGTTAACAAAATCAACCTTCGCGGCGGAAGAGATCACGCAAGACACTTTTATCAGTATCTGGACAGGACGGGTGCATCTCATTCACGTAGACAATCCGCTGGGGTATCTTCATACCGCCCTGTACAACAAGATAAGCCGTCATCTAAAGAAGGAGGCCAATAAGGCGCGCATCCTCCGGCTGTCCGGGTGGCATGCGAGGGAATGGGTGAATGAAACAGAGGAAAGGATATATGCTAATGAAGGTCAGCGATTTATCAATAATGCGCTTGCGCAGCTGTCCCCTCAGAAAAAGCTTATTTATGAATTGAGCAGGAAGGAGGGCAAGAGTTATGATGAGATAGCCGAGACCCTGCATCTTTCGCCTCATACTGTCAAGAGCCATCTCGTAAAGGCTTTGAAGTTTATCCGGAACTATATGAAAAATAATGCTTTAATGATCATCGGGCTTATTACTGCCTGGCTGTCCTGAGGGCTTTGGCGTGTCGTAAAAAAAATTTTCCAGACCATCATCCTTTTTCTTCTCTGCTGACTCTATACCTGGTATGGGACAAGAGCGAATTCATTATTTATTGAAACGATATGCGGACAACAGCGCCTCTGCTGAGGAAGTGGAGGAGATGCTGGCATTGCTGCGAACGTCCGGAGGAGAGGAGGCGCTAAAGGAGATGGTCGCTGAGATTTGGGATGAGGATGAGGAGACATCTTTAACGGAGAAGGATTGGGACAGGGTGTGGGGTACTATTCATCAGGAAATGGATTTTAAGACCCGGTCCAGGTCGGTGCGTATGTGGAAGATATGGGGGAGTGTAGCTGCCGCGCTGCTGTTGATGGCGGGTGCGGGTACTGCATACTGGAGGCTGGCGGGAAGGGAGAAGAAGGCGGCGTCTCTGGCGGCGCAGGGGCAGGGGGGCAAGAAAGATATCGCACCTGGAGGGAACAAAGCCCTGCTGACCCTTGCCAATGGGTCTACCATTGTGCTCGATAATGCGCATGATGGCGTACTGGCGCAGCAGGGAGGGACGAATGTAGAAAAGCTGGATGCGGGTTCGCTGGCATATAATACGGAGGGAAAGGGCAGTGAGGAAGTGATGTATAATACGATTGCCACGCCCAATGGGGGGCAGTACCAGGTGATCCTGCCGGATGGGAGCAAGGTATGGCTCAATGCTGCCAGTTCTTTGAAATTCCCTACCCGATTTGAAGGGAAGGAGCGATCGGTGGAGCTGACAGGAGAAGCCTATTTTGAGGTGGCACAGCATAGCAGCATGCCTTTCCGGGTGAAGGTGCCGGGCAATGGGATGGATGTGCAGGTGCTGGGGACGGAGTTCGATGTCATGGCTTATGGCAACGAGCAAACCAGCAATACCACCCTGGTGAGCGGGAAAGTGAATGTGGTCAGCAAGGGCGCTGTCAGGGTGCTGGAGCCGGGGAAGCAGACAATACTGGACAATCAGACGAAGACTATGCGGGTAGCGGACGCCAACGTGGAGCAGGTGGTGGCCTGGAAAAACGGGCTCTTTAGATTCAGGGAGACGGGGATCCGGGAACTGATGCGGCAGGTGGAAAGATGGTATAATGTGCAGGTGGTATACGAGACGGAGGGAAAGGATCAGGACTTTACGGGGGTAGTATCGCGCAATCAGCCTGTTTCCGCGCTATTACAGATGCTGGAGATGACGGGTACCGTGCATTTCCGGATAGAAGATAAAAAAATCATTGTATTACCTTAAAACGAGTTTTTTGTAAATCAAAACGATCCGTATGATCTGATAAAAAACCGAGGGCGATTGGAGCCGCCCCCGGGGAGTAGTCAGGTGATACTTGAACAGACCCGAGAAGGACTGAATTGTATAACCTAAACTTTTCAAAAGTATGAATCTAACTGCAGATGGCAAAGCTGTGTCTGTACAAAAGCTTTTGCCTGTCAAAACCGCTTCCGCAGGGTGGCTGGGACGCTGGAGAAGTGGAAGCACAATGTTTTTGATTATGAGATTAGCTGCCATTATTTTACTGACGGCGTCACTGCACGTGAGCGCCGCGGGGCTTTCCCAGACAGTGACCATGACACAAAGGAATGCCCGGCTGGAGGACGTCTTCGACATCCTCCAGAAACAGACCAACTATAACTTCATTTTCAACAGCCACATGCTGGCCAGGGCCAAAAAGGTCAATATCCGGGTGAGCAATGCCACCGTGGAGCAGGTGCTATTCCTCTGCTTTTCAGGCCAGCCCTTCACTTATGTCATCCATGACAAGACCATTGTGGTAAAAGAAAAGGTGGTGACGGTAGAGAAGCCTGCACCATCCGAAGTGGGTGCTCCCATCCCTCCACAGCAGGTCACGGGGACGGTGAGGGATGATAACAACAATCCCGTGGAAGGGGCGGCTGTCACGGTGAAGACCCTCGGCACAGGTACAGCGACGGACAAGATGGGAAAATTCGTGCTCAATCTGCCGGCGGGCAAATATGAGCTGGAAATATCCTTTGTAGGGTATAAGACGGAGGTGAGGACCATCACTGTCGGAGAGGACCATTTTACCAATCTGAATATCATACTGCATGTAGCTTCCACCGGGCTCAATGAGATCGTGGTGGTGGGTTATGGTACGCAACGCAAGCGGGATGTCACCGGAAGCATCAGCAGCGTGAAAGGAGAGGATATCCAGAACTTGCCGGTGGGCAATGTGGCCAGCACTTTACAAGGCAGGGCTGCGGGTGTGGACATTGTCCGGAATGATGGGTCTCCGGGCAGCGTGCCTGATATCCGTATCCGCGGTACGGGAACGATCAATGACGCCAGTCCTTTGGTAGTCATCGACGGGATACCCTCGGCGGCGATCAATGATGTCAATCCAAACGACATAGCATCTATAGAAATATTGAAGGATGCCAGCGCCAGCGCTATCTATGGTTCACGCGCCGCCAATGGGGTGTTGCTGATCACTACCAAGAAGGGGAACTTTGGTGATGCTGCCAAACTATCGGCCAGCGCTTATACCGGTTGGAACAAGGCCGCGAAATACCTGGATATGTTAAAGGCGCCGGATCTTGTCGCCCTGAAGAAGGAAGCATATACCAATGACGGTCTCCCGGTTCCAGGCGTATGGAACAATTCCTACTATTCCACCGACAGAACGGACTGGCAGCGGGCCCTTATCGGGACGGGCGTTGTGCAGAATGCGGATGTAGCCGTGAGAGGCGGCAATGCCAGCTCGTCCTACAGTTTCTCCGGGAACTATTATAATGAGCGGGGCATGATCGTCAATTCGTACTTCAAGCGGTATAGCTTCCGCATCAACTCGGAGCATAAGATCGGCAGCCGGTTCAGGGTAGGAGAGAATATCGTCTATTCCAAGACCACCGGTTCGTCTCCTGATACCAAGTCGACCCAAACGGGCCTGGTATGGAGCGCTATACGCTTCAACCCTGCCATCCCGGTAACAAATCCCGATGGCAGCTGGGGCACTTCCCAGGCAGACAATCAGCTGGGGGATATTAACAACCCGGTCGCCACGGCCAACGAGATACAGAGAAATCACAAGATCGATCGCATATTAGGCAATGCCTTTGCAGAGCTGGAAATACTAAAGGGCCTGAAGCTGCGGGCCAACTATGGGATCGACTACAGCGCGGATGAATTCTATGAGTTCGACAATGCCATGCCCAACCAGACGCGTGGTCCATCCATCGCCTCGTTGCAGCAGTCTCTTGGGAAGGGCACTACTTTCCTGGAGGAATATTTTATCACGTATAACCATATATTCAACAAAGTGCACAATCTGACCTTGACCGGTGGTTATTCGGCGCAGGAGTATGGTGGCAATTATTTCAAGGCCAGCCGTAATGGTTTTGCGGATACGAGCCTGGATCAGCGGGTGTTGAATCTAGGGAACAGCTCTTCGCAAGCGAACAATGGCTATAACTATAACCCCTCCGGATTGCAATCCTATTTTGCGCGGGCGAATTATGCTTATGCGGGCAAATATCTGCTGACAGCCACGATGAGGGCGGATGCTTCCAGCAAGTTCGAACCCGGCAAGCGCTGGGGTTATTTCCCTGCCTTCTCGGCAGGCTGGCGTGTTTCGGATGAGAAGTTTTATGGCAGCCTGAAGGATAAGATCAATACACTGAAGCTCACCGGCGGCTGGGGACAGCTGGGTAATCAGAACGTGGGAGACTTCCAGTATCTGGGTGTCATTGGCTACGGTGGCGGCGGTGGCACCGGCGGTGGCGGCTACAGCTATAACCTTGGAACGGGCACGGTGAATTACAATGGGGCATATGTCACCAGCCTGGCTAATCCCAATATTACCTGGGAGAGGGCGGTGATGACCAATATCAGCGCCGAGCTGGGTTTCCTGAACAATCACCTGAACGCTACCATCACTTATTTTAACAAGAACACTTCGGACATGCTGGTGCCTTTCCATCCGGTAGAGACATTCGGGGCTCAAAACAATCTGCCGGACGATCCAGGCAATATCACGCTGCCGGACTATAACCTGGGCAGGCTGAACAACCACGGTGTAGAAATAGAGCTTACTTATAACAATACAGCGGGCAAACTGGGCTATTCGTTGGGAGCCAACGCCTCTTTCCTCCGCAATAAAGTGACCAGTCTGTATGGCAATAGCACCTACCTGGCATCTACGCCTTATGGTCGTGAGAACACGGATATTTCCCGTACCTATGAAGGACAGCCTATCGCCTCTTTTTATGGGTTTAGGACTGCGGGGCTTTACCAAACCCAAGCGGAGATCGACAACGATCCGAATGTGGCGAATGATCCCAACAAGGGCAATATCAAGCCCGGGGATGTGAAGTTCCTGGACGTCAGCGGTACGGGGGGCAAGAAAGATGGGATCATCAACGACAAGGACAGGGTGAACCTGGGTGATCCGAATCCAAGATTTGTTTTTGGTTTCCATGGCTCGCTGACCTATAAAGGTTTTGATCTGAACTTCAATTTTGTCGGTGCCACTGGATTTAAATTGTACAATGCAGATCGCTTGTCGGGACTCGATGCAACACAGGTGTACAATTGGTATGCCGATCAGAAAGGCAGATGGCATGGGGCGAATACAAGCAATAGCATTCCCCGTCTGAGCATCCTCAATCTGAACAATAATTACCAGAGCTCCGACCTCTGGGTGCAGAATGGTTCTTATCTGACTTTGAAGAGTCTGTCATTAGGCTATACCATTTCCAAACAGCATGTAGGGGACTGGCTGCTGCCGGATGTTCGCGTCTATTTCAGCAGCTACAACCTGTTCACGCTGACTGGCTATAAAGGTTATACACCTGAGCTGGGTTATACCAATGGTAACCTGCAGCGGGGCGTGGATGTGGCGCAATATCCTTCGGCCAGGAATCTGACCATCGGCGCGGCCATCAATTTTTAGTTTATTAAAAAGGTAAGTATGAAAATCAGACAATATAGTATACTTTCTTTGATCACTATCACCGCAGCCGTTGTTATTTATGGCTGTGTCAAGAAGCCCCTGGACCAGAAGCCTACGGGACAATATACCACCGGCAACTATTGGCGCAATGAGAGCGATGTCATTGCCGGTGTGCTGGGTATTTACAATGTGTTGTTCACGGAGGACTGGGTAGGGCATGATCTGTATGTCTTCGATGACCAGTCGGATGATATTTCCGTGTATGGGGACCATCCGGATTTTAAGGCCATCGAGCGATTCAATATCGACCCGACCCTGCAGCTGATCTATATCACCTGGCCTTTTGCCTATGAGCAGATTGGGCGGGCGAACAATGCCATTATCTATATTCCCAAGGTGCCTGTCATTACGGACAGCATCCGGAACCGCAGTCTGGGTGAAGCCTATTTTCTGCGAGCTCATGCTTATTTTGTGCTGAGCCAGATTTATGGAGATGTGCCGCTGATTGTCGAGAGCAATGTCCTGAACGGAAATTATAATGTGGCCAAATCTTCGGTGGACACCATCCGTGCGCAAGTGGAATCAGACCTGCTGAAGGCTATCGATCTGCTGCCGGAGACCTATGGCGATGCGGACAGGGGAAGGGTGAGTAAGGGGGCAGCCTGGGGCATGCTGTGCAAGCTGTATATGTTCGAGGACAAGTTCGACAAAGCCATCCAGTATGGGTCGCTGGTCGTCAATGATCCCAACTATGCACTGGCGCCGAACTACCAGGACAATTTTATGCTGGGAAAGCAGGAAAGCAATACGGAGATATTGTTTGCGGTGTGGAATAAGAACCAGGAGATATCCAATGTGCCGGCTTCCGCTATCAGCACGTATTTCACTCCCAGGGCCTGGCAGGGTTGGGGTTTTCATCATCCGACACAGAATTTTGCCGATGAGTTTGAAACTACCGATACGATACGCAAGCGTGCCACGCTGATTTCCATCGGGGATTCGATACCATACCAGACCAATATGACGCAGATCGGCAGCGGGGATGCTTACCAGATGTTTACCGGCAAGCAGGGGCAATCCACCGGTCGCATGCTGCCCAGCATGTCTACCACCGGGTATGCCATCCGTAAGTACACCGCCTTTATGCCCAGCGGGGATGGAGGTGTAGATTATGACCTGAAGCAGCCTATCTTACGTAGCGCCGATGTATACCTGCTGGTGGCCGAGGCCAAAATCCGTCTGAATGGGGCAGGTAGCGGCGATGCGGAGATCAATGCCGTACGTACACGGGCACATTTGCTGCCAGTGACCGGAGCGGGTATGGGACAATTGATGCATGAACGCAGGGTGGAGCTGGGTGGAGAGAATATCCGCTGGCAGGACCTGCTGCGGTGGGATAAGGATAAGGTGATCAACCTGGATACGATCGTTGGCAGACCCAAGACCGCTAGTCCTTTGCCTCCCTATAATGGTGCTACCGTCATACCGGCGCGCACCTTTGTAAGGCCCAAGCATTATTATATGCCTTTGCCGCAGGAGATTATCGATGAGAGCAAGGGGGTTATTTTACAGAATTCGAATTATTAACAACTATGGACAGCCCGGGGCGCCTGACGGCGCCCCTTTATTTTTGTAATTTGCGAGATGAACTATAGTAAATGGATTTTTTTTGTCGGGCTGGTGCTATTCGCCGGCCCGGTTTGTGCTCAGCTGGATAAGCCATCGCTGGATGCTTTCTTACACAGGATCGTGAAAGACAAGGCAGGCCAATTTGAAATAGTGTATATCGCCCCTCAGGACGGGAAGGATGTTTTTGAGCTGGAGGGGAAGGGGGCGAAGATCGTGCTGCGCGGTAGTAATGGTCTCAGTGTAGCCTCTGCGCTCAACTATTATCTCAAGAACTATTGTCATCACCTGGTGACCTGGAACGGGGCGCCGGAACCCTTACAGGCGGTATTGCCTGCGGTGAAGAAAAAAGTCCATCGCAGCACACCGTATCAATACCGGTATTACCTTAATTATTGCACTTTCCAATATTCCATGGCCTGGTGGGATTGGGAGAGATGGCAGCGGGAGATCGACTGGATGGCGTTGAATGGCATAAATATGCCGTTGGCGCTGACGGGTGAAGAAGCCGTTTGGCAGGAGGTATACCGGAATATGGGTTTTCAGGACCAGGAGCTGGATCGATTTTTTAGCGGTCCTGCCTATTTCTCCTGGTTGTGGATGGGGAATATCGATGCTTGGGGCGGGCCTTTGCCGGCGCATTGGAAAGAGAGCCATTTGGCGCTGCAGAAGAAGATATTGGCAGCCGAACGGGCGTTTGGGATGAAACCTGTGTTGGGGTCTTTTACCGGTCATGTACCACCAGGCTTCAAAGACAAATTCCCTTCCGCAAAGGTGAAAAAGACGAATTGGGATGCGGGGTTTGACGATGTATATATTCTCGATCCGTCCGACAGTCTTTTTGAGGTTGTCGGCAGAAAGTTTATCGAAGCGCAAACCCGTGTTTTTGGGACCGACCATTTTTATTCAGCGGATACTTTTAACGAGAATGTGCCTCCCACCAGCGATTCTACGTACCTGGACGGGATGAGCAAAAAAGTATATGCTTCCATGGCCGGTGCGGACCCGAAGGCTGTCTGGGTGATGCAGGGATGGATGTTCCACTATAATGCGGCCTATTGGAAGCCTACGCAGATACAAGCCTTGTTAAAGGCCGTTCCGGATGATCATATGATCCTGCTGGATCTTTATAGCGAGAGCCATCCCGTATGGAATAGAGCGGAAGCCTATTATGGCAAACCCTGGATATGGAATATGCTGCACAATTTCGGAGGGAATATCAGCTTATGGGGGCGGATGCGGCATGCCGCGGAAGACCCGTCCAAAGCTTTTCATGATCCTTCTGCCGGGAAGATGGTTGGGATTGGACTAACCCCGGAAGGTATAGAGCAGAACCCGGCTTTGTATCAGCTGATGCTGGAAAATGTGTGGCAGGACAGTGCAGTGGATTTGCGGTCGTGGCTGGATAATTATGCCTTACAACGCTATGGGGTATCTGATGGCGCCATCCGGATGGCCTGGCATCTTTTGGAAAGCAGCGTATATAATGGGGGGCTGACGGAAGGAGGTCCTGAATCCATCATACAGGCAAGGCCAACGCTGGATTCTGCCATCGATAGGGTGCTTACGCATCTGGACTATGATCCGGGCGTATTGCAGGGCGCCTGGACCCTTTTTGTCAACTCCGCGCCAAAACTAAAGAAAAGCGACGGCTATCGATATGACCTGGTGGATATTACCCGGCAGGTGCTGGCCAACTATGCTTCTGTGGTGCAGCAGCGTTTTGCCCGGGCATGGAAGGAAAGAGATACCGCGGGATTCCGGAAGAGCAGCAGGCAATTTTTGGAATTGATGGATGATATGGACCGGCTGCTGGCGACGCGCAATGATTTTCTTCTGGGGCGCTGGATAAAGGAGGCGAGGGCGTGTGGTGTGACCCCGTTCGAGTCCGACCTGTATGAGAAGAATGCCAGGGATCTTGTGACGTTGTGGGGGGATAAGGAAAGCGGAT
This sequence comes from Sphingobacteriales bacterium 50-39, assembly GCA_001898505.1. Lineage (GTDB taxonomy): Bacteria > Bacteroidota > Bacteroidia > Chitinophagales > Chitinophagaceae > Puia. The sequence goes on from MKTZ01000010.1 coordinate 320,703, forward strand.
TAAGGGAGTATTCGTGCCGGCAATGGAGCGGGCTTATCAGGGGCTTCTATAAACCCAGGTGGGAATTGTTCTTCCGGCGACTTGGGGCGGCGTTGAATAGCGGCCAGGAAATGGATTGGAAAGCCTTCGATGCGGACGTGAAGAGCTGGGAATGGCAGTGGGTGAATGGTCGTGATAAATATGCAGACGTTGTGAGCGGCGATGCGGTGCAAATAGCTGTTGCTTTGTATAAAAAGTATATTGCCATGATGCAGGAGCCGGTGGCGACCAATGACGGCATATTTCCTGCGGATGCGGTGGCCAGGCCTTTTGTAGATTTTGACAGCAAAGGGTTCTTAATAAATGGCAAACGAACTTTTCTTGTATCGGCGGGATTGGAATATGCCCGTATACCGCATGAGTTGTGGCGGGACAGGTTGTTGCGGCTGAAGCGGGCGGGCTTTAATTGTATCGAGATCTATACATTTTGGAACTGGCATGAACCGCAGGAAGGAAAATTCGACTTCAGCGGTGATCATGATCTGGGGGCCTTTCTTCGATTGGTCGGGAGCATGGGGTTTTATGCCATCGTGCGGGTAGGACCTTATTACTGTGCCGAGTGGGACAATGGGGGTTATCCATTGTGGCTGCGATTCAAGGAAGGTGTTCGGGTGAGGGAGGATAATGAGGCGTTCGAGCGGTGTGTGGACAGATTTTTCGACAAGCTGCTGCCTGTCGTGTTCGGGCAGCAGATACACCGGGGAGGGCCTGTGATACTGGTGCAATTGGAGAATGAGCATCCACGAGGGTGGGGAACCTATATGCCGGACGGATACTTCCGGCACTTGCAGCAAAAGGCGCTTTCGATGGGTTTGAAAGTGCCTTATTTTTTTAGTGGGCTGCATCATGCGAGTGATCCGGCCGGCGATGCCGAAAATTTGGATGATCCGGGGCGTAACAATCCCTGGCTGTCGACCGAGTTTTGGAGTGTCTGGTATAATGGCTATAGCTCAGGGGAGAAGGAGGCGAAGGAGTATGCGCGAAGAACCTGGAAGATCATTGCGCATGGAGGCAATGGGTATAATTATTATATGGCGCATGGGGGGAGCAATTTTGGGTATACGAATAATGACGAAGATGCTGCATCGTATGATTATGGGGCCGCTGTGGGGCAGGCGGGTGATCTTCGGCCTATCTATTATAGTTTTCGTAAGACCGGCTGGTTTGCGCGCAGTATGCAGGAGATATTGGAGAACAGCGAGGATGCTACAGGGGAATGGAAAAGTGCGTGTAAGGATAGCGTGTTGCGTATGACGGTGAGACGGAGTCCTGCCGGGGATCTGTTGTTTGTGGACAATCCGTCGGGAGGAGTAAGATCGTTCCAATTTTCTGCCGGGGAGGACGAGCATGGAAGGGAGATGCATTTACCAGGGTTTGGGCCGTTGCAGATCGGGCCCGGAGAGATCGTGCCTATTATTCATAATGTGTCTGTTGCGCCGGGGGTGAGGCTTGACTGGGGACCTGTGCGATTGCTGGGCATCAGCAGACAGGGGAATACGACGACGATGGTGATCTATGGAGAGGCGGGGAGTCCGGCAGAATTGTTCTTTTCGGTGAAGGGTAAGTATACCATACTTGAAGGGGGAGATGATTTTGAGCGGATGGAGGAGGAGAATTTGGTGGTGTTGCGAACAAAGTTCAGGGATTCGGATGTTCCGGTCGTGTATAGTTTTCAAGTTGGTGACCGGAAAGTGAGGATACTTGCTGTGAATAATGTGCTGGTAGATCGTGTATGGTTGGTGGAGAAAGGAATAATATTTGGACCGACGTATGTGGGTGAAATAAAAGGATGGGGTAAGGATCTTAGCTTTCGGGGTGAGACGGCCTGGCAGGATAGGAAGGATCCACCGGCGTTATTATATGATGCAACGGGTGAGCACCGGATACATCACGATGGGCTGATGCCGCCGCATAAGGAGATAGCTATGTTGCCACTGCGTGACTGGCATATACAACCATGGTCTTCGCCGGCTGGTGTGGAGTTCGATGATCGTAACTGGTTATCTGGCAAGCAGCCCCCGCAAATGGGGGCGGATGGAGATAGGACGGCCGATGCCTGGTACCGGAGCAAGCTACATGTGGAGGAGTCCGGCAATTATGTATTACAGGTAGAAGGCGGCGACAGGGCGACCGTATTTGTGGATGGGAAGCCGGGGGTGCGGGTGAACCTGCATGACGGAGAGATACCGTTGACCTTGTCAAAGGGAGAGCATGTGCTGGCGATATTTACGGCACATGATGGAAGGGATAAATTAGCGGGATTTTTAGGTGATATGCATGACGTGGACAGCAAGGGGCTGACAGGTGCGGTGACATTGGTAAAGGGAGAGTCCCTGAAGCATGTGGTGGGGAACTGGAAGGTGTCGAGGGATGGTAAAGAGGAATGGAAGGACTATACGATTGGGCAGGATGTGTTCAATAAGCAGCAGGGTACCGCGTGGTTTCGGGCGGTGCTGCCTGAGCCGCCGGCGGGTGTTTCGAAGGGTCAGCTGGTCTTCCGGAGTGTGGATGAGAATGCTACCGTATATCTCAATGGGAGGAAGCTCGCGAGACATGAGGGGTGGAATATTCCTTTTAAAGTGGCGTTGGAAGGGCTGGATACGATGAAGCGGCCGTTGGAGCTGACTATTTTTATTGAGAATTATTCGAATGAAGGCGGGATCGATCAGCCTGTGAAAGTGAACTATCTTACCCAGGCCGCGGAGGTAACGGGGTGGTGTATGCGAGGTGGAGTAGACCAGGTCCGGGTGGGGAAGAGTGAGGGGGCGACCGCGGATACGATGACTCCCTGCTTTTATCGGGCGACATTCGATGCGCCGGCCTATGGCGCGGCGGGAGATCATCTTATCTGGAGGGTGGTGACGAAGGGCCTGGGTCATGGCTCTGTATGGGTGAATGGACATAATTTGGGGCGATATCCCGAGAAGGTACCTGCGCCGGGGCTTTATATTCCGGAATGCTGGATGAAGGCAGGTGATAATGAGCTGCTCATTTTTGATGAGGATGGGAAGAGTCCTGCCGGGGTGACGATTGTACCAGAACTGGCGGCCAGCAGAGATATATTCCATTATGCAAACGGACAATGATGCGCTATTTTATAAGATATGGGTGGTTGCTGGCTTGCCAATTGGTGCAAGCACAGTCTCCTGATCCTTTGACCTATGTAGATCCTTTTGTCGGTACCAGCAGGAGTAATGTATTTACGCGGTGGGGGAATGAGGGTGGTACATATCCCGGCGCTGTGGCGCCCTGGGGTGCTATGCAACTGACGCCGGAGACGAAGAGGACAGGGGGATACGATTACAAGGACAGTACGATCTGTTTTTTTAGCTGTTACCATCATATGAGCGGCTATCCCAGCGGCTCGGCGGGAAGGATGCGGATCATGCCTGTGGGTGGAAGCGGAGCTGAGGCTGGAAGGCCTTTTCGTCATGAGGATGAGAGAGCAACACCTGGCTATTACCGGGTGCGATTGGCGGATGATGGTACGATGGTGGAAGCTACGGTGACAGAGAGAGTGGGAGTATTTCGGTTGAGTTTTCCGGCAGGAACCACACCAAGGATATTTATTGGTGGCGCGGGAGCCAATGCTGCTCTGCAATTTAACAGGCCCTATGTGAAAGAGCAGGTTTCGAATGATGGTATGGTGTTGCGTTTTTCTGCTGATACGGGTGCGATCATCATTCGAGTCAGTGTTTCGTCTGTAGGAGAAGCCAGCGCGCAAAAAAATATTGCCCGCGAGACAGATGGGTTGACATTCGAAGAAGTGCGTGAAAGGACGCAGGCCAGTTGGAGAAAGCAGTTGGGGGTCATAGAGGTGGATGATCCTGATGAAGTACATAAGAAAATATTTTATACGGCCCTGTATCATTCCATGTTGTTTCCCTGGATCATCTCCGATGTGGATGGAAAGTATAAAGGGCAGGATGGGGTGGTGCATGTGACGCGGGGGCAACGTGAATATGGGGGATTTTCTTCCTGGGATACTTTCCGCAGCCTGCATCCTCTGCTTTGTTTGCTGTTCCCTGACCGGCAGCAGGATATGGTTCTGTCGATGATGGATGTTTACCGGCAGACCGGTTACCTGCCATCCGACCCTATGACGGGAAATCATGCGGTGGCGGTGATTGCGGACAGTTGGGCAAAGGGTATACGGGGCTTTGACAGTGCCGAAGCGTATGCTGCCATGCGGAAAGGGGTGACCGATACGCCGTATCGGCAAAGTGATATGGCGGTGTATCGTCAGTTGGGGTATATACCTTCGACCTTTCCCGAGTCGGTGACGAGAACAGTGGAATATGCGTATGATGACTGGGTGATATCGGAGTTCGGCAGCCGGGTAATGCAGCGGAAGGGGGAATCAGAGAGAGGATATAATTACCGGAAGCTGTTCGACCCGGCGAGCCTTTTCCTATTGCCGCGGCAGGGGGATGTCTTCAACCGGAATCCGGGTACGAGTGGATACAAGGAAGGGGATAAATGGGTATATTCCTATTTTGTACCGCAATATCCTTATGGTCTTGTCAACGTAATGGGTGGTGATGAGGAATTTACTGCGCGATTGGATAGTGCTTTACAACGTCAGGATATTCTTTTCGACAATGAGACGGTCTTGCATATACCTTATCTTTTTGATGCTGCCGGCCGACAGGATAAGACATCTGATTGGGTGTATACCATTAGGGAGGGCCGGTATTCTGCTACACCGGGCGGGTTGCCGGGCAATGATGATCTGGGGGCGATGTCGAGCTGGTATGTCTTTAGTGCGTTGGGTTTTTATCCTGTGTGCCCTGGTTTACCTGCCTATGACCCGGGGACCCCTCTTTTTCGGAAGGTGGTGTTACACCTGCCTTCCGGGGATGTGATTTTACGCGCTCCGAATCTAAGCGCACGGAATAGATATGTACGGAGGGTAATGTTGGATGGGAAGGCCGGTTTATTTCGGAACCTGCTGCATGATGACATTAAAAGAGCCAGGGAGATTATATTTGAGATGGACAGTGTAGCCCAGCGAATTCCCCCATTTTTCAGGACCGCGCCTCAATTTGGTTTTCGTGATATTTCTGTTTCCAAAAAGCAGCTGGTCTCCAATGAGCTGTTCCGTGTGCGATGGACCATAGATGGCCATTTTGCTACCGGTACAAAGATCGTGAGGCTAAAAGTCAATGGGCAAAGATATGCTGTGAAGAATTGCCTGGTTCCTATGGGGAGTACGATCGTCGACTCGATGGATTGCCGCCTTTATGCATTAGGGCGGGCGCGTCTGGAGATCGAAGGGGTGAAGGACTGGCATGTGGATGTGAAAGTAGTAAAGGAGGGGCCGCTACGGTGGGAAATAAAGGATGTACTTGTCCGGTCACTGGTAAAAACAGGTGAGACCACTCCTGTTTCGTTCACCGTCCGGAATGTTGGAGGCGTTGCTCGCACTATTGTGACGCCTGTGAAGGTGGATGACAAGATGATGGGCGTGGATTCGTCGTGGCTGGAACCGGGGGCGTCGAAGAAAGTCTTTATAAGCCTGCCGGCTTTTTCGGTGGGATGGCAGGTGATGCAAGTGGGCGATAAAAAGGAGAAATTCAAGGTATATAGCCAACCAGTGGAATCTATTTTGCTGGACCTATCTGCCGGCGGGAAGGATAGGTCGGGATTTGGGCATGATGCGAAAGTGGTTGGAAAAGGTCCTTTGTTCGGGAAGGATCATTATTTAGAAGTGCCAAATGCACCCGCTTTGGACAGCATGGGTGAGATGCTGACGATGATGGCCTGGGTCTATCCGATGGAGAAGGGCGAGGGGCTTGTAGATATATTTACCAAGGGGGATAATCATGTATTGCAGGTAGGTGGTAACCGGACCCTGACCTTTTTCGCAGGCGGATGGGGCAGGGGGGATTGTACGGTGGATCTTCCCTCCGACTGGTGGGGGCATTGGCATCATATAGCAGGTGTTTGCGAGGGTACTGTCCTGAAAATATATATAGATGGAGTATTGAAAGGCTCGTCGAATGTGGACGGGCGAGTGAATCTGTCCGTAACAAATAAGTGGACCCTGGGACGTAATGAAGAGTTTCCGGGACAGCGGGTGTTCAACGGGTATATCGATGCGGCAAAAGTATTTACTGAACCATTGACGGAAGAAGAGATCAGGAGTCTTTACCGGTCATCATTCGCGCCACCTTTTCCCCCACGATAGGAGCCAAAGCTACACCCATCCCGCTCATACGGACGGCGCAGCATATCTGCTTGTCTACAGCCTGAACGATGGGCATTTTTTCACTTCCCATACCCATGATGCCGCTCCATCGGTGGTCGATAGTATAGTTGCGACCGGGGAGAATGACTTCTTTCAAAAAGCGCTCCAGCTCATCCTGTATCTGTGTAGTGGTGGTCATTTGTTCCGTCGCCTCGGCCTCAAATGCCTTATTGCGGGCGCCACCCAGGAGTACACGATTGCCCAGGTTGCGGAAATAATAGAATCCTTCATCATAGTGAAAAGTGCCTTTAAAGGGCAGCCCCTCGATGGGCGAAGTAACGAGCACCTGTCCTCTGGCCGGGAGGATGTCCAGCTGTGGAAGAAGCTGCCGGGCGAAGGCATTGGTACATACCAGGAGCTGGGAGGTGGTAAAGGAAAGAGGGAGATTGGTATGCAGTCGCAAATGGTCGCCCGTCTTTTCGTAGCCCGTTATTTCGATGTTGTTCAGCACGGTGACGCCCATGGACTGTACCAGTCGCAGCAGGGCCTGGCATAGGCGACCTGAATGGAGTTGTGCTTCCGGTGTATTCTCGATAAGATGCCGGATACCTGTAAATCCAAACTCTGCTATTTTTTGATTGACCATCCGAAAGGTCTTCTGCATCTTTACTGTCTTTTTGAGCAGTTGGTTGAACCTGTCTATCTGGCTGCGTAGTCTATTTATATCGGGGGTATTTACATCGAGGGCATTTACATCGGCGCCGGGGTCTTCGGCGATGAGCTCATAGCCGCCGTGATGTTCGAAGCCTATTTCCTTTTTAGAGAACAGCTTATTGATACGCCGGAGGCCTTTGTATCTCATGGTTACCAGCTCCAGCATTTTGTCCTCTCCCATCTTGTCTGCGTCGGAGATGAGCTCGGTGAGACTGCCAAAACAAGCAAATCCGGCATTGCGAGTACTGGCGCCCGTGGGGATCAGTCCTCTTTCGAGAATAGTAATGGACAGCTTAGGTTCCAGTTTTTTCAAGTACCAGGCGCTCCAGAGGCCAACGAAGCCACTCCCGGCGATGATGATGTCGGTGGGGGCAAAAAAGCTTTCCAGCTCCCATACGGATAGATCGTTCATACCGAAAATTAAGTTTTTTCCGGGGCGGGCGGGAATATTTTTTCGGGAGGGCCTTGCTGTCTTATGCTTCCTTTGTCCAGCCAAATGACCGCATCGGCCAGGCGTAGTATCTCCGGCAGATGATGGCTGACCAGCACGGTAGTGAGCTCATAGTGTCTGCGGATCCTCTCGATGTAGTCCTGCAGGCGATGGCGCATATCATCATCCAGCGCGGAGAGGGGTTCGTCGAGCAGAAGGAGCCTGGGTTTTCGGACGATGGCCCGGGCTAATGCCACTCGTTGTTGTTGTCCGCCCGAGAGAAAGGTCGGGCGAGTATCCTGAAGCGAGCCCAATTCCATCAATTCTATCAATTCATGCATCAGGCGGGGATCTTCACCTTTTGGCATGGCATACCGGAGATTGTCGTATACGCTCCAATGAGGGAAGAGACCGAAGTCCTGGAACACAAATCCGATGGATCGGCGCTGGGTCGGGACATTTATTTTTTGGCGGGCATCGTACCAAACATCCCCATCTACGATGATATGTCCTGAGGATATGGAGGTGAGTCCTGCGAGAATACGTAATATCGTGGTCTTCCCCGCGCCCGATGGGCCGTATAGAGTAAGGAGCTGACCCTTCTCCACTTCAAATGCGAGATCCATCTGCTGCCGGCCAGCCGTGGTCAAAAGAGTTTTATTTGCCTGGAATTGTATCATAGGGTCATGATAATGGATCGGGCTTGCTGAAATGATGATTGACGAGATGTACTATCAAAAGGACGCTAAAAGAAAATGTAAAGAGGATGAGTGCGTATGTGCTGGCGGCAGCGTAATTCATAGATTCCAATTCGTCATAAATCGCCAGAGAGGCCAGACGTGTACGTCCCGGGATATTACCTCCTATCATCAACACGACCCCAAATTCTCCGATAGTGTGCGCGAAGCTCAGCACGATGCCGGTGAGCAGCGAGGGGCGAATATTGGGCAGCAACACTTTTATCAATGTGGTCGATCCCGACTTGCCGAGGGTATAGGATGCTTCTCTCAATGCCGGTGGAAGGCTTTTGAAACCTGAGAGGAGCGGGTTTACCATAAATGGGAGGGAATAGAACAATGAGGCGATAACCAGTCCGGTGAAGGTGAATACGAGATGTGACGGCGAGAGAGCTATCAGCAGATAGAAACCCAGCACAGTGGGAGGGAGCACCATGGGAAGGCTGATAAGCGCTTCGATCACGGCCCGCCCACGCCAGCGGCTATAAGCCAGCCAGTAAGCCAGTGGGATGGAGATCACCAGCAGCAGCACTGTCGTGATAAAAGCCAGCCGGAAGCTCAGCCATAAAGGTTGCCAATCAGTCATACATTCATTGTCTTATTCGTCACCAAATCCAAAGTATTTCAATATCTCTTTAGCTCTGGCCGACTCTATAAATGCGGCGAATTTTTTTGCTCCTTCACTTCCCTTCGCATGTTGCAGCAGTACGAAACCCTGCTTCAAAGGTTGATGTGTTGACGGAGGGATCAGCCAGTATTTTCCTTCTTTTTGCAATGGAGGAGAAAGCGCCAGCGAGAGGGCTATGATGCCGACATCGGCGGCTCCAGTGCTGGCAAACTGGGCTGTCTGAGAAATATTTTCCCCTATGACCAGCTTTTCCCGCACTTTATCATATAACTGGTAATGTTTCAAACTTTCTTCGGCCCGTTGCCCGTAGGGAGCATGGGCGGGGTTGGCGATGGCTATGTGGGTGACGGAGGGTAGCAAAAGTGTATTCATTTCTTCTTTGGATGGGTCCAGCTTTTTGCTCCAGAGGACCAACTGCCCTGTACCATACGATTTGATGGGAGTAAGGGTCTTATGTTGTTGTTCCAGTTTCTGCGGATAACCCAGATCGGCCGAGAAAAAGATATCAAAGGGAGCGTCATTATTTATCTGTTCGTAAAAATTACCCGAGGAGCCATATACCAATTTTATTGATATGTCATTCGACCCGGCGGAGAAGGCTTTTACGAGGGAATCCATCGCAAATTTCAGGTCGGCTGCTGCGGCTACGAGCACTTCCTGTGGGGGACGGGGATGAGAGGCGGATAAGAGCGTCAGGCCCAGACAGCAGTATAAAATTGAGAGGAACCGGCTCATTTATATCATATTAGATATAAAAATACACTCTTCTCCTGAAAAATATGGAGGCGGGTGTGAACTAATCTTTTCTATTGTTGTTCTTGTATGACATTTTATCCGGAGGCATTCCTGACTGACCCTACCGATGGTGGAGCGAAAAAGCCATTTACCCCAATACCAAGCTATTGCCAATGACCTCATGCAGCGGTTTATACAAAAAAACACTCTAGGGATATTGGCAGGAGAATTGTTTGAATTATATATCGAGACTTAGGAGAATTTTTATACAACAGAACAGATCTATTACAATTTTACGCTATGGACATTCGCGCCTATTTAAAACGTATTGATTACGACGGTGTTATTTACACGGATTTACAAACCCTTCATTCCCTTCAGCAGCACCATGTTTTCAGTATTCCTTTCGAAACGCTGGACATACACCATCATATCCCCATCATCCTTCAGCTGGACTCGTTGTATCAGAAAGTGATACTCGACAGGCGGGGAGGGTACTGTTACGAGCTGAATACTTTATTCCACAGGCTGCTGGCCATAAGCGGATTTGAGGTCCATATGGTCGCGGGCCGGCTGTTGCATGGTCATGGTTATGGTCGCGAGTTCGAGCATATGGCTCTGATCGTGGAGCTGGAAGGTAAAAAATGGCTGGTGGATGTCGGTTATGGTGATTTTTCCCTTCGTCCTTTGGCCATCGAGCCCGGAGCGATCCAAAGCGATGGACGTACTTTCTACCAGATAATAGAGAACATTTCCGTTGACGGTAAGGAATACCTGGGTGTTGCCAAGTGGAATGACTCAAAGCAAACCTTTAAGATCGAATACATTTTTACACTGACTCCACACGGTCTGCATGAATTTGCAGAGATGAATCATTTCCATCAGACCTCCCGCGAGTCACATTTTGCCCGGAGCCTGATCTGCAGCCTGCCTACTCCCGAAGGTCGTATCAGCATCATAAACAACAGGCTGATCCGTACTTCCAACGGAAATAAGCAGGTGAGGCAGATCGTGGACGAAGACCATAGGGACAAGATATTGGAGAAATATTTCCGTATGGATATGGTATACCTTGTTTAGAATGAACGAGGCTGACAGAGGTGCGATTAAAACTCGACCTTGTAGTTCAGTACGGGTATCAGGCCTACCTGATAGATGGTGACCACCTTCTTTTTTACGATGTCATATTGCTGATCATACACATTCCTTCTGCCGGTGAGGTTCTGAAGATCCAGGGAGAGGATGGTGGTAAGATGTCGTCTCTCTTTTTTCAGGCTCAGGCGCAGGTCTGTTCTGAAATAGGCGGGATTGGAGAGCGTGTATGCCTCCTTTTGGTAGTAAATGGTCTGGTTCTGGAGGGTGGATTGGACGGCGTCGATGGGTGTTGTCCTGAATCCTCCTGCATAGACGGTCTTGATATTGACCCCAAATATCTTTGACCTGTCGGCACGTTGGGACATTATGAACTCCTTCCCGGCCACGAAGTTGATCACGTAATTCCCGTTAAAGCGGGTGTTTCTTTCGATGCCATCGAGAGCTGTATATTTCGATTGATAGAGGGAGGTATTCACCATATAATACAGGCGATGGCTAAGGAATTTCTCCAGGCTGAGCTCCATTCCATAATTCTTTCCTTTGCCTTTGTTCACCAGGGGATCCGACACATAATCGCTGCTTTCGATATTGAGAGTGGAGAAGGTATTGGTATCGTTGGCATTGACGGGTGAGTTGTAGAGCCGCTGATAATATAGTTCAGCTTTCAGATTTAGGTCGGCGCCCAGCCGGTGATTATAGGAAAGAACGTAGTGCTGGGCATGGGTGAGGCCCAGATTGCCGTTAGGACGGTAATATTGGCCTCCTGCTATAGTATCCTGAGCGAAGTAGACTCCCAGCGCCTGTATCTGGCTGTGAAGGCCAATGCCCAAGCCAATGCTGTTTTTGTCGTCTATTTCCCATTTTACGGAAGCCCTGGGTTCGATGGCCCTGGAATGATTGAGCAGCAGCTCGAGGTAGTGAACACCCGCATTGAATAGAAGATGATCTGCGGGGCGGCCCTGCCATTGTGCAAAAGCTTGTATGGTCTGTGTGTGACCGCTGGCATCCACCTGTCGCAGCAAGGGAGCTTCGGGGGACTTCCTGGCTTCCTGATAATAATTGAAGCCGATGAGGTTGACTATATAACCTGCACGGAAGATGTTGCTCGTGCCAAAGCGGTGGTTCAACGTGGAAGTGAGGGTCCATTTGGGAGTCTTGTCATTGGAGGTATAGCTTCTGGAATACTGATAGTTATCGTCCATGTAATCCACCGCTATTTTTGAACCGGTATAGGAGACTGCCAGCACCGAACGCAGATTGGTCCTGCTGCCCAAAAAAATGTTGTGGGTGAGCCCCGTCATGGCCGTTGTGCCGGAGTAGGTCTGGGCATACCGGTCGTTTTCCTCTTTCCATTTGACGGAATCTTTTTTGGGAGTGCCTTTTGACGAACTGAGCCCTGCGAAGCCGAAAAGGCTGAACTCGCCCCATTTGCGGGTTGGCATATATATGTTGTAAGAAAGATCCTGAAAGACGGGTACGCCTGATCCGATGTCCAATCCTATTTTTTTGAGTAACGCCAGCGTGGAATAACGATAATTTACCAGAAATGAGCCTTTATAAAAAGGACTTAACGGACCTTCCGCAGAAGCGTCCAGCCCGAGTACACCCGCCTGGAGGGTATATTCTCTTTTTTCATTGTTGCCTTTGCGGAGATGCAGATCGAATACGCCGCTGAGCGCATCGCCATATTCGGCTGGGAAGGCGCCTGTAAGAAAATCCGAATTGGACAGCAGCTGTGCGCTGAGGATGGATATACCTCCTCCGCTGCTGGCGGCGGAGCTGAAATGATTGGGGTTGGGGATATCCACACCCTCCATGCGCCATAACAATCCGGTGGGAGAGTTGCCGCGGATAACGATATCGTTATTCCCATCGAAAGGAGCTATTACACCGGCGAAACTTGTCGCCATACGCAACGGGTCGTTGACTGCGGCGGGGAATTTTTGTGTTTCTTCCACGGTGAAGGCCCTGGAGCTGACGACGCTCATTTCATTCAAGGGTCTGTTCCTTCTGCTGCCTGCCCGGATCACCACTTCATTTTCCGTATGAGCGGCGGCTTCCAAAGGAATATTAAGTACGGACTCCTTACCTGCTTCGACGAGGATATTGTCCAGTACGGATTCTTTAAAACCGATGTGCGAGATACGCAACTGCCGGCGACCGATAGGAACATCCCTGAAGTAAAAGTTGCCGTTGCTGTCTGTGATGGTGGATCTTTCTTCGCGGCCGCCCTCGCCGAGCAGGGTGACGGTGGCGCCGGTCAGGGGCCTGGATAAGATCTGGTCTGTAACGGCGCCCCTTATGCGTTGTGTCAGTCCTTGTGACTGAGATATCCCCGCATGGAGTAATAAGATAAGTATACATAGAAATTGTGTTTTGAGATTAGATGGCGTCATGATCTTCGGTGTTTATCATATAACAACGCATCTGTTATTTACCCCTATGCGGAAAAGTAAGATCAGAGAAAATTAATACTGGCGCGCCATCCGATCCATCCTGTGACCTTGTCGGAAATACGCCAGCTGCCATAGTTGTCTGCGACGGGCGAGAAGTCATGACCATTGACGGTGATCTTCTTATCGAAGGAATAAATAGCGAGGGAAGGACCTCCTGAAAGGGAAAAATATTTTCCGAGACGTACGCGGAGGTCAAGATTGAATTTGCTGATAAAATTCGTGTATTTATAATTACTCCATCCATCTACTATGAGTTGTTCGTTGGTGAGCTCTGGATTTAGGGATAGTGTTTTATTAAGATGGAAGCGGTGACCCAGCCCAAATCCATATAGATAGGATTTTCGATCATTGCCGGGGTTGTAGCCTGCCAGAAGGATAGTATATAGCTTATCATTGCCACTCCGGTAGGCGATATTTAACGGAGTCACTTCATTCGTGAATAAAGATATTTCATGCATGCCATGTTTGACGATGTTGATCAAACCGATGCCATAGCCTTCGGATGTGTCGGCGATATTGATTAGGCCGATTTGTGCACCCTTCAACTTGTGGGTTATATTAATGATACCCGCCACCTGCACGCCATTCATCTGTAGCTTGGCAATGTTGATGATCCCCGCGGCCTGCATACCTTCTACGGAATCCGATACCTTATTCATGATGCCTGCGAGCTGGACACCTTTCAATTTGCCTTTGTCGAAATTGCCGATGCCCGCGGCCTGCAAGCCTCTCACGGAGTCCAGGACGATGTTATGCGAGCCTGCGAGCTGGACGCCTTTCAGTGGGCCTCCTACCACGTTGGCGACACCCACAGCCTGGAGCCCCTGTACCTTCTTTTTGTCGATGTTGATGACGCCGCCTAATTCCACGCCATCGAGTCCGGCGGTGTAACCGCCTATGATATTCAGGGAAAGCTTATTGGTTATCTGTGGGCTCAGTATCCCTTGTGTGCCTAAGCCCGGCACGAGGGAGAGCTGAAAGGGTTGCTGTATAAAATATTTACGGAGGTTGATACTCTGTATCTTCAATTTCGACGAAAGCAGCAGTTTGCCCAGACCGCTCATTTCCACGCGTATGGGGTCCTGACGCAAATAAACGGGAGCGCCGTCCAGCTCCACCCGGATGGAGTCGGATGGCAGATAGCCTTCGGGACCGATGGTGACCATTTTTTTGCTGATGGAAGTGGGGCTGACCGTGATGGTGATCTTTTGATTGACGCCGGGCTCGATCTTTACGGTGGTGTCATCATAGAGCTCTTTACTGACCGTAAGGGCGGCGGGGCTGGACCTGTTTTTCAGCCGTATGGTAAAAAAACCGCCCGAGTCGGATAGGGTTGCGATCAGACCCTGTTTGTCATAAACGCTGGCCTGGCTGACGGCCTCGCCTGTATTCTCATCCAGGATGATGCCTTTGACCACATATTTTTTATCCTCGGGACCCGTATGCGGGGGAGATGTAATGACAGGTGGGGGCGCCTTGCGTAGAATGATGTAATTGCCGTTGACCTTGTATTCCAGCCGGCCACGGAAAAGAGTATCCAGGATCTGCCGGATCGTTTTGTGTTCCAGTGTCATCGACACGAGGCTGTCTTTTTTGAAGAGCCCGCTGCTATAAGAAAAATAGAAATTACCCACTTTGCTGATCGTCTGCAGGACGTCGTCCAATCGCTGTTCGTGCATAGACAGGGCAGGCACTTGCCGGTCCAGTACATCCTGGGCGCGAAGTGGTGACTGGGCAATGAATAGCGATCCCGCTACCAGTAAGGTGTAGACAAAATGTATATATTTCATGCTCTTATCTTATGGTTGTAAAGTGTACTGGCTGCCAGAGTGATTGACCCTGATGCCGAATGTTTCTTGTATGATGTTTAATATCTGTTTCAGGGGTAGGTTGCGAAATACGGTGTTGATCTGCAATTGGCGCAGGGAAGGATCGACCACGATCTTCACATCGTAGGCTTCTTCCAGTGAAGCAGCCAGTTGGGCGAGCGGGGTGTTGTCGCAAACGAACTCTTTTGTGCGATAGTATTTGTATAGCTGGCTCGTTGTCTCTTCCTTTGTCAGGGAAGTGTCTCCCTTATGCAGGATCAGTTTCTCCGATGGATGTACAAGAATATCGTGGAGTGAGTCTGTCACACGGATCAGCCCGGACTCAACAATGATCTCAGTGGTGTTCCCGTTGTTGCGCACATCGAATGAGGTGCCCAGGACCGTGATGGTGACATTGTCTGCGTATACTTTGAACGGTTTTTCTTTGTCGGGTGCTATTTTGAAAAAGGCCTCTCCTTTTAACAGGTGTACGGCACGTTGTTTTTTAAAGTTTGCCGGGTAGCGGATATCGGATCGTTTGTTAAGGGTAATGAACGACCCGTCCGGCAGGGTGTCGGTGAGCGGGGTTGTTGTGCTGGCGACCAGTCTGTCGGGGGCTGGACCTTTTATGAGATAGATAATTCCCGCAATGGAAACTACCAGGAGGATAGCCGCTGCTGACTTTGTCCAGATGGTCCGAGTGACCCAGGCAGTCCGGGGTCTTTGGCCGGGGGTGGTTTTTACGGCCTGCATATCTAATGTCTGTCCTTCGGACAACGAACCTCCGGTTCGTTTTGGAACGGGTCGTTGTATTTTTTGACGGAATTTCTGCCAGGCGGCGTCTGTCTGTTCGTCCGTCGTGGTGAAATCGTCGTTCAGGCGGCGGCTTTCACGCCAGATGAGCTGGAAGTGGTCATAGAAATGCCTGTTGGCGGGATCGGCAGCCAGCCAGGCTTCTACGCGGGCGTTGTCATCGGGGGATGTTTCGCCCAGCAGGTATTTTACCAGCAGGTCTTCATGGATGCCGTGAGGGCCTCCGGGGTCGGTATGTAGATCTTTGTTCAAGGGCGATGATTTAAAATGTTGAGGAGGAGAAGGGCAATGAAGGGCAGATAGTCGATCAACTTCATCCGTAATATTTTTAATGCTTTGCCCATCTGGTTCTCCACTGTCTTGACAGAGATGCCCAGTCGCCGGGCGATGTCCAGATAGCGGAGCTCTTCAAAACGGCTGAGTTGGAAGATGGTCCTGCATTGTTCGGGCAGCTCGTTGATGGCTGTCTGCAGGCGGCGTTCCAGCTCGCTGAACATCACTTTTCTATGCGCGCCGTCTGTCTGGTCTTTCATACTCCTGGTGATATATGTTTGATAAGTGAGCTTTACTTTTTTGTGTTTGAGATGATTGAGGCTTTCGTTGTAGACGGCCCTGTACAGATAGGCGGCTAAGGAATCCTGAAAATGCAGAGAATCCATTTTATCCCAGAGCTTGTAGAAGACGTTTTGTACGATGTCTTCGGCCTGGTCGTGGTCTTGCAAGATCGTAAGGGCGTACCTGTACAGGTTCTTAAAATAGAATTTAAAGACCTGCTCGAATCCTGTTTCATCCCGACGTTTCAGCAATTGTATGATCGTGGCATCGGTGAATTCCATGCTTACCGGTGTAATGGTGTTTTTACTGATAGCTGTTGTTGTCAATAACAGGCGTTTGGATAATGACAACTGAGGGAGTGTTGACCCCTATTGGGCGTAAAAATAATTGTTTTTTGGGGTAAAGGGGTTGAAAATCAGGGAGAAGGGGGAGGTTTGCAGGCTCTAATTTATTAACCTTAAAACCTATTTTATGACTGAAAAAAAGGAAATGATTGTGCCGGATGAAATGGTAATCAGCAAGATCTATTATATCAGGGAGCAGAAAGTGATGTTGGACAGGGATCTGGCGGAGCTGTATGGGGTTCAGCCAATAAGACTGAGGGAACAGGTAAAACGGAACAGCGACAGGTTTCCTGATAAATTTATGTTCCAACTAACTGAGGATGAAGTAGATGGAATGGTATCGCAAAATGCGATACCTTCTAAACAGCACTTGGGAGGAGCCCTTCCTTATGTATTTACAGAGCATGGTGTATTGATGCTGGCTAATGTGTTGCGAAGTAAAACGGCCATACAGGTAAGCATTCGCATCGTCGAGATCTTTGTAAAAATGAGGGAAATGTTATCTACTAATAAGGATATCCTGCTGAAACTGGAGCAGTTGGAAAAGCAAACCATGCAAAATACGTATGATGTGCAAACCGTTCTTGATTACATCAAGCAGTTCCTTGTCCCAGTGGAACAGGTCGAGAGACGCATGATAGGCTTTCGGAGAGAGGATGAGCAGGACCAGCAGAGATAAGTGCTCTATTCCGTCCTGAGACTTCGCGATGGATTGGTCAATGCAGCCCGGATGGCATGAAAGCTTATCGCAATGATGGCTATAACAACCACGGAAGCGCCTGCCAATAAAAATACCATCCAGCTGATATTGATCCGTACAGCATAATCCTGCAGCCAGGCGTTCATGAGGTACCATGCCAGGGGAGACGCTATGAGAAATGCTATCAGTATCAGTTTCAGGAAATCTTTTGACATAAGGGTTACAATACCTGGTACTGAGGCTCCCAACACCTTTCTTATACCTATCTCCTTTGTGCGATTGACGGCGGCGAGGGAGGAGAGCCCCAGAAGGCCGAGACATGCAAGTACAATGGAAATGCCGCCTGCCCAACCGACGATACGGCTCCAGGTCTGTTCGGACTTGTAATAATTATTAATGTCTTCGTCCAGGAAACTATATTTCATCGGGATGCCCGGCATTACGTTGTTCCATGCACGTTGTATGGCTGCTAATAAAGGGGCGGGGTTACCAGCATTTATGCGTACATAAAAATTGATAAATCCTTTATTCTTTGATGTTGTGAATACCTGGTTCCTCACCGGCTCGCCTAATGGGCGAAAATTGAAGTTTTTTACCACTCCTATTACGAGACCTACCCCCTGGAAAGGTCTTATCCGCTGTCCCACTGCATTTTCTTTCTGCCAGCCAAAGGCACGCATCATTGTTTCGTTGATAATGATCGGCTGGATACTGTCATGGATGAGCGAAGGGGATAAATTTTCCCCTGCAATAAGCTGCATGCCCATCACTTTGATGTAATCCGTATCAATGACATTTACGGCGGCTTCGACACCTTTATCAGAGAATCCCAGCAAATCCTTCCCGGCGCCCATACCGGCTGCCGAACTGGCGACTCCCAGTACCCCCGGATGATTGAGCAGCTGTTGTTTGAATGCCGGATAGATATTGTTAGGGTCTGCCTGTGATGCGTCGATGGCCACGAGGTTCTCTCTGTTGAATCCGGGGTCCTTATTGATCATATATTTTGCCTGCTGAAGGATAATGACCGTGGCAATGATCAAAGCAATGGAAAGGGTGAATTGGAAGGTGACGAGGCTCCGGGTGAATAAATTCGAGCCTCCGATGCGTATCTTATTCTTCAGGACTTCCACTGGCTTAACGCCGGACAGCACCAGGGAGGGATAAATCCCGGCCAGCAATCCGGCTGTCAGCACTACGGCTGTCAATGAGAAGATCAATTTTGGGTTGTTGGTAAGAGAAAAATGCAGGTCTCTTCCCGCCAATTGATTGAACCAGGGTAAAAGCAGGCTGGCCAAAAGAAGGCCGAGCAAGGCGGAGATCATGGACATCGATATCGCTTCTACAAAAAACTGGGAAATGATCTGACGCCGTTCCGCGCCGATGACCTTCCGTACGCCCACCTCTTTACTTCTTCCGGCAGAGCGGCCGATGGCCAGCGTGGTAAAATTGATACAGGCTATAAGTAATATACCTCCCGCAATGGCCAGTAATATCCAGACTATATTGGGGTTGATCTTTTCATAGTCGGTGAAGGCCCAGCCATGGAACCAGGTGTCTGTGTGAATGGAGAGCAAGGGTTGCAATCCAAGCGAAATAGGTAGTTTGCCTCCCTTCCATCCGTTGTTCTTAAGCTCAGTGATCAGATTGGGATTAAAGTATTGCAAGAAGGCTGTCAACCTCTTTTGATCCTTTGGCAGCCTGCTACCCTCCTTCAGGAGAACAAAGGTTTGTCTAACTGTAGGGTGCCAATTGCTGCCGATGAAGAATTGATTATGATTCCGGGTTGCAAAAAGGAAATTCCCCAATACGTCAAAACGGACGGTGGAATTGCCGGGAATGTCTTTGGCGACGGCAGTGATCTTAAATGGCTGAAAAGATGTTCCGATCTGTATGTCGAGTGTTCTGCCAACTACTTCATCGGTGCCGAATAACTGTTTTGCCCTTGACCTGGTCAAAACGATGTCATTTATATCATGTAATGCCGTTGATGGCTCCCCATGTTGTAAAGGGAAATCAAAGACGGAAAAGAACGACGGGTCGGCAAAGCTCAAGGTAATACGCTGCATCTTTTCACCTGCTCGAACGAGATTTTCTCCCCAGGGTAACTGCAGTTGGGTATACTCCTTTACGTCTGGCAAGGCCTGTTTCATCGCCTCGCCCAATGTTGCAGCCGTAGGACCGGAATATTCTGTATATGCCACCGGAGGCTCGCCATTGGAGGGATTGTCCCATAAGTCGTAGACACGGTAGATGTTACTGGCATTCTTATGGAATTTATCAAACCCGAATTCATTGTTGGCAAACAATAAAAGTAAACTACAACAGGCGATGCCCACCGACAATCCAAATACATTGATAAAGGCGAGAACCCGTTGCTTTTGCAGATGGCGGATAGCCGTCAGGAAGTAGTTTTTAAGCATATCGTTGAAGTTGGAGACAGATGGACGTTCCAAAAATATGCCGGAGATACATTCGAGTGATAACCAGATATTTGGGGTAATGAGAGCAGAGAGATTGTCTGTTTTTGATACATTATCCTGTCTTGGGATGGTACAATTCCTGGCAATGGCGACCCGATACAATTCCCGCAAGAACCGGGTGCTGTGCCCGCGTGGAATGGTCTTACCTTTGGGGGATGGATAAATTGTATATATCCTCCCCGGCCAATTTTAGTTTTTCGGAATGCACGTGGTACCTGGACAGGGGGTATGACGACTGTGGGCATCGTGTGCGGAATGGCAGGCTGCTGAAGGCATTGCGAGTGGGAGGAAAAGATCTGCTGGTGGAGATCGGGGAAGGGGTGGGAGGACTCGATGTTACGATGTTGCATGGGCGGGCGGATGAACGGACGAGAGAGCTTTTGGCTGCCTATGTCCGGGAATGGCTGGACATGGACCGGGACCTTACTCCTTTCTATACCCTGCTGCAGCGGGATAAGCGATTGGCCTATATGTGTGAGGAATACAAAGGGCTCAGGCTGGTGGGTATTGTCGATGTGTTCGAAGCTCTGGCCTGGTCCATCATCGGGCAGCAGATAAACCTACCCTTTGCATTTATGCTTAAAAGAAGGCTGGTGGAGAAATATGGAACGTCCATTATCTATAATGGAGAGGTCTTTTATCTTTTCCCCAGCTGCGAGGTATTGGCTGCTGCATCGGTGGAAGACCTGCGGCTCATGCAATTCTCCCGTAGCAAGGCTGCGTATCTCATCAGACTGGCAGAAGCGTTTGCAAAGGGTGAGCTGAGCAGAGAGAAGCTCATGGCTTTACCGGACAGGGAAAGCCGGCTGCAGGCATTGATGAAAATGAAGGGCATCGGCGTCTGGACCGCCAATTATTGTTTGATGAAGTCTTTGCGGGACCCTTCCGGCATCCCGCACGGGGATACGGGGCTGATGACCGCGCTGACAAAACATAAGATCATAAAGGAGCGTACGGAGCTGTCGAAGATCGATCGATTCTTTTCCAGGTACAAGGGATGGGAAAGCTACCTGGTTTTTTATTTCTGGAGAAGCCTGTCGGAGAAACCGGAACGCGCAATAGGGCCGGCGCCCGAGGCGGGGGGAAGGATCAATTCTCATTTTCCGGGAGCGAGACCTTAGCTGCCTCCCAACCAATCATAACTTTTTTACGAGTGCTGCCCCAATGGTAGTCGCCTGTGTCGCCGGAGGAGCGTATCACGCGGTGGCAAGGTATAAGAAAGGCTACGGGATTGCTACCGATGGCTGTTCCCACTGCCCGCGAGGCGCGGGGGTTGCCGATGGTTTCGGATATGGAACCATAGGTTGAAAGCCGTCCCATGGGAATATTCAATAAGGCTTCCCAGACCTTGAGCTGGAAGGGGCTTCCTTTCAGGTGCAGCTTGACATCGGACAGCCGGCTCCAGTCCTGGGAGAAGATATACAGGGCATTCAGCTGTATAAGGTCCACCGTCTGTCTGTAGCGCGCCTGCGGGAATTGGGCTTTCAGCTCCGCCAATGCCATGTCCCTGTCGGTGATAAAGGCGAGATGGCAGATACCTTTTTGGGTGGATGCCACGATGATCTCTCCAAAGGGGCTCTCGGCAAAAGAATAATTGATGGATAGAGACTCTCCACCATTCTTATATTCTCCGGGAGTCATGCCTTCGATGCCGATGAAAAGATCGTGCAGCCGGCCTGTACCTGACAGCCCTGTTTCGAAGGCTGTATCGAAGAGAGTGGCGCCTTTGTCCTGCAACATGGATTTAGCATAGTCGATGCTGAGGTACTGCAGGAATTTTTTGGGACTCACGCCGGCCCAGTCTGTGAATAGCCGTTGAAAGTGGAAGGGGCTGAGATGAACTTCCTTTGCCACCTGATCCAGATTGGGCTGATCCTTGAAATTTTTTTTGATATAATCGATCGCTATGGCGATCCTGTCGAAATTGGTTGTATCTTCCATGATCGTATGTTTTTATTGTCCACACAAAAATAGGATGGCAATAAAGGTATAAAAACCCGGAACTTGCTAAAACGAACCAATGGTTCGTTGTCAGAAGGACAGACAAATACTCAGCTGCCAGAGAAAATGAAACGGTACTCAACCATTCATAAAAACAACCTATATGAATAGACAACTGTTTCTTTTTCTATGTATTATCAATCTAACGACTGCTGCCCTTGCACAACAGGTGACGCCCACACCAGATCAGATAAAGGCGATGACTCCGGAATGGACGGGTGAGCGTTCGGGGGACGGGCGGCCCAGGGTGTCTGACGCGCTGCTACAACGGCTCAGAAAGGTAGGGACGGAGGATGCATGGGTCCTGCTTCGCAATAAAGGTTACCAAAATCAATTTGAAGGGGATTGGATGGTGATACATCCCGACTCCGTGATGACCGGCAGGGTAGTCACGGCACAGTATTATCCTACGCGGCCGGACCTCGACAAACTGATAAGAGATAAAGGGAAGGCCGAGGGGCGTATAGGCAATACGAATTCCTGGCCCATCGATGTCCTTAAGGATGGCGATATCTATGTCGCAGACGGTTTTGGAAAAGTGGTCGATGGGACACTGATCGGGGATAATCTTGGGAATGCTATTTATGCTCATTCCCACAGGGGTGTTGTTTTTTATGGATCGGTGAGAGATATGGAAGGATTGCAAGAGATAGAAGGTTTTAATGGATGGGTCAAAGGGTATGATCCTTCCTATATACAGCAGATGATGCTGGGAGGTATCAATGTGCCTATCCGGATAGGAAGGGCGATGGTATTGCCCGGCGATGTCGTATTGGCGAAGAAGGGAGGGGTCCTTTTTATACCTGCGCACCTGGTGGAATACGTGGTGCAGAATTCGGAGTTTATCGCATTGCGGGATGAATTTGGGCATCTGCGTCTGCGTCAGGGAAAATATACGCCCGGCCAGATAGATGCGCAGTGGTCGGATGAGATCAAAAAAGATTTTCTGCGCTGGCTGGATGAGAATCCGGGAAAGGTTTCCATGAGCCGTGCAGAGCTGGATCGAATTATGAAAGACCGCACCTGGTAAACTCCGAACTATGCATTTTTTCTATAAGATTGCTATTGCTTTTTTACTGGCCTATATATTGACGATCGTTTTTCATCAGCCGCAATGGGCGGGCTGGTGCCTCATGCTCTGTCTGGCCTCTGTGGGGCTGGGCTTCCGTCAGACAAGCTTCTTGCGAGGCTTCTCCTTTACCATGACGATCCTGGCTGTAGTGAGCCTGGCGTTGTATTATCCGCAATATTTTGTAAGTATCGGCGGGTTCAAATTATCCCGGCTCATAGTCCCTTTGTTGCAGGTGATCATGTTTGGTATGGGGACGGAGCTGAGCCTAAAAGATTTTGCGGCGGTGCTGCGTATGCCCAAGGGAGTGATCGTCGGGGTCATCTGTCATTATACCATCATGCCGCTCGTAGGATTCGCGCTGGCAAGGGCTTTTAATTTTCCTCCGGAAATAGCGGCCGGTATACTCCTCGTGGGCTGCTGCCCGAGCGGACTGGCGAGTAATGTGATGTCTTTTCTCGCGAGGGCAAATCTTGCATTGTCGGTGTCTGTCACCACAGTGTCTACTCTGCTGGCTCCTTTTCTAACGCCGTTGATGATGCGTCTGCTGGCGGGTGAGTTCATCGAGATCCATTGGCAGGCGATGGTGTGGGACATAACGAAGATGGTGATCTTCCCTGTTATTGCGGGATTGGTATTCCACTACCTGGTAAGAGGAAAGTTCAAGTGGCTGGACAAGGCCATGCCGCTGATCTCGATGGGGGGTATTGCCCTGATCATCGTCGTGATAACGGCAGCGGGAAGAGAAAGTCTTTTGCGGGTTGGGGGATTGCTGGTGCTGGCCACTTTTCTGCATAATGTGGCGGGATATTTCCTGGGGTACTGGTCGAGCCGATTGTTGGGATTCAAGGAGAGGGACTGCCGCACGATTGCCCTGGAAGTAGGCATGCAGAATGCCGGGCTTGCATCCGGGCTGGCACTGACTATGAATAAATTAGCTACTGTAGGCCTGGCGCCGGCTGTCTTCGGTCCTTTGATGAATACAACGGGGTCTTCCCTGGCCAGCTGGTGGCACAACAGGATACCCGATGAAGTGCAGGAAGGTGGAGTAGAAGGGCAGGGCATGGAAGGTGACCTGCCCCGGGCCTTAAAATAATCTTTCGTTCGGAGGTCTGATGCCCTGCAGACGGATATAGATCGTGGTTTGTCCCCTGTGGTGAGCCTGGTGTTCGAGGGCTTTTAACAGGAGGGCAAAACGGGAGGCTTGACGGCCACCAGGGCCGCTTACCATTTCACCCAGCTTGGAGTCATCCAGGTCTTTGACGGCCTTGATGGCATAGTCGTAGCTGGTGTTGACAAAATATACCACGGAATCTTTGGTCTGTGCGGAGGCCCTTCCTTCCAGTCCTCTTGCGTCAAAGGGAGGTTTTGCGCCTGTGGCCAGGTTCATCAGAAAGGCATTGGCGGATGCCAGATGGAGCATCTGCTGAGCGAAGCTGCGGATACTGTCTACTGCCTTGAAGGAATATTTGTCGGCAGGCATGGTGTTCAGATACTCCTGTGTGTAAGCCTTTGATCTTTCCCAATCTTTGACGAATTGGTTCTTGATGTCTTCGCCGGTGAGAGACTGCGCGGAGAGACCTGCCGGCAGAGCTACGAGCAGGAAGATGACGAGCTTTTTCATGGCTGGTGGTTTTATAGGGGAAAGGTATAAAAAAAGGGCGCTATCCGCGCCCCTTTTTAAATTCTTAGAGGTGTATCGCCTCCCCGTAGGCCACTTCGATGGCGTCTTTGACGCTCTCGCTGATGGTGGGGTGGGGGTGGATACTGTTCAGCACTTCGTGATAGGTTGTCTCCAGCTTGCGACCGAGGACGGTCTCCATGAGGGTTTCCGTCACGTTGTACCCGATCATATGGGTGCCGAGCCACTCGCCATACTTGGCATCGAAGACTACTTTTACAAAGCCTTCGTTGTGGCCAGCGCCGGTGGCCTTACCGGAAGCGCTCAGGGGGAACTTGCCCACCTTGACCTCATAGCCGGCGTCACGGGCCTGCTTTTCTGTATAGCCTACAGAAGCGATCTCGGGAGTACAGTAGGTACATCCGGGAACATTGTTGTAATCCAATGGCTCCGGCTGGTGGTTGTATTTCTTTTCGTTGTAGGCGATGTTCTCGACGCAGATGATACCTTCTTTGGAGGATACGTGCGCCAGCGCCTGTCCGGGGACGCAGTCGCCGATGGCGTATACGCCGGGTATGTTGGTCTGATAGTATTTGTCTACGCTGATCCTGCCTTTATCTGTCTTAACGCCCAGGGTTTCCAGGCCAATGTTCTCGATATTAGCGGTGATGCCTACGGCGCTGAGGACGATGTCGGCTTCCAGTGTAACTTCACCCGTGGGGGTCTTGATCTTTGCCTTTACTCCATTGCCGCTTGTGTCTACACCCGTCACCTCACTGTTGGTAAGGACCTCGATGCCATATTTCTTATAGATCTTCTCCAGCTCCTTGGAGATCTCTTCATCTTCGACGGGAACGATACGGGGAAGGAACTCTACGATAGTGACCTTGGTGCCGAGGCTATAATAGAAGTAAGCAAACTCGACGCCGATGGCGCCGCTACCTACTACGATGATGCTTTTGGGCTGTTCGGGAAGTGTCATTGCCTCGCGGTAGCCGATGACCTTTTTGCCGTCCTGTTTCAGGTTGGGTAATTCACGGCTGCGTGCGCCCGTGGCGACGATGATATGTTTGCCTTCCACGAGCTGCGTTTTGCCATCAGCTCCTGTCACTTCTATCTGTCCCTTTGCTTTTAATTTGCCAACTCCCATGATAACGTCGATCTTATTCTTCTTCATGAGGAATTGAACGCCTCTGCTCATTTTGTCGGAGACACCGCGGCTGCGTTTGATCACTGCAGGGAAGTCGGGTGTGCCGGTGGCGTTGATGCCGAAATCTTTTGAATGCAGGATATCCTGGTAGACCTGGGCGCTCTTGAGCAATGCTTTGGTAGGGATACATCCCCAATTCAAGCAAACGCCTCCCAGATTTTCTTTTTCTATGACTGCTGTCTTAAAGCCTAGCTGTGCAGCGCGGATCGCGGCTACATACCCGCCAGTACCGCTGCCAAGGACGACTACATCGTATGCCATGTATGACCTGATTTTTTGGATTAAAGAACTTCCCGTCAACCCTGCGGGTTGCCGGGGAAACGATTTGCGAAGCTACTTCACGGCGGGCACATAGCCAAAACGCAAAAAACGGTACTTTTGTGCAAAATTTTTTTAAATGAAGCTGGATATTCTGGCCATAGCCGTGCACCCGGATGACGTGGAATTAGGGTGTTCGGGAGCCCTGCTGATGGAAAAAAAGAATGGAAAAAGGACGGGTGTGGTGGACCTCACCCGGGGCGAACTGGGAACGAGAGGCACTGCTGAATTACGGCTCGAAGAAGCGGCCAGATCGGCTGAGATCTTGCAGCTGGATGTCCGGGAGAATTTAGGCATGGCCGATGGTTTTTTCCGGAATGACGAAGAGCATCAGCGGCAACTGATCCGTGTGATCCGGAGATACCGACCGGAGATCGTCCTTGCCAATTCCCTTACGGATCGTCATCCTGACCATGGCAGGGCGGGGCATCTGATATCGGATGCCTGTTTTTTGAGCGGTCTGCGAAAGATCGAGACCGTGGACAACGACGGTCTGGCCCAGATGCACTGGCGGCCGAAGTATATCTTCCATTATATCCAGGACCGCTATGCCAATCCCTCCTTTGTCTACGATGTAACCCCTGTATTCGATCAGAAACTGGAGTCCATTAAGGCCTATTCGTCCCAGTTCTTCTCCTCTCAATATGGCAAGGAAGAGCCTCAGACGTATATTTCCACGCCCGGGTTCCTGAATGCGGTCATAGGCCGGCACCAGATGTTCGGGAAGATGATCGGAACTGCCTATGCCGAAGGGTTTATCACCGAGAAAATGGTCGGAGTGCGGGATTTTGACGCTTTTATCCAGATGGATACCTGAGGATAATACCGGTGTATTAATTGTAGCTCCTTTAACAATTATTACACTTTGAAAGCGTTACCTTTGCAAGCAATTATTCATACTTAACCGAGCTATAAATGTCGTTACCCAAGTTTGCCAGTTCTTCCCAATCTTTCCATACTGAACTGAAGAGAAGAATAAGCGCCTATTTTGAGGAAGTGGGAACATCCCAAACAGGTAATTACAACCTTTTTATCAAGGCTGTCATTCTGATGGCAAGCTTTGTGTTCGTCTATATTCATCTGGTGTTCTTTACTCCGAATGCTTTTTGGGCCATTGTAGAGAGTGTGTTGCTGGGTGGGCTGGTGGCTGCCATCGGATTCAATGTGATGCATGACGGAGCGCATGGCAGCTTTTCGAAGTACAAATGGGTGAACAGCCTGGCGGCTTTTTCGCTGAATATCCTTGGCGGCAACAGCTTTATGTGGAATATGAAGCACAATGTGGTCCATCATGCGTATACCAATGTGGACGGAATTGACGACGACATCGATATCCAGCCCTGGATGCGGATGAGCGAAACACAGAAGAAATACCGTCTTCACAGGTACCAGCACCTTTATTTCTGGTTTTTTTACTGCATCCTTTACATCTTTTGGATATTCCTGTTGGACTATCAAAAATATTTTAAGAGCAAGGTAGGCGCCATGCCCCTGAAAAAAATGAGTCTTACGGACCATTTCGTGTTTTGGGGTTTCAAGCTTTTCCATGCATTCCTCTTTATCGGGCTGCCTATCTATAAGGTCGGTTTCGAGAACTGGCTGATCAGCTTTATCATCTTTACCTGTGTGGCGGGTTTTGTGCTAAGCATGGTATTCCAGCTGGCGCATACGGTAGAACATACCGCATTCCCCGTGGCAAATGTGGAAACGGGCAAGCTGGAGGACGAATGGGCGATCCATCAGATCAAAACCACAGCCAACTTTGCTACCAACAACCCGGTCGTTTCCTGGTTGGTAGGGGGGCTTAATTTCCAGATCGAGCATCATCTTTTCCCTAAGATATCACATGTCCATTACCCGGCCATCAGCAAGATCATTCGTCAGGCCTGCCAGGAATACGGGCTGGTATATATCGAGTACCCCCGGGTGCGGTATGCTGTGGCCAGCCATGTAGCCTTTTTGAAAGAAATGGGTAGGAAATAGTACATTTGCACCTTATTTTTTTAAGCATATGACTAAGGTTAAAATAGGCCTGGTCCAGATGAGCTGTACTTCCGACAAGGAGGCTAATCTGCAGAAGGCTATGAAGGAGGTCAGGTCTGCGGCTGCCAAGGGAGCTCAGATCGTTTGCCTTCAGGAATTATTTACTTCCCTCTATTTCTGTGATGTGGAGGATTACGAGAACTTCAAGCTGGCGGAAGCCATACCAGGTGCTTCCACGGATGCGCTGGGCAAACTGGCGGCCGAGCTGAAGGTAGTGGTCATCGCCTCTTTGTTCGAGAAGAGAGCGCAGGGTATCTATCACAATACTACAGCCGTACTGGACGCCGACGGGACCTACCTGGGCAAGTACCGGAAAATGCACATCCCTGATGATCCCGCCTATTACGAAAAATTCTATTTTACTCCCGGCGACCTGGGTTATAAGATATTCAAGACAAAATATGCCAGCATCGGCGTACTCATCTGTTGGGACCAGTGGTATCCTGAAGCGGCCCGTATAACGGCGCTGATGGGTGCGGAGATACTCTTTTATCCGACTGCTATCGGCTGGGCCACCACCCAGGACGAAGCTACCAATACCGAGCAATACAATGCCTGGCAGACCATACAGCGCAGTCATGCCGTCGCCAATGGAGTGCATGTGGTCAGTGTCAACAGGGTCGGGCTCGAGCAGAATGGCGCGATGAAGTTTTGGGGAGGTTCGTTCGTTGCGAATCCTTTTGGCGCCGTACTGCACCAGGCTTCCCACGACAAGGAAGAAACCTTTATCGTGGAGGTGGATACGGCAGCTACCGATCGTTACCGCACGCACTGGCCTTTTTTGCGTGACAGAAGGATCGACTCTTATCAGCCTATCACCAAAAGATATATCGACCAGGACTAAGCATGACTATGAGCACCACGCCCAAGGCATCCGGCTATTATTTTCCCGCAGAGTTCCATCCGCATGTGGCAACCTGGCTCTCCTGGCCGCATAAGGAGGCTTCCTGGCCGGGCAAGATCCATACTATCTATCCATATTACAGCCAGTTCATAAAAGAGCTGACTAAAGGCGAACAAGTCTGTATCAATGTGCGGGATGAGGCCATGAAGGCCTTTGCCGTAGATTGTTTGGGTCTGGAGGGAGTGGACATGAGCCGGGTGCGCTTCTTTTTTCATCCTACCAACGACGCGTGGTGCAGGGATCATGGTCCTGCTTTTCTTATCAATCCCCAGGCTGCGCAGAAAAAGGTTATCGTGGACTGGAACTATAACGCATGGGGCAATAAATATCCGCCTTTCGATCTGGATGATGTCATACCGACCCTGATAGGAAAAGAGCTGAATCTGCCCGTATATCATCCGGGTATTATTATGGAGGGCGGTTCCGTGGATTTTAACGGAAAGGGCACTGTGATCACCTCTATCTGCTGTCTGCTGAATGACAACCGCAATCCTCATCTTTCGCAGTCGGAGATCGAGACCTACCTGGTAAATTATTATGGAGTGGATCAGGTATTATGGGTAAAGGAAGGGATCGTAGGAGATGATACGGATGGGCATATAGATGATACGGTCCGGTTTGTCAACGAAGATACGGTCATCACCGTGATAGAAGAGGACAGGCAGGATGAGAATTATACGCTGTTGCAGGATAATCTGGCTGATCTGAAAAAGATGCGCCTTCTCAACGGCAAACAGATGAATATTGTGGAACTCCCTATGCCTGAGGAGGTTATCTATGAAGACCAGCGGCTGCCGGCCTCTTATGCCAATTTTTATATTGCCAACAACGCGGTAATCGTCCCCACTTTCCGATGCTCCAGGGATGAGAAGGCATTGCAGATCATCCAGGACTGTTTCCCCGACAGAAGGGTGGTTGGTATCGACTCGACAGAGATCATATGGGGACTGGGCAGCTTCCATTGCCTGAGTCAGCAGGAGCCGGCTGTTTAATCTTTTTATCGAGAAATCTACTAATTAAGACTTTTTTTTGTCCCCAAACCACGGTTTTATTTATAAAAAATTCGTTTTCTAGCGATTTTTTTCAAAAATTTGTAGTGTCCTGACTAGGACCATAATCCATACCTAAGAAAACAAGACCCTATGAACACCAGAATTACCTTTATAAGGGGAGCCGTGTTGACGTTGTTGCTGATAGGTATTCAGCATATCGGTCTTTCACAGAATTGCCGTGAGCTTACCGCTACGTACACCGTATTCGAGTCCAGGTGTACGGCTACCGGAGCTGTGCAGGTAAGAACCACCGGCGGCACTGGGAACTACAACTATAAGATAGATGGCCCTTCCCCTGTAGATTATACCTCATCGAGCTATATCACAGGTCTTCAACCTGGCACCTATACACTTACTGTCAAAGACATTTCCACCAATTGTATCATCACTATTCCGAACATTGTCGTACCGGGGACCTATGTGACGCCCAAATTCGGTCTTACCGAGACGGATGTCACCTGTACGAATGGCAGCGACGGTACTATATCTGTCGCCGGGGCCCAAAATGGCCGGCAGCCTTATGCCTTCAAACTGGTGGCTCCATCTCCGACGGGAGTAGGGGTAACGAACAGCACCGGCAGCTTCACGGGGCTCAACCCCGGTACCTATTACGTACAGATGACGGATAGCTGCGGTGGTATCCAGACCCGAACTATAAGCATCCAGAACTATACATGGTCCATCACATCTGCTACGGTGACCCTATCGAGCTGTCAGACCTATAATGGAAAGATGGTGCTGACGGACAGCAAGGGAAATACGAACGCATCCGGAACGGCTTTTAATGGATTCCAATATGGAGTTGCCCGCAGCCCCGGAGATACTTCCTGGTATACGACGCCCAACTTTACTTTCAGTATTGGCGATGCCAGAACCATTTCACTGGTGGCGAAGGACAGATGCGGAAATGTACAGGCGAGGAGCTGGTCGAACACTGTCATCCCATCTGTGGATGCCAATCCTGTTTTTTCGGGACAAGCCTGTACGACATTCAATGTGGCCATCACGGGTCAGACCAACCTGACCAATCCCCAGTATTGCCTGGTAGATGGCAGCGGACATGCTGTCAGCGGTCAGCCTTGTAATTCGACGGGTGTGTTCAGCAATGTACCATATGGATCGTATTGTATCAAGATCACCAATATCTGTTATGACACGGTGATCAGCCGTTGTTTTACGCAGACAAAATCTGTTCCGGCTGCGAGCGCGACTGCTGCGATCTCCAATTATACCTGTACTACTTTTACGGCTACGGTAACGGGTCAGACCAATCTGACGAATCCCCAATATTGTATTGTGGATGCTGCCGGTGCTGCGGTAGCAGGTCAGGCCTGTAATACGACGGGGATATTCAACAACCTGCCATACGGCACCTATAAGATCAATGTAAAGGATGGGTGTACGGGCACCATACTGCCGGTGACTGTCAACGGTACGAAGCGGACCCGTTCCGTCAGCAGTACGATCAACACGAGCAACCTGGGCTGCTCCACATTTACTGCGGTACTTTCGGGCGCGACCAATATGACCAATCCGCAATATTGTTTGCTGGATAATCTTGGTAACCAGATAATATGCAATACGACGGGTATCTTCACCAATATACCTTACGGGAACTATTGTATAAAGGTAACGGACGGTTGCGGCGACACAACCATTACCCGTTGTATCAATGTGACCAAGCCGGCGCCCAGCGGCGGAAGTCTTTCTGTGAGCAACAAGGGTTGCAGCTCCTATACGATAACCGTTACGGGCCAGAAGAATATTTTCAACGGTCAGTACTGTCTGCTGGATGCCAGCGGCAACCAGATAGTTTGCAATACGACGGGTGTGTTCAACAATGTACCTTATGGTACGTACTGTGTAAAGACGACGGATGGCTGTACCAATGGCGTATTCACCAACTGTATAACGACGACGGCCCCTGTTCCTTCCGTAGGACCCGTGGTGATCTCCAACCAGACCTGTTCTACCTATACGGCTACTGTCAGCAATCAGCAGAACCTTACCACTCCGCAATTCTGTCTTTATAATGCCAGCGGGGTCCAGGTAGGAGCCTGCAATACCACGGGTGTATTCAATGTCACCGGGTATGGGTCCTATACGATAAAGACAACGGATGGATGTACGGGTCAGGTCTTTACTTCGCCCTATACCGCTGTGAAGCCGGTGTCGTCCGTCAATGCCAATGTAAGCTTTGCCAATCTGACCTGTACTTCGTTTGCCGTGACCGTCACCGGGCAAACCAATCTTACGGGGGCGCAATATTCCCTAAAAGACAATACGGGTACGGTGGTGGCTACGTCCACGACCGGCGTCTTTGCCAATGTCAGCTATGGGTCCTATTGTATTGAAATTACGAATGCGTGTAGGGATACGACGATAGACAGATGTTTTTCCCTGCAGCCGACTCCTGTAGGCGCCACGGCCACGGCCACTCCTTCCTGTACGTATGCTGCGACGGATCTGGACATCCGGGTGACCGCCGGTACGGGTCCCTATGTTGCGAAGGTATATGACACGTTATATAATCTTCTCAGCAGCGCCAGTTTCAGCGGCTCGACCACGACGATAAATGGTCTGCCATCGCTGCCAACAGCAGGGAAATACAAGGTAGTCATTACAGGCGCCTGCGGCAAACCGGATACCATCACGGTGGCGGCCCTCCCCAGCGTGGTCACACATTCTTATTCCATCACGCCTCAATGTCCTTCCAGTCTGAAGGCCAATGGATCGGGCACCCTGGTCATAACGGCCACCAGCAATCTTTCGGGTTTGAGCGTTGCCATTGTCAAACAGAATGGCGTGGCGGTGAACATTGGGTATTCCTTCCAATCGGGCAATAACTTTACGTTCAGCAACCTGGATGCGGCCACCTATGTACTGGCCTATACGTTTGCGGCTTGTACTTCCACCGTATATGATTCACTGGTCGTACCTGTCTATACCTTCCCCAGCCTGGCGAAGTCATCCGCCTATCAGTGTGACAACAACAGCTTCAGCGTGGGCGCCTCTGTCTCGGGTGGTATCGGGCCATTCACCTATGAGATCATTGCCAGCAATCCTACGACGCCCAGCCTGGTCACAGCGCCGCAAAGCAATCCTATATTTTCCATCAACAACAATACACAGTACAACCTTGTACGGCTGCGTGCCACAGACGCCTGCGGCAACGCCGCCCTCAATGACGTGAGCATTCTTCCCCTGGCCAATACGATCGTCACTGCCAGCTCGGATTGTATCAATCAAGGTACTACCTTATCGACCGAGTCGATACCGAATGCCACGTACAGCTGGTATAAGAAATCCAAGACGGGTGACAGTACCTTGTTGGCCACCGGCTCGCCGACGTACACGATCGCGACTGTACGGTTCAGCGATACCGGTCTTTATGTGGCCAAGACCTCTGTCAATTCGGGATGTATGATAAGGGTAGCATATTTCCGGATCACGGGTACCTGTGGGACCGTGCTGCCTGTGGGTGTCACACTGGAAGGACGGCAGCTATCCGGGGGCAATCAGCTGATCTGGAATGCTTCCAACACCGGTATCACGGCGTATGAGGTGCAACGCAGCAATGGGATAAATGCGCCTTATGACGCCATTGGTACCGTACCCGGAGGTTCTTCGGATGGCAATTATATGTTTATGGACCATGCTCCCGGACAGGGCGGCCATTTATACCGGTTGCATATCTTCTATAATGGCGGAGGCGACAGCTATAGCAATACAGTGTCGTTGGGAGGGAATGGTGAGCCGGTGGTATCGGTGTACCCGAACCCGGTGAGCAGGCAGCTGAATATAAGGATACAGGGAGAGCCGGATCAGCGATACCTGGTGGCCCTGTACAATGTGATAGGGCAGTGCATCTTTACCAGGATGGTAGATAATATATCGGCGCCCATACTGTACGAGCGAAATGCTTCCACGCCGACAGGGATGTATATCCTGAAGGTGCTCAATACGGTGACGGGGGCCTATAGTACATACAAGATACCGTTCAAATAAAATAAAAGAGGCCGTCTCATAAATAATGAGGCGGCTTTTTAATTTATAGGACTGGATGGTGGTTGCTGTATTTATTGGTTGGATC
>MKTZ01000011.1 GCA_001898505.1 Sphingobacteriales bacterium 50-39
TCCAGGATAGGGAAATATTGTTCTAATAAGAATGACATGCGTTTGTTTTTAAGTTGATGAATAGTTTATAGCTACGACAACACAATGCCTTCGGGGTATTTTTGCCGGCACTCTTTCTGGCCCATCCGTATTCGCCATATTTCCGGCTGCGCCGGTACAGTAGGCTGATCCCCATGGCCCCCGACCCAAAGCTTAGTACTACGCAGATCCAGGAGTTGATATGACAGAGATAGAGCGCAACAAAAAGGAGAAAGTCGGCGATAAGAGTAGCTCCTGCATAGAGGATATACTGGGCTTTCAATCCCCGAAACTCGATAGGCTTCCCAATGCCCCTGTTTATGATATAGGTTGTCATGAGTAAAGGATTAAATACCAAAAAAGGATCGTATCACCGTCGCCACCACCGCCAGGAATATCATGGACCCAAACCAGCCGGCCGCTGCTCTCGACGCCTCACCATGCGGGGCATTCCATAGCTGATATACACGTACCGCCCCGATGAGTCCCAGGATCGCCCCCACTGCATACATGAGCTGCGTCGCCGTATCGAAATATCCCCGTATCAGGGTGTTGGCCTGGCTGATACCGTTGTTGCCGTCGGCTGTCTGTGCCAGCAGATAATGGGTTATTACCATCAACAGCGCGCCAAGCAAAAATGTCTTTTTCTTCATGTTCAAAATGGTTTAATGATTACTGGTATTTGATCCCGGAAATGGGGTGGCAGTCAAACCAAACTGTTACCTCCTTTTTTAGTGAACCATAACTGCCACTGCCATTTGTCCGGGCTGCTACATAGAGCCTCTTCCGATTTAAAACCTTATCCTATGTGTCATCCTTAGCCATTGAAGGAGAATGAAGCTTTTTTGACATTTTTTTGGTAAAATGCAGCCGTATGTTGCTGCGATAGAAAAGTATCCCTGCAACCACGTAATACGCAACCGTAGCCAGAATGATGGTTTCAATGAAACTGCTGGATGAAATATGTTTTAACATGTCTTGTCATTTGGTGAAGAATTTTATTGACAAGACAAATATGATACGTCGGTGGCGTGTAAACCTTTTACCTAATCTTTAGGTTAAACGAAATAGTTTCACAAGATGAGTATTACCGGGGGAAATGAAGGGTGATCAAACGTCGTTCGCTTACCTATCTGACGATAAGGCAATAAAAAAGCCAGGAGATATTTCCTGACCATCGGATTTTTTCAATTATTTGGCTAGTCTTTTTTTTCTTCGAATTTTTTCCTTGCCTCTTGAAATTGATCCTTAACAACCTCCATGAGCCGGTCAGAAAAAATTTCAGCGATCTCCTTTGGGCTCATTCCCTGTTGAATTTCCGACCTTTGTTCCTGTGTCTTACGAAATGCAGACAAAACATCACGGTCCCCATAGTTTCCCTGGCCCATGCTTCTATCAAAAAAGGTATTCATGATTGTTATTGTTTGAAATAGTTACTGAAGAAATGCTGATTGAGCTCAGGCCTAAAATAGTGCTTTCTTTTGATCCAGACAAGTCCGTCTCCCTTTGAGATAATACCGCAGTCATAAGAAAGATTTAAGGTGTTTACAATATACTGGATTTTTTGAGGGGCTGACAACTATTAGAAAATGTCGACACATGGCATCATTTAAGACCTCTCTGAAGAGCACTTAAATTTCTATGGATCCAATCTCTCCCTCCTGTCATTCCAAACCCGTATCATTTTTTCCAAATTGGGGTACGTGGACTTTTTCCGGTACCGGTTCGCATTATCCAGGACACTAAAGTCCTTCAGATCTATATTAAATCCTTTTTCAACCATTTTAATCAACTCATTAAGTGTAGCCGGCCGGCCATCGATCCATATCCATTGTAGCTCGTATATCGGAACGATAACTTCAGCCACAGCCGATTTCGGCACCTTGATCTCAATTTTTTTGCCTGCTAGCCCGGAGTCTTTTATCCGGTCAATTTCATTTTCCAGTATGGTTCTATATTCCTCATACGCCAGCAGCTCACCCAGTATCAGGCTGGCGCTGCAAAAACTACTGTTAGCTATAAGAAAGTCGCTGGTCCTGGAAGGCAGCCTGAAGGTGAAATATTTTTCATCTTCATCAGTTCGCCCGGCCCGATAATACCGGTAAAGCTCCTGATGAGCCATAAAAAAAGCCCCGATCCTCCTTTTCTCACTTTCGATATGTTGAAGCAATTCATCCTTGCCAGTAGTTATCCTGATTACTTCAAAATTATATAACGTCACATAATAGGCATGCAACTTGATAAATGGTAATGACCAGCACTTGAAGTATTCAATTTCCTGCCCCTTGTTAACGAACGGATGATGCGCCACATATTCTTTCATTCGAATGACAGCCGCTTCGACCAGTTCTATTCTTATATCATATCCCTTTACCGGAGTGGCTACATAGGATATTGCATCCAAATCCCTCTCTAGCTGCATTTGCAATTCTCTCAAAAAGGCTTCCATAAATAGCGCTGTTAACTTTAAATGCGTTTAAGACATCCTATACCTGTTATGTCATCGGCGCGATCGTGCAGATGGCAAGGGCATTAGTACTCTTCATAAAATTAAGCCGTCTTCTTACAGAATGCAATTGATAAAAATCACTTAATGGAGGCGCCCGCGCATGCGACTCAGCGTTTCTGGCCTCATGTCAAGGTAGGAAGCAAGGTCCCGAACGGGCACTCTTCTGATTAGTTCCGGCTGGTGCTCGAGCAAAAAGATATATCTTTCTTCGGCATCCAGCATACGGATATTCCTCGCCTGCCGATGCCATATTCGCAGGTATTTATTGGTCAGCACTCTCCCGATCACATTAAACTCAATAAATGTTCGATTCAAATGAAGATATTCATCATGAGTAATATAGAATAGATCACAATCCTCCAGCGCCTGGATAAAATCCTTGCTAGCCGCCTGATCATAAAAACTATCTATAGAAACAACTGTCTCTCCCTCCCCAAAAAACCAATCCGACACTTCGCCCTCGTGCAAAATATAGTAGCACTTCAATAACCCCTTCTGTATAAAGTATAGATTTTTACATACTTCACCCACTCTTAACAGGTATTCATCTCTTTTAATTGACCTTTTTTTTATGATCGCGGGCAAAAAAGAAAGACACTCGCTTGAAAGAGGCCAGCCTTCAGAAGATGCAATAGAATTCAGGAAGAATAATAACTGTTCCATAAGACAGATAAGGTTAATACACAATCCTAATTTAAGAATGGAATGGGTTTCATCTCTTTAGTTAACCCTAAGGGTATGGGTCAGTAAATAATTTCACCAGACAAATCCTAATTGTAAGCACTTATTAAAAGCACGCTCCACCGCTATATTACCATCCTGCTTTCCATCTATTTTAAAAAGACCGAAGTTAAATTAAATGACATTTATCATATTCCGTGTGTTTGCCCAAGATTCTGTTTGTTATGAATAGAATTCGGAATAATTTTATTTCAATAGGCATTTTAATTGCCTGCTTCATTCACTTAAACCTTATAACATGAGACCTATTCTATCGTCTGCCGCTGTGCTTAGCGTGCTACTGTTCTTACCCCTTTTCTTTTCCCATTGCTATAAAGCAGACAATACTGGTGATCTGGCGGCTCACGATCTTATATCGAGGGCAAAATCGTATGTCTCTTCAATTCAGCAGCAGTCGCCCGTTTATCAGCCCGATAATCCACGAAATGATCGTACGAGTCGGTCACGGGAATTGCTTTGGTCATCAGCC
Source organism: Sphingobacteriales bacterium 50-39 (assembly GCA_001898505.1). Lineage (GTDB taxonomy): Bacteria > Bacteroidota > Bacteroidia > Chitinophagales > Chitinophagaceae > Puia. Next base: position 3,738 of record MKTZ01000011.1, read on the forward strand.
TCGGTTACTTTATTCCGCGGTCATCCGGCCGTCCTGATCCCTGTACATTTTGCAAAGGATGTTTTCGTAAAGACCACCTGGGGCGGAAATAATTGCTTTCGGCTGGACAACCAGGAAAGATTGCTGGTATACCAGGATTCAAGCCACAGCTGGCATGCGGAGCGCGTCACCTCGCTACCCGATACCTTGTACTTAAGGTCCAACCAGAAAATGTTCACCGGCATGGTCCTGGTGGATGATTACTGGGGTAATCCATTGAATAAATATCATTATGCTCCTGATGGTACGGTGCAACGCTATGCCCCTGGTCAAACTGCAGCGGCCGCGACAAATCCCAAACAAATAACTCAATCGGTAAGGCCGGAAGGTTTTATTCAGGTCTGTAAATATATTTATGGATATAATTACGCCGTCGGTAATGAGGCCAATGGAGAACATTGGGTGGAATTTCAAGGCTGCTCAACCATGTATACACCGGACGGCGCCGGAGGTGCCGGGGGAGGTAGCTATGGAGGAGTGGTAAGTGGCAGCGGTGGCAGCACCTCTGGTACGATTCCCAAAAATCTAGCTCCATACCCCACCATATTAACACCTACACATATAATTATTGACATACAAGACTATCTTAAATGCTTTCAAAACACACCGGGGGCGACCTTTCAGGTTACAGTATGTGTCGATCAACCCACTCCGGGTAGCCGTAATCCCTGGACAGTTAAGCTTAATGATGGCTCTTCTGGTAGCGGAGCTACTTCCGCCGGGCATACTTATTTGATCTTAGCGGAAAATATGCCAGGTGGCTGGTCGATAACACGTAATGTCGGATTTTATCCATCAAAGGGAGTTTGGCCACTATCAGATCCGGTACCCGGTGTGCTCAATAATGATGAAAATTCTCCGTTCAATATTGCTGCCCAATATAATATTAACAGTACCTTGTTTTTTGCTATGCTGCAATATATCGTTGGCGCCGCTAGTGACAACTATCAGGTCAATACATTTAATTGTACGAATTTCGCATTAGATGCATTGGAATCAGGTCATATTTATTTACCGCACACCATTGGGTATTGGATTGGTGGCTCGGGTGTCGATCCGGGAGACCTGGGTGAAGATATAAGAGGGTTTGATTTTACAGGAATGACTCGAATTACGACCCCATTTTTTCATTCTAATCTTGGTATTTGTAATTAAACTGCTTTTCTATGAAATCACGATTTAAAACATTTATTTTTTCAGTCATTCTGGCCACAGCGCTTATAAGCTCTTGCGGTTGGTTTCTATCAGCTGGCTGGATCTACTTATTAGTAATTATAGGTCATTTTCTTTTTCTCATTCTGGCTGGCATATTACTCGCATTACGATTCTCGTTTTTTGTATATAGGCAACAATTCTTTTACATTTTTATCGCAACGTTCAATCTATGCCTTGGATTTCATGCCGTATTTTCTTATCTATTCGGACCTGTAAATATCAATTATCCCGAAATGATGTCAATTAACCTGCTGGTAGGAATGGTAATGCTGGTAGATGCACTGCTGCTTAAACGAAAACCATATGAACAGTCTTTAAACAAGGGCTAAAGAAGGGCGTGCCTTTTCCCGACTCAGCCTCACCATTCAATTGTTCAGACTGGAAGGTCAGCCCCCCAGCCGGCCCCTATGAAAAGTAGTCTTCTCTCGACACATTACCCTCCGAAAAGATCGAAGAATGACAATACAAAATTGGCCGCGCCCCTACGGAGCAGGAAAAAGCAAAAGAATGAACCAAAGAGGACAAAAGGGGATAAATAGGGACTAAATAAATGTAATTATGTCCGCGGAGATAAGGGAAAATTAGTACGTTTATACCAATAGGATAAGGTTTAATGGTTATGGAACTGACTAGTGCAGCCCCTTGAATAAAGGGGTTTTTTTATGCCCCTCCTAAACCAATTTCCTTTTCCATGGCATAGCCAATATTGGCAACCAACTACCCTTTAAAGGTCTATTCGAAACCAATTGTTGCATGTGGGCGATTGTATGGGATATCTTCTCCTTCTGCGGCGAAGTAAGCAATCTTTGTTTCGGCATCTAATTTATCTCCAGGCTTTAGATCGCTTTTTGAAGAAGGAAAGCTTGGGCTATTGCTATAAATAAAGGCAGGCTTGCCATTAAATATGATTTTAGCTATTTTAATAGGGGCCGTATGATACTTGCCAAATGATTCTTCGATAAACTCTACAAAAGTTACGTCATCAGATTTTTTTATAGCCCCATTATTAAGTTGAAAAATGCAGACAAAGCTCATATTTCAGGATTAAATGATCGTTAGCCAACTAGGTTATGGCCCGGTTTTTAGAACCTTCACCCCGGCTGTATCAGCTCCAGTATCCGCGGGAGTATGCGAACATCAAAGACCGCTGCCGTCTTCGTAGGATCACCATCGATATGCAATGGCGCCAGCTCGCTATTGACGATCCGCAGTGCAGGCGTCTGGAAATAAAGGACCTTCCCAATGCTGGGCTTGCCTGGGTTGCGCTTGATGGCATATCCCCCCAGCACCTGCCGCAACACCGCCCACAACGTGCGGAACTTATTCATCTTTTTTACGATGACGATATCCAGCAACCCATCGTCCAGCCGGGCCCTCGGCGCAATGGTGAAGTTATTGCCGAACTGGTTCGCATTGGCGATGCTGATAAAAAACGCTTCCGTGACAAAGGGCTCCACGCCGGGCCCCGGCTCGACCCCGAACTGCCAGCATTTGCCCGTGAAGAAGTGCCGGAAAGTGACCTTGATATAAGTTTGTAACCCTCTTTTGGACTGTTTTGCAAATGTATGCGCCACCTCCGCATCGAAGCCGATCCCGCACAGCATACACGAAAATTTGTCGTTGATCATCAACCCGTCGATAAGCGACGCCTTCCCCGAAAAGATAATATCCAGCGCCTTATTGGGATCCTTTGGTATTCGGGCGGCAAACGCCAGCCCATTGCCGGACCCCATGGGAATGATGCCAACCCGTACGGGACAGCCTCGCAGGGCGGCCGCCACCGCATTCACCGTACCATCGCCTCCGCAGATGACGATATCCGTTACCTGTTGCCCTGCTATGAGCCCTCTTAAATGCTCGTAGTTGCCCTCCGCGTTGGTGGGAAGTATCTCGAAATCGATATGCTGCTCCTTCGTCCGCCGCGTGATCAGCTCCCGGAGGGAAGACTTTCCACGCACGCCGGAGATAGGATTTATTAAGTAGATGATTTTTCTTGACATGCCGCTCGTTCGTTATAGGAGCCGCCACAGGCGGCTCGTCCCAGGGACAGACTTTAGCGATTGGCAGGAATTAGGCTATTTTATCTTCTCGGACCAATTCCCGCAAGTAAGTCCGGCGCAAAGATCGATCTTTTCAATGAATGGAAAAGATTAATGCACGCCCAACGCCAACAGCTCCGGCGACACCGACCCCGGCACAGGCTTCAGATGCAGGATAGAGCCCATAAAATGATCCACACCCGCCTTCACGCCCTCGATATCATGACAACGGAGCCCCGAACTAAGCACATGCGTGCCCGCCCCGGGAATAGCCTCCTTGTATTTGAGGTCCGCATGCGTACCCAGCTGATCGAACATCTCCAGCGCAGCCGACACCTTTACCGTGCTGTCCTGGTGGATCATGTCCTTATAATAATATAGCATCTCCACAGGCTGCGTCACTTTCTCGAAGGTCTTGGGCACCATGGCGGTCTCCAGGTATTCCTCCAGCGCCACGACGGCTTCACTGCGGTATTTCGTATACCAGTACTGATGATACAAGGGCCCGTATTCTTCCTTGCTGATGATATACGGCGAGCCCGTCACCATATGGGCGATCTGCAAGCCCCAGTGGTTATTGGCTATCCACGCATTGGGATCATTGATGGCGATATTGGGCGACATAAGGATCAGCGCGGCTACTTTGTCAGGATAGGCCGCCGCCAGCTGCAACGCAAAGCTCCCGCCGGTAGAGGTTCCCATAAGGATCACTTTTTTCCCAAGCTGCTCCCCGATGGCCAGGGCCTGCTTGGCGCTTTCCCAGTATTCGTCGGCAGTGAGATTCACCATGGCCTCGACAGTGTCGATCCCATGTTCGGCCATACGTGACAGATAAAGATTACAGCCATAGCGGCGGGCAGCCCACCGGTGTATAGGATCACCCTCTCCCTGGCTGGCGGAAAAACCATGAAGGTATACGATAGCAAATTCGGTCTTGGCCTTGGAACTGTCATTGGCCCATACGATACGCGCCTCATTGTCCGGCTTCAGCTTATGCTTTGCTTCCCCATCCCGGATATAGTTCTCCAGGGCGGCCGGATCCGAAGGCACGACAGGCATTGCTGAACTATAAACAGGGGTAGAAGGACTTGGGCCGAGCAGGTAAATAACATATAGCACAACGGGTATAAGCAGCAACCATCTTAACCATTTTTTACGCATGGCATGAATTTGCGCTTAAATTATAAAATAGCTCCCATATTATATCCTCCATTTTTTCAAAACGGACTACATTTACCCGGAGGTCCGTTTTACGGACATTAACTTTCTATGAACAAGACATCCCATGGATGATCGGCGTACACGTCATAGGCTTCCTGTCCAGCAGGAAAAAGCCCAACTGCAAAAAAGGGACAGGCGGAGGAAACTCCTGTTCCTCTGGGCCTCTGCCATCTCCCTTATATCTATATTGGCTTTATGTGTTTATTTCTGGCTGCATAGATCAGCCCCGCACACACCGAAATAAGTGTCACCCCCCACCCAACATATGTTTTTTATGTTATTTCTCCCCATTCCTTCGTTTAAGCTAGGAAGTTCGGGTGTTTTGGCGTACATTTGCGGCTTTAAACCGGCGGCAACGCTCGTCCGGCAAGGGAGATAACATTATGCAAATCAGAAATATAGCCATCATCGCACACGTTGACCACGGTAAGACTACCCTGGTAGACAAGATCTTACACGCTACCCACGTATTCCGGGACAACCAGGAGACAGGGGAGCTGATCATGGACAACAACGATCTGGAACGGGAGAGAGGTATCACCATCTTCAGCAAGAACGCTGCGGTGGAATACAAGGGAGTTAAGATCAATGTGATAGATACCCCGGGCCACTCCGACTTCGGTGGCGAGGTGGAGCGCGTGCTGAAAATGGCCGACGGCGTACTGCTGCTGGTAGACGCCTTCGAAGGCCCCATGCCACAGACCCGTTTCGTGCTGCAAAAAGCCCTTCATCTGAACCTGAAACCCATCGTGGTCATCAATAAGGTAGACAAACCCAACTGCCGTCCCGACGAAGTGCATGATGCCGTATTCGAACTTTTCTTCAACCTCGACGCAACGGAAGAACAGCTGGACTTCCCCACCTTCTATGGCAGCGGCAAGAATGGCTGGTTCAATAGCAAAAATGAACAATGCGCAGACATCACCCCCCTCCTGGACGGTATCCTGCAATACGTTCCCGCCCCCAAGGTCTCCGAAGGTGCGCTGCAAATGCAGATCACATCCCTGGATTACTCTTCCTTCCTCGGCCGTATCGCCGTAGGCAAGGTAGCAAGAGGCTCCATCAAGGAAGGACAGAACGTCGCCCTCATGCAGGCCGACGGAACGATCAAACGCAGTAAGATAAAAGAATTATATACGTTCATGGGCATGGGCAAGAAAAAGGCCGCCGAGGTCTTTGCCGGTGACATCTGTGCCGTAGTTGGTCTGGAAGACTTCAACATCGGTGACACCATCGCCGATGCCGAAAACCCCGAAGCGCTGCCCATCATCAGCGTGGACGAACCCACCATGAGCATGCTGTTCAGCATCAACAACTCTCCTTTCTTCGGCAAGGACGGTAAATTCGTCACCTCCCGTCACCTGCGCGACAGGCTGATAAAGGAGACGGAGAAGAACCTGGCCCTCCGCGTAGAAGACACCGACAGCGCGGATAGCTTCCTCGTATACGGCCGCGGTATCCTCCACCTGGGCATCCTCATCGAGACCATGCGCCGGGAAGGTTTTGAACTGACGGTTGGACAGCCCCAGGTGCTCGTAAAGGAGATTGCCGGCAAGAAACACGAACCTTATGAGATCCTGGTAGTCGACGTACCCGGAGACTACAGCGGCAAGGTCATCGACATGGTGACCCAGCGCAAAGGCGAAATGCTCGTCATGGAAAGCAAAGGCGATATGCAGCACCTCGAGTTCGAGATCCCCTCCCGCGGCCTCATCGGTCTGCGTAGCAGCATGCTGACAAACACCGCTGGCGAGGCGGTTATGGCCCACCGCTTCCTGGAATACAAACCCTGGAAAGGTCCCATCCCCGGCCGCAACAATGGCGTGCTGCTTTCGAAAAATCAGGAAAAGACCACAGCCTACTCCATCGATAAATTACAGGACCGCGGTACATTCTTTGTCGATCCGGGCGAAGACGTATACGTCGGACAGATCATCGCCGAACATATCAAGCCGGGTGATCTCATCGTAAACGCTACGGAAGGCAAGAAACTGACCAACATGCGCGCCAGCGGTAGCGATGACTCGGTTCGTATCATCCCGAAAAAGCAGATGACCCTGGAAGAATGCATGGAATACATCCAGCACGACGAATGCATCGAGGTCACGCCAAAGAAGATACGGCTGCGTAAGACCATTCTCGACGAGAATGAGCGCAAGCGTCGCCAGACTGCTATGAAGGCGGAGGCATAAAACCGCCGCCAGCGGTTCCAAATATGTTGTAACTTTAGTTATGCGCAAGCTGATAGCGATACTTATATTATTGCTTTTTACGGCCGGCTCCATCCGCGTGCAGGCGCAATGCTCCATATGCACCCGGACGGCACAGCAAATGGGCGAACGCCCCGCCAAGGCCCTGAACAAAGGGATCATCTACCTGGCCTTTACCCCCCTGGCTATCCTGGGTTTCCTCGGGTTCCGCTGGTGGAAAAGCCAGGGCGCGGACCGCTAAAGTCTGTCCTTCGGACGATCCGCCGAAGGCGTATCACAAGGATCATCCGGGGATAATCGGTAATTTTATCCAATGGTCGATATATTATCCCGTACGGAAAAGAAAAAACATCCTTCTGCTGCCAGTGCTGTATTCTCTATTATCATTCCTACCTGGAACAATCTTTCCTATCTGCAGCTTTGTATCGACAGCCTGCGCAAGAACTCCTCATTGCCCCATCAGGTCATCGTACATATCAATGAAGGAAAAGATGGTACCAAAGAGTGGGTGGACGCCCAGCCCGACATCGACTACACCTACAGCGAAAAGAACATCGGCATCTGTTATGCCCTGAATCTTACCCGCGAGCTGGTAGCTACCGACTACATCGTATATATGAATGATGACATGTATGCATGCCCGGACTGGGATAAGATCTTATACGGAGAAATAAAAAGCATCGGTCACAATCGCTTCTTCCTGTCCGCCACTCCCATAGAACACTATCCGGTCAGCAATTGCAGCATCAAAGGCGAGTACGGCACGGATGTAGCCTCCTTCCAGGAGAATAAATTACTAAAGGAATACGCCTCGTTGCCCATGTCCGACTGGCAGGGCTCTACCTGGCCGCCCAATGTAGTACACAGGGATGTATGGGACCTCGCCGGCGGCTATAGCGTGGAATTCTCTCCGGGTTGGTATTCCGACCCCGACTTCTCGATGAAGCTCTGGCTGATGGGCATACGGCTGTTCAAAGGCGTGAGCAAAAGCCGCGTATATCACTTCGGGAACAAGTCCACCACCCGGATGACAAAAAAGAACAAGGGATATTATATGTTCATCTCCAAATGGGGGATGACCTCCAGCACCTTCACGCAGTTTTTTCTAAGAAGAGGCGAACCCTTCGACGGCATCTTAAAGGAGCCGAACATTGGCCAGGCCCTCCGGATAAAAAACACCTTCAAAAGGATCAGCCTCGTATTTCGGAAAATATAAGCCGGGATCACTCTGTTCGTAAACTCTTCACGGGATTGACAACGGCCGCTTTTATAGATTCATAGCTGACGGTCAACCACGCAATCCCCAGTGCCGCCAGGGATGCTATGAAAAACACAACCCAGCTGACAGTTATATGATAGGCAAATCCGGACAGCCAGCTGTTCACCGCGTACCATGACAACGGTATGGCTATCACGATGGCGATCAGGATCAGCCGGGTGATCCCCGAGGATAATAAATAGACAAGGCTCGGAACGGACGCGCCCAATACCTTACGCACGCCGATCTCCTTGGTCCGCTGTTCCGCCATAAAGGCCGACAAGCCATATAAACCCAGACAGGATATGAAGATCCCCAGGATAGCAAATAGGTTAAAGATATTGCCCATCTGCTGCTCCCCCTTATAAAGATCGGATAGGCCCTGATCGAGGAAGTCGAACTTGAAGGGATGGGCGGGGTTTAGCTCCTGGCTCATTTTTGCAAGCGCCCGTATAGTCTCGCTGGTCTTGCCGGGTAATGTTCTCACTACTACATGACCACCCCATCTGTTAAAAGACATGACCAATGGCTCTATGGCTTGCTGTATAGGTTTAAAATTAAAGTCTTTTACCACGCCGATAATAGTCCCCTTGTTACCCCAAAGCGTCAACGGTTTACCGATCGCCGTGCTCGCAGTTAACCCCATGGTGCCCGCCATTTTTTCATTGACCATGAAACTGCCGGAGTCGGTCTTATACGCTGTTGAAAAACTTCGGCCCGCCAATAGCTTTACCCGGAATGTTTGGACAAAGCCGTCATTGACTTCCATCACCGGAAAAGCTTGCTGCGAACGGGGGTCTTTACCATCCCAGCTTACATCGAGTGTCCAGCTCCCCAGATCCGTAGGCAACTCCGAAACAACGGCAACATCACTGGTCAGCGGATTTTGTTTTAGCTCATTTTGAAAAGCCTGCTGTTTATTCGAAAGATCTCCTATTAGGGGCAAATACAGGAGATTGGCCTTTTCAAAGCCGGGGTTCCGTTCCCTGATAAACCTAAGCTGGTTATAAATAACCACGGTACCTACCAGCAATACGATGGAGACCATGAATTGGATCACGACCAATGCATTGCGGAAAACTAAATTGCCCCCCATCGTCTTTACATTCCCCTTGAGCACTTTCACCGGGTTGAACCCGGAAAGATAAAGGGCCGGATAGCTGCCGGAGATCAGCCCGGTCAATACGGCAATGCCCACCAGGCTCAGCCAAAGCTTTGCATCCGATAGGTCGATGAAGAGCTTTCTGTTGGCCAGCTCATTGAACAGGGGCAGTAGTATGCTGACCACGGCGAGCGCCAGCAATAAGGACAAAAAAGAAATAAATACCGACTCGCTAAGGAATTGGAGGATCAGCTGCCCTCTCACAGCCCCTGTCACTTTACGCAGGCCGATCTCCTTGGCCCTCCGGGCCGAACGGGCAGTAGCCAGGTTCATAAAATTGATACAGGCCACTATAAGTATCAAAACAGCGACAATAAAAAAGATGCTTACATATTGCGCATTCCCATGTCCGGGCATATCTCCCAGCATCTCTGGCGCCAGATGTATCCTGGTCAACGGCTGCAATTGGAATACCACCTTGACATCGGGCGCATGTTTCTTGTAGATCTGGTCGATCTGCTTTTCCAGCGCTGGTAAATGGAGAGGGTCAAAACTTTTATCTAATTGAATATAGTCGTAAAAATTGAAGTTGGTCCATATATCATTTTTCAGATCGTTATTTGTTCCGGCTATAGACGCCATCGGAAGGACGAAGTCGAATTGCAGGTCCGAGTTGGCGGGAATATTGGCCCAAACACCCGTTACTACCACATCTTTCTGATTGTCCCTTCGCATCGTCTTGCCGATAGGGTCTTCCTTCCCGAAGTATTTTGTCGCCATCTCCTGTGTGATCAGCACACCATCTGCTTGTTTCAATGCGGTGGCGCGGTCACCCTTCACCAGCGGGAAGGAGAATATATCCATAAAGCTCGCGTCGGCATAAAACACACGGGTTTCCTCAAATTTCTTGTCACCCCTCGCAAACAGCATGGAAGAGTAGACAGGATGAATGCGAACGGTATTTTTAACCACCGGTATCTCCGCTTTCAACCCGCCAGGCATACCCGCCGGCGCTCCCACGGTTTTAGAATCACTGAGATTGCAGGCTATGCGATAGATCTGGCCGGCATTTTTATGGAACCTGTCATAGCTCAGCTCATTTTGTACCCACAGCAGTATCAGGATACTCGATGCCAGACCGATCGCTAACCCCGATATATTAATGATGGCATAGGCCTTATCCCTTATGATATTCCTGTAGGCGAGCTTGAAATAAGTCTTAAACATGCCATCAAGAGGCGAAAATCCGTGCCAGTTGCATAAGATTTTGACAATAAGTATTTTAGGGATCTACGTGCAGAACTACAGTTCGAAAATAGTACACTATTTCCGCCACCCTGCCACGAATTGATACAGGTTGAAGACGCCCTTCTCACAGTCCCGCACGATCGCCTCCTCCAGCTCGGACATATGCACATCCTTCATCCGCCGCTCCCGTATCAGGTAATAAGCTCGCTCCGCGAGCAGTCGGTAATTGCGCCGCCCCTCCTTCCCATGCGCCAAACGTCGCGCGATCTCCTTCATCAGCTCCTCCAATCCCTGTCGCTGTGACGCCACAGTCTTGACCACAGCGGTCTCCCATCCGGGTCGATGCATCGCCGGCGACAACATCAGCCGAAGACTCCGCACAAAAAGGTCTGCATCCGGTCGATCGCTCTTGTTTACCACAAAAACATCCGCGACCTCCATCAACCCCGCCTTCATGGTCTGTATCTCATCCCCCGCCTCGGGCACCAGCACGACCAGGGTCACATCGGCCAGGGCGGCGATCTCTATCTCATTCTGCCCCACACCCACGGTCTCTATCAATATATGATCAAAGCCGGCGGCTTTCAACAGCTCCGTGATGGAGAGGATACCGGGATGCAGTCCACCCAACGATCCCCGTGAGCTCAGACTGCGGATAAAAACATCCGGATGATTATACCATTCGCTCATCCGTATCCTGTCCCCTAGCAGCGCGCCCGAATGGAAGGACGAAGAAGGGTCCACACAAAGCACGGCGATCTTTTTCCGATCCTTGACAAACTGCCCGATCAACGCGTCTACCAGGGTGCTTTTCCCCGCACCGGGCGGACCCGTCACGCCAATCACCGCCCCGGGAAAAGGAGGCCGATCCTTTAGCTCCGTGAAAAAGTCCGTCACGCCATTCTCTATATAGGAAATGCCCCGGGCTAAACTCCGGTAATTGCCTTTCTGTATCTCCCCAAAAAGAAGCGATGCGCTGTCTGTCATGCCGGACAAATATAAGGCATATCTTTACGCCCATGAAGATCTCGGTCATCATTGCCTTCTACAAAAATCTGCCCTTCCTCGATCTCATCCTCGCAGGCTTGAAGCGACAGACCTATGGTAACTTTGAGGTCATCATTGCCGAAGACGATGACGCGCCCGCCACCCGGGAATACATCGCAAAAAATGCAGCCCGGCTGCCCTTCCCCCTAAAGCATGTCTCTCAAAAGGATGATGGCTTCCGGAAGAACAGGATCCTCAATGCAGCCATCCGGGCCTCCGAAGGCGAGTTCATCACCTTCCTGGACGGGGATTGCATCCCGCATAGTCGATGGCTAAAGGAATATGCGAGGGCCGCCCACGAAGACAGCGCCTTCTTCGGCAGAAGAGTAATGGTAAGCCAACGCCTCACAAAAAAGCTCCTGGCCACCGGCGACAAAAACCTCCTTTCCTTCTACAGTCATGTACAGCACGGCTCGGAGAGAAAAGAAGATGGCATCTATCTACCCTTCTTTCGTAAAGCCAGCAAGAACAATGGTATCTGGGGCTGTAACTGGGGCATCTTAAAAAAACATTTGATAGAAGTGAATGGATACGATGAAGACTATGTCAGCGCCGGAGTGGGAGAGGACGTGGACATCGAATGGCGGCTGCTCGCAAAAGGCATAAAACTGCAATCCATGAAACACCGGGCCATCGTCTATCACCTGTATCATGCCGCCCACTATTCGACGGCCGACCTCGAAGACAACTATGCCATGGTAAAAGCCAAACAGGCGGCTGGCAAAATTTATTGCCTCCATGGATTGGATCAGCATTCGTAAATTTGCCCCCGGCAGCAAAAAGGACCGAACAACCATGACGAATTTTATTCCTGTATTTCCCCTGGGCATCGTCGTCTATCCTGGCGAAACAGTGAACCTGCATATCTTCGAGCCCAGGTATAAACAGCTGGTCAATGAATGCTATACGGAAGCCAAGCCCTTTGGCATTCCCACTGTCATCGACAACAGGCTGAATGAAATGGGCACGCTGGTAAAGATCATCGAGCTCGTAAAGGTATATGAGAATGGCGAGATGGACATCCGGACAGAAGGCCTCCGTGTTTTCAGGGTCCTGGAAATGATAAAGACCGTTCCCGATAAATTATTCAGCGGCGCCATCGTCAATTATCCCGAAAATTCAGAAGGTCCCGGCAAACGGGAACTGATGCAGAAGGTCGTGAACGCCATCCGGGAACTGCACCGCCTCCTGAATATCACAAAAGACTTTAAAAAACCCGACACAGACCTGGCCGCATACGACATCGCCCATCACGCCGGGCTTTCCCTGCAGGAAGAGTACGAGCTGCTGGGCCTGATGCGGGAAGAACAGCGGCAGGAATACCTGAAACGCCACCTGGGTCGGGTCTTACCCATCATCGCCGAGATGGAAACCCTCAAGGAAAAGGTAAAATTGAATGGCCATTTCAAAAACCTATCTTCGTTCGATTTCGAAGAATAAAGGCCCCATATATGCCGACCACCCTTTGCTTTGATTTTGGAAATACCCGTATGAAATGCGCCGTGTTCATCAACGGTGAATTCACTGGCGAGCATGTGCTGGAAAATGATAACGAAGACACCATCCGGACGCTGATCGACCTGTATCATCCCGACAAGTCCATTCTTTCTTCCGTCATCCAGCACAACCCCGCCATGGAAGTGCTCCTGGCGCAACACACAAAATTCCATAAGCTCGGTCATACATCCCGCCTTCCAGTGACCACACCCGTCGGCAAGCCGGAGACCATCGGTGCAGACAGGCTGGCCCTGGTCGTAGCAGCAACCCATCTTTTCCCCGGCAAGAACAATCTCGTCATTGGATTGGGCTCCGCTATCACATATAACTATATAAATAAATACAAAGAATTCATCGGCGGCGGCATTTCCCCCGGTATGGAAATGCGGTTCAAGTCCCTTAATGCCTATACCGCCAAGCTTCCCCTTGTCAAGGCCGACTGGAATTTCCCCCTGGCCGGATACGATACCCGCACCAATATCCTCAGTGGGGTTATTTTGGGAATGGCAAAGGAGATCGATGGCATGGTCGAGGCTTATGAGGAGAAATATGCGAACTTTAACGTGCTTTTAAATGGAGGAGACTCCGCCCTGATTGCCCGCCATCTGAAAAAGCAATATTTTACAGACCCGTATTTAATCTATAAAGGACTATATGTCATCAGCGAATACAATACTCAATAAATTGTGCACCATCGCGGCCGCACTGACCCTGTTGTATTCTTGTGAGAATAAGATAAAGGACCTTCCATCCAGTGCCCGCAGCAGCAGAGCGCAGGTGCCCGAAGAAGGACGGCAGATCGAATCCTATCTCAGCGAGGCCGGCAAGGTCAAGGGAAAGCTCACCTCGCCCTATATGCTGCGCTACCAAAAGGCGGACACGCCCTATTCCGAATTTCCCCGCACCCTCCACGTGGATTTTTATAACGACAGCACCAATATAGAGAGCCAGATGGATGCGAAATACGGGAAGTACCTGCAAAATCAGAACAAGGTATTTCTCCGGGACAGCGTCGTTGTAAAGAATATCCTCAAGGGTGATACCCTGCACTGTAAATATCTTTGGTGGGATCAGAACACGCAGAAATTCACCACCGACGACTCCGTCCAGATCTATACAAAGGACAAGATCCTTTTCGGGACAGGTATGGAGGCCGATCAGAATTTCCGCTGGTATACCATCAAACATCTCACAGGCAGCGTCCTCACCTCCGAGAACGCCATGCCCATGGCCCCCTCCAAGTAACTTCGTACATTCAACAAAAAAGATATGGAATATCGTCGATTAGGCAGATCAGGATTACAGCTCAGCGTACTGTCCTTTGGCAGCTGGGTAACTTTTCACGGACAGGTAGAAGATAATACCGCCGACGAGCTCATGGGCATTGCCTATGACAAGGGCATCAACTTCTTTGATAATGCAGAGACCTATGCCAACGGCGAGAGCGAGCTGATGATGGGACGCGTGCTGAAAAAGAAGAATTGGGACAGGTCCACCTATGTGGTTTCGTCAAAAGCATATTTCGGCAGAGAGGAAAAACCAAGACCCAACCAGACAGGCCTGAGCCGCAAACACCTCGTGGAAGCCTGCAACGAGGCCCTCGGGCGCCTGCAGCTCGACTACCTCGACCTCTATTTCTGCCACAGACCCGACCCCAACGTTCCCATCGAAGAGGTGGTATGGACCATGCACAATATCATCCAGCAGGGCAAGGCCCTGTACTGGGGCACCAGCCAGTGGAGCGCCGCCGAGATCATGGAGGCGCACAAAGTGGCCCAGCAGTATTGCCTCATCGCACCCGTGATGGAGCAGCCACAGTATAATATGTTCGAGCGTTTCAAGATGGAACAGGACTATCTGCCCGTCTTCCGCAGCGTAGGATTGGGCACGACCATCTGGAGCCCCTTGGCCGCCGGCTTTCTTTCGGGCAAGTACCTGAATGGCATACCAAAGGACTCGCGGTTTTCCATGCCCGGCTATGAATGGCTCGTCAAAAGATGGTTACAAGAGGATAGGATCGAAAAGACAAGGAAGCTCGCAGACCTCGCAAAAAAGATAGGCGTTTCCCTGCCCGCCCTGGCCATTGCCTGGACCATCCGAAACCCCGAGACCACCACCACCGCCATCTTGGGCGCTACAAAAAAAGAGCAGCTCCTCGAGAACCTCAAGGCCCTGGACGTCCCGCTGAACAAGGAAATATTGGACGAGATGGAAGGCATCCTTCAAAACAAACCCCATCTTGACCTGCAATAGGCTACGATAGCGTGAATGCCTTTATATCATACGAAGGTTTGCCCCTGAATTCCGGAGGTGCTCATTCACTGGGCAAAAAGCCATGCGATAAGATCCATGCAGAATGTGTGCATTTCCTCCAAATGTTTACCAACAACGAAATGGCGGATTATATCGTCCTGACCTTTCATGGCTCGCGGGATCGCACCTATAAAAGCCTTCCCTCCGTGTGGCGGCTGGCAAAAAGGTTTGGCATTCCCACACTTGGCAGCTGGCAGTATGCAACAGGCCGGCGACGCACCTACACCTGGTATCTTAAATCTGTCAAAGATGTGGAAGACGGTCTGCAATTATTGGATGCATTCGCAAGCTACCCTCCGAATGACCCCAGCCCGCTGGTTTTGTCATTCATGTGGCGATTTTATTTTATCGATCCCGACACGAAGGAAGTATTGCCCGGCCAGGACAAGATCCCGATGATAGACTCACGCCTGCAGAATTCACAGCTGTATCTGAGGCTGGGTCAAAAGTCAACGGTATCCGCCTGGTTTACTTTTCCCTTTGAAGAATGGAACGAGCAAAGCAAGCTGTATATCAGGACCATCACCTCCGGCGCACCATTCAAATGCTCTGACAAGCATTGGCGCTTATGGAAGTATTCAAACAATGGAAAGTGGTTCCCCCGGTCGCTGGACATTTCTATATAATTAAATAACTTATAATCAGCCTTTTAGGCCCCTTCCGAACCAGGTTCCTCACCCTCCGCTCCGGCTTTTTTTGCAAAAAACTCAATTAAACGTTTGTTTAATTCAAACGTTTGTTTAACTTTGCTCCATCAATTACGTGAAAAATGTCAGTGTTAGATAAAAGGGAACAGATCCTTATAGTGGCGGAAGAGCTTTTTGGAGCCAACGGCTTTGACGGCACTTCTGTAAGAGACATTGCCCACAAGGCAGGGGTCAATCTGGCCATGATCTCCTATTATTTCGGCTCCAAGGAAAAGTTGCTGGAAGCCCTGATAGAATTCCGCGCAGGCTATGCCCACGGTATTTTGGAAGAGCTGAACAAGGACGAGAGCCTTAGCCCCTGGGATAAGATCGACAGGCTGGTAGACTTCTATGTAGACAGGATATTGAACAACCTCCAGTTCCACAACATCATGTACCGCGAATCCATCACCATGCGCAGTGATGAGATCAGGGATAAGCTCATAGCCATCAAACTCCGCAACCTGGAACAGATCACCAAGATCATCCAGGACGGTCGACAAAAGAAATTATTCCGGGAGGTCGATATCCCGATGACCGTAGGTTCCATGATGGGTACCATCTCCTCCTACACTCAGGCAAAGCCCTATGGTTGCATGATCCTTGCCCTTGGATACGATACTAACGACGAGACCTACCGCTCGATGCTTGCCCCCAGGTTAAAAGCCCACCTGAAACAATTGCTCAGGGCTCACCTGGACATAAGGAATGCTGAAGAACATAAATAAAAAATAAACTGATGAACGCGATCAAGACTTTCTCAGTGGCCCTGGGCCTGCTGGTCTTTACTGCTTTTACCACAACCGCGCAGATGCAGACCAAAACGCTCACGCTGGACGAGGCCGTGCAACTGGGAATACAGAACAGCAAACAACTAAAAAGGAGCCAATACAAGATCGACGAGGCGCTCACCCGCGTGGAACAGGCCAAAGATGCACGCCTGCCGAGCGCCAAAGTAAGCTTTCAGTACCTCCACGCCTTGATGTTATCCCGGGTGATACAGATCCCCGGTCTGACAAAAGACCCGATCAAGCTGCCTTTCGACTTCCCCGCCTATATGGGCACCCTTTCCGTATCGGAACCGATCTTCGCTGGCAACCAGCTCAAATACGCTCGCCAGTCAGCGGACCTCATGGTGCAAATGAGCCGCCTGGATGCCGATAAGGACAAGGACGATATCACCTGGGTAGTGATCGAATCTTACATAAACTACAACAAGATCCTCCAAAACCAGCTCATCGTAGCTCAGAACATGCAGGACGTACAGGGCAAGCTGGAAGAGATCACGAAATATGAAGGTCAGGGGTTAGCCACCAGGAACGACGTACTCCGCTACCAGCTGCAACAATCACAGCTCCAGCTGACAGAAATCGAGCTCGAGAACAATCGGCGGATCGCCAATTATAATATGAACGTGCTGCTGGGTCTTCCCGACTCTACACAGCTGGTCCTTCCGGCCCCCACCTACAAATTGAACGAGAATCCTGTCTTTACGGACCTGCTCCAACAAGCCGAGACCCATCGGCGCGAGCTGCAGGACATCTCCTATCAGACAAAACTCGCCGACATCAACGTCAAACAAATAAAGGATAAAAGACTGCCAACGGTTGCAGCCACAGGCGGACTGTATTATATCAACCCCACGGGTCAGGTGATCCCTACGCATAACAATCTGATAGCGCCCATTACGCTCGGCATCGGCGCCAGCTGGGACATCGGCACGCTATACACAAATAAGAACAAGGAAAAAGAAGCCGCCATCCAGCGTCAGGAATTGACCACGGCAAAGGACCAGCAGCTGGACGAGATACACAAGGACGTAAATAAGAACTATATCCTCTACAAGGTGTCGTTGGAAAAGATCAAAGTTCTCCGGGACGCCGTCACCCAGGCGGAAGAGAATGAGCGCATCACCGAGTCGAAGTTCAGGAACAACCTGGTCAACACGACCGACCGCATCGACGCCCAGACCCTGCTTTATCAGGCACGTGTCAACCTCGAACTGGCCAAGTCCGACGCTACCATCGCCTGGTACGATATGTTACACAGCACGGGAAAAATTGCTCTCTAAACCGGGCGGACCACAGGTCCGCCGGCCGAAATGCGAAGCATTCAACGAGACCCTTGAAAAGACATTAAGGCCGAGTTAACGCCCATCATTAATAAAAACACAACGCATTTATATCAAGTATATGGAACAAAATAACACTCCAAAGAAAGGTCGCAAAAAACTCATCTTCCCCATCATCCTGGCACTGGTGCTGGTGGGCGCACTGATCTTCTCGGCAAAAGAGTATTTCTATTACCAGAGCCATGAAGAGACGGACAACGCGCAGATCGATGCGGACATCAGCCCGGTAGTTGCCAGGGTTGGCGGCTATGTCAAGGAGATACGTTTCCAGGACAACCAGTTTGTCCACGCGGGCGACACGCTCGTAATTTTGGACGACCGTGACTACCAGGTACGTCTGCAACAGGCCCAGGCCGCCCTAACAGCCACCCGTCAGAATGTGGATGTGTCCGAGACCCAGGTCTCCGAGGCACAGACAGGCATCGCCACGGCACAGGCCAATGTAGAGGCCGCCAAAGTACGCGTGTGGAAGGCGAATGAAGATTTCAATCGCTACCAGAACCTCTACAACGACCACGCGATCACCAAGGCCCAATTTGACGACGCCAAGGCGGAGAAAGATGCTGCCGAAGCCGCCCTCAACGTAGCCCAGACACAGGTACCCGTGCAGGCCCGTAAGGTCAGCACCAACAGGAGCCAGGTAGGCGCCGCCGCCAGCAACATCGCCAGCCGACAGGCCGATATAGATTTTGCAAAACTGCAATTGACCTATACCGTTATCACCGCCCCCGCCAGCGGCATCGTATCCAAACGGAATATCCAGCTGGGTCAGCTCGTACAGGCCGGACAGACGCTCTTTGCCGTCGTCAATGAAAAAGGCATCTATGTCACCGCCAACTTCAAAGAGACGCAGATGGAGCATCTGCGCGTAGGTGAAAAAGTGGATATCGTCCCCGATGCTTATTCCGACAAGCCCATACAAGGCACCGTCGAGTCCTTTTCCGGGGCCACAGGCGCCAAATTCTCGCTGCTGCCTCCCGACAACGCTACGGGCAACTTCGTAAAGGTCGTACAGCGCGTGCCGGTAAAGATCACCCTGCAAAGTGACAGCGCCACCCTCGGTCTTCTGCGTCCCGGGATGAGCGTAAAAGTCGTAGTGCATACGAAATAATAAAAAAATTGTGAGTCATGGCTGAACATGGATTTAGAAAGTGGATCATTACCATCACCGTGATATTGGCATCACTGCTTGAGCTCATTGATACCACGATCGTCAACGTAGCCCTGCCCGATATCATGGGCAACCTGGGCGCTACATTGGAAGATGCAGGCTGGATCATCACCGGCTATGCCGTGGCCAACGTGATCATCCTGCCCATGTCCGGATGGCTGGGCGACAGGTTTGGAAGAAAGAACTATTTTATTACCTCAATACTCGTATTCACCTTCGCCAGCTTCCTTTGCGGACAGGCGCATAGCCTCACGGAGCTGGTGCTGTTCCGCATATTGCAAGGTCTTGCCGGCGGCGGTCTGTTGTCAACCGCACAGGCCATCCTCATGGAGACCTGGCCCCGGGAAGAGCTTGGCATGGCCACCGCCCTCTTTGGACTGGGCGCCGTGGTCGGTCCCACCGTAGGTCCTACCATCGGAGGCTATATTGTCGAGCACTTCAAATGGCCCTATATATTTTACGTGAATATACCCGTAGGGGCTATTGCCGCCTTCTTCGTGTCGGTGTTCGTAAGAGAGTCCCCCCGTTATGCCAAAGGCAAGCCCATCGACTGGTGGGGCATCGCCCTCCTGACCGCAGGCGTCGGGAGTCTCCAGGTAGTACTGGAAAAAGGCGAGACCGAAGACTGGTTTCAAACACCCTACATCTCCGTACTAACCCTTACCACCATCCTGTCCGGCATTGCCTTCATCTGGAGGGAGCTGAGCACCGACCATCCCGTGGTGAACTTCCGCATATTGAAGAACAGGAGCTTTGCCATCGGCATTGTCACTTCCTTCGTATTGGGCTTTGCCTTGTATGGCTCCGTCTTCATTTTCCCTATATTTTGTCAAAACTTATTGGGATTCAATGCACAGCAGACAGGCATCATCCTCTTTCCCAGCGGGATGGCCACCATCATGCTGATGCCTTTCGTAGGGATGATGTTGAAGAGGGGCGTACCGGGCCAGTTCATGGCCACGGGCGGTTTCTTCCTCTTCTTCATATTCACCTTTATGTTATCTAATTCCACGCTGGAATCAGGCACCGCTGATTTCTTCTGGCCCCTGGTCATCCGTGGTATTGGCATGGCCATCCTCTTCGTACCCCTGACCACCCTGGCCCTCCAGGACCTGAAAGGACCGGAGATCGGGCAGGGCGCCGGTTTGAACAACATGATGCGTCAGCTGGGAGGCTCCTTTGGCGTAGCCCTCCTCACCACCCTGATCCATATCAAGTCGGGTAAGGTACGCGCCCTGCTATTGGAAAATTTCAACCCGTATAACCCCAGCTACGTCCAGCGTCATGGCGCCATCGTGAATGGGTTTATCGCGCAGGGCAAGTCCTCCTTCGATGCGGAACAAATGGCCAACAGGGCCATGGAAGGTATCGTCACCAGGCAGACCATGCTCGTCACCTATGATAGTATGTATCTCATCATCGGGGTCTTTGTATTGTGCTGTATCCCGATAGTCTATTTGCAGAAGTTCAAGAAGAATACACCCATATCGGCCGATGCGCACTGATGCGTCCCGTCCGGCCCCGGGTCCCAGGGCCCGGTGTAAATAAGTTGGGAATAGCCGTCAGAAAGGAAACAAGAATCACTAGAATGGCCCGTTTAAAAAGAAGCGTCCTGGATCTCTCCAGGACGCTTCAACAATTTTGTACGATACCTTACCAACATTTTCGCGGCCATCAATAGGTACAAATTTTAAATCATGGCTTGTTCTTAGGATTGGATCTTGTTCGGATTTTGGATTTTTTAAACGGAAAAGTTCTGATTGATCAAGGACTCAGGGTTTTTCTGGATGTTGAATTCTTTTTTCGGATTTTCAGGATTTTTGGATAGTTGGTTTTTTCAGGAATCTTGGATCTTGGTTTTTCGTTGGATTTTCATTCATTCTTTCAGTTGGCTTTTCTTCGGATAGTTGGATTTTCTGAACCGTGTATCAATCATACTTAACAATACAAACATACAATCGAAAGGCCTTTGTTGCAAGAGAAGAAATGCTACATTTCCAATGTTCAGTTTTTACGCATCCTATCGTAGATCTACGATATACCCATTGGTATGGACCCTGAATATTTGGGATAGCGCATAAATTAGCCTATTTTGTAGTTCTTAAAGTAATAAGAATTATAATGTTATGACAAGCTTCTCCAACAAGACGGTCCTCATCACTGGTGGCACCAGAGGCATAGGCAAGGCCATCGCCATCCGGCTGGCCAAAGAAGGTGCGAATATCGCCATCGCCGGCAAGACGGCAGAACCCAACCCCAAGCTGGAAGGGACCATATTTACCGCCGCAGAAGAGATCCAGGCCGCCGGAGGTGGCAAAGTGCTGCCAATACAGGGCGATATACGATTTGACGACAGCATCCGCCATATCGTCCAGGAGACGGTCAATACCTTTGGCGGTATCGATATACTGATAAATAATGCCAGCGCAATCAATATTGCGGATACAGAGCACACAGAGGTCAAGCGCTGGGACCTGATGCAGCAGATCAATGTCCGCGGTACCTTCCTGATGAGCCAGGCCTGCATACCCCATCTCAAAGCGGCGCATAACCCCCATATATTGAATATGTCGCCCCCCCTGAATATGGACCCTCGCTGGTTTGGCCCCCACCTGGCCTATACGATGAGCAAATACGGCATGAGCATGATCATCCTGGGACTGGCGGAAGAATTGAAACAATATCGTATCGCAGCGAATGCCCTCTGGCCAAAGACCATTATCGCCACGGCTGCAGTAAAGAATGTGCTGGGAGGAGATTTCCTTATTCAAAGGAGCCGGACACCTGAAATCGTTGCTGATGCGGCCTTCTACATATTACAAAAACCTTCTTTTGAGAGCACGGGCAATTTTTATATAGATGAGGACGTTTTATTGTCCGAGGGTATCTCAGACTTTTCAAAGTACGCGATCAACCCCGAGAATAAATTAATGAACGATCTGTTTCTATAAGACGCGCACCCATTAAATTTTTCATTTTTAATCCTGGGTAAAAGGCAACATCCTCCTCCCGTTCAAAGGCGGGAGGATTTTTGTTTAGCGACCGCACAGCGGTCGCGCGCGAAGCGCAATCAAACAGCGTCCGTGTAAAAGCGCAGACCGCAGGTCTGCGAATCAGCTGATGCCTGCGGCATCAGCGTCCCGCCCGCAGGGCGACAACGCCCCCCGCTAAAGTCTAACGCCCAATTCTATTTCCCCCTCGACGCCACCAACAACGCCGCTGCCGCCAACCCCGTGTCCTTGATAAGATTTATCATCGGGAGCCTCCTCGCCCCTTCATCAGGAGCATTCAATACGGCCGGCAGATGCACCGTCAACACGATAAGCAATAGGAAAAGGCACAACAACAATCCCGCCACCCGGGTAAATTTGTTGATCAGGAAAGCAATGGCCGCCGCAATCATGCAAGCGCCAGTGATATACACCCAAAATTCTCCACCCGGGAGAAATCGGGGTACCATTTTCGCCATACCCGTCCCATTCATAAAATGGTTGAGGCCGAAAAAGCCTATGACGAGCGCATAGAAAATGGTTCCAATCCTAGAGAGGGCTGCATTATCCATATGGCAATCGTTTTATTACCTACAATTTAACGAAATTTTTAATGCAGGCCCTCATGAATCTTTGCACACGCCCCATTATCGACTATCCGTTAGTGGAATCTTCCTCCCTTCTGTCCAGGGCCTTCCCAATAGCCATGCTAAGATTGGAC
This sequence comes from Sphingobacteriales bacterium 50-39, assembly GCA_001898505.1. Taxonomy (GTDB): domain Bacteria; phylum Bacteroidota; class Bacteroidia; order Chitinophagales; family Chitinophagaceae; genus Puia. The sequence continues at coordinate 26,626 of MKTZ01000011.1, forward strand.
GGCTTCAATGAATCCGAATGCACCCACACAGCTTCCACTTTCCTCAACTTCACAGGCGGCAAAAGCGAACCGCCTTCCTTATGCGCAGGTCGTATATCCTTGATCAGATAGATGCCATCCGAATGTTCGATGCCCCCCTTCAACGCCAGTTCCACGGACTCCATTAACCGAAAAGTAAAATGAATAATATTTTTCTCCTCGTGCTTCATACTAACATCCTGGTTCCACTCCTATGCCACAGGCCCCCGTTTTTGTCCCTCGCAGACCCTTTTCACGGTTATTTAACAGACCCCCAAATCGCCAAATCTCTGCAAAACAATCCCTTTACGCGGATCAGCCACCAATCGATCCAGACCCTCCAAAAGCCGTCCTATCGCCTGGGTTAAGCCGCTTCCGTAGCAAATCCACCTCACTATCTCGAGGAGTCGGACCTGGCGGTCCGTGCCTTTACACAGACTCGGTCTTATTGCCCTTCGGGCAGACGGCCTGTGGCCGTCTAAACAAAAAAAGGCCCGGATAGACATCCAGCCTTTTATTAAATTTCCAATATCCTATGAAAGACTGCCCTAATACATTCAATAGGCATGCCCCGGCATTAACAAACCTTTATGAATTCATAGCTAATGAGTTCCGTCATTTTAGCCTTTGACCCAGCACCCTGTTTCCGGAAAAATTTTCCCCAGTTTTCGACAAAATCGACCGCATCATGAAAATCTGTATATATTCTGAATTGGTTCTGCATCTGCGAGTTAGCTCAAAAAAATACCCATGGCGTATATTTTGCTTATACGGCCTCATTAAATAGACCTATCATGATAATGGACAGTTTTGACGAAAGGGACTTACGTGCGTCCATTTTGCTCGACTCCCGGAATTTTCTGATCGCCCTTCAATCGGGCGCCTCGGAAGAACATCTCGCCACCAGCCTGTCCCGTATACAAGAACAGGAACGGCGCCTCATCCGGCGACAGCGGACCATGCTTCATCCGGGCATGTGGAAATTCCTTCGCAATAGATTCATCAATAGAAGAGAAAAAGACATCATCGATACCATCGGGGATGCTATCGCACCGGCGCCGAAGCCCTTCCCACCAGCTCCCTGAATTGCACATACACTTTGTGATTCTCCATATTATCCAGCGAGCTGATAATACTCTGTTTTTCCTGTGTAGTAAGATGAAAGTTCAACGCAGCCCCCGCATCTTCCGACTTGGGCGCATACTGAAAGACCAGCTTATGGAAAGAAAAACCCATCCCATTCTGCGCCAGGCTCAGCAGATCGTCCTGGTTGTACTCCTGCATCTTATACCAGTTGTCCTGTAACAGCAACAGGGGCTTGGTAATGATCTCGGTCACATTCACCGACTCATACGGATTTTCCCAGCCGCCGGTCTTGCGATCCCGTATCTGTAAGAGCACCACGCCGCTGGTATTTTCCTTCAGCCACTCCCTGAAGGCGTTGAGGAATCGGATGGCATTCATCTCCCCGAAATTATCCCGGAACCCCGCATCCATCACATCGATGACGGGTGAGGTAGGTAGCCATACATTGGGCAGCACATAGGGAAAGGTGGCATTCATCCGCAGGGCGGTCAACAATCGCAGGTTCCGAGGCTCCTGTTTGGCAAACAACGCTCCGAAATCCACGGCATCCGGGTCCATACGGGGGATCCTGGCGCTGTCATATCGGGGTTTCATTAAAAAGCTCACCGGCTGCGAACTGATGATCATCGCCCGGCTGTCACGGGTGACGACGGGATTGAACAGCATGATAGGCATCCTGGCCGCCGACTCGTCTACCGCAATATCCTTCATCTGCCGGTTCAGCACGCCCCTGGTATTGACATTCAGCCGCTGCTCGAAGGCATAGCCCCTGTCCTTGATATATTCATAGTCGCCTACTTTGAATTTTTGCGCCGGTGAGGCGAGATCTCGTGCCACGAAGGAGGAAAAGAGCGTATTCAACAGGTCCCCGGAAATATCATCCACATACTGACGGCTATGCAGATGGATACTCGTATCCCCCGACTCCTTCAGACGAGCCAGCTCGCGGAAATAGGCCGCCCCCAGCATTCCACCCGAGGCCCCGGTAATAAGAAAGGTCTTCCGCATCAGCTCGCCTCCGCAAAGGCTGTCCAGGCGTTGCAGGATGCTCATGGTCCAGACGGCGCTGCGATTGCCCCCGCCGCTGGTATTGACCAGGAACAGCACCGGCTTCTCTTCATGCTGCCGGGCCTTCCATTTTTCCAGTATGGTCAGCATATTCGCCTCGTCGGCTGCGATCCTTTTATCCGAACACAGCTGCATCAGCGTCTCCCGGTCGTACAATGGACGAGTCTCCTCTTGTGTATAGTTCAGACCATAGGCCTTATTGGTAGGGTCGATCACATTGTACCGGTAGAGTAGGTTCAGCACCAGGTACACGATCACAAAAAAAGGTACGCTCCAGCTCTGCAGGAAATAAGTAAAGGCGCCCGACAAAGAAATGAGGATGGCGAAGAATATAAGGATGCTGGCCGCCGCGGGCAGCTGGAAATAACGGTTGTCCATAAAGAAGCCCGTGACGATGAGAAAAATAAAGGCCACAAAAATGGACAGCACCGCGGCGATATGATGCCGGTTGAATATGTTTTCGATAAAGTCCTTGCTATAATGTGATACATCCCTCGTCTTCCGGATGGTCAGCGGTGAGTTCATATACCACTTCACCTTCATTAGCCTGGTTTCATTGAGCTTTACCTCCTCCTTCCGGAACTGTGATTTGAAAAGCTTGGGATTGCTGATGACAGGGGTCATCCGGCGGACAATGCTCTTGTCTGCGCGGAAGAAATAGAACAGGGATATGGCGATGATGCCCGCAAAGCCAAGGAGAAACCCCAGCGTCAGCCAGAGGATCCGCCCCACGGGCAGCAGCTCCTTTGCGCTGCTGAACTGCGCCACTTTTATAAAATAGAATACAAGGAAGATCAGCGGCAGACCCGCGTTGTTGATACAGTATTTTAAAAAAGGCTTGGTAGTAGTAGCTAAAAACCGGAAATGTCTGCTGAAAAGAATAAAGGTAGTGATATTCCAGCTCATGATAAAGATGCCCATAGCTATCCCTACGATGGCGCAGCTCAGGGCGCTGACCTCACCCACATACTCCGGTGAAAGAAAAAGAGCGCCCGCACCATAGCTTCGCATAAACCCACCATTCACCGTGCTGAATAATATCAGCCAGAACACCAGCAGGACCTGGAACTTTCTAACATGCAGCAGCAACAGTTGGACAGGAAAGAAATAGTAGATAGATTTAAGCGTACGCATCATACGGGTTCAGAATGTCTTACGGTTCTCACAAGGTACAACATCCCTACTATAGTCAATAAAAAAACGAGACCCGTTATCTGGTGCAGCTGCGCCAGCCAGTCGAAGGCCACCCACCGATTGGGTATAATACCCGGGCTCGTCAGCAGACTGGTGATCCCCAGGACTATCTGGACGACGATAAAGAAGAGGGGCAGCCATCGCAGCCGGCGGAAAGACTCCGGCACGCCGGACATCCGGACGGATATGAACGTCCATATCGCTACCAGTATCAGCAGCAGATAGGCAATACCCCTGTGTATAAAATGTACGGTGATAGTATTGCCCACCAGATCCTGTAAAAGAGGTCTCTGGGTAAAAAGCGAGCCTGGTACCCACTCGCCATTGATAGTAGGCCAGGTAGGAGCGACAGTAGCCGCCTTATTACCCGCCATCAGCGCTCCATATAACAATTGAAAAAACACCACTGCCAGTATCCCTATCGTCCATCGTCTAAGGTTGGCTCCGGGCACACGCACCAACGCCTTCTCCGGCACCATCAGCATCAGGGCAAACCAAAAGGCATAGACGATAAGCCCCAGCGCAAAGACAAAATGCAAGGCCAGCCGCGTAGGACGTACGTAAATGGCGTCACCGGTCAATCCGCTGGCCACCATGATCCAGCCGACAGCCCCCTGCAGCGCCCCCAGCAGGAAGAGAATGATCAGCGGACGGATCATATCCTGCCGCATCTTTTTCTTCCACAACAGCCAGGCAAGCCCCACCACAAACACCACGGCTACCAGCCGCGCCCACAGACGATGAAACCACTCCCAGAAAAAGATGAATTTATAGTCGGACAGGGTAAAGTCGGCATTGATAAGCCTGAACTGCGGCGTTTGCCTGTACTTGTCAAAGGCATCCATCCATTGCACATGATTGAGAGGGGGCAGAGCGCCCGTGACGACATTCCATTCCGTAATGGAAAGACCCGAGCCGGTCAGTCGGGTGATACCACCCAGGATCACTTGTATCAACAGCATGATGACGCCTGTCATGACCCAGATCGCCACAGGACGGGAAGAAGAGGTTTGCATAGCGGCGCAAAGGTAATGTGCGGGAATTGGTCTGCCGCAAAAAATAGCCCAATTCCCGCGATTCATTAATGTCTGTCCTTCGGACGAGCTCCTTCCAGTCGCTCCTGCCCCGCAGATTCAATGCGGTAATTTTTCCCGCAGCAATCCATAAACATAGGTGCCCGCGACAGCGCTCAACAAGGTGACGACGATGACGTCAAATCCCGCGCCGATGAGTGCGAACAGAGGACCCGGACAGGCGCCCGTGATAGCCCACCCAAAGCCAAAAAGCAGTCCGCCAAAGATCTGGCCCTTTTGAAAGGGTACGGTCTTAGGCACAATGGGCTCACCTCCCCATGTCCTGATCCGGAATTTCTTAATGATCCATATGGACAATATGCCGGTCACCACAGCAGACCCGATAACCCCATACATATGGAAGCTCTCCAGCCGGAACATTTCCTGTATCCGCCACCAGGACACCACCTCGGACTTTACCAGGATCACCCCAAACAAAACACCCGATAGAAAATATTTTATCATATCAAATTTTTAAGATCACAGGTAACACCACATTCGCCATAAAGAACCCGCCGGCCATAAAGCAAATGGTTGCCACCAGCGACGGCCACTGCAGATTGGAAAGCCCCATGATGGAATGGCCCGAAGTACATCCTCCCGCCCACCGGGTGCCAAAACCTACCAGGAAGCCCCCCACCACCATCATTATAAACCCCTTCAGGGTGAACACCATCTTCCAGTTAAAAAGGCTGTTAGGTAGCACATCGAATGGTTCCCCAACCCCATACCCCTTCATCTCCTCGATTAGTCGCGGGTTCACTTGTATCGGCCGGGGATTCTGCAATAAAACGCCCGCTATAAAGCCCCCAGCCAATATCCCCGCCACAAAAAAAAGCTGCCAGACCTCCTTCTTCCAGTCATATTGAAAAAAAGGAACCTTCGCCGGCAAGCAGGCAGCGCAGAGCTGACGAAGGCTCGAAGAAACCCCCAAGTTCTTGTTCCCCATCACGAGCAGCAGCGGCACCGTCAATCCGATCAAAGGACCCGCCACATACCAGGGCCAGGGCCGTTGCATCCATTGTATCATCGACATAAGATCAATTTGAATAAAGATACGCCGCATGTGGATAAATGAGTCCGCCGTTCTTCTCCCAATCCTCCTATTTTTGAGGAAATTTCCGTCGTTGCTAAAATCTTTCTATCAGGAAGGCCTAAGAGAAGCAGGATGTGATGAGGCTGGCAGAGGCTGTTACGCCGGACCGGTTTTTGCCGCTGCCGTCATCCTGCCCGAAGGATTTTATCATCCTTTGCTCAACGACTCCAAACAAGTGACCCCAGAAGATCGGGAGGAACTGCGTATATACATCCAGGCCAATGCCATGGATTACGCGGTGGCTATGGTGGATCATGAAGAGATAGATAAGATCAATATTCTCAAAGCCTCCTTCAAAGCCATGCACCTGGCGCTCGACCAGCTGAAACTACGCCCCAAGCTCCTCCTCATCGACGGCAATCGATTCATAAAATACAGACGCACCGCTCACCGCTGCATCATCCAGGGTGACGCCACCTATGCATCCATCGCCGCCGCCAGCATCCTGGCCAAGACCATGCGGGATGATTATATGTGCAAGCTGCACGAAGAATTCCCCCACTATCGCTGGGACAGCAATAAAGGCTATGGCACCCGTGAACACCGCGCCGCCATCGAGCAGTTCGGACTCTGTAAATATCACCGAAAAAGCTTCAACATCGATCCGGCCAACCTGCAACAAGCCGAAGATCTCACTCTTTTCGAAGATCAGGCCTAATCCGCCTCCATCTCCCATACCCCCAGCCCCCTTCTAATGACCTCCGGCTCCTCGCCCGTACAATCCACCACCGTGGAAGGAACGATCCCCCCAATGCCCCCATCCACCACGATATCCACCAAATGTTCGAACTTATCATGTATGATCTCCGGGTCGGTATATTCTTCCACAGGAAGCGCCTGTGGCGCTTCGGCCGAAGGCCTATCATTAGATATTTGGCGGTCATGGGCGAAATTTCCCGATGCCCGATGGCCGCCAATAAACTCCCCCGGCAGGGACGAACTGAGGACAGGATGCCCCAGCTCCTTTATCAGTTCCAGGGCTATCTTGTTGTCCGGCACCCGGAGCCCGATGGTATCTTTCTTGCTTTTTAATATCTTGGGCACTTGTTTGCTGGCCGGCAGGATAAAAGTATAAGGCCCCGGCAAATAGTTGCGCAACATCCGGTACAAAGGGGTGGAAATGCTCTTTGTATATTGACTTAAGTCGCTGAGATCGTAGCAGATAAAGGAAAGTCGGGCCTTGGCAGGGTTCACCTGCTTGATCTGGCAGATGCGCTCGATAGCCTTGTGTTGGAAAATATCGCAACCCAGGCCATAAATGGTGTCGGTCGGATAGATGATCACACCGCCATCCAACAGGCATTCCACAATGGTCTTGATATTTCTGGGCTGGGGGTTATCCGGATGGAGATGCAGCAGCATGCGGTAATTTACCAAAATTCATGAAATTTGGGCATACATTCCTCTCCTATGACCTGATTGTTAAAAATTGTTAAGTGACATCTAACAATTTAACAACGTTTTCTTAACCTGGAATTAGTATTATTTTTGCGAAAATTCAAAGGTCTATGCATTTACAGGCAGTAGATAGGGTAGACAATATTAGCCCGGAGGATTTTAGAGAAAATTATTACAATCCGATGAAGCCCCTGGTGATCAGGGATCTGTCAAAGGACTGGCCCGCGACAACCAAGTGGAACTGGGATTTCTTTAAATCCATTGTAGGCAATGTGGAAGTGGGCTTGTACAACAACATAAAAAGCGACGCTTATACGCCAATCAATACGGCCGACGACTATATGAAGTTCGGGAACTATATCGATATGGTCCGGAAAGGCCCCGCACAATGGCGCATTTTCCTTTTCAACATCTTCGAACATGCCCCCCAGATCACATCTGACTTCGAATGGCCGGAACATCTGATGAAAGGGTTCGTAAAACGTTATCCCATGCTGTTTGTCGGCGGTAAAGGCTCCGTCACCCACATGCACTTCGACATCGACCTGTCCCATATCATTCATACCCAGTTCGGCGGCCGTAAACGGGTGCTCTTATTCCCCTTTGAAGAACAGCATAAACTCTACCGTAAACCCTTCGAAGTGCTCAGCTTTGTCAATTTCGAACATTATTTCGACGCCAAGGACAATAAGCTGGAAATGGACCGCTACCCGGCCCTAAAGCTGGCAAAAGGCTTTGAAGTGATCCTGGACCATGGCGATACCCTCTTTATGCCCGCAGGATACTGGCACCATATGGAGTACCTGGACAGCGGTTTTGCTATGAGCCTGCGCGCTTTACAATCCTCCCTCAGCGGGAAACTAAAAGGAGCCTGGTATCTGCTGGGTATGCGCAATATCGACACCTTGATGAAAAAAACAGCCCCCGAATGGTGGTTCAACTTGAAAAAGGAAAAAACCTTCCGGGCCGCCAACAAGGAGCTGGAGACCCATTAGCCTGTCCTTTGGACAATGAGCCTCCGGGCCGTTCTTAAAAAAACTTTAAAAAAAATATTGCTTTTTAACGAAATCGTCTTTATTTTTACCCCGCTTATACTCTGACAGCGTACATCTTAAACTGCGCTATACACCACGGAGAATCTCATCCGATCCAATTTCCACATTCCGACTATCCAATTTCCGTGTCCGAAGATTCCAATTTCCAAAGAACTTTCCGATTTATAATATAATTGTGTGAAGAAGCATTGCTTCGTGCCAATTTGATATAACGATCTTCTGTCCTATCATTACCGGACCATCAGGTCCGCCGGCTCAAAGCCCTTTATCTTATACCCTTTTGAAATTATTTCCCTGGTTGATAGGACTATAGGCCTTTCACCAATGATCTTAACCCTCGGTCTTACGGTTTTTGTTCTCATGGACTTATCCGGATCATATTCTGGCTGAACAGGATTCGTGTCACGAGGATGGATATGCGGTAAAAGGAGATTTTTGGAATAAAAGAAAAGCGACATTAAGCGAACATGCGTTCTATAATAAAATATTCGAACTTTTTCTTTTTGTGGTTTCAGAGGTAAGCACAGGCCGGCGATGTCTATCGCTGGCTCTTTTTTTTAACCCTCTCAAACCCTATCGTATCTGAAAAGACATTTCACTGTGAAAAAACCAAAGTAAAGTCAAAAAGAGGTCGGCGCAAGACCCGTTTAAAATAAAGCGCCGCCTCTTTTTTATTTATTTAATGTCGGGGAAATCCCTCTTCTTACGCTATCGTCCACGTCTCCCGGCCCCGGAGCAGCTTGTCCAGATCACCCTTCCCCTTGGCACTCACCACTTCCTCTATCTGCAGATTGAGCATATCGTCATAACAGGGTCGCTCCGTCTCATAAAATACCCCAAAAGGTCTGGGTAAATGTCCTTCCGTAGTAGCATTATCGAACAGCCGGACCAGGATCTGGGCCTTATAAAAATCCTTTTCATCATGTATCCACAGATCATCTTTGGAAATACCATCCCCCAGCGTGACAACGACAGGCTTTAACCCATCCAGGCGAATGCCTTTCTCCTGCTGCGCGCCGAATACCAGCGGCTGCCCCTGTTCGAGGAATACGGCCTCCATCGGCTTGGTGGCCTTCTCCGTAAAGATCTCGAAGGCGCCGTCATTGAATATATTACAGTTCTGATAGATCTCCAGGAAGCTGGCCCCTTTGTGCTGATAGCTGCGTAACAGCATCTGCTGAAGATGCTTGGGGTCCCTGTCCATGCTTCTGGCTATAAAGCTGGCATCCGCCCCCATGGCAAGCGCCAGAGGATTGAAAGGATGATCGATGCTCCCGAAAGGCGTGGACTTCGTAACCTTATTCTCTTCCGAAGTGGGTGAATACTGTCCTTTCGTCAATCCATAGATCTGGTTGTTGAACAAAAGGATATTCATGTCAAAATTCCTGCGGAGGAGATGAATGGTATGATTACCTCCGATGCTGAGACTGTCCCCATCACCCGTGACGATCCAGACACTTAGATCCGGACGGGTGGCTTTCAATCCCGATGCAATAGCCGTTGCACGCCCATGGATGGAATGCATGCCATAGGTATTCATATAATAAGGGAATCGGCTGCTACAGCCGATCCCCGATATGATAACAATATTTTCCTTGGGTATCCCCAGCGAAGGCATGACCTTTTGCACCTGCGCCAATATGGAGTAATCGCCGCATCCGGGACACCAGCGTACCTCCTGGTCGGTGGCAAAATCTTTTGCCGTTAGGCTTGATGGATTTGTGGTAGTCGCGCTCATAATATTAATTGGTGACCCCACAAATTTACTAATTATTAATATCCTAGTGCAATCTTACATCTACACCCAGCTGGAATACCCGGTTGGAATAAGAGTAATTGTCATTCAGGGTGACGTCCGACAACCCGATGCCATACCGCATATAAAAGCCCAGCTGGTCGGTAGCCCGGACCCCCATCCCCAGGTTGAGGGTAGCATCCGCCTTGCGGATCCCGCTGCTGATATCCACATTGTAACCATGCGGGCCCTTATCCCTCGCCGCCGCCAGAATGCCCAGCTGAGGACCGAACTCCAGGTAGAAGTTGCGAACAGGGTAGTACTGGAACATCAGCGGGATATTCACATAGTTCAGCGCCCAGGTATAGCGGACGCCGGCATCCCAGTATCTGTCTCCCTGACCGCTATAAAGGATCTCCGGCTGGAAAGCCCAGCCCTTGGCGATTTTCATATGCACAAAAAACCCTAAATGTCCGCTGATACGGTTGTCATCCCCGGTGTTCGAAAGGTTCGCTACATTCAGTCCCCCTTTAAAACCAGGGACTATAGTTTGCGCCTCAGTGCTGGCGAAGGTCATACATATAAGGGCCAATACGCATACGTGCTTTATTACTTTCATGATTATCACTTTAAGGGTTCGAAAATTTGGTTTATTTGTAGAGAATTCACCCCCCTAAGACAAAGGATATGCCATAGTCATGCCACGCAGATATTTTATTGATTTTCAATGCCAATAAATGTCCTTCCTCCTGGTTTTTTTGCCATGGCACATTATTGGACCATACATGTATATTAAAATCATCGACTATGACAAAACAAATATTATTAGCTATAGCTATTGCCGGAAGCCTTATGGGCCTCACCGGCTGCGCCGTGGACGGGTACGTAGAGACCCAGCCCGCTGATGTGATATACACACGCCCCATAGCCCCCGGTCCGGATTATGTCTGGATAGAAGGGGACTGGTATTGGTCAGGGGGAGCATATAACTGGCATCCCGGATACTGGCGCCGTGGCCGGCCTGGCCGCGTATGGTTGGGCGGAACATGGTCACATACCCCAAGAGGTTATCACTGGAACAGGGGTCACTGGCAGTAACCCTTTAGCCCGGCCGGGACAGCTCATACCCCTGCCGGGCTTATATTCCCTGTTTTTTGAATTTTCTATCTCATTTTTTCGTTACCTTCAAAAATCCAATAGATGTTAAGGCCTATGTACAGTGAGATTTCCCTACACCACTTTGTGGATGAGCTGACCCTTGGGTTATTGCCCCTGGCTGTCAGTCGCAAGACAATACTTATCAACCAAATAGATAGAAATTTACGAGTTGGCTCCGACGAAAATATGCTGGCGTATGTCCTGTGGAACCTCCTGGACAGAGCCGTCAGCAGCACACAAAATGAATGCATCCATATCGAGTCGGTAGTCGAAGGGGACACCACCCTCATCCGCGTCAGGAATGCCGGCATCTATTTCTATCGTACGATTTCCAATGGCTTCCGCCAGGTACAGCACGCCGCCGAAAAGCTGGGCGGCACCATCAGCATCGACTACCATACGGATACGACGACTACCATCGCATTGACATTAAAAGCCGCCTAGCGCGCCACAGGCGAGAACTTCGGCAGAGCTCCATGTATTCGCTCTTCCTCGTTCGTAACCTTCGCTTTGCTCGGTTACCCGAAGGGCAATAAAACAGCGTCCGTGTCGAGGCCCCGGACTTCAGTCCGGACACCTCGACATAGTCTCCCACAAAATAAAAAAGGGCACCCTTTTGAGGTGCCCCGTTCCGAGTAGGAATACTAACTTAATATCTGCTGTTGCTGTAGTTATTGTTCCTGCGCTGGAAAGAACCGCCGGGCTTGTTACCCCTGTCTTCCCTGGGCTTTGCTACAGATACACCGATAGTCCTTCCGTCAACAGATGCTCCGTCCAACTCTTGGATGGCCTTTTGAGCAGCTGCGTCATCAGGCATTTCCACAAATGCAAACCCGCGGGATTTGCCGGTGAATTTGTCCATGATAACCTTAGCAGAAGATACTTCGCCGTACTCTGCAAAATAATCCTGTAAGTCTTCGTCAGTGACGTTGAAACTTAAGTTTGAAACGTAAATGTTCATAAATTAACTAACTGGTTAAAAAAATAAATAATGCCAATCTGAGAAAATATAGCAGAGAGTAAAGAAACCTAACGATACCGGAGATGGTTTAGCGGAAGCGATCATTCAATTACTAATGCTGTAAGCTCAAATTTAACTACGCAAAGATACACCATTTACTTCAAACCGCCAACGATTTAACATTCTTTGCCTTCTTATATGTTAATGAAAAAATAACAAATGCCAGCGACGCCAGCACCATCCCCGTCAAACATACTCCCTTCCAGCCGCTGCGCGCCCAGACATACAGCCCGATAAAAGACCCAAGCGAGGTCCCGATAAAACTAACGGTCATGTATACGGTATTAAGCCGGTTGCGCGCCCCGGGCATCAACGCATATACCCGGCTTTGATTGGATACATGAACACACTGCATCGCCAGATCGAGCAGAATAATGCCCGCAATGATCCCTATCACACTGCTCTGGAAAATATACAGGAGAATAAAGGAGACGAATAACAGCCCCACCCCATACCCGATGGCGATACGCGGATTACGCTTGTCCGCAGACCCACCCACCAGGGGCGCCGCCAGCGCTCCCGCCGCGGCAGCCAGCCCGAATAGTCCGATAAGATCACTTTTAAAATGGAAAGGCTCCCCGGACAAATGCAGCACCATCGTCGTCCAGAACATGCCAAACGTAGCAAACCCCAACGCATTGATGGCTGCCGCCTCCCTCAACACAGGCTGCTCCCTGACCAGCGTTCCCAGACTCCGCATCAAGCTCCCGTAAGATCCCGTAAAAGCAGGCACACTGGAAGGAAATGCCCTCCGCATGATCACCAGCATGATAAAGCTGAGGCCCGCAGCTACCCAAAACATCCCCCTCCAACCCAGCCAGGCTCCGACCAGCCCACTCAACGTACGGGATAACAGGATCCCGATAAGCAGCCCGCTCATAATGCTGCCGATGACCTTTCCCGTCCGCGCCGGCGATGCCAGGTGCGCCGCCATAGGCAGGATCAGCTGTGGAATAACGCTGGTAGCGCCGATCAGCAGACAGGCTATCTCCAGGCTCCATAAACTGGGCGCCACGGCGGCAAAAGCGAGCGACAGCACCGCACACCCCGTCATCCATAGGATCTGCCCCTTCCGCTCCAGCTTGTCACCCAATGGCACAAAGAACAAAAGCCCCAGCGCATACCCCGCCTGGGTAAAAAAAGCAACCTTTCCGGCTTCACTCTCCGCTACCCCAAAACTTTTACTGATAAGTACGATCAGCGGCTGACAATAATAGATATTGGCGACGATCAACCCCGTACATACCGCCATCAATGCGATAAGTCCTTTCGATAGTGTGTCTTGTGATCCCATAAGTGGTAAAGTTACTTTTGCCAAATAACAAACCCTTAGTCAAAAAGTTTTGGCCGGTGGCCGGCGTCGGGACGCCGGCGCAGGCCTTCGTCGGAGCTCCACGTATTCGCTCCTCCTCGGTCGCAACCTTCGCCAAGGCTCGGTTGTGTCTTTTAGTCTGTCCTAACGGACTACCGCCCGAAGGGCGGCGGTGATTGTCAAATTATTGTCAAAAAAAGACGCATTTCTACGGTCAAATCCCTAAATTCGAACCTCAAACCAATTACAAGGTCCAAAAAATCACCTCCTTATGTTGTATGGCAAAAAACTGATGGTTGCATCCACCCTCGTAGTCCTGATGATAGTAGGCATGGCCGCCACCCGTCCCCTGGACGATAAACCCCGCCACAAAAACCTGAAAATCCTGCCCAAAGACATCAGCCACGAAGACCTGGACAAGGTCATGGACAACTGGAAAGCCGCACTGGGCGTGAAATGCAACTTCTGCCACGCACCTTCCGCCGACAGCGCCTCCCATCGCCTGGACTTTGCCAGCGATGCCAAGCCGGAAAAAGACATCGCCCGCCACATGTTCAAAATGACGGCCAAGATCAACAAAAAGTATTTCAGCTTCAATAAGGACGAGCAGGGCAAAGCAATCCCAACCGTCACTTGTATGACCTGCCATCGCGGCAACCCGCATCCGGAAGAAAAATAACAATAAGATCACCATCATAGAAAAGGGCGCCTCGACCGAGGCGCCCTTTCTGTTATAAATTACCTAAATTTACGGCCTCTTAAGAGGACCCCGGTCCACAAATCAATCAGAACATGGCAAACAACGCATTTACATTCGGAATGATCGGCCTTGGCGTTATGGGTCGTAACTTATTACTCAATCTCGCCGATCACGGCTTCCCCGTAGTTGGCTTCGATAAGGACACTACAAAAACTACATCCCTTGAATCCGCTGCCACACCCGGCACTACGGTGAAAGGAGTCAATACACTGGCTGAAATGATACAGGCGCTGGAAAAACCCCGCAAGCTGATGATGCTGGTCCCCGCCGGCAAGCCCGTAGACGATGTTATACACGATCTCATACCCCTTCTCGACAAGGGCGATATCGTCATCGACGGCGGTAACTCTCATTGGACCGACACCCTGCGCAGAGTAACACTGGCACAGGAAAAAGGCTTTCATTTTATGGGAATAGGAATTTCCGGCGGCGAACAGGGAGCCCGCACAGGCCCCAGCATCATGCCCGGCGGAGACCCCGAAGCCTACCCCCATGTCCAGCCCCTGCTGGAAGCAGTAGCCGCCAAAGTCAATGGCTCCCCCTGTGTCGCTCATTTAGGTAAAGGCGCAGCCGGACACTATGTAAAAATGGTGCACAATGGTATCGAATACGCCATCATGCAGCTGATCAGCGAGACATATGACCTTCTTCACCGCGGCTTGGGTCTCGACAACGACGAGCTGCACAAGATATACAAGAGCTGGAACGAAGGCGAACTCCAATCCTTCCTGGTAGAGATCACCCGCGACATCTTTCTCAAAGAGGATGACAAGACGGGCCATCGCCTCGTAGACATGATCCTCGACAAAGCCGGCTCCAAAGGCACGGGCAAATGGACATCTCAGGATGCCATGGACCTGGGTCTCCCCATCCCTGTCATCGACATGGCGGTCTCCATGCGCGAACTCTCCGCCTATAAGGATGAAAGGACCAAAGCCTCGACCATTTACAAAACTTCCACCGTGGATATCCCCGTACCGAAGGAAGTATTTATCCAACAAGTCCACGACGCCCTCTATTTCGCCACCATCATCAGCTACGCCCAGGGCCTGGCCATGCTCCACAAGGCCAGCAGCGAACTGGATATGCAAATACCCCTCAATGAGGTGGTACGGGTATGGCGCGGCGGTTGTATCATACGCAGCTCCCTGCTGGAAGTATTCTACCAATCCTTTACAAAGGACCCCCAGCTTCCCAACATCCTGCTGGATGCAGATATCGCCCAGCTCCTCTCCGCCAAAAAACAAAACATGCGCAACGTGATCATCCATGCCATCCACATGGGCTATCCCGTAGGCGGCCTGATGGCGGCGCTCAGCTACTTTGATGCCTATCGCAGCGAACGTATGCCGACCAACCTCATCCAGGCACAGAGAGACTATTTTGGAGCCCATACTTACCAACGCATCGACGAACCCGGAACCTTCCATACAGAGTGGAACAAATAAAAATTTTAGGAACCAATAGATAGTATATGCAAAACCATAAAAGACCACCTGCCTCCATCATTTTCATCTTCGGAGGTAGTGGCGATCTCAATTTCAGAAAACTCTCCCCCGCCTTATATAACCTGGCCATCGACAGCTGGATGCCCGAAAAATTTGCGATCATCGGCATCGGCCGCAGCCCTTACAATGACGAAGACTATCGCAAACGCCTCCTGGACGGCATCCTCCAGTTCAGCCGCCGGAAAGGGGAACCCAATGGCCAATGGGCGGATTTCTCCCAACATGTGTCCTATCTCCAGATGGACGCAGAAAAGGACGGCGACTATCAAAAGATCGCCGATGTCGTAAAGAAAAAAGAAGAGGAGTTCGGCGTACACCCCAACGTGATCTTCTATCTTTCCGTGGCGCCCCAATTGATGCCCGACATCGCAAAAAAGCTCGGCAACCTCAATCTCTGCTCGGACACACGCCAGACACGCATCGTCATCGAAAAACCTTTTGGCCACGACCTGAAGAGCGCCCACGAGCTCAACGAACTGCTCATGACCAAATTCAAGGAAGAGCAGATCTATCGCATCGACCATTATCTCGGCAAAGAGAGCGTTCAGAACATCTTATCACTGAGATTCGCCAACGCGCTGTTCGAACCCATCTGGAACAGGAATTATATCGAATACATACAGATCACGGCATCCGAAACCGTCGGCGTCGAAGGCCGCGGTGGATACTATGAACAGTCCGGCGCCCTCCGGGACATGGTGCAAAACCATATCCTGCAGCTGATGTGCATGGTCGCTATGGAAGCTCCGGTATCCTTCGAAGCCAACGAGATCCGTAATAAAAAAGTAGACGTCCTCAACGCCATCCGCAAGATCAACAAGGAAGACGTCAATGCCGTCGCCGTAAGAGGTCAATATGGAGATGGATGGATGAAAGGACAAAAAGTACCCGGCTACAAACAGGAGAAGAGCGTCAACCCCAACTCATCCGTCGAGACCTTTGCCGCTGTCAAGTTCTATATCGACAACTGGCGCTGGCAAGGTATTCCCTTCTACGTTCGCACAGGCAAGCGGATGAACCAGAAGACCACCAATATCACTATCCAGTTCAAGACGGCCCCCAACTACGCCTTCCCTCCGGAGGCAGCGGATACATGGAGAGCCAACAGACTCACCATCAGCATACAGCCCGAAATGGAAGTACGTCTGCGCTTCCAGGCCAAACGCCCGGGTCAGTCCATGAACCTCGACCCGGTAGACATGATCTTCAACTCCGACTCCACCCACGAGCCCGAAGCATATGAAACGCTGCTGCTGGATGTCATGGAAGGCAATCCAACCCTCTTCATGCGCGCCGATCAGGTGGAGGCGGCCTGGAAGATCGTAATGCCCATCCTCGAAACCTGGGAAAGCCGCCCACCCGTGGACTTCCCCAACTATACACCCGATGGATGGGGCCCCGAAGACGCAGAAGCGCTCATCGCAAGGGAAGGACATAACTGGATCAATATTCCGCAGCCCAGTCAGGACGGCAGCGGTCACAAATAACCAGCACGTGGAACTACATACATTCAAGGACGCCGAGGCGTTGAGCTACGCCGTCGCAGAGTGGATCGCTGACGTCATCGGCGATACCCTCAAAAAACAGGACCGTTTTACCATCGCCCTCTCCGGAGGCAGCACCCCCGAACGCCTGCATCGCATATTGGCAGCGACCCCCTACAAGGAGCGCATCGACTGGGCCAGGCTGCATATCTTCTGGGGAGACGAGCGCGCTGTTCCTTTTGAAGACAGCCGTAACAACGCAAAAATGGCATATGACACCCTGCTGAACTTCGTACCCGTACCGGCTGCACAGATTCACGTCATGCGCACGGACATCCCACCCGAACAGTCGGCGATCGCATATGAAAAGATCCTTCATGAATACTTCGGTGACACAGGCCCCAGCTTCGACCTCGTCCTCTTAGGCATGGGGGACGATGGCCACACCTTATCTCTCTTCCCGGGAACACCCGTTGTTCATGAAGAATCGGCATGGGTAACCTCCTTCTTCTTAAAGGCCCAGGACATGTACCGCATCACGCTGACCCGTCCCATCGTCAACAGGGCGGCCCGGGTCGCATTCCTGACCACCGGCACAAAAAAAGCGCATGCGCTGAAAGAAGTGCTGAAAGGCGCCTACAACCCGGACATGTACCCGTCGCAAACGATAATGCCCCAGGCAGGCGAGCTTCACTGGTTCGTGGATGAAGCCGCAGCGGCGGATCTGAAATAGCTTGCACCTCTATCACCCCCTCGTCCACAGGCCCTTAGGGCTGTGATGGCTGCGCCCACCTGTCCTTATGAAAATGCCTGTATGCCCACCCAAAGATCAGCGGGAAGACCCACAGTGAAAATATCATGGCGCAAAGTATCCCGCCGATCACCACCCTGGCTAATGGCCTCGAACTTTCCGACCCTATGCCATGTGAAACGGCGGCGGGAAGCAATCCGATCGCTGCCATCAATGCCGTCATCATAACAGGGCGTATCCTTGAATTTACGCCAAGCTTAATAGCGTTGTATAAAGAGCTTTCTTGTCCCTTTATCTTCTCCAGGTTTTGTTTAAAAACAGTGATCAGCAAAACCCCGTCCTGTATACAGATCCCAAACAGGGCGATAAAGCCGATGCCCGCCGATATGCTGAAGTTGGTGCCGGTAAGATGCAATGCCAGCATCCCCCCCGCAATAGCAAAAGGAACATTCAGGAAAACGAGCCCCGCATCTTTCAGATTACCGAACATGACGAACAACAGCAGGAATATCAGCAGCAGGCTGATGGGCACTACCTGCGCCAGCCGTTTCTCGGCCCTTTGCTGGTTCTCGAAATCACCCTGCCAGACCATATTATAGCCTCTTTTTAACTTCACCGATTCATCCACTTTACGCTGGGCTTCAGCAATGGCGCTTCCCATATCCCTGCCGCGGACAGAAAACTTGACAGCGGAATATCTTTCATTGTCATCCCGGAAGATCAGACAGGGCCCCACCTTTTGAGTGATGGAAGCAATCTCCTTTATAGGCACTTTCGAACCTCTTTGCGTAGGCACCAGCAGGTTGCCGATATCCTCCGGCGTACGCCTGAACTCTTCCGGCAGACGTACACGTATATCGAACTGCCTGTAACCTTCGTAAAGCGTCGATGCAGCCTGCCCCCCAATAGCCATAGCGATCACAGCATTGGCATCGGCAGTGGCCACCCCATATAATGCCATCTTTTGCTGGTCAAGGTTGATGTCCAGCTCCGGCTGCCCAAGATTCTTGATCACACCCAGGTCCTCGATACCCCTCACCGTCTTCAAAACATCGTAGACCTCCGTAACCTTATCTCTCATATAATCCAGCGAGTCCCCATATACCTTTACACAGATAGACCCTTTTACACCCGAGACCGCCTCTTCCACATTGTCCATAATAGGTTGGGAAAAGTTCAGGTTGGCCCCCGGAATAACGGATAATTTCTTGTTCATCTCTTCTATCAGCTCATCTTTTGAAATTCTTGGCTTCCAGTCGTCCTCCGGGTACAGCATGACAGAGAACTCATTATTGTAAAACCCCGCCACATCCGTTCCATCGTCCGGTCGCCCTGTTTGAGATACGGCATATTTCACCTGCGGGAAGTCCATAAGCATTTTGCGTACCTGCGCCGATATTTCCACCGACTTGTTCAATGATATGCTATAAGGCATTTGTACCCGCAGCCAGATTGAACCCTCATCCAGCTCAGGCAGGAACTCCGAACCCAAATACTTGAACGAATACAACCCGATAGCCATGGCGATAAAGGACGTTATCACTACCACCTCCTTCCTTTTATAGGCAGCCATAAAACCACCCAGCATGAACTTTGTAAGAAAATGAACAATAGGGTTATGCTTTTCATGGACATTCTTTCTCAGCAGCAGATGGATCAGAACAGGCACCAGCGTCAACGTCGTGATCAGCGCCCCCAATAAGGCAAAACCCAGCGTGTACGCCAGGGGAGAGAACATTTTCCCCTCCACCTTCTGGAAGGCGAATATGGGCATAAGCCCTGTTATAATTATTAACTTGGCAAAGAATATAGCTTTGCCCAGTTGCGCGCCATTCGTCTTGATCAGCCCCATTTTAGCGATCTTATTAAACCGCTCCATACCCAGGTCACGCGCCTTATGATCCAGGATCACAAACATCCCTTCTACCATTACCACCGCCCCGTCGATGATAATACCAAAATCCACCGCGCCCAATGATAAAAGATTGGCAGACATACCCATGATATGCAGACATATAAATGCAAACAACAAGGCCATGGGAATAATGATAGACACGATCAGGGTTGTACGCCAGTTGAACATGAATAACGAAACCAGCAACGTCACCAGCAGGATCCCTTCTACCAGATTATGCAATACAGTATGCGTGGCATAATGGATCAGATCCTCCCTGTCATAATACGGGACTATCCTGGTGTCCTGCGGAAGCACGCTGTTGTTCAGCTTCTCGATCTTTGCTTTTAACGCCTGTACCACTTTCGTCGGATTACCGCCCTTACGCATTACGACAATGGCTTCTACGACATCCGGCTCATCGGTGACCGTCCGCCTGCCTGTCGAGTCGGTGAGACCACTGGCCCTTGCAACCCATCCAAGCCGCGGCAGGTTGGATATTTCTACCTCGGCTACATCTTTCACCAAAACCGGTACGCCACTGATGTTTTGAACAATGATATTCTTGATCTCGTTGATGTCATTCAATAAACCGATCCCCCTCACCACATAAGCCTGGTCATTTTGAATAATAACATCACCACCGATATTGATATTGCTTTTTTGAACAGCCGTATAGACATCCAGGGCAGTAATACCCAGGCTGGCCAGTTTCCCCGGATCAGCTTTTATCTCGTAGGTCTTTGTTTTGCCCCCGAACGACACGATATCCCCTATGCCCGGCACAGACCGCAGCTGACGGTCGATCACCCAATCCTGCATTGTTTTCAATTCCCTTACATCCCGTACGCTGCTTCTTAACGTATATCGGTATATCTCGCCTGTCGGTCCAGTGGGTGGCTGCACGGAAGGCTGTAAACCGTTAGGCAAATTGGCATTGGCCAATAAATTCATTACCTGCGCCCTCGCATCCTTGTCGATCACGTTGTCATCAAAGATCAGCTTCACATAGGACAGGCCGAATATGCTGGTGGACCGAAGACTCGTTTTTTGCTGCACAGGGTTAAGAGCGATCTCGATGGGGATCGTTACAAATTTTTCGACTTCCTCAGCGCTCCTGCCCGGCCACTGTGTAATGATGCTGATCTCCGTATTAGTGACATCCGGGAACGCCTCGATAGGCATATCTCTAAAAGTGATGATCCCCACTATGATAAGCAGGGCCGAGGCAAACAGGATGAAATATCTGTTCTTTAATGAGAATGCAATGATTTTCTTAAGTGCTTTAACCATTCTGGAGAATTAAAGGATGACGTTTAGTTTTAGTTGTTAAGCTGCTCGTAGATTAAAAGGGGTTGTGATGAAATGATACTATCACCCGCTTTTACGCCGGATGACAAATAGGTCTTATTACCAATGGAGCCTATTACCTCTACAGGTGAAATGCCTATATCCGAATTGCTATGATATACCAATACGAAATACTGGCTGTGATCGAATATCAGCGCGCTGGAAGGTATGCAGATAGCCTGTTGCTTCACCTGGTTGATCACGGTGACATTGGCGAACATTTGAGGTTTTAGATCATACCCCGGATTTGGTAATATGATCAGCGCCTTCATCACCTTATTGGTGGAGTCGAGCACGTTCAACACCTTATCCACCTTACCCTTGAAAATCCTTCCCGGGTAAGAGATAGTAGAGACATCCACGTCATCTCCCTTATGGATCTTGCCCACATTCGATTCATATACATTGGCCCAGACCCACACGTCCTTAAGATCCGAAATGGTGAAAAGAGGGTTGCTGTTGTCCGGGCGGATGGACTGCGCATTTGTCGCAAATTTCTGCACGACGAACCCATTGATGGGGGATTTGATGATATAATTGCCCGATGTATCGTTGCCGTTTATCGTCAGCACTCTTTTTACCATTTCCAGCTGAGCTGTCGCCTGGTCATAGCCCGCCTGCGCGGAAGTAAGGTCCAGTACGGAGGCAAGACCGCTCTTGTACAGGGACTGCGTAGCATCTAACTGCTTTTTGGCCGTGACAAGATTCGTCCGGGCAATGACCAGGTTATTGGTATAGCCCGCCATTTCGCTGCTTTTTACAACAGCAAGGCCCTGGCCCTTCATAACATAATCTCCCAGCTGCACTTTAATATCCTGTATATTGCCGCTGACCAGGGAAAATATATTCACCTGCCTGTCCTGGTTGACATCTACTTGTCCGGTAAGTGTGATTGCATTGATCAGCCCCTCCATCTTCACAGGATCGATAACAAGGGTCTTTATCAACGAGTCCGGCAGCACAAAGTGTTTTTTTTCATTGGGGCCCGTCGCTGCATTCGTATTATGACAGGATTGAAAATAGAGGGCCCCGGCAGCTACAAACGCCGCACCGGAGAAATTTCTAAGGGTTCTTTTTATTCGCATGATATGCTTGTCTGTGGTTGGAATTAATTAAAGAAATTGGTACCGGTCAGGAAATTGAGATTCTCCAATGCGCTCACCTTATTGTACAGCGTCGTATTCAGCTGTACGATATTCTGTTTATAGGAGTCATAGAAGGTGAGGAAATCCAGTAGCCGGACAAGCCTGTTCTTATAGCTCTCCAGCATGGCTTCCGCCAGTTTATTGAAATGAGCGGCAAAAGAAGGGTTGATGGCCTTGTACAATTTGTCGGCGTCCAAAGCTTTCTGCAATCCCCGCGTCACCTGCTCCTCCAGTGTTTTTTGAGTAAGCTGTAGTTGCGTTTTATTTAGGTCGATCAGGATCCGGGTAGATTTGATATTCCCCTGGTTGCGATTGAAGATCGGGATATCGATGCCCAATCCCACAGAATTGTAATTGGCAATATAGCTGCCATGCCTGTCAAAGCCAAACCCCGCCGTAAGGTCCGGCACCGCCAGAGCCTTTTGCAGGGAATAATTCTGCTGGCTCAGCAACAGATTGCCCTTGGCGATCATCAGATCGGTACGGTTCTGATAAGCCGAATCCATCAGGGTCTGAAGATCAAAACGCCGCAAGTCGACGGTTGTAATCTCGCCTGTGTCCACTATGGGCACGACGAAGGTGGAAGGAGAGGTCTGCAGCAGCAGCCGGATCTGACTTTGCTGATCATTGATATTGTCGATCAGCGCCTGATATTCGCTTTGCAGGGAATACAATTGCGCCTGCACCCGGACTACATCCGACTCCGATACATAACCCTTGCCCACCTGTTGCTCAAAGGCGTCCACGATCACTTTTAACGAGCCGATCTCTTCATCATATACCTTAGCCGTCTGCTGCAGGTAATAAATATTAAAGAAACTGCTGCGGAGGGCCAGCTTCAGCGATCTCAGCAGATCGTACAGACCATATTCCGCCAGCTTGTAATTGGTTTCCGCTATTTTAGTCTGTTTCCTGATCTTACCCGCCAGCACCAACAATTGAGATAATTGAAAAGACTGTTCCGCATTGTTCGGGTCCGCCAGCTGGAACCACTTCTTTGTCTCCGTATTGTAGGCGCCCTGCGAAATATTTATATTGGGGTTTGGCCACAGACGGGCCTGGATGATCAGCGCCTTCGTGGCATCCACATTGAATTTCTGGGCAATGAGCTGAAGGTTGCTGTCCAAAAACATCCTCTCGGCCCGAGGAAGCTCCAGGCGCAGCGTATCCCTGTTGAAGGACTGACAAAAACCAGTGTAACTAACCAAAAGAAGGCAAAAGGCAAGACCAATGCTGGATCTAACGAACATGCTTATATGAATTTGGAATTTGATCATAGGGCAAACTCAAAGGGGCAGGCAAACCTTATTGCAAAGGACATCTCAAAAGTAGCAGGCGGAAGTTAGGCCCGGATTAACCAGGGATTAGAGCAGCATTAATTCCGCATTAGAAAATTCTAATGTCATTGATAATGAATTGGTTATTCCGCCAGGCGAGAAGGGTTGTGCTGCTGGATTAACGTGATATTAACGCATATTCAGTTCGCAAAAAAGAGAAGGAATTCCGTGCCTTTGCCCAATTCCGAATTCACGACAATACGAACATTGTGCAGTCGGAGGATCTTTCCGGCAAGGGGGAGACCCACACCATAGCCGGAATACCCAAAGGTATTGGCGCCCCGGAAAAAGGGTTGGAATATGTGCGGGATGTCTTCCTTGCTGATCCCGATGCCCTTATCGGCTATACTGATCACCGGTGTACTGTTCTGAAGATACAATTTGCAGATGACAGTCTTGTTGTCGGAGAATTTGATCGCATTCTTGAAGATATTGCTAACTGCTATGAATAACAGGCGATTGTTCCCCATGATGGTATATTTTCTGGGGTCCTCAGGCAGATTGTATGTTAGATCGACCCATGTGTCAGGGAACTTGCTGATCAGTTCATCCTTTACCTGCCAAAGGAGCTCATCCAACCGCAGATTCTCGAATTCAGTAATATCGATATTCGTCTGGGCCAGGTCAAAAAGATTGTTGATAAGATCATTCAGCTTCCCGGATTCATCCAGGACCCCTTCCAGCACTATTTTATATTCTTCTTTACTCCGCTCCTGGGATAAGGTCACCTCCACATCGCCCATGATGGAAGTGATCGGCGTCCTTAGCTCATGGGAAGCATGGGCCACAAAAGACCCCTGCGCCTCAAAAGATTGCTCGAGATGCTCCAATAAATTATTAAAGGTCATGGCCAGCTCATTGATCTCATCCTTGCTTCCTTTCACCTCCAGGCGCTTGTCCAGGCTGGAAGACCGTATGAATTTGACGTCGCTGATGATCTTGATGATAGGAGACAGGGCAGACCGGGCAAAGAGCCTGCCGGTAAAAAAAAGTATAAAGACGGAAATCAGGAACGCGACAAACATCACCCAGAACAGCTGCCGCATTTGCCCATACCCATAGGTATTGACCGCGGATGCCAGCACCGTAAAATTTCCCGAATTGTCGATATAATATATACCAACAGTCTGTCTCTCCCCTTCAGAATACAATATACTTTTCTCCTCGCGCACCAGATCGATCACTTCTTTCGGCCATTGATTGGTAGGATCATTGATAAAGACCGGAACATCACTGTCATTATAGATCCGAACCCTTTCCTCCGGCAGCGATTGAGGATATTTTTTCTGAACATCACGAAACTTTTCCGCCGATAAATTGTCCTGGGCAAGAAACAACTCAGCTGTAGTGGTGGCCCTGTCCAGCAGCCGTGAGCGAAAGTCGTTTTTAATATGCCTTATAGTGAGTAAATAGATGCCCGCCAGCACTAACAGTAACAGGATGGCGGAAAGGATCGTAAACTGTAGGGATAACCTGTCCTTTATCTTCATGTTTCCTCTTTTAATACATATCCCATACCGATCACAGTATGGATCAGGGAATGGCTGAATCCCTTATCGATCTTAGCCCGTAGATAATTGATGTATACATCGATCAGGTTGGTGCCCCTGTCATAATTGATACCCCAGACAGTCTCCGCAATATAGGTTCGGGAAAGCACTCTGTTCTTATTGACGATCAACAGCTCCAGCAGGGAAAATTCCTTGGCCGTAAGGGAGATCTCCTTTCCGCTCCGCCGGGCTATTCTCTTGTAGCCGTCGACCTCCAGGTCCGCGACTTTATGAACGATGCTGGGGAAGACCAGGAGCCTCCTCCTGGATAATGCTTTCACCCTTGCCAGCAATTCCTCGAAATGAAAAGGTTTCACCAGGTAGTCATCCGCCCCTGCCTCCAACCCCGTCACCTTGTCTTTTGTGGATCCCAGGGCCGTAAGCATAAGGATAGGCAGATCAGCCTTGTATCTCCGGATCTGGCGGCATAGTTCCAACCCGCTGATCCCCGGCAGGATCAGGTCGAGAATGACCAGATCATATTCATTCTCAAGGGCTAGCTTTTCACCAAAAAGCCCATCGTAGGCCACTTCGACATTATAAAGCTGTTCTTTAAGCCCCTTCCGTATAAAATCCGCCACCTTAGGTTCGTCTTCAACCAGTAATATATTCATACCAGCTTATTGCTTGCCACAAAGGTAAAATTTTAAATTTCAGCAGGTCCCTGAAATTAAGACATTCTAATACATCGGGTCGATCCAACCATGGTAGCTTTGTATCAGCATATGGATGGATATGCCGCCAGGTAATTATTTTATCGTTGCTACAGGTCTTGATGCCGATACGCATCAGACGGTTAAAGGCCACGCTACTGTAATAGTAAGAAAACGCTTCAGGCAAAATGTGGTAGATGTCGAAATATCGTTGAAGTGATTCGTGGTGCAGGCGCTCTTAGAACAACCTGCCGATCAATTCATTGGTTAGCTTCCTGTCGCCCTTTGTCCAAATGCCGTTTGGTTCGGGGAACTCGTTGATACTATAGCCGCCATGCGCCTCGAAGTCGAAGATCGCCTGACAAAACCCATCCAGGACCAGTGCGCATTTCATCCAATCCTTCGACCATACGATCAGGACCTTGGAAGTTCCCGGCCCCTTGCCCGAACCCGGCGGGGGAGGATCATCCGGGTCCGGAGCCTCATAAATGTGTAAAGCATCGAGTATTTTCATACCCCCGCCGGATTCATCCATCTCCAGCGCATAAAAATAGGCCGTTTCTCCATCGTCCTCGAAGACGACGCCATAGCGGTTCTCCGGAGAAAGGCTCTCGACAAAGCTATCCTCGCCCCGCACTATATCTTTTTCCTGCATCAAATATCCATTCATGGTTTTGCCCCCGCCTTCATTTGATTTAACCATTCCACTATCCCGGCATATATCTTACGCGCCACCGCCTTATGGAATTTGGGATTCAATATTTTCTTTTCATCCTCTGGATTGCTGAGAAAAGCCACCTCCACCAGGGCATTGGGATAATCCGTGGGACCGCTGAGCGCGAAGTTGAAGTTCCCTACATTCCCATACTCCTTTAACCCCAGCGTAAGCATCTGGTTCAATATCGCCACGCTCAACGGCCGGAAGCCAATGTATCGGTAATAAGTGCTCGTACCCTGCACCGAATCCGTACCGGCCGAATTCAAATGGATGCTCACCAACAAATGAGGATCGTATTGTTTCAATAGCTCCATCCTCTCCGGCATGGTCAGGGAAGTATCTTTTGTACGGGTCATAAAAACATGCTGTACACCCATTTTCTTCAAATACTTCTCCACCTCTTTAGCGATCAGCAGCGTATAGTCCTTTTCCAATACATGACTGGTCACGCCGTCGGCGCCCGGGTTGTCACCCCCATGCCCCGCATCGATGGCTATACGCAGCTTTTTGATATCCAGCACAGGGGGCTGCCGTCTGACCTTTACCATCAGCTTTCTGCCCGTGCTGTCATATTCCAGGCTATAACCCCAATGTTGCGGATGTTTCAATTGTATATAGACCCGGAACACATCATCCTCCACCTGTTCGTACCAGGTATTCTTTATTTCCTTGGTGCTCCGCAGCTGTATGATCCAATTGGTATTGCTGTTGACGCCATAGACATCTACGGCTATCCGGCTTGGATCTATCAATTGGACGGCTCGATACGGCCAGCGTTCATCCAGGTTGATAGAAACATAATCATTTGCCGTATCCCCATACGTTTTTATATTCCCGGTAAGATGAATATTATGGGCATTGCGCTTTGCCGCCTGCTTGAAGAGCGTGACCACGCTGGTCTTGGCAATATAGGCCGCATGGGATGCAGATAGCTGGACCTTATAGTCCGTGTTGAAGCTGTCGACGATCTTTACCAGCACATTGCTATCCAGGTACCCCAGCTTGGCCCCGCCCAAACGATCGTCCCCGATGCCATATTCCATAAAAGGGAATTTGCCCGTGGTCCGCGCCCACCAGACACTGTCCTGGGAGAGGGCGGAAAGACTGCTCAGTACAAAAAGAAGATAAAAAACTATTCGACGCATCCTATAGAAATTTGGGTTAAAGATACCCTACAAATTAAAAAGAGGCCCACCAAATTATTAGGCGGGCCTCGCGCTCATGTGTGACCTGTCTGTAAAATCGTCTATAACGGATATTTATTGTCAGTGGTCAGTTTGGCGGAGATCCTTCTTTTCGCCTCCTTGCTGTTAAAGGGCTCGACCTTGGTAAACCGCTTTAGCCCCAGCAGCATCATCCGTTGTTCATCCCCGTCAGCAAATGCATTGATAGCATCCTTCCCCGCCTTGTGGACCTGGTCTGCAGCATCGTACAGATAGGTCCGCATAACATCCAGCTCGAAAGCGCAGGCGGCTTCACCCCGTTGGTCCACCAGCTTCTCCACCCTCAATAAAGAACTTTCGGCTACAAAAGTTACCATCGCCATATCAGCCACATGCATCAGTATCTCCTGCTCGCTCTCCAATTTCATCATTAGCTTTTGTACGGCCGCCCCCGCAGTCATAAGAATGGCCTTTTTAAAATTACGTATGGTTTTTTTCTCCTTTGCAAAAGGAGCTTCCTCTTCACCGCCAAATTCCGGGATGCTCATCAGCTCTTTCGATACCGCCATGGCAGGTCCCATAATATCCAGCCGGCCTTTCATGGCACGCTTCAGTACCATATCCACAGTCAGCAGCCGGTTGATCTCATTGGTACCCTCATATATCCGGTTGATCCGGCTGTCCCTGTATGCCTTCGAAATAATATACTCGTCGCTATAGCCATTACCACCATGCACCTGTACCCCTTCATCCACGACAAAATCCAATGCCTCGCTGCCAAATACTTTCAGGATGGCGCACTCGATGGCGTATTCCTCTGCCGCGCCCAATAGCGCTTCATTAAAGGGCTTGCCCGCGGACACCAGCTCCACTTCCTTGTCGTCGATCCATTTGGTGGTACGATACAGCGCGCTCTCCGCCGTCCATACCTGTATGGCCATCTCCGCCAGCTTGTTCTTGATAGCCCCGAAGTTTGCGATGGGAGTCTTGAACTGCTCGCGCGTATTCGCATATTGAATAGTGGTGGTCAACGCCCGCTTGGCTCCGCCCAGGGCGGCAGCACAAAGCTTGAGCCTGCCGATATTCAAAATATTGAAGGCGATGATATGCCCCTTGCCTGGCTCTCCCAGCAGATTCTCCACGGGCACCTTACAATCCTGGAAATACAGCTGCACCGTGCTGCTGCCCTTGATCCCCATCTTATGCTCCTCGGGGCCCTGGGTAAAGCCCTCAAACCCCCTTTCTACAATAAAGGCGGAGAAATCCTTCCCATCAATTTTGGCAAACACCGTGTATACGTCTGCAAAGCCCCCGTTAGTGATCCAGCATTTCTGGCCGTTCAGCAGATAATATTTTCCGTCGGCAGATAGTGTGGCGGTCGTCTTGGCTCCCAGCGCATCACTGCCGCTGTTCGGCTCCGTAAGGCCGTAAGAACCCTTCCACTCACCGCTCGCCAATTTAGGAATATATTTCTTCTTTTGCTCAGGAGTGCCAAAATAAAGAATAGGCAAGGTCCCAATACCCGTATGGGCCGAGACCCCCACAGAAAAGGAAAAGCCTCCGCCCAACCCCTCATTCACCAGGGTGGCAGTGATAAAATCCTTTCCCAATCCACCATACTCTTCCGGCACCGCCACGCCCAACAGGCCCTGCTCCCCCGCCTTTTGAATAAGAGAGGGCATCAACCCCGGCTCCAGCTTATCGATACGGTCGATGACAGGCAATACCTCCGTATCGAGAAAGGCATTACACATATCCTTCACCATCCGTTGCTCTTCATTAAAATCTTCCGGGATAAAAGTTTCAAAAGCATTGCTTTCCTTTATCAGCCACTCTGCTCCCTTAAGAGCTTGTTTTTTGTCGGTTGAGGCACTCATAGAAAACAGTTTATAGAATGAGAAAAATTGATTCGCACTGTCCCGAGCCGCTTTCCACGGCTCCGATCTACCGAAGATTGTCATACACCACCTGCAATACCTCCTTACAAATATCAATCCTGTCCTCCGGCACCCCTTCCAACGCCTCGTTCAGCGTAGCTTCCGCCAGCTCCATCGTCTCCTCCTGCAGCTTCTGCGCCTGCCGGGTGAGATAGATAAGATTGATACGGCGATCGTTGTCGGAAGGGACTCTTTTTACCAATTGCAATTTCTCCAGGTTATCCACCAGCCGGGTGATACTGGGCTTATCCCTGAACGTAGCGTTACATAGCTCCTGCTGGCTCTTTCCATCCTCCTTCCATAAATGATACAACACACTCCACTGCTCGATGGTTATCTTCAGACCGGCCGCATTGAACTTCTTTTGCAGATTGCGGGCGATGGCTGTACTCGCCTTACCCGTAATAAAACTATATAGCTCGCCCTTTTTGAATTGGTTGTTTGGCATATAGTTAGTTAAACAACTATTGAAATTACTATTATTTTTTGAAAAGCCAAAGGACCCCTGGTATTTTTTTTGCAATTTTTACCATTGTTTGGGACGTAGGAATTTTTAATTTCGTACGGCTCACTCCCTCCTGACCTTTGATCAAGCCTTTTTCCGCCCCCTGTAACCTACAGCGCTACCTCGGATTTATTTACCTAATACCTGTCGCAATGCGTACGTTGACCTTCATTACCGCGATGGCGATATTATTGCCCATATTATCGCCTGCTCAAAAGAAATACAGGGTTGTTGTGCTTGGATCCTCCACAGCCTATGGCATAGGCGCATCAGTACCCGACAGTTCCTGGGTAGGCCGGGCAAAGGCTTATTACAAGTCTCAGCATCAGCTCGATACCATCATCAATCTGGCTGTTCCGGGATCATTGACCGACAGCGGAATAAAGCTCCTTCCCACGGCATTGAGCTATAACCCGGACATTGTGCTCGTCAGTTTTCCCTCCAATGACATTATCGCCGATGTTGGTGTTCCGAAGTACATGAGCCATCTCCGGACAATGTATAATACCGTGACGGCAGCCCGTAAAAAATGCTACATTTCCACAACCCAGCCGAGGGACGACCCATTTAACGAGCTTACTCTCAAAATAGCCCGCGATTCGATAGTGAAGGAGTTTCCCATCAATTACATGCAGTTCTACGACCCGCTGGTAGCCCCCGGGTCCTATGCAATCAACCCTTTGTATACGGCCGAAGGCACCCATCCCAATAACGCCGGTCACCGGCTGCTTTTCCAGGCATTGCTGGCCGCACAGGCCATACCTTCGACGCCACTCTCGCTGGTCCTCTCGGGATTCTCCGGCAGCAGGACAGGTCTGGGCGTCGTACTGAACTGGAGCTTTGCTGACGCGGGCGCCAATCTGGATTTTTTGATCGAGCGTAGCAAAGATGGGATATCCTACGAAAGCATCCACGACGAAAAATTCCTGTCCGACAGTGGCAAAGATCAGTATTCCTTCATCGACGAGAACCCACCGCCTGGCAAATCCTTCTACAGGATCAGGGCCGTAGCGGACGGAGAGGATACTACATATTCTAAAGTCCTTATCATCGACGCCCAGACAGCCAGGCTGGCGATAGAAAATATATATGTCACTGGCGGACACCATGGTATCACTACCATGATCGATATACCTGTAGATGGATCCTTCCGTCTGGCTATCTTCAATTCGGCGGGCATCCCCGTAAAACAACAATCCTATACCAGCAGGGCGGCCGCCGTCACCCTCGATGTTCCCCTGCCCTCATTGGCAGCCGGTATCTATTTCCTGCAGATCACGACACCCGACGGACAGCGGACCATAAGATCCTTTGCCGTCCTTTAGACATCCCCCACGGGCGCTCCTATGATTGTATTTGCACACAACTATGTAGATTTAGCCCGTAATATGCAAAACCGCTATCTCATATTCCGGGATTCCTCCATCAGTTATTATCGCTGGGGCAGCGGCCCCCGGTTGCTCCTTTCTTTTCATGGATACGGGGAGTCGGCCCTTAGCTTTTCTTTTCTCGAAGACGTCCTCGGTAATACATTTACCATCCTGGCCATCGATCTCCCTTTTCATGGCCAGACAGACTGGAAAGAAGCCCCTCTTACAGCAACAACCCTGCTCACTATCATCGACGAGATAGTAGCAAGAGAGCTCGTAACCTCACCCTCCCCAAAAGGTTGGTGGCTGATGGGCTATAGCATGGGCGGCCGCATCGCCCTCAGCCTTCTCGAACACACCCCGGAGAGAATAGAGAGGCTTATGTTATTGGCCCCCGACGGTCTCGTCGTAAATCCCTGGTATTGGCTGGCTACCCAAACAATGCCAGGCCGGTGGCTCTTCAAATGGACCATGTACCACCCCGGGTGGTTCTTCTTTGTGCTCCGCACAGGCGACAAGCTCCGGCTGGTAAATCCTAGTGTCTATAAATTCGTTGCCAATTATGTCGATAACAAAGAGATCAGGTCAGCGCTGTATATCCGCTGGACAGGTCTTCGTCTTTTCAAGCCCCGGCTCGCCGTGATAAAGGACATCATACGCAGCCGCCAAATTCCCGTACAGCTACTATACGGCAAGTTCGATCGTATCATCCGCGTAGAAAGAGGCGAGTCTTTTCGTAAAGGCATAGAACCCTGGTGTGAGCTCACCGTGATTCCCGCCGGTCACCAGCTTCTAAAAAAAGATCATATACAAGCACTGCTTTCCCCATTCCTCGCACATTAGCTATATTTACCGCTGATGCTGGTGGTTACCTTCATATGCGTGCTGCTCATGATCCTTTACGGAGCACTGATCGTATACTACACATGGGCCTGGAAAAAATTGCCCGACTGGTCTCCGGTCACCGGCACACCACACCCGCAGACCCGTATTACGGTCCTTGTCCCTGCCCGCAATGAAGAAAAAAATATCCTTTCTTGTCTGGGATCACTCTCCCGCCAATCCTATCCCAAAGAGCTCTACGAGGTCATTGTCATCGACGATCACTCCACCGACAATACAGCCGCACTCGTAAAAGAGATGGCCGCAACATCCCCCCTTCAACTGGCTTGCATCCAGCTCTCCGCCGCGGCACAGGAGGCCCCCGTAGTCCGGGCACATAAGAAATTCGCCATCGAGACAGGCATCAAAGCCGCCCGTGGCGCCCTCATCGTCACCTCAGATGCCGACTGCTTGTTCGAACCCGACTGGCTTTCCACTATAGCAGGCTTCTACGAGTCCACAGGCGCCAAATTCATAGCAGCGCCGGTACGTATCAACGGCGCCTCCTCCCACCAGCATACCCTTTTATTTCTCTTACAGACCCTCGATTTTATAACCTTACAGGGCATCACCGGCGCCTCCGTCTCGCGCCGTAGCCACTCCATGTGCAATGGCGCCAACCTGGCGTATGAAAAAAAAACCTTCGAAGAAGTAGAAGGCTTCCGGGGCATCGACAAAATACCCTCGGGAGACGATATGCTGCTGATGCATAAGATCTATAAAAAATACCCCGACAAAGTATTTTATCTAAAAAGCCGTCCGGCCATCGTATCCACCCATGCCGAACACACCTGGCAAAAATTCGTCAACCAGCGCATCCGCTGGGCCAGCAAGGCCAGCACCTATGACGACCGGCGGATTTTCTGGGTCCTGCTGTTGGTGTATATGATAAACCTGCTCTTCCCGGTGCTGCTCGTGGCTTCCTGCTGGAACAGATGGTATCTGCTGATAGCGCTGATACTGGGAATAGCCAAGACCTCCGTCGAATACCCTTTTGTAAGAATGGTAGCCGGCTTTTTTGGACAACAACGTCTAATGGTCTATTTTCCATGCCTGCAACCTTTTCACATAGCCTATACAGTTATCGTAGGATGGCTTGGTCAGTTTGGAAGCTATAAATGGAAAGATAGAAAAGTTAACAAATGAGCGCTCACCAACACATAGGACGCCGCCTGGTACGCAATAAAGGCGCTTTATTCGGGCTCATCGTCATCGGCCTCGCACTACTCGTAGCCCTGGCGGCCTATTTCGTAGCTCCTGACAGCTCCCCCAACGCCAATCGCATGATCGTAGAGATAGGAGGACGCCGGCCAGGATTTCAACAGCAGTTCCTCCTATTGAAAAAAGCAAGGACATTGGAGCAACCATCGTTTTTTCAGCAATTGTTTTCCGGGGAGGAAGACCAATATAGCTATATCCCCATCAACAGCTACCAGCCAAAGGGGGACAGTCTCATCGTACAAAAATTCATAGACGATGGGATAGCGGAACGCATCGCCTATCCCATGAGCGCGCTCACCATCAATAGCTTCCCCTCCCGCAACATGTACAACATCGAAAAGCGCACTTTTTTGCTCGGCACCGACAAATATGGCAGGGACATCCTGAGCAGACTCCTGGTAGGTGTCAGAGTAAGCCTGGCCGTAGGGCTCGTCACCGTGATCATTTCCCTCACCATTGGCGTTCTCCTCGGCGCGCTCGCGGGTTATTTCCGGGGACGGGTGGACGAGATCATCCTCTGGCTGATCAATGTCGTCTGGAGTATTCCCACCTTATTGCTCGTCTTCGCCATCACGCTGATGCTCGGCAAAGGTTTCTGGCAGGTGTTCGTGGCCATCGGCCTTACACTATGGGTCAACGTAGCCAGGATCATCCGCGGCCAGGTACTGGCAGTGAGGGAACGGGAATTCATAGAGGCAGCCCGCGCGCTTGGTTATTCCCATACCCGTATCCTCTTTCGTCATATCCTGCCCAATGTCATGGGGCCGGTTTGGGTAGTCTGTGCCTCCAATTTCGCCTCGGCCATTGTCATCGAGGCGGGCCTGAGCTTTTTAGGCGTAGGCGTCCAACCCCCAATGCCCAGTTGGGGATTGATGATCAAGGAAAACTACAACTTCATTATTACCCATAACCCTATGCTGGCCCTGGCGCCGGGCCTGGCTATCATGCTGCTGGTACTGGCGTTCAATCTCCTTGGTAATGGACTGAGGGATGCCCTCGACGTGAGGACTCGGTAATGACGCGGCAGACCTACTTCGCGGAATATCTATAGCTGCCCGTCCAGGTATTGGTGGAAGTCGAATTGGAAGTGACAGTGATATTCACCACGCTGACCACCGCTACAGGCGTACCCGTAATGGAAAAATTATTGGAGGCCGTAGTAGTACTTGTCGATTTCGTAAAAAAATTATTGGTAGTTCCATCCGGTGCCGCCGTCACGGCAATAGTAACCCCCTTGGCCGGCATCGCAGATGTTATGGTGACATTCAGATTGAAAGGCCCCAGGGCCGGAACCTGTGTAGTATTGATCGCAGGAGTGGTAGAAACAGTAAGGGTCGCTTCGGGAGAACTCTTGCTCCCGCCGCCGCATCCCGAAAGGAAAGGTAAAAAGACAATGGCCAGGAGCGCGAACAAGTTCATTCTGGCAGATCGTTGCTTCATAAAGAGTGAATTATACAGGAACAATGTACGACTATTCTTTAAAGACCTGAACATTGCGGCTAAAACTTTCGTCCAGGGAAATAAAGGTCTCTGTACGCTCGATCCCCTTTATTTTCTGCAGCTCGTCATGCAGCACATACCGTAGCTGATTGATGTCCTTACAGGCTATCTCCGCGAACATGCTGTAATTACCCGTCGTATAATTCAGACGTACTATCTCGGGGATCTTTTGGAGCTCGCGGGCGACACTGTCATATAAAGAGCTTTTTTCCAGGTAGATACCGATAAAGGCAATAACATCATAGCCCAATTGCTTCAGATCTACATGCAATTTTGTACCTTTAACGACGGACAGCTCCTGCAATTTCTTGATCCGTACGTGAATAGTGCCTCCCGAAACAAATAATTTCTTACCCAGCTCAGCATAGGAGATCTCCGCATTGTCCATCATTTCATGGATTATCTGCAGATCCAATTTGTCGAGATTCAATTTTACAGCCATCTTGAATAGTGTTTTTAAATTTTCTCTATAGCAGATTGCAAATATTTAAATATTTTTGAAAATATAAAAATTTTTATTGGAAAAAGGTAAAGATTTCGGGCATTTCTTTAATTTTGCTTCAGTTCTTAGTCAAATATGACTGCCATCCGGGTGCCGGCCATCGGTGCTCACCATATACTGTGGAGTGATGAAACTTGGCAGACATGCCCTCTTGTCTCGGGGGTGGGGATACAGGATAAACATAGTGTAATGCCGGACCCGGCTCAAACCGGGCCCGACTGGGGTTGACCACCACAGATTGCGCTACGGCTAACTGCCCCGTGGAGGTTCGAATCCTCCCTCTACAGCTTTTTAAATGAAAACCATGCACTTATGCATGGTTTTTTTCGTACTTTCATTTCATGAAGCAGCTACTTCTCTCGCTTGCCCTCCTCGAGGCCATTTCCCCCTTGCACGCCCAGTACACGCTCTCTCTGGTCGTTTTATCCCCTGATACAAATGCCTGCTATATAGCAGGCAGCTTTAACCATTGGAACCCCGCCGACGAGGCCCATCGACTGCATGGCCCCGGCAACAAGACAAAGACCATCGTACTGAAGAATATGGCAGCCGGCAGCTGCCAATTCAAATTCACACAAGGCAGCTGGGCGACGGTAGAAACCGACACACAGGGAACAGACGTGGCCAACCGGGAAATAATCCTCTCCCGCGACACCTCCCTGACACTCACCATAGCGGCCTGGAAAACCCCTTCCACCGGCCAACCCCGGGTCAACACCGCCAGCGCACAGGTTCAGATATTGGACACGGCCTTTTATATGCCACAGCTCGACCGGCGCCGGCGCATATGGATTTACCTTCCCTCCACCTATTCACAGCAAAAAGACAAACGATACCCCGTATTATACATGCAGGACGGACAAAACCTGTTCAATGAGCAGACGGCCCCTTTCGGCGAATGGGGAGTGGATGAATGCCTGGATACGGCGCAGCAGCGCACGGGCATTGAGTGGATCGTCATAGGCATCGATCACGGCGGCGACAAAAGAATAACGGAATACAATCCTTACAACCATGAACAATATGGGTCTGGCGAAGGCGCACAATATGCAGCTTTCCTGGCAACAACCCTGAAACCCTACATCGATGGTAAGTTCAGGACCCTGAAAGATGTCCGGCATACGTATATTGCAGGCAGCAGCCTGGGCGGGCTCATCGCCTTGTATGCCGTCATGAAATACCCCGACATATTCGGCGGGGCAGGCATCTTTTCCCCCGCATTGTGGATAGCGCCGCCCCTGCATGACCAGCTGGCGCAGACGACGTGGAAAGACTTACACCGCTTTTACTTCTATGCCGGTGGAATGGAAAGCCCCCATATGATACAGGACATGGACACCGTCATCGATGTTATCAAAGCCCATCAGCAAGAAGTCTTCCGCTCGGTGGACCCGCAGGGGCAGCACAATGAGAAATACTGGCGGCAGCATTTTTATGCTTTCTATACCTGGCTGCCCCCATCCCGGTAAAAAAGGGATTCCCCTCATATTAATTTTCCTCATATCTTTATCTGGTATAACGACTGCTTATGAGGGGATACTCTTAATACTAAGATAATCTCCTGTAGTTCGAAGATTCAGCCTTTTGATCTGAACTTTGCATCACGTCTATGAACCAGGTGAAAGAGATAAAAGAAGGTAACAAATTGGTTTACAGTAAAGTTTTTGAAGAGTACCATCTTAAGCTTTACCAGTATATTTATAAATATACCCAGTCCGCTTACTACGCGGAAGAGACTGTCCAGCTCAGCTTTGTCAAATTATGGGAAAAAAGAGAAGGACTGTCAGAGCAATATGATATCTCCACCCAGTTGTTCAGGATCGCCAAAAGCACCCTCATCGACCTCCTCCGTAAAGAAAAGATCCGGGATACGCAAGCCCTTTCAGATACTTTTATATCAGCCCCACGGGAAGAAGAAAGGCTCCTCCACAAAGAACAGCTGCAATACGTCCTCTCCGCTATAGAAGAGCTGCCCGCGCAAAGCAGACAGGTATTTGAGCTCAGCCGTCTGGGCGACCTCTCCCATAAAGAGATCAGCCAAAAACTTTCCATCTCCCCCAAGACCATTGAAGGTCATATTTCCAAGGCCCTGAAATACCTCAGAAAAAACCTCACCGCCCTTTTTTAAAAAATATTTTTACTTCCAGCAGGGGATATTCCGGACTTGTACGAATATAGTGTATGGGCATTTCTACTCACTTATTGGAAAAATTTTTCAACGGCGATTGCACGGAGGAAGAAAAGAGGGAGATAGTGGAGTTTTTCAAACTCCACCCGGAAAAATTGGACCAATATCTTACCGAAGACAGCTGGAAGGATTTTACTCCTGACACCCGGATGGAAGTGCCGACAGAAAAACTGCGCAGCAATATCGGGCAGGAAGTGGGAGAAATGCAGACGCCCGTGCGAAAAATAAGGTATAGCTGGGTAGCGGCAGCCTCCGTCATCTTCCTGGTTGCCTTCTATTTCCTGCTGCATAACGGCACAAACAAAGGGACCACCCCCCCTGTCGCAGCGGCAAATCCACCAAAAATAAAGAACGAGACCCCGCTGAAAATTATTGACAACGCGTCCTCTGCAATAAAGACCTGCTTTCTGCCTGACAGCAGCAAAGTAGAGCTCACCGGCGCCAGCCGCATCTCCTTCAATGATCCTTTTATCAATGGCCGGAGAGATATCTTCCTGGAGGGCGAGGCAGTCTTTACCGTCAGGAAGGATGATGCAAAACCCTTTACCGTTCATGCCAGGGGGATTGCCACCACGGCCCTGGGTACGGTCTTCCGCGTCAGCGACAAACACGGCTTATTTACCACCGTTCACTTGATCAGCGGCAGGGTCGTTGTAAAAAAAGAAGATACGAAGGACGGCAAGGCGTTTAAAAATATTTATCTGCTGCCCGGCCAGCAATTGGCCGTCAATAAAGAGAATTTTTCCGTACAGATCAAAAACCTTACTCCGGCAACTAAAGTACGTCCGGAGCCGGCCGCAGCGCCCGCTCAACAGATCCTGACATTTACAAACCGGCCCCTGACAGAGATACTCTCCTTACTACAGAAAGAGTATAAAATGTCCATCTCATTCGATGCCGCCGCCTTGCAGAACATGACTTTCACCGGAACATTAGATAGGAATAAAGAATCACTGGAATCATTCTTAAACACACTTTGTGACCTTAATGAACTAACGCTTAAAAAAATCAGCGACAATAGTTTCTCGATACAGGTAAAATAAGCTAAACCATAATCATGAATGACAAAAAAACGCAGGCCCTCCTGCGAAAGGCTCTCTATTGCTTAAACTTAAAAACTAAACTTAAAAACAACAGCTTATGACTCGGATGCTAACGTGGGTCTTTCTTTTGATCGCCTGCTCCTGGCAGGTGACGGCCCAGTCCGTGACCAACACCGCCACGGGTATCGTAAAAAATGACAAAGGCGCAGGAATGGAAGGGGTGACCGTTCGTCTTGAAAACGCCTCGAATGGATTTAAGAACATTACTTCCACCAACAGCAGGGGCGTCTTTAGCTTCAGCAACGTCCCGGTGGGCAGCGATTATCGTTTTATCATCAGCTCAGTGGGCTATGACAGCGACACGCTGACAGGCTATGAGATGAAGGAGAATGGGCGCATATCCCTTGCCGTTGTCCTCCAACCGAAGAACTCCAGCCTGGAAAGCCTCGTAGTCATCGGATATGGCGCCATGCGTAAAAAGGATCTTTCCGCCGCCGTGTCCACGGTTCCGGATATGGCGCAGATAAAAGAGCGGCCCGTGCTCGACGCGTTAACCATGATCCAGGGCAAAGTGCCCGGAGTGACCATCGTAAGCAATGGCGGACATCCGGACCAGGGACCTACCTTATATATCAGAGGTACCGGCTCCCGCAACGGCGATGCCCCCTTGTTTGTCGTTGACGGAGTGCCCGGCGCCCCCTATAATCCCGCGGATGTAGAGTCCGTCACCATATTGAAAGACGCCGCCTCCGCCGCCATCTATGGCGCCTTCTCCGGTTCCGCAGGCGTTGTCATCATCACTACCCGTCAGGCCGGCAAGGGCAATCCCAGCGTCGAATACTCCGGCTTTGTCGGAGCCAAGAATGCCTGGAAGCTACCCCAGTCCCTGAAAGCCGCGGACGAGGCAAAAGTCTCGAACCTGGCCTATACCAATGCTGGAATGCCTCCCCTGGACGGATGGGATGCCACCAAGAACCCTTATGACCAGGTCACCCGTACGGACTGGGTCCGCTCCATATTCCGGACTGGGCTTATCCACCGCCACAACCTCACCCTCAACGCGGGAACGGAAAAGTTCTCCACCCTTTTCCAGGGTAGGTATGAAGAGAACGAAGGCACCCTGCTGAATACCTATGCAAAGAACATGTCCCTCCGCTTCAATGCGACCTATACCTTCGACAGCCACGTAAAATTCAGGCAGGAGCTGTTTCTCAACAACAATGACAAAAGAGGGACAAGCACCGAGAGCGGCTATACGGGAACGATCCTCTCCGCTATCTACATGCCGCGCGCAGCCACCGTTTATTACGACGACGGTACTTTTGGCGGGGTAGGACCCAGGAACTCCCAATACCTGGGCATACACGGCGACGTCGTCAACCCGGTAGCCACCCTGCTCCGCAATCAGCCTTATGACAAGAGCCTGGACGTTCAATCCGTTTCCGAGCTGAAGGTCACCAATGTCATACCGGGCATTACCTATATCAGCCGCTTTTCCTACCGCCAGGGCCAATCCCTGTACAAGAACTTCATTCCCAAACGGACAGAGCCGGGCAAGCCCAATGATCAGAATGAATTGGATTATTCCACCAACAAACCCTATAGCTGGATCTGGGAAAATACCATCAACTACGCCCACAATTTCGGCCAGCACAGCATCGGGGCCATGGTCTCCACCACCGCACAGGAGGCCGGCGGAAAAGGGTTCTCGGCTTCCGCCAAGACCTTCGATAATGAGGCAACCTGGTCCCAGTTCTTTATCAATGCCCAGAACTTCACCGATATCAAGCCGACAGACTGGGACTGGAAGGATAGGAATCTCTCTTATGTAGGCAGAGTCACCTATAGCTGGGCCGACCGGTATTTTCTCACCGGTAGCTACCGTTGGGATATAGCCGACAGACTTCCCCTGGGTCACCGTGTCATCGGCGTACCGGGTGTCACCGCCGCCTGGAAGCTCAGCTCCGAACCCTTCTTCCACCTGGCGGGTGTCAACCTGCTCAAGATCAGGGGCAGCTGGGGACGTGTCGGCAACCTGAGCACGGTGCCTACCTATTACGGGTATCCTCTCCTGAACAACGATTATAGTTACCAGGTAGGGAATGGCGCCCCCCAGTCAACCGCGCTGTATGTAGGCAATTTTACCAATACCAACCTCACCTGGGAGACGGCCGAACAAAAAGACCTGGGATTGGACGTCAGCCTGCTAAAAGACAGACTCTCGTTCACGCTGGATTACTTCGACAAGCTCACCTACAACCTGATCACTGGGCAAACCCTGAACTGGCCCAATACATATGGCATCGGAGCCCCCCTCATCAACCAGGGAAAAATTCAGAACACCGGCTTCGAGTTCGCCGCCACCTGGCGCGATAAAGCAGGAGACCTCGGCTATGAACTTAGCGCCAACTTCGCTACTCTCAAAAACCGCGTGAAGTACATCGACCAGGATCCCAACTCTTCATGGCCCGACGGCAGCACCTGGCGAGGAACGCTGTCCCCTTATCGCTCCATCGTTGGGCAACCTTACCTGTCTTACTGGCTGGTCAAGACCGCCGGTATATTCCAGACCGATGCCGAGGCCGCCAATTACATGGACAAGAACGGCAACCAGATCCAGCCTAATGCTCATGCCGGTGACCTGAAATTCCTGAAGCAGCACAACGGGGTCGGCCAGATCAATGACAGTGACAGGGTATACATGGGCTCAGCTTTGCCGAAATTCACCTACGGATTCACCGCCAACCTCAGCTGGAAACGTTTTGACCTCAGCATGTTCTGGCAGGGCGTAGCAGGCGTAAAGCTCTTCCATGCCTTCAAGGAATCTACCCTCAACGGCGCCGAACAGGGCTACAACCGCTGGGACAAGATCCTGGATGCCTGGTCTCCGACCAACACCAAATCCAACATTCCCATGATCAGGGCCAATGACCCCAACAACAACTTCCAGACGGCTTCCGACTGGTACCTGGAGAGTGGCAATTATCTCCGCCTGAAGAGCGTCGTCATCGGCTACAACTTCCCCAGGTTTTACCGTAACACCACACTGCGTGTATACGTCAGCGGGGACAACCTGATCACCATCACGAAATACAGTGGAATGGATCCGGAAGTTGGTGGAATTGGCTTCGACGGCGGACAATTCCCGCTTGCCAGGGTCTATGCCGCCGGTGTAAAACTTACTTTTTAATCCTGAAAAAAAGAGAACATGAAACGCAAGATCAGTAATTATCTCCTCATACTACCCGTATTC
The DNA here is from genome assembly GCA_001898505.1 of Sphingobacteriales bacterium 50-39. Classification (GTDB taxonomy): domain Bacteria; phylum Bacteroidota; class Bacteroidia; order Chitinophagales; family Chitinophagaceae; genus Puia. The sequence goes on from MKTZ01000011.1 coordinate 68,554, forward strand.
GTCCTGGGTGCCTGCAGTAAGAGCTGGGTCGATACCAAGCCCAATGGCACGCCCACCGCGGCTTATCAATGGAATGGCACGGACATGGTGACCAAATCCACCGCTGCGCTCTACATCTCGATGGCCTTTGAATCCACCTGGGGCAGGAACCTCTTCTGGATGCAGAATGCCAGCGACGACCTCATCGTAGGTCGGCCCAAAGCCAATGCGGAACATATCAAGAACTTCACCTGCACCGGGCACGAAGGTTATATGTCCGGCGGATGGAACGACCTGTATTCCACCCTGAACAAGGCCAATATGGCGATTGCAGGTATGCAAACCGCCACCAATATTTCCGCTGACCTGAAAAACCGGGGCCTGGGCGAAGCCTATTTCATGCGCGGATTCGCCCATTTCTGGATCGCTTACCTCTGGGGGCATAAGAACCAGGGCGTGCCTTATGACAGCGTGGAAAGTCCGCAGTTCGGCAAGCGCATCCCTCCCCAGCTGCCTTCCGTGACAGACAACTATGCCGCCATTGCCGCGGACTTCCAACGGGCAGCCGAATTGTTGCCCCTGTTTCAGACCTACAGCGCAGCCGACCAGGGCCGCGCGCACAAAGCCGCTGCATTGGGATACCTCGTCAAGACCTACGCATACTGGGCCCAGTACGACAATACGAAATGGACCCTCATCCCGGACATCTGCGACAGGATCAAGAATGAATGCGGAAGAGCCCTCATCACCGGGCAAGCCACCCCCGCTGACAATTACAAGTCCGTCTTCAAAATAGCCAATAACTGGAGCTCCGAATACATCTGGTCCGTCACTTCCGGCACACAGGGCGGATCCGAGTTCATGGGCGTAGTGCTCGAAAACAAAGGATGGGGACTTTACAATGGCTGGGGCTATTTCCAGCCCACCGAAGAATTGTATGACGAATACGAGGCAGGCGACCCCCGGCGCGAAGCCACCATCCTAAACTTCGGCGACCAGTTCACTTACTTCGGACTGCCCTGGAGCTATCATTCCACCAACAGCCTCTCCGGGTTCCAGATCGCCAAATACATGGAGCCGTATACCTATGGCACCAATGGCCAGTCCGGCACCAATCCGAATATCAACCAGAATGGAGACTATCCTACAACAAGTCTCAACCTCCCGCTGATGCGCTATGCCGAGATATTGTTATTCAAGGCAGAAGCACTTATCCAGCAGGGTAAGAACAGCGATGCCGCAGGCCCGCTGAACGAAGTACGCGCACGGGTAGGCCTGGCCCCCATCGCCAGCCCCACGATGGCCGATCTGAAACACGAACGCCGCTGCGAGCTGGCCTGCGAGTGGACCGACAGGTTCGAAGACTTGAAAAGATGGGGCGACGTCGCCAACATCAATGCCCCCCTGCATGGTCGCATCCACACCGACAAGACAAATCCCCTTTCCCCCTATACCATACAGCAGGTGTGGCCCGCCCGTAGTTTCGATCCCAATAAACACATGGCCTGGCCCATTGACCCGGATGTCATTTCTTCAGCCAACGGCGCCTATAAACAGACCCCCGGCTGGTAATTACCCCTGACCCCGATAAAATCCCTGGCGCTTGCCGGGGATTTTTATTTACCTGCCCCCGCATCCGTACCTTTGCCCCATGGGCCAAAAAAAGCTGATCCGTTTCGCCGCAATACAAACATTCCCCAATGTCCTTCAATACCCGGAAGACATGGCCGGACGATGGGCCGGGTTCTTTAAGAATGATCATCCCCTCACCCTCGAACTGGCCTGCGGCAAAGGCGAATACACCGTGGGACTGGCTAAGATGTATCCCCAGCGCAATTTCCTGGGAGTCGACCTGAAAGGCAATCGGATTTACATAGGCGCCAAAAAATGCCTGCAGGAAAATATTACCAACGCCGCCTTTCTTCGTACACAGATCGACAGGCTCCCTACCTATTTCAAGCCGGGAGAGGTAGAAGAGATATGGCTCACCTTTCCCGATCCCCAGCTGCGAAAGTCCAAGGCCCGCAAAAGGCTGACACATCCCAAGTTCCTGCGCCTCTATCAACAGATCCTGACACCCGGCGGCCGTATTCATTTAAAGACGGACTCGCCGGTGCTCTATAACTTCACCCGCCTCGTCATCGATATGTACGGACTCCCCCTCCTGGAAAGCTCGGATAATATATATGCCGGTCCCGGCCCCACAAAGGAAGAGCTGAAGATAAAGACCCATTACGAAGGCCTCGACATCGCAGGCAGCCAGCGCATACATTATCTTCATTTTACGCTGCCCTCCACACCCTTACCTTTATTGGACGAAGAGCTGCAACAAAAAGTAAGAGAAATGGAGCCCGACGCGGAACAGCAAACCATCGAAAAAGAATGAAACAGTTCCGGGAAGGCGAAGAGTTCTATTACAACGAAGAGGGATTGATGGTCCTCACGGAAAAATACCACCTGGAAAGAGGATATTGCTGTGGCAATGGATGCAGACACTGCCCATTTAATTATGTCAACGTACCGGAGCCACGCCGGTCGAAATTGATAGCACAACAAGCATTTCCCGATAACAATTCTACAGAAAGCTCTTCGCTCGGCTAAAGATCTCCAGTTCGGCATTTTATACGAACTTCACAATATTCCGTATCCCTATACGAACTTCTAAAATATTCGTATATTTATACGAACACGCATCCCAAAGATTACCCATGGAAAAGTCTAAAAAATTACGGGCAGTATTGATAGGGGATATTGTTAATTTTACAAAGCTCAACCCTGCTACGGAAAAAAAATTGCTTAAAAGCCTAAGTTCGATCCTTACCCCCTATTCATTCGAATTCTATCGTGGAGATAGTTTCCAGGCTTATATAAAAGAGCCTAAAAGCAGTCTGCGAATAGCGTTGCTATGCAGAACCTACGCTATCAGCCAGACAAAAGACAAGAGAAACGCATCCTATGACATTCGCATAAGCATTGGCATAGGGGCTATTTCAGAGCCGGTGAAAAAGCTGGCTTCCGCAAAAGGAGAGGCCTTTTTATTATCAGGTCGGGCGTTCGATGAATTACAGAAAAAGGACACCCGGCTGATTATCACGACAGGGAATAGCCAGATCAATACAGGGCTGGAAATCCTGGCCGATTATATCAATGTCATTTTTAGCAATATGACGGCCAAACAGGCTGAAGTTATTTCCGGCCTCCTTATGGGCCAGACTCAACAGGACGTAGTTGCTGAACGGGGCAAATCAAAAAGCACCGTCAGCCAGCTCGCTGCCTCCGGACGATGGCCCGAAATAAAAAAGCTCTTACAACATTTTGAAAACCTTATCGACTATTTACTATGAATACTATGGCCACCGTTTGGCTCACAAAACTACTTCTTTCTCATCTCCTTACAGATTTTGCTCTTCAGCCGTACAGCTGGGTAAGAGACAGGAAAGAAAAGCATTTTGCCTCGATAAAACTATACATCCATGGTTTCCTCCACCGACCGCCAATTTTGGATAATTACTGCTCTTGCCGTTTTTCTTACCACACCAGCCGGCATCCTCATAGGGAAGCTAACTAACCAATGGCGGCAAAAAATAGCAGATGCAGAGAGCCTTGCCAACGCCGGAAAATGGATCGGTGTAATAGAACGGTTGATCGTATTTGTTCTGGTTCTCCAAAGCCAATATTCTGCTATTGGTTTGCTCGTTACTGCAAAAGGTATTATCCGCTTCAATGAAAAAGACAGGCCCGAAGTAAAGACCGAATACCTTGTAATAGGAACCCTTCTCAGCATCGGCATCGCTATTGGGGCAGGACTCCTTACAAAAATTTAAATCTCGTTATGGCTACATCTAAAAAGAAAGCTAAATCCCCCGCAAAAAAGTCCGCCAGACCGGCGTCCTCCCGCACCCCCACTCGCGAAAAACTCACCGCCGTCCGCCCCTCCGGTAAGAAGGACGATAATTTCTTCGAACTCGTCCATGAAGTAGCCCGCCAGGTCCCCAAAGGTCGCGTCACATCCTACGGCGCCATCGGCGCCGCCCTGGGCACCCGCAGCTCCGCCCGCATGGTAGGCTGGGCCATGAACGCTTGTCACCTCGCCAAAAGGCCCGTTCCCGCCCACCGGGTCGTCAACAGCATCGGACTGCTGACAGGACGCCATCATTTCAATCCACCGGAAAAAATGCAACAACTGTTGGAAAAAGAAGGCGTAACAGTAAAGAACAACAAAGTAGTAGACTTCGCCCGCCTGTTCTGGGACCCCTCAAAAGAATTATGACCCGCCGATCAATAATATTTACTGATCATCAGATACACGATCACACCCGTGACCGCCACATAAAACCACATCGGCCATGTGATCCTCGCCAGCCGGCGATGTTTGTCGAACCTTTCCTGGAAGGCCCGCTGCAAAGTGAAGAGCACAAAAGGAATTATCACGGCAGATAAAATGATATGGGTGCTGAGAATAAAGTAATAGACATATCGCAACGGCCCTGCCGCAGCCTTCTCATCAGCGCTGACTACTCCATCATGGTTGACGTCCCCGTAAAGAGTGGACGGATGAGAACTATGATAGATCACATAGGAAATGAGAAAGATACTGCTGAGCACGACCGCCGTGAGGTTGGCCCGCTTGTGCGCCGTTATCTGCCCTTTCCGGATAAAATACAGACTCGCCAGCAGCAGGATGGCCGTGCTGGAATTCAATATGGCATGGAATAAGGGGAGAAAATGCGTATTGAACCCAAAGTCGACCTTTACCTGCGGCACGAGTATTATAAATGCAACGGCCACCGGGATAGCAATACTAACGATGATGATAGGAACAGTGAGATTACGATTCATACAAATCTATTCTTTTGCCGGCGGGAGAAATAGATCACCGCGCCGATGGTACCCAAAATTATGACAGCAAAGGGAATCATCAATGGTTTCAATTCCGTAAAAATGGACTTTGTGTTCTTATCTTTTTCCAGCATGATAAATACGATGTCGTCAGCCAGCCTGGCAAGCTCGACCGTATCCGTGCCATGATAATACCCGCGGACCACCCTGTCCTTATCTAAAAGGGCGATATAGTCGGTGTGTACAAAGTTCGAATCCACACTGACGCTATCCTGCAGCCCCAGCTTTAGCTCATTCAGCGCAAAGTCATAGATGGTCTTCTTCGGGCCTGTCAGCATCCACCACACATCGGGATTGACGCCATACTTATCCGCATATTTTTTTATCACCGGCACAGAGTCGTGCTGCGGGTCCACCGTCAAAGAAACAAACCGCACGAAGGTCGTATCCACCCGCTTCACCTCATTTTTTATTTTCAACCGATCCTGCAACTGACGCATGTTACGTGTCAGGATAGGACAGATGCTGGCGCAATGCGTAAAGAAAAAGTCGACGATAAATACCTTGCCCTTCTCCTGGTCCAGGCTCACCTGCTCACCCAGCTGATTTTGCAGGCTGAGGTTGGCCACGCTGTGCCAGACCGTATCCGTCACCTCTTTCCCATGCTCTATCCGGCTGGTCACCGAATCAGGATAATACCGCCGGGGCATAGGCACATGGTACCGGCTTGCTATCGCATAGAATACCAGTGGAATACATACCGCCACCAATATCGCTAACAATGCTTTCTTGCTCATACTGAAAAAATCATACTGCAAAAATAGCGAAAGACCACCGAAGGTGGTCTCCCAAATAAGTTAATACCATCGCGGAAGAATTACTCAGCCGCACCGGGTTTCTTTGCCGCCGGCTCGTGCTCTTCCGTTGGCGGAGCCTTTACTTGCTGCTGCTCGAAGTGATGCCTGTCATAGCGGTTGCGCAGTTCCCTATACGAATTGCCATCCCAGAGGAATGCGATGATAAACCATATAAAGAGCGTAGCCGGTATCGCCACCGTCATGATCATGTTCTTTATCTCATGACGCAGGTGCATAAACTCTGCAATGATATAGAACGCCTTCGCACAGGTCAGGATCAGATACATACCGTTGAGCGCCAGCTTGGGCGGGAACTTTCCGTCAGTCTTGATATGAATGGTCGCCAGCAACAGCTCAAAAAGCGTAATGCCCAACAATATCCAGAACGTCCTCCAGATAGGCTTCGTGTCGAAGTGCGGTTCGTGATGACCTGTGTCGATTGTCTTAATATTTTCCATACTATATAATTACAAAGAATGATTTAAAGCAAATAAAAACAAGTGAATACGAATACCCATACCAGGTCCACAAAGTGCCAGTACAGACCGGCCTTCTCGATCATCAGGTAATGGCCCCTCTTGGCAAAATCACCCCGGAGGTTCTTGATCAGCATAATGATATTGATGATCACCCCGGAAAATACGTGGAAACCATGAAAACCCGTAATGGTAAAGAAGAAATTGGTAAAATTCGTAGTCGCTACGGTGCCATCGGCATTCACGAAAGGATTCCTTCCCCACCAGGCGCCTTCACCATGCAGGTGCGTCCATTCCCATGCCTGACAGCCCAGGAACATCAGACCACCGATGATGGTAAGGATCATATACTTCGTTACACCTTTCTGGTCATTGTTATGCCCCGCAGCCACCGCGAGTACCATCGTCACCGAGCTGGCGATCAGGATAAACGTCATCAGGCTCACAAACACCAGCGGCAGGTTCACACCATGTATAAATGGAAATGCCTTGAAGACCTCGTTGGGGTCAGGCCAGCCGTTCGTGGCAAATCTGATAGAGCCGTAGGATATGAGAAAAGCGCCGAATGTGAATGCATCGCTCATCAAAAAATACCACATCATCAGCTTCCCATACTCCACATTGAACGGACTCTTTCCGCCGCTCCACCATTTTGTTCCTGCTGGTGCCATTTGTGCCATGTTCTATAGTTGTTGGTTTACAAAGTTTTTTAACAATTTATAATGCCCGGCCTCCGGACCCTGGTCCGCACAAGCCTATCTTATCCCGATAAAGAAAATGAACAGGTACACCCATAACAGGTCTACAAAATGCCAATAAGTGCTCATCAGCTCCACCGGTATGCTGTTATACCGCCGCATCTTCGACGCGTACGCCTTGATAAACATAACGATCAACGCTACGATCCCACCCAGCACGTGCGCAGCATGCAGCCCCGCAATGATATAAAGGAACTGTCCGCCGCCCGAACCCTTGAAGGTGATCCCCTGATCCCAGATACTCCTGAACCCCAACCATTGCAACGCGACAAATCCAATCCCCAGTGCCATCGTCAGCGTTATCAGATTACGATATTTCAACATTTCCCGGCCCTTGAACGCCTTCAGGGCCATCTGTATCGTCACACTGCTGATCAGGATCGCAGCCGTGGAATACCAGAAAGCCCTCGGAATAGGGAAGCTGGTCCAGGCCGCCTGATCCCTCTTCACAATATACGCGCTCGTCAGTCCGGCAAACATCATCACAATGCTGCCCAACGCCACCCACAACGTGAATTTATGGGGATGTATTTTCTTTCTCTGCTCGTTCACTTTTATGTTTGCTTCTATCACTCAGGAAACTTTATCTAATAATAGTGCCAATAAAACCACCGGCAAATAAATATAACTGCTGAACATCACACGCCTCGCCGCCTTCGCCGTCATTTCTTTATAAAGCCTTACACATTGCCCAACCATGAACAGATTGGCTATCAGTACGACCACCAGGCTCACGATCCCGCTGATCCCCGTGAAATAAGGCAGCACACCTACAGGCAGCAGCAACAACGAATAGATGATGGCCTGTATCGCACTGTATTTTGTCGGACCCTCATTGGACGGCAACAGCTTGAAACCAGCCTTTGCATAATCCGAATGCGCGATCCAGGCTATTGCCCAAAAATGCGGGAACTGCCAAAAGAACTGGATGGCGAACAACACCCACCCGCCGGCAGCCAGATCATCATTACCCGCCGCCCAGCCGATAAGACAGGGCAAGCTGCCCGGCACAGCGCCGACCAGCACGGAAATGGAACTGATCTTCTTCAGCGGCGTATATATAAATGCATATACAAACAGACTGAAGGCAGCCAGCGCAGCTGAAAGGAAGTTGAAATACCACCAGAGGAGCGCTACTCCACCAAGACCCGCGATCACCGCAAAGGCCCAGGCCTCCTGTACACTCATCCTCCCCGAAGCCACCGGCCGGTTGGCCGTACGCTTCATCAGGGCATCCGTATCCTTCTCAACGATCTGGTTGATCGTATTGGCGCTGCCCGTGACCAGCATTCCTCCTAAAAAGAAGAGAAGAATGGACCCCAGGTCATAAGCTTTCACTTTCGGCGCCAGCAAATAGCTGATCAAGGCCGAAAACACAACCATAAAGCTGAGGTTGAACTTGATCAGCAGTTTGTAGTCCTGCATTTTGCCGCGCGCACCACGCCGCGCAGACGACGATTTAAAAGAACTAGACTCACTCATCAATGTGCGCTTTCATTGCTGCCCAGGGGCTCGGTCTGGGGAATGAATTCCCTGCCGTCCTTGGCATAATCATACGCCCAACGATGTACTTCCGGGATCTCGCCAGGCCAGTTGCCATGACCGGGGCGGATCGGAGCCGTCCATTCCAGGGTAGTGGCCCCCCAGGGGTTCTGAGTGATCACTTTCCTGCCCTTGAATATGGAATAGAAGAAGTTGAATACGAACAACAGCTGTACGGCAAATACGATCATGGCCACCGTAGAGATGAACCTGTTCAGACCGCCGAACTGGTTGAAGCTAAGCCAGCCGCTGACATCGAGATAACGACGCGGCATCCCGGCCAGACCCTCATAGTGCATAGGCCAGAAGATCAGGTACGCGCCGACCAGCGTGATCCAAAAGTGGATGTAGGCCATCGTATTGTTCAGATAACGGCCATACATCTTGGGGAACCAGTGGTAGATACCCGCGAACATGCCCAATATCCCGGATACACCCATCACAATATGGAAGTGGGCGATAACAAACATGGTATCATGCAAATGAATATCCAGCGTGGAGTTACCCAAAAATATACCCGTCAATCCGCCGGAGATGAACATGCTCACAAAGCCGATGGCGAAGAGCATCCCGGGAGTGAATCGGATATTGCCTTTCCACAAGGTCGTCAGCCAGTTGAATACCTTGATGGCGGAAGGTACCGCAATCAGCAGCGTCAACAGTACGAACACCGATCCTAAGAAGGGGTTCAGACCCGTGACGAACATATGGTGCGCCCATACCAGGAACGCGAGGATGGCGATGGCGAACATGGATCCCACCATGGCCATGTATCCAAAAATGGGTTTCCGCGCATTTACCGACATTACTTCGGATACCAGACCCATCGCAGGTAATATGATGATATACACCTCCGGATGCCCTAAGAACCAGAACAAGTGCTGGTATAGGATGGCGCTGCCACCCTCATTGGGCAGGGCCTTACCGGAGGCAAGGAAAATATCGCTGAGATAGAAGCTCGTACCGGCGTGACGGTCGAACAGCAGCAGGATGAAGCCGGAAAGCAGGACGGGGAAGGACAATACCCCCAGGATGGCCGTGAAGAGCAACGCCCAGATGGTCAGCGGCATACGGGTCATGCTCATACCCTTTGTACGCAGGTTGAGTATCGTAGAGATATAGTTCAAACCACCCAGCAGCGAAGAGACGACGAACAGGGCCATGGAAATAAGCCATAGGTCCATCCCGGTCTTAGACCCCTCTGAGGCATCCCCCAGGGCGCTCAATGGCGGATAGGACGTCCAACCACCGCTGGCAGGACCCGTCTCGATAAAGAGAGAGGAGAGCATCACCACGCTGGCCAGCCAGAAGAACCAGTAAGACAGCATGTTCAGGAAGGGAGAAGCCATATCCCTGGCGCCCAGCTGCAGCGGAATAAGGAAGTTGGCAAAGGTTCCGCTCAGTCCACCCGTGAGTACGAAGAACACCAGCACCGTTCCGTGCATGGTCACCAGCGCATAGTAGAATTCAGGCTGGATCTGCCCGCCTTTGGCCCATTTGCTGCCAAGCAAATCTTCCAGGATCTGGAAGTGCGTGTCCGGATAACCCAGTTGCAGACGGAACAATACAGACATCAATCCTCCCAGGATGGCCCAGATCATCCCCGTGATAAGGAATTGCTTGGCGATCATTTTATGATCCTGGCTGAAGACGTACTTCGTAATAAAAGTCTCTTTGTGATGGCCATGCTCCTCATGGTGTATGTCTACGCCATGTGCGTGAGCTACATCAGAATGTCCATGTAATGCTGCTTCGTTGCTCATGAGAAAAATTTTAATTGATAACCCGGTCGCTGCTTATAATCTTTTATAATCTATTGTCATTGCCTACAGTCCCGCCTTCATGGGGCTGCCGGCTGTCGAATCGGTCTTTACCGCGCTGGAAGGCTCCTTCGCCGGGAATACCTGCACAAAATTCGGCTTTTGCTTGGCTTTCCAGAGGATAAACTCTTCCGGCGTCACAACTTTAACAATGGCGCGCATCGTATAGTGACCCCTTCCGCACATCTGATCACAGGAGATCTCATACTCGAAATCAGGATTGTGCGTCTTCTCTTTCATCTCATCCGTCGTATATATGGGGGTAAACCACATGGTTGTGGGCGTACCCGGCACGGCGTCCATCTTCATGCGGAAATGCACCAGGCCCACGTCATGCACCACGTCGCGGGAGTTGATGATCAACTTCACGGGCTGATTCTTTACGATGTACATCTCGTTGCCTACGACGATGTCGTCATGGGAATATGGATCGTCCCACAGAAGGCCCAGGGAATTACCATCCTTATCGCTGATGTTCTTGAAATATTTTTTACCGAAAGTGTTGTCCTTACCGGGGTAGCGGAAGATCCAGCCGAACTGCTTGCCCGTGACCTCCACCTGCAGGGCGTCTTTTGGTGCCTCACCCGTGATACGGAACCAATAGAAAAGGCCAAAACCTACCAGCACGGTCAGCGCAATTGCCGGAACTACCGTCCAGATGATCTCCAGACGATTGTCATGGGGGAAGTAGTAGGCCTTCCTCTTCTCCGAATACTGGTATTTATAGGCAAACCAGAAAAGCAGTATCTGCGTAATAAAGAATACCACACCCGTGATCGCGATCGTGATATACAGCATCGTATCGATCTCCTTCCCATGCGAGGAAGCGGCTTCGCCAAGGATCTTGCCTTTATAAAGATCATTGCACCACCACACTCCGATGAGCCCCAATACGAGGAAAGCTATCATCAGGAACCCATTGACACGGTTGTTCTGCTCAAAATTTTTCTTTTCGCCTTTCAACACACCTACATACTCGCTTGCCTTCGCAATCTGAAAGGTGATGAGAAAGCCTAATAACAGGATCAGTAACAGAAAAATAGTTGACATGATTATACTTTAAACGATTTAAGTATGATGGATGATGCTTTCTTTCAGGAATGGGTGGTTCTTTGCCAGCAGAGGGTATTTGCTCAATACCGTTCCCGTCTGCCACATGATCAGCCCGACAAACCCAAGCGCGATGCCGAAGTCGAACAGGTTCATAGGCACATGATCCGTATAATGGTGCGGGAAGACCATCTGATAGAAATCCAGCCAGTGTCCGAATATGATCAGTATCGACATGAAAGTCACCGTTGCATAATTACGTTTGGAGTTCCTGCTCATAAAGATCAACAGGGGAGCCAGGAAGTTGATGATAAGGTTCAGATAGAAGATACCCGTATAGGCGCCTTCAAAGCGGGGCTTGAAATAAATGGTCTCCTCCGAGATGTTTGCATACCAGGTCAGCATGAACTGGGCAAACCAGAGATAGGTCCAGAAGATGGAGAAGGCAAACTGGAACTTGCCAAGGTCATGCAGGTGCTCCTGATTGACATATTCCAGGTAACCCCTGTTCTTCAGATATATTACGAAAAGAGAGATCAACGCCATGCCTGCTACGAACGTGCTCGCGAACGTATACCAGCTGTACATAGTGGAGAACCAGTGCGCGTCGATGCTCATCAGCCACAGCCACGGAGTCACGGAAGCCACCGTCAGGGCAAACCAAACGATGTAAATAGCAGCCCAGATCGTATTGGTGAACATGTATTTCTTACCTTCTTCCACCGTCAGCTTATGATTGTCGATGCTGCGGGAGAGACTCCGCATCTTTATACCCAGCGCCATCCACAGACCTATCGTAAGGATGCTCCACACAGTAAAAAAGGTCGGGCTGAGGAATCCGCTCTTGCCTTTCAGTATTTCGTCGTGCGCCACTTTGTCCTTATTCAGCCATTCGTAGATCGTGTCCTTGCCTCCGAATACGATACACATCAAAATGATAAAAGTGATCGTTCCGATGGGGATCACACTCGCGGAGATCGCTTCGGTCACCCGGCGGAATGTCATCTGGAAACCGCCCCAGGCCAGGGTAGTAGCGCAAAAGAAGAACATAGCCGCATTGACGATCAGAAGAAAATATACGCTGTTCTGCAGCATGGTGGCCCAAAAACGCGTGCCATGATCAGCCGAGCCGTATAAAATAAATCCGACGATCAACGAGAGTATGCCCACACCCATCAGGCCAAAAGACCACTGCTTATATCGGCCGGGTATTTCAAAATGTTCTTTAATCGATGACATTCTAAAAAATATTTAAATGTATTCTTTAATCCTTTATTTCTTCGCAGTCGAATCAGCTCCAGCAGTCGATCCACCGGCGCTCTTGCCTGCTCCTTGTTTTGATTTGATATATCCGATCACCATCCACCGCTGGTGCGTACTCAATTGTGATGCATAGCTGCCCATCTTGTTCTTACCGTAGGTGACGGAATAGTACATCTGACCCTCGGGCATGGTCTCATATTTTGCATCCCCCACCAGTGTGGCAGGCTTTGCCGGGAAAGGACCATCCCCGCCTTTGTACAACGGGCCATTGCCGTCCAGCTTTCCGCCGTGACAGATGCCGCAGTTCACCAGGTAAAGACGCTCAGCCTCCACCGTATCGAAAGAGGTCAGCGGGTTCCTCACTGCCCTGGAAGCAAAATAGTTCACCGTATCGCCATCTTTATCCTTCCCGATCAGGAAAGGGAATATCTCACCCCTCTTGATCGTACCTGGTACCGGCACATTGCTGAAATGGATGCCCTGCTTGGCCAGCGCCTCTTTCATGGAGTCGGTAACAGAATACGTCTCATAAGCCCGGCTGTACGCCATGTCCGGCATATACACTCTTCCCGGATCACGCCTGACGCCGCCGCACCCGGCGATAACTGCCATCGCAATAACAAAAATCGATAAGATGGTTACTTTTTTCATTCTATAAGAATTCAGCGTTCTTTATCAGTTTTAATCCAATGTCTGTAGACCTTCGAACCTCCCGCCGGCGGACGAAGCCGGTTCGTTCTTAAGCCAATTCTATCCCTTCAGCCTTATCATAAGGACCCTTGTCCTTGTCATATCGGCCCAGCCACCAGCCGGTCTCAGCATTCTGCACGTTGATACCCTTTGCCCCAATGGAGCTCATAAAGGCCTGCACATCCGCCTCGCTGCTTTTGCCAGTCAGCTCGATCACCATCGTGAACTGGTCATCCGTGCTCCGCAGATTGAAATGATGCTTCCGAACAAAAGGCGCCAGCTGACAAAGCCAGCAAAAAGTCAGCACCATACCCACTGCCGAGAACAAAACAGTCAGCTCAAATGTAATAGGTATCCACGCAGGGAGCGAGAAATGCGACTTGCCGCCAAAATTGAGAGGCCAGTCAGCATTGAAGATCCAGCCAATGCCGCTAAGCGCGGTCGTGGTCCCCGTGATGCCATAGATAAATCCGGCCGTATGCAGGCTCGTATCCCGCAGACCCATTGCCTTATCCAGTCCGTGGATGGGCATAGGCGTGTATACGTCATGGATCTTATAGCCTGCCTTACGGACCTTTTTTACTCCGTCGAACAGCTCCGGCTCATCCTCGAAATATCCTACAACAAATTTTTTAACTGCCATAATCTTGTATTATTAATAGATCGTCTTATCCAATTGTGCGCCGGGTACGGTCTGTTCCCAAATTTAGCCCATCCCCGTCGCACCTCTTATGATGGGCCTTCGGCCAGCAGACCCGTGGTCTGCTTTTAGTGTGCGTGCGCAGTTTCATGACCATGCCCATGCGTGTACTCTGCCGCAAACTCCTCCACCGGCTCCTGCTCCAATGCGCCCATCTTATCCTTGTAGATCGCACCGGATTTCTTCAGAATGTGCTTGATCTCCGCAACGGCGATAACAGGGAAGAACTTGGAGAAGAGGAAGTAGCAGGTAAAGAACAACCCGAACGTTCCCAGGTAGAACCCGACCTCCCAGATAGTAGGTCTGTAATAAGTAGACCAGCTGCTGGGGATATAGTCACGATAGATGGATGTAACGATGATCACAAAACGCTCGAACCACATGCCGATATTCACGATCACAGACATAAAGAAGGTGACAGTGAGGTTCCTTCTCATCTTCCTGAACCAGAAGATCTGGGGAGACAATACGTTACAACCCATCATCAGATAATAACTCCATCCATAGGGGCTGAATACATTGACACGATTCTGCATGAAGGCCCAGTTCTCGAAAGTATTCTGACCATACCACGCAATAAACAGCTCCGTCAGGTACGCGACCCCCACAATAGAACCCGTCAACACAATTACCTTATTCATTACATCGATATGCTCTATCGTAATATATTCTTCCAGCTTCAACACCTTCCTCGTCACCAGGAGCAGTGTCTGCACCATGGCAAACCCGGAGAAGATGGCGCCCGCAACGAAGTAAGGGGGGAAGATGGTCGTATGCCAGCCGGGGATAACGGAAGTGGCGAAGTCGAAGGATACGATCGTATGCACGGAAAGTACCAGTGGCGTACTGAGACCTGCCAACACCAGGGACAAAGCCTCATGACGTTGCCAGTGCTTGGCGCTACCCGTCCAGCCAAAAGAAGTGATACCATAGAACAATTTCCTCCATTTCAGCTTGGCCCTGTCCCGTACGGTAGCCAGATCAGGCAACAGACCGGAATACCAGAACAGCAGCGATACGGTAAAGTATGTCGAGATGGCGAACACGTCCCACAGCAGGGGGGAGTTGAAGTTCACCCACAAAGGACCGCGGGTATTGGGGTAAGGCATTACAAAGAAGGCCATCCACACACGACCCATGTGCCAGATAGGGAACTGACCGGCGCACATGACCGCAAAGATCGTCATGGCCTCGGCGGCGCGGTTCACACCCGTACGCCATCCCTGACGGAACAGCAAAAGGATCGCGGAGATCAGCGTTCCGGCGTGACCGATACCGACCCACCAGACGAAGTTGGTAATATCCCATCCCCATCCAATGGTCCTGTTCAGGTTCCACTGGCCTACCCCGTAGACCACCTCATGCGTCACAGAGATGATCCCGAAAGTTAGCAGACCCACCGAGATCAGAAAGCCGATCCACCATGCACGGGAAGGACTGGCCTCTATCGGACGCACAATATCTTCCGTGACTTCGTGATAACCTTTCTGACCCACAACCAGGGGCGGTCTTACCTGTGATTCGTACCTTATTGATGCCATAGTATTTTGAGCTTTTAATCCGGCCCTAAAGCCGCGACTGTTAATTCTTTTCCTATTGGTTTACATTACTGCTTATGCATGCTTCTCCGCCTTTTCCGCAGCGGCGCCTTCTCCTTCCTCTTTCTTCACACCCCTGATCACATCCGTATGACGGACCTTGGCCAGGTAATTCACATTGGGCAAAGTATGCGTCTCTTCGATGACATAGAACAACCGCTGTGAATTGTCCTTCCGGGTCCTGCTTACCAGGCTTTCCTTGTCGTTGACATTGCCGAACACGATGGCGTCGGAAGAGCAGGCTTGCTGGCAGGCGGTCCGGACATCTTCCAGGTCCTTCAGCGGTCTGTTCTCTTTCTTGGCCTTCAGCTTGCCTTCCTGCAGACGTTGTACACAGAAAGAACATTTCTCCATCACACCCCGGCTGCGGACAGTAACATCCGGGTTCAGCACCATGCGGGTCAGGTCATCGTTCATCTGGAACACAGTCGGGTCCAGTTTGCCCACCGTCGTCTGGTCCTGGTTGTTCGGGAAGCTGTCCGCGCCCGTATAATCGGCCCAGTTGAAACGACGTACTTTATAAGGACAGTTGTTGGCGCAATACCTTGTACCGATACACCTGTTGTAAGCCATCTGGTTCAAACCCTCGCTGCTGTGGTTCGTGGCGGCAACAGGACATACATTCTCGCAGGGAGCGTTGTCGCAATGCTGACAGAGCATGGGCTGGAATACAGTCTGGATGCTGTTCGGGTCTTCCAGGTCACCGCTGAAGTAGCGGTCGATCCGCAGCCAGTGCATATCATGGTAGCGCAATACCTCGCTCTTACCCACCACCGAAACATTGTTCTCTGCATGACAGGCTACCACACAGGCGCCACAGCCATAGCAGGCATTCATATCGATGGACATGCCCCACTTGATACCGGGCTTATCGTAATAGGGATACAGCGTTCCGTCTTTATCGAAATTTTCGATCCCGCCAAAAGGCTTCAATTCGGCTTCCCGCTCTTCATGTATCTCTTTGGGGTTCTTGATGAACTGATCCAACGTCACTTCCTTCACCACCTGCGTACGCTCCTCGTAGCTGCTGTGGGTCTGTGTCACCGCCACCTTGTATTGCTCTGCGGAAACTTTATCATTTATTCCGTCCACAATGGCGCTCCATTCCACCGTCGTCCCGTTGTAACCCAGGTAGGGGAAGGCATTCCATCCGGCGCCTACCACGGACTTGCCGATAAAGTCGGAGGTGTTGTCCGCCTTCGCGCTCTGACGGCCAAAACCTACGGCGATACCAAGGGTATTGTTATCCATACCAGGTACGAATACCACAGGCATGGGCACAGACTCCTTGCCATTCACCTTTATGGTGATCATATGCTTCTCGGGATTCACCTCGTACTTGTCGGTCTGACGACGATCGGCCAGATCCAGGTTGAAATGATCCTTGGCAAACTTGGGAGAGGCAACGATATAGTTGTCCCATGTTGCTTTCGTAACGGGATCAGGTAATTCCAGCAGCCAGGGGTTGTTGGCCTGTGCGCCCGTACCCAAAGCTATCGTTTGATAGACCGCCAGTTCGAAGCCGGCGCCCTTCTTGATGCCCGCAATCGCACCCGCAGCCTCCGCAACCTTGGCATTGCTGTAGGATACACCAGCGGCAGCTGCGGTAGTGGCCTCTACCACACCCTCCTGCAGGGCCTTCTCATAGGCTTCCATGCTGCCCAGCTTGCTCTTCCAATATTGTGAAAAATAATTTTCGTACGTAACAGCGCTACCGCTCCATTTCAACAGGCTGTCCTCGAAAGGCCTTGTCTTGAAGAGAGGCGCGATCGTGGGCTGGATAAAACTGAAGTATCCGGGCTTGGGCTCCGCATCACCCCAGCTCTCCAGGAAGTGAGGAGCAGGCAGCACGAACTTCGCCAGCTCGGTAGTCTCGTCCAAACGATCGTTGAAGGAGATAGATGTCTTTACCTTCGCCAGACCGGTCTTGAACCCGGCTGCATTGTAATAGTCATAGGCAGGATTGACGCCATAGATCAGCAGCGCGCCAATTTTGCCGTCATTCATATCCGCCACCAGCGTATTCATTTCGCTATCGATGCCCTGGCGTGTTTGAAGGGGAGCAGACCAGTCGATGGTAGTGCCGCCCGCGCCGATGGCTTCATTGATGGCGTTGACGATTACTTGTATATCAGGATTGTTGCTGCCGCTGACCACCAGGGCTTTACCCTTGTGATCCGCCAGGTCCTTGGCAGCCTTCTTGATGCCGGCTTTTAGTTTATCGTCCAGGGCAGGGGCCGAAACGCTTCCACCCAGCTCGGCCAGCAGGGCCAGGGCCACAGCGCCGGCTTCGGAAGGACGGTGTACATAGCGATCATCCGCATTCGCGCCCGTCATGGACAGCAGGCTCTCGAATTGATAATGCTTGCTCATCTTCGGGGCCTTCTCATCGATCTTCCTGTTCTTGGCATAACCCTGGCTGTATTCCAGGTGGGAAAGCCATGTCCCGAGGAAGTCCGCGCCGAGGCTTACGACAACCTCCGCATTCTCGAACTTGTAAGAAGGGATCGCCTTTCTGCCGTATGTAGTCTGGTTGGCCAGCAGTATGCCGGAATAACCATCCGCATCATACTGTACGTGACGGCTGCCGGGATATTTCGCTAAAAATTCAGTGATGATCTGTTTGGTAGTGGGAGAAGTGATCGTGCCCGTAAGAATGACCAGCGGCGCACCGGCAGACCCGGCCAGCGAATCGCTTACCAGCTTGTCGAAGGCGTCGAATGTGCTCACCTCTTGTGGCTTGCCATCCACCATCTGTACGGGGAATCGGAGGCGGGCGGTATCATACAGGTCCAGCACCGAAGCCTGCACCCTGGCAGAAGTGGCGCCATTGGTATAACCCTTGGCCATCTCGTTGCCTTCCAGCTTGATAGGCCTACCGTCCCTTACCTTGGCGACTACAGGTACGATATCCCCACCCACATTGTAGGTGGTAGCATACCAGTCGGCAACACCCGGTATCATATTATCCGGCTTGTTTACGTAGGGTACTACTTTTCTGACAGGAACCTCACAGGACGCAGCCAGCGCCGCTGCAGCCGTGCTGAAACCTAAATATTTCAGAAAATCCCTGCGGGGGTGTTTCGCGTCGAGCAATCCTTTTCCATCCAGGCCTTCCAACGGCAGATCCTCTCTGAATTCATTTTCCGTTGATTTCTGAAACGCTTCACTGTTGCTGCGCTCTCCGAAACTTTGCCAGTACTTTTTGTCGCTCATATTTGAGAAATTTCACCCCCTTAATAAGATCCGTTCGATGCGGCCTCTAACGGGGTTTGAATTTTACATTATATTCTGTGTCCCGGGTATGGTTTTTCCGAAATTTGACCCATCCCCGGTACACTCGCTGATGATGGGCCTTCGGCCGGCGTCCCTGTGGTCCGCCTATATCTAAGATCTTCTTTTCTAAGTTTGATTTCCATTGGCTGCGGGATAAGGCCCTGTACAGGGCGCAGGATCAATAGTGACATTTCTGACACTCCGTACCGCCGATGTTCTCAACAGTTATGCTGTCCTTGTCATGATTCTTCAGGTCCTGATGGAACTTCTCATAAACGCTGTAGAACTTATTGCCATTACCGGTGCTGTCGCCAAAGTTCACCTTGGTCGTGCGGTGACAGTTGATGCACCAGCCCATGCTCAGGGCGGAAAACTGTTTTACTTCGTCCATTTCCTGGATAGGACCATGGCAGGTTTGACACTGTACTTTGCCTACGCGGATGTGTTGGGAATGGTTGAAGTATACATGGTCGGGAAGATTGTGGATCTTGGTCCATTCTACAGGCGATGCGGCATTTGTATCGTACTTGCCCGTCTTGGCATCATAGCCGACATGCTTGTACAGCTTGGCGATCTCCGCCGTGCCATCTACCTCGGAACCATCTTCACGGTACAGCTTGGGGCCTTTTGAATATTCGTTGATGGCGGCGTGACAGTTCATACACACATTCAAAGAAGGCACCGTCGCATGCTTGCTGTCCCAGGCATTGCCGTGACAATACAAACAGCTCACCTGGTTGATACCCGCATGTACTTTATGCGAATAGAAGATGGGCTGTTCCGGCTGATAGTTCTGCTGACGACCCAGTCCGATGGCGCCCTGTACTACCCAGAAACCACCAAGCACAAAGAGGATGAGAATGACAAAGGTGATATATACCTTATTACGATAGAAGGGGATAGGCTCCTGTGCAGGGATCCCTTCCTTGTCGTCGGAAAGCTTTTTCAGACTGCTGTTCACCTGGAGCAGGACGAACATGATGACCGCCAGGATCAGGGTAAGGATGCCATAGAGCAGCGTATTGTCGCTCTCCTCGGTTTTCGGAGTAACACCATCGCCGCCCGGAGTAGTCGAAGGCGCCTGATACGTCTCCACATACTTCAGGATGTCGTCGATATCCGCATCGCTGAGGCCGGGGAATGTGTTCATCGGGGTCTTACTAAAGTCATTGTACAACTTAGTAAAATACGGATTGCCCGCTGCAAGCACCTTCTGATTGTTCTTGATCCAGTCGTGCAGGAGTTTCTTGTCCGGTACACGCTCGGTCACTCCTTTCAACGCAGGCCCCGTGATCTGTTTGATGGGGTTGTGACAGGACGCGCAATTGGTGGTAAACAAAGCCTTTCCCTTTGCTGCATCACCTGCGGCTGCTCCGCCTTGCGCATAACCCATATTTGCCAATGAAACCAGCGTGGAGAGGAGGATACTGAAGATAAACGTTTTGACAATCGGTCTATGGTGGATCATATATACAATCTGTTGTATAAATGTGGAAAAATCTCCTTTTAGTGCGTATACTGCACTTCAACAGGTTGCAAAAATAAGCCAGGATTTTAACAAAATATCAACATGGTGAAAATTTTTTTTCCCGCATCTGGCGTGGGTTTCAGCGAATTGTGCAGGATTGGAGTGACCTTCTGTCATACTTCTGTCAGCCGAATTTTTGAACAAAATTCAACAGAAGTTTGTGGGGGGAGTGCGAAAACATTTTTCACCGGCAGGCAGGCCTGCCAACCACTTAATGTCTCATAGTCTATGGCCTTCGTCGGACCTGCTTCGTCACGGTCCTCCTCGGTCATAACCTTCGCTGTGCTCGGTTACGGACAACGGACCGGTGGTCCGTTCCGGCCCCGAAGGTAGGGACTTTGTACAAACGCCGCTCATTCGTTTTTATTTTCCCGCCATAACTTACATTTGCAAATGCATCAAGTTGCCATCTTCGCATCGGGGGCCGGATCAAATGCAGCCCGCATTATTGACAGGTTTCGCCGCCACCCTTCCATAAAAATAAGCCTCATTGTATGTAATAAACCTGACGCCGGGGTGTTGGAGATTGCCGCAAAGGAGCATATCCCATCTCTGATCATTGAAAAGGAACAGTTTTTCCGGGGAGACGCCTATGTGGCTGAACTGCAACGTCGAAATATCAGCTTTATCGTACTGGCGGGCTTTTTATGGAAGGTCCCCTCCAAACTGATCCAGGCATATTCAGGCAGGATCATCAACATTCATCCCGCCTTATTACCCAAATACGGGGGGAAAGGCTTCTATGGCCGGCTGGTGCACGAGGCCGTCATCGCCGCAAAAGAAAAAGAGTCGGGTATCACCATCCATTATGTAGACGAGCTCTACGATCACGGCCAGATCATCTTCCAGGCCGGCTGTCTCATCGAACCCAATGACACCCCCGATACCCTGGCGCAAAAGATACACGGACTGGAGCATGAACACTTTCCCCGGGTCATCGAGGAACTCCTGACATCTCCCGGTCCCGGATCATCAAAAGATCGTTAAAACACCGATTTCCGCTCTTTATGTCCTAATTTGGATGTAATATCACCACTCAAATTGATAAATTGATTGCCTTTGGCTTCTTTTACCCATAAAACATTACTGGCCTTTATCTTATCCTTGACATTCCTCGCTGGAGAAAAGGCCTGGGGTCAGCAACAACAAGTCTTCATTCACGGGACAGTATATAATATGTATAGGACCCGGCCCCTGGAGTCCGTCAGCGTCGTCGCGAACTCCAAAGGCACAACCACGGATTCCAACGGCAACTATTCCATCCAGGTGCCGCTGGACGACTCTATCTATTTTTCCTATTTGGGCCGGTCAACCCAAAAATTCCCCGTCAGGGACATCAACGCCACCACAGGCTTCGATATCGCACTGCATGTTGACCCCCTGGAACTAAAGGAAGTAAAGGTCATGCCCCGCAACTATCGCATGGACTCCATCCAAAACCGGCAGGATTACGCCAAATATTTCGATTTTAAAAAGCCAGGCTTCAAGATCACCAGCCCTACCAGCAACGGAGGCCTGGGGGCCGGCGTAGACCTGGATGAACTCATCAATGTATTCCGGCGCGATCGCACCCGGCGGATGCTGGCCTTCCAGGGACGGCTGGTGGAAGAAGAACAGGAGAAATTTGTTGACCATCGATTTAGCCCCTATATCGTAAAAAAGATCACCCACCTCACCGGGGAAGGGCTGGACAGCTTTATGGTAAAATACCGCCCCTCCTACGAATTTTGTGTAAAAGCCACCGACTACGATTTCTTTGATTATATTAAGATAGCATTCAAGCAGTATAAGGTCGACAGGAAGGATCAACCCTAATTATCGGAACGAGCCTGTGGCTCGTTGTCCGAAGGACCATCAGTAGATTTTTACACCAAAACCCTGTTTTATGAAAAAATATCTTTGCCCAAGGTCTCGCCTGGCCCTACTGGTCGCTTATTTTCTCATCCCGCTTCCGGGCCAGGCAAGGCCCGGCATCCGCAGGATACCCATAATTGAATGCCGTGTAATGGCCTGTCGCGCCTCAGGCACGACAACTCCTGGTAACGGTCTCTTCCCCGACAGTCTGCCCACCTTCCTAAAAGACAGCCTCGACACCTACGTCCAGCGAGCCCTCACCGACTGGCAGATCCCCGGCGTCGCCGTCTGTGTGGTCAAAGATGGAAAAGTGGTGGTAATGAAAGGCTATGGAGTAAGAGAGCTCGGCCAACCTGAAAAGGTGGATGAGAACACGTTGTTTATGATCGGGAGCAACACCAAGGCCTTTACCGCAACCGCCATCGCCATGCTGGATGCCGACAAAAAGCTCTCCCTCGATGACAAGGTGACCAAATGGCTGCCCGAATTCAAGCTGGACAACAAGCCCGCCGGCGAACAGGCCATCCTACGCGATCTTCTCTGCCATCGCCTGGGATTTATGACCTTCCAGGGCGATTTCACCTATTGGACCAGCAACCTCACCCGGGAGCAGATCATCGAAAAAATGTCTCATATCAAGGCCGTCTACCCCTTCCGGACCACCTGGGGCTATACCAACGCCGCCTTCCTCACGGCCGGACAGATCATACCAAAAGCCAGCGGGCAGACCTGGGAGCAATTCATGCAGGACAGTCTTTTTACACCGCTGGGTATGACCCATACGATCGCACTTAGCAAGGACCTCCCGGCAGCCCCCAATAAATCTGCCCCCTATACCATGGCCGAAGGCCGGCTGGTAAGGATACCCTATTGCAAGATCGACAACCTCGCTCCGGCAGGCAGCATCAGCTCCTCCGTCAGCGATATGAGCAAATGGGTGATCATGCAGCTGGACAAAGGAAAATATGAAGGACGCCAGATCGTCCCGCTTTCCGCCATTGCACAGACCCGCTGGCCTCATTCCATCATGGGCAATGGCGGACACCTATTCAATGAAAGTCATTTTGCATTATACGGCCTTGGCTGGATGCTGCAGGAATACGATGGCCGAAAGATCGTCTCCCATACAGGCGGTGTCAACGGATATGTCACCAGTGTAACCCTGCTGCCGGAAGAGAACCTGGGCATCGTCGTGCTGACCAATACAGATCAAAATGCTTTTTACGAAGCATTGAAATGGGAGATCCTGGACGCCTGGCTCAAGCTGCCCTACAGGAATTACAGTAATGTATACCTGCAGCGGACACTCCATCAGCAGCAGGAAGAGGCCAAAGCTGAACGGCAGTTCAGGGATTCCGCCAACCTTCATCTGCCCACAACCCTGCCGCTGACGGCTTATACCGGACAATATTTCAACGATGTCTATGGGGATATACAGGTAGTCCAGGAGAAGGGCGAGATGCGTATGATATTCTCCCATCACCCGGATATGTATGCGAAACTGGAGTCCCTGGGTGGCAACAGGTTTTATGCCACCTTCTCCGACCCGGAATTCAGCAAGGCGGTCTTCCCCTTCGCGACGGAAGGGAATAAGGTAAAGTCCGTCACGGTCAAGGTGGCAGACTTCGTGGAGTATACGCCGTATGAATTCGTGAAGCGGCCCTGACGCCCGGGAGCGGCCCCAGCCTCTTATCCGCCAAATCCCGGCGGTACGCTGTGCAGTCCGACCCGATTGCCCTCCGTATCGATAAATACGGCCATATGCCCATATTCAGGACTGATCAATGTCTTTGGCACAGCGATCTTTCCGCCCGCCGCTTCCACCTTATCCAATATCAGCTGTACATCGGGGTTGGCATTCAGATAGACCAACGGTCCGTCCGTAGCCGAGGGAATATAGATCCCATCCGCCTTGTTCAGCGCGCCGCCGATGCCGCTGGCTGGGTCCTGAATGGGGAACATACGCATTTTGATATGCGGACTCTCCAACGGTATCATCTTGATATCAAAAATGGCCTCGTAAAATCGCTGGGCGCGATCCAGGTCGATGGCAGGTATCTCAAACCAGCTGATAGCATTCTTGAAGATCATAATTGTATATTTTTGGAACTAAATTTATAAAAAATTTCCCCGCATCATGGAACAAACCAACCTTGGGATAGGCACACGTCTTCAGCACACACAATACGGCCCCGGCGTCATCGTAGGCATTCGCTATGCCACCTACCTGATCTCCTTTATCAATCATGGTATCAAAGAGGTCGACAAGACTGACACGCACCTCGACGAGATCATCCCGGAGAACGTAACGGAAGAGATCGAAACTCATTCTGATGTTGAGCGGTCATTGCTAAAGATACTCCGGCTCTGGGGCGGCTTTTCGGAGATCGTACCCCTGGGCGACAAGTGGCGGGGCGGCACGATGGTGCTGCAGCCCGGAGACAAATCCGTCAAATCGAAGGAAGTGCCCATCGACGTCTTCTTTCACAAGATCGTCATGGCGCGCGACCGCCTGCGGGTGCTGGAACAGCAGATCAATGGCCATAAGGGACTCAGTGACGAAGATAAGGTCAACCTCCAGCAATATATTACCCGCATCTATGGCAGCTTTACCACCTTCAATGTGCTGTTTCGTAATAAAGAACAGTGGTTTGTAGGGACCGCCACAGGCGGTCCGCCCGAAGGGCAATAAGACCGAGTCCGTGTAAAGGCCCAAAATACTAAAATATTTGTCTATTTAAGGTAATAATTTTAGTTTAATTTAGCGATCGTAACAGCCATTGCCAATTAAATTATCACTAAACCTTATGTCTATGAAAATATTGCTTGACACTAATATCATAATCCATCGGGAAGCAAGTAAGATCGTCAATAATGATATAGGCATACTTTTTTACTGGTTAGATAAACTTCATTATGCCAAAGTGGTTCATCCACTGACAGCCCGTGAACTTAATCGCAACTTGAATCCTGAGACCGCGAAAACAATGCAGGTGAAGCTTGCAAATTACGAAGTATTAAAAACAGAAGCCCCTGCAAACGACCCGGTCAAAAAAGTAAGCGACGCAATTGATAAGGTGCCAAATGACTTTGATGATACCAGGCTACTAAATGAAGTTTTTTCCGATAGAGTGGACATATTGATTTCGGAAGACAAAAAGATTCACACTAAGGCTCGAATGCTCGGCATCAGCGATCGTGTATTTAGAATTGACGGTTTCCTGGAAAAGGTATTAGCCGAGAACCCAGAATTAGTTGATTATAAAGTTCTGGCTGTTAAGAAGGAATATTTTGGAAATATCGACCTCCCGGATCAGTTCTTTGATAGTTTTCGTGCCGATTATATCGGCTTTGATAAGTGGTTCAACAGCAAAGCTAATGAAATTGCCTACGTCTGTTACCATGCCAATATATTATCAGCCTTCTTATATATAAAACGGGAGGATGAAAATGAGAATTATCAAAATATAAGTCCTCATTTTTCACCGATGAAAAGATTAAAAATAGGCACATTCAAGGTAACAAGCAACGGCATTAAGCTTGGCGAACGATTTCTTAAAATCATTTTTGATAACGCGAGGCAGTACAAAGTAGATGAAATTTATGTCACAATTTTTGATAAGCGGCCGGAGCAATTACGTTTGATTTCTTTGCTGGAGGACTATGGATTCAAATATCACGGTGAAAAGAATACAGCTTCTGGAACAGAAAAGGTATATGTGCGGGATTTTAGCAAGAATGCAAATGTTGAGCATCCTAAGTTGACATATCCCTGGCTTTCTAAGGAAACAAACGTTTATATAGTGCCGATAAAGCCGGAATATCATACTAAGTTGTTACCTGATTCAATATTGAGAACTGAGTCACCAATGGACTTTGTCGACAATGAACCGTATCGTAACGCGATCAGCAAAGTATATGTTTCACATTCCAGAACACGATCTCTGAATCCGGGAGACATATTAGTTTTTTATCGATCCGGAGGCATTTATGTTGGGGTGACGACTACAATAGGAATAGTAGAAAATGTCGTGTCTGACATTAAAACGACAGATGAATTGATAAGAATATGTCATAAACGAACAGTGCTTACAGAAGCAGAACTAAAGCAAAATTGGGATAGGTACCCGGGATACAAACCATTTGTAATAAATTTTCTTTACGCATTTTCTTTTGTAAAACGAATAACTTTAAAACAAATGCTTGATGAGGGAATACTACCAAGCATGGATTCTGTGAAAACTATTACGATAATGGATAGAAAAGCATTTACAGAACTTATAACTTTGTCGAAAATATGAAAGTTGTATTATCTATAAAACCGGAATTTGCTAAAAAAATATTTCAGGGAACTAAGAAATATGAATTTCGTAGAGCAATTTTTAAAAATCCTAATGTAACGAAGATTATAGTTTATGCGTCATCTCCAGTTAAGAAAGTAATTGGCGAATTTGAGATCGACAAAATAATTTCTCATGATTTGGAAACTCTTTGGAATAAAACCAAAGAATTTTCTGG
Source organism: Sphingobacteriales bacterium 50-39 (assembly GCA_001898505.1). Taxonomy (GTDB): domain Bacteria; phylum Bacteroidota; class Bacteroidia; order Chitinophagales; family Chitinophagaceae; genus Puia. The sequence continues at coordinate 95,302 of MKTZ01000011.1, forward strand.
CATATCAAAAGAATACTTTTTTGAATACTTCACTGATAAGGAACAGGGGTTTGCTATAAAAATTAAAAAGACGCATTTGTATGATTCTCCCAGATGCCTAAAGGAAGATTATAACCTCGCCCCACCCCAATCTTTCTCTTATTTTGTTGAACCATGATAACAACAGTGCTGGACAAAAGACAGAGGGATCAAATACCCCTTTTGCTGTCGGGGATGTAAACAAAAACCGACCGCAGGGCTGAAAATAAAAAACCTCCTTAAAAAGGAGGTTGCTCTAATCAGTTCCATTACCATTAAACCTTATCCTATTTATACTAAAATACCAAATAAGTAGATATTTTCATGCGATGTGCATGATTGGTGGAAAAATGGCCATTAATGCACTTATCAACACCAGAATTTATATTTAACTAGGCGAAAATTGTCCCTTATGACATCCTTTGCTTTCCGTCTGCTCTTCCTCCTGCTTCTGCCCGCATTCGTTTCCGCCCAGCCCTGGCTGAAACTCCATGAGAAGGCCATTGTCGTTGATACTCATAACGATGTGTTGTCAGGTGTCGTCCTGCACGGCATGAACATCGAAACCGATCTTACGGGTAAAACCCATTCCGATCTCGCCAGGTTTCGCAAAGGAGGGGTGGACGTACAGGTATTTTCCATTTTTTGTGACGACAGATATGGAAAAGGCTCGGCTTTCAATAAGGCGCTGGAGGAGATCGACTCCCTTTATGCCATTGCCGCCCGCAATCCCGACAAGATGCAGATCGTCACCGACCCAAAGGGATTGGAGGCAGCCGTCCGGGATCATAAGCTGGCAGCCATGATGGGGGTAGAAGGAGGGCATATGATCGAAGATGACATGGACTACCTGGACAGCCTCTTCAAAAGAGGGGTCCGCTATATGACCCTCACCTGGAATAACAGCACGTCCTGGGCCACCTCCGCCAGGGATGAGACCAGCCACGCCTGGACAGTCACACCCTACGGTCTCACAGACAAGGGTAGGAGGATCGTACAACGCATGAATGAACTAGGTATGCTCGTAGACCTTTCCCACGTTGGTGAAAAGACATTTTGGGACGCTATCAATACTACCACTAAACCCGTCCTCGTATCCCATAGCAGCGTCTATGCGCTATGCCCTGTTTTCCGCAATCTGAAGGACGACCAGATAAAGGCCATTGGGAAAAATGGAGGAGTGATCCAGGTTAATTTTTATTCCGGATTTCTCGACAGCAATTACATGAAAAGGCAACAGGCTTTTACCGCACGCCACAAAAGAGAGCTGGACTCGCTCACCGCGCTCGACACACCAGGCTATGCTATCAACGAGTACTTCTCGCACACCTATCCCAGGGAGGCAAATGAACTGCGACCGCCGCTGTCCCTGCTCATCGACCATATCGACTACATCGTAAAGCTCATTGGCGCGGACCATGTAGGGTTAGGCTCCGACTTTGACGGTATCGAATCTGCCCCACAGGAGCTGGATGATGTGTCATGCTATCCGGTGATCACCCGGGAATTGGAAAAAAGGGGATACAGTAAAGAAGATATTTTCAAAATACTGGGCGGGAATTTTATACGGGTACTGAAGGCGAATATGCGTTAATACGCTATCAACCTTTTCACATACTCCCCTAGCCTCGACTTAGCCAAAAAATTCTTTTCCAGCTCGAGGTTGAAAGGCACCGGCGTATCCAATGACGCACATCGCAGCACAGGAGCATCCAGGGACGAAAAACAATGTTCCCCTATCCACGCAGCCACTTCCGCACCCACGCCTCCCGTAAGGGTATCTTCATGCAACACCAGCACTTTCCCCGTCCGTGACACGGCAGCGCGGATCGCCTCATGATCCAGCGGAAGAAGGGTCCGCAGATCTAGTATCTCGATAGAAATATCCCGATGCGCCCCCGCATATTCCATGGCCCAGTGCACTCCGGCCCCATAAGTGATGATGGTAACATCCCCCCCTTCCCTGACGCGTCGTGCCTTGCCGATTGGCGTCTCATAATAGGCATCCGGCACAAGCCCGCTGATACTCCGGTACAACCCCTTGTGCTCGAAATACAACACGGGATTGGGATCATTGATAGCCGCTATCAATAGCCCCTTGGCATCTTCCGGCGTAGACGGATACACCACCTTCAACCCCGGTGTATGCATGAACCATGCCTCATTGCTTTGCGAATGGAATGGGCCCGCGCCAACACCCGCACCCGTAGGCATCCTGATCACCGTATCCGCATGCTGGCCCCACCGGTAATGTATCTTGGCGAGATTATTCACTATTTGATTGAACCCCGACGTGACAAAATCCGCGAACTGCATCTCCATCACGCTCTTATATCCTTCGAGACTTAACCCCAACGTACAGCCGACGATGGCGCTCTCGCAAAGAGGTGTATTCCGCACCCGCTCCTTTCCAAATTCATTGAGCAGCCCCTCCGTGATCTTGAATGCCCCGCCATATTCTGCAATATCCTGACCCATCAGTACCAGCTGGGAATGCTGTTGCATGGATTGTCGCAGCCCGTCCTTGATGGCTTCCAGCAGACGTTTCTCCGTGGCAGGCCCCGCAATGGGTTTTTCCACCCTGACCTGGTCGGCCATAGCCACCGGTTTCTCCGCCACCGCCCGCATAAATCTCTTTCTAAAAGTAGATTTCTCATATGGCGACACAGGCGCCCCCTCCAACACGGGCTCCTCCGCAGGAGGAGCCGGCGGAGACGCAGGCTCCTCGACAGTCATTGCCGGCGCAGCCGGCACCTCCCGGCGCACAGCATACACATCCCTCAATTCCTCTTCCGTATCCGCCACCACCGGCGATTCCTTCACCGCCGCCAGCTCCACCTCTATATACTGGTGTATCTCCTCTCTGATCCGGGCAACGTCCTCCTCATTCAACACTCCTCCCTCACGAAGAAAATTCTCAAAGTTCATCACCGGGTCCTTACGCCCCCAGTCCTCCAGCAGGCTGGCAGGAACATATTTGATACCGCTGGCCTCCTCATGCCCCCGCATGCGGAAGGTCATACATTCCACCAGGTAAGGACGCTGATATTTTATACAGTATTCCCGTATCCCCCGAAGAGTATCATACACGGTAAGGACATTGTTCCCATCGATACGCACCCCTTCCATCCCATACCCCTCAGCCTTATAGACAAGACTCTCACACCGGTATTGTTCCGAGACTGGCGTACTCAAGGCATAACCATTATTTTCTACCAGGAAAATCACCGGCAGGTCCCAAACGGATGCCGTATTCATTGCTTCATGAAAGTCTCCCTCGCTGGTGCCGCCCTCGCCCGTAAAGACAAGCACGGCCTTTTTCTTTTTACTTAATTTATAGGCCAGCCCGATCCCGTCGGCAATACCCAGCTGAGGTCCTAAATGGGATATCATGCCGCAGATAGCATGCTCCCTATCGCCAAAGTGAAAGCTTCTTTCACGTCCCTTACTATACCCTTCACGACTTCCCTGCCATTGTGAGAACAGCCTGGACAAGGACAGCCCCCTGGTGGTGAATACACCCAGGTTACGATGCAAGGGAAGTATCCACTCATCGCCCTCCATCGCCAGGGTCGCCCCCGCCGCAATGGCCTCCTGCCCAATGCCGCTAAACCACTTGCTGATCTTCCCCTGACGCAACAACACCAACATTTTCTCTTCTATCATCCGTGGCAGCAATATGCTCCTGTACAGCCGGATAAGCGCTTCGTTACTAAGATCTTTTCTATCAAAGTTCATATGATGGATGTTACGCTCTGCTCTACTCTTCCCCCTCCCTCCTCCGCGCATCCCTATACAGAATGGACGTGAGAATGGATAAGAGCAGGCTGAATAAAAGCCCCCAGCCAAAACTCTCGATCTGGATCCCACGAATAAAATTCGCAGCCACCAGGACAATAATGGCATTGATGATGAAGAGGAACAGGCCGAATGTAAATATCGTGATCGGTAAGGTAAGGATGATCAGAATGGGCTTAAGCAATGCATTCAAAACAGCCAGCACCAGCGAAAACACCAGCGCCGTCACAAAGTCACTAATATAGACCCCCTTCAACACCGCAGACAGGCCATAGGCTACGACAGCCGTGATCACGATGCGGAGAAGAAAGTTCATCAGTACCTGTTTATATTCAATTTACCACTTGTAGACAATATTCCGCCGATCTATTTTGCAGGCGCCAGGCGGCAGGTCTACAATAGATTCACTATCAAAAACATATACCAAAAAAATGCCTCGGGAGTTCCTGGTAGATTACACAACCACCAGCTCGAAGAACTCCTCAGGATGCAGATATTTCCTCGCCAGTTCCCGCAGCTCCTCAGGAGTGATGGATTTCACGATCCGGATGCCCTCATAGAAATATTTCTCGTTCAGACCATTCAAAATAAGATTCTTCCAGCGGCTGGCCACCTGGAACGGACCGTCAAGATCCCCCAGGATAGTTCCGATAGCAAAGTTCCGGGCCATCGCCAGCTCCTCCTCATCGATCAGCTCTTCCCGCAGCAGCTCCATTTCTTTGTATACCTCCTCGATGGTCGCTCTGCAAACCTCCTTGCCAGCCTCCGTAGTGATCATAAGCGCGCTTTCCTGACGATTGTTCACCAGGTAGCTATAGATCCCATACGTATACCCCTTGTCCTCCCGAATATTCGTCATAAGCCTCGACCCAAAAAATCCGCCAAACACATTGTTCAGCACCTGCACTTTCTGGAAGTCGGGATGATGCCGGTTGGGAAAATTGCGGGCGATCCTGATAGAGCCCTGAACACCGTCGGGGTCATTGACCACATCATGTTTCTTTTCAGCCGCAGGCCGGATAGGAGGCCCGACAGAAGGGTCCTGTGCCACAGGAGCATGCAAAGGCATGCCTCCAAAATAACGCTCCATATCTTGTGGCAGCGACTCAGGCAGCTTGCCGGCAACAAGAATGCGGCAGGCGCCCCGGCGATAGTGGCGCTCATAGAACCCAAGCAGGTCCTCACGCCCGAAATGTTGAAAATCTTCCAGCTTGCTGTATCGCCCATACGGATGCTCAAACCCATAGAGATAATCCTCGATCAGCCGACCTGCCACAAAATCACTCTTCTTCAGGTTCACCTGCAGCCTTTGCGAAGCATTCTTCTTGTAAATGCTTAGCTCATCCTCGGGGAATACAGAATCCGAGATCAGCTCTGCGATCACAGGCAAGAGCTCGGGCAGATGCCGGGTAAGGCAATGCAGCGTAAGGTCTGCCGTCTCATGATGAGAAGCCCTGCTCAGAAAAGCTCCATAATATTCGAAATGCTCGCTGATCTGAAAGGCGGTGCGCCTCGACGTTCCATTCTTCAGAAGCGCACTCACTGCAGCAGCCAGTCCGTTCTTTTTTTCATACCAGTTGCCCGCATCGAAGATCCAGCTGATCATCATGGCGTCTTCATTACCCAGGTCGATGGCATAAACCTCTACTCCATTACTAAGCACCTGTTTCCGGTACAATGGCAATTGCAGGTTGAAATCTCTTGCGTCCTTTATAGGTGGTGCGATCGTTCGATTAAGCATGAGTGACCCCTCCTTTGGGCTGACCACTGTGATAGTAAAGCGTGTTGCTGTTGTTGGGATCGAAGATCCGCTGACTGGTAGCGAGTATCTCCTCTGCCGTGACCGCCTGGTATTTCCCAAGCTCCGTATTCATCATATTCGCATCCCCCAGCAATTCGTAAATAGCCAGGCTGTTGGCACGGTTCATCACGCTCATGTCCTCAAATACGATGGCCGACTCGGTCTTATTCTTCACCTTTATCAGCTCGAGATCCGATACTTTCTCCGTCTTCATCTTAAGAAGCTCTTCTTCCACAGCCTTGTCCGCCTCTTCCAGCGTAACACCTTTGATCAGCTTGCCTTCGACGACAAGTAGCCCGGGATCGACCGACCCCGTGTGATAACATTCTATCTGGCTGAATAATTTCTTTTCCTTTATCAGGGTCTGGTGCAGACGTGATGAGGTCCCTCCTCCCAATATCTCCGTGATCAGGTCCGCTACATAATACCCCGGCGCCGTGCGCGAAGCCATGGGATACGCTTTGTACAGGGCGTCCAGCGGCACGTCGGCAGTCACTTCCAGCTTGCGGATCTCATGCTGGGCAGGCTCCTTGGGGAGATTACGTACATACTTCTCACCCGAAGGGATATCCCCAAACCACTTCTCCGCCAGCTCGCGAACCTGCGCCACACTTACTTTGCCGGCGACGACAAGGATGGCGTTTGCAGGCCGGTAGTATTTAAAAAAGAATTGCCGTACATCCTCCAGCTGCGCATCCTCGATATGGCTCAGCTTGCTGCCAATGGTCATCCAGCGATAGGGGTGCTGCTTATACGTCAACTCCCGCATCTTGAACCACACATCCCCGTAAGGCTTGTTGATATAGTGCTCCTTGAACTCTTCGCAGACGACTTTCCGTTGTACTTCCAGGCTTTTTTCGCTAAAGGCGAGGGACAACATCCTGTCACTCTCCAGATAAAAAGCCGTCTCTATATTTTCCGCCGGCAACTGGATATAGTAGTTGGTAAAATCATTGGTAGTATAGGCATTGTTCTCACCCCCCGCCAGCTGCAGAGGCGTCTCGAAATCTTCGATATTGACGGAACCGCCAAACATCAAATGCTCGAACAAATGCGCAAATCCTGTCTTTGTCGGGTCTTCATCACGAGCCCCTACATCATAGAGTACATTTACTACCGCCATAGGAGTGGAATGGTCCTCATGTACCAACACCCTCAACCCATTGGACAGCTGAAATCTGTCGAATTTTATCATATAGAATAACTCCTTTCCCTTTTTCCGGTTCACCTCATCCAAAGGGACTGCAAATTAGGGAAAGTTCGCTAATCACCCTTTTTTCGCCCGCCTCTTGCAAGGTTTAAATATTTAATTTATTTTTAATGTCTCGCTGGTCCGCACCCAGCTTCCTTCCAGGAACCATCACATCTCCAATCTCCGGATGGGAATTTAATTCTTAACCTTTTAACAATTTCAAGCATGAAAATGTTCTTCATTTCCATGGCAGGACTGCTATTCCTGTCCCTGGCCTTCTCTTGCCAAAAGAATATCTCTACGGCAAGCGAGCAGACACGGAGGAACTCCAGCGGGACCTCTACTACCAACTCCACCACCGCATCGGTAATTTCTCTTTGTGGCACCCCCCAGGCACAGGATCTGGGCAATTCACTGGGTAATTTCGCCACCGTCACCATATCCAATGACTCGGGCAACGTGTACCTGAACTTCAGCGATCGACGCGTATGTGGTGGTCGTAAAAAAAGACAACATGGGTAACATTATCGACATTCAGTATGTCTGGGTGCCAGGCAGCAACAACATCACCAGCTATCCGTTCTCCACTTATTTCCAATACTGCCTGCAGGATTGCCCGCCGGCAATAACCCCGGGGCCTATCTCCACGCCAACTTTGCAGCGGCATTTCCTGGCGGTCTGATGGTGGGATGCTCTCCCTCTTACAATATCACGTTGACCTCCGCACAGGCCATCACCAATCTCCTGCCCACTGGCGGAACACCCGCAGTATTGAAGAGCAATTACACCAACTCCGCCTCCATTAAGAATGAACTGGTCGGCCAGGTGGTATCGCTCAGCCTCTCCGTAGGGTTCGACATTTATGACCCCAGTTTTGGTCCGGCTACCATTGCCCTCGGCGATATGAAGATCGGCAGCGGCACTTTCGCCGGCTGGACAGTCAAGGATTTCCTCGCCGAAGCCAATAAAGTTTTAGGAGGATGCGACACCACGTATACTCCGCAGCAGATAGAAGATACCATCGACAAGATCAACAAGAACTATGATGATGGCACAGTAAATCAGGGCTTCCTGGTATGCCCTAACTAAATCTCCATAAAGGCCGCCTCTATGGCGGCCTTTATAATATACTTTTCACCCGCATGACATGCTCCTGCAAGGCCCCGTCCCGCTTGATAATAAGCTTTACCTTTTCCCCAATACTTTGCAGGATGTTCTTGTAGACCTGTATGTTATTGCTGAAGTTATTATTGACCGCCAGCACCACGTCATCCGCTTTCAGACCCGCCTTTTCAGCAGGAGAGCCTGGCATGACATCCCCGATCCGGATCTCACCTGCTACCCAATATATGCCCAGCCCGGTATACGAGTAGTCGAATTGATCCCTGTAATGCGAGTTGGGCAATAAATAGATTTCCCTTCTGTCATAATTCAGCGTCACATTGAACCTGCGCAGGATATCATTCCCCAACAACCCGCCCAGGTTGGGATAGGCCGTCACATTATAGTCGTCGTCAAACACGTACGTAGGCACTTTCCGAAACTTGTATGGTCCTACCCTCACTTCCTTCAACGTAGTGAGCTTCATGCTCGCCTTGCCGCCAAGCCCCTCCGCCTGTGTCTCATAAAACTTGCGTTTGGGGTCAAAAACACTGCTGTCATTGACAAAATCCGAGGAAAGCAACATGCAAAGACCGGCGCCCGTATCGAAATAAAACCGGGCATCGATATTCTCCCCATCCTTCACAATGGCATTCTGTATCGGCAGGCTGGCAATGACAGGCTTCAGCAGATGGCCGCCTTTGGGATATTTGAATGTGCCCTTCGTATAAACATAGACGCGGGAGCTGTCGTAGTCGATACGAACGATAAATCGGGAAAAAAAGCTGTATCCGATGATCCCATCCACCTTCTCACCATACACACTGCTGAGGATATCATAGTCGTTGACATGAAAGTTCAGGCTGTCGACATTGAGCCCTGGCAAATGCAGCGTCTCATTGTAGACGAACTTTACCTGTCTTACGCCGGCAATCCCTAAAATAGTCTTGTCGGAAGGCTGTGCAGGAAGACGCAGGCGCGCACAGGTGGCCGAATCCAGCGAGATGCCGCCGCTGCCCGTATCCAGGATAAAATTCAGACTGTCGGGAAAGTTTCCCATAGTGGCCCTTACCAGTATAACACCGCCCGTAAATACCGTGAACGGGAAAGTTGTGATCAATTTCGCAGGCGGCGGCACGAACTTCTCCTGGGCCTCCACCCGTGGGCTGGAAAAACAAAAGGTCGGCAAGAGCAATAGGAGTACGTACCGGAAAATGTTTATCGGTGGGAGAGGCAAAGGGTGTTTTTTCTGGGGATACATAGTAGATAGGCAAGCTTTAATTCCAACTATAAATATATCACCAATTTGTTGTTATGACAAGCCGTACATCACGAAATATGGCAGCTTCTACGAATAGCCTTTTCTAACGGATACAACGAGCTATACACCGGACCAGTTGCCCCCATCCTTGGTATTCCAACGACCTGACATACCTTTGTACCCATTCAACCGATGAACATGAACTTACCCGACCTATATAAGAAGGCTTACGACCGTGAATTTTTGGACGTCGAAGAAGGCGTCTTTCTCTTCCAGAACGCCCCGCTCACAGAGCTCATGTACCTGGCCAACGAGCTTCGGAAGAAGGCCGTGCCACATGGAAAGGTCACCTGGCAGATAGACAGGAATGTCAACACCACCAATGTCTGTATCGCCAACTGCAAATTCTGCAATTTCTACAGGATCCCCGGCCATCCCGACGCCTATATCACCAACATCGACACCTACAAAAGGAAGATAGAAGAGACTTTCAAATGGGGAGGGGATCAGCTGCTCCTGCAGGGTGGACATCATCCTGAATTAGGCCTGGAATTCTATACCACCCTCTTCCGTCAGCTGAAGGAGCTTTACCCGACGCTGAAGCTGCACACATTAGGACCTCCCGAAGTCGCTCATATCTGCAAAAAAGAAAAGATGAGCCATCATGACGTACTGAGCGCCCTAAAACAGGCCGGCATGGATTCCCTGCCCGGCGCTGGCGCCGAAATACTGGTCGACAGAGTGCGGCGGCTCATCAGCAAGGGCAAGTGCGGCGCCCAGGAATGGCTGGACATCATGCATGAGGCCCATAAGCTCTATATCACCACGTCCGCTACCATGATGTTCGGACATGTAGAAACCCTGCACGAGCGGTTCGAACACCTGGTAAGGATTCGGGAAGTGCAGTCCAGGAAGCCCGCCGACGCCAAAGGGTTTCTCGCCTTTATTCCCTGGACCTTCCAGGACGTCGATACCCTTCTTACCCGCATCAGGGGCGTACATAATCTCACCACCCCGGAAGAATACATCCGCATGATCGCCATAAGCCGTATCATGCTGCCCAATGTAAAGAACATCCAGGCATCCTGGCTCACCGTGGGCAAACAGACGGCACAGCTTTGTCTTCATGCCGGCGCCAATGACTTTGGCAGCATCATGCTCGAAGAGAATGTGGTCAGCGCCGCCGGAGCCCCCCATCGATTCACCGCCAGGGGTATCCAGGAGGCCATAAAGGAGGCCGGCTTCGAACCCCAGCTGAGAAATCAGCAATACGAATGGAGAGAACTGCCAACTGCAATGGAGGAACAGGTTATAAATTATTAATTATCAATATTAGTTGGAAATTAGGCTTCCGACCTAAGTATTTACCCTAGTTTTTTTGTAGTCTCGGAAACTTAAACGGACGATTTTTCGTTTCTTAGTAGAGACCCTCTACCATATTCATGAAAAGCCCGTTCCGCAAACTTATACGCATATCGGTCATACTATTCGTACTGGTACTCCTCTTTAACTTCTTTGGGTACTATGTGAATCATCTTAAGTCTTTGGAAAACAAAGAGTTAATTGAAGCTATCAACAAGTCGGCCGGGCAGCAGACCTATAGCCAGCTCATCTCGAAGCAATCCATTCTCCTCCTAAACGACCCGGACCACCGAACTATTCATGCCCAAAAGGACTCCCTGTCCTCCTATCTTGCCAAATTCCAGACAGAGCAACAGCAGCTCCTGGAACAGGCCGGGACCACCAAACCGCCTGTTCCGGATAAGATATTCCAGATCAAGCTCTTACTCTCCAGCTCCCAACAATATTTCCTGCCCCTGATGGCCATTGGCCAGGAGCTCGCCGGAGCAGACTCCTCCCTGATGGCGATCAACCGCCCGCTGTACATGCGCAATCTATTGTACAACGAACAGAAATACAATGCGTTACTTGGACAGGTCACCCAATACTACACCGAGCTGGTCAATGAAAAGAACAGCGAAGTTTCCACCATCGACACAGGAAAATTCATTTCCCTTATCATCGCCATCATTTGTCTGGCATTACTGGTGCTCGAACCCGCCTTCAAACGGGGCGAAAAAAATTACAACGAGCTGCAAAAGGCCCGGAACGATCTGTTGAATGAAAAGAAGTTTTTGGCATCCATCCTCCAGTCGCAAACCAACTATGTCATCCGTCTGAATCGTCAGGGTCAGTTCACCTATGCAAATCCCGCATTCTTAAAAACCTTTGGATACGCTGAACAGGACCTGCAGCACGTGCTTTTCTATACCACCATCTTTCCAAAAGACCTCGCGCGTTGCCAGCAGGTAGCAAATGAATGCTGGAACAACCCCGGTAAAATATCTCGTTTGTTGATCCGCAAACCCATCGGACAGTCACGTCAGTTCCTTTGGACGGAATGGGAATTCCTCGCCTTGCAGGATGAGGACGGGCAGGTGGGCGAGATACAAGGCATCGGTCTCAACGTCTCGGAGAAATTGCAGACACTGCAAATAAAGGAAGATGCCATCCGCACCCTGTCCTATGCCATGACATACGCCAGGATGGGTTCCTGGAAACTGGACTTCGTCACCGGCGAAATATACCTTAGTAAAGAGTTCAAGGCCCTGCTGGCCATGGACGACGAAGACCCCGACAAGATCTCCATGGATACCTTCCTTCACACCTACATCGTACCGGAAGATTTCAACATGGTGTCCGACGAACTGGCCAGGGCCATTCAGCATAAGGAGAACACAGGTTATGAAAGCACGCTTGCCTGCCGTGTGATCACCAAACAGGGATGGATGCGCTATTTGTCCATAAAGGGTAAGGTGGTAGACGAACAGATGGAGTTTGGCATCGCCCAGGATATCACATCCCAAAAGGAGTCGGAGAATGCCTTGCTCAACAGTGAACAGAAATTCCGTCTGCTGGCGGAAAATTCGGAGGATATCATCAGCGTCCATGCCATCGACGGCACCATTTGGTATCTTTCCCCATCCGTGAAAACAGTCCTCGGATATGACGTGGATGATATCATCGGTCGTCCTTTTGAACAATACGTGCACCCGGACGACCGGCACAAATTCATATCTGCGGAAGAAATACCCTCTTTCTCCAAAAAGGAAAGCCTCATCGTACGCTATCGTATCCTCCGCCGGGACGGCACCTATATCTGGCTGGAGACCATCATCAAACCCATCGCCGATGAAGAAGAGCTGGTAAAGCTCATCTGCACATCCCGTAATATCACCGACCAGATGATCGCGCAGGAGAAGCTGAAGAAAAAAGACCAGCTGCTGCATGCCGTTGCACAGGCTACGCACTCGCTGCTGATCAATACCAACCTGGACCAGGCCATCAAAGAATCCATTCAGATCCTTGGCAGCCGGGCGACGGTTGACAGGGTCTATGTATTCCAGAATCATTACGACAACGCCACCGCCAAATGGCTTACCACAGAGACCCATGAATGGACAGAGGACCCCTCCGATCTGCGCATCGACAGGGATGTAATAAAGAATATCCCTTTCGAGAATATAAAAAAGATCATCGAACCCCTGCGGGCCAAAAAGCCCTTCATCAGCTACAAAAGCAGGGAAGACGATCCACAGCTGGTCCATATCTACAACACCAGCACCGTCCTCTCTTCCGTCGCCGTCCCCATCTTCCTGAAGGACGCATTCTGGGGATTTGTAGGGTTCGACGAATTGAAAAAGGAAAGGGAATGGTCCGAAGCCGAATTTTCCATCCTCCGCTCTTATGCCTCTTCCCTGGCCGCCGCCATCGAGCGTAAGCAGATCGAGGTGGAGCTGGTACAGGCCAAAGAGCTGGCGGAATCCGCCAGCCTCGCCAAGAGCGAATTCATGGCCAATATGAGCCACGAGCTCCGTACACCCATGAACGGTATCATCGGGTTCACCGACCTGGTGCTGACCACCGAATTGCAAAAAGCCCAGCGGGACTATCTGCAGAATGTAAAGAAATCCGCCTATGGCCTCCTGAGCATCATCAACGATATCCTCGACTTCTCGAAGATCGAAGCGGGCAAACTGCACATCGAACATACCCTCTTCAAGCTCGACGAGCTGATAGAAGAGACCATCGATATGCTCACCATCAAGGCCTTCGAGAAAAAACTGGAAATGCTCTACCGGGTAGATCCTTCCATACCCTCCCAGTTCGTAGGGGACCCTACCCGTATCCGTCAGATTGTCGTCAACCTGGTGGGCAACGCCATCAAATTCACCAGCGATGGTGAGATCCTCGTATCCATCGAAAGAGATGGCGATAGCTATAACCAGGATGGGAAACAGTATATAAGGCTGGCCATACGGGTAAAAGACACCGGCATCGGCATCCGCAAGGAGAAATTGCAGAAGATATTCGAAAGCTTTACCCAGGCCGACACCTCCACCACCCGCAAATACGGCGGTACGGGTCTGGGACTTACCATCTCCCGCAGCCTGTCCGAGCTGATGGGCGGCCAGCTCATCGTGGAAAGCGAACCCGCCAAAGGCAGCTCCTTCACCCTGCAGCTGACCCTGCAAATCGCCAACGAGCAGCCAGAAGTCCTTTTGCCCCCACAACCCCTATTAAAAAAAGTATTGATCATAGATGACAACCTCAGCAACCTGCAGCTGATGAAGGAGAATTTCGGACATTTCAATATCGAGGCCGACCTGGTAACCAGCGGCGCACTCGCGCTGGTAAAGATAAAAGAGGCGGTCGGGAAGAACGAGCCATATAACCTCATCATCACGGATCACCTCATGCCCGGAATGGATGGCATCGCCCTGGTAAAAGAAATAAAAAAGACCTTCCCCGGACAGGAACAGCTCTTTATGCTCATGCTGTCTTCGCCGGAAAAAAATATCTACCACAGCGAGGCGGTCCGTGCCGGCATTAATAAGTTCCTGTCCAAGCCGGTAAAGATGCACGAGCTGCACGCCACCCTGCTTTCCCTGTTCGAAAAGAACATGCAGACCGACAGCCTCCACCCCTCCCTACCCGCCAATGTCGAAAAGATCACCGAGCCTACCAGCATCATGGTGGCCGACGACGACCCCATCAATATGCTCCTCATTTCGGAAGTCCTTCGCAGAATGGGCTTCGAGGTCATACAGGTGAGCAACGGGAAAGAAGCCCTGGACAGACTGCCTCATTGCGAGCCGGTGATCATCTTCATGGACGTCAACATGCCCGAAATGGACGGCTATACTACCACCCGGGCCATCCGTAAAATGCCGGAACCTTATTGCAATATCCCCATCGTGGCGCTCACGGCCGATGCCATGAAGGGCGACAGGGAAAAATGCCTGGAGGCAGGAATGAATAACTATATCTCCAAACCTTTCCGGCTGGAAGAGATCGATGAAGTGCTGCGGCAATACACGCTGGTAGTGTGATCATAGCACAAATCTATATCCAACCCCCTTGATCGTAATGATCTCCAGGGCCCCATCATCCTTCAGATACCCTCGCAGCTTGGTAATATACACATCCAGGTTACGGCTATTGAAAAAGCTATCGTTCCCCCATAATAATTGAAGTATATCCTTTCTGTCGATGACCTTGTCCTTTCCGGCATAGATAAATTTCAACAGCTCATTTTCTCTGAAAGATAATTTACGCTCCACCCCATCCAGCTCCAACACCTGTCTTCGCCAAAAGAATCGGTATCTGCCAATCTTTACCAACTCTCCCGACAACGACGCCGGCATCGCCTCTTTGCTACGCAGCGTATTCTGTATTCGCACGATCATCTCCTCCATGCTGAATGGCTTCCGGATATAATCATTACCCCCCAATGTAAAGCCCCTCACCACATCTTCCGTCCTGCTCTTGGCCGTGACAAAAAGGATAGGTACATCCTTATCCAGGTCACGTATCTCTTCCGCGATCTCAAAGCCATCCTTATTGGGCAACATGATATCCAACACACATACATCCGGACATTGCTTCGCAAAGGCGGGTAACACCTTGGCGCCGTCGGTCTCCATAATCACCTCGAAACCCCGGCTCTCGAGGCTCTCTTTTACGATCTTCCCCAAAAAGAGCTCATCTTCGACATATAATATCTTGATCTTAGGCATAACCCCATGGGATTTTAATGGTGAAATGGCTTCCGACGCCTTCCTCGCTGCGCACATCGACCTCCCCGCCATGCCGGTGAACGACGTAGGCCACGTAGCTAAGCCCCAGACCATATCCTTTCACATTATGATGATCTCCCGTAGGCACACGAAAGAATTTTTCAAAGATCCTGTCCAAATAGCCGGCCGGGATACCGATGCCATTATCACTCACCGATAAAAGAACAAACTCCTTCTCTCCTTGCAGATGGACCATCACCATGGGGGCCGCCTTGCTGTACTTCAATGCATTGTCCAGGAGATTGTAAATGACGCTGGTGAAATGCAGCTTGTCGGCCCGCAGTTTGAACATCCCCGGCTCTTTCGGCCCGGCCAGGGCCTCCTTCGGCCCCACCATAAATTTAATTGTCGCATGATATTTCTCGAACTGCAGTCGCATGGTCGCCATAATATCCTCCACCAGAACTTTAAGGTCGAACTCGTCCTTCCGCAGCTCGATCTCCTGTTTTTCAAACAGGGACAATTTCAGCACCTTATCCACCAGCAGCGAAAGACGTTGTAACTCGTGCGAGCTGATCTCCAGGTATTCCCTCGTGCGGACAGGGTCTTTCAAAGCATCGAATTCCTTCAACGCCTCGACGGCCACGCTCACAGTAGCAATAGGGGTCTTCAGCTCGTGCGTGATATTGCTGATAAAATCGTTCTTCAGTAGGGTGAGCTTTTGCTGTTGCCGCCAGTTGCGATACAACAGCAGAAAGGAAAGGATCGTAACGCCGACCAATACCAGCGAAAAGAGCAGCTGCGGACCCAGCCGCCCCGCCGTCAGCCAGAAGTCATTCTCCAGATGGACCTGGTACGCCGTAGGTTTGGCAAAACCAAGGATCACGGTGCCGTCTTGATAGTCGGGAAGGATCACTTTGCGCTCCGCTTCGTCGGGGCCGAACGACAGGCGCTTTCCCGGGACCACGGGTGCTGTCTTGATAACAAACGATGCACGTATGCCTTCTTTCGCAAGCACCTGTTCGAATCTGTCGTGCATCTCCTTGATGGTCACGGGCTCCTGCAACGAATCTACACTCGACAGAAAGGCGGCAACCCCGCTGGATCCGTCCTTTTGATAGAACACTTCATGTACACCCGTATCAGTAAGTTTGTCCCGGTGGTCGTCATGCACGGTGACGATTACCGCCTGTCCATGCTCCTTCTTTTGCGGGGTGTCCATAAAGACCCTATCCCGGACGATGCTCACCGTGCTAAGTATGCCCATGGGGTCCGGCGTCCTGGAGAGTCCGAGGTGGAGAGAAGTATCGAGATGGAGCTTGGACGCCTGGAGCTTGAGCAGCGTCTCCCTGAACAAGAGATTGGTCCGAAGGGTGAGCAGCCTGTTCTCTTCCAAATAGTTCTTCCTAAGCCAGTAGGCCTGGAATAGCACGATCGCGGCGATCGTCACCACCATTAATACTATAGGTATCCGGCGCTTGTTCATTGGACGAGCCTCTCCTGTGGCCCCAGTCAAAAATATAAAAAAGGCCCGCCGCCACACAAAAACTTTAACCTTAATTAACATTAAACCAATACCCCTTAACCTGTCTTGCCCCGCGCTCCGGATAGATTTGCAGCCAAATCGATCAAAATCAAAAATTATGCTCCTGAAAAAACAAATACTCCTGAATGTCCTGGCCCTTATCACCCTTCAAACAGTCCAGGCTCAGGTCAAAGAAGGTCGCATCATCTATAAAAGAAAGATAAACATTCACCGCCGCCTGGAAGATGAAAGCATGAAAAGAATGGTGCCCGAATTCGATAGCGCCCGATCCGAGCTGCTGTTCTCCGCCGACCAGTCGCTTTACCGCAATGTAAAGGAGGCCGAGGACATCCGGGACCAGGCAGGACAGGACCAGGACGGCCCCGTCGTCCACATGAAATTTGGAGGAGGCGACGACCAGACCTATAAAAATTATACATCCGAGAAAATGACACAGCAGCGGGAGCTGGGCCCCAAAAAATACATCATCGAGGACAGCTTCCTCCATTACTCCTGGAAAATGGAGCCGGACACACAGACTATCCACGGATACTTCTGTAAAAAAGCCGCCACAAAAGGACACCAGGGAGGTGCGGTCACAGTCTGGTATGCGGAAGAGATACAATGTCCCTCCGGACCGGAAGATTACGGGGGCCTTCCCGGACTCATCCTCCAGCTCGATATAAATGATGGAGAAGTAGTCTTCACCGCCGACGACATCGACACAAAAAACCTGGACAAAGGACTTGTCCATGCCCCCACCGACGGTAAAAAGATCACCCGCGACGCCTTCCGTAAAATGATGGAAGATCAGTTCGGACCCGGCGCCGGCGGAGGACGGCCCGTTATCAGGATCATACGGAACTGATCATCCCCGGGCGTTTGCCTCTACCGGACATTGGATACCTCTATCTCCACTGGCGCCTTCATCCCTTCATAAGTTGAATACAAGCCTGTATAAGCCGCCAGCAACGATGTAACGATAGTACATATCCTGCCATGATCGTTTAACTGCCTGCCCGCCTCCTGGATAAAAAAGTAAGCGATCTCCGCAATAGACAGGTCCGTTTCTGTCAAAAGATATTTTGCCTTACCGGTAATTTTATCATCGTAGAAATGACAGGGATGATGTCCCAGCGTGTTGGTGACGATCTCGTTTATCTCCATCATCTCCATATCCCGGCCTTGTACCAGGTCCTCGATATGTCTGTCCAACAGGTCCAAATATCGTCGGACTATTTCTTCGCTTCGTTTTACCCCCTTATTTTGAGAATGGTCCATAGTATGCCGGCTATGAATAACCCCATCTACTCCGTCCGCAGGCTCTCCACCGGATTGACAATCGCCGCCTTCAACGCCTGGAAGCTCACCGTGAGTAGAGCAATGACGATGGTCGACAGCCCCGCCAGCGCAAACACCCACCAGGACATCTCCGTCCGGTAGGCAAAATCCTGCAACCACTGATGCATAAAATACCAGGAGATGGGTGCCGCAATGACAAAGGCGATCAACACCAGGATCACAAAATCCCGGTTGAGCATAATCGTAATATCCGTGACGCTCGCTCCCAGCACCTTGCGAATGCCTATCTCCTTGGTCCTTTTTTGCGCCGTGAACAAACCCAGACCAAAAAGACCCATACAGGAGATAAAAATGGTGATGCCCATCGCCACATTGATCAACCACGCAGTGTTCTCCTCCTGGCCATAAAGCCAGGTGATGGACTCATTCAAAAAGCTATATTGAAAACCATCGTTTGGAAATACCTTCTTCCATTCCTGCTCCATCCCGGCCAGCAGCGCCTTCACATCCTTCGTATTCTTTTCCGAAGCCGTCAGTCTTATCGCCAGACTATGTTCAAACTCCGGCATATTTCCAATCACAGCCGGCTTTATGGCCTCATGAAAGGAGCCTTGGTGAAAGTCCGCGACAACTCCGACGATGGGATAGATATGTTCCCCATTCGGTCCCTTCCAATCCACTCCTTTGCCTATCGCCTCCTCAGGACTACGGCATCCCAATGCCCGGGTGAAAGTCTCGTTGACAACAAACTCCTTCAGGCTGTCCGTATGCAATATATTCCGGCCGGCTATCAGCTTCATTTTATAGAAAGGAATATACCCATCATTCCCCCAATCCGACACCGCGGTCACATCTGATTCTTTTTTCCCATCTCTATACGTGAGCCCCATTTCATACCTGGCAAACCCCATGGGGGCGTTCCCTTGCAAAAGTATCTTGTCGATGCCTTTCAATTTTTGAATATTCGCGGCAAATACCTTCAGCCGCCCCTGCGGGTCCCCCCATTTATTGATGGTAATGATCCCATCCGTACTAAACCCCTTGTCAGCATGCTGCATGAAATTTACCTGCTTTCCAATGACCATCGCCGCGACGATAAATACGAGCGATACGGTGAACTGGAATACGATCAACGCCTTCCGTAGCCCGATCCTCTCGGACCCCTTATGCAGCGCCACACCCTTCATGCTCAGCACAGGCAGATAAGAGGACAGAAGCCTGGCGGGATACAGCCCGGCCAGTACAGTCGTGATGATCGTAATGCACGTTAGAAATATCCACACATGCGGCTGGAAAAAATGAAAGCTCACTCCGGGTGGAACATAATCCTTAAATGCATGCAGCACAGGCTCCACCAAAAGGACAGACACCGACACGGCAAAGACCGTGAGCACGAACGTCTCTGTAAGGAACTGGAATATAATATGCTTCCGGCGGCTGCCCAGCACCTTCCTGACACCTACCTCTCTTGCCCGCTGCAGGGATTGAGCCGTCGATAAATTGATAAAGTTCATCACCGCCAGGGCGAGGATAAACACCGCCACCCCCATCAGCATATACAAAGTAGGCAGGTACGGCTTGCGAAAATCATCCCCATCATCGCCACGATGGAAATCCATGGCAAAATGAATATCTGTTATGGGTTGCAGCTTCATCATCAACTTGGGGGGTTGGCCTCCCATATCCGCCGGATGCACATTTTCTTTTATATAGGCATTCATGCTGGCATTGACAGCTTCCACTTTCGTACCCTTCGCCAGCTTGACAAAAACCATGGAAGAATGAGGCCTCAAACTGTTCCAGTCCTCCGTAGGTATTTGGTTTTTCAAAAAACTATGCGTTGCGGTGCTGATGGAAATAAAATCCGTATACCCGAAATCCGTATGACGCACCCAGTCCTTTACCACACCTCCAACCGTCACCTGTAGCGAATCATCATAGATCACCGTCCTGCCAATGACCTTGTCCAAAGGAATATTCCCAAAATATTTTTGAGCCCTCTTCTCGGACAATACCACTTTAAAAGGCTCATTCAACACCGCAGGGGTGCCAGCCAGCCACTCATATTGGAATACCGAAAAGTATTGAGGTTTTGTAATGATGGTAGACGCAGCCCACGAGTCGGCGATCCTGTTATCGAACCTTTTGGGAGGGTTCTTTCCATCCGGAATACGCACAGCTACCCCATAATCGTAAAAAGCCGCCTTCGCCTCGAAGCCGGGTATCTCCGTCTCCAACCCACCCATATCGCTGAGCAGCGAATTCGCGAACATCGTGCTCCCATCCGGCGCCTTCGCCTCCCCCACGATTCGGTAGATCCTATCCCCATCCGGATGATCCCTGTCAAAGCTGAACTCATAATTGGTGATCAGATAGATCACCATACAGGCACAGATGCCGAACGCCAGTCCGATGATATTGATGGTCGTATAGATCTTATGCCGGGTGATATTACGCCAGGCCGTCGTGAAGTAGTTCCTAAGCATAGTTTTTGGGCTCCTTGCGGGAAATACCGCGAATAAAGTGCCGGAACGGCAACGATGTGAAAATCATCACAATAGATAGTTCCCACGCACCCGGATCTGTCCGCTATCGTTACACCCGCTGTTCGCCCCCGCGTCCTCACAGACCCCGGAGTTACCCCAGGGTCTCACCGCATGATCTTGATATCCGGGCCCCTTCTTTCCACCCCGCCCTTTACCGCCCGCCCGGCAAATCGGTTGATACTATACGTAAAGCTCAGAAGCCAATACCGGTTCAACACCTGGTAGGACATATCATCGATGTAGTTCTGGCTGGTATTCCGCGTAAACCCCGTATTCCGGCGGAGGATATCGAAGACCTGCAAACGCAGCAATCCCCGCCGGTTTTTGAAAAGCTGCGATGCTACACCAGCATTCCAGACAAAAGGGCTGATGTTATACCCCGCCGGCAGTCCGCTTCGGTGAACATAGTTTATATCGCTCCCCAGGCTCAACCCTTTCGGCAAATACCAGTTAAGGTCCAGGTTGTAGGTCTCCGTCCAGTATTGCTGGTTTTGCCCAGGCAACAAAGAGTAACGGGCATCATTGTATTCCACCCTGGCGCCTCCCGAGATATCCAGCGACTCCTTGTAAGAGAAATTCACATCCACACCCTGTCCCAGTGTCCATGTGTTACTGTTATTCCGGACTCCATTCACCAGGCTGGCGTTGTGATCATAGGAGACATCACTTTTCAGGTTCACCATCGAGTGTAGCTTGCGCACAGGGAACTCCCAGGAGATAAATCCATTTGCCTGGTATAATCCGTCCAGGTTCACCGGTCGGGAGGTCCTTACTCCTACACTATCGACTTCATCATCGCCCGCAATACGATGCCGTATGCCATTGTAGTTCAGCATAGCAAAAAGGCTCGTGCGTTGAAAGGGATCGAACGAAATATAGTTCAACCGGAGGGATTGATAATACTCCTGCTTCAATCCCGGATTGCCCGCCTTTATATTCAAAGGGTCCGAGTTATCCGGCGCCGGCTGCAACTGCGACAGGCTGGGCTGATTGGTATAGGTGATATACTGCAAACGCAGGTTGCGGTATTTGGAAAAATCATACTGGAGCAGGGTATTGGGCAGCAGATTGTAAAAGGTCTGTCGCAGCAGGCTGTCCTTGTTTACATACCCAAACAGGTTTGTAGATACTGCCTGCTGGAGGGCGGCGCCTATCGTAAAATTGAAACGTTCCCGCTGGTGCCGGAAAGCCAACCCTTCCCGGTGATAGGTGAATGTGTTCCTCAGGTCGTTCGTCTGTTGCCGATTCAGCAGGGAGTATTTTCCCGTGGCATCCGCATCAAAGGTTTGCTTGCCCGTCTCGCTATGGCTTTGATAAAAATTATAGCTCATTTCCAGTAATGACCTTTTTGAAAAGGGTTCCGTATAATTCACCACGGCCCCATAACTGTTGCCATGGTTCGACTGATTATATAATTGATTTAATGTATCGAGCCCTCCCGGGAAAAATTGTTTGACGGAATTATTACTCCCTCCGCCCGTCCCTTTGTTCAATCCAAAGGAAAGATGTACGGACAGCGTCCTTCCTTTCAGGGCCCATCGATGACGCAACAGGGCGCTATTGTTCCAGGCATATCCATCCATATGTGCCATAGCATTGGAGGAGCTTGTATTCAGCAGGGCATTGCTCCCCCTGTCACGGGAGCTGTCGATGGAGGTAGATGCGCTGCTGCTCCGCTGCCAGGTCAGTCCGCTGGTGATCTTCACCGAATTGAAGCTATCCAGCCGGGTGTCGGAAAGAAAGTTGATCCGCTGATTCTCATTGTGCCGGTCCGTTGCCCCCGTATGATCCTGGTTAAAGGAATTGTCCGGTGAGAGATATTGCCTCGCGTCCTTTTGCCGGATACGATCATCCGCCCGGTTGAAAAAATAGCTGCCCCCCATATCCGTATGACCACGGAGGTTGTCGGAAAAGTTCACGCCACCCGCAAGGGTTGTAGTAATGGCCTGGCTGCCCGTCGTGAGACCTTCTATCGGTACGCTTGAATTATTAAAACCCATCACATCCTGGAAGGAGAAACCCTGTTTGTTCGTGTTATTCCACAGCCCAAGAGCGGAAAGCTGTTTGTTGTCCTTAAATTGATTCAGATTGAACGTAGACTCATATCGCCCGTCCGCCGCATCTCTTCCCCCTCCGGCGGTCCCCCGGCCAAAAACCCCATGCTTCCGGTCTTTCTTGATCGTCAGATTGATCGTCCGCTGGCTGTTGCCGTCATCGAATCCCGTGAACTCGCTCTGGTCGGACTTTTTATCAAACACCTGGACCTTGTCCACCGCATCCGCCGGAAGGTTCCTGGATGCTATCTTGGGATCATTGCCAAAAAACTCCTTTCCATCTACCAGCACCTTTTTTACATCCTGTCCATTTGCCTTGATATTTCCATTCTTATCTACTTGTACACCCGGTAGCTTCTTCAACAGGTCCTCGACGACAGCATCCGGCTTGGTGCGGAATGAGCCCGCGTTGAACTCGATGGTGTCGTGCCGGATGGACACCGGCGGAGCCTCCTGCTGCACGGTCACAGCCTCCAATGTGCTGCTCTTATCCGTTAGTACTATTTCTCCCAGGTCCACCGTCTTTACCAGGTCGGTAATGACAAGGCTGCGGCTTACAGACCGGTAGCCTACATGCGACACCAATAGCCGGTAAGCCCCATTGCTCAGTCTGGACAGAACAAATGAGCCGGAAGCATTGCTCCGCGCAAAGCTGACAAGGGACGAGTCCCGTATGTTCAATATGGTTAGCGTCGCATCGGACACGGAGATATGGGCAGCCGTATCTTTCAGCCGGCCCCTTACGCTGCCATCAGCCTGGGCCAATCCTCGCAGTCCCGCCAGAGAGAAAAATAAGAAAAGAGTAAAAGTGGATTTCATTGCCAAAGTCTTGACAACGAAAATATCTGTCCTCGCCCGCAAGGGCGGTTAATTAGGTTTGAAATAAGGTTAATAAAGGTTAATTCACCGTCACCGCACCCTGAACCTCATCCGGATTGTCCCGGTCATTCACGCTCAGCATTATCCTCCACTTATCACCCACCTGATGGAGCGAAAGCCCCACCTTCAGCCGCTTCATATCTCCTACACCGGGCAAAAGAGAGAACACGATACGCGTATATTTCTTTTCCTCCTGAGGGGTTTCGTACCCGCCGCTGAGAATAAAAGTCTTTTGCGCGCCGGTGGTAATAATGCTGTTGCTGAGCTGGCTATAGATCTCCTGAAACCTGTCCCTGGCTACCGAAAAGCTTTCTGAGTCCATGACGACACAGTTCCAGGTATAGCCTATATTGGATGCTGTTCCCTGTCCGTTCGTGAATACAACGATACTGGACGGGCTGCCGGGTAATTGCAGTGTAGATCTATATTCAGCCGTCTGATGCTCACGGCTGATCAATTCACCTTTGATGTTATGGAAATGATTAGGATAATCCTGGATGACTTTTTCAAGTATGGATTGGGTCTTGTTTGAAAAAACTCCTTGTGCCGTCAATGTCACCGAAAGAAACAGCGGCGCCATCGTGAGAATAGTATTTCTCATAGAAAAGGATTTTGAACAAGGTACAAACATTCCCACCCCCTTGCAATAGGAAATTTACGTGGTTTAACAATGCATTGTGGATAAATTGTACAATAAGAGCGTATCTTCGGCGTTATTAGCTGTTATACTCTGATTAACTACATAAAACAAACCTATGCCCATGGCCAAATCCAATATGTCTTTTGACACACGTAACACAAAGATTTACAAGGACATATATCGTCCTTCATCTAATTTGACCCGGTTTTTGCGAACTATTTTGTCCGTCATTCTCATAGGTCAGTCGCCTGTGACGCATACAGACCACCATTATCGGAGAAAATAAAAGAATATTAAAACAGAAAAAGGCCGTCTCCTAAATAGTGAGGCGGCCTTTTCGCATATAGTGTCGCCAGGAGGCTACCCTCCGCGCTGCCACTGCAGTGATTCCTTTTTAATAGAACATCCCTGGTTTAAAAAAACACGAATTTTCGTACTTCAAGTACCAATATTAGGGAAAAAATAAACCATTTTGCAAGGCAGTTAAAAAGACAACATTTGATCAATTGCCTCTTTCATTCAAGCGGCCCTCCTCTAAAACCCCCTCCCCCACCATCCCGGAACCCACCTCCCGGCCGGGGACCCCGGAAAAACCCGGGCATCTTACGCTGGTTGCTGCCGGCAAAATTGTTCAGATTATACGTAAACGTCAGCATCGCATAGCGGGTCAGCACATTGTTCCTGTTATAGGTCACCTGCCCCGTGTTGCCGACAGTCTTGCTCACCGATACATTCTGGTTCAGCAGGTCGAAGACGGTAAGACGTATCTCCCCTTGCTTCTTTGAAAACAGCTGCTTGGCGATACTGGGGTTCAGCAGGGGAACGCTGGCATTATACCCGCTGGAATGCGTATTGGTATACGTATAGTCGAAAGAGGTGGCGATAAGCCAGCCATTGTTCGTATAGGCCGTTATCTCCGCAGAAAGCACTTCCGAGAAAGAGTTCAGGTCACCCGTATTTGCCGTAGTGGAAGAACCCTTGCTATTCAGCGGCGCCGTCTTCCGGGCAATATTGTACGTCGTGGCGGAGCTGAAGTTCATATCGAAGTTTTTCTTGATATTCGTCGTCCAGCTGATGGTCTCCGTCATGCTGGTGTTGTGCACAAAAATATGCTTGTAATATCCCGCCAGGGCCGATAAAGAGTCCGCGGCTTGCAAGGACTGACTTTGCGAGTAATTCACATTTGTAATAAAATTCAGGTTGGATTTGGGCTTCTTGATAGGGAACCCGTAATTGAAATATCCGGATACATTCCAGGTGCCGTTGAGATTCCTGTACGTGGTGGTCTGACCGCCCTTGGCATTGTACCAGAACAGCGGCTGGATATCATGTACCGTCGTGCTGGCATTCACCGTGGCAAAGATCACCCGCTGGTTGGACGGATCGAAATTGGTATACAATACCCGGAGGCTGTGCGTGAACTGGGGGCGCAGGTCCTGGTAGCCCGTCGTATAACTGATATTATCCGACGTGGTGGTCAGCGGCTGCAGCTGCGAGGCCGTAGGCTGTCCCGTCCTGCCGGAATAGAACGCCCTCAGGTGCGAGGTCCGGGACCACAGATACTGAAAGTTCACCGTAGGCGTAAGGTTTACATAGTTGCGCGCCACCGTGATCCCCTTGGTGGTATTGTCGCTGTTGTAGTTGGTGAACTGTATACCCGATCCTGCCGAAAGATTGAACTTTTGATTCTGTACCCGCCAGTTCACCGTAAACCTGTCCGAATGGGAGACGAACTTATACGAATTGGTGAACAGGCTGTCCAGACGGCTATACCCATGGGCCGAATCGGTAAAATCATAGGTATTGTTCAGCGTCGTATTGTTCGTGTAGCTGTGATTATAATTGAATTCCAGGATCTGGTTCTTGGCTATCGGTTCCGTATAGGACAGGGTAGGGCTGAGCGTAGTGCCGTGATAAGAATTGACAAAATACTGATTCAGCGTATCGACCCTCCCCAGCTTGTAAAGATTATTGATGGAATAGTTATAGCCCGTGCCGTCATTGATATTGGACGTAATATTCATGTCCAGGGAAATGGTCCGGAAAGGCTTCTTGAACTTATGCCGCAGCTGCAGGTTCGACCCGTTGATATTGAATCCGTTTGTAATGCTGTTCGAATGAGCGTTCGAGCTGTTGATCGGCGTGCCATAGTTGTCTACTGTATAGTTGGAGGAGGCGGCGTTCGGATTGCTGTGCTGGAATGTTACATTGGGCCGGAAGACCAGCGAATTATTGCTGTCGAGTCTCGATTCCAGGTTGGCATATATCCGGTGGTTCTGGCTTCTCGATATACTATAGCTGCTGCCAGCACTTGTCTGGACCGTATCCCCATCGATAGGCTTGATAATGCTGTCCTGTGTGAAGGTCGAAACATGCTGCTGATTGTAGAAATAGCTGGCCGTAAGGTCGGTCTTGGGGCTTAACGCATTCCTGTAATTGGCGCCGCCAGCCCATATGGTAGTGATGCCCGAAGAAGATCCCCCGCCACCACCACCTCCAAACCCATTCCTGCGTCCGCCTCCGCTACCAAAAATATCGGCTTGGCTGAAGTTCTGCTTATTGATATCATTGGCCTGCCCCAATACCGAGACCTGCTGTTCCCCGTCAAATCGGTGGAGGTTCAACATCTCGTCATAATTCTGACTGGAGCCCGCACCGGCCACGAACTTCCCGAAATATCCCCGTTTCTTATCCTTCTTGGTGACGATATTGATCGTCTTCACCCGGTTGCCGTCGTCAAAACCCGTGAACTTGCCCTGATCGCTGAGGTCGTCGAATACTTGTATCTTGTCGATGACATCCGGCGGCAGATTGCGCGTCGCCATTTTGGGGTCGTCACTAAAAAATCGCTTCCCGTTGACCAGTACCCGCTGCACGGTCTCTCCCTGCGCCGTCACGTTACCCGTTTTATCCACCTGTATACCAGGCATCTTCTTCAGCAGGTCTTCCGCCACGGCATTTGGCTTGGTGGCAAACATCCCCGCACTGTATTCCACCGTATCCTTTTTTATGGCTATCGGCGGACGTTGCACCACCACCGCCGTCATCATATCACTCGTCCGCTGCATGTGAAGCACCCCCAGGTCGAAATCCCTGTTCGTGGCGCCCACCGTAATGGTCCGGCGGATAGGCATATACCCTTGATAGGATATCTCCAGGTGATAGGTCCCCGAATCGAGACTTTTGAATTGAAATACCCCCTTTTTATCTGTAATAATGAAGTCAGTGTCTGTGGAGTCGCCTTTATCCGGTGTCAGCGCTACGGTGGCATTGCTAAGGAGCTGCGTCCCGCCTACAGTATCTACGAGTGCGCCTTTCAGGGAGCCTTTAATCCTTCCCTGTGCAAATGATTGCGTGACAAGAAAACACAAAATGGTAATTGTCAGTAGTATATACTTTCTCATTTTCGTTCCTATGGACCGCTAAATTAACACCGGGTTTACCCGCATCCTATCCAGTATATACCAATGGCAAAATAGGGTGCCGGTAGGGCCAGGACGGCTCGCGCCTCCGAATTTTCACCGGTGAATTATGAGAACAGGTATTCCACATCCGCCTTGGTAAGGCTCTTCACAAAGCCGTCATCATCAGCGATGAGGTCCTTGGCTAGGATACGTTTCTTTTCCTGTAGCTGCAGGATCTTGTCCTCGATGGTGTCTTTACAGATCATGCGATAGGCGAAGATGTTCTTGGTCTGACCGATACGATGCGTCCGGTCGATGGCCTGCTGTTCCACGGCAGGGTTCCACCATGGATCGACGATATATACATAGTCAGCGGCCGTAAGGTTGAGACCCACGCCGCCGGCCTTGAGGGAGATAAGGAATACCCGGCAGCTGTCATCCGTCTGAAAGCTCTGTATCGCCCTTTCCCTTTCCTGGGCCGACGTGCTGCCATCAAAATATTCGAACTTGACGCCCAGCTCCTTCAGCCTTTCGCGGATCAGGGCCAGCATACCGAGGAATTGGGAAAAGACGAGCGCCTTATGATCGCCGATATTCTCCGTGATCTCCCGGGCCAGCTCATCCAGCTTGATGGAGTGATTGGGGTAGCGGTCCGTCTCATTCAGGATAGCCGGAGAATCACAGATCTGACGCAGCTTCATAAGGCCCTGCAGGATAGTGAGCTGGCTGCGCTGTATCCCCTGCGTCTCGATAGTGCCCAGGATCTTGTCCCGATAGTCATTCCGATAGGCGTCGTATACTTTACGCTGTTCATCTTCCATCTCGCAGAAGAGAATGGTCTCCGTCTTGTCGGGAAGGTCTTTCGCCACCTGCTCCTTGGTCCTCCGCAGGATAAAGGGAAAAAGTAATTTGCGCAAATGGTCCTTTCTGTCCTGCTCCCCGAACTTGTCGATAGGTACCGCAAACTCCTGGCGGAAGAACTCGATGCTGCCCAGCATCCCCGGGTTGAGGAAGTTCATCTGGGCAAATATGTCGAAAGTATTATTCTGCAGAGGCGTACCGCTCATACACAGCCGGTGCTTCGCATGCAGCAGACAGGCGGCCTTGGTCACTTTGCTGCTGGGGTTCTTGATGGCCTGGGATTCATCCAGCACCGCATAGTCGAAGGGGATCTCCAACAGCAGCTTGATATCGCTGCGCAAAGTCCCATAGGTGGTGATGATCACATTGTACTGGCTCAACGCCTGTTTGTTGCGCGTCCTGTCACCCCCATGATGGATATGATAGGTCAGGGTGGGCGTAAACTTCTTTATTTCATTCTCCCAGTTGAACATCAACGTAGTGGGGCACACTACTAATGCACTGAGACGTCCATTTGTATCCCTGAAATGCTGTAGGAAGGACAGGGCCTGAATGGTCTTACCAAGACCCATGTCGTCAGCCAGTATACCACCCCAGTTGACCTCCTGCAAATAGTTTAACCAATGGAACCCATGCACCTGATAGGGCCGGAGTATCGGCTCCAGATGGGCCGGCGCAGGAATTTCCTTGATCCGGTTGAACTCCCTCAGTTGCTCGTATTTCTCTTCCAGCCGGATGATCAGTTCCTCTTCATTACGATTGTCATACAGCTCATCGATGACGCTCATATGGTATTTCGAAAGCCGGAGCTGATTGCGTTGGCCTTCGCCTACCCTGAATAAAAGGGAGTACTTCTTTATCCATTCTTCCGGCAAGACACCAAGGGTTCCGTCATCGAGAGGAACAAATTGCTGCCGGTTGGCTAACGCTTTCTTGACATCTGCGATCGTCACTTTCTGGTCCCCGAACACAATGTCGACCCGGGCATCAAACCAGTCCGTATTGCTGCTGATATGGATCTTCGTCTGTGGCTTGGCCGTATTGAACCGGAAATTCTTCAACGCTTCAAAGCCATACACAGGCACTTTTATTTCCTCCATGGCGTCCACAAAGAGAAAGAACCAGTTGTTCTTGAGCACATCGGCGCCCTTGAGCGCCAGGGAATGCGCACTTTCCGGATGAAGGAATTGGGAATGGAGGGATTCCAGCTTACGGAAGAATTGCAGCTCGGCCTCCTTGTTGCGATGGACTATTAAAACCTGTCCTCCGTCCGGCACAATGATCTCATCCTTTCCGCCGGGCCGGGTTTCGAATCCTTTATAGGAGAAGATAGGTTGGAACACCAGGTAGTCGCCTTTCTCCTGTAAGAGCAGCTTTTTTTCCGGCTCGCCATCCTTTACCTCCTTCACCAGCACATTGTCAAAATCCACATGATAATCCCGGGTCAGGGGAAGGATAAACTCCTTCAGCTGTTTTGGCCATTCGGTGTTGTCGACGATCCATTTCTCCTTCCCGGAGAATTTCTCCACCAGGGCAATATCCTCAGGCCTGTTCCAGCAGTACAGATTGTTGTTGTAAAAAAATACCACGCTGCTTTTACACTCATTTTGAGCAAGCTCCACCGGCTGCCCATTGATCTTCACATAACAGGTCAGTTCATATCCGTCCTCCGCCGGGGACACGCTAAAGAAAGGAGTGATGGTATCCCCCGAGAGGCCAATCGGTTGAAGATTGGTCGTCTTGAAAGGCTTATGACCGTTGAGAAAAAATATAAAAGGGTTGGCGCTTACTTCCGCAAAGAGCTTTTTCAGCTTGGGATGCAGATATTCCACCATCAGCCTCTTTGTCTCTTCCGGAAGATCATCCTCTTCATGATGGATGATATTTTCCCAGATGCCGCTGAAGGGGGAGTTCCGGTTGAGGTATTTGCTGATCTCAGGCCCCTGCATCTTGCGAAGGAAGGGGATCAGTTGTTTATCAAATTCAGAAAATGGGTCCGTATTGACGAATTTGGTGAGATCCATCTTCTCCACCTTACCCGAGTAGGCCGATTGCTCTTCATTGCTTTCTCCGGCTATCGCGTCCAGGGCAAAGCCCGGGAAACTGTCCTGGTTGAAATTGAAGACGATACCCAATCGCTGCGCCACGCCACCCAATGTCCTTTCTTCTTCCGTCACCAGGACGGACGGCTGTTCAGCCTCGGCCGGCTTGGGGCGGCCCGTCGCCACCGGGGCTACACGTTTGATAGTCGTGTCCAGCACGCGTAAGAAGGGCTTGCCGTCTTTATAGGTAAATTCAAATTTTCCTTTCAGATCGTCGGAGAGCGAATACCCGTATGCTTCCAGCAATTTATTCTTTTCCTTATCCCAGTTGCGGATGGAGTCGAAATAATGAGCGCCATGCATATGCAACAGCTGCAGGAACACGATCACCTTGGGCAGGCACAATGGATGCGCCGTATCGGGATAGTCGCTGCTGGTGTCGAAATTCCTTTCCTCATTCTTTCTCAATACCACCTGGAAGGTCTTTCCATCCAGCTCGACGGAAGCCTTTACGATCTCGTCCTTGGCATATTCGATCTTTGCTCTTTGTGTTCGCAGATATTTTTCCGCTTCGCTCAGCGTCTCGGGGCTGCACAGGAGCCGG
This sequence comes from Sphingobacteriales bacterium 50-39, assembly GCA_001898505.1. Classification (GTDB taxonomy): domain Bacteria; phylum Bacteroidota; class Bacteroidia; order Chitinophagales; family Chitinophagaceae; genus Puia. The sequence continues at coordinate 126,410 of MKTZ01000011.1, forward strand.
ATGCTCTTGAGGTCGATGAACTTCATCTTGAGCACCGTGTGCTGCTGATCATACAACACTTCCTCCGCCTTAAGCATATTCCGGTCCAGCAGCTCCTGCAGCTGGATCAGAGCCGCGGCTTCATGACGGCAGATATCGCCCAGGTTATAGGGACAGCTGCAACGAATGGACAGCGTCTTAGGGTCCTTGAACTTCTGCACATATACCTTATAATAGGTAGAATAACTATCATCCTTTACGCGAAAGGTCACCGACTCGAACAGCTCGTCATATTCCACCAGCTCGACATACCCAATTGCGTGGATCTTTTTTCCCCGACGAATTACTTCATCGGTACCATTAGTATATACATACTTAATAAGGTGCGGTAATGCCATATTTCTATTTGACAAATTCACCCTCTTCACCCGGCAGAACGAACCGTTGGTTCGTTATCCGAAGGTCCAGGACCCCGGTCCGGCAAGGGCAATCTGCAAAACTAAAGGAAAAAAGACGAGTGTAGAAAAGTTTTAGCCAATTATTAATGTTGGGGTAACCTATTTATCTTTACGGGACCGCTTCCAGCAGCCTCATTGAAAGTGCGGAAATTGGTCTTCATGAAAAAAATAGCCCAATTCCCGCATATCGTTAATGTCTGTCCTGGCGGACGAACCGCCCGGGCGGTTCCTGTTGGTCCTGTAAAACCGATTTTTATGATCATTCGTATCAAGATCGTTACGCTTACCCTGGTCCTGCCCTTTCTGTCCCTGTTCACCTTTGCACAACGGCTAAAAAAAGCCGATAAGATCACCGAGGCCAACCTGGAGACGCATATACACTTCCTGGCTGATGACAAGCTGGAAGGCCGTCGTACAGGCACATCCGGCGAACAGGCAGCAGGCGATTATATCAGCATCGGCTTTGCCAGATACGGACTACAGCCCAAAGGGGATAACAATGGCTGGAAACAATCGTTTGAAATAGATGAAGGCAAACGCGTCAGCGAGGAAACAGCTTTCTCCATCGACGACAAGTCGCTGATTATCAATAAAGAATATTTTCCTCTCGCCTTTAGCGCTCTTGGGTCAGCAGAGGGTACGCCCGCCATTGCCCTGCAGGAAAAAGGAGACCCCTGGTTCCTCGATCTAAAGGAACTGCTGGAAACAAACAAGGGCAATCCTCACTTCGACCTGGACCAGGCCATCCGGGACAAGGCAAAAGAGCTTTACAAGAAAGGCGCCACCGCCCTGATCCTGTTCAATACCTCCAAAATTGCCGATAACCTCTCCTTTGATCCAAAGGATCGCTCGGAGCCGGCCGTTCTTCCCCTATTCTATATCACCCGGGCAGGCCGAAGCAAATACCTGAAGGACGAATCCGCCTCGCTGGATATAAAATTGAAAGTTTCCTTTACAGAAAAGAAACGCACCGGTCACAATATCATAGGCTATCTGGATAATGGGGCCCCTACCACCGTCGTCATTGGAGCCCATTATGACCACCTGGGATATGGAGAAGATAGCAACGGCCTTTACCGGGGGCCTGAAAGACAGATCTTCAATGGCGCCGATGACAACGCCAGCGGGGTAGCAGCCATCATCGAGCTGGCCCGTCTGCTGAAGACGTCTTCTCTGAAAGGGAACAACTACCTTTTCATCGCATTTTCTGGTGAAGAGCTTGGTTTGTATGGGTCTAAATATTTCGTGGAGCACCCTACCATCGACCTGTCCAGAGTGAATTATATGATCAACCTGGATATGATCGGCCGGCTAAGGGACAGCACCCATGCGCTCACAGTGGGAGGTTATGGCACTTCCCCTACATGGGCCGAAGTCATGGGTAACGTGCAGGATAAGAAATTCTTTCGGTTGAACTACGACAGCAGCGGGGTAGGGCCCAGCGATCATACTTCGTTCTACCGGAAAGATATACCCGTGCTCTTTTTCTTTACAGGTCTGCATGAAGATTATCACAAGCCTTCGGACAAGTCCGACAAGATCAATTATATGGGCGAGCTCCAGGTGCTGAAATATGTATATGAGGTAGTGGAAGGTCTCAACAAAAAGTCACGGCTTGTCTTTACAAAGAGCCGGGAAGTACAGATCAGCGGCGCTCGTTTTACCGTGACACTGGGTATCATGCCCGATTATACATTTAATGGCAGTGGTGTCCGGGCAGACGGGGTCAGTGATGGGAGACCTGCACAGAAGGCAGGATTAAAAGCCGGGGATGTCATCGTACAGCTGGGGGACTATCCCGTGCCCGATCTGGAAAAATACATGGAAGCATTGTCGAAATTCAAAAAAGGGGATTCAACCACGGTGAAATATCGGCGTGGGAATGGTCTCCAACAGGCGCCGATACAGTTCTAACGGGGACCGCCCCGAAACAAACAAAGGACCATGAAGCTCAAGCTCAACATAGACGATATGACCGAGGAGTTCTTCGAGGGCGCCCGTCTGTTAGGGGTGGTGGCCCCCATAAAGGACTATCAGTTCTGCTGGCAGCTGAACCACCGGCTGAGATTTGACTTTCGCATAAACCACGACATCGAGATACAGCTGACCAAAAAACAACGGACATACTTCTTTAGCGTCTATGAATACCAGGAGGCCAACAACTCCCTGCAGCATTTTCTCTATAACAATCATTTCGATGGGGAATACCTCCTTCCGGAGTTCAAACACCTGGATTTTCTATGGCTGCTAAAAGGGGATACCGTGACCGATGACAAGCTGGGAGACCTGATCACCTGTATAAAGTCCATGCCTCCCGTACAGCTGGTAACAGAGCTGGTGCAGGACAAGATCCGTAATAAAGGGCACCTGATATTTTAAAGCGCACTAAAATCACTCCATATGTGGGAAGAAAAAAATAATCAGCTCTATCGCCAATTCGAGTTCAAAACCTTCTCCGAAGCCTTTGCATTTATGACGCGGGTGGCGCTGGCGGCGGAAAAAATGGATCATCATCCTTTATGGACGAATGTCTACAACAAGGTAGAGATATGGCTCTCGACACACGACGCAGGGGATGTGGTCACCGACAGGGACAGAATACTGGCTAAAAAGATAGACAAGATAGTCACGCCAGGTTAGCCATTCATGCTGGCCAGGAACTCTTCGTTGCTTTTTGTTCCGCGCATGCGCTTCAGCAATTCGTTCATGGCTTCTTCCGTATTCATATCGTTGAGATAGACGCGAAGCAGGTTCATCCTTTGCAATACATCCCTTTCCAGCAGCAGGTCGTCACGACGGGTAGAGCTGGCAACAAGGTCGATGGCAGGGAAGATACGCCTGTTGGACAGACGGCGGTCCAGCTGCAATTCCATATTACCTGTACCCTTGAACTCTTCGAAGATCACTTCGTCCATCTTGGACCCCGTGTCGATAAGCGCCGTTGCCAGGATGGTGAGAGATCCGCCATTCTCGATCTTACGGGCAGCGCCGAAGAATTGTTTGGGCTTCTGCATGGCGTTGGCTTCCACACCACCGGATAATACCTTTCCGGAAGCAGGAGCTACGGTATTGTGAGCGCGCGCCAGACGGGTGATGGAATCCAAAAGGATCACTACATCATGACCGCATTCTACCAGGCGCTTGGCCTTTTGCAGGGCGATGGTGGAGACCTTTACGTGTTTTTCGGCAGGTTCGTCGAAAGTGGAGGCGATCACTTCGGCCTTTACGCTGCGTTCCATATCTGTAACTTCCTCAGGACGTTCGTCCACCAGCACGATCATCAGATAGCATTCCGGATGATTGGCAGCGATGGCATTGGCAACAGCCTTTAACAGCATCGTCTTACCAGTCTTGGGCTGCGCAACGATGAGTCCGCGCTGACCTTTACCGATGGGGGTGAAAAGGTCCATAATGCGGGTGGAATAATCACTGGGTGCAGTAAAGAGATTCAATTTTTCGAAAGGGAAGAGAGGGGTCAGATAGTCGAATGGCACCCGGTCGCGAACTTCTTCGGGGCCTTTGCTATTGATGGTCTCTACCTTCAGCAGGGCAAAATACTTTTCGCCTTCTTTGGGAGGACGAACAGCGCCAAGTACAGTATCGCCGGTCTTTAGACCAAATAGCTTGATCTGAGAAGGGCTTACATAAATATCATCGGGAGATGAGAGATAGTTGTAGTCGCTGCTGCGCAGGAAGCCATAACCATCGGGCATCATTTCCAATACCCCTTCCGCCTGGATCACACCATCGAATTCGATATTGAAAACTTCATTCCTTCGCTGAGGATAAGCTCTGTTCGCCTGTCCCTCGCCTCCGCGCTGTTCTTGCATACCTTCCGAGTCGTCCTGCAATGCCACCTGACGCGAAGATTCTTCCTCCTCGCCATCTTCCTCTTCTATCAGCTGTCCCTGTTCTGGCACGGGTTGTGGCGCCTTTGCGGGCTGTGCTTTGGCCACCACCGGCGCGGGAGAAGGAACCACATCTTCCGATTCTTCTTTCTTACGGCCGCCTATTTTTTTCAGCAGCGGTTTTTCTTCTTTCTTGCGGGTTTCTTTCTTCGCATCCGCCTTCTTAGGTTTTTCTTCACCGCTTTCTACTATTGCTTCTTCCGTACTATTGGCAGTGGTCGTCTTTATAATACGTTTGCGTTTGGGTTTGTCGTCGGCTGCTTCAGACTTGCTATCGCTGTTGGTAAGAGCTTGCTTATCCAGTATTTCGTATACCAGCTTTTGTTTATCCAGCTTTTTTGCGCCTGAGATCTTTAGCTGCTCGGCTATATCTAGCAGCTCAGGAACGAGCATGTCGTTCAATTGGAGAATATCGTACATAAAATGCTTTGAGAGTTGAACACCATTCTCAAACAGTCAGCCTGTCTAATTGAAAATGTGAAAATGAATTTTGATTATTATGATGAACGGAATGAGTTAAAACTGATGAGCTGTGAGCATTGGATAAGAGAACTGATCAGCTTAATTCCACTGCAATTTTAGCATAAAAAAGGAAAAATCAAAAAAAAATTTTGAAACCAACTGTCTTCCAGAGGGTTTCATCACCAAAAATAACAATATTTTTTGTATGGATGCGAGAAATAACCCCGTTATTCTACTAATAAAACCGCAAATACAGACATACTGCCAGTCATCCTCGCAGCGACCTATTGCGCCAGCACGTCCAGAATATTGGATACGCTGCCTGTGATTACTTCAGGGGAAGGCAGAAATTCCTTATATGCTTTGGGTAGCTCCGACATCACCCGATAGGACGCAACTCCGATGGGATGAGACGCGTCCTTCAATGCATACTCTACAATCATTCTGTCCTTATCCTTGCAGATAATGATCCCTACGGACGCCGCCTCATCCTCCGTCTTTATTTTTTCGTTGAGCACCGTCAGGTAAAAATTCATTTTACCCGTGTATTCCGGCTTGAATGCGCCGGCTTTTAGCTCCAGCGCCACCAACGCTTTTAACCTGCGATGGTATAGCAAAATGTCTATATAAAAATTCTCCGACCCCACCTCCAGCTTGAACTGATTCCCTATAAATGTCCGGAGGGCGCGCTCCTGTCAAAAATAGCGCGCCTCCGGAAATATCTAATGTCTGAGCCCTTCGTCGGACCTGCTTCGACACGGTCCTCCTCGGTCGTAACCTTCGCTCCGCTCGGTTATGGACAAGAACCTCCGGTTCTTTTGAGCAAAATCACCGCCCATTTCGCTCAGAAAATGACGCATATTCGTCATGATAGCCAGCTCCAGCTCTTTTTCATTATGCTTTTCGGTAAGCTCCAGGAATTCCAGGTTATACTCATCCTTGACGGCCAGTTTTGCCTGATTCCTGTATTTTTCGGGCAGGGCCTTGTCAAAATTGGTCTGACCATTTAAGTATTGTTGATAGCTGCGACCTTCGATATGATGGATTAACACATCGCGGGTCCAGCCATATTTCTTTGTCATTTCCATATAGAACTGGCTCTCTTCCAGGCTTTTGCATTTGTCGATTATAGCAATATTATGTCCCCATCCAATTTCTCCAACGCTCTGTTGGAGTTTTGGAAAATGCTCATATTGTTTGTAAAACTTCCGCATATACCACAGGTTCTGCACAGAAAATCCATTGACTCCCGGAAACTCATTTTGAAGGTCCTTGGACAAACTGGCCACAATCGACTTGCCCCACCCATATTCTTCCTGTCTTTCGACAATGCTCCTGCCAATCTCCCAATACAGGCCGATCAGTTGCTTATTCACCTGCCTCAATGCCTGGTGCTGCGACTGATAGACTTTTGCCTTTATCTCCGTGACAAAGGCTTTGTAATCATGCTCAGATAAATTCGTTTTCATACTACAAGGTTTTACTAACAAAATTAGCAAATGAATAAATCCAACTTTGAAAAACTTTCGCCCAATTGGAGCCACAGAATGCGGCTCGTCCGCTTTATCTTTGCCCTCCATCATAAAAGCAAATATGTTCAACACAAGAGTCAAAGTGAAGGAGCTGCTGGCTACCGAGCCAAAAAATCAGGAGATCACGGTCATGGGATGGGTACGTACCTTCCGCAATAACCAATTCATCGCTCTCAACGACGGCTCCACCAATAACAACCTGCAGATCGTGATCGAATTAGGCGCTTTCGATGATTCCTTGTTGAAAAGAATTACCCCCGGCGCCTCCATAAAGGCCACCGGTCAGCTGATCGCATCCCAGGGCAAAGGCCAGAAAGTAGAAGTAAAAGCCCACACCCTCGACATCCTGGGCGATTGCAATTCAGAACAATACCCACTACAGCTAAAGAACAGACCCAGCCTGGAATATCTTAGGGAAATAGCCCATCTCCGATTCAGGACCAACACATTTGGCGCTGTATTCCGCATACGCCACTCGCTGGCATTCGCGATCCATAAATTCTTCAACGACAAAGGCTTTGTATACCTGCACACGCCTATCGTCACAGCATCCGACGCCGAAGGGGCAGGGGAGATGTTCAAGGTCACCACCCTCCCTTTTGACAACCCGCCCCGCAAAGAAGATGGCGCCATCGACTTCAGCGAAGATTTCTTTGGCCGGGCTACCAACCTCACCGTCAGCGGTCAGCTGGAAGGAGAGCTCGGCGCCATGGCGTTTAGCGAAATTTATACATTTGGCCCTACCTTCCGGGCCGAAAACTCCAATACAGCCCGCCACCTGGCGGAATTCTGGATGATCGAGCCTGAAATGGCATTCTATGACCTGGAAGACAATATGAACCTGGCGGAATCCTTTATCCGCAACCTCATCCAATACGTCATGGAACACAACCGGGAAGATCTGGAATTCCTGGCGCAAAGGCTTGTCGAAGAGGAAAAACAAAAACCCCAGGCGGAACGCAGCGAAATGGGACTGATCGAAAAACTCGAGTTCGTCATCAACAACCAATTCGAACGTATCAGCTATACCGAAGCCATCGATATCCTCCTCCAGTCCCCCGCTTATAAAAAGAAAAAATTCCAATACGAGGTCAAATGGGGCATCGATATGCAGAGCGAGCATGAACGCTACCTCGTAGAAAAACATTTTAAAAAACCCGTCATCGTCACCGGCTATCCAAAAGATATCAAAGCCTTCTACATGCGGCAGAACGATGATGGCAAGACAGTCGCCGCCATGGACATTCTCGTTCCCGGCATCGGAGAGATCGTGGGTGGCTCACAAAGGGAAGAGCGACTGGAAAAGCTGGAAGCCCGCATGAAGGAAATGCATATCCCTGTCGAGGAAATGTGGTGGTATATGGACACCCGTCGTTACGGCTCGGTACCCCATGCCGGCTTTGGATTGGGTTTTGAAAGGATGATGCTTTTTATCACGGGTATGACGAATATCCGGGACGTGATCGCCTTCCCCCGCACCCCGAAGAGCGCGGAATTCTAACATCGATCGTATATGATCATTTTATGGAATTCCCCCGCTAAAAACTCTTAGTAGAAATCACATTTTATGGCAGAGCTCAATAGCACCGCCACACACTCCCTTAAAAGAAGTGTGGGCCGCGGAAAGAAATTATCTACCCGTGTAGACCTTACACCCATGGTAGACCTTGGTTTCCTCCTGATCACCTTCTTCATGGTAACGACTGCATGGTCCAAACCCCATGCCTCTACATTGAACATGCCCGCCGACGGACCTCCTACGACTCTCGGCAATGACGCCGCCCTGACCCTCGTCGCCCTTGAAAACAATAAAATATTTTATTACAATGGTGAGCTGGATGAGTCCCTGAAAAAAGGCAGCTATGGCATCACCGGCTATGGCCAGCACAACGGCATCGGCGATATCATCCGTAACAAACAGCTGGCTATGGACAAAGGCTATAAAGGCGGCCGGAAGGAAATGATGCTCCTGATAAAACCCACCCCGGGATCCAACTATAAGAACGTGGTCGCCCTTCTGGATGAAGCCCTTATCAATGACGTCAAACGTTACGCTCTCCTCGACCCGACAAAGGAGGAGCAAGGCGCAGTTTTAGCGCAGCGAGCCAAATAACCATCCCATCCAAATCATCACCCCGGCCTGCCCGCCGTGTGAAAAAATACTTTATTTTTATAAACCTTTATTCTAAACACAAATTCATTTGCCATGGCTATTCCGGTTGTAGATCTTGCTGACTTTTCTGGTGATGCGAAAAAGAAAGCGTCTTTTGTCGACGCATTGGGTAAGGCCTATGAGGATGTCGGATTCGTTGCAGTAAAAAATCATGGTATTACAGACCAGACCATCGAAGAATTGTATTCCAATACAAAAGAGTTCTTTGCCCAGCCTGAAGACATAAAAAAGAAATACGAGATACCCGGACTGGCCGGTCAGCGCGGTTATACTTCTTTTGGGAAAGAGCATGCAAAAGGCAGCAAAGCAGCCGATCTGAAGGAATTCTTCCAGTTTGGGCAGACAGTAGTAGACGGCGACCCCATCGCTTCAGAATATCCACCGAATGTTACGGTAACGGAGGTCACCCAATTCACACCTATCTTTTTCAAGGCCTACCGGTCTTTTGAACAATCCGGCAGCCAGCTGCTGAGAGCCATCGCACTCTACCTTGGTCTCGATGAAAAATACTTCGATCCCTATGTGCACAACGGTAACTCCATTCTGCGGGCTATCCACTATCCACCCATTATCAGCGAGCCCCGTTCGGCCATCCGGGCCGAACAACATGAAGATATCAACCTTATTACATTATTGATAGGCGCCTCCGCCGATGGACTGGAGATCCTCTCCAAACAACACGAATGGGTCCCTGTCACATCACTGCCGGAACAGATCGTTGTCAACGTAGGAGATATGCTGCAACGCCTCACCAATAACAAGCTGAAGTCCACCACACACCGGGTGGTGAATCCACCCAGGAAGCTGTGGGGAACCAGCAGATTTTCCATTCCTTTTTTCCTGCACCCGAAAAGCTCCATGAGCCTGGCCTGTCTGCCAAGCACAATAGATGCAAATCATCCTAAACATTATTCCGATATTACAGCAGGGGAGTACCTGGACGAACGTCTCAGGGAGATAGGTCTGAAAAAATAATGAGCCGCCGCCTTTTCTGCGGCTCCTTGAGCTGCTAGTGAGCAAAAAAGAGCTCGAATAACAGTACAGCGAATAAAACACCTGCAAGGAAGCAGAGAGCCAGTTTTACAACTGCAAGGAACCTTTCCTCTTTATCCAGGCTTTTGAACTTGCTGATCATGGTTAGGGTGCCAGTTAGGCTTATTACTTACGAAGCTACGTGTTTTTATAATTATCTTTTAATGAAATTTTAATCTCTTTTAATTTTTAAGAGTTTCCGCCCACCGTTCAGTAGACTTTTTTTACCATTCCTACAATCCCTGATTTTTTTATTTTTTGAGCGGGTTTTACTAAACCTCACGCCCAGTCCGGCTTTCAGTCAATCCCTATTAGTGGTTTATAAAAATTACCTACCTTAAACCAGTACTTTGTGTTGCATAGTACTAAAATTCTACTTACCTTTGACTTGACAGACGAGATTATATCACCGCCAACCCAAAAAACAGTAGCGTATGAATATTGAGAACACCCAGAGCCAGATGCGGAAAGGTATCCTGGAGTTTTGTATTCTCTCCATCATTCGGCGCGGCGAGGCCTACCCTTCGGATATTGTAGAAGAAATGAAGGCCGCCAACCTGAATATACTGGAAGGCACCTTATATCCCTTGCTCACGCGGCTAAAGAATGCAGACATGCTCACCTACAGGTGGGTAGAGAGTAACTCAGGGCCTCCAAGAAAATATTTCTCCCTGACACCAAAGGGAGAGGCTTTCTATGGCGAGCTGGAAGCCACCTGGAACGAACTGGCCAACGCCGTTCACGCCCTCGCCAACAAAGTCTAAAAACCCCCATCTTTCAATTTCAACCTTCAAATACAACTAAAATGAAAAAGATCATTAACATAAACTTTCATAGCCGGGTGGTTCCGATCGAAGAATCCGCCTATGAAATACTGCAGCAGTACATCGAAAGTCTGCGCAGGCATTTCGCGAATGAAGAAGGTCGGGATGAGATTGTCAGTGATATTGAAAATCGATTTGCAGAGCTTTTCTCTGAAACCCTGAAAAAAGGCGCAGCCTGTATCACCGACGAAGACGTGAATGCCATCATTGCCAGCATGGGAAGACCCGAGGACTTCGGCGACGAAGAGCCTGCCGCAGCAGGCGCCGGCGCAAGTGCAGGCCAGCAGGGTAGCTACTCCCAGCAACAGACCTATACTGCAAACGAGCCCCGTCGTCTCTATCGTGCCGAGAACGACAAGATACTGGGCGGCGTCGCCAGCGGTCTGGCCAATTACCTCAACATCGATCCGGCCATCGTGCGCATCATCTTTGTGCTCATGTGCTTCGGCGGAGGCGCCGGTCTGCTCCTGTATATTATACTCTGGGTGGTCCTGCCGACAAAATCCCTGCCGGCCAATGCCCGCAAACGTCTGTATCGCAATCCCGATGACAGGGTCATCGGTGGCGTAGCCAGCGGTCTGGCAGCCTATTTCCACATCGACGTCTGGATACCCCGGCTCATATTTATAGCACCTTTGATTCTGAGCGTCCTTGCTTCTATCTTCCGTCATGCCTGGTTTGATTTTGATGGTCCCGTATTCTTTACAGGCGGCTTCGGCGGTACGCTCTTTATTACCTACATCGTCTTATGGATCGTGATGCCAGAGGCCACCACCGCTTCTGAAAAGCTGGAGATGCGCGGCGAAAAGGTAGACATCGAATCCATAAAAAACACCATAAAAAGCGATCTCGGAAATTTTAGCCGGCGGGCGAAAGACATGGGCACGGAAATGAAATCCACCTTTCAAAAGACTGGTGAGCAGGTAAAACAAAGCACACAGAACTTCGCTTCGGAAGCGTATCCTGCTGCCCGCAAGGCCGGCACTGGCATCGGACATGCCATTGGCGTATTGTTCAAGGCATTCTTCCTCTTCATCGCCGGCTGTATCGCTTTCGGCCTGATCATGGCTTTATTTGGTCTGGCCTTCCGTGGACACAACGTTCTCGCCATTAAAAACTTCATCCTCACCGGGTTCTGGCAGAACTTCCTGGCCTGGGCAAGCTTTATCCTATTCCTTATCATTCCCATCATAGCCCTGCTGACCTGGCTCATCCGCCGTATCACGGGCGTCCGGTCGCGCCAACACTATCTGGCTTATGTCTTTGTCACTTTGTGGGTCATCGGTATCTTCTGTACCCTCGGCCTGGCAGCAATGGTCGTGAATAATTTCCGGTTCCGCCAGCACGTGGAAGAAGAGCAGACCCTGATCAATCCCTCCCATGGGCGGCTTATCGTAAAAGCTGTAGAAGGAAGACATGATTATTTCGACGGCGACTGGATGTTTGACTTCGACTGGGACAGCGACCGCCCTTTCTACAATTTCAACGACGACAGCTTTGCGTTGAACACTGTCCGGATCAATCTGGTAAAAAGCGAGGATTCCAGCTATCACGTACGCGTACTGAAATCCAGCTTGGGAGAGGATGGTAATACAGCCCGCCGGCTGGCTGAATCCATCTCCTTTCCTATCCGTCAATCCGACAGCGTGCTTTCCTTTCCCAGCGGATTCACGATCACCCGTGGTCAGAAATTCCGCAACCAGAGAGTGCTGGTTGCCCTGGCAATACCCGTAGGCCGGCACATCATTCTCCACCATTCCGTGGAACAATACCATTGGTTTAACATCGACGTACACAATTCCCATATCCGGTGGGGCAAAAGAGACAGATGGAATGAGGAATGGGGCCGGGAATGGGATGATAATATACCAGGTAACTATGGATGGGAGAGTGATGTAGATTATGTTATGACCAATGACGGACTCGTTAGCACAACCAGGAGAAGCATCGATAATGACGATAAAAAGGATGCTAAGGACAAGGACAACAAACGTAAAAAGGAAAAGGACAACGAGGACGAAGACCCCGGCTATCGATACAAACAGCCTGCCGCACCCGCCCGGCCCAAACCCGGTGAAGACACGGTAAAAAAGACGGCAGCCCTCCAGGTCGTTACAGACTCACATCTCTATTTGCTATCAGCACTATTTCAATAGTTGGTTGAAGTTGGAACACAAGCCTTCCGGCATGGGCCGGGGGCTTTTTGTTTTCAGGGCCGGTCTGTGAGCAAAAGTAGCCCGCCCCTGAAAACGTCTAATGATGGGTCTTCGACCAGGTCGTCTGTGACGACCTCTTGTTTTCGGGTGTCCTGTGGTCAAAAGTAGTCCCCCCGAAAAAATATCTAATGTCTTGGCCTTCGGCCAGGTCGTCTGTGACGACCTTTGTTTTCAGGGCCGGTCTGTGAGCAAAAGTAGCCCGCCCCTGAAAACGTCTAATGATGGGTCTTCGGCCGGTGCGTCTGTGACGCCCCTTTGTTTTATAACCAAATCCCGTACATTTGCCGCGCAAAAATACACGTATGAAGTCTACCCCTTTCACGTCTTTCCACACCGCATTGGGCGCCAAAATGGTCGAATTCGCCGGATACAACATGCCTATCAGCTACACAGGCATCAATGACGAACATCACACCGTCCGGAACAATGCCGGGATCTTTGACGTAAGCCATATGGGCGAATTCATCATAAAGGGGGAACATGCCCTGGACCTGATCCAACGAGTGACGACCAATGACGCATCCAAGCTGATCACCGGCAAAGCACAATATAGCGCGCTGACCAACGAGAATGGAGGCATCGTAGACGACCTTATCGTCTATTGCCTGGAACCCAACAAGGCCTATATGCTGGTGGTCAACGCCTCCAACATCGAAAAGGACTGGAACTGGATATCCAAACACAACACACAAAAAGCCGAGATGCACAACATCTCCGATAAGACCTGCCTGCTGGCCATCCAGGGCCCCAATGCAACAAAGATCATGCAGGCGCTCACCGATATCGATATTCTCAACCTGAAATATTATACATTCGAAAAGGGACGCTTTGCCGGCGTCGACAATGTGCTGATCAGCGCTACAGGCTATACCGGAGCCGGCGGCATCGAGATCTACTTCGAGGACAAGGACAACGCCGCAGCCACCATCTGGAATAAGATATTTGAAGTGGGCGGCCCCCAGGGGCTAAAACCCATCGGACTGGGAGCCCGCGACACCCTGCGCATGGAGATGGGGTATTGTCTTTATGGCAATGACATCGACGACACCACCTCCCCCCTCGAGGCAGGCCTGGGCTGGATCACCAAGTTCACCAAGGATTTCACCGCCCGTCCTATCCTGGAGCAGCAAAAGGCGGAAGGCGCCAGCCGCAAGCTCATAGGTTTTGAGATGATCGATAAAGGCATCCCCCGTCACGATTATGAGATCAAGGATTTCTCCGGCACCCCGATAGGCAAGGTCACTTCCGGCACCCAGTCGCCTTCGCTTGCCAAGGCCATCGGAATGGGCTATGTCAGCGCCACCTTTGCCAACCTCGATACTAACATCTATATCAAGGTCCGGGACAAACTCCTGCTGGCCAAAGTGGTGAAATTCCCTTTTAGCTAGCTCGAGCTCGCCCGGCAATTCCATCATCGGCACATTTTTTTCATCCAAAATCCCTAGCTTGGAATGATTTTTTCTTGTATTATGCACCAGCTCGCACTGTGCCGGTAAAATCCACGCTATCCAAATGCCAACTATTCATCTAACGACGTTTGTCGCGGCCCCCGCAGAAAGGGTTTTTGACCTTTCCAGGAGCATCGACCTGCACCGGAAATCCATGGCGCATACAGGCGAAGAAGCTATTGCAGGTACGGTCTCCGGCCTTCTCGGCCTCGACGAAACAGTTACCTGGAAGGCACGACACCTCTTTAAGACAAGGATCATGCGCAGCCGCATGACATCCATGAACCGCCCGCTCTCCTTTACCGATGAGATGGTCGAGGGAGATTTTAAAAGCCTGAAACACGAGCATTTTTTCAAAAGCATCGGCAATGGCACTCTCCTTATCGATCTCTTTCACTTCGAGAGCCCCTATGGCGGACTGGGCAGGCTGGCCAACCGCCTGTTCCTTACAGAATATCTAAGAAAATTATTAGAATCCCGCAATGACGTCATCCGGGAGTACGCTGAATCGGAAAAGTGGAAGTTTATTTTGAATAAATAGAACTTACATTTGCGGTTATTTTCTATGGCAAATTCGAAACCCACCTTATATACGGCCCTATCCCCAGCATTACTGCACCTTTATGATGTAAACCACGCGATCGTAGTGATCATCGATGTTCTCCGGGCGACCTCCACCATTGCAACAGCCCTCCACAACGGCGCCAAATGTGTCATACCCGTTGACAGCGTCGCCAAGTGTATAGAGCTTGGCCGTCAGATAGATGGTATTACAGCGGGCGAGCGGGATGGAATGATCGCAGAAGGATTGCAGCACGGCAACTCTCCATTCGAATACCCAACCGAATTCATTGGCGGCAGGACACTGGTCCTCACCACGACAAATGGCACCAAGCTGCTGCACATGGCCCTCGACAGAGGCGCCGGGCAGATCATCACAGGCTCTTTTCCCAATCTTGGGGCCGTATGTGACTACTTGATAGGGCAAAACATGCCCGTCCTCCTGGCCTGCGCAGCCTGGAAAGACAAGGTCAACATCGAGGATATGCTGTTTGCCGGCGCCGTCATCCACAAGGTCAAAAGGAATTTCGATATCAATTGTGACTCATCCCAAATAGCCGAGACGGTCTATATGGAGGCAAAAAAAGACCTCTTTGAGTTCATGAAGGCAAAGAATGCCTCTCATTATCAACGACTTTCCGGTTATGGTCTCGAAAAGGACATCCGTTATTGCCTGACCCCCGACCAGGCCCCTGTATTACCTCTTTATGAGAATGGGAAATTAATAACACTGTAAGCTCCCGATTTCGTAAATAGGCGGAGCGAATATCACCTACATTTGCGGGCTGAATCAGTCGGGTGGAAAAGTCAAAGAATACGCTACATATCGCGCTGGTAGGCAATCCAAATTCGGGAAAAAGCTCCTTGTTCAACGCTCTCACTGGCTTGAACCAGAAAGTAGGCAATTTTCCCGGTGTCACTGTCGATAAAAAGACGGGCACGACAGAGCTCACCCCCGGACATTCCGTCCAGATCATCGACCTCCCCGGCACATATAGCCTTTATCCCAAACGAGCCGATGAATGGGTCACCTATAAAGTACTCTTAGGGCAGGACCCTTCCATCCACGCCGATATGGTCGTCCTGCTGGTGGATGCATCCAATCTGAAACGAAATCTCCTTTTCTGCTCCCAGATCATCGATCTCAAAATACCCGTCGTGGTCGCCCTCACCATGATGGACCTGGCTGCCTCCAAAGGCATCGACATCGATGTGGAAGGACTGGAAAGGGAACTGGGTATTCCCGTAGTCTCCGTCAATCCCCGGAAGAACAAGGGCATCCCCCAATTAAAAAAGATCATCGAGCTGCGTGGCCGACAGCTCCGGCAGGCGCCCCCGCGGGATTTTATAGCTAAAAATGCCCAGTCCATCGGAGCCATCCGGGATGTGAAGGAGCTCTTTCCGGGACAGGAGATCAGCGACTATACAGCCATCCATTATCTGATCAACCACGAAAATTTCAATTTCGACCCGCAGCTTCAAGAAAAGATCGAGCACATCGAAGGCGTTCATGCCTTCAATCATACCCGGATACAGGCTGAAGAGATCCTGCAGCGCTACAACCGCATCAAGCAGATCATGCAGCACACCGTATCCGAACCCGACCCCCTGCAAAAGACCCTGTTCACAGAAAAATTAGACAAGATATTCCTGGACCGCACCTGGGGCTATATCATCCTCCTGGGCGTACTTTTTCTGCTTTTCCAGAGCGTATTCTGGATCGCACAATACCCCATGGACGCCATCGACTGGTCCTTTTCACAAATAGGCGCCTGGCTGAGTCATATATTGCCCGAAGCATGGTGGAGCAACCTCCTGGTCAACGGAGTGCTGGCAGGGCTAAGCGGCATCCTTGTATTCGTGCCTCAGATCATGATCCTCTTTGGATTGATCACCATCCTGGAAGACACCGGCTATATGGCCCGTATCAGCTTCCTCACCGACAAGCTCATGCGAAAGGTTGGTCTCAACGGCAAAAGCGTCATGCCCATGATCAGTGGATTTGCCTGTGCCGTACCGGCCATCATGAGCACCCGGAACATCGAGAATAAGAAGGAGCGCCTGCTCACCATTCTCATCACCCCGCTCATGAGCTGCAGCGCCCGTCTGCCCGTATATACCATGCTGATCGCTGTAGCCGTACCGCATAAAAAAGTGCTGGGCATCTTTGGTCTTCAGGGCCTGGTGATGATGGGACTTTATATGATGGGGCTTGTCATGGCCATGATCGTTTCCTACGTAGCCAAGTGGTTTATAAAGATGAAGGAAAAAAGCTTCTTCATCCTGGAACTGCCCATCTACCGGGCGCCACGCTGGAACAATGTAGTGGTTACCATGGTCAATAAGGCAAAGATCTTTGTAGTGGACGCCGGTAAGGTGATCATCGTCATCAGCCTGATCCTGTGGGCTCTCAGCACTTACGGACCCGGTGGCCGGATGAAGAACGTCGAACAGCAGTACGCGGAACAGGTACAAAAACATCCCGATCAGGCCGCGGAGCTGGATAAAGAAAAACAGGCCGAGCGCCTGGAGAACTCCTACGCAGGCATCCTCGGCAAGACCATCGAGCCCGTTATACATCCTCTCGGATATGACTGGAAGATAGGTATCGCCCTTATCACCTCTTTTGCCGCCAGGGAAGTATTCGTAGGCACCATGGCCACCCTTTACAGCGTGGAGGGGGGAAAGGACGCCGACGCTCAGACCCTGCAACAACGCCTCCGTTCCGCCCGCCGCAATGATGGAACACCCGTATACTCGCTTGCAACAGGCCTGTCCCTGATGGTATTTTATGTATTGGCCATGCAATGTATGAGCACGCTGGCCGTCGTCCGGCGCGAGACCCGCAGCTGGAAATGGCCCGCTATTCAGCTGATCTATATGACCAGCCTTGCCTATGTCGCAAGTCTTATCGTTTACCAGCTGCTGAAGTAGTATATTTCAACCATATGTCGCAACGCACGCATGAACAATACTATGCAGAGCTGCTATACGCCACCCTGCAAAAGGAGTTGGACGCAGAGATAAAGTTAGCAGGGGCCGGCATGCATTGGGATGTCCTCGTCACCGGTCCAAAACACAGCTGCACTATTCATTGTTTCTATTATGATTTTCGGGATTATAAAGGTCCGGAGTACTATGTTTGGCTCTTCGCCAAGGACAATCGCGAGGCCACGGGAAGATCTCGCACGCTTAAGGAGACAATTACCATCGTCAGCCAATGGATAAAAGGAGCTTCCTTGCTGAAGCTATATCATGATCACCCCTTCTTAGACAGGGAAAAACGACAGCTTGAACATGTAGAGGCTTTATTCATGCACTATTGCCCATCATTGGGGCAGACTGCACATCAAATTATAGAAGGATACTTCATTACCTACAGCCTTACTTTTGGGAAGGAAGAAAGAAGCTGTGAGCTCAAGTCAGTCGGCAGCGACACTCTTTCCTGTAATTTTTGCTGGGACGGTGCGACGATCTTCAAAACAACAGAGCCGTTTTCGGAATCGCTGGCCTGGCTGATCTCCGACTGGGTAGTAAACAAAGCCATGCCTTCGGCATTGAAAGAGCGATATCCGGATCTTTACCTCGGCGTCATAGCCGAATACTACGAGAAAGGCAAAGGCATCGAAGGAGAGTTCCTCGACAGCTGGGATGAAATGGAATTATTTTTTGACGGCCAGCACCACGAAGATAAAATGGTAACGCTCATTCGCAGGATGAGGGAGAAAGGCTTTGATCATCTGCTTCGTGCCGGTCAGTCCCTGCTTACACTGGTCCTTTCCCGAAGCCGGAGACATGGTCTAAGAAATGAACAACCTTGCTTACGCATATCTATAGGGAATGACGCCCCTTTTACAATGACAGTCAGGAATTCGGAGGAGTCGCACACATTTGAGAAAGCCGAGTACAATGATACGCTGGATCACCTCCTGCAAGACCTCGCCGTCAGACCCATCGATTGATATCTACCAAACCCCGAGCTTCTCCAACTCCTGTTGAAATTGCGCCGGACTTTGAAAATGTATCCCATAAAACCCCAGCTCTCTCGCAGGCAGCACATTCCGGAGGTTGTCATCCACATATACAGCACGTGTAGGGTCGATGTCAAACCTGCGTATCAGCAGCTGATAGATCTCTGGTGAAGGTTTTCTAACCTTTTCCTCTCCCGACACCAGTCTCCCGTCAAACCAATGGAGGAACTCATACATCCCCAACGCCAGAGGAAAAGTCTCCGCGCTCCAGTTGGTTAATGCATAAAGCCTCACTCCTGAATGCTCCTTCAAATGCCGGAAAATTTCCACCGTCTCATGGATAGGACCGCCCAGCATTTCCTTCCATCTGTCATAATAGGCTCGTATAGCCTCTTCATGCCCGGGGAATTTGCGCACCAGCCACTCCGTGCCTTCCGCAAGGCTCCTGCCCGCGTCCTGTTCCTCGTTCCAGTCCAG
The DNA here is from genome assembly GCA_001898505.1 of Sphingobacteriales bacterium 50-39. Lineage (GTDB taxonomy): Bacteria > Bacteroidota > Bacteroidia > Chitinophagales > Chitinophagaceae > Puia. The sequence goes on from MKTZ01000011.1 coordinate 145,451, forward strand.
GGTCGTGACATTGGAAAGAAACCACCGCCGCTCCTCCTCATTGGGGAAAATATCCTTGTATAGGTAGTCCGGATTCCAGTCCACAAGGACACCCCCCAGGTCAAAGACTACCGTATCGATCTTTTTATGCATGTTTATATTTTTCGTAATCTTTCTACCGCACGTTGCAACGTCTCCTCCTTCTTGGCAAAGCAGAATCGCACTACTTTATCGTCCTTCCCCGAGGTATAGAACGCCGACACGGGAATGACCGCCACACCATACTCTTTAGTGATGCGAATGGCAAAATCCTTGTCCGGCTCATTGCTGATCCTGTCATATTTGTACAGCTGAAAATAGCTTCCAAAAGAAGGGAGGGGCGTAAATCGCGTGGCCCGCATCAGGTCCTGGAAATAATCTCTTTTCCCCTGTAAAAAAGGCGCCAGCCCTAAATAGGAGCTACGGTCCGTCAGATATTCCGCCAACGCCACCTGCGATGGCGTATGACAGCTGAAGCAGTTGAATTGATGGACCTTCCTGAATTCCGCCATCAGCCCGGGGGAAGATACGCTATAGCCCAGCTTCCAGCCCGTACAGTGATAAACCTTCCCAAAGGAGAAGCTGACAAAACTGCGCGCCAGCAGATCCGGGTAGCGAAGTATAGACTGATGCGGCACACCGTCGAAGATCAGATGTTCATACACCTCATCCGACTGGATAAAGATCCGACTGTCCTGCACGAGTGCCCGCAACTCCGCTATATCGTCCTCCCGAAGCACCGACCCCGTTGGATTATGGGGTGAGTTCAGCATGATCATTCTTGTTCTGGGTGTAATACTCCGCCGGACGATGTTCCAATCGATGCCATAGTCCGGGTAGCGCAGCGGTATCCGTACAGGTATGGCCCCATTGATCTCTATATTGGGAATATAACTGTCGTACGCGGGCTCGAATACGATGACCTCATCCCCCGGCTGTAAGATGGTCGTCAGCGCCGTATAGATCGCATACGTCCCTCCCGGGGTAATGGTGATCTGGGTGGCCGGATCGATGGAAGTTCCATACAGATACTCGATCTTTCCAGCCAGCACCTCGCGCAGCGACTGCAGCCCATGCATATGCGCATATTGATTATGGCCCTTGCGCATTGCCTTATCCACCAATCCTATCAATTCCTCGCTCATGGGGTAGTCCGGAAATCCCTGTCCAAGGTTCACGGCGCCCAACTCCGAAGCCAGCGAGCTCATAACGGTAAAGATGGTCGTTCCCACCTGGGGCAGCTTGCTCGTGATGGAAGGAATGGTCATGGTAATGTTTCTATTTAAATTCTATGCTCTCTTCCTTGATCAGCGACTCTCCATGCATGCGGAGGTATACCTGTGCAACGGTGATCACATCCTTCTGACAATAGGTGACGATGCGGGACAGGTCGTTGAGTGTCCAATATACCATGCCAACCTTACTGCCATCTATATCGTCTTTGGGTGTGGGAATACCTAGCGTCCGGGCCAGCAGGTTAAGGGAAACAAAGCTTCGGTATTCTCCGAATTTCCAAAGCTCCATGGTATCTACATGGGTAACTTCCCAGGGTTTCTTTCCGGAAGTATTCAGGATCGCCGGTATGGGGATGCCGTGTATGACCATCCTGCGACAGAGATAGGGGAAGTCGAAGTCTTTCCCATTATGTGCACAAAGGAATTTCTGATGATCGGGGGCCCATTTGCGCAGCAGTTCAGCAAAATCCACGAGCAATACCCGTTCATCATGTCCCGAAAAGGACTTCAGCACCAGCTTTCTTTCCGTTGCAGAACCCGTGATATACCCACAGCTGATGCAAATGATCTTCCCAAACTCCGCGTAGATAGCGCTGCGATCATAGATGCTCTCGGGAGTGAGTTCCGGCTTGTCCCGCAACAGGGATTCCGCCTTATGCCGCCACAACTCTTTCCATTCGTCCGGCACATCATCAAAAGAGCTATGCTGCGACACCGTTTCGATATCCAGAAAAAGAATATTATGTAGAGGATGTGGAGACATCAGGCGAATATACAACTAAAGTATACTCATCGGCCGACCTTTTAAAGAGGCCCTGGCTACTGCGGTTTGTGCGGCTGTCCGTCTCCTTCAGAGATACTGGTCCCCTTTACTGCGCTTCAGTTCCGCAACATATTCCTTGATATCCTGCTCCTTGTCCCTTTTGCAGATCAGCAGCACATCCTTGGTATCCACGACGATAAAGTCATCCAGTCCCTGCAGGACCAGCAGCTTGTCATTGGGGGCTTTTACCACACATTTGGTGGCGTCGATGATCACAACATTGTCTCCGGCTACCGCATTGGCGAGATAATCTTTTTCAAGGTTCTCGTAGGCGCTGTTCCAGGTGCCCAGATCGCTCCATCCGAAGGAGGAGGGGATGATATAGACATTGTCCGCCTTTTCCATAATACCAAAGTCGATGGAGATATTGGTGCACAAAGGGTATATATGTTCCAGGGCTGCCTTTTCAGCAGGGGTGTTGAACTTCTCTTTTTCGGCGGAGAAGACATCGTACATCTCCGGCAGATATTTTTCAAACGCCTGGATGATATTCTTTACCTGCCAGACGAAAATACCTGCATTCCACAGGAAATCACCGCTGGCCAAAAAAGTCTTTGCCAGTTCCAGGTTCGGTTTTTCAGTAAAGGTTTTTACTTTATATACATTGTCCGACACCGAATGCTGTTCGTGCTGGATATAGCCATACCCCGTATTCGGATAGGTGGGCTTGATCCCCAGTGTAATAAAGGCGTTATGCTTACCCACAAAGCTCAAGGCTTCCAGGCAAACCTTTGTAAATCCCTTCGTATCCAAAATGAGATGGTCGGCAGGAGCAACGATAAGGGATGCCTTGGGGTCCTTCTGTTGTAGTTTGAAAGAGATATAAGCGATACAGGGAGCCGTATTTTTTCGGGAAGGCTCACCCAGGATGTTTTCCTGGGGCATTTGAGGCAGCTGCTTGTGGACGATGTCGCGGTACTCATTTGACGTCACCACATAGATATTCTCCTTGGGAATAAAAGAGGCAAAACGCTCGAAGGTCCATTGGATCAGGGTCTTTCCCGTGTTCAAAATGTCCAGGAATTGCTTGGGGTAATTTTGACGGCTCATTGGCCAGAACCGGCTACCAATGCCTCCGGCCATGATTACCACATAGTTGTGCTTGTTCATAATTCGTTTTAAAATGTCTGTCCTATCGGACGAGCCCCCTGCTGCGGCTCAAATAATCCCTTCCCGGATAAGGTCGTGTAAATGGATAAATCCCATATAACCAGTCGCTCCGGTGACGACCAGCTGTGTTATATCATGCGTACGCATCAGGTCCAGCGCTTCTATAGCCAGGGCATCCGCCTCGACCGTCTTAGGACGAGTGGTCATAATATCCCTTGCCGTCATCCCTTCTGTGTTGATATTTTTCTCCAGCATACGGCGAAGGTCACCATCCGTGACAATACCCAGTAGACTCCCTTTTTCATCGGTGACAGCCGTAGCTCCCAGACGCTTGGAGGTGATCTCCATAATTACTTCCCGCAGCGACGCCGAGATAGGCACTTCAGGGCGTTCGTTATGGATATACAAATCCTGTACCCTCAGGTATAGTTTTTTACCCAGGGTCCCGCCGGGATGGAATTTGGCAAAATCTTCGCTGTCAAAACCCCGCATCTCCATGAGGGTAACGGCCAGGGCATCTCCCATGACCATCTGTACCGTTGTGCTGCTGGTAGGCGCCAGGTTGTTCAGGCAGGCCTCCTGCGATACGGTTGCGTTCAGTACTATATCGGATTGCTTGGCCAGGATGGATTGTGTATTGCCCACCATCCCGATCAGCGGGTTGCCGAAATTGCGGATAAAAGAAAGCAGCATTTTGACCTCGGGACTTTCTCCGCTCTTGCTGATGATCATAACGATGTCTTCCGACTGCACCATGCCCAGGTCCCCATGAATAGCATCCGCCGCGTGCAGGAAAATGGCCGGCGTACCCGTAGAGTTCAAGGTAGCGACGATCTTCTGGGCAACGATGGCGCTTTTACCAATTCCACTGATCACCACCCGGCCCTTACAGGCAAAGATCAACCGCACGGCCTTTTCGAACTGGTCGTCCAAAAGCCCTTCCAATGCGGCTACTGATGCTGCTTCCATTCGAATGGTATTCCTGCCTGTCTCGAGAATATTGATGCCCTTGGTCATAAGTACGCTAATATCGGCCAACGGACCTCCGGCCCGTTAAGTTTCGCAAACCTACGGCAAATTGATTTGCCAACAATAAAAGCACCTTTCATTGACACATCCTATGCCCCTTTTACCCCATTCGTCGTTTTAATATGCCCACTAAGAGTTTTCTTTTAGTCAAATACGGTGTTTTCTAATGAGATATGCCCATTATTAATTTATTATCAGGCAATTATAATGTTGATATTTTTGCAAGACATACATATTATTTTTTCTTATATTTATATTATAGGCATCATATTTTAACACATTCGGCTAGCACCTTACCCCGTTTTTCTGTAACTTCGCCAACCCTTAGCTTGGGCTCCCAAGTTCTTAGACAGACGCCCTTGTTCACCTGTTAATCCTAACGAGTGGATAATAACTTCCGGCTGTTAAGGGTATCTTGGTTATCGTAAAACGTGAGGAGGAAAACAATCGAGCATGGCAACAACCACAAGTAAAAAAACCGTTACCAGAAAAACTAAGGCCGTCAGTAGCAAGTCCGTAAAAGAAAGACCTAAACCTTCAGATTCCCTACAGGCCCAATTACAAGAGTACTTTGGCTTTGACGCCTTTAAAGACAACCAGAACGCTATCATCCAGAACCTGCTGTCAGGGCAAGACACCTTCGTCATTATGCCCACAGGGGGAGGAAAAAGTCTCTGTTATCAGCTACCCGCGATGATCAGTGAGGGAGTGGCTATTATCGTCAGCCCGCTCATCGCCTTGATGAAAAACCAGGTTGACCTGGTACGCAGCTATAGCAGCAAGGACAATGTAGCCCATTTCCTGAATTCCACACTTAATAAAAAACAGATACGGGAAGTTCATGAGGACCTGCTCAATGGGCATACAAAAATGTTGTATGTCGCCCCGGAAACACTGACCAAGCAGGAAAATATGGAGTTTTTTAGTGATCTGAAGATCTCCTTCTTTGCCGTGGACGAAGCCCATTGTATCTCGGAATGGGGGCATGATTTTCGTCCGGAATACCGCCGTCTGCGGGAAATGATGGATCAGATCAACCCCGACATCCCTGTGATCGCGCTGACGGCCACCGCTACTCCCAAGGTTCAAAGCGACATCGTAAAGAACCTGGGCCTGCGCAATCCCAAAATATTCATCTCCTCCTTCAACAGGGGCAACCTGTATTATGAGATACAGCCCAAGATCAAGAAGGATCAGACCATCAAAAGCATTGTCCGCTACATCGTACAGCAAAAGGGCAAGAGCGGCATTATCTACACGTTGAACAGGAAAACCACCGAGGAGCTGGCAGACATGCTGGTAGCCAATGGCATCAAGGCCGTAGCCTATCACGCCGGACTGGATAGCAAGCTGCGGGCCGAAAGACAGGACCTATTCCTGAACGAAGACGTACAGGTCATCGTAGCCACCATCGCCTTTGGGATGGGCATCGACAAGCCGGACATCCGATTCGTCATACACTTTAATATTCCCAAGTCCATCGAGAATTATTATCAGGAGACGGGCCGTGCAGGTCGCGACGGCCTCGAAGGCAACTGTATCCTGTATTATTCCCATAAGGACGTAGCCAAACTGGAGCACTTGATGAAGGACAAGCCACTGAGCGAACGCGAAGTAGGCGCCCAGCTTATCAACGAGACGGTAGGTTATGCCGAGACGGGCGTCTGCCGCCGGAAAGTGTTGATGAGCTATTTTGGGGAAGAATATACCACGGAGAATTGCGGCAACTGCGACAACTGTCTTCACCCCAAGGAAAGAGTGGAGGCAAAGGACAGCGCGGCAAAGGTACTGAGGACGATAAAGGCCCTGGACGAACGCTTCGCCACCGTTTATGTTGTCAATATCCTTCTCGGCAAGCTGACCCCGCAGACACTGATGTTCCGTCACGAAGGCATTGCGGAGTTCGGTCTCGGCAAGGAAGAACCCGAACATTTCTGGAATTCGCTGATCCGTCAGCTATTGCTGGAGGACCTGCTGAAAAAGGACATCGAAGAATATGGAGTGCTGAAGCTGACGAAGAAAGGGGAAGACTTCCTCAAAAAGCCTCGCTCCTTCAAGATCGTTCTCAACAATCTCTTCGAAGAAGCCAATGCAGATGATGAGGAGGAAGGCGAACAGACGGGCGGTACCGCATCAGCCGACGAGAAATTATTCGAGCTGTTAAAAGACTTACGCCAAAAAGAAGCCAAAAGGAAAGGGCTGCCGCCTTTCGTCATCTTCCTGGAGACCTCTTTACAGGATATGGCTACTTTATTTCCCACCACCACACAGGAGCTGGAAAAATGCCAGGGCGTTAGCAAGGGTAAGGCGGTTCGCTATGGCAAGCCGTTCATCGATCTCATCGCCAAGTATGTAGCGGAGAACGATATCGAAAAGCCCGATGACTTTGTGATGAAGAGCGTCGTTAACAAAAGCGTCAACAAGGTCTATATCATACAACAGGTGGACAAGAAGATACCTTTGGAGACGATTGCCAAGAACAAGGATCTGCGGCTGGACGCCTTGCTGGAGGATATGGAAACCATTGCAGCCAGCGGCACAAAGCTCAACCTGGACTATGCGCTGGACGAGATGCTGGATGAATATGAACAAGACGAGATCATCGACTATTTCAAGGGTTGCGAGACCAGCAGTCTGCAGGTGGCGCAGCAGGAGTTGTCCGAAGGGAACTTCACCTGGGAGCAGCTAAAGCTCATGCGGATCAAATTCCTCAGCGAATACGGCATGTAAGCCTGTCGGCCGACGCCAACCCTGGCAGGCTCACAGATTATTCCATCGGAGTACAGATCTCGACGAGAAATCCCGCCGGATCTCGCACGTAGGCCACCGTCTGGCCCCAGGGCTTGACTTTCGCCTTCTCGACGGCGGTAGCGCCTGCTTGCAGGGCTTTTTGGAAGGCCGCTTCCACGTCTTCCACGGCAAAGGCGATCTCTATCCCGAAAGGTTTCCCGCCCGGCTGGCTTTCTAAAAACCCTCCCGATAGATTTTGTTTGATCAGCGAAAAGGCCGCAAACGAGAGGGTAGTATCACCGGTGGACAGCTCGCCGTATTCATTGCCGGGAGCGATGAACTTTCTCGAAAAGCCGAATGCTTTTTCATAGAACGCAATAGTCTTTTCGACATCTTCTACATAAAGGATGGTATAGGCAAATTTTATCATGAGCGTAAAGTTAGGTGACGCCCCGGCTCCCCGGCTTGGAAAAATGCGACAAAATCGCGCCTCAGCCGACCCGCCCTGGCAGTCCCCCGCTTACTCTGCCTGATCTAAGACAAATTCCCGGGTGCCTCCCCCGTGTACTTTTTTATTTCCTGAGTGAGATGGGAATGGTCATAATACCCGCATTCGAAGGCAATGTCGGAGAGGCTCTCCCCAGGCTTCCGGCAATGTATCCGCTGTAGTGTATACCGGAACCGCTCCTGGTTGACAAACTCCTTGGGGCTTATGCCGATGTAATATTTGAAATTTCGCTCCAGCTGTCGCACCGTGATAAAATGTCTCCTGGCTAGCTCTTCCACACGGACCTGTCCCTGGTGCATCCGGATGTCTTCCAATAGGGGAAATAATGTATGTTTTGGCCGGGACAGCCTGTCCAGGAAGAACTTATTCAGACCGTCATGGGTTTTCAAAACAGCGAGGTCCGGCGTAAGCGCCTTATCGCATTCCACCTTGTCATCGGTGATCTCATGAAGCGAAGAAAAGGTATAAAAAGCCCAAAATGCCGCAGGTTTGAAACGAACGCCCAGCAATCTCGTACCCGGCGCGACAGAACTGTCGATGGGTGTTGTCATCGCACCAATAAGATAGACCCTGCCGCTCTTCATATCCCCCATGTCTTTGCCCAGATTGAAAATGATATCCACGCACCCATCCGGCAGGACCTTGCCCACAGTCGTCTCCTGTCCGGCGCCTTGCACCGACCAGAAGGCATCGATATACGGCGCCAATAAGGGATGTGGAGCGATTGCTGTGTATTGCATGGATTGCTAATAGTTTTTTATCCATCGTCTAAGCCTGTACCAGGGTATTCCCCATTTCCCATATTTCAAATACACGCTTAGCGAATCTTGCTCACGCACGTTTTTATAAAAGCTCTGGGAAACGGATACTTCGTTACCATCCGAATATTGTCCCCAGGACGACAAAGACACATAATAGCTTGTGCTTTTGCCCGAGCTTATCCGCTTACCCGTGACCGCTACATGGAATATAGTGGGGGAAGACTTGTCATAGTAGCAATTGGAAAATATCAGCAGCGAATAGGAATATGCCGCAGCCATTACAAAGACAACTATGTATGTCACCGTCTTTTTACGTGCAGTCGCGATAGCCTGCCGGCAGGCCCCAATGCAAATAATAGTAGCAGCCATCGTGCCTCCAACCAGCAGCGACCAGGCCTTTTCTCCAAATGAATAGAGGTCATACGACCGCAAGACGACCAATGCGACGCCAAAAGTAGCCATAAGCATCAGTTGGATCATTGAAGGGTAGGGGCTTTTCTTCAGCTTATACAATTTAAGAAGACCCTTAAAATACCAGGTGATGCCGACGGCAAGCCATGGAGCGATAAATAGCAGGATCATCAGTGTCTCGAATGGCCGGGGATATGCGATAGACCATATCAGTAAGCCGATGCCAATGGCGGTAGCTCCGACATCGAATTTTTTTGCCATCGCCAGACGTGCCTCACGGTCTTCCCGGGTGACGCCAAATCGGTTGTCCTCTAATAGCACCGCGGTTTCTTCCATTCGCTCGCGCTCATCGAGGTCCTGATATCTTTCTTTGATCCACCCGATGAGTTCTTTCCTGCGTTCCAGGTACTGCGGGATACGCAATGTTTTGCCGTTGTCTTTTAATTCAATGCTGAAACTATCCTTGTCGCCGGTACGATAGCCGTCGATATCCTGCAACCGGGCAGCCCGCGACTTGAATACGCGTGTTACGGAGATAGCCAGCTCATCCACAGACACCAGCGTACGTACCGCATCCAGCCAGGCCAGCCCGATGCATCCGATGACCAGGGCGCTCAAGAAGAGAACAAGGCCTATCTGCCTGGTCAGGACGGGTTCTGTAAATGCCTTGCCAATAAGGAAAAACCCGCCAGCAGTGAATAAGATAAAAACGACTCCGGCAAATATTCGCCAGCCCTTAATTATACGATATTCCATGCGCATCAAAATAAACAAAAAGCTGGAGGAAGCAAAACCTTTCGCCCTTCTTATCCCCGTATCCTACAGCGCTTTATAGCTGACCCCTCCGCCAATACCGCACCCGCCCGGTAATAATTATTCTAGCAAAAAGTTCCCTCTTTTGGCTGGGTTTTCAGCTAAAAACCATACCTTTGCTTCCCCAAAAGGGAATTCAAGCTCCCCGATGGATGGAAGGTGCGGTAGCTCAGTCGGTAGAGCAAAGGACTGAAAATCCTTGTGTCGGCGGTTCGATCCCGCCCCACACCACGAACAGGACCACCAAATGGTGGTCTTTTTTTGTGCCCATACCGCGCTGGCCGCGCATTGTAAGGGATTGGAGTGTCCCGAAAACGGCAACGATGTGTCGGTTAATAAATGAAGAACTGTCGATACAAAAGTAGGATTTCTCCCCACCAACTGACGCATTTACTGACACACTTCGCAGACGATCCCGGACAAATACAAGGGCGCAATGTTCGGAATTTCGAACACTGCATATAAAGTCATTACAGGCGGTTCCTGGCAATTATTTTGTCCCTGGTGGCCACGGATTATACCTTTTTTTATGGGGATTAGGAAGATTGTAATCTCATCTTTCTGCAGCTGTTGGCTCCACTACTCCTTGCCGAGTTGCTGCCTATCAACTCTCCTCAGATTGCCTTCATTAATGAACCTGTTTTCACATCGTCTCTGTTGCTATTTTCTGTATTTGTACTTTGGATTGCGTTTAGTATGGTAGATGGCTGATATAAAGATCAACTTCTTCCGTTTATTGATTTTATAAACAATTACATAAGGGAAAACCTCGGTAGCTACTTCTCTGTAAGGGGCTTTACTGTAATGATAGTTTTCAGGAGCATCTATTATTTGCTGTATGTGAAGTCCAACCATTCTTTCAAAACGTGCCCCAAGTCCTTTCTTCTCTTTCTCGTACCATTGGTACGCTTCTATATATTCTCTATCAGCGTCGGGATGAAAAACTATCTGATAGCTCATTTCCTCTTTTTCGATTTTATTGAATTTCTGGCCCTTTGCTTGACTTCATCCCAGGTATAGCCTTTCACCTTGCCGCTCTCTAATTCTGCCATGCGCCGATCCATTTCAGCCACAAAACCAGCATCCTTCCACGGGTTGATTTCTTGGTCCTGTTCCTCCGCAAAAGTTTTCACGACCGTCAATACAGCCTTTTTTTGACGAGAATTTAATTGCGTCAAATAATTGGAAATTTGTCTGTCCAGTGGTGATACGGCGCTCATTTCAATGATGTTTTCACAAATTTAATTTTTTAATATCGGCCGTCCAAACTACTTGATGGTCAGGTAATAGGTCAGGCAAATGATGGTCTTTGTTATTCTTAGTTGAAAAGAGTTTAAATATAACGCCCTGACTTACAACAAACAAAGGCCATCTCAAATCATCGTAGACCATAAATGAAGAACTGAAAATCCTTGTGTCGGCGGTTCGATCCCGCCCCACACCACGCTATGAAGAACTATGACGACAAAATGCCGGTCCGTCGGCATCTCATAATTTTTCAGGGTTCACCGCAGCTTTTTGGGTTTTCACTTCATTTCAGCCAAACTGGGATTGAATATTGTAGGTTTGCCTAAAATTGCTGACTTATAAAACAATTAGACTATGAAAAAGGTAACATGCCGCCCGGTCCGGCTAATGACAGCAGGTCTTTTTCTGATGACATTCCTTCGCCCGGCAGCTGGATGTATTGCCCAGACGGCGCCCCACCGGTCGCTGCTGGCGCTTTCAAAGACCAACCATACGCTGGCGATCGTTGACCCGGTGACCCTGAAGGTGGTCGCCACCATTCCCGTTGGCAGCGATCCCCATGAGGTGATCGCCTCTTCGGATGGTACGAAGGCCTATGTTACCATTTATGGCGGCGGCAGCCTGCACGAATTGGACGAGATCGATCTGGTCGCCCAAAAACCATTGCGTAACATAGATACCAAACCACTATTTGGTCCGCATGGCCTCACCTTCGTTGATGGCAAGGCATGGTTCACTGCAGAAGGCTCTAAATCCATTGGTCGTTACGACCCTGCAACCGGCCGGCTGGACTGGAGCATGGGAACGGGCCAGGATCGGACCCATATGCTCTATGTTACCCCGGATGGCAAAAAGATCTACACTACAAATGTTTCTTCCGGAACGATTAGCCTTCTCATCGATACCCTGGTCCAGCCCGGAAGAATGGCCCCTCCCGGCGCCAGACCGCATGAGGAATGGACCCAGATCGTCGTCCCTGTGTCCAGGGGATCGGAAGGATTTGATGTGTCGCCCGATGGCGGTGAATTGTGGACAGCAGCAAGCGAGGACGGAATGATCTCCATTGTCGACCTGCACTCAAAAACGCTTGCCACGAAAATAGATGCAAAGGTCCTCGGCGCCAATCGGCTCAAGTTTACCCCTAATGGCAAGCTGGTCTTTATATCGAGCCTGGGCTCTGGCGACCTCGTTATTTATAACGCAGCATCGCGTAAGGAGGTCAAAAAGGTGAAGATCGGGCATGGCGCAGCGGGCATCCTGATGAACCCCGATGGCTCACGGGCCTTTGTAGCTTGTTCGGCGGACAATTATGTCGCGGTAGTCGATCTCAAAACTTTGGAAGTCACCAGCCATTTTGATGTGGGCGGAGTCCCCGACGGCCTCGCCTGGGCGGTGCGGCCATAGTGCATAGACTTTTCATCGGTGACGCGTCGCCTAAAGCATGTCTTTTTGCTTCCACAGTCGAAACATCAGTGAATGCTTATTTGGTGAAGACAGGCGATAAGCTGATCCTCGTGGATGCCGGGGCGGCCGGGAATTTCGGCCCTACTGCCGGCCAGTTGACAAAAAGCCTCGCCAAAGCCGGCTATTCTCCTGACCAGATAGATGCCGTGTTGACTACGCATGTACATGTCGACCACGTCAGCGGATTGATGGATGGCGACAAACTGGTCTTCCCCAATGCCGCCATCTATATCAGTAAACCCGAGGCGGAATTTTGGTTCGGAGCGAAAAGCAAGGGCAATATACCTGAACAACTCAAGGGTTCTTACCGAATTGCCGATGCCAGCGTAAGCCCCTACATAAAAGCCGGTAGAGTTAAAACTTTCGACTACGGTCAGGAACTATTCTCCGGCATCCTGCCGTTGGCAAGACCCGGACATACTCCCGGCCATACGTTTTACCTGCTTAGCAGCAAAGGCGAAAAACTGCTTTTCTGGGGTGACGTCATCCACTCTGCGGCTATCCAATTCACGGACCCTTCGGTAACCTTCGGTTTTGACGTAGACCCCAAGATCGCCGCCGCTACTCGCAAGCAAGCTTTTGCCGAAGCTGCGAAAGAGGGCTATTGGATTGCGTCCGACCATATTTCTTTCCCAGGCATCGGCCATGTAAGGGCAGACGGTTCGAAATACGTTTGGGTGCCCGCCAATTACAGCACGTTTGGTTTGTCTAATGCGGCCTTTTTGTTGCTCTAAAGGAATGAATCTCTGGTATTTCTGCTATCAAGGGCTGTCAGATGACCATAACAGTCTGCCTTACTCATTTTTCTCTACCTTTAAAACATGAATAAAAACCTTTATCCCTGGCTGATCTTTTTCTCAGCCCTTTCCGCTGCTGCTGCACTGCTTCAAAGCATTCTTCACTTCCTGATTGGCCTTCAGTTTTTTTGGCTTGAGTCATTCGATATCTGGTTCCTGATAATGAATGTCACGGCCTTCGTGGGAGCGATACTTTTATTGAAGTATTTTTACAGCCAGAAATACTGGTTTGCTTTTGCTACAGGTGCTTTCTATTCCTTATGCGTTTTCTCTTACTCTATACTCTTTTATACGATACTTCGTTTTCACCAACTGACCAATTTTAACGCACCGTTGTTCGTCCTAACCATAGTGTCGGGCATCGTATATGCCGTGAGTCTCATGTTGCTCCGTGCAAAAAATATACGCTGGTTAAATGCGGCTGGGGTTTATATGCTTACCATCGGGATCATCATGGTATCAATCCATATTTGGAAGAATGATAGGATCGCCCAATGGGTTACAGTTGCGGGCAGCCTGGCCCCCCTCTTTTATGTGATGCATTTTTTAAGCCAACTTAGGAAGCTCAGGACGGACCGCGTAAATGTACCTGTAAGGAAACCTTTGGAAAATTTGGTGGGATTGGCCGGAATTTTAAGTTTCCTGCTCACCCTGGCATTCGGCGTGATCATATCTAATGAATGCTATTCTTCCATATATTGGACAAATGTGAACAATAAAAAGACCTTGGAGCTGACACGATTGTGTGATCCGGGAATCTTTGTAAACGGCAAAGGAGATATTTTGCGGTACCGGCTGCTAAAACCGCTGGATTACGATCCCACGAAAAAATACCCGATCGTCATCTCCCTTCCCTACGGAGGTCAGCCGGAAACAGATACCATCCGACAGATCGGAGGAGCAGTAGCGGCACTGCTCCTGGCTTCGGACAACAACAGAAGACGGTATCCCGCCTTTGTATTCATTCCGAACCGCCCACCGGGAGCAGCCTGGGGAGGCATCCCCAAGTATCCTACAGTGGATTCATTGGTCTTTGAGGCAATTGATGGATTGGATCGACAGTTCAGCATCGATGAGAAAAGGCGCTATGTGATAGGTTTGTCGTTGGGTGGGTTTGGAACGTGGAATTTCATCTGCAAACGTCCGGATATGTTTGCCGCTGCCATACCGGTTAGCGGAGGGGGCGACCCGCGACTTGCACCCAAGGCCATTAACGTAGCCGTATGGGCCTTCCACGGGACAAAAGACAAGAATGCACCAGTCAGTGGTTCCAGGAATATGATCAATGCCATAAAAAGCGCAGGCGGGAATCCAAAATATACAGAGTATCCGGATGAAGGACATAATATCTGGGATAAGGTCACTACAACACCGGGTCTCCTGGATTGGCTCTTTGCCCAGCACCGGAAATAATACACAAGGGTACCCCTATTACCTTCGATTCATCTCTTTTTCAATTGATACTTACAGCATGCCCATCCCCTTCCAAAGTGATAGCATTGCAGGATCGTTGCCGCACGCTAGTAGAATTTCTTCCATATCTTCAACACTATGACCCTCGATGCTGCCATCCAGCGCCACTGCGCCAAAGTCATCGGAAATCGGCAGCCGGTTGTGTAACCGGGTACGGATCAGAATAGCGGAGGTCTTTCTCAACATCTTCCTACCGAGGTCCGGATCGTTCTCTTCTTTTATGAGTTGATCCAATTGTGCATATAGATCCTCAAGGTGGGTGGTATCGATATAGTTTGCCTCGCGTACAAAACTATAGAAGTCGAAAATGCCTTCTTCAAGGTCTTGTTTGATGGTACGGACAAGTTGGTACCCAGCCATTGGGTAGTAATTATCAGCATATCTATAGCTCAGGTTGACAAACCCGATGGGTTCGACCGCGCTTTGAGGAGTTCCGGAGCGTGTTGCCTCTTTCTGCCTATCATCGACGAGGGCATCAACGACCGCGATGGATAATGCCGCCGCCAATTTATCGATGATCATCTCTGCGCTAGTGCCTGCGAGCATGCGACTATAGATCAGCCGGTTCGTTCCCTGGTCGAAATATCGGCGGATCCTTAGCAGAGTATCGCTGGCATCGTAGGTGTATTCGTCCCAGGTAAAGTATTGTCCGAGCCCCGGCATTCTATGAATTCCATCAGCCCGGATAACCTTCCCCTTGGCATCAAACTGGTAGCTTTCGACGGATAAGAGCAAATCATACGGACTGTTTATCAATTGTCTGCCCTTCTCCTCATTAGACCAACCCTGTTCCTGAATGTATGAGCCTCCCCCGTTGACATGCAATCTGAAGTTGACCATTTTTTTTCCTTCCTGATACTCAATTCGCTGAAGGGGGGAGCATATACCCGTAGCCAGGCAGAACTCAACATACTCTATCAATTGGCCGGTATACGTATAAAATCCCCCCCAATCCGGACTTTCTTCTCCGGTCGTCCAATCTTCCTTGTCGGAAAATCGTCCGTTTTCAAAATTCTCCAGGTCATACCGGGGTGCAGCGGCATACCGGTAGGTCATTACCTGGGACTTATAGTGCTCTATAGTCCCCAGCTCGTCGAAGGATTCGATCCATCGCCGCAACAGGCGGTCCATTAATTGGATCATCTTCTTGGACATACTTTTAAATTACCCGCTATACCTGTTTATTATTCTCTCCAACCAGCAACATGCCGGGCCGAAAACGCGGGATAACAGCCCCAAAAAGAAATGAAAATATTAAGGAGAAGCTCATCTTATCCGTATAAAAAAAGTATTTCGTACATACAGGCCTGAACCCTGCCCTCAAGTAGGATCGTTTAATCTCAGAAGGAAGATACTCCCTTCTGTGTGTAGCCTGGTTCTCCGCATCCACCTTTCCGAACGTTTTTTCAGGAACCTCCATGATAGGCTTCATGAACAATAACTTCCCAATATGCAGGATTGAGCCGAGATTAGGAGTTGTAACGATTACTATCCCTTTCGATGCCAGATACGGTTGAATATTTTGTATTTGAATGGACGGATCCATCGGTATATGTTCGACAACTTCAGAAAAAAGCAAAAGATTAAAATATCCTTTCTGTAAATTGAGGTGATCGGTGAATAAATTGCCGGAACAGGATTTGATCCCTAAATGATTATAATATTTGCGAAAGGTTTCGATGGTCGATTCAAAATCTATAACAGTTACTTCAGCACCCCAGGAAATCAACATTTTCTCGACGCTCGCAATACCCGCCCCGACAGACAACACTTTATCCCCTTTCTTAAGATGCCTGATGCAAGCCTTGAAGGTAGTATAAAGCCTCCTGCCATGATATCTGGCATAAGCAATGTCCGATTCACTTAAATATTCGGAATCTGAAGTGATTTCTTTCAAAAACATGCGATAGGTCATGGTAAGATTTATTAATTTTTATTAATATATCTGCGAGTGGGGCAAGGTACCATTTTATCGTGAATTAATATCCGAAGCCCATAACCGCGTCGATTTTGCCAGCAGACCTGTCGCTTTTAGCCATACCCGTGAAACGATACATCAACAATTAGCCCCAGGTCCTTAGCCTTGTAAAATCGCTTGCTTTCTCCTTCGATGTCGACTTTAACGCAGGATCGGGCTAAAGGGTAGGCAAGAGGGCCTACTCATTGTAAGAATTGATAAGGTTAACAACGACCTGTGCCATAATATCCTTTTCATCCGGCTTGCTTTCTGCGATCATCAGTGTTAACGCCACCAGCGCATTATCCGCGATTCGCTTGGAACCATCTTCCCGGTATAAGATTCCGCTCCTTTCCATAAACCAGACGAACAGAAAGGCAGCAATCCGCTTATTGCCATCTGAAAAAGAATGGTTCTTTACCACGAAATATAACAGGTGCGCCGCTTTTTCTTCAATGCTCGGGTAAAGATCGCTGCCACCAAATGACTGATAAATTGCCGCCATCGAACTCCTGAAGGATTCATCCTTCTCATTTCCAAATAAACTGCTGCCGCCGAATTTGTCCCGCAGGCCTTCAATTGCCTTCTTAGCTTCGCCATAGGTAGCGACAAAGGCTTCCCCCTTATGCGTTGCTTCTATGGTCAGCCGGCGGTGATCGTATTTATCCAGTACGTCGAGCGCATACGTATAATCCGTGATGACCTTAAGCAAGCCGGCTGCCTCATCGCTTGTTAATTGCTGCTGGTTCGTAAGAACATTTCCTAAAAGCTGGATCGATCTTTTCAGAGTATTATAGTGTTCGGTCTTTTCGTTCAAGCGTTTTTCGTTCAATGCATAACCCTTTACAAGGTAATCTTTCAGAACCTTATTCGCCCAGATGCGGAATTGGGTTCCACGCTTGGAACTTACACGGTATCCGACAGATATAATAACATCAAGATTATAAAGGGTTACAGACCTTTTAACCGTTCGTTTGCCCTCCTGTTGAACTACCGAGGATTTCTCGGTAGTTGCCGTTTTTTCCAACTCCCTCTCTCTAAAGATATTCCTTATATGAAGGCTGATCGTGTCGGTATCTTTATCAAATAGGTCTGCCATATCACGTTGAGACAACCATAAGGTGTCCTTTTCAAGAGTTACCTGTATTTCTGGTCTTCCCGCCTTATCCTGGTAAATAATGATATTTCTATTTTCCATAACTGAATTTATTAAAAGATTGAATGTGAACAACAACCAATAAAAGCTGCTGATAAAAACCGTCCATGTCGACGAGTTTTGTAATTTATCACACCTCCACCACCGCATCTCTCCTAAACGATCCATGCTCATAATGATGCACATATCCCAGCTGATTCGTAAGCATCCTCGTCCTTCCAATGGCAAACTCCGGCGTATTGACATGATGATGCCCATACATCCAGCATTCAGCCCCTGAATCTGCAATGAGATCAAACAGCTCCACGGCAAACGCCTCCGTCAGCGGACTGTTCTTATATACTCTTGGATAATTCATCAACGTTGGAACATGGTGTGTAACCACCACCATCGGCCCCCGCCCGGCATCGCAAAGAGTATCCCTTAAAAAACGCAAACTTTCTTCATGGAGTAGTGAAAACCTGGAAGCGGTAAATTTTGATCCCTCATACCGTATAGCGGAAAAATCAGAGATCCTTCTCTGGATATCCCATTCAAGACCAGGACTGATCCGGCCCCATAAAGTAGTAAAAACAAGCCGGACCTCTCCATACGCAACAGAATGGTTATTTACTAAATAAAGATTATCTCTTAACTTCTCATGAAATGGATTGGGCCGGTCGGTGATATCGCTTCCATAATATTCATGATTGCCCGGTACCCAGTATACGGTGGAATAATGATCACAAACGAAGTCAAAGAATCCACGGGCTTTCTTCAAATCGGAAAATGAAACGACATCACCCGCCAATACAAGAACATCGCCCACCGGCCGCAATGGGTTCTTGGTAAGAAATTTTTGATTTTCAGGAAATTCCAGGTGGAGATCCGAACAGAACTGTATTTTCATCATTAATGGATTTGAGGAACAATATTTCCCCATCCGATGAAGGACAACAAAGATACTTTATTGGAAAATACCCGAACACAAAACTTTTAGTTCTTGAGACGGCGGTTGTAGCTGTTTTATCTTTCTCCCATTCGCTGTCGCGCTATATAAAGGCTGGTGATCATATTCCGCGTCACCCGACCCTGAAACTCTTCGCGGGCCGTGCGACGCAACTCCTCAAGGACGGCGCCGTGATCCGGCCGGATATTGATAGCGGCATCGTCTTAGCCATAAAATCTGCCAGTCGATGGTCCGGCTCGATAGCCACCAATGGGTTCGCTCCCATCTCAAGCAGCCGGCTCGTAGCTATCCCCGTCCCCAAAGGGTATACCCCGGCATGACAAATATCTCAAAATTTCCTATCTTCATATCGCTGTCCGGAAGCATCCCGTCCGCGGAAATGGGCAAAGCCCACCGGTGTGGTTCATAAACACATATTATTAACTTAACTTCTTGCCTTCATGCGGACATGGGCATATTAAAAGAAGGAAAGTTATGTCTACAGTCTCCCGGGATTTACCCGCACATCCCCATCTCGATGTCCCCAAACAACAGGCACGCGAACTGCTCCGGCAGTGCCAGGAAAGATCAACTGATGCCCTCGATCGTGTACGACGCCAGCATCCCAGGCTCCACACCGCCGATGACGAGGCTATCACCTCTCGCCTAAAGCTCAGCGACGCCCAGCTGGTCATCGCAAGAGAATATGGATTCTCCTCCTGGACCCAGCTCAAGGAGCGCATCACCGGCAATACGGTGGCCCAGCTCATCGATAAAGCCATTCGTTCGGGCGACGCCGCCGGAGTCACACGGTTGCTGACAGCCTATCCCAATCTATTGCATGTTCCTGTCAGGAGCGGCAACTGGGGGCCCCCGATGAGTCACGCCGCCAACATGGGCCGGCTTGATATGGTCAAAACAATTGCTGCGTTGGGTGCAAAAGATTATCAGCATGCGTTCCAGCGGGCGTTATTGCACGGCGATATTGAAATAGCAAAATGGCTTCATGAACAGGGCGCCATACTCTCCCCCGGTATCATCATGGGTTCCTGCGAAACACTGAATGATCGCGGCTTTGGGTTCCTGGACGACGCCGGCGTTCCATTGACGGACGGGAAAGGAGATAAATTGGCCCCGCTTGCCATGGTGCTGGAAACATACAGTCGCCATCCCGCTGGTAAACACGCCATTTTACAACGATTCAAAGCGAGAGGCTATCAATGGGAAGATACACCCATCATGGCTTTTCATTGTGGCGATCTCAGCCGGCTCAAGACCCATCACCAGCATCATCCCGGGCTGATCCACCAACGATTCAGCTACCGCGAGATCTATCCCCCGGAGTTGGGTTGCGCAGATGACAACAGGTCAGGGCTGCATGGCACACCCATCGATGGCGCCACCTTATTGCACCTGTCGATCGATTTTGACGAACAGGAGATCTTCGATTGGTTATTGGAGCAGGGTGCAGACGTCAATGCCGCAGCCATTGTAGATGAAGAAGGTTTTGGCGGGCATACGCCGCTATTCAATGCCATCGTAAGCGATGCATATGTCAACGGCAGACAACGTGAAGCCTACATGATCCGCCGTTTACTGGATCTCGGCGCCGATATTCACAAGAGGGTCAGCCTGAGAAAGTACCTCGACTGGCGTGAAGCGCCGGGATGGCACATAGCAAGGAACGTAACACCACTGGAGTGGGCAGCCGGCTTTCCGGAAAGAGGTTGGGTGAGTCAGGAAGGCGTCAGCCTGATCGAAGGTATAAGTAAATGAACCTGCTCCCCCTATTTCGGGGCACCGAAAAACAAAATATATCCATCGCTGTCCGCTAGCTCAAATCCAAGTAAACCATCCCCATCGACCCGCAAGGGCTGATGAAAGACCACCCCCTTGGAACGATATTCCTCGTACAACGCATCCGGGTCCGCCGTTGATATATAAGCATCCCAGCGCGCCCATTCATGACGGGTATGATTGGGAAAGGTGCAACATAGGTAAGGTTGGACATAATTTATTTGTTTGTATAAAGTTAAATTGTTCTCTCGTATAAAATATGCTCCAAAAAATAGATATTTTTCTCCGGTGAAAGATTTTGGTGGGATACTACAAGCCCTATTCGCGTATGTCATTTTGTGCCTGGCCACTTTCCTAATGCTGCGTATGGTCATTGACTATTCCAGTTTCAGGACAGACATCCATTTCCTCCGATTTAAACAGGATTATATCGACATCCCCTGGTGGCGGGCGTCGTTCTATATCCATGTGTTTTCCAGCATCTTTGCCCTCGCTGCCGGTTTCACTCAATTCTCTAGCCACATCCTGAAACACCACCGGAAGGTCCATCGCGTCGTAGGAAGGATCTATGCAGTGGATATTCTTTTTATCAATTTCCCGGCAGGAATGGTGATGGCTGTTTATGCCAACGGCTTATGGCCATCCAGGGCGGCCTTTGTCATCCTCGATTGTCTGTGGTTCTATTTCACCTGGCGGGCAGTCCGGGCGGCACGACAAAAACGCATTCCCGAACACAAAGAGTTCATGCTCCGCAGCTATGCACTGACCTTCTCCGCGATCACCTTGCGGACATGGAAGATCATATTGTTGAATACATTTCATCCCGACCCGTTGAGCCTGTACATGATCGACGCCTGGATGGGGTTTGTACCCAATTTGATCTTAATTGAATGGCTAATAAGAAAAAAACGTAACAGAAAGCCCCTTGTCACCGCTCCAGCCTGAAATTATTAAAGACAAAGACTACGATCACATACGCCAGGGCAAGGAAACTTAAAACAAAAGTAACAACCCGAATAGTACTGGCTTTGCTGTTACCGGCCCGTTCGAGCTTCTTATAGACGACATTGGAGATGCCATAGGCGGCCGCAAAGAGGATAACCCCTACAGCAACTAATATAAAAAGCAGGAACTCCATAGGTCAGCGTTTGAAGCATAATATTAGCTGGCAGTTCGGGAAAATGCAAACTCCCCGCTGCGATTTAACAACTCTATAAAAAAACTACCCCTGTGCAAATAGGTTGCACACATGCTTCTAATATTTGCTCCTGTTTAAGCCCCTGTAGCTTAAAAGGAAAAGCCTGCGGTAAAATCAGCTGACTGCAGCGTGTATGGATCACGCCGTAATATCCACGCGAAATTATGGACAGAATTTACAGTGCACCGAAAATGCCAACCGGCACAGTAGGGAAGCGTATTTACAGCCATGCTGCCCGGCAACGGGATTGTGAGTTCGAATCTCATCAGGGGACCTCATCAAATCCAAACCAAATGAACAAATATGAACGTTTAAAAAATGTGCGCCAATTGGCCTGCCCTGAAAAAATAGTCCAATTGGCGCAAAACGCTAATGTCTGTCCTTCGGACAAACCGCCTGCTGCGGCTTAACGAACTATCCACCACAGGAACAGGAAAAATGAAGGCTTTCGGCAACTCCATGCTGCCCATATTGAAAAGCGGAAGCCTTTTAACTTTTACCCAGTCAACAAGTTACAACATCGGCGACATCGTCTTCTGTAAGGTCAGGGGACGATACATCGACGCCCACAAGATCATAAAGACCGATGGAGGAAAAGGATTTCTCATCGCCAATAATCATGGTTTTGAGAATGGATGGACAAAGACAATCATCGGGAAGGTCATCCGCGCCGGTAAAAGCATAAAAAATATATCTTTATCCTCATGAAGCACATGAAAAAACGATTGACCATCCTTTTATTGATCGCGGGCCTCTTCCTTTCCAACCTTACCACCTCCGCCCAACAAATAAAGATCGACTCCAACTGGGTCAGGGACCAGGAACCCTTCCGCATCGCCGGTACCTTGTATTATGTCGGCACTTACGACCTGGCCAGTTATCTCATATCTACAACAAAAGGGCTCATCCTCATTAATACGGGTATCGAAGGATCAGATACCATGATCCGCCGGCATATCGAGACGCTGGGATTCAAATTCTCGGATATTAAAATACTCCTCGCCACACACGCCCATTTCGATCACGTCGGCGCGATGGCGGCCATAAAACAGGCGACAGGAGCCAAATTGATGATCCATAAAAAAGATGCGCGCCTGCTGGCAGACGGCGGCAGCTCGGATGTAATATTAGGAGGGCACGGCCCTATGTTCCCGCGTGTAAAGGCAGATCGTTTGCTGGAAGACAGGGATCTCATAGAACTGGGCGACATGCAGATCATGGTGCTTCACCATCCCGGTCATACGAAGGGGGCCTGTAGCTTTCTTTTTTCGGTGAAGGATGAAACCCGTGAATACCGCGTCCTCATTGCCAATATGCCTTCCATTCTCGGAGGAACTAAATTCCCCGGCACACGGGGCTACTCCACGGTCGGTAAAGATTATGCCTATACGCTGAATGCAATGCCAAAAGTACAGTTCGACATCTGGCTTGCTTCTCATGCCAGCCAGTTCGATATGCATAAAAAGCACAGGCCCGGCGATAGGTATAATCCGGAAGCCTTTTTCGACCAGGAAGGGTACGATACGGCGATAGCAGACCTGAAAAAAGAATATTTAAAGAAAGCTCATATTACTCAATAATCTTTTCAAGGTCTTCCACCGGCGGAATATCCCCCGACACAGGTTGATTCTCGAGGATCATATAATAGTCGCCCTTCAATTGCATAGGTTCAATGCTGTTCAGGATGTTAACAGACCAGGCGGAAAGCACCTTTTCACCCCGGTTTTTCCTGACATCGATGATGATAGACCCCTGGGCAGAAGCAGAAAAAGCCTCCGCCCTGGAAAATAAAAGCCCCTCATACTTTCTATCGCCAACCGCTACCTCCGCAAATATGCCACTGCCAGGCAGGCCCCTGTTCACCGTCAATAGCTTGTATAAGCTTTCTTCAACATAAAAGCTCCAGCCCTTGCTACAATCCCCATAACATTCTATACCCGGTATCAAGCCAATATGGGTCATGGTTATCCGGGTGGCGGCTCCTTCGGCAGAAATGTCCCAGGCGATAAAATGATTCTTCCACAAGTAAGGGTCCTTGAATATGGGGAGGTGACAGTCCACTACTTTCCAAAGGACAAATTGATCCGGAACGATTTCGACGATCTCCATCCTGGACCAGGTCGTCCTGGCAAAATGGACCGTGAAACTGCGGTAATTGGGCATCCCTGTTAAATCAGCCCAATGGCCTTTTCCGTCACCTTTAAAGTTGACCGCCCACCAATCCCAAACCCGGCTGATCTTTTCAAAGGCCTCCCGGGCAGTAGCCGGCACGACAATGGAACAATGAAAGTTTTGCTGGTTCATATGTGAAATATTTATACAGCAAATCTATCCCGGGAGTCAAAGGACCAGTTTATTGAAAATGGAGAATTTTCCAGGCTGACCCGCCGAAGCTATTCCGACCTCAAGCTATCCGCCGGATTCGTCCTGGCAGCGCTGATAGCCTGATAGCTCACCGTACACATCGCTATAAGTGCCGACAGCAACCCCGCCAGCAAAAATATCCACCACCCGATCGTGATCCGGTACGCAAAATCATGCAGCCAGTTATTCATAAAATACCAGGCCAACGGTACCGCCACCAGCAGAGCGCCCGCCACCATCATCAGAAAATCCCTGGACAGCAGATATACAATGCCCGCCACCGATGCACCCAATACTTTCCTGACCCCAATCTCCTTCGTCCGCTGCACGGCAAAAAAGGAGATAAGCCCCGAGAGACCCAGACAGCTGATCACGATAGCCATGATGGCAGTAATATTGATCAATTTACCCAGCAGGTCGTCCTTGTGGTAAAAGCTGTCCATTTCTTCATTCACATAGTGGTAATCAAATACATTATCCGGATACATTGTCTGCCAGGCCTTTTGAATGGCATCCCGCGCAGCGCCCTGCCCGCCGCCCCCCAGCTTTATGGCGGCAAATTTATACCGGCTTGTCAAGGTAGTGATCATCACGGGCTCGATGCTCTTGTATAAAGGCTGCACATTGAAATCCTTTACTACGCCGACAATAGTTCCCCCATGATCGTATAAGGTGCCATCTACTACCCTGTGGCCGATCACATCCTCTGGCCTGGCGAATCCAAACTTAT
The DNA here is from genome assembly GCA_001898505.1 of Sphingobacteriales bacterium 50-39. GTDB lineage: Bacteria > Bacteroidota > Bacteroidia > Chitinophagales > Chitinophagaceae > Puia. The sequence goes on from MKTZ01000011.1 coordinate 170,001, forward strand.
GCATAAGGGTCTCGTTGAGCAGGAATTCCCTTGCCGTGTCGCTTGGTTCGAGGTTCCTTCCTGCCAGCAATTGCAATTGAAATGTTGGCAGATAATTCGCATCGGCAACAATAGTACGCGCCGTGAAATTTTCCCAGGCCCGGCTGTCAAAACTCACAGACCCTCCCAGGTAATGCTCGGATATAGGAGCCGAGAGACAGAAGCTCACAGCCCGGACAGAGGGTACAGCCAACAGCTTTTGTTGCAGCCATGCCAGTTTGCCCTTGTCCGGACTTGGGATTCGTATCATCATAACAGACTCCTTGCTGAATCCCGGATCTGCATTCTTCACATATTTTATCTGAAGCGTAATAATGATAGTACAAATGATCAGCACCTGGACAACGACATGCTGGACGATAACCAACCCTTTCCGGAAAAGCACCGACCGGCTTTCGGACACCTGCTGTTTCAGCGCATTCACAGGTTTCCACCGGCTGAGGACCAACGCCGGATACGATCCCGCCACCACGGTCACCAGGCCGATCAGCGCCAATAAAAAGCACAACAACTCCCGGTCATGCAGGAGGTTGAATGACAGCTGACTTTGCAGCCAGGAATGGAACACCGGCAGGGTCAGACGCACCCATACCAGCGATAGTGCAGTAGCCAATAACACCATACAGGCCGTCTCCGTCATGAACTGCCAGAATACCGAAGACGCCGTGCCCCCCAGCACTTTTCTTGTACCGATCTCACGTGCCCGTTTTGCGCTCTGGGCAGTAGCCAGGTTGATAAAGTTGAAACATGCTATCAATACCAGGAACGCTCCTACGATCGTTAAAGTAAGGAGAAGGGACCATCGCATCGAACCGCCATACCGGGCATCGAAATGAATGTCCTTCACCGGTTGCAGATGGAAATAATAAGCCGACTGTACGCTGGGATGAAAATATTGTTTTACGATACGCCGCATTGCCGTTTCGATCTTTCCTGCCGGAACATTGTTCGGCATCCACACAAAAGATTGCATCCAGGAATTGATAAAACCCCAATTATTATGCATGTCCCCTTCCATGTCTGGATAGACGCTTTTAAAGGTAGCCCGCGACAGGAACATGTCTGTTGTCAGGTCCGTGTTAGTGGGATAATCTTCCAGTACACCCGTGATGGTAACAGTAAATTTATCATCCAACGTGACAGTTCTACCCACCGGCTCCTCTTTCCCGAAGTATTTGTCCGCCAGCCGCCGGGTGATCACAGCCGTATAAGGGTCATTCAGAGAGCTCGCTGCATTTCCTTTCAGCCAGGAATAGTCGAATAAATTGAACCAATGCTGGTCGGCATAGGCTATGGCATCCTTTTCCGTAAAGAATTTACGACCGCTGGCGCCATCTACTCCCACCGTCGAAAGAGGAACTTTTAGCAACACCGCCTGGTCTTTTATTTCCGGTACCTCCTTTCGTAAAGCCATGGTCAGGTCCAAAGGCGTCCCCCGCTCGGGTTGCACCGACCCATCGTCCCAGTGCAGGTCCGTAACAGCCCGGTAAAGCTGTCCATCCTTCTGGTGCCATCGGTCAAAACTGAGATGGTACCGGATGAACTGAAAAAGAAGCAGACCACCTGCAATGCCAAGCGACAGGCCAAGCACATTCAGGGTTGTATAAAAACGTTGCTTCCGGAGATTCCGAACGGCGATCTTGATATAGCTGCTGAGCATAGGCGATTTTTAGCTGGACGTCATGCTGCACCCACTAATACTATGCCGGGGTTATTTCTGCCTATTAACCAGTTATTTGCATAAATTACTCCCTTGGAGATTGTTCTTTTACGATACAGAGGAATGTATGTTTCCAATACATGGGTCAGTGGCGCTGAAGCAGCACTTTCATCGTCCCGCCATCCACAGGCCCCGAAGTATGTTCATGGACGATCTTCCAGACGCCCTCCCCAGAACGAGCCTCCGGCTCGTTGTCCGAAGGACCATTAGACCGCATTTTCCGAACTACCCACGTCAGACGATTCTGAAGATACCGAAGCTCTTCGCCGATCTCCGATAGGGCGGCAAACCTTGCAAAGGCGCTAACAACTGCCATTTCATCCCCCGCCTGGACCTGGACATCCTCGAAGGTAACGACCACACGCTCCGTCCCCAACGATCCAAACCAACCCTCCACCATTTTCCGCCACGGAACCAGCCCATCATAGACCCATTCCCACATATCGAAGATGCGTACCTGGGCGTCAAAGATGGATACAAAGGCATCGACATCCTTTTGAAAAACAGCGTTTTTATACGTCTCGAGCAAGGATTCAATCTCTTTCATAGCTCTTGGTAGTTTTTAGCATTTATCCGGGATTCGGCGGCTGTTCAATAGATCATTTTTTCTGCAAAACCAAAATGACGAGGATAAACCCGGCCAGTCCCAGCAGGATCACAACACATCGAAACCAGTAAGGTTCATCGATGAAGATAAAATCGAGTTTGAGAAAATTGTAGCGTGATTGCTTCTTTTTCTCCGCTATAGCGCGCCTTTTTTTCACAGCCATATGCAATAAGATAGCTTAGGAAGATACTCTTCCTTTTATTAAATAAAATGCCGCAATGCTGTTTGGAATGAATTATTGCCAGTGTATAGTAAATATCGGCAATGCTGAAACAAGGACGTCATGAGCAAGATATACAAAATGGTTTACTTTTTGATACAAAACGTACTTTTTTTTATACCGCCTTATCCTTTTTTAAGTACTGTTTTTCCTCTTTGAAAGACAGCGGTCTTTTTACACCATCTTTGAGGAATGGTGCGGGACCCCCGATACAAAAATTTGAAAAACCTGATATCTTCCGGTCATATAAGATCATTTCGGGAAATATTCGACCAGGATGTCATCCCAAAGAGCGTCGTTGCCCAGGACCTGGGAATAAATAATGTTCGCTTTACCAGGTTCATGTTCAACGTTCAAAAGTTCGCATTTGAAGATATGTTCCGGCTCGCAACGATTGTAGAGGTAGAAGAGAAGGTGATTGCAGACCTTATTGTACAACAATACATGCTGGACAAGAAGAATAGAAAGAAAAAGTCAAAATAATCTGATCCACCCCAAAATTCCAATTCTGCCTCTGTTTTGCAGCCACTCTCCTTACTAGCTTTGCTCTCAAAAAATGCCACAGCTCAATATCCGGGGCATCCAGCTCTATTACGACGACAAAGGTTCCGGCCAGCCCATTGTTCTTGTCCACGGACACCCCTTCAACCATACCATGTGGCAATATCAGATAGCTCATTTTTCAAAGGAATATCGCCTCATCATGCCCGATCTGCGTGGCTATGGTCGGACGGAAGTAACTCCCGGCAGAGTGATGTTGGATGAGATGGCCCTGGATATACTCCATCTGCTGGAGTCACTGCAGATAGAACAGGCTGTTTTCTGCGGCCTCTCCATGGGAGGGCAGATCGTATTGGATTTTTATCGCCTTTTTCCCCACAAAGTAAAATCCCTTATTATAGTCGACTCGGATGCAAGAGGGGAGACCCCGGAAAGCTACCGGCAACGCATGCAGAAAGCCGCTACCATCCTGGAAGTAGGGATGAAGCAACACACAGATGACACCATTCACGAATACATTGCCGCCGCATCCATGAAAAATATCCCCGTATATACGCATTTATATGAAATGATGACTACGACCCCGGCAGAAGGAGCCGCCGCCGCGCACAAAGGCAGGGGCGAAAGAAGGGACCATCTCCCCATCCTTCACCATATACATGTACCCACACTGATCGTAGTAGGAGAAGAAGACTTTTTCACCCCCGAACCCATCGCCCGGCTCATGAGCAATGCCATACCGGATGCACAGCTGGCCGTAATACCAGGCGCGGGCCATCTGCCGAATATGGAGAAGCCGGAGAAGTTTAATGAGATAGTATACTCATTCCTGAAAAAATCCGTATAGAACAATTCATTTGTCTATAGAAGAGAATCCGGGGTGTTATATTTGTGCTATGATCACTTCCACACTCTCTCAACTTTTCTGGTACAAAGTTATCAGTCCCAACTTTGCCAAAGCCATCGACTTTGCCCTGACCACCAACCTGGCATCCCTGGAGACAGGCCGGCATGACATCGATGGTGACAATGTCTTTGCCATCGTCAATGAATATACGACCAAGCCGGCCGAAGAATGCGACCCCGAAAGCCACCGCGACTACGCCGATATTCAGATCATGATCACAGGCGTCGAACAATTTGGCTACACCCCTCTCGAAGCCAACGCCCCCACCACTCCCTATGACGAAGAAAGGGACGTCGCCTTCTACACCATCCCCGGAGACGAGATCAGCTATATCCGGCTCACACCCGGCCGGTTCATCATCTTCTTCCCCACCGATATCCACCAGCCGGAGGTCTTCCATATCCAACCGGAGCTGGTAAAAAAGCTCGTATTAAAGGTCGCCGTCAACTCCGGCTCACCGGTCGTTCCTCCCTCAAAAACCTCGTAACATGGATGACCAGGAAAAAAAGACCTACAAGGCGGCCTTGAAACAATTTGCCCTCGACCTCATCTCCACCCGGATCGAGGCAGCCAGACTCCTGGCCGACCAGGCGCAGGAAGCCGCCAACCAGGAAGAGAAAAGCTCTGCCGGCGATAAGTACGAAACAAGCCGCGCGATGGGCCAGAACCTAAAAGAGATGCACAGCCGCCAACAGGCAGAACACGCCCGCGAACTCGCCACCCTTCACCAGGTCAGGGTCGATACACTCTATTCCACCGCCATCGCAGGCGCCTTTATCCAATGCCCCCACATCGGTTTTTTTATAGCGGCAGGACTGGGTAAACAGCAGCTCCATGACCACACCATCCTCTTTCTCTCCCCGGAAGCTCCTTTGGCGAAAGCCCTCTATCAGCGGCGGGCAGGCGACAGTTTCGTCTTCAACGGACAATCCCTTCTCATACAGGATATATTCTGAGATTCCGTCATTACAAAGTTCCACCGGCGGGAACGTTATATTAATAATAAATCCTACTTTCCATCCTTCAAAAAACGACCAATGAGAAAGATACTCCTATTGTTGCTGGCCATCAGTACGCTGTCCTCCGCCTTTTCGCAAGACAACACGAACATTGCCATCATTCCGGCCCCTGTTAGCCTTATTCCCGGTCAGGGCCATTTCGTCCTGCCCAAGACCACAACCATCGGCATCGACGCTGCCGCCAATCAGGCCTCCTTTTCCCATACAATAGCGGACTTGCAAAAACAGCTGCATACCGCTACAGGATATAATATCGCTCCCGTCAAACCAGACGCCGCTGCCACCATCCGTTTGAGTCTGAACAAAAAGCCCGAGACCGCCCTGGGCGACGAAGGCTATGATCTGACAGTCAACAACACCGGCATTACCATCAAAGCCAACAAGACAGCCGGTCTCTTCTATGGAGTACAGACCCTGCTGCAGCTGCTGCCAAAAGAGGTCGATAGCCGCACTCCCGTAAAAGGCATCGAATGGAGTATTCCCTGCGTCGCCATCCGCGACTATCCCCGCTTTGCCTGGCGTGGATTGATGCTGGACGTATCCCGGCACTTTTTCACCGTACAGGAGGTAAAGAATTTTATCGACCAGATGGTAAAATACAAATACAACCTCCTTCATTTCCACCTCACCGACGACGAAGGCTGGCGCATTGAAATAAAGAGCCTCCCCAGGCTTACGGAAGTAGGGGCATGGAATGTCCGCCGTGAAGGCCGCTTTGGCACTTTCTCCACCCCCACCCCCGATGAACCTCGTAATTACGGAGGCTTCTATACCCAAAACGACATCAAAGAGCTGGTCGCATATGCTAAGGACAAGTTCGTAGATATCCTCCCCGAAGTGGATATACCCGGTCATTCGATGGCCGCCATCGTATCCTATCCGGAACTTTCCTGCACTCCCGGCGCCGATAAATACCGCGTCATTTCAGGCGAAAAATTTATGAACTGGTACCCCGGCGGATTCTCCGCGATGGTGGACAATACCCTCTGCCCGGCCAACGAGAAAGTATATCCGTTCCTCGACAAAGTATTTACGGAAGTGGCCGCTCTCTTCCCCTTTGGCTATATCCATGTTGGAGGCGACGAGTGCGCCAAGAACTTTTGGGAGCAGAGTGACGCTATCAAACAGCTGATGACAAAAGAGGGCCTGAAGACCATGCAGGAAGTTCAGAGCTATTTTGAAAAGAGGGTGGAGAAGATCGTCGAGTCCAAAGGTAAAAAGGTCATTGGCTGGGATGAGATCCTCGAAGGAGGATTGGCGCCCAATGCCGCGGTTATGAGCTGGCGGGGTATAAAGGGAGGCATCGAAGCCGCCAAACAGGGTCACCAGGTCGTCATGAGCCCCACCACGTTTGTATATCTGGATTATATGCAGGGGGATGCCATTATCGAGCCACCTGTTTACGCCACTCTCCGGCTCAATACTGCCTATTCCTTCGAACCCGTCCCCGACGGCGTCGATCCTTCCCTTATCAAGGGCGGACAGGCCAACCTTTGGACAGAGCAGGTATATAATACACGTCACCTGCAATACATGGTCTGGCCCCGCAGCCTCGCCGTCGCCGAATGTCTCTGGTCGCCCAAGGAGAAAAAGAACTGGAATGACTTCGTTCGCCGCACGGAAGCTACTTTCCAAAGAATGGACCTCCGTCAGGTGAAATACGCCCGTTCCATGTATGACGTGGGATTTGCCGTAAAAAAAGACCCCAGCGCCAACGATTCTCTTTCCATCACATTGTCCACCGAGATAGAAGGTCTCGATATCTATTACAGTTTTGACAACAGCGATCCCGACAACTTCTATCCAAAATATTCACAGCCCCTCACGGTGCCCAAGGATGCCGAGATGTTGAAAGTGATCACCTACCGGGATGGCAAACCCATTGGCCGGCAGCTCAACATGCCGGTCAACGAGCTGAAACATCGTGCCGGGATAAAGGAAAAACCCACTGCCCCTGTTGAATAACTCCGGGAGCCGTAGGCGGCGGCTCGTCTGAAGACCAATTACCGCGCATTTTATGAAGGATATCTTGGGACAGGCTATTGCCGATCATTTTCATCACAGCTCATCTGCAAAACTTCGGGTCCATACCCGGTGGGGCCAGCGAGCAGATGGTCAACCCATAGGCAGCACAACGGAAATAATGCCCCTAAAGACCTATTTCCGCGATGCAGGTGATATGCCCGAGCTGGAATGGATCGCATTGCAACATTGTAGAGGCAAAATATTGGACATTGGCGCCGGAGCAGGCAGTCATTCCCTCTTGCTCCAAAGAATGGGACTGGAGGTGACGGCACTGGATATATCTCCGCTGAATGCAGCCATCATAAAGGAGAGGGGTGTAAAGAAAGTTCTTCGTCGTGATTTTTTCACACTTCAGCCCGGCCCGGGTGCTTCCAACGCTTCACGGCCCTCGACCCGAAAGGATGGCCGATACGATACGCTGCTCCTACTGATGAATGGCATCGGCCTGGTCGCCACACTGGAAGGCCTGCGCCTTTTTCTTCAAAAAGCACATGCCCTTCTCCGCCCCGGTGGCGCTCTTGTCTTCGACTCTTCCGACGTCGCTTATTTATTCCATGGCCGGCCTCCCAAAAAAGGACCTTATTACGGCGAGGTCAACTATCAATACGAATATCGTCGGCAGCGCACCGACTGGTTCAACTGGCTGTTTATCGACAAACGCACCCTTCGTCGCATCGCTAAAAAAGAAGGATGGAAGATGCAAGTATTATGGGAAAACAAGTTCGACCAATACCTGGTGGAATTGAGGCCCGTCCAATAACTGTCTGTCTGTCAAAAATACCCGGCCCCCCGGAACTCGTGGAGCATATAATTCCCTAAATTGAGCGCAAATTTCAACGAACCATTGGACCTCTCCGAAGAACAAATCCTGACCTTAGCCCCGGACGAATCTTCTAAAAAGTCCGGGAAAGACCTTGCCAACCCTTCCAAATGGGTCAGCAAAGCCATCAGTGCAAGAGCTCTCTGGGGCGAATGCCAGGGCAGCGGCAGCAAACCCTATCAAACACAGGTAGATCTTGCCAACCTGGCATTCAAGTGCTCCTGCCCCAGCCGCAAATTTCCCTGCAAGCATGGATTGGGACTCTTGCTGCTGTCCGCACGACAGCCCGGCCTCTTCCAACCAAGCGAAGAACCTCTTTGGGTCAGCGATTGGCTGAGCAAAAGAGTAGAAAAAGAAGAACGGCGGGCGGAAAAGAAAGAATCTGCCAAACCCGTCGACGAAGCCGCACATGCGAAAAGACAGCAGGCCCGTCAGCAAAAAGTGAGCGATGGCGTAGCAGAGCTCTTGTTATGGATAAAGGATATGATCCGGAGTGGTATTCACGCCCTCCCTGCCAAGGCACCCGCCTGGTGGGAAAATATGGCCAGACGAATGGTAGACGCCCAGGCGCCTGGTCTCGCCAATATGGTCCGTACGCTGGGCAACACCAACTTTTACCGGACGGACTGGCAATCCGAATGTACCGAACAGCTGTTACGCATTTACCTGTTAATATCCGGCTACCAATACTTCGATCAGCAGGACCCGTTGTTGCAGGCAGACATCAATAGCCAGCTGGGCTTTACCATCAACCAGGAAGAGCTAAAAGAAGCCGAAGGGATATTGGATACCTGGCTTGTCCTCGGCAAACAGAGTTCCGAAGACCAGGGTATAACGACAGAGCGGTATTGGCTCTTTGGCGCTACTACCCGCCGCTATGCGCTCATCCTCCAATTCATCGTACGGGGACAGGGAGCACAGCTTAGCCTGACACCCGGACTGCGCATTCGCGCCGAGCTGGTCTTTTTTCCTTCCACAGCCCCGCTACGCGCCCTGATCAAACGTCAGATACAAGCCGACACCAACAGCGACGGCCAAGGTTTTTCCAACTGGAAAGAGGTGGCAGATTCTACCACCGCAACGGTCTCCGTTCTGCCTTTCGATGGACCACGGCCTTATATAGTACATCGTCTGACCCCTGTACTGCATGGACAGCAATGGTGGCTAAAAGACGAAGAGCAAACCCTTATGCCCATTAAAGAGAATTTTCGCCCCATCTGGAAAGTTCTATCGCTCAGTGGCGGGGAGCCGCTCGATATGGCGCTCATTGGAAAAGACAGGACATTTGAACCCATCGGCGTATGGCACGACCGTCAATATAAAATAATCTAACCCCTGCAGACAAGACATGACCACTCCCTGGAACAATATTCTGCACACCGCCCTGCTAGGCACCGACAAACAATCCCTCCGGGCGGAGGAGCTGGGGGAAGATCTTTCTCCGATGGCAGAGCAGATAGTCACATCGGACAAAGAAGAAAAGTTCTTACAAATAGCAGCGCTGGCCTTTAACTACCGGCAGGCCGGTTTCATCCCACAACATAAAGAAAGCGCACAGCTTTCAAAACCTACTCCCGAAGACAAGCCATATTGCAGCCCGCAGGCCATGCAGGTCCTGGCTGATGTGCTGGAGGAAGAGAATACAGCGTTATTGGCCTTGTGGCTGCAGCTTTGCCGCAACAGCGGACAACTCGCTCGACCAGAGATCCTGCCCGCACTCCTGCAGCGGTGCATTACACATAAACACCTTCGTGAGGATATCCTTACTTGCGGCGGACAACGGGCCCGCTGGCTGGCAACGCTGAACCCCGACTGGTCCATGCTGCCGGGATCGGAAGACTCAGCCGAACAACAATGGCAGACCGGCACACCCGAACAACGCCGGGATGTCTTACAACAATTGCATAAGTCCGATCCCGCCAGGGCGCTGGAATGGCTACAGGCCACCTGGGCGCAAGAGGATGTCAACAGCAAGACAGACCTGCTTCGAAGCCTTTCCGCGAGTCCTGGTCCCATAGACCTCCCTTTCCTGGAAGGACTTTCTGTCGACAAGAGTAAAAAGATCCGGGAGGAAGCGACACTCCTCCTGAAAAGGATACCCGCTTCCAATCTCATAAGAAAATACAGCGAAGCCTTGCAACAAAGGCTCAAACTAAAAAAAGAGCGGTCGCTGTTGGGGATGCTCTCCAAGACCGCGCTGGAGATTGTGCCGCCCGCCGACGGACAGGAGCTTTCACCCATCCTCGTTCAGTCGGGCATCGAAAAGCTGAGCAATAAGAAAGAGTATTCAGACGAAGAGTTTATCTGCTACCAGCTCATGTCGTATATTCCTTTGGACTTCTATACCTCCCTCTGGCAAAAGACACCGGAGGAGGTGGTGAAGCTGTTCAACGACGACCCGCTGGGCAAAAAACTAATTCCGGCATTGGTGCTTTCTACCGTCCATTTTGCCGAGCCAAAACATGCGGTGCCGCTGATGCAGTTTTCATCTACCTTTTACCTGGACCTGTTGCCATTATTACAGCCACAGCAACAGGAGTTCTATAGTAACAAGTTTTTTGCGACATCACCGGATGCCATCATACAATATTCCACCCGCAGGGAGACTGAATGGGGACTGGAGCTGACAGAGTCTATCCTCCGCCATGCATCAAAAGATCCCTATCGATATAGCAAGATTTTTTTTAATAAGATCATAGCGCTGATCCCTGTGGGGGCCACGGCGGTATTGGATAAGATACAACCAGATACACTTCCCGCAGGTGCATCCGGCAACTGGCCCTCTATCAGCGATGCTATTCGTACACTTCTTTTACTCAAAACCCAAACCATACAGGCCTTTAATAAATAATTCATATGTCAACGATCCTCCGTCAACACGCCGAACAACTCTATGCGCTCGAACTGGAAGAGCTGCGCAAACAGGACAGCGGCCAGCGGCCGCCAAGCTGGAAGCTCTCTCCTCAATCTGTAGTCGACTACCTGGTAGGCAAAAAGCTAAAGAACGGCTTCGAAGTCTCCCCCAAGTACATCGGTAACAAGCGCCTGATGGAAATAGCCGTCGCCACGCTCACCACAGACAGGGCGCTCCTGTTATACGGCCTCCCCGGCACAGCCAAAAGCTGGGTCAGCGAACACCTGTCGGCAGCCATCAGCGGCGACTCCACCATGATCATACAGGGTACAGCGGGTACTTCCGAAGAAGCCATCCGCTATGGCTGGAATTATGCCCGCCTCCTGGCAGAAGGTCCTTCCGAAAAGGCATTGGTGGAAACACCGGTCATGCGGGCTATGAAAGATGGCAAGATCGCCCGTATTGAAGAATTGACCCGCATCGGCGCCGACGTGCAGGATACCCTTATCACCATCCTCTCGGAAAAAACGCTGCCCATACCCGAGCTGAATACAGAGGTACAGGCCGTAAAAGGATTCAACGTCATTGCCACGGCGAACAATAGAGATAAAGGCGTCAATGAGCTGAGCAGCGCTCTCAAACGTCGCTTCAACACCGTCATCCTTCCTGTCCCGGATTCCATAGAAGAGGAGATAGACATCGTCCGCCGCAGGGTGGAGAGCTACGAAAAAGCAATGGAGCTACCCGCCGAACCACCGGCCTTACAGGAGATACGCCGCATTGTCACCATCTTCCGCGAGCTGCGTAATGGCGTGACACAGGACGGCAAGACAAAGATCAAAGTACCCGGCGCCACACTCAGCACGGCAGAAGCTATTTCGGTAGTGAACAACGGTCTTGCGATGGCAGCCTACTTCGGTGACGGCACCCTGAAAGCAGCCGATATCGCCGCCGGCATCATCGGCGCAGTAGTAAAAGACCCTGTACAGGACGCCATTGTCTGGAAAGAATATCTGGAGACGGTGGTAAAGACCAGGGACGATTGGAAAGATATTTACAGGGCCTGCCGCGACCTCTAAACTGACAACAATGGCTATTCATATCTTGGGTATACGACACCACGGACCCGGCTCAGCCAGGAATGTACAACGCTTCCTGCAGTCGGTGAAACCCGATATCGTTTTGGTGGAAGGCCCTCCCGAAGCAGACCCCATCCTGAAATGGGTAGGGCATGCAGAGCTTAAACCCCCTGTCGCCATTCTATGTTACAGGCAGGACGCGCCCCAACAATCCGTTTTCTATCCTTTTGCCGAATTCTCCCCGGAATGGCAGGCTATCCTCTATGCACAAACGCAGCCTATTCCCGTCCGGTTCATCGACCTCCCGATATCACATCAGTTCGCGCTGGAGTCGCCTGCCGAACCCGCACAACCATCACGGCAAGCCGAATCCCTCGAGTCCGCGGTAGCGGACAATAATCCAGGCCGACGCCCTACGGTCGCCGACCTTGCCACCGCCGCAGGTTTCGACAACCACGAAAAATGGTGGGAACATATGTTCGAGAACCGCAGCAGCAACGAACCCGTATTCGACGCCGTCGCCGAGGCGATGCAGGCGCTCCGCGAAGTGCCGCAACCGGAGGAGGACAGGCCGGAAAAATGCCGGGAAGCCTATATGCGCCGTTCGATCCGCCAGGCCGAAAGAGAGATGTTCCAGAACATCGCCGTCATCTGCGGAGCATGGCACGCCCCCGCCTTGTCCAATATGCCTCCCCGCAAAGAAGACGACGAACTGCTAAAAAATCTTCCAAAGGTAAAGACAGACACGACCTGGATACCCTGGACCTACCAACGTCTCAGCTTTGCAAGCGGTTATGGCGCCGGTATAAGTTCTCCGGGCTGGTACGATCATATCTGGCATTATCCGGAAGACAACGGCATCCGCTGGATGGCCAGGGTCGCCAACCTCTTCCGCGATCAGCAGATGGATACCTCCGTAGCCCATGTCATGGAAGCCGTACGCCTGGCGGGCGCCCTTGCCGCGCTGCGTGGACTACCCAAAGCAGGATTGGAAGAGCTGAACGAAGCCACCCTCAGCGTTCTTTGCAATGGAGAGGACATCCTTCTGAGCCTGATCCAAAAAAAACTCATCGTCAGTGACAGGATAGGGGAGACCCCCACAGAAATACCAAAGCCGCCTCTGCAGATGGACATAGAAAAGCTGCAGAAAAAGCTGCGGTTACCACCAGCGGCGGACTGGAAAGATTACACGCTCGATCTGAGAAAGGACACCGACCTGGAAAGAAGCATTTTTTTACACCGCCTGCAGATGATAGGTATTAACTGGGGACAGCAGCAAACAGCCTCCGGCAAAGGGACCTTCAAAGAACAATGGCGGCTGCAATGGGACCCGGGCTTCTCCATCGACATCATCGAAAAAGGCAGCTATGGCAATACCCTGGAAGAGGCCTCCAACGCCTTTGTCATACGACAGGCCGAAGCTTCCACCTCACTGGGTGAAGTTACGCAGCTCCTGGAAAACGCACTGCCCGCCGAACTGTCCAGGGCCATCGACACGCTGATCCTTCGGGTCAATAACCTTGCCGCCGCCAGCGGAGATATACTGCAATTGATGAAGGCCCTTCCCTCACTGGCGGGTATCAGCCGGTATGGCAACGTGCGCAAGACAGATGCCGAACAGGTGCTGAGCATCGTAGACAGCATGGTCACCCGCATATGTATCAGCCTGCCCGCGGCCAGCACAGGCATCGACGAAGAGGCCGCCGCGAATCTAAAAAACCTGATCACAGCCATCAACGAATCCCTGAATATTTTGCAGGACCAGTTGTTAACACAACAGTGGCAGCAGTCCATATCCGCCATCGCCCATTCCACGCAAAGCGCGCCCCTTATTGCAGGCTATTGCACCCGGCTGTTGTCGGACCACCAGCTGCTCACCGGCCAGGACCTCGTAAAAGTCTTTTACTATGCCATGTCCACCAGCACCGCTCCGGCAGACGCAGCAGCCTGGCTCGAAGGATTCCTGACAGGCTCCGGGTCCTTGCTCCTGGTAGACGAAGATCTTTGGGGCGTCGTCAATTCGTGGATGGGCGGCCTGGAGCCAGCAACATTCACCGATATTCTCCCGCTCCTTAGAAGAAGCTTTAGCCACCTCTCTCCCCCGGAAAGAAGACGGCTGGGAGAAAAAGCAAGGACAGGTGGGGGTAGCGCCATCCTGGCGACCTCCGAAACAGACATCGACCCGGCAAGGGGTCGTATGGGCATTCCCGTTGTATTGCAACTATTAGGGCTAAACCCAAAAATCTCGGTAAAGAATGGATAACCATGAAGAACAGCTTCGCCGGTGGCGATTAATATTGGGAGGCCAGTCCAACGACGGCACAGGCCATACATTGCAAAACCGTGATATAGAAATGGACAAGGCGCTGGAAGCCCTCTATGACAGCACCCGTCAGGGCGGTCTGGGTCCTTCTTCTCCCAATGTAGCCCGCTGGCTGGGCGATATACGCAGTTTCTTTCCCTCCTCCGTAGTACAGGTCATGCAAAAGGACGCCCTGAAAAGACTGGACCTTACCCGGATGCTGCTGGAAAAAGAAATGCTGGAAAACATCGAGCCGGATGTACACCTCGTAGCCTCGCTGATGACCCTTAGCCATGTCATTCCCGACAAGACAAAAGACACAGCCCGCCAGGTCGTCCGAAAAGTAGTGGATGAATTGATGCGCAAGCTGGCCGAGCGTACCCGGCAGGCTATAACAGGCAGCCTCAATCGCAGCACGCGCAACCGCCGCCCCCGCCATAATGAGATCAACTGGCCGGCAACGATCCAAAAGAACCTGAAACATTACCAGCCGGAGTACAAGACCATCATCCCCGAGACGAAGATCGGCTATGGCCGTAAACGTACTTCCCTAAAAGATATCGTCCTTTGCCTGGACCAATCGGGTTCGATGGGCGCCTCCGTCGTATACTCCGGCATCTTCGGTTCGGTCATGGCGTCCATCCCCGCCATACGGACCAAAATGGTGGTATTCGATACCGCCGTGGCGGATCTTACAGAAGAGCTGTCCGACCCCGTAGACCTGCTATTTGGCGTACAGCTGGGCGGCGGAACGGACATTCATGCGGCGCTTACATATTGCAGACAGATCATTACCAGGCCAGCAGATACCGTTCTCGTATTGATAACAGATCTTTATGAAGGAGGTGACAATGCCGGTATGCGCAAACGGGCGGCCGAGCTGGTAGCCGCGGGTGTACAGCTTATCGTACTGCTGGCCCTGAACGATGACGGCGCACCAGGTTACGATCATGGCAATGCGCAATTCCTGTCGGACCTGGGTATCCCCGTTTTTGCCTGTACCCCCGACAAATTCCCCGACCTCATGGCTGCTGCCCTCAACAAGCAGGACATCGGCCTCTGGGCGGCCAAAGAAGATCTTGTCCTAAAAAAATAATTCTGGCGCTACTATTTTTTCAGCAGCTCGAGCAATTTTCTATCCAGCTTGTGCCCATACCAGTCTTCATACGCCACATCTTCTCTGCCCGGATCCAATATCCCAAAGTCTCCGATGAAATTCCAAAGCGAAAGACCGATCTGATGGGAAGAAAGTATATCCACCACATCCGTAAACCAGGCGATGAATACAGCGTGGGGCGTCTTCTTCCAGCATCCGGCCTCACCGCAATGCACACCTACTCCCTTTTGCATCAGTTCGATCCAGGGTTTATAATAGTTTTCCAGCATGCCGCGGTTGAGGTCCTGATCTCCCACCCTACCCGGCCATACAGGCGTCGGTAAATGTTCCGGGTCCTTATTGGCCCATGGCGCTTTATAATGAGAGATGGCATGAGGGAAATATCCCCGGCAGCTTTGCGCAATATCCAGATCGACCAGCTCAGGCACCACCAGGTTCCCGACGCCATTCCCGTCCGCAATGATCAGGGCATGTGGATTTTCTTTCCGGATGGCTTCCGCAGCAGCCTTGGCCACTTTCCTGTACACATCTCCCGGTACAGGCGAGGACTTCGAATGCTGGTCGTTCATATCCTCCCGCATAGCCGGTTCATTCAGCAGGTCGAAGCTTATCTTTTGGGGAGACGTGTTCTTATACAGACCGGCCCACATATTCCAATGCCAGCAGAAGGCATCCAGGGCAGCCTGGTCCTTCCATAGATTAAAGGGCTCGTGCCATCCCGCATTGATACAATAGCCCGGCGCCCTATGCAGGTTGAGACAGACATGTATGCCATATTTATGGGCCATCGCCACCAATGCCTGGATCTTCTCTATCATCTCAGTACTCACATTGTTTACCTCGCCCGCCGTTATGTCCCGGTCTCCATCAAACGCCAGGTAATGCGGATAGGCCATGGGTATTCGTACAAAATCAAAACCCCAGTCACGCATCCATTTGAAATGCTCCTCTTTTGTAATATCCCTGTGGACGCTGGGATCAGGACCAAAAAAATCCAGCAAATTGAAACCCTTCCACTTCGGCAGTTTGTTGGCGTAAGGGCCGCCCCCCGGCGCGGATGCCGACAGTGTACCCATCCCAGCCGCCGCCAATGCCGCCTTCTCAGCCAAAGACAGCCCCAGTGTGATCATCCCCGTTTGTTTTAGAAAAGTCCTGCGACGCATACCCATAGTTTAAAACCAACCCCATCGTCAGAGGCCAGTCATGTTCAAGAATTGATCTCGACCTAAATCTAACACATTTGCCGGAAGAATGGTGGGAATTGAGCTTCGTCAGGGCTGCTTCGTCACGGAGCTTCGCTCATAACCTTCGTTGGTTCCAACACTGTTGGACCCGCCTCGGTTGCCTCGGTCATAACCTTCGCCTTTTCCAGGGACTCGGTTACGGACAAGCCGCCCGTGGCGGCTTATGGCATAGTAATTGTCGCGCTAAAACGAACCCCATTACCAATTGAACCCACAAGTTTATATAGAGACAGACCGGCTACTATTACGCGGATGGCGACCCACGGACTATGAACCCTTCATTCAGATGAATCTGGACCCCGCCGTGAGAAAATACTTTCCCAATCTCCTCACCCGGGAAGAATCAAAAGCCCATATTACCACCATTGAAAAAAACATCGCCCGGCAGGGTTATGGATTATTCGCCGCGGAGTGGAAAGAAACACAAGCCTTCATTGGCTTCATCGGGTTCTCTGTCCCAAGCTTCGAAAGTCCGGAGCCGCAGGAGGCGGCCCGTCCCAAGGACAATCATAAGCTTCCCACCCCCTGTATAGAAATAGGCTGGCGCATATCGGCTCACTATTGGGGCCGTGGCCTGGCCACAGAAGGAGCCCAAGCCTGCCTCCAGGCAGGCTTCGATCGCTGGAATATGGACGAGATCTATTCCTTTACCTCCATCCACAACCAACCCTCGGAGAAGGTAATGATACGCATCGGCATGGTCCGCCAGGGAACTTTCGCCCATCCCAACCTCCCCGCCGACCACTGGCTCAGCGAACACGTCCTGTACAAGGCCGCCCGGAGCGGACCACAGGTCCGCTGGCTGTGACCGAGCCTCCGGCGAAGTTCCCATCATTAGCCGTGCACCGGGGATGGATTAATTTCCGCATCGGCCATCCCCGGTGCACACATTTCCACCTAATTTCTATTTTATCCCCATCCGCCGGTCCCACACATCTTCGTAACGGCGGAATGGCTAATTTCAACCCCTTAACGAGGTCCGATGCCGTCACTGGATATATCCTATTTATTAGAATCCGCCCCCTCCGTGCAGATCATCCGCATGCGAAATGCACAATGGGTGATCCCCTTCCTTTTTTCAGCTTTCAAGACTGACAACGTCCTTTCCATTCCCGAGCCCAGCCTGATCAACCTGCTGGCCGAAGAGCTGCGTAATCACTCCGAAGGGACCGAAGACCTGGAAGAAGCCCGCATTGAATTTGGAGAGGACGAGGAAAGCCGCGCCCGCAAATACCTGCTCAACTGGGTCCAGCGACGGCTCCTGCAGGATTTCCCCGATTCGGGATCCGTCACACAATATCAGCTCAGCGCCCATACCGAAAAGCTCTTTCAATGGCTGCAATCCCTGGAGAAAAGGCAATTCGTCGGTACAGAGTCCCGGTTTAAATTCCTTTTCCAGACCCTCCGCGAAATGGTGGAATACACCGAGGACAACGCTACCCGGCGCCTGGAAGAGCTAAAGAACCGCCGGGCCGAAATAGACAAGGAGATCAAACGCATCGAGATGGGCTTCAAGCCCGAGATATACACCAACGCCCAGATCCGGGAAAGGCTGGAATGGTTCACCCGTCTGAGCCACGAGCTGCTGAGCGACTTCCGCGAAGTAGAGGATAATTTCAAGCACATCCACCGTCACATCGTAGAACAACATACAAAAGCTGAAATACACAAGGGCGCCATCGTAGGATTCGCCTTCGAGGCATATGACGCCCTCCGGAAGAGCGACCAGGGAAAAAGCTTCTACGCCTTCTGGGATTTCCTCGTCTCGCGCGCAGGACAGGAAGAATGGCGCCAGCTTACGGACCAGCTGCTCCAGCTCCTGCAGGACAGAAGTATCGACAACGACGCCGACTTCGTCCAGAATATCAAAAGCCTCCTTCTTCAGCAGGGTCGCAGCGTCTATGATTCCAACGACAGGATGGCCGAAAAGCTCAGCCGTATCATTACGGAAAAAGAGATCGCCCGTCACCGCCGGCTGCGTCAACAGATAGGCAGCATAAAAGAGCTGGTCTTCCAGTTCATGGACGATAGCCCGCCACCCTGCGGGATACAGCTGAAAGAGCCGGCTCCTGTAAAAATGAACATGGAGCGAAAGCTCAACCTCGTGGAAAAACAGCCGGCCGGCGTGGTAAAACAACCCTCCAACGCCAAAGAAAAGATCGAAGATCTATTACGATTCAACAGGCTGCTGAACACAAGCCACATCGATAAGAAAAAACTCTGGGATAATGTAGAAAAAGCCCTCCGGAAAAAAACTACCGCCACGCTGTCCGAGATCATCGAGACCACCAGCCTCGAACACGGTATGGCCGAAGTCATCAGCTATTTTAGTTTCCTCCGGGAAAAAGCGGCACGTGTACAAGCTATGCAGGAGATCACCGAGCTGATCCCCCTCGACGAGGACAGGACTAAATTCATTGAAGTACCCTATCTGCTCTTCAGCAGGTAAAATCGAACATCCATGGCAATAGAAAAGAACGCAGCAATACTCCCCTATACACCCGTCCTTATCAAGCTCCTGAAAGGACCCGTCGAATACCTTGAAAAAGGCGCCTGGGAACAGCTGCTCCAATACCAGGTGGAGCTGACCCGCTTCCTCCAGCAGCTGGGCCTCGTGCTCGTACTGGAAAAAGATGACGGTTATGCCTATCTGGAACAACAGCGCCTCGACGAAGAAGAGAACGTAGTAGGCTGGGTACGCCGCATCCAGCTGGGTTACGAAGAAAGTATCCTGCTCGTTCTCCTGAGAGATATGATGGCCGAATTCGAAGTAGGAGAGGCCGGCGCGCGCGAATTGATAAAAAAGAGAAGGGAGATAAAAGAATATGCCGAACTTTTCTTTAAAGAAAATCCCAGCCGGGTAAAATTTATCCGCGACCTCGACAGGCTCATCGATAAGGTGGAAGAGCTCGACTTTATCGAAAAGGTCGAGAATGCAGAGCCCGCCGACGAACAGAAATTCCGTATCAAAAAGATCATAAAGTCAAGAGTAGACCACGAGATCCTTGAAAACTTTAAACAACAACTCACCGAACATGCAACTGGGCGTATTTAGTACCGATGAGGCCAAATCCGGCTTTCGTCTGCAATACATGGAGATCTTCAACTGGGGGACATTCGACGAGCACGTCTGGAAGATAAGACCCGAAGGAGAGACCTCCCTGCTCACCGGCGCCAATGGCAGCGGCAAAACGACTTTTGTGGACGCCCTGCTCACCCTCATCGTACCCGAGAAAAAACACAGGTTCTACAACCAATCCTCCGGCAGCGAGAAAAAGGGCGACCGCACCGAAGAGACCTACGTACTCGGTGGTTATGGCAACGTTCATACCGAGAACGGCCAGGCCAGCAAGACCCTCTATCTCCGGGAGAACAAAGAACAAGCTTACAGCATCCTCCTCGCACATTTTTCGAACGAGGCGGAACAATACGTCACCCTCTTCCAGGTACGCTGGTTCAGCGGCTCGGAAATGAAAAGGGTCTTCGCCATCGCACACAAACCGCTCCATATCGAGGACGACTTCCGGCCGTTCGATCTGAATGGAGACTGGCGCCGCCGCATCGAAAAGCAATACAATAAAGGCAGCCGCAAACAGGTGGAATGGTTCGACGCCGCCAGCCGCTATGCACAACGGCTCGTGGAAGTGCTTGGTATGCAAAGCATGCAGGCGCTCAGCCTCTTCAACCAGACCATGGGTATCAAAGTGCTCGGCGAACTCAACGAGTTCATCCGCACCAACATGCTCGAGCCGAGAAATATGGAAGAAGAGTTCCAGGAGCTGAAGAAACATCTTTCCACCCTGAGCGACGCACAGCGCAACATCGAAAAGAGCGAAGAGCAGATACGCATCCTCCAGCCCCTGGAAAAACATTACCGGAACTTCAAAGAAGGGTCCGATCAGCTGACACAGGTCCGCCGGGAGCTCGATATGATAAAGGTCTGGAACAGCTACACCAAATACCACCTGCTCGACGAAGCCATCCGCATCAAAGAAAAGGATATCCGTCGCGGAAAAGAAGAGCTCGCCACCATCAAAGAAAAGATCACCAACACACAGGAAGAAGAACGGCAGACAAAAAATCTCCTGGAGCAGAACAAGGCGGGGCAGCGACTACAGCAGCTGGAAAAAGACCTGGAGACACTGACAAAGGAATATAAAGAGGCGGAGCGCTCGCTTGCTCAGTTCACGGAGTGGTGTACCGCCCTGCACCTCCCCGAGTCCGCCCCCGCAGACGAAGCGGCTTATCAGCGGATAAAAAAAGAAGCCGAACGCTCCGACAAGCGGCTCGCCGGCGACATCCGCAACAACAACGAAGACCTGTACGATGCCCAGGACAGGCTGAAAAAAGCAAAAGAAGAAAAAACCCGCACCGAGGCAGAACTAAACACGCTGCTGGAAAATAAGAACAATATTCCCGGCCATCTCATCCGGCTGCGAAAAGAGATCTGCGAGGCACTGAAGCTCGAAGAGCATGAGCTGCCTTTCGCAGGGGAGCTGATGCAGGTCACACCCCAGGACGCTGACTGGCAGCCGGCACTGGAAAAGCTGCTGACCCCCCTTTCTCTCCGCCTGCTCGTTGCAGACAAACAATATAAAAAGTTCAACAAGTTCGTAAACAACACCAATCTCCGGACACGGCTCGTATACAGCCATGTAAAGGATGTAGCGCTCCAACAATATGCCGACGAAGGCACCGTCTGGCACAAGCTGGAGTTTCACCCCGGGCATCCCCTTAGCGCCTGGGTCAGCCAGCAGGTGATCCAATTATACAATTACAGCTGTGTCGACAGCGAAAAGACACTCGAGCGCTACGAAAAAGCCATCACCCTCAACGGACTTATTAAAAATCGTGACAGACACGAAAAGGATGACAGGCCCGAACGCAATGATCCCGGCAAACATGTCATGGGATGGAACAACGAGAAAAAAAGATCAGCGCTTCAACACCGCCGGTCACAGCTCGTGACCGCTATCGAGCAGTCGGAAGAAGCCCTCCAACGGGCGGAGAACAAAAGCCGCCGCCTGCAGGACCAGGTCTTTGCCGTCAAACACATCACCGGGCACACGGGTTTCAAAAACCTCAACTGCGCCCGTATCCAGCGGGACATGTACGGCATAGAAGAGCAGATGGGCCAGCTAAAAAAAGGCAGCGACCAGTTGAAGGCCCTCACCAAACAGCTCGATGCCATCCGTACAACTATCGCGGCAGCAGAAACAGAAAAGGATCAGCTCATCGGCCGGATCAGCCTCGACGGGAATGCCCTGGACAATATGGAAAAACAGCGGCTGGAACGTAAACCCCTCCTCGATCTGCTCACCGATACGGACAAGGATCAGCTCCTGCAATTCCAGCAAAAGCACGCCGAGTCATTGGCCGATTGCACACTGGACAACATCGATACAAAATACCAGCAGCTCACAGAGCAGGCCGCGGGCAGCGCCAGCCAGCTGGAAGAGCTCGTTCAACGGGAAGGTCGCGAGCTGGACCGCGCCATGATGCGGATCAAGAACCCCTCTCCCGAGATCATGCAACGCTTCACCGATTGGATAGGCGACACACAACAGCTGCCCACAGAAAGAGAGCACGCAGAAGAATACCTCGAGTGGTTGAATAAGCTCCAAACGGAAAATCTTCCTAAATACAAAAAGGACTTCGAACGCCTGTTACACGACACCGCTGTGATAAAAATGGGAGTGCTCAACGAAGAGCTGGAAAGCTGGGAGAGAAAGATAAAGAACAGCATCTTTACATTGAATGGCTCGCTGGCCGGCATCAACTTCAACAGACTGCCCGATACCTATATTCAGCTGGGAATACGCCCCGTCACCGACACCGTGATAAAAGAATTCCGCGTCCGTTTGCTGAATGCACTGCCACAGGCGGCGGACTGGCAGCAAAATAGCTTCGAGGAGAAAGCACTGCACTTTAAACAGAACGTGCAAACCCTTATCAACAGCCTGGATGAAAATGAATCCTACAGAGGCCGGGTGCTGGATGTCCGCAATTGGTTCGAGTTCTGGGCCGATGAAAAATTCCGGGAGACGCATGAGCTGAAAAAGACCTATCGCCAGATGGGACAACTTTCCGGCGGCGAAAAGGCCCAGCTGACCTATACCATCCTTTGCAGCGCCATCGCTTATCAGTTTGGCATCACCCGGGAAGGACGTAATGCAAAAAGCCTCCGCTTTATCGCCGTGGACGAAAGCTTCAGCAACCAGGACGAAGAAAAAGCCACCTACCTGATGGAACTCTGTAAGCAATTGCACTTACAATTACTGGTAGTGACCCCCAGCGATAAGATCCAGATCGTAGAGGACTTCATAGCCCATGTACATCTGGTACAGCGCGTGAGCAATAGGCATAGCATTCTTTTTAATATGACCAAAAAAGAGCTGAAGGATAAAAAAGCCCTGGCAGTCGGTCAGTAGCCGGCCCCGGCCCACCTACCAGTTTTTTGTTAAAAAATCCACGCTGCATCCGAATTTGAGTACTTTTATAGGCGATGAAGCGCGGCTTCTATATACTGGCACTACTGGTATCTGTTTCTGGACGTTGTCAATCCCCCGTAGACTCGACGTTTTCGTTGATGTTCAATGGCGGTCTCGGCTTTACGCATGCCAACGATCCGCATATCAACCGATGGTTGGCCAAATACGGCTATCCCACCGAACCTCATGTTCCATCCAGTTGTCATTTCGAGCTTAGCGCCATGCCCGTTGGTTCCAAAAAGATGTATGACATACGTGTATCCACCATCAATTCCGGGCACAACCTCAGCTCCTTCAACCTGCTCATCGGCCTCTATGCCACGCTGATAAAGGAACATAACTTCCTTTTGCTGGCCGGTGGCGGAGTGGGCCTTCATCGGGATGTTATCGCACTCAATGGGAAGTTGCCCGTTGAATATCAACAATATGCCACAGAGTATAATAAACCCCTGGGGCTGCGTAGGGGAGGGCTGATCCTGGAGCCTGCCCTACGCGCATTCTGGTACCCCCTCCAACTATCCAAATTGCAGATAGGATTGTTTGGCAGTATTGGCGTGGATATGGACTGGAATTCCCATTGGCGACTGGGATATTTTGACAACAGTCACGGCAAATACAGTCATTTTAAACGACTTACAAAGCCCAATGACCAGAAAAGGGTCAGCGAATACGGGCTTGCCTACAATATGGGCCTGTCTTTCCGTCTGCGTTTGCAATAGCGGCCCCTTCAAAGACCCCAAAAGTTGGCCCGAAGACCCCCACGCGCTTTCCCAAAAAAGGAAAATACTTCCCCCTCATAGAAACTCTCAGTCTTGTCTTCTTACGTATAAAGTTGAGTAATAAGTAGGTGGAGTTTGGTACTCCGTTGGTACCTTGTAGCACGGAGACTAAACCCTAGATCTGTCACCCACAATCTGAACCCATGAAACCCGTCTACCCGGCTGCTAAGGTCCGGGATTACATATGGAACTTCGTAATCACGGCATTCTTAGCCTTTTACGCTACCTCCGCCAACGCCCAGAGCTGCCCGCTGGCTACTGCCTCTAACATCAACAGCTACCCCAACACGTATTATCCCGCTAGTCAGGCTACGGTGAATGCCGGTGCCAAGTCGATCACTCTTGGTGCGGTTACCAACGGTAGCACGCCTATCAGTTCGGGGGACGTCCTGCTGATCATACAGATGCAGGGGGCGCAGATCAATGCGACCAACAACTCCAACTACGGAGCAAATACGGGCACAGGCAGTGGCTATCTGAGCAACACCGCGTTGCTGGCAGGTAACATGGAATATGTCGTGGCGACCAACAGCGTACCTTTGACGGGGGGTACATTGAATATTCTTTCCGGGCTTACCAACAAATACCAGAATACACCTTTCGGCACAGATGGTCAGTATACTTACCAGGTCATCCGGGTGCCGGTATATTATGATCTGACATTGACAGGCAATATCACGGCTCCCAGGTGGGACGGGGCCAGCGGAGGTGTCGTCGTGCTGTATGCTACGGACATTATCAACATGGCCGGATATACCGTCGATGCTTCCGGTCTTGGTTTCAGAGGTGGTGGCGGCCGCGCTTTTACCGGCGCAGCTACCGGCTCTTCCACTGATTTTGTTACCACCGCCGGCACCAATGCTAACGGCGGCAAAGGGGAGGGCATCGCGGGCATGCCCAAATACCTCAACAACAACAACTCTTTCCTGGACGTATCGACATACGAAGGATATCCCAATGGCAGCTACGGCAGAGGCGCACCCGGAAACGCCGGCGGCGGCGGTACGGACGGCAATCCTGCCAACAACGCTGAGAATGACGGTGGCGGTGGCGGCTCCAATGGCGGTGCCGGCGGCCAGGGCGGAAATTCCTGGAGCTCCAACCTCGCCAGCGGTGGAAGGGCCGGCAGCATCTTTAGCCAGGCTTCGCCTTCCCGTCTGGTTATGGGCGGCGGCGGCGGCGCCGGTACGACCAACGATGCTACAGGTACCCCCGGTGGTGGTTTTGCAAGCAGCGGCTCGGCCGGCGGCGGTATCATCATCATGGTAGCCGGTAATATGTTCACCGGAACAGGGACCATCAAGTCCAATGGGACGAATGCCAACAGCACCGTTAAGAACGACGGCTCCGGAGGCGCTGGCGCCGGTGGATCCATACTGATCTTTAGTAAGAATGGCGGCACAAGCAATCTCGTCGTGCAGGCCAAGGGCGGCATTGGCGGTAGCAACCAGCTCACTACTATCGACCCTCACGGACCCGGCGGTGGCGGTGGCGGTGGGGTCATCTATTCCAATTCAACCCTGAACGCCTCCAGCAGCGTAGCAGGCGGAGCAGCCGGTACGACAAACAAAGGTACCAGCAATTATGGCGCTACTCCAGGATCTGCAGGCATATTGTCCCAAACCATCACACAAAGCCAGACGCCTACCTTTCCGCTCGTTTGTGTAACGTTAGCCGTCGACTTCATCAATGTCGCCGCCGCTAAGCAGGACGGTACCACCAACCTCAGCTGGCAGGTGTCGAACGAAAACAGCAACACCAAAGAATATATTGTCGAAAGGAGCGTAGATGGTATCAACTACACCGGTATCGCGCACGTATCCTACCAGGCGCACACCTCTTCGGTCAACACATATGAATACAAGGACAATGAAAATATCGTTGGCACAAGTGCCGTATACTATCGGATAAAAATGGTAAGCGTGTCCGGCAATGGCCAATACAGCAAGACCGTCTCCGTACTGATGAACGGACTTACGGCCAAACTGACCGTATTCCCCAATCCGGCAAAAACCTCCGCAACCGTAAGCTTTGTCGCCTCGGGCAGCGGAGACGTCAGCCTGCGACTCTTCGATCTCAAGGGCAGCACCATCTGGCAGAAGCAGACCCGGGTCGCCGCAGGGAATAATTCCATCTTATTGGACCAAATTGCAAATATCCCTAATGGTATCTACATACTTCAATGGTTTGACGGCCTGAAACCTCAACAAGTCAAGCTGGTCGTGAATCACTAGGACAGTGTCGATCGGGCCTCCGGCCCGTCGCCCGGACATTTTTACAGGATCCCGCCGGCTACGCTCACAGTGTAGCCGGTTTTTTTGCCCCTTCCCTTTTCTGGCGGTCAGTTAATTTCCTTCTGCTGTTTGTATTGGGACGGCGTAAGGCCAATGTATTTTTTAAATTGTGCTGACAAATGATGCACACTGCTAAACCCTGTCTCGAAGGAGATCTCTGTAAGTGAATATTGATCATGAGCCAACAGTTCCTTCACTTTTTCCAGCCGGTGTAAAATAAAATACCGCTCGACAGTGCTGCCTTCTGTTTTGGAGAACAGGTCGCTGAGATAGCCAAAATCGTAAGCCAGCCTCGATGACACAAAGCTTGACAGCTTATATTGCTGCCCTTCCATTCCCATTGCCAGATAGTCCCTTACGCATTTCTTCACCTCTTCAATAAGCTGGTATACCCGCCCCTCGATAATCTCCAATCCCAAATTATGCAACCCCTCGGCCAGCCGCTTTTGACGGCCTGCTTCCAATTGCCTCGGAACCGTGATCTTCCCCATGACTACGTCTATAGAACTTATATGCAAAAGAGACAAAGTATCCCTTACCATGAGTATGCACCGGGGGCAAACCATGTTTTTTACGTGAATGGTATAAACGGCTTCCATTGGTTTAAAGGTGTTTTAACACAAAGACAGCGAGCGTTATCAATTTTAGACCCATCAGAAGCAATAACCCGTAGATAGCCCACCATTCAACATCCTGGTTAAATTTCTTCCCGGATGCCGTTAGGGTTTTGATGATATTCCGCGAAGTAATCAGTTGTTTCATTATTCTATAATTAAGGCAACAAAATAACGAAGGAAAAACCCGGCGGAATTGAATGAATCGGCTGGTCATTTGAATAAACTGGCTATTTCTTTCCGAAAGACCCGCCCGCTTCACCCGGGGAAAGGCCTCGCCTGGTTAAATATCATGGAAGAATGCAAAATGGTAGTGGGGTTTAATAGCAGCATAGGAAGAGGGCAGCGCGCCGAACATCTGCAAAAAAGTGCGGGAGAAATGCGCGGGGTCGGAAAAACCCGCGTGGTATGCGGCTTCTTTTGCTGACCGGCCTTCTACGAAGGCTTCCGTTGCCGCCGCGAGCCGTTGCCATAATATGTACTGTCTCAGCGGTGCGCCCATTTGCTCGCGAAACAAATGTAAAAAACGATCTTCCGACAGATACACCTCCGACGCGAGGGCGGATGCGGGGATCTTATCGTGAATGTTTTGACGGATGAAACGGATTGCTTTTACGATACGATCGTCAATTGGCGGCGTAAATCCCTGTTCCTGAAGGAGGTAACGGTAAACCATATTGGCCAGCGAATGAAATCGGGCGCCGTCGGCTATCGGCTGCTCGAGTGCCGCCTGTAGCTGCCCTAACAAAGGAACGATGTCCTTTGCCTCAAAATACCTGACAGAGCATCCCTCCAATACCTTGTTCTGTATCCGGCTCCCCTGCCAAAGATCCGGCATAATGCAGATCGTTGCCTGCCAGCCACTAAAATCTTTCACGCCGTGTGCAACGCCGGAATTGATCAGCACAGCCTCCACCCGTTGCCAGCCGCCGGACTCCGTCCAAACGGAGAATGGCTTTCCATCCAGGGAGCAGGTAAACTGAATGACAGTATGCTGATGAACATCGGCTGTCAACTGCGGAGAAAACACCATCATCCGGGTGGGACTCATGTACATGGATGCCTTTGGCCACTGCATAGAAAATGTAGTTGTCGATGTAAAAGTACAAAACAGGGAATTATGTACATCCAAAACCTTATCGTGTAACACTACGCCCTCAGCACCTATGTAGCTTTGTATCATCAAATCATTCAAAAAATAAAAACACAAAAAATGGGAACATCAAAAAAATGCACATGCGGGGATAGCTGTCCCGGCATCAGCTGCAACTGTGGCTGCAACAGCCGCGCTTAAAACAACGGCGGGGAGAGGTTTCGGCCTCTCTCCTTATTTCTCATCTTTCTAAAAATTCAACCATGTCGTTATACACACTTTCCCATTCAGACACCCTGCCAGCATTACACGAGGTGCAAGGACTGCATATCGAAGAGAGCACGGACCTGACCCTTTTGGCTCGCATGAGCAATACGCCTGTTTCCAGAATTATTGACCGGCTGGCCAATGATCATGCCGCTTTTGTTGCTTTTGTATATGGGATGCCGGCGGCTTTTGGCTGGATGGCAAGAGGAAAAGCCAGGATCGGAGAACTGAACCACGAACTTATTCTACCGTTGCGCAACCGCTATCTCTGGAATTTTCGAACGGCCCCTGCATACAGAGGCCAGGGTATTTACCCTGCGCTCCTGCAATATATTGTTCACCATGAAAGAGAAAAAGGCGACCAGTTCTGGATAATTCATGCACCCGAGAATAAATCTTCACTCAAGGGTATCGTAAAGGCAGGATTCCGCAACGTCGGCAAACTCTACCTGGATAGGGAATTGGAAGTAACGCTTAGGCCGGCGTCTGTCACAGGCCAGGAAAAAAGATTCATCGAAGAATTAGGATTTCGTATCTCTGTCGAGCAGGGCGCATCCTGCTGGAGCTGCTACAGCCCTTTTCTGAAGACCAGACCGGAGACCTGTTGCTGTGCGGAGACAGGCAGTATTTGTACGGCGTCTTAAAGGGCCAGCCGGGACCAAAATACAACAAATAGCCCCCATAGAAATGGGGGCCCTCGTAACTATTAACTATTAACACCTTAAGTAACCAAGGTACTTGGTACCTATACTTATGAAAACTGTAAAACTCTTACATCCGATTGATCAGCAGTTTGCTGCTTTCGTGTGTCCCATCCGAAGACATGACAGACAAAATATAGAACCCCGTAGTATACTGCTGTAAGGAAAAAGTCACCGTCGTGCCTGCCTGCGCTTTTTTCTCCTGCAATACCGCGCCAGCCTGGTTGATGATACGTACCGTAGCTGTAGCTGCATTCATACCTCCCAGCGTCACATTCACATAATCACGGGCAGGATTGGGGAAAAAGCTGATATGACTAACCGCAGCCGTCTCGACAACTTTTACTTCACTGTATACCGCGCTGCCATCCAGGTCGATCATTTTCAGACGATAGTAGTTAGCGCCTTGCAGGGGGCTGCCATCCGTATAAGAATAGCTGCTGGTATTGGACGAATTACCATTAGCCTGCACCGTACCTACCGTGCTCCAGCTGGAGCCAGTGGCGCTACGCTCTATCTCAAACCTGCTCGAGTTCTGCTCCATTTTCGTCTCCCAACCCAGCTTGACGCTGCCACCCCCGTTCACCGCAGCGGTAAATCCGGACAGGATCACCGGTAACGTATTCCAGGGCACCAGGCCGGAATTAGAGGTAGTCAGGGTAGAAGGACCATAGACAACAGGGGCCGAACAGCTGTGCTGACCATTGCCGCCACAGTTCAGATTATTGTTGGTAGTCGAACGGGAATGCGTAGTGGCATGGGTGCTATTGGCAGGAGACGCCTGGTAAGTCGACCAGTTATAATACGAGTTATTGTTGTTTCCAACCACCACAGAGGAGTTATCAAACATCGTCAGCGTAGGGCCGCTTACCGTAAAAGAGGAAGAGCTCGTCTTGCTGCCATTGCCGATAGCGATCTTGCTGTTGCTGGACAAGGTAATGGTGGTGCTGGAGCTTCCTGTGGAATTCATGCTGGAAGCATCATAAAGATTCACCGTGCTGCTTACCATATCCACCTGGTAGCTCGTATTGAAATAAGAACCATCATGAAAGGTGAATATAGAAGAGGTCATCGACAAAGGCGCATTTACGATGACTTTCCCGTTATTACCATATACATCGAAATTGATGTTGTTAAAAACAGTCGTAGCAAGGCTATTACCGGTATACTGAAGGTTCAGCGTCTGGTTGGTCATGGAAATATTTCCACCACCCTGGAAGGTACAGTTCTGACAGGTCTCCGACCCATCGATGGTCAGCGTTACACCTGAAGAAATGTTGATCGTACAATTCGTACAGGTCGAAGGCAATGCTGCTGACCAGTTCTTATTGGTAGTGATAGAATAGGTTTGAGCAGAAACCCCCATCGCATAAAATAAGGGCACAGTCAGTAGCAGGGTCCGAACCAGATGGGTGAGGGTTTTGTAAAACTTGTTCATAGCGGTACTTTTATAAAGAGGTTCGATTGGTATAATACCAAGCAGATGCCACTCTTATAAGTCGCTATAAATCAAAAGGTAACACAAATCCTTCCTCCGAGAAAAATTCCCAGAAAAGGAAGTTTTTACAATTTATGGAATTTTCTCAAAACGGGTTATGTTTCCGAAACACCGGTTTTTCGGACATTTTGGGCGGGCGCCTTATCCTCCCGGGATACTTCGCTGATAAGCTCAGCGATAAGGGATGTCCAGCCCGTTTGGTGACTGGCGCCAAGACCATGACAGGCGTCCCCATGGAAATATTCATAAAAAAGAAGAAGGTCCCGGTTGGCCGGTTTCTGATAGAACCAGTTATACTTCCCGTGCAACGGTCGCCTGCCCAGATCATCCATACGGAACAGGCTTACCACCCTTCGGGTCAGCTCATCCGCCACCTGCTCCAGGTTCAGCTGTTTACCCGAGCCCACCGGATATTCCACCTGCAACGTGTCACCATAAAACTTTCCATATCTGCGAATGGATTGTATGATGAGATAATTGATGGGTATCCAGACCGGTCCCCTCCAGTTGGAATTGCCCCCAAAAAAATCGGATGTACTGTCGCCCGGATCGTATTTGATATGGTAGTCGATACCCCCGATGTTCACCGTATAAGGATGCTGTTCGTGGTATTTCGACAAAGCCCTTATACCCCCCGCTGAAAGGAATTCATCCTCATTTAACAATCGCTCCAGCAGATGCACAAGTCTTTTCTGTGGCACCAGCGACAACAGTATCTGCTCCCCATCGCTATGCTCTTCATTCGGCCAGTACCGCTTGTTCTTTAGCCGGTAGTTCTCGAACCAGTTGATCCTTTTCTTAAAGTCCGCCAGCTTTAACAATGTCTTTTTTTCAATGATCGATACCGCAAAGAGAGTCGTCAATCCCACAATAGATTGTATTCGCAATTGCATCGGGCTGCCGGCGATGGACAGTGTATCATAAAAGAACTTGTCTTCCTCATTCCACATACCCTGTTCATTCAGGGCCTCCGCGATCAGCACGAACTGCTCGAAGAACTTGGTGGCCGTATCCTCAAAGCTTTCATCCTTCATGGCGATCTCCAGGGCCATATCCATCATGTTCAGCGCATACATGCCCATCCAGCTCGTACCGTCCGCTTGCTCCAGCTGCATATCTCCGCCCAGGCGATGACTCCGGTCGAATACCCCTATATTATCCAGACCAAGGAAGCCTCCTTCGAACATGTTATTGCCGTTGGCATCCTTACGATTGACCCACCAGGTGAAGTTGATCAATAGCTTTTGGAAGATGCGTTTTAAAAATCCGATGTCTCCCTTCCCCGTCCGCTCTTTCTCTATCCGGTAGACCTCCAGCGCAGCCCAGGCCTGCACCGGCGGATTCACATCGCTGAAATTCCATTCGTA
Source organism: Sphingobacteriales bacterium 50-39 (assembly GCA_001898505.1). Lineage (GTDB taxonomy): Bacteria > Bacteroidota > Bacteroidia > Chitinophagales > Chitinophagaceae > Puia. Next base: position 201,559 of record MKTZ01000011.1, read on the forward strand.
TGCAGGGATCTGCCCATCCGGCTTCATATACCACTCCCGCATGATAAGCAATAATTGATGCTTCGCGAAGACCGGGTCCACCAACGCCATCGCTATACTTTGAAAAGCCAGGTCCCAGGCCGCATACCAGGGATATTCCCACTTATCCGGCATGGCAATGATATCCTGGTTCTTCAGGTGCTTCCAATCGTGGTTGCGTCCATTGAGCTTCCCCGAATTGACAGGAGTGATCCCATCGCTCGTCGTCAGCCAGCGTTCCACATCGTAATGATAATACTGCTTGCTCCATAACAATCCCGCCAGCGCCTGTCTTTGCACACGCGCCATCTCCGGACTGATATTGCGAGGTAGAATAGATTGGTAAAAGGCATCCGCCTCTTCCTTCCGGCTGGCAAAGATCCCTGCCGCGCCGCCGGAAAAAGGATTTTCCATGATCTTGTTGCTGAGACGCAGATAAATGGAACGGGTCCCGCCCGGCTCGATATTGTAATGATAGACAGGCGCGAACTTTGTCCCCGACTTCTTTTGTCGTAACAGCTCCAGGTTCTTTTTATGGATCACCGCATCGTGAAAGGCATCCTTTACAAATGGGGTCTTATTGGGCACACCCGAATGCTTCTCCGTATTCGTCTCGTTTTCCGTGAACAAACAATACGCCGGAGGCTGAAAATAGAGATAGTAGGGGCCCAGCCGGCTATGGCTGGCCTTGACGGAATTTTTATCCCGCGCCGTGATCACAGGCTTTTTCTCCAGTCCGTCATAGTTGCCTCTATTGTAGAACCATAAGGTGGGAAGGACAGTGATCTCCGCGGCCGTAGCTGCCCGGTTCTGAATATTGATCCGGATAAAAATGTCCTTGGCATTCTGTTTCGCATACGTAACGTGGACATCAAAATATTCATCTTTGTCGAACACCCCCGTGTCCAGTATTTCATACTCCGGCTCCTCTTTTGACCGTTTACGGTTCTCTTCCAGCAATTGTTTGTAAGGGAACTCCTGTTGCGGATACTTGTACAGGTACTCCATATAATAATGGGTAGGCAGGTTGTCCAGGTAGTAGTATAGCTCCTTTACATCCTCGCCGTGGTTGCCTTCCTTATTGCCCAGTCCAAAAAGTCGCTCTTTCAGGACAGGGTCCTTCCCATTCCAGAGCGCAACGGCAAAACAGAGGTTCTGAAAAAAATCAGAGATGCCTGCGAGTCCGTCCTCACCCCAGTAATAGGTGCGAAAATGTGACTGATCATAAGGAAAGTAGTGCCATGCGTCCCCATATGGGCTGTAATCCTCTCTCACCGTTCCCCACTGCCGCTCGCTTAAATATGGTCCCCATTGCTCTAAAGGTATTTTTTTAGCAGCGTTAACTGCCAGTCTTTGATGTTCTGCCGTCATGATAATTTCTCGTTTCTCTGTCCATGGCAAGCCGTCCAAATTCACTAGGAAGTTACTAATTTCCCGCCAAAGCCCCCTCAAAAGCCGCCTCCGGCTGGTTTTCCAGCCCTCAAATCTCGCACTAAAACACGCTAGTCCACGGTTTTATTATACATTTGTCACAATTAACACAACTATTTTGACTTTTAAAGAATTTGGACTGGATGAAGGCTTGTTGGAAGGTATCGAAGCATCCGGATATGAAACCGCCACTCCCGTACAAGAACAGGTAATCCCTCTGATCCTGGCAGGAAAAGACATCATCGCTTCAGCCCAGACCGGCACCGGCAAGACGGCCGCATTCCTCCTGCCCATCATCAACAAGCTGCTTGCCTCCCGTATCGACGACCAGGTCAATGCCCTGGTCATTGTCCCTACCCGCGAGCTGGCCATACAGATCGCTCAAAACCTCGAAGGATTGTCCTATTTCACGCCGATCAGCTCCATCGCTGTATATGGCGGCGGGGACGGAAGCAATTTCACCAATGAAAAACAGGCCCTTTCCACAGGCGCCGACATCGTCATTTGCACACCCGGACGAATGATCGCTCACCTCAATATGGGTTATGTCAAGCTGAAAGGTCTGCAGTACCTGGTACTGGACGAGGCAGACAGGATGCTGGACATGGGCTTTATTGATGATATCATGAAGATCATTTCTTTTCTCCCTCCAAAAAGACAAAATCTGCTCTTCTCCGCCACCATGCCGCCCAAGATCCGCGAGCTGGCCAAAAAAATATTGCACGAGCCCTCCGAGGTCAATATCTCCATCTCCAAACCCCCCGCCAAGATCGTACAGCAGGCTTTTATCATTTATGAAACACAAAAGATCCCCCTGGTCAAATGGCTCCTGAAATCCCTCAACTTTAAAAGCATCCTCATATTCTGCTCCAAAAAGCACAACGTGAAACAGCTGACCATGGAGCTCAAGCGAGCCCGGTTCAATGTGAAGGAAATACATTCCGATCTGGAGCAGGCCGCCAGGGAAGAGGTCTTACTCGAGTTCCGCAGCAGACGTCTCCAGATCCTGGTAGCTACAGATATCCTTAGCCGCGGCATCGACATCGACAGCATCGATCTGGTGATCAACTACGACGTGCCCAATGACGGGGAAGACTATGTACACCGCATCGGCCGTACGGCCCGGGCCGAGACAGATGGGATGGCTTATACCTTTGTCAGCGAAAAAGAACAAAATAAATTCAACTCCATCGAACAGCTCATCGGAACAACAGTACCCAAGGCGCAGGTCCCTGAACAGTTTGGTCCCACACCGGAATATGCTCCGCGAAGCAAACGCTCTGGCGGCGGCGGCAAGAGGAAAGGAAATGGCCGGCGCTTTCACACCGGAGGTCATCGTCCTCCCGCCCGGCCGAAACATTGATCAAAGGAAACTCCATCCCCAACCCAGCAGCAGACAGATCAGGACAATGACGGGCGAGGGGAGACGTGAGAATTTCAACAGGGCAAAGGTCCCCGCGATAACGCCCAAATTTAAGAAAATATCCGTCCAGGCGATGGTAGCAAGATCCTTCATCATGTAACAGGCCGAGGCGATCATGATCCCCACCACGACAGAGTTGATCCCCTCCAGGGCCCGGAATACCACCGCATATTTTTTGAGGTTATGCCAGATGGGAAAAAAGAAAAGTACAAGCAATGCGCTTGGAAGAAATATCCCCGTGCTGGCGATAAAACATCCTAATATCTGCATCGCCGTCCCTTTATCTCTCATCGCCATGCCACCCATGAACGAAGTCACCGCAAATACAGGACCTGGTATTGCCCTTGCCATACCGGCGCCGGAGTAGAAGTCCTCCTTATTTATCCGGATGATATTGGGATTGCGATGTATGAGTTTTTGAGACTCCGGACGAGCTACGAATTGTTCGTACATCATGGGAATCAATACATTACCGCCGCCAAAGACCAAACTGCCAAATCGGTAGGTGTTTTCGAACAGGTTCAGCGGCCTCCTGCTGGGCCAGTTATTCTTACGCGACAGCTCGCTACTGGCTCCCGCCAACAGGAAAATAATGGCAAAAAGCCAGATATTGCCCCATTTGATCTTTTTGGAGGGCAGCTCTTTCTGAGGAATGCGTTTATCGCTGAGATTGGTGACAAATCCACCCAACACCAGCAGGATGGGAAAGATCCAGGGCGTTTTGAAGAGGATAAAGGTCGCCACCGCGCTCACCGCAAGGATCACGCGGGTGATCGTATTGTGTACGGCTATTTTGAATGCCTGGTACGCTCCGTATGCAATAAAACCCACTGTCATGGGAGCTACAAAACGAAACAGCGCCGCCGTCCTTAATGTTCGCTCGTTGATATACGTGAGAAAGAAAGAAAATGCCCCCATCAATACACAAGCCGGCAGCGTCCAGATGATCAGCGTCAGCATGGCCAATACGACCCCGCCCCGCTTATAGCCGATAAGGGTCAGTGTTTGTGTGGAAGAAGCTCCGGGCAATAGCTGACAAAAGGAGTTGTAATCCATCAACTCTGCTTCCGTTATATCTCTGCGCTTGTTCACAAAGGTCTTCATCATCATCCCCAGATGCCCCTGCGGGCCGCCGAATGCAGAGATACTATACAAAGCCACCGTTTTCAAAAATGCAATATGTCGAAATAAAACTGTCAAGACGATTATGTCAAATCTACAATTTATCGATTGTAGAAAATATGAGCAAAGCTAAATGTCCTAAAACCGGTCTTTTCGGCAAATGTAGACCGTTTTTAGGAAAGGTCTAATGTCTGAGGCCTTCGTCGGACCTGCTTCGACACGGAGCTTCGCTCATAACCTTCGTTGGTTCCAACACTGTTGGACCCGCCTCGGTTACCTCGGTCGTAACCTTCGGTCCCTCGGTTACGGACAACGTGCCTCCGGCCCGTTCTAATCGATGAAGGCGGAAATTTAACAGCTAAAGAAATCAATTCGCACACATTTCAGTATAGTTAAGATCAACCATTCAACATGAGAAAGATCCTGCTCCTCGTAGGCGTAATGCTCTCCGTTCTATTTGTCTCCGCACAAAAAAAGAACATCGCGACACTCATCAGCGCGGCCGCCGATAAGATTGAATCCAAAACTATCACCTGTGCGGATCATCTTCGGTCATTGGGCTCAGGGCCGATATGGATGGCAGAACTATCCATCGAGAATAAGCAGATGATCACCTACAACAATCCGGAACTGGTAAAAAGATGTTGCCTTCTTTACAAAAAGCAGCAGGAGAGGAAAATGTCCTTCCAACGGAGGCATCGACATGGTCGGAGGATTTTTACATCGATGAGGGCGGGTTCAAGACGGGTATAAAAGCTTTCTGCCAGCTCGTGATCGATTATTCAGGGTCTTATTGAAGTAGCTTCCTTAATTTTACCCCGGCACTGTATGCGCCTCGTCGAAAAATGGATATCGAAACGATCAGGGAGTATTGTCTGAAAAAGAAAGAAGTAGAGGAGGGGTTTCCTTTCGGGGACACCGTACTCGTCTTTAAGGTCAAAGGAAAGATGTTCTTACTGGCCTCCCTCGACACCCCAGTCCTGCAATTCAATGTAAAATGTGATCCCGAAAAGGCCATCGAATGGAGGGAACAGTACCATGCAGTACAGCCCGGATACCATATGAATAAGAAAATGTGGAATACCGTGATCATGGACAACAGCATCCCATCCCGCACGATACGCCAAATGATCGATGATTCTTACGAGCTGGTGGTAAGATCTCTTCCTAAAAAGGCCCAAAAGGGATTATTGTGATCTCCCCGGCCCCTCATCGGTAGTATCCATTCCGCTCGATCTCTTCTCTTACTGCATCGGGCACCAGGTAACGTATAGACTTCCCCTCTTTTATATTTTTTCGGATATGCGTAGCCGAGATAGGTAGCAACGGCGCATTCAACACCGTTATCTTTTTTGCTTCAGGGAAGGAAGGAAGAGCTTCATGTCCTGGGCGTTTGTAGACGTAGATAGGATAGTGCTGTAACAGCCAGCTATGATTCTTCCATTTAGGAAGATTTTGTAAGCTGTCACTGCCCATGATGATAGAGAATTGGTGAGTAGGGTATTTTTCCTGAAGATAGGTCAGCGTGTCCACCGTATAGGATGGCTTAGGTAATTTGAATTCAATATCGGAGGCCCTCAATTTATTTTCACCTTCTATGGCGGCCTGTACGAGGTACAGCCGGTGGTATTCGTTCAACAACGAGGTGGATGGTTTAAGGGGATTTTGAGGGGAGACGACAAACCACACCTGGTCGAGGTCCGTATTTTCCAGTAAATAATTGGCGATGATAAGATGCCCGTGATGGATGGGGTTGAACGAGCCGAAGTAAAGCCCTACTTGCATTAGTATACCTCCTCTTCCATAAATATGTTCTCTGCCTCGTCCAGGCGGAGGCTGAGGTTATATCCCGCCACCGTGATGGAAATTGGATCACCTAAGGGAGCCACCTGTTCAACACGGATCAACTCCCCGGGAACACATCCCATTTCCATGAGCTTGAGAAATAGCTCATTTTTTTCAAAAGAATGAATCCTGGCAACAGTTCCTGGTTCTAGCTCTGATAATCTCTTCATGATGAAAAAGTTTCCCGATGAACAAATGTACGCCTTATGCCTTTCTCCCAAATCCATAAGCGGACCACAATCATTAATTTTACCAAATGCCGACAAATACACCGTCAAATGTCCATTTCCATTTCCTAAAGGGGAGCAATTCCCTTTCCAATCGCACCCAGCTAAAGTCCTTTATAGCTTCCCTCTTTAAAAAAGAGAAGAAACGGCTGGGGGATATCCATTACATATTTTGCTCGGACCCCTACCTCCTGGAAATTAACCGGCAACACTTGCAGCATGATTACTATACGGATATCATCACATTTGGGTTATCAGACCCCGGCCAACCCATTCATGCTGAGGTCTATATAAGTATCGATAGGGTAAGGGACAATGCCCGGCAGTTTAAGACTCCCCTAAAGGAGGAACTCCACCGGGTCATTTTCCATGGGGCTCTTCATCTCAGTGGTTATAAGGATAAAAAGACAAAGGATCAGGAGTTAATGAGGAAAATGGAGGATAAATACCTGGGATTGTACTTTAAATAAATTGCCCACCTTTCTGGCCGAGCCTCCTGTGGAGGAACGTTCCACGTGGAAACATCTTCTCTTTTTGCATTCCTCCTTTGGAATGTTTCCACGTGGAACTATAGTACCTTTGCCCTCTATGTTTCCCTCATACGACATTATAGTAGTTGGTGCCGGTCATGCTGGCTGTGAAGCTGCGGCGGCAGCCGCCAACCTGGGCTCTAAGGTCCTTCTTATCACGATGAATATGCAGACCATAGCCCAAATGAGCTGCAACCCGGCCATGGGTGGTATTGCCAAAGGTCAGATCGTTCGTGAAATAGACGCCCTGGGTGGATATTCAGGTATCGTCACAGACAAAAGCATGATTCAATTCCGCATGCTCAATCGCTCAAAAGGACCTGCTATGTGGAGTCCCCGGGCACAAAGTGATCGTATGCTTTTTGCTGCCACCTGGCGGGAAATGTTAGAAAATACTCCGAATGTCGATTTTTACCAGGATATGGTCGGCAGCCTCATCATAAAAGGAGATAAAGTAGCTGGTGTCGTTACCGGTCTCGGCCACCACATTGAAGCAAAAGCCGTCGTGGTCACCAGCGGTACTTTTCTCAATGGGGTCATTCATATTGGAGAAAAGAAGTTCGGTGGGGGTAGGGTAGCAGAAAAAGCGGCTACCGGTATAACTGAACAATTAGTTTCCCTCGGATTTGAAAGCGATAGATTAAAGACAGGTACTCCTCCTCGTATCGACGGCAGGAGCCTGGACTATTCCAAAATGGAAGAACAAAAGGGAGACGCTGACATCATAGGCTTTTCTTACCTCAAGAATATCCAAAAACCAACAAAACAACGCAGCTGCTGGATCACCTATACCAGTCCCACCGTACATGATATTCTTAAAACAGGTTTTGACAGAAGCCCCATGTACACCGGTCGCATAGAAGGAGTCGGCCCCCGCTATTGCCCAAGCATAGAAGATAAGATCAATCGCTTTGCAGAAAGGGACAGACACCAACTTTTTATAGAACCCGAAGGATGGAACACCGTCGAGATCTACGTCAACGGCTTTAGCACTTCTCTTCCCGAAGAAGTACAGTACAAGGCACTGAAGGAAGTTCCTGGATTCGAGAACGTGCGGATCTTCCGCCCCGGCTATGCCATCGAATATGACTACTTCCCGCCCACCCAGTTGAAACATTCACTCGAAACAAAAGCCCTGAATAATCTCTTCTTCGCCGGACAGATCAATGGCACCACCGGTTATGAAGAAGCCGCCTGCCAGGGGCTTATGGCCGGCATCAACGCCCATCAAAAAACAAGAGCCCACGAACCATTTATTCTCAAAAGAAGCGAAGCTTATATTGGCGTGCTCATCGATGATCTTATCAGCAAAGGCACCGAAGAACCCTATCGCATGTTTACCTCCCGGGCAGAGTTCCGTACATTGCTTCGCCAGGACAATGCAGACCTTCGTCTTACTGAAATGAGCCATCGGTTAGGGCTCGCTTCCCAGGACAGATTGGATAATACCCTTGCTAAAAAAGAAGGCGTAGAAAAAGTAAAAGAACTGCTGAAAGAGTTCTCGCTCGAGCCGGCAGAATCCGAACAATATCTCACAGAAAAAAATTCAGCACCGCTTACCCAAAAACAAAAAGCGATGCAGATCCTCCTCCGCCCGAATATCGATCTCATCTCCATGCGCAATTCCATTCCCCGTTTGAGAACAGCCCTAAAGGAATTTGATAACGACACCCTCGAGCAAACAGAGATCCAGGTAAAATACGACGTATACATCGAGAAAGAAAAAGAGCTCGTAAAGAAAATGACCCAGCTGGAAGACCTCCTTATTCCAGACAATTTCAATTACGATCACCTGTCTTCTTTATCAAACGAGGCACTGCAAAAATTCAAAAGGATCAGACCCAGAACCCTTGGCCAGGCCAGCCGTATCAGCGGAGTCAATCCAAGCGATGTACAGATCCTGATGGTCTATATGGGAAGATAAAACCCAGACAACGAGCTCACAGCCCATACTTCACATTGATTATCAACATCTTATCTTTACCTTACCAATTGACTCAAAAAGAAAGCCCTCCGCTTAATGCCGGAGGGCCTCAACTATCTATTTTCCATCAGATGACGGCAAGTCTTCTCTAATAACTATAAGTAGTCCCATTCTTGATGGCCTGCTTTACACCGAATCCATCATTCTTGTCAGAGGTCAGCAGGATAAATGGCGCACCCGCTTTAGCAGCCGCTTCTTTAATCCTTTTTGTTGCCTTTTTGTCCGCAGATCCTGCCGTGTTATAGCTCAACAAGCCGCTTGTCTTTCCACGTACATCCTCTCCTTTTTTCAACCCCAGCACCTGGGATTTATCTGTGAGGATCTGAACCTTCTCCCAATCATCCTCTCCGGAAATAACGATCTTATCAGAGATCACTTCTTTCCGCCCGCTTGTCCCATAAGTAATAGTAGCTACAGCAAACTTACCAATGGTCTGCTCTGCATCCTCACCAGGATATTTAAAAGTGATCGTGGTTTCCCCCACCTTCAGAACTTTGACATCTAACTTCTCGCCATTATGCTTAACTAACTTATCATTCTGGGAAAATGCTGCAAGTACAAAAAGGGTTGTAAAAAGCGTTAAAATGGTTTTTTTCATTGCGATTTTGATTTAAAGTTTAGGATTAACGTTATAACGCTAAAAATAGAACAAATTATCTATCCCCTATAGCAGATACAAAAGATTTAATCCAAAAAATAACCAACATGCGCAATGGAACATTTAAAAATACGTATAAATAAATTATTATATACGAAATAATAACAGATTGCCCTATAAACCATATTTTTTGCTGATCTCAAGCATCCTGTCTATCGGCTTCCTTGCCTCTTTCATCAGCACCTCATCCATCAACAGCTCCGGCTTCTCATATTTCAGACACAGATAAACCTTCTCCAAAGTATTGAGCTTCATATGTGGACAATCATTGCAGGCACACGCATTATTAGGCGGTGCGGGAATAAAAGTTTTATCCGGAGAAGCCAATTGCATCTGATGCAGTATTCCTGCCTCTGTAGCCACGATATATTCTTTCGAGTCACTATTCTGGGTATACTTCAATAAGCCCGTTGTTGAGCCTATAAAGTCCGCTATACGCAATATTGGGTCTTCACACTCAGGATGTGCGATCAACTTCGCCTTCGGATGACGAATTTTGAGCTTCGTGATCTTCTCCAGGCTGAATATTTCATGCACCATACAAGCCCCATCCCAAAGCAACATATCCCTACCGGTCTTTTTGATCAGATAAGCTCCCAGGTTCCGGTCAGGCGCAAAAATTATTTTTTGATCCTTCGGGACACTTTCCACGATCTTTTCCGCATTCGATGAAGTACAGATGATATCGCTCAAAGCTTTTACCTCCGCCGAACAATTGATGTAGGAGATCACGATATGATCCGGGTGCTTCTCTTTAAAAGCCTTGAATAAATACCCCGGCGCCGAATCAGCCAACGAACATCCCGCCTTAAGGTCCGGCAAAACCACCTTTTTATGGGGATTGAGGATCTTCGCAGTCTCCGCCATAAAATGAACGCCGGCAAAAAGGATCAGATCCGCCTTGGTCCCAGCTGCCTGCTGCGCCAGACCCAGACTATCCCCCAGGACGTCGGCCACATCCTGTATATCCGCCTCCTGGTAATAATGCGCCAGGATAATGGCATTCTTTTCCTTCTTCAGCGCGGCGATCTCCCTGAAAAGATCCAATTCCGGCGAAACATCGATATCCAGAAAACCTTTCTTCTCCAAATTTGAAGTAGCGATATCCATGTTAATATCTACCATAGTATTTAATAATATTTATTATTTTATAAAAATAGCTATTACTATTAGGATGGTGAATTCGTGGATAAGAATTTTCACCAGCTATTGGAATACAGGAAAAAGCATAGTTATTAACCCTATTCCACAAATTCTTAACAATCAAAAACCCTTTTTGGATCGGAGTTTTAAATGCTTTTCCACCACAGTGGAATAAATCCGTGTCCGGAAAAGATTTTTATTGGACTCCTGTTAGCGCCGGTGGAATAACCGTGGATTTGTTAACTCCCTCCTTCCCAACATTCCCTTCTCTAAAAGTTCTCTCCCATTTTATCCCACCTGGCAGATGCTCAAAATGAGGGTTTTCCACCAAAACGGACGGTTATTAATATTTTTCTGTTAATTCTCGTTTCACATACGCTACTGCGCTGTTTCACGTTCCCACCGCAATATCGCCAAAAACCCCCGGGTTCGCCGGCAGAAGATACGATACAAATATCCGGGGATCGTGCGACCGGGTTTTTGAAACACAATACAGCCGGGAGTTTTGCATATTTTCCACAATTTGTTCATAATATTTTTTACGCTATCTTCGCCGTCCCCGCATAAAAACGGGGGAGTATATTATTATGTCTATAATTCAGAATATCCGGGAGAGAGCCGCCTGGTTAGTTTTTGGTCTGATTGCGCTGAGCCTTATTGGATTTCTTCTCATGGATGCTTTTGTAGGAAGAAGCCGTTTTTTTGGTAATCGCTCTACTGTCGTAGGTACCGTCAACGGACAGAAGATCGAAGAGAACGATTTCCAGAAAAAGGTCAACCTTATGGAAAACCAATACAAGAGGAATGGAATGCAGATCAACGAGAGCATGCAACAGTCCATTCGTGAGCAGGTATGGAGTAAAATGATCGAAGACGCCCTTTTCACCGATGACATACAGGCCCTGGGTCTGGATGTTACAGATAAGGAAGTGAGCGACATGCTGGTGGGCCCCAATGCTATACCCGATATCAGACAAGCCTTCACGGATAAAAAGACAGGTGTATTCGATGCCAATGCCGCCGCCCAAAGGATCAACCAGATGCGCTCCCTCTGGAAAGCAGGACCAAAAAAGAATGGGGATAATTCACAATATGAAATGTCCCGCAGCTTTTTCGAAGAGTCCGTTCCCGAGATCGTAAAAATGCGCCTGCAGGAAAAATATATGGCGCTCCTGACCAACAGCGTCTATACCCCCAAGTTCCTCATCGAAAAGAGCAATGCCGACAACAGCCAGATAGCGTCTATCTCTTTTGTCAATACGCCATATTATACTGTATCCGACAGTACGATAAAAGTCTCCGACGATGAGATACAGGAATATGTCAACGAACATAAGGATAGATTTCACCAGGACGAGAGCAGGAGCATTGCTTATGTATTGTTCGACGCCTCCCCCACACCGGACGACTCCGCTAAACTGCACCAGCAGCTGGCAGATATGAAGGCTGATTTTATAAAATCAAACAATCCCGACCAATTCCTGTCCCGGATGCAATCGGATATTCCCTACGAAGATGTGTTTGTGCCCAAGTCGCAGTCACATATCCCGGCCAGGGATTCTATATACGCCCTGCCCAAAGGCCAGGTCTATGGACCCTATCTGGATGCCGGCAGCTATGTACTGGCAAAAATGGTGGATGAAAAGGTCTTACCCGATACGGTAAAGGCACGTCATATCCTCGTGGCAACCATCGATCCGCAAACCCAGCAGCCAACGCTGCCGGACAGCATCGCCAAAAAGAGGATCGATAGCATAAAGAACGTGCTGGAACATGGCGCCAGCTGGGATAGCGTTGCTCTCAAGGTCTCCGATGACCCCGGCTCCAAGGAGAAAGGCGGTGTGTATGACAATATCACCTTCCAAACCCAGTTCATACCCGAGTTCAAGGATTTTGTATTTAATGGTAAAAAAGGGGAAGCCAGGATCGTAAAGACCAGCTTCGGTTACCATTATATACAGATAATGGATCAGAAGAATTTCGAACCCGCCTATAAGATCGCCCAACTGTCCAAAAAAATCGAGACCAGCACCGAGACCGACAACGCGGCCTCCGGCCTCGCAAGCAAATTCGCTGGCGAGAACCAGGACGGAAAGAACTTCGACCAGGCTGTGCAAAAACAGGGTCTTCAAAAGCTCTTAGCTCCGGATATCACACCCTCCGAATATTCCATACCCGCATTAGGCGCCAATCGCCAGTTGATAAAATGGATCTATGAAGCAAAATTGGGAGAGGTCTCCGAACCATTCCCCGTTGGTGATAAATACGTAGTTGCCCAGCTTACGGAGATCAATAGCGAAGGCACAGCAACACCCCGCAAGGCCCGCGCCCAGGTGGAACCGATCCTCCGGAATAAGAAAAAGGCGGATGTTATTATAAAGAAACTGAATAACCCCGCCACCCTCGAGGCAGCCGCGGCCGCCAGCGCACAAACCATCATGCACGCGGATAGCATAACGTTCAATGGTACCGCCATCCCCAATGTAGGTATGGAACCCAAGGTACAGGGCGCCGCTTTCAATAAACAGCTGGCCGGCAAACCCGCCTCCCCGCCCATTGCCGGCAATGGCGGTGTCTTTGTAATAAAGGTGGAAAACGTCAGCGCCACATCCAACCCCAATGCCGATCTGCAGCAGCAACGGTTTATGCAGGAACAGCAGGAAAAGAATATGCTGTCCCGGATGCTGATGTACTCCTTGCGCAAAAATGCCAAGATCAAAGACGATAGAGCTAAGTTCTACTAGACACTGAACCCCCTCTGGGTTTCGCTCCATATAATTAAAAGCCTCGGTCTCCCCGGGGCTTTTTTCATGTCCCTGTCGTGTCGTACCTTTGCATCATTATGAGTGAAGAGATCGTCAATAAAGTAGCGCTCAGCGGCCTGCTGACACTCGACCTCGAAGATTATTATCCCCGGGAAGAGATCGTGCTGTTCGACCTGAAACCTTACCTTTTTATGGTGAATGTCCGAAAAACGGGCCCTCCAGGAAATGTAGCCCGTTTTCCGGAAACGTCTAATGATGGTCCTTCGGACAACGAGCCGGAGGCTCGTTCAGGGATCCTCCGGGAGAAAGATTTCAGGGCCGCCCTCAATGAGCTGGATTGGACCCGGTTCCAGGACAAGATCGTTGCCGTCACCTGTTCCGTCGATGCCATCATTCCTCTTTGGGCCTATATGCTGGTAGCCGTCAACCTCCAGCCTTTCGCCCGCGACATCGTTATGGGAGATGAGAACACCGCTCGGCAACAGACATTTCTCGCCAGGATCGCCGCCATCGACATACAGGAATTTGCAGATAAAAGAGTAATTGTAAAAGGTTGTGGAGACCTGTCCGTCGGCGGATTTGCCTATTTGGAGGTCGCCAAACGACTGCGCCCCATAGTGAAGAGCATTATGTACGGAGAAGCCTGCAGCAACGTCCCCGTGTATAAGAAGAAGTAGAAGCCAGCTTGTCCGGAACCTACAGTTTCCACCGGCGAAGGCCTGATCGGTCAGCGACTGCAAGCCAAAGACATTATACATAGACAATAAACCCAAGCGCTATGGATGTAGAAATTTTGGCCCGGATACAGTTTGCATTTACTATTGGCTTCCATTACATCTATCCCCCTCTTAGCATCGGTCTGGGACTGATCCTCGTTATCATGGAAGGGCTCTTCCTCAAAACAGGCAATCGTATTTACGAACAGGCTGTCCGCTTTTGGATACGCATCTTTGCCCTGATCTTCGGCATCGGCGTCGCTACGGGCATCATCATGGAATTCGAGTTCGGCACTAACTGGGCCACCTATTCGAAATACGTGGGAGATATCTTTGGCAGCGCATTGGCCGCGGAAGGCATCTTTGCCTTCGCCCTCGAATCCGGATTTCTCGGCATACTTATTTTCGGATGGAAAAGAGTCAGCCCCCGGGTCCATTTTTTTTCTACCATCATGGTATTTTTTGGATCCCTCTTCTCCGCCGTCTGGATCGTCGTGGCCAACTCCTGGCAACAAACCCCCGCCGGCTACCACATCGTAGGAGAGGGTATCGATGCCCGCGCCGAGATCACCGACTTCTGGGCCATGGTCTTCAACCCATCCAGCGTGGACAGGCTCCTCCACGTCTGGATCGCCGCCATCCTTGCCGGCGCCTTTCTGGTCCTCAGCGTCAATGCCTGGTATATATTGCATAAAAAGCACCTGGAAATAGCCCGCCCCTCTTTTAAAATAGCCCTCACGGTAGCCGTCCTCTTTTCCCTCCTTCAACTGTATACAGGACACCGCAGCGCCGACGGGGTCTCTCATAACCAGCCCGCCAAGCTGGCCGCCCTGGAAGGACACTACGATAGCTCTTCCCGCGCAGATATGTATCTGGTTGGCTATGTAGACAACAAACATGAAAAGACCATGGGAATAAAGATCCCGGGTGGCCTGTCTTTCCTTATTCACGGGGATTTCAACGCACCCGTCCCGGGGCTGAAAGCATTTCCTCCCGATGAACGCCCTTCACAGGTCAACAGCGTCTTCCAGTTCTATCACCTGATGATCATCGTAGGCATGACCATGATCGGGCTCAGCCTGCTGGGTACATGGTTCTGGTGGAAAAAAACGCTTTTCGACAAACGCTGGCTCATGTGGATCTTTGCCTTCAGCGTCCTGCTGCCACAGATAGGCAATCAGGCGGGATGGTTCGCCGCGGAAATGGGTCGCCAGCCCTGGGTGGTGTATGGTATGCTAAAAACCTCCGACGCCCTGTCGAAAATGGTCACCGCCAACCAGATCATTTTTTCCCTGATATTATTCACCCTCGTCTATATCGTCCTGTTTGCGCTATTCCTGTTTTTGTTGAATAGAAAAATTCACCACGGACCGGTCGATTACGGCACCGCGGAGCATATAGAGGAAGGCACAAAAAGGGATAATCCAATACTGGAACACGATCCGGATGGCATTTACATCCGTAAAAAAGTATAAAATGCACACATTTTTAGGCATCGATTTTAACACGTGGTGGTTCCTCGTATTTGGAGCCGTGATCAGCGGCTATGCCATCCTCGACGGATTTGACCTGGGAGCCGGCGCCCTCCACCTCTTTCTTAAAAAAGAACAAAGCCGCCGCATCGCCATAAATGCCATCGGGCCCATATGGGACGGTAATGAAGTATGGCTCGTCATCGGAGGAGGCGCTCTTTTTGCCGGATTCCCCGTAGCCTATGCCGCCATCTTTTCCGCATTCTATATACCCTTTATGGTTTTTCTCATCGGCCTTATCTGGCGCGGCGTCGCCATTGAGTTCCGCAGCAAGGAGCCCATGCTTTGGTGGCGCAAGACCTGGGACATCGTCTATTGTGTGGCCAGCATCATCATTTCTCTTTCATTAGGACTGATGCTCGGCAATGTGGTAGGGGGACTACCATTGAACAAAGACCATGAGTTCACGGGCGACTGGCTTTTTTTCTTCAACCCCCTGTCAGTCTTTGTCGCCATTACCACACTGGCTCTTTTTATGATGCATGGCGCCATCTTCCTTACCATGAAGACCGAAAACCGCCTGTACGTGAAGATGCACCTGCTTGCCAATAACTTCACCATCTTCTTTGTCGTCAGCTTCGTCATCACCACGCTTTATACATTATTATACGTACCTCATCTCAGCGATTTTTTTAAAGCCCGCCCCGGATATTTCGTGATCCCCCTTTTGATGATCCTTTGCATCGCCAATATCCCCCGCCAGATAAAAAGAGGAAAATACCGTTATGCGTTTCTCAGCTCCGCCGTTACCATTGCCCTTTTGCTCGTTATGGTAGCCCTTGAAGTGTTTCCCTATTTACTATACTCTCCGCAAAACCCCGCCGCAAGCATCACCGTATACAATGGCGCCTCCTCTCAAAAGACCGTAAAAATATTGCTGATCATAGCGCTCATCGGCACCCCGCTCGTGGCGACCTATACATCCTTTGTATTTTGGACCTTTAAAGGAAAAGTGAGGCTGGATGAAATGAGTTATTGACCGTCCCCGGCGCCTCGTACTCGCAAGGCCCGGCCCGGCAGGTTCTACAGCAGCGTCCCCTGCATGACCACATAGGCAACGGTAAAATAGATCACCAGTCCCGTCACATCCACCAGCGTCGCCACAAACGGCGCCGAAGATGCCGCGGGGTCTGCCCCCAGCTTTTTAAGTATCAGCGGTAGCATGCTGCCCGAGAAAGTACCCCACATCACCACCCCGATCAGCGAGAAGAATACGGTGGTTGCTACCTTCAGCCAATGCTCCCCATAATTGTATAAATGAAACTCCTGCCATAACGCCACCCGCAGGAATCCGACAATACCCAATATCGCTCCCAATACCAGCCCCGACATTATTTCCCGCCGGACGACCCGCCACCAGTCGCGGAAACCGATCTCCCCAAGCGCCATGGCGCGGATGATGATCGAAGATGCCTGGCTTCCTGAATTACCACCGCTGGAAATGATCAGCGGGATGAATAAGGCCAATACCACCGCCTTGCTGATCTCTCCTTCGAAATGCCCCATGGCCGTAGCTGTTAGCATCTCCCCCAGGAAGAGGATGATAAGCCAGCCGGCCCTTTTACGGATCAGGCTGGGGAAAGAGATGGTAGTATAGGGTTCGTCCAGGGCTTCGGAACCACCGATCTTTTGTATTTCCCTTGTATCTTCCGATTCCGCCAGTCGCAGCACATCGTCCAGCGTGACGATCCCCAGCAGGACCCCTCTCTCATCCGTGACAGGCAGGGCAAAACGGCTGTTGTTCCGGAATACCTTGATGGCCTCTTTCTGCGGGTCGTTTACGTTTAGTGCGATGAATTGGTAGTCCATGATGTCACTGACATGTGTTCCCGGATCTACCACCAAAAAGTCCTTTATGTTGATGTCGTCGATAAGGACACCCTTATCATCTATTACAAAAAGCCAGTTCAGGGTTTCCGTCGCCCGCCCCCGCATACGGATATAATGCAATACTTCCGAACAGGTCTCGCTCGTCTTGATGGACACATAATCCGGCGTCATCAGCCTGCCCACCGACCCTTCCGCATATCCCAGCAGCTCCAGCGTCTTTGCACGATGTTCTGGTGTAAGCACCTTCAACAGCTCCTTCACTGCACTACCCGGCAGGTCCTCGAGAAAGGCCGTGCGGTCATCGGGCTGCATGGCGTTCAGGATCTCTGCCGCCTTCTCTTCCGGCAGGGCGTTGATGATGGACTGCTGCTTTTTCTTTCGAATGAACTTGAAAGACCTGGCAGCGTTCTTCGCATCCAGGTGTTGGAAAAGCTTTACCGCCCACTGGGTATGCCGGTTGGTGAATTCCGCAATATCACGGGGCGTCAGCTTGTTCAGTTTTACGAACTCGGTGAAGCGATTGTGCTGCAACAGGTTTTTGATATCGTTAAAGCTGGGCATATATTCAAATGTACGGAAAGGGCCCAATTGTACGGCTACGCTGGTCTAAGGCGACAGCACCTCATCGATCTTGTGTATGACGAGGGTATTTCCAGCGGGCTGATTGGCCTTTAGAACACCCGCAGGCGCAGTATTGCCATTGCCTTTGAACTGCAGCACCCCGCCCTGGACGCTCACAGAAAGCGACCCCCCCTGCAATGTTATCACATTGTTAGCTCCCGTGAGCTGATTGCTAAAATACTGACCCGTCAGCACATGGAATTTTGCCAGGGAGAGCATGGTTCCCAGGTCCGCCGAATCGATGGCTCCCACGCTGTCATAACCCGCGTTTATCCACGCAGTATTGGTGGGCGCAAGTACGGTAAAATAGCCCGGCGCCAGCGCCGTATCCAATCCCGTGCGGCGGAACAGCTCAGCGCTGAACGAAAGGCTGCTATCCTGTCCCAAAGTGTGGCTTAGAGAATCCTGTGGAGATAAAAGAATAGTATTCAGCCGGTAGACCAGCGCCTTTCCCGCCACTATCGTATCCCCCGTCACAGGGATGCCATTGAACCAGATCTGTGCACCGGTATCCTTCTCACCATACAGCGAATAACCCAGATGAGTAGGATAGGGGGCGTAGCCATTGCTGTCTGGACGGGCCAGCTGGGGGATAAAATGATAGCTGATCAGGCGGTCTGCCACCGAAGGCGATAACGAATCGACAGAGCCCGACGAATAGCCCGCCGCGCGGAAGGCTGTATTGGTCGGGATCAGAAAAGTGACGGAATTGTCTGCCAGCAAAGCCGTTTCATTGGCTATCAGCACCATCCGGTGAAAAAAGCTAAAGCTTGTATCCGTATTGATCAGGGATTGAAGGGGAGTAATGGGATTTATCGCAGGAGGCTGTGTTTTCCGGCAGGAGCTAATGCCCGCCAGCAGGACGATCAGAAAGACCAGCAGATTTTTTCCCTTCATATTTACCTCCCCGCCTCTTAGAGCTTTTCGTACAGCGCCCGCAACCGCTCCCTCGTCATGATCTTCTCCCAATCCTTACCCAGGGCATTTTCCCAAAGAGGCTTCATGACCAGACTAACGTCAATCATCGCATTGAATTGTTCATCCGACAAACCTTTTGTAATATGTTGGGGTATATCTATCTTATTTTTTTCCACCATTTTTTTGAACTCCCTGACCCCCTCCGGGTAGAACTCCTCCAGCTTGTCAAAGACAATACAGTTGCCGATACCATGCTTCGTACCTAAAAGATAGGAGAGGCCATAGCTGACCGCATGCGCCACACCCACCTGGGAATAGGCGATACTCATGCCCCCCGCATAGGAGGCCATCATCAATTGGTCATCACAGTCCGCATCCCAGTGATCTTTTTCCACAAAAACCTTCTGACAGAGCTGAAGGGCTTTTTCGCCGTAGCTGCGGCTGAATTCATTCAAATAGGTGCCCGTAAGACTTTCGATACAATGGATATAGCAGTCCATGCCCGTATAGAAACGTTGGTTCACAGGAGCATTCGCCGTTAATTCCGGGTCCAGCACGATCTGATCGAAAGGCGTGAAGTCGGAGTTCATACCCAGCTTTTTGGTAGGACCCGTAAGCACCGTCGTGCGTGAAACCTCGGCGCCCGTGCCGCTCAGCGTAGGAATACCCACTTTGTATACACCTTGGAATTTTACCAGGTCCCAACCCTGGTAGTCGGCCGAAGAGCCGGGATTGGTCATCATAAGAGACACTGCCTTGGCAAGATCCATTGCCGAACCGCCTCCGATGCCAATGATCCCGCTGACAGTACCGAATTCCTGACGGAGCCCGCTGGCCAGCTGATCGACATATTTCGTCTTGGGCTCGAGAGTGACATCCACAAAGATGATCTTATCCTTTCCCCGCAGCGGGATCCGTTTAGCCAACGGTTTATTTTCAAAAAAATGATCCAGGAGGAAGATCATGGGAGCATCGCCCTTGCGCTGCGGGGCCAATATCTCATCCAGCTGGTTGAAACTACCCCTGCCGAAGACGACATACCCCACCATCTTAAAATTCCGGAATTTATTCACGCTCATAGATTTGAGCTGCAAAGTTAAGCCACCAGCGCGGCAGCGCCAAATACCCCCGCGCTATCCCCCAAACTCGGTTTTAGCAACGGAACCTCCACCCTGGGATTAAAGATGAACCGGCCCAGCTCGCTCAATCCCCTGGTATAAATGTCTTCCATATTTCCAACACCGCCACCCACGACGATCACATCCGGGTCCAGCATATTGGTTATGACACTGACACCCTTTCCAAAGAAATGACAGAGGCGCTCGATGGTCTTATCCGCGTCAGGATCCGATCCCGCCCGATGCCGCGAAGCGATCTCTTTCAATTTTATCTTGTTGCCCGTGAGGGATGCATAATACCGTTCGAGAGCAGGACCCGAGATAACAGTCTCTACACAGCCAACCTTACCACAATAACAGGGACCTCCCGATTCATCCAGGAAATTATGTCCCCACTCCCCGCCGATACCATGCCGGCCATTCCAGACTTTCCCGTCCATGACAATGCCACCGCCGACACCCGTGCCCATGATGATGCCAAATACCAGCCGCGCAAACGGAGCTTTTTCTTTGACGACCCCCAGCCGCGTTTCAGCCAGGGCAAAGCAGTTGGCGTCATTGGCCAGCACAAAGGGCAATCCCAATCGATCCTCCAGATCTTTCTGCAGCGGCATGCCATTCAATATCGTAGTATTGGCATTCTTCATGGTTTGCAATGTAGGGTCCAGCACGCCCGGCGTACCCATACCGACAGCCGCCGGCTTAACACCGGATTGTTTTTCCATCTCTTTTATCAGCCTGCCGATCTGCTCGATAACATGATCATAACCTTTAGAGGCTTCTGTATCTACGCGTGTGCGAATGATGGGAGTGGGATTGTCCACGGACTCGAGTATGACCCCTTCGATTTTGGTACCGCCAAGGTCGATACCCCATAATGCTTTGTTCATGCAGTTAGTATTGTATGTCCATCGGACACGAACCTCCGGTCCGTTTTGGAATTGGGCCTAAATTTAGGGAAAAATCGCATCACAGATGAGGACTTCGTCGGACCTGCTTCGACACGGTCCTTCTCGTTCGTAACCTTCGCCTTGCTCGGTTACCCGAAGGGCCATTATTAGCGTCTTTGAAAAAGCAATGGCTTGGGCCGACCAGGCCCATCCATTATAAAATTTTAGCTATAGCATTTTAGCAGCCCGCTCCAAATCCGCAGGCGTATCGATCTCCACGCCCATATACGACGTGACCACCATCTTCATGGGAACCCCATTTTCCAGGTAACGGAGACATTCAACCTTTTCTACTGCTTCCAGCGGACTCACAGGCCAGGCCGTGAATTGGAGCAATGCTTCTTTACGGAAGGCATAAACGCCGATATGCTCATAGTATACGGGACTCGCTGAAGGGTCCCTGGGATAGGGGATCACACTGCGGCTAAAAAAAAGCGCGTTGTTTTTCTTATCCAGCGCCACTTTTACATAGTTCGGGTCGTCTATGAATTTTTGTTCCTTCAATACCTGCACCAGCGACCCTACCTGCACCGACCGCCCCTCTTCCCCACGGAAGACAGCCAGCAGCTTTTCCAACGGCTCTTTTTGTACAAAAGGCTCATCACCCTGTACGTTTACAACAATGTCCACGTCCATGTCTGCAACCGCTTCGGCGATCCGGTCACTCCCACTCTCATGTGTCCGGATGCTCATCCTGGCCTTCCCCCCATGTTGGGCGATCTCTTCATAAATGATATCGCTGTCCGTGACTACGAACACTTCGTCAAAAAGACCCGTAGCAACAGTATTGTCATAAGTATGCCGGATCACCGTCTTGGTCCCCAATACCTGCATCAGCTTGGCTGGAAAACGGGTCGCTGCATAACGGGCTGGGATCATAGCGATTGTCTTCATGAAAGTAATTTGGATGTCAAAAGTAGTTTATTTATATTTAGTATATCTAACGTCGCCGCCTGCCACATCGGGGTTCCGCCTGATAGGAACCCACCGAACGTCTCAAACATGCATGAACGCCAAAACTCTGCCAGTATGCAAACCAGCGAACTGCTCAACAGCTATTCCGTCGATCCCGCGACCTGGGACGAAATGTACACCGACCCGGAACGAACCGGAGGTTCGTCGTCCGTGGAACGGACATTAGATCTGGTCCGCGGCCAGTATCGTCCGGTAGTCGATTTCATGCAGCAAATGAGCATCGAGGAGCTCAATAAAAAAGAAGAGCTGGCAAAAAGGCTTTTCATGAGCCAGGGAATAACATTCACCGTTTACAGCTCCGGAGAAGGCATCGAAAAGATCTTTCCCTTTGATATTATCCCCCGCATCATCACCGCCACCGAGTGGAAGTATATTGAGGACGGTATCAAACAAAGGTTAAAAGCCCTCAATCTTTTTCTCAAGGATGTATATAACAATCAGTTCATTCTGAAGGACGGCATTGTACCCGTAGAGATGGTATACAGCTGCCCCCATTATCTCAGGGAAATGCATGGATTTCATGTGCCCCATGATCTGTATGTGCATATTGCAGGCATCGACCTCATCCGCGACCATGACGGGACCTTTTATATATTGGAAGACAATCTGCGGACACCCAGCGGCGTAAGCTATATGCTGGAGAACAGGGAGATCACCAAAAGAATTTTCCCTGATCTGCTGCCCAGTAACAACGTACGGTCCGTCACGGATTATCCAAACATACTTCACCGGAATCTGGTTTCTCTCTCGCCGCGACAGACATCCAACCCCACCGTCGTGGTCCTGACCCCCGGTATTTATAATTCGGCTTATTTCGAACATACCACGCTGGCAAGGCTGATGGGTGTCGAACTGGTGGAAGGCAGGGACCTCGTCGTCGACAACCACCGGGTATTTATGAAGACGACCGCAGGGCTTCAGCAGGTAGATGTCATCTACCGGAGGGTGGATGATGAATTCCTGGACCCATTGGTATTCAACCCCGACAGCATGTTGGGCGTGGCCGGTATCATGAGCGCCTACAGGAAAGGAAATGTGGCCATCGTAAATGCCATAGGCAATGGTGTTGCCGATGACAAAGCCATCTATACCTATGTGCCCGCCATGATCCGCTATTATCTGAATGAAGAGCCCATCCTGAAGAATGTACCTACCTACCAGCTAGGCCACCCCGACGAGCGGGAACATGTTTTTGCCAATATGCAAAAAATGGTGATCAAACGGACCAATGAAAGTGGCGGGTATGGCATGCTGATGGGACACTCCGCCAGCGACGAGGAAATAAGTAAGTATAAAATGGAGATATTAAAGGACCCCCGGCAGTTCATTGCTCAACCCATTATCAGTCTTTCTTCAGCCCCCTGTTATATGAACGGGAAGCTAAAGCCCCGCCGCGTCGACCTTCGTCCCTATGCGCTCTGTGGCCCCGAAGGCATCCAGATCGTACCGGGTGGATTGACAAGGGTAGCGCTGCGGGAAGGTTCCCTTGTGGTGAACTCTTCCCAGGGTGGCGGAAGCAAGGATACCTGGGTCTTAGCCGGCTAATGCCGGCTAAGACCGGCCTCGCCAGGCCGAGCACAGCGAGGCCCGGCGTCCGAAGGACGCCCATCAAACAGATACCGTGTAAAATCCGCTGGCCGAAGGCCAGCGGGAAAAAGTTTAAAGCAAAAGAATGCTAAGTAGAGTAGCCGACAGTCTTTATTGGATGAGCCGTTACATGGAGCGGGCGGATGGTATCCTTCGTATGCTCAAGATCAACTATGCCTCCTCCCAGGACGATATCCAGGAATTTTCGTGGATGCCCGTCCTCCGCATCTTTACGTATATGGATGAAGAGGGGGCCGTAAGGATCTCCCACAATACCCGCGCCGTGCTGCAATACATGGTCACGGACAGGGAGAACAGCAATTCCGTATTGAATATCATCACCCGGGCAAGAGAAAATGCCCGCAGCGTCCAGGACCATATTACCAAAGAGCTCTGGCAATGTCTCAATGATTTTTACCATATCGTCCGCGATGAGAAACTGGATCGCGAGCTGCATAAAGAAGACCCCGTAACCATCCTGGACGTGCTGATCAAACAGGGCATGCTCTATTACGGCACCCTGGATGTCACCATGGCAAGAGGAGAAGGTTTCGCTTTTCTCAACATTGGCAAATACCTTGAAAGAGGCGTTCAGTCGGCGGATATCCTCGATGTGAAGTTCAGCGATGTCAATTACGATTTCCGCAGGACCGACACCATTTACTGGAAATACCTGCTCCTGTCCATATCCGGGTATGAATTATATCTTAAGACCTATCGCAGCGGCTTCGATGCCCGGAACGTGGTAGAGCAGATCGTGCTGAATGATGAATTCCCCCGCTCTATCCTCTATTCAGTGGACAGGGTACATCGCTATTTTGAAAGACTGAGGAGCGAGCGGAATAAGGAAGCTTTTCAGAAGATCGACTTTATGATAGGCAGGATACTGAGCAAGGTCCGGTACTCCACCGTCGAGTCCATCATGGCCCAGGGTCTGCATGCCTATCTCAACGGAATAAAAGAAGACCTCTATGAAGTGGGCAATGCCCTTAATCAGAATTATTTTGCTTATACATGATTTTTGTATTTTTACCCTATGCCCCGATTTAACATTCATCACATTACCCGGTACACCTATGAGGGTCCTGTAAGGGACAGTGCTAACCAGATCGTTCTTTTTCCTATCAAGGACGCGTTTCAGGATGTGGAAAAGCAGGTTCTTTCCATCAGCGGCGACCCCTCCGTGGATGTGTACAAGGATTATTACGGTAATGAGATTGGCGCATTCACTCATGCCGAATCGCACAGCTCACTCGTCATCGATTCCCGGATTGAGGTGGTGACCAAACAACGCCCGCCCCTGGTGGATGACATTCCCGCCGCACAACAATGGGATTACCTGCTGCAGCTACGCGGACAGGTACCTTATATCGACTTCCTGTTGCAGGAAAAGTTTGCCTCACTGGCGGAGGTCCTGGAAGACACACACAGGCAGGAGATGCTGACACTCACCCCCCTGCAGGCTGCGCAATCATTAAAGACCTATGTTTATGATCATTTCAAATATATCAAAGGCGTAACTTCTGTCGAGACCACCTTGGATGAAGTATGGAAATTGAGGGCAGGTGTGTGCCAGGACTTTGCCCATTTTTTATTGGTCCTGCTGCGCCAGATAAATATTCCCGCCCGCTATGTCAGCGGCTATATCTGTCCAAATAAGAGCGGCATGCGCGGAGAGGGCGCTACGCATGCATGGATCGAAGCCTTTATACCAGGCAATGGATGGGTGGGTTTTGACCCTACCAATAATTGTGTGGCCGATGATCTTCATGTACGTCTGGCAGTTGGCCGTAATTTCTCCGATTGCAGCCCTGTCAAAGGCACATACAAAGGGGCGGCAGGACAAACCCTCGAGGTGGGAGTATCTGTCTCTTATGAGAGTGGCCGGACAACGGATGATATCGCCACCGTGCTGACCCCTCAGCCGGCAGCCCGTAATGGAAATAACTCTGCAGAACAGAATTCTTACAGGAGATATATGGAGATGCAGCAGCAACAACAACAGCAATAGTCTTATCGCCATAGTGGCTCTGTTTCCCAGTCTGCCGGAAACCCTAACGCATTCAGGTCGACATTCGTATATTTTTGAAATAGAGAAGCCAGCCTTGTTTTGTAATGGTGTCCCGGACTTATCACATCCAAAAGATATTTCATGCAGCAGGCATGGATGTATAGCATATGATGCTGATTTACAGGAGGTACATTATTTAACCAAGGGGCAGGCGGCCTGGAGAGAAGGTTTGGTCTGCCGGGAAGGTTCTTATTCCACAAACGGCCATGATGGGCGCAGATATTCCTGATCTGAGCTATGGTCAGCAGCCAGCTTGGTAAGTAAGTGTGGTTGACCGTATTTAATTCTGCCGCAATTATATCTTTTGAATTCACCGAAGGTCTGAGGTTGCCATATAGCTTCGACAAACTTCCAAAACTTGTTATTTCTAATGTCTTCCACGCCGGAGGGAATCTTAAGTCTAGCCTGTACCTTTTCAGATGATCCTTAATGAAAGTATCTTTCGACCTATCCAACTCCTCTTCAATGGATGCGATTGTTTTAATATATTGTCTTATGTCGATAAACAGTTCTGAGTTTTGGAACCACCATGCACCATGCTCAAGGGAAAGATGATGGATCATTTTTGTCCTGAGTCCAATTTCAATCCTTTCAATAACATCAAATAGTAATAACCTCAGTTCTCTGTCAAAATTATAAAGTGCAATTACATCTTCGAATTTGCTGTTCGGTTTAAAGACATGATTGACTTTATCCGATTGCATAGGCCACCAATATCCGGCAAGCCTGTAATAGCTAACATTTGACAAATAATGCCTGATCAGGGCTTCATCCGATATCTGCAGGCCTCTGGCTTTCAATTGCATTATTTGATCCTCAACAGTTGTTGGCTGTTTATTATAAATCATACGCCTGATTTAAATACCTCGTGGAGCGATAACCAGATTGGAAAGAAAGGACCTGACGTGAATTATGGGGACCTCTTAAAAGCAAAAGACTCACCCTGGGACGCTGTTCTGATGGGTAGCGCGGTGAGTACTGTTATCACAAAGATACTATTTTGTTCTGTTTTTAGAACATTTTTTAACCCTACAACGACTTGGTTTCCATTTTTTCCCTGAACTTACCCCCCACCGGAGGCCTGTATTCTCCAAAAGGCATCTTCAACAGCGGACCCATCTTATTGTTCTCCTTTTCTTCGGGATAAGTATCGATCCCATAATGCAGCGTACGCGTATCCTCCACATAAACAAAGGTCCCAAAAACCCTGTCCCAGACGGAAAAGATATTCCCGTAATTTGTATCCGTCAGTGGTTGGGTATAATGGTGATGGACCTTATGCATGTCCGGCGAAACGATGATCCATGAAATAGCCCTGTCCAGCCATTTTGGAAGGGAGATATTGGCGTGATTGAATTGGGACAGCAGCACGGACAGGGACTGGTAGAAGAATACCAGCCACAGCGGGGCGCCTGTGATCACAACCGCTATCAAGGTAAAGACCGCCCGGAAGAGGCTTTCCCCGGGATGATGCCGGTTGGCCGTCGTCACATCCACCCACATGTCCGCATGATGTATCAAATGGAATTTCCACATCCATTTTATCTGGTGCTCCAGCCAGTGTATGAACCATGAACTGACAAGATCGAGCAGCATAAGACCTGCCAGGGTGAACAGCCACATCGGCATTGGAAAAAGATACAACAGCCCCATCTTGTGCCCGCTGCCATAAGTGCTGGCCTTTACGATAAGGGCGGCAAAGGCGAAATTGACGATGATCGTGGTAATTGTAAAAAAGATATTCAACCCTGCATGCCGGACCTTATGATAGCGCATGCGGACAAGAGGTATCACCCCTTCCAGCACCCAGAACAATAAGAGGCCGCCCGCCAGGATCAGGGTGCGCGCCAGAGGTTTGATGTGTTCGAA
This sequence comes from Sphingobacteriales bacterium 50-39, assembly GCA_001898505.1. GTDB lineage: Bacteria > Bacteroidota > Bacteroidia > Chitinophagales > Chitinophagaceae > Puia. Next base: position 228,892 of record MKTZ01000011.1, read on the forward strand.
GAAGTAGGCAAGCTTTTCCATATCAATCCATACGGTTAGATTCCGCCTGCTCGAGCAGTCTGTCGGCCCGCTCCGCCTGAGTGGGATAGACCATCAGCTTCATGCCACCCAGCGCCGGACTTAGAAAAGGATCGAGCGTAATGATATGTTCGTCTTTCAAATGACAGTTGATACCCGCATCCTGCAGCATGGTCATCGAGATATGAGCAGAGATGTAATTGTCATATGATCGTAGCTGAACAAAATTCATAACACCCTCAATTTACAAAAAAAGATGGCGACTCGACAGGGAAAAATCGAACCGCCATCTTTTCGGCATCATGTCCGGATGGCCCTGCCATCCGGGGTGCCGGACCATCATGGCCCGGCTTCATATCTAAACAAAGCTCTTAGCTATTCAGCATCAGCGGCATCACCAGCATCAGCACCTCTTCATTCTCATCCTGCTCCGAAGGCTTGATAATACCCGCCTTGGTCGGAGTGGACAATTCCATCCTCACTTCATCGGAGTCGGTGGAGCCCAGCATCTCGATCAGGAATCGGGCATTAAAGGCGATAGCCAGATCTTCCCCATCGTACTGGCACTTCATCCGCTCATTACCCTCAAAAGAGAAATCCACGTCCTGTGCCGTCAACTGAAGCTCGCTGCCCTGGATATTCAATACCACCTGGTTGGTGCTCTTGTTACTAAAGATGCTCACGCGGCGAAGGGCGCTTTGGAAATCATTCCGGCTCACCGTCAGCTTATAGGGGTTGTCTGCAGGGATAACCACCTTATAGTCCGGGAATCGGGCGTCGATCAGGCGACAGCTCATCTGGGTCGTGCCATGTGATACAAAAAGATGATTGCTATTGTAGCTGATCGTGATCTCGTCCTCGTTGGAAGGAAGGGCGGATTTTAAAAGGTTCAGCGGCTTTTTCGGTACGATAAGGCTATCGTTCTTCGGACAGCTCACGTCCTTGCGCTTGTAACGTACCAGGCGATGGGCGTCTGTGGCCACAAACTGCAATCCCTTCTTATCCATTTCGAAATATACCCCCGTCATGGCCGGACGCAGATCGTCATTGCTGACAGCAAACAGGGTCTTGTTGATAGCCGTCACCAGGGCATGGGAGGTCGTGGTGAAAGAAGTCGTCTCGTCAGTCGCCGGCTCCTTGGGGAAGTTGTCCGGATTTTCACCCATCACCTTGTATTTGCCGTTGTCGCTGGTCAGTTCTACGGCAAAATGTTTGTCGATATTGAAGGTCAGGGGCTGGTCGGGAATATTTTTTAAAGAGTCTATCAGTATTTTGGCAGGGATACAAACTTTACCGGTGTCCTTGGCTTCTACTTCCAAATGTACTTTCATGACGGTCTCCAGGTCAGTGGCTACTACGGTGAGCTTATTTTTCTCCACTTCAAACAGGAAATCTTCGAGGATTGGCAAGACGGTATTTGCATTGATGACGCCGCTGATCTGTTGTAATTGTTTCAATAAAGCCGACGAAGAAACGATAAACTTCATGGAATGGTATCTTTCAGGCGAAACTACTGATTTTTGGTTAATGGCCAATTTATTCGGCCAGGCGGCGGCTGCCCATGCCCTAATTGTTAATTTTATGTGACTAACGGGGCGTAAATTCGCATATGCGCGGCTATCAGCAACAACTGTCATTGGAACAGGCCCTTCAAAAGGCAAGGCATTACTGCGCCTACCAGGAGCGTGCACACTCCGAGGTAAAAGAAAAACTGTATGGCTTTGGCCTGAGGCGGCAGGAAGTGGAAGAAGCGCTTTCCCGGCTCATCGAGGAGAATTATCTCAACGAGGAGCGGTTTGCCATCCAGTTCGCCGGCGGGCGGTTCCGGATGAAGCATTGGGGACGGATAAGGATACGTTATGAGCTGAAACAGAAACAAGTAGGCGACTACTGTATAAAAAAGGCGCTGGTCTCTATCGACGAGGATGAGTACCATCGCACCCTGTTCAGGCTGGCAGAGGACAAATGGTCCGACCTGCAAGAGGAAGAGCCCTACATCCGGCGTCAGAAACTACAGGCCTACCTGGTCCAAAAGGGCTATGAAACGGACAGGATCCAGGACGTCCTTGCTCAATTAAAAGAAAAAGAATAGGCCCATGTCGTCACTTACCGTAACACTCATACAACCAAACCTTTATTGGGAGGACAAGACCGCCAACCTGCGCCATTTCGAGACCCTTATCGGGGGCATAAAGGAAAAGAGCCAGCTGGTCATCCTGCCCGAGATGTTCAGCACCGGCTTTAGCATGCGACCCGCCGACCTTGCCGAAACCATGGATGGCCCCACCGTCGCCTGGATGAAGCAAATGGCTGCCCGGAAGAAGATCATCCTCACCGGGAGTCTGATCATCGAGGAGGATGGAAATTATTACAACAGGCTCATATGGATGCTGCCCAATGGCCAGTACGGCGTGTATGACAAACGGCACCGATTTGCCTATGCTGGAGAGGATGAGCATTATACGCCCGGCCATAGAAGACTTGTCGCCTCCGTCAATGGATGGCGGGTCAACCTCCTCGTTTGTTACGACCTCCGCTTCCCCGTCTGGTCCCGGCAGCAGCCCCCCGCCCCATCTTCCACCCCCGGCCCCACTCCCCCCGTCGCCCCCGAATACGACCTCCTCGTCTACGTGGCCAACTGGCCCGAACGCCGCAGCCATGCCTGGAAGACCCTCCTCCAGGCCCGTGCCATCGAAAACCAGGTCTATGTCGTAGGCGTCAACAGGGTGGGTAACGATGGGAACGATATTTACCACAGCGGCGATTCCATGCTTGTCGATCCCCTGGGAGAAGTTCTCTACCACGCACATAAGGAAGAATCCATCTTTACCTGTACCTTACAGCGCGAAAAACTGGAAGAGGTCCGCACCCGCCTGCCTTTCTGGAAGGATGCCGACCAATTCCACATAGAACCCTAAGGATACATTTATGGCAACCGCATTCATCGCCCGCGAAATTTTCACGGGACAGACGATCGAGACAGGCAAGGCTGTTCTGGTTAACGATGGCAAGATAAAAGACCTCGTCCCTATCGCCGAAATCCCCCCCGGCTACAGGCAACAACAATTATCCGGCTATATGCTGGCGCCCGCCTTTATCGACCTCCAGATCTACGGAGGAAATGGCCGTCTTTTTTCCGCTGACATGACTACCGACACGCTCGAGGCCGTCTATGAATATTGCCTCGCAGGCGGCTGTACCCAGTTCATGATAACACTCGCCACCAATTCCATAGAAAAATTCATCCACGGCATGGAGGTGGCCCGTAACTACCAGACGGGTGGTGGAAAAGGATTATTGGGCGTCCATCTGGAAGGGCCCTATATCAATCCGGTTAAAAAAGGGGCCCACATCGAAAAGTTTATAAAACCCCCCACCATAGAAGAGATCCAGCTCCTGCTCGAAAAAGGGAAAGGCGTATTCAAAATGATGACCCTGGCGCCTGAACAGTGCCACCGGGAATGTATCGAGCTCCTGCTGCAACACAATATCGTCGTCTCCGCCGGTCATAGCAACGCCCGTTATAGCGAAGCCATCGACGGATTTTATCAGGGCATACCCGCAGCCACCCATCTATTCAATGCGATGTCACCCCTTCAGGGCCGTGAACCCGGCATGGTTGGCGCCATTTATGACAACCCCGATGTACGCTCCAGCATCGTGTGCGATGGCATCCATGTAGATTTTGCCTCCGTCCGCATCAGCAAGAAGACCATGGGCGAACGGCTGTTTTTCATAACGGACGCCGTAGCCGAAGTACAGTATGGAGAATACGTGCATGTGTTCAAGGGCGACAGATATACACTTCCCGATGGAACCCTGTCCGGGTCCAGCCTCACCATGCTGCAGGCAGTGAAGAATGGAGTGGAGATGGCTGGCATACCGCTCCCCGAGGCGCTGCGCATGGCTTCCCTCTATCCCGCTGCCGTCATAGGAAAGGAAAAGAAATGGGGCAGCATCCATCCCGGTGCGCATGCCGACCTTATACTGCTCGACGAGCAGCTCAATCTGTTACAGGTGATTGTTGATGGAGAGTGAGAGCCTACAAGTATAAACAAAATCAATATATTGCAAATTGGATTGAGCCAATTCTTTGCCGCAGTTTTTCGATGATACAGGCAATTCCACGCCCCCTCGCCTCAATAAAACATGCTTTAAAGAACACTTCAGCGATATTCCTGTTCCGTGACCGTGAGGAATGTTCAGTTATTATTCTTTCGATGTTGTATCCTTCTGGCAAGCCCCCTGAATTAAATTATGTCAAGTAGAGTAGAATTAACACAAACAAAATAGTATACATATTTATCAACATAGGGTAAAAAAGCAAAAACTTAGAAGTGTATGTTTACACTATAAATTCAGGAAACATTGATGGAATCGCCACCAATTTTATTTGGATATATGGGGTTGTTGTATAAAGTATAATTGACTGAAAAAGAATTTCTTGTAAATAATTATGATAGTCGATATTCATACGCATGTCTTTAGGCCTGAACCGGATTTTGGGCCAAAGCTGCAGGCAGATCTAATGCGTTGCGGTGTAGATCAAACCGTCTGGGGTAATGTTGAGGAGCGGCATCTCGAAACTACCAGGGCTGCGGATGTGGCCATTGTATTTGGATTACGGGCGTCCGCTACCGACTGGAATATACCTAATGAAAATGTGGCGGCTCATGTGTCCCGCGCAGCGGATCGGCTGTTGTTTTTTGCTTCCATAGATCCTGCTGAACCCGAATTCATGGACGAATTAGAAAAATGTCATCAACAATTAGGGGCCGTTGGCGTTAAGTTGGCGCCTCTTTATCAGGGGGTACATCCTGCTGATCCAAGGTGCTATGAAATTTACAGGTATTGTGTTAAACACGGGCTGCCCATTCTCTTTCATACCGGTACTTCTTTTGTTAGCGGCGTTCCCCTGGATTACTCCCGTCCTGTCCATTTTGACGCAGTAGCCGTGGACTTTCCTGATCTGCGCATGGTGCTCGCGCATCTCGGCCACCCCTGGGAAGGTGAGACTATTGCTGTTGTACGCCGGCATGCCAATGTATATGCGGATGTATCCGCGCTGTATTACCGTCCCTGGCAGTTTTATAATTCCATGCGTTTGCTGGTGGAGTACAAGGCAGAGAAAAAAGTACTTTTTGGGTCTGATTTTCCATTTACAACCACAGCAGATTCGCTGAAAGGGGTGAGGGAGGTGAATACGATACTTGCTAACAGCGGATTGCCGGCTATTCCTCCTGATGTAATTGAAAATATTATACATCGCAATACATTAGAACTGCTTGGCCTGCCAAACCCTAAACTGTTATAATAACGATGAACTTACCAGCAACCATGCGGGCATTGCAAATGCGGGGATTAAATCAATTGGTGCTTACGACGCTGCCGCTGCCCTCATTAAAAACAGATGAGGTGTTGATCCGTACTATGGCGACAACCATTTGTACTTCAGATCTGCATGATATTAAAACCAACCCCTTCGGTATTAAATTACCGAGCGTCCTGGGTCACGAAGGGGCTGGGATTATCGTTCAGTGTGGGTCGGATGTAAAAACTTTTTCAACAGGTATGCGGGTGGCCGCACATCCTGTGGTGCCTTGCGGCATTTGCGAAGAGTGCAGGCGCGGCTTTGGTCATCTTTGTTTGAATATGGGTCATCTCGGTATTGACAGGAACGGCACTTTTGCCGAATATTTTGTGCAGCGCGCTGATCGTATAAGACGACTACCCGACAGTATTTCCTTTCCTTTAGGAGCCCTGCTTGAACCCGTTGCCAATTGTTTGCAGGCGATAGCTCGGGCGGGTGATATCAAAGGACGTGTGGTATTGGTGGTGGGCGATGGCCCTTTTGGGAACATTATTGCCCGGCTGGCGATAAGAGCAGGCGCAGCCCGGGTGCTAGTTTCCGGTAGAGAGCCCTTTCGGCTGGGGATGATACCGGGAGCTGAAATTGTCGATTCGGGCCCGGTGGGGTCAGTGGATGTGGCAATCCTTGCGGTAAGCTCTTCAGCGGCGGTCCATACCTGTATGGCCTCTTTGCGAAAACGCGGGCGGCTGGTGGTTTTTAGCCTGATTAACGAGCCTGTGCCGATAAATCTTTTTCAATTACATGTGTCGGAATTGGAAATAGTGGGGTGCTGTAATGATGAGGAGCGGATGGACGAATCGTTAAGATGTCTGGAAGACCCCGCGTTGAAACTCTCTGAGTTGGTGACACAGGAGGTCCCTTTCGAGAATTGGGAGGAGGCTTTTTACCTCGCGCGCGACCGGCACGATAAGGCGCTGAAGGTAGCTATAACGTTTAATTGAACAGTTTTATATGAAGATCAGTAATGTAGAAGCTTTTATTCTTGAATCACCCTTTGAAAATACCGCACCGGAGGGGAGTGAAGAAGCCAGGGGGGTGAAACATTGTTTGTTATTAAAGGTGAGTACCGATGCGGGGATCACGGGGTGGTCGGATATTGAAACGTCCTCTTACGTTGCGGTAGCCGCCGTGAACGCCCCGGATAGCGGGTCCGGCGTATTTGAAGGGCTGCGCACGCTGGTAATTGGGGAAGACCCCTTCGATGTCGAGCGTTTGTGGGATAAAGTTTACAGGGGTTCCATCTATTATGGAAGAAGAGGCGTTGCCATGCAGCTGTTATCCGGATTTGATATTGCCTGTCATGATATTATTGGTAAAGCTATTGACAGGCCCGTTCACAAGATACTGGGTGGTGCGCGGCGTGATCGCATACGGGCCTACGCATCCACGCTCTTCAGGCCAACGCCGGAAGCGATGCGGGAGGCTTGTTTGTTCTACCTGCGGCGTGGATTTACGGCGGTGAAATTTGGTTGGGGTGTATTTGGGCAGGATCAAAAACGGGACATAGAATTAGTTGCTGCAGCACGGGAGGCGTTGGGGCCGGATAAGGAATTGATGATCGATCCGGGATGGATGGTGAACCGGAGCGCCTATGATGCCATAGCGCTTTGCCGGGCCCTGGAGCCCTATAACATATATTGGCTGGAGGATTTTCTTCACCCCGAGTGTTACGAAGGATATGCCAAAACAAAAGCGGCAGGCGTAAAGACGAGGCTGGCGGCGGGTGAACAGGAGGCAACAGGATGGGGTTTCCGGGAGCTGATCCAAAAGGGCGGCATAGACGTGGTTCAGCCTGACCTCACCCGTTGTGGCGGTTTTTCGCAAATCCGCAAAATTATGTGGGAGGCGGAATATGCAGGTGTAGATGTATGCCCCCATGCCTGGCTTACTGATTTGAACACGGCGGCAAGTCTTCATGTCAATGCGGTGCTGCAACGCAGTCTTTTCCTCGAGTATAATGTCAGTGACAGTCCTATGTTGCGGGAGGTGATCCGGAACCCGGTGAGGATGGATGCTTCTGGCTTTATTGCTGTCCCGGATGGACCGGGGCTGGGTATTGAAATAAATGAAGAAGCCGTAAAAAAATTCTGTGTTAAATAAGTGAAATATGGGCAAATATCTTAAGACAGGACGGCCAATTGCTGAAATTCAGGCCGAGACATTAAAGGTCAAGGAAGCTGTTTCTGCTATTTTAAATGATATTGAAAAGGGCGGGGATGAAATGGTGAGGAGCTATTCAGAAAGATTGGATCGATGGGCTCCGCCGTCGTTCAAGTTGAGTGAGGAAGAAATTGAAGAAATAAAAAAGTCGCTGCCAAAGCAAACTATTGGGGACATAAAGTTTGCGCAACAACAGATCCGTTTTTTTGCGGAACAGCAAAGGGCTTCCATTCTGGATATCCAGGTAGAAACCATACCGGGGGTAATACTGGGGCATAAAAATATACCTGTTAACAGCGTGGGCTGTTATATTCCTGGTGGGCGGTATCCGATGGTGGCTTCATCACACATGAGCATTCTAACGGCGAAAGTTGCTGGTGTTAAACGTGTCATAGCGTGTACCCCGCCTATTAAAGGAGCAATACCAAGGGAAACGGTAGCCGCAATGAGCCTGGCGGGCGCTGATGAGATTTATATTTTAGGCGGCGTACAGGCATTGGCAGCCATAGCATATGGCACTAAGACCATAGAAGCTGTCGATATGCTGGTGGGCCCCGGGAATGCATATGTGGCCGAAGCCAAAAAACAATTATTTGGAAGAGTTGGCATCGATCTGCTGGCCGGCCCCACGGAAATCCTTGTCGTGGCTGATGAAACTGCGGATGCGGAAATGGTTGCCTGTGATCTATTAGGACAGGCGGAGCATGGCCCAACATCTCCGGGGGCGTTAATTACCACTTCTGAAAAACTGGCCCGGGAGACGATCAAGGAAATAGAGCGACAGCTAAAAGTATTGCCAACGGCAGATATTGCCCGCGTGGCCTGGGAGCAGAATGGGTCCATATTGGTTGTTGACTCCATCGAGGAAGCCATCGTTGAAGCGGATAAGCTGGCGTATGAACATGTTGAAATTTTGACAAAAGACCCTGGTATTTTTTTGGATAACATGATAAATTATGGGGCTTTATTTTTAGGGCCCGAAACCAATGTGGCCTATGGCGATAAGGTGATTGGCACCAATCATACGCTGCCTACAAAAGGGGCTGCCCGCTACACGGGGGGCTTATGGGTAGGTAAATTCCTGAAAAATTGCACCTGGCAAAAATGTACCCGGGAGGCAAGCGTTATCATTGGCGAGTATGGAATGCGTCTATGCGATATAGAGGGTTTTAGTGGTCACAAAGAGCAGGCTGCATTGCGTGTGAGAAGATATTCTAAAAAATAAAGCCTGTTTAAAACTCCGGGGCTAAATAGCGAAATAGGGTACATATTTTCCTATATCGGATAAGAAACGGAATAGCGCATAGAATACTTTTACCTGAATGAAATCGATAGTTGATTATCCACTGTCGGGGTCTGAAGCCGCATTATGGTGGCTTGGCCAGGCCGGCTATGTGATACGGTCGGCTGGAATTACCCTGGCGATAGACCCCTATCTTTCCAATTCAGCGGCTAAAGGGGCCCCTGAGTTCTCCCGCCTGTACCCGGCCCCGATAAGACCCGCGGAATTATGCGTCGACATTTATATTGTTACCCATGATCATCTTGACCATCTTGACCCCGATACCATTACGCCCTATACCCAAAAAGACAGCACCTGGTTTGTAGCGCCAAGGCAGGCTGCGAAAAAGCTGGGTATGCTTGGTGTCCCCGAACAGCGGATCATTATAATCCATGCGGGCGAAACGAGGCGTGTGGACGGTGTTGAAATAACCGGTGTTTTTGCGCTGCCTACGAGCGTGGACGTACAGGATACTACCGGATATTTTGTAAGGTTCGCTAACGGAAGAAGTTTCTATCATACCAGTGATACAGAATTTCATCCGCTGGTCCTGGCGGCTGCTCCCAGGGCGCCGGAGATGATGCTTGTCCCCATAAATGGGAAATGGGGTAACCCGAACCCGGAAAAAGCCGCATTATTTGCCCAGGCCATACAGCCGGAATATGTGCTGCCCAATCACTATGATGTGATGGAGCTGAATTCGGAAAACCCTGAGACTTTTCAATGGTTCTGCACTCAATACGGTATCGGCAGCCGTTGTAAGATACCTGATCTGATGCAGCCGGTGGTATGGAGCAGGTGAGGGGTAAAAAAATAAATTATAAGATACGGAAAAAATCTAACTATGGAGTCAGCTGTAAGTTTTATTAATGACACAGAAAAGTTTACGTGGATAAAAGAAAATCTTTATGTTGCTATTGTCTGTGATGTTTTAGATGTGCTGGGGTACAGGAATTGCGCCATGCACCATCGTCTGAGGCCGCTGGATCCGGATAATTGCATCATTGTAGGACGTGCGAGAACATTCAGATGGATGGAAACGGATTACGTCGAGGAGGATGCTTATGATCTGGAAATAGAGGCAGTGGATTCGCTAAAGGAAAATGATGTAGTAGTTCATTCAACGGACTTTGCCAGCACCAATGCGCCCTGGGGGGAATTGATGAGCACTATTGCCAAACGAAACGGAGCAGTTGGGTCCATCTGTGACAGCATGGTCAGGGACTGTCTTAAAATAATCAAGATGGGTTTTCCCTTGTTTTATATGGGGATCCGCCCGGTGGATAGCCTTGGCAGAGGGCGCGTGATGGCTTATGATGTGCCGGTGAAATGCGGCGAGGTGTTGGTAAACCCGGGGGATCTTATTTTTGCAGATTTCGATGGTGTGGTTGTTGTTCCGCAACAGGTTGAAGACAAGGCATTGGAGCTTGCATTCGAGAAGGCGTTCAAGGAAAATAAGTCAAGAGCTGACCTGCTCAACGGAGATTCATTAAGAACCGTATATGACAGGTATGGCGTATTATAGTCAGCTACCCTATTCTACTAACTTCTAATAACCAATAATTATGAACGTTGTTTGCATTGCTGCTCATCCGGATGATACAGAACTACAATGCGCGGGTACTTTAGCCCGATATGCCAAGGAAGGGCATCGTGTGACCATTGCCGTCTTTACTAATGGAAATATGGGGGATGCGGTGGTTCAACCGGATATATTGGGTTCGGCCCGTGAAAAGGAGGCCCGGGCGGCTGCTGCTGTTATTGGCGCCCATTTTATATGGGGTAATATTACAGACGAGCATGTTTTTCCCAACCAGGAACAAAGACGTCTGATGATCGACATACTTAGGGAGGCGGACCCGGATGTGATCATTACCCATTCGCCCAATGATTACCACCCCGACCACCGGTATGTAGGCCAGCTTGTGTTCGATGCCTATTTTCAAAAAGGACTTCCGTTCATTCCGGGTCAATCGCTGCCCGCCTGCCGATTTGGGAAGGCGCAATTATATTATATGGATAATTCTGCCGGTATCAATTTTAATCCGACGGAATATGTCGACATTACAGAAACCTTTGAGATTAAAAAGCAGATGCTGCTTTGTCATAAGACACAGTTTGTAGCCATGCAGGATCTGGCCAATACGGATATGCTGGAGATGATCGATGTACAGGCAAGGTTCCGGGGTATGGCGGCAGGCTGCAGGTATGCGGAGGGATTTACCCGTCTGGACGCTTATCAGCGGGGTCTTACCCGGCGTGTGTTACCGTAACGTTTAACTCCAAAATCAACTGCCTTGTGAATAATTTTCATCTTTCCTTCCTGGATATTTTCATTATTGTTGGAGTAACATTATTAGTAGTTGTCATTGGCCTGATGGCTGCCAGAAAAGTAAAAAAAACTCCGAATGATTATTTTCTTGCGTCGGGCAGGATGCCCTGGTACCTTATAGGCGCGGCTTTTGTTTCTACGGCAGCAACAAGTGAGGCGATGATCGGTACAACGGGCGCTACCTATAAGAGCGGGCTGGGCATTGCCAATTGGGAATGGTGGGGCTTGCCTACTTATTCACTGACAATGGTCTTTTTTATTCCCATGTATCTTAGGAATAAAATTACAACCGTGCCCGAGCTGCTGGATCGTCGTTTTGGGCCAGTCTGCAGGAATATTTACAGCATTGTAATATTGTTTGGTTATTTGATCATTTTCCTTCCGCCCATTATTTATAGCGGAAGTATAACTGTGAGTGAGCTCACGGGGTGGAATCACTATTATATCATGGCGGGTCTTATAGTGGTTACGGGAAGCTATACGATCCTTGGAGGCCTCACCTCGGTGATGTGGACGGATGCCATACAATGTGTGCTCCTTGTAGGCGGCGGCGTATTATTTTTTCTTATTGCACTTGGTCATATTCCCGGTGGATGGCAAGCCATGGAGGCGGCGACTCCGGAACGATTTCACCTGTATCATCCACCCGCTGACCCGGATGCCCCGTTCCTGGGGCTTATTGTAGGTTCGCTGGGAGCCTTTTTATTTTACCAGTCGTCCAACCAGGTGATGATCCAGCGGATACTTGCGGCCAAAAGCACCTGGCATGGCATTATGGGAATGATCTTTGCCGGCTTTATAAACCTGATCCGCCCATTGGTAACCTGTTTAATTGGCGTGATCGTATATCACTGGCTGGAGGTCATGCATAAGGGACCATCGCTGTTACCCAATGACCAGGACAGGGCTTTTCCTTATGCCTTGAATATCTTTGCGCCGTCGGGTCTTAAAGGGATCATACTGGCAGGATTTTTTGCGGCGGTAATGGCTTCCACCAGCGCGTTGGCCAATTCAATCGCTACTATTTTTACGCTGGATGTATATCGCAATTTCTGGCGAAAGAACGCGCCGGACAGAGAAATGATAGGTGTGGGCCGTATCTCGGCGGCGGCGGCATTGGTAATAGCTTCTTTGATAGCGCCTTTTTCCGGGTCCGTGGGGCTTTTCAAGTATTTTCAGATAGGTGTTACGTATATGGCCACACCGTTCATTGCCGTCATTTTAATGGGTATTTTTTGGAGAAGAACCAGCTATGCCGGAGCTATTGCGGGGCTTATCGGGGGTGTAGTTATTCAGATTGGCGTGGCGGTGGCTTTATATGTTTCAAACATACAGCTTCATTGGTTGTATATTGGCGGTATTGCGGAAGTGCTGATCATCCTTCTGATCATACTTGTTTCTTTACGTACTCCGGCTCCTGCGTATGACCGGGTAAATTCATTTATATGGAGACGTTCCTGGCTATCGACGCTGGATGATGCTGTAAAGCGGCCCTGGTGGAAACAGCTCAGATTTTGGGCCGTATTATATGCGCTGGCGTCGTGCTATATTTATTGGAGGTTTTGGTAAGGCCTTACCTGGGGGATTAAAAAAAGTCTGAAAAAGGGTTATATTTAATTAATGAAAGCAAATTATAAACCCATACCCCCAGACGAATCCAGTTTATTCAATGTTGTTTTCCAGAAGGGTAAAAAGGAGTTTGAATATCCCTGGCATTACCATCAGGAGTATGAGCTGACATATATTCCTAAAGGTCAGGGGCTCCGGTATGTAGGGAATAGTGTAGAGAACTTTCTCAGTGATGATCTTGTGCTGATCGGTTCAAATTTGCCGCACTGCTGGATTAATGACCCGGAAAATAATGAGAAATCTGCGGATGCCATCGTGGTTTATCTGAAAGAAGATTTTTTTGCTGAGACCTGGCTGAAAAGCTATGAGTTTGAAGGGATACGAAAGCTACTCGAATTATCGGGCAAGGGGATTAAGTTCAGTCAGGCTGTGGCGTCAAGATTAAAGGATAAGTGCTTTGAATTGCCGAAGCTTCCCCCGCTGAAGAAATTTATCCTGTTGATGCAAATATTGCAGGAATTAAGTGAATCATCGGAGTACCGTTTATTATGTGAGCAAAAATTCTCTTGTGATCTTGACCCCGGCTATCGCGAACGCATCAATAAGGTTTATAAGTATATCGATGCTCATTATCGGGAGAAAATATCGCTATCGGACGTTGCGGGGCATCTTTGCATGACACCTGAATATTTCTCCCGGAGCTTCAGCAAGATCATGAAAAAATCCTTTTTCGAATTTCTAAATGAATATAAGATCAGCAGATCCTGTAAGCTGCTGATAGAGACGGATAAGCCCATAAGCGAGGTTTGTTACGACTCAGGGTTTGAAAGCATCCCCTTTTTTTACAGACAATTCAAGAAGTTCAAGAATTGTCAGCCAAAACAATACCGCAGCAATTATTTCAAAGCATTTTCATAAGCGCATCCCATCCCATCCGGCGCTTTGTGTCCTGAGAAGGCCTCTCTCTGGTGAGTAGCTGCAATAGATGCCCGTGTTCCAAAGTTATCTTTTCGGACATGTTCCTCCATCAATCTTTATCAAAGAAAGACAAAATAAGCTACATATTTATCTATATAGGGTAAAAAGGCGAAAATGTTGTTTAGTAGATTTGAATTATAATTTATTGGACTTCTTGCTCAGTATGAAAAGGAATAAAAAGGCTCCGGTTAAGAATGTGGAAGGAACGATGGAGGTTGGGGTGGCTCAGGTAGATATTACCCCGGCGACGCCCATTCGCCTGTCTGGTTTTGCGGCAAGAGCCAAGTCTGAAACGGATAAAGTGATCCGGAAATTGTATGCTAAAGCGCTGGCGCTGGGAAGCGATGCACAAGGCCCCTCCCTGCTAATAACGGTGGATCTGATAGGAATTCAGTGGCGTACTACCAGCAGGATAGTAGAGCTGTTGGCAAAAAAAATGGGGATAAGGCCGGCACAAATTGCCATCTGTGTCACTCATACACATGGAAGTCCCGAAGTTGGCTGCCTCATCAGTCATTTACAGTGCAGGGGAGACTATCCTAACAACTATCATTTTAGCGATTCGCTTTTGGAGCTTGATCAACTAATACATATTGCACAGTATACCGAGGGGCTTGTTAAAAAGCTCGAGGAAGTGGCGCTTGCGGCGCTCAAAAACCGAAAACCTGCCTTGGTGGCATGGGGGAGGGGGCAGGCCTTCTTTGCCGAAAATCGGAGAACAGTCGGCGGGCCGGTGGATCTTTCGCTGCCGGTGTTGCGCGTTACCAGTCCGGATGGCACGCTTAGAGCGGTTTGGGTAAATTATGCCTGCCACGGTATAGCGCTTGGACCAGATGTGAACGCGATGCATGGCGATTGGATGGGCGCTGCACAGGAGGCTATAGAGACGAAGCATCCGGGGGCTATTGTCCTGGTTTCCATTGGATGCGCAGGCGACTCCCATCCAAGGCTAAGAGATAAAATGGAGTATATAAAGGTATATGGCCAGGAGATCTCCGACAGTGTGGACAAATTGCTGAAGTCAAAACTACAGTTCTTAACGAAGCCTCCTGTCGGAAGGATGAAGTGGGTTAAATTGCCTTTTGCAAAGACGCCAACTGTTCCCGAACTGATCGAGCAAACAAAAGATACGGGTATAAAAGGGTACTACGCGCGTCTGGCCCTGGATCGTATTCAAAGAGGAGCGGCTCTTCCGACGGCTTTGAACTATCTCATTCAAACCTGGCAGTTCGGCAATAAAATGCTAATGATCAATTTAGGCGGCGAGGTGGTAGCGGATTATAGTGTGCGGCTTAGAAAAGAGCTGAAGGAAGATAGTCTCTGGATGAATGCGTATACCAATGATGTGTCCTGCTACATTGCTTCGCGTCGAGTAATAAAAGAGGGGGGGTATGAGGCGGATACCAGTATGTATTGGTATGATCAGCCTTCCCCTTTTTCCGAAGAAATAGAGGCGATTATCATCGATGCTATAAAAGAAATAACGCCTGCTGTATTCAAAAAAAAAGAAAGGGTATGGATAAAATAAGAATAGATAATCCTGCCAGAGCGGCCGGTTTTGTAACGGGCGCCTTTTCAGACGGGGTATTGGTGGATGGTTTTTTATTTGTCAGCGGGCAGGCTTCGGTGGATTTTACAACTTCGAGGTTTGTTTTGGGGTCCATCGAGGAAGAAACGGATCGAACGCTTGAAAACATCAAGGCTATTGTCGAGGCGGGTGGCGCTTCCATGAAGGACGTGGTAAAGTGTACGGTACATTTAAGTGATATCAATGATTTCGATCGTTATAATGAAGTATATGCACGGCATTTCCCGGGAACAAAGCCGGCAAGAACGACGGTCCAGTCTGTATTAGGTAAGGGGATAAAGGTTGAAATTGATTGTATCGTAAAAGTGCCTCCTAAGTAACCACTGCAAGCAAACCATTTTATAGAACTCTTTCAACTGCAAAAGTATGAGAAAATTTGACGATCATGCTAATGATCTGCTGCGCCGTATTTTCAAAAATGTGTTGTTAGTAAAGCTGGTTGTAATAGCTATGCTGATCAACACATTTCAGGCTGCTGCTTTTAGAGGCTCCACTAAGGAGAAAATTGATCTTAAGGATCACCCTGTCGTTAATACAATGCCGATACAAGGAAGGGTAATGAACGAAAATGGGGAGCCTTTATCCGGGGTTAGCATTATCGAAAAAGGCACGGACAACGGCACTTATTCCGCGGCGGACGGCAGTTTTTCTTTAAATGTGAAAGATGAAAATGCGGTGCTGGTGATATCAAATGTGGGGTTCGTTAAATCAGAGGTTTCCATTAAAAACAACAGGACGCCCATCATTTTGCTGGCAACGCTGCAGAACAATATGGAGGAGGCGGTAGTAGTAGGTTATGGAAAACAGAAAAAAATAAGTGTTACAGGAGCGATTGCTTCTATACAAACAAAAGAGCTGAAACAGAGCCCGGCAGCAAATTTAGCTGTCTCCCTGGCGGGACGGTTGCCCGGGCTTACGGCTATTCAGAAAAGCGGGGAGCCGGGAAGGGATATCACACAATTGTTCATCCGGGGTCAGGGTACTGTAAACGTCCAAAGTCCTATTATACTGGTTGATGGGATTGAACGGGACCTGAAGTCTATCGATCCGAATGAAGTAGAGTCCGTCACCATTCTGAAAGATGCTTCTTCTACGGCTGTCTTCGGGGTAAGGGGGGCCAACGGGGTTATATTGGTTACGACAAGAAGAGGAAAATCCGAGGTCCCTGAGATTGGCTATTCATTTCAGGCTGGTATGCAGGATTTCCCAAACCTGATCAAGCCCGTAAATGCTTTCGATTATGCCACCTTGAAAAATCTGGCGCTAACGAATGACGGATTGAGTCCGGCGTATTCAGACTACGCACTGGAGCGTTACAAGCTTCATGACGACCCTTTAAGATACCCTGATAATGACTGGAATAAAATAAATCTGAAGAAGTATGCCTTTATGCAAAGACATAACCTGACGATATCAGGTGGAAGCAAGTTTGCAAAGTATTTTGTAAATGCAGGATACCTGGGACAGGGGGGGCAGTTTAGAACAGAGCCGCATCAACCATTGGGGTATGATCCTGCATTCAAGCTGGATCGGTATAGTTTCCGGTCGAATATTGACCTTCAGCTGAACAAAAACCTGAGTGCATTTCTAAATGTAGCAGGGTATGTAGAAAAAGTGAACTCTCCGTGGGGGGCCACCGGGAGCAACGCCTCTTTATACATTATAGCTTTTGGCAATGACATGCCGGCAAATGTTCCGGGGCCTTTGACCCAAAAAGGGGAGATCCTTGTGGGAAGCGCGGGCCAGTGGTCACAGTATGCTTTGATAAACCGATCGGGCTATGTAAAGACGACGAGTGGAAATATAACGTCCTCTTACGGAATGGAACAAAAACTGAACTTTATAACAGAAGGGCTGTCGGCAAAGGCAATGGTTTCGTTCGATATAACTCCTGTGAACAACCTTAGTGCTGCCCGGGGGTATGAGAGTTGGATGCAGGTCATCGATCCGAACCTCAAGGGGGCGGATGGAAAGGACAGCATTTATAACGTACCTTCCAATGCCGGGGTAAACACGCCGCTTAGCATCAGTGGAACCAGGAGCTTTACTTCTCTGTCGAATGTTCAGGCATCGGTGAATTACGCCAGGGTGTTTAATAAACATTCACTTTCGTCGTTGCTTTTGTTTCAACAACAAAGCCTGATCATAAACGAGCAATTGCCCTTTAATTCAAGAGGGTTTGCAACAAGATGGGCGTATAATTATGATAGCCGATATTTTTTCGAATTTGACGCAGGCTATAATGGATCGGAGCAGTTTGCAAAAAAGAGACGATATGGGTTTTTTCCTGCTGTGTCGGGCGCATGGGTGATCTCTAAGGAAAAGTTCCTTAAAGATGCATCGGCCATCGATCTGTTAAAGTTAAGGGGTTCGTATGGACTAGTGGGCAACGACAGACTTGGAGGGCAGCGGTTTTTATATCTCGATGATGTACAATTGACAGGCGGCGGATATAGTCCCAGTCTGGGATTGGGTCAGACTGTACAGATAAATCTTCTTAAAAATCAAAACCTGCAATGGGAGGTGGCGAAAAAAACAGACCTGGGTCTCGAGCTGGGGTTATTCAATTCGGTAACGCTGTCTGTAGATCTGTTCAGAGAACGCCGGGATAATATACTCCGCAACCGCGGCACGGTGCCATTGATGAACGGATTGCCGATCAGTGTTTTGGCCCCGGTGAATATCGGTGTCGTCGAAAACAAGGGATATGAAGTGGAGCTCGATTATCAAAAGAAATTCGATAAAGACTGGTCTTTTCTCGCTAAGCTGAATATGAGCTATGCCAGAAACCGTCAGCTTTATGCCGATGAGCCGCTGCTGCCGCCGGATTATGCTTACAGGTACAGAGAAACCGGGTATCGGATAGGACAGCAATTTGGATATCTTGTAGATAAGTATTTTGGTAGCGAGCAGGAAATACAGCTTTCGCCGGTGCAAAATGTCGGAGGGCATACTTCCCGCCCGGGTGACTTCAAGTACAGGGATATCACCGGGGATGGGGTAGTGGATCAAAGAGATATGGCGCCCATCCTGTTTTCTTCGGTGCCGGAGTACTCCTTTGGCGCGGCGCTGCAAGCCTCTTATAAAAACTTCGACCTGAGCATATTATTTCAGGGCGTCACCAATGTCTCCAATTATTATATGTTCCGCGGCACCAATTCGGTCAGCAACTACGTGGCCAGGCATCTTGAGAGCTGGACACCAGAGCGGGCCAGTAAGGGTCTGCCGATCGAATATCCCCGTCTGACGACGCAAGCTAATCCTAACGAGATTATGAATAACTTCTTTATCAATGATGCCAGTTATATAAGACTCAAGAACGCGGAAATTGGCTATAATCTGCCAGCCAGGATGTTAAGCAGGCTAAGGATCAGGGGAATCAGGATCTTCGCTAACGGGTTTAATCTTATGACCTGGGATAGGCTGCCTACCAAGAATTTTGACCCTGAACTTACAGGAGACCTTTCATACCCCATCGTCCGCATATACAATTTTGGGATTAATGTTAATTTCTAACCATTAAGAGATATTGCAATGAAAAAATTTCCTATATACGCGCTCGTTATATTTTTCAGCCTTGCCGGGTGTAATAAAAAGTTTCTGGATATTACTCCAAACGGGCAAATAACGCTGAATGATATTTTTAATGACGAGAACAGGACCGGCGCCTATTTGAACAGGGTATATGGGCATATGCCGACCTATTATTGGAATTATTTCTTTTACGCCTTTTTGTCGGGGATCTCCGATGATGCCCATGACAGCGATGTCGGCAACGAGACGAGCAGTATGGCGCACCAGTGGTTCGGCAATGCTTTAACCCCCAGCAACGACCCCACCGGCGATACGTATACATCTTTATGGGCGGGCATTTATGATGCCAATGTTTTTTTGGCAAATATTGACGGAGCAAATGTTACTACGGGGAATAAAAAGATGCGTTATAAGGCAGAGGCCCAATTGCTACGCGCCTTTTATTACCTGGAGCTCGTCAAAAAATACGGTCCGTTGCCGTGGATTGACAAGCCGTTCGATCCCAAGTTTGATTATTCGCAATTAAAGCGGCCATCTTTCCAGGACATTACAAATAACATTGTTACCGACTGCGACTCGGCTATTGGCAATCCGGCATTGCCACTGCGAATTACTTCCGACAATGAGCGGGGACGTTTGACAAAAGCAGCTGCCTATGCGATCAAGTCCGAAGTATTATTATTCAATGCGAGCCCGCTGTGGAATCCGGCTAATGACGCGGCGAAATGGCAGGCGGCTTCCAATGGAGCAAAGGAAGGACTACAGGCGCTGACTGCCGGGGGCGCTTTTCAGCTCTTTGGTGATTATGGAACATACTTTTTGCATAACTCCGATGTTTCCGCAGCGCCTCTCGACCGGGAAACGATTTTTGAGCGGCCGCTGGGGAGTGTTTCGGCGCTTATCAACAGTATTCCAAGCAAGCCGGGAATGATGAAGGCCGGGTCCTGCCCTTCACAGGAGCTGGTCGATAGTTATGATATGCAAACGACAGGAGAGCCTCCTATACTGGGGTACCAGGACGACCAGCACCTGCAGCCTATTGTAAATCCGGCCTCCGGGTATGATCCGGGCAATCCGTTTGTAAATCGTGATCCACGTTTTTATGCTACGGTTTGGTATAATGGCGCGGTGTATGATATGGGGAACGGCATTTTGCATACAATGGCTATGTATGCCGGTGGCGCCGACCAGATCCTTCAAACCCCACCCAGCAGGCGGAATACCCATACCGGATATTATTTGAGAAAATTCATAGATCCCACTATCCCGGATCAGAACGCGCAGAACTCCTCCAACTGGAAAAAATTCAGGCTTGCCGAATTGTACCTGAACTATGCTGAAGCGGAAAATGAGGCAAACGGACCGACACCGGATGTTTATAATGCGGTGAATGCCATACGGACAAGGGCTACGATGCCGAACCTGCCTGCCGGACTAAGCCAGGATCAGATGAGGGACCGGATACGCAAAGAGAGGCGCGTGGAATTTGCATTTGAGGAAGAGCGTTTCTGGGATGTGCGGAGATGGAAGATACTGGATAAAACAGACAAGTTTGTAACGGGAATGGAACCTGCTAAGATCACCGATACTACCTTCAGCTTTAAAAGATTTATCGTAAGAAGCACCAACGTATGGCAAAGCAAGTTCCTGCTGTTCCCTATCCCGCTGAAAGATGCCTCGATAATTCCTGATTTTGGCAAAAATCAGAACCCGGGCTGGTGAGCTAATAGTTGACAACCATAATTATTATTTAAAAGAGCAGCGTCATGAAGATGAAATACATAATACTGATACTGGCAATTTTAGCATCCTGTAATAAAAAAGCCATCGATGTGGAGGACCTTAGCCGGTTTCACAAAATATATATTGTACAGGCAGGTCAAAATCCATTTGCCAATCTTCTGAAAATTACAGACTCCCTGCAAATTATTCAGATAAACGCCGGCATTGGCGGGCTAACGCCGGCAAGCCAGGACATGGCAATACATTTTGAAGTTTTAGACGACTCCGTAGCGGCGTACAATGCAGCAAATCTTACCAATTATCAGGTAGTACCTCAGGCGAGCTTTCAATTTTCTACAGCGGATGTATCCATCAAGAAAGGAGATTATTTTTCCTCTCCTTTGGAAATACAATTTAAAACGCTGGGATATATAGAGGGGGGCGTATCCTACCTTCTACCCATTGGGATCAGCAAGACCGGTAATGGGGTTCCGGTCAACGATCAGCATGATATTGTCTACCTGCTCATCACCGGATCGTATCCTCTTGGAAAAGAACCACCCAAACAGGTATTTGATCTGTCGGGTAAATCACTGATATCAGCATTTCCTTATCAGAATGCATTTATAATGGTAGAAACGAATGGAACATTCAGTACCCATGAATGGGATGCGACCAATAACGTTTATAAAACCGCCGACGTTTTCCCGAACGGTGGGTGGAATATTTTTGATAAGGTGCTAGGGTCAAGTACAAAAATAATTACCCGTTGGGCGGGGTCTGGTAACTTGTGGGAATATCCTTTTGATGTGTCAAAGAGGAATATGGCTTTTGATGGTGTCACACGAGGAACGAATTTTAACAACTATGATATCATTAGCTATTCACAACAATTCGATGCATTATTATGCAGGGCCCCGGCAGGCGAGTTATCCCTGATCAAGCGAAGCGCTGCGGCCTGGGACCAGAAAACCATATTAGGTACTGATTTTGCAAGTTATACTATGATCGAGGCGTATCTGAATGGGTTTCTTTGTGTGGATGCAGGCGGAGAGCTGTATTTCTATCCAATAAATAACGATTTGACTTTAGGAGCAAAGGCGCATGCAGGAAGTGGATGGTCAAAGTACAAATCCATCATGTCAAGGGGGAATCAATTATTAGCGTTGGATTATGGGGGTGTTCTCTGGCAATATAATTTTGATCTCGCTGGTTTTTGGGATATTCGATAGCCCGATTGTGATAACCACAAATTAATAAGAAAAAAGGCAATGAATAGAAGGTCTGTAATAAAAAAGGGGTTGGCCGCCGGCACCCTGTCAATATTGGGTACCCCGGGTTTTTCCGCGGGTCGCGAACCAAATCAGCTCAAAGAGCAGCCGGGATATTATATAGAAAAGGGACAGCTCCAATTTTGGCTGGAAACATCAATGCGCCGTGTGTACCCCAACACTCTTCCCGGGGGTAAAGAACAGTTGACATTAATAGCTGCACGGAATGAACAGGTGTCGTTTCAGGCCTGCTTTAGAAACCTGAGCACTGATTCGGCTGAAGTGAAGTGTGAGCTGACGGACAGTACCGGGTTTACAACAAGAATAAGGCGGGTAGGCTTCGTACCGATGAGGCAATTGAATACCTATACGCCAAAAAATGAGATGGAAGGTATAGGTTCTATACCTGGTCTTTGTCCTGATCCGCTGTTCGATGAGAACAGTGTGCATATCGGCCCTGAATCAAATGGTGTCTTTTGGATCACCGTGTCTATTCCATCGGATATGAGCCCCGGGGTGCATACCCTTCAGGTAAGCATGACTTTACTGAATCGTTATGGGTATGTGGGCTTAACGAACCCGGAGCAGGTGAGCGTTGCCCTGCCAGTGAAAATCGATGTACGCAGATTAGTGGTGGCGCCCCGGAAGAATTTTCCTGTAACAAACTGGGTCTCGGCTGACAGTATATGGGAGTACTATAAGATAGAGCCGTGCAGCGAGCGCTTTTGGGAATTGGCCGATAAATTTATTTTCAATCTTGTTGCTCATCATAATGATGTGTTGTATACCCCTATTTTCAATACGCGGCATGAGCTGTTAAAACGCCCCGCCCAGCTACTGAAAGTTAAAAAGCTGGGAGAGGATCGATATGAGTTTGATTTTAGCGATGTCGGCAAATGGGTTCATCTGGCCTTAAAACATGGCGCCCGCTATATCGAGTGGTCGCATTTTTTTACGCCGGCGCCTACCAGCGGAAAATACCCACAGCGGATCTATGAACGTACCGGCGCCGCGGTTGGCCCCATGCTTTGGCCCCCGGAGATCAGCGCCACTTCCGATACGTATAAAAACTTTTTGAAGCAATTTATCCCTGCCTTCAAGACCTTTCTTGAACAGGAGAAGATCCTGGACCGGTCGTTCTTTCATTGTGCGGATGAGCCTGATGGGCCGGAACAGGTTGCCGATTATAAAAACGCCAGGGCTTTGTTAATGGAGATAGCGCCGTGGATGCGTGTGATGGATGCATTGAGCGATACCCGTTATGCAAAAGAGAAAATAACAGATATGCCCATTCCAAGCATTACTTCGGCCCTGGAATTCAAGGCTGCCGGGGTACAGTCCTGGGTATATTTTTGTTGTGGGCCCAGGGATAGCTATATGCAACGATTGTTCGATACGCCACTGGCAAAAATAAGAATGGCGGGCTCTGTTTTTTACAGGCTGGAGGCTCATGGCTTCCTGCACTGGGGCTATAATTATTGGTATAAGTTTGTGACCAGCGAGATCACAGATCCATTTAATCATGGTGATGTAATGGCGTGGCCAGGGCTGCCATATGGAGATCCATTTGTCGTCTACCCAGGGCCGGATGGCCCGCTGGATTCTATACGATGGGAGGTTTTTGCTGAGGGGCTGCAGGATTATGCGCTGTTGCAGTCGGCAGGTATAAAGTCAACCGACCCATTGTTGGCAGACATTAAGAGTTATGCTGATTTTCCGAAAAAGGAAGAGTGGCATGCTAATTTAAGAAGAATGATCTTAGAACGGTATTAATAAAGAACATTCGCTACCCAATAAGAAATAGCTATGATCCTACAAGAGTATAAAGTAAAAGCACTGGGGTTGGTTTTCTCTGTTTTCGCGGCGATCAATTTTGTAAAAGGGCAGGATCATGCTCCGGGTGAGGCTTCCTTCTTTCCTTTAATGGCCTGGGATGATGTAAGGGATGAAGCCACCATAAAAAAAATGGCGGAATGTGGGATCAATCTCATTGCATTCACACCTACCTCGTTATTAGACGCCTGTAAAAAGTACGGGGTCAAAGCTATTCTTTATGATGCCAAAGTAGCGCCCCAGTGGGACCTGGCCTTTAAGGCCGATGAGGCTAATATTGCCTTGCGGGAAGTAATCAAAAAATATGACAAGCATCCTGCTGTATTCGGGTATCATTTAAAGGACGAGCCGGATGGGAACCAGTTTAAAGAATTGGGAAGGTCATCCGGCTTAGTGAACAAGCTGGCGCCGGGCAAATGGGCTTATATTAATTTGCCCCCCGGGCTTGGGGCGTGGTATGATTCAAGCTATGTGCAGCTTTTTGTAGATCAGTGTAAGCCGAAATATATTTCCTACGATAATTATGCCATCGGCGAAGGGGATCGGTTTGGATTTTCATGGGGATATTGGGCGAATATCTGGGATATCCGGAGTGCCGCCCTTAGAAATAATATTCCATTTCACACGATCCTGCTGACAGCAGGTCATTTTGGATATCGTGCGCCCAGCTTCCATGATCTGTCGTTGCAGGTTTACGGGGCGCTGGCATATGGGGCAAAGGGGCTAGGGTACTATAAATTCGTGGGAGAAACATTGCAGGTGCTGCATGCCCCTGAATTGGGGAACTGGAATGGCGCCCCTCTCGATGAGTTCCATGATGTAAATCCTGTTCCGTACTACAACCTGAGAAAAATGAACAAAAGGATACAGGCCATGGCGCCTGTCCTGCTAAAGCTGAAGAGCACCGATGTATATCACATCGGAGGTGATAGCATTCCCCAAAGGAATCATGGCATCACCGACTCCAGCTTGATACAGGGAATGGAGTCCGGGGTCGCATTTATTGTTGGAGAATTTACACATGTCGAAAATGGAGGCGGGTGGATCATGATCGTCAATAAAGATCTAAAAGCGTCCACTTTTGTGCGGCCAAAATTTTCAAAAAAAATAAATACGGCATCGATAAAAATCCTGTCGCAGGTGACAGGTAAGCTGGTTGACTGGCCGGGGATCTGGTTCTCCCTGGAGCCGGGCCAGGGTGTATTGCTGAAAGTGGATGTAAAATAACGATGAAATGTTCCAGTTTTCGGAAATTACGCCATGGGGGAAGAACCTGCAAGAAAGTAAGGCTATTTTCGGCCTGACAGATGAGGACATGGATAAGAAAATGGCGGGTTTTGCCGACGGGGCGTCCAGCCTGAACTGTGAGCTTACCCGGATGGGCAAAAGCATTATTTCTCTGGATCCGGTTTATGGTCTTTCAAAGGAGTATTTGCAGGCCTGCTTTAACCAGGTCATGGAACAGTCGTCGCAGTTCATAAGAAAATCAGCTACCGGGCAAAAGGCCCAGCTAAAGAGCATCGAGCGGATCAGGAAAAGAACGGTCAGCCTGTTCCTGGAGGACTATGAGGTGGGGAAGGAAGAAGGCCGATACAGGCAATACAGTTTACCGGGAGCAACCGGCTTTGCGGATCTATCCTTTGAGCTTGGGCTCTGTTCTAATTTTATATTGCTGTATGAAGAGCTGGGGATAGATTTTCATCTCGCCGCTGTGGCGGAGATGTTAAGGGTTTGTCGTGAGATCAGGATATTCCCGGTGGTAAACTTCGCCGGGCATCATTCAGCCATGTTGCCCCCACTGATAGGTTATTTTCAGCATGCGTTTGAGATCGAATTTGTTGCTGTTTATTGTGAGCCGGGCCCGCATGAATACAGCATGTTGAGAATGAGCAGACATTAATGTTTTTGAATTTGCTGCCGACAATATTTAATGTCAATTGGGGCGCAAGTGCGGGAGGCTGTTACTTTTGGGTCATTTCCGTCCCGCTGCCAGCATCTGTATCTTTGATAATAGATAACTCTCCGACCCCGGCGAGAACCCCGATTGTTCAAATACCACTTGTCCCTTCTGAACGATAAAAGCCTGGGGTGGCTGAGTAAAATGCAATTGCTTCTGCAAGCCCCCGTCTATGTCCGCATACACATCGAATACCCAATTATTCTGCAAGGCCGTGGGCCGCATCCTACTCACCAGGTTGCCTTCATCGATACAAATGCCCAATAGCGTGAACGGAAGAGGCTTCTTATATTTTGCATATTGCGTGTTCAGTGCATTCAGCTCATCGATCGAGGCGTCGGAATTCACCGACCAGAAACAGATCAGGAGCAGTTGCGACCCGCCCGTCACAGCGGAGTAGCTCACCAGCTTACCCTTCACGGTTTTTAGCTGCACCGAGTCCAGCGAGGACTGCCCCATGGCGGAATGACAGACGCCGGCAATAAATATCCCGGTGAAGAAAAATATTTTGCGCAACGGAAACATGATACAATTTAATGTTTATTTGCCGGTATCCAGAGGTTGCAATCCAATGGCATATGGGGGGTTGAAATCAAAAAACCCGCAGCGCCAACGCTTACAAAAGGTTTTGATACAGCCTGCGAAGACATAAAGGCAACACGGAAGCCATCGGCCTCACGGAGTTTTTGCAATTGATCACTTCTTACCCGTAGTTGCATGCAGCTGGATCAGCTCCCGCGCCTTGGCCGTCTTGAAGTCGAACCCTTTCAGGATAGCATCGCTGGTAGGCAGGGCCGATACGTCCGGGATCACGCCCCGCCCATCTTTCTCCCGTTGTTTGTCCACTACCAGGCGGAAGCGGGGCAGCCGGAAGCGGAGCTTTGTTCCGGGCAATGTCACATCCGGGATCATCCAGGCCGTATTGCCATAGTACCCCCCACCCGTCTCTTCGCCTACAAGGGTGACATTCTTCTGGCCTTTCAATGCGCCCGCAAACAAGCAGGTGGCGGAAAAAGAGTTACCCCCCGTGAGGATATAGATCTGACCATTGAAATGATGCTGCTGTATGGGGCTAAAGACATGACGTTCGAAATATCCGAAATGATATTTTCCATCGGACCGTTTGCTGCTGACCACACCCATCAATATCCGGTACAGGAAGCTGTTTTGAATATATCTGTCGTACCTGCTGTGGCGGCGGATCGCATAAAGGGAATCTCCCACCTTGAATTTTTTGTCGATAAGGTACCGGGTCAGCAGGGTGGAATTAGTGGCGTCCCCGCCTCCATTCGTCCGGACGTCGATGATCAGGTTTTGAACATGTTTGTCCGACAGCTCGCGAAAGGACTGACGGAAGAATTTTACCAGGTGATTGCCATGCTCGAATGTATTCAGGGTCATAAAACCCGTCGTGTTCGTACTGTCGATGACCAGATTACGGGTAAAGAACTCTTCCCTCCGTTTGCGCTCCTTTCTGTTCGGCTCCCTGGCCAGACCCGGGCGTCTTACTCCATCAGGCGCCCGAAGAGGTTTTGCCCTTCGGAAAGTGTCGGCCTGTGGATCATACAAAGGGACAGTCGTCTCACGCAGCTGCCGGGAGGAGTCAAGATAGGTGATCGCAAACGTCGGGGTGAAACCGATGACCTGTTTGTACCAATAGGAGAAATTGAACCCCGTGCTCAGGTATTGGTATTTACCCGTGAGACTGTATCCATCCGTGACAACGTAATCGCATAAGGTATCCATCAATTTTGCGGCGCTCCATCCATCGATGCTCCGAATGATCGTGCCACGACGGAGGATGGTATCTCTCCGATTGAGATTGGCCGCTACCACCATTGTATCCTTCCAGCATTTCAATATCAGGGGAAATTGCGGCAGCTTGGCCGTGTCTGCATAGTTTAAATACGCTTTCGAGCTGCGCATCGACGTGTGACCGCAATCGACCTTCGCGATCACATAGCTGAGGACAGTCTTGAATTGCGGCTCCGTCATAGAGTCCGTGAGAGCGGCATATCCCTTGTCGAAGTAGTAATTCATGCTGTCCCGGGAAGTATACCAGTACAGGCTGGGGTGCAGGTCCTCTAAAATATGACGGAACAACATGTAGTCATGCCGCAACACCTCCGGTGCATATTTTCTCTCGGGATTGAACGCCTTTTTCGACGTCCCGCAGGAGACGACAAGCACGGATACAAAGATCAAAAATATGTAGGACAGGTGTTTGTTCATAGTTTGGTCATTTGCCAGCAAAAGCATTCCAACCCTGGGCCGTAATGTCAAAGGTATTGCCCCCTTTGGTGATGATCTTACTGCCCTTCTCCGGCTCCGTCATATAACCAATGACGCTGATCTGTTCGTTTAGCACCAATTTATCATAATCCTGCCCGGACACCGTAAATAGCAGCTCATAGTCCTCGCCCCCGCTGAGCGCACAGGCCGTGGGGTCCAGCTCGAACTTGAAAGCCGCATTGCGCGTGTCTTCCGCAATAGGGATCTTTTCTTCATACAAGACACATCCCACCCCGCTTTCGCGGCAGATATGGAGTATTTCCGAGCTCAATCCATCGCTGATATCCATCATGGAAGTGGGCATGATCCCCGCCTCCTGGAAGAATTCGATCTGGTCCTTTCTCGCCTCGGGTTTTAAGAGCCTGCCGATGACATATTTCTCTCCTTCCAGGTCCGCCTTGACGCCCGGGTTTTCCAAAAAAATTCTCTTTTCCCTTTCCAGCAGAATAAGGCCAAGATAGGCGGCGCCCAGGTCACCCGTACAGCACAGGAGATCACCAACCCTGGCCGTACTGCGTTTTACGAATTTGTCCGGGCTCACCTCGCCGATGGCCGTGACGGATATGATAAAACCTTTCTGTGAGCTGGCCGTATCGCCGCCCACCAGGTCTACACCATATTTTTCACAGGCTGCGTAGACACCTTCATAGAATTCATCCAATGCTTCCAGGCTTATCCGGTTGCTGATGCCAATGCTCAGCGTGATCTGTGTAGGCGTCGCGTTCATCGCATAGACATCGCTCAGATTCACGATCACAGACTTGTAACCCAAATGCTGTAACGGGGTATACATGAGGTCAAAATGAACGCCCTCGATAAGGAGGTCCGTTGTCACCACCGTCTGTTTGCCGAAATGGTCGATAACAGCAGCGTCATCGCCCACCCCTACAATGGTGGAGGCATTTTGTATCTCGATATTTCTGGTAAGATGTTCGATCAACCCAAATTCACCCAGAGACGATATTTCAGTCCTGTTCTCGCTCATATCAAGGTCTTTAACTTAGTTTGTATTCAGGATCGTTCACCACTTTCAACAGCTCGTCATGTATCTTCCCGTTGGAGGCCAACAGATGAGGCTGATAGGGAGAGTATCTGCGCCCTGTAAAATCCGATACCCGGCCCCCTGCTTCTTCCACGATCAGGAACCCGGCGGCGCTGTCCCAAGCCTGAAGCTTGTGTTCATAGAATCCGTCAAACCTGCCCGCAGCTACCCAACAGAGGTCGATAGCCGCTGAGCCCAGCCGGCGCACCGGCACCCCACTGCGGATCAGCCTGGAAAACACTTCCAGCGGCCCATTCGGCTGGTCGAGGTAGGTATAGGGAAAGCCCGTTACCAAACACGCCTTGCTTACAGAGGTCTCGTCGCTGACTCGTAACCTTTTATCATTCAGCGTAGCCCCATATCCCTTTTGGGCAAAAAAGAACTCGCGGATGAAGGGATTGTACACCGCCCCCAGGATCATCTCCCCAGCCTGTTCTATCCCTACCGATACGCAACACAAGGGCAGCCCATTGGCAAAATTTACCGTCCCATCTATCGGGTCGATGATCCACTTGTAGTTCGAATCCATGGTGATAGCCCCCGCCTCTTCACTAAGGATATAATGGTCCGGATAGTCCTGCCGGATGACCTCGAAAATAGCCTTTTCGGATGCATGATCCGCCTCGGTGACCAGGTTATTAACGCCTTCTTTATTGGAAATAGTGAATTCGCCCTCGAAATATTTCTGCATCACAGCGGCTCCTGCCTCGACAGCCCTGATAAGTGTTGATTTTAGCATGCGCAAATATACGCGGAGTTGGCCGTATCTTCACTTATGGTCCTATCCGTCATAATAGTCAGTTACCAGGTGAAGTACTTCCTCGAGCAATGCCTTTTCTCCGCGGAAAAAGCCCTGCAGGGCATCCCGGGGACGGAGATCATTGTCGTGGACAATCATT
This sequence comes from Sphingobacteriales bacterium 50-39, assembly GCA_001898505.1. Lineage (GTDB taxonomy): Bacteria > Bacteroidota > Bacteroidia > Chitinophagales > Chitinophagaceae > Puia. The sequence continues at coordinate 258,740 of MKTZ01000011.1, forward strand.
CACAGGACGGGTCCGTAGAATACCTCCAGCCGAAGTTCCCTGCCGTGAAATTTCTTGTCCAAACGGAAAACCTGGGCTTCAGCCGCGCCAATAATCGCGCCCTCGATCAGGCAAAAGGGAAATACATCCTTTTTCTGAACCCCGACACCATCCTCCCGGAAGATTTTTTCGCAATATGCCTCTCTTTTATGGATAAAACACCCGGCATTGGAGCGGCGGGGGTTAGAATGGTGGATGGCAGCGGCCGTTTCCTGAAAGAATCCCGGCGGGGATTCCCTACTCCCTGGGTAGCGTTCTGCAAGCTGTCCGGTCTCACCGCCCTGTTTCCCCACTCCCGCCTGCTGGCACATTATTACATGGGACATCTGCCGGAAGATCAAACCCATCCGGCGCCCATTCTCTCGGGAGCCTGCATGTTCGTATCCCGGAAAGTCCTGGATAAGACAGGCGCTTTTGACGAACGCTTCTTTATGTATGCTGAGGACATCGACCTTAGCTATCGTATTGAACAAAAAGGATTTACCAATTATTATATTGCAGATACGACCATCCTCCATTTCAAGGGCGAGTCCACCCATAAGGATGCCCGATATGTAAAGCTCTTTTATGGGGCGATGATCCAATTCCGGCGGAAACACTTTTCAGGGGTCTTCTCGCGCGTATTGAATGGTTTGCTGGCAATAGCCATCCGGATAAGGGCCAGTTTTTCCTCCTCCTCCCCGCCCGCCGTGTCTTCCGGCTATGACATCATACTTTCAGAAAGCGACAGTTCCTTCAAGGAGATCATTAAATTATTGCAATACCCTCACGGGAAAAGAACGCTTATCCATGCCAGCGCCAGCGGATCTGCCGTAGGCAGTCCCTCCGCCAAAGGCCGGGGCATCACGATAGTAATGTGATCACACAATTGCTTCCTTATACTCGAGCACCGACCGCAGACTTTTCCTCGTCAGCAGATAAAGGACCAATACGACAGCCAGCCATACAAAGAGGAACGATTGCGCTCCCCCTCTTAATATCTTATGAGATAAGAACCCATTTGCCATCAGCGTATTCAACTCTTTCCCTACCAGCCAGTGATCCACCATACCCGGCAGCACAAGGAAGACAAGGAACCAGAGGATTCTTTGCAGCCAGCCCGCCACAAGCATAAAGGCCCGGATAAGAGGCGGCAGACAAAGGATCGATACGATCAGAAGACCCGCTCCCGCAATATAATGATGGTGACCGCCGGTCGAACGCTGAAAAAGCTGACGAAGCGCCCAGGTCTCATCCCCACCGCCTGCCAGGGCAGCCATTATCCGGGGAAAGGGTAGGGCGGCAAAGACCATGCAATAGCCCATGGACTGTTTTTCAGAAGGGTTGTCCGGGTGCATCATCATCCATCCGCTCCAGAGTATGAGCGTATTTACCAATGGCCCTGCCAGCGTCGCCAGCGCGAGCCCCCCCGTAGAGGCATTGCAGAGGACGCAGGGCGCCCAGCTGTCAAATGCACGGTAACCCAGACAACCACAGAAAGAGGCAGCCGTGAGGAAATGGGCCCAGTCATGCAATTCATGGATCAGGAACACCAGACAAAAAAAGGAGAGAACAGAAAGGGGGGTTAGTTTTACCTTCATAAATATGTGCGGGAATTGGGCTTCGACAAAAATTAGCCCAATTCCCGCAAACCGCTAATTTCTGTCCTTCGGACAACGAACCTCCGGTCCGTTAAATAAATGTAGCAAAAATTTCATCCAAAACGTTAGATTTGCCGCAAACGCTAGCCTGTGAACGAATCACAGGGTGGCGAAATGATACTCAATGGCGTTGATTGAAATTCAATTACCCAAATCGTTGGCCAGAGCATTACGGTTGCCCCAGAAATCTCCGCGGCGGCAGCAGCTGAAGGTATTGAGGAAACTGCTCAAAAAGGCCCGTTTCACCGAGTTTGGACAACAATACAGGTTTGATGAGATCCTGCTGAGCAAGCATTCCGGGAAGAAATTCCAGGAGATGGTGCCTACTTTCGATTACAACAAGATATACGAAGCATGGTGGCATAAGACCCTGGAAGGGAAGGCCGATATCTGCTGGCCCGGAAAGATAAAATACTATGCCCTTTCTTCCGGCACATCGGAGGCCGGGAGCAAATTCCTCCCTATCACCAATGACCTTCTTCGTGGCAATCGCATTGTCATGGTCAAGCAGCTGCTCACGCTTCGCAACTATCATGATATTCCCGTGAAGAGCATCGGCAAAGGCTGGTTGATGATCGGAGGCAGCACCAGTCTCCAAAAAAGTTCCGGTTATTATTCAGGCGATCTCAGCGGCATCACCGCCCGGAAAGTGCCCTTTTGGTTTCAACCCTTTTATAAGCCCGGGAAAAAGATAGCCCGTACAAAGGACTGGTCCAAAAAGCTGGAAGAGGTCGTACGCCTGGCGCCACAATGGGACATCGGATTCCTGGTGGGAGTACCCGGCTGGATACAGCTGTGTATGGAAAAGGTGATCGAGCGGTACAATCTGAACAATATTCATGAGATATGGCCCAATCTCGGGTTCTTTGTACACGGCGGAGTTTCTTTCGAACCATACAAAAAAGGCTTTGAAAAGCTCCTGGGCAAACCCATCACTTATATAGAGACCTATCTGGCATCGGAAGGATTTATCGCTTACCAGGACCTGCAGCACTCCAAAGGCATGCGCCTGGTGACCAATCAGCATATCTTTTTAGAGTTTGTACCCTTTGATAACAAGAATTTTGACCAGGACGGCAATCTGGTGGATAACCCCGAAGCGTATATGATCCATGAGGTGGAGGAAGGGAAGGACTACGCCATACTCTTGAGCACCAGCGCAGGGGCCTGGCGGTACCTGATAGGCGATACCGTACGTTTTGTGGACAAGGCCCGCAGCGAGATCATTATCACCGGCCGCACCAAACACTTCCTCAGCCTGGTAGGCGAGCATCTTAGCGTGGACAACATGAACAAGGCCGTACAGGTCGTCAGCGAAGAGCTGAATATGTCCATACCCGAGTTCACCGTGGCGGGCATACCCCATGGTCTCTTTTTTGCACATCAGTGGTGGTTGGGCAGCGACGATAATGCAGACCCCGAAGTGCTGCGGCAGAAAATAGATGCAAAACTCCGGGAGTTGAATGATGACTACGCAGTCGAAAGAGACAGTGCATTAAAAGATATATACGTCCAGGTGCTGCCGGAAGCTAAATTCATGGAATTCATGCGGCTCAAAGGCAAAATAGGCGGACAACATAAATTCCCCAGGGTGCTGAAGGGCAAAATGCTCCAGGATTGGCAGAAGTTCCTGGAGACAGGCGCCATCTAGCCCCCACCCCCTGGCCGGGTGCGACGAGGCACAAACAGAAAGCTATGACAGAAGCCGTATTGAAAGGTTTAGCATTGGGATTCGTTCTTGCCTTATCGGTGGGGCCGATTATTTTTACCATCATCAAGCAAAGCCTGAACAACGGCCACAAAGGCGGCTTTAGCTTCGTCATCGGCGTCTGGGTCAGCGATATCATCCTCGTCTTCCTTAGCAATACCGTCAGTTCGCTGGTAAATCAAATGCTCGAGCATAAGAGCGCCATTGCCATCGCCGGCAGCGCCTTTCTCGTCTCCATGGGTGTTTATTTCGCCTTTTTCAAAAAAGCTCATCTGCCCACGGATGCAGAAGGAAAAGAGGTTCGCTTCCGTAAAAGGGATATGGCCAGGATCTTTGCATCCGGATTTATCATCAATACCCTCAATCCCGGGGTCATCCTTTTTTGGCTGGGCAACGCCACCGTACTTTCGGTTGACCATACCCTGCAGGAACGTATCATAATTTTCTCCGTTTGCCTGCTGGTAAATATGGGAGCCGATGTGTTGAAAGTGATGATGGCCGGCCGGCTGCGCAGCAAGCTCACGTTACGTACACTCACCATCATCAATAAGATCTCCGGATCGCTGCTTATCGTTTTTGGCCTGGCGCTGGTGCTTTTCTCCCACAGGATCATGCATTAGGATCACCCCTGCCCCATCCGCCCATAATAGGCTTTCATTAACACTTGGATGTGAACATCAATTTGTAAGTTTGACGTACGCCATGAACAGGTTCATCATATTATTTTTTTGCCTTATCCCCTTTGTCACATCGGCGCAGACCGATCTGCTCGTCCTGAAGAAAAGAGGTGCGCTGATCCACACATATACAGTAGGGGATGCGTTGAACATGGAGACAGTCTATGGTCAATGGTTCAACGGCACCATCACCCAGCTGAAGCATGACACCGTATACGTAAATGGCCTGGGATTTCATTACAAAGAGATCCGCACCATCCGCCGGACACATTATAATTTTGGCAACACCGTTCTGCCCTACGGCATGTTTGCCGCCGCTGCGGGTATCCTCGTCCTGAATGCCGCCAACGGAGCCCTTCGACATGACAAGGCGTCCACCTGGTATACCCATTCCGGCATTGTCACCGGTATCTCCCTCGTAGTAGGCGGTTTTATCCTGACCCGGACGACACGCTCCACCTATCATCTTGGACACAAGTTCAACCTGGACTATCTCGAACTCACGTTTAAAAAGCCCCCGCCTAAACCTTTCTGAGACACATCTTCAAAATATTATCCATAAATTAATAGTTATTCCATGGCCGATAAGTTTTACTCCGGGAGTTGGGAAGGGTATTATTCACACGGAGCAGGATATGACGAAGAACGGCAAAAGATCAAAGTGGGCTTCTATGTGAAAATGGTTTTGCACAACGGAATACTGACAGGTACCTGCGAGGAATATGTAACAAAGGTTCATATGTGGAAAGCCGCGACCCTCACCGGTTCGATAGAGGGTGAGCTCATCCGGTTTGTCAAACAATATCCCTATTATTATGAAATTGATGAACAGAATAACATACAGATAGACAGAACCAGAGCTGCGGACCAGGTCCACTATTGGGGAAGCTTTGATCGCGTGATCCGTGCATTTTCCGGAACATGGGGAATAGACCAGCTGCCTGGCACGGACGGCTGGGAGGAGAACGATTATTTGTTTTCGGGCAGCTGGTCAATGACCAGGGCATAGCCAGCCTTCGCCAAAGCTTCGGCAGACAAAGCCGCCGTCGTTGTAGAGTTAGTTCTACATTTTATTTTAACATAGCCCTATATTTTTGGATTGCTCTCGCACGCGTAAGGTGCCGTTTAATACAATCATACTATGGGTAAATTTATCGTATCAGTTAGAAAGAACGGAGAATATCAATTCAACCTGAAAGCCGATAATGGCCAGGTGATCCTCACCAGTGAGGGCTATACCACCAAAGCAAGCTGTCTGAATGGCATTGAGTCGGTGAAAAAAAATGCTTCCGAGGACAAACATTACGACCGCAAAACAGCCTCCAACGGAAAGTTTTACTTCAACCTCAAGGCGGCAAACAGCCAGATCATTGGGACAAGTGAAATGTATAATGAAGCGGCCGGGAGGGAAAATGGGATCGAGTCAGTTAAAAGGAACGCACCTACTGCAACCATAAATAATGACTACCAAAACAGTTAGTCCCAAGGCAATTCATGCCGATTATGAAAAGTATAGCGGCGCTTTATGGGGATACCTGAAAAACTTCACCGTGGATGAGGCAATGGCGGCTAAGATACTGATCGAGACATTCAGGGAATGGATATTGACTCCTGAAATTCCCGGATTTTCCAGGAAGTATACCCAATTGGTGCGGATCGCCACAGCCAAAGCCGTTGAAAATTTGAAATTATCACCCGATAGGCTGCAGGTAATCATTTTAAGCTATGCCCTATACATACGGGCAAATAAACCCTGGCAATAACCCACAGAATACTACCAGCCATTATCCAGGGCTGCCTCACGGAAAATACGGTCTCGTGTTTTCTCGCAATTACCCCTTTCCCGGCCCCCCACAAGTATGTATATTGCATACCGTAAACTAACCCGATGCCTATCAATACCAAGGGATTGGTCCCCCGCGTCTGGAGGGTGATCAAACGTGTTTTTATTTTTTTATTCTTTTTTCAGCTGTTCTATATCCTGTTGTTGAAATGGGTCAATCCACCGATCACCCTTACGCAACTGGGCAGCGTATTCAGTGGTGACGGGCTGAAAAGAGACTACCAGGGAATGAAGAACATTTCCCCCTACGCCAAGCTGGCCGTTATCTCCTCTGAAGATCAGCTATTCCCCGACCACGATGGATTTGACTTTAAATCCATCGAGAAAGCCATGAAGCATAATCAAAAGAGCAAGTCCTTACATGGGGCCAGCACCATCAGCCAGCAGGTGGCAAAAAACGTTTTTCTGTGGCAGGGCAGGAGCTGGGTCCGGAAGGCGCTTGAAGTATATTTCACTTTTATGATCGAGTGGATATGGGGAAAGAAACGGATACTCGAAATGTATTTGAATGTGAGTGAAATGGGCAAAGGCGTCTATGGCATCGAGGCCGCCGCTCATTATTACTATAACAAGCCGGCAAAGAACCTCACCCGTATAGAAGCTGCCAGGATCGCGGCCTGTCTACCCAACCCCAAGGTCTTTACCATCAAACCCATGTCGGATCATGTGGCCAGTCGCTCTCCCTGGATATTGGCACAGATGGGACATTTGCAGGACGATCCGGATATACAGCGATTATTGAATTAGCATTTCCTTGACGGCTGCGATAGCAGCCGTCAACCGATCTTCTTCGCATCCGCTGATCACTCTCCATGGAGTGGATTGGTTGATCATACAGTCCTTATAGATATGGAACAGCTGTTCCCTGGGACCCTCGTCCGGGTATTCCCGCAACTCATCCGCCGTCCAGGGTAGATCCGTATTGCACAAAAGATATCCGTCATATGTACGCGTAACCACCTGGTCCAGTATCCAGGCGTCACAGGCACCGAATACAAATTCGCCCCAGACCTTCATCACATACATGTCCGTATCGATAAAAAGAATGGGATCCATCAGCCCCTGACCCCAGCGCTCCTCCAATTCCGCCGCATGTTTTTCTTCCAGCGCCAGCTGCCCCTTCGCGATAGTGAGCAAGTCCGCATATTGGTAATTCTTCCCGTGCCGTAACAGGTATTCCCGCGCATACTCGGGTACCCAGTCCGTTCCGAAATGAGCGGCCAGCCCTTCGCACAGCGTGCTTTTGCCCGTTGACTCCGGTCCTATGACGACGATTTTCTTAATCGGCATAAAAGTGCGGTAATTGGTCTTGTCGTAAAAATAGCCCAATTCCCGCATATCGCTAATGTCTGAGGCCTTCGTCGGAGTTCCGAGCCCTCACTCCTCCTCGGTCGGAACCTTCGCAGGCTCGGTTCTATCTGTCCTGCTGACGAACCGCTTTCAGCGGTTCCTGGCATTGTTTGGATTTCCTGTTCCATTCTATCAGCCCGGAAATGGCCATGATCAGTAAGATAAGATAATATACGCTGGTGAATACAAGGTGTTTTACAAAATAGAGAGGGATAGAGGCGAAATTGGTAGCGATCCACCAGTGCCAGCTCTCCACTTTCTTTTTTGCCATCAGCCACATACCCGTGTAGGCCGTAGCAGAAGCAAATGCGTCCGCCCAGGGAATAGCCTGGGGCGCAAACCCTTTTTTCAACCAGGTCAGCGCCGAGAAGACGACGATATAAAAAAAGGAAAAGAAACCTATCTGCTGCGCCCATTCCCTGCCGCTGGACGAGGTGATCTTTAACAATGGCTTATCCTGTTTATCCTTCCGGGCCCAGAGTATCCAGCCGTAAATGCTCACCACCGTATAATAAAAATTGACGCTGGCTTCACCCAACAGGGAATAGTGGAAGCTGAGATAGACATAGATGATGGTATTCACCAACCCCGTGGGATAGACCCAAATGTTTTCCGCCCGGCTGAACCAGACACTGAGGATGCCGGCAAACACCGCTATATATTCCAGACCGGAAGTATTATGTAGATCGCTTAGGAACTGCTGATAAAGCTCTGCGAGATTCATTTAACGGACCGGAGGTTCGTTGTCCGAAGGACAAACATTATTCAGCTTCTGCCACAACTTCTTTTACTTCAGGGATCATGCGCTTCATCATGCCTTCGATGCCGGCCTTCAGCGTGATCATGGAAGAAGGGCAGCCCGAGCAGGAGCCCTGCAGCATCAGGTTGACAACCCCCTCGTTATAACTCTTGAATTGTATGGCGCCGCCGTCCATTTCTACGGCTGGCTTTACATAGTTCTCCAGCAGCTCTTTTATACGCTTCACCACGTCATCGTCATCAGCATCGATCGCGTTGCCTTCCGACTTGACAACGACCACTTCTTCTTCATTGATAACAGGTTTTCCCTCTTCCAGGTACTCTTTCAGGAATTGCCGGATAGAAGGGATGACATCGTTCCAGTCCGTATCGGAAGTCTTCGTCAGCGTAACAAAATTGCTTGCTATGAAAACGCTTTTTATAAAGGGAAAGCCAAAAAGCTCGATGGCCAGGGGAGAAGGTTTGGCGGCTTCGACATCCGGGAAATCTATACTCTTTCCGGGATATAACAGCTTGTTAGCCACAAATTTCATTGTCTCCGGGTTGGGAGTCATTTCAGTATAGATGCTGATCACCGGATTGCCTGTTTTGATCATAACGCGCCAAGTTTAGTTGTTTGCACCGGGTCTGGCTTGTCACCAAAAGTAATCCATCCCCGGTGCCTGCAAAGTTAACGATTCCGCTCCAAATCATGTAATCATGCCGCCTGGTCCACTTCCCCGGGCACGTCCATCTGCGTCCGCGCTGCCGCCGGCCTGGACAGGCGGTAGTTCAATACATGGGCCCCCACGATGAGCGCCACGGCAAAGGGAAGGAACCGCAGTTCGTATGCATGCCATATCTGCTTGGCTACCAGCAACAACACCCCTCCTGTGAACAGCAGCAAGGGCAGGAGATGCCGGTGATGCCGTCTAAAGCCATGTAAAAGAGCCCAGGACCCAATCAAAAAGGCCAGAAGGATCATCCCATACTCAAAATATGCATTGTGTATGATATTGATCCCCAGTATTGGCAGACTGGCCAGTAACAAGGGCAGCACCGCACAGTGAATAGCACACAGCACAGAGGCCGTGATACCCAGGACATCCCAATTGATCTTACTAAGCATTTTATTCTGGCCCTTTCCAACGGGTCCATCCAGGGAAAGGGGTAACAAATATACAACAAACGCAACAGCGTTGCAAATAATTTTCGCGCCGGTCCATCGAAGAGGTGTTTTCGTACCTTTGCAAATGGATCGCTCCCAAAGTAGGCGGCCTGGTATTATGAACAAGAAAAAAATTGGATTCTTCATCGTCTTTTTCCTACTGCTTTTCGTCGGGTTCTATTTCGCGCTTGCCCGGTTCATCCCCGGGTATGGAGATGAGCAGCTACCCGTGATCAGCTATGTGCATGCCTTTTCTTTCACCAACCAGGACGGCAAGCCGATCACACAAAAGGACGTAGATGGAAAAGTATATGTGGCTGAATATTTCTTCACCACCTGCAAAGGCATCTGCCCCAAGATGAATAGGAACATGAAGCAGATTGCAAACCAGTTTGCGGGAGAGCCCAATTTTCGCATTCTCTCTTACACCGTAGACCCCCAGACGGATACCATAGCGCGCATGAAACATTATGCCGACTCTTTAGGAGCCGATCCGGGCAAGTGGTGGTTCCTTACGGGAAGGAAGGATAGTCTGTATGCACTCGCAAGAGGATCTTATTTGTTGGACGATCCGAAGAATAATACCACCAACATTGACGAGCAGTTCATACATACGCAATTCCTGGCCCTGGTCGACAAAGGAGGGCGTGTACGAAAAATATATGACAGCCTAAAAAAAGATGAGCTGGCCGAATTGGAGAAAGATATAAAGGCGCTATTGAAGGAGCCGGCATCCGCTGCGCCACGATTTGCAAACGGATTATTCAATAACAATCCCGGATGATATCATGGACCGTAAAATTGAAGACATACTCAAACGCAATCAGCTAAGCGTGACCAGCGGGCGAAAGAAGATCCTGGAATTGTTTTTGCAACAGGATGGCGCGTTGGCGCACAATGATATTGAAAAACGTGCGGGAGAAAAATTTGATCGTGTCACGATCTACCGTACACTACAGGCCTTTCTCGAAAAAGGCATGATACACAGTATTCCCACTTCGGATAATTCTATACGTTATGCGTTATGCAAGGACAACTGCTCCGAAGGACATCACCATGACGATCACGTTCATTTTGTTTGCAGCGCCTGTGGCAACACAGTATGTCTCGAAGGCGTGATGGTTCCTCCCATTAAGCTTCCAAATGGCTTCGTTGTCGAGCAGGTGGAAATGCTTGTCAGCGGCGTTTGTAAAAGTTGCAACATGGATGTATGAGTCAGGCCCCTCGCGGCTTTCAGCACATCAAGGTACAAAAAGCGAAAGCCCCGATGTAGAAACACCGGGACTTTTGGTTAAGGCTCTGATTAGTAGCTTCTTTATGTTAAGAGTGACGTTGAATCACCCGACATAGCTGGTAGTGATTACAAATATAGCCGGAAAAAAGCATACGAGCAATAGGTATAAGTACTACTTTCCGGGTATTTTTTGAAAAAAATTGCAGGCGTTTCCGGATCAATTCTGCTCCAATTCAGCGCTGACAAATTCCATCAATTGTTTAATATGCTCTTTGGAAAAGTTAAACCGAAGACCCGCGGCATCGTATAATTCCGGTAGTGTCCGGGTGCCACCCAGGCTTAGAGCAGCCATGTAATTGTTTAACGCTTTCTCTTTGTTCTCCTTATACTGTTTCCACAATCCGATGGCGCCCAACTGTGCGATACCATATTCGATATAGTAGAAAGGTACTTCAAAAAGATGCAGCTGCCGTTGCCAGCTAAAAGGCCTGTACTGCTCTAGCCCTTGCCAGTCAATCACTTGAGAAGTGAACTCCTGCAGGATTGCCATCCAATGCTCCTTCCTTTCTTCCAGGGTGTGGTTGGGGTTTTCGTATACCCAATGCTGGAATTTATCGATGGTAGCAATCCAGGGGAATATCGTAATAACACGTTCCAGCTGATGACGACGTGCTCTTGCTAAATCGTTTTTAGCGAAGAAAAGATCCCAATGATCCATGCTGAATAGCTCCATCGACATGCTTGCAACTTCTGCAATTTCCATTGGATACTCCTTGAAGGAGCTCAGCTCCAGCGGGTGTGCTAAAAAAGAGTGTATGGCATGGCCGCCTTCGTGAACCATTGTTGTCAGGTCCCCCATTTGTCCGGCAGCATTCATAAAAATAAATGGCGCGCCGGTTTCAGCTAACGGGCAATTATAGCCGCCAGGAGCTTTTCCCTTCCTGCTCTCCAGGTCGAACCTTCCCATGGACTTCATCGTACGCAGACAATCTCCAAAAAAAGGATTTAGCTGATCGAAACATTCGGTCGTCTTGGTGATCAGCTCCCCCGCGTCCTTGAATGGCCGCAAAGGCTCTACACCAGCGGGTTCCGCCTCCGTATCCCATGGACGCAACGCTTCCAGCCCCAGCTTTGCTTTCTTCTGTTCGAGAATGCGACTCACCAATGGCAATACATATTCCCTCACGGCATCGTGGAATTGAAAACAGTCTTCTTTCGTATAATCGAACCGGCCAAGATCTTCAAACTTATAATCGCGATAATTAGCAAAACCCGCATTCACTGCAACCTGGTGGCGGCGCTGTATCAATTGGGAATACAGATCGCCCAAGGCGTCCTTATCCTGCAGTCTTCGCTCCTGTATCTTCCGGTAAGCATCTTCCCGCACATTGCGTTGCGGGTTTTCGAGGAATTTTGCCGCTTGTTGCAACGTGTATTCTTTCCCATCCAGGGTCACGGTCATCTTTCCCGCGATCATTCCATACTGCTGCGCCAGCACGCTCAGCTCGGCCTGCAGCGGGATGTTGTTTTCCCGGAAGAGCTCGATTTGCTTTTTTACCCTCCGGATGTAGGTAAAGAACTCGCGCTTATCCAGCTCGCTCGTATAAGGACATTCCACCAGCTTGCGGTTCAACCTGTCCCCATAGGGTTGTATATGCGGCTGTATCTCCATGACAAAATACCGGAAGGATTCTTCCAGCTCTTTATTTTCCGTATCGCATGTCATGCGGATCTGTCTCCAGCTGGAATCTTCGCTGATCACGGCCTCCAGCTCACTCAGGTCATGTAACCATTTCTCCAATGCCTGTCTCGAATCCAACACCCGCTCTTCCAGATTCTTGAGATAGGGCTCCAACCCATTCCAATCCGTCAACACAAAATCCTCTGGTAAAAAATGCCTCTTTGGCTTTTCCAATTCAGCTGTATAGTTCATCCGAAAATTTTTTATCTATCCTATTTTTTCTTGGCCGCCTTTTTAGGAGCTGCCTTTTTGGGCGTTTCTTCCTCCTCTTTTGCGGCTTTTTTCTTAGGGGCTTCCCCAGAACGAGCCTTCGGCTCGTTGTCCGAAGGACCATCATTAGATTTCTTTGCTGCCGCCTTCTTTGCAGGGACCGGCTCTTCCTCCGCTTCTTTCTTGGCCTTCTTGGCAGGCGCCTTCTCTACCGCAACAGCCTTTTCTTCAACCGGCGCTGCTTTTTCCTTCTTTGGCTTTGCAGGGGCCTTTTCTTCTTCTACCAGCTCTTCCTCGGCTACCTCCTCTCCAGGCTCGGAAAGCTTGATCTCGATGTCATTGCTTTTTAACACACTGAACCATTTGACCATTTTCTTCATGTCACTGGCATACACACGGGTAAAGTCCATGTCCGGGTATACCTTTGTGAAATAAGCCTGTACGTCCTTATTGTCCTTTTCATTGGGCAGCCTTTCACTGCTTGCTTCCATGGCCTTCAATACATCCACCAGGTTGACATTTTCCCGGACCGTATAGATCTCGATACTCTCCAGGTGAGAGAAATTGTGGATACGGCTGGATACAAAACGGGTGGTCTTGTCATCCAACGAACGTACGATCGCACCATCGGACTTGCTGCTTAACAACTCATATAATCCCGGCAATCCGGTCACAGCGATTACTTTGTTATATTCCATGCTGATAATTTTATGGGAGATGCAAGTTAATACGAAACGGCCAGTTTGACCATAAATTTTTACCCCTACGGTGCCGCAGCCCACACAGCACCGAAGGCCCCGGCCGAGTCCTACGCCTGAGCCCTGGCTGCCTCCAGCGCCCGTTCGAGGGCGCCACGGAAGGTCTCATAGTCGGTATACCCCCTGCTCAATAGATACATCCGCGACTCGCTCACCTGTAACAGCAGGGTGGGAAACCCCGTAATTCCCAACTGTTTCACCAGCTCGAACTCCTCATAGGCTTTAGCTTTATATACAGGACTATGCAGCTTTTCATAAAACTCCTTGTCCGCGATCCCATATTTCTCCAGGAGGTGGCGGTAGGCCTCGTCATCCGTAAGATCACGTCCCTCCTCGTGCAGGGCATACTGCAGGTCCGCCGCGAAGGGGATAGCCAGCTCCGGATGATACTCCTTGAATACACAAAGAGCAATGGCCGGCTTCTCCGAAGAAGGGTACCAGTCGCTTTCTTCAGGATTGAAAATATGCCACAGCCAGTCTTTGCCAAATCTTATGCCAGTCTGCTCCTCCACAGTCTTGTAAGCCTTTTGTATATAGGCCGCCATGACCCCGATAGGTTGCGGTTTTTCAGGAAGTATCATGCCTCCGGACAATACCTCGAAGGCCAGGCGGTCACGGTACTCTTCGAAGATCCGCCGGATGACAGGGCTAAACCCATAACACCATCCGCAATAGGCGTCATAACAGTAATACAACGTGGGCGTCATAATGTGCTCTCCTGATTGCAAGGTAATTCTATTCTCCATTCACACCCCTCTCCGGGGGCGGTCTTCAGGTGAAAGGATCCCTTATAATATTCCACACGGTTTTGAATATTGTTCAGCCCAATACCCCTTTTGACAGCCTTCTCATCAAAGCCACGGCCATTGTCGGTCAGTATTAGGCTTATCTTCTCCTCATAGACGGTAAGGGCTATGCTCAATTCCGTGGCCTGCGAATGTTTCAGGACATTGCTTATTTTTTCCTGTATACTGCGGAAAATGGCCAGCTTGATGTCCGGACTGATCGTCTCCTCTTCCAGATTCTGAAATGACAGGAGCCGTATCGACAGCTTGCCCGACTGGTTGATCTTTTGCACGATGTCGTGCACGGCAGCAGCAAGACCCAGGTCCTTTAACGTATACGGAGTAAGATTATGCGAGATATTACGGATCTCTTCGATGACCATCTGGATATTCTGATAACAGTCGTCGATAAACCGCGCATCCGCAGGATTGTTCCTGGCTATTTCCAAAAAGAGCTTGCAGGTAGTGAGGATCTGGTTTACATTATCATGCAGCTCGGAAGAGATCTCCTTCCGCTCCTTCTCCTGCGCCTCCATGATAGCCTTGATGATCTCCCTTTTCTTCCGCACCTCTTCTTCCACCATCATCTTCTCCAGGTTCTTCTGCAACGTGATATCCCGGTAAATGGACACATATCCCATCAGTTGATCATCCGGCCCCTTGATACAAGAACTGCTGCACTCCAGAAAAATTTCGCTATCCCCCCTTTTCAGCGCCATGACCCCTTTCCACTTTCCATCCCGTCTAAGCTCTATCCAGGCCGTCTCGCGGCTGTCGGTAAGAAAATCATAATCCACCACATCCCGTATCGACTTGTCCAGCACCTCGATCACCTTGAGCCCGAACATCTCCTCAGCAGCCTTGTTCCAGCTCTTGACAGCATAATTCAGATCAGTGGATATAACCACATCGCTGATATTGTCCAGGATAAAACCTGGCTGATTAGGCCAGAGATGAGAAACTTCATTGGTCAGAGACATAGCACAAAGTTTTCGTAATGAAACCAAAGGTCGCCATAGACGACCTGGCCGAAGGCCCAGATAGTAGAAATTTTTTCGCGGGGACTACTTTTGACCATAGGACACCCGAAAAATAAAGCCTCGATAAGCAGTTACACTTATTCGAGGCTTTTTGTTTATTGATGCTTAGATCTTCGCTACGCTCAGACCTTCGTCGGAGCTCCATGTATTCGCTCCTCCTCGGTCGTAACCTTCGCTGCGCTCGGTTATCCTCTTCTCCTGCCGCCCCCACCACCACCGGAGGAAGGTCTCGAACCACCGCCACCGCCTCCGCCGCTCGACCGGGGAGCGCTAAATCCGCCTCCACTGGGCCGGCTGAACCCGCCACCTCCGCTGGGTCTGCTAAAGTTCTGGGGACGGGAAGGAGCGTTATAGCTTCTCGCCCTTTCAAAATTCTGTGTGCTCTGCTGTCCACGCGCGCGCATCTGCTGATCCCTGTTCAGGTTCTGAACATTTGGATTGTTATTGGGTACAGGCCTCCATGAGTTGGACTGCCGCTGTTGCCATTGATTGGTGGTAGCATTCCGCTGATAGACATTCCCGCTCCTGTCCGAATAGACATTGTTCCCTCCGGGCCTGGTCGAATATCCATTGGGCTGGCCGTTGTACCCGCCACCCGGTCTGCCGCCCTGTGTAATAGGCCGGCTGGAACCGTTAAAGGAGCCGCCGGGACGCCCGCCGTTGGCGACAGGACGGGTTGACACGGGACGGTAATAAGTGCCGCCGTTTACATTGCGAGTCACGATGCCCCCCCTGTTCCGGTAAATATTGGTGGTATAGTGATTCGCGTATACATTCCTGTTCCGGTAGAAATTATTGCCATAGTAACCATAAGTACGGTAGTTGTTCCAGGTATAGGAGGGACGATACATACGAGGTCCCCACCATCCGCCACCGGCCCATCCGCCCCAGTAGCCCCCATAGCCAAAGCCGCCAAAGCCCATTCCGTAATGGAACCATCCCCAGCCATATCCAAAGCCAAGGCTCCATCCGGCCCAGGGATTATAACAGACCCCAAAACCCCAGCTCCAGGGACGGGG
Organism: Sphingobacteriales bacterium 50-39; assembly: GCA_001898505.1. Taxonomy (GTDB): domain Bacteria; phylum Bacteroidota; class Bacteroidia; order Chitinophagales; family Chitinophagaceae; genus Puia. The sequence continues at coordinate 274,690 of MKTZ01000011.1, forward strand.
ATAATAGAACCCGTCAAACCAGGGGTCATAGTAAAAGCCTGTTCCATAGACCACGGTAGGCCCGTAGATGTAGGTATTCAAATATCCGGGCGTATAACCCATATATACATACTGAGGCGTTACATCATACACATATACGTACTTGATATTATAGAGAGGCGAGTTCGGCGGAATCCTGTCCACTTCTTCGGGACGCTCGGTAGCTACCTGCCAGGGACCGCTCGGACTCGGGCCTACAAACCAGACACCATTGTCCACCGTGTAATAATTGTCGCCATATTTGACAACGGAGCTCGATGTATTGGTAGCATACTGCATGTCCGTACCCTGCAACGGCGCAAATTTGGGGTCGCCATTGTACTGTACATCGGTAGAGGCCGTGCTGCGATCGACCTTTGCCGTTTGCGGGATCTGGGCATCCATGATGGCTTCCCGGGCTGCTTCCGTACCGGCTACGCTCGCCAGGACATTATCCTTGGGGCTTCCTTCCGGTATCCGGGCAAAATTTGCAGGCAATGCATTGGCGGCCACGTAGTGCCATCCTCCCGTAAGGGAAGAAGAGGTGTACCATCTGCCCGACAGCAACACATAATAGCTGCCCGTGCTCTGATCCTGGAATATATCGTTGGGCGAATTGCTGATATAGCTGAGGTCTGTCCCCGAAATTGGGCTCCAATTGGGCTGACCGCTGGATTGGATCAGCTCCGCAGGGGACGTGCTGACAACAATGTTCGAGAGCTGATTGTCCTGTGAAGCGCTGGCGCTATCGATATAGCCGGCATTGGAGCTATTGGCCGCATCCACAGCACTCTTCACGGGATCAAGATTGGACGGAACATTGCCGGCAGGAGAGTAGGGCCCTGTTGCGGCTTGGGCGGTATACCAGTGTTTGCCCCCATATAGATAAAAGGCGCCGTCATTATTTTTTACAATGGTAAAAGGCGAGTTGACTACGACATCCACACCCCAATCCTTGTTCGGTTGCAGTTTGGGCTGACCATCGATCAGCACCAGTATGGAAGTCCTGTCGCTATAAATGATCCTTGGAGCCGTTGTGTTCAGGTCCTTGGATAATTTCTTTTGTTCGGTATTCTGATCCAGGGAAGCCAGCAGCTCGTCCAGTGAAAGATCTCCCGCGGCTGAAGGCAAATTGGCTTCCAGTGAGCTCTTAAGACTGCTGTTGAAGTTATCGTCTTGTTGTCCGGGGAATCGTACGTTTGGCACTTTCACCGACTGGATCACTACCCGGCGGTTGTCCCTGTCCGTCTCCACATTGGCTATCGACCAGAAAGTACCAAAGACTGGTTCCGACTTGCCATTCTGCAATACGGAAATAGCCCAGCGGCTTTTCAGGACATTGTCCGAAAAAGATTCCGGCTGGGGCTGAAAGATCTTTATCACCGTACCATCATCTGTCGTAAAACTCCTCGGCCACTCCTGCTGAGCCTCCTGTCCAACGGCAGTGCCGGCGAAAAAGACGGCGCAGAACAGCGGAAATAATATAGTACGAATGCTTTTCATATGTGTTAATTTATCAGTTTAGTAATGTCCGGAAAACGGGCGCCCGAGAAATATAGCCCGTTTTCCAGAAAGATCTAATGTCTGAGGCCTTCGTCGGACCTGCTTCGACACGGTCCTCCTCGGTCGTAACCTTCGGTCCCTCGGTTACGGACAACGTGCCTCCGGCCCGTTCTGGGTAGAGATAAAACTTAGGGGCATACATCTCCCAGGTATGACTGTATCGGCACCCAAAAGTTTTATGGCCCTGAAAAATAAATTGTTAAAATCTAATGCGCCTCCAGCCAGTTTACGCCCGACCCTACTTCTGCCAGCACAGGCACCTCATTAGGAAGGGGAAGCGCCGTCTCCATACAACGCATAATGATGGGTTTGATTTTATCCACCTCATCCTTATGGGCGTCAAAGACAAGTTCGTCATGCACCTGCAATAACATTTTCGATTGGAACCCTCCCAGACGGAAGGCTTCATCCACCCGGATCATAGCCAGCTTGATCATATCGGCTGCCGTACCCTGGATAGGGGAGTTGATGGCGTTCCTTTCCGCAAACCCCCGGACGGTAAAATTCGCCGAATTGATATCCCTCAGCCATCTTTTACGGCCCATCAGGGTCTCGACATAGCCTGTCTCACGGGCAAAGTTCATCGTCTTATCCATGTATTGCTGAATACCCGCAAACTGCTTTTTATAGTTGTCGATGATCTCTTTTGCCTCCGTCCGGCTGATGCCCAGGTTGTCCGCCAGTCCAAAAGCGCCCTGGCCATAGATAATGCCGAAATTGACGCTTTTCGCCTTGTAACGCATCTCCTTGGTGACATCCTTTTCCTCTACCCCAAAAACCTTGGCTGCCGTGGCGGTATGGATATCCTTGCCTTCCTTAAAGGCTGCGCACAGATTCGGGTCCGCACTGATAGCGGCTACAATACGCAGCTCAATCTGGGAATAGTCCGCGGATAAGAGCACATATTCTTCACTACGGGGTATAAAGGCCTTGCGGATCTCCCGCCCGCGTTCCGTCCGGATGGGAATATTCTGCAGGTTGGGATTATTGGAGCTGAGCCTGCCGGTCACAGCGACAGCCTGCGCATAGCTCGTATGGACCCGGCCCGTCTTACGATTTACCATCAGCGGCAGCGCATCCACATAGGTTGATTTTAGCTTCGTCAGCTCGCGGAAGGCAAGGATATCGTCCACGATCTGGTGACGGGTCGCCAGCTTCAGCAGGACGTCCTCACCCGTGGCATACTGCCCCGTCTTGGTCTTCTTCGCCTTGGGGTCCAGCTGCATTTTTTCGAACAGCACTTCTCCCAACTGTTTGGGCGACGCCAGGTTGAACTTCAATCCTGCCTGGGCGTAGACCTTTTCCTCCGCCTCTTTCGCCTCCCTGTCAAGCTCCTTGGAGTATTCCTTCAGGAAGTTCATATCGCATCGGATGCCTTCGTATTCCATAGAAGTAAGCACCTTCACAAGAGGGTTCTCCACTTCATAAAAAACCTTCTCCACTTCTTTCTTCTTCAAAAGGGGAAGGAAGCAATGCTGCAGCTGCAGGGTGATATCCGCATCTTCCGCCGCATAGTCCTTTATCTTTTCCAGCTCGACATCCCGCATCGTCCCCTGCGTCTTTCCTTTCTTGCCGATAAGCTCTTCGATATGCACCGGCTCATATCCCAGGTATTGGGCGCTCAGCAGATCCATACCCCGCTTACCTTCCGGCTCGATGACATAGTGGGCCAGCATCGTGTCGAAAATAGGTCCCTTCAGCTCCACCCCATACCACTTCAACACCAGCAGATCGTATTTAAGGTTTTGCCCGATCCAGGTGATGGACTCCTCCTTGAACACATTCGCAAAGGCGTTTAATATTTTCTTTGTCTCCGCCTGGTCTGCAGGGCAGGGAACATAATAGGCTTCGCCTGCCTGCCAGGAAAAGCTCATGCCCACCAGCTCCGCATCATTGGCGTCCAGCCCCGTCGTCTCCGTATCGAAACAGATCTCCGTTTGTAACAAGAGTTTTTTTACCAACTCCCCTATAGCCTCATCTCCCACCACCGCGGTGTAGGTATGAGGGCTGTTGTTGATATTCTTTCCCGCCACGATGCCCGCAGCCTTCTCTCCTTCTTCCCCAGCGCCTTCTTCTCCTTTTTCCACCGCCGCCTCCAGCCTCGTGCTGGCTTCCTCCAGCTTCTCCACCGAGGGAGGCGCCGCCGCCGCGCTTTTTTTCGACCCGCCGGCCGGTTTTACCACATTCCCGAAAAGATCAGTCTGTACTCCCTCGGGAGCCGTAACGACAGGGCTAAAGCTGTCTCCAAGAATTCTTTTCCCGATGGTCTTGAACTCCAGCTCCGTGAAAATGTTATTCAAGGCCTGCTTGTTCCATTCTTTCAACCTGAAATTCTCTTCATGAAATTCCACCGGCACATTCGTGATAATGGTCGCCAGCTTCTTGCTCATCACCGCGAGCTCCTTGCCCGTACGGATCTTTTCACCCAGCGCCCCCTTGATCGTGTCCGCACTGGCCACCACGTTCTCCAGCGTGCCATATTCCGCCAGCAGCTTTGCGGCCGTCTTCTCACCCACACCCTTGATGCCCGGAATATTGTCCACCGCATCCCCCATCAGACCCAAAATATCGATCACCTGTGATACGTCCTTGATATTCCATTTGGCACACACTTCCGCAGGACCTAGTATCTCCACGCTGCCACCCTGGTAGCCCGGCTTGTAGATCTTTACTTTCTCTGAGACCAGCTGCCCATAATCCTTGTCCGGCGTCACCATGTACACCTCATAGCCTGCCGCCGCCGCCTGCTTGCTCAATGTCCCGATGACATCGTCCGCCTCGTATCCATCCAGCTCCATACAGGGGATATTGAATCCCTCGATGATGGCCTTGATATCCGGCACCGCGCTCAGTAGGTCTTCCGGGGTTTCCTGCCGGTTGGCCTTATAGTCCGCGAAATCAACGTGACGTTCAGTAGGGGCGTGCGTATCGAAACACACCGCCATATGGGAAGGCTGCTGATTGTTGATCAGGTCGATGAGCGCATTGGTAAATCCGAACTGTGCATTCGTATTCCGGCCCTTGGTGGTAATGCGGGGACTGCTGATGAGTGCATAATAAGCACGAAAGATCAGCGCCATGGCGTCCAATAGAAAGAGTCTTTTATCCATGCTGCAATTTAGTCAAATATCATCACCGGCCGCAGCTGGACTTGCTAAAATTTTTAGTTTTCGTATGGTCTTGAAGATCCGACGCTTAAATGAAACGAACTTATAACCCTTTCGGGTTCGCCAGCTTGTGATTGGTTTCTGCCAGGATCAAATTACTTTGCGACATTCTATTATTGCTTTCTGCCATGGTCTGGTTAGTTTCGACAATTTTGCCAAAGTTGGAGCGCAGAAATTCATTTTGCACCTTTAGCTCATCGATCAATACCCGTCGATTTCGCTGCATGAGCGCAAGTTGCTCCTCATTGACTTCGGTAAGTAGATCGTCATCACCGGGGTGATCGTAACCCAACTTAGTCAGGTCTTCCTGGAATACACTATAAAATTTGTCAATGAATTCCGCCCCGGGAGTTTTATTACCAGATACATAACTACTTAAATTACCGGGATCCATGGGTATTTTGTCTGCTATTTCGTCATTGCTATATAGCTCTCGTAGTCGATAATAATCTCGTCTAAACTTTTTAATTTTTGTTAAAGGGGCTTTCTTTGCCATAATTGTAAAATCTCTTTGGTTTTTGTAATAAAAATTGTAATATTGTATACGTGCTTTACAAGTATAAATACAATTATTGTATTTTATGATGTCTTTTAAGTCCGCAATTTTACAATTGTTTAGGCATTCGCTTTTCGACAATTGAGGTTGAGAGTTAATTCTTGTCACTATGCAGCAGCAATAGTTGCATATTTTTATATGCATGGTTGTTAGTTTTTGACAAAACAATAATGTGCCGAAGCGTGGCCTCAGCTTAAAAGATGATTATCGAAGGTTGGAAGCAAAGAAGTTCTGCGAAGGTTTACTTACAAGATACCATAGTATCTGCAATATGCAGATACCAAAATACGAATATTTCTTATACAAATAATTATAGACTGTATTTTCTCGAAAGAAGTGAATCTATTTCCCCCAGATTTCCTTGAAATCAATAATAGCAGAACAACTTCCTAAAGAAAACTGATAGGAGAAGAGTTTCCCGTTTTTGTCAAGTGAGTAGGCGCTACTATTCAATTTATATACTTCAACCTGCTCTGCATCCGGGTCGATGATTAGATAATATGGAATTCCCTGTGATTCATAGATAGAATACTTGCTATGCCGGTCTTTTAATGCAGTAGCAGGAGATAATATTTCAACTACCAGGGCCGGAGGAAAATCAAGATACTTTTTAGTTATTTCCCCGCATACGACTAACATATCCGGCTGCAAAATGGTGTCATCTGATATACGGTAATCTACCGGCTGGTACGCTGTACATTGCTTACAGCTTTTAAGCATCATAGTAAACTCCGCCCCTAAAGCCATGGCGATTTTTTGATGTTTGGGTACAGGCAAAGGACTCATGGCATAAGGAATGCCTTCAATTAATTCCCATTGCCCCTCCCACTGCTCATAGTCATGGTAGGTATAATGAGGTAATATTTTAATGGCGCCTGACATGGGCCGTAATTTACGCAAAGAAATCCGATATTGGTAATAACCCCCTTTTTACGTTAGTAATCAAACAAGTACACCCTACCTCTTCATCTCCTCCAACCGCTTCTGCATGCTGAACATATTATCCCTCAACCTCGCCGCCTCCATAAAATCCAGGTCCCTCGCCGCCTTCTCCATCTCCTTCTTCACCTTCGCGATAGCCTTCTCCATCTGAGGTATCGTCTGGTATGTCTCCTGCTCCTCCGCCACCATCGTCACAATGTCCTCATCCGGCGAAATAGCATAGGGATTGGTCTGATCATAACCCTTGATATCCAGTACAGAGGTCTGCTTAAATACCTGCTCCTTGGATTTGGTCACCGTGCGAGGAACGATCCCATGCTCTGCATTGTAGGCCATCTGCTTCTCCCGCCGCCGGGCCGTCTCATCCATCGTCCGCTGCATGCTCTCCGTGATCGTATCCGCATAAAAGATCACCAGCCCATCCACATTCCGGGCCGCCCTTCCCGCCGTCTGCGTCAGCGACTTCTCATTGCGCAAAAAACCTTCCTTATCCGCGTCCAGGATGGCTACCAACGACACTTCCGGAAGATCCAATCCCTCCCTTAACAGATTCACCCCCACCAGTACGTCGATCTCGCCAAGACGCAGCTGTCGTAAGATCTCCACCCGCTCCAGCGTATCTACCTCGCTATGGATATATTTCGATTTGATGTCGATCCGATGCAGATACCGGTCCATTTCTTCCGCCATCCTTTTCGTCAGCGTAGTGACCAGCACCCGGTCCCCTTTCTTCACCCACTTGTCGATCTCATCCAGAAGATCGTCGATCTGACCCGCACTGGGCCTCACTTCGATGGGAGGGTCCAGCAATCCCGTAGGACGTACCACCTGCTCCACGACGACTCCGCCCGTCTTCTCCAGCTCATAATCACCGGGAGTGGCCGACACAAAGATCGTCTGACCCGTCATCGATTCGAACTCATGAAAGTTCAGCGGCCGGTTGTCCAGCGCGCTGGGGAGCCGGAACCCATAGTCCACCAACACAAGCTTACGGCTGCGGTCACCCCCGTACATCCCGCTGATCTGGGGCACCGTCTGATGACTTTCATCCAGCACCAGCATAAAATCCTTGGGGAAATAATCCAGCAGACAGAAAGGACGTGTACCCGGGTGCCGCCTGTCGAAGAATCTCGAATAGTTCTCTACTCCGTTGCAGTAGCCCAGCTCCCGGATCATCTCTACATCATAGTTCACCCGCTCGCTCAATCGCTGGGCCTCGATATATTTACCGACATTCTTAAAATAAGCTACTTGCGCAGACAGCTCGTCCTGTATCTCATAGATTACCTGCTGCAATATGTCTTTGGGCGCCAGGTACAGGTTCGCAGGAAAGATCGCCGCGTTTTCCATCACCCCGATCCGCTTCCCCGTCTTGACGTCAAAGCTCTCGATCTCGTCGATCTCATCTCCAAAAAAGCTGATACGATAGCCATAGTCCACATAAGGAAGATTTATATCCACCGTATCCCCCTTTACCCTGAAACTCCCACGACTGAAGTCTATTTCGGTGCGCTTGTACAGGCTGTTCACCAATGCATGTAAAAAGCCCTGGCGGCTGACCATCTGACCCTTTTGTATGCGGACGATACCATTCTCGAATTCTGCCGGATTACCGATACCATAGATACAGCTCACCGAGGCGACCACGATGATATCCCGCCTGCCGCTCAACAACTGTGTCGTGGCCTGCAGACGCAGCTTTTCCAGCTCCTCATTGATGGAAAGGTCCTTTTCGATATAGGTATTGCTCACCGGCATATAGGCTTCCGGCTGATAATAATCATAATAACTGACAAAATACCCCACCGCATTGTCCGGGAAGAACTGTTTGAACTCGCCATACAGCTGCGCCACCAGCGTCTTGTTATGCGTCAGCACCAACGTGGGCCGCTGCACATTCTGGATAACATTGGCAATGGTAAACGTCTTGCCGCTGCCCGTGACCCCTAATAAAGTATGGTATTGTTCCCCTGAAAGAATGCCCTCGGTCAGCTGGCGAATGGCGGCCGGCTGATCACCCGCCGGAGCATATTCGGAATGAATTTTAAACCCCATAAACGCAAGTTACCAAAAAGATGCCACTGGCATCTTGGCCGGGCAGGGGCTATTTTTTCTTTTTGAGCGCTTTTTTGAAAGGGTCCCAGCTGATCTTCATTTTGCCATCATCTCCCCTGCGTACCCGCAGACGCACGCTAAGACCCGCCTTGCCGTCATTGCCCTTACTCTCCGGAGCCATGGCAGCATTGCGATCTTTCAGATTGCTCAAAGGCGCCTTCACGCTGAGGTCCGGACCCGTCCGGAAATCATAGATCCCCTCCACAAAAAGTGTAAAGGCCGTGGACTGTATCTCCATGCGATGGATATGCAAGGTAGTTGTATCCAGGTCCAGCTGATTGTTCAACTCGCCAAACCGGATTTCGGAGAGATCTCTTTTCTTCAACACCATCTCATGTATCTTTTCCATCGGCTCGAAGTCGATCAGCTGCCCTCCTTTGATGCTAAAACTGACGGTTCCTTTCATGCTGTTTTTAACCATCCGCGCCTTGTCCGTGAGCTGTCCTGTCATGGCTACATCGGCCGTGAGCTTGCCTTTGAGGTTCCTGGCCGTTAGACCGTCCTGCCCAAAATTGTTAAACGCCGTAAAGAGCTTCGGAATATCCACCTGTTCCAAATGACTTTTAAAAGTCAGCGGATTTCCTCCACCGCCCGGCTGTCTGCGAAATGTCCCTGTCAATGTCAGCGACCCGTCGTCCTGAGCGAGCTCCATTTTTTTTAGCTGCACCTCACCCGCCTGGAATAACAATTCAGCCTTTGCCCGTACACCCGAGAAGTGCTGATAACGTAGCTCCGCGGCATCTATTTGCAGATGGATCGCCCCATCCCGTAGCAGCTGGTCCAGCCGCCCAGCCGATTCGCGAAACAATGGTTTCGAGCCCGCCCGCCCCATCGCTGCCGCCGCCGGTCTGCCCAGCACAGGCGCCAGGTCTTCGAGGTCCAGCCGGGGGCTGCTGAGAGTAAGATCGATAGCCGGACGCACCCCGGGTCCGTTGTCCAAAGGACCGACATGTTTGTCGCCGGGGTTTTGATCGATCAGCGGAGAAATATTCCGGATAATACCTTTCAAGCCGAGCTTGCTGCTGCCGGCCCTGGCTTCCAGTTTATCGAATACCAGGTCCTGGTCTTTAAATCGGATCTTGCCCGTGCCTTCCGTCAGCTGAAAATTATAGGGAAGATAGAGTACCGTGGCGCTGTCGATCGTCATGCTGCCAAACAGCGACACCGTCGAACTATCCTCCTCCCGAAGAGGACCCTTGTAGTTGATATTCAGCGAACAGGCGCCTTTACGAAAGGCAATGCTCCTGCTGCCCGCCAGCTCGTTCAGCCGGGTCAGCTCGAAAGCCGACCGGAGATCACAATCCAGCATGGGGTGTTTCAGGTCCGTGATCACCGCCGTATCGGAATGCAAAGGAATGTTCATCAGCGAGCCGGAAAAGGACAATAGCCGGATCGCCGAATTTTCATCCCTTCTTTTTTCATGACGCACCCATTCATTGGTGAAGCTCGCCATAACATTCACCCCGTCCAATCGGCCCACAGGGGTATTGACACTGGCATTCTGCAGGTTCAGGTGGACAGTCATCAACGGAGTAGGGTCGTCTGCCGCCCCCGCATCCAGGTCAGCCTGTATCGATACAGGCTTGTCGACATCATAGAGGTCTAGTTTTTGTTGGATGGCAGGCGTCAAAAGCGCTGTCGCCTGTCTATAAGGAATATCATTCACCTGAATACTTAATGTAAAAGGATCAGGCTTTACGTTGGGAAAAAATCGCCCCGTCAATACAAAAGGATGGCCATCGATGCGCACCATGGCCTTATTGAACTGTACGATCTTACTGCCCGAATTGAATTGCAGGATAAAATGCCCCGCCAGTGTCTTGTCTTTTATAAAGCTCCCTTTTTCCGTATTGAAGGAGAAATGCTGCACCAGCGCATCGGCATCTGTTGTCAGTGACAATGTTCTTCCGTTCTTGCCGATAGCACAATCCAGCCGCCGGAATTCCAGGTCGAAGAATTTATGGCGATCCTGGTTTTCGATGACCAGCCGGACATCCGTGCACGCGAAATCCGGAAACTGCACATCCTCACGGCCCCCAGACAGACCACGGTTCAATGCGGAGGTATTGCTATAGCCCGTCGTGTCGGTAAAAAGATAGACAGTGCCTTTTTCCACGAACACCTTACCCAGCCGGGCCTTGCCGGCAAAAAGACTCCGGAACAGGGCAAGGCTGAGATACATATCCTCCGCATGCAAGAGATCATGATGATGCTCCTGCCAGAGACTATCGCGGAGCGTGACTTTTGAGAGATGCAGTGTGATATGTGGAAAATGATGGAAGAAAGAAACTTCCATATCTCCAATGCGGACGTCCCCACCTAAACGTTTCTTTAATTCCGTCCGGGCTTTTTGAAGGATCACGGGCTTACGGATCATGATATACGCCGCCACCCCCAGCCATAAAAGAATGAACAGGCAGCCGAGGCCGCCTGTTATCCATAAACTGTATCGAAAAAATTTTTTCAAATTCAATGTATCCCATCCAGATAATCCGCGAACTTCTTCAGCACCGCCGCCGCAATACCAATTTGCTCCTGCGCTTCCTTCCAATTGCGTTGCTCGATAGCCTCACGTATGCCCGGCAGGGTCTTTACCCCATATCCCGTATAAAAACCTGGCGCGTATATCACATGCCGGTACCAGGAACGGCGAGGCAATCCGTTATCGGACAGCAATTGTTGTTCCGCCCTGTAAAGAGCCTGATTTACAGCGACTGATGCAGTAGTCGTTAATTGTTGTTTCCCCAATGTATCCGCCAGACGGTCCGTGGCTTTTTCCAGCGTCCGGGAGGCATTCTGGAGAGCAGAAAAATCCAGGTACGGAACTTCGTCCTTCACCGCCGGCGGAAGAAGGGTCACCGTCGGATCGCCCGCATAGCTATAGTAACTACCGCGTATCAGTTGGTTGGATAGAGCCGTATTCTCTCTCATCTGGTCCACCAAAGAGGTCAACTCTCCTATATAACCATGCACCGTCTTGTAAAAGCTGCGGAAGTCGAAGGGGAGAAGGCTGGCATCCGCCATACGCAGGCTCGTGCGGCCCGCTGCCTTGGCCAGGGCCACTCCATATTGGAACCCCGGATCTTTAAATCTCCGGTAGTCATCATAGGAATCATAGATGGAATGATACTCCCCGCCAGGGTCCTCTCCCCCAAAGCCCAGGTTGAAGCTGGGGATCCCCGCATGTTGCAGGAAGGCGGAGAAGTCCGAGCCCGAACCCAGCGCACCGATGGTAAAGCTCTTTTTTTCGAAGAGGTCTTTTTTCAACCTGCCGCCGTCAGCCGCATTTACCAGCTCACGGGAGTGCATACGATCCGCGATGCTGATACCCGTCTCCGGGTCGGTGACGTCACGGGCCACCTCATTGATAAAGGGCTCCAGGGCATGCGACCCTTCGGCTCCAAAAAAGCCACGGCCATTGCCATCGGAGTTGATGTATACCACCGCCTTTTTCTGAAGTTCGTCCATATGATATTCTACCCATTCAGTAGAGCCTAATAGTCCCGGCTCTTCACCGTCCCAGGCACAATAAACCAGTGTACGTTTTGGCTTCCATCCCGTCTTCACCAGCTCGCTGATGCCACGGGCCTCTTCCAGCATGGCAGACATCCCGCTGATAGGATCACCCGCTCCATTTACCCATCCGTCGTGGTGGTTGCCCCGGATCACCCACTCGTCCGGCCATTGCGAGCCAGGTAGTTTGGCGATGATATCATTGATGGGTTTGATGTCCCAATTGAAGGCCAGCTTGAGATGTACCGTAGTCTTGCCCGGACCCACATGATACGTAAAGGGCAGCGCGCCCCTCCAGGACTCGGGAGCTACCGGCCCCTCCAGCGACTTCAGCAGCGGGGCCGCATCGTGATAGCTGATGGGCAGGACGGGTATCTTTAATATAGTGGTCACATCCTTTCTGTCCAGTCTTTTGGCGTCTTTTGTCGCTCCAATCCCCGGCGTAAGCGGATCACCGGGATAAATTGGCATATCCATTACCGAGCCCCGTTGTACGCCATATTCATTCTTAAAAGCGCCTTTGGGATATACGTCGCCTTGATAATAACCGTCATCCTGAGGGTCGGAATAAATAAGACAGCCAATGGCGCCATGCTCTTGTGCCACCTTTGGTTTGATACCCCGCCAGGAATGACCGTATTTGGCGATGACGATCTTTCCTTTTACCGAAATACCCAATCGTTCCAATCTATCGTAATCTTCAGGCACACCATAGTTGACAAAGACCAGTTCCCCCGTGACATCCCCGTCCGGGCTCCAGCAGTTATACGTGGGCAATTGTTCGCGAGTCTGTCCCGAAGTGGCGTCCTCTTTTAGCGCCGGCTCTGCCAATACCGCCTTGTAGGAGGTTGGACCCGTCATTTCCAGGAGGCGTTCTTTGGGTGTAGGGAATAAGACATAGAAGGTCTCCATCTGTACATCATAGCCCCAGCTTTTGAACTGGTTGTAGATGAAGTCGGCGTCCGCCTTGCCACCAGGACTGCCAACATGGTGCGGATGGGAGGACAGCGTCTTCATAAAACTGTCTACGTTGGAAGCTTTCAGATAGCTGTCGAACTGTTCTTCTTTAGCCATCTCATCTTTGGCGGCGGCTTCGCTAAAGCCCGCCAGGGGTTTGGTCTGGGACCATGCCATGGACACCAGCAGCAGGGCGCCGGCGGTTAAAAGGTATTTTCTCATGTTAATTGGTTGGCCGGTTCAACGGCCTTTTTATGTATTGACTATAGTCGGTTAGAATGATATCGTACTCCTCATACATCAGGGGCGAGGTCATCATAAAGTCCGCGGTAGCCCGGTTGTTCGCAATAGGGATATTCCAGGTGACGCCCAGACGCAGCAGGGCCTTGATGTCCGGGTCATGAGGCTGGGCTTCCATCGGGTCCCAGAAAAAGATCAGCACATCCAGCTTCCCTTCGGCTATACGGGCCCCGATCTGCTGATCACCACCCAACGGACCGCTGAGAAACTTGCTGACCGACTGACCCAGGGCCTTTTCCAGCAGGGCGCCCGTGGTGCCTGTGCCATACAGACGATGCCGGGCGAGCGCATTCTTATTATATACGGCCCATTCGATGAGTTCTGCTTTCTTGTTGTCGTGTGCCACCAGGGCAATTCTTTTGGAACCGGCCATTTTCCGGAGTTTCGTTTCCATGCGCGTTGATTTAAAGTTTCTCTTTAAAGTCATCTATCCGCCCTATGGACCGACACAGCCCTCCTTTCGGCGGACACAGTCGGAGGACGGGACGACGAGCCAGAGCTTCGTCAGCAAAGTAATCCGGTTTTAAGAAGATTATAACAACTATAAAAAAATTTCAAAGTAATCCACACGTTATCCACATTGGGCATAGATTTTGTTGAATGCAATCTCCCGGATTTTTTACTTACTAACCCAGATTAATTCGCTATGAAGTGTGTATGGCTTCTCGTGCTAGTGCTTTGCTGTTGCCTCACCGTTAGATCGCAACAGAGAGGAGAAGCTACAGGCTCTTCAAACGACAGCGTCAAGCTCATAATAGACGATAGCAGCAAGCTGATAACGGCCAAGGATAATGGAGCTGTATTCACGAACTTTATAGGAGCCATTCGGGAAAGTGGTAAAGTGTGGTTGCAATGGGATGTGGACAGCGCAGAAGACGGAGACTATTTCGTGGTCCAACGTTCTACGGATGGAGTTACGTTCGAAACCATCGGTGCAATGAGAAAGACGGGGAACAATAGTCATTATGAATTGACCGATATAGCGCCGCCCAATGGTACCAATCTGTATCGTATCAAATACACCGGGCAGGACGGAAAATTCCTCTATTCCAAGCAGGTTCAACTAAGTCTTTCCGGGGATATAGAATTTAAGTTTTACCCAAATCCCGTAGATAAACTACTTATTATCCGAACCGAGCACACCATCGATATTCAGATCGTGGATGGCGTCGGAAGCATACGTCTGAACAAGCGGTTACAGCCTGGAATACAGGTGATTAACGCATCTTCTCTCGAGCGGGGCGTCTACGTTTTACGCGTTGCTGATAAGGAAAGCAACAGAATTGTATCCAACCAGTTACTCAAGAATTAAAAAGGACTTAAAAAAAAGATTACCTGAAAATGGTATTGCAGATTTGATCTGAATCCTCTACCTTTATCTTGGTTTTTCATAGGATATTGGATTTTAAAACGGGGTTGAATTTCTATTCAGACCCCTTTTGTTTTTTAGCGGTGGCCACCGCTAAAAAACGGCTTCGCCGCCAAGGCTTCGCACAGCGAGGCCCGGCATCCGAAGGATGCTCATCATCAGACCCAAAATCCTGCTGGTGCCGAAGGCGCCAGCAACACCTCACCCAAGTCTAAAAAATCCTCCCAAACATCGAGATAGTCTAAAAAAAAGCCTTCAAATCCAGCGACTTGAAGGCTTCGTGATCCGGATTGGGCAGATTTCAAACCCAATCGGGAAAGATATAAATTCTGTATTGACTATTTATTGGGGTATCCTGACCTCCGTTGACAATGTAGCAGTTCCATTTGTGGAATAATACTCCGTATAATGAAGGGCGTTGTCATCATATGAAATATTCTCCCAGGTTACAGTAACGGGCGAAGACAAATTCCATAACCATACGATCGACGTATTGGTCGCGTCGGTAAAATGCCAGGTAAAACTAGTTTGAGTCCCGGAATTATCGGTATAGACGCCGGTGTTATCTGATTTAAAGGTGATATACTCATTGTCAAGGCTCATAGTATTAGCAGAGCCGCCCCTCTGATAAAACAGGATATTGCCCCCAACACTCGCTCTATCATATTGAACTTTCCAGGAATTAGCGGTTAATATTGCTGATGTTAAGGTTGTATCTTTCTCTTGCACCTTAAAGGTATCTGTCTTTATCGTTGTCTTTGAACAGGCAGTGATACCATACGAACAAGTAAGCATCATTATGATGATAGGAAGGGACGAAAAACAAAGCATTTTTTTTAGCATATGGGGATATTTTTTCTATTGCAAAGAAAAATAAAATATTAGGCTCTTGGTGATCCTGTCAGGATTCGCTCACAAAAAAAAGCCCCCATAAACATGGAGGCCGTACTTACTAACCCAATTAAAAATATAGCTTACGACAGAACGAACCACAGGTTCGTTGGCCGAAGGCCAGACTTACGAAGTCTGCATTTCTTTCACTTTCTCGCGGATCTTGTTCTCGATCTCTGTAGCCAGTTCGGGATTGTCATGCAACAGCTGTTTCACCGTATCCCTTCCCTGTCCCAGCTTGTCGGTACCATAGCTGAACCAGCTACCACTCTTCTGAACGATACCCAGCTCCACACCCATATCGATGATCTCACCCATCTTGCTAACGCCTTCTCCAAAAACAATATCGAATTCAGCACTACGGAAAGGGGGAGCTACCTTGTTCTTTACAACCTTAACTTTTACCCGGTTGCCTATCGCCTCTTCTCCATCCTTGATCTGCGCCATACGACGGATATCCAATCGTACGGAAGCATAGAATTTTAGCGCATTACCACCAGTAGTCGTTTCTGGATTGCCGAACATGACCCCGATCTTTTCACGTAACTGGTTGATGAAGATGCAAATAGTGTTGGTCTTGCTGATAGTAGCCGTTAGCTTGCGCAGGGCCTGTGACATCAGACGGGCCTGGAGACCCATTTTGCTATCTCCCATTTCCCCTTCCAGCTCACCTTTGGGAACAAGGGCGGCAACGGAGTCGATAACGACCACATCCAGCGCGCCGGAGAGGATCAGCCGATCCGCGATCTCGAGGGCCTGCTCGCCATAGTCCGGCTGAGAAATAAGAAGATTGTCGATGTCCACACCCAGCTTCTGCGCATAGCCGCTGTCAAAGGCATGCTCGGCGTCGATGATGGCGCACATGCCTCCTTTCTTCTGCGCTTCGGCAATGATATGCGTAGCGATGGTCGTCTTACCGGAAGATTCGGGACCATAGATCTCGACAACCCTTCCTTTCGGGAGACCACCTACTCCTAATGCCATGTCCAGCCCAATCGAACCCGTGGATACAACTTCCATCGGCTCCTGGCTTTTTTCATTCATCATCATGACACTGCCCTTCCCGAAATCCTTGTCGATCTTATCTATTGTCAGCTTTAAAGCCTTGAGTTTTTCTGCATTTGACATAATCGTAGTTTTTAGTTCTCCCAAATTTATTGATTCAGTAAAGTTAGAATAATTATTTTGTTAACACCAAAATTTTTAGCACTTTCTCACTAATTTTTTTGGCCCCGCCGGGCGCACCCGGGCCGCGCACAGCGCGGCCGCGCGAAGCGCAATAGAACAGCGACCGTGTAAAGGCCCCGTGCCGGCAGGCACGAACTCCGTGAAAAGGCCGTCCCTCCGCAGCAATCCAGGAGCCGCAGGAGGCGGCTCGTCCGAAGGACAGACATTAGCGGTTTGGGGGAATTTTCCCTATGCCGGGCAACCCCGACCTTGCAATCGGCATTTAATCCCGTGGACCCCCGTTTTCAAAAAAAGATTAAATTCAGATCCAGACCTATCATGGAAATATCCATTCTCATAAAGGACGCAGCAAAAGGCAGTGCAGGAGCACAAAAATGCCTCTTCGACCGCCTGGCGGACCCGATGATGGCCGTTTGTTGCCGCTATGTCAAGGGTAGGGAGGATGCAGAGGAAATATTGCTGGACGGGTTCTTTAAATTCTTTAAGAACCTGCCCGGACTTACTTACCAGGGGGAGGCAGCCCTATACGGCTGGATCAAGATGATCATGATACGGGAATGCCTGATGTTCCTTCGGAAGAAGAATGTATTCACCATGCTGGCGGAAGTCGAGGCCGAAGACATCCCCACCGAGTCGGAGATCCTGTCCCAGCTTTCCGCGGCAGAGATCTTCAACCTCATCGTCCAGTTGCCCGTGGGGTATCGTACCGTCTTCAATCTCCATGTGATAGAAGGCATGGAGCACAAAGAGATAGCCATAGAGCTGGGCATCGCCGAAGGCACTTCCAAATCCCAGCTCAGCAAGGCCAAGGTCCTATTACAAAAAATGTTATTACAAAAAGGGATTAGTTATGGACAACGAAAGACACAATGAACGCACATGGTGGAGCAGCCGGCTGGAAGAGCCGGGGGCATTGCCGGGGACAGGTCTTGCGGATAAAGAGGCCGCCTGGGATAAGCTATACGACCGCCTGAAAGGATCAAATGCGCCCCGTCGTAAGAGGATCGTTTGGCTCTGGACCGCAGCCGCCTGTCTCCTGCTGATCGTAGTACCGGTCGCCCTGTTATTAAAGGACGGAATTCACAGCCCTCATTCGGGCACGCTGCCAATTCCAGTAGCCGCCAGGTCAAATAAGGAGAATGCGACATCCAAGGATAGGCTGGCCTCCCGTCCAGCCGTGGCTGTCAATCCACGGCACAAAGGCGCCACCCACCCTCACCCGGCTTTGCCTGAAAATTCCGCCCTGACCCGCCCGGCGCCCGGTCAGTCGCCCCATCCTACATCCGGTCAGCCATCCCATCCAATGTTGGCCCGTCCCGATCTTGACAAGCTGCTGGCCCATGGCGCCGACACGCTGACCCTGGTCTTTGCCCCCCGTCCCGACCTGTCCAAACCCATAAAAGTGACAGCCACCACACCTATCAAAAAAGAACAACGCGTTGTACATATCAATGAGCTCGAACCTTCGCAGCCCACGCCAGCCATGGTAAAAGGCCCGCGCCAGAAGCCAGGCGGCCTGCGTATTGGACTTGATCCGCAGGAGACTTTCCGCCCATCTACCACTTACGCCGGGCTGGAAGCGCATTCTATATTGTCACTAAAACACACACAAAACCCATAACGTCATGAAGAGTTTTATTGTCACGATGCTCATCCTTCTGAGCATCCTGGGAAAACTTTGCGCCCAGCCTAATCTCACCATCCGCGCCAGCCGGTCATTCGCAGGAATATCCGCCGAACACCTCCAAAACCGCTTCTGGATCGACCTGGGCAAAGGCAATCGTCTTTGCCTGGAGCTGGAAGACGGACAGGACCTGGAAAAATTCACCAACATCGACTCGCTCCTGATGGTATTCGTCGCCGACATGAAACCATTCAATGACTCCCTTTCCGACCCCCTCTCCTGGCACCTCATCGATTATGTAGTCGATGCCGGCGGAAAAAAGAAAGTTCGGTTTCAATCCTTCCGACCCGCCGCCAGCAGCTTTTTGCTCGATCAGACTGAACCTGCCGCCCTCCGCCTCGAACAGGACACCATTCAGATCGTGCTCGAATTCCCTGTCACTTCCGGCCGTCGTCACGATGGCATCCGGCAGGACCGCCTCAGCCTTTACCTGAACAATTACCATGAGATATCCAACTATATCACCGGAGGATTGAACGAGAAGATCCGCTGGCTGCAAAAGAATGTCAACGGGTATTGGGTGCGCGATAAAAACATCTACCGCGCAGAGAAGGACCCCAGCATCTCCGCACCCTTGCCCGCCGGATATATTGCTGCCAGCAACGACCAGCTCTACTCCATCATACAGGTCAACATGGGAAATTATAAGAATTATTTCGCGCCCTCCTTCAGCCTGGGCGTCGGTTTTAGCTTCAAAAGAGAAGAAAGCACCCGCCGGCTCATGTTCATGTGGCAGCCCCTCTTCCTGTTCGGCACTAACGCCCAGGGCCATCTGCAGACCTATCGAAATGAGTTCGTCGTCGTCAATATCTTCAGGGATTGGAACAAGCCGAACCAGGTCCATTATATCAACTTCAACCCATCCATTTCCTTTGGCTTTATGGTCCGTCGCGACGGGGATTTTTTTCAGAAGAACAGCTACTTTTTAGGCATAGGCCACGTGAACCTGCTTAAACATGCCATCGAACTTCAGCCCGGCATGTACTTTCATGACCTTTTTAAAGAAGCGACCCCTTCCATCAGACTTAATTTCAATCTTTAACCCCCGCCGCCCATGCATCCATCTTCTTTTCCAGCACTTCCAACGGCATCGCCCCATCTTTCAGGATCTCATCGTGGAAGTCCGCCAGATGAAATTTGTCCTTCAGCTCCGCCTCATATTTACTGCGCAGCTCCCGTATCTTGAGGGCGCCGATCTTGTAACCCAGCGCCTGACCCGGTATTGCCATATAGCGCTCGATCTCGGCCGTAGCTCCGTCCAGGGAGATAGCCTCATTATCCATCATATATTTGATAGCCTCTTCACGGGTCATTCCCTTCGTATGTATCGCAACGTCCACTACCAGGCGAATGGCCCGGTGGATCTCATCCCCCAGCGCACCCATATATTGATATGGGTCCGTATACAGCCCCAGCTCCTTGCCCAGCGACTCGCAATATAAAGCCCACCCCTCCACATACGCATTGTTCCCGCCAAATCTCCGGAATGCCGGCAGCAGACTGTCCTCCTGCTGAAGAGAGATCTGATAGTGATGACCCGGAATGGCTTCATGGAGGAAAAGGGACTCCATACCCGAAGTGATATTGAAAGTAGTCGCATCCAGAATAGGAACATAAAAGACGCCGGGACGCTTCCCATCCGCCGAACCCTGTAAATATTCAGCACTTGCGCTGGCAGCCCGGAAGGCCTCCGTCTGACGGATCTCGAACCCCGTCCTCGGAACATGGTGGAACATCGTAGCCAGCTGCGGCTGCATCGTTTGATGGATCTTCCCGAACGCATCCAGCACTTCCTTCGGCGTCTTGTAAGGCATGAATCGTTTGTCCGTTCTCATATATTCAAAAAATGCGGGCAGATCCCCTTTGAACCCCACGGCCTTCCGCACACTGTCCATTATCCCCCGGATACGCGCCACTTCACGCAATCCCGTCTGGTAGATCTCTTCCGGGCTCTTGCTCGTCGTCGTCTGATCCCGCACCAGATAGGCATACCAGTCAGCACCACCCGGCAACGCACCAATACCCGAGCTCGCCCTGGCCTTTGGCAGGTATTCATTTTTTAAGAAATCCGCCAGCTTCTTATAGGAAGGCACGACCTGCTCCTTTATCACCGCCACATAATCGTTCTTCAACCGCGCGATCACAGCCGTATCGGACGTCACCTTTTCCAGCCTGGTGGCGGGCGTGTAAAAAAGGCTTTTCTCCGGCTGGTCCGTCACCAGCGCCTGCATCTGCGGGATCATTTTTATCACCAGCGCCTTTGGTAATACAATACCCGCCGGGATCCCTTTTCTAAAATAGGCGATGGCGCTGTCCGTCCATGGACCAAAGGCACGCGCCCGCTTCAGCCAGTCCTCGTGATCCTTCACCGAGTTGAAGGGCTGGAAACCATCGCCACTGCCCAATTGCCCCATCGTCAGCGGCAGGGCATAGAACTGGTTGAAAGGTGTATAATAATAGGGATATGTAAATGCTTCTATGCGAGTGCCCGTCTCCCATTGGAGAATATCATAGCTGATACCATCATCCGCGCTCAGCTTGCTTCGATCCCATTTGCCGAGCCCTTCCCGAACCCGGGTGTAGAAATTCTTCAATGAGTCACGATAGCCGTCGGTGAAGTCGGCAGGCAGCAGGTCATTATAGCGCGTATAGCCATTTTGCGTGGCTTCCAGGGGTAGAAGGCGCATCCTGCCCTCGAAATAGTCGTTGAGATACTGTGCGAATTCCTTGTTGTTCTCATGTGCCGAAGACGCTGGAGTATCCTTTGGCATTAACTTACAGCCTATCAGACATGCAAATAACATAAGGGAGAGAGTAGCCGAAGAAATAAGTGCAGGAATTGGTCTTGTCCAAAAAATAGACCAATTCCCGCATATGGCTAATGTCTGTAGGAGCTTCGAAGACCTGCTTCGCCACGAGAGCTTCGCTCGTATCCTTCGTCGGTTCCAACACTGTTGGACCCTTCCTCGGATACCTCGGTCGGGACCTCCGGTCCTGGACGAACCGCTGAAAGCGGTTCCTGGTAATTGTCTCATTGCGCGTATAGTTTGAAAATAAATAGGAACATGCGGCGTATATACCCGCCAAAATCGTCGGATATTAGGTTTTTCTATATACAATTGTCTCTTTAACTGTTTTTTGGCATTAAATTCGCCTTATTTTTGCACACGTTAAAATAACTTTTTTCGTTTGTTGACATTATCTTTGACATTATTCTATTCATCGCCAGGTGATCGTTTACCCCTCTGCGATTAGGAATAATCTATTTTTTTTAAAAAAATGATATTACCATGAAGCTTAAACAGACCCTTTTGTTCGGTGTTCTCTCGGTATTACTTTTCTCATGCGTTAGCCAAAAGAAATTTAAAGCCGCACAGGCCAAGATCGACTCCCTGACCGCCGCCAACGCCAAGCTTGCCAGCGACCTGAAGAATTGTAATGACCTTACTGCCCAGGACGCCAGCCAAAAGACAGCTCTTCAGCAGCAGATCGATGCGCTTAACAAACAAATCGATTTCCTGAAGCAGAATCACGACGCTACGCTTAAGCAACTGCAGGATCTTTCTGTTATCTCCAACTCACAGGCAGAAAGCATCAAAAAATCTTTGGATAACATCGGTTCAAAAGATGCTTATATCCAGAACCTGCAGAATGAGCTGGCTCACAAAGACAGCCTGAACATGGCCCTGGTGATGAACCTGAAAGGCGCCATCGGCAACATGGACGACAAGGACATCAACATCAAGGTCGACAAGGGGGTTATCTATATCGACATCTCCGACAAGCTGCTCTTCAAGAGCGCCAGCTACGAAGTCAACGAAGCAGCCAAGACTGTACTCGGCAAAGTTGCTGCGGTGCTGAAAGCTCAGCCCGACATCGAGTTCATGGTAGAAGGCCACACCGACAACAAGGCTTACCACCGCGCCGGTCAGCTGAAAGACAACTGGGACCTTTCTGTAAAGCGTGCAACCTCTGTTGTTAGGATCCTGCAAGGTCAATATGGCCTCGACCCCGCTCATATCACTGCAGCCGGTCGTGGCGAATATGTACCTGTTGCCACCAACGATACAGACGAAGGACGCGCTGCTAACCGCCGCACCCGTATCGTGATCCTGCCTCAGCTGGATCAGTTCTTCAAATTACTGGAAAAGAAATAAGTGTAACATACTAGCGGCGCCGTCCACCTTGGTGGGCGGCGTCTTTTTTTTTGCCCCAGTCGATCATTTTAACTGGTAAAATACGTTATTTGTATTTATTGTTTTAGCCCAATAGGAACCCGGCTTATGGTGGTAGCTTTACGCAAAATAGGGTGGACCCTGCTAACTTCGCTCATTTGTCTTACCTGTTTTGCACACCGGGAGCCGGATCATGACGCACAAAAAGGAGTGCTGGACCTGCGTAATGCCGATCTTTTCGACCATCCCGTAAAGCTTCATGGTGAATGGAAATTTTATTGGATGCACCTGCTCTCCCCCGACAACCTCACATCCGCCACCCCTGACGTTGCTCCCTATCCACGTCTTTGGAAGGATCTTAGCCTCCATGGTCGGAAATACCCAACCCAGGGATATGCCACCTACTCGCTCACCGTGCTCTTGCCCAAGAGACGGCCGCGCATAGGATTGGAGGTGCCGGATACCTATTGCTCCTATAAATTATTTGTCAACGGCGCCGTGCAATCCCAGAATGGCCAGCCCGATACTACAAGAGACGCTTCCACCCCCTTCTGGGCTACCCGCACCGTCGTATTGCCCGCCGGGGAGACGGATACACTGCGGGTAGTAATACAGATCGCCAACTTCTGGCATGCCAAGGGTGGACCCTACAAAGAAATTCTTTTGGGGAATAAGGACGATCTTATCCTGAAAAAATACCAGGATGCGGCATATGATTTTACGCTGGCAGGCTGTCTCTTTATGGGCGGGCTCTTTTTCCTGGGCCTGTTCATTTTTGGCCGCCACGACAAGACCACTCTTTACTTTTCCCTGTTCTGCCTGATATACAGCTATCGCATGGTGGGCACCGACACGTACACCCTGCATTTGCTCTTTTCCGACCTCTCCTGGTTCGTTACCATACGGATAGAATACCTGAGCTTGTCGCTGAGCGTAGCCCTGTTCTCCCTATATACCCGGCACCTTTATCCCAACGACACGCATCCCACGTTCATGAAAGGGATGATCTGGTTCTGCCATTTGTATACAGCCATCATTATTTTGACCCCGCCAACTATCTTCACGCGGTTTATGACGACCTTTCTCGTGGTGATGTTCTTTTGCATCGCCTACGCCATGTACGTCTACATAAGAGCAGCCCGGCACAAACGCAGCGGCTCGCTCTTCGCACTGCTAAGCACCGCGGTCATGTTGTTCGTGTTCCTGCTGTTGAACCTCCATTTCTTTGGGTTCATCCCGCCATTACGTCCCGTCATATTCACAGGATATATTTCTTTCTTCTTTTTACAGTCCCTCTCGCTGTCCCACCGTTTTGCCCATACCTTCAAACAGGCGGCCTTCCAGGCACAGCAGGGTCTTCGGGCCAAGTCGGAGTTCCTCTCCACTATGTCCCATGAGATAAGGACGCCCCTGAATGCGGTCATTGGAATGACCCATTTGTTGTTGCGAAATGAACCGCGAGCCGATCAGAAAGAAGACCTGGGCGTATTGCTTTTCTCCGCCAACAACCTTCTTTCCATCGTCAATAATATCCTCGATTATAACAAGATCGAAGAAGGGAAGATAGGGTTCGAACAGATACCTATGGACCTGCCCGCCATCGCCCGCAATATCGTTGCCGGTCTTCAAAACGCCGCCGGCGAAAAAGGTATTTCCCTGCTGCTCGAAGTGGACGAGAGACTGGACAGAAAGCTCGTCGGTGATCCTACCCGCACAAGCCAGGTAATAAACAACCTCGTACACAACGCCGTAAAATTTACAAAGGAAGGCTCCGTCCGGCTGATCATCCATGTAGAGACGCTTACACGGGATGCCGCCACCGTCCTTGTAAAGGTAGTGGACACCGGTATCGGCATTGCACGGGAAAAACAAAGCATGATCTTCGACAGATTCACACAAGCCGATTCTTCTACCTCCCGCAGCTACGGGGGTACAGGACTAGGCCTCGCCATTACTAAGCGGATACTGGAGCTGCAGGGTGTTGTATTGCAATTGAAAAGCGAGCCCGGCAAAGGCTCCGAATTTTATTTTACCCAGACCTTCTCCTTTAGCAATGAGGCCATCGGCGAGCGGACCGTATCTTCCAACTACACTTTCCGCGACCAGCTGTTAAAAGGCATCACTATATTATTGGTAGAGGACAACCCATTGAACGTCCTCGTGGCGCAGACCATGCTGGAAAATTGTGGAGCCACAGTAGATGTGGCGACCAATGGATTGGAAGCCCTGGATAAGCTGGATGCAAGCCGCCACCGCCTCGTCCTGATGGACCTCCATATGCCCGAAATGGATGGTTACGAAGCTACCATACTCCTGCGCAAAAGAGGAGAGACCCTGCCCATCATCGCGCTCACCGCCAGCACGCCCAAAGAAGTAGAGAGCGAAGCCTATGCCGCCGGTCTCACCGATGTCATCGTAAAACCCTTCGACCCCGACGATCTCTATCGCGTCATCCTGCAGCACGCAGGACCTGCTGCCTAGCAGCCGCAGCAGGCGACTTGTCCAATGTGTTGTCCTGGGGGGAAGAAATATAAATAAGGCGGCCCGTCGGACCGCCTTTTCTTGAGCGCCCACTGAAGGGCCGGGCGCCAATTTTTTACTGAGGCTTTTCTTCTTCTTTTCCCGTAAGCTTATCCCAGACCCCTTTTGCCTTGTCCGTCAGATCATGGATCTTTTCGTTTGCTTCATCCCGTAGGTGCTCCAGGTTCTCCTTCATTTCCCCTGACTTTACTTTGTCCCAGGTTTCACCCGCCTTTTGCTTGATGTCATCGGCAAATTCGCCTGCCTTACCCTTTAATTCTTCGAGCTTTTCAGCTGCCTGGTCTTTTAAGGCGCTGGCCTTGTCACTCCAGGATTCGTTTGGATTCGACATAGAAAGATGATTTAAAAGTGATGTAATAAAAACAATACCTGATTACGGATAACGAACCCAAGGTTCGCTCGGACCGAAAACTACTTTAAGAGACTTAATGCTTTGTCAAAGGCCGGACGTTTGCTGGCCCAGCTGCTGAGAAAGGCTTCGGGTTTTAGTCCTCCTTCCAGGTTCTTCAACATCCCGCCCGCATCGGAGAGTGTTTTCACGGTACCGGCAGCTTGCGTGATGCTGCCGACATTGAAGCCCTGCTTGAACATAGAGGGTTTGATAAAACTGGTCAACGAAGATACGCTTTTCGCCATGCTGATGGCATCGGAAACTTTACCGGCGGCGCTCAGCCAATTGGTCTTACCCCCGCTGGCCCAGCTGCTCAAAAGAGAGGTGGGTTTTAGCGCCCCGGCAAATTGTGTCAACAGGCTGCCGGGACTGGGTGATGAGCCACCCGCCTTGGAGAGAACATCTTTTAACTGTGCCTGCGATGTGGTGGCAGTCAGGCCGATCACGAATAATAGCAGAAGGAATCTTTTTGGTAGGAAGGTGATGCTGGTCATGGCATTTTTCTTAAATATAAGACCTTTCCCCCATATAAAGAGTGCCATGCGACGGTTATCTTCTTGTTAACGGGCCATTACTTCGCCCGTACTCCCGTTCTTCGGAAACGGGCCTCCTCCAGATCCAGCTCGAATTCCTTGCCCCGCAGCAGCTCCTCCGGGTATAGTTTATCATGACGCATTTTCGACAGCTCCTTTCGCTGCACATCCACCAGCTCCAGCAACAGCTGACGGTAGCGGGGGAGAAAGGAAGGATTCTCTTCCCTGCCCTCTTCCTTTTCCAGCTTTTTACTGGTTATCTGCACCATCCGCTCATAGCGCTCTTTCAGCCGGTTGAATGCATCGATGGAAGTCGCCTCGTCTCCATATTGCTCTGTGATATGGTCCAGCACGGCAGTGGCCAGCCGGAGCCGGATACCCAGCTGCTGCTCTTCTTCATTCTCCTGCACTTCCAGCTTGAGCCGGCGCACCAGCAGCGGTAAGCTAAGCCCCTGCAGCACCAGTGTAAAAAGGATGACGACAAAAGTGATGAACAGGATGAGATTCCTGTGCGGAAAAGCCGTCTCGGGCGCCAGGGTGTACGGAATAGCCAGGGCAGAAGCCAGTGACACGATGCCCCGCATACCGCTCCATCCGATGATAAATACCATTTTTTCCTCCGGCCTTGGTTCCCGCATACGGATCTTTTTAAAACAGATGCGCGGCAGATAGGCGCTGGGAAAGACCCAGACGATCCGGATAACGATGGCTACGAGGCTGATCACGATGCCGTAGAGGATCGCCGATCCAAGTGAGTATTCCCCCAGCCCTTTTACAATGGCAGGCAATTGCAGCCCGATAAGGATAAAGACAACGCCATTCAGCAAAAAAATAAGCACGCTCCACACACTGTTGGCTTGCAGCCGGGAATTGTACGTGAGACTGTCATGGCTCCGGTAGCTGCCAAAAAGACCTCCGCTTACTACCGCCAGCACCCCGGAGAAATGAAAATGTTCCGCCGTGATATACATCAGGTACGGCGCTATGAGAGAAATACCCGTATCGATGCTGGGTGTGGTGGGTAGCCACCGGTGAATTAGATATATACCCACACCAATAAACAGCCCGATGGCAATACCCATAATAGATACCAGCGCGAATTCCACACCCGCCTTCCATAATACGAATTGCCCCGTCACCATCGCCACCATGGCAAATCTGAACACGATCAGGCTCGACGCGTCATTTATCAGGCTTTCGCCTTCAAGTATAGTAACCACACGCTTGGGGACTTTAAGGGATTGCAATACGCTCGTGGCAGCCACCGCGTCGGGCGGGGAAACGATCCCGCCCAGGAGAAAGCCCAGGGCCAGGGGGAATCCCGGGATCATCCGGTGGCTGACCCAGGCCACCACGCCAGCCGTGCAGATCACCAGTCCGAATGCCAGCAGCCCGATAGGACGGCGCCACCGCCAGAAATCCTGCCAGGAGGTATTCCAGGCAGCCGAATACAACAATGGAGGAAGAAAAATGATAAAAATAATGTCCGGATCGATCATGATCCGCGGGACACCCGGAAAAAGACTGATAAGGAGTCCGGCAATGACCAAAAAGATAGGGTAGGAGATACCAAGCTTGTCACTCAGCATGGATAACATCGTGACGGCAAATAAAAGAGATATGATCAGCAGTAGATTGTCCTGGAGCATGCTGTAATTTAGAAATTTTCCCGGGGAATTTATTCCCCAGGCCGATCTCCCATCTATCCCGCCAGCCCACCGCCCGGCGATTGGCATAGTTTTCGACCGCCTTTATAAAAAACACCGGTATGAAGCACCTTTTTACGATATCCAAACGAACCGTAGGTTCATTATTGGGCGTATCCTGCCTGGTCCTGCTCGCATGTCAGCAGCCGCAGACGAAGAACAGCCCCACCCCCAGGGACACCCTGACAAAAGATTCCGCCGCCATGGCGGCCATTCCCAAACGTCCTGTTATCCTCGACTCCACCGTACTGGATGGTTCCTGGTACCTGCAGCCGGTGCTGCCTTCCGACACCGCCACGGGCAAAAGAGCTACCATCGAGTTCAATGTAAAAAAAGCGCATTTCTCCGGCAATACCGGATGCAATAGCATGAATGGAAAATATTATTTCAGCATCGTCGACAGCAGCCTTTCCTTTGGCGATAAGCTCGTCACGACCAAAATGGCCTGTGTCGGCTATAATGAAAAGGCATTTCTGAAAAACCTTCTGCTGACGACGCACTTCAAGATGAGAAATGGCGTCCTCATCCTGCTGGCCGAAGATAATACAGAGCTGTCCAGATGGGAAAGGAAACCAACAAACCCGGCCAATACAGGGAAGGCATAGAGCACCGCGCCAGCTACTTCAATTCTTTCACCTTGATATTGCGGAAATAGA
The DNA here is from genome assembly GCA_001898505.1 of Sphingobacteriales bacterium 50-39. Classification (GTDB taxonomy): domain Bacteria; phylum Bacteroidota; class Bacteroidia; order Chitinophagales; family Chitinophagaceae; genus Puia. Next base: position 302,955 of record MKTZ01000011.1, read on the forward strand.
TAGGCGCACCCGCATGAGGCCTTCGTCGGAGCTGCTTCGTCACGCTCCTCCTCGGTCGTAACGTTCGCTACGCTCCGTTATCTTTCGCGGAAGTATACAAGCTCATATCGCAGGTATTCACCAGTTGCCCATTCAAGGCTACCCAGATCATCCGTCCCTTGCAGGTGATCGTATAATGATTCCATTCTCCCGGCTTTTTTACAATGTGTTTGGTGGCCGGCTGATGACCGAATATGGCGGCGCACTGCCAGCTGGGTTCCACCTTGGACCATTTCTCCGACCAGTCGTCTGCGATCTGTATCTCCACAGAATGAGGTATCCAGTCTTCGATATTGCTGGCATGGACCACCTCCCGCACTGTCCATACCCCTGCGGGGAAAATAGCATTGGACAGGCTGTCATTAAAAAGAGGGCCCCATCCCTTACCCGAAGTGTCCGGACCCGTCAGCTCCTTGTCCCCGGCCTTATCCTGGGCGCCGGCAGGAAAAACCCACATAAAAAAAAGAAAGAAACAGACTGGTTTGAACTTTTGCATGGCTGGCTGGTTTATACGTAGAGCGCCGGCATCCGGTCGGCCGGGCCGAAGGTAGGAAGTTCACAGGAAATGCACAATTGCCCGGCTACACAGTAGGTTAACATAAAGTTCACAGGTTGGTAATATAATTGCAGGAATTTACATGGAACAATTTGGCCCATCGGCCGCACCACAAAACACCGGAAGTATGACAAAAACATTGGTCGATCTCACCCGGGAGCTGCTGAGCAGCGGGGTATTCAATCATCTGCCAGACAACGAGATCGCTCGCCTGCACTGGATGATCATGCAGGGCCAGCGCGAAGATCAGCTACCTCTGCAGCCTTTGTTCAGCTATTGGTATAGGGGAGACTTCTATGCGTCCAATACATCGCCCCGTCTCCTCCAGCAATGCAATGAATACCTTCAACGCATGGGACAGCCCCTTATCGACGTATATGGGGAAGAGTTTTACGAGGCATAATTTCACCCCACCCGCCCATCCTGCGGCGCCCCACCCGGACCCTTGTAATAGCTCCCCGGGTCCGTCAACACTTTTTTCCACTGACGCTGGTGGCTCTCCTGCCACTTCTTATTCGGATGCACACTCCAATTCACCCTTTTCAGCTGCTCACGCACAAAATCCCGTTGTTCGGGATGAACAAATAAAGGATGGAGATAATACCATTTTGGGTCCTTTGTCAACTCTTTCCAAAAGGCGGTAAAGTCCGGGTAGATGGTCTCAAAGACCTTTATCTCGTCTTTTTTGTCATCATAGGTGCTGTGATTATAATAAAAATTTACACCCGACAGCCCCTTTACCCGGTACAGACTTCCCCCGCTCCGTTCCGAGCTGATATCAAAATAAAGTTCCCTGGACATGTTAACCTCCTCGCTTTTTACGTTAATTCAGTATCTTCACGGACAGACGCCGCTACGCGGCGCCTGTCAGATCGAACCCATTATTAAAACAATAACCCAATCATATGGCACTGATCCCCAATAATAAGAAGAAAAAAGACGGTAAGGCCCTCTCCGGTCCAAAAAGCAACATCCCCGGATTTCCCGCCGCCAAAGGCAAGGCGAATTCTAAAGGAGTCGTTAAAAACGCCCGTCTCACCGGCGGCTCACAACGGGGGTCCTAAGACATATATCCTTTATTTTGTTTCTCCCGTATTAGCTTTTCCATTTCTTTTTTGGCGACCTCCTCGTCAGGGAAGCTCTTTAGCTGTATCTGACCCCTCGTGCCCGATCTGCCCCAGCGGACGATCAGCTTATTGCCGTCCGTTGCTGCCTCCCAAAACTTTTCATTGCCGTTCTCTTTATGATACAGCCGGTGGAAAGGCAGATGATCATAAGGGCTCGCCGGTACACCACCGCCTGCTTCATCCTGCCGGAGATCTACCGCAGCAGGTTTCTCCACTACAGGGGCAGCCGCTTCCTGGACGCCGCCAGACACTATAGGCTCCTCCAGCAATTTACGGATCATATCGATTATCTTCTGCGGCTGATGCAGCCAGTCCCTGGAATATACCGGCAGGACCTTCCATCCAAATCGCTCCAGTATCGCCGGACGCTGATAATATTGTTCGATAAGATTCTCGTTCAGATAATGTTTTTCGTCATCCAGCAAAATGCCCAGCACATACGTCTCGTCGTCCGGCCGGGCCTTTATGGCCAGCGAACATTTGAAATCCGATTGCCCGATCTGCTCATCCACAAAATAGCCCATTGCCTCCAGCTGCTGCTTGATCTGGTCCCTCACCCGGCTTGGCCGCACAGCAGCACCCCCTTCCGTCCGCCGCAGCACCATGCTGTCCAGGATGGCCCGTGCACCCGCCATCTGCCCCTGGCTAACCATCTCCGCATATTGCAAAAATCTTTTTAAATAATTGGCCCCTTCGTTGTACTCATTGGTGATGGCGGAATGCCGGATGCTGCTGACCACCGCCATATGCGTCCTGGCCCGGCTAAAAAGTACGTTCAGCCTTTTTTCGCCTCCCTTCTTATTGATAGGCCCGAAATTCATCAGCATCTTCCCTTTCGCATCGGGACCATAACAAACGCTCATGATGATAATATCCCGCTCATCCCCCTGTATATTCTCCAGGTTCTTCACGATGAGCCCCGTGAACTGATCGTTCTCCGTTCGATTGTACGCCTCTTCCAGTTTCACCATAAAGGCGGGATCTTCCTCTCCCAGCTCATCCAGCGCCTGCTCGATCATATGCTGCTGCTCCTGGCTGAAGGCAACGATACCGATACTCGGACTCCCATCCCTGTTCAATAATTCCCGCACCAGGCAGGCAATGTAAATAGCCTCCCCCCTGTTGCTTCGCTTTTCATAAACACTGCCTTCCAATAAATGATAGCTGATACTGCGATCGAACAAATGATCGATCTGACCCGCCATCTCCCGGACATTGCTCACCACGATAGGCGCTCGCTCTTCCGTATGGATCGTCTTGTCGGGAATGGTAAGCAGCCTGCCTTCATAAAACGCATGGTTGCTAAAGCTGATCAGCGTTTCATAATGACTACGATAGTGCCAGCTGAGCAAGGTGCTATCCAGTTTGCGGGCGCCCTGCGCCAGGAGACTGTCCACATCATCGCTAAGCCACTCGTCATCCTCCTCAGCCATCCCTTCCAGGTCATCCGGGTCTTCCGATCGGGCACTGAAGAAGTCGGTAGGGGGCATCTGTTTTTCGTCGCCCACAATAATGGTCTGCCGACTGCGATACAGGGCCGGGACACCCTCTTCCAGGGTGATCTGGCTGGCTTCATCGAAGATCACCACATCGAAATGATCACTATCCAGCGGCAGACTGTCGCTCACACTATAGGGACTCATCAGCCAGATAGGTTTGATATCCTTCAATACCAACCCGCTTTCTCGCGACGATAGTTCCCGAATGCTCTTGTAACGCATGCTTTTCCCAAACTCGTTCTCCAGTATCTTTCTGCCTTCGCTATAGGTTTTCTTGAATTTTTTCTGCTCCTCATTCAGCTGGCTCGACGCCATACTCGAGAGATCGATCTGCTGCAGGAATCGCTGGCGGATAAAGGCGCGTATCAGGTCCGCATTTACCTGTTGCAGGGCCGAATAGGATTCGCCCAGCTGCTGCACCGCCTTGTCCAGCACCTGTCTGTCGATATGCGCAAAGTCCCGGTTGGACTGATACACATGATGAAGTGTTTTTCGAGCAACTACGGCCTCTATCTGCATAGGGCTCAACTCGAACTGACGCAGGGTCTCTTTCACCGCCTCCGGCAGACTGGTAAAACTTCGGAGGGCCGGCAACAATTCCCGAAGTCCATCTGCGTTTAGTCGGATATTCTGCAGCTCGTCGCGCAAGTCCTCCAGCGTCAGGGCGGCGTCAAGGCCCCCATGAAGGCAATCCTTCAAACGGCTCTCCAGGTCGATCAATGGCTGGTGCAGGGATTGCAAACCCGTCACCACTCGTATGGCTTCCTGATGACGGAGCAGATACAGCAGGGCCGGATCATCCTTTTTTTGATGAAGGATGCCGATGCCAAGCCATGCCGTATCCGGATTGTCCAGACGATAATCCGTTTGGAGCCGGCGTTTAGCCTGCTCCATCCCACGGGCCTTCTCATATTCGTCCTTTAAATTCTCAAGGATGCCCCGATAGGCCGGCCTCACAGCGTGCTGGGAAAGATCATAGCTTTCCTGCAATCTCTTTTTCAATCGTCGCCAACTACCGTTCAGGAAATTCAAAAAAGCCTTCTCCTGCCGGATCGCCAGCGTCAATGCCTGCTCGACATCCTGTTCTCCTAGTTTCTCTTTCCAATGTATGTTCTTAGCCAGGGCCTCCTGGTAGAGGTCGACCTTCTGTTTATAGTCGGTCCACCGGCTGATAAACTCCCTTGCCTCCCCACCAGCCGGGTCGGCCAGGCGGAAATTATCCGTCACCACGAGTGGATACAATAGCACCGCAAACTGCACCATACTCTTCAGCCTTACGGGACGCAACGCCTGTTCACGGTCCATCGGTACACCCGCCAGCCGTTGGTCGATGGTATCCAGTATCTCCAGGGCCTGCCCCAATAGCTGGTCCAGCATACGATGCGGCTGTTCGGAAAGAAAGATCCGTTCGTGGAGTCGGCTAAAAGGATGACTGGCAAAAACGGCATCCCCGCCCGCCTCTTCCAGCGCCTCCGTCAACTGGGCAATAGTCCCTCCGGCGCCCTGCCAGGCTGCATAGGTGGGCAGCGCTTCTTCTTCCAGCGCCGTCAGCGTTACCAGCTCCTGCCGCAACTCTATGATACGTTCGATAAGATCCCTAACGACAATACCTATCTCCTTTTCGCCGCTGAGACTGGTGAGATGAAACTCCCGCAATATATCTACCCGCCTGTTCATTTTTTCTACCAGGGATGTTCGCCGTGCCCGCAACGTAGCAAGGTCCATCCTGTTTGTGGTGAACTCCTCGTAAGTGGAACGCAGGTTGCGGATGAATTCCCGCTTGTCTCCCTGGCTGTCGTGTATATAGCAGCAGAGTTCGTCCAGCCCGTTTTGTTTCAGTCGATGATAGACCACATCCAGCGCTGCCCGTTTCTCGCATACAAAGAGGATGCTCTTCCCTCTCGCCACAAAATCCGCTATCAGGTTGGTGATGGTCTGACTCTTGCCCGTACCCGGAGGACCCTGTATGATATAGCTGTAACCTGCCCGGCTTTGTAAGATGGCCTTTGTCTGTGTGGGGTCCGCCTGTATGACATGATGCCAGTCGTCGGGTCTGTTCAGATTGAAAGGATGCCCCTTAAGCGCACGCGGCTGCTGACTGAACAACGCATCGAATACAGGATGCTGCAATTGCTGGTCGATGACTACATTATAGTCACGCACGAGGCTCATCTTTTTGTAATTGAAATTGCCCAGCACCATATGACAGACGTCGAAGTCCCAGCTATAGGGATTATTCTCGCTCTCCGCCAGCTTGTATAGCTCGGGCTCCCGCAGAGCGGCGGCGTCTGGCTCCGATGAACCGTTCATCAGGTATTCCAGCGGACCCGGGTCCGTCTTTATACGGCTGCGAAATATTTCCAGCCCCAAAGGCTGATAATGCTCCGGTTTATAGCTATACGGGATATGATGATAGCTGCTGAGACCAGGCTGCCGGCGGAGACGTTTGCGATAATTATTCACCGTTTGACGCGCCTCGCCATGGATCAGGCGGATACGCGGCTTGCCGATATAATTCAATACGATACCCTGGTTCGCCTCGTCGATCTGTGTCTTCACCTGCTGGTAGAATTGTTCCGGACTTATCTCATCCAGGTCCACAAGATCAGGCAGCCGGATGCCATATAACTCTCTCAATTGACTCGCCAGAACAGGATTTACTTCTGCTGCATTATCCAGCGTCTTGATCACATAGTGATCTTCCTTTAATTTCTTATTCTTTTTCAGCTGCACCGGCAAAAGAAGCAATGGACTTTGTATCCGTTCCTGCGGGTCTTCTTTCAGATTGTGCCAGCTAAGAAAAACGATAACTAGTTTCAGTTGATTGAATCCATATTCCTGTATGGCCCGCTGCGACTCCACCCGCACCCTGTCCAGGGACGAAGGCAGATAAGCGTGGTCGTCAAATCTCAGGTATTTATTCAGCACGATCTCCTTCATCCCCCGCAGCTTTTCCGCCAGCTCCTCACTCCATATAAAAAGATGCTCGGGGCGGATGCTCTGGTAGTGCAGCACTACAGGAACACTGCTGACCGTAAGGTTTACAAATCGCATATTGGGTTTGTAATACAGGAGCCTGTTGCGCCGGCTGGTATCGAAAAGCCTGTTCCGCAGCTTGTTCAGGATAAAAGCATCCCGCTCGGTCAGCTCCTTGCCCAACCAACCCCTCACCTGGCTGAGATCCGTGGTCTTTTCAGGATCATAATCCCTGTAATGCTGCAGCCGGTGGATCACATCATACAGGTCCTGCGCACGGCGACCCCTGTCCAGCTCCGTCATTTCCGTAATAAGCCTTGCGATAGTGGGGTGCAGCGTCTCGTTATAGGACGAAGGGTTGCTTCGGACAGAAGCAAAGTTCTCCAGGTCGTTCGGGTCGTACAGGTCCAGGCCCAGGGCGATGCTGCCCAGGATCGATCCCAGGCAGAAGATATCCGTCAGGGGATCATGATGTCCTAATATTTGTTCGAAGGATTGGTATCCGGGTATATAGGCAGGGTAGGTCAGTGGTTGCCGGAAATCCAGGTGTACGTCCGCGCTCAGCTTTATCTTGCCGACGACCTCGAAGTTCCGGGACCGGACGTCAGGGAATAGTGCTGATACACGACTAAGGTGGTGAACAGGTGCATGTGCCAGCCGTTCGTCGATATCCAGTGCCTGCTCCGTCAGGAACAAGGCCTCTTCTTTTCCAAAAGGAGCCACCAGCCCCATTTCGTGGAGGCTGCATACTTCCTGGAACAGCGGCAGAACAAAGGCGATCACATCATCCGTGGTATAGTCCCCATTGTCCCAGGCGGTCCGGAGGAATTGTTTAAAATATATTCTGTCAGTGGGCATAATTCAATGGTTCGGTTGTTTTTGGCGGCTTACAGGACAGGTACTCTATTCGGAGTAACACAGGTTGGTTTAAAAAAACACCGATTTTAGTACTTGTAGTACGAAAATTCGACAAATAATAAACCAAAATTGCTATGCCTTTAAACATAGTTGTTCTTGACCGTCTTGGCAACTAGGATTGTCTGGGGATGTTAAGCTTCACACGCTCCCATTGTTTATCACTGTATGTCATTTCCTTTTTGACAATGGGCTCCAGCACCGGCGTAAGTCCAAGGGTCTCCGCCAGAGACAGCGCATGACCCAACGGCACGTCTTCCAGGTCCGGGTCGGCCAGGGCAAGATCCAGCAATACATAGGCGAAATATTCCCGTACACTCTGGTGCGCACCGGTCAGAAAGGTGGTGAGCCCGTCCGGAAAGATCGCCCCGGCGCCCGTCCCCACCTCCAGATCCGGAAAATATTGATGCGCCAGCGCCAACACCACCGGCGTCCGAAACCACTCCGGATACAAATATCCGGTCAGCAGCTCCCGGGTCATCCCGGACAAGACAGCCTGCGCGAGCACATCCAGGCGGTCCAGCTCCATGATACCCTCGATCATTTGTGCAATGGCAGGACCTGCCGCATCTCGCTCCTCATGCCACAGATGCAAGGCCCTCGTACGGATAAAATTCTCCGGATGGGTGAGCGAAGACGACTGCACCACCTCGAGCCCCGTCGCCAGTTTTAATAGCATGGTAATGATAGGACCCTCCTCTCCCAATACCCCATAGGCCTCTCTGTCACAATGTATCTCCTTATACAGCCGGAACAGGCGGGCTGTTTCATAATGGGACGCCCCGCTGTCGGGGCTGCCCGCAAGCGCCGTGATGATCCTGTCCGTTATCTCCAGATCACCCTCCAAAAGGGAGTAGAATTTTATATGCGCCAGCTCATGGGCGATAAGGGCTGAGAGCTCCTGCTCATCCAGCAACTGCAGGACCCCTCCGCTAAAGACCATATGCGCCTCACCCTGAAGACAAACAATGCTGGCATTCAGCTCTGAAGAATGAGCCGCCTGATAGGCAGTCACGGACAGATGGCCAAGACCCATCTTTTCCCGAATAATATTGATTTTTTCATATAAGAGAAGGTCGCTGCCCGGCTGGAACTGGTAAGTGTTCTTTAGCAGGTCGGATTTAAAGGAAGACAGCTGCTCCTCCTTTTTCCGGGTGGCAGAAAAAAAGGACCAGATCCCGGATTGCCCTTTAAAATAGTCCCGGATCTTCCAATGGTAAGGCAGCGGTTCGGATAGCATAGGCGCCCAAATTAATTAAACTTGGCCTCAGTATCAAGAGCTACCGGCTTCTTTTAACATCTCATAACGAAGCCTGGAAATTTCTTTAACTTCGCCGCATGAGCGATTATATCAGAGGTCTTAATGACCAGCAGAAAGAGGCGGTTTTGCATAAAGATGGTCCTATTATGATCGTAGCAGGGGCTGGCAGCGGCAAGACAAAGGTCCTCACTACCCGCATCGCCCATCTGCTGGCGCAAGGCGTGGATGCATTCAATATACTGGCGCTCACTTTTACCAACAAGGCGGCAAAGGAAATGAAGGAGAGGATTGAAAAGATCCTCGGGAACACCAGCGCCCGCAGTCTCTATATAGGTACTTTTCACAGCGTATTTGCCCGGATCCTTCGCGGAGAGGCACACCGTATCGGCTATCCCAACAATTTTACCATATACGATACAGACGACGCCAAAAGTGTCGTAAAAACGGTCATCAACGAACTCAACCTGGATGACAAGCACTACAAGCCCAATGTGGTGTACAACCGCATTTCCCAGGCAAAGAACAGCCTCGTAGGACCCACCGAGTATGCCAATGATTACCATATCCAACAAGAGGATATGCGGGCCAATCGTCCCGCCATCGGGCAGATTTATGCAGCCTATGCCGCCCGTTGTTTCAAGAATGGAGCGATGGATTTTGACGACCTCCTTATCAAGATGTACGAACTCTTGAAGAACCATCCCGAGAGCCTGCATAAATTTCAGCATAAGTTCAAGTATATACTCATCGACGAGTACCAGGATACCAACCCCGCTCAGTATGAGATCATAAAACTCCTGGGCGCCGCATACGAGAACGTGTGTGTAGTAGGAGACGACGCCCAGAGCATCTACAGTTTCCGGGGCGCTACCATCGAAAATATATTACAGTTCCAGAAGGACTATGACGATGTCAAGGTCGTCAAGCTGGAACAAAACTACCGGAGCACCCAGAGCATCCTCAATGCCGCCAACGAGGTGATAAAGAACAACAAGGGACAGATACCCAAAAATCTTTGGACCGATAACTCCACCGGGGAAAAGATACGCCTCGTGAGGATGATGACCGATAATGAAGAGGGTAAGTTTGTAGCCGATACCATCCAGGAACAGAAGTTGAGAAATCACTATAACAATCGGGATTTTGCCATTCTGTACCGCACCAATGCACAGAGCCGGGCATTTGAAGAAAGCCTCCGGCGGATGGGCATCCCATACACCATGTATGGCGGCGTGAGCTTCTATCAGCGCAAGGAGATAAAGGACATGATCGCCTACCTGCGTATCATCATCAACACCCGCGATGAAGAGTCGCTCAAGCGTATCATCAACTATCCCACCCGTGGCATCGGCAAGACCTCCATCGACAGGGCCGTGCTGGCAGCCAATGAACAGAATATCACGCTGTGGGAGGTACTGGAAAGAGCCGGGGAATTTGGCTTCAAAAGCGGCACCCTGGAGGCCGTGGAGAATTTTGTGCTGATGATCCGCAGCTTCGCCAGCATGCTGACTGCAAAGAATGCATATGAGGTGGCGACCCACGTTGGCAAACAGACCAATCTGGTAAAAGAGCTTTTCAATGACAAGACCACCGAAGGGCTGGCGAGATACGAGAACATCCAGGAATTGCTGAACTCTATCAAGGAATTTACCGAGAGGCCCGATGAAGATGGTGTCCTCGAAGAAGAGACCAAGGGACTGGGCAATTATCTGCAACAGATCACGCTCCTCACCGATGCAGATGAAAAAGACCCCAATGCCGACACCGTGAAGCTGATGACCATCCATGCCGCCAAGGGGCTCGAATTCTCCTGCGTATTTGCCGCCGGTCTGGAGGAAATGCTTTTCCCCAATGCCATGGCCATCAATACTCGTGAAGAGCTCGAAGAAGAGAGAAGGTTGTTCTATGTCGTCATCACCCGCGCCAAAGAAAAATTATGGATCACCTATGCCAACACGCGCTATCGTTTTGGCACACTGGTACAAAATGAACCAAGTCGTTTCATCGAAGAAATACCCTCCGACTTTTTAGACCGTAGCTTTGCCGGCGGAGGCCTTCGCAATCAAGGCTCCTCCCTCGGAGACAGAAGCGCGTTTGATCGTAGCACCGCATCACAGGCAGAAAAAAGATATGGCCCCCCTCCCGCAAAGAAGGAAACCAAGCCAACCTATGTTCCTCCCAAACCATTTGTAAAGACCGTTGAACACAACCCTAGCCCTGACTTTGTTGCCAGCGACACTTCTGCATTACTGGTTGGACAAAAAGTAGAACACCAGAAGTTCGGATTTGGAGAAGTTGTCGGCATGGAAGGCTCTGCACACAATCCCATTGCAACCGTTAAGTTTGAGCACAACGGAGAGAAGAAGATCATGCTTAACTATGCGAAGCTGCGGATCGTGTAGTAATTTAGACCTCTCTTGTCGGGAATTCGTCCCTTGTTGGGAATGGTTCTCGCGCAGTTATCACGGAAGGAAAATATATCCTTATTAATAACCGTTGTGAGTTGCTTTAATTATTCATTTTAATAAAAGTTTACTACCTTTTACGCATGACCGAAATGTACAAGATGCAGCCTGAGGGATTGTATTTTGTAACCCTAACCGTAGTTGGCGGGATTGATGTTTTTACCCGTCACGAATACTGCGATCTGCTGGTGGACAACCTGAACTACTGCATTGAGCACAAACGGCTGCGGGTATACGAATATGCTATCCTACCCAGCCGCCTGTATATGATCGCCGGCGTAGAGCAGGGAAAGTCCAACCTGCCCAAAGTACTCAGAGATCTGAAAAGCGCTTCGGCCAAACAAATTCTCCGTGCAATAGCCGAGCATCCCAATGAGACACGCAAAGAATGGCTCCTGCGTTTATTCCAGTTTTTTGCCAACAGGTATCAGAACGATGCGGAACATCATTTCTGGCAGTTCGGCAATCAGCCTGTGGACCTTGAAAAGTTTGTCAAAAAAGAACAGACCATACCTTCTCCCATCGAAAGCCTGCTAAAAGAAAAAATAATAGAAGACCCCAAACACTATATTTATTGCAGCGCATATCCCGGGCAAAGGGTTAAGTTAGCGTTAAATTAATTTCATAATAAATCCTACCCACCAGGCCCAATTAAGGCCCGGATTTTGTAACTTTAAGACATTCGCCCCTTCCCACACCTGTCGAGTCACCCCGTATCCTACACATTTTTTCACTAAAATGAGCACCTATGCTGGCAAACGACAAGCCTATTGGATCCGGGGAAGCCTGTTATTTTCTTACGTTGAATGTGGTAGATCGCATCGACGTATTCACACGCCCGGCTTACAAACAAGTTGTAGCAGATGCATTAAATCATTTTGTGGACCTGGGTCAGATAACGATCTATGCCTGGTGTCTGATGACCCATCACCTGCACCTGCTGGTCAGGACCCCGGAAGGCTATGGCCCCGCTTACTTTGAAAGGGATTTCAAGAAATATACCACCCCGGAAATAGTGAAAGCCATCGACGTGGAGATGGATCTCCGGAAGGACTGGATGATCCAGCGTTTTGAGGATTATGGCAAGACCCTTAAACGTATCGAGAAGCTCCACCTCTGGCAGAATTGCAGCAGCCCCCTTCACATCGACAGCAGTCAGCCCGACCTGCTTGTCAGCCGGATCGAACACATCCATGAGAATCCCGTACGGGAGCGGATCGTCGATCTTCCCGAAGCCTATCTGTACAGCTCCGCCCGCGACTACATCGGGGGTAAAGGCCTGGTAAAAGTGAAGGTCGTCAACGCCCAGGGGCTATCCAAGATGAAGCTGATGTCGGCCAATTAGACCGCGCCCTTCAGGGCTTCCACCGTCTTTTTCTCGCTCCCGACAAATATCTTCCCGCCAACGAGCGCCACCGGTCGCTTGAGAAAGGTATATTCCTCCAGTATCAGCCGGCGGTAATCTTTTTCCGTCAACTGTTTGTCCTTGAGACCCAGCTCTTTATACTTCAGGGCCCGCCTGCTGAATAAAGCTTCGTAACTCCCCGCCTTATCCTTCATTTCATCCAATTGGGCAGGAGTGATCTTTTCCGTCTTGATATCCTGCAGGGTAAATCCCTTTTTTTCGGCCGCGATCTCGTCCAGGATACGGCTGCAGGTACTACAGGTGGAAAGACAATATATTTTTTTCATGACCGTAAAGGTAATTTTTTCCCCGTCCCGGCGACGAACGATTGTATTATTGTAAAAACTACTTTTTCTGACAGACCGCCCCACACAGGAGCAATTTGTGAAGCTGGTGCAGGAGCACCGGTCTTTGCTGTATAAAGTGTGCAGGATCTATTGCTTTACCGAGACCGACAGACAGGACCTTTTCCAGGAGATGGTCATACAGTTGTGGAAATCCTACCCCGGATTTCGTGGCGAGTCGAAGTTCAGCACCTGGCTCTACAGGATCGCGCTCAATACCGCCATCTCCGATCTGCGCAAACAACGCCGGCGCCCCTCTACCACCAGCACCGATGAAATTCCCCCCTCCCTGCCTGAAATGACCTGGCCGGGCGAGGAAGAGCAGCAGCTTCAACAGCTTTATGCCGCGATCAATCGGTTATCGGACGTCGAAAAGGCGCTCGTCATGCTCTACCTGGAAGACAGATCCTATGAAGAAATGGAGGAGATAATGGGTATCAATCAAAACAATCTGCGGGTAAAAATGAACCGAATCCGTGAAAAATTACGAAAAATGACAAAGGAGGCTACTTATGGAATTGGATAGCTTGAAATATGCATGGCGCACCCTGGAGGCTCAGCCTGTTTCCGACAAAAGCCCCGAAGAGATCCACGCACTTTTGCAACGGCGCTCCGGCGGCATCGTCACCCGTATGCGACGCAATCTGGCCGGAGAACTCATCCTCATAGCGGCCACCTACACGCCCGCTATACTTTTTTATTTCCTGGATTTCGAAGGGAAGTTATCCGCCATCGCCTGGCTTTTTATCCTGCTCCTGGCCATCCTCGCCGTCTATTTCTTCCGGAAGAACCAGCTCCTGAAAGCCATGCAGTGCACAGGGTGCTCTCTTTACAGCAATCTGAGACAGCAGATAAACACCCTAAAAAAATATATCAAATTCTATGTCTGGTCCGGTACCCTCATGATCCCGATCATGTTCATTCTTTCCTGGCTTATCATCCGCCAGAAATTTCCGGCCGCGCCGGGAGCAGATCTCTTTTATCAGCTCAGCGGCACTCCCTGGTGGCAGCACCCCCTTATATGGGCCATCTTTCTCATTCCCGTCACCGTAGGTATATATTTCGTGAATCTATGGTATGTCCACCGGCTCTATGGCCGGCACATCCGGAAGTTGCAGGACCTGCTGCGGGAAATGGAAGAGGAGTAGTAACTTACTCGAAAAATATTCCCATGGGAAAGATCTTCTTAGCCACCCTGCTGCTTTTTGCCCATCCCTCCTTCGCCCCTCCCTCCTTCGCCCAGTCCGGCGACGAAGCCGCCATCCGCCAGATACTGGCCGAACAGACAGCCGCCTGGAACAAAGGCGACCTGGACGATTTCATGAAAGGCTACTGGCACAACGACTCCCTGGTCTTCATTGGACAGTCCGGCGTTACATATGGCTACACCAATGCGCTCGACAATTATAAAAAGAACTACAATACACCCGACAAAATGGGACAGCTCTTCTTTACCCTTCTAAAGGTGCAGCGAGTCTCAGCCGATCATTATTTCGTCATCGGCAAATGGTTCCTGAAAAGGCAGGCAGGTGATGTGGGAGGTGTTTATTCTTTATTGTTCCGGAAGATCGGCGGACATTGGTGGATCATTGCCGACCACAGCAGCTGATCAATGTTCATTCAATGTCAGTTTAGCCACCACGTCGGTGATCACATCCGAGAGAAGTTGTATAATTTCATCGATACGGCTGGATGGCCTGTTTGTCAATGCCAGGCTCTCCAACTCCCGGATCTCATCGTGCAGGGAGTCGATGCAAAAATTATGAAGGATAGGCTTCAGGAAATGTGCCTTCTGAAACACTGCCTGAAGGTCCTGACTGGCGGATGCCGCCTTTAATTCTACTATGGCTGCCGGAGCTTGATTGATAAAAAGCTGGATCATTTTCTTTTTAAACCCATCATTCCCATGACTAACAGCTTCCAGCCGATGGAAGTCATAAAGCGGAGTTGGATGCGGTTCCGTCGTAGATGGCAGGGAATTGGCCACCGCGTCCATGTTTGGCCCGGCGTCAGGGTGAACAGGCCGCTTGATCACCCAATCGGAGATCATTTTTATAAGGGTATTCTCCTCAAAGGGTTTCGATAGATAATCATTCATCCCCGCAGTCAGACACTTCTCGCTCTCACCACGGATGGCATTGGCCGTAAGTGCGATAATAGGTAAGTTTGGATCGATTTCACGCCGAATCACTATAGATGCTTCAAACCCGCTCATTACAGGCATTTGAATATCCATCAGAACGATGTCCACGGGATGGTGACGCAGAAAATCTATGGCTTCCTGGCCATTGGCCGCTTCGTGAACAACAGTACCATAGTTTCCCAAAATAGTGGTAGCGACCAGCCGGTTCATGTCATTGTCATCAACCACCAATACCCTTTTGCTTTTCAGGTTCTCCGTATTCACCGGTGTATTATCGCTGGATGACAGGTCGCTTTCGCTGCCTTTCTGCATGTCGATAATCAATGTTACGGTCGTCCCTGCTCCTTTTTTGCTGGTTATCTGAATTTCGCCTCCCATTAGCGTTATTAGCTCCTTACAAATGCTCATCCCAAGACCCGTGCCGCCGAACTGACGGGTGACCGAGTCGTATTCCTGCGTGAACTTGTCAAACAGCGTTTGTATAAAACCTTCCTCCATCCCAAGACCGGTGTCGGCTACTTCAATGGCAATTTTTTGATGGTCCGGGTCTTCGTAAAGAACTTTGCAGGAAAGAGTAACCTTACCCACCGGGGTGAACTTTATCGCATTGCTCAGCAAATTGAGCAGGATCTGGTTCAGGCGGTAAGGATCGCCGATCAATACCTTGGAGAGGGCCGGATCGCAAAAGCTAACGGACAATAGTAATGCCTTTTCTTCCGCTCTGTGCATCATAACCTGCAAGGCACGGTTCAGGACATCGCCCGGCTGAAATCCGATCTTCTCCAGACCTAGTTTCCCCGCTTTGATCTTTGTCAGGTCAAGAATATCATTTAGAATAACAAGCAGATTCTCAGAGGCAGAATAGATAGTGTCCAGGTAAAAGCGCTGTTTGTCGTCGAGATGGGTTTTAGCCAGCTGGCCCGCCATTCCGAGAACAGCATTCATCGGAGTACGGATCTCGTGGCTCATATTGGCGAGGAAATTATCTTTCGACCGGGAGAACTGTTCGGCCTGTTCCCGCGCTATGATGAGCTCACTTTCTAATTTTTTTTGGGCAGAAATGTCCGTCATGATCCCGGTGAAGACTTTGGCGCCCTTGTTTGAAATATAAGAAAAGGAGGAAGAAACAGCACACCAATAGGTCCCTTTCTCAGGAACTACGATCCTTGACTCGATGTAAAAAGGAGCGAGAGAATTACGCGATTCATTATTCAATACATCGAAGTGCGCTTTCTCTTCTGGGCTCATATAGGTCGAAATAGATTGAAACGCTGCAGATTTGATCCCGAATATCTTCTCCGTAGCAGGACTGATGTACCGGTATCCCTGTGAACCATCTTCCCGAAATTCGTATTCGAAGATTACACCGGGAATATTTTCCGAAAGGCTTTGGAATTGCTTTACTCTTTGCTCCAATTCCAATTCAGTACGCTTTATATGGGATATATCCGTATGTGTTCCGATAATCGTCATCGGTTGCCCTTCCTGCGTACGCTCGATAAGTACACTTCGGTCGAGGATCCACTTTGGTTCTTCATCATTCTCCTGTACACGGTACTCTATGGCGTCATGATCCACTTCGCCGGTTTCATATCTCCTTCGCCTTTCTTCGAGGATCCGGCGATCCTCGGAGAATATCCTGTCCAGCCATTCCGCCTCGTCGGCTTTATGTTCCCCCTCGGCTCTCGAAAGATACATTTTACCTGTTTGAAAATTCAACTCCCAGCAATTATCACCAATCTTTTCAATGGTCGTTCTGAATTTGCGTTCAAATTCATTGATCCTTTCCTGGGCCAGCTTTTCTTTGGTAATGTCTTCGATCAATGCAAATTGCTGGATCACGCATCCCTCATGGTCGAATATAGCCTGGCCCTTAGCCCTTCCCCAAAACCAGCTGCCATCCTTTCGATAAAAGATCACCTCTACGCTAAAGGTCTTACCCCGGCTGAAATCTTCCACCATCTTGCGCAGCACCGCCCGGTCCGTGAGCGGACCTTTGCTTACCTCGATGGGGGTTTTGCCGACTAATTCAGAAACTGGAAAATTGGTCATTCGGCAAAACCCTTCGTTGACCCAGGAAATAACACCGGAGGCATCGGTAAAAATTACACCATTCTCATTGGCGCTCGCCACAAGCGAAAGCCGCTTAAGGTCTGCTTCCATTTCTTTTTTATGGGCGAGTTGCTCCTCCAAATACGAGAGGGCCGTGTTTAAACTATCTTCTTCCTGGAGGACCAGATTGTTGTGATCGTTGTGCTCGGATATGCGAGCGATCGCTTCTTTCAGCGTCCTGATCGCCTGCCGTCTGTCCTGGACTTCCGACTGCAACCTTCTGTTTATCCGGACATATTCTTCTTCATTCAGTTGGAAGGCGTGATCGGCAAGCGCCTTATCTTTTTCAAAACCGTTGTAAGAGTCGTTGACCGACTGTATAAAGCGCTGCAGCCTTTCATCCTCCCACAGCTCCTGTGGCAGGTGTTTTTTGATTTGTCTTGCCAATAACTTATTATAATTGGTTGCGGCAGAATTCATCGTTCGGAAATATTAGTGATGGTCATCGTTTGGTTATGCAATTGGCATTGCACCCGGGGCAGCGGAGGGGCGATCTCTCCATAAGAATAGAAACCTGTTACCAGGGCTTTATCCCCGAAAACCTCTTTTACAGCTTCTACTTCCTCCGTGACCCTGTTTCCCAGAATGATCTTTCTTCCGACACAACTGATGAGGATTGAAAATGAAGGCTGCTCCGATACCCGCTCCCCAAATGTCTGCATGGCGGCCGAACTGGCAGCATCGACCAGCCGGTCGAAATTCGCCTTCATAAAGCGAACGCTGGCGCCTTCGGGCACATCGCCTGCAAACAACATGCTTTTGGATGCTTCGTCTATCGACAGAATGGTCCTGACAACCGGTTCCTCTTCATCGGAACGCCGGACCATAAGGGGAAATAACAACGCAGAACCCGGCAGCTCATTGGCGTAGTTACCCAGATACTTCCTGTAAAGATCAAGGGCAGACTCCTCATCGATCATAAAAAGTTGGTTGCCCTTGCTGCGGGTAATCTTTCGTTCCGGTCCAAAGGACTCCCAGCCACCCATGGACCCATGAGAGACCTGCACGTGGCTTCCGTATAAACCAATTGCCACGATCTGACCTTCATCAGGACGGGAATTGAGTCCGACCAGCGTACTCTTGAACGAAGTTCCGTCCCCAGCCAACCCACCGGTGACGGGTACTCTATCCTGCACCAGGCTATTGATCCCCTTGACCAGCTCACTCCCGTTGACCCTGCTCCCGTCTGAAAGGATCAGGATATAAGAGAGCGTTTCAAAGCCCATTAAGTTCTCTATCAATGCTTTCCCGGCACGATTACTACAGCCGTCAAAGTCCGCAATGTTCACCTTGGCAGACCGAACCCGCGTCTTTTCGAATTCGACGGCCGTCACGGACACGGACCCCTCGTACACACTATCATCGAATATCTCGCCTGCGGTCGAACAAAGTACGATCTCTGCATGGGGATAATCCGAGCGGAGCCGATCATATAGACCAGCTGGCTGAAGTGCGGCCTTGTCACCGAAGGCCATCACCAGGCTCACTTTCGACTGGTCAAGTACATGGTTATTCTCATTTCCCCGCCACTGCTCGTTTTGGTAAGAAAAGATGGCCGTCTTCATGTTGGAATATTTACTGGCAAACGGCCGCCAGACGAAACGCTACCTCTAAATATTACTTTTTCTCATTATTTTAAAGGAAATCGGAACTTGGACGTACGTGTAATCACTTAGCTCAGTTCGCCGGCCCCACCGTCGGTTCGGGCGATGTGATCAGCAGCTTCTTGAACTCCGCCGAATCCCCGTTGAACACATCAAAATCCACCCTTGTAAAGATACCATTGACACGCCCCATTTCACTATGCTGCCAGAAGGTCCAGTCGCGGTACGTATGTGGGCGCTCCTTTTGCAGATAATGGGCCACCCACAAAGGAAAGCTGTCAAAGTCGTCTCTTAAATATTGCCGGTAAAAATCCACGTTGGTATAGACGATAGGAGTGACATGATAATAATCCTGCACCGTCTGCAGGAAATCTTTGGCCCTCTCCCGCAGCTTCTCCGATGACACCCCATATGTCTGCTCGATATCCAGCACAGGAGGCAAATCTCCCGGTTCCAGCTCGACAGAGTTGATAAAGTTCTCGGCCTGCGCTTTGCCGCTCTTGGTGGCAAGAAAAAAATGGTAGGCCCCCCGTACCAGCCCCGCATTCTTTGACTTTTTCCAGTTGCGTTGAAAAAAGGCATCCTCATTGCCCAGTCCTTCCGTGGCCTTTATAAAAGCAAAACCCAGCTGCACACGCCCCACCCGCATGTCCCTGACCGACCCCCAATCGATGATATCCTGGTACTTGGACACATCGATACCATGGATGGTATAATTGACCGGCATGTCGATGCCAAATTCGGGGTAGCGCACAAAACGAGCCCTCCTTTCTGTCCACCAGTCATACCCCACAAACAACAGCATGATGATCATTGCGCCGAAGAGAGAGAATAATAGGAGTTTCCAGGCCGAGTATTTCCTTAGTTTGATTGCCATATCTACGGGTGCAAACCTACATTAAATTGCCTAATTTTACTTCTCCATGCCCGCATTCAACCGCAACGATACCGTCAACCTTTTATCCAAGCTCACGGCGCGCCGTCTATGGAATGGCGTGAAGGTCCTCAGCAGCTATTATCTGAGCAAATTCACAGGGAAGGCCATTCAATGGGGCTACCCCGTCAGCATATCTTTCGAACCCACCACTTCCTGTAACCTCCGCTGTCCCGAATGCCCCAGCGGTCTGCGGGCCTTCACCCGGCCCACCGGCATGCTGAAGAACGATTTTTTCAGGGATACCATCGACCAGCTGTCCAAAGACCTTCTCTACCTGATCTTTTATTTCCAGGGCGAGCCCTATTTGAACCCGGCATTCCTGGATATGGTATCCTATGCGTCGAAAAAAGGCATTTATACCGCCACCTCCACCAATGCCCATTATCTCAATGACACCAATGCCCGGCGGACGGTGGAGAGCGGGCTCGACAGACTGATCATTTCCATCGACGGGGCTACCCAGGACGTATACGAACAATACCGTGTCGGCGGACGGCTGGAAAAAGTGCTGGAAGGGGCCCGCAACATCGTCAAATGGAAAAAGGAATTGAAGAGCAGGACCCCCTTTGTCTTTTTCCAGTTCCTTGTCGTAAAGCCCAACGAACACCAGCTCGAAGACATCCGGCGCCTGGCAGCCGAAGTTGGCGTGGACGAAGTGCGGTTCAAGACGGCCCAGGTCTACGACTACGAAAATGACCCCAACGGCCTGATCCCCACGAATGAAAAATACAGCCGTTACAAAAAGAACGGCAATGGCTCACATACTTTCAAAGGCTCGCTGGACAACCATTGCTGGCGTCTCTGGCATGCGACAGTGATCACCTGGGACGGACTCGTAGTCCCCTGCTGTTTTGACAAGGATGCTCAACACCAGCTGGGGGATCTGAAAGGAAGGCCCTTTTCGGAAATCTGGCACAATGACAACTATGTCAACTTCCGCCGGCAGATATTGCAGAGCCGTAAGAACATCGATATCTGCGCTAATTGTAGTGAAGGAACAAAAGTCTGGTCCGACTGATGCCACTCTCCCTATCCATATTGACCCGCCTGCAGCATCAGCACGAAGCCCTGCCCGAGCTCATCCGGGGGCTTACGGAGCAGCAGCTCAGGCAACGGATCAACCCCGATAAATGGAGCACCTTCGAGAACATAGCACACCTGGCAGCCTATCAACCCATGTTCCTCGCCCGGCTGGAAAGAATGGCCGCCGAAGACACCCCATCATTTGAACGTTACGTAGCAGAGAAAGACCCCTCATTCCCCGATTACCTGAATATTTCCCTGCCATCCCTTCTGGACCTCATCTCTGCCAGCGCTACACAAATCACCATCAGGCTCACCTCTCTGGGCGACACCGGCCTTCTCCGCACCGGCCTCCATCCCAGATACGGCAACCTCACCGTCCCGCAGTGGGCACAGTTCTATCTGCTGCACGAAGCCCACCATCTGTACACGATTTTTATGTTGACGCAGGACCTGCGTGCAGCCAGCGTATAAAATATTTATATTATTTTTACAAATCAGGCTGACCAAACCCCGCGTTGCTACATGGCGCTAGAAAATGAAATAAACCAGCGAAAATTTCGCAACGAATACCAGAAATCCGCGATCAATCTTATCTACACGTATAATTGGGTCACGGAGAAGATCACCAAGATATTTGATGAATGGGATATCACAACCCAGCAATTCAATATCCTGCGGATCCTACGGGGCGCCGGCCAGCCGCTGTCCACCCTGCAGATACGTCAAAGAATGCTGGATAAGATGAGCGACACCAGCCGGATTGTAGATCGCCTGGTAAAAAAAGGACTTGTTAAAAAAGGTATTTGTAAGATGGATCGTCGCCTCGTCGACGTTACTATAACAGACAAGGGTAAAAAGCTGCTGGAAAAGATCGACCAGTACAGCGACCAGATGGACGGTATCATGATGAACCTCACAGAGGAGGACGCCAGGACCCTGAACGAATTGTTGGACAAGATAAGAAATGCAAAGGATGAATAGATTGTACCGAATGTTGCTTGCAGCCAGCCTGCTGGCCATTTCCGCTCCCTTATTTAGTCAAGTGACGCCCCCCATGCCAAAATATGAGTTTAGAGCCGCCTGGGTGGCTTCCGTCGAGAACATCGACTGGCCCTCCAAAAAGGGGCTGCCCACCGACAGCCAAAAACTGGAATTCATCCGGCTGCTGGATATGCAACAACGCAATGGGATGAACGCGCTCGTGGTACAGATACGTCCCGCCGCAGACGCCTTTTATCCCTCACCCTATGAACCCTGGAGCGAATGGCTTACCGGTGTACAGGGCAAGGCCCCATCCCCATATTATGACCCCTTGCAGTTCATGATAGAGGAGACCCACAAACGCGGTATGGAATTCCATGCCTGGTGCAACCCCTACAGAGCAGTCTATGCCATCGGCAAATCATCCATTTCCCCCACCCATATCACCCGGCTGCATCCCGAATGGTTCCTGAATTACGGAGGGACCCTTTATTTCGACCCCGGTAACAAAGATGTGCAGGACTATGTGATCCGGGTGATCCGCGACATCGTACGCAGATATGACGTGGATGCCCTGCATTTCGATGACTATTTTTATCCGTATCGTATCCCCAACAAGGAATTTCCCGATGACACCAGCTATGCCAAATACGGTAAGGACATGGATCGCGGCGACTGGCGGAGAAGCAATGTAGACTCCATTATCCTTCGGCTCAGCACCATGATAAAGGAGGAGAAAAAACATTGCAAGTTTGGTATCAGCCCCTTTTGCGTATGGCGGAATAGCAGCAAAGACCCCGAAGGCAGCGAAACACAGGCCGGCCAGACAAATTACGATGACCTGTATGCGGATATCCTGTTGTGGCTGAAGCGCGGATGGATCGACTATGTCGTGCCCCAGCTATACCTCGAAATAGGGTATAAACGTGCCGACTATTCCGTGCTCCTGCCCTGGTGGAATGATCACTCTTTTGGCCGTCAGTGTTTCATCGGCCTGGCTATCTATAGGGCAAACTCCAATCCCGCCTGGCGGGACAAGACCCAGCTGACGCGCCAGTTACAGACCCTGAGGAATTCCCCTAATGTACAGGGCGCCGTTTATTTCAGCAACAAGTCCTTTGAGAAGAACCCCAATGGCTGGTGCGATAGCCTGCAGCTCAATTACTACAATTATCCGGCGCTGATCCCGCCCATGCCATGGATCGACTCGATACGACCCCATGTACCGCTTGTACACAATGAATACAATAAGAAAGAATCCATCCAGACAGCCTGGATATCCAAAGGCGCCGGTGAAGACACATTAAGAGGGTATGCGCTCTATCGTTCGGAGACACCCCAATGCAATATCGACTCCATGCAGGTTTTTCAATTCATCCCTTATGACCCCGTCGCAGGCTTCCATATCCGGGAAAATGCCGGAGGTACAAAAAAATACTATTATTTCGCCACTGCCATCAGCAGGACCAATATGGAAAGCCCGCCGATAGCGATACAGGGCTCCGCCTCCGATACCCAGACCTCCACCAGGGCCGTCATGCCGCCCAGCGGGTCCACAGCCGACCGCCCCAATACCGACCGGTCCAATTAAAATTCTCTACCTTTGAATAAGTTTATCAACATATAAAATCCATATATATGCCTGGTTTTGAACTATTTGGTCCCGAAGAACGCAAAGAGGTCAACGATGTCCTCGAGACGGGTATCTACATGCGCTATGGTTTTGACGGTCCCCGTAAAGGGATCTGGAAATCCAAAGAACTGGAAGCCGCCCTCTGCGAGCGATTAGGTGTAAAATACGCCCAGCTCACCTCCAGCGGCACTTCTGCCCTGTCGACCGCCCTGGCCATCCTGGGAGTTGGCGCCGGCGATGAGGTCATTATGCCCACCTTCACGTTCGTGGCCAGCTTCGAAGCCGTGCTTAGTGTAGGTGCCATACCCGTACTGGTGGATGTGGACAGCACGCTGACCCTGGACCCTGCTGCCGTCCGCCAGGCCATTACCCCCCGGACCAAATGTATCATGCCCGTACATATGTGCGGCGCCATGGCCGACCTGGACCCCCTCCTGGCCATTTGTAAGGAACATGACATCGTCTTGTTGGAAGACGCCTGCCAAAGCACCGGCGCTCAATACAAGGGCCGCCACCTGGGAACCATCGGACAGGCCGGCACTCTCTCATTCGACTTTGTAAAGACCGTCACCTGTGCAGAAGGCGGGGCCGTATTGACCAATAGCGAAGAACTCTATATCCGGGCAGATGGATACACAGACCATGGCCATGACCACAAGGGGGTGGATCGCGGAGCCGATCTTCATCCTTTTATCGGATACAACTACCGGATCTCCGAACTGCATGCCGCCGTTGGACTGGCTCAGATCCGCAAGCTGGATAAGTTCCTGGCCATCCAGAAAAAGAATCATCAGCAACTTAAAGCCATTCTTTCCACGATACCCGAAATTACTTTTCGGCAGATACCCGATCCATCCGGTGACAGCTGCACCTTCCTCAGCTGGTTCCTCCCTACCGAGGCGCTTACCAGGGGCTTGGTCGCCGAACTAAAGGAGCAGGGCATCCTTGCCGGTAACTTCTACTGGTTCGACAACAACTGGCACTACTATCGCAAATGGACACATCTTCACCAGGCAGCAAGCCTGAACAGGCTCCCCGAGGCGCAGCAGATAGCCCTTAAGAAGCTGTCCCCCGATGCCTTCCCCGTCAGCGACAGGATTATGAGTCGTTGCATATCCACCGCTATCAGCCTCGCCTGGACGGAGGAGCAGACAAAAGATAAGGGAGAAAAGATCGCGGCGGCAGTGAAAAAGGTGCTTAGCCGGGAAAAGGCGACAGTGTAGCCCGGGCGGAAATTTATTTCCCTTCCAGCTTATTGCAGTACTCCAGGGACCCGAGCCGGAATCGCAGAGGCAGGTGGATGGTCTTTTCCAGCTCCAGCTCTCTCTTGCAAAAGAACCCAAAATGAGTAACCATCCTGTCAGCGGGAACAGGGCTGGGACGGCCCGAAGCGGCTCGTTCAAGACCCCCCATGGCAGGTGAAAATATGCCCCTCAAAGATGTATCTCCCAAATAGCCCGGAGAGAAAGTATCCCATCGCGGGAGGCTGGAAAAAAGAACTGCCGGCCGCGTTAATTCCAGACATACAGGGATCTTTTTAGCCTCATTGTGCAAAAAAATCTGCCCCCGGACGGCCCCCGTCAGAAGGGTTGAAATACATACAACAACAAACATTTTTTTTCGTTGCATGGTCCTTATCCGCTTTTTATGTAGATTTACGGCCTGATTTTTGTGGTTCCCGCCGCCCCGATTCCAAAAACGAGACAGGGCGGCTGAGCAAAACCCCTGAATACATGTCGTTAAGTCAATCTTTACAGCAAAAGTTACTACAAAAACTGTCACCGCAGCAAATTCAGCTCATGAAATTGCTACAGGTGCCGACAGCCAATTTGGAGGAAAGGATCAAGGAGGAGCTGGAGGAGAACCCTGCCCTGGAAGTGACGGAAGATGACCACGACGATGGCTCGGAGGAGCTAAAGGACGAGTTCGAAAACACCGACGAATATGAAGAGCAGGACGGCAGCGAGGATGAGTATGAGAACATCGATATCAGCGAGTATGTCAACGAATACGACGACGACGTCGCGGATTATAAATTGAGGGATGACAACTATCCTGATGCCGATGAGGACAGGACCATGCCGCATAGGGTAGAGACC
Source organism: Sphingobacteriales bacterium 50-39 (assembly GCA_001898505.1). GTDB lineage: Bacteria > Bacteroidota > Bacteroidia > Chitinophagales > Chitinophagaceae > Puia. The sequence goes on from MKTZ01000011.1 coordinate 328,077, forward strand.
TCTTTCCACGAGCTGCTCCTGGACCAGCTGGGTATGCTCGTAGTGGATGACAGGACCCGCAAGATCGCAGAGCAGATAGTAGGGAGCATCGACGACGACGGATACCTGCGCAGGGAGACCGCCTCCATCGCCGATGACCTGGCCTTCCGGCAGAATATCGAGACGACAGATCAGGAGATCGAATCCCTGATCAAAAAGATCCAACAGTTCGATCCACCCGGCGTAGGGGCCAGAGATTTACAGGAATGTCTGCTTATCCAGCTGCACCGCAAAAAGGGCGAAGGCAAGGCAGTAGAGATGGCCACCGACGTACTCACCTATTATTTCGACGAGTTCACCAAGAAACATTACGACAAGATACAAAGAGGATTGAACCTGAGCGATGACCAGCTGAAGGACGTGATTAGCCAGATCGTCAAGCTGAACCCCAAGCCGGGTGGCGATATCAGCGAGGTCAACAAGGCCGAGAGCTATGTGATCCCCGACTTTTTTATTACCAACAATGGCGGAAAGCTCGAATTGTCCTTAAACTCGAAGAATGCCCCCGACCTCCGTATCAGCGAAGGGTATAAGGAGATGCTGAAGGAATACGACAGGGGTAGCAAAAAGGACAAGCGCCAGAAAGAGGCCGTTCTTTTCATCAAGCAGAAGATCGATGCCGCCAAATGGTTCATCGACGCCATTAAGCAACGGCAGCAGACACTCTACAATACCATGCACACCATCATGGATTACCAGCATCAGTTCTTCCTCACCGGGGACGAGACCTCACTGCGACCCATGATCCTGAAGGACATCGCCGAAAGGACCGCGCTGGATATTTCCACTGTCAGCCGGGTAGCCAACAGCAAGTTTGTACAGACGGAATTTGGCACCTACCGGTTGAAATTTTTCTTTAGTGAATCGCTCAGCACCGAGAGTGGCGAAGAAGTCTCCACCCGCGAGGTAAAGAAGATCCTCAGCGACCTCATCGAAGGAGAGAGCAAGAAAAAGCCGCTCAGTGATGAGAAGCTGACAGAGCTCCTGCAGGAGAAGGGCTATAACATCGCCCGCCGCACCGTGGCCAAATACCGCGAGCAATTGAACATCCCCGTCGCCCGTCTGCGGAAAGAGCTGTAAATTGCAACGCAATGAACACTGTTCCCACCTATACACCCACTCGTCCCGAAATAAAGAATCCTGTTATTCGCGTCCTGGCGCAGGTAATATCTTACATCCTCCACCCCCTGTTCATCACCAGCTATGTGATGGGTTTTCTTATCTTTCTGCATCCCTACGCATTTACGAGCTTCGATCAACGGGTAAAGGTCTTCCGCTTCGTAAACATAGTTCTCTGCAATGCATTCCTGCCTACTTTCGCCGTCTTCCTCCTATGGCGACTGGGCTTTATAAAGTCCATGCACCTGCGTACCGAGAAAGAAAGGATCATACCCTATATCATCGCCATGGTATTTTACTGGTGGACCTGGAATGTATTTAAGAACCTGTCCGACAGCCCGCCCATTTCCATTCATTTCTTATTGGGAGCCTTTTTAGCCCTCTGCGGCGGCTGGCTATGCAATATCTATTTCAAGGTCAGCATGCACGGTATCGCCATGGGCGGTGCACTGATGTTCTTCATACTCTTTTCTTTCCATGATGCATATGCCTCCGGATTGTATCTCGCGCTTGCAACGCTGGCCACCGGTCTGGTAGCCACTTCCCGCCTGATCACGGGGGATCATAACGCCGTTGAGGTCTATTCAGCGATCTTTATTGGTATGCTGGCGCAGTACATCGGGTGGCAGTTTTAACGCTAATGTCTGTCCTTCGGACTAGCCGCCTCAGGCGGCAAAAAGAAAAGCCCAAACATAGGGTACGAACCTAGATTGAGCTTTTTCACCTTCAAACCATCTGAAGTGCGTCCATGCTAGTCATTAAGTATCTTCGATCGGCTGATATATTTCTTTGTTGGATGGTAAATGAATAAACAGGTTCCGTCTTTTATAAGATCGATAACTTCTTCCGTCTCATCAGCGGGAATTGCCGGACACCCAAAGCTCCTTCCACTGATCCCATTCATCTGCATAAAGTCCGGCCCTACATATTCCGACCCATGCACTACTATATTCCGCCCGCATGCCCTGTCATTAAAACCTCTTTCCATACCCTTTATCTTCAAGGACAATCCATTCGCTCCATAATAAGTATCCTGTGTCACATAAAATCCCAAACTCGTCTTATGGCTGGCCGGGTTGTTGGAAAAGCTCCGTGCATATTCCATCCCCGAATTCCGTCCATGCGCCACATAGGTATTCACCAGCACCGTTTTCTGATCCAGGTCCAGCACATACAAACGCTTGTTCCGGGAAGATTGGCTAAGATCGCAGATGGAAAGGATATTCTCCTTGCCCAGCCAATGGTGATCCATCATATAATGATATCCCTTCAAGGCATATTCAAATGCCTTCTTCGATAAACCTATTTCCTTAAGATCGATCTGGTCGTATAAGGCCGCCGCCTCAGCCGCAAAAGCCGCAGCCTTCGCCGAGATCCGGGAGCTGATAACATGTCTCCGCACTTTGGCCCTACCACCACCATCACTAGCTCTCAGCACATTCACCGGCGTCACAGCCGCCAACACCACCAAGCACACCGGTATGAAAAGAATACGACGCATATTGTTGTTCCAAAGGTTTTTTAAAGTGATCGCCCTCCTAAGGGCCGTTGCCGGACTTATCCTAAACGGAGGGAAATCTAAAATATTATCTTATTCTCGATTGTGCAAGAGCCTTTTAGAGAAAGTTTTTATTGTGTGGACCCCTCTTTTTTTGGTCGTATAAGAAAAAACCCCCTACGATATGTAAGGGGTTAATTATCAATGAAATCATTAAAAAAGCCCGCAAAGCTATATTTTTACCTTTTTCCAGGCCCCTTTTCGGAACAGCAGATAGCTGGAAGCCGTCACCGCCGTCTCCGTAATAGGAATGGCCACGAACAACCCGAGAGGACCCATATCCAGCACCACCGCCAGAATATATGCCAGTGGGATCTGAAAGGCCCAGAAACAACAGAGGTTGATAAGCGTGGGTGTACGCGTATCACCTGCGCCATTAAAAGCGTTGGTCAACACCATCCCCACTCCATATATAATATATCCTAGTGACACCACCCGAAGCGCCAGCACCGCTACCTTGCCCACTGCCGCGTCCTTGTTCATAAAGGATACGATGGATTCCGATCCGAAGAGAAATAATAAGGTGACGACCAGCATAAAGATGCCGTTGTACCGCGCCGCCGTCCACACCGACTGTTCCGCCCTGTCCGGCTTTTGCGCTCCCAGATTCTGACCCACCAGCGTTGCCGCCGCATTGCTCATACCCCAGGCCGGCAGCAGAAAGAAAAGGAAGATACGTATAGCCACCTGGTAGCCGGCAATGGCCGCATCCCCAAATTTTGCCGTGATACGCACCATGACGATCCAGCTCGCCGACCCGATAAGGAATTGCATCGTCCCCGTCCAGGCCACCTTTATAAGAGATCTCAGGACAGGGACATCCGGAGTGAAGGACTTCCAGCTCATGCGGATCAATCCTTTGCCTTTGAACAGATGATACAGCTGATAAAGTACACCCACACCCCGACCGATCGTGGTGGCGATAGCCGCCCCCTTCAATCCAAAATAATGGATCAGGATGGGACAAAGAATGATATTACAACCATTGGCGATCCACAAGGACCACATAGCCATGGACGCATTACCCGCTCCGCGAAAAACCCCATTGATAAGATACAACAGCATGATCACCACGCTGCCGCCAAAAAGAATGCGGGTATAGCTGGCGCCTGAAGCCACCGTTTCCGGCGAAGCCCCCATCACCCGCAAAATATCCCCGGCAAAGAACGCACCAACCAGGCTGACGACCACCGTCACGCCCAATGCAAGATTGATGGCCTGTGCGCCCGCATGCGCCGCCCCTTCGGGATCCTTTTCCCCCGTCCGGCGGGCTACCAGGGCCGTAGCAGCCATGCTGAGACCAATGGCCATGGAATATACGATAGTAAGGACGGATTCCGTCAGTCCGACAGTAGCCACCGCATGGCTGCCGATACGCCCCACAAAGAAAATATCCACCACCGCGAACACCGACTCCATACACATTTCCAGGATCATAGGTATCGATAGGAAAATGACAGCCCTGCGGATGCTGCCAGTGGTATAGTCACGATGCTCGCCTGAAAGCGCTTGCTTTATAATAGAATAGACAGAATTATTATTAGCCCCTGTCTTCGAAGACGTAGTTTGATCATTAGACATGATGATCCAGTTTTAATAATAGAAGAATAAAAACCAGCTGTGGAAAGTGGAAACGCCAAAGTCTGAGATCTTCGTCGGACCTGCTTATATCTTCGTCGGACCTGCTTCGACACGGTCCTTCTCGATCGTAACCTTCGCCAAAGGCTCGGTTACAGACGAACCGCCCAGGCGGTTCCTGGTCGGGTGGCGGGCTTAGATCACCTGCCGTCGAAAGTAAGAATTAGAACCTCATAGGCTTGTCATTGAGCCCTCGAAGGTCAGATATTTTTTCAACCAGGCGAAATTATTTTTCCGGCAATAATGGTAAACCCTTTTTCGGCTATCTTGTAATGGCGACATATGAGTACCGATAAACGAGACTCCTATTATTTATTTCAGCAGGCGTTCGAAACCTGGTATGGCACTCTCTGCAACTATGCCTATAGCTATGTCAGGGATAGGAATGCCTGTGAGGACATCGTGCAGGAAGTGTTCACCCGCATCTGGGAGGACCGCCCGCAGCTCATCGGAACAGAAGGCATCCGATACTATCTTTTTACGGCCGTCCGAAATAATTGCATATCCTGGCTTCGACAGGCAAAAAAGCACAGCGCTGCCGATCCGGATGGCGCCCAGCCCGTGTATATAGAACACAGAAGGGAGCAGACAGAGTATAGGGCAATGGTCCGGCAAGCCATCGACAACCTGCCACCCCGATGCAGGGAAGTATTTTTGCTGAGCCGATTCAGCAATATGACATACAAAGAGATAGCAGGCAGCCTGGATATTTCGGAGAAGACAGTGGAGAATCAAATGACCAAGGCGTTGAAATTGATGCGGAGTTTTTTAAAGGACCACGGGGTCTACCTGGCCTGGGCCCTTACTAATTTTTTACTATCCAAATAGGGGTGACAGAACCATTTTACGTTTTCATATAAACAACGGTTGATATCTATGGAGGAAAATGAACATATACGGCTGATAACAAGGCATCTCAGCCGGGAAACCTCCTCTGAAGAAGAGGCCAGTCTCCGGCAATGGCTGGAGGGCGACCCTGCGCATCGCCAGCAGTTCGATGCGCTCAGGAATGTCTGGGACACCAGCGGCGACGTCATCCGGGACATGCCATTCGATACCGCTGCCGCCTGGGAAAAGATCGCCCCTTCCCCGCCGCCTCCATCCGTACGCAGATCCCCGACCCCCCTGCGCCTCCTCTCGCCCCGGCTGGTTGCCGCAGCGTCTGTTCTTCTCGCCCTGTGTATAGCGGCAGGGTGGTATTACCTGACCCGTCAACATCCTCTGCAGCAGGTCATCGCCGCCGCCGACAATCAACAGCTGACCCTTCCGGATGGATCAAAGGTCTGGCTAAGAAAAGGCGCCGGATTGAAATACCAGGATCCCTTCAATAAAGGGTTACGTGAAGTGCAGCTCACCGGAGAAGCTTTCTTTCAGCCCATATCCGACCCCGCCCGGCCTTTCCGGATCAGGACCATCCATGGCGCCATCGAAGACATTGGCACCACCTTCCTCGTCAGGGACAGGGACAGCATGGATGAAGTATTTGTCATAACAGGCAAGGTAAAGCTCACCACCGGGGAGGACCCATCCCAATCACTTGTCCTATCATCCGGGCAAAAAGCAACGATCCTTAAAAATAAATTGTCTCCATCCGATTGGGGTACACCCAACATGATGTCATGGAAGACAGGCGCCCTGGAATTTCGACAGACGCCCCTGGACCAGGTAGTGCAGGATATAAACGATCACTTCGGGTCGCAGCTGAATATAGCCCCCGGCCTGGAAGTGGAAAAGATAAAGATCACTGCACGTTTTGATCACCAGCATCTCGACCAGGTACTGGATGAAATAAAGCTACTGACCGGCCTTCATATCATACGGATTAAAGATACCCTTCTCTTCGTCCGGCAATGAGGCGTTTTCCGTTATACATTTTTGTCCTGCTATCCCTTCTGACATCCCTCCGGTTGCCGGCCCAGAAGAAGAATATGCTCTACCGCCCCTTCCGTTCCCATCTTCAAAAGGGCACCATTAAAGAATTTCTCGACGAGATCAATGCCCGCAGCGGCGTCCAGGTCGAATACGCCTCCGCCAGCCTGCAGGAGAACAGGATCGTCTGTCCCGATAAAGACCTCCTTACCCTCGGCGCACTGATGCAGCAAGTCCTCTCCGGAGAAAAAATAAAGATCATTGAAAAGAACGAAAAGATCATCCTTATTCCTTCCTACAGCCCTCTCCCCGCAGATGCACTCCTGCCTCGTTATTCCCTTTACGGCATCGTCGTGGAAGAGGGCAGCCGCGAACCCCTGACCGACGCCGTTGTATATGACCCCGCTACGCACAGCGCCGTGCTCACCAACATATATGGTTATTTTAGCCTTTGGCTGCCCGAAGGCCATCATCAGCTGGAAATTACCTATGCAGGTTGCAAACCTCAGCATCTCGAGATAGATCTGCACTGGGATCTGCACGCCGATATTACGCTCGTTCACAACGATGATATACCCCAGGTCATCGTATCGTCCGGCGACGGCATTCGGAAAAACGCCACCGATAAGATACACCCCGATCAATACAGCGTCTATAACAACTTTCTTGGGGAGAATGACGCATTACGCTCCTTGTATATGCTGCCCGGCATCATGAACGTTACCGATGCCGCTAATGGATTGCTCGTCCGTGGTGGGGAGCAGGACGGAAACCTTTTCCTCCTGGACGGTAACCCCGTCTTCAACCCCACACATATGCTCGGCGCCCTATCCATCGTAAATAAGACATCCATGCGATCCATGCAGCTGTTCAAGAGCGATTTTCCATCCCGTTATGGCGGACGATTGTCTTCCGTCATCGATGTATATACCAAAGATGGAAATATGGAGCAGTGGGGTGGGGAAGCCAACCTCAACCTGCTGGCCGGATCATTTACCCTGGAAGGACCCCTGAAAAAGAACAAGACAGCCGTTATGATCTCCTTCCGCCACAGCATGTTCAACTCACTGCTCAACGCCTTTCAAAAAGACTTCCATAATAATTTTTATGATATCCAGTTCAAATGCACACACCTCCTTGATAAGAATGACAAACTGATGCTAAACCTCTATACCGGCACCGATAACCTGAACCTTCAGGTCAACAACAACAACCTGAACAACAGACAACACTGGGGAAATCATATCGCATCCCTGGGATGGACACATATCCTATCCTCCAATACCTTTATAACCACGACTCTTTCAACAAGCAATTATTATAATCTCGCCGGGTATATATATACCAATTACGACGACTCCACCGGACTGCCCGTCGCACGGAGGTCCTTTAATACCTATTCCTCACTCGGTCGTCTGGCAGCACGCTCACAGGTCGAGATGCGCCTCACCAATACCACAAAACTTAATTTCGGAAGCGAGTTTGCCTACACCGGGATCAAACCCTTTGAAAGCAGGATCGATTCCAGCATCGCCATCGACCCCCGCAGTTTTCAATCCTTTAGCACCTTGTCTTTCCGGGAAGTAACCCTCTTTGGTGAGGCAGAGATCCACATCGACCGGAAGCTCCTGATAAGACCCGGCCTGCATCTTTCACACTATCGATTCAGGGACTACCGCTATACATCCCTTCAACCCCGTATCTATGCCGCATATAAGCTCGGCCCCGCCGGGCAGCTATATACCTCTTACAGCAGGATGACCCAATACATCCATTTGTTGACCAACCCTTCTCTTGGGATCAACAGCGACACCTGGGTTCCCAGCACAGGGTTCCTACACCCCGAAGAAAGCAGGAGCCTCGATCTCGGCTACTCCTATAAAGGAGCGAAGGGTATTTCTTTTACCCTGGGAGCCTATTGGAAAAAAATGTTCAATGTGACAAACTACTCCGAAGGGAAAAGCTTCTTTATCAACACCGATTCCACCTGGGAACAGAATGTACAAACAGGAAAGGGCTCCAGCTATGGCCTGGAATTCATGGGAGAACGGTCCGGCCAGAAGCTCAACCTGCACATCGCCTATACGCTGTCATGGAACTGGCGGCAATTCGACCAGATCGATCAGGGAAAAAGATTTCCCTTTAAGTACGACAGGCGGCATAATCTTAACATCGCCTGTACCTATAAGGTCACCAGGACAAAGGATATCTCCGTACTATGGATGTTCGCTTCCGGGGATGTATTTACGCTGCCGGAACGGATCTACCCCGACTACGACAATGCCCAGCAGATATACAGCCCCGACGACCTCCTGCGCAGCTATCGGTTCATCTACCATTTTTCCGGTATCAATAAATACCGGACCAACCCCTACCACCGCCTGGACATCTCCGCCAGCTATCATCCACCCCGGAAAAAGAAATTTGGCTTCAATTGGACCGCCGGCGTTTACAACGTATATGGCTCTCCCGGACAATATAGCTACGGGCTCGAAGGGACCCTGCATAACAAATCCGTTGTCATCGTGAGAAAGAACCAATTATTCAATATAACACCCTATCTATCCACTACAGTCGATTTCTAATGAATCCAATCGTTCCATATCATAAAAACAATTATCTGCTCCTGGCAGGCATTCTCTGTTGGGCATTTCTCACAGGCACAGCCTGCCGGAAAGACCCATACCAGGGACAGGCACTGAACAACGAACTGGTTGTCCTGGCAGAGATCACTGCCGGCGATTCGCTGAAAATACCCGTCAGTAAAAGTATACAAGTAGGAAATGGAGGGATCATCAGCTTCGAAGAGGTGAATTCTGCCAGTGTGAAGATTGCACGCCAGGACGGCAGGACCTGGACCCTTAAATTGAATACATCCCCTAATTTTGCCGGCAATCCGGCTTCCATCTACACCGGTCCTCAACGGCCTCATTACAATACTACCTATACATTGCAGGTTCAGGACCCTCTCTCCGGCACGGTAACTTCCCAGACAACTATTCCACCACCCGTGCGGGTCACCAGGATTGACACCGGCATGGAGCTTTATCACGGCAGTCCCATGCTGCGGCTTAGATTTACCTTGCTCGACTCACCCGGGGCCACCCATTATTTTGTCTTCGAGGCGATGAAGGAATTGATGAAGACCACCCATTATTTTTATTGGAAAGAAGTGCGCTACAGTTATGAGACCACCGAAGGAAAAAATCTCTATGACCAGGTAAAGAGCAACCCCGGTGTGAAGCTTTTCTGCGATACCTCATCTTCCAATAGTTTCCTCCGGCTGAATGTATTTACGGATGACCCCAATGTAGACAATGCGCAGGTCAGCAGCCTGGACAGCCCCTTCAGAAGGATATTCCTGCCCGGTCGCATATTCAACGGCGCTTACACCAGCTCTGTTCTGATAGATAGCAAATATTTTATATCCGACGATCCATCTTCCCGCGGAAGGGTAAGACTCCGCCTTAAATCCGTGAGCCCCGAACTGTATAACTATCTATTCTGGTATGAAAAATACAAGTCTGACATCGGTTCCGTCCCTCCCGGTCAGCTGTATTCGCCGCCGGGTAATATCCAGAATGGTCTCGGCATTTTTGGAGGCAGCAGCCGGCATGAATGGATATATTATTTCGACACGCTTCACTGACCGGCCATCGGCCAAAAAAACTTTTTTATCGAGTAGGGGTGTCAGCAGGGCAAGGCGTTTTACAGGTAGAAAAACACCATATGCTAACCTTTCACAAGACCGCTGAGGACGTCACAGACGTCTCATTGGTCCGCCATGCCCGTACAATACCGTCCCCTGGCCTTGCTAACCCCGGCAGCCGGCCCAGCTCTCCTAAGGGCCCGGCTTTCACCGGTACGAAAGTCAGCGCTGTCATCATCACCTATAATGAAGCCAGAAATATTCGCCGCACGCTGTCACAATTGTACTGGTGTGATGAGATCGTTATCGTAGATAGCTTTAGCACCGACAACACCCTGGCAATTTGCGGAGAGTTTGGCTGTAGTATTTATTTTAAGACATTCGAAGGCTACGGAGCACAAAAAAGATTTGCCGTATCCAAAGCCAAAAATGATTGGGTGCTCTGCATCGATGCAGACGAAGTGTTGTCCGACGAGCTCATAAAGGAGGTCCGGGAGACATTGGAGAAAAGGCCCGGCTATTCAGGATTTATGTTCCCTATGAACCTCGTATTCCTTGGACGCGAGTTCCGGCATGGTAAGGAAAGTCATCGTCATTTCCTACGCCTCTTTAACAGACAGGCAGGTAGCTACAACCAGGCCCTCGTTCACGAAAAGCTCGAACTACAGGGCAAGACCGGCCGGCTGCATGGCAGGATGTTACACTACAGCTACGCCAACCTTAGACAGTGGAATGAAAAATGCGAACGTTACAGCACCCTCTCCGCCAGCGAGGCGGCAAGAAAAGGAAAGAATAAATCCATAGCCGCCGTATTGATAGCCCTGCCCTATTATTTCTTCCGGTACTATTTCCTGGAAAGGAACTTCCTCAATGGCCTGGAAGGGTTCTACTGGTCCGTGCTCAATGCACAATATCATTTTCTTAAATACTTGAAGATCCGCGAATTGCACAGCTCCCCAACCCGCTCCCTCCATCCTTTATCTCCATCTTCCAAATGAGCTGCCTGAAAGTCCTTATGTATCATAGCGTGTCTTCCAAAGGAGAAAGGGACCCCCTGACGGTAGATACGGTGCAGTTGGAAGCTCATTTCCGCTACTTACGTACCCATGGATATTCTACCATCCTCCTTAGTCAGCTGATCGATGCCGTAGAAGGACGAAGTGTCCTTCCGGACCGTCCCGTACTCATCACCTTCGATGACGGTTTCCGGAACAATTATGAGCTCGCCTACCCCCTGGCCGCAAAGTACCGCGTCCGCATCAATCTTTTCGTAGTGCCTGAGTTTATCCGACAGGGATCATACAGAGACCTGCCCTGCCTCACCCCGGAAGATATTCATAGTATGGACCCCGACCTCGTGGAGATTGGGTTGCATTCCTTCAGCCATACCAGTTATGCCAACCTGCTGCCATCCAGGTTGTCTGAGGACATCGACCAAAGTATGAAGGCATTGACAGAAATGAATATCCCTTTCCAGCCCTGTCTCGCCTATCCATTCGGCGCCTATCCCCGGCGGAAAGGACTGGACCAGTCCCGACTGTTCGAGATCCTGGAAGATAAAGGCATTCGTCTGGCTTTCCGTATAGGCAATAGGATCAACCCGCTGCCCCTGCGCAACCCCTTCATTATCCAGCGAATGGACATCACCGGTCATGATACCCTCCCCTCTTTTGCGTGGAGCCTGATGCTGGGGAAAAAATGGACACGTTGGATGATGCCCAGTACAATGTATTGAAAATCAAATTAATGCTCCAGGCAAAGCCTTCCGACGTCCGCCCATTCCCCGCAGGGCTTCTCCTATTGTTGTCCCATCGATAGAGGCATTCATAAGACCTGAGTTTTGTCCCGTCTCGCGTCCAGTAGACATTTAATAATAGGCAACTTTTATAATATTAGTATTTTTGTATTCTAAATATATACTCTTAGCCGTACAAAAGCGGGCTTCATGGTTCGCTGGCTATGTACAACCGTGTTTTTATGAGACAACCTTTCACCCGGATGATCTTTAAGACCCTAAAGATCGCCGGCATAGTTACAGGTGCCATCGTCCTGTTGCTATTTTTACTGCCTTATCTTTTCCCGGGCTTCGTGTCCACCAAGATCCGTCAGTGGGCAAAAGGCAGCGTAAATAGTGAATTGACCTTCTCATCCGCCCGTCTTTCTTTCTTCCGCCATTTTCCCGCATTGACTTTGACACTCTACGACTTCAAATTGAAAGGCTCCGCCCCTTTCGAAAAAGAGACGCTTCTCGAAGCCGATGAAGTTGCCCTGGGGGTTGACCTGACCAGCATATTCTCCGAACTGAAGATCGACAAGATATTTCTCACCAAGGCCTTTATCAATATCCAGACAGATACCGCCGGCCGGGCAAATTATAATGTATACGCGTCAAAGAGCAAGGACACCACGCACACCACCGACACATCCGGCGCCTCTCTCAAGATCAAAAAGATCATCATCGAGAATAGTAAGATGGTTTACAACGACCGCTCCTTACCCATTCTCATCAATATGCGGGACATCGATTATACCGGTAGTGGCGATCTGAGCGAAGCCATCTTCGACCTGCAAACGCACATGAAAGTGGCATCGATGGACCTGTACTACAACCATCAAAGTTATTTTGTCGACAAAAAGATAAATGCCGACCTCATCACAAAGATCAATACGAACTCCCTCGCCCTGTTCTTTGAAAAGAACAATTTGATCATCAACCAGCTCCCCGTAGATTTTGTCGGGAGATTTGAATTTCTGAAGGACGGGTATGATATGGACTTCAAGCTCAAGTCGGAGAACTCCCAGCTGCACGATATCCTTACCGCCTTGCCTCCAGGCATGCTGGAATGGACCAGTAAAATGGATGTAAAGGGGAGGGGCGACATCTATGCCGAGCTCAAGGGGAAATACAAAAGTTCACCCAGCCTCATGCCCGATCTTATCCTGAATATGATGGTGCGGGACGGGTATATAAGCAATTCCCAGGCGCCCGCCCCTGTACAAAATCTGTTGCTTGGCTTCCGCTCCCGCCTGCCCGGTCTCAATCCCGACAGCCTGTCCGTCATTGTAGACACCATCTTTTTCAACATGGGGAAAGATTATCTCAGCGGCTCCCTGCAGTTGAAAGGGCTTAGTCAGCCCTGGATAAAAGCGCATATTTTTTCTGAAATGGACCTGGCAGGGTGGAACGCTATCGCCGGAATAAAGACCATCGACATGCGCGGCCGCTATGACATACAGGCCGATGCCGAAGGCCAGTATAGCACCAAAGTTGTCAGCCATGTCGGGCTCCGGAAGACTACCTATGACACCGTGGTCGCGAGCATTCCCCGATTTACGATCCACAGCGCGCTGAGCAAAGGCTATTTTAAATATGCCTCTTTACCCGAGGCGGTAAAGGACATCAGCTTCAAGCTGGACGCTTCATGTCCCGACAACGATTACAGGAACACCCGCATCGACCTCCGGAATATCAATGCCGCCCTGTTGGGGAATTATATAAGAGGTTTCCTGAAACTGGGTAATGCCCGTGATTTTCCCGTCGACGCCAGTCTGCGGGCCGTATTCAACCTATCCGATCTGAAGAAGGCGATCCCTATGGACAGCCTGGAGCTCGCCGGAGACCTGTCGGTCAATATATCGACATACGGCAACTACCTCCCCGCCCGTAAATTATTCCCTATCACCGTCGCCGACCTGAAGCTGACAGGTGGCAGCCTCCAAACAAAATACTACCCCCATCCCCTGGAAAATATCCAGGTCAGCGCCCGGATCTCCAATTCCACCGGCACGCTGAAAAATACGCAGGTGTCAGTAACGCCCCTTTCTTTCCTGTTGGAAGGACAGCCCTTTATGCTGCGGGCCGACCTGCAGAACTTCCAGGACCTGAAATACGACATTACGTCCCGCGGCTTGCTCGACCTGGGTAAGATATACCAGGTATTTGCTATCAAAGGTTACGACGTGAAAGGGTTTGTACAGGCGAACCTTTCGCTAAAAGGCAGACAGAGCGATGCGCAGACCGGTCATTACGACAGACTGTATAATTCCGGTACCTTAAAAGTCAGGGAACTGCAGCTGAGCTCCGAACTCTTTCCTTTGCCCTTTCTCATAAAGAAAGGACTCTTCAGATTTGACCAGGACAAGATGTGGTTCGACCAGTTTGACGTCCGTTATGGAAAAACCAACGCTTCTCTTAATGGCTGGCTGTCCAATATCATGGGCTATATGACGGATAAAGGCCAGCCCGTCACCGGTCATTTTGATCTCAACAGCGACTATGTGCTCGCCGACGAGTTTATGGCATTTGCAAATAGTACCAGCTCCGCGCCGCCGCCCAACAATGTCAGCTTCGCCGCTTACAAACCCGCGGCTGGGTCACCCGGCGGCTCGTCTCTCCCAGCGCCACCCACCGGCTCCAACCCTTCTCTGCCCGCCGGCCAGACAGGTGTCGTACTGGTCCCCTCAGGAATTTCCATCAGCTTCAATGCCAACGTGAAGAAAGTACAATACAACGGCATAGACCTGAATAATTTCACAGGCGGCATGACCATCGACAGCGGAATGCTCCGTCTGGATACGACACGGTTTACGCTTATCGGTGCGCCCGTGGAGATGAGCGCTTATTATAAACCCCTGTCCCCGGCACGTGCCGAGTTCGACTATAAGATCAAGGCAAAAGACTTCGATGTTCAACGCGCCTACAGAGAGGTGAAGATCTTTCATGACCTGGCTACCTCCGCCGCCAAGGCACAGGGGATCATCTCGCTGGATTATCAGCTGGCTGGTAAGCTCGATGGCAATATGCATCCCGTCTATCCATCCCTAAAAGGCGGCGGTGTGCTGTCCATTGCCAAGGTCAAGGTCAAAGGCCTGAAGATCTTTAATGCTGTCAGCAAGGAGACCAATAAAGACGTGGCAGACCCGGACCTGTCCAAGGTCGATATTAAGACCACGATCAATAATAATATTATCACGCTGCCTCGTACCCGTATGAAAGTCTCCGCCTTCCGGCTCCGTATGGAAGGACAGGCATCGCTGGACGGACGGCTCAATTTCCAGTTTAGGGTAGGGCTTCCACCTTTTGGGCTTATTGGTATACCCGTAAAGATCACCGGTACACAGGAAAATCCAAAGGTCAGCGCCGGCCACACGAAAAAAGGCGATCAGCTGGAAGAGACGGAAGACAAGGACGAGGAAGAACCGCATCCGGCCGAGAAACCCGCCAGCACAAAATAGCTCCGGCCCGCGCAAATGCACGGAGTATCAGTACCGTCCCGTTCAATAGTATCTCCCGATAGCCGGATCATCCACGATGATCTTGTATTTATCGTCGATGTAGAAGATATAATTGGCGGCTGACGCCATCTCCCCCTGTAGGAATTTCAACGCCTTGTCCTTCTTCGTCGGATCATCCGCACTGACCGTGATAAATTCGAAATCTCTGCGCCGGTACATTCGGTTGATATCCACCAGGTCGGGGAACTCCGTGACGCAGGGGCCACACCAGGTTGCCCATACATTGATCAATCGTAATTTATCTGAATTGTTTTTTACCAACGCCTGCAGCCCCGCCACATCGGTGGTGTCCAGCTTGACGGGCTCGCTTGCCCATTCCTCCCTTACCTTGATCCTCCAATCGCTTTTCTCGCTCCATTTGATGCTACAGCCAAACACCTTGGTAGTAGCGACGGGCGGCTCCAGGCCCCTCAGTAAAGCTTCGATGGCATTACGCGTATCCTGTGTGTGCGGTATCTTACCCGGCTTCTGGAAGTTAAAGTGTTTTTCGGCGGACCTTCGCTTCATTTCTTCAAAGCTGTCTCCCATGTCCGTGTATCCCAGCTCGCTTAGCTGAACAGACCGCGGGTCGTTGGGCATGATCGCTACCACCGCGACGCCTTTGTTACGATAGTCATCCGTCAGCCGGATCAGCCGGTCCTCATAAGCCTGCGCCGTGGGACAGTGATTACAGGTAAAGACGATGACCAGGACCCTGGCTTCGCGGAAAGAAGAAAGGGTATAGGTCTTCCCATCGACACCCTTGAGGGAAAAATCAGGCGCCGGCGCCCCGACAGGAAGGGTTGGGTGCTCGTCCGAATCCTTGCCCAACGCAGCTCCCCAAATAATGAGTGATAAGAACAGCGTTCGCAATCTCATATGGCGTAATTTGTGAGAAGTTACAAATTTTTGGCCATCGGCGCATCCGCCCGGGCCGATCAGGTATTAAACGAAAACTTCCATATAAAACCTCCAATCATGTACACAAGAAGATCCTTCCTCCGCACCGCCTCGCTTTATTCCGCCGGAGCTTTGGCCGCAGGTCCTGTTTTGGCGTCTTTTATAAAAGGTCACCCCACTATCGGCCTCCAGCTGTACACCGTACGGGACGCCATGCAGAGTGATCCTGCAAGTACCCTCGCGAAAGTCGCCCAAATAGGATACAACTCGCTGGAAGGAGCCACGTATACAGGCACCGAGAAGTTTTATGGCATGGACCCGAAAGGTTTTAAGGATTTGCTGAAGAGCAACGGGCTGGTGATGCGCAGCTGTCACTACCGATTGGGTGAGGACAAGGGAAAAGAGCCGGAAATGAAGGGCACTATACTGGACGACTGGAGCAGGGCCGTAGACGATGCTGCCGCGCTGGGTCTGCAATACATGGTTTGCGCATGGTTATCTCCCGCAGAAAGACAAGGCCTCGATCACTACAAGTGGATGGCCGGCGAGTTTAACAAGGCCGCAGAAAGATGCAAACAGGCCGGTATTCAATTCTGCTACCACAACCATGATTTTGAATTCGATCAACGGGATGGCAAATATCCCTATGATGTCCTGCTTGAAAATACCGATAAGGACCTGGTAAAAATGGAAATGGACCTTTACTGGGTCACCAAGGCGGGTCATGACCCCATCGCCCTGTTTGCGAAACATCCGGGACGATTCCCCCTCTGGCATTTGAAGGACATGGATGCTACTCCCGAACATTCCTTTACAGAGGTAGGCAATGGGACCATCGACTTTAAAAAGATCTTTTCCCATGCCCGCCATGCAGGAATGAAATACTTTTTTGTAGAGCAGGATAAATGCCCGGGATCGCCCTTCGACAGCATTACAACCAGTATAGCCTATATCAAGAAAAATCTGGTATAGACCAGATATGGATTTTTGATAGCTTTGGGTAGCGGTTAATAAGTCGCTGTCCGAGTATTATGGAAAAATTTGAGATCCTGCTGTATAGCATACCTGAAGGAAAGGCGACAATCGAAGTGTTTTTCGAGGAGGAGACCTTCTGGCTTTCTCAAAAGAAGATGGCCGAGCTTTTTAATGTGAGTGTGAAGACTATCAACGAGCACTTACAAAATATATTCAATACCAATGAATTGGATAGAGATTCAGTTATCCGGAATTTCCGGATAACTGCGACTGATGGAAAGAATTACAATACCCAATTCTATCACCTCGATGCCATCATCGCCGTCGGCTACCGCGTCAATAGCATGGAGGCTACGCGGTTCCGTATATGGGCGACCAAAACGTTACGGGAATTTATTATCAAAGGCTTTGTTCTTGATGATGAACGATTGAAGCAGGGAAAAAACTTCGGTAAGGACTATTTTGAAGAACTCCTGGAGCGGATACGTGAGATCAGGGCCAGTGAACGCAGGTTCTATCAAAAGATAACGGATATCTATGCTCAATGCAGCATTGATTATGACCCCAAAGCAGAAATTACACTCATTTTTTATAAGACTGTCCAAAATAAACTCCATTGGGCGGTGACCGGACAGACTGCCGCGGAAATAATTTATAAACGTGCCGACGCTGCCAAGCCGAATATGGGTTTGACCACCTGGAAAAATGCTCCGGATAGGAAGATCTTAAAGACGGATGTAACCGTTGCTAAAAACTATCTGGAAGAAAAAGAAATCGACGAGCTCCATCGGGTAGTGGGCATGTACCTGGATTATGCCGAAAACCAGGCCAAAAGAAACATTGCTATGAGCATGGCTGATTGGGTACAAAAGCTAGATGCCTTTCTACAGTTCAATGATTACCAAACACTGAAAAATGCTGGAAGCATCAGTCACGAAGTGGCAAAAAAGCTGGCCGAAGAACAATACGAACAATACCGGATAGAGCAGGATCGGCTATTTGAAAGTGATTTTGATAAAATGGCGAAAAAATTGCCAAAGCAGCTCTAGCACACCCAAGTTTTCGCTCATTTAAAAAACAGCTTACCGGAATAGTGGGAATGAACTATATTTTTGTTCTATAAACACGAAGTCTCGCCAACACCTTAAATGATTAAATATGATCGTTGGTAAAAAAGTCAGCGTACTGCTGCTGCTGCTCCTGCTTATGCAGGTTTCCGCCTGGTCCCAAAACGACCCCATCGGCATCTTCGAAGGACACGGCGATGTCGGTACCAATGTCATGCCAGGATCAGCCGTCTTTATCCCCGCCACCGGCCAGTACGTGATATCCGGCGCCGGATACAATGTTTGGGGAGATCACGACGAATTCCAATATGTCTGGAAAAAGCTAAAAGGAGATTTTATCCTGTATGCAAGGGCGGAATTCCTGGGTTCCTGGGTAAACTATCATCGCAAAGTAGGTTGGATGGTCCGCAAGAGCCTCGACGGCAGATCTGCCCACGTCAATGCCGTAGAGCATGGGGATGGTCTCACCTCCCTCCAGTTCCGCCGGACAGAGGGCGCCCAGACAGAAGAACATAAGTTTAAGATCACAAAGGCAAATATCCTTCAACTGGAACGAAAGGGCAATCAATATATCATGCGGGCCGCCGAATATGGCCAGCCTTTTCAGACCGACACCATCTCTGGCATCGACCTCGGTGACGATGTATATGTGGGCCTGTTCGTAGGATCGCACGATGCCGATAGGCTCGAAACAGGCGTCTTTAGCAATGTCCGCATCACTGTCCCGCATGAAGGGCTGTCGGACGGCAATACCCAGATGACCATGGGCAGCAACATCGAGCTCCTCGAGCTGGCTTCCGGCCGGAGAGATATCATCTACTCCGTGCCTTATTCCATCCAGGCGCCCAACTGGACGCCCGACGGCAAGAGTCTTATCTTCAACGATGCCAAGGGGCTGATCTACCAATTTGACCTGGCCAGCCGGACACCCACACCCATAAATACAGGCGCCGTCACGCGTAACAATAATGACCATGTCATTTCTTTCGATGGCAAAATGCTGGGGCTGAGCAGTTGGGTAAAGGAGCTGGGCGGATCTATTATCTATACCGTGCCCATAGAAGGCGGCACGCCCAAACAGGTGACACCCAAAGGACCTTCTTATCTCCATGGGTGGTCGCCCGATGGCAAGGACCTGGTATTCTGCGGAGAACGTGATGGGGAGTTCGATGTATACAAAGTACCCGCAGCAGGAGGAAAGGAGATAAAGCTGACCACCACCAAGGGGCTTGACGACGGCCCAGAATATACACCCGATGGGAAATATATTTATTTCAACTCCGTCCGGACCGGCACGATGCAGATATGGCGTATGCGTCCCGATGGCAGTCAGCAGGAACAGATCACGGGTGATGAATACAATAACTGGTTTGCACATATTTCACCCGACGGCAAGTGGTTTGTATACCTTTCTTTCCTGAAGGAAGAAACCCCCGCCGGCATACATCCGCCCTACAAACATGTCTATATCCGGCTGCTGCCCATCGATGGGAAGGGCGAACCCAAGGTCCTGGCCTATGTGTATGGCGGACAGGGCTCCATCAACACTCCTTCCTGGTCTCCGGACGGAAAAAGGATCGCATTTGTCAGCAACAGCAACTAAATAGAAAATGAAGAAGGTTCGTAAGTTCAGTATCATAGGTATCGTAAGTTTTTTTTCCTTAACACCCGCTGCTCCGCTCGCCGCACAACGCCCAGCCCCATCGCCAGCGTCCACAGCCGCGCATGACCCGGCCCAGTCACCGGCAGCCCAGCCCGTCCGGCAGGTGCAGCTCACGCAGTTCAACCTGCAATCCTCCGCTATTGTCGGGACGGACGGCGCCGCGCTTTCCTCCCCCACCTGGCAGCCCCGGGATTATTGGTATCCCGTCACCGTCCCAACGACCGTGCTGTCAGGACTTGTTGCCAATAAGGTCTATCCCGACCCATATATAGGAATGAACAACATGCTCATTCCCGACGCCTCCGATACCTTCAACCTTCAATATCATTTGGATCAATACAGCCATCTGCCTGGCCAGCCCAATCCATGGAAAAAGCCCTACTGGTACCGCACCACATTTTCCGTTCCCGCCGGAGACAAAGGCCGGCATTTTCAGCTGATCTTCAAAGGCATCAACTATCGCGCCGATGTCTGGCTCAATGGGCAGCTGATGGCAGACTCTTCCCGGATGGTAGGTATGTTCGAAGAATTCTATCTCGATGCGGACAAGGCCATACGTGCAGGGGAAGAAAATGCCCTGGCCGTAAAGATCTATCCACTGGACGAACCCGGATTGCCCGCAGAACCCCAGCTAAAAGCCATGGACGACTTTTTTGAGAATGGTGGACCTACCGGTGACATCGGGAAGAACGTGACCATGCTCTGTTCCGTAGGGTGGGACTGGATACCCGAAGTGAGGGATCGTAACATGGGGATCTGGCAGCCCGTATATCTCCGGACAACGGGTCAGGTCGTCATTGCACATCCACGGATCATCACCCTGTTGCCCGATACCAGCGTGGCCAAACTGACGCTGGACCTCGATCTCAACAACTTCACCACCGACACTCGAAAAGGCCGCCTGACCGTGACCATCAGTCCCGAGAATTTCAGTGGCGCCGCCATTACTTTCTCCAAAGATTTGACAGCCGCATCTTCCCCCTCCTCTGTCATGACCATTCCCTCCGGCCCCACAGGCATGTCTACAGGTTCAGCCACCAAAGTCCACCTTTCCGCCGACGATATCCCATCCCTCACGATACGCCACCCTCACCTGTGGTGGCCAAACGGCTATGGCAGTCCCGACCTCTATCGTATCAGGCTCCGTTTTACCGATCAGGCGGGTGTCTCCGACGATACCAGCTTTGTCTTTGGCATCCGCACCGTTAGCTCTTCCACGACGATGGTGAATGGATATGTGCGGCGTGATTTTTATGTCAATGGCCGTCGTGTCCACCTGGTAGGAGGAGCCTGGGTGCCCGACATGATGCTGAACAGGGATCGTCAACGGTATGATTATGAGCTGCGGCTTTGTCGCAATGCGAATGTAAACCTCGTCCGCATCTGGGGTGGCGGGCTGGGAGAGACCGATGATTTTTATGAGCTGTCCGATCGCTATGGATTACTGGTATGGCAGGACTTCTGGATCACCGGTGACACCAACGGCGGGTTCAAAGGTTCCGCGGACTGGCCATTGCAAAGCAACGTATTTATCGACAACGTCATCAGTACCATCCTTCGTATAAGAAACCATCCCAGCCTGCTCGTATGGACAGGTGGTAATGAGGGGCACGCCCGGAAAGAATTATATGACGGGATGCGCGATAACGTCGCCAACCTGGATGGCACCCGCCCCTTTATTCCCTGTTCCTCCGGATTTTCAAAAGCACCGGCGGACTGGAAAGGCTCCTGGCCAGATAACAAGCTGTCCGGTGTATACAGCGGCGGCCCCTACAGCTGGCAGGATGAAGCGATTTATTTCCACCTTGTAGACGAGGGTAAAGGTTGGGTATTCAAGGACGAGACAGGCATTCCCTCTCAGCCTCCCTACAATACCCTGGCGAAGATCATTCCTAATCTCTCACCCGACAGCAGTTTACCCTACCCCCTGAACAATACCTGGGGTTATCATGACGCCTGCACCGGTAATGGGAAGTACGATACCTATTATAAGGCCATGGTCGATCGTTATGGGGCGCCCCAAAGCATTCGTGATTTCTCCGAAAAAATGCAGCTTGTCAATGCGGATGGATACCGCGCCATCTTCGAAGCCGCCGGACATAAGTTACGGGAGACGGGGGGAGTGATGCTATGGAAGCTCAACGCTGCATTTCCCAGCGTGGCCTGGCAGGTCTATGACTGGTATCTCGAACCCAATGCAGGATA
Organism: Sphingobacteriales bacterium 50-39; assembly: GCA_001898505.1. Taxonomy (GTDB): domain Bacteria; phylum Bacteroidota; class Bacteroidia; order Chitinophagales; family Chitinophagaceae; genus Puia. The sequence goes on from MKTZ01000011.1 coordinate 350,033, forward strand.
TTATTTTATGCAGCGGGGCTGTGAGCCCGTTCATATCCAGCTCAATAGGGATGATTCTTCCGTAGCGCTGGTCAATCGAACGTATCAGTCTCGTAAAGGGCTTAGATATATAGCCGATCTTCTCGACATCGATGGCCACTCGCTGTACAAACACGAAGGACATGCCAGCCTGGATACTACTGAGGCTCGCTCCGTACTTCCCCTCACCGATGAATTGAAAAAAGAAAAAGGAATTTCATTCTTGATCCTAACCCTTTATGACGCCGGCGGTAAGCAGCTGTCACGCAACACCTATTGGATGTCACCCGGTCATGACTTCACAACCCTGCACAAGATGCCTCCTGCTTCGCTAACAGTAAAAGCCCGGTCGACGCTTCCTGCCCCTGCGTCATCAACCAATTATACTCCGGCGGAGTATGCAACCTGGGCCGTCACCATAAAGAATACATCGGACAAGCTCGCGTTCTTCCTCAACCCGCAGCTGATCAGGGATGGAGAAGAAGTTCTGCCAAGCTATTGGACCGACAATTATTTTTCCATTCCTCCCGGAGAGACAATAACGACGACCGTCAGCTGTCCAAAGGCCGCCCTGCTGCATGGCACGGCACCGGAACTGAGACTGGAAGGATGGAATATTTCAAAACAGACTATTCCGCTGGCGCTTCGGTAAACCATCCGCCCCCTCTCACTACCGGCAGGGGCGGGTTATTTATATAAGTGCTGATCCTGTAAGTAGTCGATACCGTTGGTCTTCAGATATTCGATCCCCCACTGGCTGAGGAATTCCAGCATGGGCGATAACGAGCGACCCAAATCCGTCAGCGCGTATTCCACCCGCAATGGCTTACGGGTGCGCAAATGCTTGGTGATCATCCCGTCCCTTTCCAGCTCTTTCAATTGCTGGGCAAGCACCTTTTCCGATATGCCCGGTAGATTGTCCCGGATCTCGCTATAGCTTCTTTTTTGAAAGTAGTGCAGGTGAAATAATATCAGCACCTTCCACTTGCCCCGGATAAAGCTCAGCGATACGTCTACAGGACAAGTATATGTTTTGTTATGCAGGTTGATCATAAAGTTAAATTTCATTGTCCGCCACCCTACTTTTTGGTAAGCTCTTTCCAGCGATCACATTATCCAGTAAGTTTGTTGCAAACAGCAAACCCATGACAACAACACAAAATAACGATAAGATACCATCCCTTTACGAGTGGATGGGAGGAATGGAAAAATTCCAGCAACTGACGGATACATTTTATAAGGCGGTCCTGGCCGATCCCATCCTCGAGCCTGTGTTCAGGCACATGTCCCCGACGCATCAGCGTCATGTGGCCAATTTTATCGCCGAAGTATTTGGGGGTCCTTCAGTATATACCGATGAGGGTGGTAGTCATGCCGGTATGGTGCAGCGTCACTTTGGGCGGCATCTGACAGAGGAGCAGCGACGCCGATGGGTGCAGTTGTTGATAGATACCGCCGATGAGATACATCTTCCCGATGATCCTGAATTCCGGTCCGCCTTTGTAGCTTACATCGAATGGGGAACACGTATCGCTGTTCTGACCTCCAATGCGGAAAAGCCCTCCATCGAACCCGGCACACCCATGCCAAAATGGGGTTGGGGCGTACCGGGGAAGCCCTATACACCCTGAGGACCATGCCTTACGCCGATGCCAAAGCTTACTGTTTCACCGCATTAATCTAAATAGTTCGGGATTGTCTGTATTGATCCAGTGAACGCCAATACCGGTCTTTATAAATATCATACGAAACTGATTAGCAACACCCGCTTCCATAAAGGCGATACCGTTCGCGTGAAGGGATGGTATGGTTTGACCATATCGTGTATTGGACTGAAATTAACAGCAAGAGGGGCCGCCATTCCGCAAACAGATGAAGACCCCATCCAAATTCAGTACCGCAAGCCCGAGGGATCTACCGGTGTGGTCGAAAAGACCTTCCAATCCACCACCATATGAAAAAAATATCTCAAAACGCTTGTATAAGCCCCCATCCGTGGTTACATTTGATCTTGATCGTTTACTAATACTATATCACCAGACCGTACCCAATCTCCTCGAAATACCACCCGTTTAGATTTTTCAATTTTCACTCAGCTAGATTTTCACCACGTCCTCACATCCTCTGAATTTCCTCGAATCCTTTAGGCTATGGATTACTATAGTAGTTAATCCTAAATCACCCTATTTATGACAGCGTCCGTTCATTACCTGGGCAAATTGCTTTGCATTACCCTCTTTGCCGTTCCCTCTCCTCTCATGGAGAAAAAAAATGCAACCCCTTCAGACCTCTCGCCTCTATATACATATTACCATTCCAGCTCCGCCCTGGCCAGCAAGGCCACCCATACAAAAGCTATAAAAACAAAAGCCGCCATCCGCTTTGCCGCTGCCAGGCGCGCCGCCGCAAGGCAGGCCGAATTAAAGATCATACGGATGGAAGCACATATCCTTTACGAAGAGCTGCAGCTCGCCAATGAAGGAATGGACGAAAAAGTATTGAAATACGCGCTCATAGGATACCATCGCCTGCTAAAAAGAAATGAGATCCAAAACCCCGACATCCTCACCATCTGCGACTTCGGCCAGGCTTCCAGTCAGAAACGCATGTATGTCATCGATCTCAATGCAAAAAAGCTGCTGAGCCGCAACTACGTTGCACATGGGGTGAGCTCCGGTACAGCTTTCGCCAGCTCCTTTTCCAACACCCCGGAATCTCATAAAAGCAGCCTGGGTTTCTATGTTACCCGCAACACCTATATAGGCGAGAATGGCCTTTCCCTTCGTCTCGACGGTTTCGACAGAGGCTTCAATACACTGGCGGGCCGGCGGAATATCGTGATCCATGGCGCACCCTATGTCAGCGATCGTATCCTGGAAAAATATGGCGTAATGGGAACGACCTATGGCTGTCCCGCGATCCCCGAAGAGCTGAGCCGCGAGCTAATCCCCGTATTGACAGGAGGGTCCTGTTTTTTTATTTATTATCCCTCTAAAAGATATTTGTCCCATTCATCTGTCCTTAACGGATAACTGCACATCTTACCAGCTCATGGAAAAACGATGCCATCCTTTATCGTATTGGTAAAGAATGTTCGCCGAGGACGCCTCGCAGATGGCCTTTATGATGGAAAGCCCCAACCCGTTATTACCGGACTGTGGAGAATGCTTATAAAACCGCCGGAACAGACGGGCCGGGTCCAATGGTTCTTGTACGCCCGTATTGCTGACACTGAGGCAGTGCCTATCCAGGTTGATCTCGATAGCGCCGTTCTGAACATTGTGCCGGGTAGCATTGCCGATCAGGTTATTCAAAAGTATATCCAACAGATCTTTGTTGGCATGAATAACGGACTCGCTCAGCTGGACAGAATACTGTATTTTTTTATCCTGCCATAGTTCCTGGAACTGATCGATCTTGTTCTGTAATTCAAGGTCCAGCGCTATTTCACTTTGAGGATGGTATTGACCGTTTTCCATTTTCGTCAACAGGGAAAGGGACTGTTGAAGCTTGGTCAGTTTGGTGATGGATGCATAAATGGATTGTATCGGGCTGACCTGATTCTCTGCTAAATTGTCCTGCTGAACCAGCAGATCGAGCTTGGCGCGTATAATAGCCAGCGGGGTTTGTATCTCGTGCGAAGCATTTTCGGTGAATTCCTTCAATATCCCGTAATCCCGTATGGCATTTTCTGCGGATTGCCTGAAATGCTGATTGATAAGATTGAACTCCTCGATCGAGGTCGCGGGGAAACTGGGGACCTGGGAATGGTGCACTTTGAAAGATCGCATGGTGTCCAGCGCCGAATAGAAAGGACGCCAGATACGCGAGAACATATTCCGGTTGATCAGCAGCAATGATACCAGCGTCAGGAAAACAGTGGCCATCGCAATGATGGCTACAACCCTCGTAAGATGCTTGATCCCTTCCAGCGGTTGATTGATGGTAGCGCGGTAGACATCCCCACCCGCACGGGTAGTGAACACCAGCGTTCTCGAACGGTGATTTTCATATTGCTCAGGAATGAACAGCGTAGAAGAGCTCAGCCCGCTGTCTTTTCCCGTGCCACTTACCTTTTCAAATCGGATATGCTGGTCGTCGAAAGAAAGGATCACCGGCAATGCATGATGAACCGCGACATATTGTTCTATTCGCGACTTCGTTCGTAACAATCCTTTGTCCAGCTCATTTTGCAGCGCATTACGGATCAGGTAATAGCTGCAGATGACGGATGCTATGAACAACAATGCCATTGCAGGCAGGATCATGCGGTTATACTTCTGAATTAGCTTCATTGTGCCGCCGATTTTTATGCCGCCGAAAACTTATAGCCCATGCCATATACCGATTTGATATAGTCCGGGCAACCCGCTTCTGCCAGTTTCTTTCGCAGATTCCTGACATGCGAATATATGAGATCATATGTATCGGGCATTCCGGCAGAATCACCCCACAAATGGTCCAATATGGACTCTTTGGTCACTACCTTACTCTTATTGCTGGCAAAATATACCAGCAGCTCATATTCTTTTCGCGTAAGGTCCAGGTCATCTCCCCCCGCATTTACCGTTTTATGGAGAATATTGATGCTCAATTTATCGAATTGAAGGCAATTATTGCCGGCAAAAGACCTTCTCCGGATGATGGCATTCACACGGGCCGACAATTCCGCCAGGTAAAATGGCTTGGTAAGGTAGTCGTCCGCCCCCAATTCCAGCCCCTTTACCTTGTCCGTAAGCGAACCTTTTGCAGAGATGATCAGTACACCGTCATTTTTTTGACTATGCTTTATTTTTTTCAGCAGGTCCAGGCCACTGCCCCCCGGCAGATTGATATCGAGTATAATGCAATCATATTGCGCATCCTCCAATTTATCCTCGGCGCTGTGGAAATCGCTTGCCACCTCACAGACAAACTTACTTTGGCCAAGATAATTGGAAATACTCTGGAACAGGTCCGGTTCATCTTCTATGATCAGCAGATTCAAAATATAAGATTTTCAATTAGTAATGTCCTTCGACAACGCACCAAATTACCCTCCGCCCTTCAATCCCACAACTCCCGATGGTTAAGTTTGTCTGAAGAAATTCTGTATGGATTTTGGATATTCCCCACGAACACGTCCGAAAGCCCCAATGAACCTAAACAGCCACCCGTTCGTTATCAGGCTATCAACCACAAGAGCCGCCGTCGGCGGCTCGTCCGAAGGCCTACAGACATTAATACTTAAAAACGGGAAAATGAAAAGCAACCAATTGATTTTATTGCTTATGACAGTCCTGTTGCTCCTTGATCCCTCAGGACTTTTGGCTCAATGGAAAGCCAGCGCCTTTGGCGGGATCAGCATTCCCAACCTGACGGCCGGAGGCTCTGAGAACAATCCATTGAACACCGGGTATAGCTCCCGGCTGGGAGCGGATTTCGGCTTGTCGGGCAGCTACCGGCTCTCTCCGCTATTCTCATTGGAGGCCCGGCTGGAATATGCCGCGGAAGGCGGAAAAAAATCAGGAGTCCAGGCATTGACCACACCTGACGCCGTGGCTCAGTATTATACGTCCCAGGGAATGACCCCGCCTCCCTATCTCTATGCCGATTATAAAAGCACCGCAAAACTGAACTACCTGATCATACCAATATTGGCCGACCTGGGTTGGGACCTGCGGCGTCACAGCCCATGGCGATTCTATGTGGATGCAGGACCATACTTCGGTATCCTCCTGTCTGCCAAACAGGTCACCAGTGGCAGCAGTCCTCTGTATGCCGATGCTGGCAAGACACAGGAGATACCCGGGGGGCCACAGTCCTTCGATGCCACCTCCGATATTAAGGATCAGTTGCATAAGGCCAATTTTGGAATAGCCGGCGACATCGGCATTTCTTATGCTTTTGGTCTGTCCCACAGCCTGTTCGTGCAGGCCGGGGGTAACTATGGACTGCTGAATATTCAAAAAGGAACTGAGAATGGCAGGAATCATGTCGGCGCCGCCATCGCCAACCTGGGATATGCATATCGTTTTGGTAAAACAGATTAAATACGCATTAAATAACAAACAGGCAACTTCCCCATTTTTCATGCGTATCTATCTTCCGGAATAGCTATGCTCAGGACTTCTGCCAAAAAACTACTGTCAGTAAAAAAACCCTTGCTGGTGGCGGCGCTGCCTCTCATCGCTGCCGCAGCCCTGGGACAGACCCAGATCAATGGGACGGTATATGATAAATCCATGATGTATGGCATGCGAGGTGTTAGCGTTATGGGTACTTCAGGTGCGGGCGCCATGACAGATTCGCTGGGTCATTATCATATCAGGCTGGCAGCCGGCGATTCCATTTATTTTTCTTACCTGGGCAGGGCCACCTCGAAATTCCCTATAAAGGATATTCCTTTGGGCTTCCCTTTCGACATGAGCCTGGAGGTGGCAGTAGATTCATTACCTTCTGTATTTGTACGATCCAGCAATTACCAAACAGACTCCTTACAGAACAGAAGAGAATATAAAAAGATATTTGACTATGAGGCCGATTATCTCACCAGCATGAAGTCCAACAAGCGCGGTGCCGGTCTGGGTATAGGCCTTGATCTTGACCTCCTGCTGGATGGTAAAAAAAACCGGCGCATGCTGGCCTTTCAGCAACGACTGGAAGAAGAGGAAAAAGATAAATACGTCGACCACCGGTTTACCAGGTCCATAGTAAAAAGGGTCACCGGTCTCCAGCCGCCGGCGCTCGACACGTTTATGCATCAGTACCGGCCGTCATACGAATTTATCCAGAGCTGCGAAACGGAATACGAGTTCTATAAATATATACTGGAGTGGGGCCAGTTCTTCGAGAAGGACTGGAAAGCCACGCACCCGGATCAGACGCCGTGATACATGGCTCCCCGTGCCCCGGAGACAGCCCCCGAATTATATTTCCGGAGGTGGCGGTGGATTGTATAGTTTCTTTCCAAAAATATAGAATACCCCCAATTGGAACATGCTGTTCTTTAACGTTCCTGCCGGAATAGGAGCCGTCGAGCTTCCGCTGGTAGCCTGGTTGACATTCTCCAAACCCAGGTTATAACGCGCATCAAAACCTAGATTGAAAGGACTGCAATACCCTAATCCAACGGCCCAGCTAAGATCCGTGGACTTGAGCTGCCTTTTTATATCATAATGAACAGAGTTGACAGACCCGACCAATGTCTCATTGATCTTGCCGCTTAACAGCAGGCCTACCTGGGGACCCGTCTCTACAAAAAAGGCCTGCGGCAATTTATATTTCACCAGAACGGGAACGTTGAGATAGCTCAGGCGGTAGTCCTCCGTGGCGGTGACATAATAATCCTGTTCCGGCCGGCCTGTTGCACCCTGCAGGGAATATACAACCTCCGGTTGCAGGCTCCATTTTTTCCCAAAGAGGACAGATGCAAATGCCCCTCCCGTAAAAGTGGTGATGGGATAATAACGCATGGTCTGTGTGTTGCCGTCGACGATGGTCGTTGGCCTGCCGCTTGTCATCAGTTCTGCAAAGCCTAAACCCGCTTTGACGCCAAATTGCACATTTTGTGCGTGCGTTGTCAGTGTCAGAAGAGAAAAGATTAAAAAGAGATTAAACGATGGTTTGAAAATAGATTGTCTCATAATAGTTCGAATTTCGTTCTCAGTCACGACGATAATATGCTGCTGGTTGCCTCGTAACGAGAGATTAACAAAATCCTGTCTTCTTAAATCAACTACCCGGCCGCACGGTGCCTTTAATGAGAATTTAATTTCACTTTAAAATAGCCAGTGAGCTCGGTGCGAAGTTTGTTATCTGCACCATTTGCCACTTCATGATATTCCTCACTGACAAGATCAAGGCGGCCTTCTACCAATCCGCCTTTTTTAAGTTGGGGTGGGGCAATCAACGTCAATGTATAGCTCTTGCTGGGGACCAATACTTCGAAAGATAAAGAGTCTTCCGGATGTAATTTATATATTTCGGCATCGGACTTGGCAAAGTGACGAATTATGCAGGTGTCTTTTAAAAAATATATATAGAATCCTGAAGCTGCAGTGAATCCCAGCGATCCTATAATTGTAGCCGTGTCGCTTTCGAGAAAGGGGAGCATGAAACACTCCATGGCCTTCCCCTCTTTATAGGAGTCGAGTAACAAGCTGTCATTTTCAAACATCTTGATATACATGCTTCCTTCAAAACCCGTCGGAAGCTTTTGAACCTCCTTTTCAACTTCTGCTTTTATGGACGGGTCTATCACATATCCTTTATAGGCAACGGGTTGATGCTGTGAATGGCAGGAGGAGAGTAAGAAAAGAGTTCCGAAGAATAAGGCATTAAAATGGATTTTCATGATAGGTCGGGGGTTTCCCTGACAAGATACAAATTAAAGTATGCATAGATTGCTAAACGTACGGGTTACCACACGGTCACCCATGGGAGCAATCGTTTATTCTACAGGAGGGATCATGGGAAAGATATGGAGTTGATGTATACCGACTTTCTGCAGTTTTATTTTTCAGGTGACAAAGCCTTTAACCCTCCACACGGTCCGTATCGACCACCTTTCTTTTGCATTTTCCGCCTCACCCGCCGGATTTTATTTTCAGGATTTCATAATCCGGGGATCCACACCACGGGATTTAGCAATTCCTGCCCACCCCACATCCCCGCACAACCCTTTTTGGCAAATTATCACAGCCCTGAGCATTTCCCCCTGCCGGATCAATTAGCAAACCGCGCTCCGGCAGGATAGTTTCGCTGAAAACATTGTTTATGAAAATCAACACCCAACTACCCCTCACATTCGGCGCCCGGTCATCCCTTGACGGTAGCCATCGTTTCCGACATCCATTATATGGACCCTTCCTTATTGGACAGCAATGCCGCTGCCGGAACAGCCTTTCAGAATTATTTGAACCAGGACCCTAAACTATTGCAGTACAGCGCCCTGGTGTTCAAAAAAGTGATGGCCCAGCTCTCCGTCGCAAAACCCGACATCCTGCTGGTCCCCGGCGACATCACCAAGGATGGTGAAAAGATCGACCACCAGGTAATGGCCGGCTTTTTCGATAAGTTACGGGACCAGGGCATTGCCGTATATGTCATGCCGGGGAATCACGATATCAATAACGCAAAGGCGAAAAGATATGTAGGGAACAATGAATACCCCGTGGCCATGACCTCGCGGGCGGAATTTGAAAGCATTTACGCCAATTTCGGCTACCGGGCCGCCATCGCCAGGGACACAGCTTCCCTGAGCTATGTAGTACAGTTGCAGCCGGGTCTCAGGCTTATCTCCATCGACGCGAATTTTCCCGGTGGCGAGAATTATGCCGATTATGCGAACCAGTTCCTGTCACAGCACCTGGATGGATATTTCTATGCATATCTGAATACCTTATATGGGGCGCCGCCCTCGCTCGCCACCTTCGCTGCTCCTTTGTTCAGGAATGGCATTATGGCTCATTTTGCCGGAGATGAAAATATGCCCGCGGACCAGCAGACGCTGATCAATCAGCTGGCGGGGATATCACCACAACTGGCCGGCATCGTTACTACCTTATGGACAGATACCGGGGTGGCGGATAATAATACAGAGATCACCATCAGCAACTGAATACCCCTTCTCCCGAACAGGTTCCTAAGCCCCTGGCAAAAGGCCGGGGGTATTTATTTTTGAGATATTTTTGTATATGAGCATACCATACTACCATGTTGATGTTTTTTCCGGCAAGCCCCTGTCGGGAAATGGATTGACGGTATTCACGGAAGCCAGGCGGTTTACAGATCGATTCATGCAACGGATCACGCAGGAGATGAGACAGTTTGAAAGTATCTTTCTTCAACGACTGGGTGATTTCGAATTTAAAGCTCGGGTATTCACTTGCGAAGAAGAGCTTGATTTTGCCGGTCACCCGATATTGGGCGCCGCAGGTGTGGTGCATGACATATATTTCGCCGACCGGCAGATCTGTGAATGGCAGTTTCAGTTGAACAAAAAGGCGGTTTGGGTGCACACAAAAAAAGAGAAGGACCAATACACTTCCGTAATGGATCAGGGTATGCCGGAATTCGGTTATGTTTTATCAGAGCAGGAGACACTTGGATTATTGCCAATGATGAACCTGGAAATGGAAGATTTATATCCCGGATTGATGCCTTGTGTGGTTTCAACGGGCCTTCCTTATCTTATCCTTCCATTGCATGCCAATGGAATAAAGGCAAAAATAAAGGTGGAAGATATCTCTTCTACGTTGGAAAAGTTTGGAGCTAAATTTACCGGTACCCTGGAAATTCCTACGCTGGGCATACGCACATGGGATAATGCAGGCAAGGTGGAGGATATTGCTACAGGAAGCCTTGCTGGTCCTTGCGGCGCTCTCCTGGTAAAATATGGATTTAAAAAGGTCAATGAACGATTCCTGCTAAACCAGGGCGCCAACATCGGGAGACCCAGTGAACTTTACATAACTATTAAAGCAACGGAAACCAGCTTTTGGGACGTGTGGGTTGGCGGGGGTGTATGTAAGGTAGGACATGGCTTTTTAGAACCAGACTTAATTATGCCTTATGGTGATTGAAATACTCGGCTGGCTGGGGTCCGTGATGGTAATCCTGGCTTATGCGTTGAATATCTACAAAAAATTGGATTCAGACAGTGTAGTATATTATTTCTTAAATATAGCAGGAAGCTCGCTGCTCATTATCAATACACTGTATCACCAGGCTATTCCGTCAATGACCGTGAACGTAGTATGGGTACTGATCGCCATAGTAGCAATCTTCAACAAGAGCCGTCGGCAGGTCGGCAATAAATAGGCCCCAGATTAATGTAGCTGATATTCAACAGCTTAGGAGGTGATCCCCCGTAGCGGGATCTGACAACCCTTGCACGCTTATGGGCAAATTGACACGGTTGTAGGCAATATGAACACGGTTATTAAGTTATACTATGCGTTCCCGGCAAAATTTAGTATTTTAAAAAAATTTATAAAAACTATCCTTTTATGCCTTTCAAGCCCTTTTCCCGTGCTCTGGCTATCGCCCTGCCCATTGTAACGATGATGAGCAGTTGTGAGAAAACACAAACGACTCCGGACCATGTTCCAAAAGTTTATGCCGACTCTTCCCGAACGATTACGCTACCCGTTGATTCCGTAAGACTTAATGGAAGCGCCACCGATACAGGCGGAAAGGTCATTGCCTGGTTATGGAGTGAAGTGTCGGGTCCCAATGTTCCGGTCATTCATACGGAAGGTTCTCCGTCTACCACCATTAGCGGGCTGACGGTGGGTGTATACGTTTTTCAGCTTATGGCGGTAGACTCCGCCGGCGACACCGGGGTCGGGCAAGTGACCATTACCGTCAAGCCGGGAACTTCCATGCAGGTATTGACAACCTTCTTCGAGTGGGGCCGGTTTGAAACGCATTGGATGGGCAATTCGGTGCATGATATGAGTGATATCACCGCCCTTGAGCTTGACGCCGGGACATGGACAGTAAATGGTGAGTTGTTTTACATACGTGCCGGATTTGTTTTCAATATGGGCGGTCTTCCTGCAGGCGTACCCGTGAAATCTGCCAGGCTTTCGCTCTATTCTAATCATAGTCCGATCAACGGGGATCATACAAATGCGAATGCAGGGCTTACCAACGCCTTCTATATCAGTAGGATTGCCAACTCCTGGGATCATGCCACAGCGCTATGGCCAAATCAACCCGCTATAGACACTTCGGGCCAGGTGCTTATTCCCGCCACTAACCAGGGATTTCTTGATGTGACGGATGTCGATGTGACGAAGATGGTAAATAATATGATCAGCAATGGCAACTATGGATTTAAGATCCAGCTGCAGACGGAACAGCTATATAATATAAGAGTATTTTATTCCAGCGTTGCGTCAGACACGACAAAGCGACCGAGGTTGGTTCTAACTTATTAAGGTCGTCTTATTTTGGAGGGGAGAGCCTGGTAGCCAGCTGCCAGGCTCTCTTTTTGCAGGACGTTGACCTACATTCAACTCTTAACTATTAGCGACTTTTTTTGCGACACCTACTGCATTCAACCCCCTCGGCCCCCTTTCGACTGTAAAGTTCACGAGGTCTCCTTCCTGCACAGGATAAGTGGCCTGATTTATATGAAAAAAAATCTTGGCCCCATTATTTTGCATAATAAATCCAAAGCCCTTGGAGGCGTTAAAATATTCAATTTTGCCTTCATTTAGCGGCTCGTCGATCTCTTGCAATTTTGGCACCCCTATCTCGATATCTTCCGCATTGAAAACTTTCTTCTTTTCAGGGTCCGGCGGAGTGGAGCTGATATTCCCGTCCTCATCGATATAAGCCATCATTTCATCCAAAGACTTCCCTTTAACCTGGTTGGCTTTGCGCTCTTCCATCTTTTCTCGCTTCCCCTGTTTTTCTTTTTGACGCTGTTTCTCCTTTTCCCTCTTATTAAATGAATCCTTGTGTTTCGCCATATTTTACTTATTTGTCAAAACCAATTCGCAACGACGGGAAATAACCTTACCACCGGTTCTTTTTATATCCGCCGCCTCCGCCACTGTTGCCGCGGAACGACGATTTTTCCTCTTTGGGCCTGGCTTCCATTACCTTAATGTTACGACCTTCAACGGTGGCGTCATTGAGCTCTGTTATTGCCTTCATGGCTGCTGCTTTATCGGGCATTTCGACAAAACCGAACCCCCTTGACTGGCCCGTTGCCTTGTCATTGATGATCTTGGCAGAGGTAACTTCGCCGTATGGCGTAAAAAATCCCTTTAGATCTTCATCCTGAACATTGAAACTTAAGTTAGAAACATAAATATTCATACGTAACAATTTTGGTGAAGGTAGATTTTTATCGGCGATAAAATAGATAAGATTTTGATAAATGCGACTGGCAAAAGTGCAAAAAAGGCCGCCGAAGCGACCGTTCCAACTGAATGAGGAAACTTAACTCACAAGCCATTGATAATCAAAGAGACCAGTTTTTGCTTCACTCTTTTTCTATTTCCAGAATCATTGCTGTTTTAGCTTGAATTGTCAAGGTATTATCCGCTTTTATCTCTCTGTCTGAAATGATATCCGTTGCTATGAATTTATTGGGTATCATCTGGGAGTATCTGTTCAGGTCAAGGGTCACACTATCCCCGCTTTTATTTAACAACACCATTACCTTTTGTTTGTCGGTATACCGGAAATAAACATAAACATCATTTTTCTGAGGGGCATAGTGAATGAATTTCCCGTTAGCGATGGTTGAATTTGTTTTTCTCCAATGAAGCAGTTTTGAGAAATATAATTTCCCGGCTCTTTCAACATCAGTCAGACCTTGTCCCGTTGCTGCGTTTTTGAGATCATTATCCCAACCACCGTAGAAATCACCCCTTCTTTGTCCATCACTTCCCGCTTTCTCATTTGTCATTAAAACTTCTGTACCATAAAGGAATTGAGGTATACCGCGCATTGTCATATACATTGCAATACCCAGTTTCCAGTCGTCAAAATTTTTGTTGAGCCGGGAATAAAACCTGTCCAGGTCATGATTGTCGGGAAATATCAATTGATTTTCAGGATGAGGGAACTGGTAATCCTGTGCAACGCTTTGGTAGGTGTCGCGCCATGTTGAAAACCAGTAATTCGTGGTGGTCAAACTTGAAACAATATTATCGTTCAGTGAAAAATCCATCAGTGTTGGCAGCCAGGATTTATACCCATCAAAGTTCCTTTTATCTTTTTGCCAATACGAGGTTTGAGCAATTATTCTGGACATTTCCTCGCCCGCAATATTAAAATGAGGATACTCATCGAGAATTGCCTTTGCCCAACCCGCTAAAAAGTCCTTGTCTGCATAAGAATAGGTGTCTTCTCTTAAACCTGAAAGCCCCGCGTACTCGATCCACCAAATGGTATTCTGGATCAAGTATTTTGCCATTAAAGGATTACGCTGGTTTAAATCAGCCATCTGACTGTCGAACCAGCCGTCAGTATATTCCTTTTTATCGATTTCTGTAGCATACCTGTCAGTCAAAGTGGTTTTTAAAAAATTGCAGCGCGTATGTGTATCGGAAAAGTTAACCCAGTCTTTTGAAGGCAGATCTTTGATGAAATAATATTCCGTTCCGCAATGGTTCAACACAACATCCCATATCACACCCATATTTCTTTTTTTCGCTTCCTGCACAAACTGTTTAAGTTGTTCGTTGGTCCCAAACCTCGGGTCGATTTTATAGAAATCCGTAGCAGCATATCCATGATACGAATACTCAGGCTCATTATTTTCAACCAAAGGCGTACACCATATTTGGGTAAAACCCAGCGATTGAATATAATCCAGGTGATTAATGATTCCCTGAAGATCGCCGCCATGCCTTTTATTTTCATTGTTCCTGTCAATATCTGTTTGCAACAATGGTGGAACTATATCATTTGTCTTATCTCCATTGGAGAATCTGTCCGGGACAATAAGGTAGATGGCGTCTTTTTGAGTATAGCTTGCTCTTTGAGCGCTGTTTTTCTCGCGTTGTAGAAGTGGAAAATTTCTTGTTAAAACAATTTTACCCTTTTTGCTGAAATTTACTTTGATGTCGCCAGGTTTTGCGGCAGGATTTATTTTGAACGTTACAAAAAGATAATTTTTGTTTTCAACAGTATCTTTTTTTATTATCTGAACATTTGGATAAGCAATTGTTGGTTGTAGATCCGAAATGTCATTTCCGTAAATCAATAAGGTGATAGTATTGTATTTCATTCCGGCCCACCAATTTTGTGGTTCTATCCTTTCAATCTTTTGGGCAAACAAAAAAGATTGTAAACATAATAATGCGGAAAGAAGAGATGTTTTTTTCATTTTATATAGTTGCTGGCACGTAAACTTTGTCTGTTGTCGGCTCTTTGCTTCGCCGCCAAAAAGCTTACTGAAAAGTACTGCTAAAAATGCAAAAAAGCCGCCGAAGCGACCTTTCCGAATGAATGATTAATCTTAGCTCCCCTTGCTGGACTTAAACCAGCGACCCTCTGATTAACAGGCGCTCTGATCCTTAATCAAAGGGTAGCAGGCTGGAGCTGATTTAATTTAACTATTTAAATTTCAAACACTTACATCTCTGCGCTAAGTTCGTTTCGACCCCTCAAAAGGTCGTTTGACCTGCTATTTGCAAGCAAATTTTCAGCAAAAACGGGGATTTGCAAACAAGCAAAAATCATCAGTTATGTCAGTTAGCGTGTCGATCATCCTGGACAAACGTAGGATGAAGTTAAAAATCAAGAAATACCCCGTAAAACTTAGGGTAATCCATCAACGGAAAACCAAACTCTATTGCACGATCTACGACCTGTCAGTAGAGGAGTATGGCAAGTTGAACGCCCCGAATCTCGGGGCCGGGTTAAAGACGATTCGGAATAAATTAAAGGATATCGAACGCGATGCGGACAGTGCCATCCGTTCGATGACGGCCTTTCATTTTGACGATTTCCAAAAGGAATATATTGCCAACAATCCTCTCTTCCATCAACCGGGCGCTAGCCGGAATATCACCGTCCAGGGGAACTATGAATACGATGTTGCCCAATATTTCCATCGGTTTCCGATCTTCAAAGAGGTAGACATGCCGGCGGGGACCCTTATAGTTACCTTCCGCTCATATATTGATAAGCTGCTCAGGAGTGATCGGATTGGCACGGCGGTATGTTATCAGACTAGCTATTATGCCTTGGAGAAATTCCGCGGTAATGTCCTCTTTTCAGAGGTCACCGTCGATTACCTTAATGAATTCGAAAAGTGGATGCTTCGGAAGAACTATTCCAAAACCACCATCGGCATCTATGTCCGGAGTCTTCGATGCATCTTCAACGAGGCCATTGAAGATGGGATCATCAAGCGCGATAGATACCCATTTGGCCGTCGGCGGTATCAACCCCCAACCTCCCGAAACATCAAGAAGGCACTTACGATAGAGGACGTTTCGAAGATCTACTACTTCCAACCAACTTGCAAGGAAGAGCAATGGGCCAAGGATTTCTGGTTTTTTTCTTACCTGGGCAATAGTATGAATCCAAAGGACATTGCCTGCCGAAAGTATAAGAACGTCGAAGGGGATTATTTCATTTTTGAAAGGGCGAAAACAGAAAAGGCCACCCGAAGCGATCCAAAGCCGATAACCGTTTTATTACAGAGGACATGCGGGCGATTTTGTACCGGTGGGGAAATAAGGATAAAAGCCCAAACAATTACGTATTCCCTGTGTTAGAGCATGACATCAATGCCTTAAGGCAATACGAGCTTATCGAGCTATTCATCCAATCGATCAATGACTGGTGCCCGTCATACCTTTTCCACAGTCCTAAAGCGTTCCGGCGTCAGCATCGAATTTATCCAGGAGTCGCTTGGGCACACCAACATTCGTACCACTGAAAAATACCTGGACAGCTTCGAACGTGAAGTAAAAAAGGAATTGGTGAGGCGCCTGACGGCATTTAAAACACAGGCCGATTCAGAAGAATCCAAGCAGGCATTATAAATTTTCCTCATTTTGCGTAAATTTCAAAGATTATGACCATGCCAGTGATAAATTACGAAGAGTATAAAAGGTGTCTTGAGATACTGAGAGCCAAGCCAGGCGGTTTATTAGGGAAGGACAATATCGAGGAAAAAATGAGATGCTTTGAATTTTTCAAGGCAAATGCGCGTCCAAGTGACATGTGGATATTTTCGGAATTTCTCAATAATTCGAATTCGCTCGTGCGACAAAAAGCCGCGGAAACCATTATCCACCTTTTTTTAATGCTCAAATCACAAGAAGAATTATCAGAAGGATTAAGGGCCATGAGAATCACGATAAATGATTTGGGAATATTTGCAAAAGCGTTTCCGGAGGACACATACTTTGAACTCTTGGCGATTGCGAGCTTTAATGGTAATGGCTATATACGCGAGGAGGCTGTCGCGTTGTTATCGAAGACAAACAATAGCAAAGCAATAAGGTATTTGCTTTTGAGAACCGCAGACTGGGTAAGCGAAGTGAGGGAAGCTGCCATAAGAGCTGTCCAAGGTTATCTTCAACCTGCATATCACGAGGTTTTCATTCAGCAATTGCCGGTTGTTGAATGGCTGCTGCAAATAAGACGGGCGGACTTGTCGGATTTGTACGCTCAAATTATCGACTTTGTTACGAGCCAATCGCTTTCTGCTAGTGGTATAAAGGCCCTCGTCATTTCGGATAAGTCTAGGCTGTTACTGTATTCCCATCTGCTTGAAAGGGTAGGGTTAACGGCCGATTTATTGAAACTCATAAGGAACAATAGGAATTTCTTAATAAGGAGTCTTCTGTTTAAGTACATTCCACAATTGCCAAGCGAGGAACAAGAAAAATTGCTTTCCCAACTGTTGAATGATCGATCCGGTAGGATCAAATTAATGGCATTGTACGCCATTAAACCAAAGCTGATACATTTTAGAGCCAGGGTCTTCGCCCTATTATCGGATGAGTCATCTGCAATAAGGGAATTGTCAAGGAGCTTATTAAAAGGGGAGACCACTGATTTCGCCGCGATTTATCGCGACAATATGCAAAATGGCCTTGAAATACTTGGCAGCTTAATGGGACTTTCGGAGCTGGGTTCTAAAACTGATATTCCTCTCTTCGAGATGAATATTTCAAGCACATCCAGCAAGGTAAAACTTGCCTGTTTGACGGCTTTGAATCGATTGGATAGTTCACTAGGCCAAAAATACGGCCTGTCCTTGCTGACCGATGGTTCGAAAAAAGTCCGAACGAGATGTTGTGAGATATTGTCAAAAGCCTATGATGATGAAGTATTGGACCAGGTTAGGTCGGTATATGAGTCAGGGAGTTCCGACCAAAGGAAAACGATTTTGGGGCTGTTTAACATGATCGGTGGTTGGAAAGTGGTGGCCGACCTTATTTATTCATTGTCTGATCCTAGCCAAGAGATTAGTGATTTGGGTTGGGGTTATCTTTTGAAATGGAAATTGAAGGCGGTAAGGACTTTCACTACGCCTGCTCCAAACGATTTGGAAAGGGCTCATATCGCATATAAGAGAATCGCTGATATCAATCTTCGAATGACCTATTATAGACAGAAGCTTTGGGAAGAATTGCCCTTTTTTTTGCGGCGATGATCTCTAATCTGCTATCCAATAAGAATATGCTTGGAGATGTTTTTTGATTTTCATGGTTCGAAGAGGAAAAACTATGGTAATTATCTTCTTAAGCATCTGGTTTGCAGAGACTTGGCAGGGTGATTTTGCTTTCATAAGGTGGTTATCAACGCATTGCCTAACCGTAATTTTAAACCTAACTATTGAAATAAATTTTTAAATTTGTAATCATGACCACCACGGCGTATCATATCGTCAAAAAAGCGCTGCTCGAAAAGCGAGCGAAAGTAACAGCGTCTCCAGCTGCTGCCAAAAGGTTTTTGGTAGAAAGTGGTTTGTGGGATGTGCTTGAAAAAGCACCTGCCACTCCTACAGGGCGCAAAAGCACTACTGCTACAAAAAAGGCCGTCAAAAAAGCTGCCTGAGTTTACTTGCTATCTAACCTGTTCATTTAAGTCCTAAATTTCAGTGATCGATGCCAAATGTAATTTATTCGGCCGAACCAGGTCTAATAATAGGATTTCACGGTTGCGAGAAAGCCGTATGTGATGCAATCATTTGCGGCAAAAAGCGAATGAAGGTCAGCAACAATCCATGGGATTGGTTGGGGGATGGAATGTATTTCTGGCAGAACAACTATCAGCGGGCTTTACATTATGCGAAGCATCCGCCAGGTAAATTAAAAATTAAGGAACCCGCAACAGCTAGTGATATCGCCGCAAATGACCGGGATAACGCGGAACGAAATTCGCGCGGCGGCCCACAATCGGATTCAATTTAAACAGGAAAGACGTCCCTTAATATTCAAAATCGATATTCGTGATCTTATTGAATGTACGTTGACAAGAAAATAATCGACTGAGTCTTCTCAATTTCTTATTGCATACTTTAACAAATAAGGCTTTTATATTAATAAATAAATACATATATTTACTTATTTCAATGTTAATCCGAATTCTTAAAACAATTTTTTCATTAAATTGCATTATATTGTTCTTGGGTTAGTAGTACAGTAAGCTAGCGGGTGGCTATTGTACAAGTAATTGTATGGTATAATATGTGCATATGCTACCTTTGCCCACTTATTTTTATAAATTGATAGATAGCATATGTACCATTCTCACTCATACCAAGATGAAGCTTTCGATTTTTTCGTCACCTTCCTAAAGAATGCAATCAAGGGGGATGTAACTTATCAACAGCTTGTACTTCCTGTTATTACCGATGCTCATCTGTTGGCGACAGGTGAAAAGGATTATTTTACTATAAATAGAGACAGTTACTCTGTGATCACCTTCTTAGTAGAAGCAGATACTCCCTATTTCAGGCAATTGAATACAAATCATCTCACGACTGCAGATTACTCACAAATTTTGCAATACGCCAATACACAAAGAGAAGCCTTTCTCGCTTAATGAGCACGCCTTCCTATAATCTTCTACGATTGCATTTAGCCCAGGCTGAATTGGCCTTGGATAAAGCACGTAACAATGCTTACTCCGATAGACGTAAAGAAGAATATCAAAATAAACTAACCGATCTATATACTGCGGTATATCAGGAAGTTAACAAAAAGACTTCATTAACAGAGGCTGATATATATGCATTATACAAAAGGCACATAGATTTTATTTTCAAAAGCCTAGAATTTTTGGATAGCAGTACCCTCAATCAAATACCATATGAAATTATAGAATGTCTCAATTACGCAATGAATGACTGGCTAGGAAGTAGAGGTGATTATATAATAGTTACTAGCTTAATTAATGATGTAGGCGGATTTAGTTTTGATCCCTCATTGGCCTACAGTGATGCTTTATATGATGAAATCAAAGCAAAGTATGGGATCGAATTTCCTCAAAGGTTAGTCCAGATAAACTTACCAAGAGCTTTGGCAAGAGACTATTTGGCGTCAGTAGTATTGTATCATGAATTAGGCCATTTCGTGGACATGAAATTTAAATTTACTGAAAGCCTTACGCGTGACATTTTAAATAATGTCACTGAAGGAAGAATTGCAGGTAAGGACTTAGCTAATTTATTAATATATTTTCCCTATTTGAATAGTCATGTTGGCTCAAAAAAAACTATACCTACCCAAAGCCAGCTTTTTATTGTAACCAATTCTCATTTGGCCGAATATTTTTGTGATCTTTTTGCCAGTCAGTACATTGCTGATTCTTCAAATTACTATCTGCAATACATAACTGAAAATGCAAATTTCTTTTCAACATCCCATCCTTCTACCGTCAACAGAGTCCAGACGGTAACCGATTTTCTAAGTAAAAGTGATAATATAGTTGTCAAAATTATCAACACCGCTATTTACAAGATTAAGAAGGAAAATTTGGAAATAAGGAATGAGGCAGTTAAGTCAGATGATTTTTTTAATCTCGTACCTACCATCATTGAAAATGTCGGCCAATTACATGGTATACTCAATACGGGTTGGAGAGTCTGGCTTCATCAGCAAGAGCAACTATCCAAAAGTTTGAATGATCAATTTGATAACCCATTACGTTTATATTCAGTAGTTAACAATTTGTTAGAAAAGTCCATTGGAAACTTTATCACTTTAAACAAATGGAACAAGGTAAAACCGTAGACCCATCTTATGGTACCAGTTGTCTTTTAAAAACAGAGATAAAATCTCTAATTGAAAGCAAAAAGCTATATCTACGTCCGCTATTGGATGAGGCTCAAATAGGAGAAATTGGTATTGATTTGAGATTAGGCTATGATTTTTTAGTCTCGATACAGGGGCGGGAAGCCTTCATAAATGCATCAAAAAATGATTGGATAGACGGAGGTACGCAGCGAAATATTAATCAATTTTTTCAAACGACGAGAAGGCAAATAGGTGAAACATTTATTTTGCATCCGCACCAAACCGTCCTGGCGGTAAGCCTTGAGTACGTGAGATTGCCAGATAATTGTTTTATGAAGCTTTATATGCGTAGTTCGTATTCACGTTTAGGTATTACTATTTCGACAATTGCTCAACCCGGATATTGCGGATGTTTAAGCCTTGAGTTGACTAATAATAATAACAACCCAATCAATTTGACGGTTGGCGCTAGAATTATTCAAGGGCTTGTATATCGCTTAGCTACAGATGTGCCATATTTTTACTCCGCGAGAAAATATGTGTGCCATGTTAGACCTGAACCCTCAGCTATTACGGCAGACAAAGATCTAATTATCCTTAATGATTTGTGGAAAGAGAATAATAATAGAAAATAAAGGCTCCTTTTTAAAGGAGCCACAAATTACTCAACCTTGTGGAGGAAATGGGTCGTTGCCGTAACTATTAGAATCCCTTATTCGACCGTCTGGACGGTGTATCACTACTTCCGTCCCTTGGTTAATGGCAATTTCCCGCGCTCGGTCAATTGCTTCGCGTTGAGTGTCCACAATAACAGTAGCTCTAGAATTGCCAGAACCCACAACAGCCCAGTTTTCGCCTCTGGGAACAACATGTTGAGATTTTTTTGACATAAAGTGATTATTGAAAGTGAATAAATGAATGTTATTTATCTGCACCAGGTGATAATCCCTTTTTTAATAAAGAAATGGCTTTGGCATCCAATAAACCGGTGAACTGAAGGATAAAGCGAAATCCTGTTCTTTTTATCAATATCATATCTCCAAAATGGATCATATTCATTGATCAAATTCATATGCAGTTTATTCCCGCATCCACATGGGCATATCATTACAATTTGCCAAGGATATCCCAGGTTTTCTTCAACGTAAATAACGCGAGGATTTAATTTGTGTGGGAGTTCTGAGACAATATTGTACCTATACCTTTTTTTCGAGTCAAGCCATTTTCTTATTCGGTTAAGTCGTTTTTTCATAGAGCACTTAATTCAGGGTTGTTGAGCAAAGGATTGATATCACCTCTTCCCATAAATTTGGAAAAGAACGGACAAGGGTTAGGGAAAGACTCCGAATAAGAGATACATTCTCCATACATGATTTTGACTGCGTCAATTTCTGTGTTATCTATGGTCCTATATGGATGAATTCTTGCCAGAAACTCGTTAACCGCCGTTGCCGCTATCTGCATATTCACACTTATTACCGCCGGACTGGATTCATTAACATTTGCTAAATACTGGTTCCTTTCAAATTCCTCTTTATTGGTTCTCTTGATCCCTTCGGCACGTAATTTCTCCAAACTATATTGCCCCCGATTTAATAAACTAGAACCACCTGGTTGTATAAAGTGAACCGTGCCATAGATCCCATTTATACCACCTTTGCCGTCGGCGTCGAGCTTAACCCCCATATCGATAAGAGGAATTATATAATAGGAGGATATCAAATTAAGTATATGCCGGCCTTCGGCACCGTCAACGCAACTAAAAAGAATATCGCAGGTAGATAATTCTTTTACTACTGCATATTCGGATATATGTGAATTAAATATTTTAGTACTTGTCCCAAATCCGACCTTTTGAACCTCCCTTGCCATAACAGATACTTTAGATAGACCTTGACGAGCGTCCTCCAGAGATGAGCCAATAATCCTGTTCAGGTTTACCACATCGATATGATCAGGATCAACAAGTATTAGTTCACCTACACCTAAGCGTTTCAATTGTTCGATTGTGGGACTCCCGGTTCCGGAGCATCCTACAACTCCGATTCTAAGCCTATTTAGGATAGCAACTGTTTGTCTCCCAAACGCTTGTAGGTTTCGAACTTGCAAGGTTTCTTCGAAAGTTTTTGCTTTATCATAATACCAGTTTGTGATGTTGCTACCTGCAATAGATATTTGATGAATGACTTCTGGCTGAATATTTTGGTCGAAGATGCGGCCAAATATTCTTTTATCCGGAAGCATAATGCAACTAGCATGCGGCAAATTATCATCCAGCCAGGATTGGACACTTGTAAACAAGTTAATGTCAGATTCATTATCATATTCTGAAAAAAATTCTCCACCACCTGGATGACAATGTATTTTCAAAATTGCATAGCCATATTTTGTGGCTTTTTGTAAAAGAGGGTTGATAATTTCTGTGGGCCAGCGTACAAGGTCTTCTTTCCTTTCATAACACATCTCGTAAGGAACTGTTATTACCTCATGGACTGTTAAAATATGATCTTGGTTATTGCCACTTCTGCCGCATAAGGCAAGGGCGACGGCTTCTTTATAGTCTCCAGGAAATAAATGTTGAATTAATTCCTGGTAGTGTATTCCTGAGATTCTTAATTTGTTCATGGTTTATCGCTTTAAATCGTTTAAAACCCAATTATCTACAAGGGTTAAATGCGTCTGTACATTATCAACTCCTGGACGCCACTCACCAGGTTCTCTATGTCGAGACCAGCGCTGAAAGCTTCGTCCATCTATTATTTGGTATGAAAGGGCACTAATGGTTCTGCCATTTTTTTTTTGCAGGGCAGGGAAAAAATAGGCCATATCGATTTCCGCAGCGGGATAATTGGGGGAAATCATTAATGCTATTTGAACTGTGGATGTATTATACCCCTCCGGTATCGGATAGTCATAAATTAAAAGCCACAACCCCGCATTGGAAAGGGCCTCCCAACGGAGGCCCAGGTTGTTAAGAAATTCGATGTCCTCTTCAGGCAAGGTAAAGTCCATGCGACTTACTCTGCCGTCCTTTTGCTCTTTCGGTTGAAGTACAAAACGAACAAGACACTTTTCAGTTAAATCCACAATTTCATCGTGACCAACCTTTTTCGGCTTAGGTTGGTTGCTATAAAATTTGTACGCATCCCAGTTTTCGATAGGTTGTTTGTGTTCCAACTCAATCAACTGCTTGCCAGTTATGTAAGGAGAGTTAACAATGTGGTAGTTCTTGTCAACTTTAATCCGATACCGTTTTGCTGGCGGCACTTCTTTACATGTCTTGCCATATTCTTCGATATCTACCAGCTCAACCCATGGTTCCGAGATAAAATGCAAACCTGTGCAAACCATTTGAATGGACTTATGTGGATCGAAGGCATAGACGATTTTCGATCCAGAGCTCTGTAACTGAACCAGATAATACTCATTTGGATCAATGCCCGCTAATTGCAAAATCTCAGTAGCTGTCAAGTGCTTTGATTCAGTTGTTTCTGGATCTTTATTAATAAGATAGTGAAATACAACAGGCTCCTTCACCTGAAAACGGTCAATACCAGAGTTCCTGAGGTCCACGACCTCATTCATAGGAATCAATTCAAAATCACAGCCGTGTAATTTTTGATAAATCGAATGACATTCGATGGGAACCTTACCTGCCTTCGTGAGCAAATCTTTACCAGTCACTTCAGGCTTCTCAAATTGATATTCAATATCGTCTATGATAGCCTTGTAATCGTGTAGCATACTCTCTCCTTGTAATGGGATAGTCATTTCAAATAAATTAAAACTTTTAGAAAATAAAACTTTAGGATGCCAACTTATTGTTAGCATTAGGCACTCAATTCAATTGAATGCAGGACGATAAATAAATGGAGAATTTGAGCCCTGTCAAAAGTTTAAAACTGTGAAATGTCGCCCAGGAAGAGAATCCAGGTAAGTCGGCTTGGTAATTTCAAAAAAAGTACCTAAATTTGATTTACGACGTCAAACATAGGTTGAGACAGATAGGCAAATCTGCATCACTTTTGTTTAAAATTATAAGCCAAGATGGATTATCCTTCTTGGTTTTTTTATGCACATTACCCACCTCTCGAATCTAAAACAAAGGTAAGGCAGATAATTGACATTTCCAAATTTAATAAAACATTTTTTATGTAAAATATTACAAACAATTCTTGATTTTACCGTAAGGGGGTATTACCTTTGCATTACTGGCGTTAGAATACTAACAAAATGTCCCAAATAGAACATAAGGAATTTTATGAAAATATGGGCTCCCTCATTAGGGAGGCTAGATTAAAGGCTGAAATAAGCCAAGATGTGCTCGCTCAGCACTTAGGTCTCACAAGAGCATCAATAGTAAATATTGAAAAAGGACGTCAGAGACCCATGATTCATACGCTTATACAAATAGCTGAAGCTGTAAAGGTAAATCTGACAAATCTGATTCCTAGTACTGCCACCCCCTCTTTAGTTCAAAACGAGGTTCCGCCAAGCGAATTACCAACTGATTTTGACAATATAATTTCAGACGACTTTACTGTGGACTTGCAAACAAAAGATGCAGTAAAGCAATTCGTTTTTCATTTGAAAAAATAGTTTATGACCTTCAAAGCCATAAATGCGAAAGCAAAAGCGATTTTGTCAACATTTAATGACTTTTTACTTCCGATAAAAGTAGAGGAAATTGCCAAAATGAGAGGCCTTAAAGTCTTACCCTATCCGTTAGAAAACGAGGTGTCCGGTATTCTGGTAATTGAGGGTCAGTTAGGGACCATAGGCTATAACCAACATGAATCCAGAGTGAGGCGTCGTTTCACAATTGCTCATGAATTGGGGCATTTCGAGCTTCACCGTGACCAATCTCAGCTATTTGTCGATAAGACTTTCAAGGTAATGTTTAGAAGTACAGCACCTTCAATAGAAAGCTCGAATTTAAGGCTTGAAAGAGAAGCCAATGCCTTTGCTGCTTCATTATTGATGCCGGATGATTTAGTAAATGCCGAAATTGAAAATATGGAATTTGATTTGGGTAGTGAGGAATCAATAAAGGAATTGGCCAAAAGATTTGACGTAAGTACGACAGCAATGTATTATAGGATGACCAATCTGGGAAAGCTTTAATCTATTGGATCGGAAAAGTCATCTTCAAAGTGCTTTAGAATTGATTCAAATAAGTTCTTTTAAATCTTCCCATAGACACCGTTTGCAAATTGTTTGCAAAAAACAAAAGGCCGCCGTTAGCGACCTTTGTAAGTGTTTGAACTTCAGCTCCCCCTGCTGGACTTGAACCAGCGACCCTCTGATTAACAGTCAGATGCTCTAACCAACTGAGCTAAGGAGGAAAGTCCCCAAAAGGGGTTGCAAAAATACGGGAATTTACCCTTCCAAAAAACCTTGGGATAGAAAAATTTACAGCATTTTTTGGATCGGACGGCAGGCTCCCAACCGACGTGGTGGCGGACTATCGAATGACCTAGAACCACTTGCTAAAAAACCCCTTCCCGGCCTCTTCCATCCCCACATAGATCCCATCCTCCCTTACCTCCACGGGGTATGTCCTGAGTGTATACCCCTCCCCATTTACATCCCTCCCCCCATTTTTCAGGTTGAATTTCAGGTGATGCACCGGACATACCACCTGACACCCGCCCGACACATACGCATCCGTCATCGGCGCCCCTGCATGCGGACAGCTATGTGCAAACCCGAACCACTGGTCCTGCCATCGGGCAACACAGATCTTTTTCCCATCCACCTCTACCTCGGCAATCTCACCCGGCGTCCATTGTAATTCCGCGGCGCCCACCGCCACCTTATGCCACGCATATTTTTTAGAGCCCATCAGTAATTATATTCAGTTTTGTAAGGATAACGCGCCCGGTACATTTCCCGTACCTTTTCCAGGATCGTTTGCCGTAATGTATCGATATTTCTCTTTTCCGTAGCCGAGATAAGTACCGCATTGCCATTGGTCTCCCTTTCCCACCGCTCACGCAGCTCCGACATGATCTCCTGCTTCACCCCTTCCTCCAGCCAGGGATCAAAGACATTTTTCTCATACTGGTCGATCTTATTAAAGATCACCAGTATGGGCTTTTCAAAGGCGCTCAGCTCCTGCAGGGTCTTATTCACTACGCCATACTGCTCTTCATAGCCAGGATGGGATACGTCAACCACATGCAACAATATATCCGCCTCCCGGACCTCATCCAGCGTACTTTTAAAGCTTTCCACCAGATGATGCGGCAGTTTCCGGATGAATCCGACCGTATCGCTCAATAAAAACGGGGTAGCCTCAAAAACCACCTTCCGGGTAGTAGTGTCCAGCGTAGCAAAAAGCTTGTTCTCCGCAAAAACATCGCTCTTACTCAATACATTCATCAGGGTGGATTTACCCACGTTGGTATATCCCACCAGGGCCACCCGAATGAACTCACCCCGATCCTTCCTTTGTGTAAAGGCCTGTTTATCAATTTCTTTCAGACGCTTGCGGAGCAGTGATATCTTGTCCTTTACGATACGACGGTCCGTCTCGATCTCCGTTTCACCGGGACCCCTCGTGCCGATACCGCCACCAAGCCGTTCCAGGTGTTTCCACATACCCCGCAGTCGTGGTAAAAGATATTGATATTGAGCCAGTTCCACCTGCAGCTTGGCCTGGGCCGTCTTCGCACGGCTGGCAAAAATATCCAGGATTAGGTCACTACGGTCGATGGTTTTTGTATCCAGTATTTTTTCGATGTTGGAGATCTGCGACCCCGACAGCTCGTCGTCAAAGATGACCACCTGTATATCTTTCAGCTGGATATAGGTCTTTATCTCTTCCAGCTTGCCTTTTCCTACGAAGGTCTTGCTATCAGGGTGTTCCAGTTTTTGGGAAAATCGCTTCAACGCCACAGCCCCCGCCGTCTCCGCCAGAAAGGCCAGCTCGTCCAGGTATTCTTTAGATTGCTCTTCCGTTTGTGTTTTATGGATCAAACCTACCAGCACAGCCCGTTCCGCCTTTTGAATGCTATTCTTTTTATCTATCAAAATGGATAATTTGGACGGCAAAGGTACACAACAAAAACGCCCCGAAAGGGGCGTTTTTTTAAGATATAGGGTGCTAATTAAAAGTGCGGGAATTGGGCTCGCGATAAAAATAGCCCAATTCCCGCATATCGCTAATGTCTGTAGGCCTTCGTCGGACCTGCTTCGACACGGTCCTCCTCGGTCGGGACCTCCGGTCCTGGACGAACCGCTTCCAGCGGTTCCTGCTATAGCCCGCTCAGCATGATACCAAAAGAGTAGGGGAATACCGCCGGACCATAGTTAGTCTTTATCAGGGTGTTAACCTGGTATTGACCAAAAACGCCGACTGGCCCCTTGCTGATACGAGCCGTAAGCGCCAGCTTGCTGGTATTGAAATATTGTTTGGAGCTCTCTTTCTCCGTATAGTTACCAATCGTTTGACCAAAGCTGTTCTGACGGGTCTTGCCCTTTGTATGGGCGCTCAGCATGAGGCCGATCTTGGCGCCCGCAGCGAATTTCCAGGAGGAATTGGTATTCTCCGGGTCCAGGGCAAACCGCAGCTCGATAGGCGCCTCCAGGTAAGCCGTCACCAGCTTGAACTTCTTGAAATGGTCCGTCTGGCTCTCGTCGGTGAAGGCCAGAGATGGGTTATTGGCAGCTATTTGTACCCGCTGCTGGTGAAAGAAGATATTGCTTGTACCTATACCAAGACCAGCGCCAACACTGAAACGAGGGT
Source organism: Sphingobacteriales bacterium 50-39 (assembly GCA_001898505.1). GTDB lineage: Bacteria > Bacteroidota > Bacteroidia > Chitinophagales > Chitinophagaceae > Puia. Next base: position 378,515 of record MKTZ01000011.1, read on the forward strand.
CCGTCTTGAAAGGGAAATCAAACATAAAATAAAAGTTGGCGCTCCGGTTGAACCCCTGAATATGGATACTATCCGGCGTCTGGGCCCAATTGTCATATCCCAGCTGGAACATGAAGTGGTCGTTGGCACGCCTGCCCAAGGTCACCTTACTCCAATCCTTTTTGGCAGGGTTCGTAGCCGCGGGAGTCGCCGGCTTGACAATAGTAGTAGTTACGGAATCTTTTTTTTGAGCGAAAGCAGCAGTAGTGGCCAGTAAAGCTATTGCAGTAACAAAATGCTTCATCATAATTCTTACTTGTATATTAATGTGCGGGAATTGGGCTCGCGCGAAAAATAGCCCATTCCCGCAATCCGCTAATAATTGTCCTTCGGACGAGCCGCCACCGGCGCCTCCTGTTCGGCTAAGGGCCCCGCCCGTCCCGATTAGTTGACAAAAATGGACCCAGGGTCCGGTGCACAAATGTATTCTCCTTGGGGTTAATAAAAGGTTAAAGAAACACTGGGCTTCCGGCTCATTTTGAATGGACCGCAAGATATTACTTTTTAGCTTACCCCTTGTTAAAAACGAGCTGGAAGTTCATCGTTCCAGGGCCGGGCAACCTTGCCCTTATTGCCGGGGCCGCACCAAAATGCTGTCCAGACCATAGTATTGGAGCAAGTATTTTCCCGTATGATCTTCCGCCTCGTTGTCGAAATACAGTAGGGTAGGGCGCTGTTCCAGCCAGTGCTGCAGGGTCACCGGCGCTCCCTGAGGGAATAGCCGCCGGACCTTCTCATCCAATGCCGCTTCATAAGACGTGATGGTGGCAACATGTTCATGGCGCTGGTGGGCAGCCTCAAATATCTGCTGCCTGTCCGTTTGAATGGAATGATAGAAATATCCCGAAAAAACATTTTTCCAGGCCTCCTTGTAGTTATAGCTGGCCAGCAGCCCACAGGCTATTACAACGATGATCAGGGTCGAAAGATGTTTTACCGGTAGTATGACCCCCGCCAAAGAAGGATTGCCGAACATAATAAAAGATGGACAGCACCCGGAACAGCAGGATAGATAAGGCGCCTCCGTATCCCGTTTTACCATGCATTACCTGCTGCCGGTAAGACAAAGTACCGGAAGTCAGCATGACGATCACCCCCATCAGCAGCACCACTCCCAGATACAGGAACTGTGGTCTTGGAATAGGGACGCCATAATAATGATATGCTCCTATCAGAAAGAGAAAGAAACAGGCCAGGGAGATGGCCGTCATCTCGTTGCTGCCTACAATAAGGACGCAGAGAAGGAAGATCGCCGCATCCACAACCACAGCCCGCTTTCTTCCCGCCGTCAGTCTGCGCACCAGACACCCCAGCAGCGTCAGAAAGAGTATAAAGGCAGTCTGATATACGGCCGTCGGGCTGAACCAATATATACCCGAAGACATTTCAACCATAACATATATGTCCAGGATAAATAAGATCAGGCTTGCCTGCGCAATACCCGACCTTGAAAAGGTCCTGCTTAAAAAACACGTATTGATCGAATCTAAAAGAAAGAAAATAGCCGCCCAGCTAAAGATGCCCCATAGCAAGAAGACGAGGTAATAATGCTTGGTAAGGATGCCCATTTTCACGCATACTCCGCAAATAAAGGTGGCCGTGAACCTGCCTTCCCAGCGGGCGTAGATCAATTGCTGCGTTTTTAAAAATCCAAATTTGCCAAAAGCGCCTACGGCAGCATAGTCGTCATAGGTTATGACATTGAAACAAGTGAGAATAACAAATGGCAGCAGACAGAGAAGGATACATATCCAGATGAACGATGAACTTTTTTCGATAGTGATAATGCCACGAATGCGTTTTTGGAGGCATGAAACTATCATGATTATCGGACAATAGCAAACCCATTAAAATTGGACCGCCCCTCCAACTGCTTTTCCAGCTCGATCACATCCGAGACGGCCGCCTGCTCAGGTCCTTTTCTACACCATTCCACGAATTGCCGCAGATCCCCTTCCTCACCACATGCCAAAGCTTCCACATAGCCTTCCGGCGTATTTTTTATCCACCCCGTAATATGTAATCTTTCTGCTGCCGCCTTAGCACTGGCGCGATAAAATACGCCCTGCACTTTTCCTTTGATCAGTAAGTGGACGGTCGGCATGGGAGACTTGTTTCTTCCAAACCTACAAAAATCCAAAGTTTCCTACAACAGACGCCTCGATAGCCTGCGGCGCCTCTTCACAACGGTCTTTAGCCCCTGCCGGTCTTAGCGCATGCAGCTGACGGTACACCGCCCTTACCAGCTCTTCGTTCTCGGCCACCCGCTCTGGCCAAACTTTGTAACGGACTACTGTATTCATAACTCTTGGTTTTATTTATATCTTTTTTGGTTGCAAAAAACAACCAGTTGCAAATGGCAGATCACAGATCTCATTGCCCCGTGAACCTGGCCGTAGAAGTTTTTGGCGATAAATGAAAGAGAAGGCATCCTTACCAAAAGCCCCGACCAGGCACACAAACAGAAATTTGTTTACAACCTCACCTTGAAAGGCATCGACCTGCTGCCCATCATGAAGGAAATAGGCTCGTGGAGCCTCAAACATACCCCCCGTCGACAAAAAGCAATACCCTCACGCAGGCCAGCTTTCGAAGTGCACCCCCGAAGAGCTGCTTGAAATAAAGAATAGCCTGATAAAGGAACATATAAAATAAATGACCCTGAGCTGCCGGAGTCGGCTCCCTGAATGATACAGCCGTCGTATCGAAATCACCGGGACACGCCCGCATTTCCATCAGCCCGAGGCAATAGTTTTTGGATCTCTTCCATGGACAGTTCGTTGCCAAGTATCTTGCCCGACGGGTCCAGTAAAATATTAGTAGGGATATGATCCAGCGCATAGTACTCCGCGAGCCGGCCATTGTGCTCATCGTGGTCGATCACCTGTGACCATGGCATTCCCGTTTTGATAATTGCTTTTTTCCAGTTGTTCTTATTATAATCCCAGGACACACCGAGTATGACAAAATGGTTCCCCTTATTTTTTTCATACAACGATCGCAGAGAGGGTATGGACTCCATACAGGGGCCACACCAGGATGCCCAGAATTCTACCAGGACATAGTTCCCTCTGAACTGTCTGCTATCCACCGGCCGGCCCGAAGTATCGTATAGCACCAGGTCGTGAAAAGGAACACCCCCCGCGATCCTGTCTTCTTTATACAGGTGGTCGATCAACTTCGCTGCAGTTTTATACTCATACGTCCCGGAAAGAGAAGTATCTATCATTTGCAATATAGTCTTTGCGTGGCCCCATCGGAGATCAGACGCTTCACCTAATAAATAAGCGCTTGCTTTGTTGCCAGGGTGCTGCGCTACAAAAGCTCTCAGACTATCGGCATGTCGTCTGCTTTTTTCTTCGTCCCCCCCGCCGGATTGCCTCAGTTGAGCGACCCACTGCTCGAATCCCCGCTTGGCCGACTCCGTGGCAGATCCGTCAACCGTTAGTATTTCCAGTTTATTCAGGGTGTCCGGTACCGCCCCCTCTTTTTCCCGTATCTCCACTTTATTGCTACAAATGATGTGAGTGACCTTGCCGTCTATATAGAAGTCCTGAATATAGGAACGCTGATCCATATGTATCCTGCATAATACCGGCAACACCACCCTGCCCGAGAAATGAAATTTTCCATCGATAATGGCAGCGCCGATGCTATCTTTTTGTCGATAATGATTGTCAAAAAAGAGGTAGATCTTCCCGTGAAACGCTCCCGACAGGGAGCCCTGGATCTCGAATGGCTGGTCCTGGCCCTGCAACGTCTGAAAAAGAATGAGCGCTCCCAGAAGGAGCATCGACTTGATAGTAGACATATCCGGCAATGTAATGGTATCCGGGAATAACGCACATGCCTGATAAAAATTATGCCGAAAGGAAATACGGCTACGACATTGACGTTTATACACGTATATGCTATACATGCGCCGATGGTCTTCAATAGGATTGTTCCTCCTCCTGCTGGCGCCAGCAGGCTGCATCCGCCCGCCCGTGCCTGGTAATATCAACTGCACGCAGCCCGCACAGACATGTACGGAATTCGTCACCATCGAGGGCGTGCGCATAAAGTTCAGTAGTTGTGCTGCACATATTTTCCACGGGCATATGAATGCGATCATTTACTGTACCATCAGCAACCCTGCGGGTAAAGACCTGCTGCTGCGACGCAACGACTTCCGCATTGCATCCATGGAAGGGGAGGAGATGATACCCGAAAAATTTATAAATGCAAAAAGGGGAATGCCCGACGAATATCCTCTCAAAAGCGGAGCCACGGAGGTTTATGTATTCTCGGCCCGCACAAAGGACAGCCGCACGGAGAAAGACTTTAAAGAATTTATGAAGACCGGCAGCCTCGCACTCTTACACCAGGGAGGTAATCTCGTCCCCGACACGCTCTTTACCATGCGGTGGCGCCCTCATTGATCCTCTCCATCCTCCAGGGCGATGATCGTACGGTTGGTTCACAACAATCGCCAGGCGGTATCCAGGCCAACTTGCAAAAAATCCGCCCGTATAATGTTCCCTCCCAACACACCCTCCAGCTGCCGCCGAATAAATTACCCGTGAAGTCCTGCGTTAATATCTGCAGTATCAAAAAGGGGAATAACAGCCGGAATATGATCTTTTCCCAGGACTTCCACGCCCGGTCTTTGTTGAAGGACATGCTTAAAGCTAAAAAAAGCCCCTCCTCATGATAGCACGATCTCCCTTTCGGCGGCACAGCGGCAGCAGGATGCTGATCCCGTCTTTTTTTCGGCGCCCTCCTGACCGTCAGCCATGATCGGTGGCTGCTAAAGGTAGCAGCCCTCCATATGATTTATTGTTGCGTAACCGGGGGCAATTTGGGCGAATCTTTTGATAATGTTCCTTGCCAGCTTGTGTACATCCATTTGCCATTCTTTTTAACAAAAACAGTAGTATATAAAAATTCCGCTACCATTGCTCCATTTGCTTTTAGATAGGCTTGTGCTCGTCCACTGGTAATGGCAACGTTTCCGTAAACTCTCACTTTCCTGTCAAAAAATTTGTTAGTAGTCGCTTCAAACATTTTACAGCGCCAGGTAGAAGTGTCTGCCACAATTTGTTCTTTGTCCGCCGAAACACCATCCGCATTGATAGTGAAAAAGTCATCCGCCATGTCCGTTTTCATGTACTGCTTTTGGAGTGCGCAGCTTGTCATGTTTTGAAACATTTTGGCTTCAGCTTGTTCTACCTCTTTGATAACAGAAGCTGTTGGTTTTTGAGCAAATAGATTTAATGAACAAAGTGAAAGCAGCCCCAGGCAAAAAAAATTGGAGAATTTCATAGATGTTTTTTTGGTTAGAAGATTTGGAGTAATGCTCTTAAGGTAAACACTTTCACAAATAACTCCAAATGTTGCCTGGGACCATGAGCATTGCAACCTATGTTGGCAAAGGATATAGGAGTATCTTTCGGATCAACATGCGTATTATACGGACGGGAAATATTGGCTTTGTGTAGAATGCTATGACAAATACAATAGGAGGAACTGCCTGATTCTAATCGTTATATAACGCAAAAAAGTCGAAGAGGGCACCATGCCCTCTTCGACAAGACTAAATTTCGGAATACTTGATGGTTACCACCGGTGTTGTTTGAGTCACTTTCTTTAGATGCGGATGATATTTAAGAATATCGGTCGAATTTTTGTAGGCGAAATCAAACTCTTGGATATAGCCGCTTGGAAACTCTCCATTCTTTCCAAGCAATTCGCTAAAGCGCGATTTGTAGGCTTTGCGTTCTTTGTCCTTCAAGACGGTCTTCCAGTGCTTCATAGCTTCAAACCTGGACAATCGACGGCCTGCGCCGTGGGCACATGAAGACAAAGCCTCCCTTTCGGAATCGGACGGCACTGCGCGTACCAACAAGCTGCCCCTGGACATTGACAAAGGAATGACAACAGTCTTTCCCTTCTCAAGCTCGGTACTACCTTTCCTATGTAGGACTCTAGGCCCATCCAACCTGATGTGGTTATGAATGGAGTCTTCCAAAAGATAGGGTGTACCGTATAGCTTGGATCCATGCTCCGCGTCCTTGAAATTAACTTGCAGGTATCGACGGTCAATTTCAGACTTGTGACACCGTACATAGTTGGCATTCTGAAGAAAAATAAGTGTTTTCAAACAGAAATTCTTCCGCCGCTGATAGCCGAAGTTCAGGATACTTTCATAGTACTCTTTAAAGTCAGCGGTTAAAAAATCCTTATGAACGAAGTCAACCTGGTTGCCACAAGCCAGAGAATAGTCTCGAGTAAGTTGAATGCAATGCTGGTACAACGCAATTCCCCGATCCCGGGTTCCTGTATGACAAATGATATACACCGCCGAGTCATCCTCTTCAATGGATAAAAAGTGGTTGCCCCCGCCCAGTCCGTCATCGGTCATTTGTTGATGAGCAAAGTTTAGGGCGGAATAATGCTCTTTTTTATCAAACGGCCTTAACCAATGCGCCTTATCGACCTTAAGATACATAACACCGCAACCAATGTCCTTGCCAGTTATCAAAGGGTAAATATGGTCCGTTGTCTGAAATGCGACTCCCACCGGCAAAGCTTTTTCTTGGCAGAAGTGAATGTCCGTAAATGCGCAGATAGTCTCGACATACGGCTTCTGAGCATACGCATGTAATTGATCCAAAGCATTTTGCTCAATGCTATTTGGATCACAATAGAATCCAATAGTGTTCATGTTCTTTAATTCTTAATGAAAAAAGATTAGATCGTGGGGCTTGGTAGGACATCTGCCCCTTACAGAGATGTCAGCAGCCGAAATGATTCGGGAATGCGAAATTATAATTTTAGTTTTAAGCAGGCAAGAGCGGAAGCCAAATATTATTGACAGCAATAATGGACCAGCAAATTAGCGTCATTAGACAAAAACTGAAAGAACTGAAAAAAAACCCTGCTTTCCAGGTATTTGGTGCGTCCTTCCATCGCTACCAAAGTAAGGGCAGGCTTCATGTTTATTGGTCAAGGTTATTACTATATGAATTGGGGTGAAAATTGAATTACGCCATTTGTATGTATGTTTTATGCCTCGGCCAGTCTGCGGCCTATTTCAATGATTTCCCGCAACATCTCTTGTACTTCTTTCCGCTTCCGCATGGGCACACCGCATTTAACGAAGGCTGGGCGCTAAAAGTTGATGATTTCGGAGGTTGATCAATGTCAAAAGACAAACCTCCAAAGCCACCCATTGTATATTTATCGCAAGTAGAACAGTATAAATAGAAATTATTATCACCGTCCGGATTTCCCAGTTCGAATTTTGCATCGGAAGGGAGATCCTCATATGCCAGGGTATCTCTTAAGTAGCCACAGGTAGGACATGCCGTAATATCCGTTTCTTGCAATTGTTTAAATGGATCATTGATCATACAGGTATTTTAAGTTTGATTTTACTCTTCATTTACCCATTACCGTACATCGAACCTTGTTTCAATTTCTGTTACTCTGGTATTGTAAAAAACATGTATCAAATCATGTATCAAATAAAAAAGCACCTACGAAAGTTTCCTCGTAAGTGCTTGAATCTCCGTGGACCCTGCTGGGCTCGAACCAGCGACCCTCTGATTATGAGACCGAAAGTATTTGATTTCACCTGATTTCTTGTTTTTACCTATTCTTTCAGAACCCGCTACAGTAAAGCATCGTAGCGGGTTTTGCTTTTTATTTGCTTTCCTATTTCAACCTATTTTTTAACCAATGTATGCAAATTGTATGCAAATATGAAACCGACAATTGTAATTATGTTAGACACCAGACGAACAAAGGACACAGGGAAGTACCCGGTCAAATTAAGAATTACCTTTCTAAGGGAGCAGAAGTACTACTCTATAGGGCTTGATCTAACTGTTGATGAATTTAACCTTGTCCAGAATCCCGGAAAGATGGGCAGGGAGATACCTACATCTTTAAAGAAGCAGGTAAAGGAGTGGAAGCTAAAATGTGATGCTGTAGAGCAGAAGGCTAATACCCTGATCAATAAGATGGAGGATTTTACCTTCCGTATATTCGAAAAGAAATACTTGCAGAATAGCCATTCTGTGATGGACGTGTATCAGTTATATGATAATACCATTAAGAAACTAAAGGATTACGGGAAGGTAGGAACAGCAAGCAGTTATGAGTGTGCCAGGAACAGTCTAAAGGAGTTCAGCCCAAAGCTAACCTTACGGGATATAACGGTAGACTTCTTAAAAGAGTATGAGCGGTGGTTTTTAGAAAAGAAAAGGTCCATAACAACAGTAGGCATCTATTTAAGGAACTTACGCGCCATTATTAATGAAGCGATTGCCGAAGGCATCATTTCCAGAGAATACCATTATCCTTTTGGTAAAAGGAAGTACCAAATCCCGTCAGCCAGGAACACAAAGAAGGCGCTAACCTTGGAAGAAATCAGCAAGATATTTAGCTATACAGCAACAAATCATACTTGGTTGGAGAGAGCAAGGGACTTCTTTATCTTCAGCTATCTGGGAAATGGTATGAACATGAAGGACATAGCTCTATTGAAATATAGAGATATAGATGGTGATTATATTCGCTTCACCAGGGCTAAGACTCAGGATACAAGTAGGACAGGCATTAAAATGATCTCTTTTCATATCTCGGATGACCTAAGACAGATCATTGACCGGCAGAAGAATGAAAGTACTGGCCCAGATAGCTTCTTATTCCCTATACTTGAACAGGATCAATCCCCGGAGAAGGTAAGGAAGGTTATTCAGCAGTTTACCAAGATGATGAATAAATACCTCAATCAGATCGCCACAGAGCTAGGTATTAATAAACGTGTTACTACCTATTTTGCCCGGCATAGCTTTGCAACAGTGCTAAAGAGGGGAGGAAGGAGCATAGAAATAATAAGCGAAGCACTAGGGCATTCGAGTCATAAGACGACTATGAGCTACCTGGATAGTTTCGATGATGAATCGAAGAAGGATATTTACAAAACGCTCACCAATTTTAGGGAAGATGGAGAGGAATCTCATGACCAAGATGTTATAAGTGAAGAGGAGCTGTCCTAATCTGCTTAATTATTGGTGTGGGTAATCTAATGTTAGAACGGAAGTACCGGAAGAAGAGGCGGTGATGAAATTGACATATGATAGGGATGTTAAGGTCTGGTACTTATACTCTTCTGGATCACCTACACATGCCGATAACTGACTATACTCGAAAAACTGGCCCGAATTAGGCTATAATAAGTGTAGGATTAGGAACACCACCTAATACTGTCAAGCATCTGCATCATTCAATCCACTCATAAGGCGTTGTAAAAGCTAGGGGAATACCTGCCATATCTACGTCCATTGCCGTTTTGTGACCCTAAACTTACACCAGCTTGCTTGTTCCTACAAGTTATATGCACAAACAATGAAGATGGCATATACACGGGACCTTAATATCTGTCCAGCATTTGAATTTTTATATAAAATTTTATAGAATAAAGCTCGCGTCCACGGGGCAGCACCTTCCCCACAGACCCCTGCTCAAACTCGGGAATTGAAATACCCCCGTCATTGTTTAATCTAAAATTCATCATTATGGTTAAAGTTATTGCCGCTCACTTGCGTGAAAGTGAGAAAGGTAAGTTTGTCACGTTGGACTTACTGGGTCAAATTGAAATGATACAGAGTCAAAACACAGGTAGGTTTTACGCTACCGCACGTAGATGTTCTATTGGGACTACGTTTGACCTGGAAACCGCTAAAGGGTTCATAGGCCAGTTACTACCTGGGTCAATTGGCCGGGTACAGTGTGAGCCGTATGCCTATACTGTCCAAGAAACCGGAGAGGTGATCAATCTCTCCCATACTTATGCTTACATACCTGTTCAGGAGAAGATTGCAGAGCAAGAGGAACACTATCCCAACGAATTGGAGCTTCTGAAGGTTTAACGGCTCTGGCGTGGCGTGGCAAGGGCGTGTAGATTATTCTATGCGCTCTTTTTCTTTTCACTTTAGGCCATAGGCAGTTTTACAGTCTGATAGCTTAAGTGAAAGATGATCGGTTGGTAACACTCTCCCTCACCCTTCACTTTAGACTCAGTACACCTTCCGCCCTTTAACGAACTAAATCCCGCCTATATGCACTTCCAATATTATCAGAGCCATACCTTATTAGTCATTAATCAGCAGGGAGCCATTAGGCAGCTTCATACTCCGTTTAGGGTGCTTGAGGTGAACACTAATATTATGGTCTACGTGGATGAGATACTGAGTACAGATAAGGACGAGCTGATTTTCATGGTCAATAGCCAGCCTCACCCATATCACCGTTTCAGGATCACAATACAGTTTTAAGCCATTCAAAGATGCTGTTCATGATTGCTTAGGCTTGTCAGGGCTTTCTGTGCCATGAACAATAGAGGGGGCATGTCTATGGCCTTTCATTCATGTAGGGTTATCCGTCAATAGGGTAGTAGCTGCCTCCTTCTGGTACTTTCAATCAGGAAGATAGGTATGCAGTCTACGCAGCCCATCAGAAAAACCACGCCAGATAGCCCGCCACATGACCGCCCTACTGTATCTGTCATGGTTTGGCCACCCTTCGCGTAGCTGCATTCCGATGCTACCGGCTGGCTACGCCATCCTGCGCATCTCCTCCTATTATGTGCTGCACCTGCGTGCAGCCAGGACCTTGACTAATGATTGCCTTCCTCCTGCCATCCCGCGCTCAAAGCTATTGGGCAGGCTACAGGCTAACTTAAAGGTCTCACGGAGGTCTGTGAGGTCCTACATGCAGCTTGTGCCGATACACAAAGGCCATACACAAGCTGCATTCCCGGCCCTCCCGGTCCTGTCTGCATGCAGCGGTGCAGCCAGTTGTACATCCCTCAGCGGTGGTATATAGCCACGGTCAGCATCACCCATCTACACGAACTAAAACATTTATCACAATGACAGTCAAAAATGAACCCGTAGGCAATGCTATTACGGAAGCTAAGAAGAAGCAAAGAGCCAATAGGCTAAACTCTATCAGGCATTGTATTGAGAATGGTGTTATCAAGGATTTTCAGGGAGTATTTGCAATAATCAGAAGAACAAACCTAGCCCCTGACCTGTACATGGCTCCTTATACTTTGCGCAGAAAAGCAGAAGACCCTGGGCAATTCACAGTATATGAGCTGTTGCGCTTTGCAGAACTACTCAATACTCCTTACAACACTATGTCTGCTTTCGTCATCCAATGCCTAAGTAATTCAAGAAAGTCGCCCCAATCAAACAAACTACGAGATGAAAAGCAAGATCAAACCCACTGACAATGCAGCTATACACGCTAAGCAGCTAAGAAGGGCTAACAGGCTCAATAGTATCAAAAATGGTTTAGAGAACAGCAGTATAAAGGAATGGCCCCAAATCTTTGCCATCATGAGTGAAACAGCTGTATCTATAGAGATGGAAATCTCCTTTTATGCATTTAGGAACAAGATCAATAACCCGGGAGAGTTCACACTTAACGAAGTGACGAGGCTTGCAGCCTTGTTTGGGGTAAAATATGATGTTATGGCTGATTGGCTACGGGACCGGATAAAGGCCAAATCCAAGAGCAGGATATTCCGCGACTAATAACAACGGTTTCATCATGGTTAAAGGATTGAACGGCACCAGGAGGACCACTTTTCAACGGCGGAATATACAATCCTAAACCCAGGATGAAAGATATAATTAACCCCTTAACCCACTACAATGGACAACAGATACAACAAACGAAAAAGACCATGTGACTACCTTCCAGAGGAACCTTTTACTGCCATTAAAGAGTCTTGCCGGCACTATGATGTGGAGCATGTCATTTGGGAGCTTAATTTATGGTTTTGCATCAGCTTGAGCCATGAAGGTAGTGCATATGATGACCTTCAAGAGAGGACAAGGTTCATTGAGTTTTATTTATACCTCTTAATATTTATTGAAGCAACATATATATACTACAAACAAATGATGCCAGAGAAAAAGCCGCTAAGGGGACCAGAAGAGGCCCACCAATTCTTACGTCTAACTAAAGAACAAAAAAGCGAACCAATGACTGCAATTAAGGAGTTTTGTTTGTCATACCCTTTACTATATGTACGCATTGAGCTATGGGACTTCTTCCAGGCTGTGCAATTCTATCATGGCCCGCTTAAAGAGGGTATCTATCAGTATAATACCAGCTGTCTGCATATGCATTTACTGACCTTGTTGGAAGCCTTCTACCTGATTGTGGGCATCAAGCCCAGTTAACCACTATTCAATTTTCTTAATCTTTAATCATTACTGCAATGAACAACGAGTACAAGAGACCTATTGACCGATTACCTGATGATCCATTCACTGCTATGGAGGAATCCTGGGAGCTAATGCCACCCTCCTTTGTAATGCCGGAGATAGTGTATTGGTCCCTTATGGCTATGAGCCATCAAAGCAGCTTGTATGCAGAACTGAAATATAGAACCAGGTTTATTGCATTCTTTGCAGACCTACTGCTATTCCTTGAAGCCACATATGTCTATGCCCGGAAAATGGAGTCAGAAGAAAGCCCAGGGTATTTGATACAGTACTTATCCAAGGATCATAAAGACGACCCTATAAAGGCAATAAAACGATTTTGTAACAACTATCCCCACTCATATGTCACAGTTGAATTGTGGTTCTTTTACCAAGGTGTACAATTCTATGAAGGGCCGCTAACAGGTGAGTATGAAACATCTGAAGTCCACTTGCATTTGCTAACCTTGGTAGAATCCTTCTATCAGATATTAGAAGCAAAGTAGTATGTAGTCCGTACCCTATTTCTTATCCAGTAGCTTTTGCAGAAGGGCTATCTTCTCGTCCTTCTCTTGTAGGAGCTGGTTATACAGCCTCTTGTTTTCTTCCAGTGCTTCAGATAGCTTGTCGATGGGATTGAAAATATAAGTACCATTATCACCGATATTACCTTGATTGGAACTTCCTTCCTCAAACGTATTGAAGTAGGTAGCAGCTCCTTTTTCAGTAAAGCTTTCAATTGCTTTTACAGGTACTTTAAGAACCTTAGCCACCTGTTCTAATAGCTCCTGGTCAATGGTCTCTTTAGCTTCCAGTAGGGATACCTTTTTCTGGCTCCAATCTGGACCTAGTTCATGGGCTAGGGTTTCCTGCTTGATGTTCAGCATCTCCCGGAACCGTCTAATATTTTGACCTTGGTGTATTTTATCCGGCATAGGTGTCATATAGCAAATATAGCCGATTTAGCCAAGGAATGAAATATTCGGTTTCTGGGATAAAATATGCTGGATTTTTTGTTAGTAAACAGGCACCCTGTCCGTATTATAGCTACAGATAAAAACCTGTACTATGTCCTACTATCTTGACAACTCTGAGCTATTCAACCAGCCAATCCGTCTATCCATCCAGGAAAGAGAACAGCCCCTTACCGTGGTGAGGGAATACTTCAAGGATTACCCCCTTAGTGACACCCGGCATACCTTATGGGAGATTGTTTCCGCATGTCTTATATCTGATGCACCTCAGTTTGATGATCCCCATAAAAGAGATGACCTACTGGCCTTTTATGCCCGGACAGAAGAACTAATAGAGGCCATGCATATTATTAAGGAGAAAGCAGATGATCCCCAGTCATAGATAGATACATTTATGACTCTCCATTCTTCAACTCATGCTTGTGGCCCAATTGGGCCACTTGTTGTATTTTTGGCTCTTTGTTTAACCCCTAAATTTATCAGCGATGAAATGTTTACTACCATTACTGCTATTATTGTTTAGTGTCAATTTGATAGCACAGTGTTCCATTACCAAAGAGATAGGCAAACACTCAACCACCTACATTGCCAAGATGGAAACTGTCAGTTTGAATGAAGACCTTGAAAATGGGATCAATAAATATGAGCTTAGAGTGGTCCTAAATAAAGACACTGATTACAAAAAGCCTCTTTACTATATGCTGCAATGTAGGTATATGAATAGTGGGCAGTATCGTCTAAAAGGTGAATGTGTACCCCGCTCCCTTGTTTTTCAGTCTGTCAATGGTCAGTCAATGATAATCCAGGCATTAAAAGAAGAAGATGTACCAACTAATGGTCAAGGGGTACAATGTCGGCTCTATACCTATGAGATCAGTCCTGAATTGGAATACTTTCTTAAAACCTCAAGTCTTAAGAGTATTACCTTCTGGGATAAGAGAGCAAACCAAGGAATCCCTACAGCACCGTATAAAGACCTGTTAAAGGAACAGTTTGAATGTATTTGGGCATATGGGAATAGTAAGCTATAGATGGTTATCTTCTGTCCATCTTTGGCCATTCAGAATATATCCCAATCAACTTTATCACTCTGCAAATACTTGGCTACATAGTAATGACCGCCCCTTCCTGGTTCATACTGTGAGATGCTTGTAAGACTATGCTTTTTATATCCTGCTGGCGGGGCAACCTTGTGCCATGCAGTTAGTATAGAGGTTTCTAACCCTTCTGGTGATCCCGGTATTTTAATGAGAGCGTGAACATGACAGGAGTTATTATCTCGAAAGGGTTCCGTTACCCAGAACATCCTAATTTCAGGACCATAGAGATTAACAAGGTACTCTTGCAGTGCTTCCATCTTTCTCCTTGCAGACTTCAAGGTCATTCTCCTATGGTAGGTGAAAGTGCAGAATGCCGACCATTCACCTTCTAACCATTTGGCAGTCGTTTCGAAGTCATATAGATTGAGGGGCCGACTATACAGTGTCTTTTGTGCCATAGATCATCTTTTGATGGGTCAAAAATTGGACTATTAGAATAGAGAGTTAGTATATAGTGGTATATAGTAGATACACCATAGGTAGAACAAGTAGGTACATACTTGATTAATTCTTTGTTCCAAGGTGGACAGATGCACATAGTTTGAGAGAGTGAGCTTCTTGCTCACCCTCTCACTTCTGGATAGTCATTTTTTACTACGTAGATTCAATTCGGACAACTCCATCGTTGATGGGTTTCTGTTGTTCAGCAGCCATTCGTCCAGCTCTGAACGTTTAAAGAAGATCAGTTTTGAAGCTGGCCGGTAAAATGGTATCGCCCGTTTGCTGGTCAGCTTGTAGAGATAGCTCTTTGACACTCCTGCATAAAGCGCGGCTTCAGCAAGAGTTAATGGGTCTTTGTTTAAAACAGCTTGCTTGGATATGTATTCTTTAATCTCTGAAAGCTGTGTCTGGATTTGATGATCCATGTTGCTCGGTTTTATGCATCCCCAGGAGATGCAACGCAAAGAACCGAACAATGGCCTAAAGTGAAGGGTGATGGGGGTGGCGTCACCCCCTAGAAATGCATATATAAGATGTTAACTATCAGAATATTTCTTTTCTAACCGTACGATGATTTTTTGCATTTCCACAAGTTTATCATTCCAGAATTCAAGTGCTCGATCCCGATCATTCATTTTCTGTGGATCATTTGTCATGCTATCCAGCCTCATAGCATCTGATAAAGTTTTCCAGGAACCTTTCCCCTTTCTTGTTTGAAGGAATTTCGAAAGTATTTTCATCAATTGGGTATTGTTAGGTCCAAGTATTAGTCCTGCTTCTTTCAATAGATGGATCAGTGCTCCCAACTCGACTACAGATAAATTTAATTGTATCTTGTCGGGATCATCTTCTGTTGAATTGGGTATATCTTCCAGCTTGTCCCTAAGAATGGTCAGCTCCTTTTGATATACGTCAAGCTCCTGCGCTAAGGCTTCTTTTGTTTCTGCTTTGACCTGGGAAACATCTTTATTCTCGTACCCTTGAATCGGAGACCCGCCTTCAAAAGGAGACTCTAACATGGCAGGAGACCTTGATGGCTTTATGTCCAAGGCATCTACTATGCTATCAAGGTTTTCTTTGGTGTCTCGAACCCTGGAAAGGACTTCCTCTAAATATGAAAGAGCAGTAGAAGACTTTAACATGAATACATCTTGCGGATTCGGAACCTCACGCCGATGGATTGTATAGTCAAAAGTACCACGTTGCAGGTTGTGCAATCTGCCGAACAATGGACCGAATACCACGTCAGGATCAGGGCCAGAAAGGGAATCTTGCATTTGTTAGCATTAAGTAATCTAAAGTTATTGGAAAAGTATGCAAACTGTATGCAAATGAAAAAAGCGCCTAGTTGGGTTTACCTTCTAAACGCTTGATCTTCATCGTGGACCCTGCTGGGCTCGAACCAGCGACCCTCTGATTATGAGTCAGATGCTCTAACCGGCTGAGCTAAGGGTCCTGCCAAAACCGGCGGCTGCAAAAGTATAAAAAATTAAGGGAAGTCCGAAAATAAATCCACCCCACCTGGCCAGCCCTTTCTCCATTTTTGGCCGGCCCACTCCGCCACTCGTCCTCGTTTTGACCCCGAAAGGCAAATACCCTTTTTCTGTGCAGCATCCCGGCAAAACAAACTGTCCAAATAATATACTAACGATCGTCGGCCTAAGTTCTTAGATAGCAAAAATTAGATAGTCAGAAAAAAACTTAATATTATTGCTAAATATTGAGCACAAGGACGACACCTTGCTTTGCCAGATGATTACCGCTAATAACATTCAAACATTGCAAACCCGGATCGCAAGATTCGACGATCAGCAGGCATATAAAGAACTGTTCACCTCCCTATATTCCTACCTGTTCCAGTTTGCCAAAACCCTGGTCAAAGCAAAAGAGCCCGCCGAAGAGATCATCTCCGACGTATTTATTAAGGTGTGGGAAAAACGAAAAGACCTGGAAAAAATAGAGAACCTGAAACTCTATCTCTATGTCTCCACCCGCAACCACGCTTATAATTACCTGGACAAGCAAAAACGCAGCGCCGCTATCAACCCCCTCGAAGAATTCCAGGCCGACTTCACCAGCCTCTACTTCGACCCCGAACAGCTTTTGATCACCGCCGACATGCTCACCCGTATACAAAAGGCTATCGACCAGCTCCCCCCCAAATGCAAAATGATCTTCAAGCTGGCAAAAGAGGACGGACTCAAATACAAAGAGGTGGCGGAAGTGTTGAACATATCTGTAAAAACCGTTGAAAACCAATTGGCTATAGCGTTGCACAAGATCGGCACCGCCGTCAGCTTCGATATTCAGAAGACCGTCTCCTCTTCCATAAAACATTCCCGCTAAACGCTCCCAAGCCTCAATCACTAAGTCGCTGATAACCAATTGGCGGGAATCTACTCATTAGAAATGTTAAAAAATTTTAAATTTTTTTTGGGGGTTTTTTCGAAAATGTCTGTCCTACAGACGGAACCTTGCGCCCGTCGGGCCCCAAAGCTGGACATTAGCATTGGTATCTACTACACACTAAATGGGACAAGAACAGAAACAATACACGTGGAATCTCATCGCTAAAAAGCTGACCGGAGAAGCAACTCCGGAAGAATTGCGTGAGCTGGAAGAACTACTGCGCCAGAATCCCGAGTTACACTACCCTTTGCAAACCATCTCCGATCTCTGGAATCCCTCCAACCCGAAGGAGCAATATATCGCAGAAGCAGCTTTTTCCCGTCATCTCGATCGCATGCAGGACCTGAAGATAGACTATACACAGGCGCCCGCTGCCGTCCTTACGCTTGCCGTCACTGCTGACGACACTAACGTCTATCCTACGCCGGAACGGCATCACAGCTCCAGGCGTACCATTTTCCTGCTGGCAGCCGCCATGCTCATCACCGCCGTCATTATTACAGGACTTTATATTCGCACGAGCGCTCCCCAGCCCGTTGCCGCCACCACGGCAGTAACCCCCACCCTGGCCGGCAATGAAATATTCACCGGCAATGGCTCCCGTACCCATCTCACCCTGCCCGATGGCACCGTCGTCTGGCTCAATGCCGGCAGCCGCATCAATTATGAAAAGAACTTTGGCGCCACACAACGTGTCGTCACATTGACGGGTGAAGCCTTTTTTGACGTGGCTCCCAATGCCAGCAAACCCTTCGTCATCCACACCGCCCGCATCGATATACGGGTGCTCGGTACAAGCTTCAACGTAAAATCCTACCCCACCGATAAGACCACCGAAACTACCCTTATCCACGGCAGTATCGAAGTCTCCATCCACAACAGACCTAGCGACAAGATCGTGCTAAAACCCAATGAGAAGCTGGTAGTCAACAATGAGGACAGCGCAAAGCTGGATAAGGAAAAAGAGGTTCGCCGTCACGATCATGTCGACAATGCTTCCCTCGTCGTCATCAGCAAGCCCACCTATGAACAACGCTCCGGGGCCATTATCGAGACCTCCTGGGTGGATAACAAGCTGATCTTCCAGGACGAAGAGTTCAGAAGCCTGGCCAGGTCGATGGAAAGATGGTATGGCGTCACCATCCGGTTCAGCACCCCCGAAAAAGAGAATTTAAGATTCACGGGCATATTTGAAAAAGAGACAGTTCTGCAGGCCCTGGATGCTTTGAAGCTGACCGCCAATTTCAATTACAGCATAGAAGGTAACCAAATCACCATTCAATAACTGATATGATTAAATCCTAGTACAAACAAATGAATAACAGCACATAAACAAAAAAAGAAAGCGGGAAATGTTGGCGCATTCCCCGCTAAGGTTACATCAGAAATCCGGTAATGCAATTTGGGACAGCAGCGCCGGTTTCACTCTTTATTATAACCCACAAGTTTAAAAGTATGAAAAAAATGCTAACGATTGGGGGCGTAAGCCCTCATGCCGTAAAAAAAGCTCTTTTGTTTATGAAACTCACCTTTCTACTGATACTTGTAGCGACTATGCAGGTATCGGCCAAGGTAAACGGGCAAGGGAGGGTTTCCCTCAACCTGAGACAGGTAGAGATCTCGAAGGCTCTGAACTCCATTGAAAAACAAGGCGTCTACCGATTTCTTTACAACAGCCGCCTGAATACCATTCATAAGAAAATAAATATAGATGCAAAGGACCTGGAGATCAAGGACCTCCTAAAAGGCCTGTTCACCGGTACCGACCTCACCTTCAAGGTATTGGAGAACAACCTGATCGTGGTCCTGTCCAATTCGCTTGCTACGCAGGATATAAAGATATAAAAATAACGGGGAAGATCACCAACGAGGCCGGCGAAGGTCTCCCAGGTGTATCTATTTCCGTCAAAGGCTCCGCCATCGGTACCTCTACCGACAATGACGGTCATTTTACCCTGACAGTACCCGAAAAGGCCCGGCTTCTCATCTCCTACATCGGGTATGAGACACAGGAGGTGGCCGTCAATAGCCAGGCGGTTATCAATGTCAAACTGCTCGCCGCCAAAAAGATCATGGATGAAGTCGTGGTCATCGGATATGGCCAGGCCAGCAAAAGAGACCTGACCGGCTCTATCGTGAAGATAGAAGGTAAGGAAGTGGCCGATAAGCCTAATACCAACCCCATCGCTTCCCTCCAGAGTAAGGTCGCCGGCCTCTACATCGTCAACAACGGTACCCCGGGGGCACAACCCGATATTCGTATCCGCGGTACGGTCAGTATCGGCCAGGTACACCCCCTCTATGTAGTGGATGGTATCCTCAACGACAACATCGATTATATCAACCCCAACGACATCGAGTCCATCGAAGTGCTGAAAGATCCATCCTCTCTCGCCATCTTCGGGGTCAAGGGCGCTACGGGTGTTATTGCCATCACCACCAAAAGGGCCAAGGCAGGTCAGACTGTCGTCACGCTCAACAGCAACTACGGGTTCAAGAAGCTGGTGGATAAGATAAAGATGGCCAACGCCAGCCAGTTCTCTACTTTATTCGCAGAGGAAAATGCCAACAATAATGTGGCCACACCCGACTATTCCGCCATCAATTCCAATACCGACTGGATCAGCGCCGTCACCCGCACCGCGCATTTCAACGCCAACAACCTGAGCATATCATCCAGCAGCGAGAAGAATAAATTCAACATGGGCGTCGGCTATACCCACGATGAGGGCATCATCCGTCACGAGCAATTGAAGAAGCTGCTGCTTTCCATTAGCGATGAGGTTAAGGTGAACAAGTTCCTTCGCGTGGGTGTCAACCTCAATGCATCCCGCCAGGAGCTTCCATATGATCTGACATGGGTGCTGGACGGAGCCCGCAAGATCATGCCACAGGTATCAGCCCTCCCCAAGACCTTCAGCTATAAGAATCCTTATGGCCTCGATACCCTCACCGGCCCGCTGTATTCCACCGTCGACCACGCCCTGCAGAATTCTGGTGTGGAAAACCCACTCATAACAATAGAAAATGAGTGGCCTACCAAGATCAATCGCGAGTACAGGACGGTAGGTAGCGCCTGGGCCGAGGTCAGCTTCCTCAAGAACTTTACGTTCCGCAGCACCTTCTATGCGGATATGAGCGAGCTCAATGACAGACAGTATATACCCCTCTACAATGCGTATGATCCCTTGCGTGACTCCGCCTATCTCATCAGCCCCAGGACTTCCGTTACAGAATATGATAACAACTGGCGGAAGTACCAGCAGGATCATCTGCTGAATTACAAGGCAATATTTGGCGATCACAGCCTACAGGTGACAGGTGGTTTCACCACCTACTATTTTGGCAACTTCAACAGGACAGGCTCTGCCAAACAATTTACCACAGGCGCCGCTACCCCCATACCCAACGATCCCAGATTTTGGTACATCAGCACCAACTATAACGATCCGACCCAGACATTTGCGACCTCTTCACAGAGTGAATACAGCACCGTTTCTTACCTGGCGCGCGTATTGTACAACTATAAGGGCAAGTATTACCTCAACGCCTCCTTCCGTGACGACGGTTCTTCTCAGCTGCCCCCCAAAAATCGTTTCCAGCAATTCTGGGCCGTGGGCGGCGCATGGGAGGTCACCAAGGAGAATTTCCTGAACGACCAGCATATCCTGGATTATCTGAAGATAAAAGGTTCGCTGGGTGTGCTGGGCAACCAAACTTCCACCTACGCAGACGGAACCCCTATACCCTATCCCTACTATCCTCAGCTGAACACAGGCGTTGTAGCTATTTTCAACGGCACCGTTTATTCCGCGGCGCAGAATTCCTATGTACCCAATCCTAACCTGAAATGGGAGACAGTAGCATCCCAGGAGATTGGCTTTGAAGCGACAGGTTTGCAGAATCGCCTGCATGTTGAATTCAACTACTTCAATAAGAAGACCAACCACCTGATGACCTACGTGAGCCGCCCCAGCACGGGTCTGCCCGACGAATTGATCAATGGTGGTACCTTGCGCAACTGGGGTGAAGAGCTGTCTGCTAGCTGGAACCAGGCCGTGAATAAGGACTTCTCCTGGAACGTATCCGGTAACATCACTTTCCTGAACAATGTAGTGGTCAGCATGGATAAAGACCTGCCCACCGGGTTCCTCAGCCGTGCCTTCCAGAACAACGGCTCGGCCGAAAGCCGTACAGAGGCCGGTCACCCCATCGGCTCTTTCTACGGGTTCGTAGTGGATGGCCTTTATCAGAGCAATCTGGATATCCTGAAGTCAGCTCCCGCATCCGCCATCGGTTCCTACCGCCCCGGCGACTTTAAGTTCAGGGACGTGAATCACGATGGTCAGATCGATTATAACGACAGGACCTATATCGGCAACCCCTCGCCCAAATTCATCTATGGCGGTTCTATTGGTGCCAACTATAAAGGGTTTGCCTTGAGCATCGACATCGGCGGTGTATATGGTAACAAGATCTTCCGCACCTGGGGTTCGCTGGAATCGCCCTTCCAACGGGTGAACTACCCTGCCTTCAAGATGGGTCGCTGGCATGGTGCCGGCACCTCCAACTGGGACCCCATCATCAGCCAGGCCGATCGTTTCAACTACAACGGTTCTACTTATAACATCGAGGATGGTTCCTTCATCCGTCTGAGGAATGTAAACCTGAGCTATACCTTCAATCGTCTGGCCGGTGGCGCCATCAAGAGCATGAGGGTCTATCTCAACGCACAAAACCTCAAGACCTGGAAACACAATTATGGCTATACAGCTGAATTTGGCGGAGATGCCACGGCATTCGGCTATGACAACGCCGGTGGCGCCATCCCTGTCGTTGGAACAGCAGGTGTAAACATCACATTTTAAGTAATCGAAAAAATATTGAATATGAAAACATTCAAAAAGATATTTTGGCTACCGGTCCTGGCGACATCATTCGCGCTCGTGCTCGCCGGATGTACCAAGTTTCTCGATCGCAAGCCATTACAGGCTACGCTCAGCGATCTGCACCAGGGCGCCCTGGAATCCCAGAGCTTTGCCATGTACAGCACCCTGCGTTCCTATGCAGGCTTTTCAACCCTTCCCTGGCTGGATTTCAATAGCATTCGTGACGACGATGCGCAAAAAGGCTCCAGCACCACCGACGGCGCCGAGGTCAATGCGGAATTCGAGACTTTCCAGTATACCAAGAACGATTGGGCGACCAATACTTACTGGAATGACCATTTCTATATGATCAACCTCGCCAACCAGGCCCTGCATATCGCGGACTCCCTGAAGCTCACCGACCCTGCTTCCCTCCGGGATGTGGGTGAAGCCTGCTTCTTCCGCGCCTATTCTTATTTCGAGCTGGTTAAAGCATACGGCGATGTACCGCTGCTTAATTTCTATTCGACGGATGCCAAGGCGCTGATCAAACCGAAATCTCCGGCCTCCGCCATCTATGCCTTGATAGACTCCGATCTGAATGTCGCCACCCAATATCTGCCCATCAACTGGCTGGATCAGAATAATAATAACCAATTCCCCGGACGCCTGACCAGCGGCGCTGCCAAGAGCCTCTGGGCTCAGACCTATATGTTCCGTAACAACTGGGCAGGTGCAAAAGGTCTTTGTGAGAGCGTTATTGCCTCCGCTCAATACAGCCTGAGCGCCAACTTTGTCGATATCTGGAAAGACGGTGTCGGCGGCGCCGGCAAGAATGGACCCGAGTCCATCTTCGAAATGCAAGCCAGTGTAGGACAGAATGGGACCAACAACTACGGAGTACAATGGGGGACCAGCCAGAACGTCCGGCAGGGCGGCGCCAGCACAGCCTGGAACCTGGGATGGGGGTGGAATACACCTACCGACAATCTTAACAATGCCTGGAGCAATTCCGACCCCCGCAAGGCCGCTACGATCCTCTATTCCGGTCAGTACGACGGAGGCCCCGCCACTGGCGGCTACGGCGCTACACTGCCACCCTACAATCCCGGTACGTCCCTCGACCAGAAATACTGGAGCAAGAAAGTATATTCCGATCCCGCTATGCGCGCTTATACAGGCCAGATAGGACCCAGCGGCGGCGCCGACTGGATCGACCACCGTATCATCCGCTATGCCGACGTCATCCTTATGGAGGCCGAAGCTGCCAATGAATTGGGTGATGGCGCTACAGCCGAGAGTATGATCAACATCATCCGTCGCAGGGCCAGGGGAAGCGCCGACTCTACCACCGTGCTGCCCCATGTAACATACACTTCTCAGGCACAGATGAGACAGGCTATCAAGGACGAAAGGAGATGGGAGTTTGCCATGGAAGGTTATAGGTTCTATGACCTCGTTCGCTGGGGCGACGCGCCCGCCGTCCTTGGATCATTGGGGTATACGCCAAGAAATGCCCTCTATCCCATACCACAGCCTGCCATCGACCTGTCAGGAGGTGTATTGGTCCAGAACCCCAATTACTAAAAACAAAATATTCGAGCTATGTTAATTAAAAATAAAATAGGCACATCCGCCCTGCTGGCCGCCCTGGTCTGCGGACTCGCGATGAGCTGCCAGAAGACGCCTCGTCCGGCCCTGCCCAAGGATTATCCCACTGACAACGTCGTCTTACCCGCGGGACCGCTTCGTTTTTATTTGCCCTTTGATTCTACCAGCCCGGCCGCCAAGCAAATCAACGTCCGTTTTGCAGATAGTATCTCCGGATACCCCAGCTTCTTCCCGGATCCCTCCGTCACCTTCACGGATGGCGTTCGCGGAACAGCCTACAAGGGAGATTACGGCCATTATATTCATTATTATAATGCCAATGATTTTGCGCAGTCTACTAACTTTACCATTGCCTTTTGGTTCAGAGCGACCCTTGCGCAGAAAGATCATTCCAATGCCGATGGCGTCCTGGCCCTGTCCAGCACCGTCAGCTTCTGGAGTAATTTCGTTGTATTTGTCGATCATGAGACCAGCACGTCGGATTCGCTGATATTCAAGATCCACTTCCAGAATGGAAGCAATGACAACTGGAGCTTTGCCGGCTATTCCGGCAACCAGCGGCTGCCCCATGGTTACAACGGCAACTGGCACCACATCGCTTTCACCTACGATGCAGGCGCCCAAACCGGTACCCTGTACTATGACGGCGCTCAGTTTGACCAGAAGACGGGTCAGGCTATCAAGTTCGACGGTAACGCCAATCAGCTCATTGTGGGTGGCTTCCAGGAAGCCATCGGCCTCGTGAGCAACTATGCCTCCAACTCCTGGATGTCAGGATGGCCCGGCGATCTCGATAATATCAGGCTGTACAACACGGCCTTGTCGGCTACGGATGTGCAGGGCTTGTATAATAACAAGCTATAGACGAAACAATATACCAGAAGGGCTGAAGATCCTTCAGCCCTTCATTTTTTAAAATATGAAGGTACACTGTCCCAGGTCAGTCCTCGTCATATCCGGAATGCTGCTCAGCATCTGCCTGTTCATATATTGTGTCGACAAGCACCCCTCTACTCCCCAACCCGCCCGCCCCGACACCCCGCCCGAACCATACGCCGGCTCCCTCTCCTGCGCCGGATGTCATAAAAATATCTATGACACACATATCCACACCGCCCACTACCTCACCTCACAAGCAGCTTCGCTAAAGAATATAAAAGGAAGCTTTGCCTCCGGTGAAAATAAGTTCATCTTCTCCGATTACACGCACGTTGCTATGGAGAAAAGAAAGGACGGCCTTTACCAGGTGGAATACAACGAAGGCGTGGAAAGAAAAGCCCGGCGTTTCGATATCACCGTTGGCTCCGGCACCAAAGGGCAGACCTATTTGTACTGGTGGAAAGACTCGTTGTTCCAGCTGCCCATCAGCTGGTTCACCGCCGCCAACCAATGGAGCAACAGCCCCGGCTACCTTCGCGTGGCCTTTGGCAGACCCATCACCTCCCGCTGTCTCGAATGCCATAGCACTTATGTTCATGTCACTTCACCCCCCGACGCCCGGGTGGAAGAGTACGACCACAATATCCTCTTCGGCGTGGACTGCGAAAGATGTCATGGCCCCGGCTTGAAACACGTCCAGTTCCACGGACAACACCCGGAGGAGAAGACAGGAAAATTTATCATCAATCCCGCCTCTTTCACCAGGCAGCAGAAGCTGGACCTCTGCATATTTTGCCATGGAGGAAGACTCGAAAAAACAAAACCGTCTTTTTCATTCCAGCCCGGTGATACCCTGACCAACTATTTTGCTATGGACACCGCTCAGCTGAACGCCGCCGACATCGATGTCCACGGCAATCAATACGGACTCCTGGCCGCCAGCAAATGCTTCCGGATGAGCCAGATGACCTGCAATACCTGTCACAACACACATGTCAACGAAGCCGGGAAACCTGCACTCTTTTCTGAAAGATGCATGACCTGCCATCAGGACAATAGCGCTACACACCCGCAACCCGCCAGCGCCCCCGCCTGCAAACTAAAGACTCTGTCCGCCACGCAGCTCAAACAGAATTGCATCGACTGCCATATGCCCCTGCAACCGTCACAGGCCATCATGGTACAGCTGGAAGGGGAGACCGCACCCACATCCGCCTATATGCGCACCCATTTTATAAAAGTCTATCCAGACGAAACAAAAAAATTCCTGCAATCCGTAAAAAAGTCAAAATGAGATCCATCTTCCGGTATTGGATGTTATTACTGCCCCTGCTGCCCTTATTGTCCTGCCACCGGACGCATCCCGTATTCGAAACCCTTTCACCTGCTACTACACATGTGGAATTCGCCAATCATCTGAAGAAGACCAAGCTGCTCAACATTCTTTATTACCTGTATTATTACAACGGCGGCGGCGTTGCCATCGGCGACATCAACAATGACGGCCTCCCCGATATTTATTTTACGGCCAATACACCCGGCAATAACAAGCTCTACCTCAACAAGGGCAACTTCGAATTTGAGGACATCACCGCGCAGGCGGGCGTGGCTGGCTCCGCCGATTGGTGTACAGGCGCCACCATGGCCGATGTCAACGGCGATGGATTGCTGGATATCTACGTCTCCACCGTCAGCCAGCGTTATGGCCTCCAAGGGCATAATATGCTCTTCATCAACAACGGGAACAATACTTTTTCCGAGCAGTCCGAAAAAATGGGACTCAATACTTCCTGCTTCGGCAGCCAGGCTGTTTTTTTTGACTATGATCACGATGGCGACCTCGACTGCTTTATCCTCAACCAGTCCCACGAACCCAACAGCAATATCGTGGACACCAGCCATCGCAGAGGGTACGACTCACTGGCCGGCGCCAGGCTTTATCGAAATGATCTGAGCACCAGGGGTAAATTCACCGATGTTTCCAAAGAGGCAGGCATCTATCAAAGCGTGCTGGGATACGGGCTCGGCATCAGCGTAGCCGACCTCAACAACGACGGATGGGATGATATCTACATAGGAAATGATTTTCATGAGAATGATTATTACTACGTCAACAATGGCAACGGCACCTTCACCGAGAGTGGCGCCAAACACTTCGGACACTATTCCCGGTTCAGCATGGGGAATGACATAGCCGACTACAACAACGACGGTCAACCCGACATTGTCACCGTGGATATGCTGCCACCCGATGAAAAGACATTGAAGACCTATGGCAGCGATGAGAACCAAAATACCTATAAGGTAAAGCTTGCCTTTAACGGTTTCCAGGACCAATACTCCCGTAACTGTCTGCAACGCAACAACGGAGATGGGGTAAGCTTTAGCGACGTGGCCCTGATGGCAGGTGTCTCCGCAACGGACTGGAGCTGGACCCCGCTCATGGCCGATTTTGACAACGACGGTAATAAGGACCTCTTTATTTCCAGCGGCATCGTAAAAAGACCCGTCGATCTCGACTACGTCCGTTTTGTCTCCGACCTGCAATACAGAGGACTCGATAAGTCCACACAATACGATGACAAGGCCATTAGTATCATGCCGGACGGAGCATCCCATCCCTTCCTCTTCAGAGGCGACGGCAACATCTCCTTTAAGGATGTCAGCGATGACTGGGGTACAGGCAAGATGAAAGGATACTACAACGGCGCCGCTTATGCCGATCTTAACAATGACGGCCGGCTCGACCTGGTGATCAATTGCATCGACGCAACGGCCACTCTATTGAAGAACAATACTCCCGGCGACAACTATCTCTCCCTATCCTTCAAGGGTGAAGGCATGAACACTTTTGGGATAGGGACAAAGGCCTATGTATGGACCCGGGACTCCTCCACCGGCCAGCCCTCCATGCAATACCAGGAGCTCATGCTTACCCGGGGCTTCCAATCCTCCTCCGACACCCGTCTTCACTTTGGCCTGGGTGACGCAAACACC
Source organism: Sphingobacteriales bacterium 50-39 (assembly GCA_001898505.1). Classification (GTDB taxonomy): domain Bacteria; phylum Bacteroidota; class Bacteroidia; order Chitinophagales; family Chitinophagaceae; genus Puia. The sequence continues at coordinate 406,102 of MKTZ01000011.1, forward strand.
ATCGACAGCATCCTCATCGTCTGGCCCGACCAGCGGTTCCAGGTACTTAAAAAGATAGCTACCCGTCAGCGATTGACCATTACCCAAAAGGATGCATCGGGTCATTTCGATTACCATACCTTCTTCCCACCCAAAAAACCCGTGCTGGAGGATATCACCAGCCAGGTGGCCTGCAAATGGAGACACATAGAAGATGATTTTTCAGACTTCAACGTACAATACCTGATCCCGCATAAGGAGAGCACCCGTGGACCCAAGATCGCCGTAGGGGATGTCAATAAGGATGGCCTGGACGATTTTTATGCCTGCGGCGCCAAAGGTCAGCCCGGCGCATTGATGGTCCAGCAGCGGGACGGCTCTTTTACCAGCATCGATACCGCTCTCTTTGCAAAATATGCCCCCGCGGAAGATGTGGATGCCGTCTTCTTCGACGCCAACGGAGATGGCTGGCCTGACCTGCTGGTGATCAGCGGCGGCAACGAGCCACAGGGCAATACCCCGTTTTTCCTCACCGATCGATTGTTCATCAACGATGGAAAGGGACATTTTAAGGACAAGCCCGATTTTCTTATACAGAAATTTTACAATAAATCCTGCGTAGCGGTAGCAGACGTGGATCATGACGGCGATATGGATTTCTTCGTAGGCGTCCTGTCCGGTACCCTTGGTAACGAATTCGGGATACCGCAAACTTCTTATCTCTTTCTCAACGATGGGAAGGGTAAGTTCGAGCCCGCCACCTACCAGACCATCCAGCTTTCCAATATAGGCACCGTTACCTCCGCCTGTTTTACGGATGTCAACCACGACGGATGGGCCGACCTGGTCGTGACAGGCGAATGGATGCCCCTGAAGATCTTTATAAATGACCACGGAAAGTTCAAAGAATCCGATATACCTCATTCCACGGGACTTTGGCAGACCGTCACCTCTGCCGATGTCAACGGTGATGGCTATGCGGACCTGTTGGCGGGCAACTGGGGTCATAATTCCAAACTCTGGGCGGGCAAGGACGGACCGCTAAAACTTTATATCAAGGATTTTGACCAGAACGGCACCGTAGAGCAGGTTATGTGCTACACCGTCAAAGGCCAGGAATATACCTTCCTCGCCAAGGATGAACTGGAGCGCGCTATGCCCGTATTGAAAAAAGCCTATCTGAGATACGATGAGGTGGCCGGCAAGACCGTGCAGTATATGTTCTATGACCTCTTTAAAGATTACACCGCCCTGCAGGCGGAAACACTGGGCTCGGCCTGCTTCCTCAATGATGGGGCTGGGAACTATAAAAAAGAAGACCTTCCCGCTGAGCTGCAGCTTGCTCCCGTATTTGCATTTACCACCGGTCGCGGGCAGGACAGCACCAATTATTGGGCAGGCGGGAATTTTTACGGGACCATTCCCTATGAAGGGAAATACGACGCCTTATGTCCCACCCGCTTTGCCTTCGACAAAGTCAGCGGACAATTCCGGCAAGGCCCCATCCTCCCCGAGGTGCGCGGAGAGATCAGGGACCTCAAATGGCTGCACACAGCAAAATATGGGGACGTGCTGGTGATGGCCAGGAACAACGACAGCTTATTATTCTTTCAATATAAGAAATGAGGATATTCGGACGATACACGATTGTTGGGCTCTATATGGCGTTGGCAGCTTGCTCAAAAAGCTCTTCCACACCGGAGCAGCCACCAGGACCCTTACGCCTGGCGGGCATCACCTTCGACAATGCTTCTCCCGCCCAACCCTATTACAATATCTCTATCTCGCCCCGGATAAAGTTCAGCTTTACCGCGCCATTGGATAAAACCACCGTCCCCGCCAGCTTTTATTTAAAGGACAACACCGGCACAGCCGTAGCCTGCCATACCACGTATTCCAACAGCGACAGTGTCATAACCATCCAACCCTCGACAGTATTAAAGACCATCACACAATACGATATTGGATTTTCTTTTGCGCTGAGATCCAAAGCAGGCGAAGCATTACAGTCGAAGGTGGATGCGCCCTTCTGGACCGCTATCGACAACACGGATAAATTCCCCGCCATATCCGACAGCGCCCTCCTTACACTCGTCCAGCAACAGACGTTTAAGTATTTCTGGGATTTTGCGAACACTACCTCCGGCCTTACCAGGGAAAGAGCTTCCAGCGATGTTGTCACTACCGGCGGATCCGGCTTTGGTATAATGGCGATCCTCACCGGCATATACCGAGGCTTCATCACTCGTGCCCAGGCCCTCGACCGCCTTACCACCATCGTCACCTTCCTGTCTGATACAACAAAAGTGCAACGTTATCATGGCGCCTTTTCCCATTGGATGAATGGCACTACCGGGGCCACCGTTCCTTTTAGCACACATGATGATGGCGGGGACATTGTGGAGACCTCCTACCTCTTGCAGGGCCTCCTCTGTGCGCGTCAATACTTTAATAGCACCACCGACGCAGGACAGATCAGCCTCCGTAGCAGGATCAACGACCTTTACGACGCCGTGGATTGGAACTGGTATCGACAAGGGGGAAGGAATGTTCTTTATTGGAACTGGAGTCCAAATTATCAATTCGCTGTCAATGTTCCCGTACTGGGATGGAATGAAGCCCTGATCACCTACGTACTGGCTGCCTCCGCGCCCACGAATGCTATCCCCAGGGCGGCTTATGACAGTGGCTGGGCACGTAATGGAGGCATCGCCAATGGTAGGACATTTTATGGCATTCGCCTTCCGCTGGGTCCCGACAATGGCGGCCCCCTCTTCTTTGCGCATTATTCTTTTTTGGGCATCGACCCACGCGGACTCTCCGACGCCTATGCCGACTACTGGACACAGGATACGGCCCACGCCCGAATTAACTACCTTTATTGTGTCGACAACCCCGGCAAATACAATGGCTATGGCTACAGTTGTTGGGGATTGACAGCCAGTGACGAACAGAATGGCTATTCCGCACATGCCCCCGGCAATGACGACGGAGTGATCACCCCCACAGCGGCAGTAGCCTCACTTCCCTATACACCAACCGAATCCATGAATGCTATTCGATTCTTCTATTATAAGATGGGTGACAAACTCTGGGGAGATTATGGCTTCAAAGATGCATTTAATTTGACCAACACCTGGTTTGACAATGATTTCCTTGCTATCGACCAGGGCCCCGAGATTGTGATGATCGAAAATTATCGCAGCGGATTGCTCTGGAATTTGTTTATGAGCTGTCCAGAGATACAGACAGGTATGAAAAAACTGGGTTTTCAAAGCCCGCATTTCTAAAACGACCATGAAGAGCATTCATCATTTTATCATTATCGCGACAGCCTTTTGTTCGGCCGCCGTCCTGGTGTCAGTTGCCATCCTGGTTCCCACCTTGGCCGCCGCCCAGGCAGGCTCCCCCATTCCCCGCCCCACGGGCCTCTCCGACACCGCCCTTTTGGAGCTCACCGAAAGGCAGACCTTTAAATATTTCTGGGACTTTGCCCACCCCGTCAGCGGCCTGTCTCGCGAGCGCAGCAACGTGGCCTATAACTATGGACACGAAGTATGCACCATCGGCGGCAGCGGATTCGGCATCATGGCCATCATTGTAGGGGCCGAGCGGAAATGGATCACACGGGAGCAGGCCGTCGATCGCCTGCTGAAAGAGGTCAATTTCCTGGCAAAGGCAGACAGCTATCATGGTATCTTTCCTCATTGGCTCAATGGCGAGACGGGTAAGAACATTCCCTTCAGTCGCAAGGACGATGGCGCAGATCTCGTCGAGACCTCCTTTCTCATGGAAGGTCTTCTTTGCGCCCGTCAGTATTTTAATGGTCACGAAGGTAAAGAGACAGAGCTCCGCAATCGGATCAACTGGCTATGGCAGGATGCAGAATTCAACTGGCATACACGCGGCGGCCTGGACCTGCTGTACTGGCATTGGAGCCCCAACAACGACTGGAGCATGAACTTCGAGCTGCGGGGCTGGAACGAATGTCTCATAACTTATGTACTGGCAGCCTCTTCTCCCCGCTATTCCATCAGCCCCGAGGTCTATCATCGTTGCTGGGCGCAAAGCACTCATTTTTACAACGGAAAATCTTTTTATGATATCACCCTTCCCCTGGGATTTGATTATGGCGGACCCCTGTTCTTTGCACATTACTCTTTCTTAGGTCTCGACCCCCGGGGACTAAAGGATCGATATGCAGATTACTGGGAGCAGAATAAGAACCATACGCTGATCAATCGGGAGCACTGCGTCCGCAATCCCGGCAAATTCAAAGGATACGGTCCCGATTGTTGGGGACTCACCGCCAGCGATAACTATGAAGGCTATAATGCACACTCGCCCACCAACGACCTGGGCGTCATCACCCCCTCCGCCGCCCTGTCATCCTTCCCCTATACACCCGAATACTCCATGCAGGCGCTGAGATATTTTTATAACAAGGTGGGGGATAAGATCTGGGGAGAATACGGATTCACAGATGCCTTCAGCGAAGAAAAAAGCTGGTATGCTACGGAATACCTGGCCATCGATCAGGGTCCCGAGATCGTGATGATCGAGAATTATCGCAGCGGATTGCTCTGGAAATTGTTCATGAGCTGCCCCGAGATACAGACAGGTCTTAAGAAACTGGGATTCACAAGCCCTTGGATAAAATAATAACTCACCTATGCGACACCTATTGTTTGCCCTCACGCTACTTTGCACGCTCAGATCCCCGGCGCAGATCGATCGGTCAGCCAGACTCGGCGAGCCCTCCTTCACCCGGCCGCTCACCTCATTGGACCCGGCGCCACCCACCCGGCAGGACTCCCAGCGATCCTCCCCGCCTGTGTCATCCCCCCGCGCATCCTCCCCGCAGGCCATTTCCCATTCCGGCCCGTCTTCAGCTCTCCGACAACCCTCGTCCGGTATCGCCCCATCCGGCCCCAACAGCATCGCCCCCGTGGGCATTATAAAAGGACTCTCCGACTCCGCCCTCCTTGACGTCATACAGCGACAAACATTCCGCTTCTTCTGGCACTACGCCCATCCCGTCAGCGGCTTGGCCCGTGAGCGCGACAATACCGTAAAAGCCGAATATTATTGGGACTATATCAACGAAGCCGATGACCAGCCCAATTTCAGCCGTCATACTTTCGGAGAAGAGGCTTGCGCCATCGGAGGCACCGGATTCGGCATCCTCTCCACCATCGTAGCCGTCAACCGCGGCTGGATAGGACGGGACACCGCATTAAGGCGACTGGTAAAGATCGCGGACTTTTTGATCAAAGCCGACTGCTATCACGGCATCTATCCTCATTTTATGAACGGGGCCACCGGCAAGACCATTCCCTTTGGCCGGCTGGATGACGGCGCCGACATCGTAGAGACATCTTACCTGCTCATGGGACTTCTTTGCGCCAAAGAATATTTCAAAGGTGACACCCCCCTGGAGCGATATTTCCGCGAGCGGGTGACACAGATGTGGGCCGTCGCCGACTGGAACTGGCACAGCCACGGTGGCGATAAACTATTGTACTGGCACTGGAGCCCTTACAACGACTTTGACATGAACTTTCCCGTATGGGGATGGGATGAAGCGCTGATCACCTACATAATGTCCGCCTCGTCTCCCACACATCCCATCTCAAAAGAACTGTACGAGAACTGCTGGGTAAAAAGCCCGTCATGGCGCAATGGGAAAGAATATTATGGCATCAAGCTCCCGCTCGGCAACTTTGAATGGGGTGGGCCTCTTTTCTTCGAGCAGTACACCTTCATGGGCATCGACCCCAATGGATTGAAGGACGACCAGGGCATCGACTACGCGGAACAGACAAGGAACCATACGCTCATCAACAGGGCTTACTGTATCGACAATCCAAAAAAGTACAAAGGATATGGCCCCGATTGCTGGGGACTCACAGCCGGCGACAGCTATAAGGGATATGTGGCCCACTGTCCGCAAGATGACAGGGGTGTCATACAACCCACCGCCGCCCTATCTTCATTCCCATATACCCCCGAATACAGCATGCAGGCCCTCAAACATTTTTATTATGACCTCGGCAGCAAGATATGGGGCCCCTATGGTTTTGCCGACGGCTTTAGCGAGAGCAGGAGCTGGTATGCAAAGACCCATCTGGCCATCGATGAAGGCCCCATCGTCGTCATGATCGAAAATTATCGTAGCGCCCTGATCTGGCGACTGTTCATGAATATACCCGATGTACAAAATGGATTAAAGAAACTGGGCTTCCAATCGCCCTACTTAAAATAACGATGCCATGCAAAACATCTCCCGACAGGAATTTCTAAAGACCACCGCCATGGCCGGCGCCGCACTTATGCTTTCATCCCTCGAAAGCCTTGCCGACAGACTGCCCGATAAGAAACTAAAGATAGGGATCATCGGCTGCGGCAGTGTAAGCAATCGCTATATCCCTCATATAAAGACATCCCCGCTGCTGGAAATAGTGAGTCTCTGCGATATAAAATACGACAGGGCATTGCAGCAAAAAAAACAATACGAGCTGACGACCGCCCAGACCTACCCCGACATCGAAGCCATGTTAAAAGGCGTTCCGTTCGACATGCAGATAACCATCACCGATATGCAGGTCCATGGTGAGCTGAATAAAAAGGCATTGATGGCCGGTCGCCATGTATGGAGCGAAAAGCCCATGGCCAATACCTATGCCGAAGGCAAGGCACTCCTTGACCTGGCAAAGAGCAGGAACCTCCGCATCTGGGGCGCGCCCGCCGTAGTCAATAGCCCTCAGTTTGCCTTCATGAGCAAATGCATACAGGAAGGAAGACTTGGCCGCATTGCCAGCGCGCACGGACAATATGGGCATACCGGACCGACATGGAGCGCTTTCTTTTATGAGAAAGGTGGCGGCAGCATGCCCGACCTTGGCGTGTATAATATGGCCACCCTCACCGGCCTCCTGGGTCCCGCAAAGAGCGTAATGGCTATGACCACCATCGTCAACCCCGAGCGTACCGTGGATGATAAAGGAAAGGTCAGGGTAGAGGCCGAGGACAATGCCCATCTACTCCTGGAACATGCGAACAACGTCATTTCCCATGTCATGTGCGGCTTTAATTATTTCGATCCGCATGGCCACGAAGCCAAAGGCCAGACCCTGCATTCCATACAGATCTACGGCGACAAAGGCAATATGCGTCTCATTGGCTATGACTGGGAACCCATGGGCGTCTATCTCGACGACTCCTGGACCGAGCCCGCGAAGCTCTATCAGCCCGACACAGAGGGCTATCAATGGCAGGAAGGCGCTACAAAGATCGGCGAGTCGCTGGCAAAAAATATCGAACCCCGTATTGCCGTCGACCATGCCTTGCACGTGCTGGAGATCATCGAGTCTGCCAGAGCCTCTTCCGCCACCGGGAAAAAGATATCGCTGCAGTCCACCTTCAAATGGCCTATGCTTATTCTCATTTGTTTGTTCATTAGTTTTTTTCAGGGACCAAAAGTCAGCGCCCAATCGCCAACCACCTCCTCCGCCCCTATATCCGCAGCGACAGGCCCCTCGACCCCCTCATCCCCGGCCGCCCAGCACACCTACTGCAACCCGATGAACCTCGACTACGGTTATACGCCCATCCCCAACTTCAGCGAGTGGGGACGCCACCGCGCCACTGCCGACCCCGTCATCGTCAACTACAAAGGGGATTATTATCTTTTTAGCACCAACCAATGGGGTTATTGGTGGAGCAATGATCTGCTGAACTGGAAATTTATAGCCCGCAAGTTCCTCCGGCCCTGGAACCAGGGATATGACGAGTTGTGCGCCCCCGCCGTAGGCATCATCGGAGATACCATGATCGTCTTCGGCTCCACCTATACCCGCAACTTCACCATCTGGATGAGCACCGACCCCAAGGGAGATAAATGGAAACCCCTTGTGGACTCCTTTGACATCGGCGGATGGGACCCCGCCTTCTTCACCGATGACGACGGACGTATATTCATGTACAATGGCAGCAGCAATTCTTATCCCGTCTATGGCGTCGAGCTGGACCGTAAGACCTTCCAGCCCATGGGCACTCGCAAGGAGCTGTACCTCCTCCATCCCGACAAGTTCGGCTGGCAGCGCTTTGGCGAATATTACGACAACACCTTCCTCGACCCCTTTATCGAAGGCTCGTGGATGACAAAGCACAACGGAAAATATTACCTGCAATACGGTGCACCCGGCACCGAGTTCTCCGGCTACGCAGATGGCGTAGTGGTGGGTGACGGCCCGTTAGGCCCTTTTGACCAGTCGCAGTCCGACCCCTTTTCCTTCCATCCGGGTGGATTTGCTCGAGGTGCGGGTCATGGCAGCACATTCATGGATAATGACAACCGTTATTGGCACATCTCCACCATCACTATCGCTGTCAAGAACAGCTTCGAGAGAAGACTGGGCCTCTGGCCAGCAGGATTTGACAAGGATGGGGTAATGTATATGAACTCCGTCTTTGGAGATTACCCGCATTATCTTCCTTCGGGCGAATTCACGGGATGGATGCTCCTCAATTATAAGAAGCCCGTATCGGTATCCTCTACCTTGGGTAACGGCCATCCCGCCAACGACGCCGTAGACGAGGATATAAAGACCTATTGGAGCGCCGCCACAGGCGACAAGGGTGAATGGATACAGTCCGACCTCGGTCATCTCTCCACCGTCCATGCTATACAGATCAACTATGCCGACCAGGACGCAACCTTTCTTGGCAAGCAGACGAATATCTACCACCAGTACAAGCTCTATCATAGCACCGACGGAAAGAAATGGACCCTTCTGGTGGACAAGAGCCGGAACACTACCGACATTCCTCATGAGTATGTAGAGCTGCCTGCGCCTGTACAGACCCGTTATATCCGGTTGGAAAATATCCATATGCCCTCCGGTAAGTTTGCCATCAGCGGCTTGCGTGTCTTTGGCAAAGGCAATGGCTCTCCCCCCGAAGCAGTGAAACAGTTCATCGTCCTGCGTACCGAGAAAGACAAACGCAGCGCCTGGATCAAATGGTCGCCGGTGGATAACGCATATGCGTATAATATTTACACAGGCACCGCACCCGACAAACTCTATACCTGTATCATGGTACAGGACGCCAACGAATATTATGATAAACTGATGGATAAGGATAAGCCCTATTATTTTTCCATCGAGGCTATCAACGAGAATGGCGTATCCGCCCGAACCAACACGATAAAAGTCGACTAACTTAAAATAGATCTCATTATGAAGAAGCTCTCTGTTCTTACAAGCGTATTGCTCATCACTGCCGCATCCTTTGCTCAGTCCCCGTCCGACGTGGCATCTTCCGCCCGCCCGGCGCCGTCAGGAACTGCGCCCCGCCCCGGCAAATCTTCTTCGGCTGCCGCGACCACGTCCACCCGGAATGTTACCCCCACCGGCCCGGCCTCACCCGACCCCGCCATGAATACCTTCATCACCAACCTGATGTCCAAAATGACCCTGGATGAAAAGTTGGGTCAGCTGAACCTTCCCGGCGCGGGTGATATCACCACCGGTCAGGCGTCCAACTCCGACATCGCGGGAAAGATCAAAGCAGGCAAGGTTGGCGGACTCTTCAATATCAAGTCTGTCGCCAAGATCAGGGACGTGCAAAAGGTCGCCGTAGAACAAAGCCGGCTGAAGATACCCCTCATCTTCGGTATGGATGTGATCCACGGATATGAGACAGTGTTCCCCATTCCCCTGGGGCTTAGCTGTAGTTGGGATATGGATGCCGTAGAGAAGAGCGCCCGCATCGCCGCCACCGAAGCCAGTGCCGACGGCATATGCTGGACCTTCTCACCCATGGTGGACATCGCCCGCGACCCACGCTGGGGACGCATCGCCGAAGGCAACGGAGAGGATCCCTACCTTGGCTCTATGATCGCCAGAGCAATGGTAAAAGGCTATCAGCGGGATCTCTCCGGCAACTCCGATATCATGGCTTGCGTAAAACACTATGCATTGTATGGAGCCGCCGAGGCCGGCAGAGATTATAACACCACCGACATGAGCCATGTAAGGATGTTCAATGAATACCTTCCACCCTACAAGGCTGCGGTAGATGCAGGCGTAGGCAGCGTAATGGCTTCTTTTAATGAAGTGGACGGCATCCCCGCCACCGCCAATAAATTTTTGCAGACAGACGTGCTCCGCACCCGCTGGGGCTTTAAAGGATTCGTCGTCACCGACTATACAGGGATCAATGAGATGATCGAGCATGGTTTGGGCGACCTGCAAACCGTCTCCGCGCTTGCATTAAAGGCCGGTATCGATATGGACATGGTAGGAGAGGGCTTTCTCACCACACTGAAGAAATCCCTCGCGGAAGGAAAGGTCACGCAAACCCAGATCGACGCCGCCTGCAGAAGGGTCCTCGAAGCTAAATACAAGCTCGGTCTTTTTAAAGACCCCTATAAGTATTGTGATGAAAAAAGAGCGGCAACGGAGATATTTACTAACGCCAACAGGCAGGAGGCTCGCAGGATCGCCGCGGACTGCTTTGTATTGTTAAAGAATCAGGGGAATGTCCTCCCGCTGAAGCGGGGCGGCACTATTGCCCTCGTAGGTCCTCTGGCGGACAATAAGGAGAATATGCCTGGCACCTGGAGTGTGGCGGCCGATTTCTCCAAGTCCATTTCTGTGCTGCAAGGATTGAAAGATATCGTGGGCAGCCAGGCAAAGATCGTCTATGCCCGTGGCTCCAACCTGGACGCCGACAGCGTATTTGAAGAAAGGGCCGGCATGTTTGGCAAATCCCTGAACAGGGATCACCGTCCTGCGGCAGACATCATACAGGAGGCCGTACAGACCGCCAGCCAGGCAGATGTCATCGTAGCAGCGCTGGGCGAGTCGGCAGAAATGACCGGAGAATCCAGCAGCCGCAGCTGGATCGGTATTCCCCAGGTACAGGAAGATTTGTTAAAGGCCTTGCTCAAGACCGGCAAGCCCGTAGTATTGGTATTGTTCACCGGTCGCCCGCTAACTATCAAATGGGAAAATGACAATGTTCCCGCTATCCTCAATGTATGGTTTGGCGGCAGCGAAGCCGGTCACGCCATTGCCGATGTACTGTTCGGGGACGTGAATCCTTCCGGCAAGCTGAGTACTACCTGGCCGCAGAACGTAGGGCAGATACCTTTGTATTACAATCATAAGAACACCGGTCGCCCCCTGGCCGAAGGCGCATGGTTCCAGAAGTTCAGGTCCAACTACCTGGATGTCTCTAATGATCCCGTATATCCTTTCGGTTACGGACTAAGCTATGCTCATTTCACCTATGGGGACCTGATGCTGAGTAGCAAATCCTTAAAAGGCAATCAAAAGCTGACAGCCACCGTGACAGTGACCAATGATGGCAGGGTGGATGGAAAAGAGGTAGCGCAGCTCTATATACGCGATCTTGTAGGCAGCATCACCCGCCCCGTAAAAGAGTTGAAAGGATTTCAGAAAATATTCCTCAAGGCGGGTGAATCAAAGAATGTTACCTTTACTATCTCCACGGAAGACCTGAAGTTTTACAACGGCGATCTGAAGTATGACTGGGAGGCCGGCGATTTCGATATCATGGTAGGCGGCAATTCCAGGGATACAAAATCCGTGCGGATCAACTGGATAAAGTAGCACTGGCGGGCGCGAGCCCGCCGGCCGAAGGCCAAACATCGAAATTATATTCGTATGACAGGTATCAGGAACATCATTTTCGATCTGGGTGGCGTGATCATCAACCTGGATAATCAACGGACAGAAGATGCATTTACAGCCATGGGTGTAAAGCCTTTCCGGGAATATTTTGGTCATGGACACGCCTCCTCTTTCTTTTCGGATTATGAGGTGGGAGGCATCAGCGATCAGCAATTCGTCGATAAGATAAGAGGTCTGACAGGTGTCACCGCATCGGATGAGGAGATCATCCGGGCCTGGAATGCTTTGCTGCTGGACTTCCCGCCAGAGCGTATACAGCTGCTAAAACAGCTCCGGAAGACCTATCGCATTTTTCTTTTTAGTAATACCAACTCCCTTCACTTGACTGCCCTGCAGCAGATTTACAGGAATACGTTTACCGATGGAGAGTTGGACGATCATTTTGAAAAGGCTTATTACTCTCACACGCTGAAGATGCGTAAACCTGACACAGGTTCTTTCCAATATATATTAAAGGAAAATGAATTGAAGGGGGAAGAGACCCTTTTTGTAGACGATGCGCTCGTCAATGTGGAAGGAGCCGAAAGGGCAGGACTCAAAGGCCTTTTTTTACGACCCGGCACGACCATTATGGATTTTCAGTGGTAGATCCTGGCTCCCCGGAGTTCATCGTCATCCTGTCCCTGTCGCCTGTCAATCTATTCCCATACTGGTCAGCCGAATGGCCCGTCAATCCGTTCCTCCCTTGTCGACCCGTGGCCTACTTGATCTCCTCGAAATCGATATATTCTCCACCCTTGTCGTTGGAAGTTGGCTTTTTGGGCTGGGTCGATGCAGATGATCCGTAAGATTGTCTGCCATTAGTTTCCTGATTCCCATAGCTGCCCTGGAAAGGATCTTGCTGGTTATGCATTTCCTGCATATTCCGGAACTGCTGTCTCACCTGGCGGGTAGTCTTTGCAATAGGTACTACAAAATTGAAGACAAATCGGTACAGTACATAGAGTACGACCGCTAAAAAGAATATTTCTGATAAAGGCATCATGACAAGTTAAAATTAATGGATCTAAACTTAATGGTTTCTTAAAACCCCACCGGGCGGCTCATTGCTCCGGGTATCCTGTTCCCTCGGCCATTCCGTTTCTGCTGCACCGTCCCGCTCCACCGGGCCATCCCTTTACAAGGCCGGCCCCTGGCCAAGTGACCAGCAATCTCCTTTCCCCGATCACTTCCTGAACACTCTGTTAATCACCCAATTAAGCCCATCTCCTAGTTTTTCGGCCAGCATATCCGCCAGTTTGGCCAGCACCTTTTGCAGTCGCTCGTTCTGCAGAAAGGGATCGATAATAGGATTGCCTGTGACGGTTTCACCCTCCACCCTTCTCGGTAACAGCGATCTGACAAATAATGTTCCCGAATGTTGTTGAAAATAAGTGAAATTATCATCCAGCTGACGCTCCAGACCCCTGGCTTTTTTTCGCAGCTTACGAATATCCTCTTCCAGACTGTCCAATGTACGGGATGCTTTTGATGCCATATAAAAGTTTTTTGTAGTCGTAACTGGCCTTTTAACTGCCGTTGGATTCTATACATCGCCATTGATCCCTTCTTGTCCATGCTCCAGCGGTTCTTCCCGGGCGGCCGGTTTAATCTTCTTCGGACCCGACGTTGTCTTCCTCTCTTGATCTTTGAATAATGCTTTGAACAACAGGGTCTACAAACAGCCGTTTCCTGAACAGCGCCAGCAGCACGAATACTACTATCAACAGTAATGTTATCAGGCCGAACCCTTTCACATAGCTGCCTAACATACTGGAAAACCAGTAGCCAAGCATCAGCCCGCCAAAGATCACGATCAGGAAGGCCAGGAACAGTGAGACGATGATCCATGCAAAGTAACCCGCTGATTTGGAGAATATCCGAAGGCTTTGCAGCCGGTAGATCTCCATCCTTGTCTCGACATATTCTTTTAAGATCGTTTTGTTCTCCGAAATAAAGGAACCTAGGTTGTCAGGCTGGCTCATATTTTTTATTCTTTTTCTAAAAGTACGGTATAGAAAATATTTTCATGAAGCTTTTCCCTGGTTTTGGTGGAATTGTATTTAATTGTACATTTGCACAGATCAAAGAAGCATCAGAAGGGAACGGAAGCGTTCCCTTCTTCAATTTAAAAGCGGGTCAGTGGCTCGCTGGCCGAAGGCCCCCCATTGGTCAAGAGCGGACCAGCCGTCCGCAGAAGTTCTAAGAGTTATGGTGAATGAAACTATCAAGGCGGTGGAAACTATGGTGCAGGCTCTTTTGGCCGACCAGTCGGATTTTTTCCTGGTAGAGGTGAGGATCAAGCCTACCAATAATGTAAAGGTCTTTCTGGATGGAGATAAAGGGATCTCGATAGAGACCTGCGTACGTTACAACCGCGCCTTATATAAGAAGTTGGAGGAGTCCGGTCTTTTTCCGGACGGTGATTTCTCCCTGGAAGTTTCCTCTCCGGGGTTGGACGAACCGCTAAAGCTGCTGCGTCAATACAAAAAGAACATTGGACGCCAGGTAGAGCTGGTCCTCCAGGACGGGTCTAAAAAAGAAGGGCGTTTACTGGAAGTGACGGAAGATGGTGTGATAGTCGAGGAGACAAAAGGTAAGAACAAAAAGAAAGAGGTGATCAATCATACTTTCTTATTCGATAACATAAAAACAACAAAAATTCAAGTAGTCTTTTAACAGGACTCCTCCGCTCGGCGTTACCACGCCTCGCGAAGGATCCAAAAATTACAGCGTTATGGCCAGTATAAACTTGATCGAGGCGTTCCAGGACTTCAAAGAGGCCGAAAATATTGATCGGCCAACGATGATGAAAGTCGTTGAGGATGTGTTCAAAACTCTGCTGCGCAAGAAATATGGCAGCGACGATAATTTTGACGTGATTGTGAATGCGGAAAAAGGCGACCTGGAGATCATGCGCCGGCGTACCATTGTGGAAGACGGTGAAGTCAACGATCCACTGGCAGAGATCGCATACTCCGACGCAAGAAAAATTGAGCCCGACTATGAAGTAGGGGAAGAGCTGTATGAAGAGGTAGAGATCCTGGACTTCGGCCGTCGTGCTATCCTGGCCGCCAAACAGACACTGGCAAGCCGTATCGGCGATTTGAAAAAGAATGTGCTGGTAAAGAAATACAACGAAAGGGTGGGAGAGATTGTCAGTGCGGAAGTATATCAGGTTTGGAAAAAGGAAATATTGCTTCTTGACGAAGAAGGCAGTGAGCTGATCCTTCCCAAATCCGAGCAGATACCGCAGGATTATTTCAAAAAAGGGGAGAATATCCGTGCTGTAGTGAAAAAGGTGGAGCTGAAGAACAATACCCCGGTGATCATCCTGTCCAGGACCAGCCCCGACTTCCTGGCAAAATTATTGGAAATAGAGGTTCCTGAGATATTCGATGGGCTTATTGTTATCAAAAAGATCGTTCGCGAGCCGGGTGAAAGGGCCAAGGTGGCAGTGGAGTCCTACGACGATCGTATCGACCCTGTAGGCGCCTGCGTAGGTATGAAAGGAAGCCGTATCCATGGTATTGTCCGGGAGCTGAAGAACGAAAATATAGACGTGATCAACTGGACCAACAATGTCCAGCTCCTGATCCAGCGCTCTTTGACCCCGTCCAAAATTACCAATATGGAACTGGACAGCGAAAAGCAGCATGCAAATGTCTATCTTAAACCAGACCAGGTATCCCTGGCCATCGGCCGCAAGGGAGTTAATATCAAGCTGGCCCAGGAACTGACAGGATATACCATCGACGTATTCCGTGATAATGAAGGAGAACCGGAGGAATTTGATATCGACCTCGAAGAATTCAGCGATGAAATAGAAACCTGGGTCATCGACGAGCTCAAACGCATTGGATGCGATACCGCCCGTAGTGTGCTCGATCTGACGGCCGATGAGCTGGAAAGGAGGACCGATCTCGAGAAACAGACCATCGATGATGTAAGAAGGGTGCTGAAGGAAGAATTTGAAAAGGGTTAATACCCCTTTCATCCCGGCGAACTGAGTGTCGCCCGATTTCTCCCTGACCCACCGTCTAAAAGGCCATGAAAAACAGCGACTAAGTCTGGTATATTGTCTATTTTGCAGGACATTTGAGGCCCGGGCACAGATGATAAGTCGTATTATTTGAAATTTATATAAAATGGGACAATCTGAAACTCATAAACTTAGAAGGGTTTCAGGGAGACAAATATGGCAGAAACAACCACATTACGTTTAATGGCCGCAGCCAAGGAGTTCAACATTGGGAAAGACACCCTGGTGGAATTCCTGGTAGGCAAAGGGTTTAGCAGGGACGATCTGAAGCCGAATGCTAAGCTGACGGACGAGATGTACCGTAGCTTGCAGCAGGAATTTCAGGGGGATAAGGTTGCCAAGATCAAGAGCGACCAGATTGATCTGCCCAAAGGGAGCCTGGAAGCCAAAAAGAAGAAAGAAGAGGAGAACGTCCTTTTTAAAGAGAAAAAGGACATCGTCAAAAAACCTGTCAAAGAAGAGGCACCTGCTGTACCGGAACCTGTTATAGCTCCACCACCCGTGGTGGAAGAGAAACAGGAAGAGCCGGCGCGTCAGAAACCTGCGGCTGGAGAGGCAGAGATCACCAAGATCGAAGCGCCGGAGCTGGAAGGGCCTAAAGTAGTGGACAAGATCGACCTTTCGAGCATAGATTCTTCCACGCGACCCAAAAAGGCAGGGAAAAAGTCCGAGACTGAACCTACCCAGGAGGTTAAAGAGCCGCTCGCACCCCCCCCTGTGGTAGAAAAGGAAGCTCCAAAGGAAAAGGAACCCAAAAAAGAAGAAAAGAAAGAGGAAGCTTCCCTTCCTCCTGTCACGGTGGAAAAGAGTGCTGCGGACCACGTGCAGGCGCCCGAGCCTGTTTCCGCGCCAGCAACTTCAAGTGAAGAGCCGGAAGTTCCTCCTGTCATTGAGAATATCAAGGCTGAAAAGCTGGAAGGCCCGAAGATATTGGGCAAGATCGAACTGCCCGTCAACAGCGACACGCGTCCTAAACCTCCTTCCGAAGAAAAGAGGAAGAGAAAAAGGATACCTATCGAAAAGAAAGAAGGTGGCGGCGGAAGACCTCCTCAACAAGGAGGCAATCAGGGCGGCGGACAGGGTCATGGAGGCGGACACGGCCACGGCGGTCATGGCGGACACGGAGGTGGCGGCGGTCATCAGCGTGCCCCCGGACAGGCGCGTATACCTATCCAGCGCAATCCCGGCGGCGGTCG
This sequence comes from Sphingobacteriales bacterium 50-39, assembly GCA_001898505.1. Classification (GTDB taxonomy): domain Bacteria; phylum Bacteroidota; class Bacteroidia; order Chitinophagales; family Chitinophagaceae; genus Puia. The sequence goes on from MKTZ01000011.1 coordinate 423,021, forward strand.
CAACAATGCCGGTGGTGGTCAGGGCGGCGGCAATCGCAGGCCAGATCCACGTCATGCACCCCGTGAAGTAAAGGAGATAGATAAGAAAGAGATACAGGAAAAGATACGCCAGACCCAGGCCAAGCTGGCAGGAGCCGGTGGCCGTGGGAAAAGCCTCAAAGCCAAATATCGCCGTGCCAAGCGCGAGGAAATGGCGGAACAGGCCGGTGGCGACGAGATGCTGGATAACAAGCTACAGGTGACGGAGTTTATCAGCGTCAGCGAGCTCGCCAATCTCATGGACGTCAGCTATGCCGATGTCATCAGCAAGTGTATGAGCCTGGGTATGATGGTGTCTATCAACCAGCGCCTCGAAGCAGATGTGATCGAACTGGTGGCTGGAGAGTTTGGCTATCAGGTAGAATTCATAGGAATAGATGACGCAGCGGAAATGGAGGAAGAGGAGGAAGAGGACGATCCCGAAGATCTGGTGCCCCGCTCGCCAGTGGTCACTATCATGGGCCACGTCGACCACGGTAAGACCTCTTTGCTCGACTATATACGCAGCGCCAACGTGGTGGCTGGCGAGGCCGGTGGTATCACCCAGCACATCGGGGCGTACCAGGTGACGACAGCCGCGGGCAAGAAGATCACGTTCCTGGATACTCCTGGTCACGAAGCCTTCACTGCCATGCGTGCCCGTGGCGCCAAAGCAGCCGACGTGGCCGTTATCGTGGTGGCAGCCGACGACGCCGTCATGCCCCAGACAAAAGAAGCTATCTCTCATGCTCAGGCAGCCGGTCTGCCTATGGTATTTGCCATCAACAAGATCGATAAGGACGGAGCCAATCCGGAAAAGATCAAGGAACAGCTGGCTGGCATGAACCTTCTAGTAGAAGACTGGGGTGGTAAATACCAATCCCAGGAGATATCTGCCAAGAAAGGGCTCAATGTAGACCTCTTGCTGGAAAAGATACTTTTAGAGGCTGAATTACTGGACCTGAAAGCCAATCCTAACCGTGAATCCTCCGGCAGCGTTATCGAAGCCTCTCTGGATAAGGGACGCGGATATGTCGCCACCGTACTGGTACAGACTGGTACACTGCATGTTGGTGATCTGGTCGTATCCGGACAATACTTCGGTCGCGTAAAAGCCATGTTCAACGAAAGGAACAAACGCGTAGAAGAAGCGCCTCCGTCTACTCCCGTGTTGCTGCTGGGTTTAAATGGAGCACCGCAGGCCGGTGAAAAGTTCAAGGTATTCGAAGACGAGAGCGAGGCTAAGGAAGTAGCAAATAAGAGGGCGCAGATCCTTCGTGAACAAGGTATTCGTACAAAGAAACATATCACCCTGGATGAGATCGGACGCCGTCTGGCCCTGGGTAACTTTAAAGAGCTCAACCTCATTATAAAAGGCGACGTGGATGGTTCCGTCGAAGCCTTGAGCGACTCGCTCCAGAAATTATCTACGGATGAGATCGCTGTACGTGTTGTACACAAGGCCGTAGGGGCCATCACCGAGAGCGATGTGCTCCTGGCGACCGCTTCTGACGCCGTCATCGTAGGTTTCAACGTCCGTCCTTCTTCTCAGGCATCCAAGCTGGCGGAGAACGAAGGGGTGGAGATCAAGACCTACTCCATCATTTACAACGCCATCGAAGAGGTCAAGAGCGCCATGGAAGGTATGCTCGAGCCGAAGATACAGGAGAAGATCGTGGCCAACGTGGAAGTCCGCAACGTCTTCAAGTTCGACAAGGCGACAGTGGCAGGTTGCTATGTCCTGGATGGGAAGATCTACCGGAACTCGAAGATCCGCCTGGTGCGCGATGGCATCGTGATCTATCCTGTCGGGGAAGGCGCAACGGCCGAACTGGCATCCCTAAAGCGTTTCAAGGACGACGTTAAGGAGGTGGCTTCCAGTATGGAATGTGGATTGACTATCAAGAATTACAACGATATACGCGTAGGCGACATTGTAGAAGCCTACGAGGAAGAAGAAGTTAAAAGAACGCTCTAATATTTTGTTAAATACCCCCATATGGGGGTATTTAACATTAATCTCCAACTAATTTTAGGGTTGCATGCTCGCCCTAATGCGCAATGCGAATGTTATGAATAAAAGTTCTATTCTCCTACCCATTATACTCATTCTATCTTCTACAGGCTTTGCCCAGCAGAAAGTGACAGCCGACAAGATCGTTGGCATCGTCGGGGATAAGATCATTCTGAAGTCAGAGCTGGCTATTGCCATCCAGGATATGCAACGTAATTCAGGAACCACCGAACTGAAAGGAGTGGATGAATGTTCCATATTAGATGGGATGCTTATACAAAAAGCACTGGTATTGCAGGCTGAAAAAGACTCTCTGCCTGTCAGTGACGAGGAGGTAGAGGCCGAAGTGGATCAGCGCATCCGTTATTTTATCAACCTCTATGGAGGGAAGGATGCATTCGAACAGATTGCTCAGCGCACAGTATATCAGGCCAAACAGGACTTTATAGGACCTATCCGCGAACAACGTCTCGCACAGGCCATGCGCCAAAAGATCGTGTCCGACGTCACCATCACTCCACAGGAAGTAAAAGAATATTTTGAAAAGATCAAGAAGGGTAATCTCCGATTCTACGAATCAGAGATGAAGCTGAACCAGATCGTGCTGTATCCAAAACCCAGCAGGGACATTGAGAAGTTAACCATCGACGAATTGAATGACTACAAACGCCAGGCCGAGAGTGGTCAGAAAAAATTCGAGTCGTTGGTGCAGATCTATTCACAGGACCCTGGCAGCAAGGACCACGGTGGTGAGATCCAGTTGAGTCGCGCCGATAGCAAGATGTGGGACCCTGTATTCTTCTCCACTGCTTTCCGCCTCAAGGAAGGACAGATATCCCCCGTCATCAAAAGCAAATTCGGCTATCACATTATTCAAATGGTTAGCCGTAATGGCGACGAGGCGCTTGTGAGGCATATCCTGAGAATACCTCCCGTCACCCAGCCCGAGATCGAAGGTGTTACCACGGTACTGGATTCTGTCCGTAACCTTCTCACCGCGGGGACCATGGGCTTTGGTGAAGCGCTCGCCCGCCTCAGTAATGAGACTCCCCAATGGATACCTGACGACAACCTCAAGAGCACCGCAGGCCAGATCATGGGTAAGGACGGAACTACTTTCCTGACCATCGCCGACATGGATAAAGACCTCGTTCTTTTGCTCAAGAACTCCAATCTCAAACCCGGCCAGTATTCCAAGCCCACCGTCTTCACTGACGAAAGAGGCAAGACGGGCGTACGGATCGTGTATATGCTGTCCAAGTCGGAACCGCATATCGAGAATCTCAAAGATGACTATAACAGGGTCGCGCAGAGAGCGCTCGACGAAAAAAAATCCGGCGTGCTGGAAAAATGGTTTGCCGGTAAGATCCCCACTATGTATGTAATGATTGATGGCGAGTACAAGGGATGCAGTAATTTATCCAAATGGCAGGGAGTTGCTTCAACAGCAGGTAATTAACTTAGGTATTAACCCTTAGTGCTGGCGGAAATCCCGTCTTTACAAGCTTTCTATACATCCTTCTTTAGTAATTTGATCCGTGCCTACGAAAGGTCCATATGCCCCCGAAGACACGATGGAGCAGGGTCCAGGATCGTTGTCATCTGCCGGACAGATTGATATCCAGGCCGGTCTTGATAAATACGTCTCTGACATCATCGTAGCCACCGACTTGCAGGACAAGATCATCTATTGGAACAAGGCTGCTGAAAAATTTTATGGCATTCCTGTTGGACAGGCCGTTGGACAGCCCTTTCGGTCATTGATCCAGTATGAATTTTCCGAGACCACCGGGGAAGAAGTGGAAAGGTCCTTCCGGGAAAAGGGTTTTTGGGATGGAGAAACGATCAATGTTTCAACTACAGGAAAAAAATCGTATCTTATTAGCTCTATTCGGTATATAAGGGATGAGCAGGAAAAGATCACCGGGATCATGGTGGTCAATAAGGATATTACAGAAAACAAATTGGCGCAGCAGGAGCGCCAGCTGGCGGAAGCACAGTTACGTGCTTATTCAGAACAGATAACGAATATCCTCGACAGTATTACAGATGGTTTTTTTGTACTGGATAGGAACTTCAGGGTTGCTCTCTGGAATCATGAGGCAGAAAGGATCACTCGCCTCTCAGCAACGGAAATGGTTGGACAAGCCATCCGGGAAAAATTGCCCGAGCTGGTGGATATAGATACATATCGGTCCTTTCAAAAGGCCTTTTCAAAGAAAATGACAGTGACATTGGAACAATACAATGATCGCTCCGATCGCTGGCTGGAAATGAGCGTATACCCCTCCGAACAGGGGTTGTTTGCTTATTTCAAGGATGTCACTATCCGTAAGAAACAGGAGGCCATGCTGGCGCTGGAAAAAAAAGTGCTTGAGCAGAACTCCAATAAAAAGACGTCCTTAAAGGTCATACTCAATAACTTTCTCAAAGGCATTGAAAAGATATTCCCCGGTATGTACTGTTCGGTATTGACCCTCGATGAAGATGGCATTAGCGTACGTCATCTTGCAGCGCCTGGGCTGCCAACTATTTACGCACATGCCATCGATGGGCTGCCCATCGGCTCCGAAGCAGGCAGCTGCGGTACCGCCATGTACCGGAAAGAAAAAGTGATCGTTTCCGATATCGAGACAGACCCGCTCTGGGCGGGCGCTCGTGATCTTGCCTTGAAGTTCGGTCTTCGCGCCTGCTGGTCCTTCCCCGTCGTCAACGCGGGAGGAGAGGTAATGGCCGCCTTTGCCGTATACTATAATGCCGCCAAATCACCGACCCCTCTTGAGCTGGACATTGTAGAAAGGGCTGCCAGTCTTGTCACAACCATTATTGAAAACAAACGGGCGGAAAAGGAGCTCAGCATCAGCAACGAGCGATATATGCTGGCAACCAAGGCCACCAATGATGCTATCTGGGACAGGGACCTGCATACAGGACTTTATTTCTGGGGAGAAGGGTTTTATCATCTCTTTGGCTATAAGCCTGCGCCTAAGATACGCACCCGTAAATTCTGGGAAATGCATGTCCATCCCGACGATAGGGTCAGGGTGCTAAAGAACATCGATCGGTTCATGCGCCGGAAAGATAAGGGTCTTTGGCTGGAGGAGTATCGCTTTAAAAAAGCCGATGGCCGATACGCGCTGATATCCGACAAAGGTTTCCTTGTTTTTGGGAAGGACGGCCGCCTGATGCGCATGGTTGGCTCCATGCAGGACATCACCGAGAAGAGGGAAATGGAGAAGAGACTCCTCAAGCGGGAGCTAAACAAACAAAAGATCATAGCTCAGGCTATGGTGGATGCCCAGGAAAAAGAAAGGGCGGAAATTGGAAAAGAGCTGCACGATAATATCAACCAGATACTTTCCACTACTAAATTGTATCTTGAGCTGGCAAAGAACGATAATAAGGAAAGAATGAACCTTATTGCGCGAAGCGCAGAAAATATTCACGAGGCTATACACGAAATACGCAATATCTCCCGGTCACTCGTACCCGCCAGCATCGGCGATCTGGGGCTGCTGGACTCTATTTCGGATCTGGTCGAAAGTGTCCGCACCACGCGTGCTATACATGTAGAATTCTATCCAGTAGGTAAATTTGATGAAAAGATCAGCGATAAAGAGAAACTGATGCTCTTTCGCATCATCCAGGAGCAGGTCAACAACGTGTTGAAACATTCCGGTGCGAAGAACCTGATCATCGAACTGCTGCTGGAAGAGACAGAGAACAGAATTGAACTCAACATAACCGACGACGGCAAAGGATTTGATCCTGAAAAAGTGAAAGGAAAGAAAGGGCTTGGCCTTTCCAATATCATGAGCAGGGCCGATCTTTTTGGAGGAAAGGTAATGATCAAATCTTCTCCGGGCCGGGGTTGTCAATTGAGAGTCCTCGTACCTATACAAGATGCGCCTGCAGACACTCCACCGTGGTTGAGTCCGGCTGCTGATGGTAAGGCCCAACATAATCTTTAAAACAATCCTATATGAGTAAGATCAATATCTTAATTGCCGATGACCATAAACTGATAAGAGAGACCTGGAGTTATATCCTGAACAGTGATTCCCGGTTCCAGGTGATCGCAGAATGTGGAGATGCACAGGAGGCAGTGGAGCTGGCAAAGGCAAAACGTCCGCACATCGTGCTGATGGATATAAATATGACCCCTTTCTCCGGCCTGGAAGCGACCCAGCGTATTCGTAAGATATCCCCCGGCTCCAAGGTAATTGGAGTATCTATGCATTCCCAACCCGCCTATGCCAAGAAAATGTTGCAAATGGGCGCTAGGGGATATGTCACCAAGAACTCCTCCAAGGAGGAAATGATAAAAGCTATTTTAGAGGTCAATCATGGCAATAAATATATCTGCGACGAGATCAAGAACATTATTTCCGAACAGCTGCTGGATGAGAAGGAAGACTCTCCCAATATCAATGCCTTGACAGAAAGGGAGATGCAGATCATCAACTTTATCAAGGAAGGGCTCTCTTCCAAAGAAATAGCCACCAGCCTCAATATCTCCCTGAAAACAGTGGAAGTGCATAGGCATAACATACTCAAAAAGCTGAAACTCAAGAACTCCGCATCTTTGGTCAATTTCATAAATACCAACGCTACCTATATTTAGCATCCGGGAGCGACCAGCCAGGGTTCTTCCATCCCCCGGCGGGCCCGGAAAGGTTTCTTTTGTTTTTCTTAAGAGAATAATCGGTAACTTTGCCACTCATTTTCTTGCATGAGCGATGCTATAAAACATGAATGTGGGCTGGCATTCATACGATTACGTAAGCCGTTCTCCTACTATCTACAGAAATACGGCACAGTCCTGTACGGCCTGAACAAGCTGTACCTCCTGATGGAAAAACAGCACAACAGGGGCCAGGACGGGGCAGGTGTAGCCGCGGTCAAGCTGAATACCGAACCAGGATACCCATTCCTCCATCGCATACGCAGCAGCAACACGCAACCTATCGCAGACATCTTTTCCAAAATAATGGGGGAAGTAAAGGAGTTGGAGCTATACCAGCCTGATATCAAGAAACACCCCGGCCTTATGAAAGGCCATATCTCTTTTTTAGGGGAATTACTTTTGGGACACCTCCGCTATGGCACCCAGGGCAAGAACAGCACTGAATTCTGCCACCCTTTTATCAAACGAAATACGATCCCTGCCAGAAATCTCGCCCTTGCCGGTAATTTCAACCTGGTTAATACCGACGAGCTTTTTGCCCTCATAGACATAGATCCGGGTGATTTTCAAAAGCAGAGCGACCTGGCGGCTATGATGGAGGTGATCCATCATTTCCTGGTCAGGGCAGATGAAGCATCCACAGAAAATCTGGATGTGGCCGGACTCCTTCGCAAAGCGGTTGCTCTCTTCGATGGAGGGTTCACCGTTGGAGGGCTCATTGGAAATGGGGATAGCTTTGTTTTCAGGGATGCCAACGGAATACGCCCAGCTTATTACTACATGGATGATGAGGTCATAGTAGCCGCCAGCGAAAGGTCCGCCATTCGCACGGTGTTCAACGTGGGAGAGAACGAGGTGATGGAATTGATGCCTGGTAAAGGATTGATTGTCAAAGCATCAGGAGATGCTTACGTGGAGACGATCCTCGAACCCAAAGAACGCAGGGCCTGCAGCTTCGAACGTATTTATTTTTCGCGGGGCAGTGATGAAAAGATCTATCGCGAGAGGATCGCGCTGGGATATAACCTCAGCGAACAGATCCTGAATGCCATCAATCACGATCTGAAAAATACTATTTTCTCTTTTATACCCAATACGGCCGAGGTAGCCTTCTATGGCCTCTGGAAAGGCCTGGACGACTACCTGGAAAAGGTCAAAGTCCAACGTATCCTATCCTGGGGAAAGGATATTACAGAAGACAAGCTCGTGGAAATGCTGAGCCGTAAGATACGTGTGGAAAAGGTGGCGATAAAGGACGTGAAAATGCGCACTTTTATCACAGAAGATGCCAATCGTAATGAGATGGTGCAGCACGTGTATGACGTCACCTACGGCACGGTCAGAAAAGGACAGGATACCCTTGTGGTGATCGATGACTCGATTGTCCGTGGTACAACGTTAAAAGAGAGCATTGTACGCATGCTCACCCGCCTGGAACCCAAAAAGATCATCATCGTATCCTCCGCCCCTCAGATACGCTATCCGGATTGTTATGGCATCGATATGAGCAAGCTGGGTGATTTCATAGCTTTCCGTGCAGCCGTGGAGCTAATGAAGGACCGCGGAAAGGAAAATTGCCTGCAGGAGCTGTATGACAAATGCAAAGAGCTGCATCGTACAGGTCAATTGCATACAGAAAATATTGTACAGCAAGTATATAAACCCTTCACAACAGAGGAAATATCGAACAAGATAGCACAGTTGATCACCCCTGCTGAAGTGGAGACCCCCATTCAGGTCATCTATCAGACCATCGAATCCCTGCACAAGGCCTGCCCGACCAATACGGGCGATTGGTATTTCACCGGTAACTACCCCACACCCGGAGGTAACAAGGTTGTCAACAAGGCCTTTATGAATTATATGGAAGGAAAGAACGTAAGAGGTTATTAATCCTTGTTTTTTGGCAAATTCCTATAAAATACTTATAATTACATACTAGTTTATTAGTAGCACTACACCCCCGCTTTAAAACAACCCCGCTAGGTTAATGCGCTCGCACGATTAGTAATGTTTGGTATTTTTCTCCTTATAGAAAACCACAAGCGTTATGAAGAAAGTTTCTATTATGATCGTAGACGATCATACCTTGATCAGGGAAACCTGGAGCTTTTTATTGGGCAAGAACGAGAATTTCGAAGTTGTCGCGGAATGCGGGGATGGCGAACGCGCTATCGAGCTTGCCAGGGATAAAAGGCCTGACATTGTATTGCTGGATATCAACATGGCTCCTATGAGCGGTTTTGATGTCTTGAAAATGATTCGAAAATATTCCCCTGGCTCAAAGATCATCGGTGTGTCCATGCACTCTCAGCCTGCCTATGCTAAGAAAATGCTCCGTCTTGGCGCAAAGGGATATGTGACCAAGAATTCTCCCCGCCAGGAAATGCTGGAAGCCATTGCCGAGGTCAGCAACAACCAGATCTATATCTGCCAGGAAGTAAAGAATATCCTGTCGGAACAGATGCTCAACGGCGACCAGATGAATCCTGACATCAACAATCTTTCCGACCGGGAAATGCAGATCGTCAGAGCATTAAAGGAGGGATTGTCTTCCAAGGAGATTGCCAGCAGTCTCAATATCTCCCTCAAAACAGTGGAGGTTCACCGGCATAATATCCTCAAGAAGCTGAAATTGAAGAATACTGTCTCGCTTATCAATTTTATCAACTCACAAGCGTTTGATATTTAACTATTTATAAATGCGTGTTGTCTGAGGAAGTATGAATTTCCGGGTAAATTGAGTAGATTTATATTGCCATACCCGGCATGAGTTCCGTCATGAAAACCCTATTGATCATACGACACGCAAAGAGCAGTTGGGATAATGCTAATCTGAACGACATTGATCGACCATTGAACGACCGTGGCAAACGCGATGGTGCCGTTATGGCCGCCAGACTGATCAAGGCCGGTGTCAGGGTTGATCTTTTTGTATCCAGCCCTGCTAAAAGAGCCAGGCATACCGCCGAGATGTTTGCCCATATTTTTGGAAGAAAAGAAAAGGACATCGTGCTCATTCCCCAGCTTTATCATGCACAGGTACAGGATTTCAAAGATGTAGTAACAGGGCTGGACGATCAGTATGATAGCGTCGCCCTTTTCTCACACAATCCCGGGATCACCGCCTTTGCCAATGTACTTTCATCCGTGCGACTGGATAATATGCCTACCTGTAGCATATTTGCCGTCACTGGTACCGCTACCAGTTGGAAAGAGTTCCTCCACACAGGTGCGGCGTTCTGGTTCTTCGATTATCCCAAGCGAACAGATGAGAAAGACTGAGTTATTATGTGTTGTAATAGATCTTTCTGCTCCTGGACCGAGTAATAAGAGAATTGTTCCGCCTGTAATCGCGCATCCGTGAGAGAAAAACCCTTTTGGCTGACACAAAGAGCTATTCGTTGCGCGGTAAGGTATTTCCCCAGATATTCCTGTTCCGTCTGGCCCGGCGTGGGTATAAGTATCGATTTTTTTTGTAGCCGTACAAGATCCATCACTGTACTATAGCCCGAACGCGCCACTACCAGCTTTGCTTTTGATAGATACTCATTCAATGTACGGGCAGGAAGATGATCATAAACATTCGTTCCGCCCAGCGGGCTTCCTCCCCTGGGCAGGCCCCTGACAAATACGAATGTTCCCTGAAATGACCTCAGCTGCCCCCATAATATATTCTCGAGAATACTACGTTGTGGCTCCGGCCCTGAGAGCAATATTAAAAGATCAATGGCTTCATCCGACTGTGATCGCTCCATTCTTGATAATAATCCTATATAATGGGTCGGCACATCCGGCATGCGTTCAGGATGAGAAAGCTTTCCCGCCAATCCCATCCCTGCTGGCACATCCGGTACCCAGCATGCGTTAAATCTGTTGATAAGACGATAATGCCATCGCTGGACCCACCTGTCCACCAGACCCCCCATCCCACTTTGAATATTCAATTGATGTGTGATCAATACGCAATAAAGGTCGCGGTGCCATAGTCCATAACGGTTGTCCGAGATCACTACATCCACTCCTTCTTTTTCCAGAAATTGCTGTAACCAGCGGTTTTCTTCCTTGACGCGGATCAAGATTTTTGGAATGCTGAGAAGTAGTCGCAACAGCGTGAAGGCACGATTTTTGTCATATTTGATGCAATAGCCAGGCAGTTCAACAAAGGACAGGAAAGGAAATTCTTCCTCAAGGAGCGCTTTTTGGTCGCCAGTCGCAGCGACGCATACTTCGTATTTATTGATTAATAACTCTTTAATAATTGGGACACATCTGGTTGCATGCCCGAGTCCCCAATCCAGCGGAGCTAAGAGTATTTTGTAGGTTTTACTAGTGGGATTGTTAATTTTTAAAATTGATGCCAAACAGCAATACTTTTTTTATTACAAAATAGTTAATTTACGAGACTAAAGCCAATGAAACCTTCGAAAGCGATATTGATCCTGTTATTATTATTTAGTAGCATTGTAATAATTAGCTGCAGTTCGGGCAGGGGGATCGGTGGTAGCAGTAAGAAGTGTGGCTGTGGTATCAGTAAAGGTATGTCTGGTTATTAAAATCTAATAAAAAATGAAAACGTCTAACAGGGATTTGCTTGTTCTTGTGAAGGATGAACAAATGAGCGAACAGTCCATGGAGCAGGAGCTGGAGCAGCTGAACGAGCTTTTATTCCATTTCGAAACGATCGATAGCTTCTGCACCGCCCACGAAGTGTTTGATGTCAATAGGCATAAAACACTTCACAAGCGCGACTCCATGCAAAAGATCATTAGGGAGAAGGAATTGAAACCTTTTGTCTTCATCTGTAATAAGAACTAATGATATAATTCGACACTTACGAGCCCGGTGACAATTTCTTCATAGCATCTCTTAGTTTTCCAATCATCTCTTCGATGTCCTCAACATGACAGGTGCCGACACTCAGCCTATACCAGGGAGAATTTTTGGATGCGCCAAATGCAGAGAAAGGTACTACTGCCAGTTTTGCCTCGTTCAATAGATAAGAGGTCACATCCTGCTGACTTGTCAATATATTTCCATCCTTGGTTTGCTGACCCGCAAGATCGATTTTAATGGTAAGATAGATGGCTGCCTCGGGCGCCAATACATCCACGTTGAAACCTTCTTTTTTTAGCTGGGTAAAACCCGCATGAATTCGCCGCAGCCTGTCGGATACCGCCGCCTTAAATGGATGCAGATATTCGTCGATCTTATTTTTTTCCAGTAGGAAGGCTGCCGTTGCCTTTTGTTCCGCCATCGGCGCCCAGGCCCCTATATGTGTGAGGATGGCCTTCATCTTGCCGATGATTTCCGAAGGACCAAATGACCAGCCTACCCGTACACCTGTTGCTGCAAATACTTTGCTGATGGCGTCTATATAGACAGTATACTCGCGCATGGCCGGATAAAGCGAGATGGGATCATAATGGCATATATCCCCATAGGTTAGCTGCCAGTACATCTGATCATACAGAACAAATAATTTCTTTTCTCCTGCGCTGCGACGCTTATTTTCTTCCAGCACCAGCTCACAGATGGCCGAAAGGTCTTTTTTGGAAATAGTGGTCCCCGTTGGATTTTGAGGTGAGCAGAGACAGATGAGCGTCGCCTCTTTCACATGCGGCCGGATAGCCTCTGCTGTAGGCATAAAATTGTTTTCAGCATGCGCCTCGATGACAACATGCTCACCCCAGTTCAGATGCGTATAATGATTGTTGTTCCACGAAGGCACTGCATAGATAACCTTGTCGCCTTTGTCGATCAATGTACGGAATAACGAATAGATCAACGGCCGCCCTCCGCTGGCCACCAGTATCTCATCGACGGTATATGTCAACCCCTCCCTGTCTTTCAGGAACCCGGCAATGGACTGGCGAAGATCGAGATTGCCTTCCGCCGCAGGATAATTGGTAAAATGTTTACGATAGGCATCGATAATACCTTCTTCCAGTGCTTTTGGGATAGGAAAAATAGACGGATCGAAGTCTCCAACAGTGAAATTATAGATCCTTTCGCCCTGCCGGATCTTCTCGCGAATGTCCCCACCTAATTTGACGATCTCCGATCCGATAAGGGTTTCAGCCAAATGAGATAACTGCATGACATGTTATATGTGTGAAGAGAGCCGCTCATCGGACTCGAACCGACGACCCTTTCATTACGAATGAAATGCTCTACCAGCTGAGCTAGAGCGGCTTATATATAATATATATTAATATGCATTGGGGAGGCACATCGACGAATGTACGGTCCCGGGGCAGCAAATCTACAAAAACCCCTGACACCATCCAAACGAACCAGCGGTTCGTCGCCGGGGCCGGACATTTTTGTAACTTCCGGGTCTAAAAGACCGGCGTTATGTTGAAAATTGTCCCTTTCTTCCCGTCCCTGCTCTTATCCCTTTCCATTTTCTCCCTTTCTTTGTCCGCACAGGACATTTCCATCCGTGACGGCTGGAAATTCAAAACAGGCGACCAACCCACCTATGCGTCCTCAACCCTCAGAGACTCCGACTGGGCCCCCATACACATAGGCGCACCCTGGGAAACACAAGGTTATAAAGGATACGATGGCTTTGCGTGGTACCGTCTCCATATCGTCATCCCCTCCTCCATAAAAGACAAAGCCTTTTTAAAAGAAAAGCTGCGTTTTGACCTGGGCAAGATCGATGACGGCGATGAATTCTACCTCAATGGATTTCTCATAGGCCGTAATGCGGGAGTCCCTGGCCCAATCCAAAACGGAAACTGGGAACAACAACGTACTTATACCCTCCCCTTAACGGATGGGCGTATTCATTGGGACAACGACAACGTCATCGCCATCCGGGTCTATGACCGCGACGGGGACGGGGGCATGTATGACGGTGAATATGGTATCAGCATCATGGATGTCACGGATTACATCACTCTCAATACCACGGCGGATGAATTTCACTTCTCCGGCACGACAGGACGCGGATGCAGTAAAAAGATCGTCTTGCAATCCTCCAGCGAAAAATATGATTTCACGGGCAAGCTAAATATCCGGGTAATAGACCCGTTCACGGGTACTGCTGTTTACAAACAGACCATCGGCGCAGACTTTGCCCACAACAGACCTTTTGAATTTACCTTTAAGACAACCCTTCCGGAATCAGGACCTTACAGAGTGGATTATAACTTTGAAGAAGGAAGAAGCAAAAAAACGGTGACGGCCTCCGAAGAAGTGCCATATATCCTCACCCCGGCCGCTCCCGCCACCCCTCATATCAACTCCCCGGAAGTTTATGGCGTGCGACCGGGCGCCGCCTTTCTCTATAAGATACCGGCCACGGGAGAAAAACCTATGACCTATGCTGTGACTGGTCTTCCTGCGGGTCTAACCCTCGACAAACAAACGGGCATCATTACGGGCACCCTTTCCAAAAAAGGGAATTATCCCGTGCAATTCACGGTAAAGAACAAGCTGGGCTCAGCTACCCGTCGCCTTACGATCGTGTGTGGCGATAAGATGGCGCTTACTCCGGCACTGGGATGGAATAGTTGGAATTGCTGGGCACTTAGCGTTAGTGACGAAAAGATCAAAGCTTCTGCCGCCGCTATGGTATCACTCCTGGCGGACTATGGCTGGTCCTATATCAATATCGACGACGGCTGGGAGGCAGAAAAAAGAGATGACAAAGGCGAGATCGTCCCCAACAATAAATTCCCGGACATGAAGGCGCTTTGTGACCATGTACATGGACTGGGTCTCAAAATAGGCATCTATTCTTCTCCCGGCCCCCGCACCTGCGGCGGCTACCTGGGCAGCTATCAGCACGAGGAGCAGGATGCGGCTACTTATGCCCGTTGGGGTATCGATTACCTGAAATACGACTGGTGCTCCTACGGCCAAATCGCGCTCAAACCTACCCTGGACGACATGAAAAAGCCCTATATCCTTATGCGACAGGCGCTCGACAAGACGGGAAGGGATATACTTTACAGCCTCTGTCAATATGGAATGGGGGATGTATGGAAATGGGGCGGTGAGATTGGGGCCAATTCCTGGCGTACCACGGGTGATATCACGGATACCTGGGGCAGCATGGCGGGTATCGGCTTCCACCAGGACAAGGCGGCGCCTTATACGGCTCCGGGCAACTTCAATGACCCGGACATGCTGGTAGTTGGCAAAGTAGGATGGGGCCCCAGCTTGCATAATTCCCGCCTGACCCCGGATGAGCAATACACACATATCAGCCTTTGGTGTCTCTTGTCTGCGCCGCTCCTCATAGGCTGTGACATGAGCCATATGGATAAATTCACACTTGGCCTGCTGACCAATAGCGAGGTACTGGCCGTCGACCAGGACGCTCTGACCAGGCCGGCAGGAAAGGTCTGGGAAAAAGACGGCATTGAAGTTTGGGTAAAAGAGTTAAAGGATGGCAGCAAGGCGGTAGGGGTCTTTAACAGGACGGAACAGGCGACTACACCGACCATCCCCTTTTCCAGCATCGGCCTTTCGGGGCCTGGGCAGACCGGCTTCACCCGCCAATCGGCGGGAGGTTCCAACCAGGGAAGAGCGGGAGCGCGGAGCCCGGTGTCAGGCCAATTGAGTGTGCGGGACCTCTGGCGCCAGCAGGATTTGGCTGCTTCAGGCAGTGCGCTCACCCCCCGCCTGCCGGCTCATGGGTGCGTATTGCTGAGAGTCCGGAAGAAGGCGTAGCGCCCCTCCAATGGGTAAATGCTGTGAAGTAAAGAAAATGACCTAAAATGGCTCCTGCTGCTCTATTTCTGAACCGAGCCATGGCAGTATCGCCATCATATCCTTGTCTCCCCAGTCGGGTGTGGCTTCGCGGAAGCACTCTTCTATGGCCAGGCCGGCAGGAGTCTGCAGACCCTGTTCCTTTGCCAGTCGCAGGTCCTTTGCCAGCAGCTTCAGGGCAAATGCGGGCTGATACTGATCGCTCTCGATAAGAGGAGTTTTGATCTTGATGAGTGCGTTGCTAACTGCGCTCTCATTGATGATGGCCAGCATGTCCTTGGGTGCGATGCCATTTTGCCGGGCAAAGAGTATGGATTCGGCCAGTCCCTGTGTATTAAAAGCCAGGAGTAAATTGATCGCCAGCTTGGCGCTATTGCCTGCCCCGTGTTCACCCAACAGAAAGGATACTTTTCCCAGCTTTTCAAAAATGGGCCGGGCGGATTCATAAACGGGTCTTTTACCACCCACCATGATCACAAGCTGTCCCGTTTCGGCAGGTTTTACGCTGCCGGAGACAGGCGCATCCAGGTATTCCACCCCTTCCGCTGCTAATAGTGTTGCCAGCTCACGGGTTGTGACGGGAGAGACGGTGCTCATATCGATGACGGTCTTGCCGGCAGGGGCGGTTTCCAATAGCCGGCCGCTGCCTTTGTATATATCATGAAGAGCGGCGTCATCGGCTACCATGGTGATCAGCACATCCGCCCTATCCCATAGATCGCTGGGGTGGGTTACCAGTCCGGCCCCTTCTGCTACCAGCGCCTGGGCCTTGGAGGCAGTACGATTATAAACTGTCACGGGAAAGCCTGCCGTTAAAAGATTACGTACCATGGGTGTCCCCATATTCCCCAGTCCTATCCAGCCGATGCGTTGCTTGTTCATGATCTTCGATTTAAAGGTCAAATTTACTTCTCCGTGCGGGCAAACTGCTTTTTATATTTTGCGACGGTCCTAAATATCAGCGGTCCCCCGATCGCAGTGGGCAGCAACCACGTGATCCATTCCGGATTGAGGCGCACATTCACCACCACAAAAGCGGTAACGGTGGCGATATAGCCCCCGCACATACCCGCGATATGGGTGAACCACCAATGCATTTTCTCCGTGGGCGGACGCAGGAACTTCCGGATATCGCTGATCAGAAAGCTGGAACCAAGGCCCCCGAACACCATACCTACATAGCCAAAACCATTCCCCACTGTTGCCTGTATAATACCCCATATCACGAGATAGAAAACAAAACCAGCTGCAGCCAGGATGATCGCCCAATCCAGCGTACCGGCCTTTTGCCCCCTCCCCAGTTTTTTAAGGTACAGGGCCCGATAGCCCCTTACCACCATGTAATAGCTAAAAAATCCGACCATCAGCAGAAAAGGGATATGATGGGCGACAGATAAAATAACCGCGCTGATGAATACGGCGGTCATTCCTCCAAAATAGATCTTGCCATTCAACCGATGGACTCGGCCACCCTTCCGGGTGAGCATGGCGAGGGCGCCGGTCACCAAGGCGCTAAATCCCCCTAAAATGTGAAGGATCAATACGATGTGCAAGAAAATTGTCATAGTGCAGTTTTTTCTGCAAACTACAGGGACGTTGGGTCCCTTACAAGTCGCCGGGACGTTTGGGAAGGCTTTTGGGACGAGTGACAAGACTTGCTATCTGCCCATTCAGGCTGCGACTAACGGGGATCATCTGCCCGACACCCTCCAGGTGGAGTTTATAGCCCTGGGCATTGCCACTGATATGTACTACTTTATCCAGATTGACCAGATAAGTACGATGGCAACGGAAGATCCGCTCGTTCCACTGGAATGACTCCTCCAACTGCTTGAGCGTGCTCCTGATCAATTGCTGCTCCCCGGTGTAAAAGACCTTTACATAATTGTCGGCGGACACGGCATAGAGGAATTCTCCTGACCGATGGGGCGTTGATGAACCTTTCGGACTGTCAGGTGTCGATGGCCCCTCCTGGGTTCCGGACCGGACCTCCTCCAATTGCCTGTCCAGCTCGGCGGCCTGCCTGCCAAAGGTTTTCATTAGACTTATTTGCCGGAGCAATACCATCAGGGTAATGGGTAGAATGCTCACTATAAAGGTCCACCATAGGAACCGCAGCACCAGATCGCTGCCAAATGCTTCGTGAAAGTAGAAGTGCGTGAAGAGGATATTACCGCCACAGACAGCCATTACACAGAACAGTGTATGCACTATTTCTTTCCAGACGGTCCAGGTGGCTTCGCGAAAAATTTGGGGGAGCAGGAGGGGTATTAAAAGAAAACAACACATGAGCACTCCAAAACAGACGAGGCCATAGAAGAATGTCACTTTTACCAATGGTCCGGTCCGCATATGCTCCAATCCGAAAGGCCGGAAAATGAGTAGAAATAAAAACACGAACAGCCCGAAACCCAGGGCTGTTCGTAATCTATGAGCCACGTGTGTAGAACGCGGAAATGGTTGTTGTAATAACACGGGCCTTTATTGCTTGTCCGCGTTGTATTTTTTCTCCGCCTCTTTTGCTTTTTCAAAATCCAATACTACACCATTGATACAGTAACGGAGATGCGTGGGTGGCGGACCGTCATTGAAGACATGGCCCAAATGCGACTTGCACCGGCCACACATCACTTCTGTCCTGTCCATGCCATAAGAGTGGTCGGCGGCATAGATAATGCTCGATTTGCTGATGGGCTGATAAAAGCTGGGCCAGCCGCAGCCACTCTCAAACTTCGTATCGCTCTTGAAAAGAGGATTGCCACAGACAGCGCAGTAATAAGTGCCTACATCTTTCAGCTCTTCCAGGGGGCTGGTCCAGGCACGCTCCGTACCTTTTTGTCTTGCCACCTCATATACATCCTTCGGCAATATCTTCTTCCACTGTTCATTCGTCAAATTGACGGGGGTATTGTCCGTGTGGGAATAGGCCGGGTTGTTTGTTTTTTTTGAAGTATCCATAGTATTAGTATTCGAGTTTGGTAGACTGGAAGACTGGGAATAAGAGCATTGCTGTAGCAGCAAGGCCAGTACAAAGATGGCGGTATTTTTTATGAGAGTGTTCATGTCTTGTTATTATATACAACAAATTTACGCAGTCCGGGTTCTCCCGGATTGTCAATAATTGGACAGATCGGAGGCCTTAACATTTCCAAAACGAACCATGGGTTCGTTGTCCAGGACCGAAAGGTCCCGGCGGAGGAGGAGGGTAACCGAGTGGAGCGAAGGTTACGATCGAGAAGGACCGTGACGAAGCAGGTCCGACGAAGATCTAAGCAGCTCCGACGAAGGTCTACAGACATTTGATCTTTCCGGAAGACGGGGTAAATTTGCAGAAAAGCCCGGATTCCGGACATATATTTTCCATTCATAGCTTATATTTGCCCACTCACAAGGGTAAGTAGTACATATGTTCAATTTAATTCTATTCGGACCGCCAGGCAGCGGAAAGGGGACTCAGTCGGAAAAGCTTATATCAAAGTATGGATTAAAGCATCTTAGCACGGGGGACCTGTTACGCAGCGAAATTGCGGGTCAGACACCACTGGGTCTGGCCGCCAAGAGCTTTATGGACAAAGGCCAGTTGGTGCCGGATGAGGTTGTAATTGAAATGATTAGCTCTGCTCTTGACAACAATCCACAGGCATACGGCTTCCTGTTCGACGGATTCCCCCGTACAACGGCACAGGCCGAGGCCCTGGATAAGCTACTCTCTCAAAAAGGCACTTCTATTGCCGTGGTGCTGGCTCTTCAAGTCGGTCAGAATGAACTGGTTAAACGCCTGCTCAACCGTGGTCTCACCTCCGGAAGGTCCGACGATACCAAAGAGGACGTTATCCTCGCCCGTCTGATCGAGTATGAAAAAAAGACGGCTGCAGTGGCTGACCACTATAAAAAATACGATAAAGTGGTCTATGTCAAGGGCGAAGGCAGTATCGACGAGATCTTCGACGACCTTTCCTCCGCTATTGATAAGCGAAGCAGGGCCTAACTTTACTTCATTTCACCGGGGATCACGTTTACGACGGACCTGTGGCCGCCACGCAACACTTCCAGCTTGATGGCCCGGCCGATGTAATATTCGCTAAGCTGCTTGTGCAGTTCGTCCACCGTTCCTATAGGGGTATGCTCGAATGATACGATGATGTCTCCTTGCTGTAATTCATTATTATAGGCCGGTTGATCAGGAACTACTTCGGAAATATAGACACCTGTGCTTTTCTCCAGCCTATTGGCGGCAATCATTCTTCCCGTGAGATTGACAACCTGTCCGGCTATACCCAGATAGGCGCGCTTTACCCGACCTTCCATGATCAGCTTCCCGGCAACAAAGGCCGCCAGGTTGGAGGATACTGCAAAGCAAAGTCCCTGTGCGGATATGATGGTGGCGGTATTCACCCCAATGACCTGTCCAAAAGAATTAACCAGGGGACCTCCTGAATTGCCGGGGTTCAGCGAAGCATCGGTCTGTATGATATCGTCTATCAACCGTCCATTATTGGCCCTGAGTGTCCGTCCCAGCGCGCTGACGACCCCCGCAGTCACGGTATGCTGTAAACCCAGCGGATTGCCGATGGCAATGGCTATCTGTCCTGGCTGCAGGGATTCTGAATTGGCAAAGCTCAGCGCCTTCAACCCCGACTCGTATATTTTCAGTACGGCAATGTCGGTGGAAGGATCTGTGCCTTTCAATTCGGCATTGACTGTTCGCCCATCCGCCAGCGAAACCTTTATATCTCTGGCATTTTCAATGACGTGATTGTTGGTTACGATAAAGCCGTCGGAAGAAATGACAAACCCGGAACCGGAGCCCGGAGCCAATTTCTGACCACTCTTTTTGTCATTGGCGGGTTTTTGGACCTGGATATGTACGACGGCCTCTGCTACCTGGCCGACGACCCCGGTGATCGTCCTGGAATAAGCATCCAGCAGCGAATGATCGGTATGGGGCGTATAATCGATGAATGAATAATTATTTTCCATGGAAAGGAGCATCCAAATGATGAACCAATCCATTGGGGATGACAGACTGGCATCCAGGAGGCGGCGATGGTCCATTGTACATGACCGATGGTCCATCCCTTCCGGCAAACGATAAAGTTTTTCTACATTTGTTATGAAGAAACAAACGATCGTTAGTATGCCATCGAAACTCGGAAACTACATCACTGGCAGCTGGATCACCGGCGACGGAGAGGGGCAGGCCCTCTATAATGCCGTCACGGGTGACACCATAGCCTATGCCAGCACCAAAGGCCTGGATCTTGGCGCCGCCCTGACCTATGCCCGGGAGAAAGGCAATCCGGCCCTTCGTAAGATGACTTTCCCGGAAAGGGGGCGAATGCTCCGCGCTCTGGCCCTTCATCTGAGGGAACAACTGGATAAATTCTACAAGATCAGCTATCTCACGGGCGCCACTCGTCCGGACGGCTGGATAGATATTGAAGGGGGTATCGGCAATCTTTTTTCCTATGCTTCCTTGCGGCGCAAATTCTCCAATGAACCTTTTTGCCTGGATGGCGAGGGTATGAGCCTGGGGAAGGGGGGCACATTTATGGGGCAACATATCCTCGTCCCTAAGGAAGGAGTAGCTATCCATATTAATGCCTTCAATTTCCCCGTATGGGGCATGCTGGAAAAGATCGCGGTCAATCTGCTGGCAGGGGTACCCGCGGTGGTCAAGCCGGCTACAGTCACTTCCTTCCTTACGGAGGCGGTGGTAAGAGAGATCATTGCATCAGGCATCCTTCCACCCGGGGCGCTACAGCTCATCTGCGGCAGCGCCGGCGACCTCCTGGATCATGTGACGGCACAGGATGTAGTGACCTTTACGGGATCGGCCTCCACGGGCCACCAGCTAAAATCCCATCCCGCCATACTCCGGGAAAATACTCCTTTCAATATGGAGGCGGACTCGCTCAATTGTTTGATCCTGGGAGAAGACGTGGATCCTTCCATGCCTGAGTGGGACCTGTTCATAAAAGAACTGCGAAAGGAAATGACGGTCAAGGCGGGGCAGAAATGTACGGCGGTGCGTCGCATATTTGTCCCGGCATCCAAAATGGAGGACGCCTGGAAGGCTCTGACAAAGGCACTATCCCAGACCACCATCGGCAATCCGGAAAATGAAAAAGTACGCATGGGTTCCCTGGCGGGTAATACGCAACGGGAAGAGGTAAGGGCGCAGGTAAATAAACTACTGGCATCTTCGCAGATCCTGTACGGCTCGCTGGATAGTGTAGAGCTCATCGATGCGGACAATATAAAAGGAGCCTTTCTCAGTCCGTTGTTGCTGTTGAATGAAAAGCCCCTCACCAGCGAGGAACCTCATACGATCGAGGCTTTTGGTCCTGTCAGCACCATCATGCCTTATACCAGCGCGGCGGAGGCCATCGAACTGTCCAGGAAGGGTAAAGGCTCGCTCTGCAGCACCATCGTAACGGCGGATGCACGTCAGGCTCGTGATTATGTATTGGGCGCGGCTACCCATCATGGTCGTATATTAATATTGAATAGCGAATGCGCTAAAGAAAGTACGGGGCATGGAAGTCCGCTACCTTTGCTGGTACATGGCGGACCGGGCCGGGCAGGCGGTGGAGAGGAAATGGGCGGTCTTCGCGGCGTCAAACACTATATGCAGCGGGTGGCGGTGCAAGGGTCTCCTACCATGATCACGGTGCTGACCCATACCTGGCAACCTCATGCAGAGCAGCATACAGAGGATAAACACCCTTTCCGAAAATATTTCGAGGAATTGCAGATAGGCGACGCCGTGATCACACACAAACGCACGGTGACAGAGGCGGATATCACGAACTTCGCGAACATCAGCTGGGACCATTTTTATGCACATACCGACCATACTTCTTTGGAAGGGACATTGTTTGAAAAACCCGTTGCGCACGGTTACTTTATCCTCAGCGCTGCCGCAGGGCTGTTTGTAGATGCTGGGAAGGGGCCTGTCATGCTGAACTATGGATTGGAAGAATGTCGATTTCTCAAACCCGTCTATGCGGGGACAACCATCGGGGTCCGGCTCACCTGTAAGGAAAAGATCGAACAGGAGAAAAGAGAGGAAACGGATGTGCCAAGGGGTATCGTAAAATGGTATGTGGATGTCTATGATCAGACGGGGGAGAGTGTGGCGGTCGCGACAATACTAACTATGGTACAAAAGAAATCATCAATATGATCACCGGAAACACAAAAGACGGTTACGTAAAGACCGAGCATCATCGTGGCATCACTACGATAGAGTTTTTTCATCCTCAAAGCAATTCCCTGCCAGGCATTCTGCTGGAACAGCTGGCACACGCCATTCACGGGGCCGGTAACGACAAAGAGACCAAGGTGATCATCCTTCGGGCGGGAGGGGAAAAAGCCTTTTGCGCCGGAGCCTCCTTCGACGAGCTGCTGGCGGTCGAGAATGCCGAACAGGGTTTTCAATTCTTTATTGGTTTTGCGCATTTGATCAATGCCATGCGCAAGTGTCCTCAATTTATCATTGCACGTATCCATGGCAAGTGTGTAGGTGGCGCGGTGGGACTGGCGGCAGCGGCCGACTATGCGATTGCGGTGCATGGCGCGGACGTAAAGCTCAGCGAGCTGGCTGTGGGCATCGGCCCCTTTGTCGTTGGCCCCGCTGTGGAGAGAAAGATGGGGCTGGCGGCCTTTAGCACCCTTTCCATCGATGCGACCATGTGGCGTAGTGCAGAGTGGGCGCACAGAAAAGGTCTTTATGCAGAGCTGCATAACAGCGTAGAGGAAATGGATGAGGCCGTCCACCGCCTGGCAGATCATCTCTTGCATTCCAACCCTCATGCTATGGCCCTGATGAAGGAGATGTTCTGGAAGGGTACGGAACACTGGGATACATTGCTGGCGGAAAGGGCATCGTTTAGCGGCCGGCTGGTGCTGAGCGAATTCAGCAGACACGCCATTCAGCAGTTCAAGAAAAAATAAAGGGGCCATGTGCGGCCCCTTCTCCTGGTAAGGATATTTGTCATAGGTCGTCGTACTTATATAATGGGTCGATGGGTGCTCCTGCATCCATATGGAAGACGGGATTGATAATGCCGTCTTTCAGGCCATATACCCATCCGTGCAGCTGCGGGCGCTGATCTTTTACCCAGGCACGTTGGATGATCGAGGTCTTGGCGAGGTGCAATACCTGCTCCTTAACATTCAGTTCCACCAGCTTGTCCGCTCTTTGTTCATCGTCGCAGATGGAATCCAGCTCGTCGCTGTACAGCCGGTAGACATCCTTGATATTCCGCAGCCACATGTTCAGCACATATTTGAAATCGTGATTGGTCATTGCAGCCTTGACCCCGCCACAGCCATAATGGCCGCAGACGATGACATGCTCCACTTTCAGATGATTCACGGCATAATCCAGCACGCTGAGAACATTCACATCGGTGTGGATGACCAGGTTGGCGATATTGCGATGAACAAAGATCTCACCGGGCTGTGTACCGGTGATCTTATCGGCAGGTACACGGCTGTCGCTGCAGCCAATCCAGAGGAACTTCGGTGTTTGCAGATGCGCCAGCCTTTCAAAATAACCGGGATCATCGGCTTTGACCTCACTCGCCCAGGCTTTGTTCTCCAATAATAATTTTTCTATCGGTGACATATGATTATTTTCTTTTTTGTAAATATAAAGTCTTTATGCGGCTTGTTCATCGAATTCTTTCCCAATGACCAGCTGATGGAGGGATTTAAAAGCGCTCTTTTTTACCTCTACCTTAATATTTTTCAGGCCGGCATGATGCATGAACTCGTTGATGACATCGATGATGTCCTTGTCGATGAAGTCGGCCCGGGTAATATCGATGAGCACAAATGAATTCTCCGGCACCTGCTCCAATTTTTCCTTTATAATGGGTTTGTTGAGGAAAGAGACATCCTTCCTTAACCTTACCAGGTACTTGTTCTCATCGTTTACGATCATCACTGCCGAGTGAAAATTGCTGCGCAGCAGGAAAAAGAGAGAGACGCCCATGCCGACGAGTATACCTATCAACAGGTCGGTGAGCAGTATGGCTACAATGGTCACGACAAAAGGAATGAGCTGATCCCATCCCTTTTGATGGAATTCCCGGAAGAGTGCAGGTTTTGCCAGCTTGTAACCCGTGGCGATAAGAATGGCCGCCAGGGCGCTCAGCGGGATCATGTTCAACAGGCCGGGGATGAACAGCACGCTCATCAGCAGTAAGAGACCATGGAACATGGTGGACAGTCGTGTTTTACCGCCCGCATTGACATTGGCAGAGCTTCGTACGATGACAGATGTGATAGGCAGCCCACCCAGCAATCCTGATACAAGGTTGCCTATGCCCTGGGCCTTTAGCTCCCGATTGGTAGGAGTACGTCTGTTGTACGGGTCCAGTTTGTCGACGGCTTCGATACTGAGTAATGTCTCCAGACTTGCTACGAGCGCAATGGTGACACCGGTGATCCATATCTGTGGATTGCCGAGATACTGCCATTGAGGATAACGCAACAACTCACCCGCGGAAGAAAGCCCCGCTGTTACCGGCAGCTTCACCAGGTGATTGGCATCCAGGGCCCAGACATGTCCAAAGCCACCGAGGAATTTATAGAGAAGAACACCTGCGAATACCACTACCAGCGGACCGGGAATAAACTTGAACAATGGCCGGCTCTTGATAAACTTCCTGTCCCATATCCACAGGATGATCAGGGATATCAGCCCTATCACGATAGCTGCGGGCGAAAGATAGTTTATCGAATAGATGATCTCGGAAAAGGTATTTCTCCTGTCAATTTGTATAAAGGCCTCGTCTCCCTGAAAATCTTTGTCGAATCCAACGAGGTGTGGCAGCTGTTTCAGAATAAGGATGATGCCGATGGCGGCCAGCATTCCCCGTATAACGGAGTTGGGAACATAGTCGCCGATGATGCCTGCCCGCAGGAATCCAAGTAATATTTGCAGGACGCCGGCAATAACCACGGACAAGAGAAATGCTTCAAATGCGGGCATCTTGCCGATGGCAACGGCCACCACTGCCGTAAGACCCGCGGCAGGACCGCTGACACTTAAGGACGAACCGCTGAGCGCACCGATGACAAGACCGCCGATGATGCCGGCGATGATGCCGGAAAATAAAGGTGCATTGGAGCCAAGGGCCACACCCAGACACAAGGGCAGGGCTACGAGAAAGACTACCACGGCCGCAGGGATATCCGAAGCCGCATTGGATAATGGGTTTTTACGTTGAGTCATTTGTGTTATTTTAAAGGATGGTCAAATGGCAGGTTGGGGCCATGACGTGACAGGTCCTGTGTTCGTAACCGAACAAGGATGCATTGATCTTCTGCGAAAATGACTCACGAGTTGGGTGGGGGAGCGAAAATATCGTCTGCATGCCTGGCTTCCAGGGCTTCTACCTGGTGAGGGATGGGCTTGTGCGCACTGATGAGAATGGATTGGATGAGGGTTGGATGTACAACGGGCAAAAAGTGCTTGGTAAGATCATCTCCGGAATGTTTACCACCGTCGTCGGCATGCACGAGCTCTTCCGTTGCCTGACCGCCTAAGAGCCAGGAAATAGTCTGCTTCAACGGTAACAGCTGTATGCTGAGTACCAATAGTAAAAATACAGATATGATCTTTTTAGTCGCCAAGGCCTGGCGAAGATACAATAATCTTTGGGATGGTCTGCTACGTAAGTGTTAAATATTCAAACCGCCGCATACGCTAATTGCCTGGCCTGTAATATAAGAGCTCATGTCACTGGCAAGGAATAATGTAGTGTTGGCAATTTCTTCCCCGCTGCCAAATCTGCCCAGCGGGATCCTTTCCAAAAAGGCCTTGGCGCCTTCGCCTTCTTTAAGATAATGCGTCATATCCGTCTCCACAAATCCGGGAGCTATGGCATTGCAACGAATGTTACGGCTGCCCAGCTCGAGCGCTACAGACTTGGTGAAACCGATGATCCCGGCCTTGGAGGCGGCGTAGCTGCTTTGACCCGCATTGCCGCGAATGCCTACGATGGAACTCATATTGATGATCGATCCTTTCCGCGCCTTCATCATGGGACGGATCACCTGTTTGGTCATGTTGAATACACTTTTCAGGTTGATGTCCATCACCTCGTCCCATTGCTCGGGTGTCAGGCGTAGTAACAGATTGTCTTTTGATATACCGGCATTGTTCACACACACGTCCACTACCCCAAACTCTTTTATCACATCGTTCACGAGTGTCTCGCATTCTGCATATACACCGGCATTGCTTTTATAGGCTTTGGCTTTTACACCAAATCCTTTCAACTTATCCTCCAGCGCCCTGGCCTTTTCCTCGCTGCTGAGGTAGGTAAAGGCGATATTTGCCCCCTGTTCGGCTAATTTTACGGCAATAGCTTCTCCGATACCGCGGCTGGCGCCGGTGACAATAGCAATTTTTCCTTCCAGTAGTTTATTCATGGGTCAAATATAAATATTTATTTTGCATCAATGACCCCCCGCCGATACACCGGACTGCTTATTGCTTTCGCTGTAGAAACACTGTCCTCCACCTGGCTGCTGAAGATGAGTGGATGGGTTCCTTTTCTTTCTATCCTGTATTTCCTTTCGGGGATTGCGCTTGCATGGCTGCTGTTGTCCTTCCCCGTTGTAAGGTTGGTGAGGCCTGCACGAGGTTGGTGGAAAACCCATACGATCCATTACCGGCTGATCATCATCGGCATGATAGCCCTTGCCATGTATAGCTGGTGCCGCTATTGGTTCGAAGAGATACCGATCGACATCAGCAATGCGGATATGCTGCCTATCATCAAAGTGATGGGTGAGCGCTTTGTCGCGGGCCATCATAAGCAAGTCTACGATGTGATCCCCTGGATATGGAATGGCATACAGCCTATCTATCTCCCGGCCATGTGGCTGCCCTACGTGCCGGCTATCGCGCTGGGTCTGGACATCCGCTGGATCACGATGGCGGGGCTGCTCTTTTCTTTTGCAGTATTCCTTCTCCTTTACCGACCGGAGATACACCGCTACCTATCCTTTTTCACAGCGGTGCTGGCCTTTCTTTTGTTCTGGTGGATACTGGCGGACAATACGCCGGGGATCATCAGCGTATCGGAAGAAGGGGTGGTGGTCGCCTATTATGTGCTGCTGGTATTGGCATTGGCATCGGGCAACCCCTGGTGGATAGGCATAACGGCCAGCCTGTGTATGTTGAGCCGATATTCGCTGGTAGGATGGATACCGGCCTATACCTTGTATCTGCTGCTGGGGAAAAAATGGAAACGTATCGGCATATTTGCTTTTGCGGGTATCCTGTGTTTTATCCTGCTGTTCCTGCTACCGGTGGGGGGACAAACGGTTATGAGACTGGCAAAGCTGCCGGGTAATTACATTCCCTTTGCCGCCCGTGTATGGCATGACAGCCCGGGTGTATTCTCGACATCTCCGGCGTTTGCCTGGTTCTTCGGACCGGGCAGGGTCATATTGCTACATAGGGTGCTTATCGCGTTTAGCTTTATCGTGCCGTCTGCCTGGGTTTGGTATGGGTATAGTAAAAAGAAGGCCAATATACCGCTGGCGACCTTAAAGCTCAGTCTGGTGATCTTTTACTGCTTCATCGACGTACCCTATCTCTATCTTTTTTATACTTCTTCGTTTGTGAGTCTTGTCATCGTCACGATGCTGGTGCGGAAGCCGGATGAGTCGCCTCCGGCGGTGATGCCAGAGGCATGACCCGGGATGATGTCGGGAGCTATGCCTGGCTCAGAGGGGAAATGAGCGCGCAGATCTCTTCAATATACCTTCTGTCATTAGACAGCCGCGGCACTTTGTGCTGGCCGCCGAGCTTGCCTTTGCTTTTCAGCCAGGTGGTGAATACGCCTTTGTCCAGTGCATGGAGTATGGGAGCACGGAGGGCGATATTCTTATGCCGCTTGGCCTCGTAGTCGCTGTTGATACTTTGCAGGGCCATATCCAGCTGGTAGGTGAACTGTTCCAGGCTGGCGGGCTCTTTTTCAAATTCTATCAGCCATTCGTGGGCGCCATTGCCCTGGTCGTTAAAATAAACGGGCGCTGCGGTATAATCATTAACCACCGCACCGGTGTTCTGGCAGGCGATGGCGATGGCCTTATCGGTATTGTCTACGATGACCTCTTCACCAAAGGCGTTGATAAAATGCTTCAACCTTCCGCTGACTTTGATACGGAAGGGGTATTTGGACGTGAACTGGATGGTATCGCCCAGCAAGTATCTCCAAAGTCCGCCGTTGGTGTTGATGACCAATGCATAATTCTTTCCCAGCTCCACATCGGTGAGGCCGATGGTCTCGGGGTTGGGTTTGCCATATTCCTCTACAGGCATAAATTCCATAAAGATGCCATGGTCCAAAAACAGCAGCATGCCATCGTCGTTGGGACTGGCCTGGGCCGCAAAGAACCCTTCGCTGGCATTGTACATGTCAAGGTAATGGACGTCTTTTCCGATGAGCTTTTTGAATTGCTCCTGGTAGGGGGTAAAAGATACTCCGCCATGAATATACAGTTCCAGCGATGGCCACACTTGAGCCAACGTGGATTTGCCCGTGATCTCCAATATTCTTCTGATCAATACCAGCGTCCAGGTAGGTACGCCTGAGATGGAGGTTACGTTTTCTGCGATCGTATTACGAGCTAACCTTTCGATCTTATCTTCCCATTCGTCCAGGAGGGCAATGCTCAGCTCGGGTGTTCGGATCCAATGACCCCAGAAAGGGGAGTTTTGTAAGAGCACGGCGCTGAGGTCCCCATAGTGTACGTCGTCATTCACCTGGTGGACGGTATGGCTTCCCCCGATGACGAGGCCTTTGCCTGTCAGCAGGTCGGAGTCGGGATTGAAATTATAATACATGGTCAGCACGTCCTTGGCGCCTTTGTAGTGGCAGTCCTTCAGGCTGTCTTCGCTGACGGGAATGAACTTGCTCTTGTCGCTGGTGGTGCCGCTGCTTTTGGCAAACCAGTTGACGGGGGTATTCCAGAGGATATTCTCCTCCCCATTCATGATGCGCTGGATATAGGGCTTCAGGTCGTCGTATTCATGGATGGGAACGGCCTGTTTGAACTCCCGGATCGAGAAGATCTTTGAGAAGTTGTATTTCCGGCCAAATTCGGTATACTGGGCAGACGTTACGAGATGTTGCAGGACTTCGCGTTGCGTTGCCACCGGATGGTGCATCCACTGTTCGATGCGCCAAAGCCGGAACCTGGCAAGTCTTGATATGGCAGGGCTAAGAAGTCTCATACAGTGTGTTCGGAGGTAAATTAAGGAAAATAGGCAAAATACCGGGCGGCGCTAGTAGCTTATTTTAGGGCTACTACATAACTTCCTGGAAGGCCGGATTTTTCACGTATAGGAGGAGTTTATCCAACAGCTGTTTGTTATCCGTCAGGTGGTCCTTGAACTGTTCCAGGCGGCTCCAGTTACCCCAGGCCCCAAAGACAGGCCCATCGCCTCCGGCGATATCGTCGAGGGTCTCACCGGGAGCGAAATAATCACGGGCGTTAAGCACTTTCAGTTGACTGGCGACTTCGGTGATCTTTGGCTGCTGCTGCTCTTTCCCATAGGTGATCAGGGATTCTTTTATCTCCTTGAAAAACCGGGTATAATCGTCAAAATCAACATCCTGGCTGTCGGTGTCATGGCCCTTTATAGCGGACTGAAGAATGGTGTCTGTGTCACGAATGAGGTATTCCAGGGACTGCTGCATTTTTTCCGGATGGATAATTCCGGGGGTGGGGGGCATTTCCTGCAGACCCATGCGTGCTTCTTCGTGCAGATAGTCCTTCCGCCTGAGTTCGAAATTCCTTCCCAGATAGAGACGGCGTACCTGTTCGTCCTCGGCCAGTTCTTCGGCTGTGCCGTGCTTAAATATTTTTCCGTCAATGAGAAGATAAGCCCTGTCACAAATGGAAAGGGTCTCATTTACATTGTGGTCGGTGATCAGGATGCCGATGTTCCTAAATTTCAAGCGGGCCACTACGGTCTGTATATCCTCTACTGCAATGGGGTCGACACCGGCAAAAGGTTCGTCGAGCAGGATGAATTTGGGGTCAACGGCAAGCGCCCTGGCAATTTCGGTACGTCTTCTTTCACCACCGCTGAGGGAGTCCCCATTGTTCTTCCGTACGTGGTGGAGATGGAACTCGTCGAGGAGGGATTCCAATTTATCCTTTTGTTCGGCCCGGGTGAGCTTTGTCATTTCGAGCACTGCCTTAAGATTATCCTCCACGCTCAGCTTCCGGAATACCGAAGCCTCCTGGGGCAGATAGCCAATCCCCATCTGAGCCCTCTTATACATGGGCATCCGGGTGATATCCACGTTGTCTAAAAATACCTGACCGGAGTCAGGCTTGATGAGTCCAACCACCATATAGAAAGTGGTGGTCTTTCCGGCCCCATTGGGCCCCAACAATCCTACTATCTCCCCTTGTTCCAGATTGACGGAGACATGATTTACCACGGTACGGTTCCGATAGCTCTTTACAAGATCTTGTGAGTGAATGGTCAGGCTCATGGCCCCAAAGTTCCATATAAACCTGTAATATTCACGTCAAAAAACCGTTATTTTGCTCACAAAATGGGTGAGTTGTGACCCGGAATACCGGTGGCGGCCCATAACACTCTGATTTATGAAGGTTATAGAACATATACAGCAGGCGAAAGACACATTAGTTTCATTTGAGATCTTACCCCCCCTGAAAGGAAGGACGATCAATTCAATATACGAGCATCTCGACCCTTTAATGGCATTCAAGCCGGCCTTTATCAACGTGACCTACCATCGCAGCGAGAGCATGTTCAAAAAGAAGGCGGATGGCACCTTTGAAAAGGTCGAGGTCCGCAAGCGGCCAGGTACGGTAGGTATTTGCGCGGCGATCATGGGCCATTACCGGGTGGATGCGGTACCGCACCTCATCTGCGGCGGTTTCGCCAAGCGGGAAACCGAGGATGCCCTGATAGACCTCCACTTCCTTGGCATTGATAACGTGCTGGTACTGAGGGGTGATGCGGCTAAGAATGAAAGCTCCTTCGAGCCGGAGCCGGACGGGCACCGCTATGCCATCGACCTGCTGAAGCAGGTGGTATGCCTCAATCACGGCATGTATCTCGAAGAAGATATCAAGAATGGGGGCAAGACCAATTTCTGCATTGGCGTCGCTGGCTATCCGGAGAAGCATTTCGAAGCGCCCAACCTGGACACGGATATGATGTACCTGAAGGCTAAGGTAGAGGCGGGCGCTGAATATATCACCACGCAGATGTTCTTCGACAATCAGAAATATTTTGATTTTGTAAGACTATGCAGGGAACAGGGCATCAACGTTCCTGTCATACCGGGTCTGAAACCCATCACCAACCGCAAGCAGCTGAGCATGTTGCCGAAGGTCTTCCATGTGGACCTTCCCACGGAGCTTTCCAATGAGATCCTGAAATGCAAGACGGATGAAGAAGTTGAAAAGGTTGGGGAGGAATGGCTGATCCACCAGAGCAGGGAATTGAAGAAAGCGGGCGTGCCGGTGCTTCATTACTATACGCTGGGCAAGCCCAAGGTCATCGAGAACGTGGTAAAGGCGGTATTTTAAGACCCGGTGGACAAGGGCTTTGGCCCGGACCCGCGACTGGTGACTATTTTGGAAGGCTGGCGAATACTTTTTCATCCACGGCCACGGGGTATTTCTTTCTCAACCCAGCTATCCATTCATCTTCCAGCCACGTCTGATAGTCATTGATGACAAATCCTCTCGCATCCCTGTAATTACGCGGGCTGCGTCCTGGGTATACATTCAGTATATAAGCAAAGCTGATGGTATTATCTCCTTTGTTGACTACATCGGGTGTCAGCGTATTTGGGCCGGGAGTAATTTTTTCCAGGGTGGGTATCTGGGAGATCTCGTATCTGCCGGAGTCGGCCTGTATGGTGGTCCCGATGCTGTCAGTGTATCTTCTCCAGTCATTGGGGTTGGCGGCTATATGTGTACGCAGGGTCTGTCCGGTGCGTTCGTTGCTGCAGGTGAACAGAAGGGCGTCTGCGCTGGATTCCCACCAATATTTATTCTGGTGCGCGTCGTAATATTTATGAAGCCCGGCGCTGTCGGTGGAGGCCTTGTCCCAAACTTTTCGCTGCATGACCTCGAAGAGAAGGTTGCCCTCTTTGAACTCGGTGAGCTGAAATGCAAAATCCTTATTGTATTCTTCCAGGTGCATACGGTAATAATCCATGGCGGTCCTGCCAATGAACTGATCGAAAAGGGCTTTATTGGATAAGTTCCGGGCCCTGCCTGACCCCTTGACGACGCGGACATAGTCCAGCCAGTTCTGTACCCGAAACTCTTGTTGCGGGAAGCTGAGCAGGACAGAGGAAGTGCTTAGACTGCGATAGGAGCCAAGACCCATATTCTTCATGGCGCTGTCTGTAAAAGCCCAGAGCTCGGGTTCGGAGAAGTCGGATCTTCTCATGCCTGTCTGCTGATAGATACGATGAAGCAACACTTGTCTGGATATCTCGGCCCTTCCGTCGGATGCTACCTGTTGCTTTATCTGGGCTGCTGTCTCCTGATCGAATGTTTTGGGGAAAGGGGTTCGTCCCAATCGCTTGATGATATGATATCCAAAAGATGTGGCGAAGGGCCGGCTGATGACGCCATCCTTGTCCAATGCAAAGGCGGTTGCTTCAAATGCAGAGTCATAACGGCCAATCCCAAATTCGGGCAGCTCGCCGCCACTCTGATAAGAGAGATTGTCTCCGCTGTATGTCTTTGCCAACTGTGCAAAATCCCCACCTTTTTGCAGCAGGTTATAAATGGAGTCAGCTCTGCGACGGCTGTCCTCTTTGGCGGCAGCGGTGGCGTTGGGTGGGAAGGAGATCAGTATCTGGGCTGCCCGCATCTTTCCCAGGGCCCGGCGCTCACCCAGGTTTTTAAAGATATGATACCCCCCCCGGCTGTGATAGGGTTTGGATATCTGACCCTCGGGAGTGGAGTAAGCCAGCGTCTCCAGCTCATAAGGCAGGGTGAACAGCGTGATATAGCCGATGTCGCCTCCATTGCTCTTTACGGAGGGGTCTTCGGACCACATAATGGCGGCTTCGGAAAACTTCTTTCCTTTTTTTAGGGCATTATAGGCTGTCAGGACCTTTTGATAGGCTTTTGAAGTGTCGGCGGGATCGCTGCCCGCGGGCAAGGCGATAAAGATATGTGCGAGGTGAATGTCTTTTTGTCCACGGGTGAACGCTTCATTTACCAGCTTGTCCAGGCTGGCATCGTCCTTCATATAGGAGTCGGCCACCTGCTGGCGGAAGTTCTGCAGTTCGGACCGCTGGTTGGCCAATGTATCCAATTGCATATCCAGGGCTGCCCGCACTTTCAATTTGTATCGAATATATAATTCCAGGTAATCCCGATAGGACCGCTCTGTAGGCTTTTCATTCGCACTATTCTTGTTATATGCTTTCAGGAAATCCTCTTTGCTGACGCCTCTGCCATCGTAGGTGAAGAGCGTTTGAGCAGAAAGGGCAGATGAGAGGAACAGGAAAAAAACTATCAATCTTACAACATGACCATTCATATTATTTTCCATTGTGCAATTTCAGGTTTATTACTTCATCCAACTGCTGATAGGAAAGTTTTTTGGCAATGATACGCTTGTCCTTATCCAGCAAATAAAGCATCGGCGTTTGGTATACGTCATATAATTGGCGATAGCTCGCCTGACCCGCAGCCTCTACGGAATCCTGGTGAGCTTTGGTCTCATAAACGTGTATCCAGTCCTTTAAATTGTGATCCTTAATGAATTGCAGCCAGGCTTCCTTTCCGCCATCCACCATGACGCCGTATAATTTTACCCCTTCCTGTTTCCATTTGGCCTGGAAGATGGAGTCCACTTTGGGGACTGTCTCCTTGCAATGCCCGCAGGTGGCATCCCAGAAGCAGATGACAACAAAAGGCGCATTTATTTCATACAGGGGGTGGGACATGTTGAGTGTATCCACCATTTCGAGATTGGCGGCGGGCTGTCCGATGAGGTTTGCCATGAGGCTATAGGCCCTGTTGTTAAGATATGTTCTGTATTTGTCGGTGAAGAACTCGGCTTGACCTGTGTTGATATACTTTTCAAAAAGATGGACGAATACGGCATCCTGTCCCATGTATTCGGGGTTCACATATTTCTGGACAAAATAAACGAGCAGGTACTGGAACATGGGTTTGCTGACCCTGGCCTGCAGGAGCATCATGTCGGCCTCCCTTTCGATGGAGTCGACCTGGGGGGAGACGAGGTCCTTGAAATATTTGTCCAGCCGGGGTTCAAAGACGGGTGTACGGGTGAGTCTATCGTCCGTGAAATCTATGCTGTCCCAATAGTGGGCTTTGAAATAATGATACGGGAAAAGGCTGTCCACCGCTCGGCCGCCAGTCTTTGGGGTGGGTGGGACCACGGGTTCTTTCATGACATAAAAGAGGGCGGTGAGCAGGGAGTGAGGGTATTTGGAAATAATCCGCTGGCGGTATTGCTGGACCTCGTCATTGAGGGTTTTTATCTTATCCCTTATGCGGATCGAGTCCTTCCTGTCGTGCGTGGTTGTCAGCTCTTTCTGGCTGGCGACGATGTCCGAACCCTTTTTGTTGGTAAAAACGGTGTATTCATGGAAGAGGGTGTTGTCGGGGGAGCCGGTGAAGGCGATGCTGCCGGGCAGGCTGGTGGTGTCGGCCGAAAGGGAGAAATGCTGCTGGCTGTCTAAAAGCATCTCGAAGAGAATGGTCCTGGAGGGGGATACGATGAAATAGACACCGCCTGTGAGCTTTTCTTTACCCGCGAAGTGTCCGGTGCTGTTCTCGTCCAGGATGGTGGAGTCGGCGACTGCCTTGATCTTGCCATAATAGTAGCCCAGATATATTTTGCTGTTCTTATATGGCTTTAGTGTGACCTGGATGTCATACGCGTTCTGAGCTTGGGCGGCGTTCAAAAGGCACAAACAGGTTGTCAGGGACAATAGGATTTTATTCATACGCATGTAAAAATAGCTATTAGACGAGACATTGTATCTTTGCGCGGTGCGAAAAAAACATAAAAATGTAATTCTGAAGCAGGTGCTGGTGGAGGACTATGCAGCTGAGGGCAAATCGCTGGCCAGGGTGGACGGGAAGGTCATCTTTATAGAAAATGCCATACCAGGGGACGTTGTGGATATCAGGCTGGGGAAGAATAAGAAGGACTGGGCCGAAGGTTTTGTCACCGGCTGGCACAAATATTCTCCCGACAGGGTAGAGCCGTTCTGCTCCCATTTCGGGGTTTGCGGCGGCTGTCGCTGGCAAATGCTACCCTATCCCAAACAATTGGAATACAAGCAAAAACAGGTGGTGGATAATCTTCAGCGCATCGGCAAGGTTGAGCTGCCGCCTATCCAGCCTATCCTGGGCGCGGAGCAGTCTACCCGGTATAGAAATAAGATCGAATACACTTTTTCCAGCAGGCGGTTCCTCCTGCCGGGGGAATTGCACAATCCTGATATAACTTCCGAGCAGAATGTGGCGGGCTTCCACGCCAGGGGGCTTTTTGACAAAGTGGTCGATATCCAGACCTGTCATTTGCAGGAAGAGCCTACGAACCAGCTGCGGCTGGCGGTAAGGGTCTTTGCGCTGAGCCGTAATTTTTCTTTTTATGATATAAAATCTCATCAGGGCTGGCTGCGTACCATGCAGGTGCGTATCTGTACGACGGGTGAGGTCATGGTCAATATCGTATTTGGTCATGAGGACGAATCTGCCCGGGAGGCTTTGCAGGAGCATATCCTTCGGCAGTTTCCGGGACTGACCACGCTGCTTTATACGATCAATCCCAAATGGAATGACAGTATCACGGATCTGGAGCCGCGTGTAGTACATGGGAAGGGGTATGTGATCGAAAAGTTGGAAGATTTTCGGTTCAAGGTGGGGCCCAAATCCTTTTTCCAGACGAATACACGTCAGGGGGAAAGGCTTTACCAGGTGACCAGGGAATTTGCCGGGCTGACGGGCAGCCAGACGGTATATGATCTTTATTGCGGAACGGGGAGCATCGGCATTTTTGTCAGCAGACAGGCTGCCCGGGTCATTGGCGTGGAGGTGATCCCCGAAGCTATCGAGGATGCCCGGGAAAATGCGGAGCTCAATGGTATCCGGCATGCCCGATTTTTCTCAGGGGATGTGGCGGAGATCTGTAATGACGGGTTCTTTTCAGCGGAAGGCCGTCCGGATGTCATCATTACGGACCCGCCGAGGGCCGGCATGCATGAAAAGCTGGTTAGGAAGATACTGGATATGGAGGCTGAGACTGTTGTCTACGTTAGTTGTAATCCTGCCACCCAGGCCAGGGACCTGCAACTGCTGGATGAAAAATATGCTGTTACCCGTGTCCAGCCGGTGGATATGTTCCCGCATACGCATCATATTGAGAATATCGTACAGCTAAAGAAAAGATGACCGGGTGCCCGGCATTGGGGTTATTGGGAATAAATTAACAGATTAGACAGCAATGCCGCGATTTTTGGAGTGTTAAATAGTAATTTGCGCTGATAGGCGCCTGACCAAGTCGGCGGAGCCGACTTGGTCGCCGAAGAGGGCAGTTAAACAATAAGAATTTAAGAATATGACAGAGTTTCGTCCAAGGGGCTTTTTTCACATACCGCCGGTAATAAAAAACATAATCATTATCAACGTGCTGGTCTTTTTGGCTCAGCAGACGATGGGTCCGAGAATAGAACAAGAGATCCTTAACAGATTTGCTCTGCATGATGTCAGCTCTTATTTTTTCGCTCCCCACCAGTTGATAACCTACTTATTTCTTCATGGCAGCTGGCCGCATGTGCTGATGAATATGTTCGTTTTGTGGATGTTCGGGTCCATTTTGGAGGATTACTGGGGGCCGAAACGATTTCTTATTTTTTATGTCGTTTGTGGTATTGGCGCCGCAGTTGCACAGCTGACGGTGCAGCATATGGAGTTGGCGGATATCTGGCGGCAGATACATAGCATGCCATTGTCGAGTGACGATAGAGAAATATTGGAGAGTCCTGGGGCAACGATAGGAGGTTACGCCATCAACGCCCCCACCCTCGGCGCATCGGGTGCCGTATTTGGCTGTATGGCTGCCTTTGGTTATTTATTCCCCAATAACGAGCTGTTGATCATTCCTATCCCCTTCCCGATAAAGGCCAAATGGTTTGTGCTGGGATATGCCGCCATCGAGCTGTTCGCGGGCATCGAGCCTACAGCAAGCGACAATGTGGCACACTGGGCCCACTTGGGCGGGGGGCTCGTAGGATTGTTGCTGGTCATTTACTGGAACAGGAGCAATAGACGGAATTTTTATTAAATCTTAAATGAACCACCGATTCGTCGTGCCATAGAACGGACCTTTTCCGAACATAAAACCTCAGACAGCTGTTGTAATTTCATATCATCAATTGTATGCGAGTAATGGAAGATA
The DNA here is from genome assembly GCA_001898505.1 of Sphingobacteriales bacterium 50-39. Classification (GTDB taxonomy): domain Bacteria; phylum Bacteroidota; class Bacteroidia; order Chitinophagales; family Chitinophagaceae; genus Puia. The sequence goes on from MKTZ01000011.1 coordinate 460,956, forward strand.
GCTATAGAAAAAAGATGATGCTTGGGCAGGATGGGAATGCATTGGTGCAGCTCGTCGTTATCAATGCGGTGCTCTTCATTGTCCTGAAATTCATCTATCTTATCTATAACCTGAATCCCGGCGGTACGCAGCTTTTTCTCAGTAAGATCTTCTCCTGGTTTGCTCTCCCAGCCGGCTTTGACAAGCTGCTGTCGCGTCCCTGGACTGTCCTGAGCTATATGTTCTCCGAATGGGACGTCTTCCGATTCATCGGCAATATGGTGTGGCTCTGGGGTTTTGGCTATGTCCTACAGGACCTTATGGGCAATCGTAAGCTGGTGCCGCTGTACCTGTATGGCGGGGTGGTGGCCGCGGCTTTTTATATAGTGTCCTATTCCCTTTTCCCGGGGCTGAAGGCAGGAGTTGCCGCGGTGAGCCTGTCGGGGGCCAACGCTTCGGTGATGGCCATAGCCATTGCTACGACCACCCTGGCGCCGGACTATCGCATCTTCCCTATGATCAATGGCGGCATACCGCTGTGGATATTCACTCTGATCTATGTCATCATTGATTTTGGTACGGGCATACGGCATGGAGATTATGGCCTGTATATCGCCAATCTTTCCGGCGCGGCCACGGGCTTTTTCTTTGTATTACTGATGCGCAGGGGTCTTGACGGGAGTATCTGGATGAACCGGGTCTTCGATTGGTGCAATGACCTTTTCAACCCCAATAAGAAACATAAAATAAAGCATCGCAAAGAAGAATTTTACTATAAGGTCTCCGGCACCCAACCCTATAAAAGGATACCCAATATCACTCAGCAGCGCATCGACGAGATCCTGGATAAGATCAATCAACAAGGCTACCGTTTTCTCACCGACGAGGAAAAAGACATCCTCAAACGGGCAGCAGACGAAGAAGATTTGTAACTTAGGTCATCCATGGCGACAATTCGAAACTTCTCCCGCCGCCTGTTCGTCATATCGAATATCGTTGCGGTGACCCTGTTCCTGCTGGCCTGCGCCAATTCTTTTTTGCATCCGGGCCGATGGTGGTTTATTTCTCTGTTAGGACTGGTTTTCCCATTGTTGCTGCTCCTCGTACTGGCCCTTTTTATCTTTAGTCTTTTTTTCAGATCCTGCCGTCGCTGGTCCCTTTTTTCGCTGGTGGCCCTGATCCTGGGCTGGCCCAATATTCACGCCTTTTGGGCTTTTCATCCCGGCGAGCATTTTCAACAGGAAAAGCCGCCTAATTCCCTGCGTGTGCTGACCTGGAATTGCCGCAGCTTCGATGAATTCATTACCAAAAAACGGGGTAGCTCTGGTCACCGCCCCAAAATGCTGGACTTTATCGGTGAGCAGGATGCGGATGTTGTCTGCCTCCAGGAGTTCTTCAATGACCGTAAGGGGCAGGATACCAACATCACCTTTATTCGCGACCGGCTCCACTACCCTTATTACTACTTTTCCAAGGATTATGGCCATCTGGACGGCATGTATGAGGCTGGGATAGTGATCTTTTCCAGGTATCCTTTTACGGACTCCCTTATCATGCGCTATCCCCTGCGGAATGGGATGCGTACAACCGAAAGCCTTATTGCGGCCGATATTAAGGTCGGTGGGGACACGATAAGGGTATTTACGACCCATTTACAATCGGTGCTGTTCAAGTCGAAGGATTTCCATGACATCGAGATCATCAAGAATGTCAATGACAGTATCCTGGCGGCATCCCGCTCCATCGCCAAAAAGCTCAGCTATGCCTTTCGCCAACGGGGAGACCAGGCCGAACAGGTTCGGGCGCAACTGGATAAAAGTCCCCATCCTGCCATCATATGCGGTGATTTTAATGATGTCCCTAACTCCTATACCTATTTCACCATCCGTGGCAATTGGAAGGACGCCTATATCTCAAGAGGCTTTGGCATCGGTCGTACTTACGTCCATATATCCCCTACGCTGCGGATTGACTACATTTTGGCGGACCCCCGTCTACCGGTGCTCCAGTGCCGGAAATTTTCCCTTCCTTACTCAGACCATAATCCGGTGATGGCGGACCTGCAGTTGCCGGACACGGTCGCGACCCGGTGACCAGAGCGGACACATTGACTATGTACGGGCCAGCCTGCTGCGGGAACGACATCCTCCGTTGGCTGACATGCGAAGCATTCACCGAGACCTTTGAAAAGACATTAACTACCGAGGTAAATATATTATCTTCGGGGGTTCGGAGACCGACTGCTAAAGAGGCTGCCGGCCCGACACAATCGATATGAGCGCATCAGTACTAAAGGTTTTCAACTCCTATTCGCGAAAGAAAGAAGAGTTTATTCCCATCACACCGGGCCATGTGGGTATGTATGTCTGTGGACCGACGGTGAGCGGAGAAAGTCATCTGGGTCATGCCCGGCCGTTTATAACCTTTGATTTTATCTATCGGTACCTGCTTCATTTGGGATACAAGGTGCGCTATGTACGTAATATCACGGATGCGGGTCATTTCGAAGAAGAAGGTCGCGAAGCCGAAGATAAGATCGCAAAGAAGGCGATCATTGAAAAGCTTGAGCCGATGGAGCTGGTGCAGAAATATACCAATCTTTTTCACTGGGCCATGCATAGGTTCAATAACCTGGACCCCAGCATCGAACCCACCGCCACAGGACATATTGTAGAGCAGATCGTCATGATCGAAAAGATCATCGAGGAAGGATACGCGTATGTGGTGAATGGGTCTGTCTACTTTGATGTAAAAAAATATGCCGCCCACTACCCATATGGTAAGCTCAGCGGAAGGATACTGGACGACCTGCTGGAGACCACTCGTGATCTGGATGGACAGGATGAGAAACGCAACCGGCAGGATTTTGCCCTTTGGAAAGCGGCGCCGGAAGAACATATCATGCGCTGGAAAAGCCCCTGGGGCGAGGGTTTCCCTGGCTGGCATATAGAGTGCTCGGCCATGAGTACCAAATACCTGGGTGGTGAGTTCGACATCCATGGAGGTGGGATGGACCTTCAATTCCCGCATCATGAGAGCGAGATCGCGCAGAGCACCATCTGCAACAAGCATGTACCGGCACGCTACTGGCTTCATAACAACATGATCACGCTCAATGGGAAAAAGATGGGTAAGAGCTATGGCAACCAGATCATGCTGACACAGATGTTCTCGGGTAATCATCCTTTGCTGACGCAGGGGTATTCGCCTATGACCATACGCTTTTTTATCCTGCAGACGCATTACCGCAGCACGCTGGATTTTAGCAATGAAGCCCTTCAGGCGGCCGAGAAAGGATTGAAGCGATTGTGGGAAGCATACGAGGTGTTGAAAAAGCTGGAACCGGGGACGGGCGCTGGCACGGATGCGGAGCTGACGCCCAAGGTGAACAAGCTGCTGGATGAGTTCGATGAGTTCATGAATGACGACTTCAATACGGCCAAGGTGCTGGCGAATATGTTCGAGCTGACACCGGTGATCAATTCCATCAAGAGCGGGCACATTGCACCGGACGCGCTGTCGGCACCCGTGCTGGAGCGTCTGAAAAAATATTTCCATGTCTATCTGGAAGACATATTCGGATTGAAGGACGAGAGCGCTGCGGATGATAATAAGCTCACGGGGGTAGTGGATCTCCTGATCGATATTCGCAAGGATGCCCGAAAAAGGAAGGATTATGCTACTTCGGACAAGATCCGCAACCAGCTGCTTGAGCTGGGGATCGTTCTGAAGGACGAGAAGGATGGGGGGGTGAGCTATAGCTTTAGCTGAGCCCGGACTATTTCTTTTTTTCCCGGGGGCCAGCTGACGGGACAGGCGCCCGAACGTGGGTGCGCTCCACAGCTCCGGCTGCACTATGGGGTCGAATGCATCATAGTAGACCAGCTCTGCTGCCTGCTGCAGCGTACGGCTTCATAGTACACGGGGAGCTGCATGGTCTCCACCTCTGACAGGGTCAGCAATGCATTCAGCCCTGTGCCAAGCCCCAGCTCAAAGACCCGCACCGGCTTGTCCGACACATGTCCATCCGGGATATGCCCGCGGGTAGCCAGCGATCCCAAACCCCTGTCGATATAGATATGCGGGACTCCTGCAGGGCGCCAAAAGTGGAATGATAGGTTACCCCCTCCTGCCATTCGACAGAATGCGATCCATCCCCCGTAACAATTATCTTTCGCGACACAAAACAAAAATATAACTTACAGGAATATAATAAGGTAGCCTCATGGACTATCGTACTCATCTGGAAAAGGACAAAAAGCTAAAGAAACTGATGGCCGGACATGAAGACTTTCACGTCAGCCGGCGGAAGGACATCATATATTATCTGGTTGTCTCCATCATGAGCCAGCAACTATCTTCCAAGGCGGCCGGCACCATTCACCGGCGATTTCTGGACCTCTACAAGGGGCGTGTTCCTCGACCGGAAGAGATCCTCGCAACTCCCGTGGAGGTATTGCGTGGCGTGGGGCTCTCCAATGCAAAAGCTTCCTATCTGCACAATGTGGCGCGTTTTGCCCTCGAGCAGGGTTTCGATCACCGCAAACTGCAAAAAATGAATGACGAGGAGGCGATCGGCTATATCACCCAGATAAAGGGGGTGGGCAGGTGGACAGCGGAAATGCTGCTCATGTTTGCGCTGGGAAGGAAAGATGTGTTCTCTCCCGATGATATTGGCATACAAAATGCGATGATACATCTCTACAAGCTGGACAATACCGACAAAAAAGCCTTTCGAACAGAGTTATTACGTATTTCACAAGCCTGGAGTCCCTACAGGACCTATGCCTGTCTGCATTTGTGGCATTGGAAGGACAATAGCCCCTCCGCTAAAAAACCTGCCGGCAAGAAGTAAATATCGCCCGGCAACCAGCTGCAGCATATTCGCGTATCGCTAAAAGCGATCCGACATCTAATTCTTAACCTTTAAAATGTATAATGTGAAAAATCTGAAACTTCTTGTACTGGCAGCGCTGACAACAGGTTTTTTTATGACCATGAGCTGTAAAAAAGGCGATAGAGGCCCTGCCGGGCCAGCCGGGCCGGATAGTGTAATGTATTCCAACTGGATAACCCTTAGCTTCAGCAAGGTATATGACCAGACGACGGGGGACAGCGCCTGGGGTTCAACCGTGACAGCGCCACAGATAACTTCTAAAGTGTTGAACACGGGTACGGTTGTCGGGTACCTGCTGTTGAAAGACCCGCTCAGCCAGGATTCCAGCATCGTCAATGCTATCAATTATGTGACGGAGTATTTCACTCCCGGCTATATAGATATATTTGCAGGTTCTGACTTCAGCGGTATCCCTTACAGATATGTTATCGTCCCCGGAAAGGTAACCATTACGGACAGCAAGGGGAATCCGCAGACGTATACGAGCGATCAGATAAAGAAAATGGACTATACCACTATCACCGGATTGTTGAATATACCGGCAAAGGGTAGTGGAAGTAATCAGATATCGTTGCCCTGATTGGCCACTGCCAATCAGGGGAAGGGGCGCTTAGCTCCTTTTTTATTTGGCGACGGCTGGCCGAACCAGCTTTAGCTCGTTGATAATATTTGACGCGCCTCCCAGCTTGTCGATGCACCATAGTACGTAGCGTATGTCTACGCAGATGGTGCGGTTATAGGTGGCGTCAAAGGCAATCTTATGACTGAGAGCCTCGTAATTGCCGTCGAATGCCAGGCCGATGAGCTCGCCATTGGCGTTCAGCACGGGTGAACCTGAATTGCCGCCGGTGATATCATTGGTAGTGATAAAGGCGACGACAAGGTCATTGCGTTGTTTGTCGATGTACTGTCCAAAATCTTTCTTTTTTGCCAGGTCCAGGAGATGCACGGGCAGATCAAACTCATAATCACCAGGAACATATTTTTCAAGGACGCCCGTCATCGTGGTGACATAATCGTAATGTACAGCGTCGCGGGGAGTATAGGACTTTACATTCCCATAGGTCACGCGCATGGTGAAGGTGGCATCCGGATAGCGGACCTTTTTTGGATCTTTTTCCATGATGCCCTTCAGGTATAGTCTTCCCAGCTCATTGTTCCTGGACTGGAATTGCTTGTAGAAGGAGGCGTATTTGGTCTGCCAGTTATGTATAAAGGCGCTGAAATGTTTGTACGCCGGATCGGCTTGCAAAACTTCTGCTTCGGGGCGTGTCATAAAAGCATTCCAGCGGGCATCGTCCAGGAGCATCGTTCCTGAGAAGACCGCGGCGGCATATTTCTGATAAGTGGCATCCTCGTTCAGGGGACCATAAGAGGATTGTAGCTCATTGTAAAAACCAATGGGCTGTTGGTTCTTATCGATGTCGTTATAGTACATCCGCGTAATGGAGGCCAGTATATGCTGATCGGAAGGTTTGTTCTCGTCTTTGAGAAATGCCTTGCGAGCCTCGTCGGCTGCCTGCAGTGTTTTTTTCAGATCGCCTCCGCCAGGGCGTACGAGGGCGTATTCCACGGCTTGCAGGCTACCGGCCAGGTTTATCAGCGGGCTTGCCAGGATCCCTTCCGAACTAATATATACTCTGTGCCGGCTGTATGGACGCCAGTCGTCATAGGCTTTGGCCCAGTCCTTAAAAATACCCTCATACTCGGGTTTGTTGTCGGCCCATTGCAGGAAGGCGGCCTCCTGCGCCTTCTTCTGATCATAGATATGATATTTTATCAGCTGTTTGGTCTCGCCGTCATAAAACTTCCAGTAATTGGCGATATTGGCATAGTTGGAGGCTAGCTGTAGCTTGATGGCCGGATCTTTTTTCATCTCTTCAAACATGTATTTCAGCCGGATGTCCCTGAGTTTGACGAGGGTGGGGTTGTCGATGTCGATCTTTTGTTTGACGCCATAAGAGGTCTCATATCTATTCGTACTTCCCGGATAGCCGTAGATCATGGCGTAGTCCCCATCCTTTAGTCCTTTCAAAGATACGGGGAGGAAATATTTGGGTTTGAGGGGGACATCGTCTGTCGAATATTCACCTGGCTGACCATCTTTTTTGGCGTATACCCTAAAAATGGAGAAGTCTCCGGTATGGCGGGGCCATTCCCAATTATCTGTGTCGCCGCCGAACTTGCCTACGCTCTCGGGTGGTGCGCCTACCAGCCGTATATCGCTGTAGCGCTGGTATACAAAGACGAGGAATTGATTGCCTTTGAACAAAGGGCTTACTAAACCCCGTATGCTTTTTCCTGTGTCAGCGTAGCGATTGGCAATGGAGACGAGTACGCTCTGCTGTCGGGTGGCCCGATCGTCCCCTGTAAGGCCTTTAAGGGAATCGTTCACTTCCTTTGTTACGTCTTCGATCTTCAGGAGGAAGTCGGCTGTGAGCCCTTTGGCGGGGATCTCTTCTTGTCTGCTTTTGGCATAAAATCCGTCATGAAGATAGTTGTGCTCGATGGAGCTGTTAGACGCGATGGCGTCATAGCCGCAATGATGATTGGTAAAGATGAGTCCGTCGCCGCTTACGATCTCTCCCGTGCAGCCTCTCCCGAAGATAATGATGGCATCCTTCAGCGAGGCTTTGTTGATACTGTAGAGCTGTTCTTTGGTAAGCTTCAGCCCTTTCTTCACCATATCATTGTACACCTGCTCACCCAGCAGCAGTGGCAGCCACATACCCTCGTCGGCCATGCTGCGCAGCAAAATAGTAGATAGAACAATCGTTAGAAGAACTCTTTTAACGTTCATATGGATAAATTTTTTCGGGACAAACCTCCGAAAAAATACCAATATGGCCTACGCACCGGCGGGACAATTTATGAACTGCCCGGAGGGGTTGACAGACGCTTATTTAAGCTGGGTGACTACCACGTCCTCGATCACACGGGTATCGATCTCGAAGCTTCGTACGATCTCATCCTTGCCGCTGCGGATAATGAAGCTGAGCTTGCTTTTTTCTGTTTGGGCAGGCGGAACTGTTTGTTGAAGAACCTGTCGTGAAAACTGTGCTGGTAGAGTTCCGAGCCATCCTGATCCCGTACGATGAGGTTGAAAGAGGAGCCCTGGGGGTTGGGGTGGGCGATGTGGAATATGACCTGGTCGTCCTGTATTCCCAGGTATTTGATGGTGGTGGAATCCTGGGGAGTATCTTGTACTGGGACGGAACCCTGTGCCGGGACGGAATTTTTTGCGTGGATAGGATCCTGTGCATAAACCGCTGAACTGATCAGTAAGAACAGACCGCTGAAAATGGTGGTGGAGAGTAGCTTCTTCATATAATGGGTTTTTGATGATGGATCTATTATATGACGGAGCAAGCGCTGCGGCAATCAATCAGAAAGTTGGCAGCAACTGGGGAGGGGAGGAGTATGATACATTTATAAATGTAAATGTATAAATAGATATTGATCCAGACAAACCCGGGGTGTAAACTTTCCGTTAAGAAGAGGACATTGTGCTGTCCGGCATTTACGTTCGGCGAGACCCTGCTATGCTCCCGGCTGAGCGCCCTGGGCGCCTTCAGGCGGCGTATTCAGCACCTTCCACAGCAAGTCCTTGAGCTCGGTGAGGCCCTGCTGAGTGACGGAAGAGATGAACAGATGAGGGATATTTTCGGGCAGCTCTTTGGCGATAGCTTCTTTGAGCTCTGCATCGAGCATGTCCGACTTGCTGATGGCGATGATGAACTGTTTGTGGAGCAGTTCGGGGTTGTATTTTTCCAGTTCCTTGACCAGGATACGGAATTCCTCTCCGTGGTCCTTGCTGTCGGCGGGAATGAGAAAGAGCAGAACGGGGTTTCTTTCTATATGACGAAGGAATCGATGACCCAGTCCCTTTCCTTCTGCGGCCCCTTCGATGATCCCAGGGAGATCTGCCATACAGAAGCTGCGGCCATCCCTGTAATCTACCATGCCCAGTTGGGGAGTCAGGGTGGTAAAGGCATAATCGGCGATCTTGGGCTTGGCGGCGGTGATCACGGAGAGCAGAGTGGATTTGCCGGCATTGGGAAAGCCTACGAGGCCTACGTCGGCCAACACTTTTAGTTCCAGCACCTTCCAGCCTTCTACGCCGGGTAGTCCCGGTTGTGCATGTTCTGGCGCCTGGTTGGTCGGGGTGGCGAAATTGGCATTGCCGAGACCTCCTTTTCCGCCCTTCATCCAAATGATCTCCTGCCCGTCATCCAATATTTCGGCCTCCTTCCTGCCTGTCTCTTCATCCCGAGCGATGGTTCCCAGGGGCACTTCAATGATGATGTCCTTGCCAAAGCGGCCGGTGCAGTTGTTACCGCTGCCTGCCTCGCCATTTTCGGCCAGCACGTTCTTATAATAACGCAGGTGTAAAAGGGTCCAGAGGTGCTTGCTGCCCCGAAGGATGATATGACCGCCCCTGCCGCCGTCGCCGCCATCGGGACCTGCCATGGCATTGAACTTGGTGCGCATGAAATGCTTGCTGCCGGCGCCGCCGTGCCCGCTCCGGGCAAAGATCCTGATCTGGTCAACAAAGTTTGATTTTTCCACCTGTGCTTTACTTTTTCTGGAAGGGTGCAAAGATACGGATTCCGGGCCAGCCTGACTGCAGGCGAATGGTGCCTTGCCTAGTCCAGGTTGAACTTCTCTGATCTGCATTCTTTCGAAATCCTCCCCTGGGCATAGGGCGAACCCAGCGACCTGGCTTTGGACCAGTCTTCGCAAGCGCCGTTCCTGTCGCCCAGATTAAATTTTGTATTGCCTCTGTTAAAATAGGCTGTGCTACTCTCCGGCGCAACTTCTATTGCCTTATTGTAATCTTTCAGAGCTTCTTCATAGTTCCCCCGTTCGTCATTATTAGCCCCTCTGGCAGTCAGTGCGTCAACGAAACCAGGGTCCAGTTTCAAGGCTTCGTCGTAATCTTTCATGGCACCGTTGTAACTATAGATTTGCTCTTTGCAATACCCTTTGGCATACCATATCGATGCGTCAGTGGGTTCCAATTCAAGGGCGGCTGCAAAACAGATGATCGCAGCACCAAAATTGCTTTTATTGATTGCGTCGATGCCCTTATTATAAAAACTTTTGGCTGTCTCCCCCTCCAGTTGTAGGAATTCTATATTATCAGGGTCGTAGAGAGATCCATATCCAGTGAACCTGCAATCAAATTTGTAGCCTTTAACATAGAGGTCCAGGACCCAGTACAATAGCTTCTCTTCGTTATATGACTGGCTCACCGACGTACCTGTCAGGATCCAATGTCTCTTCTCTTTTTTGACCTCATCCATTTTGAATCCATAATTGTCTGACAAGAACAGGCTTAGTTCCCCGAGCTTTTCCTTTTTATCAGAAATGAAATCAAAATCAAAAACACGAAGGATATTTTCCTGCGATCCTTTCTCCGACATTCGTGCATAAAGTGCTAAAGCATTATTTATTTCTGTGTCATAGTTATTTATAAACTCTTTTTCAGGAAAAAATTTTTTGTCTCTTTTGAACATAAGTATCCTTTTAAATGAAGCTATTCGTCAACCTCTATAGATATGGTTAACTGATAAAAAGACAGTCCAGCCAGGCAAGGAAGATAATGAAGATTATAAAAGAAGTAACGGGTTAGCAATGAAATAATTAGCTGTCAATCGAGAAGGTTTATTATTAAAAATCTAATATTTATTGTTTATCGATAAATATTTATTATTTTTACCCTGTCAGTCGTTAAATAAACAATTCAAGTATGAAAATTACTACCCAAGAAATCCTGAAAGTATTATACATCTTTTCATGGATCATATTCGTCGGCGTATGCATCGAGGCGGGCGGCTTTATATTCAACACCTTCTTTACGCTGGTGGTCAACCCCGTCGATGCGAAACATTTTTGGGAAGGCCTGGACCTGTCGTCCCTTTACCAGCATGACCCCGGCTTTTTTTTGGTGATAACCTCGATGATGTGCACCGCGGCGGTGATGAGGGCCTTGTTATTTTACTGGATCGTAAAGATCCTGCACGATAAAAAGCTGGATATGTCGCAGCCTTTCAGCAAGGATGTCCAGCGTTTCATCTTCCGGATATCGTATCTGTCCTTGTTCATCGGGGTGTGTTCCTGGTGGGGAGCTAAATACTCGGCATGGATGGTCAAACAGGGGGTAGTCATGCCGGATTTACAATACTTGCGCCTGGGCGGGGCGGACGTATGGCTGTTCATGGGTGTTACCCTTTTTGTCATTGCACAGATCTTCAAGAGGGGTATCGAAATTCAAACAGAAAATGAATTAACCGTATAAAATTATGCCGATCGTTGTAAATCTCGACGTGATGATGGCCAGGCGGAAGATGTCGTTGAACGAGCTGTCGGATAAAGTAGGCTTGACATTATCGAATCTTTCCATACTCAAGACAGGTAAGGCAAAGGCTATACGGTTCAGTACGCTGGAAGCCATTTGTAAAGCGCTGGAGTGCCAGCCTGCGGATATTTTGGAATACAAGGAGGAGTAATTTGCGTGGACGGGTCGCCGGCGGACGTTATTTCCACGGCTTGTATAAAGGCGATGTCTGGCCTTGTGCAGGGTCTTCTTTCGGAGGCTCAGTGAGCGGCGCACACTCCTTCCAGCTTGCCCGCATGTCTCCGGGGAGGGCCTGGTACAGGGCGGTCCCTTCTGTCTTCCATTGGATCATCTCATCGGACACCTCCTTGATGATGACTCCGGGATTGCCGACGATCATACTTCGGCGGGGGATATCCATGCCGGCCTTTATAAAGGTGAGGGCGCCTACGATACATTCTTCTCCCAGCCGCACATTATCCATGATGACGCTGTTCATTCCCACCAGACAGTTGCGTCCAATGACGGCTCCATGGATGACGGCCCCATGTCCGATGTGCGCGCCTTCGTGCAGCCATACGGTGACGCCGGGGAACATATGCACGGTGCAGTTCTCCTGGATATTGCACCCATTTTCTATGATGATACGTCCCCAATCGCCGCGAATGGCTGCGCCGGGACCGACGTAAACATTCTTCCCAATGATGACATTACCTGTCACGGCGGCCTGTGGGTGGACGAATGCCGCGGGGTCGACCACCGGTCTGTATCCTTTGAATTCGTAGATCATACATGTTGTTTTTTACACCTGCCATTCCTCGGCCTTGCGATAGACGGTGCCTTTGAACAGCGCTACCAACTCTCCGTCTTCTTCTTTTTCTACCCTCACTTCATAGATGGAGATCTTGTTGCCGGCGCTGACCTCTTTTGCCGTGGCAATGATCCCGTCCTCTGCCTGTAAAGGGCGTATGTGGGAAATCGAGGTCTCGATGGATACGGCATGCCGCCCCTTGTTGTTGGATGCAAAAGCCAGGGCGCTGTCGGCAAGCGAATAAGTAATGCCGCCATGCGCGATACCAAATCCATTGCACATTTCAGGACGAACGACCATTTGCAAACGGCAATAACCTTCCTTTTCCTCCAGCCGGATGATGCCCAGCCACTGGCTGAAATGATCTTTCTCCATCATGGCATCGACGATGCGGGTTGCTTTACTTTTATGCATAGTGATAATATGTTACTGCCCAACCATGGGCGTTTATCTTTCCTGGCGCGGGGGCTTTTGGCGGTCCGGCTCACTCCCCTTTGAATTCGGCCGGCCTTTTTTGCAGAAAAGACTGTACGCCTTCTGCATAATCCTTTGTCCTCGCTGCCTGCTGCTGCAACTCATCCTCCAACAACAATTGAGCTTCGAGTGAGTTGCCGGCGGAATTATTGAGCGCATGTTTCGTATACGCCAGCGCCTTTGTGGGCAGTTGTGCCAGCACGGATGCCAGTGTCATTGTTGCGCCCTCGAATTCACCATCATCATACATCTTATATATCATCCCCATCTTTTCGGCCTCTGCAGCGCCGATCCTGTCACCCAGCATGGCAATCGCGGAAGCGCGCTGCCAGCCTATGAGCCTTGGCAGGAAATAAGTGCCGCCGCTGTCGGGGATGAGCCCGATCTTGGAAAATGCCTGTATGAACGATGCGGAGGCGGATGCTACCACCACATCACAGCAAAGAGCAATATTGGCGCCTGCCCCCGCAGCAACTCCCCTGACAGCCGCGAGAACGGGTTTGGGAAGATGGCGGATCCGGGTGATGATAGGATTATAATGCTGTGCCAGCAGGGTAGACATGGGAGGACCATTGGGGTCGGCAACCTCTGCCAGGTCCTGACCGGCGGAGAAACCCTTGCCGGCGCCCGTGAGGTATACGGCCCTGACTTCATGAAGGCTGGCGCATTCATCCAGCCTGTTCTGCAACAAGAGAGCCATTTCCCTATTAAATGAATTTAGTTTCTCTGGCCTGTTGAGTGTGATAAAGGCGATGTGATCGCGGATCTCGAATAATACAGAAGACATATTATCAGTGGCATTTGAAATAATCGAAGGGCTCCTTACAATCCATGCATTTGTACAAGGACTTACAGGCGGTGCTCCCGAACTCGCTGATCAGGCTGGTATGATAGCTCCCGCAATGCGGACATTGTACGGCCTCTTCCCGATGGAAGGGTCTGATCTGGCATACCTGCTGCAACGGATTGGGCGGGGCGATACCGTAAGCTTTTAGTTTATCCTTCCCCTCCTGGCTCATCCATTCCGTCGTCCAGGCCGGAGAAAGTACGGTAGTGACCTTAACTTGCCCGTACCCGTGCTGATCAAGCGTAGTCACTATCTGCTGCCGGATCATATCCATTGCGGGACAGCCGCTATACGTGGGGGTTATGACTATTTCCAGGCCCCCCTCCACCCGGATGTCACGAACGATGCCCAGGTCCAATATGGTTAGTACGGGCACTTCCGGATCGTGGACCTCTCCCAGCAACTTCCGGACCTCGGTAATATCTATATTTTTATTTGTCGTCACCATTCACATCCGGGATAAGCTCTTTGTAAAAATTGCATTTCCGCGAGGACATACCCTAAATGTTCTGTATGCCTGCCCTCTTTTCCGCCTGTCTGCATCCATACGGAGGGCGGATAGGTGATCCCCGCTTCGTCAAATACTTCTTTTACTTTTTCTTTCCATAAGGGCTGCAGCGTTGAAAGGTCGGGGCTGATGGCTTTGGCGGCTGTTTCCAGTTCATATGTAGCTGCCGTATGCAATTCCCCTGTGAACTTCCAAAGTTCATCCAGGGCATTATTCATCCGGGTGTGACTCTCCTCTGTGCCATCGCCCAGACGGATGACCCACTCGCTGCTCCAGCGAAGGTGATATACGCCTTCCTTATAGGATTTGGCGGCAATGGCGGCGAGGGTCTTATCCCTGCTTTGCGCCAATTTTTCATAAAGGGTGGTCTGGTAGGCGCTGAAGAGGAATTGCCGGAGAATGGTTTTGGCCCAATCGCCATTGCCCTGTTCTACCAGGAGACAATTTTTAAAATCCCAGCCGTCGCGGAGATAAGCAAGCTGGTCTTCTGTCACTGGACTGCGCGGGCCGTCCGAGAGACCAGGTCCCATGGCGGGGTTCGATATGTTCGAGGGGCCGGACAGGCCACCAATGTTGATCAGTTCGGCCGCATATTGATAGAAATTCCTGGCCTGTCCTATCAGGTCCAGGGCAATATTGGAAAGCGCGATGTCCTGCTCTAAGATAGGCCCATGCCCTGTCCACTCGCTGTTGCGATGACCCAGGATCAGGCCATCGTCTGCCAGGTGCAGGGTATAATGAATAAGCGCTGTTGAATGAGTCATTACATATGCTTTAATTCGTCGGGCAGATCGTAAAAGGTCGGATGCCTATACACCTTGTCATTGGCAGGTTCATAAAAGGAGGTTGCATCATCGGGACTGGAGGCATGAACATATTTGCTTTCCACCACCCAGATGCTCACCCCTTCCATCCGGCGGGTATAGACATCCCGGGCATTTTCGATAGCCATCTGTGCGTCTGCAGCATGCAGGCTGCCTGCGTGTTTGTGATCGAGGCCCTGTTTGCTGCGGATAAATACTTCCCATAGGGGCCATTGATTTTCTGCCATAACTATGCGCGGTCTTTTTTTAATTCTCTTTTTTCTGCGTGTGCGGTCGCGGCCTCTCTCACCCAGGCGCCTTCCTCGTGCGCGCGTACCCTGGCGGCCAGCCTTTCTTTGTTGCAAGGCCCATTGCCTTTTACGACATTCCAAAACTCGTCCCAGTCGATGGCGCCAAAATCATAGTGCTGGCGCTGTTCATTCCATTTCAGGTCAGGGTCGGGGATAGTCATACCCAGTATCTTGACCTGCTCCGCACATATATCTACAAAACGCTGACGCAGCTCGTCATTGGAGAATCGCTTGATCTTCCATTGCATGCTCTGCGCGGTATGCGGGGATGCATCGTCATTAGGACCAAACATCATGACGGAAGGCCACCACCAGCGGTCGATGGCATCCTGGCACATCCTGCGCTGTCCTGCGCTGCCCTTGCTGAGCGTGAGCAGTATCTCGAACCCCTGTCGCTGATGAAAGCTTTCTTCTTTACAGATACGCACCATCGCCCGCGCATAAGGGCCATAGGACGCCCTGCACAAAGGTACCTGGTTCATGATCGCGGCTCCATCCACGAGCCAGCCGATAGCCCCCATATCCGCCCAGGTGAGGGTAGGGTAATTGAAGATGGAGGAATATTTGGCTTTACCGGTGTGCAGCTGCTCCAATAGCTCTTCCCGGCCGGCGCCCAGGGTTTCGGTGGCTGCATAAAGATAAAGTCCATGTCCGGCCTCATCCTGCACCTTGGCTATCAGGGTTGCCTTGCGGCGAAGAGTGGGGGCGCGCGTGATCCAGTTGGCTTCTGGCAACATACCCACGATCTCACTATGGGCATGCTGGGACATCTGCCGGATAAGGGTTTTACGATAGGCATCGGGCATCCAATCCTTTGGCTCGATGCGAATGTCAGCGTCTATCTTATCCTGGAATATCTTTTCAAGGTCCTGCACAGACATGTGATGAATATTTACCCGCAAGGTACCTTTTTTTAGCGAAAAAAACTAACAGGTGTTAGTTGGGGAAGCGCCCCTGGCGGCTACTTTGAGTCAAAGTCAATAACGACCTTTTCGGTGCGGGGATGGGACTGGCAGGTAAGGATAAAACCCGCCTTGAGCTCTTCTTCTTCCAGGGCATAGTTCACTTCCATTTCAACCTTCCCTTCGAGCAGCCTGGCCCGGCAAGTACAACATACGCCTCCCTTGCAGGCGAAGGGAAGATCGGCTCCCTGCATCAGGGCGCCATCCAGGATGGAGTCACCATCGACCGGCAATTCAAAATCGAAGCTGTTACCATCGAGCCGTATGGTAACCTGGCTGGTCTTGCCTTCCAGGGGAGCTGTGGTTGTCGTATCTGCTGTTGTTGTGCGGCCGGCGGCTTTCCCTTCCTGTGTATGGAAGAGCTCAAAATGGATCTTTCTGGGGTCGAAGGCTTTTTCTTCCAGCCAGCTTTTTATGGTGAAGATCATTTCTGCCGGTCCGCAGAGAAATATTTCATCCGTCCCATTGAGATCGATGAGCTTCCCGCACAGCTCTCCGCATTTGGCGGCGTCGATCCTGCCCTGGTGGAGTCCGATATCCACTTTTTCGCGGCTGAGGATATGATGTAACGCGAAGCGGTGCATATAGCGGTTTTTCAGGCCCTCCAGCTCTTCCCTGAATATGATGGAAGGTCGGTGCCTGTTGCCATATACGAGGGTAAAATGGCTTTCGGGTTCGGTGGCCAGCGTGGTCTTGATCAGGGAGAGGATGGGTGTAATACCGCTGCCTGCCGCAAAGGCGAGGTAATGTTTGGGCTTCGAGGGGTCCAGCTGTGTGTAGAACCTGCCGGTGGGTGGGAGCACGTCCAGCTCATCGCCTACGTGCAGCTGGTCATTGGCGTAGGTGGAGAAAAGCCCTCGGGGTACTTTTTTTACGGCGATGCGAAGCTCCTTATCGAAAGGGCTGCTGCAGATGGAATAGCTGCGGCGTATCTCCTCTCCTTCTATGCGGGTCCTTATGGTGATATTCTGTCCCTGTATGAAACGGAAGGTCTCGTGCAGATGCTCCGGTACGGCGAAGGCTATGGAGACACAATCTTCTGTCTCCCGTCGAATGTCCGCTACCTGTAATTTGGCGAAATGACTGGCCATGTTGGATGCTATTTCTTTAGTCCTTCGATGAGGTATTTTACCATGTTGGATTCCAGCGCTTCGGCGCCGGTGGTTTTACGGCTGCGTTGCCAGGAGTCTATGCCACTGACTGCGGAGAGTATGATCAGCACGGCCACGTAGGGGTCGATATGTTTCATTTCGCCTTTGGCGATACCTTCTTCTATGATATCTCCCAATCTTTTGCGATAGTTGCGCCGCTGGTTGAGAAAGTTGGAGAGATAGGGTTCGGGCAGATGACGCCATTCATGGTCGGCGATATAAATGTACTCGTATTGGTCGAGCATCATGCGTATATGCAGCCGGATGATGGATTCCATCTTTTTTAGGGTGGACTGGTTGCTGACCTCCACTTGCTCGAGGTTGGTCATAAATTCGTTGGCGACCTTGAAACAGATGGTCTGGAGTATCTCCGCCTTGGACTGGATATGGTTGTACAGGCTGGCTGCTTCTACTCCTACGTGTTCGGCCAGATCGCGCATAGAGGCAGCTCCGAACCCTTTTTCACGGAAGAGCTTGGATGCCTTTTCAATGATGACTTCCTTCTTAGTGCTGTTCTTTTTACTTTGGATCTTTGCCATAGACGGTTGTAAAGGTATAAAAAACGCTAACAAGTGTTAGTCAATTTTGTAGGGAAATTATTGTAGGTTTGCACCGCATAAAAATGGGCCAGAGCCCGGCCTGTCACATAAAATCAAGCAAATGTCTTTAATCGTTGTAGGTTCCATGGCGTACGATGCAATTGAAACGCCTTTCGGAAAAACAGACTGGATCGTAGGTGGGGCGGCTACTTATGCTGCCTATGCCGCCAGCAATTTCATCAAGCCCATCAACCAGGTATCTATTGTAGGGTATGATTTTGCAAAAGAGGAAATGGACGAATTAAAGAAGAGAGGGGTAAACCTGGAAGGGGTAGAGGTGGTCAAGGACAAGAAGTCGTTCTTCTGGAGCGGCCGGTATCACCTGGATATGAATAGCCGGGACACGCTCGTTACGGACCTCAATGTGCTGGCTGATTTCAATCCTATCATTCCGGAAAGCTACCAGGGTAGCGAGTTCCTGATGCTGGGCAATGTATTGCCGAGCCTGCAGATCAGTGTGGTAGAGCAATTGAAGACCCGCCCCAAGTTGATCGCGATGGATACCATGAACTTCTGGATGGATAATGCCCTGGATGATCTGAAAAGGCTGTTGACGATGGTGGATGTGCTCCTGGTAAATGACAGCGAAGCCCGTCAGCTCAGCGGTCAGTTCTCGCTGGTCAAGGCGGCAAAAGAGATACAGAAGATGGGCCCTAAATACCTTGTGATCAAAAAAGGCGAACATGGAGCCCTGCTCTTTCATAAGGACCAGGTGTTCTTTGCGCCGGCGTTGCCTTTGGAAGAAGTTTTCGATCCCACGGGTGCGGGGGATACCTTCGCGGGCGGCTTTATCGGTCATATCGCACAGACGCGGGATGTGTCTTTTGAGAATATGAAGACGGCGATCATCGTAGGCTCTGCCATGGCGTCGTTCTGCGTAGAGAAGTTCGGACCTACCCGTCTGAAAGAGATCACCAAAGCTGATATCGATGGCAGGATACGGCAGTTTGTCGATCTGGTGAATTTTGATATCGAGCTGGTATAGGACCCGGCGATCCACTATCGGCGGTGGCCGCGTCGGCGATTGGGGCACTACGGCTAAATAAATTTGGATATTCTTACTTTCATGCCTAATTTTGGCGGCGTTATGAAAATGATAATGAAACATACAAAGAAGCAGACCAAGAAGATGTTCCCGCGGCGGGAAGGGGTTTGATTGTTTTGTATGACAAGATAACGAGAGCCTTCCCGGATTGGGGAGGCTCTTTTTTTTGACCATGGCCCGGGGACAAACAGGCTTGTGGTTCGTTAAAAGGGACGCTAGATCTTTTAAACAATAAATAAAAAAACAATGCTTCCTGCCTCGTATGGCATATCGGAAGCCAAAAACGTAAAAAAAATGAAAGTTGCAATCGTAGGCGCCACTGGTCTGGTGGGCACCAAAATGTTAGAGGTACTCGCGGAAAGGAATTTCCCTGTCACGGAATTGATCCCTGTAGCCTCGGAAAGGTCGGTTGGTAAGGAAGTTGAATTCAAGGGGAAGAAATACAAGGTCGTGAGCGCCACCGATGCGATTGCAGCAAAACCTGCCGTAGCCATCTTCTCTGCCGGTGGTGGTACATCCCTGGAATGGGCCCCGAAATTTGCAGCGGCGGGCATCACGGTCATCGACAACTCCTCTGCTTGGAGAATGGACCCGACCAAGAAGCTGGTAGTGCCCGAGCTGAATGCGGATGCCTTGACAAAAGAGGACAAGATCATTGCCAACCCCAATTGCTCTACCATCCAGATGGTGGTGGCGCTGAACCCGCTGCATAAGAAGTACAAGGTAAAAAGGATTGTAGTATCGACTTACCAGAGTGTCACGGGTACGGGTGTGAAGGCTGTGACGCAGTTGATGAATGAAAGGAAAGGTGTACAGGGCGAGATGGCGTATAAATACCCCATTGACCTGAATGTCATTCCCCAGATAGATGTATTCCTCGATAATGGATATACGAAGGAAGAGATGAAGATGGTTAACGAGACCAGGAAGATCATGCGCGATGACTCCATCCGGGTGACGGCGACGACTGTTCGCATCCCTGTGGTGGGTGGTCATAGCGAGGCGGTGAATGTGGAGTTTGAAAATGACTTTGACCTGGCGGAGGTCAAGCAGCTGTTGTCCAGGGCGCCGGGTGTGGTGGTAGTGGATGATCCTTCGACACAGCAATATCCGATGCCTAAGGACGCGCATGATAAGGACGATGTTTTTGTGGGCAGGCTGAGAAGGGACGAGACACAGCCGAATACGCTGAATATGTGGGTGGTGAGCGATAACCTGCGCAAGGGGGCAGCTACGAATGCGGTGCAGATAGCGGAGTATTTGCTGGGACAAAAATTGATTTAGAAAAAGGGGCGTGAGCCCCTTTTTTTATATATTTACCCCTAACCAACTGATCTCTTATGAAATATCTCTCCCGGGGGGCGTTCCTGCTCTATTTATCGATGAACAGCATTTCCTCTGCCTTTTCACAGGAAGTGGTTCCCCTGACTTTCGGGAAAGTGGCGGCGAAGGACTTTACGCTTTCTGCTACCAATCTGATAGACAGCAACACCAATGCTGTTGTCATTGCCGATGTGGGAGGTATAAACTTCATCGGGAACAAGGATAATAATTGGGTCTCCTATGTCTTTAAGCAAAACATGCGGATAAAGATCTTAAAGAGGCAGGCGCTTGATCTTGCGACTGTCCAGGTCTTGTTACGCGGCAATGGAAAATATGCTGATAGAATAGATAGTCTGCAGGCATCGACCTATAACCTGGAGAATGGCCAGGTGGTGGAAACCAAATTGAATTTACAGGACGTATACCGGGATACGCTTAACAGGGGCACAGTAGCGGTAAAATTTAGCCTGCCGGCGGTGAAAGAAGGCAGCATCATCGAATATACCTATAAAACTATCACCCATCGTTTCCGGCATCTACCTTACTGGAATTTTCAGCATTATTACTATCCTTGCTTATATAACAAATATGAGGTAGCCATCCCCAACATGCTCGGATATCTAACGTTGCTTCACGGGAGGGATTCTTTTGCGGTAAACAAACTGGAAAAAACCAAGGAGAGATATGTCATGTCCACGGTTGATGTGAAGGCGGAGGTAACAAAGCACACCTGGGTAATGAAAAATATACCACCCTTCAAAACGGAGCCGTTCCTGAAACATCCATATAATTATATGGACGCCATCGAATTTTATTTACTTCAGACCTATAATGGGGACGAGGTTTCAGGGAATACCAACTGGACCGCCATCAACAAGGAATTGTTGGAGGATGAGGATTTTGGCCAGCCCATTTCGCTGGATGGCTCCACTTCACTTGTCAATACGGTGGAAAGGGTAACTACCCCTCATGCCGGATATATGCAATCCGCAAGAGAGATATACGCATATATCAGGGATAATTTCACCTGTGTACCGAGTGATTATACCTATATCACCGATGCTCTTTACAATATAAACAAAAAAAAGAAGGGCACTGCGACGGACCTGAACATGCTGCTTGTCGCGATGCTCCGGCAAAAATCCATCAATGCCAGTCCGGTGCTTCTGAGCACCACGGAATATGGGACCAATCCGGCAGATTACCCGGTGCTGGAGAAAATGAATTATGTCATCTGCATGATGAAAATGGGCGGTGAAACCATTTACCTGGATGCGTCACGCCCAATGCTCGGTTTTGGCAAACTGCCACTGGACTGCTATAATGGTCATGGCAGAGTTATCAGTGATCACGACAGCGCCTCGGTCTTTTTCAATCCGAATGATATCAAGGAGCAGGAAGCTGCCACCGTCTTTATTGTCAACGATGATAAGGAAAAAGGGAAAATGAGCGGGACGGTGGAGATCGTGCCGGGTTATCTTGGATCCTACAATGTAAGAACAGCGGTAAAGAGAAATGGTGAAAAAAATTTTTTCAAGGATATGCTGGATGGATACGGCCCGGATGTGAAGATAGAAAACAAGGGTATTGACTCATTAGGGAAGCTGGAGGAGCCCGTAAAGATCCACTATGATCTTAGTTTTAAGATGGATCAGGATATCGCTTATTTTACGCCGATTGTTTCCTCTCCTTTCAGGGAGAATCCCTTAAAATCGGCCAGCCGGAGCTATCCGGTGGAAATGAACTATCCGCTGGATGAATTTTATGTTTTTTCAATGGAAATTCCGGAGGGGTATATAGTCGATGAGCTTCCCAAGTCTGTAAAAGTATTCTATAACAGCAATGAGGGCTTTTTTGAATATTTGATTCAGAAGGAGGAGTCCAATCTGCAGTTGCGTGTCCATATAAAGTTGAACAAAGCAGACTTTTCCGCAGACGATTACAATTCGTTGCGGGACTTTTTTGCTTATGTGGTAAAAAAGCAGGGGGAACCCTTTGTGTTCAAAAAGAAGAAATGACTGAGCGGGAGGGTGGAACAAGAATTGATGCAGAAAAAGGGGGTGTGAGTCCCTTTTTTTAACCAACATTGTTAACCAGCTCGTTTTCAATCGATTGATATGCGAGGCCTCTTTGTTATTACTGCTTTTGTTATTTGCCTACTGGCATGTAAGAAAGATCCGGTCCGGCCCGCCCCAAAACCGGGAGATTCCACCACAAAACCAATCGACTCTATCAAAAAGCCGGTCGATACTGAATTTGTAGAAACGGCGGCGCCGCTGCTTTTGCCGGTAAACGACTCCATCAATTCGGACATCGGCGGGTATTATGTCGCCCTCCCCACTCATTATCTAACGTCAGGAAAAAAATACCCATTGTTATTCTTTAGTTCCGGGGCAGGCGTATATGGAAATGGCAGTAGTGATCTTCCCAAAATGCTAAAAGAGGCCCTTCCGCTGTTGTTGAAAGAAAATCTTTTCCCGCCCGACTTTTTGGTAAACGGCAAGCATTTTTCTTTCATCGTCATGTGCCCTCAATTCAAGAGCTATCCGGAAAATCCCCATATTGTGATGGACGCTGTTGCATTGGCCATGACAAAATACCCTGTAGATCGAAGCCGTGTATATCTCACAGGGATCAGCAACGGATCAGTCGCCAATGGCTATTTAGCTGCGGCTAATCCTTCACTGTTTGCAGCTTTCGTTCCTATTGCGGGCATCGATGTCGATACTATGGGGTGCCAAAGCATGGTAAATGCGAACCTGCCCATCTGGGCGTTCCACAATAACGATGATCAGCGCATAAGCACCAGTTACACCACCAATTTTATCGCATTGTACAATTCCATGCATCCTGCTATTCCTGCACGGCTGACGTTATTTCCTCCTTACGGGTGGTACAATCATGATGCCTGGACAAAGGCAATGAATCCTACTTATAAAGAAAACGGGATGAATATGTACGAGTGGATGTTGCAGTATACGAGATGAGATTGCGGAGCATCAGGTGGAACAAGAATTGCTAAAGATATTGTTATGCGGCGCTTGTTTATTTTATCCGCTTTTGTTACTAGCCTGTTGGCATGCAAGAAAGAATCTTCGTTCGAACCTTCCTCAATATCGGCTAACACCATTGGCAGGGCCGTCACCCAAATTGTGGAAACGCAACCGAATTTGCTTTATCCGGTGATCGACTCGACGATCAATTCTTATATTGGCGGGTACTATATCGCCGTCCCGGCCCACTATTGGGTGTCAGGACAAAGATATCCGTTTATTTTCTATACCTGTGGGGATGGAGTATATGGAAATGGCACTACTGATCTTTACAAAGTTCTAAATGAGGGGCTCCCACTTCTGTTGAAGGAAAAGGTTTTTCCCCCCAACTTTTTGGTAAACGGCCAGAATTATTCCTTCGTCGTTGCGGCACCTCAGTTTAAGAGGTATCCAGACAACCCTAACGTGATACAGGCGGCCGTTGACAGGGTAAAGAAGTTTTTTCGTATAGATACGACCAGAATGTATCTCACCGGGATCAGTCTCGGGTCGATCGCTAACGGCTATCTAGCTGCGGCGTATCCAAAAAAGTATGCGGCATTTGTCCCCATTGCAGGGATGGCGCTCAATTCGTACTACGTCCAATATATAGTTCGGGCTAATTTGCCCGTCTGGGCGTTCACCAACATCGGTGATTGGGCAATACCCGCCAGTTACACGGTAAATTTTGTAAGGTCGTACAATTCCATGAACCCTACTATCCCCGCCAGGCTGACGTTACTTCCTAATTACGGATGGGATAATCATGATGCATGGACGAAGGCCATGAATCCTGCCTATACAGAAGACGGGAAGAATATATATCAATGGATGTTGCAGTATAAGAGATGAGCAATCATTCCACACTTCGATTGAGGAAGTCTATAAATTCCTTCATCGCAGCAAATGTGTTCAATGTTTCTTTTAACAAGGATTTGGAAGAGAGGTCAGCGTCCGTAAGATCATGGGTGACGATATAGCATTTCATCTTGAGGTACTCGATGGCGGGGTTTTGGTCATCGTATCCTTTGGGGGGTCTGGACAACACTTCGATGCCTTCTACGCCATTGGGAAATATCTTTTTAAAATTCTTGTTTCCGACGATCTTTTTCCATTCCTCGAAGTTATAATCTATCTCCTGCCGGACTTTGGCAAGGTGCGGTGGCATCGGCATCCACAGTCCGCCGCCAGTCATACTTTGTCCGCCGGGCTCGCAGTGAAAATAATAGCCTGCCGTAGGGACTTTTTTGCCGCCCCTGTTAAAGCTGGCGCCCATATTCGTTTTATAGGGTGTCTTGTCTTTGGAGAATCTAACGTCGCGATAGATACGGAAAATACAGTCTTTCGGTTGGAGTGTGGCAATGTCAGGATCAATTTTTCCCAACCCTTCGATCACCTGTTGCACAAATTGTTCTACATCCTCTTTGGCGTTCTGATAAGCAGTCTTATTTTTTTCGAACCAGGGCTTGTTGTTGTTCTTCTTAAGATCTTTTAAAAACTTGATCGTTGCGGGCTGTAGCATATGTGTTTTTTCCTGTCTGGTGTCTCAATTCCTATGGGTAGCCGGGACTATCTGATCCTGCCCCAATTCTCCCCGCTCTTGATACGGTACATGGTCATTTCGCTGACGTTGTATTTCTCCGCCAGTTTTTTGATCGTCAGCTGACGATTCTTGCTGCTCAAGGTTTTCTTGATGGTCTTGACCTGATTGGCTGTGAGCTTCAATCCCACGGTGCGATTGGCCTGAACTTTTTTGTAAGCGATCTTGGCGGGGCTCTTTTGCTGATGATCGATCATCTCTTCGAGTGTTGCCCACTTCAGGTTCTTCGCTGCATTGTCCAGTTTGTTGTGATTCACGTGGATCACATATTTATGTTTGGGAGAACCTTTCGCCAGGAAGAGGCGCGCGATCTCGCGGTGGATATACAGCGTACCATTATTTCCGGGGCGGTGAAGGTTCAGCGTTTTGTAGCCTGTAGTGAGGCTACCGTTGAGCAGCTTGCCGTCCTCAACCACATCCTCCGAGTAGCTGGCAACGCGACCCATGGAGGAGAGTGCATATTTTTTTCGGAGTTGTTTCCAGCCGGGAAACTGCAGAGGTTTCCACGATTCGCCGGAGAGTTTTCTAATCATGCCTACAATTTTCTTAAAGTTACGAAAAAGATTTTCGAATTACCAGTGACGTAAGAAAATATTCTTATATGTTAACCATCTTTATAAACTCGTCTTCTGTGAGTATTTTGATAGAAGGTATTTTTTTGGCTTTTTCCAATTTACTACCGGCATCCTCACCTACGATGAGGTAATTCAATTTGCTGCTGACGCCGCTGAGAAGCTTGCCTCCATTCTTTTCCACTATTTCTTCGGCATCGCTGCGCTTGAGCCGGTTTAGGGTGCCCGTGAATAAGAACGTTTGCCCGTTCAGGTTGCCTTCTGTGGATGGGGCAGCCTTCTGGCTCTTCAGGTTCAATCCCAACGACTCCAGTTTTTCCAGCAGGGCCTTATTATCCTTATTGTGGAAAAACTGGTACACACTTGTGGCTACTTTTGGACCTACGTCTTCCAGGTTTTGCAGGTCTTCCAGGGAATACTCCGTAAAGTCGGATAAATGGCTGACGGCTGCGGCCAGGGTCTTGGCGGTGGTCTCCCCAACATAACGGATACCCAATCCGAAGATCAGCCGGTGGAGGGGTTGCTGTTTGGATGTCTCGATGGCTGTCTGCAGGTTGCCAACACTCTTTTCCCCAAACCCTTCCAACTCCCTGATCTTGTCATAGGGCAGGTGATAGATACCGGGCACATCTTTCAGGAACCCCAGCTCATAGAATTTACGGACATTGGCATCTCCAAAGCTGCGGATATCCATCGCATCCTTGCTGGCAAAGTGTATGATCCTTTCGACCACTTGTGCGGGACAGTTGATATTCACACAACGCCATACGGCCTCCCCTTCCGGCTTGACGAGCTTGTCGCCGCAGACGGGGCAGTGAGTGGGGAAGACGATGGAGGTTTCCTTACCGGTGCGAACATCGGTCAAAGGCTTTACGATATAAGGGATTACATCTCCGGCCCTTTCCACCAGTACCTGGTCGCCGATCTTCAAATCCTTCTCCCGCACTACCTCCTCGTTAAAAAGACTGACGGAGCTAACGGTGACACCCCCGAGCGGCACAGGGTCGAGTTTGGCCACGGGAGTTATGCTGCCGGTGCGGCCTACCTGGAACTCTACCTTTCTCAGCGTGCTGGTGGCCTGCCTGGCCTTGAACTTAAAGGCAATGGCCCAGCGGGGGTGATGTGTTGTCATACCCATCTTATCCTGCAGGGCAATAGAATTCACCTTTATCACCATGCCATCTATCTCATAGGGAAGGTTATCTCTTTGTTTTTCAAATTCATGACAATAGTCTACTACAGCCTGGATACCTTTCACCACTTTCTTCTCTTTCTGCGGACTTCTAAAACCAAGGTCCCACAATAATTGCAGACTGCCGCTATGGGTCTTTAGTGCGGGGTGCACGGGCATATCCTTCGACCGGACCTTCCCCATATCCTCTCCTTCGGGACCCGCCAAATGCCCATCTGTCATCTGCCAGCCTTCGAGCGTAGTGAAATAGCTGATGTGGTAGAGAAAGGCTTCGAGGTTCCGTCTGCTGACTTCCTTCGGATCCTTGATACGTAAAGATCCGGCCGCCGCATTCCGGGGGTTGGCGAGGGGCGCCAGGTTCTGTTCGGCCAGTTGCTCGTTGTATTTTTTAAAGTTGTTTTTGTTCATCAGTATTTCTCCCCGTATCTCTACGACCTGAAGTCCATATTTGGAAAAGCTGGCGCTGAGTGGCACGGAACGTATCTGACGGATATTGGTAGTGATCTCATCACCGGCTACGCCATCCCCACGGGTGACGCCACGGAGTAGCATATCATTCTCATAAGTAAGGGAAATGCTGGCGCCGTCGAATTTGGGTTCCACGCAATATTCCAGCTCTTCCAATCCTGAAAGCTCACGGGCGCGGCGGTCCCAGTCCAACAGATCCTGTTCGTTGTAGGAGTTTTCCAGGGACAACATGGGCACGAGGTGCTGCATGGTGGGAAATTCTTTGGTCAGTCCTTTGGCCACCCGTTGGGATGGGGAGTCGGCGGTGACCAGATCGGGATGCGCGGTCTCGATATGCTCCAGTTGCTTGTACAACCCATCGTATTCGAAATCCGAGATCAGGGGATCGTTCATGATGGCATACCGGTATTCATGGAATCGCAGTACATCTTTCAGCTCTTCTAACTTGCTCTTTTCTACAGGATGAGTCTTGCTGGCTGCCAATAAGTTGTTCGTCAGTTGCTGTAATTTTTTTGTCTGTTCGGGAGAATACATACGAAGGATTTGATGCGATAAAGTTAAGCCGAAGGCCGGGCATCTGCGCTATATTCAGAAAAGGAATTAAATTCGTAGCTCTATGAGCCTTAAAATACCCTCCGATACAGTATCTGAAACTCCAGGCAGCGCCAGCGCGCATAAGAATGTCACGACGATCCTCAAACAGCTGGAGTCCGATGGGATCATCGGTATCTCGGTGGACTGTGTGATATTCGGATTTGACGACAATGAGCTAAAGGTGCTCCTTATCAAGTCCGACATGGAGAGATATGATAATAAGTGGTCCCTGCTGGGCGATCTTGTCAATAACCATGAGGACCTGGATCAGGCGGCTTATCGTATCCTGAAAGAACGTACAGGGCTGGACGATGTATATCTGGAGCAAGTAAAAGGCTTTGGCGCGGTGGGCAGACACCCGGCCGCCCGCGTAGTCACGATCGCGTATTGCTCACTCATCAATATTGAGCATCATAAATTAAAAATTCTGGACAACGAGCTGCACTGGCATCGGGTAACGACCCTCTCGGAGATGGCTTTCGACCACCGGCAGATACTGGACGTATGCTATGAATGGCTGCAGAAACGGATCCAGGAGCATCCGCTGGGGTTCAGTCTGCTGCCCAAGCAGTTCTCTCTCCGCGAGCTTCAAAACCTCTACGAAGCCATTCTGGATGTAAAGCTGGATCGCCGAAACTTCCGTAAGAAATTCTTTTCCATGGGCTTGCTGGAAGATACGGGCGAATTGGAGTCGGATGTCCCACACCGTCCGGGCAAGCTTTACAAGTTTAACTACGACAAATACCAAAAGAAGGAAAGAAAGAAGTGGTTCGGCATCGACTTCTAGCCGAATAGGGGCGCCCTATATCGATTTAGCAAATAAAATCTCCATGAAAATTGGCGGAATGAATTTTTTTCTTAAATATTGTGTATTGTTTACACATTAAAATGTGTTTTTTTAGACACCAAAATGTGTATTTTTTACACGGTAGAAAAGTAAGTAACCAACTACTAAACAAAGACTATATATGAGAAAAAAACGATTGCTTGCAAGGCCATTGGCCTTACTGCTGGTGTTACTGCTATGCATGCACGCATTCCCCCAAAACAAGGTTATAACCGGAAAAGTGACGGATTCCAAGGATGGCTCGCCTATACAAGGAGTTACGGTTGTGCCTAAGGGGTCGAGAACAGGGGCTACGACAGACGAAAAGGGATATTTCCATCTGACAGTGAAGAACAATGTATCTGTACTGGTATTTTCTTCCATCGGATTTACTGCAAAAGAGGTGGCTGTTACCGGTGCAGACCTGGCGGTCTCCCTCACTGCCTTCAATGCTTCTCTCAGCGAGGTCATCGTGGTAGCTTATGGCACCCGTCGGAAAGGTGATCTCACGGGGGCGGTAACATCCGTCACTGCCAAGGATTTTCAAAAAGGAGAAATTGCCTCTGCCGAACAACTGCTGCAAGGTAAGGTAGCGGGTCTGCAGATCACTCCGGGTGGTGGTGCTGCAGGGGGCGGTAGCCGGATCCGCATTCGTGGAGTTTCTTCCCTGAATGGCAGTAATGACCCACTGATCGTAATAGACGGGATGCCTATCGAGAGTAACAATCTGCCGGGTTCGGCTAATTATTTGAATACGATCAATCCTGACGACATCGAGTCGGTATCCGTACAGAAAGACGCCTCGGCCACGGCGCTCTACGGATCAAGGGCCTCCAATGGCGTGATCATCATCACTACCAAGAAGGGAGCAAAAGGCGGTGTGAAATATAGTTTCAATACGAAATTATCACTGGCCCATTTAACCAAATACATCGATGTCCTTTCCGCGGATCAGGTAAGAAGTATCATCAACGCCGATGCCACCGCCACGGGGAATAACAGTTATAAGAACCTATTGGGCACGTCCAGTACCAATTGGCAAAAGATGGTCTTCCGGGATGCTACGGCGTTCGATAATAATATCAGCGCCAGCGGAAGTCTTGCCAAGATCATTCCTTTCCGTCTGTCTTTCGGCTATTTGAACCAAGAAGGTATTTTAAAAACAAATACGTTCGACAGGTATTCAACTGCCTTGAATTTATCACCAAAATTTCTCGATGATCATTTATCGGTCAATGTTAATCTGAAGGCCGCTCATACGAACAACAGATTTGCAGACGAAGGCGCCATCGGTGCGGCTGTTTCTTTTGATCCGACCCAACCGGTGTATGCCAAAAATAATTACGGTGGATATTTCGAGTGGCTGCAGGCGGATACCAAACCCATCGACCTCGCGACACGCAATCCGCTGGGCCTGCTGGACCTGAGGCATAATACATCGGGTGTCAACCGTTTTTTAGGAAATATCCAGCTGGATTACAAGCTGCATTTTTTCCCCGACCTGCATGTGCTCGTCAACCTGGGTCTGGATGACGCCAAGGGCAAAGGCAATGATAACATCGACTCTATTTCCGCGACTAATTACAAGACGCATGGGAAATTCACTTATTACCAGCAGGAAAAAAGGAATACGCTCACGGGTATTTCCCTGCTCTATAGCAAAGAGATCCCTTCCGCCAAGAGCAAGGTGGATGTGCTGCTGACGCACGAATACCAAGATTTCACTACCTATGCTTATAATTATGCTTCCTTCGGTGAGAGAGGCAACAAAGATACGGTGCCCGGTTCAGCTCCTCAGTTTGCGACCGACAAGCCGGAATATCGCCTTGAATCGTATTTAGGCAGGCTGAACTATACCTTCGCCGACAAATACCTGCTGACGGCCTCGCTCCGCAGAGATGCCAGCTCCAAGTTCTCTCCGGCCACACGGGTTGGTTATTTCCCCGCCTTTGCAGCGGCCTGGAAGCTAAAAGAAGAGTTTTTCAGCAACAGCGGCGTCATTTCGGAATTGAAATTGCGCGGAAGCTGGGGGATTACGGGACAGCAGGATGTCGGCAACCTATATCCCTACCTGGCAAGATATTCCCGCAGCACGAATTCGGCGGCGGAATACCAGTTTGGGAATACCTTCTACAATTTTCTCCGTCCGGTGGCCTATGATGCGAATATCAAATGGGAAACAACCACGGCTGCCGATCTGGGGATGGATTTCTCCTTCCTGAACAACCGGATCTCCGGTACGGTAGATGTATATCATAAAAAGACTAAAGATCTGCTGAGTGTCGTTCCGGTGCCGCCGGGCTCCAATTTCGATATTACTCTACTGACCAATGTGGGCAATATGGATAGCAAGGGGGTTGAGTTTACACTGAACACCACGCCTGTCCGTACGGGAACCGTTACATGGGACTTTGGATTCAATATCACCTATAACACTTCCAAGATCACCAAATTGCTGAAGCAGTCGGATCCAAATTTCACTGGTATCGATGTCAGCGCTGTGGGAGGTGGATTGACGAACTATATTGGCAAATTCGCGGTTGGATATGCACCTTATGTTTTCAATGTATATAAACAGGTCTATGATCCCAAAACTGGGCTGCCGATCGACGGCCTCTTTGAAGACAGGAACCGGGATGGACAGATCAATGACGCCGACCGCTATTTCTATAAGAAGCCTGCTCCGGATGTTCTGCTGGGGATCAACACACAAGTGACCTATAAACAATGGAGCCTGGCTATGTCTGCTCATGGTACATTCGGTAACTATATGTACAACCAGTACAATTCCAATAATGGGGTGCTGAGGGCTGTAAAGAACCCGCTGCTCTTTATCCAGAACGGCGCTTCCAATTATCTGCAGACACAGTTTACAGGGAGCAATATCAATGAATATTTGTCGGATTATTATATCGAGAACGCCAGTTTTGTAAGGCTGGACAATATCAATGTGGGTTATAATGCTGGCAAAGTATTTAATAAAAAGGCTCGTTTGCGGGTGAATGCCAGTGTAAATAATGTATTCGTGATCACGAAATATAAAGGGCTGGATCCTGAAACTTCCGATGACAAGGGTCTGATGTTTACCATCTACTTCCGGCCACGGGTATTTACGCTGGGCGCCAGCATTGACTTTTAATTGAACAATAAAACAAAAATATTATATGAGCTCATCCATAATAAAAAAACTGTTGCTGGCCGCTGTTCCCGCACTGCTGGTAACATCCTGCGCCAAAAAGCTGGATCTGTTTCCGCAAAACGACCTCACCTCGGCGACGACCTATGCCACGGCGGCTGGTTATAAGAGCGTGCTGGCTAAAGTATACGGCACGTTGGCCATTACGGGCAATACAGGTCCTGCGGGAGCGCCCGATATTGCGGGTGGCCTGGACGAAGGTTCACAGGTAGCTTTTATCCGTGGGTTCTTCAATTGTGAAGAACTGCCTACGGACGAGGCGGTAGTTGCCTGGAACGACCAGACTATTCACGATTTCCACAATTTGGCATGGACCAGCGCAGACCCCTTTCTGAAAGGCATGTACGCCCGGCCTATTTATGATATCACGCTGGCGAATGAATATCTGCGGGAATCTACGGACGCCAAGGTGGCGTCGAGGGGTATCACGGGGGCGGATGCGGCGGATATCAAAAAGTCTCGGGCAGAAGTCCGATTCCTCCGGGCCTTTAATTATTGGGTCATGCTGGATCTTTTTGGTAAATCCACCTTTATAACCGAAGCCGACGGAATAGGCACTTACCTTCCAAAAGAGATATCCAGAGCGGATCTTTTCAACTATATAGAGAGTGAGCTCAAGGCCATCGACGGCGATCTGGCTCCGGCCAAGACGATCGAATACGGACGGGTGGATCAGTCCGCGGAATGGGCGTTGTTAGCACGTCTGTATCTGAATGCGCAGGTATACATCGGAACGCCCAAATATACGGAGGCCATCACTTATGCATCGAAAGTGATAGGGGCAGGGTATCAGCTGCTGTCAGGGTATGGTAAATTGTTCATGGCGGACAACGATAAAGAGACAGCGGAGATCATCTGGTCCATCAATTGTGACGGATTGCATACGCAAGCTTATGGGAACACCACTTTCTTCGTTCATGCTCCCTGTGGCGATGACCATAATGATTACGGAGTGGGAGGCGGCTGGAACGGCTACAGGGCTACCAGCGCACTCGCTGCCCTGTTCCCAAAAGATGGGTCGGGCAATATAGATACCACGGGCGACAAGCGAGGTGCTTCATTTTACACTTCCAAGTATAAAGCAACCTCATCCCAGGTTGTCATTAAGGATGTCAGTGATTTTAGTAATGGTCTGCATGTAAAGAAATATATCAACATCCGCAGCGATGGGGGGCCTGTATCGGATGTCACCAATACTTTTTCGGATGTGGATTTCCCCGTCTTCCGTCTGTCGGAGATGTACCTGATCTATGCCGAGGCGTTCTTACGGGGTGGGACGGGCGCCGATGGCGCTACGGCGCTGAGCTATCTGAACAAAATCAGATGGCGTGCATATGGCGATAGCTATGGTCCGGGCAATGCGGGTCAGCTGACCTCGGGCAACCTGACCTTGCAAACGGTGCTGGATGAAAGGGGCCGGGAGTTGTTTTGGGAAGGTCACCGTCGCACGGATCTGATCCGCTATGGACTGCTGACCTCAGGCACCTATTTGTGGCCCTGGAAAGGGGGTGTCCCTTCGGGCACTGCCGTTGACGACAAGTATAATCTGTTCGCCATACCTGCGACTAACAGGACGGCCAATCCAAACCTGAGTCAAAACACCGGATACTAATCCTTCTAAATAAGACATTATGCAAAAAAGATATCTTCATAAAATTTCGCTCGCCTGTCTTTGCAGTTTGCTTCTGGCGACTGCCTGTAAGAAAGACGAGGCAAAACTATATTATCAGGGAGGTACTACGCCGGCGTTGACGGCTTCCGCCTCGGATTCAGTGCCGCTGCATCCGGCGGATTCCAATAGTACGGCGGTGACCTTCAACTGGACCAATCCCAATTATCAATTCAGCGATGGCATCAGCTCGCAGAACGTGACTTATTATCTGCAGATCGATACGGCAGGGGCTAATTTCAGCAGCCCGAATATGCAAACGGTGGCTATCACGAATGACCTGAGCAAGTCGTTCACTGTAACGCAATTCAACACTTTATTGGGCAATGGCCTGTTATTGGCATTGGATCAGCCGCACCAGATCGAGGTGAGAATTGAATCTTTTTTGAGCTCCCAGACGGCGACTTTATTCTCCAATAAGATACCCTACCATGTCACGCCCTACGCGCCACCTCCTGCGGTAGATACTCCGTCATCGGGAAAATTATTCCTGGTAGGCGACGCTACGGCGGGTGGCTGGAATAATCCGGTGCCGGTGCCTTCTCAGCAGTTCACAAGGATCAGCGGCACTGAATACAAGATCACGGTGTCACTCGTTGGCGGAAAACAATATCTGTTCATACCTGTGAATGGTGACTGGAGTCACAAATATGCAGGCCCGGATACGAATGATTCCGGACTGAACGGCCCAAGTCCATTCAAGAAAGATGGGCCAAATAATTTCATTGGTCCTGCCACCAGTGGAACCTATACCATCGACGTGAATTTTCAAACGGGGAAATTTACGGTGCAATAGGCCGGTAAAGCTTCCTTTAAAAAAAAGAAATTATGAACAATATATTTCAAAAGAGGTTTAACGGGCTTTTTACCGGCGTCTGCATGCTGCTCGCGGTACTGGCGGCCTGCACGAAACAGTCCAATCCATATTATACCAAGGGCACTGCGCCGGTGTTGTCGAGCTCGGTCACGAGCGTCGCGGCCAAGGCTTCGGATTCGCTGAAGAATGCAGTGGTCTTTTCCTGGACGAATCCAAAGTATTCGACAGACTCTTCTACGGTGAAGTATGTCGTGCAGATAGATTCGTCGGGACGCAATTTCTCCAAAGCGGTGAGCATTATCCTGTCGGGTGTTCGGTTCGACTCCCTTACCGCCAGGGATATCAATACGATAGCTTTAGGGTTTGGTTTTTCCTACAATGTGGCCTATAAGATGGATGTGCGGGTAGTATCTTCCTATGCGAACAACAACGAACAATATAATTCCAATACGGTAACGCTGACAGTTACGCCGTATGTGACGCCGCCAAAGGTCACACCGCCGTCTTCGGGCGCCCTCTTCCTGGTTGGAGATGCCAGCCAGGGAGGATGGAACAACCCGGTGCCGGTGCCGAGCCAGCAGCTGGAAAAGATCGACTCCGTGACATACGGGGGTGTGTTCAAACTGAATGGAGGCAAACAATACCTGTTGCTGCCTGTCAATGGCGACTGGTCCCACAAATATTCCGTGGCGGATAACACGGTGCCGGGGCTTAGCGCGGGGGGAAGTTTTGGCTATGATCTGAGCAGTAATTTCCCCGGCCCTGACGCTTCGGGCTGGTACAAGATCATCGTGAGCTTCCAGCACGGCACGTTCAGCGTTACGCCCTTTACGCAAGTCCTGCCGGATAGTCTCTTCATAGTAGGGGATGCCACGCCGGGGGGCTGGAATAACCCTGTTCCCGAGCCTTCCCAGGTTTTCACGCGTCTGAATTCGAGCCAGTTCACCCTGACCCTTTCATTGACGGGCGGCAAGCAGTATCTGCTTTTGCCGGTGAATGGCGACTGGTCCCAGAAGTTCGCGGTGGCGGACAATAGCGTCTCGGGGCTGTCGGCGGGCGGAAGCTTTGGGTATTATACTTCCGGGGGAGCCAATTTCCCGGGGCCTGCCACGAGCGGAACCTATAAGATAACGGCTGATTTTCTCAGTTATACATTCTGGGTCACCCAGTAAAGTTCCTGGGGCGGATGATAGCCGCGGCATGAATAAATGGCATTGGTATGAAAAAATGGTTTGTTCTCACAGGGTTGATGTTCTTATTGCGACCTCTGACTGCGCAGCTGCTGACCTCGACGCCTCTCTTTCCGGCGGATACGGGAACGGTGACGATAGTAGTGGACTGCTCGAAGGGCAATCAGGGGTTATTCAATTACGCCAGTACCAGCGACGTGTATGTGCATACGGGTGTGATCACGAGTAACAGCACAAGTCAGACGGACTGGCGTTATGTGAAGTTTAGCCAGAATTTCAACCAGCCGAACCCCGCACTGGCGGCCACTTATCTGGGCAATAACAAATATTCATTTACCATCCCCGGCATAAGGGCTTATTATGGAGTACCGGCCGGGGAAACCATACTGCGGGTAGCCATTCTTTTCCGCAGCGGAGATGGGTCGAAGGTGCAGCGGAACAGTGATGGATCGGACATGTATGTCCGGGTGTATGATAACAGCAGCCTGGCGGCGCGATTTGTACTGCCTCCCTACCAGCCAAAATATACTCCTGTACCCGAAACGATCAATAAGGTGGTGGGGGACACGTTGAACGTAAGCTATGCCTCCAACAAGACGGCGTTGTTGCGACTCTACTTTAACGGTTCGCAGGTAGATTCGGCTGCCAGTGCGACTTCCCTTTCCTATACGCTACATGTAACGACTCCCGGAACGCAGCAGGTGATCGCTGTTGCCGATGATGGAACGACCACGCACTTCGACACATTGAGCTTTTTTGTTTCGGGTGCGGTGAACATCGCGCCGATACCTGCGGGGATGAAGGAGGGTATCAACTATCCTCCGGGCGATACGACTGCGGTGCTGGTGCTGTATGCGCCACATAAGAACAAGGTGCTGGTTGTAGGAGATTTTAATGGCTGGACCCAGCAGACGAACTATCTTATGAACAGGACGCCGGATAGCAATTATTATTGGATCACGATCCAGGGGCTGACACCGGGTACTGAATATGCCTACCAGTATGTAGTGGACGACTCGCTGACGGTGGCAGATTACAATACGGAGAAGGTGTTGGATAAGAATGTGGATCCTGGCATTCCTGCGGGTACCTATCCGGGGTTGAAGGCTTTTCCATCTCAGGCGACGGGCAGCCTTGCCAGTGTGCTGCAGACGGCGCGGCCTGCTTATACCTGGCAGGTAAATAATTTCCAGCGACCGGATAAGAAAACACTCGTTATCTATGAGCTGCTTGTCCGGGACTTCACTTCGGCGGGTAGTTGGAAGGCGTTGCAGGACACGCTGGGCTATCTGAAGCATCTTGGCGTGAATGCCGTCGAAGTAATGCCCTTTAACAATTTTGAAGGGGGCAGCAGCTGGGGCTATAACCCTAATTTCTATTTCGCACCTGACAAGGTATATGGGACGGAGACGGCCCTGAAACAATTCATCGATGCCTGTCATCAGCAGGGGATGGCGGTCATCATGGACATGGTGCTGAACCATAGCTTTGGCAGCAGCCCGATGGTACAGTTATATTTCGACAATGCGGGTGGTGTGCCGGCGCTGAACAACCCCTGGTTCAATCAATATCCTACGCACGCCTATAATGTAGGATATCAGTTCAATCATGAGAGTGTCGCTACCAGGACCTTTACACAGCGAGTCATATCGTACTGGCTGAATAACTATCACATCGATGGATACCGGTTTGACCTGGCAAAAGGGTTTACGCAAAAACGTACCTGCGATGCCACGGGGAATAACTGTAATGTAGGGGCCTGGGGGAATTACGACAGTAGCAGGGTCGCTATCTGGGATACTATTTACAATCAGCTGCAGGCCATTTCTCCCGGTAGTTATTGCATACTTGAAATGTTTGCGGACAACAGTGAGGAGATGGTGGAGGCGAGTCATGGTATGATGCTCTGGGGTAATCTGAACGATAATTTTGCCCAGGCCACGATGGGTTATTCATCGGCCAGCCCCAGCGGTAATACCTGGGACCTCAGTGGTGGTGTCTATACAAACCTTGGTTGGAGTCAGCCGGGGCGGGTGGTATACCAGGAGAGCCATGATGAAGAGCGGCTGATGTATAAGAATGAACAGTACGGCAACAGCAGCGGAGCGTATAATGTAAAGACCACTGCCACAGGGCTCCAGCGCAATGGAATGGCGGCGGCATTCTGGGCGATGCTGCCGGGTCCGAAAATGATATGGGAGTTTGGGGAGCTGGGATTTGACTATTCCATCAATCGTTGCAGCGACGGCACGATCAATAACAATTGCCGCACGGATGCCAAACCACCGGGCTGGTCCTGGCTGGCGGACAGCTCGCGTCTAAAGCTCCATAATGTTTACGCTGCGATGTTAAAGCTACGTACGCTGTACCCTCAGCTGGCTGTCCCGTCTTCTTTTAATACCAATCTCACGGGGGCGGTCAAAACATTGACGGCCCTATCGGACAGTCTTGGTGTGGTGATGATCGGAAATTTTGACGTTATTTCCGGGAGCGGTACGCTCACCTTCCCGTCGGCGGGTACCTGGTACAATTACTTTACGGGCGAGCCTTACAGCGCTACGGGCGCGGCGCAATCTTTTTCGCTGGACCCGGGAGATTACCGGGTATTTGTCAATAAAAATCTCTCGGGCAATGTGCCGACAGCTACCAGTGATGTCAGCTATTCCCGTAACCCGTTTTCCATACGGGTCTATCCCAATCCTGTGGAGGGTGGCAATTCCACGGTGGAGTACCAACTGCCGGAGTATGGGAAGACCTATGTTTCGGTGCTGAACCTGGTAGGACAGAGCCTTGCTACGGTGGAGTTGGGAGCCCAGCCGGCGGGCAAGTACAACCTGGCGTTGGATCAGCTGCATTTGAACGTATCTGCTCTGGCGGGAGGGTATTATGTATTGCGTATTGTAAGCAAGCAACAAAGTTCCCAGGCGCCCTTTCTGATCGGGCGGAGGTAGGATGCAACGGAAAAATAGGAATTCTTGTCAGAAGGAGAAATGAACCTATGATGAAATCCCTTCCTTCTGTAGGTTTGCTGCTCTTTACCCTGCTGTCAGGGTGCAGTAAAAGCCATTCGCCGCAGCCGGGCCTGATAGGACAATGGCGGTTGGACAATGCTGTCAGTGTAACTCCCGGCACAGTAATAGATTATGCCGCCGGAGCAGTGCTGGAGTTGCGTTCGGACAGCACATATGCCCAAATGATCTCCGGGAGAGTGGGTGTATCAGGCACCTACAGCACCGCTGATTCCAGCATCGGCACTGTCTCACATTCCTTCCTCTACCTCAAGGCCACCGGTGATACTACCATTTACAGGTATGAGATGCAGTTGAACGACTTGAAGTTAACGCTGACTGGAAAGTATGCCATCGAGTACTTTCGGAAGTTATGAACGCCTGGCCAATCAAAGTCATCATGAGGTTTATCCTACGCTTCCTCACCGTAATAGCGGTCGGCTTTTCGGTCACGACGGCCTGTAGCAAAAGACATGTGGATAATGCCAGCCTGTACGGGAAATGGGAATTGGTCAGCTCGTCAAGTCCATATATCGCACGTATAGCCACTCCGGGGGTAGGGTCTGTATTGAGCCTTGGCACCAATGGCCGGTATGAGATCACGGCGCAGGGGGCGTTGAAAGATTCGGGTACATTTCTCCTTTCTTTGGATTCTGCTGTTTCGCCGAACATCCTCTATTTCAATTATCAGGAATACTATCAATATGGCCTGGAAGGCAAGAGCGCTTTCACGGTGAGGATCCAGGGCGACGGCCTGGAACTGACATTTCTTAGCAATCTGGAGTTTGCTGTGACGCCGGTGATCCGGTTTAAAAAATTGTAGGCACGCTGCTGGTTCTTAATAGCTATTGCACATCCTTTTGGTGATCGATGATAAACTGGATGATCTCTTCCAATGGTGTATCGATGCGGCTGATGGCGTCGTTGATGTCGTCGCGGTTGACCTGTGCGGCAAAGGAGGGGGTCTTTAGCTTTTTCAGGATGCTTTTTACGTCCATACCTTCATAGCGTGTGGGGCGGATGAGGGCGGCGGCGTGAATAAAGCCGGACAGCTCGTCGAAGACATAGATCATCCTGTCCATGGTATTGTTCGGCTCGACGCCAAAATAGCGAGGTCCGTGTGAGGCGATGCAGTGGATCACTTCGGGATCGACGTTCAATTCCTCCAGCTTTTCGATGATGATGCGGCAGTGAGCTTCGGGATATTTCTCCCAGTCGGCGTCGTGCAGCAGTCCGGCCTGCTCCCATTTACGGGCTGTCAGCTCATCGGCTCCTTCTTTCTCCAGCGCCCAGGCTTTCATGACGGCTGCTACCTGTTTCATGTGGAGGCGAAGCCGTTCGTTAGGGACCCATTCATTGAGGAGGGTGATGGCTTCTTCCTGGGTTAATAACTTACCTGTGTTGGCCGGGTCGCCGAAACTGTTGCGTCCCAGTGCGAGAATTGGAGAAGAGGACATGGGTAGTCTTTTGGGCAAATTAATGCAACGGACCCGACGAAAAAAATGTCAAAATAAAAAATCCGCATATGCGCGAGCTATGGCGCTACGGTCGTCGTGACCAGCGATACGCCGCTGGAGCGTTTTTGACTACTCTTTATTTTGGCGATCCGGCGGACTCGGATGGCTTTCGCGTTATATAAGGGAGTGAACTATTGTAATGTGTATTCTTTCGAAAGAGCTTCTACGGGAATTCTCAATAACTTACTGAACTTGCGTATCATGGTAAGAGAGAGAGCTTGTTTGTAATTGAGCACTTTACTGACAGTGCCTTTGTCACCATATTCTTTGGCGAGGTCGGAGGCTTTATAGCCAAATTCTTCCATTCTTATTTTGATGAACTCGATGGGGTCGACGTCGGGCATTTCCCAGAGGGATTCTTCATAATGATTGATCAGGACAGCCAATAATTGCTTTTCCTTGAAATCAAGTGACCCTCTTTCCGCCTCCCGAATTGCTTCATAGCGGTCTGTGGCCCGTTGATAGTCGGCCTCATTTTCTATTAGATACCAGGGTTGCATAAACGTGTTTTCTCCCACTATATCGTTGCCGGATCTATCCTATCGTATTCGGTGTGGGTACCGATGAATCGGATCTCCACTTTTTTTCCTCGAACCAGATATGAATAATCAGGCGAAATGGCATTTGCATGTTTTTCCCGAAATCGTTCAGTCTTTTTAAGTAGACGATCAGCATTGATGCTCAATTTTTTAATTAAAGATTTGTTGTCCATTTCTTAGTGTTTGGTTGTAAAATAGCAAGTAGTTGGTAATTTACCAACTGCCGCTCACCTGTTTGTGGTCTAAAAAGATCATGTTTTGGGGGCGTCAAAATTTTTATTGTAAATCAATAGCTTGTAAAGGGCCATTAAAAAATTAATCCTTATTTTACTTGGAACATCGCCCTAATTCATCCTACCTTTGCACTCCTTTCAAAGGCGGCTTGTTGGCTGCCGGTCGAAGGGCCTTTTAATGCCGCCGGGTTAGCGACGGCTTCACGTAAAAAAATAAGACAATGAGCAAATTACATTTCACCACCAAACATGCGAACGAGGCTACCGTTAAACGCGACTGGTATGTTGTGGACGGTACTAATCAAACCGTAGGTCGCGTGTGTTCCAAGATTGCCGCCGTACTGCGGGGCAAGAACAAAGCCTACTACACTCCTCATGTTGATTGCGGAGATTACATCATTTTCCTCAATGCCGACAAGGTTAAATTCTCCGGTGACAAGCTTGAAGACAAGATCTACATCAACTTCTCCGGCTACCCCGGTGGCAAGAAGGAAGAATCTGCGAAGAGCCTTCTGAAGCGCCGTCCCGAAGCTGTGATCGAAAGGGCTGTAAAGGGTATGCTTCCTAAGAATCGCCTGGGTCGCAAAATGGTCAAAAAGTTATTCGTGTATGCCGGTGCCGAGCATCCGCACACTGCACAGCAACCCAAAACATTAACCTTCTAATTTTTCAGATAAATGGAAAAGCAAAAAAATGCAGTTGGTCGCCGTAAAGAGGCTGTAACCCGTGTGTTCCTTAGCAAGGGCGAAGGCAAGATCACGATCAATGACAAGGATTATAAACAATATTTCTCTCTGGTATATCTTCAAAACCAGGTAGAGCTTCCCCTCAAAACGGTCCAGCTGGCTGATAAGTATGATGTAAAGATCAATGCTGCCGGTGGTGGTATGAAGGGTCAGGCTGAGGCCTGCAAGCTGGGTATCGCGCGTGCGTTGCTGGAAGTCAACGCTGAGTTCCGTCCTGCTCTTAAAGCAGCTGGTCTCCTGCGTCGTGATCCCAGGTCTGTTGAACGTAAGAAACCAGGTCGTAAGAAGGCCAGAAGAAGCTACCAGTTCAGCAAACGTTAACAATCTGCCCAACCAGGGCGGGCCTTGTGTCTGCCGGGCGCAAATAAATTGATCACTTAAAAACTTCCGACCGGCTGGTCTCCGGACGGTCGGAAGCCCAAAATAAACAAAATGGAAAATAACACTTCGTTACAACAGCAACTCCTTGAAGCCGGTGTCCACTTCGGTCACCTGCGTAAGAAGTGGAATCCCAAGATGCTGCCTTACATTTTTGCTGAAAAGAAAGGCATCCATATCATCGACCTGAATAAGACTACCGAGAGCCTGCAGGAAGCAGCGGCAGCTCTGAAGCAGATTGCCAAGAGCGGTAAGAAGATCATGTTCGTCGGTACCAAGAAACAAGCTAAAGAGATCGTTACCGAGTCTGCAAAGAAGGTGAACATGCCTTTTGTCACCGAGCGTTGGCTGGGTGGCATGCTGACCAACTTCAACACTGTTCGCAAGAGCGTGAAGAAGATGCAGAGCATCGAAAAAATGCTGAATGACGGTACTTTCGACAGCATCACCAAGAAGGAGCGTCTGACCCTGGCCCGTGATAAGGACAAGATGGAGAAAGTGCTGGGCGGTATCGCTCAGCTGGGACGTGTACCTGCAGCCCTCTTTATCGTGGACATCGGGCACGAGCACATCGCGCTGGCAGAAGCCAAACGCCTGGGCATTTCAACCTTCGGCATGGTAGATACCAACTGCGACCCCAATAAAGTAGACTTTGCGATCCCTTCGAATGACGACGCTACCAAGTCCATCGCCATCATCGTGGGTTATGTTACTGCCGCCATCGCCGATGGTCTGGCTGAAAGGCAGGCTGCCAAGGAAGAGGATGTAGAAGAGACTGGCAACGACGAGAATGAAAGGAAGGCGGCCCGCATCCAGGCAGAAGCAGAGAATGAGGCAGCTCGTGCACGTGGGGAGAAAGTGAAAGGAAGCAGCCAGCCCAAACGCAGGATACCGAACTCCGGTCCCCGCAGGACTGGGGCGCCCCGCTAAGGAAGGAGAAGACCTTTAATTATCAATTTACAAATTATACAACATGTCAACTGCAACTATTACAGCAGCCGATATCAATAAGCTGCGCCAGACAACGGGCGCCGGCATGATGGATTGCCGTAAGGCACTGGTAGAAAGCGATGGCGATTTTGAAAAAGCCATCGACTACCTGCGTAAGAAGGGACAAAAAGTTGCTGCTCTTCGCAGTGACCGTGAGGCTAAGGAAGGCGTCATCATCGCTACCACTACTCCTGATAACAAGACGGGTTTTATCGTTACCCTGGCTTGTGAGACGGACTTCGTGGCCAAGAATGCTGACTTTATCGCATTTGCGCAAAGCATCGTTGCTGTAGCGCTGAAAAATAATGTAAAGTCCCTGGAAGAGCTGCAGGCTGCTCAATTGGATGGCGCTGCAGTATCCGACAAGATCAACGATCAGGTCGCCAAGATCGGGGAAAAGGTTCAGCTCACCCGCTTTGAAAGAATAGATGCTGAAGGTGTGGCTGCTTATATCCACGGCGCCTATCGCATGGGCGTTCTGGTAGGTCTGAGCAAGAACACTCCTGCAGTGCTGGAAGCCGGTAAGGATCTGGCTATGCAGATCGCAGCTATGAACCCTGTAGCCGTAGATCCTGACAGCGTTCCTGCCGAGGTCGTAGCCCGTGAAAAAGCTATCGTGACCGAGCAAATCAAGAATGATCCGAAAATGGCTGGCAAGCCCGATGAAATGATCGACAAGATCGCGGTTGGCAAGCTGAATGCCTTCTTCAAAGAAAATACCCTCACTGCACAGGCATTTGTAAAGGATGCTTCCAAGACGGTGGGAGATTACCTGAAGGGTGTGGATGCGGCCGTAAAGGTTACGCAATTCAAAAGAGTTCAACTTGGATAAATACAAAAGGAGGCTACGGCCTCCTTTTTTTTACCCTATATTTGTGGCCAATTAAGATTCATCCGACATGGTGCCTAAGTACAAGCGTATTCTACTGAAATTATCCGGCGAAGCATTAATGGGAGATAAAAGTTTTGGGTTTGATAATGCTGTCATTGCCCAATATGCGAAGGATATCAAGAGCATTGTAGAGTTGGGAGTACAGGTAGCCATCGTCATCGGCGGAGGAAATATCTACCGCGGGATGAATGAGGCAGAGACGGGTATCGAGCGTGCGCATGGCGACTATATGGGCATGCTTGCTACTGTGATCAATGGGATGGCTATGCAGGCAGGGCTAGAAAAGATCGGGGTATATACCCGGCTGCAAAGCGCCATCAAGATGGAACAGATCGCGGAGCCCTATATCCGCAGAAGGGCCATTCGTCACGTAGAAAAAGGTCGCGTTGTAATTTTCGGCGCCGGCACCGGTAATCCCTACTTCACGACCGATACGGCCGGCTCGCTCCGCGCCATCGAAATAAATGCGGAGGTCATTCTGAAAGGTACCCGTGTAGACGGTATCTATACGGCGGACCCGGAAAAAGACCCTTCTGCTAAAAAATTCAACACTATCACATTCCAGGAATGCATCTCCAAAAACCTGCGGGTAATGGATATGACGGCATTTACCCTGTGTATGGAAAATCAGCTGCCCATCATTGTCTTCGATATGAACAAACCTGGAAATCTGCTCCGCGTGGTGAGAGGTGAAAAGGTTGGAACCCTGGTAAAGGGCTGATTGTGTGAAGCTTGCGAAAGATGGCAAATCCATTTGCTTATCTGGTCAAAGCATTGTAATTTAACGGCTTATAGGCCATGACTACCCTTCGGACAAACAGCCGAATGCGGTTCCGGTGTGGTTTTTAGTGCTTCCCTCAAAGTTTGACGAATCCCCATGGTTCGTGCAAGGTCTGAAAGGACTTGTTGAAGATACTCCCTTGAAAAACGTGGTTTTTAACTTTTTATCTATTCATCCCTGAAAGCCAATGTGTGTAATTTTGGTAACCAATAGTCCCCTACCGTTATGAACGCCTTAAACAATCTGAACATTATTCTTGGATTTCAGCTGACCATGGGTCTACCTGAGATCATCATTGGCTTGCTGGGGGCCCTTAGCCTCGGCTTCACCATCCATTTTTTCTGGAATTCCAAAAAGAACCTCCGCATCAGCGATCCCGCTGTGGCCTCGGGCATCAGCGAAAACGATAACTGGAAGCTGAAGTATTACAATGATATGGACATGCAGGAAAGGGCGCAACAACAGCTGCGTGAAAAGCTAAACCAATCTCAGGAGGGGGAACAAATACTTGGTATCGAACTGGAAGAGACGCGTAAAGAAATAGAGAGTCTTTCCAGGGAGCTGGAAGAGACACGTACGGAGCTGGATGATGCGCAGTACCGTGTATCC
Organism: Sphingobacteriales bacterium 50-39; assembly: GCA_001898505.1. Classification (GTDB taxonomy): domain Bacteria; phylum Bacteroidota; class Bacteroidia; order Chitinophagales; family Chitinophagaceae; genus Puia. The sequence continues at coordinate 505,855 of MKTZ01000011.1, forward strand.
AAGGTCTCGGAGCAGCATGCCCAGATGGAGGCGAACGCCGCAGCGGTAGCTGCGGAACCGACTAATGCGTATCTCGCCCAGCTAAGGGCTGCGCAGGAGAAGCTGCTGGAGCATAACAATAGTATTGCCCGTCTGCTGGAACAAACAGAGCTGTTGGGCCAGGCAGAGAGAAAGATCATGGACCTCCAGGTAAGGAATGAAGAGCTGACGGACGAGCTTCGTCAGTCCCAACAGTTGATCGTAGAGAAGGAGAGTGAGATCAGCTACCTCCGTCATCAGAAGAAGCTGGCGGAAGAAATGAGCCTTCGTCTCGACAAGGCGTATGAAGAATATAATGCCCTCCAGGAAAAGCTGGTCAAGCTACAGGCATATATCACCCAACCATTTAAGAAGACCGCAGACTACGACGAGCTTAAAGAAGCGTATTTCAAGTTGGGGAAGGAGCATGACGAGATGAAACTGCGTCATATCTCGCTGAGGGAAGAGAACCAGCGTCTGACGCGCATCCTGGCCGATACGGAAGAGAAGCTGAAGGAAGCTAATTTTCAACGTCAGCAGTTCCAGAAGCGGGCTGTATTCCTGGAAGAGCTCAACCATGATCTGCAGGAGATATCCGAACATAATAAAAAGATCGAAAGTCAATTGCGTCGTGTCTCCGACATGGAGGCCCTGCTGGCCCGGATCACGGGATCCCCGGGTGACGAAATGCCGAAATAAGTTACCTTTGTTGGCGTTATGTCAACGAACATTGCCGATATCAGAACAGACTATAAGCTGCAGTCCTTCTCCGAGAAAGATGCCTTACCAGACCCTTTCGCTCAATTTGAGAAATGGTGGAAAGAAGCTACGGACTCCCGTATCGATGAGGCCAATGCCATGACCCTTGCGACGGCTTCGGCAGATGGCATGCCTGATGCGCGTATCGTATTACTAAAAGGCTTCGACATCCAGGGGTTTACCTTCTTTACCAATTACAATAGCGCCAAAGGAAATGAGCTGCTGGAGAACCCTCGTGCCAGTCTTGTCTTTTTTTGGAAGGAGTTGGAGAGACAGGTGCGTATCAGCGGACTGGTGGTAATGGTCAGCGCGGCGGAAAGCGATGCTTATTTCAACAGCCGGCCGGAAGGCAGCCGCTTGGGGGCCTGGGCCTCACCTCAGAGTGAATTCATCGAAAACCGTGAATGGCTGGAAGAAAATGAAAGGAAGATGCGGGAACAATTTCCGGATGGGGTCACCGGGCGTCCTCCACATTGGGGAGGCTATCGGGTCAGGCCAACCAGGGTAGAATTTTGGCAGGGGCGTCCGAGCAGACTGCACGACAGAATACTGTATAGTCTGGAAAAAACGGGTAAATGGAAGATCGGGCGACTGGCGCCATAGACACCAGCCACCCGATCATGTATATAGTTATTTGCTGTCTTTTTTCGCAGCCGATTTTTTAGCGGGCTTTGCAGGGCGGCTCTTACCAAAAGAACCTTTGAATATCTTTCCTTTCTTGGTTTTTTTATCTCCTCTTCCCATTTGATTTGCTTTTTAGAACACTATGAGTGTGCTCTTTATGTGTGTGATATGTATAAACTATGAAAAGCCCCGGTACCGTGCTGTAATGCCTGGTAACGGAGCCTTGGCCCTTGTGAGGGCCGATCCAAATGTGCCGGTTATAATTTAGCAGACAGTTCTTTACCTGCCTTGAACTTAGCTACTTTCTTGGCTTTGATCTTGATAACAGCGCCAGTCTGAGGATTGCGTCCGTTACGGGCGGCTCTCTTAGATACAGAGAAAGTACCGAAACCAACCAGCGTAACCTTTCCGCCGCCTTTCAGCGTTTTGGTAACTGCTTCAACGAAAGAATCCAGGGAAGTATTTGCCTGTGTTTTTGTGATGCCTGCATCATCGGCGATCTTTGCGATTAATTCAGCTTTGTTCATAGTGTAATTTTTTTGTAATTAGCTGCAACAAATATACCCGCTTTTTGAATCCAACAAAATTTTTTTAAACTTTCCGACGATGGGCTTAGCCCTCTCGAAACCGCGTGGGACAAGGATTAGACGATATTGTACTTCGTAGAATTCCTATGGCAAACTTACGTCCGATGGCTGAAATCCTTTCCAGTTCTATGTTTCACGGCACGCGGGCTGAAATCCTTGCCGGTAAAGGATTTGAAAAGAATTTACAACAAATTTCAATTCGCCCAACTTTTTTTAATTCTTTTCCACAAATAGTGCACAAGGCCGCGGAAGCGGCTTGTGCACGTCCGAAGGACAGACATATAGCGTCCGTGTAAAAGCCAAGTGCCGCAGGCACTTCGCCGGGTAAAAGGGTATAGGATTGAAGTGATTCAAATCAATTTTCCGGCTCTTCCAACTCCGAGCTCATCAGCGTTCGAAAAGCAATAAACCTATCTCCCCATTTATCCCAGGAGGCGCGCTGGAGGCTGGGGGCAAACCCGATGACGAACTGCTCATACCGTCGGAGGTCGGTGGTGAAATACTGTATTATATAGGTAGGGCCTTCTTCTTCATCCTGATCCAACAAGCGAAACATGCGCCAGTCATCAAAAAACCCAGTGTCCATATGACGGACAATATGCTCTTCCTTTTGCCAAAGGAGCCATTCTTTCAGGATACTCCACCGAATTTTGTACGTAACGTTATAGACGATCATTTCTTTTTTATTAGGCGCTCCAGGAGGAGCTCGGGTGTTGGTCCGGTCTATTGTCGTGACTCCCGGATGGACTTCAGCATGTTGAGACATAGCCAGATCAGCAGAAGTAACACGGCTACAATAGCGGTCCAAAGATATACTCCTTTATAATCCCTCGATGGCTTTACGGGCGTCAAAGGAGGGAAATTAATGGATGCAAGGATGCCGGGCATGAGGGCTACAGGCTCCTGGCTCACGGTGTCGACAAAATATTTCAGGTCATATTTTGGAATGGTTGCGTGCTTGTCACCCACCAGGAGTTCATATTTTCCCGGCTCCAGCCAGGTGAGCAGATACCGCTCTTTTTGACTGGCCTCTACCTTGTCGATGACGAGTGGCGCATTGTCCTCGTTATTGATATCCAGCAACAACGATCGTGACTTAGCGGGGTCTATGTCCAAGGTGGTGCTCTCGGGTGTAAGATAGAAACTCGCTGAGACTGCTCCTTCCTCTTTGTCTAATAAAAAAGCTGACCTGTTGAAGAATCGCGGGCTTTTTATGTACATTTTAACCTGCTCCACGAGGTATGGTTCCGGGAAACTAAGGCTAATATAGCTATGATGATCACTGCTGTCTTTTTGGGTGATCGCAGGCGATGGCACCGGCCGGTAGCGCTGGACGCCGGCGTGCTGTGTAATGACACCAGCACGAATTATGTTCAGGGGCAATACACCCTTGTCTTCCTGGGTGATCTTGAAATAGTGATAATTGCTTTTAGGGAAAGCCAAGATCATTTCATGATAGGGCAAACCGGAGGAAGGGAAAGAAACCTGGATGTGCTCCCTGATCGCGAACCACTTCTGGCCATCATTGCTGCCACTGAGGGTCCAGTTGCGGACGGTAGCGCTCGGACTCATTTGCAGCAGCAGAGAATCGATGGCTGTACCGGACCAGTTGCCTATCCGTATGTCTCCCATGCTATCTTCTTTTTGTGCCGGCAGGATAGGGAATTCAATAAAGCTCTCTCCATGATATGTGGGGAAGTCGGTCCGCAGCACATAGGGAATAAAAGCTCCGGCTGTCACATTCCCGGATTCGCCCGGCCAGGCGCCGGCGCGGGAGATACGAATGTCGGAAAGATCCCAATTAGTGGATTTGGCCAGTACTTCGGGAGTGAGGATGACCCTGTAAAACCCCGCCTGGCTGATGGCGTCCAATGACGCCTTGTAAGCGAAAGAGTCCTGCACGCGCGTCTGATCCCGTGGCGCCTGATCCTGCGCCTGCGCCGGAAGGACGAGCCATGCCGTCACCGCTAGCAGCGCGAGCTTAAACAGATCTTTTTTCTTCATCTTCGATAATGATTTTTTTCAATCGTTGGTACATAAAGCTAACTACTAATAATAAGACACCCAGACAGAAGAAGGCGGCTATCTTTCCTGCAACGGGTATATTACGGATGTCGATGAGAAAAAGCTTGAGCAGGGTAATAGAGAACAGGACCAGCGATATGATGCGCAGTGGTTTGAACTTGTTGTGCATGCCCAGCCACATGAATGCAAAGGAGGACAATCCCCATAAGATGGGCAACCCTGTCTTGAGATATATCCTGTCGATGGTGTCGAAGGGATGGGTCTTGTCGTAAAAGATATGATTCACGAGCAGCTCTACTTCTGCGCTGAGGAAGGTAACGATCACGATACATATCAGCCAGCTAAAGGCCTGGGAAGGGAGCATGGGTTCGAGCTTATCCTTTCTCCACCAGGAAATGCACTGGCGGATGATCAGCGCTACGAGCAGGGCGCTGGCCCAATGTGCGAGGAAATGTCCCTGATTTCCGAACTGCAGCAGATTTTCCTGTATCTCGTAGGTGGGTTGGATCATGACGAGGTATAGGATGATGGAGAGAAAGATCAGCGCGGAGCCGTAGATCATACTGGTAAACCAGCGCAATTTGTCTCCGGCTGTGACGATGCCATAGGCCCAGCTATATCCATATAGGACGAGATACAAGGTAGAAAGCCTGGTACCAGGGTAGAAATGATCAAATTGATAGGTGATCTCCAGTGCGCCTCCTGCGAAGACCAGGAAGCTGGCGACGATGATCATTGCCTGGTTCGTAATCTTGTCGATGCCGGGATTGCTGGTGACGGGGCGTCCTTCTGTGTCGGCTGATGCGGGATCGGATTTCCTTCGGAGGAAGAATATCATATAACAGCAGGCGGCTGCGTACAAGGTGGTCATTAAGCCTTTATTGAAAATGACAGGCAGTGGCCTTTTGTCGAACCTGATGAAATATGTCGCTCCCCAATCCATTACGAGGCTTACCAGCATCGCCACCCATACGAGCAGGGACGCGGCTCCGATGATCTTAAGTCCGGACTTGCGGCCAAGCCAATACAGGAGCACGGCCTCGGAAGCCCAGAATAACGTAATATAATGTCCATGTAGCTGAATAGGGGCGGTGAGTGAAATAAAGGTCAGCGTAATGCCGATGAGCAGATAGAGGATATTGGTATCCACTTTCTTCGTCCGGAAGAGGAAATAAGATGATGCCAGGTTGAACACGGCCATGCAGGCGCTGAAGAGGCCCTGGTATTTTGCAAGACCCATGGCGGAAAATAAATACAATCCAACGGCAAAGTACAGACAGGTATTGGCCAGTAGGGTGCCGAAGTCGAAAGCGACAAACTTTTTATTTTCCCGGATATTATGTGCGATGTTGATCAGGAAAAAGAGAATGTAAAAGGCGGTGGCGAATATAAAGGCGCCTTGATATGTGGCGGTTGTTGATTGCTCGGGGGGCAGCGTGGCCAGCCAGGTGGCAAAAAGTATTGTTGTAAAGACAAAGGCGAGTGTGTTGAGTGTCCGCCAGGATTTTCGGTAGGCTATGACCAGCAGACCTGTATTTAAGATCAGCAGATAGCTGAACAATACTTTGTAGTTGCCGCTGCCGTTGCTCACCAGGAAGGGCGTTACAAAACCGCCTACCAGCGCAATGACGGCCAGCTCCTGACGATCGTACAGCAAGGACAGGATGACGGCAAAGGCGGTGATCACGAGCATGATGATAAAGGACACGGTCTGGCTGAATAAATGATATTGATGATACGCCAGTGCTATCGAAAAATAAAATACGGCCAGACCGCCACCTACCAGCACGGAGCTAAAAGCTTTGTAGCTGTTCCGGAGATAATGGGCGATGCCGACCAGGATACCTCCGCAGAGGAGACCGATACCGACACGTCCTACGGGGCCGATCCAATCATTGTCGATGGCATATTTTACAAAGAACCCGATGGCGAGCACGAGTACGCCAATACCAATCTTGCTGACGAGGTTCTCGCCGATGAATTTTTCCAGATCGGGATGTTTTTCGAAAAAGCTCCGGGAGGCTGTGCTTCCGGAGTTGGTCGGAGGATATAAAGGTGTAAATACATGCGGTTCCGTGATTTCCTTGCCGGGACGATATTCCGGCTGGGTTGCTGTGGAGCCAGGCGTTTGAGATGGTGGCGGGGATGCGGGCCTTGGTGGTGGCGGAGTATAAGGTTCTGTCTCTTTGGGCGCCTGCATTGGCGGAGGCGGCGGAGCGGAAGGTTTGGGTGGCGCTGACTTGGGGCTCTCTGCAGAAAGAATGGTCAATGCCTGCTTAACCTCCTGCCGCAACCGAACGATCTCCTGCTGGAGCACATCGATCTTTTGTACGGCCCGGCTTCTGAAAGAGAGAATAACAATGAGAACGACAGCGAACAGTAATATGACAAGTATTTCCATGTGCCTGTGGCTTAGCTACTAAAGATAGTCGGCAAATTCCGTAACTGGAAGTGCATGAACTACTTATTTTCGCTAATGACCAAGGGCCAACCGCTTCCAGCGGTTAAGAGGTTGCCAGCTCCAGGTAGATGGGGCAATGGTCGCTCTGTTTGACGTCGGGGTATATATCGGCTGCCAGGAGACTTTGTCCAAGCGGCTCTGTAACACTGATATAATCGATGCGCCAGCCTTTGTTTTGCTCCCGGACGGTGGGGAAGCGCTGGCTCCACCAGGTGTACTTATGAGGATCCGAATGCATATGACGGTAGCTGTCCACCCATCCGCTGCCCAGGAACTTATCCATCCAGGCGCGCTCTTCGGGAAGGAAGCCGGAATTATTCTTATTCCCTTTGGGATCGTGAATGTCTATTTCCCGATGGGCGATGTTATAGTCACCACATAATACCAGTCGGGGGCGTGTCTTGCGCAGATCCTCCAGGTAGGCGTGAAATTCATCCAGCCATTGATACTTGTACGTCTGCCGCTCGTCACCGGAGGTGCCGGAAGGGAAGTAGGCGTTGATCAGGCGGATGTCCCCGATATCCAGTTGTAATACCCGGCCTTCGTCGTCGCTGACCTTGTGGCCGGTGCCGTAGTATACATGATCGGGTTTTATTTTGGTGAAGACGGCGACGCCGCTATAACCTTTTTTCTGGGCAGAGAACCAATAATCGTGGTATCCAAGGTCGGTGAACTGCTTATGGTTTACATTGTCCTTCGCGGCCTTTGTTTCCTGGATACAAACGATGTCGGCGGGGTCTGTTTTCAGCCAATCGATAAGACCCTTATTCATCGCAGCACGGATGCCATTGACATTATAGCTGACAATACGTAAGGTTGACATAATTTGCTTTGTATTAAATTTGTCCCTCAGCTAAGATATTACACTTAGGTCCCGCAAGGTACTATTTGTCTTTTAAAAAAGGGCAAATCGGCGGGCTGGGGCAGGACAAATCGCCGCGCTGGCACTAAAAACCAAAGAGATCATGGATAAATTAGACAGGATCATTCCCGCCAAGGACGCAAAATTCCTGGAAGGCCCTAAAAGCCGTGGCTATGAATTGAAGTTTGCCTGGAAAGTATTTACGGAATTTATCAAAGGGTTCAGAACCCTCCACTTCGTTGGCCCCTGTGTCACGGTGTTTGGCTCGGCGAGGTTTAAAGAAGATCATCCTTATTACGGGAGCGCTCGCGAGATGGGGCGGCAGATAGCAGCCCTGGGGCTTACTACGATGACGGGAGGCGGGCCGGGTACCATGGAGGCCGCCAACAGAGGCGCCTTCGAACAGGGAGGCCGCTCGGTAGGCTGCAATATCAAGCTGCCTTTCGAGCAAAAGCCGAACCCCTATGTTCAAACCAGTATCACCTTTGAACATTTTTTTGTACGAAAAGTAATGCTGGTAAAATACTCGTATGCTTTTGTCATTATGCCGGGCGGCTTTGGCACCATGGATGAGTTTTTCGAGACGCTGACCTTGGTACAGACCAAGACGCTGGTACAATTTCCCATCGTGCTCTTTGGCGTTGAATACTACCGGGAGCTCTGGGAGTATATGGAATATATGGCCAAAGAAGGGACCATTTCAAGGGAGGACCTTTCCCTCGTACTCCTTACCGATAGTATAACGGAAGCAGCGGGGCATATCGACAGCTTTATCAAAAAGAATTATCGTGCGGCCCCGCGCCGGCGCAAATGGTGGCTGTTCGAAAAATACAAGCAATACACCAACGCTTAGTCTTAGCCCTTTTGTTTGCTCACCCGGTCATTTCCCAACATTGCTCATCAGGAGCGCACTCAATAGGGGAAGCCCGGGTCGGCTATAGTCGAATTGATATATGCCTTTATCGGAAATGGTCACCAGACGATGGCCGGTGGTGATCACGTCGTAGGCATTTCCCACATCGAGGGTATTACGCAGCTCCAATGACTCGGGCTGGGTGGCGTCATAGACCTTTACGCCGGGGGAGTCGCACACGAACAACAGGTTTCCGGCCTTACTCAGCCCGGTGGGTCTTGTCATTGGGAAGGTCTTTGCCAGTACGGGGTTTGCAAGATCTTGTATGTTGAGTACATCCAGCTCGTTGGCTGCTCCTCCGCACCAGGTTCCGGCGTGCAGCGTGACATAGGCATAATTTCCATCCGTGATGACAGGATCACAGGCACGGCCATGCGAAAATGAACCTATGGATTTCGGATCGGCGGGGTTGCTGATATCGTAGATATAAACTCCTTCCATAGAGCCTAAAAAGAGCTTGTCTTTGAATGGATAGACGGTTTCCAGATCGAAACCGGCGTATACGTCCTTGCCGGGCACGGGCTTGACAGGGTTTTCAATACTGATGACGCGCAGGCTGTGCCGTTCGGGTATGGCATAGAGATTATTGCCCACCAACACCATCCTGGACATCGAGCCCGCGACTCCGGTGGAAGAGGAGCTGGAGCTGGAAGAGGCGAATAGCTGGCAATTTGCGCATCCGGGTGTCATGATCGGGTAAGGAGGAGTCCTTGTAACTATCTTTTTCCAGCCGACGAGAATCTTTCCGGCTGTACTTTCATATCCATAGTAGTTGAAGATACCCTGCTGCTCATTCAAGAGTTTGACATTATGGATATTGCTGATATCGAGGGTCAGCAGCTCGTCCTGCATGTCGGCATAAAGGATATTTCCCTTGATCGCGATGTCATTATTGCCGGGCAGGGCCAAAAAAGCCGTTTGTACGGGGTTTGAGGGATTGCGATTGTCGATGACATGAATGCCCCTACCGGTGTCGCTGATAAAGATATATGGGTCCTTGACATAGATCTTACCCACTGCGGTGATGGGCTCGGTGACTTTGCCATTGATGGAGGCGAGCACGGAAGTGCGGGGTGCATAAATAGGCTCATAGCTGACATATAGTTTGTCATGGTTTTTTTCACACCCGGAAACGAGCAGTAGAAGGACGGTCCCGAGAAAGGACAGGACGGCGAGGGGGTATTGTCTGTTCATAGCAGGTTTTTTTCTTGTGACAGAAAACACCTGTTGCACCGTTGCATTCATCAACAGTTATGTCCAGAGCTCCCCGCCTGATGGGGCCAGGAAGCTGGCTATTTCCCGGTGGGTATTCGTACTCCCAGGCTGAGGATCATCTCATAGGTCCCAAAAGCCTGGCGGGCCTTGCCCTGGTATACCTGCAGCCCCGAATAGCGGGCATAGTCCAATTTATTGGCGTACTCGAGGTATACGTATTTGAAGAAGGTGGCGCGTACCGCGCCTTCTATCCCTGTATTCCAGCCACCAAACTGGAAGCCGGGTTCATTCCGCTGGCCAAAAAGCTGGTTCTCCACGTGAGGGATCACGGGACCGATGCCGGCCTTGGCAAACAGGTCCAGCTGGACCTTGCCGGAAGGGGTGGCGAGGAAATGCCAGCGCTTGGTGACATTGAAAAGCAGGAAATTGGCGCCATTGTTCAGATAATAGTAAAAGCCGTTGGCTGCATTGAATGCAACGGTGGTATCTACGGGATGGTCGTTCATTATTCCTTTGACATGGGCATTCTGGTCGGCAAATATGAATTTGGTGTGATCGAAATTGATCTCGAATCCCCATCCTCTCTTCTCGTCGAGCAGGAACCCCAACCTATAATTGTATTGAGGAATGGACAGCGCTTTTGAGAACAGCCCTTCATCCCATCCGGGATGATCATGCCCTCTGATGCTCTTGAAGGTATAATCATTGCCCAGGGAGGGTTGGGATACATGCACGCTGCTACGGGTGTACCACTCTTTGTTATACCCCCAGGATAAATATACCTCCTTGATCAAGTGCTTTTTTTTCTTTTGTTGTCCGAAGCTGCAGAATGGGATCATGCTAACTAACACCACCGAGGCCAAGCCCTGGCCTAGCCTTTTTTTTGACTGTCTCATAAACTATGCCTGTTCAGAAAAGGATTACGTTTCGGACGCAAAATTAGTTAAATTTGGATAAACCCTCTCCAAATAACAACGGAACAACAAACACCTCCTACTGAACCAGTTGAAGAAAGCATTTTTAGCGAAGAGGACTATAGCATGGAAGGATACGACAAGCATGTCCGCAATGCGCGTATAACCTTGTATGAAGTAGCGGGACTTTTCCTCCTGGGCCTTTTTCTGATCAAGGATATGGAGGATGTGGCGGGAAAAATAATGACGGCCATCCTCATTGGATTGATCATATTTGTGAGTCTGCAAATATTCAATGCCATTGCAGATCCATCCACTCGTTGACCCGGGCCGGATCAGGCATCATATTCCAGTATGGGTCGCAGCCATCTTTCCACCTCATCCAGCGGCATGCCTTTCCGGGCGGTATAGTCCTCGACCTGGTCTTTTTCGATCTTGCCAACTCCAAAATATTTGCTTTCAGGGTGTGCAAAATACCAACCGCTGACGGAAGAGGCGGGGTACATGGCGAGGGATTCGGTAAGAACGATACCCGCCTGTTTTGTGGCGTCCAGCATGGCGAATAGTTTCCGCTTTTCGGTGTGATCGGGGCAGGCGGGATAGCCTGGTGCGGGGCGGATACCCATATACTCTTCCTTTATCAGCTGCTCATTATTCAGGTGCTCTTCCTTTACATAACCCCAGAACTCTTTGCGTACCCGCTGATGCAGCAGCTCGGTAAATGCTTCTGCCAGTCTGTCTGCAAGAGCCTGCAGGGTGATCTTGTTATAGTCGTCGTGAGCTGCCTGAAAACGTTGGATATGGGGTTCGATGCCTTCGATGGTGACGGCGAAGCCTCCGATGTGGTCTTGTTTGCCGGTGGTTGCGGGTGCTATGAAGTCGGCCAAAGAAATATTGGGCTGATCGGCGGCCTTTTTGATCTGCTGACGCAGGAACTCCAAATGTACGGGGGCTCCATCGGCATTGACGGTCACGGTATCTTTTCCATCGGAGTTGGCGGGCCAGAATCCGATGACGGCCCGGGCCTTTAGCCATTTCTCCTTTACAATTTGCTTCAGCAGGGTCTGTGCGTCATTGTATAATTTGGTGGCTTCGGCGCCTACTTTCTCGTCTTTGAGGATCTGGGGGAACTTGCCATGCAACTCCCAGGCGATGAAGAAAGGACCCCAGTCGATGTAGGGTACGATCTCGGCCAGGTCATATCCGTCAAAGGCCTTTGTGCCGATGAAGGCGGGTTTTACTGGTTGGAACTTTTGCCAGTCGATGGGCACTTTGTTCTCTTGTGCTTTTTCGAGGGTGAGATATTGTTTTACGGTTTTTTTGCTGGCGAAGTCTTCTTTTAATTTCTTGTATTCTGCCTGGATGCCCTTTATAAAGTGGGGCTTTTGCTCCTCGTTTAGCAGCGAACCCACAACGGTAACGCTACGGGATGCATCCAATACGTGTACGACACCCTTTTCAAATTCAGGGGCGATCTTTACTGCGGTGTGCATGCGGGAGGTGGTAGCGCCTCCGATGAGCAGAGGCACTTCAAAATCCTGTCTTTTCATCTCTCTTGCCACATGCACCATCTCATCCAGGGAGGGGGTGATGAGACCGCTGAGGCCGATGATATCCACTTTCTCCTTTTTGGCTGTCTCCAGTATTTTATCGGCGGGTACCATCACGCCGAGGTCGATGATGTCATAGCCATTACAGCCGAGCACAACGCCGACGATGTTCTTACCGATGTCGTGTACATCTCCTTTGACGGTGGCCAGCAGGATCTTTGCCGCACCGGTGTTCTCACCATTGACGGTAGACCCACTGGCTTCGGCAGCCAGTCTCCGCTGCTCTTTTTCCTGTTCGATGAAGGGCGTGAGCACGGCCACGGATTTTTTCATGACGCGGGCGCTTTTTACCACCTGTGGCAGGAACATCTTGCCGCTACCAAAGAGATCTCCCACCACATTCATTCCATCCATCAGGGGGCCTTCGATGACATCCAATGGTTTGGGATATTTCAGACGGGCCTCTTCCGTATCGGCGTCGATGTATTCGGTGATACCGTTGACGAGGGCATGTTTCAGCCGCTCCTGCACGGAGCCCTTGCGCCAGGCTTCGTCTTTTACTTCTGACTTATCCTTAGCCTTTACGGTCTCGGCAAAAGCGAGCAGTTTGTCGGTGGCCTCGGGGTTGCGATTGAGGATCACATCCTCGCACAACTGTTTCAACTGGGATTCGATCTCGTCATATACGACCAGCGCGCCGGCATTGACGATGCCCATATCCATACCTGCCTTGATGGCGTAGTACAAAAACACGCTGTGCATAGCCTCCCGGACGGGCTCATTGCCACGGAAGGAGAAGGAGATATTGCTGACACCCCCGCTGATACGGGTGAGGGGCATTTTTTGTTTGATCTCTTTGATGGCCTCGATAAAGTCGACGGCGTAATTGTTATGCTCTTCGATGCCGGTGGCGATGGCGAAGATATTAGGGTCGAAGATGATGTCTTCGGGATCGTAGCCTACCTGTTCGGTGAGTATCTTATAGGCCCTGTAGCTGATATCGACCTTTTTGCGGAGGGTATCTGCCTGTCCTGTTTCGTCAAAGGCCATGACAATGACGGCGGCGCCATAGCTCTTGCAGATGATGGCCTGCTCGATGAATTTCGCTTCGCCTTCTTTTAAGGAGATAGAGTTTACGATGCACTTGCCTTGAACGCATTTCAGACCGGCCTCGATGATAGAGAATTTGGAGGAGTCGATCATGATGGGGATCTTGGCGATGTCGGGTTCGGCCTGCAGGAGGTTCAGGAAGGTCTGCATGGCTTTTTCCCCGTCCAGCAGCGCGTCGTCCATGTTCACGTCCAGGATCTGGGCTCCGTTCTCTACCTGCTGACGTGCTACGCTTAGGGCTTCTTCATATTTATTTTCCCGGATGAGACGGGCAAATTTCTTGGACCCGGTGACATTCGTACGTTCTCCTACATTAAGAAAGTTCGTTTGAGGGCGAACCACCAGCGGTTCCAGACCGGACAAACGTAAATACGGCTTGATAGTGAGTGATGACATTTAAATAATTCTTTCTTCTATGCTAATTCAAAATGACCTAACGGGTCATTGTCCGAAGGACAGACATTAGACCCTTCCTGGGAACGAGATATATTTTTTAAGAGCTCGTTTCCAGGACACTTTCTACTACAGGCAGCGGCCTGGGTTTGATGGTAGCTACGTGCTCCGCAATATGTCGGATATGATCCGGCGTGGTGCCGCAACAGCCGCCTACGATGTTGACGAAGCCATTCTCCGCCCACTCTTCGATGAAATGTGCGGTCTGCTCGGGCTGTTCGTCGTATTCACCCATAGCATTGGGTAAACCAGCATTAGGGTAGGCGGAAGTATAACAGGCGGCAATCTGGCTCAGCTCCTCGATATGACTACGCATCTCCTGGGCGCCGAGGGCACAGTTGAGTCCGATGCTCAATGGTCTGGCGTGCATGACGGAAACATAGAAGGCCTCCAGTGTCTGTCCGCTGAGGGTGCGTCCGCTGGCATCGGTGATGGTGCCGCTGATAAGTATGGGCAGCTCCTTTTGTTTGGCGTCACGGAAAAATTTCTTGATGGCGAAGATCGCGGCTTTTGCATTGAGCGTGTCGAAGATGGTCTCGATCAGCAAAAGATCAACGCCTCCTTCCACGAGGCCCTTTACCTGCTCGTAGTATGCGCCTGCGACCTCGTCAAAGCTGACGGCCCTGAACCCGGGGTTGTTGACGTCGGGGGAGAGGGAGAGGGTCTTGTTCATGGGACCTATAGCGCCTGCTACGAAACGGGGCTTGCCGGGATTGCGGGAGGTATAGTCTGCGGCGGCCTTTTTGGCGATGCGGGCAGCAGCAACATTGATCTCGTAGGCAAGGGACTCCATATGGTAGTCGGCCATGCTGATGACCTGGGCATTGAAGGTATTGGTTTCGATGATATCGGCGCCGGCGTCCAGGTACTCGCGGTGGATGCCTTCGATGATATCGGGTTGTGTAAGACACAAGAGGTCATTATTCCCTTTGAGGTCGGATGGCCAGTCGGCGAAGCGCTGTCCCCGATAGTCTTTTTCCTCGAGCTTGTGGCGCTGGATCATGGTCCCCATGGCGCCATCGATGATGAGTATGCGTTCTTTCAAACAGTCCTGGATCGTCTTCATATTAAATCCTCCTTCGTTGACGTTAAAAATCACTGGTTGCCAAACGCATTTCGTGTAGAAAAATTTTCTGAACTGATATCAACGAGGGAAATAACCTGGGAAGAAGAATAAAAGATGATTATTTCAAACGTTTATTAGTTCAGTTTTTCTTGTCGGGGGGCCGCCCTGTGCGGTCGTCCTTCTGCTGAAAGGCTGCGTTGGCTAGCCAGTTGGACAGGCTGAACAATAAACAAATCCTTCTGTCCGGTACGCAAAGATACGGTAAAAAATTAAAGATAACAAGGTCTTTTATCGCCCCGCCATGTAGCTTTCGACGGGCAGGCGGTTGGTGATGCTGCGAGCAAGGGTCATCTCATCGGCATATTCCAGCTCGCCGCCAAAAGCGATGCCTCTTGCAATCGTCGTAAAGCGGGCCCCGCTGCCATGCAGACGCTTTTGGATATAATAAATGGTAGTATCTCCCTGTATGGTGGGGTTAAGCGCAAAGATCAGCTCCTGGGTGTGTTCTTTCTGTACGCGGGTGACGAGAGCCTCTATATTCAGCTGGTCGGGGCCTACTCCATCCAGGGGGGAGATGATGCCTCCCAGCACATGATAGGTGCCGTTGTATTGTTGGGTGCTTTCGATGGCGATGACTTCCCGGATGGTCTCCACTACACAGATCAGCTCCTGCTTGCGAAGGGAATTGGCGCATATGGAGCAGATGTCGGCATCGGCCACATTAAAACAGCGCTGACAGAATTTTATCTCCTGGCGCATCCTGATAAGGGTCTCTCCAAATCCTTGAACCATGGAGGCGTCTGTCTTCAGCAGGTGCAGCACGAGGCGCAGGGCTGTCTTCTTCCCAATGCCCGGCAGCCTGGCAAATTCATTCACTGCGCTCTCTAAAAGATCGGAGGAAAATTGCATAATGCAAAGATACTAATAAGCCGCCGGTTTAAGTCCCGGGCGGGTCTATAAAGTAGGGGGGATCCTTACAAGGTGATGTCCACGTCGTTGTCCCAGTTGGCCTTTACGGTGAGCTTTTTCTTGATAGGAACGACCCTCTCGGGCTGCCGCCGGTGGTTGCCAAAGAACTGGCCGGGGTCCCAGACGCCGTTGCCATTGGTGTCATAAAGGATCCGGAGCTCGTATTCACCGGGGGGAAATAATATCTGTCTGAATTCTTTACCGGATCTGAAAGGAAAAGAGTATTTGACGGCATCTTGTACGACGAATTGCAGGACAGGCTTTTTGGAAAGATCGAGGTTGAGTATCCGCACCCTGACCTCGCCATAGTCTATATCTTTTTTGGTGTGGAAGCTTACGGTATCGGTTTTGAGCAGCTTCCTTCCGGCCGAATCTTCTCCAAAATCCTTGGCGAGTATCAGGTGGTATTTGGTATCGGTGGGCCAGTTATAGTTCATGATAAACAGCTTTGCTGTGGAATCCCGTTTCCAATGATAGTTTCGGGTGTCGATGTCCTTATAGTTATCGTCGGTGAACCGGATCCTGGTGGAGTCGAATTCTTTTAAGGGATGTTGAAAGGACAACTTGAAGGTATCCAGCACGTCGAAATCCCCATTGGAGAGATTGAGCTGGAATTGCAGTCGCTTGTCTTCCTTTTTTTCCTTTTCAGGTTTTGGAGCAGTAGCGTTCTTGCTGCCGGAGGAGCTTTTGGAGACATGTTTGGTGGTATCCGGCTCTACATAGGCAAATAAGGTGGTGGATGGGGTATTCGGCCCTATGACCACGGGGGTGTCGGAAAAAGCAAAGAGTTGCGAGGGGGTAAGATACCTCCGGGTGCCGCCTTCGTCCTTCAAGGCATAGAGGGCATACGTGCCGGGCTCGAGGTAACGGAAGTGGAACCGGCCCAGGGTGTCCAGCCGGGCGATATAGCGGGGCTTTTCCTTTACAACGGCTGAATCATCCAGCTTTTTGTGCAGCATGACGATGAGGGTGCTGTCCGTCTTGCCGGTGTTGGCGATGATGACATTGCCGGATAATTGCATGGAATCCAGGTAGTTGCCTGTCGAGAAGACGTAGGTGAAATTCTTCAGTATATTACCTTCATCCACATCCCGGATGGCATTGCCGAAATTGAGGGAATAGGTGGTATTGGGTTGTAATGTGTCCTTTATCCGCACGGTCAGGGTCCTCAGCCTGGCATCTACGATGGGTTCAGTCTTGGATAGTGGGGAGACGATGAGCTCGGTACGTACGTCCTTGGGGTCGATGAATTCGTCGAAATAAAATACGATCTTATTGGTATTGAAATGTTTCGAAGAGTCGCGGGGAGTGACGTACAGCAGCTTGGGAGGGATGGTATCCCTGGGGCCGCCGAGGGGGGGTACGATATTGGCGCAGCCAGAGCCGGCCACGAGGCCGATGATGGAGACAAAAAGAAGAAGGAGAAACGACGAACCTTTCGAGAGCTTCATGCTGTAAAAATAATGGGTTTCCGGCTAACGCCGGGGAGGGCGCTCCTAATAATACCTTAAATCAGGCGCTGCCACTGCTGATGTGGCCCGGGCGGTTAGGTATCCTCGACTTCGTCTTCTACGGTGTGCAATGCGATGGCCAGGTTATTGGTCTTTACAAAATTGCACCAGTGACAATCGGACCGGCCGCAACCGGTGTAAAACTCCCTGTTCTGTATCTTCTTCCACGTGGATTCTATTTGCTGGATCACGGTAGTGATATCGGCAGGCGTAATAGTGATCTTTGCTTTCCGGTATTCCTTTTTCTTATCGGGCTCCACAAAGTCGAATTCGGTGCTGACGACCTTCCAGTCCTTTTGCTCGTAACTATCCACCAGTATCTTATAAAACACGGCTTGCCGCCAGTAGTCTCCTCCGTTAGGGTCCTTGTCGCTGGGCGGGGCCAGTTTGGCTTTGGCCTTGTCTACATCTCCCGTCTTATAGTCCACGACATTGACCTCTTTGCCCTGGAACTCCAGCTTATCCAGCTTGCCTTTGAGTGGGATACCCTTGACCGTGACATTGCGGATGTTTCTTTCCACTGCCACGATCTTATTCCATTGGTAGATGTATTTGTCATAGTAATTACCCAATACTTCGATCCCATATTCCATGCGGCGCGCAAAGGCCTCACGGGTGAAGATCTCGCGGTGGCGGTGCATATACCAGTTAAAATCCTGGAGCATCTCTGCCTTGTCGGGGAATTGTTCCTCCACATGGGCCTTCATTTTTTCAAACAGCCGCTGGAGGGCAAAGTGTACGGCGCTGCCGAACTCGGTGGCCTCGTTCTTCGGGGACGGGATGCGGATAAGGGTCTTGTAATAAAACTCGAGGGGGCATTTCAGGTAGTTGTTGAGTGCGGTGACGTTCATGACGAACTTTTCCAGCATACGGGAGATAAAGGCCTCTTCCGCGGAGGCGATCTCGGGGGCGACGGTTTCCGTAAAGGTCAGTATTTCAAAGTCGGCCATGGTCTCATCGGGAACGGCGACCTTTTCGACATCCAATGTATGCTGATCCAGTATTTCCGCGATAAAGACGGAGGGCTCCAGTTCCTTGCCGTCTGTTTTATAACGGGCATAGGAGATGAATAGGTGCTGTTCCACACGGGTCAGGGCTACGTAGAATAGTCGCCGCAGCTCTTCTTCGTCGGAAGCTTTTGCCGGGGGGGCGGCCTGCCCGTTGCCGGATCCTGGCTGTCCATCGACTGGTCCACGAGAGTCGAACAGGTTGTCGGGATATTTATAGCCTCCTCCGGGTTTACGTTTTTTCTCCCAGGTGGAGGCATTACAGCCGGCAAAGAAGACGTAGGCAAACTCGAGTCCTTTGGAGCCATGCGCTGTCAGCAGATTGACGGCCTTGTCGCTGCCCGCCACCTGAATGAGGGGGAGGGGGATGCCGTTGTCCTTCATCAGATCGATCATCTGGACGAGCCGGTCGAGGTTCAGTTCCGGATCGCGCCGGGATTCTTCTTTTATAAAGTCGAACAGGGCAGTCAGCACCTGCATCAGCCAGATCTTTTCTGGACTTTGGATAATATAGGCGAGGAGTCCGGTGTCTCGTATACAATTCTCGAACAAGGTCTGGAGTGTCACATTCGACACATCGCCAATGAGCTTTTCCAGGGCCTTGCTGGTCTTTTTCATGTTCTCGGGGACACCGCTGTCAAACAGGTCGCGGGCAGGGCGGGTGGCTTTTTCATGCAGGAGGCGACGGATGGAGGTGCGATCATCGCTGAACTGTTTGTCCGCTACTTCTACCGAAAGTTTGGCGATCTCTATGGGGGCGATGGAGAAGAAGTCGAAATGGAGGATCTCGAACAGCATCTCGTCACCTCCGTAAGGTGCGTCGTGCTCGGCCGCCAGATAGCGCAACAGCAGTATGATCTTTTGGGCAAATGGGACTTCGAAGAGGTTCAGGCTGCGCCGGCTGTAAACCGGTATCTTTTTTAATTGCAGGAATTTAGTCAGCTCCTCACCATATTTATTCTCTTTATAAATGACGGCGATCCTGCCGGGCGCTACGCCTTCTTCCTTTACCAGCCGCTCGATGTGGAGGGTAATGCCCGTCATCTCGTCCCGTGAGTCCTTATATTCCAGTATGCGGGGCGGGAATTTCATTGTGCTGATCAAGGGATGGCTGGATACCAGCTGTTTTGACAGGTTAGGGAGCTGCCGTACCAGCCGTTCGGTATTCTTATCGATGAGGGTCCTGGAGATATCCAGTATGGGCTGGGTGCTCCTATAGTTATTGGTAAGCACTACGGTGAGCAGGTCCTTTTCATACTGGTGGGCAAAGTCCAGCATATTTTCCAGGTTGGCGCCCTGGAATCGATAGATGCTCTGGTCGTCGTCCCCTACTACAAATACATTGGGCTGTTCCCAAAATGTGATGAGCAGGCTTACCAGCTTGTTCTGGGTGCCGCTGGTGTCCTGGTATTCGTCCACGAGGATATACTGGTATTTCTCCTGGTAGCCGGAGAGCAGGTTTCGGTTCTCTTCAAAGGCCCTGATGACCCAATTGATCATGTCGTCGAAATCATACCGATTGCGTCGCCGCATCAGTTCCTGGAATCGGTCGAACTCCTGGACGGCGGCCCTTAGCTTTTCCATTTTCTCTGTCTCTTCGGCGATCTTGTCCGTGCGGACATCTCCTTTTTTGAAGCTTCCAGTGGCCCTTTTAGCTATGTATTCGTCCCTGTTTGGGAGCTCGGCAAGGTACTGATCGATCTTTTTAGTGATCCATTCGGGTGTCCAGCCTTCCCGTTTCATGGTGCTAAAGAGGTTTTGCAGATTGTACATTTCAAAATATACATCGCCTCTATAGCGCTTGAGGGGGTGGTTCTTGGGAAAGCTGTCGATGAGGGTCTTGAAGAGCTGGATCTTTTCCAGGTCGGAGATAGGGTCGAGGGATGTCTTTTCAAAAAGGGAGAGATTCTCCTGGATGATGTCGTTACAAAAGGAGTGAAAGGTGTGAATATTAACCTTGTATGCGTCCGGCCCGATGAACGAGAGTAAGCGCCGCCGCATGGCGATGGCCCCTGCATCCGTATAAGTCAGACATAGGATATTGTCGGGGGATACGTCCGTATCGAGGAGGATCTTCCCGATGCGGGCTGCCAGGATCTGGGTTTTTCCTGTTCCGGGGCCGGCAATGACCATGACGGGGCCTTCCGTCGTGTCGACGGCGAGGCGCTGCTGTTCGTTGAGCTTCCGGTATTCTTCCTGAAAATGTTGCTGGAGTTTTTCCCGCTGGATGGACATGAGGGTAAAGTTACGAGACTAGGGTGAATTCGATCGGGGTGAATTCGGGGTTCGGTGATCCCATCGTGGGACTGTGCTTTGATCGCTCCCGGCCGGCGGGGATGCCCTCAGAGGTGGAATTTAAACGGCCGCCCCAGTAAATCAATAGGTAAAAACACTTATGAGTATACCAGATAAATCTCTAATTTGGAAAAACTGGCCTAATAAATTGGAAAATGTCTTGTTCTGGGAATAAATTAGACAATTCAACGTTTTAGTCATATCCTATATAAACACAATATCCCTATATAAACGCAAATATGAAAAACCATCATTCTTTCAAAGTTTTCATCGTCGAAGATGATGTCTGGTATGGCAGCATGCTACAGCATTATCTGTCCCTAAACCCTGAATACGAGGTCAAACGATTTGAATCTCCCAAAGACTTTTTTGCAGCGCTTCATGAGAACCCAGAGGTAGTAACCCTTGACTATTCCCTGCCGGATTGCGACGGTGCGGAGGTCCTCAAAAAGATCAAGGAGCATAATCCCGACATACGGGTCATTGTCATTTCGGGACAGGAGGACGTGGCCACGGCCATCAACCTGTTGAAGAATGGGGCATTCGACTATATCGTGAAGGATGATGACACAAAGGACAGGCTTTGGAACAGCATTTTGCATTTGCGTGAGATCAGCAACCTGAAGCAGGAGGTGGAGACGTTGAAGAGCCAGGTGGGCCGCAAGTACGATTTTTCTCAAATGATCCTGGGGAAGAGCGAGCAGATATTAAAGGTATTCTCCCTTATTGAAAAAGCAGCGAAGACCAATATCACTGTGTCTGTTACGGGTGAGACGGGTTCGGGTAAGGAAATGATCGCAAAGGCGATCCACTATAACTCGGACAGGCACAAGCAGCCATTTGTAGCGGTGAACGTGGCTGCGATCCCGAAGGACCTTATCGAGAGCGAGCTTTTTGGTCATGAGAAGGGCGCTTTTACGGGTGCTGTGACCCGTCGGATAGGGAAATTCGAGGAGGCGGATAAAGGGACGTTGTTCCTGGATGAGATAGGAGAGCTCGATATCAATTTGCAGGCAAAGCTATTGCGTGTCCTGCAGGAGCGGGAGATCACACGCATCGGCAGCAATTCGGTGACGAAGATCGATGTTAGGATCGTGGTTGCCACCCATAAGAATTTATTGGAGGAAGTAAAGAATAAAAATTTTCGTGAGGACCTTTATTACCGACTGATCGGGTTGCCTATTTATTTACCGCCATTGCGGGAGAGGGGCAATGACATCCTGATCCTTTCCAAGCATTTTATCGATGGATTTTGCAAGGAAAATAAGCTGGAAAAAAAGACATTATCCCCGGAGGCTCAGCAGAAGCTGATGCAGTATCCATTTCCCGGCAACGTGCGTGAGCTCAAGTCGGTGGTGGAGCTGTCTGTCGTAATGGCGGATGAAGAACTGATACAGCCGGAGCATATCACCCTGAACACATCTGCCAGCATTGCGGATCTGCTCAACAAAGAAATGACCCTTAAAGAATTCGAAATACAAATCCTGCAGCATTATCTGGACAAATATGAAAAGGACGTTCTGCTCGTCGCCAAGAAGCTGGATGTTGGTAAATCTACGCTTTATCGCATGATACAGAACGGGGAACTGAAGATGAAGTAAACCCTATTCGCATTGAAAATCTGTCTGCATGAATTTACCACAAGAGTTGGTAGAGCATCGTAGTTTTTACGAAGAGATACTGAATATGATACCTGCGGAGATCATTGTAGCAGATACTCAGTACCGGTACCTTTTTGTGAATCCTACAGCTGTTCCCGATGCGCATCTGCGGGAGTGGATGATCGGCAAGACCAATGAGGAATTCTGCAGGTATGCAGGCCGGCCGGATAGGACAGCCAGGGCGCGTCGGCAGGTGTTCGGGAAAGTTTTGCGTACAAAGGAGATGATAGAATGGGGGGAAGAGGGCCGTGATGAGAATGGGAATTTTCAGCATTATTTGCAGAAGGTCTATCCGGTGCTGAATGCTAATGGTGATGTGCAATGGGTGATCATTTATGGTGTGACGATCACGGAGCGGAAGGAGTTTGAGGAGAAGCTGCGCCGTAGCGAGAAAAGATACAGAGATCTTTTTAATTATAGCCAGGCGTTGATCTGCACGCATGATATGTCGGGTCGTCTGCTGGCCATCAACCCGGAGATCTGCCGGGTATTGGGATATGCGGAAGGGGAGCTGGTCAGCAAAAGGATACAGGATTTTATCCCGGCGGAGCATCAGTCGAAGTTCAGAGAAGAATACCTGGATGCTATAAGGACAAGCAGTGTCGCGGTCAGCGGCGTATTTTGTGTATTGAACAAAAAGAACGAGCGGATATATCTCCTGTATAAGAATTACAGGGTGGAGGAGCCGGGCGGGGAGCCATATGTAATAGGCTTTTCGCAGGACATCACGGAGAGGATCTATATGGAGCAGGAGCTGCGTTACGCCAAAAAGGTTACTGACGAGGCAGCGCAGGCGAAAGAGTCTTTTTTGGCACATATGAGCCATGAGATACGCACGCCTATGAATGGCATCATGGGGATGGCGAGTTTGATGGCAAAGACCAATTTGGACGATCAGCAACGGTATTATTTAAAGCTGATACAGGAGGCTGCTGGCAGTCTCCTGGTCATTGTCAATGATATCCTGGACCTGGAGAAGATCGTTGCGGGCAAGCTTCAGCTGGAGAAGATAGACTTTAAGCTCGTGGAAAAAATAACCACATCCATACAGTCTTTTATCCACAAGGCGGAGGAGAAGGACCTGGGGCTGATCTTTCAGAACGCGATACCGGCGACGATGGTGGTAAAGGGCGATCCGTACCGGCTGAGTCAGGTGCTAAGCAATCTGCTGAGCAATGCATTGAAGTTCACCAACAGGGGGAATGTCACCATATTGACGAGCATTATAGAGCAGAATGAGCAGTGGGCGGTTGTCGAGATCGTTATCCGTGATACGGGTATTGGTATCAGTGAGGACCGTATCCGCTCGATATTCGAGCCTTTTGTACAGGCGGACCCTACCATCTCCCGCAAATACGGGGGAACGGGGCTGGGGCTGACCATCTGTAAGAATATGATCGAAATGCAGAATGGTGAACTGCTGGTGAGGAGCGAAGAAGGAAAGGGCTCGGTCTTTACTATCCATATCCCTTATCAACTAAGTATGGAAGCTATGCAGGATAACGAAACAAATCAGGACATCGATTACAAGAGCCTGGGACATAAAAAGGTATTGGTCGCGGAAGATGTGGAGCTTAATCAGTACCTTGCCCGGCATATCCTCGAGTCCTGGGATTTCGAGGTGACTATTGTGAGCAACGGGAGGGAGGCGCTGGAACAGCTGCAGGCGGAGTCATTCGACTGTATCCTGATGGACGTGCAGATGCCCGAGATGGATGGGCTGGCGGCTACTGCGCATATCCGGCAGTTGGCGGACCCTATAAAGGCACACATACCAATTATTGCGTTGACAGCCAATGCGTTGAAAGGCGACAGCGAACGATATCTGGCAGCTGGGATGAACGACTACCTCTCCAAGCCTTTTGACGAGCCCAGGCTGTTCAGAGTGATATCCAGAAACCTTACCGAACCTGCACCGACACCGGCGGCCTCATTGCATGAGACTGCATCTAAGACCTTGTCCGAAAAGAACATTCCCTTAAAAAACCATATTAGCATGTTACCCGTAAATAAGCTGTACGATCTCTCCATGGTCCAATCCGTATCGGGAGGAGATGAGGGCTTTATCAAGAAAATGGTGGCTCTTTTTATCGAGACGGTACCTCAGAACCTGGACGAACTTGTCAAGGCAGTGCAAACGGAGAACTGGGACCAGGTAGGTAAAACGGCGCACAAGCTGAAATCTACTGTTGATTCGATGGGGATCAAGTCTATCCGTCAGGAGATACGTACGGTGGAAGCCAATGCGAAGGCAAAGACGCAGGTAGAGGAGATCCCGGTCCTAGTGGACAAGATAGGGTCTGTCATACACGAATGTATTGGCCAGCTGCAGGCAGAGATCATGCAGTAATCCGGCTTTCTCACCGGCCCAAACCCTTTGCAGGTGCGTATGAATACCCAAAACCACTAGGTACTTATACCTAAAAATTCCCCCAATCTAAGAAAAGCATTCCCAAACAGGGAAGTTTCTAACCGGCGGCGATCGTATTCGGCCCTTGATAGTCAAACTATTAGGGGCTTTCTTTTTCTGGCACTATTTTCCGAGAATAAAGATGCACTACTTTATTAATATATGGAATTCAACCAAGAGCCTGTTATCTTCGTGGTTGAAGATAACTTGATGTATCAAAGCCTTATCGCTAAGGAACTCGAATCTGTCAGCCGGAACATCCATTTCTATACCAATGGGGAGGCTTGCCTGGACGAGCTGGACAAAGCGCCCTCTGTCATTGTGATGGATTATAACCTGGATGGGAAGCTGAATGGACTCGACACCCTCCAACAGGTAAGGACTACCCACCCCGATGTATATGTGATCCTCTTTTCCAGCCAGAAGGGCTTGAATACAAAAGAGGTTTTTTTACGATATGGTTCCTTTGATTTTTTAGAGAAGAATAGTTTGTCTTTGCGCACCCTGCACCAGATGGTAGATGGTGTTATCTCCGCCAGGTCTTAATCATTGTCTTTCGGGCGCCCTTTACGGACATATTTGGCGCCTCTGTTGATTTACTAACCTGGCCCGGGACTTTCCTCAAGTCCTCTTCAGTCTGGCCAGGATCATCCCCGAAGAACTAAAGATTGTTGCTCAACCCTCCCGATCTGACCGGAGCGCCCTCCGAAGAACTATTTGTTTCCTGCGGGATGGTTTTGTTGTGCTGTCCGGTAATAGATCATCATAGTGACGGCGGGTACTGCAATAGAGATAAGCCCAACGAACTTACTGATCACTGCCCCCATCAAACAGCCGAGCAGGAATCCGCCTATCAGATACAGCTGTTTTCTTAGATTTAACTTTTGCTCTGTACCGGCGCTCCTGCCGATGAGACTTCCCAGATCCAATGCAGCCTGGGTGACATTGCCTGTCATCATGGTAGTAGGGCCGTGTGTTTCTTTCGCATAGAGTTTTCCGAAGGCGTTTTGCAAACCCATAGCTGCTACAACGATCATAACCATGCAATAGACGGTTGGGCCGGCGTTGGGACGGGACAAGGTGGAATTCACCAGGGCTATGGCGCCGCAAAGTAGCAGCAGCATGCTTTCTATCAATAGAACCCGATATTTATTGCCCGATCTTTTAGCGATCCACCCGCCTGTCATCACGACGATGATAAATATGGGGAATGTCAGCAGCTTTATCCAGGCGTTCTCTTCCTTACCTACGATGAGCTGTGCAGCAAAGACGATGAAGTTACCTGTTACATGGGCTGAAAAAATAGAATCACCGGATACAAAAGTGGATGTATCGCAAAACCCCGCCACTGCTGAGAGCAGCAGGGTGAAAGTGTTGATATGCTTATTTTCTTCTGTCAGACTGGTGGCTTATCCCGGGATCCTCGAGATGTATTTTTCTATTTGTTTGATCTGGTCTACGATCTGCGGTGTGGTGGGTTTCAGCGCCTTGGCCTTGCGGAAGAAATCCTTGGCGGCGCGGAATTCCCGTTTGGTCATCATGATCGAGCACAACTGGAGGAAGGCGGCTGCCTGGTTTTCCTTGTCGGGGAGCCCTTTGCGGATGGCCTGGCGTACGTAGCTTTCGGCCTGGCGGATATCGTTCTTTTGCATGGCCAGCATTCCCATCTGCAGGAGGCTGGCGCCTTCCGCCTCTTTCATGGGCATACCGAGATCCAGGCCTTTTTTCATGTTGACTTCGGCGCCTGTGAAATCCTGTTTCATCATAGCGATGTTACCTTTCAGGGTATAGTATACGCTGCGGATGGGTTTGTACAGGAGGCCGGGGAATTTGATGGAACCAAGCACTTTTTCGGCAGCCTCGAGGTTGCCGCTCTCCATATGTTCCTGGATCAGCCGGAGGGGGCCAAAGAAGAAGTAGCCAAAGAGCAGGATGGCGGCGATGAGGTACAGGAGGAAGGAGGGCCAGAAGCCTGCATATAGATTGGTGACTATGGCCAGTATCAGTATGACGATGGCCAGAGGGAGACGGTATTTGATGACGACGTTATAGAATTTCATTGTTCTTGCTTTTATGGATGATCCCTCGTGCGGGCGGTGTGACCTTGGACCTTGCGGTCCGTTCACCAGGGTGATTCGACCTGATGCCTTGACGCTGATACCCGTGACCTGCCTCGCCGCCTTGCCGGGGGCTGCAAATATAGTGCTATACCATGAATTCTCCCCCGTGGGGTTGGGGTTCTTTGGCCTGTCTTTACCCGACTTTTGATAACTGCACCCGGTCCGGCCTTCGACAATTGCGTCCGGCCGAATCCTAGAACGTATCGTCGTTGACCTCTATCCAGTATCCGTCGGGGTCCTGCAGGTAGATCTGTTTGACCTTGTCCGGCCTGACCTGGGGTGTTTTGGTGTTCTGGGCCCAGTTGCCGTATTTGACCTTGTACTCGTCCAGGTGCTTTGTGAAGGCGTCCATGGAGGGGACGCTAAAGGCGAGATGGATATTGATGTCGTGGGGGCCGTCTTCTTTGGCGCCGGAAACTACGTGGAGCTGTCCGTGTTCGGAGATCTGGAACCAGACGTGCCTGCCGTCGTGGAAGGGTTCGGATATCTTTTTGAGCTGCATGACTTTTTCGTAGAAATCGGCGCTTCTGTTCAGGTCTGTTACAAAGATGGTCTGATGGCTGAAGCGCGGGCCCTGAGCATGGGTGGTGATGACCAGCAGGAGAACGGTGGTCATTGAGAACAATCGTCGCATAATGAATGGTTTGAGGCGTACAATGTACGTAATTAGGGACAGCTAAAATGCAGGGGGTGGGTATAGCCCGGGGGAAACGGTACAAAATATTTAATTAGGAACCGCTGGAAGCGGTTCGACCAGTGACGTAGGCCCCTCCCTTGCGGAAAAAGGGCTAAATTTCAGAATGCACTTTTTCCGCACAAAATTAGGCTGGTTAAAAGGGCGAAATGCATTATTTTTGCCGCCCAAACCATTGGCCGAGGCTGGTGGTCATGGTCCTGTAGTTCAATGGATAGAATAGAAGTTTCCTAAACTTTTGATACAGGTTCGATTCCTGTCAGGACTACCAGGGCGGAATTACCCGGTAAAAATAGGGTGCTTCCGCCTTCTTCATTTTGGAAAACCCTTGCCTGTCCTGCAATTGACGCAAATACCCAATTGGATTTGCAGGTTCGATACTCACTTTTTTGAAAATCATACGTTACTCCTTCCGGGAACATCAGGTTTTGCAATCCCTGCTTCAACTCGAAATTACCAGAACCCCACATGGTATTGAGTTTCGAGCTTAATTTCACGGAATAATGAATGAAATTATCCAGGTTCGATAATGTGGAATTTAGTTTACGGAGTTCTGCATTAATCCCGCCAATCTCATCCTGAAATTTTCCCCTGATCCTACAATAGACTGTCTCATCTTCGATTTTGCCCAAGGCGTAACGCTCTTCTACCTTATACAGGTTCTCTTCCGCCTCGTTTAGCTTGGTTTTGAGAAGTATTTTTGATACTTCATTGTCTTTGTTCATGGATTTAAAGGTCAAATTAAGTTGAGCCTTCAGCGGTTCAATGTACTTTTCAGGGATCACGTAGGTGGACAGGAAACCTTTAAATTCCTCATGTAATATGGCAGCATTCCTATTGCATTTACAGCCACGTTGGTTGCATTTATAGTAAGTGGCCTTTTTTCCCGTAACAGTATATCCTACCCATGTTGTTCCACATTTAGAGCATTTTACGAATCGTTTCAAGGGGAATAATTGGTCCGTAGGCTTAGAGATATAGTTTTGAGGTTGGGCAACGCCAATATTGTTGGCCTTTAAAAAGACCTCTTCACTGACTAGGATTGGATGTTTGCCTTTAATAACCTCATTTTCCAGTAGCCTGTTCCTAATATAGCCGCAGTAAAAAGGATTACGGAAAATGTCGAACAGCCTTTTTTCATTGATAAAACGCCCCAATGCCTTGCAACTTTGGGAAATTTCATAGTTAGTTAGCCCCTGATCAGCCTTCAACAAGAAGGCTTTTCTTATGATCTCTCCGACTGCATTAATGACTAATTGCTGCCCATCCTTAGTTCTGATATGATCATAGCCAATAGGAGCCTTGCCCATCCAATACCCGTCTAATAGTTTTTCTTTCATCCCGGCAATAACTTTCTCTTTTCTTTGATCATTATCCCATTTGCTAAATAATAGCTGTATAGATTGCTGGAACGTTCCACTTGAAGTATTAACATCGGTGGGTTGAGTACATGATATAATGTGAACCTCCATATTTCTAAGTTGTTCCGCAAGGGCAATAGCTTGCCCGCCTGACCTGGAAAACCTATCCAGGCTATACACTATAATATAGGAGATTTTGACAGGTGATTTCTTTATGAAATCAAGCATTCTCATAAATTCCTTTCTTCCATCATTTTTGGCACTCTCATAGGTGCCGCCAAATTCTTCTAAAACTGTAAGCTCTTCTTTTCCAGCTAGTTGACGACAGTATTTCTTTTGAGTATCTAAGCTGTCATTGTTTTCGGCCTGCTCTTTGGTAGAAACGCGGGTGTAAATGACTGCGTTCTTTTTGTGAGCTTCATTAGGGTTGCCGGTTGTCTTAAATAGCCCCTTAATTAAATCTACATTGTTCATCGTTCAGTTGGTTAAAATGAAAGAATCTGAAGGCTAATACGGAAAAATGGTAGAGGGTGTCGATAATGGACAACCCTTCCTCATCAGAAATAGCTTCAAATCCTGCAAATTTTCGTAGTTGGTGTAGCGTTAGTTTCATATTGCGCTGATTTGGTAAATATATATGCGTTCTTAGGCCATGTCAATAGTTGGGTAGTACTTTTTTTGTACAGATGCAATCCTTCCACCGAGGTAGAGAAGTTCTAAAATCGGTAGATTCCAAAAAATTACATTATATTAAGAGACTCTATTAGTTTTCTATGCCCAGGGGAAATACCCTGGATATACCAACAATCTTATCCTCCAAATCCATCTTAAAAGTTATGTGATTCGTTACCACTTTACTCAACAGATAAGCAAACCCATTTGTCTTTAATATTTTATCAAGGGATTTCCTTTGTTTCCTCTTCATATGCAAAAATGGGGGGATATTATCGGCTGAGACCTTTTTCATCCTTAGTGTAGGGTCAATTTCTCTGAAAAATTCCAAGTTAGCCCTCTCACTGATTATTTCGTAAACAATTTCTCTATGTTGGTAGGTAATTAGCCCCTTCTTTTCAAGCCTTCTGGCAATATTATGTCCAGATTTGGCGGATTTCTTTCCAAACAATTTTGCTATTCCTCCCACTGAAAGATTGGCATCCAAAAAACCTTTATCACATGACCCGAAGTTGTAACAAGTGTTGTTTTTTAGTGAGTTATAATAGGAATAATACCTATTATATAGTCTCTTATTGGTCTTACAACTCCCGGTCATGTGATAAAAGAAATTCTTTTTTTGCCTCCATTCTATTTGCTGAGTCTTAATCTTCATTGCGAGAACCATCAAATTATGTTCATTAATTTTTCTGGCTGCTAGTTTGATTGTCTTGGAACGTATTTTGCCGTTCCTGCTTTTATGAAGGATGTTTAATACATAAAACAATTTATAATTATCTGCTAGAAATAATATTCCATTTTCTTTTCTGGCTAAACCAAGGTCGATGAGTTGGTTAAGCCTCGTACGAAAGGTATTTTCACACATGCCTGTAAACCTGGCAAGCTCTTTTATCCTTCCCTTTATGTTATGGATAGTCTGCTCCTTATAGAGAGTTTTAAGCTTCAGGTAGATCACATATGCCTTTAGTAACTGTGCATCAGCTACAACCTTCATTAATACAGCAAAGGGTATTTTTACATATTTCATAAATAAAATAGTTTCAATAGGCTGTATAAGCCTAAAGCTGTGTTTAATAAATCCTTAAAGGGATGATTATTGTTAGCTACCTTTCGAGGAGGTTAAAAGATTGGCGGGACAATCTAGCCCCTACATAGTACAAAAATCGTGCCAAAAAAATTAGTGCAGAAATGCCAAAAATTTTAGTATCATATAAAATTATGGCTCTTAAAAAACTCCCTTGCTTTACAAATATGGTACTTCGTATATGTTCTAAATGGCCGATCAATACGCCCCTTGTAGCACATGGTAGGTGTGGACGTATTCATAACCTGCTTTAATGAGCTTCCATCTATAGCACAGGAGTAAAAACGGCTCTGATTTGATTGGGGGTAGGCAACTACGGAAGGCTTTCAACCCGGCTTGCAGTTGCAACTGGCCTCCCCCATCTCACGGATATAATCGATTTCTACTATTCCACTAATAAATGCTACATGATTTAGTCACTTAAATTCCGCTTTTTTTAATCCTATTATCTATTCTCGTCTCTTTAAGGTATTTTTCTTTTGTAGTCAAAATACTGTCAGAAGAATCAATTAATGATACAAAAGCACCGCTCAATTTTTCTGCAACTTTAGAAATCTTTCTTTCATATTCAAGAGTTGAATAAAAGCCATTACCAATAGTTGGAATATTGTTTTCTTCAAATTGGCTTGGAGATGCATAATAATCAAGTAACTTATTTGAGTAATAGATATCATGGTTTGACTTGTTAAATTCAAATCTAATATGCTTCCCCATATTTATCCAATCATACCCATATGAACTTAAGTCTGATGGTTCTTGGCAAGCACCATATTTCCTTTGAAACATGTCAAGCATTTCTTTCTCGATCTTTTCCAGCTTTTCCTGCAATTCTGTTGATTTTTCTAGGCAATATTCTTGCGTTAAATTCACCTGTCTTGTTACCCGATCAAGCAATGACCAATCTTTATTTGATGGTATACGATCTTTTAATGAATCAAGGAGTTTTAGGGGTGGCAAAATTTCGAAATAAATCATTTCCAAAGAATCAAAGCAATGTAGAGTCGCGTGGCATTCTAATACTTGCGATTCCAAATAAAGAGGGAAAATAAAATGAAAAGAATCTACTTGGGAAACTTTGCCCAGGTTACTTAAATCTTGTAAATGGTTCAGACAGTCTTGACGTTTTTCTCCTAGTATAAAACCTAACAAAATTGTATCATTTTTGAGTTGATTTCTCTCCTTCGCCTTCCCATTTCCACTAACGCAATGAAAAAAAGGAAGGCTCAACAAAGATAATATTAGGGTTAGCTCAGAGATTTTTTTCATTTCCAGGGTTTATTGGTTAATTGATGTGACATATTTTATGTAATGTAGTTTGGTTATTTTGATTAGGATTTAAAAAGGAGCAGATTCTATTTTATTTCCCTTATTTCAGAATCAGCCTGTTTGTAAGAAATAATATACGGGTACTTTTTATCAGTGCGTAATTCAAAGCAGTAATTGTCCTTACAGTATTTATGATCTTCTACTTTGCCTTCGTAGTGCAATGATTGTTTCATCATATTGAACCTTGTTCGAGTCATATACCCTAAAGCTGTATGATAAATGGCAGTTAAGCCATTCCACTCTATTTTTAAAAATTTGCCAATAGCGGTTTTATAGTCCGTATCTTCAAAAATATTCACCTTAGAGCCTTTATACATAAACGATCCCCGAAGGCTTTTATCGTTTTGCACTTTCTCAATCAATTCGATGAAATTACTACGGTTAACTATTGCTATATCATTGCTTGCCCCGGATGATTTGTAGTTGTAAGAGGTTACTAAGCCTTTTTTATCGAAGAAAAGAGATAAAGTGCGGGAATTGTCATAGTAGGTCCAATTTTCAATGTCAGCGGTGAGGCTTTTTGTGTCAGGAGTGCCAAATAGTTTTGTTATGTCCGCCTTGGTAGTAACTCCCTTTGAAATTTTCTGTGCAATTTCATCATTTAAGCTGACTCTTGAAGAGTCTGTTTGCCCATAGGCCCAGGATGAGACAAAAAGCACTAAAACAAAGACCAGACGGTGATGTGCAATTTTGGGATTCATAAGTATGATTTTTAAGTGAAGGGGATTGTATTGGGAATTGTAATAAGGCTTTCAGATTATTGTTTTGCAAGACCGATTATTATTGTTATCAATTTACCCCCTGATGCTATGGTCGGGCTTTGCAAATTCATCGCACCAGCGGTTTGGCTGCTGGAGAAATCACTAATGGTCCAAATGGCATTGGGAACTGTGCATTCATTTCCTAAACATTTGAAATATATAGTACTTGAATATATATCCAGCGACCATTGACCATTGGCTGGCAGATAGTTCCAAACTGAAGGGTAGGCGTGAAAATAGCTGCCGGTGGAGTCATTTGTAAATTGAATAACATATGCTCCGTTAGGCACATCTGGGTATTGAACCTCAAATTTGTTTGTAGTCGTATCGTAGGTGCTGACAGTTATGTTGCCAAACTTCCACGTTCCTGCCAACTGATCATTTGAAAGTAAGTAAGGATTAAAATCATTATTGTCTTTTTTGCACCCGCAAATCGTTGCCATCAAGATCACGGGTAAAATGAATTTCATATGATGGGTTTATGGGTTAAAAATTACGGTACGGTTCAATTCAAAAGGTTAGAAGATCAGGGACTATTAAGCCCCTGATTTACCAAACCTAGCTGCCTATGAAGACTAATGCTACGAACCAGAAGACCTTTTACCTTTAAAACCTTATCCTAAGTGGGGACGGCAATAGTATTAAAATACCCGTCCGTTCCAATCGTTGGCCAACCGTAAAAACAACTGACCAAACCTTTCTATTTCAATTAATCATTAAACCCATAGTGAGGGATGAGGGCGAAAAAGAAGACGCGGGCCTCACCTTACCGCCTTGGAGGCCGTCGAAAGCCCGGAAACGAGTAAGAGAGAGCCCACGCCAAGACGTGAGCCCTTCACTTATCATCCCGTTTTCCTTGTGAAAATTTCGACGTTTCCAAAGCGAGAATCAAAGCGAATAGCTTCAATATTTTGAAGAAATCGCAATATACTCGACCTAAACTAAAACTATTATTTGACAATACAAAATTGTCAATACGTTCTAATTGTAACTACAATTAGATAATTTCTAAACTACAAAAGATAAACAATTGACTGTTATTTAGTTCCAAAGGGTTTTCTTTGGTAAATGGCCGCGGATCGGAGGTATAATATTGCAAAAGATTTAATTTCAGCTGGGAAAATCACCAGCTTTCACCGGATTTTTGAAATTGTCCCCAAAAGTGTGGTTTATAAGGACATGGGGATAAACTACAATCGCTTCACTAAATTAATGGCCAATCCCGACCTTTTCACCTTGCGAGAACTCAGTACCATAGCAAAACTCATAGGCGTTGATCCCAAAACTATTATTGATTTAGCATATGATACCTTAAAACCCAAGAAAAAAGGGTAGTTCAACGATTGGGAGGGCATCATATCTGTGAGAACGACAGGGCAGTTATGAACTACTCCCGGCTTGTATAATCATTTTCGGTTATCCCCCCATCATTCCGAAATAAGGCGTTTAAACGCCAGGAAAATCATTCATACGGGTATTTGAATAAGCCTACCCTCAAAAGGAGGGTTTAGGGGCATTTGAGGCTTTCCAGGCTTTAATCTATCCGGATATAACATCATAGCATTGTTCGACCACTTACGCACAGAGTCGATCTATTTCCGTTTTATATCTGTTTATAAAAGCCTCAGCTAACAGTATATCCTTGGATAATTGGTTCGATAACTGAGGGTTTAGGACTACAACCTTTTCAACCCGCTGCTGCTCAGCGGGTTTTGATTTCTCCGATTATTTCTCTATTTATAATACATTCTTATTCAACGGCGAAAGGTTCGATTCCAGGTACCATATTCTTTATTTAATTTCGGAGCATGTTAAAAGATTTGAATGAGGATCAGCTGCAACTTGAGGAGTTGATGAGCCGCATATCTGAAGCGGGTTATTCTGCGGGATGGATGATGGGATTGGAATATGAACTCTGGCAGATTTTAAATGATGGTAAAGGTAGTTTTGGTAGGCACCATGTTACACAAGAGGAACTTCAGCAACTACAATTCTTGTCTGAGAAATGCGGGTGTTGGGTAGTCTTCGATGATAATACTGAGGAGACGGCAGTAGATTTAGAAACTTGGAAGAAAATGTTTTCAAAAAATGCTGCCAAATTATATGTTGAAGGGCTTTATATGCATTACACAAGCTATTTTTCTGAACCAGGGAGCAGGTTAGTGCTAGGTGAGGGACCGAAGGAAAAACTACATGAAGAGTTTTACGTATTAGAGATTCCACCCAACGGCAAACATAATATGTACACTTACTGCACGGTTGGTATGTCATGTGATAGAACAGATGATAACCTTATAGAACTGTTTGTTTATTCTCCAGCGCCTAGTCATTCGTTAGTAGAGCTTATGACTTATTGTGCTTCTTATCACAGGAATGGTCTTCCTTTGAACATCCATCATACGGTAAATATTGGTCAGCCCTGGATTGGGGGCTCTAAATGTGATCATGGATTTATTTCATTGCCCTATCTCGACGGGCCTGACTTGGAGATATTTCAATTCAATGGAAGGGAGATCCATTGCTATTGGTTTATTCCTATAACAGAAAAGGAAAGAGATTATAAAACTGAACACGGATGTGAAGCGCTGGAGCAGTTATTTGAGAGTAAGCAGATAAATTACTTAAACCCCAATAGAGAGTGCTTGGTTGGAGCAAAATAACAGAAGAGACGTCTTACAGAATGGCCGGTCGAATTTCTTCATCGTCCTAGAAGAAATGAAAATACTATTCCAGACTTTTTCTCTCCGACCGCACCTGACAATAGGGTGGACATTTTAAGGGGAATGGCTTGATAATCAGCTGATTAAAAGTGACAATGTCGTCAAGTTTTCAAAAAAACAGTAGTGATGTTTAGAAAAGCATAGTGCAGGTACTGTGCGGTCACCCTTGAAGGGGCCGCCGTAATTTTGATAAGCGATAACGGAGTGTTTCGCAATTATTAACGATTAAAACGCTGCACTATGCCTACCAGAAAGTTACCAAATCCTGACGATTTCCGGGGT